>NZ_CM155261.1:2000000-4024160 GCF_056680015.1 Sphingomonas sp. BL2
AGGGCAATTCGTGGATGCCTTGGCACATACAGGCGATGAAGGACGTGGCACGCTGCGATAAGCGTCGGTGAGCTGTGAGCAAGCTTTGACCCGACGATTTCCGAATGGGGAAACCCACCTATCCCGATTAATTCTACCTGCGCGGTAACGCACAGGTCGAGTTAATTAGGTTAGGTATCACTTAGCTGAATACATAGGCTTCGTGAAGCGAACCCGGCGAACTGAAACATCTCAGTAGCTGGAGGAAAAGACATCAACCGAGATTCCGTTAGTAGTGGCGAGCGAACGCGGACCAGGCCAGTGCCTGAATTTCAACTAGCAGAACGATCTGGAAAGTTCGGCCATAGCGGGTGACAGCCCCGTATGCGAAAGTGAGAATTCAGGACTCGAGTAGGGCGGAACACGTGAAATTCTGTCTGAACATGGGGGGACCACCCTCCAAGCCTAAATACTCGTATGTGACCGATAGCGAACTAGTACCGTGAGGGAAAGGTGAAAAGCACCCCGATGAGGGGAGTGAAACAGTACCTGAAACGGATTGCCTACAAGCAGTTGGAGGGCTTTTATGGCCTGACAGCGTACCTCTTGCATAATGGGTCTGTGACTTAATGTATCAAGCAAGCTTAAGCCGATAGGTGTAGGCGCAGCGAAAGCGAGTCTGAATAGGGCGCCAGAGTTTGATGTATTAGACCCGAAACCCGGCGATCTAGGCATGACCAGGATGAAGGTGCAGTAACATGCACTGGAGGTCCGAACCGATTAACGTTGAAAAGTTACCGGATGAGTTGTGTTTAGGGGTGAAAGGCCAATCAAGCCGGGAAATAGCTGGTTCTCCGCGAAAACTATTGAGGTAGTGCCTCGCACGAACACCTTAGGGGGTAGAGCACTGGATGGGCTAGGGGGTCGCGAGATCTACCAAACCTAACCAAACTCCGAATACCTAAGAGTGATATGCGGGAGACAGACGGCGGGTGCTAAGGTCCGTCGTCAAAAGGGAAACAGCCCTGACCTACAGCTAAGGCCCCCAAATCGTATCTAAGTGGGAAAGCATGTGGGACTTCCAAAACAACCAGGAGGTTGGCTTAGAAGCAGCCATCCTTTAAAGAAAGCGTAACAGCTCACTGGTCTAAACAAGAGGTCCTGCGGCGAAGATGTAACGGGGCTCAAGATACGTGCCGAAGCTTAGGGTGTGCCACTTATGTGGTACGCGGTAGCGGAGCGTTCCGTAAGCCTGTGAAGCGATCTGGTAATGGGTCGTGGAGGTATCGGAAGTGCGAATGCAGACATGAGTAGCGATAAAGAGGGTGAGATGCCCTCTCGCCGAAAGACCAAGGGTTCCTGCGCAAGGCTAATCCGCGCAGGGTGAGCCGGCCCCTAAGACGAGCCCGAAGGGGGTAGTCGATGGGAACCACGTTAATATTCGTGGGCCTGGTGGTGTGTGACGGATCATGTGTGTTGTCATCCCTTATCGGATTGGGATGGCTTCGAAATGGTTCCAGGAAATAGCCCCACCGTATAGACCGTACCCGAAACCGACACAGGTGGTCAGGTAGAGTATACCAAGGCGCTTGAGAGAAGTGTCCTGAAGGAACTCGGCAAATTGCCTCCGTACCTTCGGAAGAAGGAGGCCCTCACTATGCGCAAGCACTTTGAGGGGGCACAGGCCAGGGGGTAGCGACTGTTTAGCAAAAACACAGGGCTCTGCTAAGTCGGCTTCAAGACGACGTATAGGGCCTGACGCCTGCCCGGTGCCTGAAGGTTAAGTGGAGGGGTGCAAGCTCTGAAATGAAGCCCAGGTAAACGGCGGCCGTAACTATAACGGTCCTAAGGTAGCGAAATTCCTTGTCGGGTAAGTTCCGACCTGCACGAATGGCGTAACGACTTCCCCACTGTCTCCAGGACATGCTCAGCGAAATTGAATTCTCCGTGAAGATGCGGAGTACCCGCGGTTAGACGGAAAGACCCCGTGCACCTTTACTGCAGCTTCAGAGTGGCATTAGGAAGAAACTGTGTAGCATAGGTGGGAGGCTTTGAAGCATCGGCGCCAGCTGGTGTGGAGCCATAGGTGAAATACCACCCTGTTTGTTTCTGATGTCTAACCTCGTTCCGTAAGCCGGAACAGGGACCCTCTGTGGCGGGTAGTTTGACTGGGGCGGTCGCCTCCTAAAGAGTAACGGAGGCGCGCAATGGTGGGCTCAGGACGGTCGGAAACCGTCTGTTAGAGTGCAATGGCATAAGCCCGCCTGACTGCGAGACTGACAAGTCGAGCAGAGACGAAAGTCGGTCATAGTGATCCGGTGGTCCCTCGTGGAAGGGCCATCGCTCAACGGATAAAAGGTACGCCGGGGATAACAGGCTGATAACCCCCAAGAGCTCATATCGACGGGGTTGTTTGGCACCTCGATGTCGGCTCATCACATCCTGGGGCTGGAGCAGGTCCCAAGGGTTTGGCTGTTCGCCAATTAAAGTGGTACGTGAGCTGGGTTCAGAACGTCGCGAGACAGTTTGGTCCCTATCTGCCGTGGGCGTCGAAATTTGAGAGGAGTTGACCCTAGTACGAGAGGACCGGGTTGAACATACCTCTGGTGTACCAGTCGTTCCGCCAGGAGCGCAGCTGGGTAGCTATGTATGGACGGGATAACCGCTGAAAGCATCTAAGCGGGAAGCCTCCCTCGAGATAAGATTTCATAGAGCCGTCGGAGACCACGACGTTGATAGATCGGATGTAGAAGTGCGGTAACGCATGGAGCTAACCGATACTAATTGCTCTATTCGCGCTTGAGAGTCTCACACCATCAATGACAACACTGGGTTCGCCCAGTTAGCCATTCGATAGTGCGGATGATTAAGACGACGCCAGATTGCCAATCCCCTCGCCGTCGAGGGATTGGTCACAAATATCACTAACCTTGCACGGTATCGATTTTAAACCCTCAGGCTTCGCAGCAATGCGAAACCCTGAGGGACCCAGATATGACGCACACGCATGTCGCACCGGCTCCATTGCCTGGTGGCTATAGCGTCGGTGTCCCACCCGATCCCATTCCGAACTCGGCCGTGAAACCCGACTGCGCCAATGGTACTATCGCTCAAGCGATGGAAGAGTAGGTCGTCGCCAGGCATTGAAGCCCGTGCGACATGCAAAAACGCACCATATCAAAAACCCATTCACAATGACTTCTACCCAACGTTCCTAAACAGGAACCGTCGCGGGGTGGAGCAGCCCGGTAGCTCGTCAGGCTCATAACCTGAAGGTCACAGGTTCAAATCCTGTCCCCGCAACCATCTTGATTTGCAACACCTCCTCGGTCACTCCCGCGGAGGCTTTTTGCGTTTCCGCTCCGGCACATAGCGACAGCATCGACGCAAGCTCGCCGTGCAGGTCGATGGCGAGATTGCCGTCTTCCGGCGTCAGCACCACCGCCTCGATAAGCGCGCGTAACCGTTCGAACGCCTGCGCCTTCAGCGCGTCGTCCTCAAACGCTGCGGTGAGCTGTTCGACCTTCTCACGGTACACCCGGCTCAGGTCCGGGGTAAGCCGCCCGGGCTCCGGGGAAACCGTCTCTGTGGTCTCGTGTTCGGCAAGTTCCAGTTCGGCGAGCAGGACCTTGCGCCGCTCGGTCCAGATCTTCATCTCGCCCACGAACACCGTCGCATCCACGCCTTTGAGGATAGCCGCCTTGGCGCGCGAGAGCTGGTGATCGAGATTGACCAGTTCGGCTTCCCGCTCGGGGCGGGCGCTGACCGTTTCCGCCGTCAGGCGCCGGGTCTCTGCCTCATATTCGCTGAGGAACGCTGCAACGACGTCGTCACGCAGCATCTCGCTCGACAGACCCGCCAGCACGCGCGCGTCGAGTTCGTCCTGGCGGATCGTCAGCCGGTTGTCGCACCAGGTGGGGCCCTTCTTGGCGGCGCCCTGGCAGCCGAACCGGGTCTTGCCCGATTTGGCATAGCTCGCGCCGCAGCTGCCGCAGGTCATCTTGCCGGTCAGCAGATACCGCGGGCGCTGCTGCGCGAAGAAGGGCAGGCCAGCCATCTCGGTACGCGGTTTCGGCCCGCGCGACAGCGTAGCTTGGCGGAATTTGACTTTGTCCCACAACTCGATGGGCACGATGCCGAGCGCCGGGGACGCGACGTCATCGGATCGCTTGTCCTCCGGATTGACGAAGGCATGGCGTTTTCCCGTTTCCGGGTTCTTGCGATACGTCTGCTTGCCGTATGGCCGTCGGCCGACATACAGCGGGTTGTTGAGGATGCCGGTGCCGCGTGCGGCATTGCCGGTCAGCGTGTTCGGCGTCCAGGCCGCGGCCTTGCCGAGCGGATGTCTGTTGGCTTTGCCGCTACGCGGTGATGGTACGCCGTCGGCATTGAGGCGCCGCGTGATGGCGATGGGCGACAGGCCGGCCGCATAGTCCTCGAAGATCCGGACCACCACCGCGGCCTGGGTGGGCACGATCTGCTGCAGGCCGCGAATGCGTTCGCCATTGCCGTCGTGCTCTATGCGCTTCTCATACCCGTACGCCGAGCCACCGGGATTCTTCCCCATCGCGTGACGACGGACCAGTGCATCGCGCGTCTTGTCGCTGGTGGCGCCCAGCTGCTCGGCGTTGATCGTACCGATCATGCCGATGTGCAGCGGCGTCACTACGCCTTCCTTGCGCGTCGCCAGGAGGATGCCGCGAAACCGGAGACGGTCGAACAATGTCGCGATGTCGGCCTGACTGCGCGACAGCCGGTCCATCGCGTCGGCGTAGACGATGTCGACGCCGCCTGCGGCAACGGCCGCCAGCAGCGCCTTCATGCCGGGGCGATGCATCGTAGCCGCCGACTCGGCTGCGTCTGTGAAGCAGAGCACCTCCTGCCAGCCTTCGCGCATGACCTCGCGCTGGCACATCATCAGCTGCGTCTCGATCGACTGCACGTCCTGTTTGTCCGTCGAGTACCGCGCGTATATCGCACACCGCTTCATCTTTCCTCCATTCGTGCTTCCTGCATTCGCAACGAAGGTCGTCATGATGGTCGCCTCGTTTTCGGGGCGACCTGATTCTTCTGGGATCTCTGCTGCCGCGCCAGGTCGCGCGCCAGCAGACGCCCGAGGTCCAGCGCGAGATCGTGGAGCGGGGAGGGCGGCTGCGACGGCATCCAAGCCACTTGGGAAGCGCGGCATCAGCGTGACTCCGACCTTCCCACATGGTTGCCAGCGGCATCGCGAAGCTGGCATTGGCCTTCTGCCGCTGCTCATATTAGTCTAGTAAATGCAGACCGTCTGCAATTCGGCAAAACTGGTGGATAGCGGCCCGTCTGCTTTCGGGACGGTACCTTCGATAAACTGCCGTTCGTTCACATGATCAGGGAGAGAGCGAGTCGGCTAATTTCTAGTAGGTTGCGGAGCGGGCGCTTCGAGTTGCGATGTCAGATGAGTAGAGGCTCATCTATGCTGCGGAGCAGTGAATTCATACTCCTGTCGCTGGTGGTGGGCGGACTGGTCGGCGGCGGGCCACCAAAGTGGAACCCCATTCACGCTACGTATTAGGATCGAACGCCTACAGTCTCTAATTCTGGAATAAGGCTCGTCAGCAAGGCTGACAGGTGAACGGTGCGTTCAGATATCCTTGAATACCTGTCTGAAGCGGTCCGTACCGGATCCGCAAGATTCTCTCCGACAATAGATGCGCTTCGACATGATCTGCGAGGCGCATGACATCGAGCACTAGGCCGAACCCCTCGTGGACCACCAACGCTCAGGTGGAGCGGATGAACCGCACCAGTAAGGGGGTGACCGCCAAATGCTGCGTTACGAGACCCACCAGCAGTTGAGGGTGCACTTCAAGGTTTCATGGCAACATATTCTGCCCGTTGACCAAGACGTCCAGTGGCCTCACGTCTTACCAATACATCTCCAAAAAACTAGACGTCAGAGACGGGTAGGTTCAGCGTCGATCCGATTCACACGATGCCGGTACTATACACCTACCTTCAGATTGGGATTTTCACACGAAGTCCGTTCAGTGTTTCGCGGAAGGGTATCTGGCAAGACAATCGGGAGGTTGCTGTGCGGCCATCTAGCTCTTCCAGAAGAGCTTCTTCATCATCAGTTACCTGGGGCAATTGCCCTATCTGTGCCGGATCGACGATGATGTGACAGGTGCCACACGACAAACTGCCGCCGCAGAGCGCAAGCAGTTCGTCAACGCCGCCCTCGCGAATAATTTCCATTACGGATAGTCCGGCGGTGGCTGCCAACGTTCGGGTCTGTCCTTCACGCGTCGTTACAATCAGATCGGCCATGTCTTATTCCAAGGGTAAGCGTACTGCACCGCGAGCCGGGAACCAGCGGGATAGATACGGTTGTCAAAAAAACGTTCGTGGCAAGCGTTCGTGGCCCAATCGAGGGAGTTCAGCGACCGCGCGCTTATCGGACGATGCGCAAACGGTCGCTGGATCGAACCCTAGGACACACGAAACGGGGCGTGCCTCGGTGGTGATCAATAGTGGAACCTGAACTCCACGCCGACCCGGCGGGGCGTCAGGACACCGCGGGAATAATAGCGTTCGACCACGTCGCTGCGGACCTGGTTGTAGGACGATATGTCGTTGCTGATCGCCGTCACCGCGTATTTGTCGAAGATGTTGTCGGCGAACAGTCCCACTTCGAATGGCTTGGTGACGTAGGTCAGCGAGGCGCTGTGCGTCACATAGCCTGGGATTGCCTCGCCATTGCCGCGCAGGCCTACGCGCGAATAGATCTCGCCGCGGTAGATCGTTGCCCAGTTCGCCTCGATTTTCCTGCCGTCGCCGAGCGGATAGCTGTAGAGGAGTTGCGCGCTGCCCGAGTTCTTAGCTGACCCCGGAAGCCGGTCGCCGGAAAGCGCGTCGTCGCGAACGCCTTGGCTGGCCACCAGCCCGACGACACCCTGAGTCAGATGCGCATCGACGTAGGAATAGGTGCCCGTCAGCGCGAGGTTAGGCGTGATCTTGACCGTGCCCTGGAAATCGAACCCCTGCGACACCGCCTCGGCGCCGTTGACGGTGATTCCGATTGCGCCGTTAAGCGTCTGGCTGGGCACCTGCACGCCCGACCATTTGACGTGATAGCCGTCGAGGGTCAGCAACAGTCGCTTGTCGAACAGGCTGGCGCGGACGCCCAGTTCTGCGTTGCGCGTGCGATCGGGACCGTAGCCCACCTCGTTGGGTAGCGCGCACAGCACCTGCCCACCCGCGGCGGCCCTCGCCAGATCCTCGGGTGTGCAGGCAATGACCTGGTTGACGCCGCCGACGCGGTAGCCCGTCGAATAGGTGGCATAGGCGAGCAAATTGTCGCTGAACTTGTACGAGGTGTTGGCCTTCCAGACGATGCCGTCCTTGCCGGTCGAGCCGGGCTTGAACCGGTTCGCGTTGATCGTCGTGGACGGGAACGCGCCGATGCCCACGCCGATCAGCGGTAGCGCCGACCCGCCGACGATCGTGGCGTCGTACTTGAAGTAGCGGATGCCCCCCGTCACCTGCCACGCGTCGGTCAGGTGAAGCGACGCCTCGCCATAGACCGCCTTTTCGACGTTCTTGCTGTTGAGCTTCGAGACATATTCCAGGTCGTCGGGCCGCCCGGCGCCGGCAAAGTCCGAGAAGCCCGGTGTAAATTCGTGCCGGTCGCTCGCATATTTCAGACGGTTGTAGAAGCCGCCGATCACCCAGCTCAGCGGTCCGCCATGCGTGGAGACGAGGCGCACCTCCTGGTTGAGCTGCTTATACTTCCGTTCGTTGTTGGCATAGGACGAGAATGCGGGGAACGCCTCGTAGCCGTAGTCGAGATCGAGCAGCAGATCGGTGTTGTCGTCGACACTGCTGATGTGCTGCTTGGTGTAGGCGGTGGTGCTGACGAGCTGGGCGATGCTGCCCAGGTTGATGTTGAACTCGGCGGAGAACAGGTCGGCACTGCGATCGACTGGCTCGAGGTACCGGAACGGTGCCTCATAGTTGCCGGTCCCCAACACGCCGGCGCCATTCGCTTGGCGCCCGCCGGTCTTGGTCGTCTGGTGCGCGTAGGTCAGGTACGCCTTGATGTTGGGGTTGTACTCGAGCAGCAGCTGGTTGCGCGTGGTGAAGGTGTGCTCGTAGTTCACATCCTCCTTGCGCTTGAAATTCGCGGCGTAATCGGCTGTGGTGCCGAGCGAGCCGGTCGAGGTGGCCGTCGCGCGGCCCGGCTGCGGGTTCGATACGCCCGGCTGCTGCAGCAGGTAGTTGTAATCCATGAAGCCAGCATTGTCGTAATAGCCGGTCGACGTGCGGAATGCGATGTGGTCCCGGACGATCGGCAGGTTGACCGCGACGTCGCCGACTCCGCCGAACTCGTCCGAATGTGACTGCGCATAGCCGCGGCCATGGACGTCGATCGAGAAGCGGTCGGTTTCCGGGCGATTCGGAATGTAGCGTACGGCGCCGGCCAGGGTGCCGAGGCCATAGAGCGTACCCTGCGGCCCTTGCAGGACCTCAACTCGGTTGACGTCGATCAGCTTGAAATCGAGATAGAGCGGGACTTCGCCGAGATAGACGCCGACCGAATTGCCGCTGTTAGCGCCGAGCACGCTGGTATCGCCGGACGCGATACCGCGCAGGATGATGCCGCCGGTCGACGCCGGTCCGGTATCCGCGACGGTGACGCCGGGGACGAAGGAGGCAAGCGAACGAACATCGTCGAGCCGCAGCGATTGGATCGCCTCCGCGGACACCGCACTGATGTTGATTGGCGCGTCCTGCAGCGTGGTTCGACGGCGGCTGCCGGTTACGATGATCTCATTTGAGCCGGAGTCGACGGTTGCTTCCGAGGCAGGCGTTGCAGGGGCGTTTTGCTGTTCCTGTGCCATCGCGGGTGCTGCGGTCACGCTAACCAGCGCCGTCGCGCACAATAAACCGGTGCGCGAGAATCGTCCTGCCATTGAAGCCCCCTTGGTACGTAAAACGCTATCGCCTCTCCATGTTCTTCCTGTCGGCGTCGGCGCCTCGCTCGGGGCCAATCGCTTATGAGCAGAGTGTGGATATTATCGGCGGACCAACATGGGGCGTTTGACGTAAGCCGGTCGCGCATCGGGACCGGCGAGCTGCAACGACCTACGTCAAACGGCGCATGCCCGGCGGAGACGCGGCGCGATATCTGGTTGCCATGGTTCGTCACGCCACCTCGCGCGCGATACGCATGGCGCTCAGCCTGGTTTGCGCGCTGACCATGATCGCGCCGGCGCACGCGGAGCGGCAGACGCGGGCTCGACTGGTATCCTGCGGCGAGAACAGCTGCCTGCGGCTGTCAGGATATCGGGCGCTAGCGACCATGGTCGTCAGGATCGGGGAGCATGACCTTTCGGTCGAGGGCGACCGTGCATGGCAGGCGACGGTGCCGCTGGATATCGCGCGCGCGTGGCCGATCGCCCGCAATTATGCGCTGCGCGTGGCCTTCGTCGATCCCGACGCGGGGACGCAGAGGGTTGAAACGGCCATGCTGCCGCCGGGTTCGCTTGGCGCTCGCACCCAAATCGCCTCGCTCATCGTGAGCGCGCGCTGACGCCGGCAAGCCGGTCCTTCGTCGCGCGCTTGTGATCGCACCCGGTCGGCCCTACATTATTGTCACCTGATCGCCGGAGAGCGATGGGCCCGCGAACGCAGGAGATGATGATGAAGATTGGCCTGGCGGCATGTGCCGCACTCGTGATGGCGACGCCTGCCATTGCCGCACCCGGCGGAAATCCCTTCTCGGCCGACAGCGCCGTCCTGAACCTCAGCGGGATCGACCTCGCGAGCGTCGACGGACAACAGCGTCTCGCGATCCGGATGGACAACGTTGCGAACACGGTCTGTGGCGAGGGACTGAGCTCGATCCATCTGGCGCTCGGCGCACAGGCGCGTGGCTGCCGCGCGGACGTGATTGCCGATATGCGGAGCCGCATCGCAACGGCAACTGCGTCGCGGGATGTCTCGCGTGGGACGCAGTTGGCGTCGCGCTGACCGATTAAACGGCGCGCGCCGGGGTATCTGTGCCCCGGTTGTCGCTCCGTTAAATAGCGTATGGCTGCCACGAGCCCGGCGCTTACGGTTCGGGCATGAAGCAAGCTATCCTCGTGCGTGGCACCCGCAACTCAGTCCTGCGGGTGATCGCGCCTGTCGTCATTGCGGCGCTGTCGGTTGGGGCGACGTCGAACAGCGTAGGACCGCGTTTCGCACGCTGGATCGATGGTACGACTTCGACCGAGCCCGAGACTCAGATGCAGCGGATCGATGACGATAGTTTCGTCATTCGCCAGTCGGTGAAAACCAATTTCGAGGCACCTTTCCTCTATCTGCTGTTCGGCACCGATCGCGCGCTGCTGATCGACAGCGGCGCGGGTGGGCTGAAGATCCGCCCGACGGTCGACCGTGTGATCGCCGAATGGCGGAGGCGTCACCGCAATCGCCCGATCCGACTGGTCGTCGCGCATTCGCATGGGCATGGCGATCATCATGGCGGCGACGACGAGTTTCGCGATCGGCCGGATACCCAACTGGTCGGGCTCCAGCCCCAGCAGGTTGCTGCCTTTTTCGGCATCCGCGATTGGCCGAACACGACCGGCCGTTTCGACCTCGGGCATCGCGTGCTCGATATCGTGCCGACCCCGGGACACGAGCCTGCGCACATCATGATCTATGACGCGCGTACCCGGCTGATCTTCTCGGGCGACATGCTGTATCGCGGCAGGCTCTATGTGCCACGCGATCGGTTCGATGTGTTTCGTGCGAGCGCGGTTCGGCTGGCGGGCTTTGCCAAGACCCATCTGGTCCGTGCGCTGCTGGGCGCGCATATCGAGATGACGACCACGCCCGGGCAGGATTACCCGATGGAGGCGGCCGCGCATCCGTCCGAGCACGGGCTCGCGCTGCCACCGTCGGCGATCGAGGAATTGGAGAAGGTTACCGCCGAGGCGAAGTCACCGTCAGAGATTGATCGCCACCCCGATTTCATCGTCTATCCGGTCGCACCCAAGCCCGCCTGAATACGGGACCCGCATCGTAACACGCGGCCGGGCGCGGGCTCAGTTCCCGATCGTTTCGGGTTTGCGCCACCACGACATCGTGTGCGCGTCGTGAGCCGTCGTCCACACGCCAGCGCGCGTACAGCGGAGCGCGCCGCTACCGGCAGGTGCGCCCATCCGCGCGGTGATCGCGAGCGACGTGGGATCGATCACCACGAACGTCTGCCCCGCGGTGGTGCGCAGCCACACCTTGCCCCCGCCGGTGTCGATGTCGCCGTATTTCAGCGTCTCGTCCACCTTGACGCGGCCCGTCACCGCAGCGGTCACCGGATCGATCCGGGCGACGGTGCCGTCCCCCTGTTCCTGGACCCATATCGACCCTTCGCCTGCCGCCAGGAAGCCGGGCTCGCGCCCCAACGGTGTCGTTGCGACGACGCTATTGGTGGCGGGGTCGATCTTCTGCAGGCTTTGCTGCGTGCCGCTGACCGCCCAGAGCGATCCCATGCCGAAGGTCAGGTAATAGCTGTCGGGGTTGGTCGGGATCGATGCGATAACGGCGTTGGTGGCGGGATCGACGCGCGCGATCACACCCTTGGCGTCGCTCGCCACCCAGATCGAGCCCGCGCCGGCGACGACGTTGAGTTCGCCTTTTGGATTGGCGATCCCGGTTGCGATGACGGCGGTGATCTTCGCGGTCTTCAGGTCGATACGGGACAGCGTGAAGTCCTTGCAGTCGGCGACCCAGAGCGACTTGAACGCAATCGTCATCGCGCCGCACGGATGGGCCATCGGCACTTCGGCGCGCTTGCCCTTACGCGACCAGCGCTCGACGCGGCCGCTGTTGGTGGCCCATACCGTCTTGCCGTCGACCGCGAGAAAGTCCGCGAAGCCGGGCACGGCGATGACCTGCTCGCGCGGTTCGGCGGCTGATGCGGGCGTGAATGCCGTGCCGATGCCGAACATCGCGGCGGCCCATGTCGTTGCCACTGTCTTTTTCAATCCGTGTCGCCCCTTATTCGTTCGATAATGCCGATCACGCTGCCGCTTCTGTGTCGGGCTAAGGCTGCCGCGTCTTGATCCTGTCGATCAGCGGGCGTGCCGGAAACAGGAACTGTTCCGGGATCGTCAGCCGTCGGCGCTCGTCCTGGCCCACCAGTTCGGCTTCGCCGCTGCGGTACGTGCCGAAGATGCGATCGAGCAGGATCAGCGAATTGCCGTAATTGCAGCGCGTGTCCTCGTAGGTCACCGAATGGTGAAGGCTGTGATTCTGGATCGTGGTGAACGCGAACGCGTACCAGCGTGGTGGGTCGAACCGCGTGTTGGCGTGCGCGAAGGTCGAGACCACCGCGAGGATGTTGAACGTACAGAAGATCGCGGCCTGCGGAAGATCGAGCAACGCGATCACGCTGAGGCTGATCAGGAACAGCTCGATCGGATTGCCGACCGCGCCCTTCATCGCGTTGAGCTGCGTCAGATGATGATGCGGCGCATGCGTCGACCAGAAGAACGACTGGTTGTGCATCAGGCGGTGCAGCCAATATTGGCCGAACTCGATCAGCACGACGACCAGTGCGACCTGCACCACGAACGGCAGGTGCATCGCCCACGGCGTCGCGATGCCGAACGCGCGTTTGGCAGCCATCATCGGCTCGTCCGCGAAGGTCTTCGTCGCCCAGGCGATCACCGTGTAGCTGAGCACGACGTAGAAGACGTCCGTGAAGAACTCGCGCCTCGTCAGGCGCCAGCTCGAATGCCGCTCGTTGACCCATTCGAGCGCCTGGATCAGTGCGGTCGTCGTCAGCGTCGCGACCACGATCGACCAGGGGTTGGCGATCCAGTCCGCTGGGCCGAACGCCCAGAACAGCAGGACGGCCGCGACCATCACCGGCTGCACGTAACTCAGAAGCAGTTTCTGCATCGCCACTTCCTGCATAGGATCGCACCTGATTGGGTCGGCGGTGAATGCGACCGCCGTGCGTCGCGACGATAGGATGGGACGGCTTGCGTCGCAGGTGTGCGAATGACGTACGCCGGCGGCTAGTCGACGGTGATCCCGTGGCGCTCCAGGAAGTCGCGTGCAGGCGCCAGCGCATCGGCGTGCAGGCGCCAGCGATCGATCGAGTCCCGGTACAGCGGCCGCCGGACCTGCGCGGCGCTAGGCGTCGAGACGGGCGCGGCGTTGGTATGGAAATCGAGGCAGGCATCCGACCAGTCCAGCCTGCAATGGTCTAGCAGGCGGGCTGTTTCCTGCCGCTGGTTGTCGACGAGCGTCTCGTACTGGAGTTCGAGCACGCGGCCGGGCAGCACCTCGCGCCACAGCGTCATCATGCGGTCGAAGCGTTGGTAATAGGCGGCAATGTCGAGCAGGTCGTAGCTATAGTCGTAATAGCGCGATCCGACCGCGAACAGGTTGCGGAAGTTGGCGATGATCGTGTCCATCGGGTTGCGGCGGAGGCAGACGATCGTCGCGTTGGGCAGGGCGCGGGCGATAATGCCGACATACAGGAAATTGCCCGGGAATTTGTCGATGATACGCGGTTTCGTACCGGAGGCGTGGGATGCGGCGCGAGCGAGATAGTCTCGACCGATCGCGCCGAGGTCTGCGCTGGCGGCAGCGCGGATCGTCTCGGGATCGAGCACGGTCCGGCTGCGCGTTCCCGCCGCGGCTTTTACCGCGAGCGGCATCGCCTGGAGTTCGCCGGCGCTCTCGACGTCGGGGTGCGACGACAGGATGCGGTCGACCAGCGTCGTGCCCGTGCGCGGCATGCCGACGATGAAGATCGGCGATGCGGGTGATGGGTTCGCGACCCGAGCCTTCGCGATCGTCGGCCAGCACGCCTCGACCGCATCGAAATTGATGGCATCGTCGGCGAAGCGATACGGCAGGGTTGTGCGGTGCTCGACATTGGCCTCGGCGAGGATGGCGAACGCGGCGCGGGGATTCGCGAGGTCGTCGATCTCCTTTGCGAGCGCATAGCCGAGCAGCAGGCGATCCCGCGGTGCCCGCGTAGCCTCGCGTACGGTCGAGAGCCGGTCGACATGATTGCGATCCGGTGTCTGGCGGCGCAACCCGGCCAGAAGATGGTGCGCGCGGGCGTCCTCCGGGGCCAAGGCGAGCAGGCCTTCCAACGCGAGTTCCGCTTCGTCCTGCCGCCCGAGGAAGCTCAGCGCGGCGGCCTGGTTGTAGCGGAACGCGGTGTTCCCTGGCGCGCGCCGCACGGCTTCGGCGAAGTGGGGAAGCGACGCGGCATGATCGCCCAGCCGGGCATAGACGCAGCCCATCGTGTCGCGCCCGAGCGCGTCGGTCGGCGGTGACAGCTCGGCGGCGGCGAGCGCCGATGCGGCGTCCGCATCCCGCCGGACGAGCGTGTAGAGGCGGGCGAGTTGCGCCTGATATTCGCCGCACCCGTCAAGCGTGACGGCCGTTTCGATCAGGTCTATCGCGATGCGCACCTTGCCGAGCGCGGCCGTGCCGATCCCGGCGAGAAAATGCGCCTCGGCTGCGTCCGGCGCTTCCGTGCGCCAGCGGGTCGCGGCGGCAAGCGCGCCCTCGTTGTCGCCACGGGCGAGCGCCGCTCGGATAGCGAAGGCGCGGGTGGCCGTGTCTGCGGTTCGATCCATGCGCCCTCGGCCTAGCGCGTCAGCGTGGTGACGGCGATCGCGGTCGCCGACGCCCGGTTCTCTACGCCCATCTTCTCGAAAATCTGTTCGAGATGCTTGTTCACGGTGCGCGGACTGATCTCCAGTATCTCGCTGACCTCGCGGTTCTGCTTGCCGCGGCTAATCCAGAGCAGGACTTCGGCCTCGCGCGAGGTGAGCCCGTGCTGGGCGGCGAGCATCGCCTGCTCCTCGCCTTCGTGGCGTTCGGTCAGGCGGAACACCCATTGGTCCGCGGCGGTGTTGCGCAGCAGGCCGGCTTCCAGCGTGCGATCGCCGGCTGCCACGGTGACGCGCGCTCCCGGCATTGGGGGGCTAGCCTGCAACGCGCGCAGCGCCGCCAGGAAAGGCATGGGCAGCCCACAGGATGCGCAGGACCAGCCGGGGAACAGCCGTTCGAGCATCGCGCTCGCAGCCGGGGTCAGCCATTGCGGCTCGCCCGCGCCGTCGACCGCCAAGGCTGGCCGGCCGCTCATGTCGAGTGCGAGCTGGCTGCCATGCGCGACGCGTGCGGTGGCCAGGTGCACGCGGATGCGGGCCAGCAGCTCCTCGATCACGATCGGCTTGCTGACGAAGTCGATGCCGCCGGCGTTGAGCCCGCGGACGACATGCTCGGTTTCGGTCAGCCCGGTCATGAAGATGATCGGCAGATGCTGGAACGCCGGAATGGCCTTGATCCGCAGGGTCGTCTCGAACCCGTCCAGATTGGGCATCACCGCGTCCATCAGGATCAGGTCGGGCGTGATGTTCTTCAACAGCGCGAGCGCGGCGAGACCGTCGATCGCGATCAGGACGGTCATCCCGGCGCTCTCGATCGTCGTGGTCAGGAACCGCAACGCCTCGGGCGTGTCGTCGACGATCAGGATGACTGGCCGTGCCGCCTCTGCGGGTTCAACGCGCATCGTCGAGCGTCTTCTGGAACGAGGCGAGATCGAGGTCGATCAACTGGCGCCTGAGCACGGCAACAAAGGGGGCGGCGGTCGGTATCGTCTGCTCGAACATATCGAGCGCGTTTTCCAACCCGCGGAGGTGACCGATCCTCGCGAGGTCCCGTAGGCGATCGAGGAAGGGCCAGGCCGCTGCGGGCAGGGGGGACAATGCTGCACGGGTCTCGGGTATGTCGGGTGCCGCTGCCTCGTCCCAGCGCAAATCGAGCTGCGTGCCGATCAGCGAGATCAGCGCGTCGAGTTCGACCGGCTTCGTCACGAACGCATCGTGGTTGCTGCGGTCTTCCCCACCGTTGTTGAGTTCATGCACGTCGGCGGACACCATCACGATCCGCAGCGAAGCGCCGTGGCTCGCGCGTAACCGGGCAGCAACGTCCCACCCGCTCATCCCGGGCATCTGGATGTCGAGCAAGACGATATCGGCGGGCGTACGCTCGGCCAGCAGGAGCCCGTCCGTTCCATTCGCTGCGGTGTGCACCACGAAACCCAGCGCGGTGAGCAGCGACTGGAGGATGGCACGCTGCGCAGGATCGTCGTCGATCACCAAGACGGTCCTCGGCGGTCCCGCATAGCCGGTGATCCTCGCCCCCTGCATGGGCGCGCGCGATGCGACCATCGGGGCGGGCAGCATGATGCGGAAGCGGAAACTGCTCCCGACGCCCGGCGTGCTCTCCACCGCGATGTCGCCGCCGAGCACGCTGGCCAGCACGCGTGTGATGGCGAGGCCCAGGCCGATGCCCGGCTGACTTTGCGCCTCCGCCGAGTTGCCGCGCTCGAACGGTTCGAACACGCGGTCCAGGTCACCCGCGGCAATCCCGATGCCGGTATCGCGAACCTCGATATCGGCGACCTGGCTGCGGTAGCGGACCTTGACGGCGACGCTGCCCGATTGGGTGTATTTGATCGCGTTGGAGACGAGGTTGATGAGGATCTGACGCAGGCGCTTCTCGTCCGCCTTCACTTGCATCGGTAGCCGATCGTCGACGTCGAGTGTCAGCGTCAGGCCCTTGGCGGTGGCCTGCATCCGGAACATGTCGACGATGTGGTCGAACAGCCCACGGATATCGATGAGGTCCGATCGGATGGTCAGGACACCGCTCTCGATCCGCGATATTTCGAGCAGGCCCTCGACCAAATTAGTGACGTGTTCGGCGGAGCGGCGGATGATCGTCCCGACTTCCGCACCCGACAGCGTGTCGTCGCGTTCCAGCAGCTGCGCATAGCCGTAGATGACGTTGAGGGGCGAACGGATCTCATGGCTGACCGCGACGAGGTAGCGGGTCTTCGCCTCGTTGGCGGCCTCGGCCGAGACCTTGGCGCGCTCAAGCTCGGCCAGGGTCGCCGCATGGGATGCGTTCGCCGCGGTCATGACCCGCCTGGACGCGGCAGCGTGGCGATATAGGCGCGCCAGCCACCGAGCGCGGTGATGTCCTCGGCGCCGAAGATCGCGCGCGGCTCGGCGACGAAGCCCTTGACGGTCGATCCGTCGGCGAGCGTCACCGAGCCGATCGCAAGGGGCGCGGGGACCTCCACGACGAAGCTGCCGAAAGCGGCGACGTCGAGTTCGTACACTTCCACTGCGATCGCGGCGCCGTCGTCTTCGCCGACATGGATCAGCGCAGGCTTGGGCGGTGTGGAATTGGCCATCGCGTACAGTCGATAGGTTGGCGCGGTGGTGGTGGCACTGACCAGCCGCGCCTCGCGGGATGTCAGCTGCCAGTGGAGCGGCATGCCTTCGAGATGCGCGCCGACGACAGCGAGTTTCACGGTTTCCATACTATCCTCGATGTTCAGGGGCGGGGGTGGGGGAAGCGCGGCGGCGGCGAGATAGGCCTCGCCGGCGTTGAGCAGGCCCTGGTCGGTCCAGGCGGGCGCGATCAGCGTGATGCCGAAACCGGTGCCGTTGTCCCGCCAGCCGGCGGGCAGCGCGAGCGCCGCCATGTCGAGCAGGTTGACGAAATTGGTGTAGAGACCGAGGTTGCTGTTGAGCGCGATCGGTGCCGCGCGCATCTCGGCGATCCGGTAGATCGTCGGCGTCGTCGGCAGCGCGAGCAGGTCGATATCCTGCCACATCGTGTCCGCGATCCGCTGAAGCGCGGCGAGCCGATACTGGCCCTCGAACACGTCCACGCCGCTGACGGAACGCCCGGCCTCCATGATCGCGCGCACGGTCGGGTCGATCGCCTCGGGGTGCGTATCGAGCAGCGGCAAGGCGGCAGCCGTGCGTTCCGCCACCCAGGGGCCGCCGTAGAGCAGCATCGCCGCCTCGCGCAGGGGCGCCATGTTCACCTCCACCAGTTCTGCGCCGTCCGCGGCCAACGTCGCCAGTGCCTGTTCGTACAGGCGGGCGGCGGCTGCATCGCTGAGGAAGATGCGTTGATCCGGTGCTGGTATGCCAATCCGGCGCGTGGCGACGGGGCGGTCCTCGCGCGGGCGTGAATAGGCGTCGGTGCGGTCGAAGCCGGCGACCACCGTGTCGATCGCGCGCGCGTCCGCGATGGTGTGAGCCAGCACGGTGATGCAGTCGAGCGTGCGACACGCCGGCACCAGCCCGGCGGTGCTCCAGCGGCCCTTGGTCGGTTTCATGCCGATCAGGCCGTTGAACGCGGCGGGGACGCGACCCGATCCGGCGGTGTCGGTGCCGAGCGCGAACGCTACCAGTCCGGCCGCGACCGCCACTGCCGAGCCGGAACTCGATCCGCCACTGACATAGGCACGGTTGAATACGCATGCGGGTGCGCCGTAGGGGCTGCGGGTGCCGTTGAGGCCCGTCGCGAACTGGTCGAGGTTGGTCTTGCCCATCGGGATCGCGCCGGCCGTGATTAGGCGTTCGACCACCTCGGCAGAGATGGTCGGGGTGTAAGCAAAGTCTGGGCACGCGGCGGTGGTTGGTACGCCCGCCAAGTCGATATTGTCCTTGGTCGCGAACGGCACCCCGGCAAGCGGCAGTACCTCTCCTGCGGCGATCCGTGCGTCGACGCGGCGTGCGTACGCCAGGACATCGGCATCGGCGATACGGGTGATCCATACCGCGGACTGGATCGCCGCATAGGCGTCGATACGTGCCAACGCGGCTCGGGCGACGCTGACCGCATCGGTACGCCCAGACGTAACCGCGGCGGCGATGTCACCGACCTGGAAGGCGACGTCCATCACGCCACCTCCACCGCGAGCATCGCGCCGCCGGGCGAGAGCGGTTGTCGCTCCTGAACGTAGATGCGGCGTATCGTACCCGTGACGGGGCTGATCACGGGGGATTCCATCTTCATCGCCTCGATGATGCCGATCGTGTCGCCTTCCGTTACTTCCGCCCCTACGGCGACCATCAACTTCCACAAGCTACCGCCGAACGGTGCCTCGACCAGTTCGCAGCCTTCGGGCACGTCGATCTCGGCAGTCGTTGCACCTGCGTCCGCTTCCTCGGTCAGGGCAGCGACGCGGTCGAACTCGCCGTTGCGTTCCCAGTCCGCACGTTCCTCATCGAACGCCGCCTGGCGCTGCGTCTGGAATGCGGTGATCGACGAGGCGTTGTCGGCGAGGAAGGCGCGGTATTCCGAGAGGCGGAACACTTCCTCCTCGATCCGGATGGCGCGCCGGCCGAGCGGGAAGTCGCGGCGCCACTCGGTCAATTCGTCGTGGCTGACCGGAAAGAAGCGGATGCGGTCGAAGAAGCGCAGCAGCCACGGCTTGCCGTCGCGGAACGCGTCGGTCTGGCGCCAGGCGTTCCACACCTGGATGGTGCGGCCGAACAACTGGTATCCGCCGGGGCCTTCCATGCCGTAGATGCACATGTACGCGCCGCCGATGCCGACCACGTTGGGCGGCGTCCAGGTGCGCGCGGGGTTGTATTTGGTGGTGACGAGGCGGTGGCGCGGGTCGATCGGCGTGGCCACCGGTGCGCCGAGATAGACGTCGCCGAGGCCCATCACGAGATACTCGGCATCGAACACGATCCGCTGCACGTCGTCGATGCGGTCGAGCCCGTTCACGCGGCGTATGAACTCGATATTGTCCGGGCACCACGGCGCGTCGTCGCGCACCGATTCCATGTATTTGTCGATCGTCTGGTAGATCGCCGGGTCTTTCCACGACAGCGGCAGATAGATCACGCGGGACGGGATTTCGAAATCGTCGAGGCCACCAAGCCGCTCTTCGGCCGCGGCGAGCGCATCGAGCAGCGACGCCTGCGAAAGCCGTCGGCTGTCGTAATGGATCTGCAGCGAGCGGATGCCCGGGGTCACGTCGATGATGCCGGCAAGCGCGGCCTTCTCGACTTCGAGCATCAGCGCGTGGACGCGGAGCCGGAGTTCGAGATCAAGCATGATCGGGCCGTATTCGACCAGCAGGTTGCGATCGCCCTGCTGACGATAGGTGACGGCTGGGCGTACGCCTTGCGCCTCGATCGCGCGCAGGATCGGCGAGCCGAGCGCGTTGTCGGACTCCGCTGGTTCAGCCGTCGGAGCCGATAGCGTAGCGACGAGTTGGTCCTGCGCCTGCTCGGCCGCTATCGCCGTCGCGTTGTCGATCGGTACGAAGCGCACACTGTCGCCCGGCGCGAGTTGGCCGACCTTCCACAGATCCGCCTGAGCCACGACGAACGGGCAGACGAAGCCGCCGAGCGAAGGACCGTCGGGACCGAGGATGATCGGCATGTCGCCGGTGAAGTCGACCGCGCCGATCGCATAGGCATTGTCATGGATGTTCGACGGGTGGAGCCCAGCCTCGCCGCCGTCCTTGCGTGCCCAGTGCGGCTTGGGCCCGAGCAGGCGGACGCCGGTGCGGTTGGAATTGTAGTGCACCTTCCAAGCCGTGCTGCGCAGCATAACGATGTCGTCGGGGGTGAAGAAGTCGGGAGCGCCGTGCGGGCCGTAGAGGACGGCGAGCGTCCATTCGCGGGTGATCGTCGGTCGGTCGGCGAGCGCGAACGTTGCGGCGGGCGCACTGGGCGGATCGGTTCGGGCCAGATGCAGCGTGTCGCCGGTCATCACCGCCCGCCCGGCATGGCCGCCGAACTCGCCAAGCGTGAAGGCGCTGCGGCTGCCGAGGAACAGCGGCACGTCGAGCCCGCCGGCGATCGCGATATAGCCGCGTATGCCGCCACCCGCGACGCGCCCGATCTTGAGGATCTGGCCGGCCGCAATGTCGATCGGCTCGTAGGAGGACACTGGCGTGCCATCGACGGCCGCACCGAAATCGGCGCCGGTCAGGCAGATCCGGGTGGCGACGTTGAAGAGCAATGTCGGCCCGGCAGCGGTGATCTCGAGCCCTGCCGTGTCTTCCGCGTTGCCGAGCAGCCGGTTGCCAAGGCGAAACGCGAGTGCGTCCATCGGCCCAGAGGGCGGTACGCCCACATCCCACAGGCCTAGCCGGCCGGGGTAATCCTGGACCGTGGTGGACGCGCCGCCCGCCAGCACGCGGATCGACCGCGGCGTGTAGGCGATGTCCGCAAGCGCGCGGGTCGAGACCTCTCCGCTGGTGAACACCGGCGAGCGCACGACGGTACGCAGCCAGTCGAGATTGGTCTCGATCCCGGCGATTGACGTGGCGTCGAGCGCCTCCTGCATTGCTTGCACCGCGGCGTCGCGGGTGAGTGCGGTGACGATCAGCTTGGCGAGCATCGGATCGTACCAGCTCGATACCTCGGTGCCGGCGGCGATCCAGCTGTCGACACGCGGGCCTTCCGGAAACGAGACGCCGACCAGCCGGCCCGAACTCGGTCGGTAATCCTGCGCAGGATCCTCGGCATAGAGGCGGACCTGGATCGACGCGCCGACTGGCTTCGCCTCGAAACCGTCGAGGAAGGCAAAGTCGCCAGCCGCGCCGCGCACCATCCATTCGACCAGATCGACACCGGTGACCTGTTCGGTGACGCCGTGTTCGACCTGAAGCCGGGTGTTGACCTCGAGGAAGAAGAAGTCGTCGCGTTCGGCGTCGTAGAGGAACTCGACCGTTCCCGCGGATCGGTAATCGGCGGCGGAAGTAAGCCGGACGGCGGCGTCGATCAGCGCCTGACGCGTGGCGGCGGGGAGCAGGGGGGCGGGAGTTTCCTCGACGACCTTCTGGTTGCGCCGCTGGAGCGAGCAATCGCGTTCGCCCAGCGAGACGACATGGCCCGCGCCGTCGCCGAACACCTGCACCTCGATATGGCGTGCGCGGGCGACGTAGCGTTCGAGGAACACGCCGCCGTCTCCGAAATTGCCTGCGCCGAGGCGGGCTACGGTGGCGAAGCCCTCGCGGATATCGGCTTCGTCGGCACAGACCTTCATGCCGATGCCGCCGCCGCCCGCGGTCGCCTTGAGGATCACTGGATAACCGATCTGCGCTGCCGCCTCGACCGCTGCAGTTTCGTCGCGGAGCAGGTCGGTGCCGGGCGCGAGCGGCACGCCCTGCGCGGCGGCGAGATCGCGTGCGGTATGCTTCAGGCCGAAGGCGCGAATGTTGTCGGGGGTCGGACCGATGAACGCGATGCCGCGCGCGGCGCATGCCTCGGCGAACGCGGTGTTCTCGGACAGGAAGCCATAACCGGGGTGGATCGCCTCGGCGCCGGTCGCCTCGGCCGCGGCGAGGATCGCTTCTACATTGAGGTAGCTCTCTGCCGCTGGCGGTGGACCGATCCGGACCGCCTCGTCGGCCTGAGCAACGTGCGCGGACCCGGCATCGGCGTCGCTGAATACTGCGACCGAGCTTACCCCCATCGTCTTCAGCGTGCGGATGATGCGGCAGGCGATCGCGCCGCGATTGGCGATCAGGACCTTTTTGAACATCACGCCGAAACCTGCATACGCACAGGCGTCGGGTTGAAGCCGTTGCAGGGATTGTTGACCTGGGGGCAGTTGGACACGACCACGATGACGTCCATGTCGGCACGCAGGTCGACGGTCAGCCCGGGCGCGGAGATGCCGTCGACGATGCCGAGCGTGCCGTCCGCCTCGACCGGCACGTTCATGAAAAAGTTGATGTTCGACACCATGTCGCGCTTGCCGCGCCCGGCGCGGATATTGGCGTCTAGGAAATTGTCGACGCAGCTATGCTGGGCCTTGGTATGGTGGCCGTAGCGCAGCGTGTTGGACTCGCACGAGCAGGCGCCGCCGATCGTGTCGTGATAGGCGACGCTGGTCCCGGTGATGGTCATCATCGCGCGACCTTCGTTCGACAACAGCACCGCGCCCTCGCGCAGGAACAGGTTGCGCTGCGCCGCGATCGTGTCCTGCGCGCTGTACCGCTCGGAATCGTCGGCGGCGGCATACATCAGGAAATCAACTGCCTGATTGCCTTCGAGATCGATGATGCGCAGCGTTTCACCAGCGGCGACGCGGTGCATCCACGGTGCGCGGGCGGGGACGGTCTCGTCGTGGCGGATGGTACCGGGGAGGGGGGCAATGGTCATGTCGGTCCTTCAGCGCGCGTACAGATCTTCGGTGTTGAGGAAGGCGCGGAGCCCTTCCGGCGTCGCGGTGCGGATCGGGTCGTCCTCGGCCGCCGGTTCGCCACGCCACGCCGTCGCGCGCAGCGGCGTCACCGTGAAATCGGTGCGGGTGTCGAGCACGTGAGGGCAGTTCGCGAGCACGACGATCAGGTCCATTTCCGCGCGCAGGACGAGCGTCCGGCCCGGCGCGAACGGACCGATCTCGGGCAGGGTGGTGCCGTCCTCGGCGATCCGGACGCCCTTGAACCAGTTGATGCAGGGGTGGACGTCCTTGCGATCGAGCCCGTGCCTCGCGACACCCAGCATGAAGCGGTCGCGAGCGTTCGGATGCACGCCGTAATTCTTGCCGTCGCCGTAAGCACGCGCGTTGGATGCCTCGTTCGAAGCGCCGCAAAACGCGTCGTGCGTGCCGGCGTCATCCTCGAGGATGGTCATCATCACGCGGCCCATGTCCGACAGCAACAGCCGACCCGCACCGAGATAGCCGTTCCACTGCACCTTGAGCGTGTCGGCGACGTTCAGCCGTTCGGTCGGCGTTTCGGCGTTGAAGACCAGCATCGAGGCGCAGGCGTCGCCGGCGACGTCGATCAGCCGCAGTCGTGTGCCGCGGGCGATCCGGCGCGACGTATAGCCTGCAGGCGCGATCGTCTCTTCCCAGACGGTTTCGCCGGGGGCGTCGGCGGCAACGGCGGGGAGGGTGGGCATGGCCTCCACCCGGGTCCCCGTCATCGCGCGGGCGTGATCGCGGGCGCCGTACGGATCGGCGGTGGTGGTCGTCATGCGAAGGGTCTCCGTAAAAGATCGGGCTGTGGAAGATCGCCGCCACCGATTGCGTCGACCAGCGCCTGCGGTGGCAGCGTCTTGCGATCGAGCGGCAGGTCGTAGGTGGTGGTGGCGCCGAAGCGGTGCGGCGCGTGCGGATCGTGGCGGCGCTTGTCGAAGGCGAGCACGCGCGTACCAAGCTTGAACGCCTCGCCGATGTCGTGCGTCACCATCACGATGGTCAGCCCGCGCTCCTGCCAGAGCCGGGTAATGAGCGCGTGCATGTCGAGCCGGATGCCGGGGTCGAGCGCGCCGAACGGCTCGTCGAGCAGCAGGATGCGGGGATGCTTCACCAGCGCCTGCGCAATCGCGAGCCGCTGCTGCATGCCGCCCGACATCTGCGCGGGATAGACATCGAGGCTGTGTTCGAGACCGACCGCGGCGAGCATCTCGACCGCGGTGTCGCGGGCCGCACGCCGTTGCGCCCCGAACAGCCGCGCGGCGAAGGGAGCCTGCGCGCATTCGAGCCCGAACATCACGTTGCGCAGCGCGGTGAGGTGCGGGAACACCGAATAGCGCTGGAACACGACGCCGCGATCGGGACCGCATTCCGCGCGCATCGGCTTGCCATCGAGCAGCACTGCGCCGCGGGTCGGCGCTTCCTGGCCGAGGATCAGGCGGAGGAACGTGCTCTTGCCGGCACCCGACGGGCCGACCACCGCGACGAAGCTGCGCTCGGCGATCTCGAGCGAGACGCGTTCGAGCACGATCTTGTCGCCATATTCGACCCAGATGTTGCGGAGTTCCAGAAGCGGAGTCACCGGCCGCCCCCATGTGCCCAGGGGAAGCCGCGGCGGCTGATGAACAGCAGCAGCGCGTCGGCAGCGATCGCGAGCAGCGAGATCCAGGCGACGTAGGGCAGGATGATGTCCATCGCGAAATAGCGCCGGACCAGGAAGATGCGGTAGCCGAGCCCGACATCTGAGGCGACCGCCTCGGACGCGATCAGGAACACCCAAGCCGGGCCCATCGACAGCCGCAGCGCCTCGATCAGGCGCGGCATCAACTGCGGCAGGGCAACGCGGATCGCCAATTGCCAGCTACTGGCGCCGAGCGTCTGCGCCTTGACGGTCTGCTCGACCGGGAGGTTGGCGACGAAGCTGGTCAGGTCGCGTGTCATGAACGGTGCGATGCCGATCGCGATCAGCGCGATCTTCGAAGCTTCGTCGAGCCCGAGCACGATGAATAGGATCGGCAGCACCGCGACCGGCGGGATGACCGCGATTACGGCCACGGTCGGGCCGAGTATCGCACGCGCGAGCGGCATGACGCCGAGCAGCAGGCCGAGGACCAGCGCGCTCGCAGTCGCAATGGCTAGGCCGATGGCGAGGCGATAGAGACTCGCCAGCGTATCGGCGACGAGGATGACGCGATCGGTCGAGGGATCGCGATCGGTGGTGAACCCGCGAATGGCCTGCGCCATCGCCTCGAAGGTCGGCAGCACTTTGTCGGCGGGATTGTCGAGGTGGCGCGCCTCGGAGGCGAGCAGGTAGACGAACAGCAGCGCCACGATCGGCAGCGCGCCCAGCACAAGCTGCGTCCCGCGGCCGAGGCGGATATCGACAAGCCGCGTCAACGGCGATGCCTTGCGTCGGTCCGGTTGCGCCGGTCGATCGTCTTGCTGGAATGTTGTGGCAATACGCTCATCTCATCCCCGGATTTCATGCATGCCGACGGCACGGCGCGAGATCCGTCGGAACGGCTGTCCCGACGTCGCTCTTCTGTTCAGTCGACGCGAGGCTACAGCTTGCCGTCCGCCGCCAGCTTCATGAAGCTCGGATCGAACCGCAGCTTCACGTTCTTGGTGTCGCCGAGCGTCTTGCCGCCGGCGAAAGTAATGCCGATCGTGTCGACGGACTTCGCGCTCGGACCGAACAGGCCGTGTGCGAAGCTGAACTGCCGGACCCGGTCGGTCACGGTGATCAGGTCCGGGTTTTCCGCATAGGCGACCGCGTCCTGCGCCTTCGCGTACAGGTGCGTCGTTTTGAGCTGTTCGTCGAAACTCGCCTCGGTCGTGCCCGCGGCCTTGGCCATGGTCGCCCGCGCGGCGCGGCCTGCGGCGTCGTCGCGGGTCATGATCGCCATCGTCTCGTACCAGATGCCGGCCAGCGCCTTGCCGAGGTTCGGATTGGCCTTCAGCGTCGCGGTGCTGACGTTGAGCGTGTCGAGGATCTCGTTGGGAATCTTCGAGCTGTCGAACACCTGCGTCGCGCCCGGCGTCGCGCGGATCGTCGACAGCTGCGGGTTCCAGGTCACGACCGCGTTCACGGTAGGCGAGGCGAACGCCCCGACGATGTCGGCGTCGCCGGTGTTCACAGTCTTCACGTCGGCGAGCTTCATGCCGCTCAGTTCCAGCCCGCGCGCGAGCAGGAAATGCGACACGGACAGTTCGACGAGCTTGACCGAGCGCCCCTTGATGTCGGCCATCGTTCGGCCGTTCTTGAGCACCACGCCGTCATTGCCGTCGGAATAGTCGCCGATCAGCAACACGGTGGTGTCCTTGCCGCCGGCCGCCGGAATCGTCAGGGCATCCATCGTCGTGCAGACCACACCATCGAGCTTGCCTGCGGCGTACTGGTTTACGGACTCGACATAGTCGTTGACCTGCACCAGCCGGATATCGATGCCGTATTTGTCGGCCCATTTCTTCACGATCCCGGACTGTTGCGCATACGCCCATGGCAGCCACCCGGTGTAGATCGACCAGCCGATCGTGAAGTCCTTCTTCACGACGCCTGCGCCGGTCGCGGACCCCGACGGCTTGCTGCCGCAACCGCCCAGCGACAGCAGCACGACGACAGCTGCAACGCTATTCAGCCAAGGTCGAAACACCATCAAGCACACCCCTTAGCCACCCGATGATACCAGTGCGCCACCATCTCCCGTATGATCGGGAACAGACGCGGCGGACGAAGGCATCATCCTTGGAACAAGGTTGCCGTGCCGGGGATCATCAATGAAGAGGTAAAATACTGATGAAAGGCATAGGCTGTATCTATGCCCTGCGTTGCGCCCGGTGGCGCCGGGTGACTTCGTCGAGGAACAACTGGGTTGCAGTGTCGCGCGACGGATCGGCCCGCGCGAGCAGGAATATGTCGTAGGCGGGTTCGGCATCGGCGTGCAGCAGCGGCCACAACCGGCCCTTGGCGACGGCATCCGCAGCGGCGAGCACCGGCAGGAAGCCGATGCCGACGCCCAGGGTAATCAGCCGGGCGGCCTCGTTGATGTCCTCCGCATGCCCGGTTGCCTTGGTGCCGAGACGATAACGACGGCGCAGGCGCGTGATCGTGTCGAGTTCGTCGTCGCCGGTTAGGACGAACCCCTCGTCCTTCAGTTCTCCCAGCCGGTCGACGCGGTGTCCGAAAAGGGGGTGGCTGCGCGCGCAATAGAGTTGCTGGCGTTCGACGAACAGCGGTTCGTAGACCAGGCTGCTTCGCGGGTTGCTGTCGTAGCCGACGCCGATCTCGGCATCGCCCTGCTCCAGCGCGTTGAGGACCGCGCGCCAAGGCGAGACGCGGATCTCGATGTGGATGTTGGGGTTGCGGCGGTGGAAGCTGACGATCGCCTCGTCGAATTCGGTCGAGGCCACCGCTGAAATCAACTGGATGCGGACGATGCCCTCGACGCGCTTGGTGGCCTGCGCGACCTGATGCGGGACCATCCTCGCTGCTTCGAGCATCTCCTCGCACAGTCCAAGAAGCGCGGTGCCGGCTGGCGTCATCTCGACACCTGAAGACGATCGCTTGAGCAGCTCGACGCCGACCTGATCCTCCAGCCGTTTCAGCGCTGCGCTGATGCTCGGTTGCTGCTTGTTCAATTTGCGCGCGGCGGCGCCGATGCCACCCGCCCGAACGATTTCGACGAAGGTGCGCAACAGGTTCCAGTCTACCCGGCTCGCAAAGGTCTTGTCAGGCAGGATCGCGTTGTCGTCCAAACACTCGGCTCCCGGATTGTCCGGGGGCACCTTTAGCTGCGTGTCGTTCTTGCGCAACGCGTGCGGAATGCGTCGCTGGCGTTGCGAAGCCGCTAAGCGCCCAGCAGGCGCTTCCGGAACAGCCTCCTGATCCGACGATCCTCGAGAACGCGCCCCACGGCATAAAGCGCGGCAAAAATGCCCGCAAAGACATACCCCGGTGTCGGTGACGGCTTCTTGTCGTCCTCGTCCTTCTTGCTCTTCTTCTTGGGCGGATCGGGCTCCGGAGCGCCCAACGCCTTGTCGATCGGGTTCAACACAACCGGCGGCTTCTTGACCTCGGGCTTCTTGCCCTTGGCCTCGGTCCTCGCCTTCTCGAACTTGCCGAGAACGATCGTGGCTTGCGCGAAGGCGAGAAACAGCAGCGGCGCGAGGAAGCAGAACAGCAAGGCTCGGCTGGCCAGACGGTATCGTAACACTAGACTGGTCGCTCCGTGTTCGACGCGCAGGGTGCCGCGATCGAAAACGGCCATCTTGTCCTGCGCAGCCTGGCCTTCCTTTTGGAACGACAGCGTGTCGCCTGCTCGTTCGCGGGTTGTCCCGGTCTGGCGGAACAGAGGGTCGAGCCGTTCGAAGGCGTCGTCGACGGACTGTCCCGGCGCGAGGGGAAGGCTGCCCTCGACGTGCCAGATCCCGTCGATAAAGCGTCGATACACCGAATATCCCAGAGCCGCGCGTGGGGTGGTCGCGTCGAACCCCGTGGCCTGGCCTGCGGTCGAAGCGGCTCCGGTCATTCTGCCGGTACCATCGGCGCCGACGCCATATTGCCGCTCGACCGCCGCCCGAACCGTTCCCTGATCGACTTCCACCCTTCCGTGAAGGTGTAGGTCATCGTCTCGCGGACCGACATGGGGCGGCCGCCCTCCATCCCGAGCAGTTCGGCTTCGCCATCGACGCAGGTCCCGAACACGCGATCGATGATCACCCAGGTGTTGGAATAATTGCTCCGGCTTGCCTCATAGTCCTGCGAATGATGCACGCTGTGATGCTCGGTCGTGTTGAACAGGAAACGCCACCAGCGCGGCGAGTTGAAGCGGACGTTGATGTGCTGGTAAGTGCCGACGGCAAGGCCGAAGGACCCGGCGAGCAGGGCAGCCCGTGGCACGAAGTCGAAGAACCCGCCAACGCCGAGACCGATCAGGAACAGCTCGACCGGATTGCCCACCGCGCCCTTGTTGATGTTAAGCTGGGTAATATAGTGATGCGGCGCATGTGCCAGCCATAGCAGATGCCAGTTATGCATCCCGCGGTGCATCCAGTATTGCCCGAAGTCGAACACGAGCGAGATCATCAACGCTTGCACCAGTAGCGGCAGGCCGGTGAACCAAGCGAACTTTTCCCAGTCGAACGAATGCTGGATCGCCTCGATCATCGCACCGTCGCCGATATAGCCGTCGATCATGCGCAAGACGGTGTAACCAAGGCCGACATAGAACAGGTCGGTGGTCAGTTCCTTCCAGGTCAGTCGCCAGCTGTCGTGTCGCGGTGCCAGCCATTCGAGGCCCAGCAGCAACACTTTGAAGCCGATACCGATGCCGATCGCGGTCGATGCCTTGGCAATGGAATTGGGTGCGTAGAACCAGAACGCTATCAGCGCGAACAGCATCGTCGGCTGGAACCAGGTGAAGAAGAACTGCTTCGCAGGGCCGCCCTGTACTTTGGGGATATTCTCCCAGCCCACGATGACGGGTGCCTGTGCCCCGATCACTCTATTGCCGACACGAACTCCGCTCATACTAACCCCGCGATGCCAAGCTTCTACGAGTAAGATGCCTGAAAAGGGGGGACGGCGTCATACGTCATCGAACGTATGTCGCTCCATTTTGTGGAAGCGAAAAGGGAGCGAGGGTTGCTCCCGGATCGCTCACTGGTGAATAGCGGAAAGCGAGTTGTCGATTAAGGCACGGGGCTATGTACGCAGACGTCGTTCGTATGGTTAGGTTGGGGCCTGAACGTATGCTGTTTGGTGGAAAGCGGCCCGTCCGCTTTTGGGTAGCGAATACGGTAAACTGCCGTTCGTTCACCTGGCGGGCAGGGGGCGCTGTATCGCCTAATCAAGTGGCAGGCGGAATGGCTGCTTTAGGAGGCTTGGTTGCCATAAACGGCCCTTTGTTCAATGATCACAGGCGAGCATCTTACCGATGCCGGCCTTGGACGGTGATGATTACCACGCGCGAGGTCCGCCTACCTTCTGACGTGACCCCCGTTTTTTCCTCCAGTTGAAGCTAGAGTCCGACCTCGGATGAGGGTCCCCCGGTTTCTCATCCAATCTGAAAGTGAGTTTCCGGCGTTCATTCGGCCGCTTTGATGGCCGCGGCAGCAGCATATTCGACCGGCGTCATCCAGCCAAGCGATGTGTGAGGGCGGCTCTCGTTATAGTCCCGTCGCCAGGCCTCGATCTTGGTTCGAGCGTCCGCGATGGACAGGAACCAATGTGCGTTCAGGCACTCGTCACGAAGGCGACCGTTGAACGACTCTACGAACGCATTGTCGGTTGGTTTGCCCGGTCGGCTGAAGTCCAGCGTGACGCCGTTCTCGTACGCCCAGCGGTCGAGCGCCTTCGAGATGAACTCTGGCCCATTGTCCACGCGAATGGTCTTGGGCGCGCCGCGGATCGATGAGATCCGTGTCATCGCCTCGACCACCTGCTCGCCCTTGATCCCCTGGTCGACGTCGATCGCCAGCGCTTCGCGGGTAAAGGCGTCGACGACCGTCAGCGCCCGTAATCGCCGGCCGTCGAACAGGGCATCGGAGACAAAATCCATCGACCACATCTCGTTCGCGGCCAGTGCCGCAGGTTGCCGCTCGCGGTTGGCAGCGCTGACGTTGCGCCTTGGCTTCTTGAGCCGAAGGCTCAGTCCATCATTCCGATATAGCCGATAGACGCGTTTATGGTTCACGACCCATCCTTCCCGGCGCAGCAGGATGTAGATCCGGAAATAGCCATAGCGCGTCCGCGTTGCCGCCAGATCACGGATGCGCATCACCAGCGGTGTCTGGTCCGGCTTGTGCGAGATGTAGCGCACCGACGACCGCTCGACGCCCAGCGCCGAGCAGCTGCGCCGCTCACTCACGGCATGGGACGCCTGGACGTACGCGACGAGCTCGCGTCGTCGTCCAGGCGTCAGAGCTTTTTTGAAAGGACGTCCTGCAGGATGTGCTTGTCCAGACTGAGGTCCGCAACCAACTGTTTCAGCTGCCGGTTCTCGTCCTCAAGCTGCTTCAGGCGCCTCAGCTCGCCGACGCCGAGACCGCCGTACACCTTCTTCCAACGGTAGAACGTCTGCTCCGAAATCCCCATCCGCCTGATGACTTCGGCCACCGGCGTACCGGTTTCTGCCTGCTTCAACGCGAAGGCAATCTGCTCGTCTGTGTACCTAGATTTCTTCATTTCCAGCTCCTTGCCCGAAGGCTTCTCAAGGCCGAAAAACTCTCGCTCAAAATGGACTAAAAACAGGGGGGACGTCAACCACCTCCGCCTCCGGGCCATCCTTGCCGTCTAGATAGATCGTAACACTTCGAGCGTCGACAGGATTTCTGCTACTTCACCGTGGACGGCGCTGCTCGGCGCCTGTAGCGGCGATCTGCAGGGGCTGCGTGATGCCGCGCGGCTGTCACTCGGCTATGATGCGGGACTGCGCGTTAGCGAGCTCGTAGCGGTCACCATCGCGCACATCGGTCCGCATAGCGATGGCTCGGCTCTCCTGTTTATTCCATCGTCCAAGACCGATCAGGAAGGGCAGGGGGCCTGGGGCTGGCTGTCAGCCGACACGATGCGCCGGTCGGCGCCTGGCGGGTAGCGAGTGCCATCACCGAGGGGCCGGTCTTCCGCCGCGTCGGAGTCGATCGTCGCCGTTTGCGCGCCGCGATCCCGCCGATGGCGTGCGAGGCGATCCCACGGCACACGCGGCACTGGCAAGAGAAGTTCAAGGGCAAGAAGGCGGAACCGGCCCGGACGGTTACACCGTCGAGATGGCCTCGCTTAGTCGTCAGGGCGTTAACGGGATCTACCGGCGCGTGGCATTGAGTGCCTTCGATCAGGGGCTGGTTGACATGCCAATTGCCAAGGTCGAGGGCGCCGCGCGGGCGCTGTCGGGTCACTCGCCTGCGCGTCGGGCTTACGCAGGACTTGTTCGCGGCCGGCGAGGACGGCGTCGGCATTGCACAGGCACTGCGATGGTCTTCACCATCGACGGCGCTGCGCTACGGGCGGAACTTGCGGCGCGGAGCAACGTCGCCGCTCGCGTTCTTTCCAAGATTCGAAGCTGACTCCTTTCGGAGACGCCTTGATCGCATATCGACGACAGTGATCCAGATACCCCGCGTCGTGGCCGCCGATGAACGACACTAACTCCATAACTAGTTCCGCGCGTTGATCGCCTTTGGGCGATCGGCATCGAGAACGTCGGCCCAGGCATGACTCGTGCCATCCAACTGGCGCGTCCCGAGCACAACGCCGCGGTCTTCGCGCCAACCTCGTGCTCGTGCAGCACCCGAATGATCCGATCCTCGGCATATCAGCCGCGCCACACTCTCCGCGATTGGACGAGCAAACTTGCCGATCGTTACCCTCGACGCACTTCGTTATTTGTTATATAACTAGTACATTAGGCTTGACATGGCATCGCTGCTTATAGATTGACGTCGAATGGAGTCGCCCAATTTAGAAAGAGGTCACGACCAAGACCGCCCCTGCCGCTCAAGGAATAGTAATTAAACTGGGTGGCGACTAACTACAGGTGCTGCATGCAATTAGATATGAATCGGTAGGGAACGCATCGCTTGAGTTGCGTCGTACGCCAATTCTGTCGTTCGAACCAAGCGCGTGAGTAGCTACCTGTCTTTCGTAGAACAATAATTGTGCCACCAGAAAGGCGGCTCAAACAGGAGCAGGATTATGTCACGCGTACTTTCGCGCGCACTTTGTCGCGCCGCTTCGCTTTCCACCGGCTTGATAGGCGTCATCGTCTTACCCGCTCCCGCCTTAGCGCAGCAAGCGCCCGTCGGTGAACCCGAGGGGCAGCGTGAACCGGCGGTTCCGATTGCCGGCAATGCAGCGGGAGCAACCGTCGAGCCTTCCGAGGCGCCGTTGGCAGTAGCATCCGACGTTGAAGACGACGCTGCCAAGTACCGGCGCTTTGACGCACTTGCCGAACCGGGCCTAACCACCAGTGTCCCTGGCTCCGCTGACTCGTTGCTGCGCGATGCGGGTGGTATTCGCAGCATGCTCGCCGACCATGACATCGGGATTCAAGCGCGTCTAAGCATGGTCGGTCTGTACAACCCGCTGGACACGGGGCAGCCTTATGCGCCGCAACGGTATAACGGCCAGCGTCCAACGCTGCAGTATCAGGCGACCAATATCGTCACCACGATCGGCCTCGACAAGTTCGGGCTCGCCAATTCGAAGCTCATCTTGGGCTATAATTCACAGATCACCACGTTCCGGCCTAATGGCCAGAATACGGTCGGTTTTAGAAACATCGCCTTCTATCAGAGTTTTGCTCAAAATAAGATCGAGCTGAAGGTCGGTATCATGCCGAACTACTATGAGTGGGTCGGCTTTTTCGTCGGTGGAAGCCCCGTTCTGGCTTCGGGCCTCACCGGCCTGATCCCGATCCAGGCCGGCCTGAGCGCCGATCCCGCCGCCACGCCAGCCGTGAACCTGACGTTCCACGCCAAACGAGGTGGATATCTGAAACTGGGCGTTCAGCGGAGCACTGCTCCCGCCGGGACGCCATATGAACTCGATCACAACGGGCCGAATGTTGCCTTCAAAATGAAGGACGCAGGACCGCTGTATATCGGTGAAGTCGGCGTCAAGCGACCCGCATCGAAAGATGGCAAACAGATTTGGGTACGCGCCGGTGCGTTGTACAACGACTCGAACTATAAGCGATTCGACGGGCAGGGTACGGCGGCTAACAAGACTGTCTACGGCGCAGCGGATTTTCAGCTAACCCAGCCGGACCGGGCGCAGCCGTCGCATGGCGTCTACGCCGGTGCGAGCGTGTTCTGGGCGCCTAGCAACGTCAACAGCATGACCCAGTTCTACGAAGGGCGCGTTTATCACCTCGGACCGTTCGCGTCGCGCCCGCTCGACTCTGTCGCGCTACGGGTCGGCTATACCAAATACTCCGACGATGCTCAGGCTGCGAACGCGGCGCAGGAAATCTACGCCAACGATCATCAGTTTTCGGTAACAGGCAGCTACACCTTCCACGCCACGCACGGTCTCTACCTGACACCGGGCGTCGCCTATATCAAGAACCCGTCATTCATCGGCCGTTTCAAGGACGCGCTTAACCTGTCCGGCACGATCTACCTCCTGCTGTGATCAGGGCGGCAATTGTTATATAGATAGTACATTACTAATTGACATGGCGCCGTCGCATCATACGATGTCGCCTTGTCCGGCCGGGCGGCACACCACTTTCCAGCGGAAGTAGCGCCCGGTTCCGCCAACGACTGCCAGGGTCGGCCGGGAGGTTTGGCGCTGTGTGGCACGCACACTGACCCCCAAGTCCAGATGCAAAAGGCATTGGACACGCAAGGAGAGAGCCGATGTCGATCGCTTTTGCAAGGCGCCGGTCGTCACCCGACGCCAGGACCGTCGCGCAGTGAGCGGCGCAGTCCCCGTCAGCAACGCCGACGAGAGTATCGCGCTCAGCGAACGGTTACGGTCGCAACGCTGGACCAAGCTCCAGATCCTGGTGGTCGTAATTTGCGCGGCGATCAATGCGCTGGACGGGATGGACCTGCTCATCATGTCCTATGTCGCGCCGTCGATGGCGGCGGACTGGAACATCGGCCTTGCGACGCTGGGCGTCGTGTTCAGCGCCGGACTGTTCGGCATGATGATCGGCTGCGTCGCGGTCGCGCCGTTCGCGGACACCTGGGGTCGCCGGCCGATTGTGTTGCTGGCGTTGACGGTCATGACGATCGGGGCAATTGGCTGCGGCTTCGCGCCCAATCTCGTCACCTTTTCGATCCTACGTGCGCTGACCGGCATCGGCATCGGCACGTTGCTGGCCAGCGTCGCGGCACTCGTCAGCGAATATGGGCCTGCGGGGCGTCGCTCGCTTGCCATGGGCATATTTCAGGCGGGGTATCCGATCGGCGCGGTTGGAACCGGGCTTGTCGCGCTCTACACAATTCCGGCCTTCGGTTGGCAGGCAACGCTGATCGGGGCAGGGGTCATCAGTGCGGTGCTGCTGCCGGTCGTCTGGGCATTGTTACCGGAGTCGGTGACGTTCCTGGAGACGCGGCAGCCCACCGGCGCGCTTGCGAAAAGCAATGACCTGCGGCGCCGGATGGGGTGGCCGGAACTGGCTGTGCTTCCGCCGCTAGCCGAAAAGGGCACTTTGCCACGGCCACGTGATCTGCTCGCGCCCGACCTTTGGCGTTCGACCGTCACATTGTGGATGGCAACCTTCCTGAGCTTTGCCGTCCTGTATTTCGTAACCAGTTGGATTCCTAAGCTCGCGGTCGAAAGCGGGCTTAGCCAGTCCAAGGCACTATGGGCGGGCAGCATTTTCAACATGGGAGGCGCGGTTGGTGGTTTGCTGATCGGTTGGCTGGCGATGCGCAACTCAATCGGCCGGTTGATCGCGATCTTCTTCGCGATCTGCGCGGTGTTGATGATGATCTTCGCGCAGAGCCTGCCGCTGACGCTGATCCTGGTCACCGCCTTCGCGCTCGGACTGACGTTGCAGGGCGGGTTTACCGGCTTCTACTCGCTGTCGGCGCAACTCTATCCGGCAAAAATTCGCGGCGCGGGGATCGGCTGGGCGGTCGGGATCGGCCGCGGTGGCGCGATCATCGGCCCGATCGCGGGGGGCGCGCTGCTGGCGGCGAAGCAGCCGCTATGGGTGACGTTCGCCTGTTTCGCGGTGCCGTTGGTGCTCTCCGGCCTGCTTGCCGCAGCAGCAGCCCGGCTCGGCCGCCTCTCCGTATCCGATCGCTGAACCGAAAAGGACTTTGCCATGACGGACATCCCCAATCGTATCGCAAGCGTCGTCCCCGCAAGCGTTCTCCTGGCGCAACCGCGCTCCGACTGGCTTGAGCGCTGGGCCGCCTTCGCCGCCGCCCAGCGCGGCGCGGTGCTGCCGGAGGTGGTGATCGAGCGCGCGAAGCTGGTGCTGCTCGACAGCATCGGCGTGATCGCGGCGGGGATGCAGGAACCCGACGTCGCCACACTCGTCCGTCGGCGTGCCGGCCCTGGCGACGTTCCGCTCATCGGCAGCGGCACTTGCACGTCGCCGGGAGAGGCGGCCTTTTTGGGCGGGCTTGCGGGGACGACGCTCGAGCTCGACGAGGGCAATCAGTTCGCACGCGGGCATCCCGCGATCCATGTCGTCCCGGCGCTGCTAGCGATCGGTGGCGACGCGGCGGGGGCGCAACTGTTGACCGCGCTGGTGCTCGGCTATGAGATCGGCTCGCGCATCGGCATCGCGTCGAAGCTCCGCGTGACGATGCACCCGCATGGCACTTGGGGGACGGTCGGTGCTGCGGTCGCGGCGGCGAGCCTTGCCGGGGCGGACGCAGTCGGCATGGCCAACGCGATCAACCTTTCGGCAGGGCTCGGCATCGCCACCAGCCGGCGGACGATGCTGGAAGGCGCGACCGTGCGGAACAGTTTCGCCGGGTTGTCCAACCAGCTTGGCCTGCTCGCCTGGGACATGGCCTGCGCCGGTATCACCGGCGAGGCCGATGCGGTTGCGACCGTTTTCGGCGGGATCGTCGCCGACGATTTCTCGCCCGACGACATGCTGGCGGATCTTGGTACGCGCTGGGAGATCGCCCGCAACTATTTCAAGATGCATGCCGCCTGCCGCTATACCCATGCTTCGCTCGACGTGCTGCACGCCCTGGTGGACGAAGCCGGCGGCGCGATCCCGCCGGATGCGATCGCCCAGATCGAGGTGGATACCTATGTCTGGGCTGCGCAGCTCGATGCGCCCGAGCCCAAGACGATGCTCGCGGGCAAATTCTCCATCCCGTTCGCGCTCGCGACGACGATCGTGCACGGCGAAGCCACGCCAGCGGCGTTTCGCCAGAGCGCGCTCGACGATCGCGATATTCTCGATCTGGCCGCGCGGGTGACCGTGCGCGAGGATGCGGCGATGACCGCAGCGCTACCCGCGGAGCGCCCGGCCCGTCTTGCAATCCACCTCAAGGATGGCCGCGTGCTGCGCGGGGAAACCCGTGTCAATCGCGGTGATACCGAAGCGCCGTACTCGGTCGACGAGATCCATGCGAAATTTCGACGGCTCGCGCATCCGATCTGGGGTGAGGTTGTCGCGAACGCGATCGAGGCGGCGGTTGCCCGCCTCGACACAACGGCAAGCTGCCGCGCGTTGCTCGACCTGCTCGCGACCCCACCGCTGACACAGGAAGGCGAATGAGCATGCCGGAGATTCTGAACGGAACCGGGGTCGCCTTCGAACTGGCGTTTCCAACTATCGTCATCGGCGCGGGCGCGACCGGGCTGACCGCCGCGCTCGCACTGCGCGACAACGGGGTCGAGGTCCTCGTGCTCGAGCGCGATTCAACGCCGTTGGGGTCCACTGCGATGTCGACCGGTCTCATCCCCGCCGCGGGCACGCCCGAACAGCGCGAGGCGGGGATCGATGACGACCCGGCGCTGTTCGCAGCGGATTTGATGCGCAAGACCAAAGGCGGTACCGACGCGGCGATCGCACTGCGCCTTGCCGAGCAGTCCGCCGACACGATCGCGTGGATGCGCGATGTCCACGGCGTACCGCTCGATCTGGTCGACGGCTTTCTGTACCCTGGGCACAGCGCCCGGCGGATGTACGGCACACCGCGTCGCTCCGGCAGCGAACTAATGGGCGCACTCGAGGCGGCCGCCGAACGTGCAGGCGTGACGCTGCTGACCGACGCGACCGTCGAAGCGCTTCATGCGGATGGAGACCGGGTCACCGGGATCCGTATCCGACGGCCCGATGGCACGGCGGAGGATATCGGCTGCGACGCGCTGATCCTCGCCTGCTCGGGTTTCGGCGGCAATAGCGACATGGTCGAGCGGTTTATCCCGGAAATGGCGGGCGCGGTGTTCTACGGGCATTTCGGCAACAAGGGCGATGCGATCGCTTGGGGCGAAACGCTGGGTGCTGCGATCGGTGACATGCATGGCTATCAGGGGCATGGCGGGCTTGCGGTCGGGCATGGCGTGCCTATCCTCTGGCCGCTCATCATGGAAGGCGGCTTCCAGGTAAACCTGGGCGGTAACCGTTTCTCGAACGAGGCGTCAGGCTATTCGGAACAGGCAGCAAAGGTCAACGCGCAGCCTGGCGGGGTCGCATGGTCGATCTTCGACGCGCGGCTGCATGCGTTGATGCTCCAGTTCGATGACTATCGCGATGCGCTGTCCGCTGGCGCAGTGATCGAAGCGGCGGATCTCGACGCGCTTGCAGACACGGCAGGGCTTCCCCGCGACGCGCTGAAAAAGACTGCCGCGCAGGTGGCGCAGATGGTCGCCGCCGAGGTTGGAGACCCGTTCGGACGCGACTTTACCGGCAAGCCCGTGCTTGCCCCGCCGTATCGTGCTGCGAAAGTCACCGGCGCACTGTTCCACACGCAAGGTGGGTTGGTCGTGGACCAGGACGCGCGCGTGCTGCGCGCGGACGGGACGCCCTTGCCGAACCTGTACGCGGGCGGCGGTGCGGCGCGCGGCGTCTCGGGTGCGGGTGCGGACGGCTATATGGCGGGCAACGGATTGCTCACCGCAACTACCTTTGGGAAACTCGCAGGCCTCGCCGCGGCCGAAGCGATCGGCCGGGCTTGAGCGATCAGGCGGTCGCTCCGGGGTAGATCCAGGGGCGACGCCTGCGGTCGCCCGCAAGGAAGGTGTCGATCTCCGCCCGCCGCAGCAGCGTGAGCGCGATCGCATCCAGCCCCTTGAGCAGCATGTGGCGAGCTTCCTCCCCGATCTCGAAGCTCCAGGCAGCGCCCGACGCTGCACGGATTTTGCAGGCGACGAGATCGATCGTCATCGGGGCCGGCGCCTCGTCGGCAAGTTGAGCGACGACCTCCGCCGGCTGCACCACCGGCACGATCCCGTTGCGCACGCAATTGCCTTGGAAGATCGGATTGAAGGAGGGAGCGACGACCGCGCGGAACCCATATTCCGCGAGCGCCCAGGCTGCATGCTCGCGGCTCGAACCGCAGCCGAAATTGGTCCCCGACAGGAGGAATTGCGCCTCGCTATAAGCGGGCCGATTGAGGATGAAGCCGGGGTCCGGCTCGCGCCCGCCGATTTGGGTATAGCGCCACCCTGCGAACAGCCCATCCTCGAGCCCGGTTTTGCCTACGCTCTTTATCTCGCGCGAGGGGATGATCGCGTCGGTATCGACATTGTCGCGCAGCAACGGGGCAGCGACGGCGGTGCAGGTGGTGAAGGGCGTCATGCGGTTGGTTCACTGTGCGCTGGGCTGACGATCCGTCCGGCGATAGCAGAGGCTGCGACGGTCTCGGGCGAGGCGAGGTGGGTCCGCGTTCCGGGACCCTGACGGCTCTCGAAATTGCGGTTGGTCGAACTGATCACGCGCTCCTGTGGTCCGAAGCTTTCGCCCCCTGCATAGAAGCACATCGAGCATCCCGCCTCGCGCCATTCAAAGCCGGCATCGAGGAAAACCCGGTCAAGGCCTTCGGCTTCCGCGGCGAGGCGGACCTGACTGGAGCCCGGCACGCAGATTGCGCGGACATGCGGGGCCACGTGTTTTCCGCGCAGGATCTCGGCCACGCGCCGAAGGTCCGACACACGGCTATTGGTGCAGGATCCGATGAACGCCGCGTCGATCTTCAATCCGACGATCTTCTGCTCGGGCTTCAACCCCATATAGTCGAGCGCCCGCACAACCGCCTCGGGTGTGTCGCGGGTCGAGGCGCCGGTCCTGGGAACCGGTGCGCCAAGCCGCATCGCCTGTTGCGGGCTGGTTCCCCACGTGATCATCGGCGCGACGTCGGACGCATCCATCGACCACTCGCGATCGAAACAGGCATCGGCATCGCTCGAAAGAGCTCGGCCGGCCTCCACCGCCTGCGTCCACAATTCGCCTTGTGGGCTGAAGGGCCGCCCTTCCAGATAGGCGAAGGTCGTGTCGTCGGGCGCGATGATCGCGGTAAAGGCGCCGAGCTCGGTCGCCATGTTGCACAAGGTTAGCCGCTGATCGATATCGAGCGCGGCAATCGCCGTCCCCGCATATTCGACCACCAGACCGCGCGACCCCGCGGCGCCGATCTGTTCGAGAATGTAGAGCGCCAGGTCCTTTGCGGTGACGCCCCGCGACAGTTGTCCCGACACGGTAATCCGCATCGTCCCCGGCTTCTGAATCCGCAGTGTTCCCGTGGCGAGCGCATGCTCCGCCTCGCTTGATCCGATCCCCCACGCCAGCCCCCCGAGCGCGCCCTGCGAGCAGGTGTGGCTGTCCGGGCAGACCAGCGTGCTGCCCGGCTGGATGATCCCCTGTTCGGGCGAGATGATGTGGACGATGCCCTGCCGCGGATCGCCGATGTCGAACATCGTGATGCCCGCCTTCCGTGCCGCCTCGCGGGTCGCTACAATGAAGTTCTTGCCGGTGGGCATGAGGGTCTCGTCGGTGCGACCAGGTCGCGTGTCGACGACATGGTCCATTGTCGCGAAAGCGCGTTCAGGAGCCAGCACGCTGTATCCCGCGCTCTCCAAGCTTTGCAACGCGACGCCGCCGGTCCGCTCGTGCAGAAGCACGCGATCGATCGCGATCAACGCCGCGCCATCGCCCAGGTCGGCGATCCGGTGCGCCTCCCAAATCTTGTCGAACAGGGTCTTTGCCATCGGGTTCCTATACCAGAAGGGATGTGTATTTGCTATAGCATTAGTACAATTCAACACGCTGTCTTTTAAAGCTGTGCCGCTTTTCGGGGCTGCGCTAAGGTCGCGCCATGGCAAGAGGCAAGGACGGTTCGGGCGTGGCAGTTGTACCGGTTCAGCGCGCGGATGCCGTCCCGCTGTATCATCAAATATTCCTGTCCTTGCGCGATGATATCCTGCGTGGTCGGCTGGCGTTCGGGGCGTCCGTGCCGACCGAGCATGAGCTTGGCGCGCAGCACGGCGTCTCGCGGATCACGGCGCGGCGCGCGTTGCACGAGTTGGCGCTTCACAAACTCGTCGAACGCCGCCGCCGGACCGGTACGCGCGTGGTCTATCAGGCATCCACCGTGCCGATCGAGGCGAATGTCGACCAGGCGATCGAGTCCCTCATGGCGTTCGGTCGGAACACGCCGGTCAAGGTCGTCGACCTCGCCAAGGAACCGGCACCCGCTGACATTGCCGACATCTTGGAACGGCAAGCGGAGACGATCGTGTATCGCGCGCGACGCATCCGCCATACCGATCACGAGCCGCTCGGCCTGGTGACGAGCTGGATGCCCGCCGATCTTGGCGTCAAGCTTACCAAGCGGTCGCTCACCGCCAACCCGATCCTAAAGCATCTGGCCGATGCGGGCGTCGTGATTGCGGGGGGCAGGCAGACTGTTTCCGCGCAGCATGCCGGCGCCGACACAGCGGCGCTGCTCGGGATCGAGCCACGCGACGCGATGCTGCGGATCGAGCGCGTCATTCTCGACGACGGGGGCAGGCCGGTGCTGTTTACCATCGCGGACTATCGGGCCGATCGCTACCGGATCAGCCTCGATCTCCAAAGTGGCACACGCCCTGCCGTGGGCTGATATCAAGCCAGAGCGGCTGCGATCATAGCCTCGCTTAGCCCTACCTCGCGCAATAGTTCCGCACCGTGCTCGCCGGGTGTAGGCAGACCGAGCCGCCGTGGCATGCGGCTGCCGTCCATTTCGATTGGAAGCCCCGGCAGGCGGGTCTGCGTTCCATCTTCGAGCGTGAGGTCGACAAGCCCGCCGCCTGCGCCGAGATGCTGATCGTCGAACAGGTCGGACGGCGTGGCGATCGGCGCAAACGGCAAACCAAGCCGCTCGAGTAGCGCAACGGCCTCCACGCGGCTCATCGCACGCAAACAGTCGCGGACGGTCGGTAGAATCTTTTCGCGGGCCTCGACGCGCTGATTGTTCGTGGCCAGCGTCGCATCCGCGAGGAACGAGTCCAGTCCGAACGCTTCGCAAAAGGCAACCCATTGCCCGTCGCTGACGACGCCGACGAACACCTGCTCGTCGGGCAGGCGCGTTTCGAAGACGTCGTAGATCGCCCAAGCGGAAATCCGGTCGGGCATCGGTCGCGGTGCCTTCCCGGTGACCGCTTCCTGCGCCATGTGCTGTCCGACTAGAAAGGCAGTTGTCTCGAACAGCGCGCACTTCACGTCGCCGCCGCGCCCGGTGCGATGTCGACGTTCGAGCGCGGCGAGTATTCCGATGACGCCGAACATACCGCCGGTGATATCGACCACCGATGCACCTGCGCGCAGCGGGCGGCCAGGCGGACCGGTCATATAGGCAAGCCCGCCCATCATCTGCGTGACCTCGTCAAGCGCGGTCCGGTTCTCATACGGGCCTGTTAGGAACCCCTTGGCCGAACAGTAGATCAGTCGGGGATGGCGTTCCGCGAAATCGTCAGGTCCGAGCCCAAGCCGGACCAGCGTGCCCGGACGGAAATTCTCGATCAATATGTCCGCGCCTTCGACCAACGCGATGGCGGCCGCTTTGCCGACCTCGCTTTTAAGATCGAGGCAGATGCTCCGCTTGTTGCGGTTGAACATCGGGAAATATCCGGCGCCCGAACCCAGCAAGTGCCGCGTCTGATCGCCACCCTTGGGCTCGACCTTGATCACGTCGGCGCCAAGATCGGCCAAGATCAGTCCGACCGACGGCCCCATCACCATATGAGTGAACTCGATCACCCGGATACCGCTCAGCGGCAACGCCTCGTCGATCATGTCATCTCCCATTCCAAATCCGTGCAACCTTACCCATGCTCGACAGGTTATCTCAATTGTTATAGGTATAAGACATAAAAGCCAAGGTGAGTCGAATGGCATCGCAGATATTGATCAGTGAGGTAGGCCCTCGAGATGGCCTGCAAAATCTCGCGCAGGTGCTGCCGACAGCAGTGAAGAAGGCCTGGATCGCGGCCGAAGCCGCAGCAGGCGTAACCGAGATCGAAGTCGGTAGTTTCGTCCCGGCAAAGCTGCTCCCCCAGCTTGCGGATACCGCGGAGATCGTCGCCTTTGCACGGACGATCCCGGGCCTCACGGTTGCAGTGCTGGTGCCCAATGCAAAGGGCGCCGCTGCAGCCATCGCGGCAGGGGCACACAAGATTACCTTGCCACTGTCCGTTTCGGAGACGCACAGCCTCGCCAATCTTCGTCGAACGCACGAGCAGGTGTTGAGCGAGGCCCACGCCATCGCTGGGCTGATCGCAGCGTTGCCGGTTGAGCAGCGCCCGCATTTCGAGGGGAGTTTGTCGACGGTTTTCGGCTGCACGCTCGAAGGCGCGATCCCGGATGAGCAGGTCATGCGGCTGGCCGAAGCGCTGATGCAGGCTGGGTGCGACGAGATCGGGCTCGCCGACACCACCGGCTATGCGGATCCCGCAGGCGTTCGGCGGATGGTGCGCATGGTGCGCGATGTCGTTGGCCCCGCTGCGGTGACCGGTATCCACCTTCACAACACGCGCGGGCTTGGGCTCGCAAACGTACTGGCAGGGCTCGATGCTGGGCTGACGACGTTCGACTCCTCGCTGGGAGGGCTGGGCGGCTGTCCGTTCGCGCCCGGCGCAAGCGGGAACATCGTTACGGAGGATCTGGCGTTCATGCTTGAGGCAATGGGCCTGGATACGGGGATCGATATCCCCAAGCTCCTGGCGACCAGAGAAATACTGGCGGAGGCGTTGCCGGACGAGCCGCTGTACGGCTTCGTACCTGACGCGGGGCTGCCGCTCGGGTTCGAGCCGGCGCCAGCGCGGCTGCAGAATGGATTGGAGACGGGATTATGAACGACATCCTCGGCACTCGCATGGTTGCAGACAACCGCACCGCCCGGCAGATCTTCGAGGACGTGATGTCGAACCCCGCCCGCGCCAAGTTCGGGTTTGGCGAGCGGCTTGCGATCGTCAATGTCGATATCCAGAACGCCTATACCCGGCTCGACGAGTTCAAAACCGCCTATGAGACGGACCCGCGCCAGATTGAGTATGTGAACGCAATCAGTCGGCTCGCGCGCGACCGTGGCATGCCGGTGATCTGGACTCGCGTTGCCTACCACGGCACCGCGGCGGACGCAGGGGTCTGGGGCACGCGCAGCGACACGCCGGACAGCCTGCAGAACATCACATACGGGTCGCGTCGCCATGCGTTCGACGATCGCTGCGACATCGATGCGGCGGTAGACTTGGTCTATGACAAGCGCATGCCATCGGCCTTCTTCGAGACGCCGCTGCAAAGCCTGCTGATCTGGCACAAGGTCGATACAGTGGTGATCACCGGCGGATCGACCTCGGGCTGCGTCCGCGCCACTGCCGTCGATTCGCTCAGCCGGGGCTACCGAACGATTGTCCCGCTCGAGACATGTGCGGATAAGCACGAAAGCTATCACTTCGCCAATCTGACCGACCTTCAGCTCAAATACGCTGATGTCGAGCCAGTCCAGACCGTGGTCGACTGGCTGGAGGCACGCTGATGCGCGAAGGGGAAGCCGATCCAGGCCTGTACGATTTCCGCCCCTACCGCGATCGCGCGCCGATCCGCTGGCCGGACGGCAAGTCGATCGCGGTATGGGTGTCGCCCAATCTCGAATATTACGAGATCGATCCGCCCGCCAACCCGCACCGCAAGAGTTGGACCAAGCCGCATCCCGACGTGGTCGGCTATGCGCACCGCGACTATGCCAATCGCGTCGGCCACTGGCGGATGGCGGAGGTGATGAGCAAGCACGGCTTCCCGGGCTCGGTCTCGTTGTCGGTCGCGCTATGCCAGCATATTCCGGAGATCGTCGCGGATGCGAATGCGCGTGGCTGGGAGTTCTTCAGTCACGGCATCTACAACACGCGATACTCTTACGGGATGGACGAGGCGCAGGAACGCGCGATCATCGAGGACTCGATCCGCACTGTCCGCGAGGCGACCGGGCAGACGATCCGCGGCTGGCTTGCGCCTGCACTGACGCACACGCCCCGCACGCTGGACCTGATCGCCGAATACGGGCTCACCTACACCTGCGACCTGTACCACGACGACCAGCCAGGGCCGGTGCATGTGAAGTCCGGCAAGCTCATCTCGATGCCGTACAGCCTTGAAGTGAACGACCATTATGGCTTCTTCATCTACAATATGAGCCCGCGCGAGTACGCCGACGCATTGATCCGGCAATATGACCGGCTGGCGGCAGAGGGCGAGGCGTCCGGCACCGTGATGTGCATTCCGCTCCATTCTTATCTGATCGGTCAGCCGCATCGGATCGGCCCCTTCGAGGAGGTTCTACGCCACATCGCCGCGGACGGGCGGGCATGGATCACCCGCAGCGGCGAAATCGCTGACCATTTCTTGGCCCACGGGTATGATGCGGTTGCCGTCGATGCTGCCCGCTTCGCGGAGAACGGCCAATGAGTCTCGACCCGAACTACCTCGTCTACGAGCGCCGTCGTCGCGGCATGGATCATGATCTGTACCCTTGGTCCAACCTGTTCGAACGCCAACCGATCGCCTGGGACGGCGATACGATGGTCGCCGTGCCGATCGTCGTCTCGCTCGAATGGTTTCCGATCCAGCCGTCCGCGACGCCGTTCCTCGCGCCCGGGCACATGCAGACCGCCTATCCCGACTATCGCCACTACACCGCGCGGGAATATGGCACGCGGGTGGGCTTCTACAGGCTGCTCGACGCCTTTGCGGCGGTCGGTGCAAAGGTCACCGTCGCTGCCAATGCCGCGATTGCCGAGCGCTATCCGTCGATCATCCGCGACATCGTTGCCGCTGGGCACGAGATCGCTGCGCATTCGACCGACATGAACGGCACGATCGCGTCCGGTCTGGGTGAGGATGCAGAGCGCACGCTCATTGCTCGCTCGCTCGATGGCCTGGAGAAAGTCGCGGGAACGCGCCCACGCGGCTGGCTCTCGATCGCACGGTCGCAAAGTTGGAATACCCCGCGCCTCCTTGCTGAGGCGGGGCTCCAATATATGCTGGATTGGGTGAATGACGACCTTCCCTACCGGATCACGACGCCGTCCGGCACGATCCTCAACATCCCGTTGAACCACGAGCTGTCGGATCGACAAATCGTGACAGTCCAGCAGCAGTCAGCGGAAAGTTTTCGGACTCAACTGGAGGACGCCTGTACTTGGCTGGAGGGTGAGGCGGCGCGCTTTGGCGGACGCATGCTGCCGATCCATCTCACCCCGTACATCATGGGGCTCCCCTATCGGATTAGCGCCTTGGAGCAGTTGCTTCGTACGTTACACGGCCGACCGGGTGTATCGTTTCAATCAGCGTGTGAAATCAAGCAACAGGTTTCCTTGCAAGTTGATTGAAAACTGTCTGAACGACCAGACGGAGTGCACCGCCGATAATAAAATATTGCAGGTTCGTTGCTCGACAAGCTCGGGAAGCGGACCGGCGGGAAAAGTTCGTTGCTGATGGTCAGAAGCGCTACGACCAAAGTCCCTAAGACGATCGTAGCCATAGCGCAGGTCCTGGGTGGCATCGGCTGCCACATGGCGGATACCGCTCCTTTCCGGGTCATTTCATTCGAACGGCGGCTGCAGCTTCGTTAGCGGTTTGTCCCTTCCGGACGTTGGTTCGCGTTGTTTTCGTAATTCTTGAGGCGTTTGTTATAGTGTTGTTAATGGTCTATTGGATAACAAGATCCTCATCCGCGACGATCCTGCCATAGTTGGAGAGGTCCATGAAGTTTTCGTGATCAGGGTCGACCTTGGACAGAAAGTTGTCGGAGAAGTATAAGGCGTTCATATCAGCCATGCTATCGAACCATGCCTCGACGACGCAATCGTAATCCGGTCCCGAATAGTCGGGTGCTGCGATCGGGTACGATACGACGAAGCGTCGAATATACTTCCTGGCTTCTGGGATCGACATAAGTAGCGGGCGATGAATGTTCCGTTGATAGTGTTTGAATTCTTCGTGACTCATACCTTGGCGGCGTTTGATGGTAATAATCATCTTGATCATGGTGGTTTTCCATCTGTACGGGGCGGTGTCTTCATGACGCCGTCCCCTGTCAAGGTAGGCGGCGGTCCTTCGACCCGCTACACGCCAACGTGCCGAATTCCTTTGCGATAGTCCCAGATGCAAATCGATCCGCTTTCCGACGTACTGTCGCTCCTGCGGCCTCACACCTACGTCGCGGGTGGCTTCGACCTACAGGGGCGCTGGTCCATCGGTTTTGATGCCCATACCGGTATCAAATGCTATGCGGTGCTCTCCGGGCATTGTCGAATAGTCGTCGATGGCGTGGCCGATCCGGTGGCGCTCGACGCTGGCGATTGCGTATTGTTGCCGAACGGCCGACCGTTTGCACTGTCCAGCGACCTCTCGCTTCCGCCGGTGCCATTTACGGACCTGCATGCGATCGAATGGCATGGCGGTATCGCCACGCTGCACGGCGGCGGCGAGACGCTGATCCTCGGTGGTCACTTCGCCTTCGCGGGCAACCATGGCGACCTGTTACTTGGCGCCATGCCGGCTGTAGTTCACCTGAGCGACGGCGAGGACCGGGAAGAGTTGCGCTGGGCGCTCGATCGCATGCGCCGCGAGCTGATAGAGGGGCGTCCAGGCGGCATCCTCGTTGCCCAACACCTGGCGCACATGCTTTTGGTGCAGACGCTGCGCCTTTATCTTGCCGGTAATGCGGGCCGGCATGTCGGTTGGCTTTTTGCGCTTGCCGATCCGCAATTGGCAACGGCAATCGCCGCCATGCACGCGGAACCGGGAATACGGTGGACATTGCCGATGTTGGCGCAAAAGGCGGGCATGTCCCGGTCGACGTTTGCGCGGACCTTCAAAGCCACTGTCGGCACCTCACCGATCGAGTATCTAACGAATTGGCGCATGTTGTTGGCGGGTAGTAGACTGTCCGGGGGAGCGGAGTCGGTATCGACAATCGCACATGCGCTGGGATACGATTCCGAAGCGGCATTCAGTACTGCATTTCGGCGCTCGACGGGCCGTTCGCCCCGGCAATACGCCCGAACGCTGCCCTCACGCGGTGCGGCTCATCCCTGGTCCTCAACCGCGCTGGAGCGACATATCTCGACGTGACGCGTGAAGGTATCCATCGGAGCCTCGCGGTTTTGCAGAGAGCGAAAAAAGAGGCGCTAATGACATCTGACTTTCACCCAACCGCGATCGACCAGTATGCGCCGGTCGTCGCACGACGACGGCTGCTAGTCCCGTCTCCGCGTGAGCGCGTGTGAGAAACGCATTTCGACATCACGCGACGGACCGACTGGCAGCGTGATATTCGCACGGCATCAATCAATGGCGCGGTGGCAGCGGGCAACATGATCACCTGGATGGCCGCCGGTATCAACAGCGAAATCAGTCGACTATCTTTGCGGTTAAACCATTTGAGATCTGGGCCGTAGAACAGATCGCGGCCGACCGGCCGACCATGCGGGCGGTGCCCAACGCCTCGCTTGATACTTGGCTACGATATCTCGGCCAGCGCGCCGGTACAGCCAGGCGATGGAGGCCGTGCGCTTGGTCAGTCACGGCGGGCAGCGTGGGTGGCGTCGTTGACCATCCGCGCAAGCTGCTCCACATTGGCGCGCGAGGGGCGGCGGCCGAGCACCGCCATTCGCCAGTAGAGGGGCACACCCAGCATGTCTGTGACCTCCTCTCGATCAACGCACGCGTAGAACTCGCCAATGTGATCGCCAGTCGAGCATGGCATTCACGCGCACGCGACGCGCAGATCGACATGGGCGGATGGTCGCGGCAAGTTTAGTACCGGCTCGATCTTGGCGTAAAGGTCGGCAAGGACGCGGCAGATATGCGGCACGCGTAAAACACGACGTAATCGCAAACAGAGAGACCAGGACACATCAAGTGCCGGCGGTCTGCGTGGCGGCCCATGCCACACCGACCGGCGTGACGATGAACCGCCGAGAAGAATAATGGGGCGTCTGGTCACGTTTCTGTTTAGAAAACTGTCGGACGCGGTCACCCGCACGATGCGGCGACAATCATGCCGGTATGGTCCAATGTCACCGTCACGCGCTCGCGTCGGTAATCCCTTGTGACGGGATCGCCCGGGGCAATGCGACGCAGCATCGTAGCACCCGCCCGGTGTAGAATTTCCGTATCACTGAGGCCCGATTTACCTACCATGGCTTTGGCGGGCCCTGATCGACAGCTCTCGATTTCGCTCAACTTTTCTGATTTGTGAACGGCGCACGCCCCCGATAGTGATCCTGCCAGCGCAATTATTACCCATCGCACGGCGATCCGGCGCAAATGATTCTCGTTGTCGCTGAGGTCCGTTGCGGCGTTCGTCCGCCCGGTATTCGTCGTGGTCATTCCATGCCTTCCTTTATGCGTCCATCTACCCAAGCGGACCTGAACGGCTGACGAACTGCGGCGTCAGCCTGGATGTTTGTCTTCGAACAAGCGGCATGGGCCGAGGGTCCTCCCACAGATAGGCGGCGATATTCCGGATCGCTGTCGCCACGACGCGACCTCGCTCGCATGGGACAAGGCGCAGCCGTCATCGCTCCGGGCGCTATTCTGTAGCCTTAGACAAGGGTTGGTCGTCTGGTTTTGGTCGTTCAGCGTCCACCGTCCCTCGCCAGCGCTAACCATCGACCAAGTCCCTGTTCGGTGCAGCTATGACACCACGCCAACGAGTCATCGTGAATCCGCGCTACGCAGGCGCTTCACCAAGTCATCCCCCAAATCGGCTTTCGCTGTTGCAACGATGGCCGACATATCTGGCCTTCCGGCGCGAAACGTGATCTCCTCGACCCATTGGTTGATCTTGATCTTGCCGTAAGCTGTCTCGAGATCGCGAAATACTTGCCAGGCAGCTTGATACCGCGCTGGCTCGTTTCCGTCGTCGTTGATGAGGTCGTTCGGGCCGAAAACGAGTGCTTGACCGGACCGTGGCGGGTTGTACTTGGGATCGGCTTCCATTTTGCCTCGCTCGATATCCGTAACCTGCCGCATGATCGCGGCCCGCTTTACGCGGATCCCGCCCCATTGGAGTAGGGCAACTGGCGACGTCGAACTGCGTAAAGCGGCGGCTTGCTCCACCTCCCGTTGTCGCGCATCAGCGGGCGCGATGACCGTACTGATCTTGAGCCCGATCCATTCGGCATGGCCCTCGTGGAACCAGCGCGGAGTGACGGACCCAGCTCGCGATTGAAAGCGATGAACCTGCTCGTGCGGCATCGTTATCACAATTATCTTCTGTGCCATTTCATCCAGCGTTCCATCGGGCAATGTGCGGACGTGCCAGCGTGTTATCGTTTCCCCGGCTGGCGTGGTGTAACTCGCGTTGGTCGTCATGACGACACTTGACCACTGGTTGTTGGGCCAGACACCGCCTATCTCGGCTTGCAGTAGCCTGAGTTGCGCACCTAGGCATGCCGCACGCGCTATTGCAGCGCGTTGGGAGGTCAGATCATAGTAGAGCTTCATCCACCCTCCACTACGTTCGTCCGTGATCCGCAGGAACGGAAGGTCGCGATCCTGCGCGGCGACGTTGGCGATACGTATACCATCGACACCAGGATTTTGACCGACAGAAGTCCTACAGGCGACTTTTGCTTGATTGACGAAGGCCGACGACTGCGGTGGATGGCCAACAATTAACGCTGATGACAAGAAAATGAGGGATATCATTATCAGTTTCCAATCTATCTAATCATTGAAATGCGTCAGGTTCAGTCGATATCGCATTGGTCAGCATCCCATTAAGTTGGGCAGCGTGCCGGATGCGCGATGCATCTTTCGAGATCTTCAGCGTGCCTGTCGATGACTTGGGGGTCGGCGAGTAATACGTGGAGGTTGGCGAGCGCGGCATCAGCCAAATGGGCCTTGTTCGCCGAATACTAGGTCGTGGAATCGATTGCCAATCAATCGATGCGTCGTGCTGTCGGGATGGAGCCTGTCGGGAAGGGGAAGCCGTTTGTGGTCCGCCTCGCCGTACAGATCCCGTCCATCCAAATAATGGATATTGGGATCACTTCTTCGCCTCTGTGTCACGATCGTGCGGAGGACGTCCCGGATAATTTTAAGCGTCAGCTTGCCTGCAGCGGTACCTTCAGGATCGCCGATCGCTCGGAACTTGAGCTGGCCGTCAATGAAATCGGGGAAACATGGGCCGGGGGTGTCTTCGTGGATCGGGCAAAGGATCGGGGACACGACCAGCAGCGGCGTGGTCTGGTGGCCTTCGCGGATCGTGTCGAGAAAGCCGTGTATTGCCGGCCCCAACCCGCGCCGCCGCATCAGGTCGAGATTCACGATATTGAGTCCAAGCTTGAGGCTGATGCAATCGGCTGGCTGCTCCCTGATCGTGCGGGCAACGAATTGATCGAGCAGTGCGCTGCCGCTCAGGCCCAGGTTCAGGAGATCGACCCCAGCCTGCGTTGCAGCGATCGCCGGCCATGTTCCGCTCGGGTGGGTCGCGTTCGAACCGTGGCTGATCGAGCTTCCATGATGCAGCCAGACGCGTTGGTCCGGCCGTGACGCCGGTTCCAGCGGGGCATTGGTGTGCAGCATTACCAAGTGTGTGGTTTCATCATGGGGTAGCCAGATCTCCACATCCTTGATGCCTTGCGACAGTTCGGCAAACCTTAATCGCCCGGGACTGCCTAGCGTGATGGCAGCCGAAGGGCTGCCGTCCGCCGCCCATTGCGCCGGATCGATGCGCATGACGTTGCCATCCACGATACAACCCTGTCGCGCGAGGACGCCATCGATCACTAGATCGTAAATGCCATCGGGGCGCGGTGGCATGCCGATGTAAACGCGCTTCGTTGGTAAAGCCTCCAGCGTGATCTCGCGGGCGGCGGTGCGAAAACACACCCGCACTCCTGTTGGTTGTGCCTCTGCCATCGCCAACTGAGGATCGGGCCATTGCTCCCGCGCCCAGGCTGGCAGCCGATGCGGCAATATGCCGTTCGGCGTTTCCTCGAGTTCGACCCAACCGCGCAGCATCGCGGCAGTGATAGGCGTCCTGGTCCAGACGGCATTCACATTGGCATCGGTCATCGCAAGCGTCCTAATCGATGCGGTTCAGGCGTCACCACTGGTAAGCCAACAGAGCATGCCGTGCAGTGAGTCGAGAGCCACTTGCCACGACGCAGCGGGCGACGGCTGGCTGTGATTGAAGCTGCCCGCTAGTTCGAGCGTGGAAAAACCGAGCATGACACTTGCGATCAGGCGAATGGCGTGCACCTCCGCCTGTTGTCCGAGGCGATAGCCGCTTAGTGCGGACCGCGTCAGCGCTGCAATGCGTACGCCGCTGCTACGCCCCGCAATGTCGGCATCGAGCGGGTGGCGCGCGGCTGCGAACAGACCAGGATGCTGATTCGCAAAATCGCGGTGGACGTTGGCAAGCGCTACCAAAGCGTCCTTACCCGATAGGCCGGCGAGTGCTTGCGCTAGCCGGTCGGCAAGGCGGTCTAGGGCGAGCAACGCGACACGGACCTTCAAATCGTTGGCACTGGCGACATGGGAATAAAGGCTCGCAACCTTCACATCAAACAACGCTGCAAGGGCAGTCGGAGTTACCGAATCAAATCCAACCTCGTCCGCCAAACGTGCTCCTGCCTCCGCCAACCGCTCGACTGTCAATCCTGCGCGCACTACCAATCCTCCTAATCGTCAAAGGTATTAGCCTAACGTTATTAGGAAGGTCAATATGGCGTCAGTATGAGTGCTAAATCGATACCGAGCTCGTGACGTCATTCCGCCAAGTGATGCCGTCAGGAACCCGATCGACCGAGAAGACGATTAGCGCGTTGGCGCGTTGGCGGACATGTACATTGCATGCGCGACCAATCCACGCCGACGAGTTTCATGCAGTCGGTGCGGCTTGCTGGCAGCGACGAGAAAACTGTCGCGTATCAGGAACTGCTGGATAGCGTTGTCGAGACGTTCGAGGCTGTCCTTCGTCCGGTTGCGGCTTTGTCCGGTGCGGTGCTAAACAGGGCATACGTCGCGGTGGTGGGCGCTGGCGACGCGCTATCCAGCTACGTGGTCGGTAGGAGGTGCAGGATTGCGGAAGCAGCAAGCACGTTTGCCCGACTCATCAAGTCTGCGACGCAGCCATGATCGAACTTAGATAGAACCTTTGCTGCTGAGGGGGCGTAGGATGGTGCCTCGTCCCGCCTCGCATTCTAGCAAGCGGTCAGTCCGATTTTTTACCTGGAAAGAGCGCCTCGCCAATATTCGATAAGAGCGTCACGCAATTCGGTGGCAAAGGGATGATGTCTGTAGGATTCGAGCGCGGGAAGCGGGTCACCGAACGATTGCCACAGTCCCCGCATCAGGGCGTGGCTTCGCGTCACAAGCTGGAAACCTTTTCCTCGAGGCAAGTCCAGCGCCGCTTCTATTTGTATGCCAACGGCCTCGATGCTTCTCCCAAACGCCTCCTTGTAGGCAATCAACGCGTTGACGCTCATGTTGCGCTCGATCACTTCCTTGGCGACCGCGTCGAGGCGAAGAAGGAATGGTCGCTCGTCCACATAGGAAACAAATCCCGTAACAAATTTCTCGATACGGTCCGCTACCACGCGATCGGTCCGGGTAAGCTCATCTACGAGCATCGAGAAGGCTGGATCCCACAGATGAAGGAGAAGCGCCGCGAATATCTCCTCCTTGGTGCGAAAGTAGATATAAAGCGTACCCTTGGCCAGTCCGCAGGCCGATGCGATGGCCGCTGCAGACGGCAGGCCGCCGCCGCCGTCACGCAGCAGCACTTCGGCAGCGTTCAAGATCGATCGACGCCGTTCATTCTTGTCAGCGTCGCCTTGGGCTCGCTTCATTGTTCGCGATAGCGCATGCCGGAGGCCTTGGCGGCCTGACGCGCAATGAAGGCGCGGGGCAGCAACTTCAGGATTGTCGCCGCGGCTTTGTTCGCGCGTCCCGCCACCACTGCGGATTTGCCAGCAAAAAGGCTGTCCAACCCCAATCGCGCCACTTCGGTTGTTGCCAAAGCTGTCCGCCGGGTCGCTGCCGTCGGTTCAAAACCGGAGACCGCGTCGAAGCCGGTTTCCATATAGCCGGGGGACAACACGCACACGCCGACCTTTGGAGCAAATTCAACGTGTAGCGCTTCGCCGAGCGACAGGACATAGGCCTTCGAGGCAGCATAGGCGGCCATCAGCGGCGCGGGCATATGGGCGGCCAGGCTGGCGACCAGTAGTATGTGACCTCCGTCCGCCGCCATCATCCGCCGTCCGTAAAAGTGGGTCAGCTTCGTCAAGCTGCCGATGTTGAGTTCCAGCATCGACGTTAGGCGATCGGCGTCGTGGTCCGCAAACCGCTCGTTCAATCCAAATCCCGCGTTATTGATGACAACGGAAGGTGAGATCCCGCGGCGATCAAGCGCGTCGGTCAATGCCGTGCATCCGCCAGGTTCCGACAGGTCGGCCGGTTCCACGATGACATCGACATTGGCCGAGGACTTGATCCGAGCCGCCAATGTTTCCATTGCAGTCGCACCGCGCGAGGTCAGGATTAAATCATATCCCTGCATCGCGAGATGTTCCGCGAACGCGCTACCCAACCCGCTCGAAGCGCCCGTAACGAGAGCGATACGCTTAGATGCCATAACAATCTCCTAATGACCAACGGTCATCTAGCATGCCTCGGGAGGAATGGAGAAGGGGAAACCCTGGTGGGATCCTCTTGGGGAAAGTAGTCCAGCGAAGTCCATACGGGTTTGTCTGTCTAAACAGACATTGTAGGATGATGCTCAGCGGCAAGCGATTAATCAAACTTCTATGACATTGCGCGGGCGCAGAGTCTGTCTCCGCATGCCACAGCAGCGAATTCCGTGTCCCACTGCCGTATAGTCAAAGACAGGCGGCATCCTCGGAAACTGGAGCGGCAAGGTATAAGTGCCACCTGTTTGTAGGCCAACGCCCCCTTTACCTGGCCATTAAATGTCCGCGCTATGTGATGCGCAATCCGTCCAGCAGGATGCGAAAGCTCCTGATCGCTTCGACGGCGGCATTTTTTGGATGCTCGGCGCCGGCGATCCACAGCGCAGCGTTGAGCGCCGCGCCGTTGATAAGGTAAGCGGTGGCTTCGGCGTCGACTGACTTGCATATCTCGAGTTGCACGAGCGCCTCGATGCTGGCCTTCGTGCTGACCAGGCATGCGCTACCACTGCCCCAGCGCGTACGGTCGCCAAGTACGGCCGGACCGTCGAGCAGGACGATGCGTCGGATCTCGGGTTCCAATGCCATCTCGACCCATGCGACGTTTTCGGCGACGAAGCCTTCCCACGGCGTCTTTGCTCGCGCGACCACCAGCTTGAGCTGTTCGGCAGCCTCTGCGTCGATCACTTCGATGACGGCCTCAAGAAGTCCCTTCTTGCCGCCAAAATGATGATAGAGCGCGCCGCGCGTCAGGCCTGCTGCGGCGGTGAGATCCTCCGTCGCCGTGTTGGCGTATCCCTTTTCGCTGAACGCACTTCGACCGGCCTCTATGAGCTTGCCACGAGTCTCCGTAACCCTGTCGGAGCGTTTCTGTCGCACGTTCCTAGTCTCCAGTCATTGACATACAATTTGTATGTGATAGTTATTTGCATACAGAGTGTATGCGAAATGCTCCTGGTTTGCAACATGACGGAGGAAACGTTGGACGATATCCAGAACGAACGGGTTGTTCTCGCAGCAGTCCCACAGGGCGAACTGCAAGCAAGCGACCTTCGATGGGAACGGGCGGCGATGCCGGAGCCGGGCGATGGCGAACTTCTGCTCGAGACGATATACCTCTCGATCGATCCGTACATGCGGTGGTGGATGCGACGGGAGAAATCCTACCATGTGCCGATCCCGGTCGGTGCGGTCATCGTGGGCGCTACCGTCTCGCGCGTCCGTCTTTCGCGTAATGCTGCATGGACCGAAGGGGACTGGGTTCTAGGCTGGTCGGGCTGGCAACGTTTTGCGATGTCCGACGGAACCGGCTTGCGTCGTCTCGACCCCGAGCTAGCCTCGCCTTCGACCGCCCTCGGCGTGCTGGGAATGACCGGCTTCACTGCGTATGCCGGCCTGCGCAACATCGGGCGGCCAAAGGCGGGTGAAACCGTCGTCGTGTCGGCGGCTAGCGGCGCTGTGGGTTCCGCGGTCGGACAGATCGCCCGTATCCACGGTGCGCGTGTGGTGGGCCTCACCACGGGCGCTCAGAAGCTGGCCTATGTGAAGGACGAACTGGGCTTCGATGCCGTCGTCGACTATCGGGATTCCGATTTCGAGAACCGGCTGGCCAAGGCCGTACCGAACGGGATCGACGTCTATTGGGAGAATGTCGGCGGGCCGATCTGGGACGCGGTGCTTCCGCTGCTCAATACGTACGCCAGGGTGCCCGTCTGTGGCCTTATCGCGCAATATGAGGATAACAGTGGCGGCCATAGCGGCGGCGACCGCTTGGCCGGAATGATGGCGGAAATCATGGGCAGAAGCTTGACCATCCGAGGCTTCATCCAGACGGAGTTCGCCGATACGCAGACGGACGACTTCCTGCGTGAAGCCGGGGCTTGGTTCAAAGAGGGACGATTGCGCCACCGCGAGCATATCGTGCACGGGCTGCAAAACGCGCCTGAGGCGCTCATCGCGCAGTTGAAGGGGCAGAATTTCGGCAAGATGTTGGTTCAGATCGGATAGGTCGGACACCCGTCCCGCGCAAGGATCGCCGCCTCGGGGAATGCGCAGAAAGTCGAATGCCGATCGGGATGTGACAGCTGAACCGGGTGGTGCAGTACGTCACCCCAAAACAAAGCCTGCTCGCTTGCTGATTGCAGAATGATACCAGCGCGATCGATGCTGTGCCCCGGCAGGCTAAGATAGGTAAGGCCGGGGATTGCCTCCGTACCGTTCATCACGATGCGTTCGGTCAGACCGGCCGCTTCGATAGGCTGGATGCTGTCCGTATAGATCCCGGCGGCCGGGGGATGCCTCATCAGTCCCAGCGCCGCTTGGCGCCGTAGCTCTGAGGCCGCTTGGTCGCCGTTGGAATCGATAGCTGCGTTATAGTCCGCTTCGATCCCGGAAAAATAGTAACGGCCTTTTGGAAAAGTAGGGACCCACGTGCCATCAAGCAGTCGGGTATTGTAACCGACGTGATCGACATGAATATGCGTCATCAGTACGATATCGGCGTCTTAACATTCGATGCCGGTAGCGGACAAACGTTCGATGTAAGGTTCGTCTGAATGATGCAGCATCGGCATAGTTGGACGATCCTTGTCGTTGCCAGTTGCTGTATCGATCAGGATAGCCCACCCTTCGATTTTGACTAGCCAGCTGTGAATGCTCTGCCGTCATGTTCGTGATATCGGATCATAGGAGTCGGCCGAAAGTTGCTCTGCCGTCTCGACGACTACCGTAGGATCGACATCTGGATGAATATGCGCTAGCGCAGTCGCTTCACATCGGACACCGCCAGGCCACAGAACTTGGCCGTTCACGCCAAGCAGGTCGCGCTCTACGTGCCCTGGCGCCGACACAGTCCCGTAAGCGCATCGCTCGCCTTAGCTTCAATCATGCCCCTCGAAGACGGCTGAGGTCAGCGAGCCCGTTGCTCGGAGCAATGCCGCCTGCGCGCCGAGAGCTGCGCTTTGATCGTTCGCAAGCGACAGCTGCGCCGCACGCAGGCTCTCGTCAGCGACGAGGATGTCGAGGGTGGTGCGGAGCGCGAACGCGTATTCGGCGCGCACGCCTTTCAGCGCAAGGTCGGCCGCAGTGACCCGTGCGGTGTCCGCGGCGATCTGCGCCCGCGCGCCAATCAGCGCCGCCCAAGCGGCATCGACCGCACGCGTCGTCTCGCGCACCTGTGCGTCGGTGTCGAACAGGTCTGCACGGTGTGCAGCACGCGCCTGGCGTACCTGCGAAGCGACCAGACCGCCGGTCAGGATCGGGACGTTCAGAACAAGCGTGGCAGCCGCGCTGAGCGGGTAGCCGCGCGTCCCGCCATTCTTCAAGCTTTCGGCATAGCTGTATCCTGCACCAAGCGTGACGCTCGGGTTCCCGACCGCGCGTGCCCCTTCGATCCGCGCCGCCGATGCATCCGCCGTCCTGAGACTGGCCCGGAGCAACGGGTTGTTGGCGAGTGCGCGAGTGCGTGCCTGGTCAAGTGTTCCCGGGAGCGACGGCAACGGCGCCGTCGGCAGCACGAGCTTACCGGGTTCATGTCCGACAGTCGCGCGATATCCAGCCGCCGTCGTATCGAGTGTCGCGTTTGCGGAAGCTAATGCAGCTATTGCAGACAGCCGCTGCGCCTCCAGCCTCGCGACGTCGGTGCGCGTTGACGTACCGAGAATAAAGCGTGCCTTCGCCTCCGCGACTTGGCGGTCGAGTAAGTCAATGTCAGCCTCAGCGATGGCAACGGTTTGCTGGTAAAGCAGCATCTCGGCATATGCGGCGACCACGTTACTTAGTAGCACCGCCTCACTGTCGCGCACACTCTCGTTCCCTGACGCCACGTCAGCCTTGGCAGCGCGCACCGTTGAGGACACGCGACCGCCCGTCCATATAGGTAGCGCGATGTTGACGCCCGCATACCCGCCCTTTCCGTAGCCGAACCGGTCATAGCCTGCGCCGTTATTCGCTGAGGCAGTCAACCGTCCCGCGGCACGCGCCTGCGCCACGGTCTCGCCGAACGCCTCCTGTCGAGCCTGCACCGATGCGAGTGTCGGGTTGCTCGCTTTAGCAGCGAGTACCGCATCGCGCAGTGTCTCTGCCGAAGCTGGAGCAGTTGCCAACGCCAGCGTCACGACGCCAAATAGCCAGGGCTTAGTCATGGCGGAGCGCCCAGGCCGGCGCCGAACCGGCAGCACGCAGCGACTGTGCGAGCACCGTCAGCACCGCGATCGCCAGCGCCAGCACGGTAGCCGCGACAAAGAACAGTGGCGATAGCGCGATCCGGTCGTTGAACCCTGCAAGCCATGTTCGCATCGCGAAAAAGGCAAGTGGCCATGCGAAGAGATTGGCGATCAATACGGGGCGCAGGAACTGCCCGACAAGCAGCCTGACGATTGCCGACGAGGATGCCCCCAGCGTCTTGCGAATGCCAATCTCCTTTACGCGCCGCTGGGTGTTGAACGACGCCAGGCCCCACAGGCCGACGCAGCCGATCAGGACGGCGAGCCCAGCCCCGATGCTGAAGAGGTGTGCGGTATGGTCGTCGCGCTGATAGTAGCCTGCCAGGTTTTGGTCCGCGGTCTTGGCATCGAACGGCACCTCGGGTGCCTGTTGCTGCCATATGTCACGTGCCGCGGCCAGCAACGTCTCCGGGTTTCCCGAGAATCGCAGAATAGCCACTGAACCCGTCTTTGTGCGAGGTTCGAAATCGTACATGATCGGTTGTATAGGTGCACGGGGATTGTCGAAGCGCATATCATCGATCACGCCAATTATCGTGAGCGGCGGGCCGTGCGAACCGGCGAAGGTGCGCCCTATCGCTGCCCTTGGCGACGGGATGCGGAGGACTGAAAGCGCGGCGCGGTTGACGACGATCGCAGTGGGCAGGTTGCGATCGCCAGCAGCGTTCTCCGGTAACTCGTTGGCATTGATGTCGCCTGGGTGTGCGAGATCGAAGGTCCGGCCCGCTAGCAGCTTAGCATTCATGACCTTGAAGAACCCTGGTGTCGTCTCGAAGAAGCGAAATGCCGGGCCATCGCCGGCCACACCGGGAACCGGGATGGTGGTCCGCGAAACAGACGTGCCACCCCCGGGTTGGCCCCCGGCGGCGGTGGCATCCTCAACTCTTGGCAGTGCCGCCAAGCGGCGGAATATCGTGTCACGCTGGGTAGCGTCGAGGCTCGGATTGCCCAGAGAGGGCACGAGCATCAGGCCCTTCCGCGAAAAACCGAGATCAGCGTTATGGACATGGTGGGTTTGTGCAAACAGCACCATCGTCCCGACGATAAACGCGATGGCAATCGCGAACTGGAACACGACCAGCCCTTCGCGAACATAGGTGCCTGCGCGCCCGCCGCCGGGCGACCGAGCCGACGCGAGCACTGCGGCGGCAGGCAGGCGGGCCAGCACGATCGCGGGATAGATGCCGGCCGCCGTGCCAACAACCAGCACCAGCACGACGAGCTGGGCGAGGATGCCCGTCAGCCCCAAATAGGGAATGGAGAGCTTCAGTCCGCTCGCGGCATTCACTAGCGGAAGGCCCAATTCGGCGATTGCCAGCCCGATCACACCGGCAATCGAGGCCGTCGCGATCGCCTCGCCTACGAAATGGCGCGCGAGCGTTGAACGGTCTGCCCCCAGGACCTTGCGCATTGCAACCTCGCGCGCTCGCAAGCCGGCACGCGCTGTCGCGAGATTCACATAGTTCACGACTGCGATCAGAAGTGTGAGCACCCCCACGATTCCGAGCGTCGCCACTGCAAGGTTCTGGCCGACGGCTTCGCCATGCACGGCTGCTATCGGTTGCATCGAAAGGCGGATCTTCGAGCCTAGTTCTCCTTGTGGAGTCTCCGTTGATGCATGACGCTCCACCAAGGCGGGCAAACGCGCGGCGAATGTACGTGCAGCAGCGGGGCTGTCGAAACGCACATAGGTTCGTGGATCGAAGTAGTTCCACCGATGCATCGACGCGTAACTGGCATCCTCCTTGTTTTCGGAGATGACCAAGCGGGCATACATACCAATGGTAAAATCGGTATTGGCGGGGAAGTCTTTCAGTACGGCTGAAACGAGATAATTATGGGTTATGCCGTCATAATTCACCGTCAAATTCTTGCCCAATGGGTTGGCACCTGAAAAATATTTTCTCGCAACACTCTCCGTCAATACGACGTTGGAAGGGCTTTCGAAGGCATTGTGGATGTTTCCAGCAACCGTTGGCAGTGCAAACACCTTTGCAAAATCGACATCAACCAGACCGATAGGTTGACGATAGCCCGTCCCATCCTTGAGCACCGTCGCTCGTGCATTTGCGATACGCGTCCCGATCGTCCCGGGAAGATCGCGTTGCACCGCCGAAAATAGCGCGACGGGGGAATCCTGCATTGCTGTTTGATCGGCGGTGCGATCACTCTTTGCCTCGATGAGATAGATACCCTGATAGCCCGGCAGCCAACGCTCGTAGCTAGTCTCGAAGCGGACATAGAGGCCAAGTACAAGGAACACTGCGAAGCCGACGGCGAGTCCGCCGATGTTGAGCCCCGCATAGAGTTTATGGCGCGTGAGTGAGCGGAAGAAGGTGAGGAGCGCGAAGCGGTTCATCAGTCTGTTCCTTTAGATCGCACGACTGACGGACGCGACAATCCGGCCGTCGAGCATGTCGATGCGGCGCGGCGCAGCGTCGGCGTGCGCAGGGGAGTGGGTGACCATGATGATCGTCGCGCCTTCCGCGTTCAGGGATTCAAGGATTCCCATCACCTGCGCGCCGTTCTCGGTGTCGAGATTGCCGGTTGGTTCGTCCGCGAGGATCAGGCTGGGGTTGCCGACGATCGCCCGCGCGATCGCGGCGCGCTGCTGCTGCCCGCCCGACAATTGGTGCGGGTAATGCCGCGCGCGGTGCGAGATGCTAACACGGTCCATCGCCGCGGCGACACGCCCCTTACGGTCGCCAGCGTCTTGCTTGCGATAGACGAGTCCGAGTTCGATGTTCTCTGCGATCGTTAGCTCGTCGATTAGGTTGAACGACTGGAACACGAAGCCCAGCGTCTCGGCGCGCAACTGCGCCAACGCCGTCTCGTTCAACGTCGCGAGATCGCGGTCGCCGAACAGATATGCGCCGCTGGTCGGCCTATCGACCGTGCCGAGGATGTTGAGCAAGGTGGACTTGCCGCACCCTGACGGGCCCATGATCGTAACGAACTCGCCTTTCGCGATGTACAGGTCGATATTGGCAAGCGCGGTCGTCTCGACCTCGTCGGAGGCGTAAGTACGCTGGATGTTCTGGAGGCGGATCATGGCGTTGCCCTTCAGCGGATGTTGAGGATGCCGGCCTTGTCGTAGGCAGCGGTGTTGGAGGTTACGATTCGGTCGCCGGGTGCGAGGCCGGACAGGATTTCGGCGCTCTGGGGATTGCGACGGCCGACCTTGATGGCGCGCCGACGTGCGGTGCGACCGTCGGCGTCGAGTACGAACGCGGCATTGCCGCCACCGTTCTCAAGCCAGCCGCCGATCGCGACGATTAACGCGGGCTTCGTGCTGCCGAGCGTCACGCGCACGTCGAGCGTCTGGCCCCGACTGAGTTCGGCAGGCGGACGTCCGCGGAAGCCAAGTTCGATCCGGAACCGGCCATTGGCAACCGCCGGCAGCACCTTCGTGACAACAAGCGCGAGACCGGACCCGCTACCGGTCGTCGACGCGGTCTGCCCGACACTCACGCGACCGAGATAATATTCGTCGACATCCGCCACGAGCTTCCAGCTGTCCTCGCTGTCGATCTGGCCAGTCGGGTCGCCCGCCTTCAGCATCTGACCCGGCTGGATCGTGAAGTTGGTTAGCCGACCGGTTACGGGCGCCCGGACCGTCAGCGCGTCGAGGCCCGCCTGTACCGCGTTCAATGTTCCCACAAGCCGCGCACGCGTATCTGCCAGCCGCGACGCCTGGAGAGTAGCGATGCGGTCCTCGGACGATTTTCCCGATTGGAGTTGAGTCAGCCGCTGCTGTTGATACCGCGCGTCTTCGCGGAAGCTGGCGACGCCCGCGTCCGACACGAAACCCTGATCATGAAGCTGTTGGCGGATCGACAGGTCACGGCGTGCCTTGATGAGATCGTAGCTTGCGGTTGAGGTCTGTCCCGCGCGATCCAGCCGGTTGCGCTCGAGCGACAGGTCCTGCCCTGACACGTCGCCTAATTGTCCTGCGATCGTCGCCTCGCGTGACAGGATATCGAGTTTCAATTGAGGGTTGGCGAGCGTTGCGAGCGGCTGGCCGGCGGCGACGTGCGTTCCGTCCTGGACGACAAGCGTTTCGACCTGCCCGCCCTGTTGCGTGCCAACGAAAGTCGTAACACCCGGCGCGACGGTCGCGCGCACCGGTAGATAATCGGCGAACGGCGCGCGCGTTACTTGGCCAGTCTCGATATCCGCAGTGGCGACGTCGGTCGATCCGCTTGCGGGAATGTAGTGCCAGACAAGAACCGTCGCGACCAGGACGGTAAGCGCAATTGCAACGATGCGCGACCGGTGAGAAAGGCCGCTGCGGCGCTCGACCCGGCGATCCATCGCGGTGCCGCTTTGCGCGGCCGATATGTCAAACGTCACGATATCCTCGAAGCTTGCAGAAAGTCGGGGGCCGCCTGTCGAGATTTGGCCAGGCGGATGTCCACGATCGGACCAGGGCGTGTGGAACCGTGCGTCAGGATGAGACACCGGCATCCGCATCCGCACGGGCGACAGCGGCATTCTTTTGGCCGGCGATGCTGGCGAGTTTGAGATCGGCGATAGGGTAAGTTGTGCCGTGAATAGCGCCGATGGTGGCAGTCGATGCGGGTGCCGAAGCCGCGATCATTGCAAGCGTGAGTGCCAGGCTGAAGCCGGCGAACAGCGTGCGGATCAAGAATTTTGACATCGATCGTTCCTTTCGATGGACCACTACGGTGTCGGTAACGACGGGACTTGAGCAAGCCGCGTGCCAAACCCGTAAGCGACTGCAAAGGCTAGCTAGCACCGTCACGCTACGAGAGTTGCTTCGGAGGACGGTGTCCGATTCCGGACAGCGCGCTGTTCAATTTCGGACAGTGATCCAGCACCGCTGTATCGTAAGCCTGCTCGATACCTACGGTGCTTCAGCGTATCACCGTTGGTACGCATCTTGATTGATGGAAGTCATCCACTGTCGGGAGGGAGTTGCCTCACGTGTTGGCCAAGCCGTTCGAACTATGCGTCGTCGTCGACGACGACGAGGACATCTTCCTCTCTGCGCGGCTCCGGTCGAATATGCTGCTGCCGCGGCCGTCAACGCGGCCAAATGAACGCCGGAAACTCACCTTCAGTTGGATGAGAAACCGGGGGACCCTTACACGGCGGAGATCAGTTTCCTTGGTTAGCGTACGCGACTCTAATATAATTCAAGAAAGCTTTAAACGCGGCCGAGGGATGGCCGTTGAGGGGGTAGTACAGGCAGAAGCCAGGCTGAGCGGGACAGAAGGACTCCAATACCTGTACCAAACTGCCCGATCCTATCAGCGGTTCGATTAACAGGTCTGGAAGGCACGCTATTCCCATGCCCGCCAGCACCGCTTCACGGAGAATGCCCGTGTCATTGACCGTGAGACCCGCTTGAACAGACACTTCGATCGCCCGCCCGTCCTCTTGGAACCGCCATCGGTATACTTCCTGCGACTGCTGCCATCGATAATTCAGGCAAACATGCTGCGACAGGTCTCGCGGGTGGTCAGGGATGGAGTGGGTCTGGAAGTACGCGCGCGAACCTACCACTGCGGCACGCATGTCGCGCGTGAGCCGGATTGCTGCCATATCCTGCGCTACCCGGCCGCCGATGCGGATACCGGCGTCCTGGCCTTTGGCAACGATATCACTCAGGCTGTCATCGATCGTCAGGTCCAGCGTTATCGCGGGGAACGCGGCATAGAAGCGCGCCAGTACTGGTGATAGGATCAACTCCGCGGCAACCCGCGATAAGTTCAGCCGCACGACTCCACTTGGCGCGTCGCTCATGGCAACAATGTCGTCCACGGTGCTATCCATGGCAGCTACAAGAGCTGGCAGTCGGTCAAATAGTACGTCGCCAGCCGCTGTCAGGCCGACGCTGCGCGTCGTTCGGTTGAGCAGCCGAACGCCCAAACGTGTCTCAAGCTGGTTTATCGCTCGGCTGACTGCTGATGGCGTCATACCCAGACGCCGCGCCGCACTGCGAAAGCTCAAGTCCTTCGCGATAGCCATGAAGACTGTCAGTTCCTGATATTCACGACCCGTCACATCGTTGCTCCCAATGCAACAACGCATTGCCATTGGTGCGTCTTGTGATCAATCACGATGATCGTATCTTGCACCGCGACGGGTGGGCAGTGAGCTTACCGAACGATGCAAAGAAGGACGGCATATGACCATCGAAAACCTCGCTGCTTGGCAGCGTCGAACTGGCGAGCGGCTCTCGATTGGTCCGGCCGAACTCCCGCCGGTGGCGGAAGGCCAGATCCTGATCAGAAATGAGGCAGTTGCGATCAACCCGTTGGATTACATCCTTCAAGATATGGCCGCACTGCCATGGCTCGATTACCCGCTCATCGTGGGCAGCGATGTCGCCGGAACGATAGTGGCAATAGGTAAGGGCGTCGACCGCTTCGCCCTGGGCGACCGCGTGTTGGGGCAGGCCGTCGGTACCACGGTTAATCAGCCGTCGCAGGGCGCTTTTCAGCAGCACACGATAGTACTTGCCCAGATGGCTGCGCCGATCCCCCCAGAAATGGCGGCGACCTCCGCTGCGGTGTTGCCGCTCGGAATTGGTACGGCAGCCTGTGGACTCTACCAGGCCGAACATCTCGGTCTCCGCCGTCCGTCTGCCGACCCGGAACTGAGCGGTGAGACATTGCTCGTGTGGGGGGCATCGTCGAGCGTCGGTTGCAACGTGGTGCAGCTTGCCACAGCATCCGGCTATGAGGTTATTGCCACCGCCTCGCCCCGTAACGCCGCGATGGTTCGCGGCTTGGGAGCCACGCAGGTGTTCGACCATGGTGATGCGGAGGTAGTCGATCGAGTAGTGACAGCACTACGCGGAAAAACGCTGGTCGGGGCCTTCCACGCCACTGGCAATTTACCGGACACATTCAACGTGATGCGCCGGATCGAGGGGCGCCGGTTCGTCACGGTTACCTTGCCTTTACAGATCGCCCCTCCCGAAACGGTCGAGGCGGCTGCAATCGCAGGCACCAGCCTCAAGGACGATGAGGTGGGTCCAATGATTTACCGCGACTTCCTGCCCGCTGCGCTCGCGTCCGGCAGATATGTAGCTGCGCCGCCTGCCAAAGTGGTCGGTCATGGCTTGGAGGCTCTCCAACGCGCCGTCGACGCTCAACGGGAAGGAATATCCGGGTACAAGCTGGTAGTCGAATTGTCGTGATTTCGCGATGAGAGCGGACCCACGGTGAAACATTTGTCTGCTCTCACGCCAGTTTTGCCGAGGTATGGGTTCCCGTTTTGCAAACCGCTGCGTCATCATCGGTAATTCGATAAATGTGTCATCTAGGTGATCGATCCCACGGTTTGATTGTACGATCCTTTCGCGGGAAAAGGGCGGAGCCAATATGGGACAGGCACGTCGAGGGCGCGGTACGACCACGCACGTAGGGTAGAGGGCAATACAGCGATCGCGAGCGTTGCTCTTGACGTTGAGGCGACTGCTGGGGAATTCAAAAAGACGGTGATGAAATGGCACAAACGAAACGGTCGAGGAGCTAATAACCTGGCCAAAAGCCACCAAATTCATGATCTTCACCGGGGCCGAAGAGTTCATGGTAATCGCGTTCCGCCGCCACATGTTGCTCCCGCTGGACTCCGGCCCCTGCGCACTGCAGCCGTAGATCCCGCACCTGGGTCAGTTAGTGGTGCACTGCTGCTTGCAGTGGTACGGCATCTCCTGCCTGCGAGACACTTAAGGCGACGAGCGCAAGCGCAAGCCATTCAAGGTGGGCGGTGTTCCGCTGGCACCTTCTTCATGGCGGCGTAAGCGTAGACGGATGGGTCTTTTGCAAAGCAGGAAGGTCTACAGTCATGACGATGCGATGTTACGATACTGGCATTCAGCCGGTCCGTTCGAGGTATTTCCACGAGCCGGTCGGCGTCACGAGTGAGCAGACGAGACCTGGGCTCGAATTTGGGCGGAGAACTTCGCAGGGTGGAAAAGTGTCAACGCGGTGGCTCGACGCCACCACGTCAAGGAACGATCGTTCAACCAGGCTCACTGCCGTTGCTCGTCTCGGACTAACGGCAACGGCGTTCGGGCCGGTGTGAAGACCAACGTCCAACAAGGTTGTACGGTAAGGGCGGCAAGCCCCTTCCGCTGAAAGCCCCAAGAATATACTTGTGTTGTATGATATATACTTACGAATCCCTATGAGCGCGGTTGGTCGAAAGCGCTTAGGGCGTCCTCGCGCTTTCGATCGCGAGGAGGCGCTTCGCCGCGCCATGCTGCTGTTCTGGACGCACGGGTTCGAGGGTAGCTCGATGACCCTGCTTGTCGAGGCGATGGGCATCAATTCTCCCAGCATCTACGCCGCGTTCGGCAGCAAGGAAGATCTTTTCCGGGAGGCTGTTAATTTATATATCGCCTCGGACGGCGGTTCGACATGGCGTGCGCTAACGGAAGTTGCCGATACCCGTTCAGCGATCGAGGCCATGCTGAAGGATACGATCCGCACCTTTACGAACGCCGATCTGCCGCGGGGGTGCCTGATCGTGCTGGGCGCCCGGCATCTGGGTGGTGGACCAGACCCCATTGGCGTTTTTCTACGGGATCAGCGTGAACGAATCCGCGGTCAGTTGCGGGAACGGCTTTGCCAAGGGATCGGGGCAGGGGACCTTCCAGCGGACACAGACGTCGAAGCCTTGGCGGGGATGTTCATCACGTTCCTGAATGGCGTTTCGATCGAAGCTGCGGATGGGGTGGCGGAGGACGTCCTCATTAAGAGCGCAGATGCTCTCCTACAGCGCTGGCCAGTCCCGTAAGATTCTGTGTTGAGCAACACAAAACCGTTGCGCGCGTAAGCTGCTGGATTTATGTGCCGCGCAGCACATAATCTTGGAGTAAGCGATGAGCAACAGATTGCGCAATCAGTTGGAGCTGATCACCGGCTTCGGCTCGGTCCACGACGTCCCTCGTCTGCCCGAGGGCTTTTCAGGCGTGTTTGACAGTTATCGAGTCGATGTCCGCGACCTACACCTGCATGCGGTAATTGGAGGATCCGGACCGCCGCTGCTGCTGCTGGGCGGCTGGCCGCAGAACTGGTTCGCATGGCGTTACCTCATGATGCCGTTGGCCGAGCGGTTTACCGTCATCGCTGTTGACCCGCGCGGGGTCGGCCTTTCTGATAAGCCGGCAGACGGGTACGACTCTGATAGTTTGGCCGCCGACATGTTCGCGCTGATGGATACGCTCGGTCATGAGCGGTTCGCGATGGTCGGACATGACATCGGCGAATGGACGGGATATGCGATGGCGGCAGACCGGCCGGGGCGCATCATGCGGATCGCGCTGGGCGAGGCGATCATACCCGGCATCTCAACTTCGCCTCCGTTGCTAAGCGACGATCGGCGAACCAGCGACTTCCTGTGGCACTTCAACTTCAACCGCGCGCTCGGCGTGAATGAGCGGCTCGTTGAGGGGCGTGAACACATCTACTTCGGTTATCAGTTTGCGACCAAAGCCGGTTCACCCAAAGCGCTGCCGGCCTATGCAAGTGACTTCTATATCGAACAATTGCGCCGCGATCCCGAAGCGCTTCGCGCGAGCTTCGAATATTACCGTGCTATCGACCAGTCGATCCCGCAATATCAACGCCGGAAGGCGGCAGGCAAGATCACCATTCCGGTGCTTGCTTTCGCGGGGGCGCTCGCCTGCGGCGACCTGGTCGCCAACGAGCTAGCTACCGTCGCACAGGACGTCCAGTCGGTGATCATCGCCGACAGCGGGCACTATCCAGCCGAAGAACAGCCGGAGGCGCTGCTGGCCGCGATCCAGGCTTTCCTCGATCCCTATGCCACGTCGTTGTCGACCGAGACCGCGGCGTGACGCCCGCCGACTTCCAGCATGGTACCGCACAGATCGGTGAGGTTCGACTTCACTATGTCCGCGCCGGGCAGGGGACCCCCGTACTGCTCGTCCATGGCTGGCCACAGACTTGGTATGAATGGCATCGCGTCATTCCTCATCTGGTCGAGACTGGTCACGAGGTCATCGCGGTCGATATGCGTGGCGCGGGTGATTCCTCGCGGCCGGCTGGTGGTTACGACAGTAACAGCGTTGCTGCCGATCTCCACGGGCTTGTGCAACACCTTGGCTTTAAGGCAATCCGCCTGGTCGGGCACGATAATGGGGGACGCGTTTGCTACGCCTTCGCAGCGAATTATCGCGATGCGGTCACCAGCCTGACGTTCCTGGAAAGCAAGATCCTGGGTGTGGAAAGCGACGATGACGCGACTAAAGAGTTCTGGCATTTCGGCTTTCATCAAGAACCAGATCTTCCAGAACTTCTTCTCACGGGCCGCGAACGTGAATATTTCAGTTATTTCTACAAGCGCTACAGCTACGATTCACGATCGATAACTTCCAGCGAAATTGATGAGTTCGTTCGCTGCTATACTTCGTTGGGCGGAATGCGGGCGGGCTTCGCCTTTTACCGCGCGTTCCCGGAAACGGCCGCTCAAAGCCGGGTTCTGGCGCAAACCAAGCTGACGATTCCGGTGCTTGCCTTCGGCGGCTCCCACTGCATGGGTGATACGCCGCTGCGCTCGATGCAGCGTGTGGCGGAAAATGTTCAGGGCGGCATCATTCCACAGTGCGGCCACTGGATCCCGGACGAGCGGCCAGAATGGATCGCGCGAGAAATAAGTAGATTTCATCATGGATGTTTGTCGTGATCCGCGACGCGCGGACCGCTCGATATGTCAGGTGTTTAGTCCCGGCATCTGGTGGATCAAATCGAAGATGAACCTGCTTAGCTTTGACGTCCAGATCTTGACGATGTATTCGTAAGACGTGAGGTCGGCGAGGTGCACCCGTAACTAGTCGTGGCTTTCATAATTGAAGCGTATGACAGTTGCTGCCACTCGACGATTGCCTCTAGGGTTGCAGCCGTCGATCCCGAAGCTGACACGGTCAGTGCGGCACCGCTGACTGTAGAGACCCGGCATCTTTGCCTGCCAGACATCGACGGCGACAACCTAAGCCGATAGCATATGTTTTGAGATGCTGGAAGATTGGCGCGATACGCTTCTGGGGTTCAGCAGAATAAGCGGCAGGCAAGACGCTCGCGAGTTAAAGAGCAAGGCGTCTCGGCAGCTTGCGCGAGCATCGCCGGGTTAAACTTCTCGTGGCGGAGGCGATCCGCGTCCCTGAAGTGGGAGCGGTGAAGCGGTCCGCACCCGGTTGCACGAGTGGCCCAACGCGGCGCTCAGGGCAGTGGCTAACTAGCCCATGTCATTTTCTGGTACCTGTACACCCGCGCTGGTGATCAGCGTCTGGGGAACGCCTGTTGCGATGTCCGTCGTCGCGTCGATCAGTGCCGCGAGCGTCTATATGAATGCCGTCCCGCTTTCGCTAAGCATAGGCGGCGTAGTTAAGGACGGAAACGGGAAGTCGACCGCCCCCGGTACACCAGGAAGCACGCTATCGGGCATCTCTACGAGCGTCGGCATGATCAGTGCCACCCCACCGGTCGCGCTCGGTGCGTCGGGCAAACAATCCAGCACCACCTATTCGGCAATAGCGCCGGGAACGATTGACATAGCGTCGGGCGATGCTGCCAGCCGCACAGTGGCAGCGACGATCGGGCGTGACACGGCAGGCGCCAATGCCGGTGCTGACGCAGCAATACGACGCGAACAAGCGCGAGGAAATCGCCCTCGGCTTTGCGGCTGCAACGCAATTGTCGAACCAATCCGAGACGTTTTTGAGCGAGCAAGGTCGCAAGGCCGAACAATGGAGAGGTGGTTCGGGAAATCTGCACAGTGGGGACAAGTGGATTGCCGATCTGACAGCGGCCATGCTGGCCGCAAGGAGGAGGCATGATGAGCAAGCGACCACGCCGGAACCACAGCCTGGCGTTCAAGGCGAAGGTGGCACTGGCCGCCGTGAAGGGCGAGAAGACGCTGGCCGAGCTGGTGCAGCAGTATGACGTGCATCCCAACCTTATCAATCAATGGCGGGCGCGGTTGCTGGAGCGCGCTGCGGACGTGTTCGGCGCCGAGCCGGCAGTGGCCGAGCCGGCAGTCGATGTGACGGTGCTGCACGCCAAGATCGGCGAGCTGACGCTGGCGAACGATTTTTGGCCGGGGCGCTCGGGAAGGCCGGTCTGTTGCCGAGCGCAAAGCGATGATCGACCGCGGTCATGCGCTGCCGCTGAGTGCCCAGGCGCGGCAGCTCGGGATCAGCCGCGGCAGCATCTACTACCTGCCGCGGTCGGTGTCGGACAGCGATCTGACGATCATGCGGCGGATCGACGAGCTGCATCTGCTGTACCCGTTCGCCGGCAGCCGGATGCTGCGCGATCTGCTCCGGCAGGAGGGCGTGAGCGTTGGCCGGCTGCATGTCGCGACGCTGATGAAGCGGATCGGGCTGGAGGCGTTCTACCGACGCCCGAACACGTCGAAGCCGGCGCCAGGGCACAAAATCTATCCCTACCTGCTGCGCAAGCTGGCGGTGACCCGGCCCAACCAGGTCTGGGCTACCGACATTACCTACATCCCGATGGCGCGCGGTTTCGTCTACCTCGTCGCCATCGTCGACTGGTTCACCCGGCGGGTGTTGGCGTGGCGGGTGTCGATCTCGCTCGATGCCGAGTTCTGCATCGAGGCGCTGGAGGAGGCGCTGGCCCGCTATGGCAAGCCGACCATCTTCAACAGCGATCAGGGCTTGCAATTCACGAGCACCGCGTTCACCGCCGTCCTCCTGCGTGAGAAGATCCCGCAACTCTGGGCCGATGCCGAGACGCAGCCGATCGAAGATACGTCGGTCGACTGACCGACCCAGGTCAGCGAATACTGCACGATCGCGACGATCCGTCTGCCGCGGCAGGCCGCCTATCCCGCAGAGGAGCGCACCAAGTTCGCGAGCCGTGAAATCACGCTCTGCGACTTTGGCCAGCCGGAGGACTTGGCAAACGTGGTAACGTTCCTCGCTTCGCTTCGCGCCAGCTACGTGACGGGCATCGTTCTACTCGTGGACGGCGGGATGCGCCGGTACAGCTTCTAGCCGAACATCCTCTTCGCGCATTTCCTCACCGCGTAGAGGACGAACCGCCCACTACAAATCATCGTCTTCGAGCGCTCTGGCTGTTGGGGGGCGACATTAACGAACGGCAGAAGTTGGGGAGCACAAAAGGTGCTGTGAATGTCCGGATGTAAGTCTCGTGGTTACCAGCCCACGTGTGACGCGAGCAAGGCAGTTAAGAATCCGTTGGTCGTTAGCCTCTAAGCTTGTTCGTTTCGAAGCAGGATGTCGGAAGCACCTCGTAAGTCTTGTGGCGAGATCTGACCGTGGGCATCGGGCTGCTAACGACCGCGTCCCTCGACTTTCTGCGTATCAAGGGCACCTTGTCGGCGCGTAGAGCCGGCATGGCCAGAGGTCCGGAACTGGGAGGCGCGAAACCGCGGCCGAGCGTCCGGAGCTTGGTCAGCGCCGCTGCAAAGTTGGCGGCAGCTTTCGACCAGAGATCGCCGCTCCCCCGTGATGGCACGAACGTCTGAATCCGACAGGAGACGCCGACCGCGCGATGTCAAGCAGCGGGCCAATGTCAGCACTCCGACAGCTACAGCTTCCACTTGTGTACGGCCGCGGGAGGCGCGTTACCGACCGTCGGGTGCCATGCATACCTTAGGCCGCTGTCCTTCACATTAGGTCCAGTGTTCGCCACCATGGCTAGATGCGAACCGAAGGCGCCTGATACCGGCCTGACGATTTCACCACCCAGCACTGTCCGATCGAACAGAGCGACTTCGTGCTCGCCTCGCTCCGCGCGCAACCACGCTTTCCACGTGACCAAGGTGATGGGCTCGCCTTTCAGGCGGTGTACGAACAGGGGGCGCAAGGCCGTCAGCAGTGTACGCCGCCCGTTCGAGTCCATCCTGATCGCGTGATCCAGGTTGGCGAAATACATCATGCCCCGGCCATAAGGAACGCGCCGGACGTCCTCACGCGAGAAGGGGGCGGAATCAATGCGCGATTGCGTCCAGTTCCGCGCCTCACTGCCATAATACTCGGCGGCTCTTCTGTTGATCTCCTCTGCGCATTCCGACCACGGGCGCAACCCCGTCTCGCATGGCAGGGTCGCGGAGATGTAGACGGTCAGTCCTTCGACAAACCACGGCGCGGCACTGTCGCCGAAATATCCTACCCAGTTGTGCGTCATCTCGTGTGCGATCGTGGTGCGAAGTCCGCTCTCACTCTGACCGGGCAGGAAAGTCGGCGAACCGACGGTGATCAGGCTGGCGCCATTCGCGACAGAAGCAGTGCCGGTCGCATAGGACGGTGCGTCGAGTGTCCGGATCAGTAGCAGGTATTGCGGAACACCGAGATATCCGAACGATCGCGACAGGACGCGATACGTCTGACCGGCCCACGTCATCATCGCACGTGCGTCAAAGGGGGGATGGCCGACCGTATAGGCGTTGAAGTCGTGGCCATAGGCCGACTGACCCGCCGTCAACGGTCCCGCCAGCAGCCAGCGATCAAGCAACGAGTCGGGCGGCCCCTGTATCTTGATCGTACCAAGGCCACCGGCCATCACACTGCGCGAACCCTTCACCGTTTCCGACAGATCCCACCTCAGCGTGGTCTGACGAACTCCGGGTAGTTCCGGCAGCACAAGCAGACTGCCGGTGTTGCCGCCCAGGCCGTAGCCCGCCGCCTTGACACCGAACGGCGGTCCGCTCTGTCCAAACGGCGTCACCGACATTCGGTAGCGCACCGTGACCGGGCCGGACACCGTGCGTGCAGTCGTCCAGCGTCGACCAGGACTTTGGTCCGGCATGATCCAATCGGCTGTTTGCACGGTGACTGCCCCTCTTTGATCGGTGATCGTAAGATCCATGACAGCCCCCGCGACAGGAACCATACCAGCGAAGCGCAATGGCGCGACCAGCGACAGGGGGGCTGGCGACCCGCTCCGCGTTATGCGCTGCTCAACCTCCACACCGATTACTTTGCGAGCGCGATCAGTCTTGGGTCGAAATGTTACCGCCAGTGACGATGATTGTGTTGTGGAAGTGTTCGATACGGGCTTGTCGATGGGCGAAGCGGATGCTGGCCACGCTGCCGGCGCTAATACCAAGGCAAGGCTTAACCTGGCAGCGATCGAGATCGACGAATGCATCCTTGTCATTCCTGTCTGAAAGCGGGGAGAGGGCGATCTCATGGTAGCCACGGCAGTCCTCCGCGCTGGCTGCGCAATCGTGACCAACAGATGCCGGCCGACGACCCTTGTGGCGTGTACTGATTTTGCCAGCGATGGGGCCTAAAAACCATGGTCTAAGAACGTCGTAGTCCGTACGAGAGGTGCCGACTAAAGCATATGCCCGCGTTAGATGATATAGCATACCTTCCAATCGGAGGCGTGGAGTTAGAAATCGAGAGTTGGCCCCGCCTTACCCTCTGCTGCGGGGGGAGCGCAGTCGCGGCAATCCTGCTCGGCGGATCCATTCCCGCCCAGTCGCCGCGTCGCTCGACCGTGGAGGTTGCAGCGGTCATCGAAGACGCTGCCGCAGGTGACCCCGCACCGATCGCGGCGGCGATGAAACAGGCAAAAGGCCTAGTGGAAACGGCACTGCTACGTGCTCGGTGGGCGTCTCTGCGACTTGACACCCGGACCGCCGAGCGTGAACTCGCCGCCTACTTCGCGTCTGGGGACACGGATCCCAGGCGTCGTTCCATCGCTCTTTCTACCCGTGTCGACGTGGCCTTCGCCGCAGGCTCTTATGCGCAGGCAGCGAAAGCGATCACCGCTTGGCAATCCCTGCACGTATCAAGCCGGAGCGCGGATGAGACGGCCAGCATGGCGCAGGAGCTGGGGATCGCGAGTCTTCTCGCCAAACAACCTCGCCAGACAGTCATCGGTGGACTGCCGGCCAGGCTCCCGACGATGCGCAACAAGGCAGGTCTCGTACGCGCGAACGTGGCGATCAACGGTCTGACGCAGAATGTCATTCTTGATACAGGTGCCAATCTGTCCGTCATGTCGGTATCCGCTGCGAAGCGACTGGGTTTGCGCATACTCGATGGCGCGGGTAGTATCGCCATCCCCAGTTCAAGCCAGATAGTTACACGCGTGGCGGTCGCCGATCGGCTCATCATCGCCGGTGTCGAACTGGCGCATGTTGCCTTCTTGATCATGAACGATGCGCAGCTCAGTTTTCCTGTTGCGGGGGGCTATCAGATCGACGCGATCGTGGGATTTCCGGTTTTTCGCGCGCTTGGCCGAGTACGTTTCGACCGGGCGGGGGGATTTGCCGTGGGGAGGTCCGCGGGCCCCGCACTGGCGGGTGATACTCTGCGCGCAAGCGGGAATGACCTGTATGTGCTTGCGGACGTCGACAAGGTCCCCGTGACGTTGCACCTCGATACGGGCGCTGCGAGCAGCGGGCTCACCAGCCTGTTCGCCAACCGCCATCCGCAGTTGATAGTAGGATTGGTGCGTGGTTCGGAAAAGATCATGGGGATAGGTGGCAATACGATCGTTGCGCGAACTGCCATATGGAGGCATGTTGGTATCGCAGTCGGCACGGCATCGACATCATTGCCGCAGATCACCATCGCTCTCGATCCGCCAGCAGGCAGGAAAGAGAAAAGGTTGGGTGCAATCGGTCAAGATGTACTTTGATCTTTTGAGACGTAGAATCTAGGCTTTAAGGCTTTAACACTTTAACACTTTAACACTTTAACACTTTAACACTTTAACACTTTAACACTTTAGAGCTATGAGCTTCGCGCCGAGAAATCAGGCGGGATATGTCTCGAAACTTCCGGCTTCTAGCTAGCGGCCCCGTGCCCCGAGAGCGGACATGCCATGTTCTCGAACAAAAACCGCCGACATTGGAACTCTTCACGGCGCTCATCAACGAGAATGTAACGGTCCAGTTTCTCGATAGTAGTTAAAATATTTGCTGTCGCTGACTCGGCGCCTAGATTCATGAGCGAGCGCCTGAAGTTTAGGAACGGAAAGGGCGGGCCGAACGTCCAATTGTGGGTCACGCCGGACGCCCAGCGCGAAGGAAATGATCCGGAAAACGGTACAGGTTCGAGCGCCTCACGCACCGCCGCGTCAATCAGCCATGGACGCTTCGCTGCATGCCAATCGGATCCGTATTGCGCAGTCGCTGTTCGAGCCGTTCCGCGACTGAGCGGCGGATTGCGTCGCCGACCTGTACCTTGCGCCACGTGTTGTAGCTGATGCCATATCGCTGCATCAGCGCCGCGTTAGTCTGCCCGGCTAAACCGATGCGCATTGCCTCTACGATATCGTGCGGCACTACCTTTAACGGTTCGGGGACGGGCTGTTTCATGCCAAATTCTTCTCCTGATAGCGGGGGGCGGGCGGCATGCCCGGCCCTCTTGATGGTCAGAACGACATACGGACACCCGCGGTGATGTAGCGGCCGATCGGGTCGTAGGCGCTGCTCGCCGCAGTGGTGAAGGTCGTTACCGGAGGGGGCGAGAGCGGCGGTGCGCGGTCGAACAGGTTGGCAACGGAAACGTAGATCTGCTGCTTGCCGCCGCCAAGCGCCAGATTGTAGGTGCCGGTGACGTTTGTATAGAAGACTGCGGGTGTCGAATTGTCGTTGATGTCGATACCCTCGACGCGCGTGGCGTCCAGCTTCGCCGCGCTGATGAAACGCTCCTGCACGAACAACGAGAAGGCATCGACCGCGTAGGTCGCCTGCAGCACGCCGCTCCACTTTGGCGTGATCGTCTCACCCAACCCTTCGCGGACCGGCGATCCCCGCGTCTCTGAATCGTTGCGGGTTGCGTGGTTGCCAATCAGCCGGACGTTGAGGTCGCCGCCGGCCAGCTGCGTCTTGTAGCTCAACTCGAAGTCGATACCTGCGACGGTCTGGTTGGCGAGGTTGAGGTTGGGGCGCAAGATGCTGAGCGCCCCCGACGGCAGCACCGTGATGTTGGCGCACTGGACCTGGTTGCCCGCAGCGCATTCGTCGACGACGCGCTGTTCGGCCAGGGTGGTGATCGCGTCTTTCAGCTTGATGCGGTAGTAATCGATCGACGCCTGGAAGCCGGGTGCCCAGGAGGGCTGGTAGACCTCGCCGAAGGTCAGCGTGTTCGCCTTTTCCGGTTGCAGATTGGGGTTGCCGGTCGCGAAATTGACCTGCGGAGTGGTTACGCCGTTGTAGACGACGTTGCCGTTGAGCCGCGTCGCCGGATTGTAGAGTTCGAGCAGGTTGGGCGCGCGAATGTCGCGTGACAGAGTGCCGCGCAGACGCAGTTCGTCGACGAGCTGCCAGCTCGTGCCCAGCTTCCACGTGACGACGCTGCCCGACGTGCTGTAGCGCGCGTGGCGCACCGCGCCGTTGAGATCGAGGTTGCGGGCGATCGCGCTGTCTTTCAGCAACGGTACCGCGACTTCGAGATATTGTTCGAAGATGTCGTACTTGCCCGAGAAGGGCAGGGGGTTGAAGAAGCGATACGGTCCCTGGCGGCCGTTGAGTGCCGACGGACCGCCACGAATGCCGGTAAAGTTGATCCGCGTCGGCGACAGCGCGTCGGTAACCTGACGCGCGCTTTCCTTGCGAAATTCGAGACCGGCGGCAACCGCGATCGGCCCCGCGAGTTGAATCGAGTCGCCCAGGTCGCCGCGGACGTTTGCCGCCGCCACTTGCTGGCGGAGCCGCAGGTTGAGCACGTTGTCGCCAGTGACATAGTCGGTGACGGCTTGGTTCGCCGCCTGTGGTCCGAACAGGTTGCGCGGCGTACAGCCGGGGTCGAGCCCGGCAAGCGTCGAGCGGCAGACGATTTGGCCGTTGGCGGGATTCACCACTGCGTCGGCAGCGGCATAAAGGTTGCGCGCGATCGTTAGGTTGTTCGAGCGGAGTTCCTGATCGGACTGGCCGTAATTGTACGACGCGTCGTATTTCCAGGTGCCGCCCAGGCTGCCGCGCGAGCCGACCGACGCGTGATAGACGTCGAGTGTCGATTCGTTCTCGGCCAAAGGCAATTCGCCCTCGAAGCGGCCGAGCTGGAATGACTGGATGTTTGCCGCGACCATCCGGTTGCGCACATCGGTCGGTAGATAGGCGTTGTCGCGATAGATGGTGTAGGCCGCCGCCGAGCCGACGTTCTGGCTGGCGAAGGCGCCTTGATTGGTGTGGCTGCGTGCGTACAAACCTTCGACGAAGAGGGTAGCAGCGGGCGATGCCTCGAATTCGGTGCGTACGAAGCCGTTGTAGCGTTCCTGCGTCGGTTGCAGGCCGATATTGGCACGCGCGCCGTCACCCCCGCTCTGGAACGCGGTGCCGGTGATCGTGCCGTAGTTGAACGGTGATGTCGCACCGCCGGCAAGGAACTGCGTGCCACGCAACGGGCCGGCGCTGATGAGGCCGCCGTAGGTGCCGAGCGAACTGCGGATCGAGGGGATGATCAGGTTGCGCGGCAGTGCGCCGCTGACGGGATTGACGATCTGCCCCGCATTGTCATCGAACCAGTCGCGTTTGGTGCGCTCGTCGGCGCGCAGGCCCTTCTGATAGAAATAATCGGCGCCGGCGACGAAGTGCAGCCGGTCGTCCATCGCCGACGTGCCATAGGCGAGCGACCCGCCCGCCGAGGGCAGGTCGCCATGCGTGGAGATGCCGCCTAGCGCCTCGGCCTTGAAGCCCTTCAGCTTGGTATCGAGGACGAAGTTGACGACGCCTGCGACCGCGTCCGAGCCATAGGCGGCGGAGGCGCCGCCGGTGACGACATCGACGCGGCTGACGAGACCCTGGGGCAGGATGTTGATGTCGACCGAGCCGCTGCTGTTGGTCGCGGGCAGGCGGCGACCGTCGAGCAGCACCAGCGTGCGCTGCGCACCGAGACCGCGCAGGTTGAGCAGGTTCTGGCCGCTGCTGCCGCCGCGGCTGTTGGTCGTGGAGGGACTGGACGTCTTCGTGCTGCCACTGAACACCGGCAGCTGGTTGAGACCGTCGGCAAGGTTGGTCGGTGCCGTCTCGCGCAGCTGTTCCGAACTCGCCATCGTCACCGGGGTGGGCGTGCGGAAGCCGTTGGCGACGCGGCTGCCGGTGACGACGATGTCGCCGCCGGCAGCGGTTTCGCCAGCGGGCGCGTTGCTCTCGGCAGACTTCAGCGTGGCGGTGGAGGCGTCAGGGTCGGCCGGCACCTTGGTCGCAGGGGCGTTGGGCATGCCGGAGGCATCCTGTGCGCCGGGCGTCGGTGCATCGTTCTGCCCGGCGGTCGCCGGTGCCTGCGTCTCGGCATTGGCGGCCGGGCTCTGCTGCGCAGCGGCAGCGGTCGTCATCGCCAGCGTCAGCGCGGCAAGCGCACCCCCACATGCAAGCGTCGTCTTCAGGCTGTCACGAGCCATGATCCCTCTCCTGTTTTCTAGTTTTTTTGTCGTTGTAGTCGGTCGTGTCGTCGGTATCAGGCGGCGTGAGCCCGTCGCCTTTGGCTCCAGTTGCCGATGAGTAGCGCGAGCAGCGACAGCAGGGCCGCTGCGGCGCACCAGGCGCCCGGGATCGCCTTGTCGCCGGTCGCGCCGATCAGCGCGGTGCTGATCGCCGGGGTGAAGCCGCCGAAGATCGCAGTGGCGGTGCTGTAGGCGAGGCTGAAGCCGACGGTACGGACGTGCGCCGGGATGATCTCGGTCAGATAAACGATGAACGCACCATTGTAGGTGGCATAGATAGCGGCGAGCGCGAGTTCGACGGTCAGCAGCTTGCCGAAGCTTGGCGCGGCGACCAGCCAGCTCATCAGCGGATAGGCGAGCAGCGTACCCAGCACTGTCGCGGTGATGAGCAGAGGCCGGCGTCCGATCCGGTCGGACAAGGCGCCCATCACCGGCAGCAGTACGAAGTTGGCGACACCGACGCAGGCGGTAACGAACAGGCTGTCGCCCGCACCGAGGTTCAAGACCTTGCTACCAAAAGTCGGCGTGTAGGCGGTAATCATGTAGAAGAAGACCGTGGTCATCACCGCCATCAGCGCGCCCTGAAGCACCAGCCTCCAATTGGCGCCGATGATACGCATGATCTGACCGATCTTCGGATGCTCCTTGCGGGTGAGGAACGCGTCGGTTTCCTCGACGTGGCTCCGGATGATGAATAGGAACGGGATCATGATGCAGCCGATGATGAACGGCACGCGCCAGCCCCAGGCCTGCATCGTCTCGGCATCGAGGCTGGTCGAGACGATCAACCCGATCAGTGCCGCGAAGACGACCGCGGCCTGCTGGCTCGCAGACTGCCATGAGGTGAAGAATCCCTTGCGGTGTGGCGGTGCGATCTCGTTGAGATAAACCGACACGCCGCCGACCTCGACGCCCGCCGACAGGCCCTGGATCAAGCGGCCGGCGAGGATGATGAGTGGAGCGGCGATACCGATCTGTTCGTAGGTGGGCGTGATCGCGATCGCGAGCGTGCCCATCGCCATCAGCCCGAGGACAAGCAGCAGGCCCTTGCGGCGGCCGTGACGGTCGACATAGGCGCCCAGCACCAAAGCGCCCAGCGGCCTCATCAGGAACCCCGCGCCGAAAGTCATCAGCGTCAAGAGCAACGATCCGAATTCGCTGCCGGTCGGGAAGAACGCCTTCGAGATGTAGGTGGCGTAATAGCCGAACACCATAAAGTCGAACATCTCGAGGAAGTTACCGCTCGCGACGATGAAGATCGACTTGAACGCGGATGATTTTCGGGCAGCGGGGGTGGCGGAGACGCCATCGGCCGGGATGGCCGTGTTTTCGATCATCGGATTGCCTTTCGCGATGCCGGCTCGAGCCCGCTCGCGCGGATCGCGGCATCGGCTTGTGGGGAGGAAAGATAGGACAGCAACGCGCGTGCACCGGCTTGATGCGGCGAATAGGCGACGACGCCCCCTGAGAACTTGGTGACCTTCTGCAACGCATCGGGGAGTAGGCCGACGATTCGAATGCCCTTGACCGGCTTCAGTTCGCTCAGCTGCTGGAAGCCGATCTCGGCTTGCCCACTAGCGACGATTTCGCCGACCGGGGTGGCAGGAATCATTCGGCCCTTGGGGCGCACCTGGTCGGCGATGCCGAGCCGATCAAGCAGCGTCGACTGGATATAGACGCCGCTGGCGCTGTCCGACCAGGCGACTGATTTGGCGTGCAGCAGCGTCGCGCGGAGTGCCTCGGGCGTAGCGATGTCGGGAACGGGGGCCCCGGCACGGACCGCGACGGCGATCCGAGACAGGCCGAGGTCGATCGCGGTGTCGGGCACGACCGCGCCGGCGGTCACCAGCTTGTCGAGGCCGGAGCGGGCGAGGATCACGACGTCGGCAGGCTCGCGCCGAGCGAGGCGGGCGGGGATAGCGTTGGGCGTCTCGCCCATCGACGGTCCGTGCGCGATCGTGATGGGGGTCCCGGTCGTGCGCCGATACGATGCGGCCAGTGCATCGAACGCCGCATTGAAACCGCCCGAAGTGAAAACGGTCAGGCCCGCCGGTGAGCCAGCCGCAGGCGCGGCGGGAAGCGTCTGGCAACCGACCAGTAGCGGTGCGATCAGCATGCCGATCGCGCCGGTCAACCGGTGGTGCAACAACCTGCGCACGCGCTTGGTGGTAGGGGAGTTCGCCTGTATCATAGCCATCCTGCTCTGTACCGCCGGTCGGGCGGTCATTCTGCGTGGCGGTTTCTTGAGGAACCCCTGCGCCTTGGCTGGCATAAGAGCCGTTGCAACGCTTTCCATCAAATGCAATGATCGGTACGGACGATGCGTATCGTGCATCAGGGATCGGGATGAAGCGGATCGCCCGCCAGCTCTATGTGCAGATGATCGTCGGCATCGCTGCTGGCGCGCTTATTGGCCATGTCTGGCCAGCGTTCGGTGTCAGTCTGGCCCCGCTTGGCATCGCCTTCGTCAAGGCAATGCGGATGATGGTGCCACCGATCCTGTTCTGCACGATCGTCGACGGCATCGTCGCACAGGGTGGCGCGCGCCAGACGGGATCGACCGTGGCACGGGCGCTGATCGTCTTCCTTGCGATCACCGTACTGGCACTGCTTTGCGGTTTGCTGGTCGCAGGGCTGCTACGCCCCGGTGCCAACCTGATACTGCCGCGTGTGATACCGCACATCGACATCGGCCGCGCACTAGGCGCCCGGCAGATCGACGGGCCGGGAGACTTTCTGTTGCGGATGGTGCCCGACACCTTCTTCTCCGCGTTCACCGCGGGTGATGTGCTGCCCGTATTGTTCATCGCCGGCCTTGTCGGTTTTGGCCTGTTGCGCATCGGGCCGGCGGGCGAGCCGATCGCACGCGCGATCCGCGGGCTGACGCAGTTGCAGTTCGCGATCTTCGCGTTCCTGATCCGTGCCGCACCGATCGGCGCGTTCGGGGCGATTGCTTTTACCGTCGGCACCTATGGCATCGCCTTTATCGGCTCGCTCGGTATGTTGGCGGCAACGTTGCTGGCGGCCTGCATACTGCTCCTGACGATCCTGCTGACCGCGGTGCGGCTTTGGGCGGGGATCTCGCCGATTGCCTTGCTCGGCCATTTCCGCGAGGAACTGCTGATCGTTCTTGGTACCTCATCGTCGGAGGTTGTCCTGCCGCGGATCATGAGCAAGCTAGAAACGCTTGGCGCGCCGCCCGCGGTCGTAGGTATCGTTATCCCGCTCGGCTACACGCTCAACCTCGCCGGTACAGCGGTCTACCTGATCGTCGCGACGCTGTTTCTGGCTGAAGCGCTGCATCTTAGCTTGTCGTTCGGGCAGATCGCCACCTACCTGCTAGTCATGCTTGCGACTTCAAAGACCGCAGCGGGGGTGACGGGCAGCGGCTTCTCGGCGTTGCTGCTGACGCTGTCGTTGCTGCCAAACGTGCCCGTCGGCGCGGCGGCGATGCTGATTGCGGTCGATCGCCTGCTCTCGACGGTGCGCGCTCTGACCAGCGGCCTCGCGAACGTCAGTGCAACGTTGCTGATCGCGCACTGGGGCGGGGCGACATTCACGCCGGTGCAGCCGCCGCTTCCCGCCACGCCTGCGTAATCAAAGCTACCAGCCGCGCCGCGGCCGGCGAGATCGGCGCAGCCGGGCGCCTGAGTAGTCCGATCGTCCGCACAATGGTCGGATCTAGCAGTGGTTTCCACACGAGATCACGTGCGTCCGGCCCTTCGCATGCCAACCGCGGCAATACCGATGGCCCCAGGCCAGCATCGACCAACGCCAGCGCCGAGGTCAGCCGCGTCACTTCGTAGAACCATTGAAGATGGATGCCCTGGGCGGCAAGTCCCGCCTCCAGCGTCGTCCGGTTGCCGCTTGCGCGATGCACCGTTACCAGCCGATGTCCCGCAAGATCCGCCCAGCCGAGTTGATCGATTTCGGCGAGCGGATGGTCGCGGCGGCAGATCAGGCCGTAGGGATCGTCGATCAACGGCTCGAACGACAGATCGGCATCGGACGCCACCGGCAGTGACAGCCCGAACTCGGCATCTCCGGTCCGCACTGCCTCGGCGCATTCGTTCGCCGATAAATCGAGGATGCGCACGCGAACATTACGATACTCCTCGGCGAAACGCTTCAGCACCTCGGGCATGAAGCGCACCGCGGCGCTCGGCACACTGGCGACAGTGATCCGCCCTGCGCCCTGCTCGCCCGAGGCCATGCTACCGACCAGCGACCCGTCAATCTCCTCGACCATACGGCGGAGCAATGGGAGCACCTGCTGTCCAGCCGGCGTCAGCCTCACGTTGCGGCTGCTGCGTTCGAGCAAGGGCGCACCGACTGCCTGTTCCAGCTTCTGAATGCGCCGGCTGAGCGCGGGCTGGGATAATGCCAGCTGCTCCGCCGCGCGGTGAAAGCTGCGCATGTCCGACACCGCGATCAGCGCGCGAAGATCGAGAAGCTCAAAATTGATCGCTGCCATACTGCCACAATAGCCGATCGGTACGGCAACTGGAATGTCGCTCCACTCCTTCGCGGCAAAGTCGGCTAGCAATGGATTAATGTCGGGCAACAGCGTCAGAAATAAGCGTTTGGAACGACCGGTATTGGGTCTGGCCGAAGCTGTAGAGCAGTGTGTATTCGCCCTCTCCCAGACATTCGGGCTGGCGATCAGGGCTTCCGGTAAAGGCCATTCGTTCAGCTCTGTCTTACTCGTTTCTCCGTCTCCGAAAGGTTATTTCGGGAAACAGGAATTGGGAACAGATTTTAGGAAAGGGGTGCACCGGACGGCTCTAAGCGCGATCACCTAAGCGACTGTCCCGTTATTGGTTCCGTCGCTGGAACGGTGTTAGGCAATCAACACGCCAGATGGTCGTCATGCAATCTGCGATCACTTTTAGGATCGCTTTCTTTTGCTCGGGGGTGGTTCCATCCCACATATCATCATGTTTTACCGCAACGCCAACGATCAACATGCCAAAATCTTGTCGCTCAATTTTCGATGGTAGAACACCCGGATCGGCTTCGAAATTGCTGGACCGGGAAACCCGGCTGTCTCACCGGTCATCCCTTTCTGGGAAGGAGCCGACCGCCACCGGAAATCCCGTCATATTTCAATGCAACGCTTTGCATTACATAGTCGTAGCTATGTCTACCGACGGATGCTTTCAGTTATTTCGCAGCGGGCAGCACCAGTTTATCGATCCGAGCGGCGACGCCAACGCCGCGGCCCGCAAGGTTCAGCATGCTGTATTGTACGGCGGTTCCCAGCACCTGCGCCAATTGCAATATTGTCATACCATAGTCTTGGCGGAGCCATTGAATCATGCCGGTGCTAGCGGACTTCAAGGCCTCTTCGAGCGACCCGGCCTGTCCCAGCACCATGATCTGCGTCGGGGACTCTACACGCGGCATGGATACGATGCGGCCCTTTATGACGTCGACGGTGACGGTCACGTCCATCGAGGGTTCGAGCGCATATTGCGTTGTCTCACCGAAGTGGCTCGGCTTATCTGAACAGGCTCGCGGCTTGGATAAGTGGACTGCCGCTGGTTGATCATGCCGCTACGAGAAGCGGCTGTGCGGAGTATAACTGGTCGGGCGTACAGCCGCCAAGCGCGGAGTGCGGCCTGACGGCATTGTAGAACCCGATGTAGCGGCCGATGCCGGCGCGAGCCTCGGGGACCGAGGCGTAGGCGTTGAGATACACCTCCTCGTATTTCACCGAGCGCCAGAGGCGCTCCACGAACACGTTGTCGCGCCAGCAGCCTTTCCCGTCCATGCTGATGGCGATCTCTCATGCAGGAGGAGGACGGCGGTGAACGCGGTGCTCGTGAATTGCGAGCCCTGATCGCTGTTGAAGATGGTCGGCCTGCCGTAGCGGGCCAGCGCCTCCTCCAGCGCCTCCCTCAGCGCCTCGATGCAGAACTCGGCATCGAGCGAGATCGACACCCGCCACGCCAACACCCGCCGGGTGAACCAGTCGACGATGGCGACGAGGTAGACGAAACCGCGCGCCATCGGGATGTAGGTAATGTCGGTAGCCCAGACCTGGTTGGGCCGGGTCACCGCCAGCTTGCGCAGCAGGTAGGGATCTTGTCACATCGACTGCCGGCTCGGCCGCTGCCGGCTCGGCGCCGAACACGTCCACGGCGCCCTCCAGCAACCGCGCCCGCCATCGATTTATGAGGTTGGAATGCACGTCATACTGCTGCACCAGCTCGGCCAGCGTCTTCTCGCCCTTCACGGCGGCCAGTGCCACCTTCGCCCTGAACGCCGGGCTGTGGTTCCGGCGTGGTCGCTTGCTCATCTTGCCCCCTCCTCGTGGCCAGCATGGCCGCTGTCAGATCGGCAATCCACTTGTCCCCACCGTGCAGATTTCCGAACCACCTGTGAAGGACTGGCGCCGCGTCGCCACTCGCTACGGTCGGTGCCCGACGGTTTTCTTCTCCGCCGTCGCCCTCGCCGCCACTGCAATCTTCTGGCTATAATCAATGAGTCGTGAGCCTAGGAAACCTTTTTCCCAAGCCGTCTATGATTGGTCGACTCGCCCGGGACGATTACGAAGCTCCGATTGCGCGGTAGGTAGCGGCTACAGCGCGCGCAGCATCGGCGCGCGCTAGCGCTAAGCTCAAGGTAGCCTGAAGCGACCGTCGATCAATCTCGATCACCTCAATGAGAGCGATGTGCCCAGCTTCGTAAGCCTGCACCGCGAGCACGCCAGCGTGTTTTGACGCAGCGAGCTCTTTACCGTGCAGCGCGATCCTGCGCTCGGCTGCCTGCTTGGCCGCCACGGCGCGTTCAACGTCCTCCGCCGCTCGCAGCACGGCGCCGCGGAAGATGGCCAGCGCTTCTCGTTCGGCACCGCGGGCGTCCGCTATTTCCGCATTGATCCGTTTAAAATCGAAGATGCGCCAACGCAGACCCAATCCGCCCTGGAGGATGCTGCTACGGTCGGTGAACAACTGTCCGATGCTATTGCCTTGGAAGCCGAGCAGGCTGGAAAGCGTGAAGCGCGGGTAATATTCCGCCAGCGCGCTACCTATCCTGGCGTTACTGGCTGCGAGCCGGCGCTCGGCTGCGATGAGATCGGGTCGACGCCGCAGCAGGTCGACGGGAGTGCCGATCGATGTCAGCGTAGCGGTCGGCAATGGAACAATCACATCGAGACCTTGACGTTCGGCTTGCGGCATCTCACCGACAAGTACCGCCAGGCGATTGAGTTGCCCGTCGATCGCGGCGTCGAACGAGGGAACCTGCGCACGTACCGAAATCGCGGATGTGTTCGCCTCGTCGAGTTCGCGGCGGGAGGCGACATCGCGCGTGAACTTCATTCGCACGAGTTCTTCGAGCTTGTGGGCCACCTCCGCTTGTTTGATAGCGATGTCGCGCTGCTCCTGAAGCGCACGCAGTAGCAGGTAGGCGTCCGTGATTTCACCGGCGACGGTGAGGCGCGCGGCACGCGAATCGGCTGCGGCAGCCGCGAGATCGGCAGCCGCGCTCTCGCGTCCACGGCGCAAACCGCCTGCAAGGTCGAGTTCCCAACTGGCGCCACCGGTTAGCGCGAACGCATCCTGCGTGCGTTCGATGTCGGGGACATACCTGGAAAGCTGGCCGAGCCCCGCCTCGAGGGACTGCCGGGCACGCATCGCGGAGCCGTCGATGGCACCGGCGGGCAACTGTACAACGCGTGCCGCTCCGGCCGCCGCCCGGGCACGGTCAACGCGCGCCAGCGCGACCTCGATGTCGAGGTTGCTCTTCAGGCCTCGGCTCACAAGATCGTCGAGGAGGGCGTCGCCGAACGTCGTCCACCAGGGCTTGTCGTCCAGCGGCGCGGCAATCGGTGCGCTGCGAAACGCTGCCGGCATGGTGAACTCGGGCATGCGATAATCAGGACCGACCGTGCAGCCGGCCAGCAGCGCAATTGGCGCCAGCGTCGAGGCGAGCCGCGGCGTCACGCAGTCGCGCCGGTACGAGCGAGCAGCAGGTAAACGACCGGGGTCGCCACTCGAGACAGGACGGTCGACGAGATCAGGCCGCCGATGATAGCGATCGCCATCGGCGCGTAGAGGCCGGAGCCCCCCAGTGCCAGCGGCAAGAGGCCACCGATCGCCGTGACCGATGTAAGCAGCACAGGCAGGAATCTCATCTCACCCGCCTGTTCGATTGCGTCGCGCATGGTCGCGCCATCCTTTCTGAGCTGTTCGGTAAAGTCGACGAGCAGGATCGAGTTCTTAATCTCGATGCCGATGAGCGCGATGAGCCCGATCATCGCGGTGAAGCTGAGCGAATTGCCGGTCAGCCATAGTCCCAACACCGCGCCGAGAAGCCCGAGCGGTATGATGCTTGCCACGACCGCCACGAGCCGGAAGCGCCCGAATTCCATGACGAGGATCGCCAGGATGCCGAGACTGGCAACAATTGCCGCGGACATCATGCCGGAGTTACCGCTTTCCTGCTCCTCCGCCTCGCCGCCCAAGCTCAAGGTATAGCCGGGCGGCATCGCGACGTGAGCGCGCACGCGCGCCAACGCGTCAGCGGTGACGTTGCCCGTCAGGTGGCCGGGCTGGACATAGGCGGTGAGCATGACGACGCGCTCGCGGTTGTAGCGGTCGACCCGGGCGGGCGCTGTCTCGATTACGGGGCTGGTGATCGCACGCAGCGGCACCGCGGCACCGGCGCTTGACGGCACATAGATGCGGTCGAGCGCCTCGACGGGATTGCGCTCGCCCATCGGCAAACGGACACGAACGGGATAGTCGTCCGCTTCGCTGTCGCGGAGCCGACCCGTGACGGCTCCGCTCAGCGCGATCCGCACGGCTTCGCGCGCGGCGCCAGCGGGTACGCCCAGCAGGGCGGCCTTACCCTCGTCGACCTTGAGTGCCAGGTCCGCCCGGTCGACCCGCACCGGGTTGTCGACATCGCGGATGCCGGGCGTCCCTTGCATCGCTTGCTCGGTGCGGGCGGCGAGGCGCTGGAGGACTGATAGATCCTTACCCGCCAGCCGAATCTCTATAGGCGCGCCGACAGGAGGACCTTGGACAAAGTTCAGCACGGTGATCCGCGCACCCGGATAGTTTGCGAACTCGCGCCGCAAGGTTGTCATCAGGGTGTCTGACGTGCCGGGGTGCCACGATCTAAGCGACACGGCGACCTCGGCGAAAGCGGGGTCTGGGTCGTGCTGGCGGACATTGTAGTAGATCTGCGGGTTGCCTCGGCCAAGATTGGCTGCGTACCATGCGACTTCCGGCGTGCGGGCCAAGCGCGCCTCGACATGGCGCAAAGCGTCGTCCGTATCCGGCATGGAGGCGCCCTGCGGCAGCTCGATGCGTACCAGGAACTCGGGCGTGTCGGCGGACGGGAACAGGCTGGTGCCGATTGCCGTCATCAGTGGCGCAATCAGAAGGCACAGCGCACCCAGGATGGCAAGACTGACACCTGGCCGATCAAGCGCGCGGTGGAGCACCGGCGCATAGAAGTGCCGGATGCCCCGGTTCACAAGCCGGAGCGCCGGGTTGCCTTCTTCCTTCTCGTGCAGCGGGAGCCAGCGGCTGGCGACAAAGGGGATGACGGTCAGCGACAGGACGAAGGAAGCTGTGACTGTGGCGATCACCGTCACCGGCAGCGACTGGATGAATGCACCGGACCCTTCAGGCAGCGCGAGAAGGGGTAGGAAGGCGAACAGGAGACACGCGGTGCAGCCGGCGATTGCCAGCATGATCTGGCCCGTGCCGCGGATCGCGGCTGTCACCCGATCCTCGCCCGAGCGAAGACGGCGGGCGATATTCTCGACGACCACGACACTGTCGTCGACGAGAAGTCCGAGCGACAGAATGAAGCCGGTGATCGACAGCTGATTCAAGCCGAAGCCGAGCAGCTGGATGATCGCGAGGCCGGTCAGAAGCGACAGCGGAATGGCGAAGATCACGACCCCAGCGGCGCGCATACCCAGCGGCAGGAGAGTGAGCGCCACAATGGCGAGCGCGAGCAGGAAGTCACGGTAGAGCCCGTTCAGCCGCGCATCGACGTTGTGCGCCTGAAGGAAGCCGCGCTCCATCCTGACGCTGCCGGGCAGGCGCCGCTCGAACGCGGCGAGTTTGGCCTGGACGGCATCAGTGATAGTGCCGACGTCGGCGCCCTCCCTGGCTGTCGCGGTCAGCAGCAAGGCGCGATGGCCGTTAAAGCGCGTTACGTGCTCGGCCTCGGCCGTGGCCCATCCCACGCCCGCCAGATCGCCAACGCGAATTACCGAGCCGCCCTGCGCCAACACCGGCACCCTCCGCACGTCATCGAGGGAATGGAAAGCCCCGCCTGTTCGGACGATCAGGCGGCGCTTGCCGGCGTTGACCGACCCGATCGGGGTTTCGTCGTTTGCGCGGGTCAGGGCGTCGGTGATCGCCGAGGCAGGCACGCGCAGCTCGGCCATTCGGCCGAGGTCGAGTGCGACGCGAACTTCGATCGACGGTGCCCCCCAATAATCGGCGCGGCGAATGCCGGGAATCCGAGCGATCTCCTCGCGCAGATCGTCCGCGACTTTCTCCAGCCGTCGCATAGGCAGTTGGTCGCTGACCAGCGCGACCTCAAAAAGGGCTGTCTCGCTGGTGCGGTTGCGGATGACGTCGAGCCGGGTAACGCCGTCAGGCAGCGTCGGCCGAAGCGCGGTCACCTCGCGTACCACTTCGTCATACTTTCGGTAGGGATCGCTCGACCAGTCGAACTCGGCCTGGATCGTGGCGGCGCCGTCCGTCGCGCTGACCGTCACGTCCGTCAGATCATCGATGCCGTAGAGCACGTCCTCAACAGGTCGAACGACCAGCTGTTCGAGGTCCTCTGGCGTGGCACCGGGCATCGCGACGCGAATGCTCATGTTCGGCACCGGAAATTGCGGGTCTTCCGACCGGGCTATGGTGAACAGGGAGGTCAGGCCGATGGCAATCGTCAGGCCAATCAGTACCAGCGTGAAGCGGCTACGCTCGATGAAGAGCGCGGCGGGGTTGAAGCTCATGGCCTGCCGCCCTCGTCGACCAGCAACGCGTCTCCATTCTTGAGGTAACCGGCGCCTGCGGTGATGACCAGAATGTGAGGCGGCAGGCCCGAGACAATCGCGGCGTCGTCCTCGAACCGGATGAGCCGCGCCGGGTGGAAGACTGCGCGGCGCTCGTTCGTGATGGTGAACACGCCTGCCCGCCCCCCGGGACGGGGCACATAAGCTTCGGCCGGTATCGAGACAGCAAGCTCCCGCTCGTTCCGATCGACGGTGGCGATCCTGACCGTGGCGACGGCTCCGCTCTGCCCTGCCGCGCTTACGACGCGGACTTCAGCCATCCGCGTTCCCGTCGCGCTGTTCACCAGCGGCTGCAGACGAACAACCTGTCCGGCGACCGGCGGTTTGCCGCCGAAGCTGACGTGTGCGGTGGCACCTGGCTTGACTTTGTCGGCATCGATCGGCGCCAGCGGCACCCGCACGAGGAAGGCGGAGCGCGTGTCCGCCACTCTCAGCACCCGTCCTCCGGCCGACACCGTCTCACCGATCTGCGCCACTCGCTCCAGCACAATGCCGTGGAAGGGGGAGGCAAGGACCGCCGACTGTCCGTCGTATCCAGCAGCGGTAACGGCGGCGCGCGCCTGGCGGACGATGTCACGTTGATCCTGCGCCTCCGAGGCCGCGATCGCGCCGGTGGACGACAGCGATTCGAGCCGCGCCAGCGTGCGCTGTGCACGTTCAAGCTCGACCTTCCGACCCGCCAGTTGCGCCGCCACGTCGGTTCCGGCGAGGCGGCCGAGAGACTGGCCGGCGTTGACGCGATCGCCGACATTGACTGAGAGCATGTCGATCACGCCGGCGATGCGAAACGATAGCGTAGCCTCGCGGTCGTATGCTGCCGTGCCCGACGCGATCACCGACCGCGAACCGCCGATCGGCTGAGCCGTTGCGGTCTGGACGGGGATTACCCGGAGCGCATCGGACGCTGGATCGGCTGCCTCGCAGCCCGTAAGGCAAGCCAGGCTAATGGCGGCAGCGGCAGCGCTTGAACGGCGTCGGCGAACTAGGCCAATCATACCGCTTGCTCAGCGGGGCACGGCAATACAGAAACCATGGTCTCAATTCTTTTTCCAAGAGGGGGAGGGGCAGCAACGCGGTGCTCAGGAGCGGGCGGGAGGGCGCTGCTGTCGTCACGACCGCCGGTCGTGCGCCGTTCGCCGACTGGCTGGTAGAACCGCGGATAAAGGCGACAATCCCGTCGATCTTATCCGGGCTCCAGCCGCTGTCACGGCAGAGATCTATCACGTCCTCGGGAGCTTGCCGGGAGGGTGAGGCATGGATGCATGCCGCAAGCCGGCGAAGCGCCTCAAGGCGTGCGTTGGCCAACGGCTTCGGCGCGGGATGGCCGAACATCCATCGCCAGCACCACGCCGGCTTCTGCCTGGGCATCGCACGCTCGCACGGGCGAGCGGCGAGCAGGATTACCGTCCTCTCCAACGGGCTCATGTCGCCGAGTTTATGGTTCGGTAGTCGTGATATCGCGGAACAGGTCGGCCATCATCGTCACCTCTGGATCAGCAGTCGAGGCATCTCCCGTCTTCGAAAGGAGCCGTTGATCCTGAGTAGGCCGATGCACCGCCTTTGATTTCAGAAGGTTCGTCGTTTCACCAAATGCTACGTAAACGTCGTTCCACGTAACGCGAGAGGCGCAGCGGTTTCGTGTTTTCGCGGAAATACTTCTTGTTCTGTCGCCGAACGACCTCTTCAGCGTACTGAATACGGAGCTAGCTCGAGAGCAGCGTTGTTTTCGGCTCTGCCGTAACAGGCATGTCTAACGCCCTCTCGAGGAAGCCGGCCAAGGGTTGCGCCAGCTCCTGGACCGATCGTCCGAAGCTCAGGCGTCTCGATAGGTGCAGCATGACGATGCCATGCAGTGCCCCCCAGACGAGGTATGCCTTGTCGATGATGTCAATGGGCCGGGCCGGATGGTAGAGGCTTTCCAGGACCCGCAGCAGCCCTTCCCACGCAGGCGCTCGCGGTTCCGCGTCCACCCCGATCGTCGTCGGGTCGGCTGCGTTGCCAAACATCAAACGATAATCCTGCTCGTTGCATACTGCGAAGTCGAGATAGGCCGTACACATCTTATGGAAACGCAAAACCGGATCGCCGGCTTGGGCACCTGCCTCCTGCAGGGCCATCGCGAACCTACGGTGGACATGGAGACGGATTTCCTCGATCAGCGCATCCTTTCCGTGGTAGTAGCGGTACGCAGCCATGGCGCTCGCACCGACGCACGATGCCAGCCCCCTCATGTTCAGCTGTTCGACGCCGTTGCTTTGAATGATATCGTAGGCGGCGTCGCGCAACACCTCGCGACTGGCATCGAACCCCTGTGCTTCCCGCCAGCGTTCCGCGAAGTCGGTTTGCCCCATCAAACTGCACTCGTATTCAAAGAGCCCCAAGCCATGGTCGCACTGGAGAGATACGGTGTCGATATCGGAACCGACATGCCGTTGCACAAAGTGAGCTGTGCGGTGCGCCCGGTTCTGCGAAGTCCCTCGACCGCGCCGGCCGCAACCCACCAGGAGCGATGTACCTGCGATCCGGCGATATGGTCAACGCCGCGGAGGGCGTCGGAAAAGCGCATCAGAACCATCGCGCTGCTGAGACGGGAGTGGACCCGCACGTAGTGATCCTCGACCTGCAGGCAGATAATGCCGGCGCGAATGTGCGCCGGCAGGCGCTCGATCAGGGACGTGTCGGACGGCAGCTCTTCCCGGCGCAGCCCCCCACCAAGGCTGACATCCCCGGTCAAAGCAGGTTCGACGTCAGTGGGCGGGTCGGCAGGGACCGGCTCCATGATCGAATGTGTCCCGACGAGACCTCCAACAAGGCGGTCTGCTACGTAGGTGAATACTCCTGCGAGCAATGCGATAGCCACAAACAGTTCTAGCACTGCGTCCGGGTAGGGCAGCCACCCGTCCATCATGTTGTTCGAAATACCGACGACAACGATCATGGGCAGCGTGCCGATGGCTATCTCGATGATACGCCGTTGGAGCGGCGACTGCGATCGGAACCTTTGCATTCGGGAGACTAGCCACTCTGCGCAGGGCAAGACTACGAGCCACGCGGCCATCTGCACGGTCCAGTAGCCGACGCGCCCCATCACGTCGAACTGGTAGGTGCCGAACGGGGCAAGGAATGCGAGGACGCCAGCAAACAGCATCGCAACCCCCGCCTGGCCGATCACCCGTGCCCACCAGTCGTGGGCCTGTAAATTCGCGAAGTCGCGCATCGTGAACTGCTCCGCCCCATGTGTACGACGTACATGTACGAAGTAAACTGTGCAACCGCGAAGCCTTAATGGCGCGGCGGATGCGCTTTTCTAGTCCAGTTGCCGAACGGTCGATCAACGATGATCCGCCCACATCGGGAAACACGAAAATGAACCGCAACCATCTCGCAACGGCGCTGGTCATCGCTGCCCTGCAGATCACTCCGGCCCATGCTCAGGAGAATCTTGGGGTGCCGTCGACCGAGGAGGCGGAAGCAGCGGCCCTGACCTCGGCGCATGACGCCAACGCACGTACGCAGGGAGGAGCGCACGGCTTCTTCGCAATCGGGCCCGGTGCGGTACCTGCGTTCGACGGCGCGAAGAAGTATCAGCTCATTCCACTCATGATCGGCAACGTCGAGTGGAAGGGTGTCGAGGTGCAGTTGCGCGGGCTCGGCGCGCGTGTGGATCTGCTTGGCGACAGCCGAGTGCAGATCGGTCCCGTCTTCAACTTCCGCCAAAAGCGCAACAGCTCCTCGGATGGCAGCGGTCGCGTGAAGCTGCTCAACGACGTCGACTCTGCAGTTGAGCTTGGTGGCTTCGTCGGCTACCGGTTCGGCGGCAACCGCTACGGTCAGGGTGAGGTCGCCGTTGACGTCACCTTGACCAAGGACGTCAACGACGGGCATGACGGCCTCATCGGCTCGGCCCAAGTGTCTTACGCGGTCTATCGCTCGGAAAAGTTCTTCCTCAACGTCGATGCCCAGACGAGCTTCGCTGACAAGAAGTACATGCGCGCGTTCTTCGGCGTCACGCCGATCGAAGCGTCACGCTCCGGGCTAACCGCCTACCGCCCCAACGGCGGAATCAAAGATGCCGGCGCTGGGCTCACCGCCGGGTACCAGTTTAATCTAAAGTGGGGCCTGATCGCTCGCGCCGGCGCGAGCTACTATCTGGGTGACGCCAGAGAAAGCCCGATCGTCAAGGAGGGCTCCGAGCTCCAGGCCATAGGCGGGCTTGCCCTCTCGTTCCGCTTTTAATGCTGAGAGGAGGGCTGGCCATGCCAGAACGTGTGACGCGCGCTGAGAATAGCCTTACCTCGCCAATCGCCCGACGTGGGGTCTGATGGTGTAGACGGTTGCGCAGGAAGTCGGCTAACGGGAGCAAGACATTCAACTGCTTGGCCGCTGCGAGAACAAGGTCGTTGTCCTTGCGGCCAATAGCCGAAGCGGCAGGGCGCGGAGCGTTGGGGTGCTCGACCATGCGCTGTGCGTATCCGTCAAACCCGCTAGGGTCAGGACTTCTGTGGTTGCCGCCCGTGATGCAAGAGGTTTCTGACCGTGTGGGTTAGTGATCGAGTGCGGTCTTCTGTAAGGCCTTTTGAGACGGCATTCAGAAGCCGCTGGCTGGTATGGTGATCCGCGGATCAGATCCAAATCTCATTGGCGAGCTGTAGCGCTCTGAGTCCTGAACTGGTTTTTCTGGTTCAGATCTGTTCGATCGTTTTGCCCATTGGGGTCGTCGCCTTCTTACACTCCCGTTTATCTGGCCTCAGGCAGAATTTGCAGCATTATGTTATGCTGCTCTTGCCTGTGCCGGAACTCGATAATCCGCATTTCGTCAGCATCGCCCACATCGTCCGTGCCATTTTGTTGGCTAAGGTGATCGCCACGAGCATCCGCGGCTTCGGCGATGTAATTCGTGCTAGCCACGAGTCTTCTGGAATGTATTTGCGTCCCATCCAGTTCAACCGCGACATTGCACCGATAATCAGCAATCGGCGGATACAGACAACGCGCACCATGCAAGTAGATCGCCACGGTCCGGACGACCATCAAGCCGAGCGTGCTAGATCATCGCGTAGGGTCGCAAACACAAACGACATTTTCGAACGCTCAGCGAATATCGCAATTTGCGATCGGCTTCGTACTAGGGCTACGTCGGATCGCACAGGTTTCCGCGAACCCGAACGTGGCGGCGGGACAGGCCAGCGACATCGTTCACGCCGGCGAGCGTCATTGTCCGCTCGAACTCTTCTGTGAGCAGTGTCAGAACGCGGTCGACGCCTGCCTCCCCGCCTGCTGCCAGGCCGTACAGATAGGGGCGCCCGATCGAACAGGCGGTAGCCCCCAGCGCCAGCGCCTTCACGATGTCCGAGCCGCGCCTGATGCCGCCGTCGCAGATGACGTCCGGCGCATCGCCGACGACGTCGCGTACCGCGGCGATCTGGTCGATCGGCGCGGGCGCGCCATCGAGCTGGCGACCGCCGTGATTGGAGACCATCACGCCGGTTGCGCCCGACGCGATCGACCGGCGCGCGTCCTCCGGCGTCATCACGCCCTTGATCGCGAGCGGCCCGTTCCACTCGCGTGCGAGCCATTCGACGTCGCGCCAACCGACCGAGCGATCGAACTGGCCGCCAATATAGTCGAACAGGCTCATCGGACCCGACGCGAGTACGTCGATCTTGTGGCTGACGTTCGCGAGATCGAATTTCGATCCTGTCAGCGCGGGCAGCGACCATGAGGGGTGACGCGCAAAGCTCAGCAACGACTTGAGCGTCAGCTTTGGCGGCAATGACAGTCCGCTGCGACGGTCGCGCTCGCGGTTGCCGGCGACGGGCGTATCGACGGTCAGCGCCAGCCCATGGAAACCTGCGTCCCGGCAGCGCGCGACGAACTCCGCCGTCAGGCCGCGATCCTTGAAGATATAGATCTGGAAGACCTTCGGCCCGGCATATGCCTGGGCAAGGTCTTCCAGCCGCGTCGTTCCCATCGTCGACAGGCTGTAGAGGATGTCGTGCCGCGCGGCAGCGCGCGCGACGGCGAGTTCGGCATGGCCGTGGAACATCCGGGTAAGCCCGGTCGGCGAAAGCATCAACGGCCAGCGCGATGGTTGTCCAAATAGCGTTGTGCCGGTCCGGATTGCCGAGACGTCGTTCAGCACGTCAGGCACCAACTCGTAGTGCGAGAACGCACTAACGTTCCGGCGCAGCGATACCTCGTCGTCGGCGCCACCGTCGATATAGTCGAAGATCGGACGCGGCAGCCGCTTGCGCGCCATCAGGCGCAGGTCGGCAACATTGTTCGCCCGTCGAAGTCGCGTCATGGTTGTGCGCTTTTCTGCCGTATCACGGCTATCACAGGATGAAGTCTCGGGACGTTAACGTGACGGTGCCGCTCAGCCGGATAATCGACTCTGGCGACGGGTCGCCGTCCAGGTTGACGAGCACCAGCGTGGCACCGCCTTCGAACGCTATGCGGACTTGGCCTGGTCCGGTGAACGGTGCCGTGCCCATGAACCTGAGCGGCGGCACGGCGAGCGCCGACAGATCGATGCGATCGCCTTCGGACTGCGAAAAGTCGGTGATCCGATCTTCGCCGTCTGGCGAGGTGCCGCTATCGTTGCGATCGAGATAGACGAAGCGATCGGCGCCAGCCCCGCCGGTCAGCACGTCGCCGCCGCCATGGCCGATCAGCCGGTCTGCGCCCGCCAGTCCTGCGACCCATTCGGCCTTGTCGCTGCCGTCGACCGTGAGCGGCATGCCGCCCGCCGGTCCGTTGGTGGGGGAGATCGAATCGCCCGTCTTGAACTGTGCGCTGAGTGCGTTGGTTGCCGCCGTCTGGTCGGCCGCCGACAGCCAGTCGGGCAGACCGAGCGCGGCGGCGTAGGTGGTCGGCCAGTGCGCGCCGATGACGTCGATCGCGGCACCGAGCCCCGGCAGCCCGGTGAACGCGGGCAGATGATTGTTGATGCCGATCCGCACTACGCCGTTCAGCAGTACCGGATCGTTCGCGGCGGTGAAGTCGACCATGCGCGCCGCCGCCAACTCCGGGTCGACCCCGAAGTGCGCTGCGGCCGAGGCGAGCCAGTTGGGCGCGCCGAATGCGAGGAAGTCGGACCGCGCGTCGGTTGCGGCCACGCCGTGCATCTTGAGCGCATAGGCCAGGATATATTGAGTATAACCCGTGCCCAGCGAATGCCCGGTGACGTGAATGCGAGCATTGGCGTAGCGCGGGTCGTTCAGCAGCCGCTCGTAGACCTGGGTCGCGCGTGCTGCCTCGTCGAGGGGAATGCCGGCGAGGACCGACTCGCCCTGGACGGCGTCGAGCCCCTGCGCGCCCGCGAAGGCGAGGATGACGTCCGTGACCTGACCATTGCCGTCAACCTTGTCGACGATGCCGTCGAAGAAGTCGCCGTCGCTGGTCCGTTCGACGCGCGCATTGACGTAGCCGCCGCCGAGGATGATCGGCGTGGTGAGCAACTGCCAATAGGCGCCGAACCACACGCGATCCTGCAAGGTTACATGGCTGGGTAGACCGCACTTGGTCGTCCCGGGTGCGGGTTCGGTCGAGCCGGCGGAGTTGGTGAGCGCAGCACAGGCTTCCGGGGCTGATGCGGTCGAGGCGGTGGGTGGCGGCGTGGCTACCGATGCATCGACGCCGCCGCTGACGATGCGAATTGGCGCCGACCCCGGCTCAAGTCCCGATCGCGCGGACAGGGTGAGGGTTCCGGCCATTGCCAACCCCGCGCTCGCCACGATCGCCACTGGCAGCAGAAGCTTCTTCACCATCGCTCTCCCACGCCGTAATGCCTTGCCGATGTTCGGCATGGCAAACGCAGGGGTAGGCGAGGTCCCGACGCATCGCCCTCGCGACTCGGACGCCGCGGGAGCCATCGCATTCTGCGCGCGTGCGACGGTGAGCGACGAGACTATTCACTGTGCCCCGCGGCTGCATGACTGTGCTTGTGGAGGACCCGCCCGCTGTTCGGTGGATGATAGCCATCGCGGAACACGACGGCCGCCTCAAAGGTAAGTTTTACAGGCGCTTACTACCTTCGCTGTCACCTTAGCCTCTCGACCAGCTCTCCGCGGGGCGTCATCGATGGTGTCCCTGCAACAGCATCGCCAGCATGACATTCTTCAGCAGACCGTCTCTCGACCACAGCTCGTGGCGAGCAGTCGCGGTCGTAAGATCCGCTACTTTTCGGTCAGACGTCTCAGCGAGTGGTGTTCGCTGACGAGACGGTGCTGGAGGGGCGAAAGCGCTGCCACTTCCTACAGCCCCCTCCGGGCCGAGACGGTATCGGGACCGCGCCAAAGGTTGGTGCCCTCAGGCGGCCTTGGCCGCCATGCGTGCGGCGAGCTTCTCTTCCTCGGTCCACACCTTGCGGACGCGCTCCTTCGGCGCCTTCACTTGCTTGACGGGGCCACCGCCGAGCACGGGCGCGCGCTTGGTCGAGTGCCGAGCGACTTCGCAATGCCATTCGTGATCGTCCTGCACGGTCAGCGTGCGACCGATCTCCCGCTCGACGTCGTGCAGCCACGCTCGCTGCTCGGCATCGCACAAGGTGATGGCGAAGCCGCTGCGGCCGGCGCGTCCGGTCCGGCCGATCCGGTGGACATAGCTTTCCGGCAGGCTCGGCAGGTCGTGGTTGAAGACATGCGTCACCGTATCGACGTCGATGCCGCGTGCCGCGATGTCTGTGGCCACGAGGACCTGCACGGTGCCCGCGCGGAAGGCGTCAAGCGCGCGCTCGCGCTGCCCCTGCGACTTGTTGCCGTGGAGCGCCTCGGCCGTGATGCCCGCCTCGCCGATAAAGGCGCAGACGTCGTTGGCGATGTTCTTCTGTAGCGTGAAGACGACCGCCTGGCCCATGTTCGGCGTCTGCAACAGCGCCAGCAGCGCCGCCTTCTTGTCGGCCGCGTCGAGGAACATTACCGACTGGTCGATCCGATCGACGGTGGTAGATGGCGGTGCGATCTCGACCCTAGCCGGATCGCGCAGCAGGCTATCCGCCAGCGCGGCGATCGACTTGGGCATCGTCGCCGAGAACAACAGCGTGTGACGATCCGTGGGCAGCGTCGCGACAATGCGCTCGATCGGCTTGGCGAAACCCATGTCGAGCATCTGGTCGGCCTCGTCGAGGACCAGCGCCTCGAGCTGCGACAGATCGCACAGGCCCTGCTCGATCAGATCCAGTAGGCGTCCAGGTGCCGCCACGATGATATCGACGCCATCCTCGAGCGCCTTGACCTGGTGGAACTGGCTTACCCCACCGAAGATCGTCATGACGCGGGGCTTGATATGGCGACCGAAGCTTTCGAAGCCGGCGGCAATCTGCGACACCAGTTCGCGGGTCGGCGCGAGCACGAGGATGCGTGCACCCCCATTGGGTGCCGGGCGTGGATCGGCTGCGAGACGGTGCAGCAACGGCAGTGCGAAGGCGGCAGTCTTGCCCGTACCGGTCTGCGCCATGCCGAGCACGTCACGACCTTCGAGCAGGATCGGAATCGACTGCGCCTGGATCGGCGTCGGGCTGGTATAGCCTTCTTCCGAGAGCGCCTGCAGCAAGGACGGCGTCAGTAAAAGATCGGCGAAAGTCATGGTCATGGTAAGTGGCGCCTCCAGCGCTGAGCGAGGCTGCGCCTGGTCGGGCTTAGCGTTATTGAGAGCGCGCGCTGTTAGGTAAAATGCTGCACTGCGTCAATGTGCGATAGCAAGCGGTGGCAGGATCGTCCGCGTGCCAAACCCTGTTTGCGGTTCCCGTCACGCGATCGACGTCAGCATTTCGAGAAACGCGCGGATCTTCGAGCTCGACAGTCGGCGCGAGTTCTGGAGGGCCCAGATCTCGACCTTCGGGCCGTCATCGACGCCCCATACGACGAGCTTGCCGGCCGCGATATTCTGCGCGGCGAGCAGCTTCGGCATCAGCGCGACGCCTGCGCCTGCCAGCACGGCGTCCTGTACCATCAGGAACGAGGAGAAGCGCAACCGCATCTGCGGCATCAGCACGCGCAAGCCCTGATCGGTCCTGATCCGCCACGGCGAATCCGACGAGGTGGCGATATGCCCGACAGCCGGCACGGTCATCGCATCCGCCTCTGGTTCCGACAGCGTTTCACGGGTCAGGTCGGGCGATGCAACCAGCAGGCGTTCGTCTTCGAGGATGCGTCGCCCGACCAGACGCTCATCCGGGTTCGGATTGATCCGTATGACCAGATCGTAATTGTCCGCGACCGGATCGACCATGCGATCCTCGGCGACGATCTCCAGCGCGACGTGCGGATAGGCTTCGACGAAATCCGCCCCGACCCGTGGCAACAGGACATGCGCGAGCACGACCGGCGCGCTTATCCGGAGCGTGCCACGCGGCACCGATGCGCCCGAGGCGACGTCGTGCTCGGCTTCGGCGATCTCGGCGAGGGGGCCTTGGGTCCGCTCGTGCAACGCGCGTCCTTCCGGCGTCAGGCGCAAGCTCCGCGAACCGCGATCGATCAGCCGGACGCCCAGATGCGCCTCCAACTCGGTGACCTTGCGCGACAAGGTTGCCTTGGAACGGTTGGTTGCGCGCGCCGCAAGGCCGAAGCCGCCGTGGAAGGCGACGAGATTGAAGTCGGCCAGTGCGGACAGGTCCATTAATCGTTCCATTATCGAGACGTTGCGTCCCGACAATGCCATCTTCCTTGCACATTCGGAACATCTATCTTGTGTTCAGCGGCAACGGCGCTGTCCTCACGATCAAGGAGTTAGGCAATGACGATCCTGGTAACTGGCAGCACGGGCACCATCGGTACACAGGTGCTGGCTTTTCTCGACGGGCACGGCGCAGAGGTTCGCGCACTGACGCGCACGCCCGAGAACGCACATTTTCCGGACTGTGTCGCTGCGGTGAAAGGCGATCTTTCGGATATCGACAGCGTCCGCGCCGCGCTGACGGGCGTGAGTACGCTGTTCCTGCTCGCGCCGAACGCACCTGACGAACTAACGCAGGCGATGCTGACGCTCGATGCAGCGCGTGCGGCCGGGGTGAAGGGGATCGTCTACCTGTCGGTGTTCAAGGGCGAAGCCTATGCCAACGTGCCGCACTTTGCGAGCAAGGTAACCGTCGAGCGGATGATCCACGCCTCGGATTTGCCCGTCACGATCCTGCGCCCTGCTTATTTCATGCAGAACGACGTGCGACAGAAGGACGCGCTGCTAGGCGGCGGGGTGTACGGGATGCCGATCGGCAGCAGGGGCATTTCGATGGTCGATATTCGCGACATCGGTGAGGCCGCCGCCAAGGAATTGCTACGCCGCGAACAGTCGAGCGTATCGCTGCCGCGCGAGACGTATGAACTGGTCGGTCCGGACGTGCTCACCGACGAGACGATCACCGCGTTGTGGAGCGCAGTGCTGGACCGGTCGATCGGCTATGCCGGCAACGACCTGGATGCGCTCCAACAGCGACTGAAAGCGTTTGGACCGGCGTGGCTCGCCTATGACATGCGGCTGATGATGCACCGCTATCAGCAGGATGGCGCGGCCGCCACCGACGAGGATATCGCACGCTTGACGACCCTGCTCGGTCACCCGCCGAGTTCGTATCGCGACTTCGCAACGGTCACCGCCGCCGCTTGGGCGACAGTCTGACCTCGCCACGACCACTCGTAAGGAGACGTCCCATGACCAGCATATTGTTCGTCGGCCAGAAGTCCGAGACCGTGGACTTTTCGGATCCGTCACTGCCGACCGGTTTCGACGCCGGCAAGATCAATGCCGGGATCGCCATTGCGGTCGAGAAAATTCGGGAACGCGGATGGCAGGGCGATACCTGCATGATCACGCCCGATGCCGCGGGCAGCGGCATGCTCGAAACGGCGTTGCGCCAGTTTACGTATGACTGCGTGGTGATCGGTGCCGGCCTGAGACTGCCTTCCAGGAATCTCGGCCTGTTCGAGACCGTGGTGAACCTCGTCCACACCGTCGCACCTAGGGCTGCGATCGCCTTCAACACGCGACCCGAGGACACGGCCGATGCCGCAGGCCGGCAGCTGCTCGTGCGCTGACGGTCGGTGCCGCGGCCGGGCAGGGGCGTGGGGGAACAAAGCCTCTTTACCGTTCACCGGCCAATTCGAGACCTGCGCACGCCTAGACTCGCGGCGCGGTATGGTGTGGCACGGGTTCACGATGGCGGCGGCGACACCAGCGGCGTTGCCATTCCAGCATCGCCTTGTCGACGGCTGAGAACCCTTGTTCATGACGCCGGGCCCGGGCCCGGGCCCGAGCATGTCGGCATGGCGCCGGACGGACGATAGAGCATCGCGACGTTGCACCGCGCGTAACGCTTGCCAAACTCCTCCATGATCCCGGCGTCGTGGACGAAGCCGAGCTTCTCATACAGGTGGATCGCCGCCGCGCTTTTGACATTGCTGAGCAGATAGAGGCGGTCACATCCCAATGCCTCGGCACGTGCGATGATCGCGTGCAGCAGGAATTCGCCGGCCTTCCTGCCGCGCGCGCTGTGCAGCACGCCCATCTTGGTCAGTTCGAACTGACGATCGCCGGTTTTCAGCAGCGCGCAGGTGCCGACCATGCCAAGGGTCGGATCCTCGACGAACAGGATGTCGCCGCCCGGCGCGATGATCCGGTCCCGTGGATGTCGAAGCATGTCGATGTCGGTCTGTTCCAGCTGGTACATCGCTTCGATCCATTCGGCATTGATGCGGTAGAAGTCCTCCGCCAGTGCATCGCTGAAACGCCTGATCGCAAGACCGCCGGAGGGGCGTTGATCCAGCGGGCGATCGGCAAGCGCACGCTCGGTCGCCTCGATCAGGTCGAGCAGCGCGGGTGCGTCGCACACTTCGTTCACGGCAGCACGCAGGCGTGGCCACAGCACCGTGGTGGCCAGGTCCATCGCCGCGTTGCCCTTGGCACTGAGCGACAGCGTCTTGCTGCGCTGATCGCGCACGTCGCGGCTTGTTTCGATCAGCTCCATCTCGACGAGCCGGGTCAGCATCCGGGTCACGGCCGGTTGGCTGATACCCAGGATCTTGACCGCTTCGCCAACCGTCATCGGGCCTTGGCGATAGAGCGCGGTAAGGAGCGGCATCTGGCTCGGCTGGGTCGGCAGTCCGCAATCAACTGCGATCCGTTCGGCACCCGCCTGCAATCGCTCGGCCAACCTTTTCAGACGGCTGCCCAACATGACCGCGCCCTCGATTGCCAACACGTCCGCCATTCTCACTCTCCACCACAATCCTATAACACGATATATACCGTGTTATATGCGGGGACGGAAGTGATAATCGATATCGAGGTATCGTTCGCTCGAGGCGCCCCGCAAAAGACACGTGCCGGCTGGCGAAAGGCGATCGCGTGGCGGCACACACCTACCGAACGTCGTAAGTCAAAAGGACGGCGCCGTGCGGCATTGGCTTCGCAGCGCGGAAGGCTAATTTCACAGTCCCGGCCAGACCGTCGGCACCGTGCGTAACAATGCCTTGCACGCCGTCACCGCCATCTAGCGCAGGCGCGATCAGCACCTGGAACTCGTCGACGAGCCCGGCTGCGAGCATCGATCCGTTGATCCCGCCACCGCCCTCCAGCAGCAACCGACGAATGCCGAAATGCGCTGCCAATGCGTCGAGGGCGGCGGCCAGATCGATCTCTGCAGTATCGGCCACGACGTAGGACACGCCATCCCCGGCAAGCTCTGCTAGATGCGCGTCCGGCACGTCGTTACCCAGCAGCACGATCACATGATCGCCGCCGATATCGCCCTTGTTGAAATGCAGCTTGCCCGACCGGTCGACCGCGACTGCGTAGCTGTCCGCAGTGGCCGCGATGTGGACGGGGGGCGTCACGGGCCCTGCAACGGCGGGGGGATGCGCGAAGGCCTTCGACATTTCAGCCATCGTGACCCGCCCGACGAGCCAGGCGTCGGCCGACATGGCGTCGTGCAACTGCTCGTACACTGCGCTCCACTCCTCGCGGGTCCCGTCGGGGCTTGTCGTATAGCGGCTGGGATGCAGGCGGCCATCGACGGACGCGATCATCAGGCAGGTCACGTGCGGCTTCATCAGGCGTCCTCTCGCATGGTTCGGGCAGCATCAATCGTTTCGACCGACGCAGCGGTGTCAAAGCGACGCAGCATCCGGTATCGTTCCACCGCGTCGGCAGCGGAGCCGACCGCGCGTCCCCTCAGTGTTGAGGGAAGGATAGTGGACAGTGAGCTTGAGACCGCCACGTGCAGCCGCTGCACGGGTGCCCGAAGGCACGAGGATCGTCGGCATCGAACGCATGTCGCGCGCCTTTACCAAATATCACCTGGACGATGGACGCGCGCTTCATCGGTTCAAGCATCCGGAACCGCACGCCACTCCGCACGATCATCCCTGGTCGTTCGAGACCGAGATACTCGACGGCGGCTATGTCGACGAAGTGTTCCACCTGAACGCGGACGGAAGCTGGCACAGCGAGCATTGTCATCGCGTGCCCGGCGAAACCTACCGCGTCGACGCCAACCACATCCATCGCATCGTCGATTTGCCGGACGGCGAATGCTGGACGCTCGTCCGCGCCGGCCGCACCGAACGCGAAACCCGCTTCTGGCGCTTCGGCGACAGCGTCCAGTATCGCGCCTGGCACAGCAGGAAATGGCTTGGCTCGGGTTGACCCATTCGGATTTCACGACGTCCGCGGTAAGGGGACGGTAAACCGTAATTTGGGAAAGTCATGGTGCACCCGACTGGATTCGAACCAGTGGCCTCTGCCTTCGGAGGGCAGCGCTCTATCCAGCTGAGCTACGGGTGCCGGATGGCTCGCCTAGCAAAGCGAAACGGGGTGCGCCAGACGTTTTCGTGTTCACGGCTCCTTGGGTGTCGGTTCGGTGAGCGTGTCCGGCGATACAGGCGTTGCCGATTTGCTCTTCGGCGGCGGGGTCTTGGGTTTGTACGCGCACAGATCGCTGACGATGCAGCGCCAGCATTCGGGCGTCCGCGCCTTGCAGACGTAGCGGCCGTGCAGGATCAGCCAGTGATGCGCGTGCAGGCGGAACGGTTGCGGGGTTGCCTTGTCGAGCTTCAGTTCGACCGCGAGCGGGATCTTGCCGCGGGCCAGGCCGGTGCGGTTGCCGACGCGGAAGATGTGCGTGTCGACCGCGAACGTCTCCGCGCCGAATGCGACGTTGAGGACGACGTTCGCGGTTTTCCGCCCGACGCCGGGCAGGCGTTCGAGTGCGGCGCGGTCGTTGGGGACTTCGCCGCCGTAATCGTCGATCACCATCTGCGAGAGTGCGATGACGTTCTTCGCCTTGGTGTTGTAGAGCCCGATCGTCTTGATGTGGCGCTTCAATTCGTCGAGCCCAAGCGCCACCATTTTCTCGGGCGTATCGACCTCACGGAACAGCGCGCGCGTCGCTTTGTTCACGCCGACGTCGGTCGCCTGCGCCGACAACGCGACCGCGACGACCAGCGTGTACGGATTGACGAATTCCAGCTCGGTCTCGGGGTGCGGATCGGCTTTCGCCAGACGCGCATAGAACTCGATGACGTCGGCCTTCTTCACGCCCTTATAGCCCGAGCACGTCGCCCATCCGGTAACGTCCGGCGGGCTGCCCGGCGAGCCAGATCGCCGCGCGCACGGCACCGCGCGCGAAGATCGAGCGATCGTCGCCGCGGTGGTTGAGCTCGATCCGCTCGCCTTCGCCCGCGAAGATCACGCTGTGGTCGCCGATCACCGATCCGCCGCGCAGTGACGCAAAGCCGATCGTGCCTTCGGTCCGTGCGCCGACGAGCCCCGCACGGCTGTCGACGCGGAGTTCGGCTAGCGTCGTGCCGCGGCCCTTGGCGGCGGCGTCGCCGAGCAGAAGCGCGGTGCCCGATGGCGCGTCGACCTTGTGCTTGTGGTGCATCTCGACGATCTCGACGTCCCAGTCGGACCCAAGCCGCGCGGCAGCCTCGCGGACGAGGATGCCGAGCAGGGTGACGCCGAGCGAGGTGTTGCCGGTCTGGAGGATCGCGATGTCCTTTGCCGCGTCGTCGATCATCGACTGGTGCTGCGGCGACAGGCCGGTCGTACCGATGACGATAGCGGTACCAGCGGCACGCGCGGCGGCGAGGTGCGCTTCGACCGCGGAGGGCGTCGAGAAATCGACCAGCACGTCGGCGGTCCGGGCGAGCGGGTTCGGGTCCTCGCGCGCGTCGACGCCGCCGGCGAGCGATGCGCCGGCCGCCTCGATCGCCTCGACGATCGCGCGGCCCATGCGTCCTGCGCTACCATAAATGCCGATCGAGGTCGTCGTGATGGCGGATGGGGCGGGTTGGGGCGCGAGCGTTTGCATGCGCGGCGCTTTGCACCAACCCGGCCTTCGGAAACAGGGGCGAACGGCAGGCCGAGTTATTTCTTCGCGGAATTGGAGTAGACGGTTGGCGGCTCAAGCCTTTTCGACGAGCGTCCGGACCAGGTCGAGATCGGCGGGCTTGTCGACGTCGACCGCGGCGAGCCCGAACGGGCTGGCGACCGCGGCTGCGTCGAGTCCAGCGAGGCGACCGAGATGCGCGATCGCGGCGACCAGCGTCAGGCGACCCGACAGATACCGCAGCAGCGTACCGATCCCGAGTCGGCGAACGATCCGCCATGGTCGCTTGCGGTCCGCCTCGACCTGCGCCCAGAGATCGAGTGCGCCGACCGAGCGCGGCGTTGCGAAGTAGAACAGGTTGCACCCCGACCACGCCCCGTCGGCAAAGCGCAGATAGGTGCGGCGCGTGCCCGGCGCAGCGGCTTCGATCACATCTTGGCGCGCGAGCAGGGCGCCGACATCGGCCTGTGCGGGGACGTCGGCTAGGAATCGTGTCACCCATTCGGGCTGCAACAGCGCGTGATCGGCGGTCGTGACCAGCAGGGGGGCGCCGAGCGCTTCGATGCCGTCGCGGACGCTGCGGCTGGGACCGGATGCCGCGTCGAGCACGATGAGGCCGAGCGCATTTGCCGCGGCACGGACTGCGTCGTCGGAGACCGATACGGCGATCGTGCTTGCGCCAGCCTCTCGCAACGCATGCGTCACGCGCGCCAGCAACGTCTCGCCGTCGAGCACGATCAGCGCCTTGTGCGACACGCCCGCATAGGCCGCGACCGGATCGACGCCGCCGCGCGAGCCGGCGAGGATCAGCGCGTTGAAGCCTCGAACATCCGCGCTCATACCGTTTTCGGCCCGGTTTGCGCACGCGCCCGCCAGACCCGCCAGAACACGCCTGGTGCGGCAAGGATCGGATGCTTTTCGCGCCACGGGGTCAGCGGCACCGCGACGCCGGTATGCCGCTCGACCTTCCACACCCCATAGCGCGCGGCACCTTCGAAGGTGAACGCCGCCCGCACCAGCCGTGCGACGTTGAGCGGCTTGCCCGCACGACGGCGACGGCCCCACGCGCGCAGCAACGCGTTTCGACGCGCTGGCGACAGGTCGGGCTTCAGCATGCCGGCTTCGTCGCGATAGGCGATACCGTCGGCAGTCCAGGCGAGCGGCAGGAGTTCGGCGTAGCGACCCGGATCGAAGCCGAGGATCTGGCCCTCGCGACCCTTGCGCTCGACGCGGAGTTCGGCGGCATAGGTCTGGCGGAACAGCGCGCGCCAATAATCGTCGGCGGTGCCCGTTTCGGGGCCGAGCGCCGCGGCAAAGCGTGCGGCGGACTTTGCCGCATCGCCGATCGCCACGGCGACTCGGTTCGCGGTTGCCGGATCGCGGACCCAGACCAGCGCGGAGGGTTGCACGAAACGAGTCCAGATCGTCGTGTCGAGCGTCTGCGCGGCGGCGGCCTTCGCGAACGTCGTCATCCGCATCGTCGCGATCTTCGCGCGCAACGTCTCGCCGTGCAGGTCGAACTCGCGGTAGCTGACGGTCGGCCACAGGCCACGCTCGGGCGGGCCGGCGGTCAGTACGTAGAAATCGAGCACGCCCTCGGTCTCGCCAGTGCGCAGGTTGGAACCGTAGAACAGTACCGCCGCGGTCTCGGGCGCATCCCCTGCGAGTATCGCCGCAACGTCGCGGACGGCGGCGATGGTCGGGACGTGCAACTGGCGGCGGACGACGTCGCCGAGCGTGATCACGGGACGACGAAACGCAGCGCGCGTGCCTCGCGGATGGTCAGGTCGCCGCCCGGATAGACTTCGCCGTCGAGAATGAAGCCCGAGTCCATCGACAGGTCGAAGCTTGGCGAATCGATCCGGTGATACCCCGCACGATCGAGCCACGCGGCCGGCGATCCGGCGACGATCAGCGGCGTCGCGGCGGCGAGCCAACGCGGCGGCGCATCGACCAGCAAGGTCTTCAGTCCAGCGCGCGGCACCCCGAACGGGCGAATCCCGATCGGCATCCGCTTCAGCGTCGAGGCGAGAAGAATATAGCGGGCGCGATCGCTATCCGTATTCCTGCCAGCGGCATGAACGCCTTCGTCGCCGCGCGATTCGAAACGGATTCGCATCCGGTTGCCGGCGCGCCACGAACTGTTCGCGCCCCCGAACAGGGTCTGGAGGATCGCCCAGCACAGCGCGAGCCCAACCGCTACGCCGTTGAACGCCCCTGCGCGATGCGTGCGCTGCGCCAGCGCAGTGGCGTCGACGAACGCGCCTGCACCCAGAAGGAAGCCGTGCAGCCGCGTACCGGTATCCTTGCGGACGACCTCGATCGGATGGCGGATCTTGACGTTCCCGTCGCGCGCCGCGCTGAGCGCCTGGTCGAGCGTCCAGTCGTCGGGGATCCCGAGATCCAGTGCGAGCGCATTGGTCTTGCCCGACGGCACGATCGCCACGCGGGGGGCTGCACCGGTCCACACTCGCGCGGCGGCGGTCATCACGTCGCGGATCGTGCCGTCGCCGCCGTCGATCACCAGCAGTTCGATGCCGTGGCGCGCAAAATCGGTCAGCACCTCGGCGAGTTCGGCCTGCGTGCGCGGCGTCACGGCCAGCACGGTGCCCGACAGGAACGGCTTGGTCGCCTCGACGCTGCTGCGGTTGCGGTGACTTTTCGGGTTGCAGATGATGCCGGTACGGATCTTCGCCGCCGCGTCGCGCGGGCTCACGCCGTACCGCTCGGATGCCGACGGATCGAACATGCCTTCGGGCAGCCACGCCGGCGGTGCCGGTGGCGAAAGAGGGTGCCCGCCAAAGGCATGGAAGTTCGAAACAGCATCGGCCACGATATAAGATACCCGTCGCGGTACATAACCGCTACAAATTTGTGTCAGGAAGATTTCCGTTCCGCTTCGACCGGCGGAGATCGGATCACCGGCGATACCGCATTCTCATACGCACGACGGTTCCGGATGGGGCCAAGGCCGTGCGCGCCGCGTCGAAAGACGGCAGTCCGATCGATGTGGGCGCATCGTTGGAAAAGCCGAAACCTTCCTTCGGCGCGAATAGCGTCCGATTGAAATCATGGTCGCTATTCTCGTCGTGATATTGCGCGACCGCATAATGACCGGGCTTCAGCCAGAAGCACGCGCGCGGGCTGCTTGCCGCTACGCGCGCCCGCACCAGCTTGCCGCCCTTCGCCAAAAACCGTGTCTTGTCATCGGGATAGACGGTGAACGCGACCTCGCCGACGGCGTTGTGCATCGCCGTCGCCTCGACGGTCAGCTTGGCGTTGCCGCCGCCGGGCGTACCTTCGCACGCCTCGGCAGCCTGCGCCGAGACGGGCATCAGCAGCGCCGCCGCGCCCAGGCTAAGGGAAACCACAGTCTTCATGACAGGACTTAAGCGCGGAAAAGATGGCCGGAGCGCGGCGCACAGATGACATTTGCGACGCGAACGGGGCGTTCATCGCAAGGTTACGTCCTATCGTCTATCGAACGCGCCTTACGCGGGACGACATATCTTACGCGAGCCAGCTTACCAGCGTTTCGCCCTTTGCCTTGCGGGCAATAGCCTGCATCAACCGCACGACATGGACCACTAGCGAGATCGCGGTCCACGCGGCCACCCCTATGATTCCCCAGTCCGGCCGCGTCACCAGCAGTCCCGCGAACAGGATCACCATATTCGGATTGCGTCGCGCGGTGATTAACCGGAACCAGCTGTCGAACCGTTCCCAGACATGGATGTGCATCCCGAACCGAACGATGAACGCCCCCTCGATCAGGCGTTGCGCGACGTACCCGAACATCATCGTCCCGATCACCGCCCAGAACATGCCGTCTTCGAGCGGTCGGCCGTAAGGTGCGCATCCTGCCGCCCAGGCCCACCACCAGAAGGGCGGATGCACGAGGTCGACGCCGTGATCCCATGCATTGCCCAGCTTGGACGCGGTGATCGTGCATCTGGCCAGTTTCCCGTCGACGGTATCCAGCACCATGAAGACCAGACCCGTGGCGAGCCCGGTCCAGAACCAGCCGTGCCAGAACGCGACCGTCGCGACGATGCACAGCACCGATCCCAGCGCGGTCACCTGGTTCGGCGTGATCCCGGCGCGCGCGCAGAGCCGCGTGATCGCCAGCGCCCATTCCGGCCACAGATATTTGGTCAGCAAGTCGGTGACGCCCTTATACGCACCGACATAGCTCGCGCGCTCGATCGCCGGGACTGCGGCGGGGGTGAGCAACTCGGCGAACGGCTTCTCCCGTTTACGCAGGGCTTCGTTGAGAATGCCCTCTTCCGCCTCTGCGGCGATGACGGTCAGCCCGGTCACCAACGGCGCCTCGCCGAGCATCGCGGCAATCATGCGGGCGCGTTCGTCGCTATCACGGACATGCGCGAGAACGGGGACGCCGGTACGCGTGACGACCGTGCCGGGACGCGTCTTCAGATACGCGACCCACATCGGATCGAATGCATAGGCAAGATTGGCCAGGATCGCCGGGCCGGCGCCGTTCTTATGCCCGTCGTTCTTGTCGCCTCCGTCCGTATCGCCATCGTCCGTATAGGTAGCCAGGCCTTGCGCGACGCCGATCCGGCGGACGCGCTCGGCATTGGTCATGCCCCACAACAAGGTGGCATTGCTTCTGACGGAGACGAGTGCTGGCGTGTCGTGCATGGGGTGCCGATAGCCGATTGCAGACGAATTGCGAACGCCGCCGTAGACCGGTCAGCGTCGCAGGGCTGCGATCACCTCGCGAGCGGCACGTTCCGGGGCACGGCCGGACACGTCGCCCAAGGCCTCGTCGACGAACCGGACTTGAAACGCGGTATAGTCGGGATGCACCATCGGCGCGTGCTCGATCGCGGGGAGCAGGGCGGCGAGCGACTCCACGACCTCTCCCGCGTCCCACATCGCGTAGGATGAGTCGCCCTTCCAGTCTGCGCCGAGCGCGTTCAGGAATACGCAGGGCCGCGGTCGCATCAGATATTCGACGACCTGGCTCGACGTATCGCCGAGATACAGGTCGGCGGCGGCGGTATAGCTGCCGTCGACCATCGCGAAGCTGTCGAGATCGGTATGGACTCCGCTACGCCCTTCGAGGCTGGCGACGAACGCGGGCAACGCCGGCGCACGCTCGACGAGACGCTGGTGCGGCGCGAAGATCAGGTTGAAGCGACCGTCCGCCAGAATACGCTCGACGACCTCCGCCCCCCAGCGCCACCAGGACGACCGGTGCGCCTGCCAGTGCGGGTTATACAGGATCACCGGCTTGGCATCCGCGAACAGCCGGGCAGGCGGAGTCCGCTGGCGAAAGGCGGCCTTTACATAGCCCGTCGTGACGATCCGCGCGGGATCGTCGCCGCCCGCGATCAGCGCGCCGCGATCGCGTTCGGCGGCGACCAGCGTCCGCCACCCTGCGCGCCGTCGCCAATGGCCGCGCGCCATCATCGATCCCGCACCGTGGAAGGTGTCGATGAACCGTGTCCGCAACGGCAGTATCGCTGGCAGCCACAGGCTCGTCTGTTCGGCGCACACGACAACCGCGGTCCGCGCGAGATACGGCGCGAGGCGGATCAGCATTGGCAGCTTGGCGGGCAGGGGGGGATTGCGACCGTCGGCATAGCCGGCAACGCTGCGGAAGCCGGGCGCGCGCCGCATGCGGACCGTCGTCATCCCCGCATCGCGAACCCAGGCGCCCAGCAACGTCTCGTGCATCGACGTGCTCACCCAGAGATCGATCGGCAGGTCCGGCTCGACCGCGACCAACGCCTCGACGATCGGATAGAGATGCGGGATCAGCAGCGTCTCGCCGAGAAACAGGAACGCGACCTTCTGCGTCATGGTCGCGAACGGCAGTCCGCAGCCGCGTCATGGTCGTGCTGCCACAGCGCGATGTCCTCCGGTCGGTCGATCTCCTGCCAGCGGACATCGCCCTCGATCCGCACTGCGCGGACGCCGATGGTCTCCGCGACGCGGCGGACGACCGCATGATGGTAGGCGTGGATGCCCTCGTCCTCGCCAATCACCGCGCGCAACGCCTCGGCATAGGAACCGCCGCCGGTCGACACGATCAGCCCGAGCGATCGATCGGTCGCCCGGTGCCCGACCAGATGCTTGCCGACCGCGACGACAGCGTCGCCGTCCGCCTCGACCAGCATGTCGTCGAGCCCCGGAGTCACCAGCGGCTCGATGACCAGCTTCACGCCGGATTCTTCATCGGCAAGCGCCGCGCGCAAGATAGCCGCATCGAACAGCGTGTCGCCGTTCATCAATGCGAACGGTGCTTCGAGATACGCCCGCGATGCCCACACGCTGCCGATGCTGTTGGCGATCGCCCAGAACGGGTTGAACACGAGTTCGGTGGGTACGCCACCGTCGCGCGCCGCCAGATGCGCGGCGACCTGCTCGATCCGGTAGCCGCCGACGATCACCGCCCCCTCGAACCCGGCCTCCGCCACCGCGTCGAGCTGATGATCGAGGATCGCGCGGCCACCGACCTGCACGAGGCATTTCGGCGCCGTCAGCGTCAACGGCAGCAGTCGCGATCCGTGACCGGCAGCAAGGATGATGGCCTTCATGGGCGCGGACTTACGCACGAAGTGTGGCAGGAAAAAAGCTGCTACGTATCACGCGATTATGCTGCACTGCAGCGGAACTCGTATGCCCACCCGGCCGTTGCGCTCAAATGCGCATGTTCAGATCGCTCCACATACCCCCCGAATGGGTCTGGCTGGAGAGCGTCGCCGTCGTCTCGGCGGCCGTCCTCGTCGCGCTGGTCGCGCATTGGCTGACGATGCGGATCGGCGGCCATGCCCAGCGCCGCTCGACCGCCAAGACCGACGGCCTCGTCCTAGCCCGCGTCCGCCGCCCGTTGCGCGCGGTGTTCGTCTCGGTCGCGGTCGCATTCGTCTCGCGGATCCTGCCGATGGACAACGACATCGAGGACCTGTGGAAACAGCTGCTCGGGTTCCTCGTCCCCGGGTTGCTAGGCTGGCTCGCGGTCGCGGCGCTGCGCGCGTTCCAGGACGTCATCGAGATCCGCGCCGACATCTCGGTCGAGGACAATCTCCGCGCCCGCCGCAAACGCACGCGGGCGGCGATCCTCGGGCGGATAGGCACGTTCTTCATCATCTTCGTCAGCGTCTGCCTGATGCTGCTCAGCGTCCCCGGCATCCGCTCGATCGGCGTCACGCTGATGGCGTCGGCGGGTATCGCGGGCCTCGTCGTCGGTGCGGCCGCTCAGCCCGCGCTGAAGAACCTGATCGCCGGCGTGCAGATGGCGTTCACCGAGCCGATCCGGATCGACGACGTGCTGATCGTCGACGGCGAATGGGGGCGGGTCGAACAGATCAACCTCACCTTCGTGGTCATCAAGATCTGGGACGAACGTCGCCTCGTCGTGCCGGTCTCGAAGTTCCTCGAGCAGAGCTTCCAGAACTGGACGCGCGAGACGAGCCAGCTGATGGGGTCGGTCTTCTGGTATCTCGATCCGTCCGCGGACGTGCCGCGGTTGCGCGAGAAGCTGGGCGAGATCGTCACGTCCAACCCGCGCTGGGACAAGCGGTTCTACAACCTCCAGGTGACCGACGTGAAGACGGACTGCATCGAACTGCGTGGCCTGATGACCGCCAAGGACGCCGCGATCGCGTTCGATCTGCGATGTGACGTGCGGGAAGCGTTGCTGAAGTATATCGGCGAGGAAATGCCCGAGGCGATCCCACGCAACCGCCTGCTGATGGCGCCGGACCCGGTGCCGCGGACCTAAGCGAATCCTCCCCCGCCAGGGGGAGGTGGCGCCGAAGGCGACGGAGGGGGAGGTACGCGGCACGTGGGTTCCGTGTCCTCCCCCTCCGTCTGGCAAGTGCCAGCCACCTCCCCCTGGCGGGGGAGGATTGAATTACGCCTCGACGTGCTCCGGCGCCGCTTCGAGCGCAGTAATAAACAGCTCGCACCACCACATCACGTCCTCCTTGCGGACGTTGTCGATCAGCTTCTCCCACCGCGCTTTCCGCTCGGCGAGAGGCATCTTCAGCGCCCGGTCGATCGCGTCGGACATCTCCTCGGGGCTGTACGGATTGACCAGCACCGCGTCCTTCAGCTGCGTCGCCGCGCCCGCGAAGTGCGACAGCACCAGCACGCCCGGATCCTCGGGATCCTGCGCCGCGACATATTCCTTCGCGACCAGGTTCATCCCGTCCCGCAACGGAGTCACCAGCCCGACGCGAGCCGCGCGGTAGATCCCCGCCAAGACATCCCGCGGGAAACCTTGGTTGACGTAGCGGATCGGCGTCCAGTCGATGTCCGAATATTCGCCGTTGATCCGCCCCGACATCGAATCGAGGTTCGCACGGATCTCCTGGTAGGTATCAACCTTCTCACGCGAAGGCGGCGCAATCTGGAGCATGTAGACCAGCCCGCGCCGATCCGGATGCGACCCGAGGAACCGCTCGTACCCCGCGAACCGCTCGGCAAGCCCCTTCGAATAATCAAGCCGGTCGACCCCGACGATCAGGCTGCGACCCGTCGCGGACATATACATCCGCTCCTTGGCATGCCGCGCGGCGTCGCTGTTCGCCGACTTCTCGAAGTCGGCGGTCTCGATCCCGATCGGCGTCGTGATCGCCTTGATCGTGCGGTCGCCGACCGTCACCCAGCCATCCTCGCCGACCACGCCGTCGAGCTGGCTCGTCACGTAGTGCAGGAAGCTGTCCAGCCAGTCCTGCGTCTGGAACCCGATCACGTCGTACGCGAACATCGATTCGACGAGCGCACGGTGGCTCGGCAGCGACAGCAGCATCGCCATCGGCGGCCACGGGATGTGGAGGAAGAACCCGATCTTGTTCTCGACGCCGAGCTTGCGCAGTTCCTGGCCGAGCGGGACGTGGTGGTAATCGTGGACCCACACCAGATCCTCCGGCTCGATCAACGGCAGCACCGTCTCCGCGAACCGCTTGTTCACCCGCGCATAGCCGCTGGAGAAATCGCGCTCGAACTCGGTCAGGTCGATTCGGTAATGGAACAGCGGCCACAGCGTGCGGTTCGCATAGCCGTTATAATATTCGTCGAAATCCTGCTCTTCGAGGTCGATCGTTGCGGTGGTGACGCCCTTGCCCTGCTGGAAATTGATGTGCCCGGTGAAGGTCTCGGTGGTCGAGCCCGACCAGCCGAACCAGACGCCGCCCTTTTCGCGCAGGGCGGCGAGCAACGCGACCGCGAGGCCGCCCTGGTTGCCCGAAGGCGCATCGACCGACTGGACGCGGTTCGAGATGACGACGAGGCGGCTCATCGGACGGCACTCCACGGCTTGCTGAGCAGGACCGCGCAGTTGATCAGCCCCACCAGCGAATAGGTTTGCGGATAATTGCCCCACAGTTCGCCGGTATTCGGGTCGATGTCCTCCGACAGCAGCCCGGCCGGCGTCCGCCGCGCGACCATCTCGCAGAACAGCGCGCGCGCATCCGCGGTCCGGCCGGTCGCGTGCAGCGCCTCGATCAGCCAGAAGGTGCAGACGTTGAACGCGGTATGCGGCAGGCCGAAATCGTCCTCGGTCGCGTAACGCAGCATGTGGCTGCCGCGCCGCAGACCCTCCTCGACTGCCTTCAGCGTCGACTGGAACCGCGGATCGTCGGGCGCGAAGAAGCGCAGGTCGAGCAGCTGGATCAGGCTTGCATCGAGGTCATCGCCACCGAACGTCGCGGAGATACGCTGCGTATCCTCGCGCCACGCCGATTGCTCGATCGTCGTACGGATGGTGTTGGCACGCTCCTCCCAGAACGTACGGCGATCCTCCAGCCCAAGAACCTCCGCCGCATTGGCCAGCCGGTCGCACGCAGCCCAGCACATCGCCGCCGAATAGGTGTGGACGTGCGCCTTGGTCCGCAGCTCCCACAGCCCCGCATCGGGCTTGTCGTACGTCTCCCAAGCCCGGTCGCCGACCAGTTCGAGGCTCTTGAAGTCCTCTTCGCTCGACATCCGGAACAGCCGCTTGTCGAAGAACGCCTGCACGTCGGACAGGATGATCTGGCCGTACGCGTCGTGCTGGATCTGCTCGTACGCCTGGTTGCCGACGCGCACCGGACCCATGCCGCGATAGCCGGGCAGGTCGCTCTCGATCCGCTCGATCAGCGTGGCCTCACCGCCGACCCCGTAGAGCGGCTGGACGTGCCCCCCCTTCGACGCATCGACGATGTTGCGCAGATATTCGAGATACCCTTCGAGCACGTCTAGCGCACCCAAGCGGTTGAGCGCCTGCACGGTATAATAGGCGTCGCGAATCCAGCAGTAGCGATAGTCCCAGTTGCGCTCCGACCCCTCGTGCTCGGGGATCGAGGTGGTGAGCGCGGCGACGATCGCGCCGGTCTCCTCGTGCTGGCACAGCTTCAGCGTGATCGCGGCGCGGATGACGACGTCCTGCCACTCGACCGGAGTCGCGAGTCCGCGCACCCAGTGACGCCATTCGTCCTTGGTCCGCGACAGCATTGCCTCGGCCGCCTCGTGCAGCACGCCCGCGAAACTCTCGTCGGGGCCGAGGAACAGGTGCATCTGGCGCTCGAGCCGGAACCAGTTCTCGCCGACGATATGCCCGACCGGCGCATCGGTGGTCAGCCGCAGCGTCTGGTCGTCCATCAGGAAACGGATGTGGTTCGAGCCCTGCGTGTGCTCGGTCGGCTTCCCCCAGTTCGTCGCGACCCGCATCCGAACGCGAATGCGCGGCGAGCCCGCGACCGGCTTGACGATCCGGACGAAGCTGGTCGGGCGATAGGTCCGCCCCTCGCGCACGAACCGCGGGCAGAAATCGATCACCTCGACCGCGTTGCCGGCCTCGTCCTCGTGACGGGTGACCAGGATCGGTGTGTTGCGGATATAGGCCTGCGTGGTTTTCGCACCACCCTCCAGTTCGATCGCCCAGAACCCGGTCTTGGGCGCATCGCCGCCGAGCAGCGCGCAGAACGCGGGGTCGCCGTCTACGCGAGGCACGCAGCCCCAGACGAACGTGCCGGTCTTGTCGATCAGCGCGGAGACCTGGCAATTGCCGATCGGCCACAGGTTCATGTCGGCTTTTTGGGTAGGTGCGGTCATCGTGTTTCCAACGTGGGTGTTTCCAATATGGCAGCAATCCAGTCGCGAAGTGCGGCAACGTCGTTCAGGCGGTAGGTGGCGGCGGTAGGCCGTTGCTCGCCGATCAGCACGCCCGCCCCGCCAAGATCGCGCGCGGCTTCGAAGCCGTCCTCGTCGGTGACGTCGTCGCCGAAGAAATACGGTACGCTGCCCGTCATCGCTGGCGTGGCAATCAGATCGCGGAGGGCGGCACCCTTGTCGCCGGGGGTGCGCAGTTCGACCATCATCTTCCCACGCTGGAGCGTGAGGCAGTGGGTGGTGGCGAGGTCCTCGGCGAGGCGGACCGCGGCGGGTTCGAAGTCCGGCGCCATCCGGTAATGCAGCCCGGCGCCAAGGCTCTTGGCCTCGTAGACGAGGCCGTTGGCGTCGGCGAAGTCGCGGAACGAGTCGGCGGCGGCTTCGAGCGAGGCGGGGCGTTCGGCCGCGACATGGCCGTCGTCGGGCGTACGCGTTTCCGCCCCGTGGCTGCCCGCGACCGCGAACAAATGCGCGTGGCGCCCGAGCATCGCGTCGAGCTGCGCGATCGAGCGCCCGCTGATGATCGCGACGCGACCGGGAAAGCGCTCGGCGAGCGTATCGAGCGTATCGAGCAGCATCTGGCTCACAACGACTGCATCCGGCGTCGCGGCAAGATCGACGAGCGTCCCGTCGAAATCGAAGAAAAGGCTCACGGCGTCGGGCACGGCAAGGGGCGGCGCGAGGACATCAGTCGCGGGCTGGCGTTCGGCTAGCATCATCCCTGAACCCCTAGCGCCACCGCTCCGTTCCGCTGCACTGCAAAATTGGAACGGGTGCGGTTCGATTTTCCAGGGTGGGGGAGGGGTGGCTGCGGCAAACGCCATCAAAGTTACCCCATCCCACCACCCCGGCGAAGGCCGGGGCCCAGTTGGGGGACGGCAATGAAGCACGTTGCGCGCTATTACCTCAGACGTTCCAGCTGGGCCCCGGCCTCCGCCGGGGATGTACTAAAGGATGCGCATCTCACTCCCTTTCAGGCCTAAAAACCTTGTTTCCCCGCGAAGGCGGGGACCCAGACTGGGCTTCCGCCTTCGCGGGAGAACAAGCAGCGGGGGGTGGCGCACATTAAACAGCGCATCAACGTCCCTTCTGGATGGCTGCCAGGCAAGGTCGCGTAGACGGCGCTAGTTGAACCCGCCCCCTCCAATCCACCCCACCTGCGACACCTCGCGACACAAAACCGCTGGACTAGCCCCAGCCGCTTGGTCATGCCTGCCGCCCATGTCCCGCGTCCGCGCCCTCCTCATCGCACCCGTCTCCGCGGCCGTCCTGCTAGCCGGCTGCACCGTCGGCCCGGACTACCACCCCAAGGCCGCGGCAGAGCTGGGCGTCCCCGACGCCTATTCGGTCACCCCCGAAACCAAGCCCGAAGACCTCACCCGCTGGTGGCAGAAGTTCGACGATCCCGTCCTCGGCCAACTCGTCGAGCAGGCCGCCGCCGCCAATCTCGACCTCGCACAGTCCGTCGCCCGCCTCCGCCAGGCCCGCGAAAGCCTGCTCCAGAACCGCGCCTCTCTGCTCCCGACGGTCAACGGCTCGGCGGGCTATCAGCGCAACGAGAACGTCCGCGGCGGCGGACGCTCGTTCACGCTGCCCGACGGCACCGTCATCGATACCGGCGGCGGTGGCGCCAACAGCTTCACGGTCGGCGCCAGCGCCAGCTACCAGGTCGGCGTCTTCGGCGAGATTCGCCGCACCGTCGAGGCGAGCCGCGCCGACTACGCTGCGTCGGGCTACGACTACGCCACCGTCCTCATTTCGGTCGAGAGCGAGGTCGCGCGCAACTACGTCCTCGCGCGCTCGTACCAACAGCAGCTCGCCAACGCCCGCGCCTCGCTCGCGATTCAGGACGACAATCTCGAGATCGCCGGCTTCCGCGTACAGGCGGGGCTCGTCTCCAGCGTCGACGCCGAGCAGGCGCGAGCCCAGCGCGCGCAGACCGCCGCGACGATCCCGAGCCTCGATCAGCAATATGCCGCCGCTGTCGCCCGCATCGGCGTGCTGACCGGACAGGCGCCCGGCGCGCTCCGGGCGATGATGGCGCCCGTGAAGGCGATCCCGACCGGCCCCGCCGCGGTCGGCGTCGGCATCCCCGGCGATACGCTCCGCCAGCGCCCCGACATCCGCTCCGCCGAACGCGCGCTCGCCGCCGCCACCGCGCGGATCGGCGTGGCCAAGGCGCAGCTCTATCCGGCGCTTGCGATCACCGGCAACCTCAACACTAACGCCACCTCGATCGGCAACATCGGCGACGCGATCACCGGCAGCCTGTTCGCCGGCCTGACCCAGGCGATCTTCAACGGCGGGCGGTTGCGAAGCCAGGTCCGCACCAGCGAAGCCGCCGCCGATGGCGCGCTGGCGCTCTACAAATCGACCGTCCTCACCGCGCTGGAGGATGTCGAGAACGCCGTCGTCGCGCTCCAGACAGCGCAGGAACGTGAGCGGCAATTCGCGATCGCGCTCGACGCGTCGAACAATTCCGCGATCCTCAGCCGTAGCCAGTACCGCACCGGCCTCACCGATTTCACCACGCTCAACCAGCAGGAAACCGCGCTCCTGTCCGCGCGCAACGGCGCCACGCAGGCGCGCGCCGACGCGGCCACCGCGTTGATCGCACTCTATGCCGCGCTCGGCGGCGGCTGGGACTCCACCGTGATCCCGCAAGCGCCCATATCCAATCCAGAGGCACGCTGATGGCCGACGCATCGATCGACGACTTCCTCGGCGTAAAGCCGCAGGCCCCCTGGAAACGCTACGTAAAGTGGGTCGTGATCGCGGTCGGCGTAGTCCTGCTGTGCCTTCTGCTCGCCAAGTGCTTCGGCGCGAAGGAGCAGACTCAGTATTCCACGCAGGCCGCGCAGCGCGGCAACCTGACCGTCAGCGTTTCGGCAACCGGCAAGCTCGCGCCGACCACGCAGGTCACGGTCGGTTCGCAGCTATCGGGTCTCGTCACCAAGGTCGTCGTCGACGTCAACGACCGCGTGACCGCAGGGCAGCCGCTCGCGCTGATCGATCCCGAACAGCTCGACGACCAGATCCGCCAGACCAGCGCGCAGCTCGCGGCGAACCAGGCGCAGGTCGCGCAGGCGCAGGCCACCGTCGCCGAATCGCGCGCACAGCTGAACCGCCTCGAAGAGGTTTCGCGCCTTTCGGGTGGCCGCGTGCCGTCGAAGACCGAGCTCCAGACCGGCCGCGCCGACTACGCGCGCGCGGTCGCCGCGCAGAAGGTCGCCGAAGCCAACGTCGTCGCCAGCCGCGCGCTCCTCGCGCAGAACCAGACTCAGCGCGCGCGTGCGATCATCCGCTCGCCGGTGACGGGGGTGGTGCTCGCACGCCAGATCGATCCTGGCCAGACCGTCGCCTCGTCGTTCAACACCCCGACGCTGTTCGTGATCGCCGAGGACCTCACCAAGATGAAGCTCGAGGTCGCGATCGACGAAGCCGACGTCGGCGAGGTCAAGATCGGCCAGAAGGCCAGCTTCACGGTTGACGCGTTCCCCGGCCAGACCTTCCCCGCGACGATCAGCCGCGTCGATCTCGGCTCGAACCTGACGGTCAGCTCGGCCACCTCGTCGACCTCGACCACCGCGACCTCGACCACCGGGCAGGTCGTCTCGTACGCGGCCGACCTGACGGTGGGTAATCGGTCGCTGACGCTGCGCCCCGGCATGACCGCGACCGCGGACATCGTCACCTCGGACAAGCGCAACGTCCTTCTCGTCCCCAACGCCGCGTTGCGCTTCAAGCCAACCGCGGCGTCCGGCGATGCGGGCGGCGGCATCGCCGGCTCGCTGACCTTCCGTCCGCGCCGTGGCGGCGGTGCGGAGCGCACCGCGACGGTCGCTCGCGGCGCGCAGCAGACGATCTACGTCAAGGGCGCGGACGGCACGCCGCAGCCCGTGCAGATCACCACCGGCGACACCAACGGCACGATGACCGAAGTCCTGTCCGGCAATCTCCAGCCCGGCGCGCAGGTCATCACCGGCCAGTTGGCGAGCGGCGGCGACGATGCCAAGCGCAGTGGCGGCCCCCGCCGCTCGGGTGGCGCGAGCAAGGGTGGGGGCGGTGGCCAGTAACGCGCCGCTCGCTGCCGAACCGCTCATCTCCCTGCGCGGCGTCACCAAGACGTACGGGCAGGGCGCGACGATGTTCCAGGCGCTCAAGGGCGTCGACCTCGACATCGCGGCCGGCGATTTCGTCGCGGTGATGGGGCCGTCGGGGTCGGGCAAGTCGACGACGATGAACATCCTCGGCTGCCTCGACGTGCCGAGCGACGGCACCTTCCTGTTCCGCGGCCACCACGTCGAGACGCTCGACCGCGACCAGCGCGCGCTGCTCCGCCGGAAATATCTCGGCTTCGTGTTCCAGGGCTTCAACCTGCTCAGCCGCACGTCCGCGCTGGAGAATGTCGAACTCCCCTTGCTCTACCGCGGCGACGAAAAGCGCGCGCGCCGAGATGCGGCGATGGCGAGCCTCGACACGGTCGGCCTTGCGGACTGGTGGGATCACACCCCGGCGGAACTGTCCGGCGGCCAGCAACAGCGCGTCGCGATCGCCCGCGCGCTGGTCACGAGTCCCGACGTGCTGCTCGCCGACGAACCCACCGGCAACCTCGACAGCGAACGCTCGGTGGAGATCATGCAACTGCTCACGCGGCTGAATGCGGAGAAGAACATCACGGTATTGATGGTCACCCACGAACCCGACATGGCCGCGTTCGCGCGGACGGTGGTCCACTTCAAGGACGGCCTGGTAGAACGCATCGAAAGCCAGCACCGCCAAGGTGAAAAGGTGGACTCGTGAGCGCCCTTTCTTCCCCCCTCCCGCAAGCGGGAGGGGCCGGGGGTGGGCACGCGCTCACCTCGAACGCAACGCCAGCAGTAGCTCCAGCGTGCGTCGCGACGGCGGTATTTGCCGAACCCGCGAGCCCACCCCCCAACCCCCTCCCGCAAGCGGGCGGGGGGGCAGAAATCTCGCGCGGGGAAGAAAGCTAATGTTCGGCACAACCCTAGTCCTCGCGCTCCGCTCGATTCGCCGCCACCTCCTGCGGTCGTTCCTCACCATCCTCGGCATCGTCATCGGCGTCGGTGCGGTCGTGACGATGGTCACGCTCGGCAAGGCAACGACTGCCGCCGTGCAGCAGTCGATCTCCGCACTCGGCACCAACATCCTGCAAGTCCGCCCCGGCCAGGGCTTCGGTCGCGGCGGCGGGGGCCCGCGTCCGCCCGACTTCAAGCCCGAGGACGTCGCCGCGATCGCCAACCAGATCGCCGGCGTCACCGCGGTCGCGCCGCAGGCCAGCGCCACCGCCACCGCGATCTACGAAGGCGCCAACTGGTCGACCACGATCAACGGCACCACCGACGCGATCTTTCAGGTCCAGCCATGGCCGCTCGCCTCGGGCCGCCGCTGGACGCCGGTCGAGGAAAGCGCCGGTGCCGCGGTCTGCATCATCGGCAATACCGTCTCGAAAAACCTGTTCCCCGGCGGCGATCCGGTCGGCCACCGCTTCCGTATCGGACCGATCAGCTGCGACGTGATCGGCGTGCTAACGACGCGCGGCCAGGCCGGGTTCGGCGGCGATCAGGACGACACCGTGGTCATGCCGATCAAGGCGGTCCAGCGCCGCTTCACCGGCAACCGCGATATCCGCCTGATGCTGGTCGGCGTCGACGAGCGCTTCTCCACCAGCACCGTGCAGGCCGGGATCACCGACCTGCTACGCGAACGCCGCACCATCACCGGCGACAAGCCCGACGACTTCAACATCTTCGATACCAAGCAGATTTCGGACACGCTGACCGGCACGACGACGCTGCTCACCGGCATCGTCGCTGCAGTCGCCGGGATCAGCCTGGTGGTCGGCGGGATCGGCATCATGAACATCATGCTGGTGTCGGTGACCGAGCGCACGCGCGAGATCGGCATCCGTCTCGCGATCGGCGCAGTCGCGCGCGAGGTGCTGTTGCAGTTCCTCGTCGAGGCGATCGCGCTGTCATGCCTCGGCGGCGTCATAGGGCTGATCGTCGCGCAGGCCGCGATCGCGATCATCGCGCCGCTGATCAAGGTTCAGTGGCTGTTCGTGCCCGAGATCAACATCTTCGCGTTCGCGATCTCCGCAGTGATCGGCGTCGTCTTCGGCTATTTCCCGGCACGACGCGCGGCGGCGATGAACCCTATCGACGCGTTAAGGCACGAGTGATCGCCGCCTTGGGATCGCGGACCAGCGCCTGCAGCCGGTCCAGATCCTCGGGCGTATCGATGTCGATCAGCTCGGCGGGCGCGGTCACGACGTGCCGCCCCGCCTTCACCAGATCGCGCGCGCCCGCATCGCCGTCCAGCGTCAGCAGGAAATCGAAACGCTCGCGCCCGAACAGGGCAGGGGGCGAGGGCTTCTCGCCATCGCTCGACGCGACCACCGCGTCCGCGCTGTCGGCGGCATCGAGCATCCGGTAGATATGCGCCGCGGTCACGCGCGGCATGTCGGCCAGCGCGATCAGCACTGCCTCCGCACCCTCGTCCTTCGCGCACTGCACGCCGAGCTTCACCGACTGCGACATCCCCGACGACGGATCGTCGTTATGCACCACCTCGAAATGATGGCTGATGAAGTCGAGCTTGCAGCCGTCGGTGACCACCAGCCGGCGCTTGAACGGAATGTTCTCGAACGCGGTGACGACATGCATGCCCAGCGGCTTGTTAAGAAACGGCACTTCGAGCTTGTTCGGAATGCCGAACCGCTCCGAGCGACCGGCGGCGAGCAGTATGAGGAAGACGTTTTCAGCGGCGATCATTGAACGCTCCTATCATCGCCGCCGCGACCGACAGCGCAATCTCTGAGGGTCCGATCGCGCCGATGTCGAGCCCGACCGGTGCATCGATCCGATCGATATTCTCTGCCGTAACTCCCTCCGAGGCAAGCCGCTCGCGCCGCGCCGCATGGCTCTTGCGGCTGCCGAGCGCACCGACATACGCGGCATCGGACGCGAGTGCGGCGATTAGCGCGGGGTCGTCGATCTTAATGTCGTGGCTCAGCGTCACGACCGCGGTCGAGGGGCCGGGACGGAGTGCGGCGATCGCCTCGTCCGGCCAGCGGTCGTCGAGCGTTACGCCGGGAAACCGCTCCTCGGTCAGGAAGCGCGCGCGCGGATCGATCACCACCGTCTCGATCCCGAGTTCGCGCGCGAGCCCCGCCAAGGCCTGCGCAATCTGCACCGCGCCGACGATCAGCAGTCGGCGGGGCGGATCGTAGCGGTTGACGAACACCTCGCCCGTTTCCAGCGGCCGCGCATCGCTATGCCCGGTCTTGAGGTCGGTCGTCACGGTCAGCGCATCGCCTTGGTCGCGAGCATCGGCGATCCGGTCGAACAGCTCCGGGTCGAACCCCTCGGCCGACACCGGCTGCACCATCACCGCGATCTCGCCGCCGCACGGCAGCCCGACTTCCCACGCCGCCGCATCCGCGACGCCGTAGTTGCGCACCTGGAACGGCGCGCCCGCGATCACCTCGGCGGCGGTGGCGAGGATGTCGCTCTCGACGCACCCGCCGGAGACCGATCCCTCGAACCGCCCATCGGCATGGACGAGCATATGGCTACCCTTGGGTCGCGGCGCGGATCCCCAGGTCGAGACGACCGTGGCGATCGCCATCTTCTCGCCCTTCCAGGTCTTCGCAGCCGCGAGCACGCTATCGTTTTCGGCCATGTTGTCTCTCTTCTCGTTCTCCCGCGAAGGCGGGAGCCCAGGAGCCACGAACGCTCCGTTTGGTATCCTGGCCCCCCGCCTGCGGGGGAACAGCTCTTAAATGGAGGGTAGTCCTTCGAGCAGCTTGTCGAGCGTCACCGGAAAGTCCCGAACCCTCACCCCCGTCGCGTTGTAGATAGCATTCGCCACCGCAGCCCCCGCGCCGGAGATACCAAGCTCCCCAACGCCCTTCGCCCCGACCGGGTTCGCCGAATCGTCGATCTCCTCGATGAAATGCACCTCAAGCTGCGGAATGTCGGCATTCACCGCGACATGATATTCGCCGAAATCGGGGTTCACGAACGCCCCCGTCCGCGTGTCGACGATGCCCTCTTCGCTCAGTGCATAGGCGATCCCCCACGCCATCCCGCCGGTGATTTGGCTCGTCGCGGTCTTGCGATTGAGCACCCGCCCGACATCGAACACGCCCAGCATCCGCCGCACGCGCGTCTCGCCCGTTACCGCGTTCACCGCGACCTCGACGAAGTGCGCGCCGTGGCTCGCTTGGCTGGTACGCTTGCTCTGGGCACCCGGTCCGGTCTTGCCCATCGCCACGATCGGTTCGCCGCGCACCAGATCGGCGAGCTTCACCGATCGCCCGCCCGCGCTCACGCAGCCATCATGCAGGCTCAGGTCCTCGGGCGCCGCATTCATCCGCAACGCCAGTTCGCCAAGGATGTCCTCGCACGCCAGCACCACCGCCGAACACGCGCTGCCAGCGCCGAACGACCCGCCCGACCCCGCGCTCGGCGGGAAGTCGGTATCGCCGAGCCGCACATTCACCTCGGCCACCGGCAGCCCGAGCATCTCGCCCGCGGTCTGCGCGAGGATGGTGTACGTCCCAGTACCAATGTCCGTCATGTCGCACTCGACCGTCGCACGGCCATCCGCCTCCAGCCGCACCCGCGCCTGCGCCTCGACCGTGAAGTTGCCGCGCAGGCTCGCCGCCATGCCGATCCCGATCAACCACTCGCCCTCGCGCACCGACCCCGGCGCGGGCACGCTCGCAGGCCAGCCGAACCGCTCAGCGCCTTCCGTATAGCAATCGAGCATCCGCCGCGTGGAGAACGGCTTCCCGCTCACCGGATCGGTCTCGGGCTCGTTGCGCCGCCGCACCTCGATCGGGTCGATCCCGAGCTGCTCGGCGAGTTCGTCCATCGCGCACTCGACCCCGAACGTCCCGACCGCCTCGCCCGGCGCCCGCACCGCGCCGCTCGCGGGCAGATTAACGCGGACAAGGTCGGTCTTGAACCGCCGCGCGTCGCCCCGGTACAGCGGCAGCGTCCCGAACGGCACCGGCTCGAGAAACTCGCCATCGTCGTTCTGCGCGACGACGCTCTCATGCCCCATGCCGAGGATCACGCCGTTCGCGTCGGCGGCAATGCGGATACGCTGCGTCGTGTGCGAACGGTGATGCACCATATAGGCGGTCTGCCGGCGGGGCAGCGCGACCTTGACCGGCCGCCCGACGACCTCCGCCGCGATCGCTGCGAGGATCGCCTCCGGACCCACGCCGGTCTTGCCCCCGAACCCGCCGCCGACATACGGCGCCAGCACGCGGACCTTGTCCGCATCGATCTTGAGCGCCTTGGCGATCGTCTTCCGCGCGCCGCCGATCACCTGGTTGCTCGACCGCACGGTGAGCTTGTCGCCCTCCCACCACGCGGTGGTCGCATGCGGTTCCAGCGCGGCGGGGAAATGCACGGGCGTCGTGTAGGTCCGGTCGAACGACACCGCCGCGTCCGCCATTACCGCGTCGAGATCGCCCTTGTCGATCGGCGGCAGGAAGCCGATCTTCGGCGCGGTATCGACCGGCTGCGCCTCGACGTCGAACCGATCCTCGCCCGCTTCGGTGCGAACCACGACCAGCGCCGCGGCATCGCGCGCGATCGCCTGGTCCTCCGCGACGACGATCGCGACCGGCTGGCCGAGGTGGAGTATGACGTCGGTATCGAACAGCGGCATCGCGCGCGAGTTGGACTCGCCAGCCGGCATGCGCGCATCATTATGAATGATGGCGATCACGCCGGGCAACGCCTCCGCGGCGCTTACGTCGATGCCGAGAATGCGCCCGCTGCCGACCGGCGTGCCGACGATCGCAGCGTAGGCGATGCCGTCGGGCGTGCCCTCATACGCATAATCCGCCACGCCGGTGACCTTGGCCGGCCCCTCGATCCGGTCGAGCCCAAGCCCGAGAACGCCCTGTTTCGCGCGGTCGAGACCACCCGGCCGAAACGCCGCATCCATCACGTGTTCGTTCATTCTGCGGTCCTCGGGTGGAGGGAAGGATATGGGTAGGGCGGGGGCGTTTGACGAGGGTCGGAGCTTGGCTCACCTCAACCCTTGCCGCCACCCCGGCGAAGGCCGGGGCCCAGTTGGAAAGGTCTTGATAACGGAGGACGATCCTTCGTTATCTTCGTCCCCCAACTGGGCCCCGGCCTTCGCCGGGGTGGTACCTGTCTATGGTATCGTCAGCCGTCAAACAGCCGGCAACTGGTCCAGCAGCTTGTCGAGCGTGATCGGGAACTCGCGCACCCGGATCCCCGTCGCATTATACACCGCGTTCGCCACGGCCGCACCAGCACCCGAGATCCCCAGCTCGCCGATCCCCTTCGCGTGGATCGGGTTCGCATGGATGTCGCGCTCGTCGACGAAGTGGACGTCCATCTGCGGCACGTCCGCATTGGCCGGCACGTGGTATTCGCCGAGGTCGTGGTTCACCAGCTTGCCGGTGCGCGTGTCATGCACGAGGTCCTCGGTCAGCGCGGTGCCGATCCCGAAGGTCATCCCGCCAAGGCACTGCGACCGCGCGGTTTTCGCGTTGAGCACGCGCCCCGCCGCGAACGACCCGAGCATCCGCCGCACCCGCGTCTCGCCGGTGACCACGTTGACCGCGACCTCGGCGAAATGCGCACCGAACCCCGCCTGCGTCGTCTCCTTCTCCTGCTTGCCCGGCTTGATATGCCCGGTAGCCTCGAGACCCCTGCCGACCAGCTCGCCGATCGGCGTCGAGCGGTTGTCACCGATCGCCTTGCCGTCCTTCAGAGTCAGCCCGTCCTCGTCGACGCCCGCCGCCTTGGCCAGCTTCCCGCGCAGCATCTCGCACGCCAGATACACGGCAGTACCCGAAGACGCCGCACCCCACGAACCGCCCGAACCCGCCGCGGGAGGATCGTTGGTATCACCCAGTGACATCGTGATGTTCTCGACCGGGATCCCCAGGATCTCCGACGCGATCTGCGCCAGGATCGTATAGCTACCCGTGCCGATGTCGGTCATCGCCGACGACACCGTCGCCGAGCCGTCCGGGTGGATCTCGACCTTGGCGGACGATTCCATCATCATGTTGCCGCGCACCGCCGAGGCGACGCCCATGCCGATCAGCCACTCGCCCTCGCGACGCGAACCAGCATTCTGCCGCTTGTCCCAGCCGAACTTCTTCGCACCCTCGTCGAGCGCACGCGTCAGGTTGCGCGACGAATAGGGCACGTCCTTCTCGGGGTCGATCTTCGGATCGTTGCGCTTGCGCAGCTCGATCGGATCCATCTGGAGCTTCTCGGCCAGCTCGTCCATCGCGCCCTCAAGCGCGAGCATCCCGACAGCCTCGCCCGGCGCGCGCATCGAGCCCGACAGCACGAAGTTCAGATCGACCACCTCATGCGTGATCAACCGGTTCTCACCGCCGTACAGCAAATGCGTGCCGATACCCGCCGGCTCGAAATAATCCTCGGTCGACTGGTTCGACGTCAGCGTCTCGTGACCGATCGCTAGCAACTTGCCGTCCGCATCCGCCGCCAACCGCACGCGCTGCTCGGTATTCGACCGCCGCACCGTCGCCTCGAACACCTGCGGGCGCGACATTACCGCCTTGACCGGACGGCCAAGCTGCTTCGCCGCGATCGCCGCCGCGACGCTCTCGGGTGCAATGCCGAGCTTCGATCCGAACCCGCCGCCGATATAGCGCGCGACGATCCGCACCTTCTTCTCCGACAGCCCCAGCGACTTCGCCAGCTGCTGCGCATCGGAGGTCGGCATCTGGTACGCGCCGTACAGCGACAGCGAACCGTCCTCTTCCCACACCGCGGTCGAGGCATGCGGCTCCATCGCCGCCGAGTTCTGGCTCGGCGTGACATAGGTTGAATCGATCGTCACCGCCGCCTCGGCCATCGCCTTGTCGACATCGCCCTGCTTGAAGTGCGCGGGCGTCGCATCGTCCGGCGGCGTCCGCGTCTCGTCGCGGTGCGCGGCGAAGTCGTACTGACCCTCGGCCTCGTCATATTCGATCGGCAGCCGCGCCGCCGCGTCACGTGCGACTTCGAAGCTCTCGGCGAGCACGATCGCGACGATCTGCCCAAAGAACGCGATGTCCTTCACGCCCTGCGTCGGTGCATCGGTCGCGCCGCCCTGCGCCGAGACGCGGATGAACTGGTCGAAGTCGGTGACGACGTCGATCACGCCGGGGATCGCCTTCACCGCGTCGACGTCGATCGAAACGACCTTGCCCGCCGAGATCTTCGTGCCGACCAGTACGCCATACGCCATGTTCGCGAACTGGTATTCCGCGGCATAGGTCGCCGTGCCCGTGACCTTGAGCGGACCGTCGATCCGGTCGAGCGGCTTGCCGATGACTCCCTGGACGCCCGTATCCAGAAGACTGTCCGGATGCGGCTTGTCCATCGTCAGGCTGTTCGTAGTGCCAAGACCAAACATGCTTATGCTCCCGTGACGTTGCGCAGCGTCGCGATCAGCGTGCGACGGGCGAGGGGGATCTTGAAGTCGTTCGAGCCGTAGCCCTTGGCATCGGCCAGCAGCGCGGTCGCCGCAGCCTCGAACACGGCATCGGACGGCGCCTTGCCGACCAGAGCCGCCTCGACCGCGGGATTGCGCCACGGCATCGGCCCGAGCCCGCCGAACGCGAGCGAGGCCGACGCGATCACACCGTCCTGCACATCGACGATCGCCGCCACCGAGACGAGCGCGAACGCATACGACGCTCGATCGCGCACCTTGCGGTATTCCTGCTTGCCCTTGACCGGTGCCGGCAGCTCGATGTGCGTGATCAGTTCACCCGCTTCGAGCGCGTTCTCGATCTGCGGCGTATCGCCCGGCAGGCGATAGAAGTCGTGGATCGAGATCCGCCGACGATCGCCATCTGCCTTGAGCGTCACGATCGTGGCGTCGAGCGCGCGCATCGCCACCGCCATGTCGCTCGGGTGCGTCGCGATGCAATGCTCGCTCGTCCCCAGCACAGCGAGGATGCGGTTGAAGCCACCGATCGCCGAACAGCCGCTACCCGGCTCACGCTTGTTGCACGCCGCCGCCGTGTCGTAGAAATAATAGCACCGCGTCCGCTGGAGCAGATTGCCCCCGGTCGACGCCTTGTTGCGCAACTGCCCCGACGCGCCGGCCAGCAACGCGCGGCTCAGCACCTCGTACTTGGCGACGACGCGGCGATCGGCGGCGAGATCGCTGTTCGGCACCAGCGCACCGATCGTCAGCCCGCCATCCTCGCGCTCCTCGATCTTCGCGAGATCGAGCCGCGAGATATCGACCAGCTTGTCCGGCGTCTCGACCTGCAACTTCATCAGGTCGAGCAGGTTGGTACCGCCCGCGATGAACTTCGCACCAACGGTGTTGATGTCCTTGACCGCAGCCTCGGGCGTCGCGGGCTTCTCGTACGTGAAGGTCTTCATGCCACCAGCTCCCCGCGCGCATTGGCTTCCATCGCGGCGTCCTTCTCGTCCGCGGTCCGGCCTGCGGGCTCGGCACCACCGACTTCGCGGATCGCATCGACGATGTTCGGGTACGCGGCGCAGCGGCACAGATTGCCGCTCATCCGCTCGGAAATCTCGGCATCGTCGAACTTCGGATCGGTCAGGTCGCCCGACGCATGGCTGGCCCAGCCCTTCTTGACCTCGTCGAGCATGCCGACCGCCGAACAGATCTGCCCCGGCGTGCAATAGCCGCACTGATAGCCGTCATGCCGAACGAACGCGTCCTGCAACGCGTGGAGGTTGCCCGGCTGGCCGATCCCCTCGATCGTCGTGATCTCGTCGTCCTGGTGCATCACCGCGAGCGTCAGGCAGGAATTGACGCGGCGCCCGTTGATCAGCACCGTGCACGCGCCGCACTGGCCATGATCGCAACCCTTCTTCGACCCCGTCAGCCCGAGATGCTCGCGGCAAAGGTCGAGCACCGACGTGCGAATATCGGGCTCGGCGTCATATGATTGACCATTGATCGTGAAATGCATGGCGGTGCCCCTGGTTGAATGTGCCGGGAATGTACGGATTTCGAGGACTCAACGCCGATGCGACCGATCGTTTCCTATTGCGACAAGCTCTCACACATCGGTGCGCTGGCGCTCGTCGCGGCAAGCGGGCAAGCTGCGGCGATGACGCCAGCTTCTCCCCGATTGTCGCCCCCGATCGTCATTGCGCATCGTGGCGCGAGCGGGCTCCGGCCCGAGCATACGCTAGCGGCCTATTCGCTCGCGATCGACCAGGGCGCGGACTTCATCGAGCCCGATCTGGTGCCGACCAAGGACGACGTCCTCGTCGCGCGGCATGAAAACAACATCGCGGAAACAACCAACGTCGCCGACCATCCGGAGTTCGCCGCGCGGAAAACCACCAAGACGATCGACGGCCAGACGATGATCGGCTGGTTCGTCGAGGACTTCACGCTCGCCGAACTGAAGACGCTGCGCGCGAAGGAGCGCCTGCCCAAGCTTCGCCCCGCGAACACCGCCTATGACGGCCAGTTCCAAATCCCCACGCTTGCCGAGATCATCGCGCTCGCCAAGCGCCGCACGACCGAGACGGGCCGGACGATCGGCATCTATCCCGAGACCAAGCATCCCACCTATTTCGCCAAGATCGGCCACCCAACCGACGCGAAACTGGTCGCCGAACTGCGCGAAGCCGGCTGGGATTCGGCCAAAGCGCCGGTCTTCATCCAGTCGTTCGAGGTCGCCAATCTCCAGCGTCTCCACAAGATGACCAAAATCCGCCTGATCCAGCTCATGGACGGGGAGGGCGGTCCCGCCGATGGCACGCAACCGAGCTACAAGGCGATGATCACGCCCGAAGGCCTGAAGGCGATCGCGACCTACGCCTACGGCATCGGCCCCAACAAGAGCATGCTCTGGACCGACACGACCCCCACCACGCTGGTCGCCGACGCGCACGCGGCAGGGCTACGCGTTCACCCCTGGACCTACCGCGCGGAAAACTATTTCGAACCGACCCGCTTCCGCCGCGGCACCGACCCCGCCGCCCACGGCGACATCGCCGCGGAGATCGACGCAGGCCTTGCACAAGGTATCGACGGTTTCTTCACCGACTTTCCGCTATACGGAAGCCAGGCGCGCGATCGGTCCCGCGCAGGAGTGAAGTAAATGCGTAAAGTCCTCCCCGTACTCGCGGTCCTGCCGTTCCTCGCAAGTGGCTGCATCAGCACCGCAACCTCGATCGTGAAGGCACCGTTCCAGGTCGCCGGCAAGGCGGTCGACTGGACCACGACCAGCCAGGAAGAATCGGACCGCAACTACGGCAAGAAGATGCGCAAGCAGGAAGCCGAAGAGGGCAAGCAGCGCAAGGAACTGGCGAAGCGCTGCAAGCGCGACCCGAGGCGCTCGGAATGCGGGCAGTACCAAGGGTATCGCGCGGGAAACTGAGCGGCTCCCCATACCACCCAAACTAAGCCCCACCCCGGCGAAGGCCGGGGCCCAGTTGGGCGAACCGAAGTAACTTCGCGCTGTCCTCAGTCAGCAACGTCCCCCAACTGGACCCCGGCCTCCGCCGGGGAGGTGGCCTCGGTATTTGGGATGCCGCATCCCGCCCCCAACTTGTTCTCCCGCGAAGGCGGGAGCCTAGTCTGGACTCCCGCCTTCGCGGGAGAACAAGGAAGCGGGAGGAAAAGCTAGCGGACAGGACAGCCACTAAAACCACCCCATCACGGTAACCGGAAACGGCGTCCACCACCCAACCCGAACCCCCGCAAACCGCAGGGCATCCCCCGTCCACGCATTACACGTCCGCACCGCACTATACCGCCCGTTAGCCTCATAAAACGCATCATACCCCGCATACCCCCGATACCGCGCACCCCCACCCCGAAAGCTAGCCCGGATATACGCCGCCAACCGCCGATACTGCGCGGGCGTCACCACGATCTCCCGAGCCCCATCCCCCGCGCGCGGCCTCGGCAGATGATCGACATGCATCAACGTCCGATCGCTCCCAACCGCCGAAGCAACCACGGTTCGCAGCTTCACGTCCGCCCAGGTCGGCGTCTCCAAATAAAACGTCTTCTCCCCCCACCCGAACGCCACATGATCGAACGCACCATACCGCGGATCGCGCAGGTCCTCCGCCCGAGCCACCCCGCGCCAGTCCACTCCGGCGGCGACCTTCGGCACGATGATCCCGGTATGCACGCCGTTGCTCTCGACGAAGATATGCACGCCCTCGGCCGGCGCCCGCCAGTCGCGATTGCTGGGGATCGACCCGCCGACCAGCCCCGCCACCGCATAGCTCGCCACCACCCCGAACACCGCCGCGACCGCCCGTAAAATCCATGTAACCCAACGCGTTTCCGTCTTCATTCCGTCATGCTAGACCAGCCGCATGGCCAATGACACACATGTGCTGAGCACCCCGCCCGAAGGCGCGCCCGACTGGACGATCCCGCAGAACTGGGCGGACTACACCGCGGAGGACCACGCAACCTGGGACACGCTGTTCGCGCGCCAGTCGAAGCTGCTCCCCGGCCGCGCGTCGAACGCCTGGCTGCGCGGGCTCGATGTGCTGAAGCTGTCGAAACCCGGCATCCCCGATTTCGAGGAACTGTCCGAGCGCCTGACCAAGCTCACCGGCTGGTCGGTCGTCGCGGTGCCCGGCCTCGTCCCTGACGACGTGTTCTTCGACCACATGGCCAACCGCCGCTTCGTCGCCGGCAACTTCATCCGCCGCCCCGACCAGCTCGATTACCTCCAGGAACCCGACGTCTTCCACGACGTGTTCGGCCATGTCCCGATGCTCGCCGACCCGGTCTTCGCCGACTACCTCGCCGCCTACGGGCGCGGCGGTCAGCGCGCGCTGGGGCTCGACGCGCTGAAGTATCTAGGCCGGCTCTACTGGTACACGGTCGAGTTCGGCCTGATTGCGGAACCCGAAGGCCTGCGCATCTACGGCTCGGGGATCGTCTCCAGCTACGCGGAAACGCGGTTCGCGCTCGATGATCCGAGTCCGAACCGGATTGCGCTAGACTTGGCCCGGGTGATGCGCACCGAATACCGGATCGACGATTTCCAACAGAACTACTTCGTTATCCCGAGCTTCGAGGAGTTGCTCAGGCTGACGGTAGAGACGGACTTCGCGCCGCTGTACGAGGAGCTGAAGGCGCTCCCGGATATCCCGGTCGCGCGGATCGAGCCGGGCGATGTGGTGCTGACCGAAGGCACGCAGGACTACGCGAACGCAAAGGCGGCCGCCGAGACCGCATAAGCTTCGCTCACAAAGGCCGCTACCCAGGGGAGGCCACCACCCCGGCGAAGGCCGGGGCCCAGTTGGGATAGCGGTGCGGTTCTATCTCAAGGGTTCACCCAACTGGGCCCCGGCCTCCGCCGGGGTGGCGGCGGAAGTGGGGTGAGGGTAACCCTTCCCCAACTTGTTCCCCCGCGAAGGCGGGGGCCCAGACTGGACCCCCGCCTTCGCTGGGGAACACTCTTCTACGTATGGCTCAAATATCCAGCGCCCACCCATCACGGCCCTTAGGATCGAACGGCCCCTCCGCCACGAACCTCATCGCGCCAGCCCGCAACCGAAGCACACTCCAATCCCCCCGCCGGTCGACCGCCTCGAGCGAACACCCGCAAGCCTCATACGCCGCGACAACCCCGGCCCGCTGCGTCTCCAGCAACCCGGCAAGAACAATCGTAGCCCCCACATCCGAAATCGAAGCGATCTCCGGCGCCATAGACACCAGCGGCCCCGCCAGAATGTTCGCGATCACCAGATCATACGGCGCGCGAGCCACGATCGCATCGTCCAGCGTGCCGTCCGCAACCACCAGATCGATCCCCTCGACCCCGTTCAGCGCCGCATTCTCCGCCGTCACATCGATCGAGACCGGGTCGATATCCGTCCCCATCACCGCAGCCGCAGGCCAAAGATGCGCCGCCGCAAACGCCAGCAACCCAGTCCCCGTCCCGATATCGATCACGTTCGCAAACGTCGCATCTGCCAACCCATCGAGCATCGCCAGACACCCGCTGGTCGTCTCGTGATGCCCCGTCCCGAACGCCCGGCTGGCCTCGATCAGGAACGCCCGCTTATCCGCCGGTACGGCGCCCGAATGTGCCCCGGTATGCACGAAGAACCGCCCGACCGACAAAGGCTCGAGCCCGGCCTGGCTCATCGTCACCCAGTCCGCATCGCCCAACCGCTCGACCGCGATCGCGGCCCCAGCTGCACTCGGCACCAGCGCCCGCACCGCCGCAACCGTGTCGGCCGCCGGCTCATGCTCGAAATACGCATCGAGCCGCCACGACTCGACGTCGTCCTCGATCTCCTCGGTGGTCATCAGCACGCCGTCGATCGTCAGCTCGCCACTCGCATCGATCGCCTCCGCCTCCGCCCGCGTGCAGGGGAGGGTGAGCTTCCAACTATCGGACATAGCTCGCCCCATTCACGTCGATCACCGACCCCGTCATCGAAGCCGGCGCCTCCAACGCGCAATACCGCGCGACCGAAGCGACCTCGGCAGGCTCCGCGACCTTGCCGAGCGGAATATCTGCCAGTAACGCATCACCGCCGCGGCTCGACAGATAATCCTCCGCCATCCCGGTCATCGTGAACCCCGGGCACACCGCAAACGCCAGAATGCCCTCCCGAGCATACCCCCGAGCAATGGTCTTGGTCATCGCCACCATCCCCGCTTTCGAAGCCGCATAATGCCAATGCGCCGGCGAATCCCCGCGATACGCCGCCCGGCTCGCGATATTGACGATCCGCCCACCGAACCCGCGCGCCTGCCAATGCAGCACCGCCAACCGGCACAGTTCAGCCGAAGCGGTCAGGTTGATCCGCATCGTCCGCTCCCACTGCGCGGTCCAGTCGTCATCGGCGAGTGGACTAGCCTCGAAGACCCCCGCATTGTTGATCAACACATCGATTGCGCCGCCCGCCTGCTCCAACGCAGCGTTCCACAACGCAGTCGGCCCCGCAGGATCACTAAAGTCAGCCGGGATACCGCTAGCGGTCCCATGCCCGATGACAGTCGCGCCGGCCTCGGTCAGCGCCGCATGAATAGCCGCGCCGATACCGCGGCTGGAGCCTGTAAGAAGAATGGTCATGCCGCACCTCTAGCGCGCGCCACGCCGCCCCGTCACGCCAATCCCGCACGCACGGACGATAGCCCGCGCCTAGGCCGCAACCTTCGCAACGAAATCGCCCGCGCTGTTCTTCAGGTTGCTGAGCCGCCCGTCGAGCACGTCGAACCCGCGACCCACCCCGTCGATCTCGGTCGCGACCGTCTCGGTATCCTCGCGGATCGCGGCGATCGTGTTGGACATCGAATCCGCCGCCAGCGCGGTCTCGTCCACCGCCGCGGTGATCGCAGTCACCGTCTGCGCCTGCGCCTCCATCGCGTAACGAATGCGGTCGGCGCTTTCCTGCACCTCGGCCACCGTCGACTTGATCGACGCATTCGTCTCCACGGTCGAGCGCGTCGCCGACTGGATCGCGGCGATCTTCGCGGCGATGTCGTCGGTCGCCCGCGCGGTCTGGTTGGCGAGGCTTTTCACCTCCTGCGCCACTACCGCGAACCCGCGCCCGGCATCGCCCGCGCGCGCCGCCTCGATCGTCGCGTTCAGCGCCAGCAGGTTGGTCTGCCCGGCAATGTCGCGGATCAGCCCCAGGATCGACTCGATCGACTTCGCATGATCGCTCAGCGTTTCCGACATGCCGACCGCCTGTCCAGCCTGCGCCGAGGCACGATTGGCGATCTCTGCGGCGGCCTCCACCTCGGTCCGCGCGTCCTCGATCGCGCGGATCAGGCCGGCGGCGGTCTGCGCCGCCTCGCGCATCGCCACCGCGGATTGCTCTGCGGCGGCCGCGACTTCGCTCGCCTTGCCAAGCACCGCCCGCGTCGAGGCGGAACTCCGCAGCGCCTGTTCGCGCAGCATATGCCCCTCGTCGGTCGCGGTCTCGACCATCGCCGCGATGCCGTCGCGGAATTCCGCCGCCAGCGTATCGCGCGCGACCTGCGCGGTATGCATCTGGTAGCGGTTATAGATCGCGACGGTGATCTCGCCCTCCAGCGCCGACAGCCGCATCAGCGTGTCGATGAACACCGGCAGCTTCGGGTCCGACCGATCGACCCGCCGCATCAGCACGTCGAGCGCGGCGCGGTCGCTCGCGCTGATCATCGACAGCAGCGCCATCGGCGACACGTCGGCGACATACGCCGTCGCGACCGACCGCTCGATCGATTCGATCCAGGCGCGTCCACTCGTGTCCAGGAAGCGATTGCGCAGGAACGTGCAGCCGATCTCGATCATCTGGTCGGTTTCGTGCGGCGCCCAGATCCGTTCGTCGGAAAAACACTGCAGCCACTGTTCCCAGAACGCCCTGGACACATGCGTGATCTCGGGCGCCAGCGCAGCCCAGACTTCGCGGCTCGCGCCGGTCAGCGATCCGTCGAAATCGAACACCCGCAGCCGCGCCATCAGGTCGACAGAGGCCGCGATCGAGCCGGGGGCCGGTAGGTCGTTGGTGGTCAAGACGGTGAACTCCGGATCGAATGTGCGACGCCAGCGCTACACACCATGTCTTAAGGGCTGGTTAGGGATCGACGTCACGTCACGTGCATGGCCATCGTGTCCCGCACGACATCACGCGCGCGGTGTCATGGGTTATCGGACCGGCCCCAATGGGTTGCATCGCAGCACGCGGTAGCTAATAGGTCGCCCAATCTATATATTCTGAACCAAGTTGTTTTGGTTCGTCATCTTCTGGTTCGAGGACTCCGCCCTTGGCATCGCGCAACCCGGCACGCCCGCTTTCTCCCCATCTGCAGGTCTATAAATGGGGCCCGCACATGCTGGTCTCGATCCTGCACCGCGTGACCGGCAGCGGGATGGCGACCGTCGGCAGCATCCTGCTCGTCTGGTGGCTCGCCGCGATCGCCGCGGGTGATCAGGCGTATGCGACCTTCGTCGATGTGTTCACCACAGACACCGGCCGGCTCAACATCCTCGGCTATATCGTCGCGGTCGGGCTGACGCTGTCGCTGTTCCAGCACATGATGACCGGCATCCGCCACTTCGTGCTCGATACCGGCGCGGGCTACGAACTGAAGCGGAACAAGATGGGCGCGATCGCGACGATGGTCGCTTCGGTCGCGCTGACGGTCGTGTTCTGGCTCTACATGGGGATCAAGTAATGGGTTCGGGTACGGCAATCGGTCGCGTCCGCGGCCTCGGCAGCGCCAAGCACGGCGCGCATCACTGGTGGCAGCAGCGCCTGACGGCGGGCGCGAACCTGTTCCTCATGCTCTGGCTCATGATCTCGGTCGCGCGGATGCCCGGCTATGAATATGCCGCGGTCCATCTGTGGCTGCAGTCGGCCTGGGTCGCAGTGCCGATGGCGCTGCTGATCCTGTCGGTCTTCTATCACTTCCGTCTCGGTCTTCAGGTCGTGATCGAGGATTACATGCACGACGAAAGCCGTGTCGTGACGATGATCCTCCTCAACCTGTTCACCTTCACGCTGGGCGGCATCGCCCTGTTCGCGATCCTGAAGGTCGCCTTCTCCGGAGCCCCCGCGTAATGTCAGCTGCCTACAAGATCATCGATCATACCTATGATGCGGTCGTCGTCGGTGCCGGCGGCTCCGGCCTGCGCGCGACGATGGGCATCGCCGAGAGCGGCCTGAAGACCGCGTGCATCACCAAGGTCTTCCCGACCCGTTCGCATACCGTTGCAGCCCAAGGCGGCATCGCCGCCAGCCTTGGCAACAACTCGCCGGATCACTGGACCTGGCACATGTTCGACACCGTCAAGGGCTCCGACTGGCTCGGCGACCAGGACGCGATCGAGTATCTGTGCCGGGAGGCCCCGCAGGCGGTCTACGAACTCGAACATGCCGGCATGCCGTTCAGCCGTAACGAGAACGGCACGATCTATCAGCGTCCGTTCGGCGGCCACATGCAGAACATGGGCGAGGGGCCTCCGGTCCAGCGCACCGCCGCCGCCGCCGATCGCACCGGCCACGCGATGCTCCACGCGCTGTATCAGCAGAGCCTGAAGTACAACACGGACTTCTTCGTCGAATATTTCGCGCTCGACCTGATCATGGAAAACGGCGTCTGCCGCGGCGTCATCGCGCTGTGCATGGAAGACGGCTCGATCCACCGCTTCCGCAGCCATCAGACCGTGCTCGCGACCGGCGGCTACGGCCGCGTCTATTTCTCGGCGACCTCGGCGCACACCTGCACCGGCGACGGCAACGCGATGGTGCTCCGCGCCGGCCTGCCGCTCCAGGACATGGAGTTCGTCCAGTTCCACCCGACCGGCATCTACGGCGCGGGCGTGCTCATCACCGAGGGCGCACGCGGTGAGGGCGGATATCTGACCAACTCCGAGGGCGAGCGCTTCATGGAGCGCTATGCCCCGTCGGCGAAGGACCTCGCCTCGCGCGACGTCGTCAGCCGCTCGATGGCGCTCGAAATGCGTGAAGGCCGCGGCGTCGGCAAGAACGGCGACCACATCTTCCTGCATCTCGATCACATCGATCCCAAGGTGCTCGCCGAGCGCCTGCCGGGCATCACCGAGACCGGGAAAGTCTTCGCCGGCGTCGATCTCACGCGCCAGCCGCTGCCGGTCACGCCGACCGTGCACTACAACATGGGCGGCATCCCGACCAACTTCCACGGTGAGGTCGTCAACCTCGTCGACGGCAACCCCGACGCGGTCGTCCCCGGCCTGTTCGCGGTCGGTGAAGCGGCCTGCGTCTCGGTCCACGGCGCCAACCGTCTCGGCTCGAACAGCCTGATCGATCTCGTGGTGTTCGGCCGCGCGACCGGCCTGCGCATCAAGGACACGCTGAAGCCCGGCACCGCGCACGCGCCGCTGCCCAAGGGTTCGGAAGACCTCGCGCTGACGCGTCTCGACCATTTCCGCAACGCTAGCGGCGGTTCGCCGACCGCGCAGATCCGTCTCGACATGCAGCAGACCATGCAGAAGCATTGCGCGGTGTTCCGCGACACCGAACTGCTGAACCAGGGCGTCGAGAAGATGGCCGGGATCTACAGCCGGATGACCGACGTCGCGGTGAAGGATCGCAGCATGATCTGGAACACCGATCTGGTCGAGACGATGGAGCTCGACAACCTGATCGGCCAGGCGGTGGTGACGATGAACTCGGCCGCCAACCGCACCGAGTCGCGCGGCGCACACATGCACGAGGATTTCCCCGAGCGCGACGATGCGAACTGGATGAAGCACACCATCACCACCTTCAACGGCTGGGGCGGCAACGGCGGCGAGACCAAGATCGATTTCCGCCCGGTCCACGACTACACGCTCACCGACGACATCGACTACATCAAGCCCAAGAAGCGGGTATACTAATGACCTGGGCCATCATCGCGATCGGGTTCCTCGTGCCCGTCGCGGTGGGGCTCCTGACGCGCTTCCAACCGATGATCGCCGGCTTCCTATGGCCGGTGGTCGTCGCGGTAGTGACCGCGGTCTACGTCTTCGGCATCGAACACCGCGGCGTGGGCGAAGAACCGCAAAAAATAGCGATCACCTTCTACGCACTCTTCTCGCTGGTGGGCGGCGTTCCCGGCGGCCTCGTAGGCTGGATTTTCCAATATAAGCGCGCGGCTAAGCAGGCAAACTAAGCGTCGTTCTAAAGTCCCGTCCTCCTGCGAACGCAGGAGCCCAGGATCACAAACGCCGCGCTCCGTTACCCTGGACTCCTGCGTTCGCAGGAGAACGGTCGGCTGCGACAAATATGCTACCGCTCAAGCCGCCCTGCCGCGATCTTGTACACCAGATTTCGGTCCCGCCGCCCGACTGCCACGACGATCACCGTCACTAAGCCATCGTCGACCCGGTACACCAACCGATACCCCGCGGCCCGCAGCTTGATCTTGTAGCACCCGGTCATCCCGCTCAGCCGCGCGCTCGCGATATGCGGTTCGCCCAACCGCTCAGTCAGCTTCGCCTTGAACTGTTCACGAACATTGGCGCCAAGCTTCTCCCACTCCCGCAGCGCGCTCGGCAGGAAAGCGAGACTATAGGTCGCCAAGCGACACCGCGACCGGCACCTCGTCGGCACGCGCCCGAACCAGGTCTGCCAGTTCGACGTCCTCCAATCGATCCATCAATTCTTCCCAAGCCGCCGCCGGCACCAGATACGCGGCAGGCGTATTCCGATTGAGCACGGCCACCGGAAATCCGCCCGCAGCCTCGATGACCCCAGACGGATTCTTCTTCAGGTCGCTGATGCTAACCGTAGCGCCGGCAAATATGGTCTCGATCATGACCAGTCTATAGCACGTCGAACAGGTCAGACCAAGTCGCCGTGCTGATATGCGGCAATACCCTCGGAACCCTCCGCCCCCGCAAAAGTTTGCCGCGGCATGACCGACACATCCCCCGCCTCGAACGCCCGCAACTACCCGTTGCTGGCCGCCCCCCACATCCACCTCCACGGCCCCGTCGACGACGCGATGTACGACACTTTCAAGTCGCAGCTGGTCGCCGCGCCCACCGAAGGCCCGCTGGTTGTTTCGATCACCACGCTCGGCGGCGACCCCGAAGTCGCGCGCGCGATGGGCGACAACATCCGCCTGCTCCGCGAATACACCGGCCGCGAGACGCTGTTCCTCGGCAAGGTCGCGGTCTATTCCGCCGGCGCGACGTTCATGTCCGCTTTCCCGGTCGACAGCCGCTTCCTCACGCGCAACAGCCGCATCATGATCCACGAGCGCCAGATGCAGAGCACGATCGAACTCAACGGCCCGCTCAACACGCTCTCCTACACGCTAAAGGCGAAGCTCCACGAGATCGAGGACTCGATCAACATCCAGGAGGAAGGCTTCCGCGCGATCGTCGAGGGTTCGAAGGTATCGCTCGAGGAATTGAAGAAGAAGGCCCCCTCCAACTGGTACATCGAAGCCGAGGAAGCCCGCGACCTCGGGCTCGTCCTCGACATCATCTGACCCGGCCCGAGCAGCCGACGTGACAGCGGGTGTGACGCATGTTGCACCCGCGAAGCTAAGGATTTGCGGGGAGGGCCCCTGTCATGTATCGGCTCTGACAACCTATAATCACACCACGGACGGACCGCTCGCAATGGCCGAATTCTCGCTCCCGAAAAACAGCGTCGTCAAGAAGGGCGTTAAGCACGCCTCGACCAGCGGGGGTAAGCGTCTCAAATCGTTCAAGGTCTACCGCTACGATCCCGACAGCGGCGAGAACCCGCGCTACGATAATTTCGAGCTCGATCTCGACGATACCGGCCCGATGGTGCTCGACGCGCTGATCAAGATGAAGAGCGAGCAGGATTCCTCGCTCACCTTCCGCCGCTCGTGCCGCGAGGGCATTTGTGGCTCGTGCTCGATGAACATCAACGGCAAGAACGGCCTCGCCTGCACGACCGCGATCGAGGATTGCAAGGGCGAGGTCCAGATCACGCCGCTGCCGCACATGGACGTGATCAAGGACTTGGTCCCCGATTTCACGCATTTCTACGCGCAGTACTCGTCGATCAAGCCGTGGCTGCAGACCGTCACCCCGCCGCCCTCCGGCAAGGAGCGCCTCCAGTCGCCGGAAGACCGCTCGAAGCTCGACGGCCTCTACGAGTGCATCCTGTGCGCGTGCTGCTCGACCTCGTGCCCGAGCTACTGGTGGAACGCCGACAAGTTCCTGGGGCCGGCGATCCTGTTGCAGGCCTATCGCTGGCTCGCCGACAGCCGCGACGAGATGACCGGCGAGCGCCTCGACGAGCTCGAGGATCCGTTCCGCCTGTACCGCTGCCACACCATCATGAACTGCGCGAACGCGTGCCCCAAGGGTCTCAACCCCGCCAAGGCGATCGCCGAGATCAAGAAGATGGAAGCCGAACGGATCGTCTGATCCCTTCGATACGGGCCTTCGACTTCGCTCAGTCCCTACTCAGGACGAACGGGGGGTATAAATTTCCGTTCGTCCTGAGTAGCTGCTGAGCTTGTCGAAGCGGCGTATCGAAGGACAGGTTGTTGACCACCCCCCATTTCGTCGAAGCCGAAGACCCCGCCAACCCCGGCTGGCGCCGCTGGTCGCTCTCCGACCCCACCCGTTTCAACACGCTGCTCGGCCCCATGCTCTACCGCGTCGACGGCCACACCGTCCGCGTCCGCATCACCCCCGAGCACCGCCATTCGAACCTCCAGAACAACGTCCACGGCGGCGCGCTCCTCGCATTCATCGACGTCGCCCTGTTCGCCGCCGCCAGAGGCTTCGGCCTGATCACCGCCGGCACCGCGGTGACGCTCGATCTCAACACCCAATTCATCGGCGGCGGCCGCATCGGCGAGCCGATCGAGGCGCAGGTCGAGGTGCTCAAGGAAACCGGCCGCCTCTTGTTCCTCCGGGGTCTCGTGGTGCAAGGGGACGACGAAACCAAGATCGCCGCCTTCTCGGCCACGATCCGCAAGCCGACTGCCAGATAGCACCGGCACCTCACTGTTCTCCCGCGCACGCGGGAGTCCAGGAGTCAGATACACAACGCCTGGGGGCCTGGGCCCCCGCCTGCGCGGGGGAACGGAAATGACTGTACTCAAGGCCTATGAGGCGCTGGTCGCATCCGGCGAACTCCGCCCCGACCCCGAACAGGCCGCTGCCGCTGCCCGCCTGAACACCCTCGCCACCGAACTCGCCACCCCCAAATCCACCGGCTTCTTCGCGCGCTTCTCCAAGAAAGCAGACCCCCGCGGCGTCTACCTGTGGGGCGGCGTCGGCCGCGGCAAGTCGATGCTGATGGACCTGTTCTTCGCCAACGCGCCCGTCGACAAAAAACGCCGCGTCCACTTCGGCGAGTTCATGCTCGAGGTCCACGCGCGCATCGCCGCCGAGCGTCGCAAGGAAGTCGGCGACCCGATCGTCCCCGTCGCCACCGCGATCGCCGACGAGACCCGCCTGCTCGCGTTCGACGAGATGATGGTCACCAACAGTCCCGACGCGATGATCCTGTCGCGGCTGGTGACCTCGCTGCTCGATTCCGGCGTGATGATCGTCACTACGTCCAACCGCCCGCCCGCCGATCTCTACAAGAACGGCCTCAACCGCGAGCATTTCCTGCCCTTCATCGCGACGATCGAGCATCGCCTCGACGTCCTCCCACTCAACGGCCCGGTCGACTATCGCCGCGACCGTCTCGGCAGCCAGGACACATGGCTCGTCCCCAACGGCCCCGAGGCCACCGCGCAACTCTCCACCGCATTCTTCCGCCTCACCGACTTCTCGACCGACGACAGCGAGCACGTCCCCGCCGAAGACCTCGTGGTGCAGGGCCGCACGCTGCGAGTGCCGAAATCCCTGAAGGGCGTCGCGGTGTTCAGCTTCAAGAAGCTTTGCGGCGAGGCGAGGGGAGTGGCCGACTACCTCGCCATCGCGCGGAAGTTCCACACCGTCATCCTGGTCGGCATCCCCAAGCTCGGCCCCGAAAACCGCAACGAGGCGGCGCGGTTCGTCGCGCTGATCGACGCGCTGTACGAGCACAAGGTGAAGCTCCTCGGCGCTGCCGATGCGCAACCAGGCGACCTCTACGAAAGCGGCGATGGCAGGTTCGAGTTCGACCGCACGATCAGCCGCCTCGAAGAGATGCGGTCCGAGGACTATCTCGCGGAAGGACACCTCTAACCCGATCCACACCACCCCGGCGAAGGCCGGGGCCCAGTTGGAAAGGTCGTCGTAACGATGAACTGTGCGCAGTTAGCACTGTCCCCCAACTGGGCCCCGGCCTTCGCCGGGGTTACAGTGTTAAACGCAGAACACCTTATTGCATATGCGAACTACTCGCAATAATACCCCGCTTTTGTCCTTTTAGCGGTTGCCGTAGCGGGATAATGCGCGTAACCGGCGTCACCAATCACCCCGCACATCAGACGGAGACGGATTGGAATGGCTCGCAAGAAGATCGCGCTGATCGGCGCCGGTAACATCGGCGGTACGCTCGCGCACCTCGCAGCACTCAAGGGCCTTGGCGATATCGTCCTGTTCGACGTCGCCGAGGGCATCCCCCAGGGCAAGGCGCTCGACCTGTCACAGTGCGGCCCGGTCGAAGGCTTCGACTCGCAGATCACCGGCTCGAACGACTACGCCGACATCGCCGGCGCGGACGTCATCATCGTCACCGCCGGTGTCGCGCGCAAGCCCGGCATGAGCCGCGACGACCTGCTCGGCATCAATTTGAAGGTCATGAAGGCCGTCGGCGAGGGCATCAAGGCCAACGCCCCGAACGCATTCGTGATCTGCATCACCAACCCGCTCGACGCGATGGTGTGGGCGCTCCGCGAGTTCTCGGGCCTGCCGCACCACATGGTCGTCGGCATGGCCGGCGTGCTCGACTCGGCACGCTTCAGCCACTTCCTCGCCGACGAGTTCAAGGTCTCGGTCAAGGACGTCACCAGCTTCGTGCTCGGCGGCCACGGCGACACGATGGTCCCGGTCATCAGCTACTCGACCGTGTCGGGCATCCCGGTTCCCGATCTCATCGCGATGGGCATGTCGAGCCAGGAAAAGATCGACGCGATCGTCAAGCGCACGCGCGGCGGCGGCGGCGAGATCGTCGCACTGCTGAAGACGGGCTCGGCCTATTACGCGCCGGCGACCAGCGGCATCGCGATGGCGGTGGCGTATCTATACGACCAGAAGCGCGTGCTGCCGGCGGCGGCGTATGTGTCGGGGGAGTACGGCCTCACCGATCTGTACGTCGGCGTGCCGGTGGTGATCGGTGCTGGCGGCGTCGAGAAGATCGTCGAGATCAAGCTGGACGACGAAGCCAAGCAGAACCTCACCGTGTCGGTCGATGCGGTGAAGGAGCTGATCGTCGCCTGCAAGGGTATCGATGGTTCGCTGAACTGATTTGAGGTGAGGTAACGAACCAAAAGGAGTAACCACCACCCCGGCGAAGGCCGGGGTCCAGTTGGGAAAGCCGAATGATGGAAGAACAAGCGTTCGTCTACATCATGGCCAACTTTCCCAACGGTGCGATCTACCTCGGTTCGACCGTAAACCTGCCGAAGCGTGTGTGGGAGCACCGCAACGGTTTCGGCGGTTTCACCAAGCGTTACGGCTGCAAGATCCTCGTCTGGTACGAGGCCTGCGGCGAATGGGAAGCGACACGGCAGCTCGAGCTGCAAATGAAGGAGTGGAAGCGGGCCTGAAAAGTGCGTGAGATCGAGGGGTTCAATCCTGCTTGGGATGACCTGTACGATCGTATCGCGTTACCATGACCGCCTTCCCAACTGGACCCCGGCCTTCGCCGGGGCGGACCGGACTGGAGATAGAATGAGCATCCTCGTCGACAAGAACACCAAGGTCATCACGCAAGGCATGACCGGCGAAACCGGCAGCTTCCACACCAAGATGGCGCTGGAATACGGCACGCAGATGGTTGGCGGCGTCACGCCCGGCAAGGGCGGCACCACGCACCTCGACCTCCCCGTCTACAACACCGTCGCCGAAGCCAAGGCGATGACCGGCGCGACCGCGTCGGTCATCTACGTGCCGCCCCCCTTCGCCGCCGATTCGATCCTCGAGGCGATCGACGCCGAGATCGAGCTGATCGTCGCGATCACCGAGGGTATTCCGGTGCTCGACATGGTCAAGGTCAAGCGCGCGCTGTCGGGCTCCAAGTCGCGCCTCATCGGCCCGAACTGCCCCGGCGTGCTGACCCCCGGCGAGTGCAAGATCGGCATCATGCCCGGCTCGATCTTCAAGAAGGGCTCGGTCGGCGTTGTCAGCCGTTCAGGCACGCTCACCTATGAGGCGGTGTTCCAGACGTCGAACGCAGGCCTTGGTCAGACGACCGCGGTCGGCATCGGTGGCGATCCGGTCAACGGCACGAACTTCATCGACGTGCTCGAGCTGTTCCTCGCCGACGACGAAACCCAGTCGATCATCATGATCGGCGAAATCGGCGGCGACGCCGAGGAGCAGGCGGCACAGTTCCTCCGCGACGAAGCCAAGCGCGGTCGGTCGAAGCCGATGGCAGGCTTCATCGCCGGTCGTACGGCGCCTCCGGGCCGTCGCATGGGCCATGCCGGCGCGATCGTGTCGGGCGGCAAGGGCGACGCGGAGAGCAAGATCGCGGCGATGGAAGCTGCCGGGATCAAGGTCTCGGAGAGCCCCAGCCTGCTCGGCGAGACGCTGCTGAGCGTGTTGAAGGGTTGAGCTGACTACCCCTCTCCCCCCGGGGAGAGGGAAGGAGCTGCCGAAGGGCTCCCGTGAAAGTAGCACTTTCATGGGGTTCTGGGGCAGCGGAAGGGTGAGGGCAGGTGACCGCCCGTGCCCTCACCCTCCCACCCGCAAGTGCGGGCGGGCCCCTCCTTCTCCCCCGCGGGGAGAAGGACACTGAGGACGAGAACGATGGGCTACGAAGGCCAGGATTTCAGCGATATCGCAGCCGGCGTCAGCCCGGCGTTCGTGGAGACGCTCTACGCCAAGTTCAACGCGGACCCGGCCTCGGTCGAATCCGGTTGGCGCGCGTTCTTCGAGGGTCTCGAAGGCTCGGCGCAGGGCCCGAGCTGGGAGAGCGCCCGCTGGCCGCTCACCACCACGGATGACCTGACCGCAGCGCTCGATCCCACCCAGATGGAGCCCGCGCCCAAGCCCGCAAAGGGGGGCAAGCCCGCTCCCGCAGCAACGGCACCCGCGCCCGTCTCGAAGGAAGAGATCGCCAAGGCCGCGGCCGATGCGATCCGCGCGCAGCTGCTCGTCCGCACCTACCGCGTCCGCGGCCATCTCGCCGCCAACCTCGATCCGCTCGGCCTGTCCAAGCGCGAGATGCCCGAGGATCTGAAGACCGAATATCACGGCTTCTCCGACGCCGACATCGATCGGAAGGTCTATCTCGGCGGCACGATGGGCTTCGAATGGGTCTCGATCCGCGAGCTCGTCGACACGTTGCGCAAGAACTATTGCGGCAATGTCGGCCTCGAATACATGCACATCTCCGACGTCGAGGAGCGCCGCTTCCTCCAGGAGCGCATGGAGGGCCAGGACAAGGCGATCGAATTCTCCACCGACGGCAAGAAGGCGATCCTCACCAAGGTGATCCAGGCCGAGCAGTGGGAGAAATTCCTCGGCAAGAAGTATGTGGGCACGAAGCGCTTCGGGCTCGACGGCGGCGAATCGATGATCCCCGCGCTTGAGAGCGTGATCAAGTATGGCGGGCAGATGGGCGTGCGCGAGCTCGTCATCGGCATGGCGCATCGCGGTCGCCTCAACGTGCTGGCGAACGTGATGGCCAAGCCGTTGCGCGTGATCTTCCACGAATTCGCCGGCGGTTCGGCCAACCCCGACGACATCGGCGGTTCGGGCGACGTGAAGTATCACCTCGGCACCAGCACGGATCGCGAGTTCGACGGCCACAAGGTTCACATGAGCCTCGTCGCCAACCCGTCGCATCTCGAAGCCGCCGACCCGGTCGTGCTCGGCAAGACGCGCGCGATCCAGACGCTCAACAACGACCTGAAGGACCACGTGGCGAGCCTGCCCGTGCTGATCCACGGCGACGCGGCGTTCGCGGGGCAGGGGATCGTCTGGGAGTGCCTCGGCTTCTCGGGCATCCGCGGCTACAACACCGGTGGCTGCGTCCACTTCATCATCAACAACCAGGTCGGCTTCACGACCTCGCCGCAGTTTGCGCGCTCGTCGCCCTACCCGTCGGACGTCGCCAAGGGCGTCCAGGCGCCGGTCTTCCACGTCAATGGCGACGATCCCGAGGCGGTTACCTTCGCGACCAAGATGGCGATGGAATTCCGCCAGAAGTTCCACCGCGACATCGTCATCGACATGTGGTGCTATCGCCGCTTCGGCCACAACGAGGGCGACGAGCCGTCCTTCACGCAGCCGCTGATGTACGACATCATCCGCAAGCACCCCGGCGTCAGCTCGGTGTACGGCGATCGCCTGATCAAGGAAGGCGTGATCGACCAGCCCTGGATCGACGAGAACGTGAAGCAGTTCACGCTCCGCCTCGAGGGTGAGTTCGAAGCCGGATCGTCGTATAAGCCCAACAAGGCGGACTGGTTCGGCGGTCGCTGGACCGGCCTCAGCGCGCCCACGGATGGCGCGTCGGCACGCCGCAACGTCGAGACCGGTCTCAGCACGAAGCTGTTCGACTCGCTCGGCCGCACGCTGACGACGATCCCGGACAGCGTGAAGATCCACAAGACGCTCAACCGCGTGATCGATGCCAAGCGCGAGATGTTCAAGTCGGGCAAGGGCTTCGACTGGGCGACCGGCGAAGCACTCGCATTCGGCGGCCTGCTCTCGGAAGGCTATGGCGTCCGTCTGTCCGGCCAGGATTCGGGCCGCGGCACCTTCTCGCAGCGCCACGCCGTCTGGGTCGACCAGACCGACGAGCATAAGTACGTGCCGTTGCAGGAAATCGAACACGGTCGTTTCGAAGTGCTCGACAGCCCGCTCAGCGAATACGGCGTGCTCGGATTCGAATATGGCTACGCGCTCGCCGACCCGAAGACCTTGGTCCTCTGGGAGGCGCAGTTCGGCGATTTCGTCAACGGCGCGCAGATCATGATCGATCAGTTCATCACGTCCGGCGAATCGAAGTGGCTTCGCGCCAACGGCCTCGTGATGCTGCTCCCGCACGGCTATGAAGGGCAGGGGCCAGAGCATAGCTCGGCACGTCCCGAGCGCTTCCTCCAGTCGTGCGCGGACGACAACATCCAGGTCGCGAACTGCACCAGCCCGGCGAACTATTTCCACCTGCTTCGCCGGCAGATGCACCGCAATTTCCGCAAGCCGCTGATCGTGATGACGCCGAAGTCGTTGCTCCGTCACAAGCTAGCCGTCTCGAACGCGGAGGATTTCCAGGGCGACAGCCACTTCCGCCGCCTGTTGTCGGATACCAACCCGGCCGCCGACGTCGATACGAAGCGTCTGGTCCTGTGCACCGGCAAGGTTGCGTACGACCTGATCGAGGCACGCGATGCGGCGGGCGACACCGACACGCAGATCGTCCGCGTCGAACAGCTCTATCCCTTCCCCGGCAACCCGATCGCCGAGCGCGTCGCGCGGATGCCGAACCTGGAGGAGATCGTCTGGGCGCAGGAAGAGCCGAAGAACAACGGCTATTGGTTCTTCGTCGAGCCGCTGATCGAGGAGGCGCTGGCAACGGTCGATTCCCGCGTGAAGCGCGCGCGTTACGCCGGGCGCAACGCCTCGGCATCGCCCGCGACCGGCCTGATGAAGCGTCACCAGGCCGAACAGGGCGCGCTCGTCGCCGACGCGCTCGGCCACAGCGTCCGCGACGAAATCCGCCGCACCCGCGCAAACTAAGTTTTTCTACCACCCCGGCGTAGGCCGGGGCCCAATTGGGATGGTAGATGTAATTGAGCGAAACGCCGGCCACTCAGCGTTTCGTAACTGGACCCCGGCCTACGCCGGGGTGGAGGAAACGAGAAAATGGCAACCGAAGTCACCGTCCCCGTCCTGGGTGAATCGATCACCGAAGCCACCCTCGGCGAGTGGCTGAAGCAGCCCGGCGACCCCGTCGCGGTCGACGAGCCGATCGCCAGCCTCGAGACCGACAAGGTCTCGGTCGAGGTCCCGTCGCCGGTCGCCGGCGTCATGGGCCAGCACGCCGTCGCCGTCGGCGACACCGTGCAGGTCGGCGCGATGCTCGCCACGATCGACTCCGGGGACGGTGCCGCCGCTGCTCCGGCCCCCGCTACCGCAAAGGCTCCCGAGCCCGCCGCGACCGCAACGCCGTCCGCGCCCGCCAAGGACGAGTCCGGCGCAGGCTATGGCGACCAGCCCGGCGCCGGCACCAGCGACTCGCCCGCCGCGCTCTCCCCGTCGGTCCGCCGCGCGGTGCTCGAGCACGGCGTCGACCCCGGCACCGTCAAGGGCACCGGCCGCGACGGTCGCATCACCAAGGAAGACGTGACCGCCGCCGCATCGAGCAAGCCAGCGCCTGCTCCCGCCGCAGCGCCCGCACCGGCAGCAGCCCCCGCCGCCGCATCGGGGCGCGGCGAAGAGCGCGTCCGCATGACGCGCCTCCGCCAGACGATCGCCAAGCGCCTCAAGGAAGCGCAGAACACGGCGGCCATGCTGACGACGTTCAACGACGTCGACATGACCGCGGTGATCGAGGCGCGCGCCAAGTACAAGGACCTGTTCGAGAAGAAGCACGGCGTCCGCCTCGGCTTCATGGGCTTCTTCGTGAAGGCCGCGACGATGGCGCTGCGCGACATCCCGTCGGTCAACGCGTCGATCGACGGCGACGACATCGTCTATCACGATTACGCCGACATCTCGGTCGCGGTCTCGTCGCCGGGCGGCCTCGTCGTTCCCGTGATCCGCGATGCCGACCAGATGTCGGTCGCGACGATCGAGAAGACGATCGGCGACTTCGGCAAGCGCGCCAAGGAAGGCGCGCTCAAGATGGACGAGATGAAGGGCGGCACCTTCACGATCTCGAACGGCGGCGTGTTCGGTTCGCTGATGTCGACCCCGATCATCAACCCGCCGCAGTCCGCCGTGCTCGGCCTTCACCGCATCGAGGAGCGCCCGGTCGTCGTCAACGGCCAGATCGTCATCCGCCCGATGATGTACCTCGCACTCAGCTACGACCACCGCCTGATCGACGGCCGCGAAGCCGTGACGTTCCTGGTGGCGCTGAAAAATGCTATCGAGGATCCGACCCGTATCCTGATCGACCTGTGAGGTAGCGATGAACTGGCGCGACCATATCCATTCGGACCCCGAAATCCTGGGCGGCAAGCCCGTGGTGAAGGGTACGCGGATATCGGTCGAGCTGATTCTCGAATATTTCGAAGACGGCGCAAGCATCACCGATGTTCTCGCCGCCTTCGATCACATCACCGAGGAAGACGTCCGTGCAGCGATCGCGTTCGCGCGAGACCTGCTGGTCGACTCGACGGTCGCGGCGCAGCGCAAAGCGGCCTGACGGGTGCATCTGCTCGCCGACGAAAACCAGCATCCGGTTGTCGTCGCGCGATTGCGAAGTGCTGGTCACGCCGTCGAATGGATCCGGGAAACATCGCGCGGCGCGAAGGATCCGGAGATACTGGCGCGCGACGATATCGCGACGTTGATATTGGTCACCGACGACCGCGACTTCAGCGACCTGATCTTCAACCGTGGTTACCCCGCGCCCCGTGCGATACTATATAATCGACTGAACCGCGTGCATCCGGATGCCATCGCCGACCGCCTGATCGCAGTGTTGGCCGGTGGTGGCTTCGAAGGCCACATCACAACGATAACCAAGGACGGCGAACGCAGTAAGCCGTTCCCCGCTGGAGCATAACATGGCTGACTACGACTATGACGTCCTCGTGATCGGTGCGGGCCCCGGCGGTTACGTCGCGGCGATCCGTGCAGCGCAGCTCGGCCTGCGCACCGCCTGTGCCGAGTCCCGCGAGACGCTCGGCGGCACCTGTCTCAACGTCGGCTGCATCCCGTCCAAGGCGCTGCTCCACGCCTCCGAGATCTACGAGGAGGCCAAGGGCGGCCACCTCACCAAGTTCGGCATCGACTTCCAGGGCGTCACGCTGAACCTCGACCAGATGCACGCCGAGAAGGCCAAGGCCGTCAAGGAACTGACCGGCGGCGTCGAATTCCTGTTCAAGAAGAACAAGGTGACCTGGCTCAAGGGCAAGGCCGCGTTCCAGGACGCGCACACCGTCGACGTGAACGGCCAGAAGGTCACCGCGAAGAACATCGTCATCGCCACCGGCTCCAGCGTGATGCCGCTTCCCGGCGTGGAGGTCGACCAGACGACCGTCGTCGACAGCACTGGCGCGCTCGCACTGCCGAAGGTCCCCGAGCACATGGTCGTCATCGGCGGCGGCGTGATCGGTCTCGAACTGGGCAGCGTCTGGCGTCGCCTCGGCGCGAAGGTCACCGTCGTCGAGTTCGTCGATCAGATCCTCCCCGGCTTCGATGGCGAAGTCCGTCGCGAGACCGCCAAGCTCTTCAAGAAGCAGGGCATGGAGCTGAAGCTCTCGACCAAGGTCACCGGCGTGACCGTCGACAACGGCGTCGCGACCGTCACCGTCGAGCCCGCCGCGGGTGGTGCATCCGAGACGTTGACCGCCGACGCGGTGCTCGTCTCGATCGGGCGCAAGGCCAACGTCGACGGCCTCAACCTCGAAGCCATCGGCCTCGAACTCAACAAGCGTGGCCAGATCGAAACCGATCACTCGTTCCGCACCAAGGTCGACGGCGTCTGGGCGATCGGCGACTGCATCCCCGGCCTGATGCTCGCGCACAAGGCCGAGGACGAGGGCGTCGCGGTCGCGGAAAACATCGCCGGCCAGACCGGCATCGTCAACGAGGACGTCATCCCGAGCGTCGTCTACACGATGCCCGAGATCGCCGGCGTCGGCCTTACCGAAGAGGCGGCGCGCGACAAGACCGCCGAATCTGGTGGCATCAAGGTCGGCAAGTTCCCGTTCGCCGCCAACAGCCGCGCCAAGACCAACCGCGACACCGATGGCTTCGTGAAGATCATCGCCGACGCCAAGACCGACCGAGTCCTCGGCGTCTGGATCGTCTCGAGCCTCGCGGGCACGCTGATCGCCGAAGCCGCCATCGCGATGGAATTCGGCGCGACCAGCGAAGACATCGCCTACACGTGTCATGCGCATCCGACGCATGCCGAGGCGATCAAGGAAGCGGCGATGGCTGTGCAAGGCAAGCCCATCCATATCTAGCAAGTGCTAGATATGGATCCAAAGGGCGTGCCCGGCCGGCGGCGCTCCAGCGCCGTCCGACGACAGGGGTTTTGCCCCTGTCCGGCCAAGCAGGGCTTCGCATCTGCGAGTGAAGTAAGTTCGAGAGGGCGTCGGTGGCAATCCACCGGCGCCCTCTCTCCGTTGCAGCGCGAAAGTTGAGGGCGAAGGCAAAGGGGCAAAGGTTAAGTTCGATCGGGGAGATGGATATCAGGGGGATGGATGTTGCCGCAGTTCGCTAGTTCGCCCCACGCCCCAGGCCCCGTCCACCCGCACCCCCCATCCGTCATCCCGGCGAACGCCGGGACCCACGGTTACGTTGGCCCCAGCGATATCACGCTAGCATGACCCGGTTCGCGACCATGGGACCTGACGTCCGCCGGAATGACGGGGGGAGGGAACGCGACAACTGGGCGCAATCTGGAGTGGCGTGCACGAAACTCCCGTCAACGCCGGTCAAGCCAGAGCCACTCCGCCCCAAACGATACCGCCCGCCTCCCTGTTCTCCCGCGAAAGCGGGAGCCCAGTCTGGGTCCCCGCCTTCGCGGGGAAACATTCTTGGCACACCCACCGCATCCGCCCTCGGCATCGCCTATCGCCTGGGTACCGCCCCGCCCCTCATCGCCACCCGCGCACAACCCCCAACCCACCCCAACCCAAAACCTGCAAACTTCCGCCCCCGCCCCCCAACCGGAACCAATCCTTAGCAAAGCCAACCTATTAGTCCGCGCAATGAACGAACAAGCAGGTCTCCGTGGCGCTCGATCTCTCTACTCTCTACGTCGTCGCAGGCCTTGGCATGCTGGTCGCCGGGTTTATCCACCTCATCCCCCTCGCGACCGGTCGGTTCGGATCATGGGCAGGCTTATGGGGCGCCGGCCACCTGATCGCGGGGTGCGGCGCACTGATGGCGGTGCTCAACGATCGGATCGGCCTCCCCTGGGCGCCCAGCATCGGCAACCCCGCGGTGGTGATGGGCTATGCGCTGATCGCCGGCGCGGTCGTGAAGTTCAGTCGCCCCGACGCGCGCCTGACGTCGTTGCTGGGAATCGCCGCGGTCCTTGGCCTGCCCCTCTGGTTCACGCACGACCCGGCGCATTTCCACCTCCGCGTCGCCTATCTCAGCGTCATCCGCGCCGGGTTCGACCTCGTCGTGGTGATCGTCGCCATCCGTCTCGCGCGCCGTGACTCGCTACAGACCGGCTGGATCGTCGCCGCGCTGTTCGCGGTCACCATACCGATGTTCCTCGGCCGCGCCTGGCTCGCTTACGGCGACCGCATCGGCACGCAGTTGACCGGCCGTCACGACGATCTCGGCGCATGGCTCGCGGCCGGCCAGATCGCCTTCATCATCTTCCGCGCCTTCTCGCTCCTGATCCTCCAGGCCGAGCGCGGCCAGAACCTGCTGCTCGATCAGATGGAGCGCGACTGGCTCACCGGTGCGTTCAACCGCGCCGGCCTGGACCGCATCGCGCAGACCTTCGCCAGCCGCCATGCGCCGCGCATGTTGACGGTGATGATGCTCGATCTGGATCGCTTCAAGACGCTCAACGACACGCTCGGCCACGCCGCCGGCGACGCCGCACTCCGCAGCTTTGCAGAGATCGCCCACGACACCGTCGGCCGACAAGGCCACCTGATCCGTTGGGGCGGTGACGAGTTCGTCTGCGTGCTGCCCGACATCCCGGCGGCGCAGGCGACCATGATCGGCAACCGTATCGCCACCCGGTTTGCGCAGGCTATGGCACCGCGCATGGCCACGCATGGCACGCTCGGCGTCAGCATCGGCGTCGTCGAAGGCGAGCCCGACACGCCGATCGTCGACCTCATCGCAGGCGCCGACCGCGCGATGTACCTCGCTAAGGGCGACCGCCGCCAACCCGCCATCTACATAAAGGCAGCCTGAGCCGCCGGACCGCAACGCCACGCGCGGCGTCGCGGCCCTGCACACTCAAGCGGCAGGCGGGTCCTTCTTCGCGGTCGGCTTGCCGAACCCGACGAACAATCGCTCCAACCCCACCGTAACCGAGTCCAGCACCTTGGCGAATTCCGGCGGCAGCGCGTTCGTCTCGCTCCGTGGCGGCTCCCGCGTCTCCCCGGCAAACGGACCATTGCCCTGCGGCTTGGTCGACTCCGTCGCCACGTCCGGCTCGACCTTCGACGCTGCAGGCTCAGCCTGTGCCGAGGGCGAGGCAGGGGAAGGCGGGGCAGGGGGCGTCGGCGGCGTAGGCGGCGTAGGCCGAGCGCTCGACTTCGCATCATGCTTCGAGATCGCCGTCGCCGCGGCCATCAGCCCCGCCGCGATCATCTGCCGTCCGACCGGCGTCCCCATCTGTCGCGCGATAGTCGCAGCGATCCCCGCGAACGGCGCCCCGCCGTCATGCTTGCGACCCTCGTGCTTCCGGCCCTCATGCTTGTGCGCATTATGCGCGTGTCCGTCATGGGCATGGCCTTCATGGCCCTCATGCCCAGCACCCGAGTGCCCCTGAGCCGCCGCCATCTCGGCCTCGCGCTCGCGCCGCTTCCGCTCGTCCTTCTTCTTGCCCATGTCGTCCTCTGTGCCATTCCGCGTCTGTGTGTACGAACAAGATAATACACCGATACCGGAGTGCAACCCCGGCGCCTTCGCCCCGTCCAACCGCGACGGTCGCTCAGTTGCCGGACCAGGCGCCCGGCAATCGCCACGTCACCTTTTGCGTCGCGTGGCTGACCATCGGCTTGCCGTCGAAGCCAAGCGCGGGCGTGTAGCGCGCATGCCGCATGATCGCGCTACAGGCCGCCTTGTCGAGTTCGACCTCGCCGCTCGTCACCACGGGCCGGCAATCGGCAACCCGCCCATCGAGGCCGATCGTCCACAGGACCGTCGACGTCCCCTGCGCACCCTTGCCCACGATCGTCCTCGGGTAATCGTCGGGTCCGATCCAGTATTCGGGCCGCGTCGTCGCCTTGGCAGGCTGGGCGATCTTCGCGCGTTCGGTCGGGTCGATGCCCCACTGCTTGGCCGTCGAATCATTGCATTTGGCCAGGGCCTCGAACGCCGCCTCCGCACTTGGCATCGCGAACGCCCAGCCCGACATCTTGTCCGGGGCGATGCGCAGGACGGCATCGGCGGGCAGCGTTTCGAACAGCGTGGCATCGACCTGCATGCGCGTCATCCGCTTGCCCGAAGCCTGGGTCGGATAACTCTCGTACCGGCTGTCATCCGATCCCCCGCCGACTATGCCGATCTTCGCCTGCCCCAGCCGCATCGTTACGCTACGATCATTGGTGTAGACCATCAGCTCGAGCGTCGATGCCAGCGGCAGCCGACGCAGCGCGAGAATCGTCTCCGCCTTGCCCGTGCCATAGGTGCGGCCGAGCATGCAGGCGGTCGCGCCATAATCGACGTTCCACTTGCCCGCCGGCGTCAACGGCACGGCCGCGGTCGGCTCGGCCAGCGCAGCGGCGGCGGCCAGCGCCAGCATCAGCGGCATCCGGAAATACTCGTCATCGCATCATCCCCTTGCACCCCGTCACGTTCGCCGGTTCTCTGAAATCCGCCGCCCGGTTGCAAGCCGCATCGACGCCTAGATCACCCGTTGCGCAATCGATCGTCCCGGATGAACTGGCACCCGGCCTCATGCATTCCTATCTCTCCCACTAGTCTCCCGATCAGAACAGAAGTAGAACCAGCCTCATGCTGACCAAGATTTCCGTACGCGGCGCGCGCGAGCACAACCTCAAGGACGTCGACATCGACATCCCCCGCGACACGCTCACGGTGATCACCGGCCTCTCGGGCTCGGGCAAGTCGAGCCTCGCCTTCGACACGATCTACGCCGAGGGCCAGCGCCGCTACGTCGAGAGCCTGTCCGCCTACGCCCGCCAGTTCCTCGAACTGATGCAGAAGCCCGATGTCGACCACATCGAGGGCCTCTCGCCCGCGATCTCGATCGAGCAGAAGACGACGTCGCGCAACCCGCGCTCGACCGTCGCCACCGTCACCGAAATCTACGACTATATGCGCCTGTTATGGGCGCGCGTCGGCATCCCGTATTCGCCCGCGACCGGAGAACCCATCGCCGCGCAGACCGTCAGCCAGATGGTCGACCGCGTCATGGCGCTCCCCGAGGGCACGCGCCTGTACCTGCTCGCCCCCGTCGTTCGCGGCCGTAAGGGTGAGTACCGCAAGGAACTCGCCGAGTGGCAGAAGGCGGGCTTCGCGCGCGTCCGCATCGACGGCACGATCCACGACATCGACGAAGCCCCCGCGCTCGACAAGAAGTACAAGCACGATATCGAAGTTGTCGTCGACCGCCTCGTCGTCGGCGGCGAGATCGCCACGCGCCTCGCAGAGTCGTTCGAAACCGCGCTGAAACTCGCCGACGGCCTCGCTTATGTCGACCCCGCCGACCCGGTCGAGCCGCACACCCCCAAGTCGGAAATCCTCGGCAACAACGCCCCCGACGGCCGCATCGTCTTTAGCGAAAAATTCGCCTGCCCGGTCAGCGGCTTCACCATCTCCGAGATCGAGCCGCGCCTGTTTTCGTTCAACGCCCCGCAAGGCGCGTGCCCGGCCTGCGACGGCCTCGGCGAGAAACTGCTGTTCGACGAAGACCTCGTCGTCCCCAACCACATGCTCAGCATCAAGAAGGGCGCGGTCGTCCCCTGGGCGAAATCCAACCCACCGTCGCCTTATTACATGCAGGTCCTCGGCAGCCTCGCGCGCGAGTTCAAGTTCGACATCGAGACCCCCTGGTCCGACCTCCCGCCGGAGGTCCAGAGCACCATCCTGCACGGCTCGAAGGGCAAGCCCGTCACGCTCACCTTCATCGACGGCAAGAAGAAATACGACGTCTCGAAGCCGTTCGAGGGCGTCATCGGCAACCTCAATCGCCGCATGCTCCAGACCGACTCGGCCTGGATGCGCGAGGAACTGAGCAAGTACCAGTCCGCCGCCCCCTGCGAAGTCTGCGGCGGCGCGCGCCTGAAACCTGAAGCGCTCGCGGTCAAGATCGCGATGAAGGACATCTCCTACGCCACGCATCTCTCGGTAGTCGACGCGCTCCAGTTCTTCACCGACATGCCGCAGCACCTCGGCGACCAGCAGAACGCGATCGCCGAACGCATCCTCAAGGAGATCGTCGAGCGCTTGGGCTTCCTTAACAATGTCGGCCTGGATTACCTCAACCTCGACCGCACCAGCGGCACGCTCTCAGGCGGCGAGTCCCAGCGCATCCGCCTCGCGAGCCAGATCGGCAGCGGCCTGTCCGGCGTGCTCTACGTCCTCGACGAGCCCTCGATCGGCCTGCACCAGCGCGACAACGACATGCTCCTCAAGACGCTCCGCCGTCTGCGCGATCTCGGCAACACCGTGCTCGTCGTCGAGCATGACGAGGACGCGATCCGCACCGCCGACTACATCATCGACATGGGCCCCGGCGCCGGCGTCCGCGGCGGCCAGGTCGTCGCGCAGGGCACGCTGAAGCAGATCCTCAAGTCGAAGGGCAGCATCACCGCCGACTATCTCAACGGCACGCGCGAGGTGCCGGTCCCAACCACGCGACGGAAAGGCAACGGCAAGAAGCTCACCGTCCACAACGCGGTCGCCAACAACCTGCGCGGGGTCACCGCCAGCCTGCCGCTCGGCACCTTCACCTGCATCACCGGCGTCTCCGGTTCGGGCAAGTCGAGCTTCACGATCGACACGCTCTACGCCGCCGCCGCACGCGAGCTGAACGGCGCGCGCATCGTCCAGGGCAAGCACGACAAGATCACCGGCCTCCAGTATCTCGACAAGGTCATCGACATAGACCAGTCGCCGATCGGCCGCACCCCGCGCAGCAACCCCGCCACCTATACCGGCAGCTTCACGCAGATTCGCGACTGGTTCGCCGGCCTGCCGGAATCGCAGGCGCGCGGCTACAAGCCCGGCCGCTTCAGCTTCAACGTCAAGGGCGGCCGCTGCGAGGCGTGCCAGGGCGACGGCGTGCTCAAGATCGAGATGCACTTCCTCCCCGACGTCTACGTCACCTGCGACGTCTGTCACGGCGCGCGCTACAATCGCGAGACGCTCGAGGTGAAGTTCAAGGGCCATTCGATCGCCGACGTGCTCGACATGACGGTCGAGGATGCCGCCGAGTTCTTCAAGGCGGTCCCCCCGATCCGCGACAAGATGGCGATGCTGGTCGAGGTCGGCCTCGGCTACGTCAAGGTCGGCCAGCAGGCGACGACGCTCTCGGGCGGCGAAGCGCAACGCGTCAAGCTCGCCAAGGAACTCTCGCGCCGCGCCACCGGCAACACGCTCTACATCCTCGACGAACCCACCACCGGGCTCCATTTCGAGGACGTGCGCAAACTGCTCGAAGTCCTCCACGCGCTGGTCGAGCAAGGCAACACGGTCGTCGTGATCGAACACAATCTCGACGTCATCAAGACCGCCGACTGGGTCCTCGACTTAGGGCCAGAAGGCGGCGTCAAGGGCGGCGAGATCGTCGCGGAGGGCACGCCGGAGAAGGTGGCGAAGGCGAAGGGCAGCTTTACGGGGAAGTATTTGGCGCCGTTGCTGGAGAAGCGCGGAACCGCTACGATGGTTGCTACATAATAGAAGTGGGGAGCTTTGAATGGCTGACGAGGGGCAAGTAGCACGGAAAGTCTTCTTCTATCGGATAGAGCATTTCTCAGACATCAAGGCTCTGCTTCCCGAGACGGCTAGCCAAATTGGCCGTTTAGAATTTCACGATCAAGGCCGATATCAACAGGACCTATCTGAGAATGTGCTGCTGTCAGTTTACCCAGATACCGTCAGCTATCCAATCAAGCTCAGGTTCGGCAGAACGAGGAGAGACATGTTGCCGGATGTTGAGAAGGACGGTGTGCTAGGGACACTTTCCCTCGATGATAACGCGGGTCTGATCGACGTCGGCCACATTGTGATATTTGACGATGGGCATGTTGCCGTTGAGTCGAACAGAGATGCCCCAAAAATTAGCAAGCTCGGCGATTATCTCTTTCTGAAGGGGCAAAACCTCCCAACATCGCCAAAATTCCTTGCCCTTTTTGAGAGGGATATCGTTGAGGTCTTGGAAGATTTAGATCGTGTTCGACTCATCGAACTCGATATCCCACCGGATATGAGTGAGCTTATCCGCACTGCCGACAACCATCTTGCAGATGCAATAAAATCGGCTGAGCGCGCGGGAAGCAGTGAGAAGGTTGTGTTGGACCTTGTTGCAAATTCGTCTTCTGAGGCACGTCTCAAAATACTGGCTCGCAGACTAGCTCAGTTGGTTAAAGGCAACCCGTCTGAAAGGCATAGATTTAACTCCCTCAGGGTTAGCGGCTTCTCTGACGGATCGAAACCTCGAAAATTTGTTGATATTCTTGAGGAAAAGCTTGTTTCCGTAGAGATATTTGCTAGAAAATCTGCAAAATCGAGAAGCCTAAATAGTGACGAGGCGTTCCGGGTCATTGAACGTGCATACGACGCAAAAAAATCTAGGCTCTCTGCCGCTGCCGCCGGGAACCCATTGTGGGACTAGGTTTCTATCTTAACAATAGGCGCCCAATAGATCTGGCCCTATCGTTAGCGGTAGTAGTTTTGTGTCTTTATTTTCCGGAAAAATGGTCTCCCTTCTGCTGGGTTGTTCAAGGCGACATATCGACGGTATGCTTGTCGCTGTTCGGAACAGCCGCAACGCTGCTTGGCTTCGTCATCGCTGCTGCGACATTTTTGGCTGCTCATGTTCGGGCCGACGAATTCAGTATTCTTAGAAATTCCACGTCGTTTTTGCAGCTTATTGAGATATTCGGATCTGCGGTATGGCGGTTAGCATTTATGATGATAGCGTCGATAATTGCATCTAGGTGTCAAGGGCAATTCTTGCAGGCCGCCAACATAATCACACTGTTTTCGTCGTGTTATGCAGGTCCCGCTCTTATTATGCTTATTTGGGCGACGATGAGCATTCTCAAAATTCGGCCGTCCAGTCGTCGTTGATCTTGTCGATTTGATGCTAGTAGAAGAAACTTTAGTTTTAAGCTTTAGGCAGGTAACATATCGACATGCCCGCGTTAACACCCATCGAGTCGGAGTTTGCGACCAGCGAGGACGCAGCCGCGTATGATGCGTGGTTTCGCGACAAGGTTCAACGTGCGATGACGTCGGGCAGGCCCAGCATTCCACACGCTGAAGTTATGGCAATGGCACAGTCGATCCTCGACAAACACAAGCCACGTTGACGCTTCCGCTCGTCTGGACGGACGATGCGACGGGCGACCTATTGAACATTCTTGATTATATCGGCGCGCGGAATTTCGCGGCCGCGGAGCGGCTGAACGCCGCGATTATGCATGCGGCGGAGAACCTGCCCGACCACCCTTACATCTACCGCTCCGGAAGGCTGGCCGGAACCCGTGAGGCGGTGGTCCATCCAAACTACCTGCTGGTCTACCGCGTTACCGATACGATCGAGATCCTCGCCGTCCTCCACGCTCGCCAGCAATATCCTTGAAGATCTCCAGCCGTCATTGTCGCCCGGACGCATCTCGGTCGCCAGCGCAAAGCGGAACCCCTGCCACCGACCGTCCGTTTCCGAGGCTGCATCAAAGGACATTCCCATGACCAAGCCTCACCCGCACAAGCCCGCCCCCAGCCACAAGCCAAACGCCAAGACGTTCGGCATCAACGCGCTGTCGATCGGGGCCGCGGCGATCGGTCTCGGGGCTGCGTTGCTGGCGGTGTTCCTGCGCTCGAAGGCCAACCCCGCCGAGCATGCCGCGCCCGATCTCGCGCTCGACAAGCCCCGCCCGGGTGCGACCGATCGCGCGCCGGACGCCTTCCGCCCCGATCCCACCGCGGTCCCCACCAACGCCGAGCGCGAGTCGCTCCGCCCCGCCACCGGCCCGGCCCCGTCGTTCGCCGCGGATCGCGGCTCGACGCTCGGCTGAGACGCGTTCCTGATCCTCCCCCGCAAGGGGGAGGTGGCTGGCGCTTGCCAGACGGAGGGGGAGGGGGCGATCACCTTCGTTGCGTGTCCTCCCCCTCCGTCACCTGCGGTGCCACCTCCCCCTGGCGGGGGAGGATCGGAATGGCCCGACGGTGGAAGTTTATCCTGGTGCCGCCCGTGCTTCGTCACGGCTGGCCGGACCGTTGGGTACGTCGAGCCAGTAAGCCTGTTTCCCCGCGAAGGCGGGGATCCAGACTGGGCTCCCGCCTTCGCGGGAGAACAAGGAGGGCGTCAGATCGCGCGCTAACGCGTGTTCGTAATCGATGAGCACTGGTTCCATCACCCACGCCACGCCGTCATCCCCCGTCCGTCATCCTGACGAAAGTCAGGACCCAGAGCCAATAGCGCCATGCCCCGTAACCCTGGGTCCTGACTTTCGTCAGGATGACGAGGGGGCACCGAAACCGCTGTCCTACACACCCCGATCCGGCATACCTGATCGGTCCTCTCTCAGGCGAGGATCGACCATGGCAAACGCACCCCCTCCAGCCGATCCGCGACCCTGCCACTTGGCCAGGCGCGCCGTGCCCGCCCCCAGGCCGCGCTACGAGCCCCCGATCCCCGACCATCTCCCAGACGCGGTCCGCCACGTCATGGCCTGGCAAGCGCATGTCGACGCCGGCCGGATCGGCACCCGCATCCCCGTCTCGCCAGAGATAGCCGCCAACCGCGACCGCTGGACCGCGCTTGCCCGGACCATGCGCAAGTGACCGCCGCTCTCCAGGACCAGGGTGTCGACGCGCCGCCCATCGACTCCTTGACGCGGCAACATCGCCAGCGCATCGATGGCTGGTCCCCCGAGCGCCAGCGCGGCTTTCTAGAACGCATCGCCGAGGGTGCCACCGTCGACGAGGCGACCGCCAGCGTCGGCCTCTCGCCGCGCACCGCGTACAGCCTGCGCCGTCGCGCAGCGGGCGCGGCGTTCGCGCTCGGCTGGGACGCCGCCAAGCTCGTCGCGCGGCCGATCGTCGCCGAGGCGCTGTTCTGCCGCGCGATGGTCGGCCAGATCGAGCGTCTCACGAAGCCCGACGGCGACGTGATCGAACGCCATCGCTTCGACAACCGCCTCGCCATGTCGCTGCTCGCCCGGCTCGATCGCCATGCCGAGGAAAGCGAGACCACCAACGCCGCCGCACGCCTGATTGCGACCGAGTTCGACGCGTTCCTCGACCTCGTCGAGCGCGATGCGGGCCCGGCGCGCGCCGGCCTGTTCCTCGGCGAGCGTGTCCGATCGTCCGACGCAGGGGAGGGGATGGCGCCTATCGTGGCACTCGCCCGCGCGGACCGCTGGCTTCGCAGCAACGCGGGTCTCGCGTCGGAGATCGACGTCGCCGATCTCGATCCCGCCGCCCGCGCCGGCTGGACCGCCGAGCAATGGGCGCGCGCCGAGGCCGCCGGGCTCCTTAGTCTCGCACCCGAACCGGTCGTTAAACCTGTGCCCCCGAAACCTGCGCCCGCGACACCTGCGCCAGCGTCTGCACTTTCTGCACTTCCTGCCGTCGAACCGGGCGGACCCGACGGCGAATGTCCGGTCTGGTGGGACGAGTTCACCAGTGCCTGGCGCACCCGCTTCCCGCCGCTGAGCGACTTCGACGAAGGCAATGGCGGCACTTTCGGCGACGACGGTTACAGCCGCGAATGTTCCCGGGAGGAGGCGATCATCCTCGATGCGCCGTACGACCGAGAGACCGCCGAGCGCGTCGTCGTCGAGGGCGCCGACCGCGACAGCTGGTTCATCGGCTATGCGGTGGGCTGCGGGCTGATCGAGGATGACGCGGTCGATGCGGTCGCCGCGACCGATATGGCGCGCGTCGCGGCGCTGGCCCGTAATTTCGATCCGGATCGCCCGAGAAAGCCTGACCCCGAACCCGGTAACGCCGCTTCGTCCGGCGCCGGTCCCGGCCAGTCGCCCGGCCGGTCGCCCGGCCCGTCGCCCAGCCAATCGCACGCCACACCCAATCTGGCGCCGACGCCTGCGGACGCTGCACCCAAATCCGCCACCGGGCGTTCTCCCGCCATACGCATAGTCAACGGAGTACCCCCATGAGCATCTTCAGCAAGATCAAGTCCGCCATCTTCGGTGAGCACGGCCCGCTCGGCAGCGGCCATTTCGGCACGCCCGCGGCGGCGCCCGCATCGGCGCCCGCGCCCGCGCCGCAGACCACCGCTGCCCAGCCCGCGCCGACGCCCGCCGCACCGACTCCGCAGGCCGCGCCCGCCGCGCCCGCCCAGGCTGTCGACGTCGAAGCCGTCCTCTCTGGTATCGCCTCGAAGAAGGGTTCCGACCTCAACTGGCGCACCTCGATCGTCGACCTGATGAAGCTGCTCGATCTCGATTCGAGCCTCGACAACCGCAAGGAGCTCGCCACGGAGCTCGGCTATACCGGTGCGAAGGACGGCAGCGCGGAGATGAACATGTGGCTGATCAAGGCCGTGATGCGTGAGCTGGCAAAGAACGGCGGCACCGTGCCCGCCAACCTCAAGGATTGACGGTGTTTCGGCGCCGGCAACCAAACCCCGGCGCCGATCATTACGCCTTCAGTATCAACCCACTGAAAGGACACGAAATGCGCGTTGCGATGCTGGGCCTGTTGGCCGCCTCTACCATGGTTGCCGGCTGCGTCGGCGACGGAGGCAGCCGCTACGGCGTCGACCCGCGCTATCGTTCCTACGACTATAATCGTGTCGACCCTGCGTACGGCGGCTACGACGCCGGTCGCTACTACCGCGACGATGCACGGTATCGCGAGCGCCGTCTGTCACGCAACGACCGCGTCTATCGTGGCAATGACGGTCGGTATTATTGCCGCCGCAACGACGGCACCACCGGCCTGATCGTCGGCGGAGTCGCGGGCGGCGTGCTCGGCAACGTCATCGCCCCCGGTGGCTCAGGCTTGCTCGGCACCGTCCTCGGTGCGGCCGGCGGCGCACTTGCCGGACGTGCGGTGGATCGCTCCAGCAACGACACCCGCTGCCGTTAAATCCCTCGACCGGTGTCGAAATATCGGCGCCGGTCGTTTTAAATCATCGTCGTCGGTCGCGGCGGACACGAAAATATTATCTGCGTAAATCGACGCAGTTCTTGACCCATTTTACCGGCAAGATTTGCAATTCCGGCGGTCTTGGCCCATATAGCGCTCAGCTACAGTCGCATATCGACGGTTCTTGGCGCTTTGCGGCACCTTTCTCCTTCTTTCCCTGCTCCGCGGCACGGGTCGCCCGAACGTCGGGTTACTCTCTACTAAGAAGGAGCCACTTCATGGCTATCACCGGAACCGTCAAGTTTTTCAACGCCGACAAGGGCTATGGCTTCATCGCGCCGGATGGCGGCGGCAACGATGCATTCGTGCACATCACCGCGGTTGAGCGCGCCGGCATGCCGACGCTGAACCAGAACCAGCGCGTCACCTACGAGCTCGAGCCCGACAAGCGTGGCAAGCAGTCGGCCGTGAACCTCCAGCCAGCCGATTGATCTCGCTGGCGGATTATTGTCCGCCAACCTGATCTCGGTTGCGATGCGGCGGCCATCATGGTCGCCGCATCACCCCTTTGAAATTTCCCGCAGGAGCGCACCAGCATGGCCGATAATCCAGAATTTTACCGGGCCCGCGCTGATGAAGAGCGTCGCAACGGCGATGCCGCCCTCCTCGACAACGTCCGCGATCGCTGCCGCCGCGCCGAAAAGGCCTGGGACGACATGGCATCGCGCGCAGAGCGCACCCAGATCCTCCGTGCCGCCCGCGAAGCCGCCCCTCCCGGTGGCGAACGCATGATGATCGGCACCCCGTCGATGGTCCCCGCCGAATAGGCCGGATCTCCGAGGCTCGATTTGTTTGAAGGGAAACCCGGGTGCAGCGATGCACCCGGGTTTTTCTTTGTGCCTTTAGACAGGATGGTTCGCGCAGAGGCGCAGAGAGCGCGGAGCTTCTAGCTGAACCGCAGGTGCCCGAAATCAGAGGTGACGTCCGCGACCTAGCCCAGAACGCTTCACCTCCGCGTCCTCTGCGCCTCTGCGCGAACCAACTTCTTCATCTAGCAAGTTGACTGCCAGAGTGTATCCGTTGGACACCGCTGACGCGGGACCTTGGAAGCGGTCGCGGCGACTTATTTCAGCGGCTTACCCGAATCCTTCCACCGGTCGAGTATCTGCGATTCGGGCGGCAGCATGTCGGAGGCAGCCGGTACTGTCGGTGCCTGAGTAGCAGGCTTGGCCTGCGCAACAGTGGCTACCACCGTAGCCGGCACCGGGACGGCGACAGCACCGGCCGTGGCGGCTGCGATCATCTGAGGCGTGGGCGGCACGATCGGTTGCACGGACAGATGCGGCCCAGGCACCGGTTCGCCGCCGGCATAACGCTGATTGAATGCCGCAGACGTGCCCCAATACCCCTTCCACCGATGGAAGAAATGCGCACCGACGACGTCGGTCATCACCATGCTCCGGTTCCACGCAGGCGTCACGGCGTAGGTATGATAGTGCGTCGCCAAACCGACCGGCGCGTAGACATACCCGGCCAGCGCCATACCGGCCGCGCGCGCGGCGCGGACCCATGCGGCACGCGCCGGCACCCGCGTCATCGCGCCGTCGCAGGCGAAGCTGAACTGGCAGCCGGCATGTTCCGAGCCTTGGTACACCACACCACACACCGTTCCCGGGAAGGCAGGATGCCGCGCACGGTTGAGGATGACCTGTGCGACCGCCTGCTGGCCCGCATCGGGCTCGGATGCGGCTTCGTAATAGATCGCCGCAGTGAGGCATTGCAGCGCGCGGTCGCGGTCCAGCGCCGATGCGCTCGTCATCGAGAAGGGCCGTGCGGGAACAATGCCCGCGTCGAGCGTGGCACCGGCCGGTATTGGCAAATCCGGGAGATCGATGGTCCCCGTAACACCCGCCGCAGGAGCGGCGATCTCCTGCTTGGCCAGCGTAGGGGCAGGGGCTGAAACCTTGACCGAAGACGCGGCACTCTTGCGGTCGTTCGCCGCTTCGCGCGCCGACATCGCCCGCAGCGCAGCATGCGCAGAAATCCCGGCGCCGATGATCAGCACCGTGACGACCATCGCCGCCCAGATGCGCTTCATCAACCGAACCGTCTGCAACTTAACGCGCAATCGCTTTCCTCGTACCTGCCTGTCGAGCCGGGCATAGCCGATCTGGCCGGACCGATCGCGCACGGATTCAGGCCGTCCCACCGCGGGACGGACGGTCACCGTAGCAGCGAGCGCTTACCGTAAGGTTGCGGTGTCTAGCTTCAGCGCGGCTTCGGGGATGACCTCGACGTTCGGATAGGCTTTGCGCAGCGGTTCGATGAACTGCTTGGCGTCACCGACCACGACGATGCTCGCCGCCTCCGGATCGAGCAACGCGACCGCCGCGGCTTGTACCGCCGCCGGATCGACGGCGCCCACTGAACCGGTGTAGCGCTGGAGTTCGCCGAGCGGCACGCCGTTCTGGACATAGGCGCCCAGAATCCCGGCAACGCCCGACGTCGTCTCGATCCCGCGCCCGAAATTGCCGACGAGCACGGCCTTGCGCGTGTCGAGTTCTGCGGCGGGCACGGGGGACGTCCCCATCCGCGTCATTTCGGCGGCGATAAGCGTCACTACTTCGGCTGCCGTCGGGTTCTTGGTCTGAGTCCGCGCCGCGACCGTGCCCTGCGTCTTTCCCGCATCAAGTCCGCTGCCCGCGCCGTACGCAAGCCCACGCTTGATCCGGATCTCCTGGTTCAACCGCGACGAGAAGCCGCCGCCCAGGACGGTATTGCCGACCGCGAGCGGATAATAGCGTGCATCCGACCGCGCGATCGCAGGATGCGCAACCACGACGCCCGCCTGACCTGCTTCCGGCATGTCGACGACGATGACACGAGGTTTCGGGTACGTGACCTGCGGCGCGTTGGCGGTTGCCGTGCTGGTCGATTTCCAAGAACCGAACTGCCCCTCCGCCAAAGCCTTGGCGCGCGCCGCGGTGACGTCGCCGACCATGATCAGCGTTGCCTGGCCCGGCTGGAAACTCCGCGCATACGCCGCCGTGATATTGGCCCGCGTAATCGCTTTCAGCGACAGCGGTGTGCCCCCGTTCGGCGCACCATAGGGCGACGCCCCGAGCACGGCGCGATCCGCAACCAGACCCGCGACTTGCGCTGGGTCCTTCAACGCGAGAGTCACCGCATCGACCTGCTGCGTTCGCGCGCGCTCGATCTCCTCGGGCGCAAACGCCGGGTTGATCGCGACATCCGCGAGAATCGCCATCGCCGGCGCAAGCTGGTCCGACTTCACCGTCACGTCGACCGCGGCGCCATCGCTGCCAGCCGAACTGCCGATCGCCCCGCCAAGTCCCTCGACCGCACGCGCGATCTGTGTCGCCGACCGCGTCTTCGTGCCCTTGGTGAGCAGGTTCGCCGACAGGCTGCTGACACCCGCAAGATTTGCCGGATCGGTCGCTGCACCACCGGCGGTCACCAGATACGCCGTGACGATCGGCAGGTCGTGCCGCTCGACCGTCACCAGCCGCATGCCGTTGGCGAGGCGCGTCTCCACAGGCTGCGGGATCGTCGGCGATATCGGCGCGCTTGGCGCTGGCGGCTGGACCCGCTGGCCGTCAGGCGCAGACGTCACGATCTCGATGTTCGCCGGCGCCTTCAGGTCGGCGACCTGCACCGTCGGTGCAACCGTGATCGCATCCGCGACACCGCCCGCAGGCTTGGCCGAAAGCGGCATGTACCGGATCGTCGCCGACTGGTTGTCGCCGAGGTATTTCCGCGCAACCCGCTGGATATCCGCCGCCGTCACCCGCGCGATGGCCGCCAATTGCTTGTCAGCCGCCTGCGGATCGCCGTCGACCAGCACTGCAGACGCCAGCGTGCTCGCCTTGCCCTCGGCGGTCTCGCGCGACTGGATCGACTGGGTCAGGATCTCGTTCTTCGCCTCCGCGAGTTCGGCCGCGGTCACCGGCGCATCGCGGAACCGGGCGACCTCCCGCTTCAACGCAGCCTCGCCCGCCTCGACCGTTTTGCCGCCCGCGAGGATCGCGTAGACGACCATGTTGCCGGTTGCCTGCTTGGTATCCAGAAACGCCTCGGCCGATTGTGCGAGCTGGTCGCGGTACACGACGCTCTCGTACAGCCGCGAACTTTCGCCCGTCGCCAGCACCGCCTTCAGCACCGTCAACGCCGCTATGTCCGCATCGCGGTCGGCCGGCACATGATAGCTGACCAGCACCGCAGGCAGCGGCGTGTTCGGCTCGTACACGGTCCGCGTCACCGCCTTCGTCCGCGTTGGCTCGGCAACCGTCACGCGCGGGATCGCTGCGCTCGGCTTCTTTATCCCCGCGAAATACTGGTCGACCCAGCTGTTCAACTGCGCCGGATCGAAATTGCCCGACACCACCAGGATCGCGTTGTCCGGCCGATAATAGGTCGCATGGAATGCGCGGACGTCGTCGATCCCGGCGGCTTCCAGATTTTCCAGGCTGCCGATCGTCCCACGCGCATAGGGATGCGTCGTATAGGCAAGTGCGGGATAATAGAGCGAGAACAACTTGCCATACGGCCGCGATAGCGTGCTCTGGCGCAGTTCCTCCTTCACCACGTCGCGCTCCGAGCCGAAACTCTTGGGCTCGACGACGAGGCTCGCCATCCGGTCCGCCTCCGCGAACAACAGTCGCTGGAGGTGGTTGGCCGGGATCACCTCGTAATAATTGGTATAGTCGTCGTTGGTCGACGCATTGTTGTAGCCGCCGACATCCTCGGTCAGCCGGTCCATCTGCTCCGACACCAGGTTGCGCGTCGACTTGAACATCAGATGCTCGAACATGTGCGCGAACCCGGACTTGCCCTTGGGATCGTCCTTCGAGCCGACGTCGTACCACACCTGCACCGACACGTTCGGCGTACCGGTATCGCGGATCGCATACACCCGCAGGCCGTTCGGCAGCGTGCGCTCGGTATAGGCGAGCGGCTTTACCGAAACCTGCACCGGGGCAGGTGCGGTCTGCGCCCCCACCGCTACCGGGAAAGAAGCTGCGGTCAGCAGCAAAGCGGAGCGGAGGAGGCGCATCGGGATCCTTACTTGTTGCGGTTCGCGAACAGCACCGCGCCCGCGATCGCCGCGGAGCCGATGCCCACGCCCAGGCCGATCTTCGCAAGCGGCCAGCTCTTGGCCTTCTCCGCGGCGTTGTGCGCGGCGGCTTCGGCCTGCAGCTTCGCCTCCTTCGCGGCGGCGAGGATTTCGTTCGGGGTATCGCTGTCGATCTTGATCGTCACTTGGGCTCTCCTTCACTCTTCCGGGCATACACGCCACGGAAATCATTCGCGAACTGCGTCAGCGTGCCCGAGGCGATCGCCGCCCGCAGATCCGCCATCAGCGTTTCGTAGAACCAGATGTTATGCTCCGTCATGAGCATCGCGCCAAGCATTTCGCCCGACCGTACCAGATGATGCAGATACGCCCGGCCCCAGGTCGCGCAGACCGGGCAGGGGCAGGCGGGATCGAGCGGCCCCATGTCCTCGGCGAACTTCGCATTACGGATGTTGATCGGCCCGGTGCGCGTGAAGGCTTGGCCGGTGCGGCCCGACCTGGTCGGCATCACGCAATCGAACATGTCGATCCCACGCTCGACCGCGCCGACGATGTCGTCCGGCTTGCCGACGCCCATCAGGTAGCGCGGCTTCTCGACCGGCAACTGGTCCGGCGCGAAGTCGAGGCACCCGAACATCGCCTCTTGGCCTTCCCCGACCGCGAGCCCGCCGACCGCATAGCCATCGAAGCCGATATCGATCAGCGCATCCGCCGAAGATTTGCGGAACCCTTCGTTCAACGCGCCCTGCTGGATCCCGAAGATCGCATTGTTCTCGGCATGCTCTTCGCCTGCATCGAACGCGGCGCGCGACCGCTTCGCCCAACGCATTGATCGCTCCATTGCAGCGGCCTGCACTTCACGCGTCGACGTCGTCGGCACAAGTTCGTCGAACGCCATGACGATGTTCGAGCCGAGCAGCCGCTGGATCTCGATCGACCGCTCGGGGCTCAGCAGATGCCGCGTGCCGTCCAGGTGCGACTTGAACGAGACGCCTTCCTCGGACCGCTTGGTCAGGTCCGCGAGGCTCATAACCTGATAGCCGCCGGAATCGGTGAGGATCGGCTTCGACCAGCCCGAGAACGCGTGCAGACCACCCAGCCGCGCGACGCGCTCGGCGCCCGGCCGCAACATCAAATGATAGGTATTGCCGAGGATGATGTCCGCACCCGCACCGACCACGTCGGCGGGCTTCATGCCCTTGACGGTGGCGGCGGTACCGACCGGCATGAACGCCGGCGTGCGGATGTCGCCGCGCTGCATCGCGATGACGCCGGTGCGTGCCTTGCCGTCGGTGGCGGAGATGGTGAAGTCGAAGCGGGGGCAGGTGGTCATACTACTTTTTCTTGCGAATGCCGTAGCGATCGCCGGCCGGCGCGCCGCGGATGGTGATGAGTTCGGCGCGAGTCAGCACGCCATCCTTGTCGCGGTCGAACCGCGTGAAGAACTGCGCGAACCGCGCTTGGAGTTCGGCCAGCGTGATCCGGTTGTCGCCATCGCGATCGACCTCGAACGGGCTTGGCAACGCGTTACGATCGCCGAGCCAAGCCTGCGCCCAGTCGGCAAAGGCAATGTACCCGATCGATCCAGTCGCAGCACCCTCGGCGGTGGCATAGCTCCGCGCGATGCCCGCGGTGAGTTCGGCCTGCGTCACGCGGCCATCACCGTTCGCATCGCACGCGGCGATGAACAGTGCGGCAGGCTCGGCGAATATCGTCGCGGGCGGTTGCGGCGTGCCCGCGGGCGGCGGTGCGGCGGTAATGGCCTGGAGAAGAGCAAGGGCGAGCAGCATGCCGCCCGTCATGGCAGCAGAAGCGAGGCGTCGCCATAGCTGTAGAAGCGATACTTCCCGGCGATCGCATGCGCATACGCCGCCTGCATCCGCTCGCGCCCCATCAGCGCCGACACCAGCATGAACAGGGTCGAGCGCGGCAGATGGAAATTGGTCATCAGCCCGTCGATCCCGCGGAACCGGTATCCCGGCGTGATGAAGATTGCGGTGTCGCCGTCGAACGGGCGGATCACGTCGTCCTCGCCGGTCGCGCTCTCGATCAGCCGCAGCGACGTCGTCCCGACAGCAATCACGCGCCCACCGTTCGCGCGGACCGCGTTGAGGCGATCGGCGGTGGCGGCATCAATCCGCCCCCACTCAGCGTGCATCCTGTGCTCGGTCGTGTCGGTAGCCTTGACCGGGAGGAACGTCCCCGCCCCGACGTGCAGCGTCAGCGTCGCATGCTCGATCCCCGCCGCCTCGAGCGCCGCCATCAACTTCGGCGTGAAGTGCAACGCCGCCGTCGGCGCCGCTACCGCGCCCGGCTCGGACGCGAACATCGTCTGGTAATCGTCCGCGTCGCGTTCGTCGGTCGGGCGCTTGCCAGCGATATACGGGGGCAGGGGCATATGGCCCGCGCGCTCCAGCAGCAGTTCGACCGGTTCGTCGCCGGCGAATACCAGTGCGTAGCTGCCATCATCCTCGCGATTGACCGCCGCCGCGCTGACGCCGTTGCCGAACTCGATCACGTCGCCATCGCGCAACCGCCGCGCGTTGCGAATGAACGCGCGCCACCGCCTTGGCCCCTCGCGCTTGTGCAGCGTCGCGCCGATCTTGGCATCGCCGCGCCGCCCGTCGAGCTGCGCCGGGATCACGCGCGTATCGTTGAACACGAGCATGTCGCCACGCCGCAGCAGCGACGGCAGGTCGGATACGCCTGCATCCTGGGTCGCATTACCTTCGAGCACCAGCATCCGCGCAGCATCGCGCGGCGCCGCGGGGCGGAGCGCGATGTTGTCGGTCGGCAGGTCGAAGTCGAAAAGGTCGACGTTCAACGTGAAGTCACTTCTTTGCAGGAGCCTTCTTTACCGGCGCCTTGCGAGCGGCCGGCGCGAGCTTTGGCTTGGCCGCGTTCGGGCCCGTAGCGGTACCCGGCAACGTCACCGGTGCACCGAGTGCGGGGGCGGGCGGGCCAGCCATATATGCCGGAGGATTATCCGCCGCGATGTACGCATGGACGATCCGCGACGGGTTCGCCGGCGGCTCGCCACGCTCGATCGCGTCGACATACTGCATCCCGTCGAGCACGCGACCGAACACGGTGTACTTCTTGTCGAGGCTCAACCGCGGCTGGAAGACGATGAAGAACTGGCTGTTCGCGCTGTCCTCCTTGTCCGACCGCGCCGCAGAGACGGCACCACGGACGTGCGGCAGGTAGTTGAACTCCGCCTTCACGTCGGGAAGCGTCGAACCGCCGGTGCCGTCGCCCTTGGGATCGCCGCCCTGCGCCATGAAGCCGTCGATCACGCGGTGGAACGCGAGGCCGTCATAGAAATGCTGACGGGTCAGCGTCTTGATCCGCTCGACCATCAGCGGCGCGACGTCGGGCCGAAGCCAGATCGTGACGCGCCCGCCGGTCGACAGATCGAGCAGCAGCAGGTTCTGCGTATCCGTGGTCAGGGGCGGGGTCGCGCGAACGGCAGGCGCCACGACTTCCTTCTTCTGCGCTGCACCAGCCGGTACCGTGACCAGGCACCCGAGCAACGCGAACATTCCGACGAAAAAGCGCATCAAATTCCCACTCGAAAGAGGCCCGGCGCAACCAGGCTGTCGCCACTTAGAGCAAATCCCCGCTTGCGCCAATCTGAACGTGATGGGGCTGCAGACGGCAGTCGCCCAACACGATCCGTCATCCTGACGAAAGTCAGAACCCAGGGTAACCGAGCACCGCCCTTTATAGCTCTGGGTCCTGACTTCCGTCAGGATGACGAAGAAGGTCAGGACCCCTTGCGGCCGATCTTCTCGACCCGAGCGACCACCTCTTCGCGCACCGACTCCGGCACGAACTTCGCGATATTCCCGCCGTACAGCGCGATCTCCTTCACCAGTCGGCTCGCGATCGGCTGCAACGCGACGTCGGCCATCAGGAACACCGTCTCGACGCGCGGATTGATCTGCTGGTTCATCCCCGCCATCTGATACTCGTACTCGAAATCGGCGACCGCACGCAGGCCACGGACGATCACTTTCGCTCCCTGCCGCTCGGCAAAGTCCATCAGCAGCGAATCGAACGCGACCACCTCGATATCGCCATCGACGTCCGCGACCTCGCGGCGCACCGTCGCCATCCGTTCCTCGATCGTGAACATCGGCGACTTCGACGGGTTGGTCGTGACCCCGATCACCAGCCGGTCGACCAGCTTCGCGCCGCGCCGGATGATGTCCATATGCCCCAGCGTGACGGGATCGAACGTCCCAGGGTAAACGCCAATCCGTGCGGTCATGCTTGTCTCCTAGCGGTCGCGTTCGAGCACGAAACGGGCGATATCCCGCAACAAGTCGGCTTCTTTGCCATAGCTGTGCAGATGCGCGACCGCCTGGTCGACGAGCATCCGCGCCTGTTCGCGCGCACGCTCGGGCCCGAGCAGCGACAGGAACGTCTCCTTGCCAGCGACATCGTCCTTGCGCAGCGACTTGCCGACGACCGCCTCGTCACCCTCGGCATCGAGCAGATCGTCGGCGATCTGGAACGCCAGCCCCAGGTCATGCGCGTAGCCACGCAGGCCAACGCGACCCTCCGGTGGCAGCCGTCCGAGAATCGCGCCAGCCTCGACCGACGCCGAGATCAGCGCGCCAGTCTTCATCTGCTGCAACCGGGTCACGGTATTGAGGTCGAAGCGCGTATTCTCGGCCTCGATGTCCATCTTCTGGCCACCCGCCATACCGTTCGGCCCGGACGCCCGCGCGAGGTCCATGACCAGTTCGATCCGAACGAACGGATCGGCGTGCGTTGCAGGATCGGCGAGGATCTCGAACGCCATCGCGTGCAGGCAATCGCCCGCCAGGATCGCCGTCGCCTCGTCGAACACCTTGTGCACGGTCGGCTTGCCGCGGCGCATGTCGTCGTCGTCCATCGACGGCAGGTCGTCGTGGATCAGCGAATAGACGTGGATCGCCTCAATCGCGGTCGCCGCCCGCGCCGAACAGTCGCGCGCCACGTCGAACAGGTTGGCAGTCGCGAACACCAGCAGCGGCCGCAACCGCTTGCCGCCACCGATCGCCGCATGCCGCATCGCGCGATACAGGTCGCCGCGCGGATCGTCCGGAATGGTCAGCAGCTGATCGAATTGCCGGTCGATCTCGGCCGAGACCTCGGCAAGCGCGGCATCAAGCGTGACGGGCATCCCGCTCACCGCGTCAGCCCGCCGCGAACGGGCGGACGCCGGCAGGCTTGCCGTCGCCGTCGAGCCGGATCGCCTCGATCCGCGCCTGCGCCGCATCGAGCCGATCGGCGCAACGCTGGCGCAGCTTGTTGCCGCGCTCGTACAGCTCGATCGCCTGCTGAAGCGGCGTGTCGCCACTTTCCAGCTTCCCGACGATAAGCTCGAGTTCCTTCAGTGCATCCTCGAACGCGAGGTCTTCGATCGGCGTGTCCATGCCGGCCGCTATGGCGCAGGCACGCGACGAGGGTCAAGGACGCGCGAGAGAGGGCCGGATATGCGGCACGCGCTTACCGCAGGCGGTTGACCGTCCAGGTGTACAAGACCGAGACACCGACCAGTCCGAAATCGACGACGGCCTGCATCCGGTGTGGCGACGGGTCGCCCTTGTCGTGCGTGATCAGCCGGAAGTCTGCGGTCGGATGGCGCACGGCGAGCGTTACAAGGCCAAGCCCCGCCGCTGCCAGCACAAGTTTCCGGTTCCGCATCGTCGATCTCCCAGGCGTGCGATCATGGCTCACACGTTGCCGTTTCGCAAGCGAACCGGCTTCAAGCGGCTATCGGCAGTATGCCTGCGTCGCGCGACCGATCGCGCCCGGCGCCCTTGGCCGCGAACAATGCACGGTCGGCGCTGCGATACAGCGCCTTCCAGTCCGATTCGCGCAGCAACGGCCCCGTGCAGCAGCCGATGCTTGCGGTTATCGCCATGTCGAACGGCATGCGCTGGCTGCGCAATCGTTCGAGGATCGTCTCGGGTAAGACCGGCGTCGTCGCGTCGATGAGGATGGCGAACTCCTCGCCGCCGATCCTCGCGACCAGAGCGTCGAGCGGCACGGCGTTTCGCAACACCCGCGCCACGACCCGCAGGACTTCGTCGCCGCCATCGTGACCTATCGTATCGTTGACATGCTTGAAGTGATCGACGTCCGCGATCAGCAGCATCTGATCGCCCGACCGTCCGATCGCGCGATCCAGGAACGCACGGCGATTGAGCAGCCCGGTCAGCGGCTCGGTATCCGCCAGCAACCGCGCCGCGATCTCCTGTTCACGCGCGTCGTCGCGTTCGACGCTGAGCAGGCGAATCCGGTACGCGATCGCCAAACTGGAGAGCAGCGCCTCCAGCATCATGGAGATCATCGTGGAGTTATCGATCCAAAAACTCCACGACATCAGCCCCAGCGCACCGGCGATCCGCAGGCTGGCAAAGACGATGGGCGCGCCCCAGGCGAGCGTGAACATCCAGAGGTAGCTGCTGCGGACCCGCCAAGCTCGGTACAGCACCGGCGGTACCAAGGCGATCAGCGGAATGTAACTGAGCGTCAGCAACCGATCGAGCCAGTAGATCTGCCACGGCGCCAGGATCGCGAACGCAATTCCGGCCGTGGCGAGCGTCGCGAGCGCCACGTTGCTGGCGGGGCGCGGCCAACCATCGAACACCGCACGCTCGAAGAAAGCGCGTGCGAAGACCAGGACCATGCCTGCACAGATCGCCAGCAGGCATACGTTGAGTTTCAAGCGGACGTTGTTGTCGAGCGACGGCACAAGCTGGCCCAGAGCGGCCGACGACGAAAATGCGTACCCGAGCAAGCATAGCACCAGCAGGCAATAGACCGGCTGGAACGACTGTCGAAGCGCACCCCACAACGCGAGATTGTAGACGATCAACGCGATCGCCATCCCGCCGAAGCTTGCATACAGCGCCGACAGGATGATCTCGCTCTCTGCGGCTTCCGCGGCCGTTGCGAGTGTCGGCCCGAGTACGACGCCCCGCAAATTCGCCGAACCCTCGACGTGCCAAAGCAGGCGGACGGGGGGCGCAACGTGCGGCGGCAGCGTCAGAGACAGGGTTGCGCCGATCATGAGATGGCGGCCGGACGTGCGACTGGTGAACCCGGTACGGCGGATTGCGCCGTCTGCATAAAGAACGAAGAGCGTGACGCGATCCTGCCAGACGCTCGCGGTCAGGGCACGCAGATCAGGGATGTGCGTCAGGTTCGTCGGCAAAGCCTGCGACAGAACCCAGAAATCGCCGGACCCATAGGCCGACTGGGGCGTGATGCAGTCGAACCGTGAAGGCGTTCGAAACAAGGCAGGCACGGAAAGCCCTGGGGTAGCCCGCATAATACAGACATCGAGCAGTTGCCCGGTCCGGGCCTCGGCCGGTGCAGCACCGAGCATCGCCAACGCCGTCGCAACGATGCCGATGAGCCAAGTGATACGAAACCCGAACGTCATGCAGACACCGTCTAAGCCGCCTTCGCCAATTAATGGTAAAGAGGCGCCCGTACGACGGCGTAATCAATCGAATTTCGACCATACTGGATCGATTTATGCCAATTTGGCTCGCAATTCGAACCACGCTATCGGCTTCGTGAAGTCGCTTCGTCCTCACCGCCGATCGTGTCTCAACGACAGAACCGGGCGCGAGCCGAAAGCGGATTGGTAGAATTTGGAGTGCTGTTCATCCAGCTTTTCCAAATCAAACCTGGTCCAGCTCTCGCTGAACCAGGTTGATAGTCGTCAGCTGGCGTCGACCGTCTCGGTCTTGCCCTTCTTCTTCGGCTTCTTCGGTGCCGCCGGTTCGATCGCGAACGACAGCGCGCCGTCCTTCATCTTCACCGTCACCTCGCCGCCGTGGACGAGCTTGCCGAACAGGAGTTCCTCGGCGAGCGGCTGCTTGATCTTCTCCTGGATCAGGCGACCCATCGGTCGTGCGCCGTACAGCTTGTCGTAGCCCTTGGTCGTGAGCCACGCCTTCGACTCGTCGTCGAGGACGATGTGCACGCCGCGGTCCGCGAGCTGGAGCTCGAGCTGGAGGATGAACTTGTCCACCACCCGCGCCACCACTTCGGTCGGCAGGTACCCAAACGGCACCACCGCATCGAGACGGTTGCGGAATTCCGGCGTAAACATCTTCGTCACGGCCACCTCGTCCTCGCCCTCACGCGACAGGTTGCCGAAGCCGACCGTCTCGCGCGCCATGTCGCTGGCGCCCGCGTTGGTCGTCATGATCAGGATGACGTTGCGGAAATCGACCGACTTGCCGTGCTGGTCGGTCAGCCGCCCGTTATCCATCACCTGCAACAAGATGTTGAACAGGTCCGGATGCGCCTTCTCGATCTCGTCGAGCAGCAGCACGCAATGCGGGTTCTGGTCGATCGCATCGGTCAGCAAGCCACCCTGGTCGAACCCGACATAGCCCGGGGGTGCACCGATCAGACGACTGACCGAATGCCGCTCCATATATTCGGACATGTCGAACCGCTGGAGCGGAATGCCGAGGATCGTCGAGAGCTGCTTGGCGACTTCGGTCTTGCCGACACCCGTGGGCCCGGTGAACAGATAGTTGCCGATCGGCTTCTCCGGCTCGCGCAGACCCGCCCGCGCCAGCTTGATCGCCGACGACAGCTTCTCGATCGCCGCATTCTGCCCGAACACCACGCGCTTCAGATCCGTCTCGAGCGTAGCCAACGCAAGCTTGTCGTCGGTCGAGACCGACTTCGGCGGGATGCGTGCCATCGTCGCGATGACCTGCTCGATCTCCTTCGGCGTGATCGTCTTCTTGCGCTTGTTCGGCGGCACCAGCATCTGCATCGCGCCGACCTCGTCGATCACGTCGATCGCCTTGTCCGGCAGCTTGCGGTCGTTGATGTACCGCGCCGACAGCTCGACCGCCGACTTGATCGCATCGGGGGTGTACTTGACGTTGTGGTGATCCTCAAAAGCGCTTCGCAAGCCGGCGAGGATCTTGATGGTATCCTCGATCGTCGGCTCGTTCACGTCGATCTTCTGGAAGCGCCGCAACAGTGCGCGGTCCTTCTCGAAGTGATTGCGGAACTCCTTGTACGTCGTCGAACCGATGCAACGGATCGTGCCACCCGACAAAGCCGGCTTGAGCAGGTTCGAAGCATCCATGGCGCCGCCACTCGTCGCACCCGCACCGATCACCGTATGGATCTCGTCGATGAACAGCACCGCGTCCGGCAGCTTCTCGAGCTCGTTGACGACCGCCTTCAAGCGCTCCTCGAAGTCACCACGATAGCGCGTCCCCGCCAGCAACGCGCCCATGTCGAGCGAGTAGATGACGGCAGGCAACAGCACGTCGGGCACGTCGCCCTCGACGATCTTCCGCGCCAGGCCTTCCGCGATCGCGGTCTTGCCGACGCCGGGATCGCCGACATAGAGCGGGTTGTTCTTCGACCGGCGGCACAGGATCTGGATCGTGCGATCCACCTCCGGCCCGCGCCCGATCAGGGGATCGACCTTGCCGTTCTTGGCCTTCTCGTTGAGGTCGACCGTGAATTGCTTGAGCGCGCTTTCCGTCTTGCCCTTCTCCTGTCCCTTGGCCGGCTTCTCGTCGTCCGCACCCTTTGGCGTGGATGCTTCGGTCGCTTGCTGTCCGCCCTTGCCGACACCGTGGCTGATGAAGCTGACCGCATCGAGGCGGCTCATGTCCTGCTGCTGCAGGAAATAGACGGCATAGCTCTCGCGCTCGCTGAACAAGGCGACGAGCACGTTGGCACCGGTCACTTCGTCGCGGCCCGAGGACTGGACGTGGAGGATCGCGCGCTGGACTACGCGCTGGAACCCGCTGGTGGGTGAGGGATCGGTCGCCGCATCGACCTTCAACGCATCGAGTTCGCTGTCGAGGTAATGCGAGACGGTGTTCTTCAGATCGCCGATCTCGACGTTGCACGCGGTCATGACCTTCGACGCATGTTCGTCGTCGATCAGCGCAAGCAGCAGATGCTCCAGCGTCGCATATTCGTGGCGCCGGGACGATGCCGCCTCGAGCGCCTTGTGCAGCGTGGTCTCGAGGGCGGGTGCAAATGATGGCATTTACAATACTCCTGTCGGGCCGCGAGAACGCGAGCCCTTTGCCACTATGTCGGAACTGATATCGGTCGCATCAAGCACTTGAACCCGGCCCCGTCCGTTCCTGCGCTGCCTAAATGCAACGCTTGTGGAGGCGGGCAGCGCGATCACCGCCTGAACAGGTCGTCGGCGCTGGCGCGGTGACTGACAGCGCGGTCCTTCTTCAGCTGGCAGCGCGCGATCTCGCCCTGCAGCACGGTGATCCGCGCATCGAGCTCGGCGACCGACAACGGATCGAGGTCCTGTCGCACGAGCGCGTCGAGCAGATCGTCGGGACGGGAAGGGGTGTCGTCCGGTTCCATAGTTTCTGTAACGTTGACCCGCACCCGAGTGATGTCAATAAGGCGCGGAAATCTAAAGGGACGTGACGAGCAATGACCGCGATACCCGAAAATCAATCCAGTAACTTACGTGTACCCGACGTCATGAAGGCGATCGATCCGGAACAGCCCGGCGGTCCCGAAGTGCTGGTCCTCGTCGACCGTCCCGTGCCGCGGCCGGGGCAGGGCGAGGTGCTGGTCAAGGTGGCGGCCGCCGGGGTCAACCGCCCGGAGGTCATGCAGCGCCAGGGCAAGTATCCGCCCCCGCCGGGTGCGCCCTCGATCCTCGGCATGGAGATCTCCGGCACGATCGTCGCGGTCGGCGACGGCGTCGGCGACGAACAGATCGGCCAGCTCGTCTGCGCGCTGATCTCGGGCGGCGCGTATGCGGAATATGCGGTCGCGCCGTTCGGCCAGTGCCTGCCCGTCCCCGAGGCGCTGACGATGGTCGAGGCGGCGGCGATGCCCGAGACGCTCTTCACCGTCTGGACCAACCTGTTCGAGCGCGCCTACGCGATGGAGGGCGACACCGTCCTCGTCCACGGCGGCACCAGCGGGATCGGCACGATGGCGATCGGCCTCTGCAACGTCTTCGGCATCGACATCATCGTCACCGCCGGCTCGAAGGCCAAGTGCGAAGCGGCGCTCAGCCTCGGCGCGACGCACGCGATCGACTACAAGTCGGAGGATTTCGTCGAGCGCGTGAAGCAGATCACCGGCGGCAAGGGCGTCGCGGCGGTGCTCGACATGGTCGGCGGCGACTACGTCCCGCGCAACCTGCAATGCCTGGCGGAAGACGGCCGTCACGTCTCGATCGCGGTCATGGGCGGCGCGACGGCGACCGTCCCCCTGTTCGAGATCATGCGCCGCCGCCTGACGCTGACCGGCTCCACGCTCCGCCCGCGCGATACCGCGTTCAAGTCGCTGGTCGCGGACGAGCTCGCCCGGACGGTGTGGCCGCACGTCGAAGCGGGCAAGCTGAAGCCCGTGATCGACCGCGTGTTCGCCTTCGCAGACGCACCGGCGGCGCACACGCGGATGGAAGCAGGCGACCACGTCGGGAAGATCGTGCTGACGATGGGGTGAGGGGGGCAAGCGCCTATCACCTCAAAATGCATCACCCCGGCGAAGGCCGGGGCCCAATTGGCAAGGTCGCGGTAATAACGGACACCGCGTCCTTACTCAGCATCCCCAATTGGGCCCCGGCCTTCGCCGGGGTGGGGCCCTCAAAGCGCTACCCGACCAAAAGCTGTTTCCCGCGAAGGCGGGAGCCCAGTCTGGATTCCCGCCTTCGCGGGAAAACAATCTATTCTCGCCCGTGACTTCGAACAGTCACCAGACTGCGACCACCGTGTAACAATACTCGGCTAATACTCGCGACAAGGATAGTTTTGCGGGGGCAGGCTCATGAACGCCATCACGACGTTTTCGCCATCTAGCTTCGTTGGCGCCGACATCACCGATATCGCCGACTTCATCCATTCTCGGCCCGCCGTACCCGAGCCGGTCGTCGAGCGCCGCCAGTATCGCACGATCTGGATCTCCGACGTCCATCTCGGCACCCGCGGCTGCAATGCGGGCATGCTCAACGACTTCCTCGATCACGTCGACAGCGAGACGATGTACCTCGTCGGCGACATGATCGACGGCTGGCGGCTCAAGAAGAAATTCTACTGGCCCGCCGCGCACAACGACGTGATCTGGCGCCTGCTCAAGCGCGCCAAGCGCGGCACCCGCGTCGTCTACATCCCCGGCAACCACGACGAGGTGTTCCGGCAATATTCCGGCCTCGACCTGGGCGGCATCTCGATCCGCCGCAACGCGATCCACGAGACGGCGGACGGTCGCCGCCTGCTGGTCCTCCACGGCGACGAGTTCGACGCGATCACGCTCGCGCATCGTTGGATCGCGCATATCGGCGACGCCGCCTACACGATGCTGATGGGCCTCAACCGCTGGGTCAACGGCGCGCGCCGCCGCATGGGCATGCCCTATTGGTCGCTGTCGAAGCACGCCAAGGCCAAGGTCAAGAACGCCGTCGCCTTCATCTCGCACTTCGAGGAAGTCGTCGCGCACGCCGCCGGCGTCCGCGGCGTCGAAGGTGTCGTCTGCGGCCACATCCACACCGCCGAAATGCGCGAGATCGCCGGCATCGCCTATTACAACGACGGCGACTGGGTCGAAGGCTGCACGGCCTTGGTCGAGCATTTCGACGGCCGCATGGAGCTTCTCCACTGGGGCGACGAAATCGCCGCCCGAGAGAAGGACAAGGTCATATCCATGGCCGCATGACTTAACCCTCTCCCCGACGGGGAGAGGGCAAGCCGCGTCAGCGGCGCGGGTGAGGGCAAGTCCATGACGTCGGTGAAAAAATGCCCTCACCCTCCCACCCGGCTGCGCCGGCTGGGCCCCTCGCTCTCCCGACGGGAGAGGGTAAGAAAGGATAAGCCGATGCGTATCGCGATCGTCACGGATGCCTGGAGCCCGCAAGTCAACGGCGTCGTCCGCACCCTCCAGGCTGTCCGCCAGGAACTCGAATCGATCGGCCACCAGGTCCTGGTCGTCTCCCCCGAACGCTTCGCCTCGATGCCATGCCCGACCTATCCCGAGATCCGCCTCGCCTTCGCCCGCTCGGGCGCCGTCGGCCGCATGCTCGCAGCATTCGGCGCCGACGCGATCCACCTCGCCACCGAAGGGCCGGTCTGCCTCGCGGCCCGCAACTGGTGCCTGGCCCGCGCGCTCCCGTTCACCAGCGCGTATCACACACAGTTTCCCGACTATATCGCTGCGCGTACCGGCGCGAACCCGGACTGGATCTGGCGCTACATCCGCTGGTTTCACCGGCCCGCGCAGTCGATCCTCGTCTCGACGCCATCGGTCGCGAAGACTCTTGCGGATCACGGCCTGCATCAGGTCCGCGAATGGGGCAGGGGTGTCGACTTCGCCCAGTTTGGTCTCGATGGCGCACGAGACCCCGAGCTGGCGGCATTGCCCGGCCCCATCCTGCTCTATGTCGGCAGGGTTGCCGTCGAGAAGAACATCGAAGCGTTTTTGTCCTCCAGCCACCTCGGCACCAAGGTGGTCGTCGGCGATGGTCCCGCGCGCGCCACGCTCGCTCGTCGCTTTCCCCAGGCCGTTTTCCTCGGACATCGTTCCGGTCTCGATCTCGCCGCCGCGTACCGCACTGCCGATGCACTCGTCTTCCCGAGCCGCACCGACACCTTCGGCCTCGTCATGATCGAAGCGCTCGCCTGCGGCACGCCGGTCGCCGCCTACCCGGTAACCGGCCCGATCGATGTCCTCGACGACCGCGTCGGCGCGATGCACGAGGACCTCGACACCGCGATCGCCACCGCGCTGACCCGCGACAGCGTCACCTGCGCCGCCTATGCCGCGCGCTACAGCTGGCCCGCCAGCGCGCGCCAGTTCCTCCACGCGCTCGTCCCGCTCGACCGCCCCCTGGATCGTCCGCTCCTCGCGGCATGATACGCGTTACGCTTGTTCGCTTGCCTGTTAGCGCCGCGCGCACTAAGTCTCCTTCATGTCAGGCCGCTCCGAAAGGGGCGGCCCTTTCTATTTTTACGGAGTTTCCGCCGTGGCCCAGCCGCTCATGCCCCACGCGACCGCTGCCTGGATGGTCGACAATACCGCGCTCAGCTTCGAGCAGATCGCGGACTTCTGCGGCCTGCACATCCTCGAGATCCAGGCGATCGCCGACGACACCACCTCGACCAAGCTGACCGGTCGTGATCCCGTGCGCGCCCATGAAGTGACGCAGGAAGAGATCGACAAGGGTGCCGCCGATCCTGATTACCAGCTCAAGATAATCAAGGGCCCCGAGCAGGTCCGCCGCACCAAGGGGCCGCGCTACACGCCGGTCTCGAAGCGCCAGGACAAGCCCGACGGCATCTCGTGGATCATCCGCAACCACCCGGAGATCACCGACGGCGCGATCTCGCTGCTGATCGGCACCACCCGCACGACGATCGCCGCGATCCGCGACCGCAGCCACTGGAACATCGCCAACATCACGCCGAAGGACCCGGTCACGCTCGGCCTGACCTCGCAGCGCGAGCTCGACGCAGCGGTGGCGAAGGCCGCCAAGGCAGCCGGCATGGAAGCCCCGACCGACACCCGCCTCGAAGGCGACCGCGAAGTCCTGCTCCAGCAACTCCGCGCCGAGCGCACCCAGGCGGCAGCGGACGCACAGTTCGTGGCAGACGGCGGCGTCCTCCCCGTCAAGCCGCTCTTCGACGACCCCTTCAAGCGCTGACGCACTTCCCCTCCCGCAAGCGGGAGGGGCAGGGGGCGGGCTCGCGCTGACCTCTGAAGATGCGGCTAGGGAGGGTCGCCGTCACGCTAGCCCGCGACCGTATCCGGTCCATCCCCCCGCTTCTGTGTTCTCCCGCGAAGGCGGGAGCCCAGTCTGGGTCCCCGCCTTCGCGGGGAGACAAGCGTCCTCCGTTTCAAGCGGAGACATGTCGAACAGATCCAGCGTGACGAAACGCGCGCAAAATAATGCACACCCAACCAACACAATCCTCCCCCGCCAGGGGGAGGTGGCTGGCACTCGCCAGACGGAGGGGGAGGTAGCGACAACCTCTGTTCCGTGTCCTCCCCCTCCGTCACCTGCGGTGCCACCTCCCCCTTGCGGGGGAGGATCGAGAGAGCGGCGACCGCCAAGCAGCACTATCGCCCGCCACATCCAGTTGCTAACCGCAACGGATGGCAACCGCACCCGCTACCGATTTCGTGCCGACCAGCCACAAGGGCCTGACCTACCCCTTCGGTGGCGCCGAGCCCGAAGCAGGTGACGTGTTCGAAGTCGCCCCCGGCATAGAGTGGGTCCGCCTGAAGATCCCTGGCCCGCTGAAACACGTAAACTGCTGGCTCCTCGCCGACACCGACGGCGAAGCGTTGGTCGACACCGGCATGAACACCGCGGCCGCGCGCGACGCCTGGAAAGCCATCTTAGAAGGCCCCAAGGCGGACGTTCGCATCACGCAAATGATCGGCACCCATTTTCACCCGGACCATATCGGCCTGGCAGGCTGGATGTGCGACCACCACGCCGCCCCCCTCGTCATGACCCGCGCCGAGTGGCTGACCGCCCGCATGCTCGCCGCCGATGCCCGCGACTCCGTCCCGCACGAAATGCTCGCCTTCTGGCGCGGCGCAGGCTGGGACGCCGCACAGATCGACCACGCCACCGCCAAGGGCTGGGCCGGCTTCCGGAAAATTATCACGCCGCTCCCGCTCAGCTACACCCGCGTCGAAGACGGCGACACGCTCACCATCGGCACGCGCGAGTGGCGCATTGTCACTGGTTCGGGCCACTCCCCCGAACACGCGTGCCTCTACGACGAAGCCGGCGGCATCCTCATTGCCGGCGACCAGGTCCTTCCCCGCATCAGCCCTAACGTCTCGCTAGGCGTCACCGAACCGAACGCCGACCCGCTAGGCGAATGGTTCGCATCGATCGCCAAGCTCAAGACGCTGCCCGCCGACCTGCTCGTCCTCCCCGGCCACGGCGACCCGTTCACCGGCCTCCACACCCGTCTCGACGCGATGGACCGCGAACACCGCGAACGGCTCGACGAGCTCGCCGTCTTCCTCGCCGAACCCCGCCGCGCGGTCGACTGTTTCGGCCGCCTGTTCCGCCGCGCGATCGGTCCCGACGTGCTCGGCATGGCGACCGGCGAAGCGCTCGCGCATCTCCGCCGCCTCGAAGTCGAAGGCCGAGCGACCCGCGACATCCAAGATGGCGTATGGTGGTGGCGCGCCGCCTGAGTTAGCATGCGGCCGAATTCAAGAGGATAGGCCCATGTGCGACGAGCATACCGCAGACGATAACGAAGCCTATCTGGCCGGCGTCTCGCGCCGCCAGTTCGGCGTGATGACCGGCGCCATGGGCCTGACGATGTTACTCCCCGCCCCCGCGAACGCCGCCGTCATCAAGGGCCGCGACGTTTCGATCGTCACGCCCGACGGCAAGGCCGACGCCTATTTCGTCGCGCCCGCCACCGGCAAGCACCCCGGCGTGCTGGTCTGGCCCGACATCATGGGCCTGCGCCCCGCCTTCCGCCAGATGGCCGACCGCCTTGCGCAATCGGGCTACGCGGTACTCGTCGTAAACCAGTTCTACCGCTCGACCAAGGCGCCGTTCCTGAAGCCCGGCGAATCCTACGACCAACCCGAAGTCAAAAGTCGCATCGCCCCCTTCCGGGAAGCGCTCACGTCCGAAGGGACGGTTCGCGACGCGAAAGCCTTCACCGCCTTCCTCGACGCGCAACCTCAGGTCGATCGCAAGCGCGGCATGGCCACCACCGGCTATTGCATGGGCGGCCCGATGGTCATGCGCACCGCTGCAGCCGTGGCGAACCGCATCCGGGCAGGCGCGACGTTCCACGGCGGCGGCTTCGTCACCGACAAGCCCGACAGCCCGCACCTCCTGATCCCGCAGATGAAGGCGCAATACCTCATCGCGATCGCCGCCAACGATGACGCGCGGTCGCCGACCGAGAAGGACACGCTCCGCACCGCGTTTGCCGCGGCGAAACTCCCAGCCGAGATCGAGGTGTACGCTGGCACCATGCACGGCTGGTGCCCGCCCGACTCGAAGGTCTACGATCCGGTCCAGGCGGACAAGGCCTGGGCCCGCATGTTGGCGTTGTTCGACAAGGCGCTGGTATAAGGGCGCGGGGGCTTAATTGTACGCCCCGCCTTCTCCTTGTTCTCCCGCGAAGGCGGGAGCCCAGTCTGGATCCCCGCCTTCGCGGGGAAACATTCTGCACGGCCTTGACCGCACCCCTGCTCCATGAGACCATCGTTCACGATCCGTTCTCAAGGAGAGTCGCGTGGCCCTGACCCTGTACACCAACCCGATGTCGCGCGGTCGCATCGCGCGCTGGATGCTCGAAGAGGTCGGCGCCGAGTACGAGACCGTCGTCCTCGACTACGACAAATCGATGAAGGCCGAGGCGTATCGCGCGATCAACCCGATGGCCAAGGTCCCCGCGCTGGTCCACAACGGCAAGACCATCACTGAATGCGCTGCGATCTGCGCCTATCTTGCCGAGGCGTTCCCCGACGCGGGCCTGGCGCCAAACGCAGATGAACGCGCCGACTATTACCGCTGGCTGTTCTACGCAGCCGGCCCCGTCGAAGCGGCCGTCGGTAACCGCGCACTCGGTGTAGTGCCGGATGCCGCGCAACAGCGGATGATCGGCTATGGCAGCCTCGACCGCGTCATCGACGTCCTCGAACAGGCGGTTGCCGCGCACCCGTACATCGCTGGCGACCGCGTTACCGCCGCCGACGTCTATGTCGGATCGCAAGTGATCTGGGGCATGCAGTTCGGGTGGCTGCCCAAGCGCCCGACCTTCACCGACTATGCCGCCCGTTTGATCGAGCGTCCGGCGTACAAGCGGGCTGGAGATCTGGACGACGCCCTGATCGCTGCTGCAGCCTAGGGTCGGCCGACGGTGCGCAACCAGCCACTCAACCCGTCATCCTGACGAAAGTCAGGACCCAGAATCGCAGGCGCTAACTTTTGGTATCCTGGGTCCTGACTTTCGCCAGGATGACGCTGCTATTGGCCCGCACGGGGCGTGTTGCAATTGGATTTCTGGCAGAACCGATTGCGTATTGCGTATTGCGTATTGCGTATTGCGTATTGCGAGTTCGAAGGTTGCAAACTCGTTCCACCACCTGGGATTGGCCGGCCATGATCCGACAGGCCCCGTACCTGCGGACCGAAAGCATCGCTACCGCCCCCTTGTTCTCCCGCGAAGGCGGGAGCCCAGACTGGGTTCCCGCCTTCGCGGGGAAACACGCTTGCAACGCGGACCGCGTGACCGCCGCAGTGGCCAGAAGGCTACCGGCCAGCTAATACCGTCTATCGACCCCGGTTCTGGCAGGCAGGAACCACTCCCCCACGACGTGGCACCGATCGTCGATCGTCGATCGAAACCCAATCGAGCCAGCCTCGGCGAGGCAACGCCCACCACGCCCCAGATCAGCCAAAGATCTCGGCGTCAGTCGCCAGGCGTCAATCAGCGCACGCCGACTCTCAAATTCCGATCAGGCCGCCCACTTCGCCAGCCAGTCGGCCAGCGCCTGCGGACCCATCGACCGCGCATCCGCGAGCTCGGTCTCATGCCCTGCATTCAACAGCTTGTTGGTCCGCGGATCGACCACCAGCACCGCCGGCACGCCCTTCAGGCGGCCCTTGATCCCGTAACCCGCCGCGATCTGCCCGTTCTTGTCGAAGCGACCGATGTCGACCGTCACGACAACGAACTTGCTGTCGACGAAACGCTTCATCTCCGGCAGGTCGATCGTCCCCGCGAGCAGACGGCAATCGAGACACCAGTTGCCACCGAGGTCGATCAGCAGCCGCTTGTGCGTCTTCAGCGCCCGCGCGCGCGCCGCGGCGACCTGCGCATTGGCGTTCGCCGACTCATTATACGGCAGCGGCAAGGGCTGGGGCAGCTTGTCGAAGCTCGCCGTGTTGACGTGCGGCGCGGCCACCTTCGCGCGGGGCGCTGCCGGCGCGGCTACCGCAGTGGCGAGCAGGGCGAGGGCAGCGGTACGGCGCAACGACATCATTCATATCCTCCGATCACGGCATTCAGGAAGCTCGGGAATGGTCCGTTCCAGCCATCCGCCGGCGTATCGGCGACCGGTTGGCGGCGACCCCCGGTGGGATCCGCAGGAATACGCTCCGTCCGTGGGGGTTCGACCTTTGCCACTTCCGAACGAACAGCTTGCGAGCGAACCGGTTCCGACCGCACCGGCTCCGCCTGCACCGGCTCAGACCGAACAGGCGCTGTGCGAACCGGTTCGACATACGCGGGTTCGACATACGCGGGTTCGACATACACGGGCTCGACCCGGGTGGGCTCCGCAACGCGCGGCTTGACCGCAGGCACGGGCTCGTCGATCGGCGTCCGCTCCCAGCGCGGCCGCTTCGCCACCACTGGCTCGACCGCAGCCAACACCTCGGCGATGACCGCTGGCGCAACCGTGTCCTCGCGCGGAACGCGACGCGTCCGCGACCGCTCGCGGCCAGTGTCCACCGCAGCAGCATCCGGGGCGACATCCTCCGAACGCCCGCTACGACGGTTCCGCGACCGAACACGACGCGGTGAAACCTCGTCGTCCTCCGCCGCGGCGGCAACCGGTGCGGTCCTCGGTTCGGCAACCTTCAGCCGTTCGATCGTCTGGCCGGTAAGCTTCTCGATATTGATGATATTCTCGGCATCGTCCGGCGCGACGAACGTATACGCCGTTCCCGTCGCCCCCGCGCGGCCCGTCCGCCCGATGCGGTGGACATAATCGTCCGGATGCCAAGGTGCGTCATAGTTGAACACCGTCGAGACGCCCTTGATGTCGAGCCCTCGCGCCGCGACGTCCGAGGCGACCAGGATCGTCACCGCGCCGGTCTTGAACAGCTCGAGCTCGGCCAGCCGCTGCGGCTGTTCCATGTCGCCGTGGATCTCGCCCGACTTGTAGCCCGCCTGCTTCAGTACCTTGTTGAGGTCGCGCACCGTCGTCTTGCGGTTGCAGAAGATGATCGCGTTGGTCACCTCCTCCTGCGCGAGGATGCGGCGCAGCGTATCGCGCTTGGCGGTCTGGCTCGGCACCGGCACCAGATACTGCTTGATGTTGAGGTTGGTCGACGCCGGGCGCGACACCTCAATCGTCTTGGGATTGGTCAGGAACTTGTCCGCCAGTTTCTTGATCGGCGGCGGCATCGTCGCCGAGAACAGCAGCGTCTGGCGCTGTTTCGGCAGCTTGGTGCAGATTTCCTCGATGTCGGGGATGAAGCCCATGTCGAGCATCCGGTCCGCCTCGTCGATCACCAGCAGCGAACAGCCGTTGAGCATGATCTTGCCGCGCCCGAACAGATCCATGAGCCGGCCAGGCGTCGCGATCAGGACGTCGACGCCCTTCTCGAGCGCGGCGAGCTGGTCGCCCATCGACACGCCGCCGATCAGCAGCGCCATCGAGAGGTTCGAATTGACGCCGTATTTCTCGAAATTCTCCGCCACCTGCGCCGCGAGTTCGCGCGTCGGCTCGAGGATCAGCGAGCGCGGCATTCGCGCGCGGCTGCGGCCATGCGCGAGAATGTCGATCATCGGCAGCACGAACGACGCGGTCTTGCCGGTGCCCGTCTGGGCGATGCCGATGATGTCGCGCATCATGAGCACCGACGGGATCGCACCGGCCTGGATCGGGGTCGGCTCGGTGTAGCCGGAGTCGGTGACTGCCTTGAGCAGTTCGTCGGAGAGGCCGAGATCGGCAAAACTCATGCAAATGTCCGGTAAATGGAGGGTGAAATGCACTGCCCTCAAGCGTTCCGGCGCTCGCCGATTTAGCGACAAATGTCAAGGAAACGCGGCGAATGGAGGGCGGGGAGGGGGCTTGGGGCAGATTCTTAGTCATGCCGAGCTCGTTCCGCCGCTCACGGTTTCCCGGACATGAAAGATTTGAGCTGCAAAACGGCTACCACCCTATTGTTCTCTCGCGAAGGCGGGAGCCCAGTCTGGGTCCCCGCCTTCGCGGGGAAACATGCTTTGATCGGTTTCGGCGGCCAATCGGTAGTGTATCGGGCGGTGCAGATGGCGCTCGCGGAGTCTCGACTTGGCCTACCCGACCTACTTCTTCTTCGCCCGCAAGCTCTTGAACCCCTCGATCTCGCAGCGTGCACCCGAACGCATCCGGATCGCATCGCGGTCCTTGCAGATCATCCCGTCCGGGCCCGGCCGCAGATAGAACCCCGAATAATAATCGAGCGGCTTGCAGTCGCCGTCGAGCCGCGCGCGCAGCCGCGTCGTGTCGTCCATCACCAGGTCGACTGCGCCATCCTTGTTGAGCATCGCACCGGCGATCTCGTCGACCGCGATGCATTTGGGGCCCTTATGCTCCTTCCAATCGGTCGGCGGCGCATAGTTGCGGATTGGGGCCCGGCTCATCCGCGGCACGCGGATGATGATGCGTTCGTGGATCGAGACCTGCGCGATCTGCATGCCATCAAGCTCGAATCCAGAAGACTGCCCGGGTGACGGTACATCGCGCAATGCCACAGCAAAGGGACCCGCGAGCGCGAGCAGGGTGGCGGGTATCGCGGGGTGAATCATGGTGTCTGGATCATGCTGACGTAATCGTTAGCGCCTATCGTTGAACGCGCGATGAATTTTGTCTAGCGCCTCGTAGATGGCCGAAATTCAGTCAGCAATCCTGACGCCTTCGCAGGCGGCAATGCTCGAATCGCTCTCCTCGCATTTCGACGCGAAGGCGATCGTGACCAACCCCGCCGATATCGATCCCTGGCTGCACGATTGGCGCGGCCGCTTCCACGGCGTCGCGCCCGCGTTGCTCGCACCGGCCTCGACCGCCGAAGTCGCGCTGATCGTCGCGGCCGCCGCCGAACACCGCGTGCCGCTGGTCGCGCAAGGCGGCAATACCTCGATGGTCGGCGGCGCGACCGCCCCCGCCGACGGCAGCGCGCTGATCCTGTCGCTGCGTCGCCTGAACCGCATCCGCAGCCTCGACACCGACGCCGGACTCGCCATCGCCGAGGCCGGCGTGATCCTCGCCGACCTCGACGGCGCCGCGCAAGGGCAGGGGTGGCGCTTCCCGCTGACGCTCGGCGCACGCGGCACGGCGACGATCGGCGGCCTCGTCTCGACCAACGCCGGTGGCACGCAGGTCCTCAAGTTCGGCACGATGCGCGGCCTCGTCGCCGGCGTCGAGGCGGTGCTCGCCGATGGCAGCATCTACGACGGCCTGTCCGCGCTCAAGAAGGACAATCGCGGCTACGACCTCGACCAGCTCTTCATCGGCGCGGAAGGCACGCTGGCGATCGTCACCGCCGCCACGTTGCGTCTCGCCCCTGCGATCGCAGCGCGTGGCACCGCCTGGGTCGGCATCGCGTCCCCCCAAGCCGCGTTGAAGCTCCTGCGCACGATGCAGGCGAAGACCGACGCGATCGAGAGTTTCGAGATCCTCCCCGCCGAGTCGCTCGCCGCCGCCATCGCGCACCTCCCGAACGCCCGCGCGCCGCTCGCCGGCCGCCACCCCTGGCACCTCCTGATCGAGGCGACCTCGGCCACCACCGAAGGCGAGTCCCCAACCGCGCTGCTCGAACGCCTGCTCGGCAAAGCCCTCGAAGACGGCGCGATCGAAGACGCGACGATCGCCACCAGCGAAGCCCAGTCCACCGCATTCTGGCTGCTCCGCGACTCGCTCTCAGCCGCTGAACGCGCGCTCGGCCCCGCGACGCAGCACGACATCTCGATTCCCGTCGATACGATGCCACGCTTCATGATCGAGGCGGCGGCGGCGTGCGACGCGCGCTTCCCCGGCACGCACGCGAGCGGCTTCGGTCATCTCGGCGACGGCAACGTCCATTTCCACGTCCGCGCTGCGCCCGGCACCGACCCTTCGCACTGGTATGCCGAGGACGCGCCGGTCGTCACTCGCTTCGTCGGCGACCTCGTCGTCGCGGCCGGAGGCTCGATCTCCGCGGAGCACGGCATCGGCCAGATGAAGCGCGACGAACTCGAACGCCTCTCCTCGCCCGCGCGGATGACCGCGCTCAGGGCGATCAAGTCCGCGCTCGATCCGCTCGGCATCCTCAACCCCGGCAAGCTCGTCACACTTGCACGCCCGCCCGGCGCACCATAGAGCCTCGCCCCAATCGGTGGCATGAGCCACCGGCATTTCGACCGACCGATCCGGAGAGTAACATGGCCAGCACCGCCCAGCTTCCGCTTTTCTATAATGGCCTCGAGCCGCTTTCGAGCGACACGCACGCGAACTACAAGGTCCGCCCGCAGGACAGCGCGCCGTTCCTGGTCGGCCAGCATGCGATCCCGATCACCGTCGACGAGTTTCCGCTGGTCCAGCGCCACATGCCGATCGTCTTCTCGGTCGGCGACGACGCGATCCCGCTCGCGCTGATGGGCCTGAACGAGGGCGTCAACGTGTTCGTCGGCGAAGACGGCAAGCTGACCGAGAACACCTTCTACGTACCCGCCTATGTCCGCCGTTACCCATACATGCTCGCGCGCCTCCACCCGGATGCGCAGGAGCTGTCGCTCTGTTTCGACCCCACCTCGCAGGCGATCGGTGATTTCGAAGACGGCGACGCGCTGTTCGAGAACGGCCAGCCGACCGAGCTGACCAAGAACATCCTCGGCTTCAACGAGTCGTTCGAACAGGCCGGCGCACGCACGCAGAACTTCATGAACGAGCTTCGCGAGCTCGAGCTGCTGATGGACGGCGAAGTCACGATCCAGCCCGATGGCGCCGACCAGCCGTTCGTCTATCGCGGCTTCCAGATGATCAACGAGGAAAAGCTGATCGACCTACGCGGCGATGCACTGCGCAAGATGAGCAAGTCGGGCATGCTCCCGCTGCTGTATGCGCACCTGTTCTCGCTGTCGCTGATGCGCGATATTTTCGCGCGCCAGGCGCAGCTCGGCATGACCCCGCAGCAGCAGATGCCGGCCCCTGCGCAGTTCAACGTCTGATAGCGAAACCGGGAGGCCGCGAAAATTATTTGGGGTGCGGTGCAGCAGGGGTTGAACCAAAACGGCGCTCACCCATTTAGATCCTGTACGGCATCGTGTCCCCCCCTTTCGCGGCGCCGTACGGGACGCTTCTAGCGTCCCTCCTCCCTGAACCTAGGCCACTCCGTGCGACATGCACGGGGTGGTTTTTTTTGGCCTGCGCAATGCGGCGGGCCCGTCCTTTCCTCCCACCCGTTGCGTGCCCGTGGAATTATTCGAAAGTCTCGACGTCATCCTGCTCGCCGCGCTGGTCCTGTTGGTCCTCGCGCGCAAGTTGAACGTGCCGTACCCGACCTTGCTGGCGGTGGCCGGGATCGCCTTTGCGGCGCTGCCATTCGCGCCGAAGATCACGGTCGAGCCGCACCTGGCGCTGGCCTTGTTCATCGCACCTGCGTTGCTCCACGCCGCGTATCACACCAGCCCGCGCGCCTTGCGGCGACACTGGTTCCCGCTGCTGAGCCTCGCGGTGTTCGCGGTACTCGTCACCTCCGCAGCGGTCGCGCTGGTCGGCGTGACGCTCGGCGGGCTGCCGCTTGCCGCCGCGTTCGCCTTGGGTGCGATCGTCGCACCGCCCGATGCCGCCGCATCGGAAGCGGTGCTCGGCGAAGTCGGCATCCCGCGTCGCGGCCTATTGCTGCTCCAGGGCGAGAGCCTCCTTAACGACGCCACGGCGCTGTTGCTGTTCGGGCTCGCGGTGGCGTTCGCGACGCATTCCGACACGCCAGTGACGCCACTCGCGCTCGCCGCGGCGGTGCCGGGCGGGATCGTCCTCGGCGTCATCGCCTCGTGGCTGTACCTCCGCGTGACGCCGCTGTTCGCGCGGACGCTCGGCGCGAGCCTCGCCGATTTCGCGGTGACGTTCGGCATCTGGCTGCTCGCCGAGCGGCTGCATATCTCGCCGGTGCTCGCGGTCGTCACGTTCGGGATGATCGTGTCGCAGCGCCGCCCGATCGGCCAGCCCGCGCGCGATCGGTTGCAGGGCGCGGCGGTATGGTCGGCGGCGGTGCTCGTCCTCAACATTATCGCGTTCGCGCTGATGGGGCTGCAATCGCGCGACGTGCTGGTCGGCCTGCCCGCCGCCGAGCGCTGGCCCGCAATCGGGTTCGCCGCCGCGGTGCTGGCGACCGTGCTCGTCACTCGCATCGCGTGGGTGTTCTTCGTGCGGTTCGTCGAGGGCGTGATCGCCAGCCGTTACGCGCCGTCCTGGCTGCCCAAGCCTCCCCCCTGGAATGCGTCGATCATTCTGTCCTGGTCGGGCATGCGGGGCCTGCTGACGCTCGCGACCGCGTTCGCGCTGCCGCGGTCGGTGCCGGGTCGCGACCTGATCGTGCTCGCCGCGTTCGGCGTCGTGATCGGCACGCTGGTGCTGCAAGGGCTCACGCTCGGCCCGTTGATCCGCCGTCTCGATCTCGGCGCGGACACGGGGCTTGCCGACGAAATTGCACCCGCGCGCAAGCGGCTGATCGACGCAGGCCTCGCGGTGCTGCCAGCACGCGAAGGCGCAGCAGCGGATGCGTTGCGCTTCCGCTACGGCGCGGCGGGCAAGGTCACCGCGGAGGCGGACGATCCACAGGCAACCTCCGAATTCGACGAACTCCACCTCGAGATGATTGCCTGCCAGCGCGTAGTGCTCCACGAAATGCGCGACAAGGGCGAGGTGGCCGAGGACGTCTATCGCCGCTTGCAGGAGGAACTCGACTGGGCGGAGGTCGACGCGCGTGCGTTTGGGGACAACATCCTCACGGCGACCTGAGGGCGTGCGGGGAACATCGGCACACGCTATGCGGTTTGAAGGAACCACCGCAGAAAGGGTCGATGCATGTCCGAGGCGAATTCGTGAGCAAGTCCGTGAAGCCCGCACCGCCGACGACACTAGTGATCTTCGGCGCCTTTGGTGACCTGACCCGCCGCTTGCTGATGCCGGCACTGATCAACATGACCCGGCTCGGGCTGGTCGGCGATGATTTCCACGTTCTCGGCGTCGGCATCGACGAGGGGAACGATCAGTCGCTGCGCGAGGCGCTCGGCAGTTTCGACGCGAAGGGCGGCGAGGGCGATGGCGAGAAGGGCGACGCGTGGGCGCGGCTCAAGGACCGCGTTAGCTATCTCCAGGGCGATTTCACCAAGGACGACGTCTTCAAGCAACTCAAGGCCCGGGTGAACGGCAACGTCGCGTTCTACTTCGCGGTGCCCGCGAAGTTCTTCGGCACGATCGTCGACAAGCTCGCCGACCACGGCCTGATGGCGGAGACGCCGCATGGCTTCCGCCGGATCGCGATCGAAAAGCCGTTCGGCCACGACCTCGCCTCCGCCCGCGATCTCAACGCACGCATCCTCGCCCGCGTGTCCGAGGCGCAAATCTACCGGATCGACCATTTCCTCGGCAAGGAAACCGTCCAGAACATCATGACCGCGCGGTTCGCGAACATGATGATCGAGCGCGTCTGGAACTCGGACTGCATCGCGCACGTCCAGATCACCGCCGCCGAGACGGTCGACGTCGGCACGCGCGGCAAGTTCTACGACGGCACCGGCGCGTTGCGCGACATGGTCCCCAACCACCTGTTCCAGCTGCTCGCGATGGTCGCGATGGAGCCGCCCGCGAGCTTCGATGCCGAGGCGATCCGCAACGAAAAGGGCAAGGTGCTCAAAGCCGTCCGCGTCTATTCGCCCGGCAAGGCAAAGCGCAATGGCGTCCGCGGCCAGTATACCGCTGGCAAGGTGAAAGGGGTGGATGTCTCCGCCTACACCGCCTCGCCCGACGTGGCGCCGGACAGCCGGACCGAGACCTATGTCGCGCTGAAGCTGATGGTCGACACCTGGCGTTGGGCGGGCGTGCCGTTCTACCTGCGCACCGGCAAGGCGATGACGTGTCGCGACACCGAGATCGCGATCACCTTCAAGCCGGTCCCGTTCGCGTCGTTCCCCGGTGCCGCCGCCGACATGCTGCCGCCCAACCGCCTGATCATCCAGATCCAGCCCGACGAGGGGCTGAGCATGGACATCAACATCAAGCGTCCTGGCCTCGAAGTGGCGACCGCACCGATCGCGCTCGATTTTCGGTACGCCGACGAATTCGATATCGGTCACCTGACCGGGTACGAGTCGCTGATCTACGACCTGTTCGTCGGCGACCAGACGCTGTTCCAACGGGCGGATGCGATCGACGCCGGCTGGGCCGCGGTACAGCCCTTCCTCGACCTCTGGGCGCATGACGCCGGCATGCCGGAGCCCTACGAGGCGGGCACGCTCGGTCCGGCCGCGGCGGATGCCCTCCTCGCGCACGACGACCACACTTGGCACGAACTCGCGCCGGCAGGGCAGACCGTCCCATGAATCCACCCCGGCGAAGGCCGGGGTGGTATGTTTAGTCACATGCGATTCGTGCTCAAACCCGCTCGGTCAGCTCGATCTCGCCCTCGACCTCCATCTCATCCTCGTCGCCCATCTCGTCCATGTCGGGCATCGTGAAGTCCGCCTTCCAGTCATAGACCTTCTCGACCCCGCCCTGCACCCAGACGCGCACCGCGCCCGAGGTGATCTCGCCGCCCATCGCGCCGACGAAATCCGCCACCAGCGAATCCGCCGCATCCTCGTGATCGGTCGCGCCCGGAATCGTCGCGGCGGTCATTTCCTCATCGAGTTCGATGATCTGCGCCCAATATTGCTTCGCCATGTGATGCTCCTGCGTAGATAAAAAGCCGTCAGCCGGGGTCTATGAGATGCCGTCAGCCGGCGGTGATAATCGGATGATCCTCGCGCAGCCGGTCCGCCAGCCGCTCGACCGCGTCGACCTCGCTCGCGCTGCCCGACGGGGTCACCGCCCAGTTGCAATGCGCGTGCGTCGCGAGGCTGTAGACCTTTACGTCGCCGACGATCAGCCGCCACCGCCGCCGATCACCGCTATTGTAGCGGACGAGGTTGGTGACGAACAGGCTCTGGAGATCCGATGCGGTCATCCGCGCCCCATAGCGACAATCGCCCGCCCGCCGCCACCGCAAACGGGCCAGCGATTGTCACGACTAATCTAGCAACAAACGGCGAACGCTACGAACCGACTGCGATCGACGCCGTTACGCCGGGATCGTCCCGCAGCCGCAGGAACAGCGTCCCGCCGACCGGCTTCGGCACCGCGAGCGAAGCCCCGGTGAACCCGTCCGGCACGCGGACCGCGTCGGCAAACCCAGCATTCGCCGCAATCGACTCGATCAGGAACAGGTCGGTCCCGGTCAGTGTACAGGTCTCGTTGCACGCCACGCCAGCCAATGCCGGCGTCCGCACCAGCGTCGTGAGCGGCACCCAATCCCCCGCAACGCCGCCTTGCACCAGTCGCCATTTGAGCGGCCCATGCGCGGAAACCCCGAGCGCCTTGCCCGGCTCCACCGACACCACAGCGATCCGGTCGTCCTGCACCGTCAGCCCGCGCCCCGACGTGACACTGGTCGTCATCGCGCCGTCCGCCGTCGCGATCTCGACACTGTCGCCCGCAGAAAACCGCGTTCCCTCGGCACGCAGCGAGAACGTCAGGCGGGCATCCTGCGCGATCGCCGTATCACCGGCCAGCACGACCGGCAGGCCAAGGGAGGGTGGCACGACCACGCTCTTCGCGATCAGCGTCGCTCTAGGCCGCGCCGCCGCGACGACGAACTTCATCGACCGCTTCCGTCCATCGGTCAGCGTCACGAGCGCCGTCTTCGCCTGGCCCGCCGCGAACGTCGGCACCGTACCCGCCACCAGCGCCAGCCGATCCGCCTTGTCCGCCCGCACGACGTCACCCGGCTTGAACGCGACCCCGTCGATCATCATCGACGCCACCAGATCGAGCCGCGTCCCACTCAGCGTCCCCGCCGCATCGCCGGCATACAGCGTCAGACCGTCGATCCGCCCCGCCTCTGCGAGTGCGGTCAACGCGAGCTTGTCCGGCGCCTCGACCCCGTATTGCTTCACGAGCAGCGACAATTTCCCCGGCGCGGCCTTGGCCAACGGCAAGGTCAGCCCGATGCGCTCGCCGGTCGACGTCCACGCGAGCGGCACGTCGCCCGCCGCACCGACCAATGTCACCGACTCCACGCAACTCGGCGTCGGCCCCGCCAGCGAGACCGCGTTGTCGCGCCCGACCACGAGACTCTCGGGATCGGTATCGACCATCTGCCACCCGCCGGCCCGCGGCACCTGCAACCGAAACCGCGGCCCGTCGAACGGCGTGAAGCCCCAGCGGCCGTGCAACGTCGCATCGGTCACGCTGCTCAACCCCGCGGTCCGCATGCCGACCTGGTCGAGCACATAGCCGCCACGCTCCGCATCCGCCTGCACCGGGAGCTCGACCACGCCCCCCTGCGGCGTCGTCACCCGCAAGCTCATGTCGTGCGCGAACTTGGTCGCATAGATCAGTGGCGCACCCTCGACGGGCAGCACCAGATCGGGCTTGGCGGCACACACCAGCCGGTCCGCCTCCGCGCGTCGCATCGTCGGCGTCTGCGGCGGACCCGTCTCGATCACCGGCATCGCCACGACCATCACCGACTTGGGGCTGGCGAACGACGGCGCCGCGTTCAGCAACAGTGCCAGCCGATCGTCATGCGCCCGCGCGAGTGCCGGAATATAGCGGAACTGCGTCGTCTGGAACGCGCCGAAGATCTTCGCCAGATCGCGCACCACGCCGATATACGGGCTATAATAGCCAAGCCCGCCCTCCGGCGTCGCGCTCAGTTGCAGCGCCAGATCGGTCGGCGCCCCCACCAAGGTATCCGCCAGCGTCGAACTCTGCCCATCCGCCAGCACCAGCGAATCGCGGCTCTGCGTCAGGCAGGACGCTTGCAGGTCCGCCGCGAGATCGAGGCACTCCGCCTTCAACTTGATCGCCAGACTGCGCGACAACAGCGGCGATACCGCCTCGATCCGCTCCGGCCGCGTCCGCTCCAGCGCATGGATCCCGTCGAGAAACGCATCGAGCCGCGCGCGATCCAGCGACGCCTGGTCGAGATCCTGCACCGCGCGCACGAACGCCCCCGGCTGCTTGCGTACCGCCGACACGACAGCATCGAAACCGCCGCTCTCCGGCACCAGGAACACCACCAGTTGCCGCGCGCCCTCCGGTACCGTCAACACCAGCGTGTTCTTCTTCGCCTTCCACGTCTCGGCCTTGAAGAACCACGACTTCGGTGGCGGCTCGGTCGCACCGCGCAGGAACGCCGCGACCAGCAGATAGCGCGCGCCGTCGTCCTTCTTGCCGACGGCCAGGTCCGCCGCGATCGACACGCGGTCACCGGTCGCGAGTCTCGGCACCTGCGCGATCGGCAACGTCGTCGTCCCATGCGTCACCCCGACGCGCAGGCTGGGCCCGGTCAGGTCGAACGGTGCCGGATCGGCGCGCGCAGCCAAGGGCACCAGCGCAGCAGCCAGCGCGCAGAACGGAAGAAATCGAAGCATCATCACGGGCGATCTCGTCGTCGGAAGCATCACAGATGGCCTGTACCGGTGTCGATAATAGGGCAAGATGCGGCACTTGCCCGATCGCCCGCGGTACCGCACACAGCGCGTAACACGGGGAAGGGGACCTACATGATCGCGCGCATTCTCATCGCGACGCTACTCGCGACGACCGCCGGCAATGCCGATGCGAGGACGGTCGTCGTCACCGCAGCGCACATGATCGACGTCCTTGCGGGCAAGCGAGTCGACAACCCGCAAGTGACGATCGTCGATGGCCGCATCACCGCAGTGGGCCGCAAGGGCGACGCGGTGCCCGTCGGCGCCGAACGCGTCGATCTGGGCGAGCGGACGCTGCTCCCGGGCCTGATCGACATGCACGTCCATCTGACCAGCGACCCGACGCTCAGCGGCTACCGTCAGCTCGAGTTCACCGACAATTTTTGGACCGTCGTTGGCGTCGCCAATGCACGCAAGACGCTCGACGCGGGCTTCACCACCGTGCGCAACGTCGGCTCGGCCAATTACGACGACGTCGCGCTGAAGCAGGGGATCGAGCGCGGCTATGTTCCCGGCCCACGCATCGTCCCCGCCACCTACGCGCTCGGCGCCACCGGCGGCCACTGCGACGCGACCGAATTCCCGCCCTCTATCCAGGTCCCGCACCCGCAGATCGCCAACACGCCCGACGAGTTTCGCGGCGCCGTGCGGACCATCCGCAAATACGGCGCCGAGGTGGTGAAGGTCTGCATGACCGGCGGCGTCCTCTCGAAAACCGACGCCGTCGGCGCGCAGCAGATCAGCCTCGCCGAGATCAAGGCGATCGTCGAGGAAGCGCACATGCTCGGCATGAAGGTCGCGGTCCACGCGCACGGCGCCGAGGGGATCAACGACGCACTGCGCGCGGGCGTCGACACGATCGAACACGCCAGCCTCGCCGATGCCGAATCGTTCAAGTTGGCCAAGGCGAGCGGGGCGTGGTTCGACATGGATATCTATGATGATGACTATATTCTTGCCGAGGGTGCCAAGAACGGTGTCTTCCCCGAGAGCCTCGAGAAGGAACGCCAGGTCGGCCTCAAGCAGCGCCAGACTTTCCGCGCCGCGCATGCCGCTGGGGTCAAGATGCTGTTCGGCACCGACGGCGGGGTCTACCCCAACGGCAACAACGCGCTCCAATTCGCCAAGATGGTCGAATGGGGCATGACGCCGATGGAGGCGATCCAGGCCGCCACCTCCAGCGCGGCGATCGCGTTGGCCAGAACCGCAGACGTCGGCGCGATCCAGCCCGGCCGGTTCGGCGATCTCGTCGCAGTCGACGGCGATCCGCTCGCCGACGTCCGCCAACTGGAACACCCCGCCTTCGTGATGAAGGGCGGCTCAGTGGTCGTCGCCCCGAAGTAAGCCAGCCTACCGATCCTCCCCCGCAAGGGGGAGGTGGCTGGCCCTTGCCAGACGGAGGGGGAGGCAAGGGAAGCGCCCTGCTCCGTGTCCGCTCTTTCCGATACCCACCACTGGCAAGGTAGGGGTACAGTCCACCGACACCCAGCCGCTCACACGCCACCAACGTTTCACCGCTACCCAGAAGCAACTCGTCGCATCACGGGTTGCCGTCGGGTCACGTTCAGCCTCCCCCGCCCACAACGCCGCGACGACCGCGCGCAGGGGATTTCGACGATGACGACCGACCGCGGGGCGCTGGCCGCCCTGCTCGCCACCATGACCGTCCTGGCCGCCACAGCGACCCCGGCGGCCGCGCAAACCGAGCCGGCCGCACCAGTGCGCGGCCTGGAGCGCCTGCAGACCCCCGGCACGCAGGCGAACCCCGACGCCACCGCGATTCCGGTGCCCGCCGCGCCGACGATCGTCCTGCCGAATGCCACGCCAGCCCCCCGTCGTACTCCCCGCTCGACCGCTGCGGCAAAGCCCGCCACGGATCGTGCGACGACGCAACGTGCAGGCGTCGAGCGCCCGACGACCGAAGCGCCCATGCGCGAACGAGCAACCACCCGGACGACGCCGGAACAAACGACCAGACCGCGCGCTTCGGACGACGAGTCGACGCGTCCGCCGACATCGGCCGAACCGGCGCCCGTCGCCACGCCCACGTCCGACCCCACTCTCCAATCGTCGCCACCGCAGACCTCGACCACCGGAATGGCGCCGCAACCCTCCGCGCCGCAGCCCACCGCGTCGGTGTCAGCAACGACGCCAGCCCCAACTCCGGAATCCACCCTCTCGACGCCGGAAAAGGGCAGCGCGATGCCCCTGTGGCTTTCGCTGACGGCGATTGTCGTGGTTCTCGGCGCGCTGTGGGCGCTCCGCCGCAAGCCGCGCAGCCACCGGTACGAGAGTGCCGAACCCGAAGCCTATGTCGAGCCGACGCCGCCGCCCGTTGCCGCAAAGCCGGTCGCCCAGCCCGTTGCTCCCCAGCCGGTCGCCCCTAAGCCGGTCGTCTCCGAACCGGCTGAAAGGCCGGCGGCCGTCACCCCTGCCACGGCATCTGCGGTCGCACCCGTTGCTGCCGTGCCAATAGCCGCGCCCAAATTTCTCGAGCCTAAGGGCAAGGCGCCACCTACGCCGCCAGTCGCCGCGCGTGCCCGGCTGACCTGCGAACTGCGTCCGTTGCGCGCCGGTCTCAACCTGCTCAGCGCCACCGTCGAGTGCGAACTCGTCGTGACCAACACGGGCACCGCATCGGCCGAAGCGATCCGCACCGGCGTCGCGTTGCTCACCGCGCACGCCGATCAGGATCAGGACCTTGCGCAGTTCAACGCGGCGCCCGTCGTGCGGCCCGTCGCCCCGCCGTTCGCGCTGGCGCCAGGCGAAACGCGGACGATCCGTACCGTGACGGCGATCGCGCGAGAGGCGATCCGGACGATGATCGCGGCCAACCGGCCGATGTTCGTGCCGGTCGTCGCGACCAACATCTTGTACGTGACGGATGGCGACGAGGCGCAGTTCGCCCGCGCGTGGGTGGTAGGCGTAGAACGCGTCGACTCCCCCAAGCTCGCGCCGTTCTGGCTCGACGCCCCCGCCCGCATGTACAGCACGGTTGCGGCCCGGCCGCACGCGGCGATCTTCGAACGCTGACGGGCTGCCGTTACGACCCGAGCGAGGGCTGACGCGACACGATTGACGTTTATCGATAAACGATACATATTGTTTATCGATAAACGGAGGTCGGCATGCAGGATCGTGTTCTCGTCGTCGCGAGCGGACTGGTACGGTTCGCGAACTGGCTGAACTGGATTGTCGCGTTTGGGTTCGTGATCGCGATCATCGCTTCGTTCGTCTTCGGTGACGCGCTAACCGCCCAGATCGCCACCAAGTATCACGGCCACTACGTCAGCGAGACGATCGCGTTGCTGCGTCTCACCGGCGCCCTAAGCCTCGTCGCCTGCATCGCGGTGTATCACCTGTTCAGCCGCTTGCTCGCGATCCTGGCCACGGTGCGGGCGGGCGACCCGTTCGTCGTCGCCAACGCCGATCGTCTCCAGCGGATCGGCTGGGCGCTGTTCGCGATACAACTGCTCGATCTCGCTTTCGGCGGGATCGTGCTCGCGCTCGACAGGCTCGGTGTCGATCACGCAACATGGGTGCCCGGCTTTACCGGCTGGATCGGGGTCGTGATGCTGTTCGTGCTCGCCCGGGTGTTCCGCGTCGGCGCCCGCATGCGCGACGATCTGGCGATGACCGTCTGATGCCCGTCATCGTCACGCTCGACGGCATGCTCGCAGCACGCGGCATGACGCTGACCGAATTGTCGCAGGCAGTCGACATTACGATGGCCAACCTGTCGATCCTGAAGACCGGCAAGGCCAAGGCTATCCGCTTCTCGACGCTGGAGGCGATCTGCACGGCGCTCGACTGCCAGCCGGGTGACATCCTGAGGTTTGCGCAAGAGGGGGAAGAGGCATGATTGATCGTACGGAAAGACACGGGATCGGAAGGCGCATCGGCAGGGCCATTCTCGGCATAGGGCGTGCCATCTTGGAGACCTATCGGCTCGGCGGACGTGCGGTGAAAGTCGCGCCGTTGATCCTGGCGATTGCGGTGGTACCGGAGTTTCTGCAGCATATCTCGGAAATCCACCTCGGCATGTTCGTCTCGGTGGAGCAGTTTCGCGCACTCGCCAACGATCCGCTGCGCTGGGGCTTCGGCTATGTGAAGGTGGCGGGGTTCGTCATCGCGATTCTCGCGGTCGCGCGGTTCTGGTCGGTCGGGTCCGTCCGCCGGACGCTGCTGGTTCCGCCGACGACCATTGTTCGCGTCGTGGCGGGCATGATCGTGGGATTGGCGGCTGCATGGCCGTTTATGTGGCTCGGCAAACAAGGGCTATCGCCGGCGATCAACGTGCCGCTGCAGATCGTCTCCACGATCATCCAGGGCGGGTTCTGGATTTACGTCGTCGGCGCGTTGATCGAGGATCCTTGGGTGACGCCGAGGCGGGCGATGACGTCGCTATTACCCGCTGGGATTGTCCTTAGCGTATTGGCGGCGACAGCGTTCGGTCCGGCTCAGGCGTTGCACATGGCCAACCACAAGATCGCTATGGGGCAGCCGTTGGCGATCGTCTGGGCTTTGATGGCGTTCGATGCGCTGTGGGTCGGGCTGTTCGCAGCGCTGGTCGGGTCGGCGGTATTCGTCGGGGTGAAGACCGGGCTGACGTGGAAGGGGTGGACCGTGCATCCGCGCGATCTGGATGCGGTGGTATAGCGGGCGGAGCGGGCGAACGACGCACGACGCTTTAAAATCTAACCTGCCTGACCGCCGATTTTCCCCACCCCGGCGGAGGCCGGGGCCCAAGTGAAACGTCCGTCGTGAGGGGCGTTGTGCTTCGTTCGTGCCGTTCCCAGCGTAACTCCGGCCTTCATGGGGACGTAGAACCTTCGCGGTGCACAACGAAAAAGGGCGACCCCATCGCTGGGGCCGCCCTTTTTCTTAGCTGCGGCCAGCAGGGGCAAAGCCCCTGCTTCGTCGGTCGGCATGAATGCCGCCGGCCGGCCTTGCTGGAGTGCGATTTAGCCTGCGCTAAATCGTCTCTCCAGCTGCGGCTTACTTGACCTCGACGGTCGCGCCGGCTGCTTCGAGCTGAGCCTTGATCTTGGCTGCCTCGTCCTTCGACACGCCTTCCTTGACGGCCTTAGGAGCCGACTCGACCAGCGTCTTGGCTTCGGTCAGGCCGAGCGCGGTGATCGCACGGACTTCCTTGATGACGTTGATCTTCTTGCCACCGTCGCCGGTCAGGATGACGTCGAATTCGGTCTGCTCTTCTGCTGCAGGAGCAGCTGCGCCGCCGCCTGCTGCCGGTGCTGCGACCGCTGCTGCGGCCGAAACGCCCCACTTCTCTTCGAGCAGCTTCGAAAGCTCAGCTGCTTCGAGAACGGTCAGTTCGCTCAGGCTCTCAACGAGCGCGTTCAGGTCTGCCATGATAAATCTCCATCTCGGGGCTCATGCCCCATCAGTTCAAAAAGGTAACGAAAGGCCTGCAAGATCAGGCGGCTTCCTTCTCCGCGTAGGCGGAAAGCACGCGCGCGAGCTGCGCTGCCGGAGCCTGCGTGATCGTTGCCAGCTTCGTGGCAGGTGCCACGATGAGGCCAACGATCTTGGCACGCAGTTCGTCCAGCGAGGGCAGCGTTGCGAGCGCCTTCACACCGTCGACGTCGAGGGTCGTCGCGCCCATCGCCCCACCCACGATTTCGAACTTGTCGTTCGTCTTCGCGAATTCCACGACCACCTTGGCGGCCGCGACGGGATCGATGGAGCTGGCCAGACCGACCGGACCCGTGAGCATGTCGCCCAGCGAGCTGTAGTCGGTGCCGTCCATTGCGATCTTGGCAAGCTTGTTCTTCGAGACCTTGTAGGTCGCGCCGGCGTCGCGCATCTTGTTCCGCAGCACAGTGGACTGTGCGACGGTCAGGCCGAGGTTGCGCGTGACAACGACGACGCCGACCTCGGAAAAGGTGCGGTTCAGCTCGGCTACGGCCGCGGTCTTTTGATCACGATCCATGCCATTCTCCACGTTTTACGAGTTCACCGCTTGCGCAGTGGACCCGGTTACTAACCGGAGGCGCAGACAAACCCGCGCTTCCGGGGTGTCTCGTCGATGGGGCATGGGAGAGGGGCGGCGCGCAGATGGGCCGACAAAATCTCATTCCCCGTCTAGGTGGGAGATTAAGCACCGGCAAACCCGCTGCACCCACTGTCTCGGACGGAGTTCGACGAGCAAGCCCGCCGAACGAAGGTGCCGCTTAGCGGAATATGCGGGGGAGTCAATCGCGGAGAAGGTCAGGCGTCGAGGTATAGTCCGCTATCCGCGCCATCGAGCCGGCGTATGCGGGCCGCCGCCAGGATGTCGGGCGGCATCTGGCGGGCGTTGATGCCGATCCGGTCGATCGCGGGGTCGACCTTCGTCCAGTGCGTCACGCATCCGCATTCGCTGCAGCGACGGAAGCGCAATGTCTTGGCACCCCAACTATAGATGTCGATCGGAACGGATGCTGCGACGCGCACGTCACTTGCCCGGTAGTAGGCCCACAGGGCTCCGTAGCTGCGACAGATCGAGCAGTTGCAGTCGGCTACCCATTCAGGCGGGTGGCTGACAGAAATCGTTAACGCGCCGCAGTGGCAGGAGGCTTCAATCATGCGTTACGACGTGAGCCATAATGGCGTGGCGTTCACGCGTTTTCCACAACCCCCGTCATCCTGACGAAAGTCAGGATCCAGAGCCAGAGGGGCGACGTCCGTAACCCTGGATCATGACTTTCGTCAGGATGACGGAGTGGGGTAGGGCCGATCTTCGCCGAACGACCGATATCGCCAACACGCAAAAAGGGCCGGGATCGCTCCCGGCCCTTCTCAACTATCAACCGCGGGACGGGAGTAAATCCCGTCCTCGTCGGTCGCGGTTGCCCGCGCCGGCCGGCCTGTCGCCGTCTCGTGGCTAGCTCGCGCTAGCCACGTGCGGCTCGGGCTTACGCGCCAGCAACCTCGGTCGTGTCGACCTTGATGCCTGCACCCATGGTCGACGAGATCGCGACCTTCTGGACGTACTTGCCCTTGGCGCCGGTCGGCTTGGCCTTGACCACTGCGTCTACCAGTGCATCGAAGTTCGCGCGCAGGTCTTCCGCCGGGAACGACGCCTTGCCGATGCCCGAATGGATGATGCCGGCCTTTTCGACGCGATACTCGATCTGGCCGCCCTTGGCTGCCTGAACGGCGGCGGCGACGTTCATCGTCACCGTGCCGAGCTTCGGGTTCGGCATCAGGCCCTTGGGACCCAGCACCTTACCGAGGCGACCGACGATGCCCATCATGTCCGGGGTCGCGATGCAGCGATCGAAATCGATCGTGCCACCCTGGATGATTTCCATCAGGTCTTCGGCGCCGACGACGTCTGCGCCTGCTGCGAGGGCTTCCTCAGCCTTCGCGCCGCGGGCGAACACGCCGACGCGGACGGTCTTGCCGGTGCCCTTGGGCAGCGTCACCACGCCGCGGACCATCTGGTCTGCGTGACGCGGATCGACGCCCAGGTTCAGCGCGACTTCGATCGTCTCATCGAACTTCGACGTGGCGCCCGACCGTGCGAGACCGATGGCCTCGTCGATGCCGTGCAGCTTGACGAGGTCGACCGTGACGGCCTTCTGCTTCTTGCTCAGCTTAGCCATGATATCAGCCCTCCACCACTTCGAGGCCCATTGCGCGGGCGCTGCCTTCGATGATCTTCGTCGCAGCGTCGATATCGTTGGCGTTGAGGTCCTTCATCTTCGTCGTGGCGATCTCGCTCAACTGCGAGCGCTTGATCGTGCCGGCGACGACCTTGCCCGGCTCCTTCGAACCCGACTTGAGACCAGCCGCCTCCTTGATCAGGTACGAGGCAGGCGGGGTCTTGGTCTCGAACGAGAACGAGCGATCCGCATAGACCGTGATGACGGTCGGGATCGGCATGCCCTTCTTCAGTTCGCTCGTGCCGGCGTTGAACGCCTTGCAGAACTCCATGATGTTCACGCCGCGCTGACCCAGCGCAGGCCCGATCGGCGGCGCGGGCTTTGCCTCGCCTGCAGGCACCTGCAGCTTGATGTATCCGGTAATCTTTTTAGCCATGTCACTCTCTTTATGTGAGCCTAGCGGTGATGGCGGCCGTCTCGCGACAGCCTCCCGCAAATTCCATCAATGAAGGTGGAAGCCGGCGCGCATAGCCGAAAACGTAGGGGGCGGCAACCGGCGTTCGCGTCGTGGATTAGAAGCCTGGGAGGCCTGCGTGATCCACCGCGGTTTATTCAAAGACGTCTACCGGCCAGGCGATCTGCTTGGCTGCGGCGTAACAGGCCGACCGCGTGGCGTAGCCGTCGGAATAGCTGATCAGCCCGCCAGCCTCGTGGAACAACAACCAGGCCCAGGCACCCGCGAGCACGAGGGGTGGCGAAAGGTCGAGCCCCTCGACCTCGCGGAGTTCCAGCCGCATCGAGGGCCGCTCGCCTTCGACCGGGTTCGTGGCGACGGGCTCAGCCTCGTCGAGCGTCCGGCCTATAAAGCGGCCGAACCTGTTGTCAGGCACCATGATGGGGTACGATCGATTCAATCGGCACGGGTTTCCCCCAGTAAAAGCCTTGGCCGCAGTCGGCACCGAGCGATTTCGCCAGAACGAGATCGTCGGCGGTCTCGATGCCCTCAATGACCGTTCCGATCGACCGGCTCCGGCAATAATCGATGATTTCCCTCAGCAGCGACGGCGGGAACTCGCCCTTGCGGCATTTCTGGAAGATCTTCCGATCGATCTTGACCTCGGACACGGGCAAGTCGGAAATGCGATCGAAGTTGGTCGCGCCCTTGCCGAAATCGTCGAGCGAGATGGGTATGCCCATCGTCCCAAGCTCACGCATGTTTTCTAGCAGGCGACCATCGAGTCCCGAATAGCTGATCTCGGTGAGTTCGATCCCGAGCATGCCGGGGGCGACATGATGGCGTCGCAGCAGGATCGGCATCGCGGCGAGAAAATCCGGATGCGCGAGCACGGCGGCGCTGCAGTTCACCGCGATCGGTACCAGCCTGCCGTCCGCTGCCAGCGCCGCGAGCAGGCGGGCAGCCGCTTCCACCGCAAGCGACGTCGCGGCGACCTCCAGCGAGAGGATCGTCGACGGTGCGAAGATGTGCTCGGGGTTGAGCGACGGTCGATTGCGCAACCGCGTGAGTGTTTCGTAGCCGGCGATGCCGTCGTCGTGCAGGCTGCGTTTCTCATGGAATTCATGCGTGAGATTGGGCAGCAGCCGGCCTTGCTGGATCAGCCACGACAGGAAATGCCGGTCGCCGGTGTCGCCATCATGCGGTTGCCGGGCGATATGGGCCAGGCGGTCGACAATGTCCTGCGCGCTATAGGGCGCGTCGAGCCAGTCGACGTGATCGATCCCGGACTGCTCCGCCAGCGCGATCGCATCCCGGAAATGCACGCTGGGCCGCAACAGCGTTAGTGTCCCGGAAAACTGTTCTTTGTCCAACAAGGCGATAAACGCGTGACGATTGCCGATCGAGGCATCGGGGTTGATCACGATCAGGTCTGGTTGAAACGCGAGCCCGGCGCGTTCTTCGCTCGCCAAGCCAATCCATGCTGTTTTGTGGCCCATCTCTTCGAGTTCACGACGAACGCCGCTGGCGGCTGCATTCTCAAGGTCGAGAAACAAGATACGATGACCGGCTTCGGTTGAATCGTGGGACGCACGAGCCGTCGCGATGCCTGAACGCAAGTGATCGCCATGCTCAAGCGATTTCTTTAGGGCCGTGGTCGTCAGGGGCATCAGTCATTTCCTGTAGGCGGATCGCTGAATACGGTCGCACGTGTGTCAAGCTGGTCATAGGGTACATGGCGTTGGCCAAATACGCCGGCCATCATAGGGGAACGGCGTAGCGGTAACTACGCCATGTCTTGTACGCGGACTGTCCTACAAATGTTAGCGCAATATAACTGGTTATGGTTAACCAAACCTAAATAAGCTCCCCATGATTACGGCGCAGCGAAAGAACGGTAGCCAACTCGATGATAATGAACAAATCTATGCCAATTGGGGTAGAAGATGTTCCATCGCGTGGCGAAAATATATTTCGATGTTGGGGATGATATCGCGTTGGAATTATAGGTATCGAACCGGTATGCGTCTTTGTCGCCCAAATTCGGGTAATGGACGAGCGATCTATTCGCCGCTGATCTAACAAATCTATTGGCCTGGGGTGCGTGAGGCGAGGGTCCGGTGCGTGATGGTCCGAAACCACTCGTTTTGAACCGAATAATTCTCGGACGATGGGCTGCTCCGGCTCTAATATGACCTGAATCGGATGGGGGCATCCGAGAATAGGGGTGGGTATGATCATGTTGTGCCGTGCGACGCTGGTCGCGCTGATGCTTGCGGTTACGGCGATCGCGCCGGCGTATGCGCAGGAGAAGACTGGGCTGAAGCCTGGTTTCATCCTGGCGCCCGGTACCGCGCGGATCGTGTTGATGCGGCCATCGATCCGGGTCGGCGCGCAGTCGACCGGCGGGATGTACGAGCCGAACGCCGACTGGACGGATCAGGCGAAGGAGAACATCGCCACCGCGCTCGCCAAGGCGCAGACCGGTCTCGGCAACAGCGTCGTCGGGTATGTCGATCCAATCGGTGCGGGCTCGGCGAAGGTCGCGGAGTATCAGGAACTGTTCGGCGCGGTCGCGTCGTCGGTGATCGAGTATCAGTTCTTCAAGGGCAACCGCCTGCCGACCAAGAAGCGCAAGGACCAGTTCGAATGGGGGCTTGGCCCCGACGTCCGCACGCTGCCCGGGCTCGATAAAGCGGACTATGCGCTGTTCATCACCACCGAGGATTATTTCGGCTCGACTGGGCGGAAGGTGCTGCAGGTCTTTGCGGCGATGGCGCGCGTCGGCGTCACCGCGGGCGTGCACAAGGGATTCGCTGGGCTGGTCGACTTGCGTACCGGCGAACTCGTCTGGCTGAACGCGGATATGCAGATGGGCGGGGACGTCCGTGACGCGGAGGGCGCGGACAAGCGCATGCGGCAGTTGTTTGAGGGTTTCCCGGGTAAGCCGGCCGAAGCTCCAGTCGCCGTCACTGCTGTTGCAGCCGCGCCCGCCGTAGCTTCGGCGCACTGAGATGCGGATCCCTATGGTGGGGCTTCTGCTCGCCACCGCGATCGGTACGTCCGCGTTCGCCGCGGACAAGCGCCTGCCTCTACCGACTTATACGCAGGCCTATACCCCGACGACGGTCGACGAGCGCGGTATCTGGATGGAGGCGGACGAGCGAGAGCGTGTGCAGCGCGACTCCCGGTCGCTGGTCAAGGACCCGGCGCTCAATGCCTATGTCCGCGGCGTGCTGTGCCGGACCGTCGGCGAGGACCGGTGCCGATCTGTCCGGCTCTATATCGACGAGGTGCCGGCGTTCAACGCATACATGACACCCAATGGCGCGATGGTCGTCTGGACCGGACTGTTACTTCGTGTCCGGAGCGAAGCCGAGCTGGGGGCGATCCTCGGCCACGAGTTCGGCCATTTCGAGCTTCGGCATTCGCTCAAGGACTTCAAGAGCCACCGCACCGGCACCGACGTCATGGCGTGGGCGTCGATCCTCATCCGCAACAGTGCCAACATCCAATACTCCGTGGTGGGCCAGATGTACGCCTTCAGCCGCGACCAGGAACGCGAGGCCGACATGACCGGCTTCCAGTATCTGGCACGCTCGCAATACCCGTCGTCGGCCGCCGCGGACGTCTGGGAGCACGTCATGGGCGAGGCCGATGCGACCGCGATCGGTCGCAGGGGCAGGGCGCAGCACAAATACGTCGCCGGCGTCTTCGCCACGCACCCGACCGATCTCGCGCGCGCCACGTATCTGCGCGCCGCGTCGATCGAGGCGCATGACGTCAAGCCTGCGGTCGTCGACACGCATAAGGCGGCGATGGCGAAGTGGCTGCCGGTCTTCCTCAACGACCAGATCAAGCTCAACGACTTCGGCGGCAGCGAGTATCTGCTCGCCAATCTGGCGGACGGTACCGGCTGGACGACGCCGTTGCTGTGTGCCCGCGGCGACCTGTACCGCGAGCGCGGCAATCCCCGCGACCTCGTCAGTGCCGCGCAATTCTACCAGGAGGCGATCGGCAAGGGCGATGCGCCGCCCGAGGCGTATCGCGGCCTCGGGCTGGCGTTGCTGCGCAGCCAGCAGGTTGCCGAAGGCCAGGCCGCGCTCGCGACGTATCCCCGCCTCAAGCCGGCCGCGACCGACGCCGCGCTCATCGCCACGCTGATCTCGTAAGGAGGACGACCATGTCCAAGAAACTCGCCCTGCTCGCCACAGTCGCAACGCTCTCGCTTGCAGCCCCCGTCGCGGCCGGCAACAAGCTCATCCCCGCCGGCCAGCGCATCGCCGTCGCCAAGTCGGCGATGACCGTGCAGCCGGGGGCGGAGTGGAACAAGCTGTCCGAACGCCCCGGTCGCAATGCCGAAACCTGGACGCAGGACGGCGACGAACTGAACGACCTGAGCTTCTATGGCGGCATCGAGTCCGGCAGGCCGCTGTTCCGCGAGGTCGACAAGAAGAACAGGCCGTTGCCGAAGGTCTCGGCGACGATGCTGATCACCGACATCCCGGTGCTGCTGGAAAACAGCTACCGCATCGCGCGCGACGCGTCGTCGATGGCGATCGACACGATCGCGCCGATCGAGTTCGCCGGCAGCAAGGGCGTGCGCTTCACCTACACCTTCTCGAAACAGAACGAGACTCTGCAGCGGCGTGGCGAAGCACGCGGTGCGGTGATCGGGGGGAAGCTGTATCTGGTGACGTACGAGGCGCCGAGCTTGTATTACTACGACCGTAGCGCGCCGGCTGCTCAGGCGGTTGCGGATAGCGTGCGGTTTTGAGACGCTTGGGTCTGTAGGCTGGGCGTTTCCATGCCTGACGGCATTCCGCGGGGGACGTCCGCCTCTTTCCGTCATCCTGACGAAAGTCAGGATCCAGAGCCAAGCAGCGCTGCATTCCTTAACTCTGGATCCTCACTTTCGTCAGGATGACGGAGCGGGGTGTGAGGAGCGGTTTGCGTTCTCAAAAACGCGACGCGGGAGTAAATCCCGCGTCGTCGGCCGGGCCTTTGGCCCGCCGGCCGGTCGAGGCCGTCTCGCGATTAGCCCTCGGCTAATCACGTGCGGCCGCAAGTACGACGCTCTGCGTCTTACTTGCTTCTTTCGACCTGTTCGAACTCGAGCTCCACAGGCGTCGCACGCCCAAAGATCGACACCGAAACCTTGACGCGGCTGCGGTCGAAATCGAGTTCTTCGACCAAGCCGTTGAAGGTCGCGAACGGGCCGTCGAGGACCTTGACCTGGTCGCCGATCTCGTAATCGACCTTGACCTTCTGCTTGGGCGCAGCGGCGGCTTCTTCCTTGCTGTTGAGCATCCGCGTGGCTTCCGCCTCGCTGATCGCCTGCGGCTTGCCCATGCTGCCGAGGAAGCCCGTGACCTTCGGCGTGTTCTTCACCAGGTGATACACGTCGTCGTTCATGTTCAGCTTGGCGAGCACGTAGCCCGGCATGAACTTGCGCTCGACCGCGATCTTCTTGCCGCGACGAGCTTCCGTCGTAGTTTCAGTCGGGACTTCGATCTGCTCGACGAGCTGTTCGAGACCCATCCGGGTCGCCTCGGCCATGATCGAGTCGCGGACCTTGCCCTCGAAGCCCGAATAGGCGTGAATGATGTACCAGCGCGCCATGACGGAACCTTGCTTACTGAGCGAGTTTGAGGAGCAGGGAAACGATCGCTTGCAGGATCGAGTCGACGCCAAAGAAGAAGACCGCGAGGATCGTCGTCATGATCACCACCATCACGCCGGTCATGACCGTCTCGCGACGCGTCGGCCACGTGACCTTCGCGGTCTCGTTGCGGACCTGCTGGATGAATTCGAGTGGGGACGTTTTCGCCACGATGTTCTTCGCACCCGCTGATTGAGAAACTTGGGATGCGAGGCATAGACCCACTAGCCGCTCCCTGTGAAGGGCAGCGGCGGCAGGTCCGTCCTCGCTGTCGGAAGCGCGGCAGATAGCTTCCACCCGTCGTGAAAGCAAGTGCGCGGCAGGAGAGGGGTGGGCGTCGTATCGAAAGCGACACGGCGGTGATCGGGAGAAGTGGCGGGGGAGAGCGCTTGGGTCACTCGATCCCCCGCACGATCGTCTTGCCGGTGCCGGTTTGACCGGCGGCTCCGCTCCCACGGTTTCTATTTATCGTTCGGCTTGACGACGGCACGGACGGTGTACGCGCGATCGAGACCAAAAAAAAGGCCGGTACAAGACCGGCCGTGAAAGTTTTTAGGAGAGGATGCCTGAAAGGCCTGATCGTTGTGCATCGCAGCACATCGTAGATCAATTGCGAAAATTGCATTATGGAATGCAATTTCTGCAATCGTGATGGACGCGCTAAGACGGCGAGTGCAATCGCCGCGATTTTTGCAGGGAATTTAAAGGGGGTGGCAGGAGTGCTCGGATTCGAACCGAGGGCCTTCGGTTTTGGAGACCGACGCTCTAACCAACTGAGCTACACTCCTACACGGACGCGCCCCTTACCCAGCGTTTTCGCGAAGGGCAAGCGTCTCGCGTGCAATTTGTCCCGCCAGCATCCCCTGGCGATCATCGTAAGGATGATGCGTTGCGCGATGTGTGATTTGCTCGTTAACCTTAAAGCCGTCTCGTTGGATGTGGGAAGCGTATAACTATGAAGGCGGGATTGATGATGCTGGCGCTGCCGGTCGCGGCGTTACTCATGGGGGCGGGGCCGGTTCCGCAGGTGCCGGACCTGGGGCCGCAGCTCGAACGCTTCACCTATCCGTGGCCTGTCCAGACGATGGAAGTCGATATCGTCGGCAGTCCTGCGCAGATGGCGTTCATGGATATCGCGCCGCAACGGCCCAATGGCCGCACGGTCGTGCTGCTCCACGGCAAGAACTTCTGCGGCGCGACCTGGGGCAGTACCGCGCGGGCGCTGAGCGAGGTCGGCTACCGGGTGATCGTCCCCGACCAGATCGGCTTCTGCAAATCGTCCAAGCCCCGCGCGGCACAATATAGCTTCGAGATGCTCGCGACGTTCACCAACCGGCTGCTCGAATCGCGCGGCATCACGCGGGCGACGATCGTCGGGCACTCGATGGGCGGCATGCTCGCGATGCGGTACGCCATTCTCTACCCGGCGTCGGTCGAGAAGCTGGTGCTCGTCAATCCGCTCGGCCTGAAGGATCGCGGCGAGGAGGGCGTGCCGTATACCGACGTCGACACGCTGTGGGCGAACGAGAAGAAGACGAGCTACGCGTCGATCAAGGCGTATCAGCTCGAGAACTATTACCACGGTGTATGGAAGCCATCCTATGATCGCTGGGTCTGGATGCAGGCGGGCATGTACCAGGGGGCAGGGCGCGACACCGTGGCGCTCGCGCAGGCCAAGACGAGCGAGATGATCAAGACGCAATCGGTCGCGCATGAGCTGTACCGGATCACGCCGTCGACGACTTTGATCATCGGGACGCTGGACAAGACCGCGTTCGGCCGGGCGCAGGCGCCGGCGAACTTACGCAAGTTCCTCGAACCGGTGCCGATGGTGGCGCCGCGCGCGGTGAAGCAGATGCCGAATGCGAACCTGGTGATGCTCGAGGGGCTGGGTCACTCGCCGCAGGTCGAGGATCCCGCGCGATTCGAAAAGACGCTGCTGGCGGTGCTCGGGACACGATCGCGGTAGAGGAGCTCGCTGATCCTCCCCCGCCAGGGGGAGGTGGCTGGCTCTTGCCAGACGGAGGGGGAGGGGGCGACACCGCAGGTTGCGTGTTCCTCCCCCTCCGTCACCTGCGGTGCCACCTCCCCCTGGCGGGGGAGGATCAGAGAGGTGTCGTTGGCGGACTCGCGTGAGCCATTGTCTCCGCCCAAGAAACCAATAACCTACCCACACCCAAACCGATTCCGCCCCGTTGACCCGAGCCCCGTCCTGACCTATAGGCGCGGCCTGTTCTTCGGGAGTGTTTCCCGCCGGGCATGCTTGAACATTGCTGGATGCATTCCAGGACCTGAGGGGCGCTCCCGCGTTCCTATGGTCCTTTTTGTATTCTCAGGCGCCTCATGGCTCCAGCAAAGTAACCACTTGAAAGGTGAAGGCTTCAATGCCGACGATCAACCAGCTGGTCCGCAAGGGCCGCGATCCGCAGAAGGCCAAGTCGAAGGTCCCTGCGATGGAAGCAAATCCGCAGAAGCGTGGCGTTTGCACGCGCGTCTACACGACGACCCCGAAGAAGCCGAACTCGGCTCTGCGCAAGGTGGCCAAGGTTCGCCTGACCAACCAGCGCGAAGTCATCAGCTACATCCCGGGCGAGGGCCACAATCTTCAGGAGCATTCGGTTGTCCTGATCCGTGGCGGTCGTGTCCGCGATCTTCCCGGTGTTCGCTATCACGTCCTGCGCGGCGTGCTCGATACACAGGGTGTGAAGGACCGGCGTCAGTCGCGTTCCAAGTACGGCGCCAAGCGTCCGAAGTAAGCCGATCGCTCATATTTGCGATCATCAAGGCTGAAGTTTAGAAGGAATACAAAATGGCACGTCGTCGTCGTCCCGAAAAGCGGGTCATCCTGCCTGATCCCAAGTTCGGGGATGAGGTTCTGTCGAAGTTCATGAACAGCGTCATGCTGGACGGCAAGAAGTCCGTCGCAGAGCTGATCGTGTACGGTGCATTCGAAACCGTCGAGAGCCGCGCCAAGCGCGATCCGATCGGCGTTTTCCACGATGCGCTGAACAACGTGAAGCCGGGCATCGAAGTCCGTTCGCGCCGCGTCGGTGGTGCAACGTACCAGGTGCCGGTCGAGGTTCGTCCCGAGCGTGCACAGGCGCTGGCGATTCGCTGGCTGATCGGTGCGGCGCGTTCGCGCAGCGAGAACACGATGGCCGCACGGCTGTCGGGTGAGCTGATGGATGCCGCCAACAACCGTGGCAACGCGGTCAAGAAGCGTGAAGATACGCACCGGATGGCGGAAGCCAACCGTGCATTCTCGCACTACCGCTGGTAACAGCGGGCTTCCCTGCCGCTGGTAACAGCGGGCTTTGAAGCCTAGCATTGCTATCCGTGTGACGGGCGGTCTTTCGCCTGTCATGCAAACACCTATATATTGGGGAGCCGGCACGTTCGGCTCCCCATATCCTTAAGGAAGCACGATCATGGCCCGCAGCCATCCGCTCGACCGTTACCGCAACATCGGCATCATGGCGCACATCGACGCCGGTAAGACGACGACGACCGAGCGCATCCTCTATTACACCGGCAAGTCCTACAAGATCGGCGAAGTGCATGAAGGCACCGCGACGATGGATTGGATGGAGCAGGAGCAGGAGCGCGGGATCACGATCACGTCGGCTGCGACCACCTGCAAGTGGCGCGCCGAAGAAGGTAAGGGCGAAGAGCACCTTATCAACATCATCGATACGCCTGGCCACGTCGACTTCACGATCGAAGTCGAGCGTTCGCTCCGCGTGCTCGATGGCGCGGTTGCATGCTTCGACGGCGTTGCCGGCGTCGAGCCGCAGTCCGAGACCGTGTGGCGTCAGGCCGACAAGTACGGCGTGCCGCGCATGTGCTTCGTCAACAAGCTCGACCGCACCGGCGCCGATTTCTACTTCTGCGTGAACTCGATCATCGATCGTCTCGGTGCGCGTCCAGCCGTGCTGTATCTTCCGATCGGCATGGAAGGCGGCTTCAAGGGCCTCGTCGATCTCGTCGAGAACCGCGCGATCATCTGGCTCGAAGAGAGCCTCGGCGCCAAGTTCGAATATGCCGAGATCCCTGAGGATCTGGTCGAGAAGGCCGCGAAGTATCGCAGCGAGCTGATCGAGATGGCCGTCGAGCAGGACGATGCCCTCATGGAGGCCTATCTCGAAGGTAACGAGCCGAGCGTCGCCGACCTCAAGAAGCTGATCCGCAAGGGTACGCTGAGCATGGCGTTCGTCCCCGTCGTTTGCGGTTCGGCGTTCAAGAACAAGGGCGTTCAGCCCCTGCTCGACGCCGTCGTCGATTATCTGCCTTCGCCGCTCGACGTTCCCGCTATCCAGGGTCTGAAGCTCGACGGCGTGACGCCGGACGAGCGTCCTTCGTCGGACGAGGTTCCGTTCTCGGCACTGGCGTTCAAGATCATGAACGATCCGTTCGTCGGCACGCTGACCTTTGCTCGCATCTATTCGGGCAAGCTGGAGACCGCATCGCAGGTCACCAACTCGGTCAAGGACAAGAAGGAAAAGGTCGGCCGCATGCTGCTTATGCATGCGAACAGTCGTGAGGACATCCAGGAGGCTTTCGCTGGCGACATCGTCGCTCTCGCGGGTCTCAAGGATACCACGACCGGTGACACGCTCTGCGCGATGAACGCACCGATCATTCTCGAGCGGATGGAATTCCCCGAGCCCGTGATCGAGCTGTCGGTGGAGCCGAAGACCAAGGCCGACCAGGAGAAGATGGGCGTCGCGCTCAATCGTCTCGCACGCGAGGATCCTTCGTTCCGCGTGTCGTCGGACCCCGAGTCGGGCCAGACCATCATCAAGGGCATGGGCGAGCTCCATCTCGAGATCCTGGTCGATCGCATGAAGCGTGAGTTCAAGGTCGAGGCTAACGTCGGCGCTCCTCAGGTCGCATATCGCGAGTATCTGAAGAAGCCGGTCGACGTCGACTACACGCACAAGAAGCAGTCGGGCGGCACCGGCCAGTTCGGTCGCGTGAAGGTCAAGGTCACGCCGGGCGAGCGCGGTTCCGGCATCACGTTCAAGGACGAGATCAAGGGCGGCAACATTCCGAAGGAATATCTGCCTGCGATCGAGAAGGGCTTCCGCGAAACCGCTGCGTCGGGTTCGCTGGTCGGCTTCCCGATCATCGATTTCGAGATCGTTCTGTATGACGGCGCGTATCACGACGTCGACTCGTCGGCACTGGCGTTCGAAATCTGTGCCCGTGGCGCAATGCGCGAAGTCGCACAGAAGTCGGGCATCACGCTGCTCGAGCCGGTCATGAAGGTCGAGGTCGTCACCCCGGAGGATTACCTGGGCGACGTCATCGGCGACATGAACAGCCGTCGTGGCCAGATCCAGGGCACCGACAGCCGCGGCAACGCGCAGACGGTCGAGGCGATGGTCCCGCTGGCGAACATGTTCGGCTACGTGAACTCGCTCCGTTCGTTCACGCAGGGTCGCGCGCAGTACTCGATGCAGTTCTCGCACTATGACGAAGTGCCGCAGAACGTCGCTGACGAGGTGAAGGCTAAGCTGGCGTAAGCCCGAGGCGCACCGAGCCAGGTTTTCCTGGCTCGAAGACGCCGAAAGGCCGGCCGGCTTCGGTCCATGACCGAAGTTCGACGACGCGGAATTTAACTCCGCGTCGGCCTCTCCCCAAGCAGGGGCTGGCGCAACGCTTTAACAGCCGCTATTGGGCCGCGTTCGCGCGGTTCCCGGGGTGGCACCGGAATACGAATCAGAAGGTAGGAAACAATGGCCAAGGCAAAATTTGAGCGGAACAAGCCGCATCTCAACATCGGCACCATCGGTCACGTCGATCATGGCAAGACGTCGCTCACCGCTGCGATCACGAAGGTTCTGGCAGAGACGACCGGCGGTACCGCTGTCGACTTCGCCAACATCGACAAGGCTCCCGAGGAGCGCGAGCGCGGCATCACGATCTCGACCGCACACGTCGAGTACGAGACGGCCAACCGTCACTACGCGCACGTCGATTGCCCGGGCCACGCCGATTATGTGAAGAACATGATCACCGGCGCAGCCCAGATGGACGGCGCGATCCTCGTCGTTTCGGCGACCGATGGCCCGATGCCACAGACCCGTGAGCACATCCTGCTCGCACGCCAGGTCGGCGTGCCTGCGATGGTCGTGTTCATGAACAAGGTCGATCTGGTCGACGACGAGGAAATCCTCGAGCTGGTCGAGATGGAAATCCGCGAGCTGCTTAGCTCGTACGACTTCCCGGGCGACGACATCCCCGTCATCAAGGGTTCGGCTACCTGCGCACTGTCGGGTTCGAACCAGAAGCTCGGCGCCGACGCCGTCACCGAGCTGATGCAGGCTGTCGACGACTACATCCCGCAGCCCGAGCGTCCGCTCGACAAGCCGTTCATGATGCCGATCGAGGACGTGTTCTCGATCTCGGGTCGTGGTACGGTCGTCACCGGCCGCGTCGAGACCGGCATCGTCAAGGTTGGCGAGGAAGTCGAGATCGTCGGCATCCACCCGACCGTCCGCAAGACCACGGTCACGGGCGTCGAGATGTTCCGCAAGCTGCTCGACCAGGGCCAGGCTGGCGATAACGTCGGCGCGCTGATCCGCGGTGTCGCTCGCGACGAAGTCGAGCGTGGCCAGGTGCTCTGCAAGCCAGGCACGATCAAGCCGCACACCGACTTCAACTCGGAAGTGTACGTGCTGTCGAAGGAAGAGGGTGGCCGTCACACGCCGTTCTTCGCCAACTACCGCCCGCAGTTCTACTTCCGTACGACGGACGTGACCGGCACCGTCGAGCTGCCTGAGGGCACCGAGATGGTCATGCCAGGCGACAACGTGTCGCTCGGCATCAAGCTGATCGCACCGATCGCCATGGACGTGGGCCAGCGCTTCACGATCCGCGAAGGCGGCCGTACCGTCGGTGCAGGCGTCGTGAGCCAGATCGACAAGTAAGCATCTTCTCCTTCGGGAGGTGATCGAAGAGCCCGGCTTCTCGCGAGAGAGGCCGGGCTTTTTCGTGTTTGTGATAAACCGGTACAATCTGGCCCTATATCAGACAGGGATTGTATTTGAGTTTTCTCTGGCCAACTAGATTGGCGAGCGGGGTTCTGTTAAAAACTATCGCTCGTTCTATTTTGACGTTGTATTCGATATTTTGGAGGAGGACTTGCAATGCCATACAATCCCCTCAGCATATCTAATGGGTTTTTAGAGCTCGGTTTTCGCGATGGAGTCCCAGTCGATCCCATGAAAGCCCAAAAGCTTAGCTTTTTTGCGCATGGCTATTACCTAGCCTCAAGTGGGGTGCCCTTAATAGAAGGGTCGTTCCAAGCGTGGCCCTTTGGTCCGGTAAATCCCACCATATACGAAGCTTTCAAGCACTATGGCGCAGCGCCAATCACCGATTACGCTAAGACTTACAGTGATATTCAGAGGGCATATGTTCCGGCTGCGGCCCCAGAAAATGACCCCCGGTATATTTCAATCCGTGATTTCGTTTGGCGGCAATATGGTCAAATGCCGTCCATTGGCCTGTCGGATATGACTCATAGGGAAAACGGTGCCTGGGATAAAACTTGGCGAGCATCATCATCTCGCAGTTCACCAATTAGTAATGAGCTGATCCGTGAAGAGTTTGCGCCCCTGGTGACTGCTCGTCCGTGAGCGCGCAGGAGGACTTCGCACCCATTCCAAAGGGGCCAGTAGCGGCTACGCCCGTTGCCGATGAGCCTCAGCGTTACGGCGATCCTGCGGCTCCCAAGGCTCCGAATTCGGTGATGCTGAAGTTCGGCAAAGAGAGCTTTATTTCTTGGCAGAGCGATAACCCCATTGCTGTGCTTGCTCTGATGATGATGGTGATTTTAATATTTGCCGCTATTATTATTGCGGGAATAGCCTGCATTCCCGGGAGTTCGCCATCTGTTGGAAAGATCGCAGAGATAATTGGTCAGGCCATATTGACCATCGTTGGTGCTATCATCGGATCCTCAGCGTCGGCTAAAGCGCGTAAGTGATGACATGCTCGGTTTTGCGCTGATGCATCGGGGATGTCGAGAATTGCGATCGTGTCGGTCCTCGCTTCTCGATCTGCGTCGGTAGAAAAACCCGCGCTCACAGTTGCGTTTTCGCCGACTCTCCCGTAATGGCCCGCCTTCGGTTTAAACATCAACCAGCAAGAGCCCGGAAACGGGCCCGCTCTTTCGCATCGGTAGGGACTATGGACAGCAATATCCGCATTCGTCTGAAGGCGTTCGATCACCGTGTGCTCGATCAGGCCACTGGCGACATCGCCGACACCGCACGCCGCACCGGCGCGCTCATCCGCGGTCCGATTCCCCTTCCGACGCGCATCGAAAAGTTCACCGTGAACCGCGGCCCGCACATCGACAAGAAGTCGCGCGAGCAGTTCGAGGTGCGCACGTACAAGCGTATGCTGGATATCGTCCAGCCGACGCCGCAGACGGTCGATGCGCTGATGAAGCTGGACCTCGCCGCTGGCGTTGACGTCGAGATCAAGCTCGCCTAAGGGCTGGCGCGGCGCGGTCGACCGGTAATGGTCCCGCGCCGCTCTACATTGGGATACCGCCGTCGGTGAAAACCGACGGGGCAGCGTCCCCCGTCACGCTTCCGCACTTGCAGGAGCACCAGCCCGGGACGGGGGCACGTTTCGTATTTACCGGGTTGAACCGACTCCATTCAGGGCATTTGCCGGGGATGGGGTCAGGTGGACGCATCATGGAGCTCGCTCCGGACATGGTCCGCAAGCCCCCGAGGAATAGTCCGACGGGGCCTCTGTCTAGGAAGGGACAAGATCATGCGTACTGGCGTGATCGCGAAGAAGATGGGGATGACCCGCCTGTTCCAGGAAGATGGTCGGCACGTGCCGGTCACCGTTCTGGCACTCGAAGGCAATCAGGTCGTTTCCGTTCGCGAAATGGATCGTGACGGCTACACTGCCGTCCAGCTTGGTGCAGGTGTCGCCAAGTCGAAGAATGTCGCAAAGCCGCAGCGCGGCCATTTCGGCAAGGCCGAAGTGGAGCCCAAGGCTGTCGTCCATGAGTTCCGCGTGAACGCAGACGGCCTGCTCGACGTCGGCGCCGAGATCTCGGCCGACCACTACGTCGCAGGCCAGATCGTCGATATCCAGGGCAAGACCCAGGGTAAGGGCTTCCAGGGCGGCATGAAGCGTTGGGGCTTCGGCGGTCTGCGGGCAACCCACGGCGTGTCGGTCTCGCACCGTTCGCTCGGTTCGACCGGTCAGCGCCAGGATCCGGGCAAGGTCTTCAAGAACAAGAAGATGGCCGGCCACATGGGCGACAAGTATCGCACCCAGCAGAACCTCGAGATCGTATCGACGGACGTCGAGCGTGGTCTCCTGTTCGTCAAGGGTTCGGTTCCTGGTTCCAAGGGCGGCTGGCTCTTCGTCAAGGACTCGGTGAAGGTCGCGCGCCACGCCGACGCGCCGTTCCCCGCCGGTCTCAAGACCGCAAACAGCAACACCGCAGCAGACACGCCGGCCGAAACGACCGACGCACCTGCAGCCGACGGCCAGGAGGGCTGAGCGTGAAGATCAAGGTTTCATCTTTCGCCGGCACTGACGCAGCGGACATCGAGCTCAACGACGAGGTCTTCGGTCTCGATCCGCGCGCCGACATCCTGCACCGTGTCGTCACCTGGCAGCTCGAGAAGCGTCGCGAGACGGCTCGTGGCACCCGTGAGCGCGCAGACGTCGCTCGCACCGGCAAGAAGTTCGGTCGCCAGAAGGGCGGCGGTACGGCTCGTCACGGCGATCGTCGCGCCCCTGTGTTCATCGGTGGTGGTAAGGCTCACGGCGCACGCGTCCGTGACTTCAACCCCTCGCTAAACAAGAAGGTTCGCTCGCTCGGCCTGCGGATGGCTCTCAGCAGCCACGCCAAGGCGGGTTCGCTGGTCATCATGGACAGCCTGGCTGTCGAGGGTGGCAAGACCAAGACGCTGCAGGGCGATCTCGCAAAGCTCGGCTTCGGCAGGCGTGCGCTCGTCATCGACGGCGACATGGTCGACACCAGCTTCGCATTCGCTGCGGGCAACCTGTACGAAGTGAACGTGATGCCGGCTGCCGGCGCGAACGTTTACGACATCCTGAAGCATGACACGCTGGTGCTGACGCGCGCCGCTGTCGAAAAGCTGGAGGCGCGCTTCCATGGCTAAGAAGCAGAAGGCGGGCATCGATAATCGTCATTACGACGTTATCCTGGCCCCGCACATCACCGAGAAGACGACGACCCTGTCGGAGTTCAACGCGGTCGTGTTCAAGGTATCGAACGATGCCACGAAGCCCGAGATCAAGGCGGCCGTCGAGGCGCTGTTCGACGTGAACGTCGTCGGCGTGAACACGCTCGTCCAGAAGGGCAAGACCAAGAAGTGGAAGGGCACGAACTACTCGCGCTCCGACATGAAAAAGGCAATCGTGACGTTGAAGGACGGTCAGTCCATCGACGTGACGACGGGGATCTGAGGCCATGGCACTCAAGCATTATAATCCGACATCGCCGGCACGCCGCGGTCTCATCCTGGTCGACAAGTCGTCGCTCTGGAAGGGTCGCCCCGTCAAGGCGCTGACCGAAGGTAAGCACAAGACCGGCGGTCGTAACAACAAGGGCCATGTGACCTCGCGCGGCATCGCCGGCGGTCACAAGCAGAAGTACCGCTACATCGACTTCAAGCGTCGCAAGTGGGACGTCGAGGGCACCGTCGAGCGGATCGAGTATGATCCCAACCGCACCGCGTTCATCGCCCTGGTCAAGTACCCGGACGAGGAACTCGCCTACATCCTGGCGCCACAGCGTCTGGCCGTCGGCGACAAGGTCCTCGCGGCCAAGAAGACCGACGTGAAGCCAGGCAATGCCATGGAACTCGGTCAGATGCCGGTCGGCACCATCGTCCACAACGTGGAGATGAAGCCGATGAAGGGTGGCCAGATCGCCCGTTCGGCCGGCACGTACGTGCAGGTCGTCGGTCGCGACAAGGGCATGGTGATGGTCCGCCTGAACTCGGGCGAGCAGCGCTACATCCGCAGCGATTGCATGGCGACGGTTGGCGCGGTCTCGAACCCCGACAACCAGAACCAGAACCTGGGCAAGGCAGGCCGTTCGCGCTGGATGGGCATCCGTCCTCTGACGCGCGGCGTCGCCAAGAACCCGGTCGACCATCCGCACGGCGGTGGTGAAGGCCGTACCTCGGGTGGCCGTCATCCGGTTACGCCTTGGGGCAAGCCGACGAAGGGTGCGCGCACGCGTCATAACAAGTCGACCGACAAGATGATCATCCGGTCGCGTCATTCGACGAAGAGGAAGGGCTAACATGGCTCGTTCAGTCTGGAAGGGCCCCTTCGTGGACCTTCATCTGCTCAAGAAGGCAGAAACCGCCCAGGACACCAACGCGCGTTCGCCGATCAAGACCTGGTCGCGTCGCTCGACGATCCTGCCGTCGTTCGTGGGTCTCACGTTCAACGTCTATAACGGCCGCAAGTTCGTGCCCGTCTCGGTCAACGAAGACATGGTCGGCATGAAGCTCGGTGAGTTCGCGCCCACGCGCTACTTCCCCGGCCACTCCGCCGACAAGAAGGGCAAGCGCTGATGTCTAAGCAAGTCAGCCCGCGCAAGGTCGCGGACAACGAGGCGCTTTCGGTCGGTACGCAGATCCGTGGTTCCGCGCAGAAGCTCGGCCTCGTGGCTGCGCTGATCCGTGGCAAGAAGGTCGGCGATGCGATGAACATCCTCGCCTTCTCGACCAAGGGCATGGCGATCGAAGCGCGGAAGGTGCTGGCCTCGGCCATCGCCAACGCCGAGAACAACCATAACCTCGACGTCGACGCACTCGTCGTCGCCGAGGCTTCGGTCGGCAAGTCGATCACGATGAAGCGCTTCGCTACCCGCGGCCGCGGCAAGTCGACCCGCATTCTCAAGCCATTCAGCCGTCTGCGCATCGTCGTGCGCGAGCAGGAAGAAGCATAATGGGTCAGAAGAGCAACCCCATCGGTCTGCGTCTGCAGATCAACCGTACCTGGGATAGCCGCTGGTACGCCGAAGGCGCCGACTATGGTCGGCTCCTGCTCGAGGATCTCAAGATCCGTGCATTCATCATGAAGACGCTGCCGCAGGCCGCGATCTCCAAGGTGGTGATCGAGCGTCCGGCCAAGCTGGCCCGCATCTCCATCTTCGCTGCACGCCCCGGCGTGATCATCGGCAAGAAGGGTGCGGACATCGAGAAGCTGCGCTCGACCATCGGCAAGATGACGTCGTCGACCGTGTCGCTGAACATCGTCGAGATCCGCAAGCCGGAAGTCGATGCGCGTCTCGTCGCGCAGGGTATCGCCGATCAGCTCGAGCGTCGTATCGCTTTCCGCCGCGCCATGAAGCGTGCGGTCCAGTCGGCGATGCGTCTCGGTGCCGAGGGCATCCGGGTGAACTGCGGTGGCCGTCTTGGCGGCGCCGAGATCGCACGGTCGGAGAGCTATCGTGAGGGTCGGGTTCCGTTGCACACGCTGCGCGCGAACATCGATTATGCCGAGGCTACGGCGCACACGTCTTACGGCGTTTGCGGCGTGAAGGTCTGGGTCTTCAAGGGCGAGATTCTCGGCAACGATCCGACGTCGTACGACCGCATCATGATGGAGGCTCAGACCTCCGGCGTGCGGCCGCAGCGCGACGATCGTCGCTAAGGGGCAGGAACAGACATGCTGCAACCAAAAAAGACCAAGTTCCGGAAGGCCTTCAAGGGCAAGATTTCGGGCGATGCCAAGAGTGGCTTCTCGCTCAATTTCGGCTCCTACGGCCTCAAGGCGATGGAACCCGACCGGATCACCGCACGCCAGATCGAGGCGGCCCGCCGCGCGATCACGCGTCACATGAAGCGCCAGGGGCGTTTGTGGATCCGCATCTTCCCAGACCTTCCGGTCTCGGGAAAGCCAGCCGAAGTCCGCATGGGTAAGGGCAAGGGCGCGCCGGAATACTGGGCCGCTCGCGTCAAGCCGGGTCGGATCCTGTTCGAGCTCGACGGCGTCGACGGCAAGATCGCCGCCGAGGCGTTCGAGCGGGCGGCCATGAAGCTGCCGATCAAGGTAAAGGTCGTTGCCCGCCTGGGCGACACCTCGCATCTGGGAGGCGAGTAAGATCATGGCTCGTATCGACGACATGAAGACCAAGAGCGACGACCAGCTGTCGGAGTCGCTCGGCGAACTGAAGCGCGAGCAGTTCAACCTGCGCTTCCAGGCCGCCACGAACCAGCTCGAAAAGCCGAGCCGCGTTCGTGAGGTCCGCCGCGACATCGCTCGCATCAAGACCCTGCAGGCTCAGCGCACCAGCGCTGAAGCCGCGAAGTAAGGAACGTATCATGCCGAAGCGCGTGCTGACCGGTCTGGTCGTGTCCGACAAGGGCGACAAGACGGTGGTCGTGAACGTCGAGCGTAAGGTGAAGCACCCGCTCTACGGGAAGATCATCCGTCGCTCGAAGAAGTATCATGCTCATGACGAGAGCAACGAGTTCAAGCAGGGCGAGACCGTGCGGATCGAAGAGACCGCACCAATCTCCAAGCTGAAGACCTGGAAGGTGATCGAGCGGGTCAACACCCACGCGACGCCGGAGCGGGCTTCGGCCGAGGGCTGAACTGGTACGCTCCGAACCCCGTCATCCCAGCGAATGCTGGGATCTTGTGGTGAAGGGCGATCGGCTCGAACAGGGATACCCCAGCTTTCGCTGGGGCGACGGGTTTGAGTTAAGAGGGCAGGGGGGAAACCTCCTGCGCTCTTGTTTTCGTAAACGGGAACGGCTAAGCGGCCGCTCCTCCCCGCTGCGGTTCGTCCGTGGCGGGGTGATTTTTTAGGCGGGGTTCGGTCGGTATCGACCCCAGAGACAGAGAAGGGATACGGATCCATGATCCAGATGCAGTCCAATCTCGACGTCGCTGACAACAGCGGCGCGAAGCGGGTGCAGTGCATCAAGGTGCTTGGGGGTTCCAAGCGTCGTGTTGCAGGCGTTGGCGACATCATCGTCGTCAGCATCAAGGAAGCGCAGCCACGTGGCCGTGTGAAGAAGGGCGACGTTCACCGCGCGGTGATCGTGCGTACCGCCAAGGATATCCGCCGTGCAGACGGTACGGTCATCCGCTTCGACGGCAACGCCGCGGTGCTGGTCAACAAGAACGAGGAGCCGATCGGCACCCGTATCTTCGGCCCAGTCGTTCGCGAGCTGCGCGGCAAGAAGCACATGAAGATCATCAGTCTTGCGCCGGAGGTGCTGTAATGGCGTCGCAGCGTATCAAGAAGGGTGACAAGGTCATCGTCCTGTCCGGCAAGGACAAGGGCAAGACCGGTGAAGTCACCGTCTCCATGCCGAAGACCGACAAGGTCGTCGTATCGGGCGTCAACATCGCCGTGCGTCACACCAAGCCGACTCAGGGTGACCCGCAGGGTGGCCTGATCCGCAAGGAAGCACCGATGCACGTTTCGAAGGTCGCGCACGTGACCGCCGACGGCAAGCCGACCCGCGTCCGCTTTGAGGAGCAGGACGGCAAGAAGGTCCGCGTCGCCGTCAAGACCGGGGAGAAGATCAATGGTTGATCAGAACACTGGCGAGCAGAACGGCGCAGAGACCGTCTACGTCGCACGCATGCGGAAACTGTACGACGAGACGATCATCAAGGCGATGACCGAGAAGTTCGGGTACAAGAACGTCATGGAAATCCCGCGGCTCGACAAGATCGTGCTGAACATGGGCGTCGGCGAAGCCACGCAGGACAAGAAGAAGGTCGACCAGGCTGCTTCCGAGATGGAGCTGATCGCCGGCCAGAAGCCTGTCGTGACGAAGGCCAAGAAGTCGATCGCGCAGTTCAAGTTGCGTGAAGGCATGCCGATCGGCGTGAAGGTAACCCTTCGCCGCGAGCGCATGTACGAGTTTCTCGACCGTTTCATCACGATCGCTCTTCCCCGCGTCCGCGATTTCCGCGGCCTCAACCCGAAGAGCTTCGATGGCCGTGGCAACTATGCCTGCGGTATCAAGGAGCAGATCGTGTTCCCAGAAATCAGCTATGACCGGGTCGACAAGGTCCGCGGCATGGATGTGATCGTGACGACGACCGCAAAGACCGACGACGAGGCTCGCGAGCTTCTCCGTCTGTTCGGTTTCCCGTTCCCGATCGAAGACGACGCTGCCGACGAGAAGAAGGCAGCTTAATCTAAGTCCCCCTCCCGCTTGCGGGAGGGGTCAGGGGAGGGGCCTCGCGCCTAACAGGCGTTGGTCCTTCCCTCCCCCAACCCCTCCCGCAAGCGGAAGGGGAGCTAGCAAAGAAAGAACTTAAGTCGATGGCGAAACTGAGTTCAGTCAACAAGAACGAGCGCCGCAAGCGCATGGTCAAGCAGTATGCCCCGAAGTACGCGGCACTGAAGGCGATCGCAGCGGACAAGACGCTCGACGACGGTGAGCGTCTGATCGCTCGCCTCAAGATGGCGGCACTGCCGCGCAACGCGAACCCGACCCGCATCCGTAACCGGTGCGAGCTGACCGGTCGCCCGCGCGCCTATTACCGCAAGTTCCGGCTCTGCCGTATTCAGCTGCGCGATCTGGCCAACAAGGGCCTCATCCCCGGCGTCACGAAGTCGAGCTGGTAAGGACTAAATCATGGCAGTGACCGATCCCCTGGGTGATTTGCTCACCCGTATCCGTAATGGCCAGCGCGCGAAGAAGGACTCCGTCCTCACGCCGGCGTCGAAGCTGCGCGTCCGCGTGCTCGACGTTCTGCAGCGCGAAGGCTATATCCGTGGCTATAGCGAAGAGCAGATGGGCCCCGCGGCCGGCCTTCGCATCGAGCTGAAGTATTTCGAGGGCCAGCCTGCGATCAAGCATGTCGCGCGCGTCTCGAAGCCCGGCCGTCGCGTCTATTCCGGCTCGCAGGAACTCCCGCGCGTCCGTAACGGCCTCGGCATCACCATCGTCTCGACGCCCCGCGGCGTGCTTTCGGATTCCGAAGCACGTGAGCAGAACGTCGGCGGCGAAGTCCTCGCGGAGGTGTTCTGATGAGCCGCATTGGTAAGAAGCCGGTCACCGTACCGGCGGGCATCACGCCGACCATCGAGAACAAGCAGCTGACGATGAAGGGCCCCAAGGGTACCCTCAAGATGCCGCTTCGCGACGAGATCAGCTACACGATCGAAGACGGCGGCATTTCGGTGCAGCCGGCCAACGACACCAAGCGCGCTCGCGCGTTCTGGGGCATGCAGCGGACCATGGTGCAGAACCTGGTCACCGGCGTGTCGGAAGGCTTCACCAAGAAGCTGCTGATCACCGGCGTCGGCTATCGTGCCGCGGCGCAGGGTCGCAACCTCAAGCTGCAGCTCGGCTACAGCCACGACGTCAACATCGACGTGCCGGAGGGTATCGAAGTCAAGACCCCCGACAACACGACGATCGAGATCTCGGGTTCGGACAAGCAGATGGTCGGTCAGCTGGCCGCGGAAATTCGTCAGTGGCGCAAGCCCGAGCCTTACAAGGGCAAGGGTATCAAGTACGACGGCGAGTTCATCTTCCGCAAGGAAGGGAAGAAGAAGTAATGACCAAGGGACTTTCTCTTTTCGCCAAGCGGCGTCGCCGCAACCGTACCGCGCTCCGCGCACGTGCAGGCACCCGTCCTCGGTTGTCGGTGCATCGCTCGGGCAAGCACATCTATGCCCAGGTGATCGACGATGCCGCCGGCACGACGGTCGCATCGGCCTCGACGCTGGAGAAGGACGTGCGCGGCACGTCCGGCGCCAACATCGACGCGGCGACTTCGGTCGGCAAGCGCGTCGCCGAGGCTGCCAAGGCAGCGGGCGTGACCCAGGTCGTGTTCGATCGCGGCGGCTTCCTCTACCACGGTCGCGTGAAGGCTCTTGCCGATGCCGCGCGCGAAGCCGGATTGGAGTTCTAAGACATGGCTGACGAAAACAACACGCCAGGAAACGCTGGGGCAGTAATCGCTCCCGAGACGACCGCACAGGACGTCACGGCTCAGAACGTCCCGCAGAGCACTGGCTACCAGGGCAATAACGGTGGCGGTCGCGGTCGCGGCGGTCCCGGCGGCGGCGGCGGCGGTGGTCGTGGTGGCCCCGGCGGCAACCGCAGCGGTGGCCCAGGCGGCAACCGCGGTGGTCGCGATGGCGGTCGCGGTCGCGACAATCGTGGCGGTCGTCCCGGTGCGGACGATGGCGGCGAAGAGCTGATCGAGAAGCTGGTGCACATCAACCGCGTCTCGAAGACGGTCAAGGGCGGTAAGCGCTTCGGCTTCGCAGCACTCGTCGTCGTCGGCGACGGCAAGGGTCGTGCAGGCTTCGGTCATGGCAAGGCACGCGAAGTGCCGGAAGCCATCTCGAAGGCGACGGCTGCTGCCAAGAAGAAGATGGTTCGCGTTCCGTTGAAGGACGGTCGCACGCTGCATCATGACGGCAACGGTCACTTCGGTGCCGGCAAGGTCACGCTGCGGTCGGCGCCTCAGGGTACGGGCATCATCGCCGGTGGCCCGATGCGCGCAGTCTTCGAATCGCTGGGCGTTGCGGACGTTGTGACCAAGTCGGTCGGCACGTCGAACCCCTACAACATGATCCGCGCCACGTTCGAGGCCCTTGGCGAGCAGACCTCGCCCAAGGCCGTCGCACAGCGTCGCGGCAAGAAGATCGCCGACCTGCTCGGCCATGGTGGTTCGAAGACCGCCGAGGCCGATGCAGCTGCGATCACGGAGTAAGCGATCATGGCAACCATCAAGATCACGCAGACCGGTTCGCCGATCCGCCGCGAGAAGGATCAGCGCGCAACGCTGATCGGTCTCGGTCTCAACAAGATGCACAAGACCCGCGAGCTGGAAGACAGCCCAGAGGTCCGCGGCATGATCCGTAAGGTGCAGCACATGGTGTCGGTCGAAGGCTGAGCCTTCACTCTACCTAGTGACAAATACCGGGAAGGGGGCTAACGGCCCCCTTCCTTATTTCCGGATTCGAACCCGGCGATTTCAAACCAGCGCGTAACAAGCGAAAGCGAGTGCATTACCATGAAGCTCAACGAACTCCGCGATAACGAAGGTGCCCGTAAGTCCAAGATGCGCGTCGGACGCGGCATCGGCTCGGGCAAGGGCAAGACCGCAGGCCGCGGCCAGAAGGGCCAGAAGAGCCGCGAGGGCGTGTCCATCGCCGGCTTCGAAGGCGGCCAGATGCCACTGCATATGCGTCTGCCTAAGCGCGGCTTCAACAACATCTTCCGCAAGGACTTCGCAGAGGTCAACCTCGGCGCGATCCAGCTCGCGGTCGACGCCGGCAAGATCGAGGCGAACGCCACGCTCGACCACGACGCGCTGAAGGCCGCGGGCCTGGCACGCGGCGGCAAGGACGGCGTCCGCCTCCTCGCCAAGGGCGAGCTGACCACGGTCCTCTCGTTCACCGTCGACGGCGCGTCGAAGGGCGCGATCGAAGCGGTCGAGAAGATCGGCGGCAAGGTCGAGGTGATCCACTTCGTCCCCGCAGCCGAGAAGGCTGCCGCCAAGAAGGGCGTGAAGTACAAGGAGCGTGCGGCGCACAAGGCGTCGTTCAAGGCTTAAGCCGAACTGAAGGGGGCGGGTGCTGATGCACCCGCCCCCTTTTTGTTTGCCCGGAGTGCTCCTCCCTTCCGTTCGCCCTTCGCGTAGTCGAAGTGTACCTCCTTCGGGGCACTATCCTCCGACTTCGCTCACGACGAACGGGTAGGGGCGGCCCTCATCCCCGTTCGTCCTGAGTAGGGGCTGAGCGAAGCCGAAGACCCGTATCGAAGGATTTGCCCCAAGCGAGCGGGTCCTTCGATACGCCGCTTCGACAAGCTCAGCGCCTACTCAGGACGAACGGAGTGGGCACTTAGCGCACCTAGCCATTAGACAAGCGCGCCCGTGCGCCTATATGAGCGGCGGGGGCGGTCACAACGCATCCCGCCTTCTTTGTTTCCAGGACGATCACACGCATGGCATCCGCAGCCGACCAGATGGCGCAAAGCATCAGCCTTTCGAAATTCGCGAAGGCGACCGACCTCAAGAAGCGGTTGTGGTTCACGATCGGTGCGCTGATCATTTTCCGCCTGCTCAGCTATGTCCCGCTGCCGGGTGTCGACCCGACCGCGCTCGGCCTGCTCTCGCAGCAGACGCAAGGCGGCGTGCTCGATTTCTTCAACACCTTCTCGGGTGGTTCGCTCAGCCGCATGTCGCTGATCGCGCTCGGCGTGATGCCCTACATCACCGCCTCGATCGTGGTGCAGCTCGCGACCTCGCTGTCGCCGACGCTCGCCGCCATCAAGAAGGATGGCGAATCAGGCCGCAAGCGCCTCAACCAGTATACCCGCTACGGCACCGTGGGCCTGACCGCGGTGCAGGGCTATTTCATCGCCGTCGGCCTTGAGACGCTCGGCGCCGCACAGGGCATCCAGGCGGTCATCGAGCCCGGCATGATGTTCCGCGTCGCCGCGGTGATCTCGCTGATCGGCGGTACGATGTTCCTGATGTGGCTCGGCGAGCAGATCACCAGCCGCGGTATCGGCAACGGTGTCTCGCTGATCATCATGGCCGGCATTGTCGCGCATCTCCCCGTCACGCTGGTCAACCTGCTCGAAGGCGGCCGTTCGGGTTCGCTCGATCCGATCAAACTGATCGGCATCGTCGTCGCGGTGGTCGTGCTGATTCTCTTCATCTGCTTCATGGAGCGCGCGCAGCGCCGCATCCTGATCCAGTATCCCAAGCGCCAGACGCAGCGCGGCATGCAGGCCGATCGCAGCCATCTGCCGCTGAAGATCAACACTGCCGGCGTCATCCCGCCGATCTTCGCCTCGTCGCTGCTGCTGATGCCGCTGACGATCTCGCAGTTCGCCGGACAGCGCGTCGCGGGTGAGTCGAAGTGGGGTGACTTCATCATCACCCTCAACCAGTACCTTCAGCACGGCTCGCCCGTGTACATGCTGCTGTACGGCGCCGGCATCATCTTCTTCTCGTTCTTCTACACCGCGGTCGTCTTCAACCCCGAGGAAACCGCCGACAACCTGAAGCGCAATGGCGGGTTCATCCCCGGCATCCGCCCGGGCAAGAACACCGAGAACTATTTCGATTACGTGCTGACGCGCATCACCGTCATCGGTGCGGCGTATCTGACGATTATCTGCCTGTTGCCGGAATATCTGGTGACCGCGTTGCAGATCCCGTTCTACCTCGGTGGCACGAGCCTGTTGATCGTCGTCAATGTGACGATGGACACGGTGACGCAGATCCAGTCGCACCTGTTGGCGCACCAGTATGGCGACCTGATCAAGAAGGCGAAGCTCAAGGGCAATCGACTTCGTTAAGCTGCGGGTCTAACGCCGTAAAAATCCTGCACGAACGAGGGGAGTGCGTTTCGTGAATATCATCCTTCTTGGACCGCCCGGCGCGGGCAAGGGCACGCAAGCCGCCACGCTCGTCAGCGAGCGCGGCATGGTGCAGCTTTCGACCGGCGACATGCTGCGCGCAGCGGTCGCCGCCGGAACGCCGGTCGGCCTCCAGGCGAAGTCCGTGATGGAATCCGGCGGTCTCGTGTCTGACGAGATCGTGTCGGGCATCATCGGTGAGCGTCTCGACCAGCCGGACAGTGCGAACGGCGTCATCTTCGACGGCTACCCGCGGACAGCTGCGCAGGCGGAAGCGCTCGACGGCCTGCTCGCCGATCGCGGCCGCACGCTCGACTACGTCATCGAGTTGGGCGTCGACGAGGCCGCGCTGATCGACCGCGTCGTCGGCCGCTACACTTGTGCCAAGTGCGGTACGGGTTATCATGATCGCTACAAGAAGCCGGTCGTCGCGGGCGTATGCGACGTCTGCGGCTCGACGGAGTTCAAGCGCCGTCCCGACGACAATGCCGAGACGGTCCACAACCGCATGGCCGAATACCGTGCGAAGACGGCACCGATCCTGCCGATCTACGACGCGCGGGGGTTGGTTTACCGCGTCGACGGCATGGCTGACATCGCGCATGTCGGCGCGGCGATCGCTGCGATCCTCGACAAGAAGTAGGCATGTTCCGCCGCAAAGGCGTGAGCCCAAACTGGGCTCACGCCTTTGCGCGCCCCCTCCGTCATCCCGGCGAACGCCGGGACCCACGGATACGACGGACCATGCGATGGCGTGTGACCACCACCCAATCCGCAACCATGGGTCCCGGCGTTCGCCGGGATGACGGGGGGCATAGTGTTCGCGTCATCAAGTGCCTTATCGAACAACCATTAACATGACGAAATTGTCACCCCTCGGTCATCGCCCTGACCCCCGCCCGATCCTAGAACGACCACGTGGCCAGCAACGGCCGCATGAGTTTCCAGAGATCGGTGCCCGTCACTCCCGGGGGTACCGTGGGGGCCGGCGGGAAGGGTTCTTTCCGCCGGCCTTTCCGTTTATAAGGGCAGGAGATGGTGACCGAAATCGGTGGCAGGGAAGGTGATACCGCGTTGAGCCGCAAGATCCTGATCGTCGAGGACGACGCCTCGACATCCGCCTATCTTGCCAAGGGCCTGGCTGAGGCCGGCCACGCAATCGAGGCATGTGCGGACGGCCGCGATGGCCTGTTCCTCGCCAGCGAGGGCATCTTCGACCTCATCATCGCGGACCGCATGCTGCCGGGGCTCGACGGGCTGTCGATGGTCAGTGCGATTCGCGCCGCGGGCATCGCCACGCCGGTCCTGATCCTGTCGGCACTCGCCGCCGTCGACGACCGGGTCGACGGTCTCAAGGCAGGCGCCGACGATTATCTGTGCAAGCCCTTCTCGTTCGCCGAACTCTCAGCACGGATTGAGGCCATGCTCCGCCGCTCCGACCGTGCCGCGACCGAGCCGCAGAAGACAAAGCTCTCCGTCGGCGATCTCGAAATCGACTTGCTCGCCCGCGCCGTCTCTCGCGCCGGCCGCTCCATCCCGCTCGGCGCCCGCGAGTTCAACCTGCTCGAATTCCTCGCCCGCCATGCCGGTCAGGTCGTCACCCGCACGATGATGCTCGAGAAGATCTGGAACTATCACTTCGACCCGGGCTCGAACGTCGTCGACGTCCATATCGGTCGTCTCCGCCGCAAGCTCGAGGAAGGCTTCCCGACGCCGATCCTCCACACGGTCCGCGGCGCAGGCTATCGACTCGCCGTCGAAGGGTGATTCGCCTTTCGGTAACTGCCCGAATCGCGCTGCTCTCGATCGCGCTGGCGCTGATCTCCAATCTCGCGCTGGTCGGCTTCGTCTGGAAGACCACCAGCGCGGACGCGATCGACGCGATCCGGCGCGAGACCACCGAGCAATCGGAAGCCCTGCGCGCGGTCTGGCGTAACGGCGGCCTTCCCGCGATCCGCCAGGCGATCGACAGCGCAGTCGTCCCCGGCGACGTTTCGCTCGTGCTCGCGGTGGTCGACCCGAAGGGCAGGGCCGTCGTCGGCATCGCGCCTGAACGGCTTGCGGTCCCGCTTCGCGTCACGCAGTTCCGGATCGCTCGACTCGGCGCCGACGAACTCTGGTCGGCGCGCGAGACCGGGTACGCGCTCCATCCGCTCGGCAGCTACTGGCTCCTGACCGGCCGCAATCTCGACCTGATCGCCGCGGAGGAACGCGCAATCGAACGTGCGCTCGCGGTCGCCGTGTTCCTGTCGCTCGCGCTCGGTGTGGTCGGAGGGTTGGTCCTCACGCGCTACGTCAGCCGCCGGCTCGACGGCATCGCCAAGGCGATCGAGGCGGCGGGCGAAGGCGATCTCTCTCGCCGTGTCGACATGATCGCGGGGGGCGGCGATGCGTTCGACCGTCTTGCTGCCCGCCTCAACGTCATGCTGGGCAAGCTCGAAGGTGTGATGGCCGAACTGCGGATCGTCACCGACAGCCTCGCACACGACCTCCGCTCGCCGCTCGCGCGTCTACGGACCAAGACCGAGCAAGCGGTGCTGATCGCCGATCCCGACGCGCGGGAAGCGGCGCTGGGCGGCCTCCTGGTCGAAACCGACCTGGTGATGCGAATGCTGACGATGGTAATCGAGATCAGCCGCTCGGGTTCGGTCTCGCGCGATCGCTTCATCGAAGTCTCGCCCGCGAACCTGCTGGAGGAGATCGGCGAACTCTACGCGCCCGTCGCGGAGGATGCCGGCCTCGTCTTCACGATCGCGATCGACGACCGCCCGCCGCCGATGAAGCTCCACCGCGAGCTGATCAGCCAGGCGATCACCAACCTGATCGACAACGCGCTCCGTCACGGCGCTGGCGGCGGGGAAGTCACGCTGCGGATCGTCCACCGCACCGACGGCGTCGCGATCCAGGTCGAGGACCGCGGTCCTGGCATCGCCGCCTCCGATCGTGCGCAGGCGCTGAAGCGCTTCGGCCGCCTCGACAGCGCTCGCTCGACGCCCGGTGCTGGCCTCGGCATGGCCCTGATCGAAGCGGTCGCGCGCCTCCACGACGGCCATTTCGAGCTAGCCGACAACGCCCCAGGCCTCGTCGCGCGGATCGTCCTCCCAGTCTGATCCTCCCCCGCAAGGGGGAGGTGGCTGGCGCTTGCCGGACGGAGGGGGAGGAAAGGCTAACCTCGGTTGCGTTTCCTCCCCCTCCGTCGCTTCGCGCCACCTCCCCCTGGCGGGGTAGGATTAGCAGTGGCAATCGGTTGACCCCGAGGACGACCGCGGCGAGACCGTGTCCATGACAACGCTCGCCTCCCACCGCCGCATCCTCGCCGCCAGCCTGGTCGGCACCGCGGTCGAGTTCTACGATTTCTACATCTACGCGACCGCCGCGGCGCTGGTGTTCGGGCCGCTGTTCTTTTCCGGGCAGTCCGCCTCGGCGCAGTTGCTGCTGAGCTATGCGACGTTCGGCCTGGCCTTCGTCGCGCGCCCAGTCGGCGCGATCGTGTTCGGGCATTTCGGCGATCGGATCGGGCGCAAGTCCACCCTCGTCGCATCGCTGTTGCTGATGGGCGGATCGACCGTCGGCATCGCCTTCCTCCCGACGTACGCGCAGGTCGGCTGGATCGCGCCCGCGCTGCTGTGCCTGATGCGCCTCGGGCAGGGGCTCGGGCTTGGCGGCGAATGGGGCGGGGCGGCGCTGCTGGCGGTCGAGAACGCGCCGCCGCACCGCAAGAACACCTGGGGCATGTTCCCGCCGCTCGGTGCCCCGGTGGGCTTCCTTGCCGCGAACGGGCTGTTCCTGATCATCGGACTCGTGCTCGACGAAGCGCAGTTCATCGCCTGGGGCTGGCGCATCCCGTTCCTGCTCAGCGCGATCCTTGTCGGGCTCGGCCTGTGGGTGCGGCTCAAGCTGACCGAGACGCCAGCGTTCCTTGAGGCGGAAGCGACCGAGGCCTTGCCCAAGGTACCGATCGCGACGCTTCTCACGCAGCACCTCCGCGCGACGCTGGCCGGCACGTTCGGGGTGATCGCATGCTTCGCGCTGTTCTACCTCGCGACCGCCTTCGCACTTGGCTACGGCACGAAGACGCTCGGCTATTCGCGCGAGGCGTTCCTCGGTGTCGAACTCGTCGCGATCTGGTTTCTTGCGGGCGGCGTGATCGTGGCCAGTGTGCTGGCGGACCGGCATTCCGCAGCACGGATGCTCGCGATCGGGTTTGCAGGGTGCATCGGCGTCGGCGCGCTGATGGGACCGATGCTCGGCTCGGGATCGCTGTTCACGGTGTGGCTGTGGCTGTCGGGGGCGCTGTTCGTGATGGGGTTCGCCTATGGCCCGCTCGGTGGGTGGCTGCCGAGCCTGTTTCCGGCGGGGGTGCGCTACACCGGCGTGTCGATGACGTTCAACCTTGGCGGCGTGCTGGGCGGGGCGCTGGCGCCGATCGTCGCGGAGGCGTTGGCCCCGCATGGGTTGTGGCTGGTCGGCGGGTATCTGATGGCGGCGGGTGTGTTGAGCCTTGGCGGACTGCTAATCCTCGGCCGCACGACCGACAAATAGAATGCTCTCCCGCCTTTGCGGGAGAGCATGCCTTTACGCGGACACTGGCCGCAGGAGCGTCAGCCGCGCCTTGCCGTGCACGCGCGTGGCGTCGACCTCGAAGCCGGCGAGTTCGACGACCTCGGCCTTCGCCGTCTCCAGGCTGATCCACGTCGCCGGCCCGACCCAACCCAGTCGCGACAGCTTGTCGAGCGCGACCAGTCCGGCACCGGTGCTGTACGGCGGGTCCATCAGGATCACGTCGAGCGGCGCCGGCGCGGGCCCGAGCGCCATCACCGACGTCGCGCGGACGTCACCGCGGATCTCCAGCTTGGCGAGGTTGGCCTTCAGCGCGTCGACCGCCAGCTTGTCCGATTCGACGAACATGCACGTCGCCGCGCCGCGCGAGAGTGCCTCGATCCCCAGCGCGCCCGAGCCTGCGAACAGATCGGCAACCGCCAATCCCTCAAAGCTTCCGACGCGACTGGTCAGCATCGAGAACAATGTCTCGCGCATCCGGTCCGCGGTGGGACGGGTGGTGTCACCCTTCGGTGCGGCGATCTGACGGCCGCGGTACAGTCCTGCGATGATCCGCATCAGCGCTTCCCTCCACGTGGTGCACGGGGCGGATGACCGCGCCCTCCCGACGGACCCTTCCCAGGTGGGGTAGGACGACTGCCGCGTTCAGGTCGCGCCGGACTCTCCGATCGCACCGGCCGTGGCTCGGCACCCGGACGCCCGCTGGCACTCCGCGCTGCGCGCTTGTCGAGCGAGCTGCGTCCCCGCGTATCGTCGGTCTGCGGACGGAAGCCCCGCGGTTGCTCCTGACGCTGCACCGTAGCGCCCGCACCGACGCGCGACGGCGCAGCGCGCTCCCGCGGTGGCTTGGCGGCGCGGAAATGCTTGATCTTGGGGCTCGTGCTCAGTTCCTCGCCGCGATCCGCACGCTCCTGCCGCACATACGGCTTGGACGTCTCGCCACTCGTCGGCCGCGCATGATGCGTTCCCGTCGGCCGCGCGGCGTTGCGCGTATCGGGCCGCGCCCAGGGATCGTTGACGTCGCCGCGCTGCATCGCTGCGGTCGGACGGATCCGCTCCGGACGGGCCGGTCGCGAAGGCCGATCGGTCGGTACCGCGCCGCTCGAAAAGCCGGAGCTTGCAGGTGCAGCATACGGACTGCGAACCGGCGTACGCGCACCAACAGCAGGCCGCGCACCCGAAACCGGACGCGCACCCGGCGCCGGCCGTGCCGTCGCAGCAGGCCGCGGCGCATTGCTGCCCCGCTGGCTAGACCGCGCGCCGATCCCGGCTCCAGCACCAGCACTCGCGCTGATCCCAATATTCGCGCGCGCGCCCGGACCCTCGGGTCGACCCTTCGCGAGTTCCTTCTGGAACGCGACGACGTCGTGCTGCAGCACTTCGCCGATCTGCCCCGGTGCGAGATCGCCGAGCACGAACGGGCCATAGCGCGTCCGGATCAACCGCGAGACCTGCAACCCGAGATGCTCCAGCACGCGGCGGACTTCGCGGTTCTTGCCCTCGGTCAGGATCATCTCGATCCAGACGTTCGCGCCGGTACGCCGCTCGATATTCGCGTTGATCGAGCCGTAGCGCACGCCCTCGATCTCGATACCCTCGATCAGTTCTTCGAGCTGCGGCTGCGTGATATTGCCATACGCACGCGCACGATAGGCACGCTCGACGCCGGTCGCGGGCAGTTCGAGCTGGCGCTTGAGGCCACCATCGGTGGTCATCAGCAACAGGCCTTCAGTGTTGAGATCGAGCCGCCCGACCGGCACCAGCCGCGGCAGATCCTGCGGCAGGCGGTCGTAGATCGTCGTGCGACCTGCAGGATCACTCTCGGTGACGAGCAGCCCGGTCGGCTTGTGATACAGGAACAGCCGAGCCGAACTCGGAGCCTCGACCGGGTCGCCGTCGACCGTCACGCCGTTGAGGTTGCGCAGGACGGTTGCGGGCGTGTCGAGAATGCTGCCGTTGAGCGCGACGCGGCCCTCGGCGATCATCCGCTCGATATCGCGGCGCGAGGCGATCCCGGCGCGCGCGAGCAGCTTGGCGATACGGTCGCCCTTGATCGGTGCGGCCGGCGTTTCGGGGGAGGTTGCGGGCGCGTCGTTCGACGGGCTGGCAGTCGGGTTATCGTCTTTTGAAGTCGTCATGGCGCGGCTGATACTATGGATCGGCGCTCAGCGCGAAAATATTTGCGACCGTTCGTGCGGCGGTGCGTTAGAACTCACGAGCGTAACGACCTTTCGTTCGCGTCCGGGGGCCTTTCGGCAATGTTGTTCGGGAAGAAGAAGCGGCAGATTGTCCGGCTCCTTGTGGTCGAGGACGAACCGCTGGTCGCGTTCGACACCGAATATTTCCTGACCGATGCTAAGTTCACGATCGTCGCGACGATCGATCGGGTCGCGGAAGCCTTGCCGATCCTGGCAAGCGACACGGTGATCGATCTGGTGCTGGTCGACGTGAACCTCGCGGACGGTTCCGGGATCGACGTCGCGCGCGCGGCGCAGGCGCGCGGTGTGCCGGTGATGTTCGTGACGGGAAGCTGCCCGGTCGAGGCGACGACGCTCGCTTCCGGCTGCATGGCCAAGCCGTATATGCCGCGCGACCTGATCGCGGCGATCGAGGCGATCGAGGCGATGCTCGGTGGCGGCAAGCCGACGCGCGTGCCGTCGGGCTTCACGTTGTTTCCGCGGCCGGCGTGACGCTGATCGGCTAACGTCTTCCCTCGCCCGGACAGCGCGCTATGGTCGGCGCATGTCCACCGATACCGTCGCCCCCGATCCCGTCGAACGCCGCTCCGTTCTCGCAACGCTCGCACCATACCTCCGGCCGAGGCCGATCGCCGCGCTGCTGCTCGGCATATCGAGCGGCTTTCCGCTGGCCTTGCTGCTCGGGACGATGGGCTATTGGCTGTCGAAGGTCGGTATCGACAAAAAGACGATCGGGTTCGCGATCGGTCTGACCACGCCGTACACGCTGAAGTTCCTGTGGGCGCCGTTCATCGACCGGTTCGAGATCCCGATCCTGACGCGGCTGGTTGGACAGCGCCGCGCATGGCTGTTCGTGGTCCAGGCGCTGTTGTTCGGATCGGTCTGGATGCTCGGGTTCAGCGCGCCGCAGGAGCATCTCGGCGTCTTCGCATTTTGGGCGATCGTCACGGCGTTCCTCGGCGCGACCCAGGACATCGTCATCGACGCCTATCGCATCGAGATCCTGCCCGAGGACGAACTCCCGCACGGCACCGCCAACAACCAGTTCGGCTACCGTCTCGGCAACCTGGCTGCAGGCGTCGGCACGATCGCGATCGCCTCGTCCGAAGGCCTCGGGCTAGGCTGGGCGCTGGGCTACGGCCTGACCGCGTTCTGCGTCATCCCCGGCGCGCTTGCCGCTCTTTGGGCCGGGCGAGGCCTCCACGATCGCGTGCTGGCCAAGCAGCCGCAAGAGACCGGCGGGCGCTGGCTCGAAGACACGATCATCGGCCCGTTCCGCGAATTCTTCCAGCGGCGCGGCGCGGTGCTGATCCTGCTGTTCGTGCTGATCTACAAGCTCGGCGACGCGATGGGGCAGGGGATGCTGAACCCGATGATCGTCGAGCTCGGGTTCAGTGACACCGAGTTCATCGCGATCAACAAGCTCGTCGGCTTCTGGGGGCTGATCGTCGGCACCGCGCTTGGCGCGCCGTTCATGGCGTGGCTCGGTCTCGGCCGCGCGCTGTTCGTGTCGGGGCTGCTGATGATGCTGAGCAACTTCACCTTCGTGATCTTGGCGTGGCATGGCCATTCGAACACGTGGTTGACGATCGCGGTGGCGACGGAGCAGGTGACCAGCGGGATCGGCCTGACCGTGTTCGTGACGTATCTCTCGGGGCTGTCGAACCTCGCCTACACCGCGACCCAGTTCGCGTTGCTATCGTCGTTCGCGGCGGTCGGGCGGACGTGGCTGGCAGCCCCTGCCGGCTATGCCGCCACCACGCTCGGGTGGCCGGGGTTCTGGATGCTGACGATGGTGGTCGCGATCCCCGGCCTTGTGTTGTTGTGGATCTTGTGGCGACAAGGGTTCGTGGTCGAGAGCGTCCGCCGGGCGCGGGCGGACGAAACCCCGGACGCTTCCACCGCTAAACCGTGATCGGGCGACCCTCGTCGGCGAAGGCTGCGGCGACCGCGGCGGCGCTGGCGAGCACGCCGTCGATGCGGCGGACGCCGAGCAGGTCGGCCATCAGATAGCGTGCGGTCTCGGGGGCGGTCTCGACGCGCGCGAGCACCGACAGCATCGCCGATTCCGCCGGCGTCATCCGCGCGCAGCAGCACGGGGCGATCGCGATCGTGCCTGCCGAGGTGCCGGCAAGGTCGGCCATCAGCGCCCTCAGCAGCACCAGCGGGCGACGGAAGCCCTGTCCGAACGCAGTGAACATTGTGTGCGAAGCGCGGGCATCGGCGAGCCCGTGCGCGCCCATCCGCCGCATCGCGAACAAGGCGATTCGCGCGTTTTCACAAGGCGGTAGCGCATGGGGCAGCAGCGAGGTCGCGCTGGCGATGGTCTGTGTCGAGGCGGCCGTCGAGTTGGTGGTCGAATTGGGGCGGGTATCGGTCATTCACGCGACTCCGTGGTGGTGCCCACAAAGTCGCCTGTTGGTTATTGATAGTCAATAGCAATAAGAACTCAGTCCGGCGGTTGGTCGTTTGCGGCGAGCACTTCACCGGCGAGGTAGAGCGAGCCGGCGATCAGCACGAGTTGCGGCTGGTCGGTTTGTGCGGCGATCGAGCCTAGCGCTTCACTGGGCGTCGCGGCGGTTCCAGCGGTCTTCCCAAACGATTGTGCGAGCGTCGCGAGGGCCTCGGGGGCGTGGTGTGCGTGGCCGGGGACGGGGATGGCGATGACGTGGCCGACCGATGGCGACAGGATGCGGATCACGGCGTCCGCGTCCTTGTTCGCGAGCATGCCCAGGATCAGCGTTACCGGGCGGCCCTTGGCGAGCGTCCGCAGCGCGCGCGCGACCGGTTGCGCGGCGTTGGGATTGTGTGCGCCGTCGAGCCACAGCTCGCTGCCCTCGGGCAATCGCGCGAGCAGCGGGCCATCCGACAATCGCTGCATCCGCGCGGGCCAGTGCGCCCAGTCGGCGGCGGCGCGCATCGCCGCTTCGGGAACGTGCAGCGCGCCTTGGTGACGGAGCATCGCGACTGCGAGCGCTAGGTTGCGAGATTGGTGCGCGCCGACGAGCCGGGGGCGGTTGGTGACGACCGAAAAGCCGGTGTCCTCGTAGCGGACGGTCGATCGCGCTGTCTCGCTGGTCCAAGCGGTGCCGCGGGCGAACACCGGCGCGCCGGCGGCATCGGCGACCGCGGCGATCTTCGCGCGGAGGGCCTTTGGATAGTCCATCGTGACCAAAGGCACGCCGGGCTTGGCGATGCCCGCCTTCTCGCCGGCGATCTCCAGCAGCGTGTCGCCGAGGAACGACTGGTGATCGATGCCGAGCGCTGCGATGCCGGTGACGACCGGGTTGGGAATGACGTTGGTCGCATCGAGCCTGCCGCCAAGCCCGACCTCGACGATCGTCGCGGCGGCGGGTGTGCGGGCGAAGGCGAGGAATGCGGCGGCGGTGGTGACCTCGAAGAAGCTCGCCTGGAGGTCGGAGGCGTGGTCGAGCACTTCCGACAGCAAGGCGGCGAGCAGGTCGTCTTCGATCAGTTGCCCGGCGAGGCGAATGCGTTCGTTGAAGCGGACGAGGTGGGGCGAGGAATAGACGTGGACGCTGTGCCCGGCAGCCTCGATCGCGGCACGCAGGAACGCGCAGGTCGAGCCCTTGCCGTTGGTGCCGGCGACGTGGAACACCGGGGGGAGGTTGAGGTGCGGGTCGCCAAGGCGCGCAAGTAGCGCAGTGATGCGTTCGAGGCCGAGGATGTCCGCACCGGGCGACAGCGCGGTCAATCGGTCGAGCTGGGCTTGTACCGCGGGGGACGAGGAAATGGCGTGGTCGGGCATTCTGGCTCCCTCTCCCCTCCGGGGAGAGGGCTGGGGTGAGGGGCTGTACCGGGGCGCGGCGCTGCTGGGCTGCCCCTCACCCCGACCCTCTCCCCGGAGGGGAGAGGGAGTGCGTTACGCGGCCTCGCGCGCGCTGAGATACCCGATCACCGTGCCGAGTTGCTCGCGCAGGTCCTTACGGTGGACCACCATGTCGATCAGCCCATGCTCCAGATAATATTCGCTCGTCTGAAAATCCTCGGGCAGCTTCTCGCGGATCGTGCTCTCGATCACGCGGCGGCCGGTAAACGCCAGCGTCGCCTTGGGCTCGGCGATCTGCACGTCGCCGAGCATCGCATACGCCGCCATCACGCCACCCGAGGTCGGGTCGGTGAGCACGACGATATACGGCAGGCCGGCATCGTGGAGCATCTGGATCGCGACCGTACTGCGCGGCATCTGCATCAGGCTGAGGATGCCCTCCTGCATGCGCGCGCCGCCGCTCGCGGTGAAGATGACGTAGGGCACGCGATCCTCGATCGCCGCCTCGACGCCGCGGACGAAGGCTTCGCCGACCGCAAGCCCCATCGAGCCACCCATGAAGCCGAAATCCTGCACGCCGACGACGACGCGGTGGCCGTCGATCGCGCCGCGTGCGTTGATCAGCGCGTCCTGCTCACTGTTGTCGGTCCGCGCGGCCTTGAGGCGATCGGTGTAGCGCTTCTGGTCGCGAAACTTGAGCGGATCCTCGGGGACCTTCGGTGCCGGCAGTTCCGAACAGCTGCCCTCGTCGAACAGCTGCGCAAAACGGATCTTCGGCCCGATGCGGTCGTGGTGATCGCACTTCGGGCAGACATACAAATTGTCCTCTAGTTCCTTGGTAAAGACCATCTGCCCGCAGCCCTTGCACTTGTGCCAGAGATTCTCGGGCGTCTCGCGCTTCGCGACGAAGGGCAGGACGTTGCGGACGCTGTTGAGCCAGCTCATGCGGGAACCTTTCGGGCCGAGGCGACGGCGTCGGCAAGAGACTTGATATAGGCGCGGACCGGTTCGGCCGCTGCGGCACCGTGCTGTGCGACAAGTTCGACGATCGCCGAGCCGACGACGACGCCGTCCGCGACGCGCGCGACGTTCGCCGCCTGCTCAGGGGTGCGGATGCCGAAGCCGACTGCGATCGGGATGTCGGTCTGCGCCTTGAGGCGAGCGACGGCGTCCTCGATCGAGGATTGCTGCGCTTGCTGGAGCCCGGTGATGCCGGCGACCGAGACGTAATAGAGGAACCCGCTGGCGCCATCAAGCACGGTCGGCAGCCGCGCGGCGTCGGTTGTCGGCGTGGCAAGGCGGATCAGGTCGATCCCGGCGGCACGCAACTGTGGGCCGAGCGCATCGTCCTCTTCGGGCGGTACGTCGACGCAGATCACGCCGTCGACGCCGGCGTTGGCAGCGGCCTCGGCGAACCAGTCCGCGCCGCGCCGGAGCATCGGGTTGCCATAGCCCATCAGCACCAGCGGAACGTCCGGATGCCGCGCGCGGAACGCGGTGGCGGTGGCGAGGATGTCTGCGGTGCGGGTCCCTTGCGCGAGGCTGCGGATGTTGGCGGCCTGGATCGCTGGGCCGTCGGCCATCGGATCGGTGAACGGCATGCCGAGCTCGATCGCATCCGCGCCGCCTGCGACGAGTGCGTCGAGGATCGGGCCGGTGGCCTCGGTGGTCGGATCACCCGCGGTAACGAATGCAACGAGCGCGGCGCGGCCAGCGGCGGCGGTGCGCGCGAAAGTGGCAGCGAGGCGGCTCACAGCTCCCCTCCCGCTTGCGGGAGGGGTTGGGGGAGGGGCTGACATAGCCGCACATCCGAGGCCTGAGGAGCGAACAGGCCCTCCCCCGACCCCTCCCGCAGGCGGGAGGGGAGCAGAAGCGCGATCATATCGCCACCCCGAGCGCTTCGGCGACGGTGAAGATGTCTTTGTCGCCGCGGCCGCAGAGGTTGGCGAGGATGATCTGGTCCTGCCGCATTTCGCGCGCTTTCTTCGTCACGGTCGCGATCGCGTGGCTTGGCTCCAGCGCGGGGATGATGCCCTCGGTCCGGCACAACAGCTGGAAGGCGTCGAGCGCTTCGGTGTCGGTTGCGCTGTCATACTGGACGCGGCCGATATCACGCAGCCACGCATGCTCCGGGCCGATGCCGGGATAGTCGAGCCCGGCCGAGATCGAATGCGCCTCGGTGATCTGGCCGTCCTCGTCCTGCAACAGATACGTCTTGTTGCCGTGGAGCACGCCGGGGAAACCGCCCGCAAGGCTCGCCGCGTGCTGCTTGTCGAGACCATGACCCGCCGCTTCGACGCCAAGCATCTGCACGTCGGCATCGTCGAGGAACGGATGGAACAACCCGATCGCGTTCGAGCCGCCACCGATCGCCGCTACCAGCATGTCGGGCAGGCGACCGACGCGCGAGAGCATCTGCGCGCGCGCCTCGGTGCCGATCACGCTCTGGAAATCGCGGACCATCTCGGGATACGGATGCGGGCCGGCGGCGGTGCCGATGATGTAGAAGGTGTCGTGGACGTTGGCGACCCAGTCGCGCATGCCTTCGTTCATCGCGTCCTTCAGCGTGTGCGCGCCCGATGTCACAGGGCGAACTTCGGCGCCGAGCAGCTTCATGCGGAACACGTTGGGCGCCTGACGCTCGACGTCCTTGGCACCCATGTAGATCACGCAGGGCAGGCCGAACCGCGCGCAGACCGTGGCAGTGGCGACGCCGTGTTGGCCCGCGCCGGTCTCGGCGATGATCCGCGTCTTGCCCATTCGCATCGCGAGCAGGATCTGGCCGATGCAGTTGTTGATCTTGTGCGCGCCGGTGTGGTTCAGCTCGTCGCGCTTGAACCATACTTGCGCGCCCATGCCTTCGGGGGCGGACTCGCGGAGCGCTTCGGTCAAGCGCTCGGCGTAGTAGAGCGGGCTCGGCCGGCCGACATAATGTTCGAGCAAATCGTCGAACTGCGCCTTGAAAGCGGGGTCGGCCTTGGCGGCGCGGTACGCCTCGTCGAGTTCGAGGACGAGCGGCATCAGCGTCTCGGCGACATAGCGGCCGCCGAAGTCGCCGAAATGGCCGCGCTCGTCGGGCTGGGCGCGGTAAGAGTTGGGGGCGAGGGTTGGAGCGTTCATGCGGAGCGCTTTAGCACCTCGGTACGGTGCGCCAAGCCCTTGTATCCCCGTGAAGACGGGGATCCAGTCTGGGCACCCGCCTTCGCGGGTGAACAACTTAGGCGGCGACCGCCCTGAGGAACGCCGCAATCTTTGCTTCGTCCTTGGTGCCCGGTTCGTTTTCCACGCCTGAGGACACGTCGACCAGTTCCGCCCCTGTCCGACGAATGGCCTCGGCCACGTTCGCCGGATCGAGCCCGCCCGACAGCGCCCAGGGCAGCGGATGCCTGAAGCCGTCGAGCAGGTCCCAGTCGAACCGCAAGCCCATCCCGCCGGGCAGCGCCGCCGAGTCCGGAGTCTTCGCGTCGTACAGGATACGGTCGGCGACTCCGACGAACCCGTTTGCCGCATCGAGATCGCCGCGCGTGCGAACCGCAACCGCGACCCAGGTCTCGATCCCGAACTTGGCGCGGATCGCGGCGACGCGTGGCGGAGACACCTTGTGGAGTTGCAGCACGTCGAGCGCCGCCGAGCCGACCGCCTGTTCGAGCATGTCGTCCTCGGGATCGACGAACACGCCGACCTTCGCGACGTGCCGCGGTACGCGGGCGGCGAGTTCGGCGGCTTTCGCGAACGTCACGTGGCGCGGCGAGGGGGGGAAGAACACAAACCCGACATGGCTCGCCCCGTACTTGATCGCGGCGTCGAGCGTAGCGGGAGTGGATAGGCCGCAGATCTTGGCGGTGGTCATTCGGGTTCCTAAAACGGATCGCGGAGGTTTAACGATCCTCCCCCGCAAGGGGGAGGTGGCAGGCGCAGCCTGGCGGAGGGGGCGGGAAGGGATGACCGACGTTCCGTGTCCTCCCCCTCCGTCGCCTTCGGCGCCACCTCCCCCTGGCGGGGGAGGATTATGAAGTTAAGCCTGGGGTTAAAGCGTCGCGCCGATCGCGCGGGCGGCGGTGTCGGGGTCTTCGGCCTGCGTGATCGGGCGACCGACCACTAGGATCGAGGCGCCGGCGTCCATCGCCTGGCGCGGGGTTACGACGCGCTTCTGGTCGCCGACCTGGCCGTCGGGAAGGCGCACGCCGGGCACTACGAAGAAGCCCTTGGGCCAGATTGCCTTCGCCGCCGCAACCTCCGCGCCGGAACACACGATCCCGTCGACCCCCGCCTCGCAGGCGAGCTCGGTAAGCCGCGAAACCTGGTCGTGCGCGTTGCCAATGACGCCGGTCGCGGCGAGATCGGTCGCGTCGAGGCTGGTCAGCATCGTCACCGCGATCACCTTCGTGCCGAGCGGGGCGGCAGCCTTCGCGTCCTCCAGCATCGCCCGCCCGCCACTCGCATGCACGGTCAGGATCGCCGGCTTCAGCGCGCCCAAGGCCTGCACCGCCTTGGCCACGGTGTTCGGAATGTCGTGCAGCTTCAGGTCGAGGAAGATCGGCAGGCCGAGCTCCGCCATCGCATGCACGCCGGACTGGCCGTGCGCGCAGAAGAATTCGAGCCCCAGCTTGATGCCGCCGACATGGTGGCGGACGCGTGTCGCCATCGTCTTGGCACGGGCGAGGTCGGGCGTGTCGAGTGCGACGTAGATCCGGTTGCTCACAGGAGCGACCCCGGCGGCGTAGCGGTCGGCACAACAGTCGGTGCGATCGTTGCGGGCGTCTCGGCAGGCACGAACGCCACTGGCTCCGGCCGCGGCGTGCGCAGGTCCAGCAACTCGCGCTCGCACGTCGACAGCCGCTGGCGCAGCCGCCACCGGATCGCATGATTGTAGAGCATCGTCGGCACGAACCCGATCAGGAACGTGACGAACAGCAGCAGCGGCAGGTTCACGTCCGCGATCAGCCCGCCCCAGAGCTGGATCTGGACGGCGTTCCAGTTGCTGATGGTGAAGACCGCGGCGATGAACGCCAGCAGGCACCAGAACAGGATTTTCAGGAACTGCATGCGGCGACCCTTTATCATACCCCGATCGCGCCGAAACGCGGTTGGAAGCGCAGAGCTACCGCCACATCCGCCTTTTGGCCAGCTTTAGCCGATTTCGGTCCGCAACTGCGCGATCAGCGGCAGGATCGCGGTCAGCCGTGGCTCCTCCTCGTCGAGGATCGCGAGGAACGCGGCGCGCTTGATCGCCGCCACCCGGCCGGGCTTCATCCGGACCGTCGACGGCAGCGTCGAGACGGTGATGTCGATCATCCGCTCCGACCCGTGCAGCCGGCCCCACAGATAGTCGTTCTCGCGGTAGGCACGGCTGAAGAACGCGCCGAACGTCCCGAACTGGATCCCCTTCAAGGTCGCCTCCGCACCCCCCGAGCGGATCGAGGTCGCATCGTCGGGCGCGATCCGGTCGACCTTGATCGGATCGAACTCGTCCAGCCCTTCGCCCTGCAACAGCGGCAGCGTCGCGGTGTCGAAATACGGAAAGCCGAGATACGCCAGCAACAGCGTCCGCCGCGTCGGCTTGGCGAGCGCGGCGAACGCCTCCGCCAGCCGCTGATCGGTCTCCGCGTCGAGGCGCTCCAGGTCGAACGTCCGACCGAGCGTCTCCAGCACTGCGGTCGCATCGCCGCGCATCGCCCGCACCGCATCGTGCAACCCGGCATGCATTTCGGCGCGCAACCGATCGAGATACGGCGACAGCGATTCGTAGATCGCATCACGCATCGGCCCCAGTTCCGGCTCGTCGGCGGCTGTCTCGACCTCCGACAGGCGCCGCGCCATTAGCCGCAGCCGGCGAATACGGAAGCCAATGTCGAAGGTCCGCAGGAACGCAATCGACGCGGCACTGGCCCCACCCGCATGGCCCGAACCGAGCTGGTCAGCCCCCGAGGCGGCGACATGCGCGACGATCGCCGCCCGGATCTGCGCCAGTCGCCGCGGCCGGTGGTGCTCCCCGGCATCGAACAACAGCAGCGCCAGCGTCTCGATCACCGCGCTGCGTTTCAGATGGCCGTACGCGACGAAGCCATAGCCCGAGCTCGCCGCCGCCGCCTTTTGCGCACGCCGCCGCCACGCGATCAGCCGCGGCGCGGTCGGCCGGTCGAGGAACAATGTGTGGCCAAACAACGATTCGACATCGGCTTCCACCTCGGGACGGATTGCGGTGAGGATGCCGCGCATCCGATCGATTCTCGCGGAACGTTCGGCGATCGCCTCCAGATTGTCGCGGATCGGTTGCTGGCGGGGAATGTCGCTGATCGCGCCGATGATCGTCTGGAAGAAGCCGGGCGTCCCGCCACCGCGGTTCAGCCGCAGCTTGATGTCGGGCGAGGGGTCTATGTAGATGAAGCGTCGGTCGATCTGGCGCCGAGCGGGGCGTTCCTTGAGTGCATCGAGAGCAGGGCGGAACGGCGCGTTGGCGAGTACCGACCCGTCGATCAGCACCGCGCTTTCTGCTGCATTGGCGGCCGTATGCCGTGGCAGCACGCGCGCGAGGAACGCGGGGCGCTCCGGCCAGTCGATCGCGCGATCCTTCAGCACGCCGTCCAGTTCGGCGACGGTGAACGGCGGGAACGCGCCTGGAAAGCTCGACGTCGCGCGCGCCGCGAACGCCAGTTCCGCAGGCGGCGCGAGCGTATCGCACGCACCGCCATTGTCGGTGAAGTCGACCACCAGTCGATGTTCGGTCTCGACCACTTCCGCCGGCGAATTGAGCTGCAACCGCTCGGGGTGCCCGGAGAAATCAGTGACGGTCACGAACAGGTCGAGCGGCTGGCCCGGCGGCAACAGGCGCGGCCCGCGCTCGCTCGCCGCCATCGCGTCGAACGCATCGAGCAACAGGTTGGTGAAGGTCTTGCCCCCGAACGGCGGCTCGAACCAGCGCGAGCGGATGAAATGCGACAGCTTGGTGCGCACCTCCTCCCGCGTCGGATCGTCGAGCGCGTCGACCTTGTCGGTGCTGCGCCCCGCCGCCATCCATGCGAGCGGCATCGCCCACGCCTTCGAGAATCGCGATTTCGGCGCCGCCTCGGTATCGATCAGCGCTTCGACATCCGCCGATGTCATCCAGAGGTCGGTGAGCGGGTCGAGGCTCTGCCCGGTCGCGATCGCCTGCGCCAAGAAGATGCCGTTGATCCCCCCCGCGCTGGCGCCCGCGATGATGTCGGCGAGCACGCGGACGCGGATCGCGCCATGCGCCTCGATCTCCTGGAGCAGCGCGTGATACACGCCTTCGCTGCCGCCCTTCGGCGTGTCGCCGTCGTGGAAGGCGCGGCTGGCGCAGACGAGGCGCCAGATCTCCTTGGTGATGCCGTGCATGTAGACCGCAAGGCTGATCCCGCCATAGCAGACGAGCGCCAGTCGCAGTTCCTTCTCGCGCATTCTACATCCTCATGCCGACGGTATCGCTCGGGGTTTATCCGGTGGCCCCGGTTCGGTTCGTCGGCGTTTTCGTTTCCAGAATAGCCCAGATCGGCAGGTGATCCGAGGCCTTCCGCGCCGCCGGGCTCGCATGCACGCCGCACTCGACCACGTTCAAGTCCGACGACACCATGATCCGGTCGAGCCGAGCGACCGCGCGCCGCGAATGGAAGCTCGCCCCCGTCTCGGCGAATGCATAGTCGCGGCCGAAGTCGCGCAGGCACCCGGCGCCTGCGCTCCATTCGTTGAGGTCGCCCATCATCACCGTCGGATGCGCCTGCGCGCAGGTATCGACATGGTTCATGATCGCGGCGGCCTGCTTGCGCCGCCACAGCCCCGACAGATCGAGATGCATGCCGAGCACGCGTAACATGCCGCCCGCGAACTGGACGTCGGCCATTACTGCCCCGCGTGGTTCGAGCGAGGGGAGGTGGAGCGGTTCGCTGTCGACGACCCGTGCCGACTTGCGGACTAGGATGACGTTGCCGTGCCAGCCCATGCTAAGCGCGCGCAGGCCGAAGTCGACCGGCTTCCAATCGCTATGCTCCTCCAGCAGGTGATGCGGCAGTACGCAGGCCTTGGCCCCGAAGCGCCGGTCCGCTTCCTGAAGTGCGATCACGTCCGCATCGATCTCGCGCAGCACTTCGACCACACGTTCGGGATTGCGCCGACGGTCGAGCCCGATGCCCTTGTGAATATTGTAGCTGGCGACCTTGATCATGCGTGGGCCCTATAACGCGACGGGCGCGATCCGGGTTGCAGAATGACGGCGCGCGCCATGCAAAAGGCACGGGCGGTCGATCTTGTGGAAGAATTACGTCGCTGAAGCGCTGTCGTGGAGCGGAGACCCGCACCCGAGCGTTGTGTGTCCAGATTGTGGGGGAATTGCTGGTGCGTCTTGGTTTGATCGGTGCATCGCTGCTGGCGATGACGTGTGCACTCTCGGCTTGCGAGGTGAAGACGACGACCGCCTCGAACACGCAGCAGCCCGCGGCGGCGGCGGCTCCTGCGGCTGCGCCGACGGGGTGGACCACCACCACTGCCGGGCAGTTGCGCAAGGCGATCGCGGCGCGGGGCGCTCATGGCCTCGACCGGATGAGCTTCGATGCGAGCGCGCAGCCCGGTGCCGGTGACGACGCTCTGACCAAGGCAGCGCTCGCATACGGCAAGGCGCTGTCGCAGGGCGCGACCGATCCGGCCAAGTTGTTCGACGTCTACACCGTGCCGCGCCCGCAGGTCGATCTCGGCCGTGGCCTCGCCGCGGCGCTTCAGGCCGGCGACGTCGGCAAGTGGCTCGCCGGGCTGGCACCGCAGGACGAGAATTATGCGCGTCTGTCCAAGGCCTATCTCGCGACGCCGAAATGGGAGCAGACGCCGGCGTCCGCGATTCCCGACACGGGCAAGCCGATCAAGCCGGGCGAAGCCGATCCGCGCGTGCCTGCGATCGCGCACCAGCTCGTAGCGTTCGATTATCTCGACAAGGCAGCCGCGCAGGGCGATCGCCTGACCCCAGCGATGATCCTCGCGATCAAGAAGATGCAGGCGGACTACGGGATCAAGCCGGACGGAATGATCGGCAGCGCGGCGCTCGGCATCCTCAATTTGTCCGACGCGGACCGGGCGCGCGCGATCGCGGTCAATATGGAGCGCCTCCGCTGGCTCGATCGCAATGCGCCCACCACGCGGATCGACGTCAATCTCGCGGCGGCACGGCTGAGCTATTGGCGCGATGGCAAGCTGGTCGACAGCCGCAAGGTGGTGGTCGGCGAACCCGACAAGGAAACGCCGCAGCTCGGGTCGCCGATCTTCCGCCTCGTCGCCAATCCGACCTGGACGGTGCCGCGCTCGGTCGAGAAGAAGGAGATGGCGGGCAAGGGTGCCGGGTATTTGCGCGCCAACAATCTTGCGTGGAAGAATGGCTGGCTGGTTCAGCAATCGGGGCCGAAGAACTCGCTGGGCCTCGTCAAGTTCGACATGTCCAACGAACACGCGATCTACCTGCACGACACGCCAGCGAAACAGCTGTTCGCCGAGATTCAGCGCCAGCGTAGCCATGGCTGCGTCCGCGTCGAGGATGCGCTCGGGTTCGCCGAGTTGCTCGCGAAGGACGAGGGCGTGACCGATCAGTGGCACGCCGCTCGTGCGACCGGCAAGGAGACGTTCGTCAAACTGCCGAAGGAAATACCGGTGCGGCTGTTGTACCAGACCGTGCTGTTCGACGATGCGGGCGAGCCTGTCATCCGTGCCGACCCCTATGGCTGGAACGACCGCGTCGCGGTCGCGCTGGGGCTTGGAACGAGTGCGAGCTACAAGCCGGCGGCGCGCGACGCGGATGTCGGGCCGTAACGACTAATTTAACTCGCCCATCGTCGAGTCATCCCCGCGCAGGCGGGGATCCATATTGGCTAACATTCGAGATCATTTGGAAGGCTAGCCAGTATGGCTTCCCGCCTACGCGGGACTGACTGTTGTGTGGCCGGTTATCCCTGAAGCGTCGTCGTCGACGGATAATGCTTGTCGAGATGGCGCTTGATGATCCGCAGGTTGCGCGTGTTCGAGCGGAAGAAGAAATCCGGGATCGCGCCGACGAACGGGATCATCCCGAACGCCCAGTCGATCCCGACATTGCCGAACATCCGCGCCATCTGGATCTTCGACATGCCGATGTTGCGCGCTTCCCACGCCATCCACGCGCCGACCGCCGCTGCGATCGTGCTGCCGGCGAACGGGATGATGTCGAGCACCACGTCCATGCCGACCTTGCGGTTGGTACCGGGGATGACGAACAACCCCTCCATCACGCGCTCCATCGCCTCGACGCGTCGGCGCACCGACAGCGCGTCCTTGCCGAGCGGCAGCGTCTGGAAGATTTCGCCGGGGGCGATGCGGGTGGTGCGCGGGTTCATCGGCCCTAGTTGGTATCGGCGCGCAACCGGTTCAACGGGTGCCACGCGCGGGTGTTCGCCTGCCATTGGCGGAGGCGTGGGGAGACCAGCGACCAGCGCAAGGGCCGCGCCAGCGGGATGAACGCCACGTCTTCGTTCATCGCGGCATCGGCGGCGGCGATCCTCGCGCCGCGTTCGGCGAGAGTCGGCGCCTCGCGTGCCGCTTCCAGTGCCGACCGTGCCGCGTCGCCGCACGCGACGCAGGCCGCCGCCAGATACCAGCGCGCGCTGTCGTAGGGCGCTACCGCGTCAACCAGCTTCAGCTCGGCGGCGTCGTCGATCCCGACTCGCCGGGGGACGATACCGATCGCCATCAGCGACGCCGCGACCTGCGCATACAGCAACGTCGCCCCCGGCCCGGTGGGCAGCGCGACCCGCAGCTCGATCGGACCCGGAGTCTGCTGCTTCCAGCCTGCGACCCGCTGACGCGCGGCGGCGCGACGTTCGTCCTGCGTCAGCAGCGTCCACGCCGGCACCTGCGGCAGCGAGGCTGAATCAAGGATATCCGGCAGGATGCGGTCCGCCGGGTCCCAGTTCGGCGCGACCGCCGCGGTCACCGCCGACCGGTCGATCGCCTGCGACACGGCGGCGCGGTTGGCGGCATCGGCCAGGAACCCGTCGCGCCGGACGATCGCCAGTCCGAATAGCCCGACCGCCGGATCGACGCGGATGTTCGCCGGCGCGATACTGGTCACCGCCAGCAACGGCCAGTCGACGAAGCTGCCCCCGCTCACCAAATCGGAGTCGCGATTGGCGAACCGCGCGATCGCGCGCGCCGCACGCTCGCCGATCAGCCGGACGTCCTCTTGCGGCTTTGCCTCGCGCTGGTCGTCGGGATCGGCTTGGCCGGGATCGAATGCCGGGCGCAGCAACGGTGCACGACCGCGATGCGCCACGCGGAACGGGCCGGTCCCGCCGGTCGGACGCAGTCGCAGCAACGCAAGTTCGGGTTGCGCGAACAGCTTGAGCAAGTCGGGGCGGGGCCGCGACAGCCGCACCTCGATCACCTGCGGGGTCATCACGACGATCTCATCGATCGCGGTGAGGAACGGCGCGAGCGGATTGCGCGCGCCCGCCGCTGCCCGAGCGGTATCGGGGCCGCCAATCTGTCGTCGGAGCATCGTCACCACCTGTTCGGCGGTGACGGGCGTACCATCGCCCCAGTCGCCCTCGCGCAGGCGGAAGATGTAGCTCATCCCGCCGTCGATCACGATCCAGCGCTCGGCGATCCCCGGCTCGATCTGCCCCGCGGCATCGAACCGAACCAGCCCCTGCGCGGTCGAGTCCATCAGCAGGCGGGCAGGGGTGTCGAGTGCGACGCGGCTGGCATCGGCGACATGCGGGACCCCGCCAATCGCACTGACGACCACCGCGCCGGTATCCGGCCGCCGATCGCACGCGGCGAGCGCGACGCATCCGGCGATCAGGCCAACCGTCAACGGTATCCGAGAGCTGCGAGCGCGGAAGGCCGACATTAGCGAGGCAAGATGGTTGGTGCGGACGGCGGGACTCGAACCCGCACTCCTAGGGAGGGAGATTTTAAGTCTCCTGCGTCTACCGGTTTCGCCACGTCCGCACACGCGCCCAACAAGACGAGGTCGGGCGCAGGGTCAACCCATCTTGCTTGATCGCCGGCATATTCCTGTGCGTCAGGCGCGCAGGCCAGCATCAGCTGGTAGCGCTCACACGTTCAGGCGTGAGCGCATCTCCTTGCCTGGCTTGAAATAGGGCACGCGCTTGGCCTCGACCTCGACGACTTCGCCGGTACGCGGGTTGCGGCCGGTCCGTGCATCGCGCGCACGCGTGGAGAATGCACCGAAACCGCGCAGTTCGACTCGACCGTCGGCGGCCAGTCGCTTGGATATCTCGTCGAAGAAGGTGCTGACGATCAGCTCCACTTCGTTAGGCTGTAGGTCCGGATGCGCCTCGGCGATCTTAAGGACCAGTTCAGATCGGATCATTCGAGCCCCCGCCCATCTAAAAAAACGCGTACAGATTGATACAGGTCAACCTGCGAGGCATTAGCACTTATTACCGAACAGTCAAAAACCAAAGTGGATCTGACAATAAAAAGCCCGACATGTTCGAGACATGCCGGGCGTTTTCATCGATAAGCCGTTAGGCTTTTCTTAACACTTACTTCTTCTCGGCGTCCGTACGAGCCTTGAGAGCCTCGCCCAGGATGTTGCCGAGGGTCGCGCCGGAGTCCGACGAACCATACTGAGCGACAGCCTGCTTCTCTTCCGAGATCTGCATGGCCTTGATCGAGAAGGTCGGCTTCTTCGAACGATCGAAGCCAGTGACCATCGCGTCGAACTTCTGGCCGACCTGGAAACGCTCCGGACGCTGCTCGTCGCGATCGCGACCCAGATCCGTGCGCTTGATGAAGCCGGTCGCGCCATCGTCGCCCTGCTGCACTTCGAGGCCCGCGTCGCGGACTTCGAGAACGGTCACGGTGACGATCGCGTTCTTGTTCAGCTTGTCGCCTGCTGCTGCGATGCCGCCGGCCGAAGGCCCGCCACGCTCGAGCTGCTTCATGCCGAGCGAGATACGCTCCTTCTCGGCGTCGATGTCGAGCACGACGGCCTCGACGGTCTCACCCTTGCGATGCAGGTTGAGCGCGTCCTCGCCCGAAACACCCCATGCGATGTCGGACATGTGGACCATGCCGTCGACGTCGTTGTCGAGGCCGATGAACAGACCGAACTCGGTCGCGTTCTTGACTTCGCCTTCGACGGTCGAACCGATCGGATGAGCGGCAGCGAATGCCTCCCAAGGATTGGCCTGAGCCTGCTTGAGGCCGAGCGAGATACGACGCTTCTCGGAATCGACTTCGAGGACCATGACGTCGACTTCCTGCGAGGTCGACACGATCTTGCCCGGATGGACGTTCTTCTTGGTCCAGGACATTTCCGACACGTGGACGAGGCCTTCGATGCCCGCTTCCAGCTCGACGAACGCACCATATTCGGTGATGTTCGTGACGCGGCCGGTGAGCTTCGCGCCGACCGGGTACTTGACCATCGCGCCATCCCAGGGATCGCTCTCCAGCTGCTTCATGCCGAGGCTGATGCGCTGGGTGTCCTTGTTGATGCGGATGATCTGCACCTTGACGGTGTCGCCGATGTTCAGAACTTCGCTCGGGTGACCGACGCGCTTGTAGCTGAGATCGGTGACATGCAGCAGGCCATCGATGCCGCCGAGGTCAACGAACGCACCGTAATCGGTGATGTTCTTGACGACGCCGTCGATGATCTGGCCCTCGGCCAGGCTGAGGATCAGGCCCGAACGCTGCTCTGCGCGCGTCTCTTCGAGAACGGCGCGACGCGATACGACGATGTTGCCGCGCTTGCGGTCCATCTTCAGGATCTGGAACGGCTGGGGGATATCCATCAGCGGGGTGACATCGCGCACGGGGCGGATATCGACCTGCGAGCCGGGCAGGAAGGCGACGGCGCCGTTCAGGTCGACGGTGAAGCCACCCTTCACGCGGCCGAAGATGACGCCTTCGACGCGGGTCGTCTTGGAGAATTCGGTTTCCAGCTTGTCCCATGCGGCTTCGCGACGGGCGCGATCGCGGCTGAGCATCGCTTCGCCGTGGACGTTCTCGACGCGGTCGACATAGACTTCGACTTCGTCGCCGACCTTGAGGTCAGCCTTCTGGCCCGGCGCTGCGAATTCGCGAAGCGGCACGCGGCCTTCCGACTTCAGACCGACGTCGATGACGGCCATGTCGTTCTCGATGCCGGTCACGGTGCCATGCACCACGCGGCCCTCGAAGCTGTCGGCGTCGCCGAGCGTTTCGTTCAGCATCGCCGCGAAATCGTCGCGGGTCGGCATTACCTGGGTTGCCATAGAATTCAGTAATCCTAGTCTGTTTCCGGCCAAGCGGTTGGGTCCGCTGGTCTTGGCCTTCGTTGCCGCGACGACCGAACGCCGGCGCAGCATCCGGACGGCACGAAGGCTGCGGAGGACGTAGACGCTGAATGCGAAAACGGCGCGTGAGACTCGAGGGTCTCCGCGCCTTCCTCCACGAGCATCGCTCGCCGGACGGCTCCGTATAGCCGAAACCCCGTCTCGGAGCAAGTTCGCCGCTGCTTCGTTAGGGGCCGCTCACAACAGGAGCGAAGATTTGAACGAACGCGGCATTCTCGTGCTGGGCTGGGTCGCCACCGTGACGGCGATCGTGATGTACCTGTCGTACATCGACCAGATCATGCTGAACCTTGCGGGTCAGAAGGGATCGGTGGTCCAGCCGTTCGCGACGATGGTGAATTGCGCGTTGTGGGTGGGGTATGGGTTTTTGAAGGACAAGCGGGACTGGCCGATCGTCGTGGCGAATGCGCCGGGGGTGGTGTTCGGGGCGGTGGCGCTGGTTACTGCGCTTTAGGGGAGCGTGGGTCACGTCTTAGGGTAGCGTGAGTCAAGTTGCTGTGCGCGGCGGAGCTGGGGGCATAACGGGCGGCGCCCCTCTTCCTTGTTCTCCCGCCAAGGCGGGAGCCCAGTCTGGGTCCCCGCCTTCGCGGGGAGACAGTATTGGTTCACGTTGGCTTACCCCAACAGGGCAACCACCCCGGCGAAGGCCGGGGCCCAGTTGGAAAGGTCGCAGTAACTTAGTGCTGCCCTCAGTTAGCAACGCCCCCCAACTGGGCCCCGGCCTCCGCCGGGGTGGCGCAGCTTTTTTGGACGGCGGAAGGCTTAGACCGAAACCTTCTTCGCCCGCTGCGCCTCAACCAACGCAACAGCCCTTTGCACCGAAGCCTCGATCGACAGAAAACTAGTATCCAGCAAAGCAGCATCCGCCGCCATCACCAGCGGCGCGGTCGACCGCCCGCTATCCCGAGCATCCCGGGCCCGAATATCCGCCAGAACCCGATCCTTGCTCGCAGTCCCACCCCGAGCCTGCAACTCCGCATGCCGCCGCTGCGCCCGAATATTCGGCGTCGCCTTCACGAACAGCTTCGCATCCGCATCCGGCGCGATCACCGTGCCGATATCGCGCCCATCCAAAATCGCACCACCCTCCTGCGCCGCAAACCGCTTCTGCCGGTGCAGCAACGCCGCACGCACCAGCGGATGCGCCGACACCACCGACGCCAGCGCGCCGATATCGTCGTCGCGCAACGCCGGATCGCTGAGCAGCGCATCGCTGAAATCGCACGCCGCGACCGCGTCCGCCTCGGTCTCCGGATCGAGCCCCATCCGCGCCACGCTCAACGCGACTGCACGGTACAACAGCCCGGTATCGAGATACGGCAGCTTGTAATGCTTGGCCAAGGCACGCGCGATCGTGCCCTTGCCCGATGCCGCCGGACCGTCGACTGCGATGATCATCTTAATTCCCCCGGCCGGTAAGCGCATCGAGCGACCGGAAGAACACGGGATAGCTCGTCGCCACCGGCGATACATCATCGATCGTGACGGGCTGAACGGCGCCAAGTCCAGCCACGACCATGCTCATTGCGATGCGGTGGTCGAGTTTCGAGGCCACCCGAGCGCCACCGCGAATCGCCGCGCCGCCCGACCCGGTGATCGCCATGCCGTCCTCATACTCTTCGCAAGCCACGCCGCAGGCTTCGAGCGCGACCCGCATCGTCGTGACCCGGTCCGATTCCTTCACGCGCAACTCATGCGCGCCGCGCGCGACGGTCGTGCCGGCCGCGAAGGCGGCGGCGACGAAAAGCACCGGATATTCATCGATCATGCTCGGCGCGAGATCGGCCGGCACTTCGATCGCGGTCAGCGGCGCATGCCGCACGCGCAGATCCGCGACCGGCTCGCCACCGACGGTGCGCGGGTCGAGCTCGGTAATATCCGCGCCCATCATCCGCAACGCCGTGACGATCCCGATCCGCGTAGGGTTCAGCCCGACATTGCGCACGACGATATCCGACCCCGGCACGATCGACGCCGCGACCAGCCAGAACGCCGACGACGACGGATCGCCCGGCACGACGATATCCTGCGGCTTCAGCTCCGCTTCGCCGGTGATCGAGATAACGCGGCCCCGGTTCGTCTCCTCGACGGTCAGCTTCGCGCCGAACCCCGTCAGCATCCGCTCGCTATGATCGCGCGTCGCGACCGGCTCGATGACCCGCGTGATCCCCGGCGTGTTGAGCCCCGCCAGCAAAATCGCCGACTTCACCTGTGCCGACGCGACTGGCAGCGTGTACTCGATCGGCACCGCCGGGCAGATCCCGCGCACCATCAACGGCAGCCGCCCACCGGGCGAAGACGTGATGTCCGCCCCCATCTGCGACAGCGGCTCGATCACGCGTCCCATCGGTCGCCCCGACAGCGAAGCGTCGCCAGTGAAGGTGCAGGTGATCGGATGGCTCGACACTAGCCCCATCAGCAGCCGCGTCGACGTGCCAGAATTGCCCATCTCCAGCGCAGTCCCGGGCTGGAGCAATCCGCCGACGCCGACGCCGTCGACCGTCCAGATCCCGTCCTCGCCACGCTCGATCGTCGCCCCCATCGCGCGCATCGCAGCCGCGGTGGCGAGCACGTCCTCGCCCTCCAGCAGCCCTTCGATCCGACTGGTGCCGACCGCCAGGCTCGCGAACATCAGCGCGCGGTGGCTGATCGACTTGTCGCCGGGGACCGCGATCGAACCGGTCAAAGGGCCGCGCGCGACGACGTCCATCGAAGTGGGGAGGGGGTGTGCCATGGGGCCGGGCTTTTGACAGTGGCCTTGCGCTATGGCAAGGCGCGCCCACTTTGCGAGGGTATCCCCCCGCAATCCATTCATCCGAAAGGTTCTATCGGCATGATCAAGCCGGAATGGGGCACGAAGCGTTCGTGCCCGAAATGCGCGACGCGTTTCTACGACCTCGCAAAAGCCGACCCCGTGACCTGCATCGAATGCGGGTATGCGTGGGAGCCCGAACCTATCCTGAAGTCGAAGCAGCCGCTGCCGTTCGAGGTCGCCAAGCCAGACACCAAGAAGCCCGACGCGGATCTCGAGGGTGACGAGGAAGAGGACATCGCCTCGATCACCGGCGAGGACGAAGAGCCGTCGGCGGACGACGAAGTCGATCTCGGCGGCGACGACGACCTCGGCGTCGAGACGCCGCAGGACGAGCACGAGCGCTGATCTACAAGCGACGCGTGGAATAAATTTGGCAGGCGGCATTTACGCCGCTTGCCAACCCGGGCGGGTCCGGTTAGTGACCCGCCTCCCAACGGGAATGGGGCCGTAGCTCAGCTGGGAGAGCGTTCGCATGGCATGCGAAAGGTCAGGGGTTCGATCCCCCTCGGCTCCACCATTTCCGTTGATGACCGGTCCGCCGGGACAGCTTTTTACATGCGTCAGTCGAGATCGTCGGCACCGGCTCGCGCCGCGTACAGGTCCCTGAACGTCTCCTCGATCGCCGCGACCATCATGCTTCCTTCGATGCGCGAGGCGGAATCGTTCGCCACCAGCACGCCTACGCGCCGCGTCGGATCGAAGCCCGTCAACCGAATCATCGCGATGCCCTCGCTGGCAAAGCTCAACGGCATGACCGTCATACCCAGTCCTGCGCGGACATAGGTCAGCGCGCGGTCGTCGCTGACGGTGCGGGCGGCCATGAACGGGCGCACGCCGCGCGCGGTGAAGAAGCGGCTCGTCTCGGCCAGCGCTTCGCAGTGGCGGCGGACGATCATCGTTTCCTCGGCGACGTCGGCGACCGCGAGTGTGGCGCGTCCGGCCAGTCGGTGGTCGTTCGCCACCGCGACCGCGAATCCCTCCTCGAAGATCACGCGACCACGCGCATCGTCGCCGATCGCGCCGAGCATCACGTCGATCCGCCCGCGATCGAGCAACGCGACAAGTTCGCTGCTCCGTCCCTCAACAACTTCGAGGCGTTCAGTGGTGGAGGCCCGTCGCGCCCGGCCCAGCGCGGCCGCGATCCAGGACGGCGGCAATGTCGTCGCGATCCCGAGGCGGACGAGCTTGGTCGGAGCCGTGTCCTGCAAATCCCGCTCGGCGGCAGCGAACTCGGCTTCGATCCGACGCGCATGCACCGCGAACCGCGTGCCCGAGGGCGTGAGTTCGATCCGCCGGTTGGTTCGGAGGAACAACGTCTGCCCGAGCGACGCCTCCAGCTTGGCGATGCCGACCGACAGCGTCGGCTGCGAGATCCGGCATTGCGCGGCGGCGCGCGTGAAATTGCCCTGGTCCACGACCGCCAGGAAATAGCGCAACACATAGCGTTCGATCATAGACACGATCTATCGCATGTGTTCGGTCGTATCAATTTCTCTCGGGGACCGCGACCGAGTATCATGCCGGCAACACAAGGTCTGGAGAGGCTGCATGATACCCGATTTCGATTTCGCGCTCGGCGAATCCGCTGACATGATCCGTGAGAGCACGCACCGCTTCGCCACCGACAAGATCGCGCCCTTGGCCGCGAAGATCGACGCCGACGACTGGTTCCCGCGCGAGCTGTGGCCGGCGATGGGCGAGCTCGGGCTGCACGGCATCACCGTCGAGGAAGAGTTTGGCGGCTTAGGCCTCGGCTATCTCGAGCACGTCGTCGCCGTCGAGGAAGTGTCGCGCGCGTCCGCGTCGATCGGCTTGAGCTACGGCGCGCACTCAAACCTGTGCGTCAACCAGATCCGCCGCTGGGGCAATCCCGAGCAGAAGGCCAAGTATCTCCCCAAGCTCGTGTCGGGCGAGCATGTCGGCAGCCTCGCCATGTCCGAGGCGGGCGCCGGCTCCGACGTCGTCTCGATGAAGCTCAAGGCGGTAAAGACAGACACCGGCTACGTCCTCAACGGCACGAAGTTCTGGATCACCAACGCGGCCTATGCCGACACGCTGGTCGTCTATGCGAAGACCGGCGAGGGCTCGCGCGGGATCACCGCGTTCCTGATCGAGAAGGACATGCCGGGCTTCGCGATCGGCCAGAAGATCGACAAGATGGGTATGCGCGGCTCGCCCACCGCCGAACTCGTCTTCACCGATTGCGAAGTGCCGTTCGAGAACGTCATGGGTCCCGAGAATGGCGGCGTCGGCGTGCTGATGTCGGGTCTCGACTATGAGCGCGCGGTGCTGGCCGGGATCCAGCTCGGCATCATGCAGGCGTGCCTCGATGTCGTGATCCCGTATGTGCGCGAGCGGAAGCAGTTCGGGACGGCGATCGGCCAGTTCCAGCTGATCCAGGCGAAGGTTGCCGACATGTACGTCGCGCTGAGTTCGGCGCGCGCGTACGTCTATGCGGTGGCGAAATCGTGCGATGCGGGCAAGACCACTCGGTTCGACGCGGCCGGCGCCATCCTGCTGGCGAGCGAGAGCGCGGTGAAGGTGTCGCTCGAGTCGATCCAGGCGCTGGGTGGGGCAGGGTACACCAAGGACTGGCCGGTCGAGCGGTTCATGCGGGATGCAAAGTTGCTCGACATCGGCGCGGGGACGAACGAGATTCGCCGCATGCTGATCGGCAGAGAACTCATCGGAGCCGCCCTCAAGGTGGCACAGTAATGGCCCCCGCAAATCCTCCCCGGCACGGGGAGGGGGACCGCGTAGCGGTGGAGGGGGCTCACCCCGCACGTAACGCCGGCGGAAACCCCCCTCCACCCTTCGCCCAAGCGGACGAACGGTCCCCCTCCCCGTGCCGGGGAGGATTGGCATGACCGCCCCCGTCCTCACCTCCGCGCTGTCCCCCGACAGCGAAACCTTCCGCGCGAACGCCACCCACAACCGCGCCCTGGCCGAAACCCTTCGCGAGGACGTCGCCCGCACAGCGCTAGGCGGCAACGCCAAGTCCCGCGAGCGCCACACCTCGCGCGGCAAACTCCTCCCGCGCGATCGCGTCGAACGCCTCCTCGACCCCGGCTCGCCGTTCCTCGAAATCGGCCAACTCGTCGCCAATGGCCTCTACGATAACGAAGTCCCCGGCGCCGGCCTGATCATCGGCATCGGCCGCGTGTCCGGCCGCCAGTGCATGATCGTCTGCAACGACGCGACCGTGAAGGGCGGCACCTACTACCCGCTCACCGTCAAGAAACACCTCCGTGCGCAGGAAATCGCGCAGGAGAATCGCCTCCCCTGCATCTACCTCGTCGACAGCGGCGGCGCGAACCTGCCGCACCAGGCGGAGGTCTTCCCCGACCGCGATCACTTCGGCCGCATCTTCTTCAATCAGGCGCAGATGTCCGCGCTCGGCATCCCGCAGATCGCCTGCGTCATGGGGAGTTGCACCGCGGGCGGCGCGTACGTCCCCGCAATGTCCGACGAGACGATCATCGTCCGCGGGCAGGGGACGATCTTCCTCGCCGGCCCGCCCCTCGTAAAGGCCGCGACCGGTGAGGTCATCTCGGCCGAGGAACTGGGCGGCGCCGACACGCACGGCCGCCGCTCGGGCGTGGTCGATCACGTCGCCGAGAACGACGAGCACGCGCTGACGATCGTCCGCGACATCGTCTCGACGCTGCAACCGCAGGCGCAGACCGCGGTGAACCTCCAGCAGCCCAGGCCCCCGAAGTTCGCCCCCGAAGAACTGTACGGCATAGTCCCGAGCGACGTCCGCGCGCCCTACGACGTCCACGAAGTCATCGCGCGTCTCGTCGACGGCAGCGAGTTCCACGAGTTCAAGGCGCTCTACGGCACCTCGCTCGTTTGCGGGTTCGCGCATATCTGGGGCATCCCGGTCGCGATCCTCGCCAACAACGGCGTGCTGTTCAGCGAAAGCGCACAGAAAGGCGCGCACTTCATCGAGCTCGCCTGCCAGCGCCGTATCCCGCTGCTGTTCCTCCAGAACATCTCCGGCTTCATGGTCGGCGGCAAATACGAGGCGGAGGGTATCGCCAAGCACGGCGCAAAGCTCGTCACCGCCGTGGCCACCGCGACCGTCCCGAAGATCACCGTGCTGATCGGCGGCAGCTTCGGCGCGGGGAATTACGGCATGTGCGGCCGCGCCTATTCCCCCCGCTTCCTGTTCACCTGGCCCAACAGCCGGATCAGCGTGATGGGCGGCGAACAGGCCGCCTCGGTCCTCGCCACCGTCCACCGCGACGCGGACGGCTGGACGCCCGAGCAGACCGAAGCCTTCAAGGCACCCGTCCGGCAGAAATACGAGGACGAGGGCAACCCCTGGTACGCCACCGCGCGCCTCTGGGACGACGGCATCATCGATCCCGCCCAGACCCGCGACGTGCTGGGCCTGGCCTTTGCCGCGACGCTCAACGCTCCCATCCCCGAACGCCCCGCGTTCGGCGTGTTCAGGATGTAACCCGATGATCCTGCTGTCACTTCTCCTCGCCGCCGGTCAGATCACCCCGGTCCAGCCGATCGTCAAAGGCACTGGCCTGCCGCCCGCGGCCATGACCGAAGAGGCCGGCGTCATGGTCCCGATCGATGCGCTCTTCGCCGCGCTCGCCGCCCGCGACGGGCAGGCGATCCTCGCCCAGGTCCGTCCCGAAGGCAGCGCCACCGTCGCCGAGGAAAAGCCAGACGGCACGCGCTCGATCCGCCGCACCAGCTGGCCCGAGTTCGCCGCATCGATCAAGCCAGGCTCCGAGCGCTACGCCGAACGCCTCACCGATCCCGCGGTCGACATCGACGGCGACATCGCGATGGTCTGGTCGCCCTATGTCTTCACCATCGACGGCAAGGTGTCGCATTGCGGCACCGACCATTTCGACATGGTCCGCGAAGCCGGCCGCTGGAAGATCGCCAACCTCACCTGGTCGAAGCGCACCACTGGCTGCGCGAACTGACATGGCCTGTCCTACACCGCCCGCATCGGCTTATGCCGGGATCGCCATGCTGAAACAGCCGATTCCGTCCGCCGAAACCCGACCCCGCGCCGCCGTTTCGAACGCGAAGTGCACATTGCGTGGGCGTCTACACTTTCTATACTTCACTCGGCTGAACCGATGATCGAGTCCCTCCTGATCGCCAATCGCGGCGAGATCGCCTGCCGCATCATCCGCACTGCAAGGGCGCTCGGCATCCGCACGATCGCGGTCTATTCGGACGCCGACGCGAACGCGCTCCACGTCCGCCAGGCCGACGAAGCCGTGCACATCGGCGCTTCCCCGGCGCGCGAAAGCTACCTCGTCGGCGACCGCATCATCGCCGCCGCGCTCGACACCGGCGCGGAGGCGATCCACCCCGGCTACGGCTTCCTGTCGGAGAACGCCGATTTCGCCCAGGCCGTGCTCGACGCCGGACTGATCTGGGTCGGCCCCAACCCCGACAGCATCCGCGCGATGGGCCTGAAGGACGCCGCGAAACAGCGCATGATCGCCGCGGGCGTGCCTGTTACGCCGGGCTATCTCGGTGAGGACCAGTCGCCCGACCGTCTGAAGGCAGAGGCCGACGCGATCGGCTACCCCGTCCTCATCAAGGCGGTCGCCGGCGGCGGCGGCAAGGGCATGCGCCGCGTCGATACGGCCGCGGAGTTCGCCGACGCGCTCGTCTCGTGCCAGCGCGAGGCGGCGTCCTCGTTCGGCAACACTGCCGTGCTGATCGAGAAATACATCCTCTCGCCGCGCCACATCGAGGTGCAGGTTTTCGGCGACAGCCACGGCAACGTCGTCCACCTGTTCGAACGCGACTGCTCGCTCCAGCGCCGCCACCAGAAGGTGATCGAGGAAGCCCCAGCACCCGGCATGGACGCCACCACCCGCGAAGCGATCTGCGCCGCCGCGGTCAAGGCCGCCAAGGCAGTCGATTACGTCGGCGCCGGCACCATCGAATTCATCGCCGACGCCAGCGAAGGCCTTCGCGCAGACCGCATCTGGTTCATGGAGATGAACACGCGGTTGCAGGTCGAGCATCCGGTGACCGAAGAGATCACCGGCCAGGACCTCGTCGAATGGCAACTCCGCGTCGCGTCCGGCGAGCCCTTGCCCAAGCGTCAGGACGAACTGGCGATCGACGGCTGGGCGATGGAGGCGCGGCTCTATGCGGAGGATCCCGCTAAGGGATTCCTCCCGTCGATCGGAACGCTCGAACGCTTCGATCTCGGTACCACCGCCCGCGTCGATACCGGGGTAGAGCAGGGCGCTGAAATCTCGCCCTTCTACGACCCGATGATCGCCAAGGTGATCGCCTGGGGTGAAGACCGCGAGACCGCGCGCGAAGCCCTGGCGTATGCGCTCGACGGCGCGGTCGTCTGGCCGGTTCGCTCCAACGCGGGGTTCCTCGTCGAGGCGCTCGACCATCCCAACTTCGTGGCGGGCACGCTCGACACCGGGCTGATCGCTCGCGAAGGCGACGCGCTCATGCCGCCGACGCACCCGACTGAAGAGGCGTTGAGCGAAGCCGCGGGCGCGCTCGTCTCCACCGATCCGATCGCCGGCTTCCGTCTCAATGCCGCGCCCCGCCGCAGCGCGACATTCCTGCTGGACGGCGAACCGGTCGAGGTCGATCTTGACGGACAGGCCGGAACTACGTCGGCGTTCGAAGACGTCCTGATCTCCGAAGCCGGCCAGACCTGGCAGCTCAAGCCTTGGCGTGCGTCGGGTGTCGCTGCGGGCGGAGCGGCGGACGGGGCGATCCTGTCGCCGATGCCCGGCCGGATCATCGCGGTCGACGTTTCGGCCGGCGACACCGTTACCAAGGGCCAGAAGCTCGTCACGCTCGAGGCGATGAAGATGGAGCACTCCCTGACCGCGCCGTTCGACGGCATCGTCGCGGACCTGAACGCAATCGAGGGCGGGCAGGTGACCGAGGGCACCATGCTCGTCCGCATCGAGAAGGATAACTGATGGCCGGCCGCTATTTCGACGACTGGAGCATCGGCGACCGGATCGAACACGAGATCCGCCGCACGGTGACCGAGACGGACAACCTCCTGTTTTCGACAATGACGCACAACCCGCAGCCGCTCCACCTCGATATCGAGGCGGCCAAGGCGAGCGAGTTCGGCCGGATCCTCGTCAACGGCACCTTCACCTTCGCGCTGATGGTCGGACTGTCGGTCGGCGAGACGACGCTCGGCACGCTTGTCGCCAATCTCGGCTACGATAAGCTGGTACACCCGAAGCCCGTGTTCATCGGCGACACGATGCGCTGCGAGACCGAGGTGACCGAGCTGAAACCAAGCAAGTCGCGCCCCAACGCGGGCATCGTCACCTTCACGCACCGCCTGATCAACCAGCGCGACGAGATCGTCTGCCAATGCCTGCGCACCGCCCTGATCGAGCGGCGCGCAAGTCCGCCTCAGTGATTGTCGCGCGGTAGGCCCATCGTCTGCGCGATGCGTTGATACTTCTCGGCGCCTTCGAGGATCGCACCGGTTTCCATCTGGCCGACAGTGGCGCGCTGGATTTCCTGCCAAGGCGTCTGCGAACGCGGATAGGCATAGCCGCCCGCCTCGGTCAGCGCACGGCGGCGCTCGGCGAGATCCTCGTCTGAGATCAGCACGTTGGCGCTGCCCTTGGCGAGATCGATGCGGACACGATCACCGGTCCGGATCAACGCAAGCCCACCCATCGCCGCCGCCTCGGGCGAGGCGTTGAGGATCGAAGGCGACCCCGACGTCCCCGACTGGCGACCATCGCCGATGCAGGGGAGGGCGTGGACGCCCTCGCGGATCAGATACGCCGGCGGCCGCATGTTCACCACCTCGGCCGCACCCGGATAACCGATCGGCCCCGCGCCGCGCATGAACAACAACGTGTCGGTGGTGATCCCGAGCGACGGATCGTCGATCCGGTGGTGATAATCCTCCGGGCCGTCGAACACGACCGCGGGGCCCTCGAACGCCTCGAGATCGTCCGGGTTGGACAGATAGCGCGCGCGGAACTCCGGCGAAATCACGCTGGTCTTCATGATCGCCGAGTCGAACAGATTGCCGCGCAACACGATGAACCCGGCATCCTCCAGCAACGGCGTGGCGAACGGGCGGATGACGCGCTCGTCCTCGATCGTCGCATTGCGGCAATTGTCGCCGATCGACTTGCCGTTCGCGGTCATCGCGTCTTCGTGGATCAGGCCCTGCTTCATCAACTCGGCAACCACCGCAGGCACGCCGCCCGCATGGTAATAATCCTCGCCCAGATACTCGCCGGCGGGCTGAAGATTGACCATCAGCGGCACCTTGTGGCCGTGCGTTTGCCAGTCGTCGATCGGCAGGTCGACGCCGATGTGGCGCGCGATCGCGGCGAGGTGGATCGGCGCGTTGGTCGACCCGCCGATCGCCGAATTGACGACGATCGCGTTGTGGAACGCCTCCTTGGTCAGGATGTCCGACGGCTTCAGGTCTTCCGAAACCATGTCGACGATCCGCTTGCCGGTCTTGTACGCGACCTCCTGGCGATCACGGTACGGCGCGGGTATCGCGGCCGAACCGGGCAGCTGCATGCCGAGCGCCTCGGCGAGGCTGTTCATCGTCGTCGCGGTACCCATCGTGTTGCAATAGCCGGTCGACGGCGCCGACGACGCGACGAGTTTGATGAAGCCCTCGTCGTCGATCGCGCCGGTCGCGAGCAGCTCGCGTGCCTTCCACACGATCGTCCCCGAGCCGGTCCGCTCGCCCTTGTGCCAGCCGTTGAGCATCGGCCCCACGGAGAGCGCGATGGCGGGGATGTTCACGGTTGCCGCCGCCATCAGGCACGCCGGCGTGGTCTTGTCACAGCCGATCGTCAGCACGACGCCGTCGAGCGGATAGCCGTATAACACCTCAACCAGCGCCAGATAGGCGAGGTTGCGATCGAGCCCCGCGGTCGGCCGCTTGCCGGTCTCCTGGATCGGGTGGACTGGAAATTCGAGCGCGATGCCGCCCGCTTCCCGAATACCTTCGCGCAACCGTTCGGCGAGCACGAGGTGATGGCGGTTGCAGGGGCTCAGGTCGCTGCCGGTCTGCGCGATGCCGATGATCGGCTTGCCCGAGCGCAGTTCCTCGAGGCTCAGCCCGAAGTTCAGATAGCGCTCCAGATAGAGCGCGGTCATGTCGATATTCTCGGGGTTGTCGAACCACGCGCGCGAGCGGAGCTTAGGCATGTCGGTCATGAGGAGCTTTCTGGAGATCGAATATCAGCGGGCGACGGAAAGGCGGTAGATCATCGCGTGATGATACGGCTTGCCCGGATCGACGCGTGCGGAGACGAAGTTCGGCTTGTTCGGCGCATCGGGGAATTTCTGCGGTTCGAGCGCGATGCCGTCGCCCATCCGGTACAGATGGCCCTTCTTGCCGATGAACGTGCCGTCCAGGAAATTGCCCGTATAGAACTGCACACCGGGCTCGGTCGTCAGGACTTCGAGCACGCGGCCCGAGACAGGATCCTCCAGCCGCGCGGCCAGTTCGGGCTTGGCGGTCAGACCCTTGTCGAGCGCGAAATTGTGGTCATAGCCATGGCCGTAGCGGATCTGCTGGTCGCGACCATCGCGGATGCCCTCGCCGACGATGCGGCCGTTGCGGAAGTCGAACACCGTGCTGGCGACGGGCTGCAGCGCGCCGGTCGGGATCAGCTTGTCGTCGACCGGCGTGATCGCCTTGGCGGGGATCGTCAGCCGGTGGCCGTACGCGCCCATCGCCGAGCCCTCACCGCCGAGATCGAAGATGCCGTGATTGGTCATGTTGACGATCGTCGGCTTGTCGGTCTTCGCGTCATACGCGATGCCGAGATTGCCGGCTTCGTCGAGCGTATAGGTGACGGTGACGTCCAGGTTGCCGGGATAGCCGGAATCACCGTCCGGGCTGCGGTAGCCCAGCACGAGCGTCGCGGTCGGGCCGTTCGTCGCCGAGACGATCTTCCAGGCGACCTTGTCGAAGCCCTTGCCGCCGCCGTGCAGCGAATTGACCTTGTCGTTGAGCGGCAACTGGTACGCCTTGCCGTCCAGCGTGAAGCGGCCACCGGCAATGCGATTGGCGAAACGGCCGACCGTCACGCCGAAGAAATTGGGATGATCGACGTAGGAGGCGAGATCGTCATAGCCGAGCATCACGTCGGCGATCTTGCCGTTGCGGTCCGGGCCCATCAGCGATTGCAGCGTCGCGCCGTACGACAGGATGCGCGCGGAGACGCCATGCGCGTTGCTGAGCGTCACGGCCTCGATCGCGGTACCGTCCTTGAGCGTACCGGCAGGCGTGCGCTTTGCCTCTGCCGCGTCGGCTGCGTGCGCCGAAAGCGCTGCCAGCAAGGTTGCCACGATGATCCCCGACTTTGTGATTGCGCGCATTCCGGTTCCCGTCCTTATTCGTCCGACGCCGTTGACGCGCCTTGTGTGGCTATATAGTCGGACAATATATTTCTGGGCAAGCCTTGCGGGAAAAGACTGTTGCAGTCACCGACAGGGCACGGAGGATGAAACGACTATGGCGATGCCGATACAGACGCAAAAGCCCGTTGACGCTGGAGCGGTAAATGCCGCGGGAGGCGCGCCGAGCTATCGATCCGCGCTCACGTTGCTTGCCAGCCTGTTCTTCATGTGGGGCTTCATCACGGTCATCAACAACACGCTGCTGCCGCACCTGCGAAGCGTGTTCGACCTGAGCTACACGCAGACCACGCTGATCGAGAGCGTCTGGTTCATCGCCTATTTCTTCGCCTCGATCCCGTCGGCCAAGCTGATCGAGCGGGTCGGCTATCAGCGCGCGATGGTGTTCGGGCTCGGCCTGATGGCGGTCGGTGCGCTGATGATGGTGCCCGCCGCGCGGCTGCCCTCCTACGGCGTCACGCTGGTCGCGCTGTTCGTGATCGCGAGTGGCATCACGCTGCTGCAGGTTGCGGCGAATCCCTACGTCGCCGTCGTCGGTCCGCCCGAGACTGCGTCGTCGCGGCTGAACCTAGTGCAGGCGTTCAATTCGGCGGGTGCGACACTCGCGCCGCTTTTCGGTGGCTACTTGATCCTGGGTCGTTCGACCTCCGGCACGGCCGCTGCCGGTTCAACCGCGGTGCTGACGCAGGCCGAGCGGATTGCCGACGCGCAATCGGTCGTGCTGCCCTATCTGATCGTCGCGGCCGTGCTGGTTGTGCTGGCGATCGTGATCGCGCGCTTCCCGCTGCCGGCGATGGGGTCTTCGACGCAGCGTTCGGCGAAGGCGGATCGCAAGGGCCAGTCGCTCTGGTCGCATCGCAACCTCGTATTCGGCATCCCGGCGATCTTCATTTATCTGATAGCCGAAATTGGTGTCGCCAACCTGTTCATCAATTTCGTCAGCCAGCCGAACATCGGCAACCTGACGCACGAGCAGGCATCGCATTACTTGTTCATCCTGTGGGGCGGGATGATGGTCGGCCGGCTGATCGGCAGCGTCGTGATGCGCACGATCCCTGCCGAGCGCGTGCTGGCATTTGCGAGCATCGGTGCCGGCGTCGTGATGCTTATCGCGACCTTCACCACAGGGCACGTCGCGATGTGGGCGCTGATCTCCGTCGGTCTGTTCCACTCGATCATGTTCCCGACGATCTTTACGCTCGGGATCAAGGGGCTTGGGCCGTTGACCGAGGAAGGGTCGGGCCTGCTCATCATGGCGATCGCAGGCGGCGCGCTGGTCATCGTCCAGGGCTGGCTTGCAGATACCTACGGTCTCCAGAACTCGTTCCTGCTGACCGCGGCGTGCGAACTCTACGTGTTGTTCTACGCGGTGTGGGGATCGCGGACGACCAATGCGTTGCCGGAGCAAACGGCGCGCTAATCAGCCAAAACTTTCAGATCGTCGTGGTCTGACAATTAACCGATCAATTGGGATTTCTTGCGTAGTTGAGCAAGGTTGAAAGTAGCACGATCGGCATCGCTAGCGGCTGTAATCAGTCCGAGTAATAGGGTATGCCCTTCGCTCGTTAGCAGGAGAAGTAGAAGTGAGCAGTTTGCGCCTATTGCAGCATCGCGCAGCGAACGGCACGCGGTCGGTGATCGCCGCTACCGACGAAGGCGTGAACCTCGTCCCGGGCGTGGACAGCGTCCGTGAACTCGCAACGCGCGCGATCGCAGCGGGCACCGATCTTGCGACGGCGGTTCGGGCTTGCGGGACCGGCGCGGCAGTCGACATCGCCGCCGAACTTGCCGCCGGCCGCCTGCTGTCACCGGTCGATCATGGCGATCCCGCACATCTCATCATGACCGGCACTGGGCTGACGCATCTCGGCTCGGCGGAAGGGCGCGACAAGATGCACCGCGCTGCGGTCGCGGCGGAAACGCTGACAGATTCTATGCGCATGTTTCTCGACGGCGTTGCGGGCGGCAAGCCCGCGGCGGGCGAGACGGGCCAGCAGCCCGAATGGTTCTACAAGGGCGACGGATCGGGTCTCGTCGGGCCAGGCGGCGCACTCACCAGCCCCGCCTTCGCGCAGGACGGCGGCGAGGAGCCCGAACTCGCCGGCATCTACCTGATCGGCCCGGACGGTACGCCGTTCCGCCTTGGCCTCTGTCTTGCCAACGAGTTCAGCGATCACGTGACCGAGCGGCACAATTACCTCTGGCTCGCGCATTCCAAGCTGCGGCAGGCGGCGCTCGGTCCGGAATTGCTGACAGGCGCGATCCCGGATCATGTCGAGGGCATGAGCCGCATCCACCGCGACGGTGCGTTGCTTTGGGAAAAGCCGTTCCTCTCGGGCGAGGCGAACATGTCGCACACGATCGCCAACCTCGAGGCGCATCACTTCAAATACGACCTGTTTCGCCGGCCCGGCGACGTCCACGTTCATTTCTTCGGGACGGCAACGTTGTCATTCAGCGAAGGCGTGACGACGCGGGAGGGCGACGTTTTCGAGATCGAGGCGGCGCCGTTCACGCTGCCGTTGCGTAACACGCTGGCCAAGGCATCGCCGTCGCCGGTCGTCGTCCGCGCACTGTGAAATCAGCCGCGCTGAGGTAGCGTCAGGCGGACTAACAAGCCGCCGAGGACGGGGGAACGGTCGAGCGTCACCGTGCCCCCGTTCAGTTCGGCGAGTTCGCGCGTGATCGACAGTCCGAAGCCGTGTCCGTCGCCGCGTTCGTCGAGGCGTCGGCCGGGTAGGACGGCTTGTGCCATCGCCGTGTCGTCGAGACCTTGGCCGTCGTCGGCGATCTCCAGCGTGACCGTGCCGTCGATCGGGTTCGCAGTAATTGAAACCGCGGCGCGCGCGTGACGCCAGGCGTTGTCGAGGAGGTTGCCGATCATCTCGTCGAGATCCTGCGGGTCGATTGCGACGGCAAGGTCGTCGGGGATCGCGATGTCGACCGTCATCGGGCGATCGGCATGGATCCGACGCAACACCCCGACGAGATCGGCAACGGCGTTGGCGATCGCCGTTCGAGTGCGTGCGCCGCCGGTCGCGTCGGCGCGAGCGCGACCGAGGTGATGGCGGACGCGGCGATCGATCTGGTCGACCATGTCGCGGACGTCCGCATCGGCGTTTGCCTCGGCGAGCTTAAGCGAGAGTGCGGCGAGGGGAGTCTTCAGCCCGTGCGCAAGGTTGGCAACGTGCTGACGAGCGTGCGCGAGCCCGGCCGCGTTCTGGTCGATCAGCGCGTTGAGTTCGGTGACGAGCGGTTGCAGTTCGCCGGGCTGATCGGCGGGGACGTGGCGCTCGGTGCCGGCGCGGACCGCAGCGAGCGCGCTGCGGAGATCGCGCAGGGGGCGCAGGCCGAAGCGGAGTTGCACCAGCGTCGCCAGCGCGAGTCCGGCGCCAAGCAAGGCGAGCGAGCCGAGCAGCGGGATCATTGCCTCGCGCAACGGCTCCTCGACGATCCGGCGTGGGCCGATCGCTGTGATCGTCACCGTGCCGCGCGGTGTGGCGACGTCCATGGTGCGCGAGTGCAGCCGCTCCCCGCTTCGGTCGCGCGCTTCGCCAGGGTGGATCGGTCGGTCTTCTTGCCCGCCGGGGCCGGGTGGAAGCGGGCGCTCTTCATTGAGAGGTAGAACGGGCGGCGGCGGTGGAATGGTTGAGGCTGGCTTTGAAATGGTTGGGGGCAGGGTCGTGCCGCTATCGAAGCGACCGGCGGGACCTTCGACCTGCCATGACCAGTCGGACCCGGGTTCGCCGAACTCGGGCAGGTCGATCGCGCGCATCCGGTCGAGCGTAGCATCGGGGCGGACCGCGCGCGCCAGCACCGCGACCTGCGCATCGAGCCGCTCGTCGAGCCCGCGGGTGACGAAGCGTTCGAGGACGTGGCCGATCGTCACGCCCGCGAACAGCAGCGCGATCCCGGTCGACAGCGCGGCGATCGCTAGCATTCGGCCGAAGAGGGAGCGGGGGACGATGCGGAATCGGATCATCGCAGATTTGCCTGGCGCCAGAACGATCCCGCCAAACCCCACCCCGGCGAAGGCCGGGGCCCAATTGGGAAGGCTTTGAAAATCAGGGGTCGCGTCTCTTCACCTGCGTCCCCCAATTGGGCCCCGGCCTTCGCCGGGGTGGTGGATGTGGTTTGCATAACCTTCATCAGGAACCATCCGCCGTCAGCCGATACCCACGGCCGCGCACCGTCTCGATCATCTGTGCACCGATCTTCCGCCGAAGCCGGCCGATGATGACCTCGATCGAGTTCGAATCCACGTCCGCGTCGCCTTCGTACACCCGCTCGATCAGGTCGGCGCGTTCAATGACGACTTCACGGCGGAGCATCAGCGCGGACAGCACCCGCCATTCGAACGCGGTGAGTTTCAGCGGCAAGCCGTTCAACTCGAACGTACCGAGTTGCGCGTCGAACGTCAGCGGCCCGCACGTGACTCGCGCCGCCGCATGGCCAGCCGCGCGGCGAACCAGCGCGCGCAACCGCATCACGACCTCCTCGACCCGGAACGGCTTTACGACATAATCGTCGGCGCCAGCCTTGAAGCCCTCGACCTTTTCCGACCAGCCGTCGCGCGCGGTGAGGATCAGCACCGGCAGGTCGCGTCCCGCGGCGCGCCAGTCGCGCAGCACCGACAGGCCGTCGCGCTTGGGCAGGCCGAGATCCAGAACCGCTGCGTCATACAATTCGGTAGCACCAAGGTGCCCGCCATCCTCGCCGTTGCTCGCGACGTCGACCGCGAAATGCTCCGCGCGCAACGCCCGCGCCAGCCCGTCGGCGATCGCCGCATCGTCCTCGACCAATAATACCCGCATGCCCGTTTCCCTATGCCTGAGAGCCCAACGGAAACTGAACGGGTTGGTTCAGCGGGCGTCGGCAGCGCGGGCCTAGACGGTGATTCGTCAACCAATGAGAGGAACGACGCACGTGACCGAACATTCCCATATTGCGCCGAACAAGCGCTTCAATCTCCGCCGCAACCGCCTTGCGATCGCCGCGGCCGGTCTGCTGGTGGTCGGCGGTGCAGCCGGTGCCGTCACCGTCGCCGCCACGCGCCCGAGCGTGACGATGGCGCCCGCCACGCCAACCGCGATCCGTTCGCTCCAGTCCGACGGCATCGTCACGATCCGCGGCACCGTCGCGGAGACCTACGGCAACAAGTTCGTGATGGCCGACCGCACCGGTCGCGCGCTGGTCGATCTCGGTCGGGAAGGCGATGGCAGCAACCTGGTCGCGGCCGGTCAGCCCGTGACGATCCAGGGTCGGTTCGAAGATGGCTTCGTCCACGCCTCCTTCCTGGTCGCGCCCGGCGGCAAGGTAACGGCGCTGGGCCCGGTCGGCGGCCCGCCGCGTGGCCCGCATGGTCCTGGTGGCCCGGGACGCGACGGTCCGGGGCGTGATGGCCCTGGTGGCCCGGGAGGTCCGGGCGGTCCGGGTGGGCCGGAAGGTCCCGGTGCTCCCGGCGGTCCGGGTGCTCCTCCGCCGCCGCCGGCGGGTATGGCGCCCCCGCCGCCGCCAATGGCTAACGGTGCAGTTGCGCCCGCACCCGTTGCTCCTCCGGTCGGGGCGCCGACGACCGCACCGACCCGGCAGGCGACCCCGGCGACCTGATGCCGTCCGCCTGACGGTCACAACACTAGCGCGGAGCCGGTATCATGCCGGTTCCGCGTTATCGCCGTATCGGTGCAGTCCTAAGCTGTTGGCGGCGCAGCACCGGTTCGGGCGGGCGGACCCAATAGCGGCCGGTCACGACGAGCGGCAGCGCGAGCAGCAGGCCGGCGCCGACATCCCAGACGCCGTCGCCGATCAGGCCCGCGCCGAGCCCCGCGACGGTCGACACGCCGAGCAGGATCGGCAGTGCGAAGATCTGGCCGTTGGTCTTGTGGGTCATGCGATTTCTCCCGCCATCACGACTTCGCGGACGCGCTGGTCGCTAGGACCGCCGCGACGACGCAGCCAAAGATACAGCCCGCTGCCGAGCACGATGATCGTCAAAATGTCGAAGAGCGCCCAGATGATCTTCATCGCGAGGCCGCCGTAATTTCCGAAATGCAGCGGCTGTGCGAGCAGCATCGCCTGCATGTACCAGGGCATCGGAACGACCGCGTCGAGCCGTCCGGTCGCGGCATCGACGAAGCCGGGCAGCAAAATCTTCGATGTCAGCGGCGTCGCGCCCTTCAGGAAGACGGCGTAGTGGTGGTGGCTGCTGAAGACGACGCCGGGGAAGGCGATGAACTGCGGCTTCATCTCGGGTGCCTTACGCTGCACCACGTCGAGCGCGGCCTGGACCGAGGCACGCTGTGCGGGCAATGGCGTGCGCGCTTCGCTGGCGATGATCTCGGCGAGGCCGTTCGCCTTCCAGATACCGGTGATCGGCACGACGAAGGTGTTGATCGTGCCCGTCACGCCGACGACGCTCGCCCAGGCGAGCGTGACGATGCCGAGCAGATTATGGCGATCGAGCCAGCCGAGCCGCTTGCTGCGGCCACGACGTAATGTGCCGAAGTCGAGCTTGGCCATGAACGGCGCGTAGAGCACAACGCCCGAGACGATCGCCGCGAAGAAAAGCAGGCCCATCACGCCCAGGAAGATTTCCGCCCAGAAGCCGAGGAACATGTCGGTGTGGAGCTTCAGGATGAACGCCATCACGCCGGGAACATAGGGCGGCATCTTCGTACCAGTGCGCGCGTCGAACGCGAGGAAATGCATCGCTGCGGGTGCGGCGTCGGGCGTCGGGCCGGTCGTCACGTAGACGATCGGGCGCTCGTCATCGAAGCTGACGTAAAGCGGAATTTCGCCGGGAGCGGCCTTTGCAGCACGGCCGAGAATGGCGTCGAGCGACAGCGACGGCGTGTTTGCCGGAAGCGTGGCCATCGGAGCGGGCGGGTCCAGCCAGCCGTCGATTTCCTCGTCGAAGATCAGCGGCAAGCCGGTCACGCAGAGCATCAGCAGGAACGCGGTGCAGATCAGGCTCGTCCATTTGTGGACGAGATACCAGGTCTTGATCGTGCCGCGGGTCATGCGCGGGGAGCGGTTTTTACGAGGGGTATGATCTGCTGAGCGGTCACCAGCGCACAGGTACAGATTTGATAACGATGTGCAATAGCGGCGTTTGGTTGGCCTCTTGGCTATCCTCCCCCGCCAGGGGGAGGTGGCACCGAAGGTGTCGGAGGGGGAGGAACGCGCAACGACGGTGATCCTTACCTCCCCCTCCGTCTGGCAAGGGCCAGCCACCTCCCCCTGGCGGGGGAGGATTAGGGGGTCAGGCCACCCCTGCGCCGCCGGTGACGCCGTAGACTTCACCCGTGATGTAGCTGCCCTCCTGCGAGGCTAGCAGCACGTAGACCGGGGCGATCTCCACCGGCTGGCCGGGACGCCCGAAATGGCTCTTCGATCCAAACGTCTCGAGCGTTTCCTGTGGTTGGCCGCCGCTGGGCTGAAGCACCGTCCAGAATGGGCCCGGCGCGACGACGTTGGCGCGGATGCCCTTCTCGATCAGCTGCTTGGCGAGCCCCTTGGTGTAGGCGACGATCGCCGCCTTGGTGGTCGCATAGTCGAGCAGATTGTCCGACGGGTCATAGCCCTGCACCGACGCGGTCGTGATCACCGCCGCGCCGACGGGGAGGTGCGGTACGGCGGCCTGCACGAACCAGTGCAAGGCATAGACGTTGGTCTTCATCGTCTGGTCGAAATCGTCGGTCGAGATGTCGGCCACGGTCGGCCGCGTCTGCTGGCGCCCGGCGTTGACGACCAGCACGTCGAGGCCGCCGAACGCATCGACCGTCTGCTGGACAGCGGCGCGGCAGAACGACTCGTCCTTCACGTCGCCCGGCAGCGCGAGGGCCTGGCGCCCCTCGGCCTCGATCAGCGCGACGACTTCCTTCGCATCCGACTCCTCGGCAGGGAGATAGACGATCGCGACGTCGCCGCCTTCGCGGGCATAGGCGATCGCCGCGGCACGGCCGATGCCGCTGTCGCCGCCGGTGATGAGCGCCTTGCGCCCCGCCAGCTTACCCGAGCCCTTGTAGCTCGTCTCGCCGTGATCGGGCTTCGGATCCATCTTCGACGCGATCCCCGGGGCTTCCTGCGGCTGTTGCGGGAAGGGGGGCTGCGGATATTGCGTGCGCGGATCCTGCATCGTGAGCCGGTCGGCCATGGGGTGCTCCTGTGTCGAATGAACAGGGGCAACCCATGCCGGCGCGGATAGGTTGCGTTCTATTTGAGCAGGATCAACGCCTTCGACAGCGTCATGTAGATCCCCCAGAGGATCGGCAGCCCGACCGCGAGCCACGCAAAGACGACGATCGGCGAGGTGCCGGTTGTCGCAGCAGCCGTACCGCCGGCCACCGTGTCGACCGCGATGGGACCGTCGTCCGCCGCCATGTGGAACTTCGCCGCGACCGGCCGGACGAACAGGTTCGCGACGAACCCGGCGACGAGCATCGCCGCCAGCACGAGGAAGATCGGCGGATAGATATCGCTGCGGGGTACACCCGCCGCGATCGCGCGGTCACGCATGTTGGCGACGAGCAACGGCCCGACCACGCCGGCTGTCGACCAGGCGGTCAGCAATCGTCCGTGGATCGCACCGACATATTTGGTCCCAAAGAGGTCGGCGAGATACGCCGGCGCGGTCGCGAAACCACCGCCGTACATCGACGCGAGGATGCAGAAGACTAGGATGAACAGGCCCAGGGTGGTGCCCGCCAGTGCCGGTGCCGCGAACCCGTAGAGCACGGCGCCTGCCGCGAGGATCGTCGCGAACAGCGGCTTGCGGCCGATCCGATCGGACAGCCACGCCCAGAAGAACCGCCCGCCGATGTTGAACAGGCTGATCGCACCGACGAACCCTGCGCCGACTGCCGCCGCCGCTTTCTTCTGGTCGTCGTCGAACGCCGTGAACAACACGCTCGGCGCGTCGATCAGGCGTCCGCCGAACAGCTCCTGCAACATCGGCGAAGCGATGCCGATGATCCCGATCGAGGCGGAGACGTTGAAGAACAGCACCAGCCATACCAGCCAGAATTGCGGCGTGCGGTGCGCGTCCGACAGCGCGACGTTGAAGCGGCTGATCGACGCCTTGGCGCTCGTCGGCGCGGTCCAGCCGGCGGGCGCCCAGCCCTCGGCCGGCACGCGGTAGCCGATCGCGCCGGCCATCATGAACACGAAATAGATGCACGCCAGGACGAGGAACGTCTGCCACACGCCGACGCCCGTCGGGCTAGCGAAATGCTTCATCAGCAAATCGGCGAGCGGTCCGCCGATCATCGCGCCGCCGCCAAAGCCCATGATCGCCATCCCGGTCGCCATGCCGCGCCGATCGGGAAACCATTTGATCAGCGTCGAGACGGGCGAGATGTAGCCGAGCCCAAGCCCGATCCCGCCGATGACGCCCGACCCGAGCCAGATCAGCCAGAGCTGATGCGTCGATATCCCGATCGCGGCGATGCCCATGCCGCCGCACCAGCAGAATGCTGCGACGACGCCGGCTTTCCGCGGGCCTGCGCGCTCGAGCCAGCCGCCCCAGATCGCGGCGGCGGCACCGAGCACGACGAAGAACAACGTGTACGTCCAGACGAGGTCGCTGACTCGCCAGTCGCAGGTCGTGGTGGTCAGCGCGCTGAGCAGCGTAAGGTTGGGGCAGGCGACCGGGTCGGTGATCCCGATCGCGCGCGACAGCGGCAACCAGAACACGCTGAACCCGTACGCCATGCCGATGCACAGGTGGATAGCGAGCGCGCAGGGGGGCACGAGCCAGCGGTTGAAGCCTGGCGCGGCGACGGTTCGCGCCCTGCTCAAGAACCCGGTGGTCCCCGTGTCGATCGTGTTCGTCATCCAACCCCCGCTTATTATCGGTATTGGCGGCAGCGTGGACGATCAGTCGGCGAATGTCACCACAAGCGTTTCGAAACCGTCGATCGTGGCGTGCACGGTCTGTCCGCGTCGGATCGGGCCGACGCCGGCGGGGGTGCCGGTGAAGATCAAATCGCCAGGGGCCAGCTCGACGAAGGTGGACAGCGTCGCGATGATCTCGGGCACGCTCCAGATCATCATCGAGAGGTCGCCGGACTGGCGCGTCTTGCCGTCGATAGCGAGCGCGATGCTGCCCTTGGTCGCGGGGATCCCCGACGTGATGGCAGCGACGGGGGCGGAGCGATCGAAGCCCTTCGCCATGTCCCACGGGCGCCCGGCCTTCTTTGCCGCCGCCTGGAGATCGCGCCGCGTCAGGTCGATGCCGACGCCAGCGCCGAAGATCGTCGCGGCAGCATCCTCGACCGCGATATCCTTGCCACCCGTGCCGAGCGCGATCACGAGTTCGACTTCGTGATGCAGGTCTTCGGTCTTGGGCGGGAAGGGCAGCGTGCTGCCGTTCGCGACGACCGCGTCGGCGGGCTTGGAGAAGAAGAACGGCTCCTGGCGATCAGGATCGGAGCCCATCTCGCGGGCGTGATCGGCATAGTTCTGGCCGACGCAGAAGATCCGGCGAACGGGGAAGCGGTCGGACGTGCCGACGATGGCGACGGACGGCGCGATGATCGTGGGGATGTGCATGATGGCTCCTCTAACAGTTTCATCACGCACTGGCGCCAGGTTTGCAACGAAAGCGGAACGTCCACCGGTTCAACGGGTTACCGATGCGTACCAAGAGGAGATACCCATGCCTAGCAACCAGCCCGTCCGTTTCGATCCGTCCGTCGAAACGATCGCTCCCGACGAGCAGGAGACTTTGCAGGGCATGAAGGACTCGTTCCAGGATATCCTGGAGACGACATCGCAGGACTACGGCCACGCGGTCCGCTCGGTCCATGCCAAGGCCCATGGCATCGCGCGCGGTACGTTCACGATCGCCGACAATCTTCCGCCCGAACTCGCGCAGGGCATCTTCGCGACGCCCGGCCGCCACGAGGCGATCATCCGCATCTCGACCAACGCCGGCGATATCCTCGACGACAGCATCAGCCTGCCACGTGGTCTTGCGTTGAAGATCCTTGACGTCGACGGCGCGCGCCTGCCGGGGTCGGAAGGCGACACGACGCAGGACTTCATCATGGTCAACGGCCCGGCCTTCTCTGCGGCGGACCCCAAGGCCTTCGCCAAGAACCTGAAGCTCCTGTCGAAGACGACCGACCGCTTCGAGGGCGTGAAGAAGGCAATGTCGGCCACCTTCCGCGTCGTCGAGTCCGCGCTCGAGGCGGTCGGCGGCCAGTCGGCGACGCTGACCACGCTTGGCGGTGCCAAGCCCGTCCATCCGCTTGGCGAGACCTATTATTCGCAGACGCCGTTCCGCTTCGGCGACTATATCGCGAAGGTCGCGCTGTTCCCGGTATCGCCCGAACTGACGCGACTGACCGGCGATCTGGTCGACATTACCGCGCGTCCGGATGCACTGCGCGAAGTCGTCCGCGAGGAACTCGTCGAGCATGGCGGCAAGTGGGAGTTCCGCGTGCAGCTGAACACCGATCTCGAAAAAATGCCGATCGAGGACGCCTCGGCGGTCTGGGACGAGGCGGAGAGCCCGTTCGTGACGGTCGCGACGCTCGAAGTGCCGGCGCAGTTGTCGTGGGAACAGGGCGTCACCGATCGTACCGACGACGCACTGTCGTACAGCATCTGGCACGGCATCACCGCGCATCAGCCGCTCGGCGGCGTGAACCGCACGCGCAAGGACACGTACAAGCAGTCGGCGGACTTCCGTGGCCAGTTCAACGGCTGCCCGATGCACGAGCCGGCCAAGCTGTCCGAACTCGCCTGACATGACGGGTATGGGGGGTGCTGGATTGAAGCTGTTCCACGTCAGCGACGTGCATTTCGGCGCGGAGGACCCGGCGGCGATCGCCTGGTTCTCCGAACGCGTCGCGGACGAGAAGCCGGACGCGGTCATCATGACCGGCGATCTGACGATGCGCGCGACGAAGGACGAGTTCCAGCGGGGTGGCGATTGGCTGCGGTCGCTCGGCGTGCCGGTGACGCTGGAGGTCGGCAATCACGACATCCCCTATTACTGGGACCCGTTCCGGCGGCTGTTCGCGCCGTACCAGCGTTATGCCGCGGTCGAGCAGATGATCGAGAAGCCGTTGGAGCTTCCAGGTGTCACGGTCGTGCCGCTCAAGACGACCGCTCGGGCGCAGTGGCGGTGGAATTGGTCGAAGGGGCGTGTGAGCCCCGGTTCGCTAAAGCGCGCGCTAGCTATGATCGCGAATGTGCCGAAGGGTAACCTGATCCTCATCGGTGCGCATCACCCTCTGATCGAGGGGGGGACGACGGGGACGGCCAAAACGCGCAACGGCGACGAGGCGCTGACGGCGTTGGCCGAGGCCGGCGCGCATGCCGTGTTGTCGGGTCACGTCCACGACCCGTTTGACGTGCCGGTCGAGCGGGCCGGGCGAATCATTCGGATGATTGGTGCCGGCACGCTGTCGAAGCGGACGCGCGGCAGCCCGCCTGCGTTCAACGAGATCCGTGTCCAGGGCGGGCAGTTCGAGACGCTGGCTCGGACGCTGTCCGACGAGGCGAAGCACTCGATCACGAGCGCCGTGTGATCTTGTCATCCTCCCCCGCAAGGGGGAGGTGGCTGGCGCTTGCCAGACGGAGGGGGAGGTAAGCGCCGACCGCTGTTCCGTGTCCTCCCCCTCCGTCACCTTCGGTGCCACCTCCCCCTGGCGGGGGAGAATTATAGTCTTGCCTAGTCCGCTGCCTTGCCGGAATTGAACTCGATATCGATTTCCACCCATCCGCCGAGGATCTGCTTCCCGCCAACGCGCGGCGGCCGAACCCGAAACTGCCACGCAGCCTGCCGCATCGCGCGCGCGAGCCCCGAACCAACCGGCGACTCGCTGAGCGCTCGGCAATTCTCGACCTGGTAATTCGCGATCATCCGGCAGGCGATCTTCGCCCAGCTGTTCGGCGGCGGGGCGCTCTTCAGGTAACCGTTGAGTTCGGCGTCGGTCGGGCGACGATACCATTCGACCTTGTACAGCCGCTCGCCACCCGGGCCTTCGCCGGGGCCGTAGGCCGAACCGCTGTCCTTGCCCTTGCCCGCACCGCTGCCACCGTCCCCGCCGGCGAGCTGGTCGTCGGGGTGCGACGGCATCTTGGAGATATCGGCCGCATCGAACATCTCCATCCCGCCGAGCATCTTGATCGGCAACGGTGGCGGCGACTTCGGCGGGGCAGGAGGCGCCTGTGCGGACGGGACCCTTGGTGCCGCGCGCTGCGGCGAACCACCGCTGGCACGCTTCTGCTTGGTCGGCGACGGCGTACGCTTCTCGGGCGTAGGCGCAGTCTGATCGGGGGCGATCTGGAAGGTGACCGGCTCGCGGCGTTCCTCGGGCTTCGAGGTCACCGATGGCGCCAGTCGCAGCAGCAGCAGCAGGATCAGGACATGCGCGATGACGGTCAGCACGAACGCGCCGCTGCGCCGTCGGGTCGAACCGCGCGTCTCGATCGACGAAGGATGGTACGCCGACCGCATCGGCAGCCCGCCTAGCCGCGTGACACCTGCTCGGCAACCGCTCGCCGCCATGTGACGAAGACTTCATGCGCCGGGATCGGCGTCGCCGCGAGCGCTAGCGCATGAGAGGTAGCGAAAGAACCCGCGTGTCCTGCTTGGATACCGGTTGCCATCCTGCCTTCGGCACGACCGACGCGCTTACGGGAATGCATCACCGCGCGCTGCCTGCGACCGATCATCAGTCAAGGTCAACTCGGCGCAATCCGTCCCTCGGCACCAGCATCCAAGGTTCCTTCAACCCGGACACCAGTCCCGTTCGCCGCAGCGCCAGCAGCACCCACCAGCCAGGATCGTGTTGCCCTGGTTCAAGACCGAGTCGGGCAGACTCAGGCCATGCATGGTGATTACCATGCCAGGCTTCGCCAAACGTGATGAGCGCCGCAGCGGGCAGGTCATGCCCTTGAACGGCAACGCCATCGATGCTCCATCCCTGGGGACCATTACGATGCGTGATGTGGCCGACCAGCCAGTGGCCCGTGACGCCGACCGCGATACGCACCGGTACGCCCCAGATCAGCCAGGGTAGCCCACCCGCCCACAGAAACAGCAGTGCCCATGGGAGCTGTTGCGCCATCCATGTGCGTTCGAGGAGACGCAGCACGCCATCGTCACGCAGGCGTGGCTCAAGTTCGAAGCGAGGCGGGTGCGTGAGATCGAGTCGACAATGCATTTGCCACCAGGCGTCGCGCAGCAACGATGCCCGATGTGCATGCAGATCGTGGCATTCCGCCTGCCGTTGCGCCCAGTCCCGTGTGTCGTGCATCCGCACCATACCGAGCGGCCCGGCCATACCGACCAACGTGCCCAGGTAGGCTAGCACTCGTTCGAACCAGCGTGGCGCGTCGAGACTGCGGTGGATCAGCAGCCTGTGCAACCCAATCGAATGACCGAGGCAGAGCGTGACCGCCGAGGTGCCGAGCCAGAGCAACACCGCCCCCGGCGTGACGTATAGTGGCGCCAGCAACAGCGTGCAGCATATCATGCCGCCGATCCAGAGCGAGCGCATCGGCGCCCATCGTACTTCACCCTGCCGGGCATTGCTGAGCGGCAAGGCGGTCATGCGGGCGGTAGACAGACAGGCCATCGATCATCCTTCGGTAATTAGGTATATGCCTAATTGAAGAGTTCGATTTGTCAATGCTTAGCTCATTGCCTAAATGCTGTGTCATGCAGCGTGTATTCGAAGCCTTGTCGTCATCCGTGCGACGTAAAATCCTTGCCTATCTTGCCCATGCGGAACTAAGCGCGGGTGACATCGCCTCGCGTTTCGCCATGTCGAAACCATCGATTTCGCAGCACTTATCAATCCTGGAAGCGGCTGGCCTGGTCGTCAGCGAGAAGCGTGGTCAGTTCGTCTTCTACCGGCTTGTGCCGGAAAGCCTCGCGAATACGCTCAACGGCTTTGTCCAAGAGGTTTGCCCGGTTTCACGCCCGCTGAAACGTGAGAGCGCGACGTTGGCCCGCGAGGCGGAAGACGAACGCTGATTTGACCGGTCTAGCGGGTGCAGAACCGTCAATTTCGCTTCAGCCGGGCAACCAGGAAGTTCGGTCGCTGCCTTCAAGCAGAATTTAATGCGCCTCGCGTCTGGCTGATGCCACCATTTCTCACGATCCGGTGACGCGGTAGCGGTTTGGCGATCCATTCGAATGCGTCCGAAACGGGGATCGCTCCGCCCCAAAACGAAAAAGGCCGCCGCCCGGTATCCCGGACGGCGGCCTTATTCTTAGTCAGCGCGCAAGGCGTCTGACGAAACCGATTACTCGGTCTCGTTCAGATACTCGCCGGCATCCGCGTCGGTGCCGGTGCCCGAGGTGACGACTGCTGCGAGCGGATCCTCACCCGTGCCGCCTGCATCACGCGGCGAGCGCGCGAGTTCGGCGGCGTGCTCGTCGGCAGCCGACATCGGTGCCACGATCGACACCTCCGCCATCTTGCGCTGCTGGACGCGCATCGCGGCGTCGCGGCTGTTGGCCACGACACGCAGGCGGTTGAGGCCTGCACCGGTGCCTGCCGGGATGAGCCGGCCGACGATCACGTTCTCCTTCAGGCCCATCAGCATGTCCTGCTTACCCTGGACCGCTGCCTCGGTGAGGACGCGGGTGGTCTCCTGGAACGATGCCGCCGAGATGAAGCTGCGGGTCTGCAGCGACGCCTTGGTGATGCCGAGCAGGATGGGCTTGCCCTGTGCGCGGGTCTGCTTCTTCTCGAGCTTCTCGTTGGTCGCGTCCATTTCCTCGCGATCGACCTGCTCGCCCTTCAGCAGCGTGGTGTCGCCGCCGTCGGTGATCTCGACCTTCTGCAGCATCTGACGAACGATCGTCTCGATGTGCTTGTCGTTGATCTTCACGCCCTGGAGACGATAGACCTCCTGGATTTCCGACACGAGATACTCGGCGAGGGGTTCGATGCCCATCGTCTCGAGGATGTCGTGCGGATCGGGCGAGCCGCCGATCAGGTTGTCGCCGCGCTTGACGTAATCGCCTTCCTGGACGTCGATCACCTTCGACTTCGGCACCAGATACTCGACGACGTCGCCGCCATCCTCGGGCTGGATGCCGATCTTGCGCTTCGCCTTATAGTCCTTGCCGAACACGACGCGGCCCGAGATCTTGGCGATGATCGCCGAGTCCTTGGGGATACGTGCCTCGAACAGCTCGGCAACACGCGGCAGACCACCGGTGATGTCGCGAGTCTTGGCGCTCTCGCGGCTGACGCGGGCCACGACGTCGCCGCCGAACACCTGTGCGCCATCCTCGACCGACAAGGTCGCGCCGATCGCCAGCATGTAACGACCGGTCTCGCCCGACGTCTCGTCGAGCAAGGTCATGCGCGGACGCAGATCCTCCTTCGACTTGGTCGCCGCACGATATTCGATCACGACGCGCTGGGCGATGCCCGTGGCTTCGTCGGTCTGCTCGGTGAGCGTCTTGCCCTCGATCAGGTCGACATACTTGATCGTGCCAGGGTTCTCCGTGATCACCGGCATGGTGAACGGATCCCACTCGGCCATCCGATCGCCGCGCGACACGATGTGACCATCGTCGAACAGCACGTACGCACCGTAGGGGATGCGATCGACTGAGAGCTCGCGGCCGTCCATGTCGACGATCGCGATTTCGCCCGAGCGGCTGAGCACCACGCGACGGCCACGCTGGTCGACGATGATACGCAGATCGCGGAACTGCACCGTACCGTCGGCATGCGCCTCGAGGTTCGACGTTTCGTTGAGCTGCGCCGCACCACCGATGTGGAACGTACGCATCGTCAGCTGCGTGCCGGGCTCACCGATCGACTGCGCGGCGATGACGCCGACAGCTTCACCGATGTTGACCGGCGTACCGCGGGCGAGATCGCGCCCGTAGCACTTGCCGCAGACGCCGATCTTCGACTCGCAGACCAGTGGGCTGCGGATCTTGCACGACTGCGTGCCGAGGCCTTCGATCGTCGTGATCATCGGCTCGTCGAGCAGCGTGCCCGACGGGATGACGACCTTGCCGGTCTTCGGATCGACGATGTCCTCCGCGGTCGTACGACCGAGGATGCGCTCGCCGAGGCTTGCGATCGTCGAACCACCCTGAAGAATGGCCTTCATCTCCAGAGCGCGGGTCGTGCCGCAATCCGGTTCGATGATGACGCAATCCTGCGACACGTCGACCAGACGACGGGTCAGGTAGCCCGAGTTCGCGGTCTTCAACGCCGTATCCGCGAGGCCCTTGCGAGCGCCGTGGGTCGAGTTGAAGTACTCAAGGACGGTCAGGCCTTCCTTGAAGTTCGAGATGATCGGCGTTTCGATGATCTCGCCCGACGGCTTGGCCATGAGGCCACGCATGCCGGCAAGCTGCTTGATCTGCGCCTGCGAACCACGAGCACCCGAGTGGGCCATCATGTAGATCGAGTTGATCGGCTTTTCACGGCCGGTCTCCTCGTCGACCTTCACCGCACGGATCTCGTCCATCATGGCGTTCGCGACCTGGTCGCCGCAACGGCTCCAGGCGTCGATCACCTTGTTGTACTTCTCCTGCTGCGTGATCAGGCCGTCCTGATACTGCTGCTCGAAGTCCTTCACGAGCGCCTTGGTGTCGTCGACCAGACCAACCTTGGCGTCCGGAATGATCATGTCGTCCTTGCCGAACGAGATGCCGGCACGGAACGCGTGACGGAAGCCGAGCGACATGATCGCGTCGGCGAACAGCACGGTCTCCTTCTGGCCGGTGTGACGATAGACCTCGTCGATCACGTCGCCCACGTCCTTCTTGGTGAGGAGGCGGTTGACGGTGTCGAACGGCACCTTGTGACTGTGCGGCAGGCACTCGCCGAGCAGCATGCGGCCCGGGGTCGTCTCGTACCGCTTGAGGTACTGCTTGCCCTTCTCATCGGTCTGCGGAACGCGGCTGATGACCTTGGTGTGCAGCGTGACCGCCTGGGCGTTCAGCGCCTGGTGCACTTCGGCCATGTCACCGAGCAGCATCCCCTGGCCCGGCTCGTTCTCCTTCATCATCGACAGATAATAGAGACCGAGGACCATATCCTGCGACGGAACGATGATCGGCTTGCCGTTGGCGGGCGACAGGATGTTGTTCGTCGACATCATCAGGACGCGCGCTTCGAGCTGGGCCTCGAGGCTCAGCGGGACGTGCACGGCCATCTGATCGCCGTCGAAATCGGCGTTGAACGCGGAGCAGACCAGCGGGTGAAGCTGGATCGCCTTGCCCTCGATCAGAACCGGCTCGAACGCCTGGATGCCGAGACGGTGAAGCGTCGGCGCACGGTTCAGCATGACCGGATGCTCGCGGATCACCTCGTCCAGGATGTCCCAGACTTCCTTGCGCTCCTTCTCGACCCACTTCTTCGCCTGCTTCAGGGTCATCGACAGACCCTTCGCATCGAGACGTGCGTAGATGAACGGCTTGAACAGCTCGAGCGCCATCTTCTTCGGCAGGCCGCACTGGTGCAGCTTCAGCTCAGGCCCGGTCACGATGACCGAACGACCCGAATAGTCGACGCGCTTGCCGAGCAGATTCTGACGGAAGCGGCCCTGCTTGCCCTTGAGCATGTCGGACAGCGACTTCAGCGGACGCTTGTTGGCACCCGTGATCGTGCGACCGCGGCGACCATTGTCGAACAATGCGTCGACGGCCTCCTGGAGCATGCGCTTCTCGTTGCGGACGATGATGTCCGGCGCACGAAGCTCCATCAAACGCTTGAGACGATTATTGCGGTTGATCACGCGGCGATACAGATCGTTCAGATCCGACGTCGCGAAACGGCCACCGTCCAGCGGCACCAGCGGGCGCAGCTCGGGCGGGATGACCGGAACGACCTCGAGGATCATCCACTCCGGGCGGTTGCCCGAATCGATGAAGCTCTCGACGACCTTCAGGCGCTTGATGATCTTCTTGGGCTTCAGCTCGGACTTGGTGACCGCGAGCTCTTCGAGCAGCGCGGTACGCTCACCGACGAGGTCGAGCGATTCGAGCATGATGCGGACCGCTTCGGCACCGATACCGGCCGAGAACGCGTCCTCGCCATACTGGTCCTGCGCGTCGAGGAGCTCGTCCTCGGTCATCAGCTGGTACTTCTCGAGCGGGGTCAGGCCCGGCTCGATGACGATGTACGCCTCGAAGTACAGCACGCGCTCGAGCTGCTTCAGCTGCATGTCGAGCAGCAGGCCGATGCGCGATGGCAGCGACTTCAGGAACCAGATGTGCGCGACCGGGGCGGCGAGCTCGATATGGCCCATTCGTTCGCGGCGGACCTTCGAGACGGTAACCTCGACGCCGCACTTCTCGCAGACGATGCCCTTGTACTTCATGCGCTTGTACTTGCCGCACAGGCACTCGTAGTCCTTGATCGGACCGAAGATGCGCGCGCAGAACAGGCCGTCACGCTCGGGCTTGAACGTGCGATAGTTGATGGTCTCGGGCTTCTTGATCTCGCCGAACGACCACGAACGGATCTTGTCCGGGGACGCGATGCCGATCTGGATCTGGTCGAACGTCTCGGTCTTGGCGACCGGATTGGCGAAGGGGGTCATCTCGTTCATGAGCTGTCCTTAGGAAAAATCTTCCCCCCTACCGCGTGCGGGAGGGGGAGGGGCCCAGCCTCTTCAGGCTGGGAGGGGGTGGGCGCCCGGCATCGACGTCGCGCTTCGCTGCCGGCCGGGAGCCCACCCCTCGGTCCCCTCCCGCGAGCGGGAGGGGAGGGCAAAGGAACTACTCCGCCGCGATCTGGATGCCGTCGCTGTCGAAGCCAGGCTCCGACTGCTTCAGGTCCACATTCAGGCCGAGCGAGCGCATTTCCTTGACGAGCACGTTGAAGCTCTCCGGGATGCCGGCCTCGAACGTGTCGTCGCCCTTGACGATCGCCTCGTAGACCTTGGTGCGGCCGACCACGTCGTCCGACTTCACCGTCAGCATTTCCTGCAAGGTGTACGCCGCGCCGTAGGCCTGGAGCGCCCAGACCTCCATCTCGCCGAAGCGCTGCCCACCGAACTGCGCCTTACCACCGAGCGGCTGCTGCGTGACCAGCGAGTACGGCCCGATCGACCGTGCGTGGATCTTGTCGTCAACCAGATGGTGGAGCTTCAGCATGTAGATGTAGCCCACCGTCACCTTGCGATCGAACTGATCGCCGGTGCGGCCGTCGAACAGGTCCGACTGACCCGACGTGTCGAGGCCCGCCAGCGCCAGCATCGCCGAGACATCGGCTTCGCGGGCACCATCGAACACCGGCGTCGCCATCGGCACGCCGCCCTTCAGGTTCTTGGCCAGCTCGACGATCTCGTCACCCGTGCGGGCGTCGATCTCGGCGTGATACTGCTCGCCGTACACCGTCTTGAGGCGATCGCGGACCGCCTCGGGCATCGCACCCGGCTTGGCGTCCGGATTCTCTTCGCGCCACGTCTCGAGAGCCGCGGTGATCGACTGACCCAGGCCACGTGCGGCCCAGCCCAGATGCGTCTCAAAAATCTGCCCGACGTTCATGCGCGACGGCACGCCCAGCGGGTTGAGCACGATATCGACCGGCGTACCGTCGGCGAGGAACGGCATGTCCTCCGCCGGCAGAATGCGGCTGATGACGCCCTTGTTGCCGTGACGGCCGGCCATCTTGTCGCCCGGCTGCAGCTTGCGCTTCACCGCGACGAACACCTTGACCATCTTCAGCACGCCCGGCGACAGCTCGTCACCACGCTCCAGCTTCTCGCGACGATCGTGGAACTTGTCCGTGATCAGCTTGGCTGCATCGTCATACTGGATCTTGACCGCTTCCAGATCGCTCTGGACCTTGTCGTCGGCGACCGCGAACTTCCACCACTCGTGGCGGTCGACGCTGTCGAGCAGATCCATGTCGATCACGACGCCCTTCTTGACGCCCTTCGGCGCCGAGGTGGCGGTCTGGTCGAGCAGCATCTCGCGAAGACGCGACCAGGTCGCACGGTTCAGGATCGAACGCTCGTCGTCCGAATCCTTCTTCAAGCGCTCGATCTCCTCGCGCTCGATCGCCATCGCGCGCTCGTCCTTGTCGATGCCGTGACGGTTGAAGACGCGAACGTCGACGACCGTACCCGACACGCCCGGCGGCAGGCGAAGCGACGTATCGCGTACGTCGCTGGCCTTCTCGCCGAAGATCGCACGGAGAAGCTTCTCCTCCGGCGTCATCGGCGATTCACCCTTCGGCGTGATCTTGCCGGCGAGGATATCGCCCGGCTCGACCTCTGCACCGATGTATACGATGCCCGCTTCGTCGAGGTTGCGAAGCGCTTCCTCGCCGACGTTCGGGATGTCGCGCGTGATGTCCTCTGGCCCAAGCTTCGTGTCGCGAGCCATCACCTCGAACTCGTCGATATGGATCGACGTGAACACGTCGTCCTTCACGATCCGCTCGGAGATCAGGATCGAATCCTCGTAGTTGTAGCCGTTCCACGGCATGAACGCGACGAGGCTGTTGCGACCCAGCGCCAGCTCGCCGAACTCGGTCGACGGGCCGTCGGCGAGCACGTCGCCTGCACGAACCGCATCGCCCACCTTCACCAGCGGACGCTGGTTGATGCAGGTCGACTGGTTCGAGCGCTGGAACTTCATCAGCGTGTAGATGTCGACGCCCGACTTGCCGGCATCGATCTCGCCGGTCGCCCGGATCACGATACGCGCCGCGTCGACCTGGTCGACGATGCCCGCGCGCTTGGCCGAGATTGCTGCACCCGAGTCACGCGCAACCGTCTCTTCCATGCCGGTGCCGACGAACGGCGCCTCGGCCTGGACGAGCGGCACGGCCTGACGCTGCATGTTCGAGCCCATCAGTGCGCGGTTGGCGTCATCGTTTTCCAGGAACGGAATGAGCGATGCGGCGACCGAGACGAGCTGCTTGGGGCTGACGTCCATCAGCGTGATGTTGTCGGGCAGCGCCATCAGGAATTCGCCAGCCTGACGCGACGACACCAGCTCCTCGACGAAGCCGTTCGACGAATCGAGCTCGGCGTTAGCCTGCGCGATCGTGTGCTTGGCCTCTTCCATCGCCGACAGGTACACGACGTCGTCGGTTACTTTGTGGTCGACGACCTTGCGGTATGGCGTCTCGATGAAGCCGTACTTGTTGACGCGGCTGAACGACGCGAGGCTGTTGATCAGACCGATGTTCGGGCCTTCCGGCGTCTCGATCGGGCAGATGCGGCCATAATGCGTCGGATGAACGTCGCGGACTTCGAAGCCGGCGCGCTCACGCGTCAGACCACCTGGTCCAAGTGCCGACACGCGACGCTTGTGGGTGACTTCCGACAGCGGGTTGGTCTGATCCATGAACTGCGACAGCTGCGACGAGCCGAAGAATTCGCGGACCGCGGCAACCGCAGGCTTCGCGTTGATCAGGTCGTTCGGCATGACGGTCGAGACGTCGACCGACGACATGCGCTCCTTCACGGCGCGCTCCATGCGGAGCAGGCCGACGCGGTACTGGTTCTCGAGCAGCTCGCCGACCGAACGGACACGACGGTTACCGAGGTTGTCGATATCGTCGATTTCGCCCTTGCCGTCCTTGAGGTTCACGAGCGTCTTGATGACCTCGAGAATGTCCTCGGTGCGCAGCGTCGTCACAGTGTCTTCGACGTCGAGGTCGAGACGCATGTTGAGCTTCACGCGACCAACGGCCGACAGGTCGTAGCGGTCCGGATCGAAGAACAGACCCGAGAACAATGCCTCGGCCGTCTCCAGCGTCGGCGGCTCGCCGGGACGCATCACGCGGTAAATGTCGCTGAGCGCCTGCTCGCGCTCCTCGGCCTTGTCGACCTTGAGCGTGTTGCGGATCCACGGACCCGTTGCGACGTGATCGATGTCGAGCAGGTCGAGGCGCTCGATGCCTGCCTGGTCGAGCAGTTCGAGGTTCTCGGCGGTCACTTCGTCACCGGCTTCGATGTAGATACGGCCGGTCGACTCGTCGATCAGGTCATATGCCGAATAGCGGCCGAAGATTTCCTCGGTCGGGATCAGCAGGTCGGTGAGACCATCCTTGAACGCCTTGTTGGCAGCGCGTGGGCTGATCTTCTGGCCGTTCGGGAACACGACTTCGCCGGTCTTCGCATCGACGATGTCGAACATCGGCTTCTGGCCACGCCAGTTCTCGACCTGGAACGGAACGATCCAGCCACCCTGGCCGCGGACGAACGTCACGCGGTTGTAGAAATAGTTGAGGATCTCTTCCGACGTCATGCCGAGCGCGTAGAGCAGCGCCGTGACGGGCAGCTTGCGCTTGCGATCGATGCGGACGTTGACGATGTCCTTCGCGTCGAATTCGAAATCGAGCCACGAACCGCGATACGGGATCACGCGCGCTGCGAACAGGTACTTGCCCGATGCGTGCGTCTTGCCGCGATCGTGATCGAATAGCACGCCCGGCGAACGGTGCATCTGGCTGACGATGACGCGCTCGGTGCCGTTGATGAAGAACGTGCCGTTCTCGGTCATGAGCGGCATGTCGCCCATGTACACGTCCTGCTCCTTGATATCGATGACCGACTTGGCCTCGGTATCGGGATCGACCTCGAACGCGGTCAGACGCAGCGTGACGCGCATCGGCGCGGCGTAGGTGATCCCGCGCTGGCGGCATTCCTCGACGTCGAACTTCGGTGGCTCAAGGACGTAGTCGTCGAAATCGAGATAGGCGGTGCCGGCGAAATCCTGGATCGGGAACACGCTGCGCAGCGTCTTCTCGAGACCCGAAACGTGACCGATCGACTTGTCGGAGCGCAGGAACTGCTCGTAGCTCTCGCGCTGGACTTCGATCAGGTTCGGCATCTGCACGACTTCGTGGATGTTGCCGAAAACCTTGCGGATACGGCGCTTTGCAGTGCCGTGTTCGATCGCCTTGGATGCCATAGGTTTATTTTGCCCTATAAAAACTGATCGGGTCAGCCGAAAATTCGTGCTCGGGAACCCCCGAGCGGGACGCACGTTCACGCAAAAAGGCCGCGCGCATCAGGTGCGGCGGCTCTCAGCGTATGAAACCTCGGTATCCAATACGATCGACACGCTGCGCGACGGCATGTCATTTCCCGGATGCTGTGGTGAAAGGCGGATATAGGCGCGGCACGGCGTGATGTCAAAGGGGCCCGCGTCAAACGGTCGTTTCGACACGGTCGCTCTGCCGGAAATACTATAGATACCAGGTGCTGGCCGACGCTATCTGCATCCCTGACACGATGTAATGCGTATTTCCAGTATCACCGGGTGGCCCTCGCAAGGAGTAGGCGGCGTCATGAACGACAGGATCGCAGTGCGGACAGTATCCGACCAGGATCGCGCGAACTGGACACGGCTGATCGACGATCACGAGAAGATCGCCGGGCAGTGCGCCGATCTCGTCCTGCTCGCTAGGCAACCGAGCACCCAGAGCGCGCTCGCCTCGCGCAAGCTGATCGAACTTGCCGTTACAGTCGCCGATCACCTTGGCGTCGAGGACGAGGTCATCGATCGCACCGTCGTGGCGATGGAGGCGCATTGCTCGGCCGATGCGATCGCGATGATGGAAGAGGACCTCGACATCCTCCGCTCGGACTGGAAGGCGTTCATCGGCCGCTGGCTGCCGACGATTTCGCCCAAGGACTGGGCTGCGTTCGGCGTGCAGGCGGAGTCGATGCTCGATCGGTTGGCGCATCAGGTGAAGCTGGAGACCGAGCTTCTGTACGACCACGCGTTGCGCGATGGCGTGGTGCGTCCGGGTGGGCTGGTGCTGCACTGAGGAGGGTGGGGCAGCCAATCCGAACGCATTCCCAGTCTCCTCCCCAACAAAGCTACCACCCCGGCGAAGGCCGGGGCCCAGTCGGAAAGGTCGCAGTAACGAAGCGCTGCCTGTCGTCAGCAACGTTCTCCAACTGGGCCCCGGCCTCCGCCGGGGTGGTGCTACTCAAGGGCAGGGGGTGCACTGAGTTGCGGCAATGAATTGACTCGATCCGCCCCCGCCAGGGGGAGGATCGGAAGAGCGTTACCGCCGCTTCTTCTTCGAAGGCACGACCACCACCGGCGCCACCGGCACCGGCGGTTGCACGGTAACCTTCACCACCAGCGGCAAAACCCCCGGATCCGCCGGATACTCCCGCCGAGCCCGCGCAAACACGAACCGCGCCTTTGCTGCCCCCGGCGCACTCTCGCTCGCGCCGACCCAGCGCCAATGCCACGGCTCCCACTTCACATGCTGCTTGTTCCCACCGGGAAAGCTCTGCTCGAACCCGAACCGCGGCGCGTTCAGCCGCAGCCAACGTGCGGCAGGAGTCGCAGCCATGCACGCCTCCGCATCGGGACACCCGTTCGCCGGACGCACCGCGAAATCCAGCGCGTAGCCGGTCGAATGCTCGCTATACCCCGGCGGCGCGACCGAGATCGCGCGGTCGGCCGGACTGCTCGTTTCGCCGCGACAGAAGACGCTGCGTTGGCGCGCGATCGACCGCTGGCACGACAGCGCACGAAGCTGGCCCATCACCGACGGATCGCCCTGCGCCGCCGCGAACAGCCGCAACAGGTCGGGCAATATGTCGGCGCGTACCACGCAAGGATTGCCCACCGAATACGCCGACGGCAGCGTCACCAGTTCGCTCTCGGGCGCGTCGCCGTACGGCAAATGCCCGAACGCGCGACCGTCCGGCGCGATCGCCGCGCTCTGCCCCTCGCACAATTGTGCTTCCGCGATCGTGGGGGCGAACAGGAGCGCGAGGGCCAGCGTGCGGTGCAACATCGACGCGGGCTCTGGCACGCAGGCGCTAATGATGGCAAGGGCGGCGCCATGCATGGTGAACGCGTACTCTTCCTCGACGGCGAGGCCCTGGTGATCGACAAGCCCGCAGGGCTGCCGGTCGATCCGCCCCGCGATGGCTCGCTGAGCCTCGAAAATCATCTTGAAAGCCTGAAGTTCGGCTTCCAGCGCTGGCCGAAGGCGGTGCACCGGCTCGACCGCGACACGAGCGGCTGTCTCCTCCTCTCGCGCAACCCCAAGGCGCATGCTCGGTTGCAGCAGGCGTTCGAGCAGGGCCTCGTGTCGAAGCGCTACGTCGCGCTGCTCGATGGCGTTGTCGAGGGCACGTCCGGCCTGATCGAGATGGCGCTCGGCAAGGTCAGCACGGCCGAGACCGGCTGGCGGATGGTCGAGGACCCCGAGGGCAAGAAGTCACGCACCAACTGGCGCGTGCTGGAGATCAAGGACGGGCGTTCGCTCGTCGAGTTCCTGCCCGAGACCGGCCGCACGCACCAGATCCGCGTCCACGCCGCGAGCGGCCTCGGTGCGCCGGTGGTCGGCGACGGCGTCTACGGCAAGGCGGACGGGCTCGGCATGATGCTCCACGCGCAACGCCTGATCGTGCCGCGCCCGGGCAAGCCCGACGTGCTCGCCGAAGCGCCGCTGCCCGAGCGGTTCGCCAAGGCCGGTTTCGCGGACGAAGCGACTTCGGTTGCCAATGCCGCACCGGTTGCCGAAGTCACGACGCCCGACTCTACCGACGACTGAGCGGGCTGAGGGCAGGGGCTGATGGTCGCGATCCCGATCACGCGATCGATCTCGATCGACGACAGCGAGCTGATCGAGAGCACGACGCGCTCGGGTGGTCCCGGCGGCCAGCACGTCAACACAACCGATAGCGCGGTGATCCTGCGCTTCGACGTCGGCCTCTCACCCGGCCTGCCGCTGGCGGTGAAAAACCGCATCGCCGTGCTCGCCGGATCGCGTCTCACGCGTGACGGCGTGCTGGTGCTGCGGAGCGAAGGCTCGCGGTCGCAACTGCTCAACCGCCAGGAAGTCCGCGAGCGGCTGGTCGCGCTGATCAAGGAGGCGACGATCGTCCCCAAGGCACGCCGCGCGACCAAGCCGTCCAAGGCGGCGAAGGCGCGGCGGGTCGATACGAAGAAGGTGCGCAGCGGGGTGAAGGCGGGGCGCGGCAAGGTCCGCGACGACTGAGCGGGCCATGCCTATGAGCGTCTCGGTAACCTCGCAATCCTCCCCCGCCAGGGGGAGGTGGCTGGCGCTAGCCAGACGGAGGGGGAGGCACGCGATGTCGGGTGTTCCGTGTCCTCCCCCTCCGTCGCCTGCGGCGCCACCTCCCCCTGGCGGGGGAGGATCGCCACATTGCCGCTGCGTCACCCCAGCTTCTGCTGGGTGACGGATTTGGGGGAGCGTTAGCTGCCTCTCAATCAAGGAAGACAGATGTACCAGTTCGATATCGCCGCCGGCACCAAGGCCGATCTCTACCGCGACCTGCTCGCCGCACTCGACGCGCTGACCGCGGACGAGACCGACCCGATCGCCAACATGGCCAACGCAGCCGCGCTCGTGTGGGAGTATCTCCCCGACCTTAACTGGGCGGGGTTCTACCGGCTGGTGCCCGATGCGCAGGGGGGCGAACTCGTGCTCGGCCCGTTCCAGGGCAAGGTCGCCTGCATCCGCATCCCGGTCGGCAAGGGCGTCTGCGGGGCCGCCGCCGCGACGCTGAAGACGCAACTGGTCGAGGACGTCCATGCCTTCCCCGGCCACATCGCCTGCGATGCCGCCAGCCGCTCCGAACTGGTGGTGCCGGTGACGAAGGACGGCATGCTGATCGCAGTGCTCGACCTCGACAGCCCCGAACCCGCGCGGTTCGATGCCGAGGACGCGGCAGGGTGCGAGGCGCTGGCGGCATTGCTCGCCGAGCGGTTGATCTAAGACCGGTCCGACGCGCCCCGTTTCGGGACAGCACGCCTTCTGGCGACTCCCCCGCACACTTGGTAAGCAACGCGGTAAGATATCCGGCGTTTGCGCTGGATCGGGTGGCAAACCAGGGAGACGGACATGCGGAGGCTTTTGATCGCGAGCGCGGGGCTGGTGTTGGCAGGCGGTGTCGCGGACGCGCAACGTCCCGGCGCAAGCTATCCCGCCCCTGGCACTGCGATGCAGGCGCCGATGGCCCGTCCCGGCCGTCCTGGTCCGATCGCCGCGCAGATGCCCGTCGTGCAGGCGCCGACCCGGCCGGTCGCTGCGCCGCGGTCCTCGCGCTGGGGCAGCAAGATCGGCGGGCGCTGGTGGGCGGGTGCCAATGCCCCCGGCGGCTGGGCCGGCTATCGCCGCCCGCATCGCGGCTGGGCCGTGCCCGCCTATTGGAATGCACCGCGTTTCTACGTCGGCGACTGGTCGAACTACGGCCTCGCACAGCCACCGCAGGGCTATAACTGGGCGCGCTACTATGACGACGCCGTGCTGATCGACGCGCGCGGGTCGGTCTACGACACGACAAGCGACATCGACTGGGATCGGGCCGGCGGTGGCGGCTATGTCGCAGTCGATCCACGCGCCTATGCGCGCAACGACAATGTCTATGCGAGCCCGAGCGACCGCGGCTACGTCCAGCCCAACGCAGATCGTCCGGCGCCACGCCGTGACACGGGTCTGGGTGGCGCCGCGATTGGCGCGGTCGCGGGCGGCGTCGCCGGCAACGTCATCGGCGGCCGTGGCAATCGCCTCGGCGGGACGTTGATCGGTGCAGGAGTCGGTGCCGCGGCCGGCTATGCGATCGACAAGGCCGAAGATCGCGGTCGCCGAGCACCGCCGCCACCGGTTCGGGGTTATGGCGCCGGCTATGCACCGCCGCCTGCCTACGTAGCGGATGCGGACAATTATGCCCCGGACTATGCCCCGGACTATGCCGCGCCGTCCTATGCGGCCGACTATCCGCCACCACAGCCGTCCTATGATGCCGGATACTCGCAACCCGGTCGCTATACCGTGGCACCGGGCGGCACCTGGACATCGCCCGACGGCGTTACGACGGTGACGACGACCAGTGGTCAGGCGTATCCTGCCGGTTCGACGACCGTGATCGTGCAATCCGTGCCGGTGACCACGACCACCACCACGACCGAATATTACGACACTGTGTCCCGTCCGCGCCGGACGGTGCGCCGGCGGCGCTGACCTGCGGCTTGCGGGCCCTCAGCCGAGCATGCCTGCGTAGGTCTGCGGTGGCTGAGGCAGCATGACGCGTGCCGCAATGCCGCTAGCAACGACTAGAACGAGTACGCTCAGGCCGATCGCGAGTATATTTCGAGGCGGCGGGCGATCGGCGAGCAGTACGGCCGCCACCGCGGTCGCGATCATCGGCCACAAGTGATAGCGCAGGTCGGACGCGATGCTCAGGACCGCGAAGCTCGCCTCGAGCGCCAGTGCGGACACGAGCAACGCAGTGGCTAGATCGCGGACCGAATCGCGTGGACGCGACAGGCTCACGGCAAGCGCGGCGATCGCGACGACGATCCAGGCGATCGGCCAGCCGAGCGGCGTCTCGACGACGACCGCGGTCAGTGCCTCCCACGCGCGTGCGCCGACGCCGGGATTGGCGAGCCCGAGCGTGTTCGGCTCGGACGCGGCAGGCGGTGCTGCGCTCGGCCAGTGGAACGGGACCAACCAGCGGTCGGTCGAGTTCAGGTGCGCGAGGCGGTGTCCGGCATAGGCGATCGGATGATGCAGCGCCGCCGACGCAAGCGCGACGTACAGCGCCCCGGTCGGCAGCGCGCGCAGCCGCGCCATCGTCGTCCCGCAATGTGCCTCGTCGCCGAGCGGATCCCAAAAGAACGGCTTCGCGCAACCCCGGGCGACCACGGTCGCCGCCTCTGACTGCGTGAGGCCGGTGGTGTCGCTCGTCGGGACGCGCGCGGCGATGCCGGCAAGGTCGTAGAGCGCCTGCGTAGCCTCGACGCCGCTAGGTTGCGCGCGGAGCAGGCGGTGGTTCATGACAGGCGCGATGCCAAGCACGAGCACCACTGCAATGAGGCCGGTTGCAAGCTTTGCTACAGGGTGGATCGGGCGCGGGGCGAGGGTCACGAGCAGGGGGACGACGATGAAGACGGCGTTCGCGCGGACAAGCACGGCGTAGGCGAGCAGCAGCGCCACCGGAACCAACATCGCACCGGGCAGCGGACGGCGCGCAAGCCGCCACCAGCCGATGATCCCGACTGCGGCGAGCAGTGCACCGGCGAGTTGCGCGTCCTTGAGCACGACGCCCTGCCAGCCGAGGAAGGGCGGGATGAGGCCGATCGCGAGGATTGCCACAGCGCTGCGGGAACGCCCGAGCCGGGCTAGCGCGGCCGCGATCAACCCGAGGCCTAGCCAGTATGTGGCGAGTTGCAGGACCAGCATCGGCGTCGCGCCGGGGCCGAACGCCGCGAGCAGCGCCCAGACGCGCGCCATCGCCGGCGGATGCCAGTCGTCGTACGCCCCCGACAGGACCTGCCGATATTGCGCGACAGTATCGTACATCGCGGTACCCGGCCAGAACAGCGCGAGCGAGGCGATGCACAGCGCGGCTGCGGCTATGGCGATGTAGCGCTGTTGGGGGCGAGCGGCAGGTTCGATCGACATTCGCGGGTCCTGCACGTTGAGGTCTTAGCCGCGAGATCCTTCCAGCCCGATCTGATGGCTGGCGCGACCTTTCGGTGCGTCACGCGCGACGGTCAAGAGAGATGGGGCCGAAACGGGATAGTTTGCCCGGATCGGTCGATCGGCCGGATATCGCTGGTACAGGGCCGCTAGCATGCCTGCCATCACACGTCGTCATCCTGACGAAAGTCAGGATCCAGAGTTACAAAGGGCTGCGGGCGGTATCCTGGATCCTGACTTTCGTCAGGATGACGGAAAAGCGCGGCGTACCAACTTCAAATCCTCCCCCGCCAGCGGGAGGTGGCTGGCAGTTGCCAGACGGAGGGGGAGGAGAGCGACCACGCCTAATCTGTGTCCTCCCCCTCCGACGCCTTCGGCGCCACCTCCCCCTGGCGGGGGAGGATCAGAAGATCAGTAGTGGATCGCGCGGCCGTACGCCGCCAGCACGCTCTCGTGCATCATCTCGGACAGCGTCGGATGTGCGAACACCGTCTCCATCAGCTCGGCTTCGGTCGTCTCGAGCTGGCGTGCGACGACATAGCCCTGGATCAGCTCGGTCACTTCCGCGCCGACCATGTGCGCGCCGAGCAGTTCGCCGGTCTTCGCGTCGAACACCGTCTTCACGAAGCCCTCGGCCTCGCCTAGCGCGATCGCCTTGCCGTTGCCGATGAAGGGGAACTTGCCGACCTTCAGCTCGTACCCGGCTTCCTTCGCCTTCGCCTCGGTCATGCCCACCGACGCCACCTGCGGGCGCGAATAGGTGCAGCCGGGGATGTTGGCCTTGTCCATCTGGTGCGGCGAGCCGCCGGCGATCTTCTCGACCGCGATGATGCCCTCATGGCTCGCCTTGTGCGCGAGCCACGGCGCGCCGGTGACGTCGCCAATCGCCCAGATGCCGTCGACGTTGGTGCGGCCATAGCCGTCGGTCTTGATGTGGCCGCGGTCGGTCTCGACGCCCAAAGCCTCCAGCCCGATATTCTCGGTGTTGGGCACGATCCCGATCGCGATGATCGCGTGGCTAAAGGTCTCTTCCGAAACCTTGCCGTCCTTCGCCTTGATCTTGGCGGTGACGCCGTTCGCCGAGGGGACAAGCCCTTCGAGCCCGGTCTGGGTCAGCAGCTTGATACCCTGCTTGGTCAGCGCCTTGTCCATGAACGCGGAGACTTCCTCGTCCTCGACGGGGAGGATCCGCGGGAGCATCTCGACGATCGTCACGTCGGCACCCATGTCGTTGTAGAAGCTGGCGAACTCGACGCCGATCGCGCCCGAGCCGATGACCAGCAGCTTGGTCGGCATCTCGGTCGGCACCATCGCATGGCGGTAGGTCCAGATCCGCTCGCCATCGGCCTTGGCGAACGGCAGGTCGCGCGCGCGGGCGCCGGTCGCGACGATGATGTTCTTGGCTTCCAGCTCGACCGTCTTGTCGCCCTGCTTGACCGACAGCTTGCCCTTAGCGGTCACGGTGCCGACGCCTTCGACAACGGTCACCTTGTTCTTCTTCATCAGGCCCTTCACGCCCGCGTTCAGCTGGCCCGCGACTTTCCGCGAGCGGTCGACGATCTTGGCGAGGTCGAAGCCGACATTGTCCGCCTTGAGGCCATAGCTCTCGGCGTTCTGCATGTAGTGATAGATTTCCGACGTGCGCAGCAGTGCCTTGGTCGGGATGCAGCCCCAGTTGAGGCAGATGCCGCCCAGCCGCTCGCGCTCGACGATCGCGACCTTCAGGCCGAGTTGCGACGCACGGATAGCGGCGACGTAGCCGCCGGGGCCCGAGCCGAGGATGACGAGATCATAGGTATCAGCCACGGTAGAGTCCTTTGAAAATCAGTTGGTTTCGGGCGGCACGGGCCGCGGTTTGCGATCGTCGCCGACCGCCACGAAGATGAAGCGAGCCTGGGTCACCTTGCAGCTGTCGTTGCTGTGACGCGCGCGGCGCCAGGCCTCGACCTCGATCGTCATCGACGTGCGGCCGACCGTGATCAGTTCGGCGTAGACGGATACTTCGTCGCCGACGACCACCGGCATGTGGAACTTCATCGCGTCCGCCGCAATCGTGACGGCACGGCCGCCGCTACGCCGAGACGCGACCGAGCCGGCCGCGAGATCCATCTGGCCCATCAGCCAGCCGCCGAAGATGTCGCCATACGGGTTGGCGTCGGCGGGCATTGCGGTGACGCGGATCGTCGGCGCTTTGTTGGGGGGCAGGTCGGTCATGCTTCGCTCCTGCGGGTCGTTCGGTCGAGCCGCCGGGCGCGGCGCAACGGTCCCACGCCCATCAGCACGGTCGCGACCATCGCCGCGGCCCCGCAAGACCAGATCACGTCCTGCCCAAGCGGGTAGGACCATGCCGCCGCCCAGGTCATCGCCACCGCCGCCACGAGCCCGCCGAGGATGTGCAGGATCTCGATCGTCGTCTTTGTCATAGTGAATTGGAACCGCACACCCCCGTTCGCCCTGAGCGATGTCGAAGGGTGTGAGACTCACCTGCTTCGACTTCGCTCAGCACGAACGGCGTGGAGGGGAGGGGGGCGACGGTCATGCCTTCGCTTACGCCAGCATGCCCAGCGGGTTCTCGACGAGGTGCTTGAACGCCTTCATGAACTGCGCGCCGTCGGCCCCGTCGATCGCGCGGTGATCGAAGCTGCCGGTGGCCGACATGACCGTCGCGACCGCCAGTTCGTCACCGATCACGACCGGACGCTTCTCGCCCGCGCCGACCGCGAGGATCATCGCCTGCGGAGGATTGATGACCGCATCGAACTGCGTGATGCCGAACATGCCCATGTTGCTGATCGAGGCGGTACCGCCCTGATATTCCTCAGGCTTCAGCTTGCCGTCGCGCGCACGGCCCGCGAGATCCTTCATCTGCCTCGAGATCGACGACAGCGATGCGGTGTCCGCACCGACGATGATCGGCGTAATCAGCCCCGACGGCGTGCTCACCGCGACCGAGATGTCGGCACGCTGGAAGGTGATCAGCTGGTCTGGCGTGAACATCACGTTGCAGCTCGGGACCTGCATGAGCGCGACGGCCTGCGCCTTGATCAGCAGGTCGTTGACCGAAAGCTTCACGCCGCGCGACTCGAGGCTCTTGTTCAGCTCGCCGCGCAGCTTGAGCAGCGCGTCGAGACGGACGTTCACGGTGAGGTAGATGTGCGGGACGGTCTGCTTCGACTCGGTCAGGCGACGCGCGATCGTCTTCCGCACGTTGCTGAGCTTGGTCGCCTCGTGCGGGATCTCCGGCACGGTCGCAGGCTTCGCGGCAGGCGCGGGAGCAGCGGCGGCAGTCGTCGGCGCGGCAGCTTCGGTCTTCGCAGCAGCAGATGCGGCACCCGGCTTTGCGCTCTCGACGTCGGCCTTGACGATACGACCCTTGGGGCCGGAGCCGGATACGGCGCCGAGATCGATGCCCTTGTCGGCGGCGAGACGGCGCGCGAGCGGGCTCGCCTTCACGCGGTCTCCGCTGGCGGCAGGCTTGGCCGAACCAGCGTCGTCGGGACGGCCATGATCCTCGGCCGAAGCTTCGGTGCGCTCGACCGGCTTGGCCTCGGTCCCGGTCTTGTTCGGGTCCGTCGGATCGGGCTTCGCTTCCGATTCCTTCGCGGCCGGCTCGGGCGTCTCGCTCTTGGTTGGCGCAGACGAGACCGAAGACGCGTCCTCGCCCTCTTCGGCGATGATCGCGATGACGGTGCCGACCTTCACGTTGTCGGTACCCTCGGCGACGAGGATCTTGACCACGGTGCCTTCGTCGACGGCTTCGAATTCCATCGTCGCCTTGTCGGTCTCGATCTCGGCCATCAGGTCGCCGGATTTCACGACGTCACCCTCCTTGATCAACCATTTGGCGAGGGTACCCTCCTCCATGGTCGGGGACAGCGCAGGCATCTTGATCTCGATCGACATGGATTTCCCCAGGGCGTGACGTAACGGCATGCCTACTCGCGCCCTCGTCCGCTCGGGTCAACCCCGTCGGCACAAGTGCGTGGTCTTGCGTCGTGCGCGGCTTCGGGCCACCTACGTCCCATAACGGGGGCGAAAATGCGCATTTATCTGGTGGTTATCGACGACAGTCCGGAAGCTGGGATCGCGTTGCGTTTCGCGGCCCGGCGTGCGGTGAAGACCGGCGGCGGGGTCGAGATCCTCACGGTGATCCCGCCGCAGGAGTTCATCGCGTTCGGCGGCGTCCAGGCGACGATCGAGGAAGAAGCGCGACTGCATGCCGAGGGATTGGTCGCGGGGGCAGCAGGGACGTTGCTGGAAGAGTCCGGCCTGCGTCCCTCGATCACGGTGCGCGATGGGGAAAGCGCGAAGATCATCCGCGAGATGATCGCGGCGAACCCCGATATCGCGGCGTTGGTTCTCGGCGCCGCGGCGACCGGCGCGCCGGGCGAACTTATCGCGCATTTCGCGGGGACCGACGCGGGTGCGCTGCCAGTGCCGGTCATGATCATCCCCGGATCGCTGACGCGGGAGGCGATCGACCGGCTCAGTTGATGGCGGCAAGCGTCAATTAACGGCCATCGCAGGTTGCGTCGCGAGCAAACGCTCGACGCTGTCGATCCCAGTCTGGGTCAGTTGCAGCGCATCGCGATTGGTATCCGGCGGTTCGATCAGGGATTTGGCCTGCAACACGCGAATCCAGCGACCAAGCGTCGACCGCGACAGGCGTAACTGGTCGGCAACCATGTCGACGCTGGCGATCCGGCTTTCGGCTTCGGCTACGTAAACGATCAGCAACGCGGTCCAGGCATGATCGGCGAACAGGTCCGAGCCGAGCACGGTGTCGCGAGCACGGATGACACTCAGTAAGTCATTGGCTCGGCGCCAAAGATGATGCGGCATGCCGTCGCCACCGATATGCTCGGCCAGGGTAGGTGTTGTGCACAACGTGCCGATAAGTCTACCCGACTGGCCGTTGCCGAGCCGCGAAACCTGGACTTCGAGCGTGATGATGTCGCCGCCGCCGCCGATATAGCGCTTCCGGATGCGAGCTGAATTGCCATTGGGTTGCAATGCGGCAACGTGGCTCAGATTTCGCGCGACGTCGTCGGGGTGCGTAATCGATAGATAGGACAGGCCTACAAGCTGTTTCTGCGTGCGTTGCAGCACCGTAGCGACCGGTTCGTCTATCGCCAGGATTACGCCGTCGCCGTCCGAAACAGAATGGCCAATGATCATCTTAGGTCCTCGCACTACCGATCATGTAATAGCGGTTGACTTAAAAAGTCTCAAACATTTGATCGGTTCATTTTGGATAACATCTTGTCGGCACACAAAATTGCCCGCCGGAGACGATTGTCACGCTACCCTCTTGAGCGCGGCACGAGATCAGGCCACGATCCGCGCATGCCTATCCTTGCCGTCCCGCTGCTTCTTGCCGCCGCCGCCCCTTATCCTGCTCCGTCGGCTGTTCGCCTGAAGGCGGACGTGACCTCTATGGTCGGTTTCGGCACACGCCATACCGCCTCGATCACGACCGACCCGAAACGCGGTATCGGTGCCGCCCGGAACTGGGCCGCCAGCCGTTTCCAGGAGATCGCCGCGACGTGTGGCGGTTGTATCACCGTCGATCGCATCTCGCGCCGCTTTACCGGACCACGCGCACCGACCGGCGTGGTGGTCGAGGATGTGCTCGGTATCCAGAAGGGCCGCGATCCGAATCGCGTCGTGATCGTCGGCGCGCATATCGACAGCCGCGTCACCGACGTGATGAACGTTACCTCGGATGCGCCCGGCGCCAACGACAATGCCTCCGGCGTTGCTCTGGTGCTGGAGGCAGCGCGACTGCTGTCGCAGCGCCAGTTCGATGCGACGATCGTCTACGCTGTGTTTTCGGGCGAGGAACAGGGCCTGTGGGGCGCAGAACTGCTCGCCGATACCGCCAAGGCGCGCGGCTGGCAGGTGTCGGCGATGCTCAACAACGATATCGTCGGCAACACGGTCGGGCAGGGCGGCGTACGCGTCGCCGACAAGGTCCGGGTGTTCTCCGAAGGCATTCGCGCGTCGGAGGATCTGGTCGCGCAACAGGGCCGTCGGGCCGAGGGCGGCGAGGATGACGGGCCCAGCCGCGCGCTGGCCAAGGCGATCGACGGTATCGCGCGCGACATTCCCGGTGGCCTCGACGTGATGATCGACCGTCGGCCGGACCGATTCGGTCGTGGCGGGGATCACGAGCCTTTCCTGAAGCTCGGCTACCCCGCGGTGCGGTTCTCGGTCGCGGCCGAGAATTGGGATCGCCAGCATCAGGACCTGCGCACCGAAAAGGGCGTGGTCTACGGCGACACGATCGAGGGCATGGACTTTCCGTACCTCGCCAAGGTGACCGCGATAAACGTCGCGACGCTGTCGCGGATCGCCAGCGCCCCCGCGGCACCCGAAGACGTGTCGATCGCCGGGGCATTGTCCCGCGACACGACGGTGAAGTGGACTGCGGTACCGGGCGCTGCGGGTTACCGCGTGCGGTGGCGTCGCAACGATGCGCAGAGCTGGGCGGAAACCCGCGACGTTACCGGGACCGGGACTGTCCTGACGCAGGTGCCGGTGGACGACAATTTCGTCGGCGTGTCCGCTTTGTCGGCGACCGGCGCAGAAAGCCTCGTCAGCTTCGCCGGGCGCGACCGCCGACCGACCCGGTAATCGTAAACCGGCCGGGGCGTCGGCCGGTTATGCGGCGGCCGATGCTTTCCAGCGACCATTCGCAAGCGCGCGCGCCTGTTCGACGGGCATCGGGCGACCGAAATAGAAGCCCTGGACGTTGGCGCACCCGAACGCCTGCGCCATGCGGTGCTCGGCTTCGGTTTCGACGCCCTCCGCGGTCGTGCTGATGTCTAGGCTCCGGGCGAGCGCGATCACCGCGTGGACGATCGCAACCGCCTCGCGCGTCCCGGCGGCGGCATCCCGCACGAAGCTCCGGTCGATCTTGATCGACGAAAACCGCGTACGGCTAAGATAGCCGAGCGACGAATGGCCGACGCCAAAATCGTCGAGGCTGAGACGGACGCCGAGATCGAGCAGCCGCTCCAGGACCTTGGTCGCGCCCAGCGCGTCGGTCAGGAACACGCTTTCGGTAACCTCGAGTTCGAGGCGATCCGCGGACAAGCCGGTGTTCGCCAGCGCGGACGTGACCGTCGTCACGAAATTGGGGTTCTGGAGCTGGTCGGCGGACACGTTCACCGCGACACGAATGTCGGACGGCCATGTCGCCGCTTCCTCGCACGCGGTGCGCAGCGCCCACGCCCCGATCGGCGCGATCAGGCGCGCGTCCTCGGCGAGCGGAATGAACTTTTCGGGGGCGATGATGCCGAACCGCGGACTGGTCCAGCGCAACAGCGCCTCGAACGCGACCAGCCTTTCGCCGCGTGCATCGACGACCGGCTGATACTCGAGGTGCATCTCGCCATTCTCGAGTGCCGTGCGCAGCGCCATCTCGAGAATCCGCCGCTCCTCGGCCTTCACATGAAGTTCGGGCTCATACGTACGATAGACTCCGCGGCCGGCGTCTTTTGCACGGTAGAGCGCGAGATCGGCAGAGCGGACAAGCATTTCCGCGGTACGGCCGTCGCGGGGGCCGATCGCGATGCCGACGCTGGCGCCGATGTACAGCGTGTGCGCGTCGATGTCGTAGGGCTGCGACAGCGTCTCGATGATGCGCCGCGCGAGGTCGTCGACCACAGTGGCATCGGTCGCATCGCGCACGATCACCGCGAATTCGTCGCCACCAAGACGCCCGCACAAGTTGCCGTCTGCCATCAAGCCCTCAAGCCGCTCCGACACGCGCCCGAGCAGGCGATCACCGATCGGGTGGCCGAGCGTATCGTTGACCGCCTTGAACCGATCGAGGTCGAGCATCATGAACGCATATCGGCGGCCCCACCGGTCGGCCTCGGCCATCGTTCCGACGAGCGTCTCGTTGATCATCAAGCGGTTGGGCAATCCAGTGAGCGCGTCGAACCGCGCCATCCGGTTGATCCGGTCTTCCGATGCGCGAAGCTCGGTAATGTCGGAAATCACGCCGCGAAATCCGTAGAATTCGCCATCGTCACCGAACCGAGGCGAGGCGGCAATGTCCCACCAGCGACCCTGGCCGCCGATCGTCACCGGCAGGCTGACGTCGCGGAAGCTCTCACGCCGCCGCAGCTTTTCCGCCAGCGTTCGCAGTTCGGGCGCGAAATCGCCGCTGTCCCAGCTTGGCCCCGCGAGCAACTGGAGCAACGGCATGCCGTCGATGGCGCCCGGTTCAAGCCCGCACGCGACCGCGAAGCGCGGCGACGCGCGAACGATGCGGCGCATGGCATCGGTCTCCCATAGCCAGTCCGCCCCGGTATCCTCGAATTCGCGCAGGAGCAGGCTGACGGTCTCGTCGCGCTCGTTCAGCGTGATCTCGTTGGCGCGGATCAGGACGAGCGCGCGGGCGCGACTGATGCATCCCGCCATCAGCAACAGGGTAAAGCCCAGGATCCCGAATGCCGCCGAGGTCGTGCCGGCGATTAGCAGCTGGATGACCATCGACGCACCGAGATACCCCAGGAACACCAGCGTCGCGAGCGCCAGCGGTGCCATCGCGAACGCGGCGGCGGTCATCAAGACGGTCAGCGTGATCCCGAGCCCGGCGGTCGTGCCCGATGGCGCATGCGTACAGAACAGAATGGGCACGCACGACCAGCCGAGGCCGAGCGCTAAGCCTTCCCATCCGGTCTTGCGCAGATCGCGAACGCTCGCCTGGCTTTCACCATTGTGATGGACGGCGAGGCGACGGAATCCGACCGCGACGGCGATTGCAACGAGTAGCGCCGACCACGTGGCGATCTGCCATGCGGGGACGGCATTACGAACCAGGAACCCGGTTGCCAGCACCGCGGCAATGTTGGTGGTAAGCAGGACCAGCGCCATCTTCCGCCCCGCGAACAGCTGTGCAGCACGGATTCGGCTCCACTCGACATGATCCGCGCCGCCGCCGCGAAACCCCAGCAGCGTGGGAATGTCGACGGTCACGCGGCGTGACGGAGAAGGTGGTGCAAGGCTCACGACGTCGGTCATAGATCAGCTTGGTTAGCAGATGGTTCGTATTGGCCGCGGTGAGTGTAATTAAGTTCGGTCTGGGGCCAATGCGCAGGGTCGCGTCTGCTCCTGCCACAGTTCGATCCGTATGTCAGCGGCGCCCCGGCTTACGCCGCCTGCTCATAGGCAGGACGGTCTCAGGCTGCGATGTCGTACGGCTTTATGTCGCCGCTTAGGTACAGGTTGCGCGCCTTGGCCCGGCTGAGCTTGCCCGACGAGGTGCGCGGCAGAGTGCGCGGCGGGATCAGTTCGATCAGGCAGTTCATGCCCGTCACCGACCGCACGCGCTCGCGAATCTCGTCGCGCAGGCGCAGGCGTTCAGCTTCGTCCGAGCTGCGGCACTGGACCAGCACGGCGGGGGTCTCCTCGCCACCGGGCGTCGTGATCGCGAACGCGGCGATGTCACCCGCCTTGAAGCCCGGGAGCTGTTCCACCGCCCATTCGATGTCCTGCGGCCAGTGGTTCTTGCCGTTGACGATGATCATGTCCTTGGCGCGGCCGACGATGTAGATGTAGCCGTCGGACATATAGCCCATGTCGCCGGTGTCGAGCCAACCGTCCGCCATGCACGCCTCGGTCGCAGCGTCGTCGCGGAAATAGCCGACCATCACCGACTTGCCGCTGCACCAGACCTTGCCGATCGCGCGATCGGGGAGCGGCGTGCCGTCCTCTTCGCGGATCTCGATTCGCATGTCCCGGACCGGCTTGCCGCAGTTGACGATTGCGCGATATCGTTGTGGACGGTCCCCGCCACGCGAGCCACCCGACAACTGCGTTTCCTCGACCAGTTCGACGCGGATGCCTTCGCCCGGCGGCATCAGCGACACAGCGAGCGTCGCCTCGGCAAGGCCGTAGCTCGGCAGGAACGCGCTGGCTTTGAAGCCGGCATCGGCGAATGCATCGACGAAAGACTGCATCACGTCGGGGCGGATCATGTCGGCGCCGTTGCCCGCGACCCGCCAGCGCGACAGGTCGAACCGGTCGCTCGCCTTGGTCTGCGACGACATGCGGCGCGCGCAGATATCGTAGCCGAAGGTCGGCGAATAGCTGAGCGTCGTGCCTTCGTTACGGCTGATCAGATCGAGCCAGGCGAGCGGACGGCGCGCGAAATCCTCGGTCTTGAGGTAATCGGTCGAAACCTGGTTGGCGATTGGCGACAGGAAACAGCCGACCAGCCCCATGTCGTGATACCAGGGCAGCCACGAGACGCAGCGATCGGTGTCGCAGACCTCCATGCCGTGGCTATGCGCGGCGAGGTTGTTGAGCAACGCCGCATGCGTGATGACGACGCCGTGCGGGAAGCGCGTCGAGCCGCTCGAATATTGCAGATACGCGATGTCGTCGGGCTTCGCCTCGGGTAGCGTTGCCGCGGGTGCCTCGCGGGTCGCGAACTCGGACCAGTCGATGCCGACGGTGCCCGACAGGCGCGCGGCCTCGCCCGCCATCTGCGCGAGTTCGGGCGGGAAGATCAGCATTTTAGGATCGCAGCTCGCGAGCTGGACGCGGAGTTGTTCGATGTACGAGTCACGACCGCCGAACGAGGTCGGCAGCGGCAACGGCACGGGCCACGCGCCGGCATAGACGACACCGAAGAACAGCGCGGCGAACTCGGGGCCGGTCTCCGCGACCAGCGCAATGCGGTCGGCAGGAGCGACACCGGCGGCGATCAGGCGGTCGGCCATCGCACGGGCGTCGGTACGGAGTTGCGAATAAGGGTAGGGCTGCGACAACGTGCCGCGCGCGTCGTGGAAATTAAGCCCGCGGTTACCGCTAGCGGCGTAATCGAGCGCTTCGCCCAAGGTACCGAAATCGGCGAAGCGGCGCGGCAGGGCGTCTTGGGTCGGCGTCGCAACGATTGACGCTACGGTCATGCCGTCCTTGTTAGCCGTGTCGGTCGTCATCGCAGTTCCTTGGTTCGTCGCGGCGCTTGAACACACCACGCCTATCTTCAGTCTAGCCGTTCAACTTCGGGTGCCAGTGTGGCACAATGATGGCGTGACCGATGATAGCCACAGCGAAAGCAACGCGTTTCCCCCGTCGCTGGATGCCGGCGACCAGGAAAACGGCGCGTTCGACGATAGCGGTGGCACGAAGCGGCGCGGCGGCAAGAGCTGGGGCAAAAGTGGCGGGAAGGGCGGTGGCAAGGAGCGCGGCAAGGACCGGGCGCGCGAGCGTCCTGCGCCGAAACCGCTCGATGCCGCGGCGCTCGAACAGATGGCGCTGCGCTATGTCGAGCGGTTCGCGACCACGCGGGGCCGCCTGACCGATTACCTGATGCGGAAGATCCGCGAGCGCGGCTGGGACGGCGGTGCCGACGCGGCGCTGGCCGAGCCCAGCGAACTGGCGCAGCGGATGGCCGATCTCGGCTATGTCGACGACCGCGCCTTTGCCGAGCAACGCGCTGCTGCGATGCAGCGACGCGGGCTGGGCGCTCGCCGAGTCGCCGGCGCGTTCCGCGAGGCCGGTATCGATGAAGGCGATGCGGAGTCCGTTGCGCCCGCCATCGCCGACCGCGCCGTCGAATCGGCGCTCGCCTTCGCGCGGCGCAAGCGAATCGGCCCCTACGGCACCGGGGACGGCGACCGAAAACTCCACGAAAAACAGCTCGCGGCGATGCTGCGGGCGGGGCACCGGTTCGATCTCGCACGCAAAATTGTTGCTGCACCGCCGTCCGACAGCCCCGAATCGATGGATTTCGACTGAGGGTCGCAACGGATTCATTGCGACTGCGACGAACCGTGCTAGCAAGGCGTCCAGGGGTGTAACAATGCGTAACGACACGCAGCAGGTGCTGACATGCCGGTAGAGGTGGGGCCAGTGGAAGCGGGAACGACGACGCTTGAGGGTGTTGGCGCGGCCGAAACGCGCGCGATCGGCGGCGTTATCAAATGGTTCGACGTCACGCGCGGGTTCGGCTTCGCGGTGGCGGACGACGAGACCGTCGGCGATATCCTCGTGCACTTTTCCGTCCTGCAGGCGCATGGCCGCCGCAGCCTCCCCGAAGGTGCGCGCGTCGAGACGCTGTCGGTCCAGCGCGGCCGCGGGTTCCAGGCGCGTGAGATCCTCTCGATCGATCTGACCAACGCGGTCGAGGAGCAGGTTCGGGCACCGGTTTCGCCCGATCGGATCGACCCGATCGCAATGATCGACGCGGCGGGACCGTTCGAGGCGGCGTCGGTGAAGTGGTTCAACCGGTTGAAGGGCTATGGCTTTCTGGTACGGGGTGCCGATGGCAGCGACATCTTCGTCCACATGGAAACGCTGCGCCGCGCCGGGATCGAGACGGTCGAGCCAGACCAGCCGCTCCGCGCGCGCGTGGTCGAAGGGCGTAAAGGGCCGCTTGCCGTCGCCGTCGAAGAGGATCTCGGATGATGTTCGTTACGAAGGCCGTGTTGGCCGGGGTGCTGGCGCTGGGCGTCGGCGCCGGGGGTGTCGCGTACATGAATAGCCGCGCGGACTCGGACGTGGCCGCGGTCGCTACGCTGCCGCTGACGATCAAGAGCGCGAACGGGACGCATGCGTTCAAGGTCGAAAGTGCCAAGACGGAGGCCGAGCAGGCGCGCGGGCTGATGTTCCGCACCGACCTGAAGCCCGACGGCGGGATGCTGTTCTGGCCGTATCCCGCCAAGGGTGGCGAACCCGTGGCGGCGAACTTCTGGATGAAGAATACGCCGAGCCCGCTCGACATCCTCTATATTCGCGCCGACGGCACGATCGCGCGGATCGCTGAGAATACCGTGCCGTTTTCCGAAGCGCCGATTCCATCGGGCGAGCCGGTCGGCGCAGTGCTGGAACTGATGGGCGGCCGTGCTGCGGAACTGGGGATTGCCGAGGGTGATCTGGTGACGTGGGACAAGAGCGCGAAGTAGGCGCGCGAACCGTTCGACCAATGGCACCACCCCGGCGAAGGCCGGGGCCCAATTGGGAAGGTCGCTGTAACGGCGAACAGCGCTTCGTTAGCGACGTTACCCAATTGGGCCCCGGCCTTCGCCGGGGTGGGATATGTGACTAGCCGACGTCTCCAGCCAAGTGTTTCCCCGCGAAGGCGGGGACCCAGTCTGGGCTCCCGCCTTCGCGGGAGAACAAGGAAGCGGGAACCGTTGCAGGCAGAAGCGTTAAACGGCGAACTCCACGATCCTCCCCCGCCAGGGGAAAGATCGTTTAGAGGGTCGCGCGACGCCTTCCCCCATCATCAAGGTTGAAGCCCGCCCCCACTCGCGGTAAGCGCCAACCATGGGCTTTCTCGCATCGACTTTCACGTGGTGGAACGGCGCCACCCTCGGCACCAAATTCGGCTTGCGCAGCATGGCGAAGAAGGGCGAGGACGCGCTCGGCAACGTCTATTACGAAGGTGGTAAGGACACCGCCGGCAACCCGCGCCGCTGGGTGATCTACCAGGGCGCGACCGACGCGAGCCGCGTGCCGCCGGCGTGGTTCAGCTGGCTGCATCACCAGGTCGACGACGTGCCCGATCGCGCATTGCCGCCGATCCGCGCGTGGCAGAAGCCGGCCGTACCTAACATGACCGGTACCGCGCTCGCCTATCGTCCCGCCGGTGCGCTCGAAAAGGGTGGCCACCGTGCCGCTGCGACGGGCGATTACGAAGCCTGGACGCCCGAAGGGTGATCATGCGCTGGCTCGCCGCGGCCGTGTTGGTCGTGGCGTTGGCGGTCGGCGGCTGGTTCGGATACCGCGCCCTCACCACGCCCGCGACGAAGGTAGCCGCGGTCCAGCAGGACCTGCCGGGCGCTGACGAGCAGGGCAATTCCTCGATCGAGACGATCGATACAGGCGCTGCCGCGATCGCCAATGGCGGCAGCCCGATGGCACAGCGCGTCGCGGTGCTAGGCCTGCTCAACAAGCGGAACGGCGAAACCCGCGAAGTGCGGCTCAAGCCCGGCCAAGCGACGCGCATGGGCGACGTCGTGCTGCGGTTGCGCGCGTGCGAACAGACCGCTCCGTGGGAGCAGGAGCAGCTGACGGGCGCGTTCGTACAGGTGCTGGTGCGCGGCGTAGACAAGCATTGGCGGCGGACGTTCTCGGGCTGGCTGTACAAGGAACGCCCGGCGCTGAACGCGGTCCAGCATCCGGTCTACGACGTCTGGACCAAGAGCTGTGCGATGACCTTCCCGGGGACCGGCCCCGATACCGCGCCGCCTGCGGACGCCTTGCCCGCCAAGCGATCGAGCGCACGGAAGTCGCCGGCCGCCGAGGAGACCCCAGCGGCGGACGAAGGCTTGAGCGCTCCCTCGAGTGCCGCGCCCAGCAACGCGACGTAATCCGCGCGCTCGATCTCGATCGCGCCGAGCGAGGCGAGATGCGAGGTCTGGAACTGGCAGTCGAGCAGCGTGAACCCGCCGGTCCGCAGCCGCGCGACGAGGTGCGCGAGCGCGACCTTCGACGCGTCGGTGGCGCGGCTGACCATGCTCTCGCCGAAGAACGCGCGGCCGAGCGACAGGCCGTACAGCCCGCCGACTAGCTTGCCGCCGTCCCAGCATTCGACCGAATGCGCGAACCCCATTGCGTGCAGCGTCTGGAAGACGCGCTCGATGCCGTCGTTAATCCACGTCTCGGGGCGACCCTCGACGCTCTCGGCGCACAGTTGCACGACACGCTCGAACGCGGTGTCGACGGTGACCTGGAACCGGTCCGCGGCGATCGTCTTCCTCAGCGAGCGCGAGAGCCGGAACCCGTCGAGCGGCAGGACGGCTCGGCGGCGCGGCTCGACCCAGTACACGCTGGCGGCGTCGCGGCTGTCCGCCATCGGGAACACGCCGACCGAATAGGCGCCGAGCACGAGTTGAGGGTCTAAAACGTCGCTCATGCGGTGAGTCGGTGTTCGATCCGGCGCCAGAGGTCCGCAAACGCCTGCGCCGCGGCCGACTTCGGTGCGAACACGCCGACCGGTGCGCGCTTGACCGCCATCGATTCGATGTTGCTCGCCATCGGGATGACCGGCCAGTCGGGGTGGCGGGCCAGTGCCTCGGCATGCAGCGCACGACGCTTGTCGACCATCACGTGGACCGGGAGCAACGGCGTGCGGCCGCCCAGGTGCTGGACCACCGCGTCGTACGCGCGGGTCGACAGCGGCGAGGGGATGACGGGAATGACGATAAGATCGGCCGCGCGCATCACCTGGTCCGCGGTCTCGGTCAGACCCGGCGGACAGTCGAGGATCACGCGGTCATAGGCGGCAAGCTCGGACAGGAGCTTGGTGAGCCGCTTCTTCTTGTCGAGCTCGTAGAACAGCTGGTCGAGACCCCGCAGCGATGCATCGGCGGCGATCAGGTCGAGATGCGGGTAGGCGGTCGGCCGCGCCTGCTTGGCGACCGCGACGTCCTTCGAGAACATCGCCTGCGCCTGGTCGACTTTGCCCCAGGCTCCATGGGGTCCGCCGAGCACCCAAGTGGACGCCGCCTGCGGGTCGAGATCCCAGAGCAGCGTCCGGCGCGCCGACAATGTCGCGGCGCACCACGCCAGGTTCACCGAAAGCGTCGTCTTCCCGACGCCGCCCTTGAGGCTGTAGATCGCAACGGTTGCCATCAGACTAGCGTGCCGGTCCGCGGCGGTGAGGGCAAGAGTGTGCAGCGCAAAGAAAAACGGCCAGCGGATGATCCGCCGGCCGTTTCGTCATTCGTAAACGTAGAAACTTACGCGTGGCAGATCTGCGTCGACTTGCCCGGTGCGGTCAGCGTGACGCTCGATTCGTCGCCGGTCATCGACCAGCCGCCCTCGGCGGTCTTCGGCGAACCGGCAACGTCCGACTTCAGCGTCGTCGCGGGGCCGTCCTTCTTGGTCTTGACCACGGCCTGCTTGTCGCCCTGGAAGAACGTCACGTAGAGCAGGCTGTTGTCCTTGCAGCGCAGCGTCTTCTCGGACTTGATCGCAGGCGGCAACTCGACCGGCGCGGCGTTGGCGAGCGTGTTCGCCATCGGATCTGGATTGCTGTCCAGCACTTCGGGCGTAGCAGGCTTGGAGTTGCAGGCTGCCAGCACGAGCAGCGCGGCGACGGCGGTCATGGGGAGGATTTTCATAGCGGGATCTCGCTTCGCGCATGCAGCATGGAGCGTCAAGGCTTATGGTTTGCGGTACCATCGCATAGCGACGAACGGGGCACGGTACGTGACGGTCCAGTCTTACCGTTATTGGTTCAGCGGACGATCCTTGTTCGCCATGCCACCTTCTGGGTGGAGCCGGCCCTCGATCATCGCCATCGGCGTTGCGATATGAGCGACGATCAGAGTGTCGCCGAGCGCATCCATGATATCCGAAGCTTCTGTCAGAAGAGCGAGCGCATGCCGATATCTGTCCACCATCTCTGCTCCAATTGACTATTTAACTCTTAACATAGATCATACAGAGAAGCGAATGAACCTTGGATGAAAAGCGCGTCATCGCTGCGCGGGTTTCGCGGAAAAGCATTTACCGCACCCAACTTTCGCTCGCTTGCTCCGGGCGAGGCGTCACGCCACATAGCGATGATGCATACGACCCCTGATACGCTTGCCCTGATCGGCAATACCCCACTCGTTCGACTTAAAGGGCCTAGCGAGGCGACCGGCTCCGACATCTTTGGCAAATGCGAATATGCGAACCCCGGTGCGTCTGTGAAGGATCGCGCGGCGTTGTTCATCGTCGAGGATGCGGAGCAGCGCGGATTGCTCCAGCCCGGCGGGACGATCGTCGAGGGCACGGCGGGTAATACGGGGATCGGCCTTGCGCTGGTGGCGAATGCCAAGGGCTACAAGACGATCATCGTCATGCCCGAGACGCAGAGCCGTGAGAAGATGGACACGTTGCGAGCGCTCGGCGCCGAACTGGTGCTGGTACCGGCGGCGGCGTTCTCTTCGCCGTGCCATTTCGTCCATACGTCGCGGCGCATCGCCGAGGAGACGCCGGGCGCGATCTGGGCGAACCAGTTCGACAATACCGCCAATCGCCGCGCGCATATCGTCGGGACCGCGGAGGAGATCTGGGCGCAGATGGACGGGCGAATCGACGGCTTCACCTGTGCGGCGGGGACGGGTGGGACGATCGCCGGTGTTGGGCTTGGATTGAAGGCGAAGGACGAGGCGGTCTGCATCGCGCTCAGCGATCCGCACGGCGCGGCACTCTATAACTATTACGCGAACGGCGAGCTAAGGGCCGAAGGCTCCTCGGTCGCCGAGGGGATCGGGCAGGGGCGGATCACCGCCAATCTGGAGGGCGCGCCGATCGATACGCAGTTCCGGATTTCGGACCAGGAGGGCTATGCCTGGGTCCGGCGATTGCTCGACGAGGAGGGACTCTGTCTCGGACTTTCGTCGGGGATCAACGTCGCAGGTGCGGTGGCGCTGGCGAAGCACCTGGGACCCGGCAAGCGGATCGCGACGATCCTGTGCGACACCGGATTCCGCTATCTTTCGACGCTGTACGATCCCGAATGGCGTCAGGCGAAGGGGCTGGCTTGAGCGGTATGGTTCCCGAGAATCGACAGAAGCGCGGTAGTCGGGTATCGAGGCAGGGCAAGATGAAGTTACCCCACGAACCTTCCCAGACCATGCAGCGCATCAAGGTCGGTATGATCGGCCTCGCCGCGGTCGTGCTGTTGATCGGTCTTGCCAGCGCGATCATCGGCTCGACGAATCGCGAACGGCCGGTCGCGACCGCGGGTACGGCGCAGGCCGACGTGGTGGCGAACATGGGTGTTTCGAACGTCACCGATGCCGCCGGTGCTGGTGAACCGCTAGCGGAGATGGGCGTCGCCCCAAGCGCCAACGCGCAGGCGCCCGCGCAGTAAGCTGCGCCATTGCGCGCTGGGCAGGCGCTGGCTTCCGTTAATACACACCACCCCGGCGAAGGCCGGGGTCCAGTTGGGAAGGCCGCTGTAACGGCGCGCTGCCTTAAATTATCACTGTCCCTCAACTGGGCCCCGGCCTTCGCCGGGGTGGTGGCGACAGTTGGCTTGGCTTTTCAGCGCAATACCCCGTCCAAAATGATACCCAGCGGGGCCATGGTTTCAGACCGTCTGCCACTGATTTGTAAGGTCGTGACGCTTCACCCAGATCCCGTAATTTCCCCAGCCCCGACCGCCACTCGTTCCCGGTCGTATCCAATCTGCGCGCAATTGCCCCCGGACTGACCGTCGAAACTGACGTCTAATCCGTCCAATCCCCAAAAATCCCGTTGCGTCCCCGAAGCGCTATGGTAGATGGAGGTTAATACAGGGGCATTTTCATCGTTCGCTGAAAACGCGGTCGAAACGTAGCGATGGCTGCTTTTCGAAGCGGTGAAGCGTGCGCGCCAGTTCGAAGGGTTTTGGCGTGTTGGTACGGGGTCGCTATCAGGGAGACGGTATCGGCCTTGTCGACGACAAGGGCCGGGTAGCCATCCCTTCGGCGCTCCGGACGACCCTTTCCGCAAATGCGCCAAAGGCGAACGGCAAGGACGGCGGGACCATCATCATCGGCGCGCATCAGAAGAATCGCTGCCTGGTCGCGTATGATCCCGGTTACGTCGACATCCTCGCCGAGCGCCTCGATCGCCGCGAATCCGAGAACACGTCCGAGAACGGCGAGTACGACTACAACATCAAGCGCGCCGCAGCATCCGGCGAATCGGTGCCGTTCGACGGCTCCGGTCGCTTCATCATGCCCGCGTTCCCGCGCTTCTACGCGGGCATCAAGGGCCATGCGTTCTTCTATGGCGTGCTCGATTATATCGAGATCTGGGACCCCGCGACGCTGATCGCCACCGACGGCATGCCCCCCGTCGTCAAGGAGATGGCGCGCTTCTACATGGCCGAGAAGGGGGTGCAGCTGTGAGCGGCCCTGATGCTCCGCATATCCCTGTCCTGCTCGACGAAGTCCTGGCCGCGCTTTCCCCTGAGCCCGGCGAGACGATGGTCGACGGCACGTTCGGCGCGGGCGGCTACACGCTGGCGTTGCTCAAGTCGGGCGCGCGGATCGTCGCTTTCGACCGCGATCCAGACGCGATCGCCAATGGTCGCGCGATGGAAGAGGCCGAGGAAGGCCTGACGCTGATCGCCGCGGATTTCTCGGCGATGGCGTCCGAACTCGAATCGCGTGGCCTCGCGCCGGTCGATGGCGTGACGCTCGATATCGGCGTGTCGTCGATGCAGCTCGACCAGGCCGAGCGCGGTTTCTCGTTCCAGTCGGACGGCCCGCTCGACATGCGGATGGCGCAGGCCGGCATGTCGGCGGCGGACTTCGTCAACGAGGCGGACGAGAACGAGATCGCCGACGTGCTGTATCAGTACGGCGACGAGCCCAAGTCGCGGCGCGTGGCGCGGGCGATCGTCGCCGCGCGCCCGCTGACGCGGACCGGCGAGCTGGCGCACATCGTCCGCCGCGCGCTCGGCTACAAGGCGCACGACAAGAAGGACCCCGCGACCCGCGCGTTCCAGGCGATCCGGATCCACGTGAATCGCGAGTTGGGCGAACTCGCCGACGGGTTGCTGGCGGCCGAGCGCGTGCTGAAACCCGGTGGCCGGCTCGCGATCGTGACCTTCCACAGCCTCGAGGACCGGATGGTGAAGCGCTTCCTGCGCACGCGGTCCGGGGGCTCTCCTTCAGGTTCACGTCATCTTCCGCAGGTGAAAGCCGTTGCGGAACCTAGTTTTTCTCATGTCGGCCGCGGTGTTCGCGCCGGCGAGGCCGAGATCGCACGCAATCCGCGTGCGCGCTCGGCGACATTACGGACGGCGCGGCGGACCTCCGCGCAACCCTGGACGGAAGAGGTGACGACATGACGGCGGCGTATCGGATGAAGGGTGTGGGCTGGTTCGGGGGCTGCGTGGCCGTCGTGCTCGGTTTCTACCTCGTGTCGCTGCAGGTCGCCGCCGAGCGCAAGAAGCTGGAGGCGGTCAATGGTCAGATCCGCTCGGCGCAGCGCGACATCCGTGCGCTCGAAACCGAGTTCGACACGCGCGGCAATCTGGCGCAGCTCGAGCGCTGGAACGGCGATACGCTGGCGCTGTCGGCGCCGACCGCGGGCCAGTTCGTCGTGAGCGAGGCCGCGCTCGCGGCGCTCGACGTCAACAGCCTGCGCGCGGACGGGGTCCAGACCGCCGCGCTGCTCGTGCCGTCGGGGGCGGGGTCCGTCGTCTCCACGTCGATCGTGCCGGTTACCGCTGCTCCTGCCGTGGTGAAGCTTGCTCCGGTGCAGATGGCGCAGGTTACTGCGCCGCGTGCGATGAACGTCGCGATCCAGGCTGCGTCGAAGACCGCGCTCAAGCCGGTCGTGATCCGCGCGTCGGTGTCGACGCCGCGGTCCGCCGAGGCCGCACTCGTCCGCGCTGCCAAGACCGAACGCCTCGCCGCCGTCGCGAAGGTCCGTCCGCAGGCAGTGGCGATGCTCGACCGCAAGCTCCTGTCCGACACGACGCTGGGTGACATCATGAGCGGCGCCCGCTCCGAGAGCCGTAAGCGGCGGTGACCGCCTTGGTCGCCCGGCCCGTCTCGCAGCAACGTAGCGCCAACCAGCGTCATGCACTGGTGGCGACGGCGCACACGCGCCTGATGATGCTGATGTTCCTGTTCGGAGCAGCGGTGCTGGTGGTGGTCGGTCGACTCGGGATGCTGGCGGTACAGGCGTCGCTCGCCGATCCGCAGGCGCGCTCGGCGGCGATCGCCGCGCGCGGGGATATCGTCGATCGCAACGGCGCGCCGCTCGCGCGGACGATCGATGCGTGGACGATCGCGGTGCACCCGAAGAAGCTGATCGGCGATCCGACCGAGATCGCCAGCAAGCTCGCCGCGCTGATGCCCGAGGCGGGTGACCAGGCGCATTATTATGCGCTGCTGACGTCGGGCAAGAGCTTCATCTATCTCCAGCGGCGCGCGTCGCCGGCACTGGTCGAGCAGGTCAACGCGATCGGCGAGCCCGCGATCGTGTTCGACCGCGATACGCAGCGGCTGTATCCGCAGTCGACGATGGCGGCGCATGCGCTCGGCTTCCTGTCGACCGCGGGCCACGGCATGAGCGGAATGGAGCGTGTGCTCGACGAGCGGCTGACCAACCCGGCGCTGAACGGTACGCCGGTCGCGCTGTCGCTCGACAACCGCGTCCAGGCGGCGATGGAGAGCGAACTCGGCCGCGCGATGACGACGTTCTCGGCCCGCGGTGCCGGCGGCATCGTCCTCGACGTGGCGACCGGCGAGGTGATCGCGATGGTTTCGCTGCCGACCTTTAACCCCAACCGCGTCGGCATGTCGGGCAGCGAACAGCTCCGCAACATCACGACGCAGAGCGTGTTCGAGCTTGGCTCGACGTTCAAGCCGATCACGATGGCGACCGCGATGGATACGGGTGTCGTCACATCGTTCGCGCGGCGCTTCGATGCGACTCATCCGCTCCAGGTCGGGCGTTTCACGATCCATGACGAGCGCGGCGATCCGAAGCGCTGGCTGAACATGGCCGAGACGTTGATCTATTCGTCCAACATCGCCACCGCACGGGTTGCCGACGAGGTCGGGCCCGCAAAGATGCAGGCGATGTTCAAGAAGCTCGGCTTCGATACCAAGCCCGATATCGAACTGCGCGAGAAGGGCCGTCCGTTGTGGCCGAAATACTGGGCGCGGACGACGACGATGACCACGGCCTATGGCCACGGCATCGCGGTGACCCCGCTGCATCTGGCGAGCGCCTATGCGGCCTTGGTCAATGGCGGGATCTGGCGGCCGGCGACGTTGCTGAAGGTCGCGCCGGGTCATGCGGTTGCCGGTCGTCGCGTGATCAGCGAGCAGACCAGCGCGCGGATGCGGCAGATGCTGCGGCTGATCGTGCAGCGCGGCACGGGTCGCAAGGGCGATGCGCCGGGCTACCGCGTCGGTGGCAAGACCGGCACGGCCGAGGCGGCCGTGTCCGGCGGCTACGATCATTCGCGCAACGTGGCGACGTTTGCCGCGGCGTTCCCGATGGATGCGCCGCGCTATGTCGTCCTGGCGATGCTCGATTCGCCGCTCGGGACGAAGGAAACCGCCGGGTGGAAGACCGCGGCGTGGAATACCGCGCCGGTGGTGGGCCGGACGATCTCGCGTGTCGGTGCGATCCTGGGCGTGGTGCCCGACGCGCACCGCGACATCGACGAGTCTGACATCCTGCCGACTTTGTGGCAGGACCCGTCGCGTACACAGCCGACCGGGCAATGAGGACTATTGCATGAAACTCGCAGCGCTGACCGACGGGACGGAAGAGGCGCAGGTGACGGGGTTCGCGATCGATCACCGCAAGGTCGCGCCGGGCACGGTGTTCGGCGCGTTCGAAGGCGCGCGCGTCAACGGCGAGGATTTCGTGGCCGATGCGATCCGCTCGGGCGCGATCGCGGTCGTGGCGCGGCCTGGGCTGACGGTCGAGGGCGCCACGTACATTGCCGACGACAACCCCCGCGAACGGTTCGCGCAACTGGCCGCGAAGTTCTTCGCGCCGTTTCCCGCGACGTCGGTGGCGATCACCGGGACGAACGGGAAGACGTCGTGCGTCGAGATGACCCGGCAGCTTTGGCGGATGGCGGGGTTTCATGCGGCGTCGATCGGCACGCTGGGAGTTACGACGGCTGACGAGCGAGTGACGACCGGGCTGACCACGCCGGATGTGGTGACGTTCCTGTCGAACGTGGCGGGCCTTGCGCGCGAAGGCGTGACGCACCTCGCGTTCGAGGCATCGAGCCACGGCCTGACGCAGTATCGGACCGAGGGGCTGAAGGTGGCTGCTGCGGCGTTCACGAACCTCAGCCGTGACCATCTCGACTATCACGGCGACATGGCCGCGTATTTCACCGCCAAGATCCGGCTGTTCTCAGAGGTGCTGTCGACCGACGGTGCAGCGGTGGTCTGGGCGGACGATCCCCAGTCGGCACGCGTAATCGATCTGGCCCGCGAGCGCGGCAACCGCTTGGTGACGGTCGGCACGCAGGGCGAGACATTGCGGCTGGTCGGCCGCGATCCGACGCTGCTCGGGCAGGGGCTGACGATCGAGGCTGACGGCCAGACGTACAAGGTCACCTTGCCGCTGATCGGAGCCTACCAGGCGGCGAATGCGCTGGTGTCGGCCGGACTGGTAATCGCGACCGGTGGCGATATCGGCGCGACGATCTCCAACTTGGCTCGCCTGCAACCGGTCCGCGGGCGACTCGAACGCGCGGTGATCGCGAAGTCGGGTGCCCCGGTGTACGTGGATTACGCCCACACCCCCGACGCGCTCGAAGCTGCAATTGCCGCGCTCAAGCCGCATGCTGGTGGCAAGCTGATCGTGGTGTTCGGGGCGGGCGGCGACCGCGACACCGGCAAGCGCGAGACGATGGGGCAGGTCGCGGTGCAACACGCCGACCGCGTTATCGTGACCGACGACAACCCCCGAACCGAGGACGCGCGCGCGATCCGCTGCGACGTCCTGAAGGGCGCGCGCGGCGCTGAGGAAATCGGCGACCGGCGCGCGGCGATCGGTGCGGCGGTGCGCGAGGCTGGGCCCGAGGATATCGTGCTGATCGCTGGCAAGGGCCATGAGCAGGGGCAGATCGTCGGCGATATGGTGCTGCCGTTCGACGACGTGACCGTCGCGCGGGAGTGCGCGGCGTGAGGGCGGCGATGTCTTCATTCCCCTCCCGCCTGCGGGAGGGGCTAGGGGAGGGCGCGACGTACGTACTGGCGGTCGCTCTGTTTGATCAGCCCCTCCCCCGCCCCCTCCCGCAGGCGGGAGGGGAGCAGTGAGTCTTTGGACTTCAGTCGAGATCGCGACCGCTACCGGTGGCATGGCGTCAGGCGACTTCGCCGTCACTGGCGTTGCGTTCGACTCGCGTGAAGTCGGCCCCGGTGACCTGTTCGTCGCGATGAAGGGCGAGGCTAGCGATGGGCACCTCTTCCTCGACCAGGCCTTTGCCCAGGGCGCGGCGGGGGCGATCGTTTCTGAGCCTTGCGACCACCCGCACGTCCTCGTTGCGGACAGTTTTACCGCATTGAACGCGCTTGGCGACGCTAGCCGTGCACGCTCGTCCGCCAAGATCATCGGCGTCACCGGTTCCGTCGGGAAGACTAGCGCCAAGGAGGCGCTGTTCGCCTGCCTCGACCGCGCCGCGCCCGGCGAGGTGCACCGCTCGGTCAAGAGCTACAATAACCACACCGGCGTCCCGCTGAGTCTCGCCCGCATGCCGCGCGACGCGAAGTTCGGTGTGTTCGAGATGGGGATGAACCACGCCGGTGAGCTTGCCGAGCTGACCCGACTCGTGCAGCCGCACATTGCGATGATCACTGCGATCGCGCCTGCGCATACCGCGTTCTTCCCCGACGAAAGCGCGATCGCCGATGCCAAGGGGGAGATCTTTGCCGGGCTCGAACCGGACGGGACCGCGATCGTGCCCTATGACAGCCCGCACCGCGACCGGCTGCTCGGACAAGCCGCGCCGCATGCCGCGCACATCGTCACGTTCGGCAGCGAGAAAGGCGCCGACGTCCGTGCGATCGAGGCGATGCGGCTGCCGACGGGCGGGACGTTCGTCACTGCGCGGATGGGGCAGGGGGCGGAGCACGAGCTGAGCTTCACGATCGCGCAGCCCGGCGCGCACTGGGTGTCCAATGCGCTCGGCGTGCTGGCCTGCGTGCAGGCGGCCGGCAGTGATCTCGGACTCGCAGGCCTCGCGCTGGCCGAACTCGGCGGATTGCAAGGACGTGGTGCGCGGTCGCAGGTGACCGTCGGCGACGGGCAGGCGCTGATGATCGACGAAAGCTACAACGCCAACCCAGCCTCGATGCGTGCGACGCTCAGCGTCCTCGGGCATGAACCCGGCCGCCACATCGCGGTGCTCGGCGAAATGCGCGAACTGGGCGAGGGCTCCGACGACTATCACGCTAACCTCGCCGAGCCCATTCTCGCCGCGCGCGTCGAAATGGCGCTGTTGGTCGGTGAAGCGATGGCGCCGTTAGCGCAGGTGCTTGAGGGACAGATCGAAACCGTCCATGTGGGCGACGCTGCGGCCGCGCTCGCGTCGTTACGGACGATCCTGGCGCCGGGCGATGTCGTGCTCGTCAAGGGATCGAACGGGGTGGGCCTCGCCCGCATAGTGGCTGGCCTCAAAGGCGGGATTAACTGAATGTTGTACTGGCTCGCCGAGCACCTGGGGTTTCCCGGCCTGCTGAACCTCATCCGTTACCAGACGGTGCGGACCGGTGGCGCCGTCGCGACCGCGCTGATCATCGGCCTGATCATCGGGCCGAAGTTCATCGGCTGGTTGCGCGTGCGGCAGGGCAAGGGCCAGCCGATCCGTGCCGACGGCCCGCAATCGCATCTGTCGAAGCGCGGCACGCCGACGATGGGTGGGCTGATGATCCTGACCTCGATGTGCCTCGCCATCTTCCTGTGGATGGACCTGAGCAACCCGTATGTCTGGGCGTGCCTGTTCGTGACGCTCGGCTTCGGGACGATCGGGTTCCTCGACGACTATGACAAGGTGCGCAAGGCCAGTACCGCGGGGATCAGCGGGCGAACACGGTTGTTGCTCGAGTTCATCATTGCCGGTGTCGCCGCGACGATCATCATGTCGCAGAACGGCCCGCATCTGTATCTGCCGTTCACGTCGCGCATGTACCTCGATCTCGGCTGGTTCTTCCCGGTGTTCGCGGCGTTCACGATCGTGTCGTTCGGCAATGCGGTGAATTTGACCGACGGGCTCGACGGGCTGGCGACGATGCCGGTGATCATCGCCAGCGTCGCATTCATGGTGATCGTGTATCTCGTCGGCAACGTGAAGTTCGCCGATTATCTCGGTATCCCGCACGTCCCTCGCGCGGGTGAGCTGGCGATCTTCTGTGGGGCGATCGTCGGCGCGGGGCTCGCGTTCCTGTGGTTCAATGCGCCACCGGCGGCCGTGTTCATGGGCGATACCGGGTCGCTGGCTCTGGGTGGCGCGCTGGGGACGATCGCGGTCGTCGCGCATCACGAGATCGTGTTGGGGATCATCGGCGGGCTGTTCGTGATCGAGGCTTTGTCGGTGATCATCCAGGTGTTCTTCTACAAGCGCACCGGCAAGCGCGTGTTCCGGATGGCGCCGATCCACCATCATTTCGAGCAGCTCGGCTGGGCCGAGGCTACGGTGGTGATCCGCTTCTGGATCATTGCGTTGGTGCTGGCGCTGGTCGGTCTGTCGACGTTGAAGCTGCGGTGATTATCGCGAAGGCCTGGCGCGGGAAACGCTATGCGGTGCTGGGACTCGCGCGGTCTGGAGCTGCGACTGTGCGGGCGTTGGTTGCTGGTGGAGCGAGCGTGGTTGCTTGGGACTCCGACGAAGCCAAGCGTGCCGTCTTCACTCCCTCTCCCCTGCGGGGAGAGGGTTGGGGTGAGGGGCAGCCAAGCAGTGTTGCGTCTGGAACAGCCCCTCACCCAACCCTCTCCCCGGGGGGGAGAGGGCTTTTAGAAGTCGCACCGTTAGATGATCTTTCGGAGTTCGACGCTTTGGTCGTGTCGCCGGGAGTGCCGTTGAACACGCATCCGCTTGCCGCCGCGGCGCGCGCGGCAGGCGTCCCCGTCATCGGCGATATCGAACTCTTCGCCCAAGCCCGCGCCGACCTATCCCCACACAAGGTCGTCGGCATCACCGGCACCAATGGCAAGTCCACCACCACCGCGCTCGTCCACCATATCCTCAAGGCCGCCGGCATCCCCACGCTGATGGGCGGCAATATCGGCCTGCCAATCCTCAAACAGCAACCGCTCCCCGAGGGCGGCGTCTACGTGCTCGAACTGTCGAGCTACCAGATCGACCTGACGCAGACGCTCGATTGCGACGTCGCGGTGTTGCTCAACATCACGCCGGATCATCTAGACCGCTACGACGGCTTCGAGGGCTATGCCGCCTCGAAGGCGCGGTTGTTCGCTATGCAGTCGGCCGAGCATGACGCCGTCATCGGCATAGGCGACGCGCCGTCTGCCGAGATTGCGCGCGGACTGTCGGCGAAGGGCGGGCACCTGACCAAGATCGCCCCGGGCGTATGCATGGATCAGAGCAACTGGCCGACGCTCCAGGGTCCGCACAACGCCCAGAACGCACTCGCCGCGATCGCCGTCGCCAAGGCGCTGGGCGTAAGCGAAGTCAACATCGATCGCGGCCTGACGAGTTTCACGGGCCTGCCGCACCGGATGGAGCAGATCGCCTCATATGGCGGCGTTGCCTATGTTGACGACAGCAAGGCGACCAATCCCGAGAGCACTGCGCCGGCTTTGGCCGCGTTCGACCGGGTTCACTGGATCGTCGGCGGCCGCGCGAAGGGCGACGACCTCGACGCCTGCAAGCCCGCCTTCGGCCACGTCGTCCACGCCTACACGATCGGCGAGGCTGGCCCGAAGTTCGCCGAAATCCTGAAAGATTCCATGCCCGTCGAGAATGTCGGCACGCTCGACGCAGCGGTCCGCATTGCCGCCGCAAACGCCAAGCCCGGCGACACTGTCTTGTTATCCCCAGCCTGTGCTAGCTTCGACCAGTTTCGCGATTACGAAGCGCGCGGGGCTGCGTTCCGCGCGGCGGTGGAGTCGCTGGCATGACCGATATCCGCGCTGGAAGGATCGACGTTAGGGGCGATATGGGCACACCGAAGACCAGCATCGTCGCCAAGATGAAACGGCGCGGCGGGCGAGGCGATCAGTCGCCGCTCGGCACGTGGTTCTGGGATATCGACCGGATGCTGCTGCTGCTGACGCTGTTCCTGATCGCGATCGGGCTGATCGCGGTCGCGGCGGCGTCGCCGGCGAGTGCGGTCCGCTATTCGGGCGAGCACCACAAGATCGCGCCGCTCTATTATTTCTGGCGGCAGTTGATGTGGGTCGGCGTGTCGCTCCCCGTGTTGTTCGGTGTGTCGATGATGCCCGTGTCGATGGCGCGGCGGATGGCGATCGGCGGGTGCGCGTTGTTCGTGCTGATGCTGATGGTGACGCCGTTCATCGGCGTCGAGGCGAACGGTGCACGGCGCTGGCTCGGCGTCGGGTTCGCACAGTTCCAGCCTTCCGAGTTCCTGAAACCGCTGTTCATCGTCACGGTCGCGTGGCTGTTGTCGCTGCGTGCGAAGGATGCCGAACTGCCGACCGTGCTGATCACCGGCGCGATGACCGCGGGCGTCGCGGTGCTGCTGATGCTGCAACCCGATTTCGGCCAGACGATCATCTTCTGCTCGGTGTGGATGGCGCTGCTGATGATCGCGGGGACGCCGGCCAGGGTGATGCTCGGCCTCGTCGCGATGGCGCCAGCCGGGCTGATTGCCGCCTATGTCTTCTACGGCGTGGCGCGGTCGCGGATCGATGCGTTCCTGTTTCCGGGGGTCGAGGGCGAGGGCGCAGGCGACCATTTCCAGACGAATGCGGCGCATAATACGCTGACTGCGGGTGGCTGGACAGGCACCGGCCCCGGCGCCGGTGCGGCGAAGTTCGGGCTGCCAGAGGCGCATACCGACTATATCTTCTCGGTGATCGGCGAGGAATTCGGGTTGATCGCGTGCTCGGTGATCGCGGTGATCTTCCTGGCGATCGTGGTACGCGTGTTCGTCAAGTTGCTGGACGAGCAGGACGAATTCAAGCTTCTGGCGTCCGCCGGGTTGGCGACGCAGTTCGGCGCGCAGGCGTTGGTCAGCATGGCGGTGAACACCGGCCTCGCGCCATCGAAGGGTATGACGCTCCCGTTCATCAGCTATGGCGGGTCGTCGATGATCGCGTTGTCGGTCGGCATGGGGTTGCTGCTGGCGTTTACCCGGCGCAATCCGTTTCTCACGCGGAGCCCCTATGTCGTCCGCTGGAGTGGTGAATGAGTAAGCATTACGTCCTCGCAGCCGGTGGCACGGGCGGACACATGGTCCCGGCAGCGGCGCTCGCGGCCGAACTGACGAAGCGCGGCCACCGCGTCGCGTTGGTCAGCGACGCGCGCGGCGTGCGCTTTCCGGGGTTGTTCGAGGATATCCAGACGCATGTCCTGCCGGCTGGGCGCTTTACCGGCGGGCCGCTTGGTTGGGCGAGAGCGACGCGGGAGATGTGGCGCGGGCGAGCGATGGCGCGCGAACTGTACCGGACCTTCAAGCCCGCCGCCGTAATCGGCTTTGGCGGCTATCCTGCGTTGCCGGCGCTGCTGGCGGCGTTCGCTGACAAGATTCCGACGGCTGTGCATGAGCAGAACGCGGTGCTGGGGCGCGTGAACCGCTTCGTCGCGGGGCGCGTCGATGCGATCGCGACCTCGTCCGAGCCGACCGAGCGTCTCGCGCCCAAGCTGCTGGGCAAGGCGCATTTGGTCGGCAATCCGGTGCGCGAGGCGGTGCTGGCGCTGCGCTCGCGACCGTATCCGCTGCTGGAGGAGGATGGGATTTTTCGCGTGCTCGTGACGGGTGGCAGCCAGGGGGCGAGCATCCTGTCGCAGGTGGTGCCCGACGGTCTGGCGATGCTGCCGGTGACGTTCCGGCGGCGGTTGCAGGTGACTCATCAGGCACGGATCGAGGATATCGACGCGGTGCGCGCGAAGTATGCCGAGCATCATATCCCGGCCGAGCTGGCGACGTATCTTCCCGATATGCCCGAGCAGCTGGCCTGGGCGCATCTGGTGATCGCACGCGCTGGGGCGTCGACGATTTCGGAACTGACCGCGGCGGGGCGTCCGGCGATCCTGGTACCTCTGCCGGGTGCGACAGACGATCACCAGACCGTGAACGCGCGCGAGATCACGCGGGCGGGCGGCGCGCGGACGATCGCGCAGGGAGACTTTACCGCAGTGGAACTGGCCAAGCAGATGCAGAAACTCGGGCTCGATCCGGCGGCGTTGCAGAATGCGGCGGGGCGTGCGCGGAGTTGCGGGCGGCCGAATGCGGCGAGCGATCTGGCCGATCTGGTCGAGAGCCTGGATGCACCGTTGTCGCGGATTCCGGTCGGCGCGCCCTCCAAGCCAAAGGCGCAGTTCGCATGAAGGGCGTCGCAACGGATATCGGCACGATCCACTTCGTCGGGATCGGCGGGATCGGCATGTCGGGGATCGCCGAGGTCATGAAGAACCTCGGCTATCGCGTACAGGGGTCGGACGTGGCCGAGGGCTATGTCGTGCAGGGGTTGCGCGACAAGGGCATCCCGGTGGCGATCGGCCATGCCGCGTCGAACATCGGCGACGCCGCGGTGGTGGTCGTCTCGACCGCGATCGTGCGATCGAACCCTGAGGTCGAGGCGGCGCTCAATGCGCGCGTGCCGGTGGTGCGGCGCGCGGAAATGCTTGCCGAACTAATGCGGTTGAAGTCGACGGTCGCGGTCGCCGGCACGCACGGGAAGACCACGACGACGTCGATGGTCGCGGCGTTGCTCGATGCGGGCGGGGTCGATCCGACGGTCATCAACGGCGGGATCATCAACTCGTACGGCTCGAACGCGCGACTGGGTGCGAGCGACTGGATGGTCGTGGAAGCGGACGAGAGCGACGGCAGTTTCCTGCGGCTCGATGGTACGATCGCGGTGGTGACTAACATCGATCCCGAGCATCTCGACCATTACGGATCGTTCGACGCGGTGAAGGATGCGTTCGTCGAGTTCGTCGAGAACGTACCGTTCTATGGTGCGGCGCTGCTGTGTCTCGATCATCCGGAAGTGCAGGGGATCCTGCCGCGTGTGCGCGATCGTAGGGTCGTAACGTACGGTTTCTCGGCGCAGGCGGATGTGCGCGGGGTGGAGGTCACGCCGATCCCGGGCGGCAACCGCTTCGATTGCGTGGTGCGCGAGCGTGATGGCGCGACGCGGACGATCGCGGGAATCGAGATGCCGATGCCGGGGCGGCACAACGTGCAGAACGCGCTGGCCGCGATCGGGGTGGCGCTGGAACTCGGGATCGCGGATGCAACGATCCAGCAGGGGTTCGCCAAGTTCGGCGGCGTGAAGCGGCGCTTCACCAACGTCGGTGAAGTCGACGGCGTGACGATCATCGACGACTACGGCCATCATCCGGTCGAGATCCGCGCGGTGCTGGCGGCGGCGCGCGAGGGCGTGAAGGGTCGCGTGATCGCAGTCGTGCAGCCGCATCGCTATTCGCGTCTGGGCAATCTGATGGAGGATTTCCAGACGGCGTTCAACGACGCGGATCGGGTGTTGGTGACGCCGGTCTATGCCGCGGGCGAGGCTCCCGTGGAGGGCGTCGATGCGGCGGCTCTCGTCGAGGGGTTGAAGCGGCGGGGGCACCGGTTCGCCGGTGTGGTTGCGGACGCTGATGCGCTGGCGGTGGAGTTGGCGGCGACGATCGAGGCTGACGACATGGTCGTTTGCCTTGGGGCTGGCGACATCACGAAGTGGGCGGCTGGGTTGGCGGATGCGATTGCTGCCGAACGCGGGAAGGTGCTGGCGTGAACGCTCGCGCTTCTGCTCCCCTTCCGCTCGCGGGAGGGGTCGGGGAAGGGGTTTCGGCCTCATCCGACGGCACGGGCGCGGCTATGTCAGTCCCTCCCCTAACCCCTCCCGCAAGCGGAAGGGGAATCAAGGTCGAGGCAGGGGCTTCGCTGGCGGCTTTCATATGGTTTCGGACCGGTGGGCCGGCGGAGACACTGGTGCGGCCCGATACGGCGAACGATCTGGCTGCATTTTTGCGGGATCTTGATCCTTCGACGCCGGTGCTGCCGGTCGGGGTCGGCTCGAACCTGATCGTGCGCGATGGCGGCGTGCCGGGGGTCGTTGTGCGATTGCCTAAGGCGATGGCCAAGGTTTCGGTGCAGGACGGTCGCGTTCGTGCAGGCGCGGGAGCGATGGGGATTACCGTTGCCAGTGCCGCGCGGGATGCTGGGATTGCCGGGCTTGAGTTTTTGCGCGGGATTCCGGGGACGGTTGGGGGTGCGGTTCGGATGAACGCTGGCGCTTATGGACGGGATGTCAGCGACATTCTGGTCGAGGCTACCGTCGTCACGCGCGACGGTTCTGTCGAGACCTGGCCTGCCGAGAAACTCGGCTTCACCTATCGTCATTCGGACCTTCCGGCGGGAGCCGTCGTGGTCGAAGCCGTATTCTCCGGCACGCCCGGCGAACCAGCCGTGATCGGTGCGGAGATGGACCGGATCGCGGCTGAGCGCGAGGCTTCGCAGCCTCTTCGCTCGCGCACGGGTGGCTCGACGTTCAAGAACCCCGAGGGGCACAAGGCGTGGGCGTTGATCGACGCGGCAGGGTGTCGGGGGCTGACTCGCGGTGATGCGCAGGTCAGCGAGAAGCATTGTAATTTCCTGCTGAACCTCGGGTCCGCGTCGAGCGCGGAGATCGAGGCACTGGGTGAAGAGGTACGCGACAAGGTGAAGGCGCATTCGGGGGTGACGTTGGAATGGGAAATCCAGCGGGTCGGGGTCGCGAAGTGAGCGCGCCACTTCACATTGCGGTGCTCATGGGCGGCTGGTCGGCGGAGCGTGAGGTTTCGCTGATGTCCGGCAATGGCTGTGCGGACGCACTTGAGTCGCTTGGGCACCGGGTTACGCGGATCGATATGGGGCGGGATGTTGCCGCTAAACTCGCCGAGGCGCAGCCCGACCTCGTGTTCAACGCACTCCACGGCACCCCCGGCGAGGACGGTTCGGTACAGGGGCTGCTCGACCTAATGGGCTTGCGCTACACGCATTCCGGGCTCGCGACGTCGGTGATCGCGATCGACAAGGTGCTGACCAAGCTGCTGCTCGTCCCCGCAGGCGTGCCGATGCCGGGTGGGCGGATCGTCAAGTCCGCGGATCTGTTCGAGAGCGATCCGATGGCGCGGCCCTATGTGCTGAAGCCGGTCAACGAAGGCTCCTCGGTCGGCGTGGCGATCGTTACCGACAGCGGCAACTACGGAAATCCGATCGCGCGCGACAGCGTGGGCCCGTGGGGCGAGTTCGAGGAACTCCTTGCCGAGCCGTATATCCGTGGGCGCGAGCTGACGACCGCGGTGCTCGGCGGCAAGGCGCTCGGCGTGACCGAGTTGAAGCCCAAGAGCGGCTGGTACGACTACGACGCGAAATACACCGACGGGATGACGGTGCACGTCTGCCCGGCGGAGATCCCCGACGAAATTACCGACGCCTGCAAGAGCCTCGCGCTCGAAGCGCATCGGTTGCTCGGCTGCAAGGGCGCGTCGCGGTCGGACTTCCGCTGGGATGACGAGCGCGGTGTCGACGGGCTGTTCCTTCTCGAGGTGAACACGCAGCCGGGGATGACTCCCTTAAGCCTCGTCCCCGAACAGGCGCGGCATATCGGCATGAGCTATGCCGAGCTGGTCCAGGCGATTGTCGACGAAGCGCTTCAGGATCACCCCCCTACTAAAAACGGGGTCCCATGAGCCGCACGATCAAGCGCGGTCCGCCACCCAAGCGGCCCGCCCCGCGCCGGAAGGTCGCGGTCAAGAAGGTGTCGGTCATGGACCGGCTGGTCGGGATGCTCCCGGTCAGCGAGGACACGCTGCGGAAAATCGCGACGTGGTCGATTCTCGGCGCGGGCGGGGCTGTGGCGATCGCGGCGGCGACGTGGGTCGGCATCCCGGGGATGATCGGCGCGGCGGTCGCCGAGGGTGCCGGGCGCGCGGGCTTCAAGGTCGAGCAGATCGAGGTGACCGGCCTCAAGCGGATGGACCGGATGTCGGTCTATGCGGTCGCGCTGGAGGACAAGCAGAACCAGACGTCGATGCTGTCGGTCGACCTTGAGGCGGTGCGGCAGAAATTGCTGCGCTATGGCTGGATTGCGGACGCGCATGTCTCGCGGCGGCTGCCCAACACGATGCTCGTCGATATCGTCGAGCGCACGCCCGCTGCGGTGTGGCAGGACAATGGCCAGTTGACGCTGATCGACTCGTCGGGCGTACTGCTGGAGCCGGTCCAGCCGGATGCGATCCCGAATTTGCCACTGGTGATCGGGCCGGGCGCGGATCGGCAGGAGGCGTCGTACCAGACGTTGCTCGCCGCCGCGCCGGCGCTGAAGCCGCGCGTGAAGGCGGCGACCTGGGTCGGCAATCGGCGCTGGGACCTGACGTTCGAAAGCGGCGAAACGTTGGCGCTGCCCGAGGACGGTGCGCCTCGTGCGCTGGTGAAGTTCGCCGAACTGGATGGCGCGAGGCCGCTGCTGGGGCGCGGCTGGATTCGGTTCGACATGCGCGATCCGACCAAGCTGGTCGCGCGCAAACCGGGCGCGAGCCTGGCGCACAGCGTCGACGTGCCGGCACCTGCCAGCGCAGGGGCCAGCGCGCCGGCGGCAGGCGAAACTACGAATACTCCGTCGCAAACGGCGGGCGCGAACGTAATGGGCGGGGAGGGATGACATGGCGAAGGTGGCACCGGAAGGGCTGATCACGGCGCTCGATATCGGGTCGTCGAAGGTTTCGGCGATGATCGCGCAGAAGGGGGACGGCGGCGAGCTGATCGTGCTCGGCACCGGCCAGCGCGAGAGCCGCGGCGTCAAGCGCGGCTATATCGCCGACATGGCGACGACCGAAGCGGCAGTGCGCGAGGCGGTCGAGCAGGCCGAGCGGATCGCGGGGATCAACATCGAGAATGTCTGGGTCGGGTTCTCGGCCGGCGGGCTAGTGTCCGACGTCGCCGAGGTCGAGTTCGAGCTTGGCGGCCACCGGGTCGAGCAACAGGATATCGATGCGTTGCTCGCCGCGGGGCGCAACTCGATCGATCCGCAGGGCCGCATGGTGCTGCACGCGCAACCCGCGCTCTATACGCTCGACGGGCTGACGGGGGTGAAGACGCCGCTCGGTCTGCATGCCGATCGGCTTGGCGTGCACATCCATGTCGTTGCCGCGGACGGATCACCGGTGCGCAACCTCGATCTCTGCGTGCGGTCCGCGCATCTCGAAGTGAAGTCGATCATCGCCTCGCCGGTCGCTACCGGGCTCGCCTGCCTCAGCGACGAGGAGCGCGAGCTTGGCGTCGCGCTGGTCGAGATGGGCGCGGGGATCACCAACGTGTCGCTGTTCGCCGGGGGCATGCTCGTCGGGCTGACCTCGATCCCGATCGGCGCGCAGGACATTACCGACGACATCGCCAGCGCGTTCGGGACGCGGCGGCAGAATGCCGAGCGGATGAAGTGCTTCCACGGCTCGGCCAACGCCAGCCCCCGCGATAATCACGACATGATCCCGGTCATGCCGATCTCCGCCGAGGACGGCGCGGGCGAGGGGGCTCAGATCACCAAGGCGCAGCTGATCGGCGTGATCCGCCAGCGGCTCGAGCATCAGATGGGGGAAGTGCGCAACGCGCTCACCAAGCTGAAGTTCGAGGGGCCGGTCGGGCGTCAGGTTGTGCTCACCGGCGGTGGTGCCGAGCTGAAGGGCATCGCCGACTATGCGCAACAGGCGCTCGGGCGGTCGGTGCGGATCGGTCGACCGCGTGGTCTGACCGCGCTGCCGGAAGCGCATGGCGGACCGGCGTTCGCGACGCTAGCGGGGTTGGCCTTCTATGCGGCGACCAACCCGATCGACCTTCGCGGGCTCGCGCCGCAGCGGACGACGGTGCATCGGCCAAAGGGTATGGGTATGATGCGCAAGTTGATTCAGGCGGCGCGCGCGAATTATTAAGAGTTTCGAGGGCGCTGGCGTTATTTCGGCTGGAACAGGCCGTGACGTTGGTGCACACAGATTAATCAGGGGCCCGGCCGTAGCGTATCTACCGGGTTGTGCGGAGAACGGCGATGAGCATCGAATTCCTTAGTCCCGAAGTGGACGATCTGGCCCCCCGCATCGCGGTGATCGGCGTCGGCGGCGCGGGCGGCAACGCGATCGCCAACATGATGCGGGCCGACGTCCAGGGCGTCGACTTCCTCGTGGCGAACACCGACGCGCAGGCGTTGAAGCAGTCGACCGCGCCGCAGCGGATCCAGCTCGGCACCAAGATCACGCAGGGTCTCGGCGCCGGTAGCCGTCCCGAGATCGGTCGCGCGGCCGCCGAAGAGACGATCGACCAGCTCGCCAAGATGCTCGAAGGCGCGCACATGTGCTTCATCACCGCCGGCATGGGCGGCGGTACGGGTACGGGCGCTGCACCGGTCATCGCCAAGGCGGCGCGCGACATGGGCATCCTGACCGTCGGCGTCGTGACCAAGCCGTTCGCGTTCGAGGGCAACCGTCGCGCCAAGTCGGCCGAGGGCGGCATCGACGAGCTGCAGAAGTATGTCGACACGCTGATCGTCATCCCGAACCAGAATCTGTTCCTCATCGCCAACGCGAACACGACCTTCAAGGAAGCGTTCACGATGGCGGACGAGGTACTCCAGCAGGGCGTTCGCAGCATCACCGACCTGATGGTGATGCCGGGCCTCATCAACCTCGATTTCGCCGACGTCCGCTCGGTGATGCAGGAGATGGGCAAGGCCATGATGGGCACCGGCGAGGCAAGTGGCGACAACCGCGCGCTCGAAGCCGCGCAGAAGGCGATCTCGAACCCGCTGCTCGAAGGCGTCAGCATGCGCGGTGCGAAGGGTGTCATCATCTCGATCACCGGCGGCGACGACATGCGCCTGCTCGAAGTCGACGAAGCCGCGAATCACATCCGCGACCTGGTCGATCCCGATGCGAACATCATCTGGGGTTCGGCATTCAACCAGGAGCTCGAGGGCAAGATCCGCGTCTCGGTCGTCGCGACCGGGATCGATGCCGATGCGCGTCCGCCGGAAGTTGCTCCCGAGCCGACCCGCTCGTTCAGCTTCGGATCGCGCAAGACCGACGAGAACACCTCGTTCCGTCCGAGCGAGCCCGCCGCTTCGTCGGCCGCGCCTGCTGCGTCGTCCGCCGACGAAGAGCCGCTCGACCTGAACGCGTCGTCGGAAGTCGAGCCGTCGGCGTCGAAGTCGGATGACGAGCTGGTGCTCGGTGCCGAGACGATGGTGCCGCAGGCCGCGCCTGCGCCGGTTGCTCCTGCACCGCAGCCGGCGCCCGCACCGCGCACCTATGGCGACGAGCCTTACGGCCGTGGCCCGATCGCGCGTCCGGCTTCGGCATCGTCGGTGCCGCCCGCTCGCGCGCCGATCGCGCCGGCTATTCCGGTGCCGACTCCGGCTGCGGACGAAGGTGGCGCACGTCGCCGCTGGCTCGCTCCAGGCGCCGAGGCTGCCCCCGAGGCGGTTCCGGCCGCACCGCGCGTGAAGCTCGGCGGTACGCTGTTTGAGCGCATGTCGAACGCGGCGCGCGGTGCTGCGAAGGAAGACGGCGAAGCGGCTCCCCAGGACCCGCTCGACATCCCGCGCTTCCTGCATCGTCAGAACAACCAGTAATCCGGGAACATCCCGACTTATCAATATCTTGCGCGATCCAGTCTTGATCTCCCCTCTCCCATCGGGAGAGGGAGAGACGCCAAAGGCGGCGAAGGGTGAGGGCACGCCGAGCAAGGCTACCGTGCTCATTGCATCCCAAACCTTGCATTCGTCGCCGCCCCAGCCCAGTTCGCCGCGCCGATGCGTGCGAGACATTGCCGGTTCGGTCGGGCTGGCGTCTAGACAGATGATCCTCATGACCCGGTCCTCCCATCATCTCCTGACCGCCGCGCTGGCCCTCGTGCTCGCGGCCGTGCCAGCCGCCGCGTCCGCGCAAGCCGTCGTCCAGGCGATCCCCGGCACGACCGATGCCGACAAGCTCGGCGATGTGATGCGTCAGCTCGCCAGCAACCCCCGCAACATCGACGCGCTGATCAAGGCCGGCGACCTGTCGATGGGCCTCGGAGATCTCAGCGGTGCCGCCGCGCTGTTCGCGCGCGCCGAAAAGGTGAACCCGCGCGATGGTCGGGCGAAGGCGGGGATGGCATCGATCCTCGTCCGGTCCGAGCGTCCGGGCGAGGCGCTCCGCTATTATGCGCAGGCGGAGGGTCTCGGCCTCGATCCGCGTAACTTCGCCGCCGATCGCGGGCTCGCCTACGACCTGATCGGCCAGCAGGACCGGGCGCAGCGCGATTACCGTGTGGCACTCCGCGATGCGCCCGACGACGAGACGACGCGGCGCTATGCGTTGTCGCTCGGCATCTCGGGCAAGCCCGATCTCGCGATCCAGCAGCTCAATCCGCTCCTGCTCAAGAGCGATCGCGGCGCATGGCGCTCCCGCGCCTTCATCCTCGCGATGAACGGGGACGTCGCCGGCGCCGAGAAGATCGCGACCACGATGATGCCATCGGGCACCGCGCAAGGCCTGCAACCCTTCTTCCAACGCCTGCCGAACCTGCCCGCAAGCGACCGCGCTTTCGCAGTACATTTCGGCGAGGTCCACGCGACGCCCGCCCGCCTCGCGGATGCTCGGATGGCGCCACCCTTGGGCATTCTCGCCGCAGATCCGACCGCACCGGTAATGCTGGCAGCCGTAACGCCGCAACCCGCAGTCGCTGCGACAACCGGCAAGAAGGACAAGCGCGATCGCCGCTCGAGCCGCGACCGTGTCCAGATGGCCGCGGTGACGCGACCGTCGTCAACACCAGTACCCGTGACGACGTCGGCACCGGTCCCGCCGACGACCACCGCGCCACGTACGCTGACGACGGTTCCAGCTCGGGCCCCGTACGCCGCCCCCGTCCAGCTTGCAGCTGCGCCGATGCAGACGGTCCAGCCGCTTCCGGCGCGTACTGTTCAGCCTTCGCAACCAAGCTATTCGGCACCGAACGTTGCGGTTCAGGGCACTCGTACCAATCCGGCTGCGGAGACGAACTCGGTAGTCTCGGCCACTATCCAGCCTAGCCCATCGTCTGTCGCTCGTACCGTCCCGGCGCCATCGACGACGGGAACGCTTCCCCAGAACGTCGCGACGCAGATGGCGGGCATCCCGGTGGGACAAGCGCGAACCGATCCGACCCGCGCGGCGAATGCGCTCGCAGCGTCGGCAGCAGCGGCGCCGTCGGTTTCGCCGTTCCCGACTCCGATACAGCAGGCGCCCGTTCAGCAGGTCGCCCCAACGCAAAGTGCCAGCGCCGAGACGCCGACGCCCGGCTTCACCAGTTCGTCCACGCCCGCGCCGGTAGCCGCCACATCGTCGCCACGCACCCACGCGGTTGCCGCGAGCGAGGACTCGATCCTCGCGCGGATCGTCGCAGGCCTGTCGATCCCCGCGTCCGAGCTCGACGTCGCGCCGATGCATCCCGCGCCGGTCGTGACCCCCGCCGCCATCCCCGTCCCGGATGATTCCGAGCGCGTGCTCGCCGAGGCAAAGGCCAAGACCGAGCGCGACGCAGCGGCCAAGGCGATCGCGGCGAAGACGCTGGCTGCGGACAAGCTCGCCGCCGACAAGAAGGCGGCGCTCGACAAGAAGGCCGCGGCGAAAAAGGCCATCGCCGACAAGAAGGCGCTCGCCGAGAAGAAGGCCGCCGCCGCCGAGAAGCTCGCCGCCGACAAGGCTGCGGCCGAGGAAAAGCGGATCGCCCGTGCCAATCCCGCGCGGACCTGGGTGCAGGTGTCGACCGGCGCGACCGAGGGCGACCTGCCCAAGGCATGGAAGAAGGCGAAGGCCAAGGCGCCGACCGTGTTCGGCGCTCGCGGCGGCTGGACCGCGCCGTGGAAGGCGACCAACCGCGTGCTCGCCGGCCCGTTCAAAACCGATGCCGAGGCACGCACGTTCGTCAATCAGCTTGCCAAGGAAGGCGTCTCGACGTTCACCTTCACCAGCGATCCGGGCGAAATCATCACCAAGTTGCCGGCCAAGTGAGTTACCGCGCGCCCTGGGCATCGGACCCGGCGCGCAGCAAAGGACGGCTTCACGAGGAACAGAACGGGTCCGTTCGTGGCCCCCGCGATGCCTTTCAGCGCGACCGCGACCGGATCATCCACTCGATCAGCTTTCGTCGGCTTCGTCACAAGACGCAGGTGTTCATGGCGCCAGACGGCGATCATTTCCGCGTCCGCCTGACGCACAGCCTTGAGGTCGCGCAGATCGGCCGGACGATCGCGCGGACGCTGGCGCTGAACGAGGACCTGACCGAGGCGCTGTGTCTCGCGCACGACATCGGTCATCCGCCGTTCGGTCATGCCGGCGAGGATGCGTTGAAGGCGGCGCTGACCGGGCAGGGTGGCTTTGATCACAACGGCCATACATTGCGCACGCTCGTCACGATTGAGCGGCCCTATCCGATGTGGAACGGGCTGAACCTGACATGGGAAACGCTCGAAGGCCTCGCCAAGCATAATGGACCGGTCCGGCATCCGGGATGGGCTCTGGCCGCGGCCGATGCCGAGTTCGCCCTCGCGCTGACGAGCTTCTCGTCGCTGGAGGCACAGGTCGCGGCGATCGCCGACGATATCGCCTACGACAATCACGATATCGACGATGGCCTGCGCGCAGGGCTGCTGACGCTCGACCAGATGCTCGCGGTGCCGCTGGTTGCGCGCGGCTGGGACGACGTGCGGCGGCGCTTTCCCGATATCGACCCGAAGCGCCTGGTCGGCGAACTCGTCCGCACGCAGATCGGCACGATGGTCAACGACCTGATCGCCGAGACCCGCCAGCGGATCGCGGCGAGCGGCGTGACGAGCGTCGACGACGTCCGCGATGCGGGGCAGTGCCTGGTCGGCTTCTCGCCCGAAATGCGCGAGGCCGAGCGCGACCTGAAGCGCTTCATGTACGCCAACCTCTATCATCACCCGCGCCAGCTCGCGGCGGCGGATGCGGCGCATGGGATCGTCTCCGGTCTGTTCGCGGTCTACCATGACGACCCGCTGACGATCCCCGAGGAATGGCGCGAGCGGCTGCCGACCGAGGATCCCGACCGCAGCCGTCACATCGCCGACTTTATCGCGGGGATGACGGATCGGTACGCCGTATCGCGCTACCGCGAACTGGTCGGCCCGATCGACTTGCCCGAAGGGTTCTGAGCGACTGATCCTCCCCCGCCAGGGGGAGGTGGCTGGCACTTGCCAGACGGAGGGGGAGGACGCGAAACCGCCGTTGTGCTTCCTCCCCCTCCGTCACCTTCGGCGCCACCTCCCCCTTGCGGGGGAGGATTACCTCACAACGGAAAACGGCGGCCGGACCGAGGTCCGACCGCCGCTGCAATTTCCAAAAGCTAACTAGCTCAACGCGTAACCGCAGCGATCCCGCCAGCCGCGCCATTGGCCTCGTCGGTCTTGAACGCGACCGGGACGCCGCCCGACACACCCGACACGCGGTCGCCGCGGACGATCAGGTGGAACTTCTGGCCCGACGGATAGCGATGGCCGTCGATGACCTGGCGGCCACCGTCCTGCGTCGAGGTGTAGACGTACGTGCTGCCCTCGTGGACGAAGCTCTGCTTTGCTTCGGCGGCCATGCCGATCGTCGAGGTGAGGGCGGCCGCTGCTGCTGCGATGATCTTGATGGTCGTGCGCATGATCGTATCTCCCGAAGTGCGTCGAGCCGGATCAGGTCTTCACCCAACTCTCGAGCCAGGGAAATATTGCGGTGCAGCATGAGTTGCAATTGCAAACCTATCCGTCGCGATTGCATCGACTGCAACGATGAACGGCCCTCTGCATGCGACCAGCGCGGCGGGTGACATACTTGCACGACATTTGCCGCGTACACTCGCACGCGAAGGAGAAGTGTCGTGTCTGCTTCCAGTATCGCGCTCAATCGGTTCGGCCTCGGCGCAAGGCCGGGCGATGCTATCGTCGGCGATCCGGCGAAGTGGGTGATGGCGCAGTGCGACCGGTTCGAGCCGCGGCCACCGGTCATCGCGCGCGCGCCCGCGACGACGGGCATTTCGACAGGTCTCGTCGCCTATTATGTTCAGGAAAAGGCGATCAGGGCGCAATTCGGTCCGCACACGCCGAAAGCCGCGATCGGCATGGACGGGAAACCCGCGGTCGCCGCTCCAACGATGTCCGGCGCGATGACCCCCGCGCCCATGTCGCCGGGCGTTGCACCCTCCGGCATGGCTCAAGCCCCTGTGGCGCCGGCGGCGATCGATCCAGGCGCGGCCGCACGACAGGAAGCGCGACAAGCCATCGGCAAGCAGAGTCGCAACGATTACGGCGCGGCGGTCGCGGCACGGACGATGGCCGCGCTCACCGGCGATGCGCCGTTCGTCGAGCGTCTCGTGCATTTCTGGGCGAACCATTTTGCGGTCTCGACCGAGAAGTTCGAGGTGATGGCGCTCGCCGGGCCAATGGAGTTCGAGGCGATCCGCCCGCATGTGCTCGGCAAGTTCGCCGACATGCTGAACGCGGTCGAGCGGCATCCGGCGATGCTGCTGTATCTCGACCAGGCGGTGTCGATCGGCCCGGACAGTCCGTTCGCCGTTCGAAAGACCAGGCGCCGCACCGGGCTGAACGAGAACCTCGCGCGCGAGATCATGGAGTTGCACACGCTTGGCGTCCGCAGCGGCTACAGCCAGGCCGACGTCACCGAGTTCGCACGGGCGATGACCGGCTGGACGGTCGCAGGCATCGGCCGCGGTCCCGGCGCTCGCATCCAGGATGATTCTCGCGCGGGCAGCTTCCTGTTCCTCGACGACGTTCACCAGCCCGGCGACCGCACAGTGATGGGTAAGCTTTATCCCGCGGCGGGGGAGGCGCAGGCACAGGCGGTGCTCTCCGACCTTGCCGTCCACCCGGCGACCGCGACGCACATCGCGACCAAGCTCGCGCGGCATTTTGCCGGCGATACGCCGCCAACAGCGATGGTCGCGCGGCTGAAGACGGCGTTCCTGAAATCGAGCGGCGACCTGCCGACGGTCTATCGCGCGCTGGTCGCCTCGCCCGAGGCTTGGGTGACCCGGCCGGTGAAGTTCAAGTCGCCCTGGGAATGGTATGTCTCGACCCAGCGCGCGCTCGGCACGACGACGGTCCAGCCCGGCGTGACGGTGGGGATGATGAACCAGCTCGGCCAGCCGATCTGGCAGCCCGGGCAGCCGATCGGGTATGACGACGTCGCCGCAGCCTGGGCCGGGCCCGATGCGATCATGCGACGTGTCGAGGCGGCGGAGCGGTTCGCGGCGCGCGCCGGGCCGGTCGATGCGCGGGCGTTGGCGCCGACTCTGTTCCCCGCCTCGCTCAGCCCCACGACCGCGCAAGGCCTGTCGCGCGCGGAAAGTCCTGCACAGGCGCTCGCCCTGTTGCTCGTCGCCCCCGAATCGCTGCGGAGATAGTCATGCTCGACCGCCGTTCCTTCCTCTCGACCGGTACGCTAGGCGTTCTGGCCTCCGCCTTCGCCCCCCGCATCGCCTTCGCACGCGCGGCGACCGACAAACGGTTCGTGTTCATCATCCAGCGCGGCGCGGCCGATGGTCTCGGCACGATCGGTGCGGTCGGCGATCCGGCCTTTGCAGGCGTCCGCGGCGATCTCGCGGCGGATTTTGCGACGGGTTCGAAGCTCGACGGCATGTTCACCCTGCACCCGGCGATGACCGCGAGTGCAGGGCTCTACACCCAAGGCCAAGCGCTGTTCGCGCACGCGATCGCGTCGCCCTATCGCGACAGGTCGCATTTCGACGGCCAGAACGTGCTCGAGACGGGCGGCGTCAGCGCGTATCAGGTCCGCGACGGCTGGCTCAACCGACTACTCGGCGTGCTGCCCGCCGACGAGGCACGCGCGATCGCGGTCGCGGCGACTGTGCCGATGGCGTTGCGGGGGCGGCGCGAGGTGGCATCCTATGCGCCGTCGAGCCTGCCCGACGCATCCGACGACCTGCTGCAACGCGTGGCGATGCTCTACGACGGCGACCAGCAACTGCACGGCCTGTGGAGCGAGGCGATGGCGACGCGGCAACTCACCAGCGATCTCGCGCAGGACGGCGGGCGCAATGCGGCTGCGACCGGCGCGCTCGCCGCGCGGTTGCTCAAGCCCGATACCGGCGCACGGATCGCGATGATCGAGACCGGCGGCTGGGATACGCACACCGGCCAGCGCGGCCGACTGACCGCGCAGTTGAAGGGCCTCGACGCGATGGTCGCATCGCTGCAGGCGGGGCTGGGACCGTTATGGGCGGATACGATGGTGCTGGTCGCGACCGAGTTCGGACGGACCGTCGCGGTCAATGGGACCGGGGGGACGGACCATGGCACGGGCACGTCTGCGATGCTGTTTGGCGGCGCCGTGAAGGGGGGGCGCGTCTTGTCGGATTGGCCGAGCCTGGCTCCCGCCGCACTGTACGAGGCACGCGATCTGAAGCCGACGATGCAGCTCGATGCGTTTATCGGCGGTGCGGTCTCGTCGCATTTTGCCGTCGAGCCGGAGCGGGCGATGGCCGCGCTGTTCCCGGCGAGCGCGAAGACGGCGGCGATCGAGGGGTTGGTTCGGGTTTGAGGTTCGCCTCCGTTTCCCAAGATTCTCGTCTCAATACACTGCTGTTCCCTCGCGAACGCGGGGGCCCAGGATCTTGGGTGGTGCATTTGGTTTAGCTGGGCCCCCGCGTCCGCGGGGGAACGGGGATGGCTTTCCGATCTGGCGGATAGTCGGGCAGTGCTGGCGGCCGCCCCCCCCGACGGGATTAAAATTGAGCGTCGCGCCGCGATGGTCTAGAGCGCGCGTTTCCTTGACGTACCGGGACTGCCATGACGCTCTACACCCGTTTCGCCGCGCATATCGATGCGGCGCTCGACACGCTGACCGCGGCGGGGATGCTGCCGGACGGTCTCGATCGCAAGAACGTCACGGTCGAGCCACCGCGCGACACCAGCCACGGCGATCTCGCGACCAACGCCGCGATGGTGCTCGCGAAGCCCGCCAAGACCAATCCGCGCGTGCTCGCCGATGCGCTGGTCGCCGAACTGTCGAAACTCGAGGACGTCGCCTCGGCGAGCGTGGCGGGCCCCGGCTTCATCAACATGAAGCTGACCGATGACGCGTGGCGCGCCGAACTCGCCGCGATTCCCGAGGCCGGTGCCGACTACGGCCGTTCGAAGCAGGGTGACGGGATCACCGTCAACATCGAGTATGTGTCGGCCAACCCGACCGGCCCGATGCACATGGGCCATTGCCGCGGTGCGGTGGTCGGCGATGCGCTCGCCAGCCTGCTTGAGTTCGCTGGCCACAAGGTCATTCGCGAATATTACGTCAACGATGCCGGCGGCCAGGTCGACGTGCTCGCGCGCTCGGTCCACCTGCGGTACCGCGAGGCGCTCGGTGAGACCGTCGAGATCCCCGAGGGCCTGTATCCCGGCGATTATCTCGTTCCCGTCGGCCAGTCGCTCGCGACGGAGTTCGGCGACCGCTATGTCGGCGCGCCCGAGAGCGAATGGCTGGTCGTCTTCCGCACGCAGGCGGTTGCCGCGATGATGGTGATGATCCGCGCCGATCTCGCGCTGCTCGGGATTGAACACGAGGTGTTCGCGTCCGAAGCCGAACTCCAAGCCGCGAAAAAGCCTGAGGCAGCCGAGGCTGAACTGCGGTCGCGCGACTTGGTCTATGACGGCGTACTCGAAGCGCCGAAGGGTGAGACGCCCGACGATTGGGAGCCGGTCGAGCTGCCGCTGTTCCGCTCGTCGCAGTTCGGCGACGATCAGGATCGGCCGATCAAGAAGTCGAACGGGTCGTGGACCTATTTCGGCGCCGATCTCGCCTATCATTTCCAGAAGAGCCAGAGCGCCGATCAGCTGATCGACATATGGGGCGCGGATCATGGCGGCACGGTCAAGCGGATCGTCGCCGCAGTGGCGGCACTGACCGGCGGCAAGACGCGGTTCGACGTCAAGCTCGTCCAGATGGTCCGGCTGTTGCGCAACGGCGAGCCGGTCAAAATGTCGAAGCGCTCGGGCAATTTCGTTACGCTCGCCGATGTCGTGCGCGAAGTCGGCAAGGATGTCGTGCGCTTCACGATGTTGACGCGACGGTCCGATGCCCAGATGGATTTCGACTTTGCGAAGGTCGTAGAGGCATCGAAGGACAATCCGGTGTTTTACGTCCAGTACGCTCACGCCCGCATCGCATCGCTGCATCGGCGCGCGGCGGAGGCGGGAATTACGCCGATGTCGGCCGACCTGTCCCGGCTTGATACGGACGAACTGGCACTGGTGCAGCGCGCGGCGCAATTTCCACGGCTTGTAGAGATCGCCTCGACGGCGCGTGAACCGCACAGAATTGCGTTCTATCTCTACGACTTGGCGGCCGCGTTTCATGCGCTATGGAATGTCGGGAACGACCGTCCGGATCGGCGCTTCCTTGTGGTCGAGGATCCGCAGGCGACCGCGGCAAGGCTTTTCCTGGCGTCCGCGATAGGGCAGATTATTCATAATGGCCTCGCCATCATGGGTGTGGAAGCGGTTTCGGAGATGAAGTAAATGGCCAACGACATGGATCTGCGCGAGGAAGACCGCCTCCCCTGGCTCGAAACCGTCGAGCCAGACGAGCAGGAAACCGTCGGTATAGGCCGCGTCATCGCGCTCGTCGTGCTCGGCTTGGCCGTGCTCGCGGCGATCATCTTCGGCATCTACAAGCTGCAACAGCGCGCGCCGACCGGCGACGGCCAGCTGATCGCGGCGCAGGAAGGCGACTACAAGGTCAAGCCCGACGACGCCGGCGGCCTGAAGGTCAAGGGCGAGGGCGACTCGGCGATCGCGACCAGCGCGGGCAAATCGGGTAACGGCGCGATCGACCTGCGCGGCGTGCCGGAAGCCCCCGTCGACGGCAAGCGCGCGGTCTCGCCCAAGACCGCCGACGCTGCCGGCCGCAATGCCGTAGCGCAGGTCCCGGCTTCGAGTGGCCGCCTGGTCGCGGCCGCACCGATGGCGCCGTCCCGCTCGGGCACCGCAGGCGCTGCCGCGGGCGGTTCGCTGGTCCAGCTCGGCGCGTATCCGAGCGAGCCGGTCGCCAATGCGGCGTGGACGAATTTCTCGAAGCGGTTCGCGTATGTCGCCGCACTGGGCAAGTCGGTCCAGCCGGTCGCTACGGGCGGACGCACCTTGTATCGTTTGCGCGTGAACGCCGGCAGCGCGAACCAGGCGGCGGATATCTGCGGTCGGTTGCGCGTGGCGGGCGAAACCTGCTTCGTTGCGAGCTGAGCGTACTGTCTGATTTGCCAATCGGCTCCCGGAAGCGGGAGCCGTCGATCTGAACCACGTTGCTCGCCAGGTCCGGAGTTTTCGGTCGCTAAAGACTAAGGGGGCGAAGGCCGGGTAGCGCTTGGCTCACGCGAAGATCGCGTGCGCTCCGCTTTACGATCTGCTCAGCGCTGCCTGGCGTTGTGAAAAGGTCGTTGACGAACACCTGTGTCCGCTCGACTTATAGTGCGTCGTGACGCTATCTGATCCGGCGATCGGCAAGGTCCGCTAGCAACAGTCGGTGCCGGCCTGCCCGTCGGACTATCATCGCTGACCGCTTCACGAGGTCACAGCGAGCGACGATGTTTCCCACCGTATTTACGGCCGATATAATCGCCGATCTGGGCAACTTCGGTTGCCGCGGCGCGTGCACCTTCCATCTGGCAGGGCAATGGATCGCTGTCGTGGTTCGCTACCCGCGCCTGGACCTTGTCGCATAACTCCTCGATATCCGCGCGCGACAGAATGTTCTTCTCGCGCAGAAGGCAGATGAGGCTCTGGAGGATGACGAGGTTCTTGTCCTCGGGATCCGCCTCGAGCTTCAGGGACATTGCCATGATCTCTCTCCTAATCGTTTTGAGCAGACTATGCCCATCCGGGCCGGTTGCAAGCGCTAAAGCGTAAAACATACCGATTTCTCAAACAATGGCGTTCTGGTGGCAGTGGCCGCTGCACAGGCCAGCGTACCGGACCGGCTACAAACGGCCAGTCGGGCGAAAACGATCGTCGTTCTGGCGGTCAGTACGGTCGAGCGAACTGGCGGAGCGGTTGCGGGGTGACGGAACGCATCGGTGTGCTTATCTCTGCGCGATGTACAAACCAAAAGCCGGTCTTCCGACGCGCGAGCAGATCCTCGACTTTATCGCCTCTTCCGATGTGCCCGCGGGCAAGCGCGAGATCGCCAAGGGCTTCGGGCTCAGCGCGCAGGACAAGATCGGGCTGAAAGCGCTGTTGAAGGACATGGCCGACGAGGGGCTGATCGACAGCGCCCCCGGTCGCGCGTTCCACAAGATGGGTGGCATCCCGAAGGTGACGGTGCTGCGGATCGCCGATGTCGACGACGGCGGCAACGTCTGGGCGGTTCCCGAGCGATGGGAGGCGGAAGGTGTTCCCCCGCCGCGGCTGCGTGTGCGCGAACGCAAGCGTGGTGCGCTTGGGGTCGGTGAGCGAATTCTTGCGCGTACCGAGGAGGCTGGGAACGGCTGGATCGCGCATCCGATGAAGGTGCTTGCGCCGGCATCCGAGCAGGTGCTCGGCGTGTTGCGCGAAGAGGCCGGACGCCTCTGGCTGACGGGTGTCGACAAGCGTGAGCGGCGTGAGTTCGCGGTTGCAGACGCAGGTGGCGCGGCGCCGGGCGATCTGGTGTTGGCGGAACTCGCGGGGAAACCGCCCAAGATTGCCGCCCGTGTGGTGCAGAAGTTGGGTGATCCGTTCGCGGCACGCAGCTTCTCGCTGATCGCGATCCATAAGCTCGGCATTCCCGACGTTTTCTCGCAGGAGGCGCTCGACGAAGCGGAGCGGGTCTCGAAGCTGCCGTTGGGGGAGGGGCGTGAAGATCTGCGCGACCTGCCGATCGTCGCGATCGACCCAGAAGATGCGCGCGATCACGACGACGCCGTCTGGGCGGAAGCGGACGACGATCCCGCGAATGCCGGCGGCTGGAAGGCGATCGTCGCGATCGCGGACGTCAGCTTCTACGTGCGACCGAAATCCGAGGTCGATCGCGAGGCTCGGCGGCGCGGGAACTCGGTGTATTTTCCCGACCGCGTGGTGCCGATGCTGCCGGAGATCCTCTCCGCGGAGGTGTGTTCGCTGAAGGAGGGTGCCGACCGTGCCGCGCTCGCGTGTCATTTGCGGATCGGCAAGGATGGCTCGCTGAAGTCGTGGCGCTTCACGCGCGCGGTGGTGCGGATCGCGGCGAACCTGGCGTATGAGGAGGCGCAGGCGATCATCGACGCCTCCTCCCCTCCCGCCTTGCGGGAGGGGTCGGGGGATGGCGGTGCCGCGCTCGACCCGGTCGCAAGTCAGGGAACTCCTCCCCCGACCTCTCCCGTAGACGGGAGGGGAGACATGCTGAGCGTGCTACATCCGCTGTGGGCCTGCTGGCACGCGCTTGCCAAGGCACGGGATGCCCGGGCGCCGCTCGATCTCGACCTTCCCGAACGCCGGGTCGTGCTCGACGAGCAGGGCCGCATTATGTCGGTCTCCCCGCGTGAACGCCTCGATGCGCACCGGCTGATCGAGGATTACATGATCGCCGCAAACGTCGCGGCCGCCAAGGCGCTCGAGGCGAAGAAGGCGCCGGTCATGTATCGCATCCACGAGCCGCCGAGTCGCGAGAAGTTGGCGGCGTTGAAGGAATATCTCGAGACGTTCGACGTGCCGTTCGCGCTCGGGCAGGTCGTCCGTCCGTCCACGTTCAACCACATTATCGAGCGGATCGGCGATGCGGATTTCCGGCCTCAGGTCATGGAGCAGATCCTGCGTACCCAGACCCAGGCTTATTACGCGCCCGGCAATCACGGGCATTTCGGCCTCAGCCTCGGCAGCTATGCGCATTTTACATCGCCGATCCGGCGCTATGCCGATCTGCTCGTCCACCGTTCGCTGGTCTCGGCTTACGGGCTTGGCGAGGGCGGGTTGCCGGCGGACGACGCGGCCAACATGGAGTCGGTCGGCGAGATCATCAGCCGGCTCGAACGCCGCGCGATGGAGGCCGAGCGCGACACGACCGACCGCTACGTCGCGGCGTTCCTGTCGGAGCGCGTCGGCCAGGTGATGGACGTGCGGATCACCGGCGTCACCAATTTCGGCTTCTTCGCGACGGTCGAGGGGATCGGCGGCGACGGCCTGATGCCGGTGCGCGATCTGGGCGGCGAATATTTCCGCTTCGACGAGGGCGCGCGGACGCTGACCGGGGAGCATAGCGGCGACGTCTTCGCGCAGGGTCAGACGCTGGAGTTGCGGCTGGCGGAGGCGAACCCGGTGTCGGGCGCGCTACGCTTCGAGATGCCCGAGGGGAAGGGCGCGGCCCAGCCTCTGCGTGGCGGACGCAAGCCGGTGCGCGAGATCAAGCGGCGTGGTCGCCCAACGAACATCCGCCATCAGGGCAAGCGGCGTTAGGAATTGCGCAAACCCCTCGCGCTATGCGAGATCGGCGCGGGGGGAAGAGTATGCGGGGACTTATTCTAGGCCGATCGCGACGACGGATCGTCAAGGATTTCGTCGCGGCACGGGCCACGTCGGCTGATCGTGCGATCGGCTATGTCGCGAAGGACGCGCGGATATTCCGCCAACTTCGAGTCTATGGCGCGATTGTCGACGACGGAGCCGGGCGCTATCATCTCGATGCGCGAAAGCTCGGCGCATTTCGCGCTTCGGTGCGACTTCGAGCCGCAGCGATCGTCGGGGTATCGGGCGTCGCTGCAAGCGTTGCGGCGGCGGCGACGGTCTTCACGCTTGCCGAATAAGCTTTCGCCGGAAAGGCCAAGCCCATCCGGCATGCCGATGGCGTTGCGTCCGCATCGGATTCGCGGAGTCGTCCCGGCACTGCTTCTGGTACGACACGCGATCGGACCCGACGATGCGATCGCGTTCCAACCTCGTGACGCTCCGGAGCAGGCGACGTTCGATCGGCTACGCGCCAACGGCATCGTCCGCGAAACCGTGCCAGGTCGCTTCTATTTCGATCTCGCATCGCATTGAGCCGCGATCGAGCGACGCCGACGTCTCGCCGTGCCGATCGCCATCATCGTGTCGGTGCTGATCGCCTGGATCGCCCCGCGGTTCTTCCGCGGTTGATCACCCGACCGTGAAGGTCAGCCCCGCCTTCGCCACCAGCCGATCGCGCAACTTCGCCCCCATCAGCGCACCCGGCGTCCAGATCCCGCCATCGCCCTCCACGTCCTGGACGAGGCACAGCGCCGCCTCGGCGATCATCTTGCTGGTCGAGCCATAGCCCGGATCGCGGTCGCCGGTGACGACCGTGTCGATCCGCTCGCCATCCGGCATGATGCCGGCGAACAACAGGTCGTAATGGCCGGCATCGCGCTCTTCCTTCGACGGGCCTTCGCCGGGTTTCGGCCCCTTGTCGCCCGAGAACGGATTGAACTTGGCGATCGCCTCGGCCGCGACCTTGCCGAGATCGCCCAGCCCCGCGACCATCATCTCGTCGTAGACGAAGTCCGCGCCATACGCCTCGCCGAGCAGGAAATTGGTGCGGTGGACGTTCTTGGTGTTGATCGGCGCCATCACGAACGGCGCGACCCAGGCCGAGAGGGTCGTATCGTATTCGGGGATCAGGCCGGTCGGCTGGTGCGGTCCCCGGAAGCCGGGAGTTAGCGCGAACGGGCTGGTCAGCAGCTTGACGATGCCGGGATCGCGCGCGGCGGCGGCGAGCGTCGCCTTGAGGCTGGCCGCAGTGCCGCCGGAGAACGTCCCCTGCATTTTTCGCACGCGACCTTTCACGCGGGGAGCGGGGGCGCCGTATTTGGCCTTTGCCGCCTCTTGCAATGTCAGCACGCCGAGATCGAACGGAATGCTGTCGAACCCACACGAGAAGACGATCCGCGCGCCCGTCCGCGTCGCCTCGCCCTCATGCGCGTCGATCATGTGGCGCATCCAGGCGGGCTCGCCGCACAGGTCGACATACCCGGTGCCGGTCGCGGTGCAGGCGGCGACGAGTGCGGAGCCGTAGAGCTGGTACGGTCCGACGGTTGAGATGACGACGGTAGCGCGTTCGGCCAACGTGCGCAGGCTGGCGGGGTCGTCGGAGTCGGCGGTGATCAGCGCGGTGTCGGCAGGCGCTCCGATCAGGTCGCGGACCTCCTGCAGTTTCGACAGCGAGCGCCCCGCCATCGCCCACCGAACGCCGCTGGGATAGGTCTGGACGAGATACTCCGCCACGAGCCGGCCGGTGAACCCGGTCGCGCCGTAGATGACGATGTCGAAGTCGCGCATATCCATCTCCTCTTTTGCCGAGTTTGCGCGCGGGGGCATGGCATCGCAAGTGAAACGCCATCGTCGGCGTGGCTCGCCAAGGCCGCGCCGATCTGCGAGGATCGCCCGATGGCATCCGATCGCAAGACCGTCGCGTTCATCGTCGACCAGCTCGCCGCGGCGGGGGAGGTCTCGGCAAAGCCGATGTTCGGCGAATACGGCTTCTATTGCGACGGCAAGATGGTCGCGCTGATCTGTGACGAGCAGCTCTTCGTCAAACCGACACCGGGCGGCCGCGCGTTCGCAGGGGCGATCGACGAGGCGCCGCCTTATCCGGGCGCGAAACCGTGCCTGTTGGTCGATGCGGATCGCTGGGACGATGCGAAGTGGCTCGCCGAACTCGTCCGCATCTCGACCGCCGAATTGCCGATGCCGAAACCGAAGAAACCCAAGCCCAAGAAGGTCTAGGCGGCCTCGTTGAACTGCAGGCTGGCGAGCCGCGCGTAGAGCCCGCTGTTGGTCATCAACGACCCGTGTGAGCCTTCCTCGACGATCTGCCCGTCGCTCATCACGATGATCCGCTCGGCCGCGCGTACGGTCGCTAGGCGGTGCGCGATGACCAGCGTGGTGCGGTTCGTCATCAGCCGCTCGAGCGCCTCCTGCACGAGCCGCTCGCTTTCGGCATCGAGCGCACTGGTAGCCTCGTCGAGCAGCAGGATCGGCGCATCGCGAAGCAGCGCGCGGGCGATCGTGACGCGCTGGCGCTGGCCGCCCGACAGCCGCGCGCCGCCTTCGCCGAGGAAGGTGTCGAGGCCTTCGGGCAGCTTGCGCAGGAATTCGTCGGCGTTGGCGGCTTCGGCGGCGGCCCAGAGCTGGTCGTCGGTTGCGGACCAGTCGCCGTAGCGGAGGTTGTCGCGGGCCGAGGCACCGAAGATGATCGTCTCCTGCGGCACCATCGCGATCCGCGCGCGGACCTCCGCCGGATCGGCATCGCGCAGGTCGATCCCGTCGAGCGTCACGCGGCCGGCGTCGGGGTCGTAGAAGCGCTGGACCAACTGGAAGAGCGTCGTCTTGCCCGCGCCTGAGGGGCCGACGACGGCGACCGTCTCGCCCGGCTTCACGTCGAGCGAGAAGCCGTTGAGCGCGGCGACGTCGCGGCGTGTCGGGTAGTGAAACTGCACGCCCTCGAACGCGATCGCGCCGCGTGGCGGTTGGGGCAGGGCGACCGGGTTGGCGGGCGCGGCGATCTCGGGCCTTTCGCGTAGCAACTCTGACAGGCGTCCGGCCGCACCGGCGCCGCGCAACAGGTCGCCATAGACTTCGGTGAGCGCGCCGAATGCGCCTGCGACGATCCCTCCGGTCAGCACGAACGCGGCGATCGCGCCGCCGCTGATCCGCCCCGCCGCGACGTCGATCGCGCCTTCCCACAGGACCAGCGTGATCGACCCGAACACGAGCCCTATGACGATCGCGGTCATGACCGCACGCAGCATGATCCGCGCGCGAGCCGCAGCAAACGTCGCGGCGACCGCGTCTCCGAAGCGGATCGCCTCGCGGCCTTCTTGCCCGAATGCCTGCACGACCTTCATCGCGCCGAGCGTCTCGGTAGCGATGGAGCCGACGTCGGCGACGCGGTCCTGCGAGGTGCGGGAGTAGTTGCGGACGCGTTTGCCGAGCAGCGCGATCGGCAGGATGATCAGCGGGATCCCGATCATCAGCATGCCCGCGAGCTTCGGCGAGATCGCGAACAGGTAGATCAGCCCGCCGATCCCGGTGAAGGTGTTGCGCAGGGCTATCGACACCGTGCTGCCGACGACCTGTTCGATCAGCGCAGTATCCGACGTGAGCCGCGAGGCGATTTCGGACGGGCGGTTCTCCTCGAAGAAGCGCGGCGTCAGGCGGAGGAGGTGGAGCTGCACGTTGGTGCGGATGTCCGCGACGACGCGCTCGCCTAGCCACGAGACGTAATAGAAGCGCACCGCGGTCGCGAGCGCGAGCACCACGACGATCATCAGCAAATAGTGGAACGAGTTGGCGACCGACCCGCCTGCACCGGGGCCGAAGCCGCGGTCGATCACGCGCTTGAATCCGTATGGGATGCCGATCGTCGCGGCCGAGGTCATCATCAGCGCGAGCCCCGCGAACGCGATCTGGCGAGGATATTGGGAGGCGTGACGCCATACCATCGCAAGATCGCCGATCCGGCGGGACGTCTTCTCTTCGGGTATCGGCTTGGCCATGCGCGGTGCCTAGCAGTGGCGGGGGTGGCGCTCAACGAGAACCGGGCGTCGCCGAGAGCGGTGATCCGGTCGCGCGAGAGGGAGCGACGGTCGATCGCGCGTTGCACTGCGGCAAAATTGCGTTACCACCGTGCAAAGCCCGATGAGGCGAGAGGATACCGCATGCTCTACGATGCCTATGAATTCCAGCGTTCGATAATGGCCGGTGCCAGCAAGATGGCCAGCTTCGGCGCGGATATGCTCAACAATCCGGCAAACCCGTTCGCCTATTTGGGCGGCGGCACGGTGGTCGCATCGGCGCTCGAAGTGTTCGCACACGCGAATGCCACTCGTGGCAAGCCGGCGTTCGGGCTCGACACGACGACGGTCGACGGCCGGGAGGTCGCGGTGCGCGAGGAGATCGTGCTGCGGAAGGACTTCGGGCAGCTGAAGCGGTTCGTGCGCGAGGGTGTGGAGGGCGGTCCGAAGCTGCTGATCGTCGCGCCGATGTCGGGGCATTACGCGACCTTGCTGCGCGGGACGGTCGAGCGGATGCTGCCGTTCGCCGACGTCTACATCACCGACTGGCGCGACGCGCGCAGCGTGCCTCTATCGGCGGGGCGGTTCGATCTCGACGACTACATCGATTATCTGATCGAATATCTGGAGACGATCGGCGCAAACGAGGGTCAGGGGGGCACGCACATGCTCGCCGTCTGCCAGCCCTCGGTTCCCTGTTACGCCGCCGTCGCACTGATGAGTGCGGACAAGAACCCGTGCCGTCCCAAGACGCTGACGATGATGGGTGGTCCCGTCGATACGCGCGAGGCGCCGACCGCGGTGAACACGCTGGCGACCGAGCGGCCGCATGCGTGGTTCGAGCATAACGTCATCGCGACCGTGCCGGGCAATTATCCGGGTGCGGGGCGGAAGGTGTATCCCGGCTTCCTCCAGCTTGCCGGGTTCATGTCGATGAATTTGGGCAACCATATGGTCTCGCACTGGGAGATGTATAAGCATCTCGTTCAGGGCGACGGCGAAAGCGCGTCGCAGAGCCAGGATTTCTACGAGGAATACCGCTCGGTCTGCGACATGACCGCGGAATTCTATCTCCAGACGATCGACGTCGTGTTCCAGAACCATGCGCTGCCGCGTGGTATCATGACGCATCGCGGCCGGCTGGTCGATCCGGCGGCGATCACCGACATTGGGTTGCTCGCGGTCGAGGGTGAGCGCGATGATATTTCGGGGTTGGGGCAGACCAAGGCGGCACTGACGCTGGCGACTGTGCTACCCGACGAGAAGAAGCGCTATCTGATGGCGGAGGGGGCCGGTCACTACGGCATCTTCAACGGCTCGCGTTGGCGGGACAAAATCGCGCCCGTGGTGGAAGAGTTCATCACCGCGAACGGGTAAGAGAAATGGGCGGCCTTTTGCGGGCCGCCCATATTTGGTTCAGGCGATCGAGTTCACCACCGCGTGGCTGCTCGACTCGTCCGAGCGGATCGTGCCGCCGAACAGCATCTTCAGGCGGCCGCCGACCGAGATATCGGTTTCCCAAAGCTCGGCGCTGTCGATGTCGAAGCGCAGCAGCGTCAGGTTCGGGTCTTCCTTGCCGCCCGGAAACCATGCCTCGACCTGGTTGTTCCAAAGCTTGTCGATCTGCGTGCGGTCGTTCGACGTCGAGACGTCGCCCGCCATGCATGCAAAGAAGTCATGGCCCTTGCCGACGAACTGCGCCATCGCCGCGCCGCCCTTGGCGATGCGGTTGTCGCGGCCGGCGAAGAAGAACAGCGTGTTGGGCTGATCGTCGTCGATCTGCGCGGTCATCGGCTCGGAATGCTGGCCGTCATGCAAGCCGATCATCACGAACGGGCTGGCCTTCAGCTTCTCGATGAACTTCGCTGCGACTTCCTGCGGGGTATCCTTGTCGGCCATCGTCATTCTCCTATTGGCTTGGATTGCCACTGAGAACGGGCGGGGCGGAGGTTGGTTGCGCGTACCGTTACGCGATGCCGCTTGGTGAAAGCGTGTGGAGGGCGCCATGATAGCGATGGCAGTAGTTCTGCTGCCGAACAAGAAAGGTAAGGTGTATGCAACTTGCCGATCTGTGCATCATCCTCGGCATGCTCTTCGCCTTCGCGACATTAGTCGTGAAGATCATCGAAGTGTCACGCAAAGGCTAGGTGCACGGGAGGGGCTCGATCTAGCAGTCGAGTCCCAAACGTATTGAGCCCCGGCCGCTAGCACGACCGAGGCTCAGACAAGAAAGGCGGTGTATGCAACGCCGGTACAGTACATGCGCTACACCAGCGTAGATTTCAAGGTCACAGTACTTCGAACAACCCGGCTGCGCCCATGCCGCCGCCGACGCACATCGTGACGACGACGTACTTCGCGCCGCGACGTTTGCCCTCGATCAGCGCGTGGCCGGTCGCGCGGGCGCCGGTCATGCCGTAGGGGTGGCCGATCGAGATCGCGCCGCCGCTGACGTTGAGCAGCTCGTCGGGGATGCCGAGGTTATCGCGGCAATAGAGCACCTGCACCGCGAACGCCTCGTTCAGTTCCCACAGGCCGATATCGTCCATCTTCAGGCCGAAGCGCTTGAGCAGCTTGGGGATCGCCACCACAGGCCCGATACCCATCTCGTCGGGCTCGGTGCCGCCGACCGCTATGCCGACATAGCGACCGAGCGGCTGGAGACCGCGCTGCGAGGCGATCTTCTCTTCCATCAGCACCGACGACGACGATCCGTCCGACAACTGCGACGCGTTGCCAGCGGTGATCGTGAAGTCGGGACCCATCACCGGCTTCAGCGACTGGAGACCTTCGAGCGTGGTGTCGGCGCGGTTGCCCTCGTCCTTGGTGATCGTCACGTCCTTGTACGTGACTTCCTTCGTCTCCTTGTTGACGATGGCCATGTTGGCATCGACCGGCACGATCTCGGCATCGAAATAGCCGGCGGCCTGCGCGGCGGCGGTGCGCTGCTGCGACTGAAGCGCATAGGCGTCCATCGCGTCGCGGCTGATGCCGTAGCGCTTGGCGACGACCTCGGCGGTCTGCAGCATCGGCATGTAGACGTCCTTGTGCATCGCGATCAGCTGGGGATCGGGCGCGACGCGCATCTGCGGGGTCTGGACGAGGCTGATGCTCTCGACGCCGCCGCCGATCGTGATGTCCATGTTGTCGGTGATGATCTGCTTGGCCGCGGTGGCGATCGCCATCAGGCCGGAGGCGCACTGGCGGTCGACCGACATGCCCGAGACGGTGACGGGGAGGCCGGCGCGCAGCAGCGACGTGCGGGCGATGTTGCCGGCTTGGTGGCCTTGCTGGAGGGCGCAGCCGAAGACGACATCGTCAACTTCGGCGCCGTCGATGCCGGCACGTTCGACCGCGGCCTTGATCGAATGCGACGCCAAAGTCGGGGCGGGGGTGTTGTTGAAGCCGCCGCGATAGGCGCGGCCGATGGGGGTGCGGGCGGTGGAGACGATGACGGCTGAACGCATGGGTATTCCTCTTCTTCACGCCCCTCCCGCGTGCGGGAGGGGTTTGGGGTGGGCGCCCGGCCAATGCGGGCGAAACGGTTGTGGAGAGCGGCAGCCCACCCCCCCCCGGCCCCCTCCCGCAAGCGGGCGGGGGAGCAGAATCAAACGAAGACCTGGCTGATCCATTCGGCGATCAGGGCGGGCTTTTCCTGGCCCTCGATCTCGACGGAAAACGCGTTGGTCTGCTGCCACTGGCCGGGGCGTTTCTCGTCGAACGAGAGCAGCTTGAAGCGGCCGCGCACCTTCGAGCCCGAGCGGACCGGCGTGAGGAAGCGGACCGAATTGCCGCCGTAATTCACGCCCATCTTTGCTCCCTTGATCGTTGGCGCCTCGGGGACCTTCGACGACAGCAAAGGCATCAGCGAGAGCGTCAGGAAACCGTGCGCGATCGTCCCGCCGAACGGGGTCTGCGCGGCACGGACCGGATCGATGTGGATGAACTGGTGGTCGCCGGTCGCGTCGGCGAACTTGTCGATCATCTCTTGCGTGACCTCGACCCAGTCGGAGACCGTCTCGGTGCCGATGCGCTGCTGCATCTGCGCGGTGGTGATCGTCGCCACGGCATTCCCCTCAAAGCTCATTTGGCGCTAAGCGCTGAAATGTCTCTAGGCGTACAGGCAAGCGGATCGCAAGCCTCACCCAACCGGAAGCTGGAAAATGTCGACTGCCGTAACGTCCAATGCCCGCGATATCATGGCAAAGCTGTACCGCGCGAGCGAACCCGATGTTCTAAAACCGTTGCTGGACCGCGCCGCGCTCGATTCGGACTCGCGCGAGCGGGTGATGGGGCACGCGCTGGGCCTGCTCGCGGACCTGCGCGCGGCGCAGAGCAAGGGTTGGGTGAACCAGTTCCTCCAGGAATATCGGCTGAATTCGTCGGAAGGCGTCGCGTTGCTGTCGCTGGCGGAGGCGTTCCTGCGCGTGCCGGATCCCGAGACCGCGGATCTGCTGATCGCGGACAAGCTGGGCGATGCCGACTGGCGCGCGCATGCGGGCAAGTCGAATTCGAAGCTCGTCAATTCGGCGACCTGGGGGCTGGTGGTCGGCCGCGTGCTGGTCGGCGAGGGATCGACCGGACCGCTGCGGCGCCTGATCAGCCGCGCGGGCGAGCCGTTCGTGCGCCAGGCGGTCGGCGCAGCGATGAAGATGATGGGAGAGATCTTCGTGATGGGCCGCACCATCGACGAGGCGATGAAGCGGATGCGGCGACCTGAGAACAAGGGCTTTACGGCGAGCTTCGACATGCTCGGCGAGGCGGCGCGGACGCATGCCGATGCGCAGCGATACTTCCAGGCGTATGTCGGCGCGGTCGATGCGGTCGGGCGCGATCCGGCGGCGGGGCACTCGATCTCGGTCAAGCTGTCGGCGTTGCACCCGCGGTACGAGGTGGCGCGGTGGAGCGAGTGCGTCCCCGCGCTGACCGAGATGCTGGAGGCACTGGCGGTGCAGGCGGCGTCGAAGGGCATCGCGCTGACCGTCGACGCGGAGGAATCCGAGCGGCTCGAAATGAGCCTCGACATCATCGGCACGGTCGCGGGGCTTCCTTCGCTGAAGGGCTGGGACGGGTTCGGCATGGCGGTGCAGGCCTATGGCAAGCGCGCGCGGCCGGTGATCGAATGGGCGAACGGGCTGGACCGCGTGATGAACGTGCGGCTGGTGAAGGGCGCGTATTGGGATAGCGAGATCAAGCGCACGCAGGTCGAGGGGCTGGCGGATTACCCGCTGTTCACGCGCAAGGCGGCGACCGACGTGTCGTATCTGGCGGTGGCGAAGGACATGCTGGCGGCCGAGAATATCCGGCCGGCGTTCGCGAGCCACAACGCGCTGACGGTCGCGACGATCATGGAGTGGGCGGGCAACTCGCGCGACTTCGAGTTCCAGCGGCTGCACGGGATGGGTGACGGGCTGTACGAGCGGCTGGTGCAGGAGAACGGCTATCATTGCCGGGTGTATGCGCCGGTTGGCGGGCACCGTGACCTGCTCGCGTATCTGGTTCGGCGGTTGCTGGAGAATGGGGCGAACTCCAGCTTCGTGCACCAGTTGGCGGATGAGCGGCTGACCGAGGCTGAGATTTTGGCGGATCCTGTGGCGAAGATCGCTGCGGTGGGGGGGAAGCGGCATCCTAGCATTCCATTGCCGGTGGATCTGTTCGGGGCTGGGGGGCACCGGAATTCCGCCGGGTTGGATTTGAGTGATGTGGGGACGTTGGAGGCGACGGTTGCTGCCGTTAATTCCCCCCTCCCGCATGCGGGAGGGGCCGGGGGTGGGCTCGCGCTATCGTCGTCGGCTACGGCTGGTGATGAGCGGGCAGCCGCAAGCGTTGCGGCCAGTGGTGAGCGCGTGCCCACCCCTAGCCCCTCCCGCTCGCGGGAGGGGGATGCGGTTGCGGCTGCCGTTGGACGTGCGCATGCGGCGTTCCCCGGTTGGTCGACTACGCCGGTCGACGAGCGCGCGGCTTGCCTCGAACGGCTCGCCGACCTGCTCGAGAAGCATCGCGACGAACTCATGGCGATCTGTGTGCAGGAGGCGTTCAAGACGATTGGCGATGCGATCGGCGAGGTGCGCGAAGCGGCGGACTTCTGTCGCTATTATGCGCAGCAGGCGCGGCTGAACCTGCATCCGATCGAACTGCCGGGGCCGACGGGCGAGCGGAACACGCTGCATATCGAGGGTCGCGGTGTCTGGGCGACGATCGCGCCGTGGAACTTCCCGCTGGCGATCTTCCTCGGGCAGACGGTGGCGGCGCTCGTCACCGGCAACACCGTGGTCGCCAAGCCTGCGCCGCAGACCCCGCGGATCGCGGCGCGTGCGGTGGAACTGGCGCACGAGGCTGGCGTGCCGGTCGATGCGCTGGTGCTCGTGACCGGCGGGCCGGAGGTCGGCGCCGCGCTGACCGTGGACGTGCGCATCCAGGGTGTCGCGTTCACCGGATCGACCGCGACGTCGCGGAAGATCGCGCGGTCGTTGCTCGACGACGAGACGCGGCCGATCGTGCCGCTGATCGCGGAGACCGGCGGGATCAACGCGATGATCGTCGATTCCACCGCGCTGCCCGAGCAGGTGGTGGCGGACGTGATCGCCTCGTCGTTCCGGTCGGCGGGGCAGCGTTGCTCGGCATTGCGCCTGCTGCTGGTGCAGGAGGATATCGCCGACGGCGTGATCGAGATGCTGTCGGGGGCGATGGAGACGCTGCGGATCGGGCGCTCGGGCGATCCCGCGACCGATGTCGGGCCGGTGATCGACCAGGCCGCGTATGACCGGCTGATGGTGTATCGTGAGAGCGTGAAGGCGAAGATCGTCAAGACGCTCGATGCGCCGGCTGATGGGCTGTTCGTGCCGCCGACTCTGGTGCGGATCGGGGCGATCGAGGACCTCAACCAGGAGTGGTTCGGGCCGATCCTGCACGTCGCGACGTGGGAGGCGGGGAAGCTGAGCGAGACGATCGCTCGGGTCAACGCGAAGGGGTATGGGCTGACGATGGGCCTGCATAGCCGTATCGCGCGGGCGGCCGAGGTGATCGAGGCCGAGGCTGCGGTGGGGAATTTGTATATCAACCGGTCGATGATCGGGGCGGTTGTGGGGTCTCAGCCTTTTGGGGGCGAGGGGCTTTCGGGGACTGGGCCTAAGGCTGGGGGGCCGCGGTATCTGTATCGGTTCTGTGCGGAGCGGGCGATTTCGGTGGATACGACGAGTGCGGGGGGGAACGCGACGTTGTTGTCGTTGGATGAGGGTGGGATTTAAGCGGACCGGCGGGACACCGAAGCGTGTCAGCTAACGTACCGATCGAGCACCTCCCCGGCGGAGGCCGGGGTCCAGCTGGGAGACGTTGCTGACGGGTGTTGCGCTTCGTTACTGCGACCTCACCAACTGGACCCCGGCCTTCGCCGGGGTGGTGCCGGGGTATGGCGGCAGGCTCCTCACGCCGAGCGTAGTCTGACAGCGGCAACTTTGCAGTATGCTAGTCCGGAAATGTTCCCCGCGAAGGCGGGGACCCAGACTGAGCTCCCGCCTTCGCGGGAGAACAAGGTAGGGTAGGGCTGCCCTAACCGGCGCGTACATTCCGAAGCCGAAGGAAGGCCTCGAGCGGCCGGGTAGATAATCAGGCAAGCGTTGCTTCCGCGTCCGACCGTCGCCCTTCGGGATACGGCATCACGACCGAGCCATCCGGTGCGGCCATCATGTTGACCTGCGTCGGGAAGGCGATTTCGATCTTCTCGTCGTTGAAGCGCTTCAGGATCGCGATTCCGACCGCCGTCCGACCGTCGTAGAAGCTCGCATAATCGGGCCCCTTGCTGTCGAACTGTACCTCGAAATCGAGGCTCGACGCGCCGAAGCCGGTGAATCCTGCGCGGGTGAAGATCTTGTCGTTGGCCTCGACGATCTCCTTCAGCATCGCGGGGATGCGCGAGCAGACCTCCGGGGGCGTCGAATAGGTGACACCGATGAGGAACTTCGCGCGGCGATGGTTGCGCTGCGTGTTGTTGAGGATCTCCTTGTTGAGGAGGTTCTTGTTCGAGATCACGCGCTCCTCGCCATCGATGCCGCGGATGCGTGTCGATTTGAGGCCGATCGCCTCGACGCTGCCCGAGGCGGTGTCGTAGCTGATCGAGTCGCCGCGGCGGAACGGGCGGTCGAAGATGATCGCGAGCGCGGCGAACAGGTCGGCGAAGATGCCCTGCGCCGCCAGGCCGATCGCGATGCCGCCGACGCCCAGACCCGCGACGAGGCCGGTGACGTTGACGCCGAGATTGTCGAGCACGACGACCAGTGCGACCGCGAAGACCACGAAAGTGACGAGCAGGCGGATCAGGCCCATCGCGGAGAGCAACGCTTCACCCGAATAATGTTCGGACTGCGTACGGTGCTCGATCGCGCCGAGGATGATCTCGCGGACCCAGACGGCCGCCTGAAACACCGCGGCGACGGTGAAGAGGAAGTTGATCGTCGTCGCGACTTCGCCGGGGGCGGCGGAATAGCCGGCGACCAGCTTGGCGGCCAGCATGACGATGAAGAAATTGCCGGTGCGGGCGATCGCCTTGCCGACGACGATGCCCCAGCCGTTGAGCGCGCGCGGACGTTCGCAGAGTTTGCTGCCGAAACGGCGCGCGGTGTGGAGCGCGACGACGATCACCGCGCCGATTCCGAATGCGATCAGGATCTGGAGCCAATAGGCTTGAATCCAGGCGACGCTGGCAGTGACGAAGCCTTGGGCCTGATCGCCGACATCGCCCGCGTCGAAGATCGGTTGCTTGGCGGCGGCAGTGGTATTGGTCATGGAAATACTCGTCAGGCCGCTTTGGCCAGTGTCGCAACAGCAGGCGTGCCGGCTTCGAGGAAGGTGATCAGGCCACATTCCTCGCGGCTGAGATAGCGCTTGGCGCGGGGAAGGCGGAGCGCCTTGCGGAAGGTCGATTGACCGGTCTTCACCAGCGCGATGAGTGACGGGTGAACATAACTCTTCCGCGCGATCGCGTGGGTGTTGCCCAGGCGGGCGACTACGGGTTCGAGCATCGTCTTGAGGCTGAGGTCGCGTTCGGCGGACGCGAGCGCCTCGAACGCGGCAACGCTGGCAGCCCAGGTGCGGAAGTTCTTTGCGGTGAAATCGGTGCCGGTGACGTCGCGGATGTAGCAGTTGACGTCGGTCGAGGTGACTGGGTGCGCGACGCCGGCATCGTCGAGCCATGCGAACAGATGCTGTTCGTCGAGGTCCTGGCATTTCTTGACGAAGCTGCTGAGCGACCGATCGGTGATCCTGAGCGTCCGCATCTTGCCGGACTTGCCCTTGTACTGGAGTTTCAGAGTCGAGCCCTTCACTTCGCCGTGGCGCTTGCGGAGCGTGGTGGCGCCGAAGCTCTCGTTTGCCTCTGCGTAAGCCTCATTGCCGATACGGATGTGGCCGCCGTCGAGCAGGCGGATGACCGCTGCGACTGCGCGTTCGCGGGTCAGCGAGCGCTTGCGGAGGTCGGCCTCGACCGCCTTGCGGATCTTGGGGAGTGCGTGGCCGAAATCGGCGCAGCGCTCGTACTTGGCGGCTTCCTGTGCTTCGCGAAAACCCAGGTGATAGCGGTATTGCTTGCGCCCCTTCTCGTCCCAGCCGACCGCCTGGATATGGCCGTTGGGCTTTGGGCAGAACCAGGCGTCGCGGTAGGCGGGGGGTAGGCCGACTGCGTTCAGCCGGTCGATCTCGTCGCGGTCGGTGATGCGTTCGCCCTTGGCATCCCAATAGCCCCAGCCGTTCCGCATCTTCTTGCGGGTGATGCCGGGCTTGGAGTCGTCGGAATACACGATCTTGGTGGGCAATGCGGTGGTCCCTTGGGGGCGTCTGATTCTGACTATCTCTGCAAATGTTCGGGAAGGCGCATCGTTCCGGAACGAGGCGGGCTGCGCTTGGTTGAGGGGGCACGGGATTTCACTGGAGACATGACATGGCCGATCTTTCCCAAGCTCGCGTATTGATGCTCGCTGCCGATGGTTTCGAGACCGTCGAACTGTTCGAACCGCGCAAAGCGCTGGAGGCGGCGGGGGCGAAAGTGACGCTCGCGTCGATCAAGACCGACCCGATCCAGGGCATGAAGGGCGACATCAACAAGGCCGAGACGGCGACGCCCGACTTGACGCTCGACGAGGTCGATACCGACGATTACGACGCGCTGGTGCTGCCGGGCGGCGTCGCCAATCCCGACACGATGCGCCAGCAGGAGCGCGCGATCGAGATCATCACCGAGTTCATGGAGGACGGCAAGATTATCGCCGCGATCTGCCATGCGCCGTGGCTGCTGGCCGAGGCGGACGTGATCGATGGTCGCCGCGTGACGAGCTTCCCGTCGATCCGGACGGACCTGGAGAATGCGGGCGCGGACGTGGTGGACGAGGAGGTCGTGGTCGATGGCAATTTGATCACGAGCCGCAAGCCGGACGATATCCCTGCGTTCAACAAGGCGATCATCGACGCGCTGGAGGAAGAACTGGCCGACGAACCAGTCGACTGACCTGTTCCCCTCCCGCTTGCGGGAGGGGCTAGGGGAGGGGAGTGGGCACCGACCTGTTACGGACGCCCCTCCCCCGACCCCTCCCGCAAGCGGGAGGGGAGCCCGTTGAGCCAGCGTTGAGCGGGGCGTTCTATCAGGTGGTAGAGGGCGATCGAGGCTAGCAGAACCAGGCCGAGATACAGCGCGATCCTGGTTGGCGGGACTGCGGTCGCGTCGCTGACGAAGACGAGTTTGAACGCCTTCCAGAGAATGAAGTGGCTGAGATAGGTCGCGTAGCTGATCTCGCCGAGATAGTGTGTCCATCTCAGTTCGAACGGATTGGCCGGCTTGTCGGCGGTCAATGCTAGCAAAAGCAGGACCACGGCGAACAGTGCCGGAACGACCAGCGTTTCCAGCATGCCGGCGATCCAGCCGCCTGTGAAAAGCACAGCCACGAGCGCCGCCCATACCGGCGCTCGTGACGCGCTACGCCAGCGCAGCCATAGCGCGCAGACGATGCTGCCGGTCGTAAACTCCATCAGGCAGCGAAGCAGGCCGTAGCGCGGGATGTCGGTGCCGAGCGTCGGCGCGTCCATCGCCAGGTGCAGGCCGACCAGCATGCCGCCGGCAATCGCCAGCAATGCCCAGCTCGGCAAGCGCCGCCAGTCCACCGCCATAACCAGCAACGGAAACAGCAGGTACGCGCCCAGTTCCGCGCTGATCGACCAGGCCGGGTCGTTCCAGGCGAGGTGATGCGTGAAGCCCCAGTTCTGGAGCAGCAAGACGTGCAGCGGCAATTCCGGAAACACGAACTGCGGGTCGCTGCGGCCGGTCGCGCGGAGCAGCAGCGCCAGTGCGACGGCGCCGCCTAACGTGACAAGATGCAGAGGCCAGATACGGGCGATACGCTTTTGCAGGAAGCGCGGAATGCTTGCCGCGCCGCCGGTACGAATGCGCTCGGACCAGGTCAGCCAGATCACGAAGCCGGACAGCAGGAAGAAGAAGTCGACCGCCAGATACCCTTTGGCGAAGACGTCGCGCACGCCGCTGGGCAGCCCCGCGATCGACAGGCGAATGTGGTAGAAGACGACGAACCACGCGGCGATTCCTCGAACGCCGGTGAGCGCGCGCAGTTCGTGGACCGGCGCTCGGTCGATCACGTGGAGGTTACGCCGTTAGCTACAGGTTGGGCGGCAGGGGCCACACGGCGCATCGGCCGGAACGACTGCTCGCTCCGCTTGCGCGCGAGATACGTGTCCAGACCGATCTGCGCGCCGATCAGCATGTAGATGAATGGCTGGAACGCGATCGCGATGAACCCTGCTCCGAGCAGGTAGACGATGTGTCCGCTTTGCAGCGCGGCGGCGAGCGGTCCGGCCCAGGCGAATTCCCCGTCCGGATCGCGGTAGCGGCGGCGAATGAATTCCATGCGGACGATGCCGATCAGGTTGATCGCGAGCCATATCGCAAGACCGGGATAGCCCTGCTCGCCGAGCATCTCGAAATACGCGCTGTGATACGCGCGGGCCTTGTCGACCTCGACCTTGGGGGCCTCGGCAGCGCCGGGCGTGGTCTTTAAATCGTAGCGGATGTGGTTGCCCAGATACGCGTTGAAGCCCCCGCCGAACGGGTTCGCCTTTGCGTATTCGATCGTCCACTTCCACACCGCGAGCCGCGTCGAGGCGGATTCGTCCGCGTCATAGGTCTTGATGGTGTTCATGCGGTTGGTGAAGGTCGAGGGCAGGAACGGGATCGCTGCCAGCCCGAGGACGCCCAGCATCGCCAGATACGCGACCTTGCGTTTCACGTTGCGGATCGACAGCAGCGAGAGCAGGCCGATGCAGAGCAGCCCGGTGCGCGTCGACGTGCCGACCGGGATCAGCAGGCAGGCGAAGACGAGCGCCAGACAATAGGCCTTCACGCGCCAGTCCGGCCTGAAGATCGTGCCGTGGTGCATGAACCAGACGATGATCGGGACGATCGCGATCGCCACCGCGCTGATCGTGCTGCCCTCGTAGAGCCCTGAATTATTGTCGACCATCAGGTTCAACTGGCCGTAACCGCCGCCGCCGCTGGCGATCGTCTTGATCCCGCCGACGACGATGATCGACGAGGCGGCGAGGATCATGAACAGCAGCAGCGCCTCGATCCGGACGCGCGTGCGCAGCGTCAGGGGGAGGAACGCGGCGAAGGCGAGCGCCTTCCACACCCAGTCCCATTTCTCCTTGGCCTCGACGGGAAAGTCAGCGGCGATCGTCGTCCCCCAGCAATAGAGCAGCAGCAGCACGATCAGCACCTGTCGCCCACCGACGCGCGTGTCGCGCTTGTCGTCGGCGAGGATCCACCCGCCGACCGCCAGCGTGACCGCGATCAGCGAGATCGGTACCGAATTGAGTAGCAGGTAGGTCAGCCGCTGCGGCGATACGATGTCGATATAGACATAGACGAGCACGAGAAGGAACGGCCGCTTGAACCCCATTCCGAAGAACGCGAGCAGGAACGCGATGAACGCGAGATCACGCATCGCGGCGGGGTTTCTCGCTAGCCTTGCGCTTGGTATCCGAACTGTCGTGCGGGCTGGGCTCGCGATCGAGATCGGGACGTTTGAGCAACAGGAACGCGGCAAGCATCATCAACCCGTGGCTGAGGCCGAGCGCGAGATTGTCGATCATGGGTACGGCCTCCTTTCCGAATATGCGGACATCACGGAATCGTCTGTAGGTATAGTCGGTTGACGCGCCGTTAAGCGATCTGTGGCAGGGGGATAGCACGATGCGTATCCTTCATATCCTCGATCACGGCCTGCCGCTGCAAAGTGGCTACACGTTCCGCACGCGGGCGATCCTCAAGGCGCAGGAGGCGCTCGGCTGGACTGTCGCTGCGGTGACCGGCCCGCGGCACGGTGTCGCGCCTGCTTCGGTTGAGTCGGTCGACGGGCTGACCTTCCACCGTACGGATGCTGGCGTGAAGCCGGGACCGGTCGGCGAGGTCGTCGGGATCGCGGCGTTCGCCAAGCGGATCGAGGCGGCGGTCGATGCCTTCAAGCCCGACATTCTCCATGCGCATTCGCCGGTGATCGATGCGCTTGCCGCGCTGATCGTCGCGCGGAAACGCAAGCTGCCTCTGGTGTATGAGATCCGCGCGTTCTGGGAAGATGCGGCGGTCGGCAACGGGACGGGCACCGCGACGTCGTTGCGCTATCGGGCGACGCGGGCGCTGGAGACGTGGGCGGTGCGGCGGGCGGATGCGGTTGCCGTGATCTGCGAGGGCCTGCGCGGCGATCTGATCGCGCGGGGAATCTCGGGGGACAAGATCATGGTGTCGCCCAACGGCGTCGATCTCGATCTGTTCGGCAACGCGCCGCCGCGTGACGATGCGCTGGGGGCTAAGCTGGGGCTCGACGGTGCCGATGTCGTCGGGTTCATCGGCAGCTTCTACGATTACGAAGGGCTCGACGATCTGATCGCGGCGATGCCAGCGCTGGTGGCGCTGCGGCCCAAGGCGCGGCTGTTGATGGTCGGCGGCGGGCCGATGGAGGTGACGTTGCGCGCGCAGGCGGAAGCTTCGCCGGTGGCGGATGCGATCCGCTTCGTCGGGCGGGTGCCGCACCAGGAGGTCGAGCGCTATTACGGGCTGGTCGACATTCTTGCCTATCCACGCAAGCGCATGCGGCTGACCGATCTGGTCACGCCGCTGAAGCCGCTGGAGGCGATGGCGCAGGGGCGGCTGGTCGCGGCGTCGGACGTCGGCGGGCACCGCGAACTGATCCGCGATGGCGATACCGGCACGCTGTTTCCGCCCGACAGTCCGCCGGCGATTGCGAATGCTCTGGCGGGGATGTTCGCGGATCGCTCGGGGTGGGACGAGCGGCGTGCGCGGGGGCGTGCTTTCGTGCAGGAAGAGCGTAACTGGTCGTCAAACATTCGCCGTTATGCTCCAGTCTATGAACGGCTGATCGCGGCCGCGGTGCGGGAAAATTAATGGCAGAGTTTGCTCTTCGGACTTTGCAGCGTGGCAATCTGAATCGTCTGGCGCCGATCGTCGGTGCGATCGCCGGGGGCGTGATCGCGGCGGTGGGCGTGATGCTGTCGTCGGGCGATGCGCTGGAGGCGCTCGTGTCGGACACGGGTATAGCGGCGCTTATCCCGATGGCGGCGCCACCGCTCGGTGCCACTGCGCGCGCGATCCTCGCGCTGGGGGCGGGGGCGTTGGTCGCGGCGATCCTGTGGTCGTCGCTGTACCTATTGTTCGGGCCGGGTGGGGCGTTTGCCGGTGCGCGGCCACGGGAAGACGGCGTACCGGTGATCCGCCGCGCCGACGCACATCCCGACGCACCGCCGCGCAAGCCGATGTCGGCGGCTGATCTCGGTACGCCCTTGATGGAGGTCGGCGTTGCGGGCGCCGCCGACGGAACCGCGCGCGATGAGCGGGCTATTCCCGCCGATCTCGACCTGCCGCTGGCCGCCTATGATCCGAAGGCGATGCGGCCCGTGCCGATGGAGCCTGCCCGGCCGGTCGCGCCGCTGGCGCAGCCAACGATGGTCGCGCCGGTGATCGAAATGTCGCCGACCGCCGAGCCGGACACGTTCGTGACCGCGCCCGTGCCGAAGCCGGTCGAGCCGCCGGTCGTCGAAACGTCCGAACCGGTGGAGGAGGTCAGCGCGCCGACGCCGATTGCCCGGCCTTTGCGTGCGCAGGCCGAGCCGACTGTGCCGCCGACGATCGAGACGCTGTTGCAGCGACTGGAACAGGGGGCGCTGCGTCGGGGTCGGATCGGGTCGCACTGAGGTAGATGCTCGCCGCTCGCTCTGGCGTACCCGAGCCTGCCGAAAGCGCTGTTTCTCTCTTCTCGCCTCTGATACCCATAGCTCGAAAAACATCGGGGAGGGATCATGGCAAACGCCGAAACCGTTATGGGCGAGCCGGCGAAAGGTGCATCGCGCTACGCTTGGTACGTGCTGTCGATCCTGTTCCTCGTCTACGTCCTGAACTTCGTCGACCGGCAAATCATTTCGATCCTGGCGGAGGACATCAAGCGCGACCTGGGGCTCAAGGACCAGGATCTCGGGTTCCTGTACGGCACTGCGTTCGGCGTGTTCTATTCGCTGTTCGGTATTCCGCTGGGGCGGTTGGCGGACAATTGGCACCGCGTCAGGCTGATGACGATCGGGTTGTCGCTGTGGTCGGTGATGACCGCGCTATCGGGCTTTTCGAAGACCGGCGGGCATCTTGCCGCGGCACGGATCGGCGTCGGGATCGGCGAGGCGACGGCTAGTCCTTCGGCATATTCGATTATCTCCGACTATTTCCCGAAGCGGCTGCGGGCAACGGCTTTGTCGATCTATTCCGCTGGATTGTACGTGGGCGGCGGCTGCTCGTTGTTCATCGGCGGGCTGATCGTGCAGGGCTGGAACAAGGCCTATCCGGGCGGCGGGCCGCTCGGGCTGGTCGGTTGGCAGGCGGCGTTCATGGCGGTCGGCGTGCCGGGGCTGTTGCTCGCCGTTTGGATCGCGACGTTGAAGGAGCCGATCCGTGGCCTCGTCGAGGGGCTGCCCGAGCCGGAGAAGCATCCGGCGCCGTTCCGCGCGTTCGGGGCCGAACTGGTGACGATCGTGCCACCGCTGACGTTGATCGGTGCGGCGATGGGTGGAGCGCGGGCGCTTGGGTACAACCTTGTTGCGCTAGCGCTGGTGGTCGCGGCTGTGTCGGGGCTGGTGGCGGCGGGCGAGCCGTGGCCGCAATGGGTGGCAATTGGGATCGGCGTGTATGCGGTGTTCTCGTGGGCGTCCGCGCTCAAGCGGCGTGATCCGCCGACGTTTGCGCTGATCGTCGGGACGCCGGCGTTCCTGTGCACTGTCGTAGCGTATGGGCTGAACGCGTTCCTCAGCTATGCGGCGAGTTTCTGGGCGGCGCCGTATGCGTTGCGCGAGCTTGGCGCGACGCCGGCGTCGGCTGGGTTCATGATCGGCAGCCTTGGCGCGACCGCGGGGTTCCTCGGGCTAACGATCGGCGGCGTGGTGTCGGATCGGTTGCGGCAGCGCAATCCGGCGGGGCGGTTGTGGGTGGTGATCTTCGGCGCGGTGGTGCCGGTGCCGTTCCTGATCCTCGCTTTCACCGCGTCGTCGCCGGTCGCGTTCTATACCGGGATATTCCTCGCGCAGTTGACCGCGTCGTGCGCGCTGGGGGCGGCGGCGGCGACCACGCAGGACATGGTGTTGCCGCGGATGCGGGGGACGGCGACGGCGACGTTCTTCATCGGGACGACGCTGATCGGGCTGGCGCTCGGGCCGTATATGGCGGGGCGGGTGTCGACGCTGACCGGGAGCTTGTCGATCGGGATGTTATCGTTGCTGGTGGTGACGCCGATCACGCTGGTTTGTGCGGTGGCGGCGTACCGGCTTGCGCCGGGGGCCGAGGCTACGCGGGAGGCTCGGGCGCGGGCCGCGGGCGAGGACATTTAATTCTCCCGTTCGTCCTGAGTAGCCGTCGAGTAGCTGCGTCAGCAGCGTATCGAGATGGCGTATCGAAGGACAGGTTGGCGTACGGAACCTGTGCTTCGATACGAGCCCTCTATACGCCGCCTTCGGCGACTACTCGGTCTCTACTCAGCACTAACGGAAATTATACACGCAAAGGCGCCCCTCCGGAAGCATAGGAGGGGCCATGCACTCACCCCGCCTGGAACACCCCGCAGGCGATCCGCCCGCCACTGTTGCCGGCCGGGTCGGTCATCAGATCGTCCGGACCCGCATGCACCACGAACGCCGAGCCGTCCGCATCCATCAGGCCTGCCATCGTCGCGCCTGGGATCGTGATGCCGATCGTGCCGCGGCCATCGGTGCCGATGACGAGGTTGGGCAGGTCGCCTTCGTGTGGGCCCTGCGGGTTCATGCTGCCGTGCTTCATGCCGGTCGGGTTCCAGTGGCCGCCCGCGGTCGTGAAGTCGGGGGCGTCGCAGCGGCCGACCATGTGGATATGCGCGCCGTGCGTGCCGGGGGGCATTGCCTTGGCGTCGAGCGTGAAGCGGAGGCCGCCGGCCACTTCGGTCGCCGTCGCGCGGCCGACATCGCTGCCGGTCGCGGTCTGGAGCGTTGCCGTGGCGCGCTGCCCGCCGGATACGGGGGCACCGGTCTCCATGCCAGTCTTCTCGCAGGCGGTCAGCCCGATCGTTGCCGCGCCGAGCAGTGCCAGTGTCGCAATCCGCATAGTGTCTCTCCCTGTTGATCTCTTGGCGAACCCTTCGCCGTGGCTCAGGTTCCACCCTCGGTATCGAGCGCCCAGCGAGCGACGGGTTCGTACGTCGCGCCGTCGCGGCCGAGATGGCTCTGGTACAGTACGAGATGGGGTAGCGGGAAGGGTGCGCTCGATAGCGCGGCGTGGGTGGCGAGCCAGTCCTCGATCGCGAACCCGACGCCCGCCGACCGCGCCAGCCGCGCGACGGTGATGTGCGGAAGATACGCGCGATGTTCGGGCGGGAGGCCGGCGCGAACGCATGCCTGGTCGACCTTACGGTGGAGCGCGGCGAGCGCCTCGTGCGGCGTCACGCCGGCCCAGAGCGTATCGGTCCGCCCACGCTTCTCGAAACGGCTGACTCCGGTCAACGAGACGCTCGGGATCGGCGCGACGACTTGGCTCAGCGCGACCGCGATGTCCTCGGCGACCGGCCGTTCGACCTCGCCGATGAAGCGCAGCGTCACGTGCAGCTGTTCCTCGTCCTGCCAGCGGGCGGACGGCACGCCCTCCATTATGTCGAGCAAGCTCTGACGGATAGCGGGTGGCGGGCGGAGGGCTACGAAAAGGCGGATCATGGATTGCGGCAGGTTAACCGCGAACCACCGTACCGATGCAACCACTCTGCTTGAAAAGCGTCCTGTAAAGGACGATATTCACTGTAACCGGCACCATGCCGGACAAAGGAGCTGATTTCACAATGGCTAATTGGTCTGACCCCCGGCCCCGCGCCGCGCCGTTCGGAACGACGGCCACGGGCCAGCGCACCGAGGCCTACGACGCTGGTCTCCGGTCGTACATGCTGTCCGTGTATAACTACATGGGCTCGGCTGTCCTGCTGACGGGCATCGTCGCGATGCTGTTCGCATGGGGCGGCGCAGAGTCGCCTGCCGCACAGGTGTTCATGAGCGGTGGCATCCTGAAGTACGTCATCATGTTCTCGCCGCTCGCGATCGTGTTCGGCATGAGCTATGGCCAGAACAAGATGTCGACCGGCACGATGCAGATGCTCTTCTGGGGCTTTGCCGTCCTGATGGGGCTGTCGATGTCGACGATCTTCCTGGTCTATAGCGGCACGTCGATCGCGGGTGCGTTCTTCGCCACCGCAGCCGGTTTCGCTGGTCTCAGCCTGTACGGCTACACCACCAAGCGCGACCTGTCGGCGTTCGGGACGTTCCTGATCATCGGCGTCGTCGGCCTGCTGGTCGCGAGCCTGATCAACATGTTCCTGCAGTCGGGCGTGATGCAGCTGGTCATCAGTGGCGTCGGCGTGCTGCTGTTCGCGGGCCTAACCGCCTACGACACGCAGCGTACCAAGAGCCTGTACGCGCAGGTCGCTGGCACGGACATGGTCGGTAAGGTCGTCATCATGTCGGCGCTGAGCCTGTACCTCGACTTCATCAACATGTTCATGTTCGTGCTGCGTCTGTTTGGTAGCAGCCGCAACTAACTCCCGCTAAGGGTGTGACGAACGCAGGGCTCGGCGGGACACCGCCGGGCCCTTTTTCTTATGGCTCGAGACAGGAATGGGACGCGCAATGCGGCTCTCGATCGACGTGCGTCTGGACTATGGGATCACGGGGGACGCCGATGTTCTCGTCCAGATCGAGGCTGCGGCGATGGCCGATCAGACGATCGAGTCGGAATCACTCACCTTGTGGTCCGACAGTCCGATCCGCGCTGTGCGCGGCGAGGACGGGATAGGTCAGCGTTGCTGGTCGCGCGGGCATGGGCGGTTCACGGCCGAGTATAAGGCCATCGTCGCGGTGAAGCGCGAGCGGGTGCAGCTCGAGCTGTATCCGCCGACGCCGCCGCGGATGCTAGACGGCGAGCTGACGCCGTATCTGATGCCGAGCCGCTATTGTCCCTCGGACCGTTTCGAGGGCTTCGTCGCGCGCGAGTTCGGTGGGCTGGAAGGTGGTCCGCTGGCGGCGGCCCTGACCGAGTGGGTGTACCAGTCGCTCGACTACCGCTGTGGATCGAGCAGCGGAGAGACGACCGCGCTCGATACGTTTGCATCGCGCTCGGGGGTGTGTCGGGATTATTCGCATCTGCTGGTGTCGCTCGCGCGGGCGGGCGGGATCCCGGCGCGGTGCGTGTCGGCCTATGCGCCGGGGGTCGATCCGCCCGACTTCCATGCGGTCGCGGAGCTGTGGCTCGCGGGCGACTGGCGGCTGATCGATGCGACGAAGATGGCGACGTGCAGCGATATTGCGCGGGTCTGCGTCGGGCGCGATGCGACCGATATCGCGTTCATGACGGTGTTCGGGCAAGCGTATCTGTGGGAGCAGACGGTCAAGGTGACACCGCTGGATTGAGGGTTGTTCTTCCCTCCCTTCCAGGGAGGGGCGCAGTGGCGGAACGGTCCGCCCCTTCGACCGTTGGTCATCGCCAAGATTAAAAAGGGACGTCGCAATGACCGACATAGACAAGAGCGCGCTGGATAGCCTGTCCGTAGCGCCCGACGACAAGGATGCCGAGGGCAAGAGCTCCGGTCGCGATCCGCGCCAGGAAGCGGGCCAGGACAAGTCGATCGGCAAGCGGCTGCAGAAGAACCCGGATAGCGCCGACGCACGTCTCGACAACGGGCTCGACGAGTCGATGGACGGCAGCGATCCGATTTCGGCGACGCAGCCGGGGTCGGGCAGCGAGCCGGCAAAATCTTCGGGCTATGACGAGGACGCAGAACGAGCGCTGCGCGAAAAGCAGGCGTAACCCTTGCATCTGCTCAACGAACGGGCGTCGGTCGGCAACGACCGGCGCTTTTTTGTTGCCCAAACGCCTCGCAAGACGATCAAATCGCTTAGTTTCGTTCGGTTCGTCGCAGCCTTGTTGCAGCGCAACAGCTTTCATGGTCGCTTGGTGTTACGGAAAGATGACGCGCATTAGGGTCGTTGTTAACCATCCGAGCGCATAGTCTGCCGGTTCCTTGACGAGAGCGGGGTGACGACATGGCTTCCAGAATGAAACCGGCACAGGGATCGATGACCCTCGCCGAGATGAAGGAATTCGCGGCTTTTCCGAGTTCGACGCAGCGGTATATCCGGCGTTCGCTCGATGTAGGCCTGGACCGCGAGGATGCGATGCAGCGCTGGTCGCGCGATGTGGTCGAGGCGGCAAGCATCAGGGCGCAAGCGCGGCTTTACAACAACCTCCCCGATCTGCGCGCGATGGTGCCGGACGACAGCGGCCTGGATGCGATCGAGCCGTTCCTGGCGCCGTTGATGACGCTGGTGGCGTTCGACCTGGGGCAGGGGCGGCTGACGAGTTTCTCGGCGTTGCGCTTCCTGTACGAGCGGTTGATCGGCGCGGAGGTTCGGCCTTGGCTGCCGTCGGCATTCTGCGCGGCGGCGGCGCTGCCGCATCTGCATCCGGAATTGCGGCGGAAGCTACTCCAGTCGATCAGCGAGGCGGCGGCAACCGCGTCGGGCTGGTCGAACCGGCAGCCGGCGTTCTTTCCGTACTGGGTCGAGAAGGTGGATTCGGGGACGACCTTGGCGAGCTGACCCCTCCTGATCCTCCCCCTGGCGGGGGAGGATCGATCTTCGTCCTTGACTCACCGGCACGCGCGCCAGCCGGTGGCGCCGCGGTTTGCCTGGTCGAGATGCAGGTGATCGGCGTGCGCGGCGTTGTAGTCGGGGGACAGCGTCGTCGCGAACAGCTGGCAGGCGCCGTCGCGGACGTCGCGGAGGAATGCGGCTTTGGGATCGTCGCCCTTCCAGTCTCGCGCGACGGTGATGCGGGTGCCGTCGGTCAGGCGGAATCCCGCGATGTCGACCGCGTCGGCGGTCGCGTGTTCGCTCCAGTTGCTCGAATGGCTGCCGGCGATGCGGCGGCAACTATAGCTGCCGAAATGATCGATCGTCGCGACGCGTGCGCCGAAGTGCCGTTCGGCGGCAGGCTGGACGATGTTCCATTCCCACATCGCCAGCGCAGCTGCGACGGGACAGGCGACGCCCAACCCGGCAGGCGCGAAGGCGATCTTTCGAGCACCGCCGGTTAGAAGCACGCCGTCTGCATAGCCGCATTGCCCCTCGCCCTTGCGTGGCGGCAGTACGGTGTAGCGGACGCCGGCGCGGTCGAGCAGCACGCGGCATTGCGGGAAATCCTCGGTCAGTGCGGTGAGCTTGCGCCCAGTGAACAGGCCGACCGGCTGGCCGAGATCGAGCGGCGCCCAAGGCACGTCCTGCGGCCGGCCGCGCAGGCCCGCCCACAGCATCAGCGCGAGCTTCGCGATGACGACCAGCGCCACCAGCCACCCGATCGTCCTTCGCACCGCGCGCATGTCAGCCGCGCACCGCGTCCGACATCGGCTCCGACGTTATCGGATAGCCGAGGTCGTCGGGGATGCAGAGATGCTCGACGCCGTTGCTTATCTCGGTCCACGGCGTGACGGTGCGGATCGGATGCGCGCGGGCGTCAGCGACCGCGGCGTCGAAATCGGCGAATTGCGCGAGGCGTTCGAGATTGCGGCGGGTCGGGAAGATGATAGTCGCGCGTCCGGCGTCGGTCTCAGCGAGAATGTGCGCGGCGGTTGCCCAGAACAGGCGGACATTCTCGGTTTCGTCGACCCGCGCCGCGGGGGCGTCGGCGGGCAGGCGGGCAAGATAGAAACGCGTGTCGAAGATGCGCGCGTGGGCGTGTGCTGGCCGCCAGCGGGCGAAATACTCCAGCGTTTCGAGGTCGAGGGATGTGCCTGCTTCCGCCAATGCTTCGCCGAACGCTGTTCCGGCGTGAAGGGCGGCGCGCAACCGTTCGAAGACTTGTGTGGAAGGTATCGGCGACAATCCGATCGGCAGGCCGGCCTCCTCGATCGTTTCGCGGATCGCGGCGATGCGCGCGGCGGTTTCGTCGTCGGGCGAGCCTAGTACCGCCGCCAGCGCGTGGTCGCCGGGATCGACGCGGCCGCCGGGGAATACCAAGGCGCCGCCCGCGAACGCCATCGCCTTGGCACGCTCGACCATCAGCAGTTCCGGGGGGCCGGCTGGCGTGTCGCGGAAGATGACGAGCGTCGCGGCGGGAATGGCGGGGGGGAGCGCGTCGGTCATTGGCTTTGGTAACGCGCGAGGGCGGGATCGGGTAGCGTCGTGGGGTAGAGGGGGTATCCTCCTGCGTCCCAACTTTGCGAAGGCTGGTTTCGTGCAGGCTTGATCGCTGCGCCGACGGAAATGCTTACCCTCGGAAAGTTCATGATCGTATCGTGAGGCTTGCCGATATGGGTTCTCGCCTCCGCGGGAATGACGGTGGTGGTCAGTCTTCGAGCATCGCCGACAGGGCAGGCGACAGGTACTCCTGCGCGGTGCCGTCGATCTCGGTGACGAGGCGAGCGGCGATGCCGTTGGCGAGGTCGAGGCCGTCCGGGCCGAGGACGGTGAGTGCGGTTGCCCAAGCGTCGGCGTCGAGCGCGGTCTCGTGGATGACGCTGGCGGAGACGACGGCAGTGTCGATCGGGCGTCCGGTGCGGGGATCTAGCGTGTGCGCGCCGCGGCGGTAGTCGCCGGAGGTCGCCACCGCTTGGCCGTGCAGCGCGATCCGGAGCGGGGGGAGTGTCAGGCCGGGCGGGCTTTCGAGGTCGACCCACCAGGGATCGCCGTCCGGCTTGATCCCGCGACCGGCGAGTTCGCCGCCGATCTCGACCAGTGCGTTCGCGATACCGGCGTCGTGAAGCAGGTCCGCGATGGCGTCGACCGCGTGGCCCTTGGCGATCCCCGACAGGTCGAGCGCGGTGCCGCCGGGTTGGCGGAGATGCGCGTCGGTGGGGGCGAACGAGAGCCGGGGCCAACCCGATGTCGCGCGCGCTGTCTCGATTTCGGCAGTGCTTGGGGGGGAAGCAACAGGCACGGGGCCGAAACCCCAGGCATCGGCGAGCTTGCCGATCGTCGGATCGAACGCGCCGCCGGTTATCTCGGCGATCGCCAGGCCGCGCGTCATGACATGCGCGAAGTCGGGTGGAAGCGTCGTCCAGGTGCCGCCCGGCGCCCGGTTGAAGCGGGACAGGAGTGAGTCTGGGGCCCAGTGGCTCATCTCGGCGACGAGCCCGGCCAGCCGCGCGATGATCGCCGCGCGGATCGACGACGGATCGGTGCCGACGGGCGCCGCGAAGCGCACGCTCCACGACGTCCCCATCGTCTCGCCGTGCAGATCGAGCACCACCGCCGACGGATCGCGCGCCGCGAACGCCGCGGCGTCGATCGTCGGTGGCAGTGCGATCCTCATGCCGCCAAACTCATGCCGCCAAACTTAGACCCGGACGCCTCAGGGCGTGAGGACTTCGAGCGTCGTGACGTAGCTCATCCGGCGCTCGGTCGCGCGCGGGCTCGTTGCCTTGGCGTCGGTGAGCGTCGCGTTGAGCCAATACATCCCGGCGGTCGGCCACGAGACGCTGAGCACGCCGTCCGCGCCGGTGGTCAGCTCGCGTGCGCCCTCGTCGTTGCGATAGCGCTTGCCGCCGGGGATCACTGCCACCTTCAGCCCCGCAGCGGGTATGCCGTCGACGAGGAAGCGGAACTTGGCGGTCTCGCCTGCGACCAGTTCGTCGGGGTGCGTGATCGGTGCGAATTCGAGGCCCTTGCCGGTCGTCTTGAAGACGGTGGTGGTCGGCGCACCCGCGGTCACGAAGATCTCGTTGCGGCCCGAAACCTCGGTGACCTTCACGTCGGTCGCGTTGGCGGGGATGTCGGCGACGGTCAGCGGGGCGGGCGCGTTCGGCTGCGGCGGACCACGACGACCGCCGAGGCGCTTCTCGACGCCATCGACCTTGAAGCTGCCCATGACCGCAGACATCTGCGTGCCGATCTTCCAGGTGCCCGGCTTGTCGAGCTTCACGTCGAACACCGAGCGATAGCGCCCGGTCGCGCCGTTCTGCAGTGCGCCTTCGCTACCGTCGGGTTGCCACACCTTCATGCCGTCCAAGCGAAGCGGCTGATGATCGAAGAAGAACAGGTCGTTCGAGACGGCAGCGTCGACCGTCACCCAGCCATCGGTCCCCGAGAACACGGTGGCCGACGGCAACAGCCACATGCGGTGCGCCGACAGTGCGGCGGGGATCGACAGCAGCGCGGCGGCGGCCATCAGGCGTGCAACAAAAGGCTTCATGCTGTGATCCTTAGCGGGCGGAGATGGCGACGGCGCCGAGCTCGGTCTTGCCCGTGGTGCGGGCTCCGGCGGTAAGCGGTACGGAGACGAGTTCGCGACCGCCGGTCTCGCGCGCAGCCTCGACGTTGAGGACATACTGGCCGGGCTTGACGTCGGCGGGCAGGGGAATCGTGTACTGGCCCGGCGTCCGCGTCGCCCCGCTGACGCCGTCGGCGGGCATCGTCATGCTGCGGCCGCCCTTGCGCCACCACGCGCGCAGGTCCGCGAGCCATTTGGTACCGGGATCGTTGCCGCGCTTCTTGAGATCATACCAGACCGCCAGCGTCCGCGGCGCGCCCCCGCCGACCGGCTCCAGCCATACCGCGACATAGGGGCGATGATATTCCGCGACGTCGAGCCGCGGGATCGTGATCGTCACGGCACCGGGCGGCGCTGCAACCGCAGGGGACAACAGGGCAGGCGCGGTGATCGCCCCGCCGAGCAACAGGAACGCGGTAGGACGCATGGCGAAACCCCTCAATGGATGAACAGGATGGCGAGCAAGACCGGGAGCGCGAGCCCGGCCGCGACGATCGGCCAGGTCGAAGGCCGGTGCCGCGCGTGGAGTTGCAGCAACAGCAGCCCGGTGAGCGTGAAGAGGATGCACGCACCAGCGAAGACGTCGATGAACCAGAACCACGCCGCGCCCGCGTTGCGACCCTTGTGCAGGTCGTTCAGATACGAGATCCAGCCGCGATCGGTGGTTTCCGCGGTGATCGCGCCGGTCGCGCGCGCGATGCTGACCCAGCCGTCGCCACCGGGGCGGGGCAAGGCGACATAGGCGTCGCTATCGGACCATTCGACGGGCTTGCCGGCGGGATCGAGCCCGACCGCGGTGACGACCGCCTTAGCCACGGGAACGGGAAGCGGCGCGTCGGCGGTATGCGGTGCGCTCAGCATGTGGAGCAGCGAGCGCGGTAACGTGCCGCTTTTCTCCACGACGACCGGTTTGGCACCGATCGTCGCGGCGTGATTAAGCGTGATGCCGGTGATCGCGAACAGCAGCATGGCCGTCAACGACAGCGCCGCGCTGATCCAGTGCCAGCTGTGCAATTGCTTGAGCCACCAGCTTCGCCACTTGCGTTTGCGCTTGGCGGTCGTCGCAGGCGACGGGGAAGTTTGGGACGCGTTCACAGATGTCCGCCTATCGGCTCGTGACAGGCAGATCAAGGCTATTGAGAATAGTTAGCAGAAATGACGAGTGGTGCCTCGACGTCGCAGGAGGGCGTCGAGGCGATAGCATCAGTCTCCGCGTCGTGCGCGCTCGGCCATCTCGTTGAACTGGTCGAGCGTTTCCGAAAAGCGGTGATCGGCTTCGGCATTGCGCAATGGGCGGACGCGTTCGACGAGGATCTCGCTCGGCGTTGGCTGTTGCGTCCAGAGCGCCATGACCTCGTCCGCAAACGCATCCAGCGGCATGTAGGCCGAGCGCGTCTCCTGTCCGGGGGTGAGGCTGGTCTGCACGCCGGGGGGCACGATCTCGATGACCTCGACCTTGCCGTCCAGCGCTCGACGCAGGCTGACGGTGTAGGAGTGGATCGCCGCCTTGGTCGCCGAATAGACCGGCGCGGTCGTTAGCGGTATATAAGCCAGCCCGGACGTCAGGTTGACGATCGTGCCGCCGGGCTGTCCCGCGAGATGATCGACCAGCGCGTTGGTCAGCCTGATCGGCCCGAGCAGGTTGGTGACGATCGTCGCCTCCGCGTCGGCGAGATCGCGGCGGGTCGAAATATCCTCCAGCTTCATGATGCCAGCATTGTTGACCAGCACGTTGAGCGCGGGATGTTCAGCGACGAGGCGCTGCGCGAAGTCCTCGATCGCGGCGGGATCGTCGATGTCGAGCGTCATCGCGCTCATGTTCTCGCGCCCTGCGGTTGCCTCGTCGAGCGCTTCCTGGCGACGGCTGGCGACGATCACCGCGTTGCCCGCATCGTGGAGACGCTGCGCTAGAGCGGCGCCGATACCCGACCCGCCGCCGGTGATGAGGATGGTGTTGCCGGTCGGATTCATGCCGCGTCTCCTGATGATAGCGGCCGTACAACGCAGGCGATGCGCGTTGGATGCCGCGCCATATCGTCGCTCGACCTCGATCGCGGGGCGTTTGGCCGACGTCGACCCCGGTCATGCCGGTTCGGGTGACATCGCGACGCTTGTGAGGCGGGGCCGCCCCCGGTAGGTCGAGAGCATCATGTCCAGCGTCCAGCGTCCTCCGATCCCGCAATCCCGCGGCCATGTGCTACGCTCGATCGGGCACAATCTCGGTTGGCTCGTCGGCAGCAGGGGCGTCGTTGCCGTCCTGTCGTTGCTGTATCTGGGGATCGCGGCGCGCACGCTGGGCGTGACCGGTTTCGGTCGATTTTCGCTGATCACCGGCGCGGCACAGGCGCTGGCGACGCTGGTCGCCTTCCAGAGCTGGCAGGTGATCGTCCAGTTCGGCGTCGGGCTTTCGCACGGCGAAGACGAGTCGAAGCTCGCCCGCCTGTTTCGCGGCAGCTTCATTCTCGATCTGGGGAGTGCGTTGATCGGGGCCGCGCTTGCGATCGCCATTCTCGAGCTTTGGAGCGATGCCTTCGGTATCGGCGCGACGCTCAAGCGGGCCGCGCTGATATTCACCGTTGTCCAGCTCGTGACGATCCGGTCCGCCGCCGTCGGCATCCTGCGCCTGAGGGACAAGTTTCGGCTGGCCGCGATCGCCGACAGCATCACGCCGATCGCGCGCGCGATCGGCGCCGTCCTCGTCATGATCTTCCATCCCACCGTGCAGGCGTTCCTGGCGGTGTGGGCCATCGCCGAGGTGCTCACATCGGCGACCTATTGGGGCATGGTGGCGCATATCGGCGATCTGAAGCTGCTGTGGAACGGTGTCGGTTTCAAGCGGATGGTCGAGGAGAATGATGGCATATTGAACTTCGCGCTGAGTACGAACGCGAGTTCGACGCTGGCGCTGGCGAGCAAGCAATTGCCGTTGCTGGCGGTGGGTAATGAACTTGGCGTCGCCGCGGCCGGTACGTTTCGGCTTGCCGCCCAGCTCGCGCAGTCGCTCGGGAAGATCGGCCAGCTCATCTCGCGCGCGGCGTTCCCCGAAATCGTGCGGGCGGTGCAGGAGGCCAAGGATCATACGGTGCAACGGCTCGTGCTGCGAACCGTGCTGATGAGTACGGTCGCGGGATCGGCGATCATGGTGATCGCGCTGCTGTTCGGGAAATCGGTGCTCAAGCTGGTGGGTGGGCACGTGTTCGGCCAGGGTCATCTGGTGCTGACCTGGATGGCGGCCGCGGGGGCGATCGATCTGGTCGCGGTCGGGCTGGATACCGTGCTGACCGCGCGCGGCTACGCCGGACGTATTTTCCTGATCCGGATCGCCAGCGTGGCGGTCATGCTGGCGACCGCGCTGGTCACTTTGCCGCTCTGGGGGGAAGTCGGGATGGCGATCGCCGTCGTCGCTGGTTCGGTCACGGTGACGAGCCTGCTCTTCGCCATCACCTACGCAAAGAAGACCCAGACCGCCTGACGCGCGTGCGGATTTATTGCACGCTGCGCCGACTGGTGCAGGGCAGGTAGGACGGCAGCGCGCTTCTCGCCCATTGCCGGGCGTTGGATCCGAGCAGGTTGGTCGGCAATCGCGTCAGGAACGCCTTGATCGCCTGAGCGCGGCCGATCTTCGGGATCAGGGCGCGGCAGGCAAGGAGCCAGAAATAGTCGCTCGCCGTGGCAAGTGCGTCCTTGTCGAACACGTGCGTAGCGTCGTTCGCCTCGCGTAGCCGCGCCAGCCAATCCCGGGCCCAGACGAGGAACGCCCCGTCGACATCGGCATCCCGCAAGTCGGCGAAGCCCAGCAGCACGTGGCGTTCGACGTCTTCGGTCGTGGCGTCGATCTGCAGCGATGCGAGCATCGGCTGGATCAGCGTTTGTCGGCTGGTCAGGATCTCGCCGCGGAATTGGCGGACGGTTTGCTCGGGGTGGAGGCGACGGTCGATCAGGATCTCGGGCAGGTTCGCGAGATCATGGTCGCGTTGCAGGCGGACGAACATGTCGACGTCCTCGCAGACACGGTAGCGCGGGTCGTATCGGTACGCCTTCAATATGTCGGCGCGACCCGTAATGGAGGATTGCTGGAAGGCGGACCGGAACAACAGCCAGGCTGCGATCATCGGCGGGCTGAGCGGCGGCATGCGGGTGCCGCGCTTGGGCGATCCGTCGATGTTCATCTTGCCGGCGGCGGATCCGACCATCGCTATGGCGGGATTGTCGTGGAGGAACTCGACCTGCTTCTGCAATCGGGTCGGTCTTGCCGTGTCGTCGCTGTCGAGCCAGGCGATATAGTCTCCGCGCGCGGCGGCCAAGGCGGTGTTCCGCGTCTCCGGGATGCCGCGATTGACGTCGTGGCGTACGTACCGCAGCCGCGGATCGGAAAAGCTGGCAAGCAGGTCGGGCGTGGCATCGGTCGATCCGTCGTCGACGACGATCACCTCGGTATCGGTCAGCGTCTGTGCGAGTGCGCTGGCGACCGCATCACCGACGTAATGCGCGCGATTGAATGTCGGGATGAGGATGGAGACCGTTGGCATGCGCATCCATGCGGCTTAGGCGAATGCCCTGCCAAACGCCAACGACCTCGGCTTTCATGAAGATGCGCGCCGGGCTCATTCGCGATAGACCGTGACGGAAGTGTCCGTGCCGTGCATCCATGCTACGGCCAAGGGGTGATATGACGCGTTTGAGTACCGAGCTTGTGACATGGGTCGCGCGGCAGATTCTGCCGCACGAGCCGGCGTTGCGGCGGTGGCTCCGTACCGGGTTCCCCGGCGTCGATGTCGATGACGTGGTGCAGGAATCCTATTGCCGGTTGGCGGCGCTGCCCGATTTCAGGCGGGTGGAAGATCCTCGACGATACTTGTTCCAGACGGCGCGCAACGTTGTCCTCGCCGAGCTGCGTCGTGCGCGTGTCGTGCGGATCGATGCCGTCGGGACCAGCGCGGACCTCGAAGTCGCGCTGGCGGCCGATCATCTGTCGCCCGAGCGGATCGTCGCCGGGCGCGGGCTGCTGGCACGGGTCGAGCATCTGCTAGCCGACCTTCCCGAGCGTAGCCGCACGATCTTTCGCCTGCGCAAGGTCGAGGGTCTGTCTCAGCGCGACATCGCGTGCACGCTGGGGATTACCGAAACCATCGTCGAGAATGATTTGGCACGCGGATTGAAGACCATCTTGAACGGACTTTCGGCGGAAGACCGTGCCGACCTGCCTGCCCGCACCGTGAGGAGCCGTCATGCACGACCAGCCTGACGCGATCCAAACGGCTGCGGCGCGGTGGGTTGCCCGGCTGGACCGGGCACCGGACGATGACGATCTGGTGCGCGAGATCGCGGACTGGTGCGCGGAGCATCCGCGTCACGCTGGCGCATTGTTGCGCGCCCGTGCGGTGTGGAGCGGGATCGGCGCGGATGAGGTGGACGAAGACTCGATCGAGACTGAGCCGCTGGTGTCACGTCGTCGCGTGCTGGTCGCCAGCGGGGGGCTGGCGGTTGCCGCCGCGGCCGTCGGTGCGGTCTGGTTGGGCGCGCAGCGCGATACCGCGCTGGCCACCAAAGTCGGCGAGCGGCGTATCGCCAAGCTCGACGATGGTTCGACGATCGTCCTGAACACCGCGAGCCGGACGCATGTGCGGATGACGCCCGAGCAACGCTCGGTCGCGCTCGACGACGGCGAGGCCTGGTTTGCGGTCGCGAAGGACCGTGCGCGACCGTTCATCGTTTCGGCGGGCGACGTCCGCGTGCGGGCGGTCGGTACCGCCTTTGCCGTGCGGCGTCATGTCGGGCGCGCCGAAGTGACCGTGACCGAGGGGCGCGTGCGAGTCTGGTCGGTGGCAGCGCCCGAACGGTTCGTCACGCTCGATGCGGGCAAGCACGCGGTCGTCGCCGACGCATCCGGCACCGCCGAGACGATCGTAACGGCCGCCAAGCCTGCCGAGATGCTCGCATGGCGGAAGGGCGAGATCGTGCTCGACGGCATGACGCTCGGCGATGCCGCCGCTGAGTTCAACCGCTACAACACGCGGCAATTGTCGGTCGAGGCGCCGCTTGCGGATCGCCGGATCGTCGGCTGGTTCCGGACCGACGACATGGAAGGGTTCGCGCGGTCGGCGGCGGCGATGACGGGCGCGCGGATCGAGCGCGATGGCAGCGACCTGCGCGTCGTCAAATAAATCCAAAACGGCCTGACGGAAAACCGTTGGCGACGCATCTCTGTCCATAGACGCGCTGAAGACGCGTTCGGGACATCGCAGGGGAGGAATATCATGCGTTCACAGCTGTATACGGGTCTGGTGCTGGCCAGCGCCCTGGTCGTTGCATCGCCCGCGGCCGCCTTTGGCCAGACTCGCAGCTTCGACGTCGCCGCGCAGTCCGCCTCGACCGGCATCGTCGCCTTCGCGCGCCAGGCGGGCATCCAGATCATAGCACCCGAAGATGCCACGCACGGTCGGCGGATCGTCGCGATCCGCGGCAACCTCGCGGTCGCCGACGGGCTTCGCCGCATCGCCAGCGCATCCGGCTTGAGGCTAGTGTCGTTCGATGGCCGCACCGCCGTCCTCGCGACCGGTGCCATCGCCGCGCCGCAGGTGTCGCAGACCAATCCCGGGACCCCGGTGGGTGTGCAGCCCGAGACGCAGCAGGCCAGCAACGAACTCAACGAGATCGTCGTCACCGGCACGCGCGCCCGCGGCCAGACCGTCCTGACCTCGTCGTCCGCCGTCACCGTCGCTACCCGTGAAGACCTCGACCGTAAGGCGCCACGCTCGACCGCACAGGCGCTCGAACTGATCCCGGGCGTGTTCGTCGAGGGTTCGGGCGGCGAAGTGTCGAACAACTTCTCGGTCCGCGGACTCGCTGGTGGTGGCCAGCAATTCGTGCAGTTGCAGGAGGACGGGCTGCCCGTCTTCTACATCAACGCGCTGAGCGACACGATTTTGAAGCAGGAAGTCTCGATCGACCGTCTCGAAGCGGTCCGCTCGGGCTCGTCCGGCATCCTGACCGTCAACGGTGCTGGCGCGACGGTCAACTTCATCACGCGCAAACCCGATTTCGACAAGTCCGGCGGCACGTTCCAGCTGACCACGTCGAGCTTCGGCACGTCCCGCGTCGATGCATTCATGACCAAGCCGATCGCCGAGAACACCGCGATCTCGATCGGCGGGTTCTACCGCAAGGACGATGGCATCCGCGATCCGGGCTACGACGCGAACCACGGCTTCATCTTCCGCGGCGCGATCGCGCAGCGCTGGACCGGCGGCAAGTTGACGCTGTCGGCCAAGGTCGTCGACGATAGCAACATCTTCTATGTCGGCATTCCGCTCACCGGCGTCGGCGATCCGAAGTCGATCCCCGGCCTGTCCGCCACGCACGGCCTGTTGCAGAGCCGCGACTTCGCGCTCGTCCAGACGCGCACCTCGCCGACCACCGGGCGGTCGTTCCAGCCGATCGACCTCGAGGACGGCGTACATACCAAGGCGCAGTCCTACGGCTACGACCTGACGCAGGATATCGGCAGCGACTTCAACTTTTTCGCGCGCGGCCGCTACACGAACTTCGGCACCGACTTCAACTCGATCTTCTCGTACGACAATTCCGGACTGGGGCTCGCCTCTGACCGGCTCGCGAACAACCCGACCAGCGCGCAGACGCTTGCGCGGTTCGCGCCGCAGGGGGCCAACAAACTCGGCCTTCGTTATGTCGATACCGGCCAAGTCATTACCGGTACCGCGGCGCTCAACGCGATCAACGGCAACGGGCTGGTCGCCGAGAGCGTGATCGGCCGCAATCGCGCGTCGGTGAAGGAGTTCAACAGCGATACCGGGATCACGTGGCAGACGGCGAGCAACTCGCTTACGCTGGGCGGATTGTTCACGCGGTCGAGCCGTTACAACGATGCGATCGGTACCGCGACGTTCCTGACCGACGTGCAGGACCGGGCGCGCCGCGTCGACGTGGTCGCGCTGAACGCCGCCAACAACGTGGTCGGATCGCTGAGCGAGAACGGCTTCCTGACCTACGGCACGTTCGGCGAAGGCCCGAGCCGTGCGAAGTTCAGCTCTATCTCCGCCTATGCCACCGACCAGCTGACGCTCTGGGACAAGCTGCGGATCGATGGCGGCGCGCGCTTCGAGCATTTCGTATTCAACCGGCTGGCGGGCGACACGCTCAACCGCGCACCCGTCCCCGGCTCGGGCACCTACGACGCCGCGGGCAATCTGCTGGTCGACAACGACAACATCATCGCCAACAACTACATCAACAACAGCTTTGCCGGCACCTACACGGCGCAGCGCCGCGAGTTCAACAAGGTCGCGTGGACGCTGGGTGCGAACTACCTGATCACCCCGCAGCTGGCGGTCTATGGCCGCTACGCCACCGGGTTCCAGGCGCAGGAGCAGAACACGCCGACCAACCTGCGCTTCGCGGAAGGCGGCGTGCGCTACTCGAGCAGCTTCCTTCAGGCATCGATCACCGGCTTCTACACCAAGTTCCTCGACTACCCGCAGTCGCGCGACATCACCTCGACCGTCGGCGGCGTGCAGATCACGCAGCAGTTGACCGCCAATTCGGGGATCAAGGTGTATGGCGGCGAGTTCGATGTGACACTGCGCCCGACGACCTGGTTCCGCCTGCAGGCAAGCGGCGTGATCCAGGATTCGAGCATCAGCATCGGTGAGTTGATCGCACGCCGCAACGGTGTCGTCGTGGATCTCAACACGATCGATCCTGCGCTACGGGCGACCGTGCAGGGCTTCGGCGGTAACCGGCCGGAACGGACGCCGGCGCTCAACATCAACGTGACCCCGGCGATCGTGCTGCCGAACAATCTGGGCGAGATTTATGGCAGCTGGAAGCGGATCGGGAAGATCTATGCCGACGTGTCCAACTCGCTCGAACTGCCCGCCTATTCGGTGTTTTCGGCCGGCGTGCTGTTCCGGCTCGACGAAGGTGTGTCGCTGTCGGCGAGCGTCGAGAATATCGGCAACGTGATCGGGCTGACCGAAGGCAATCCGCGCGGCGGGTTCGTCGAGAACACCGGTCAGAACACGTATTTCGCACGCCCGATCAACGGCCGCAATGCGGTGGCGAGCGTGCGCTTCGACTTCTAGGTCCCCCTTGGGCGCGGTTCACCCCAACCGCGCTCCTTTTCCTTCGGAGACATCATGATCCGCTTCACCTCCGCGCTGGCGCTCGTCGTCGCGCTTGCCGGCGGTGTCGCCGGGTCCGCGCAACGCACGCCGACTAAAAGCCCAAGCGAGCGCGATGCCGCACCGCTTGCGTTCCGGATCGACGAAGGGCGAAACATCAATGCGTTCGTGCGCGATGGCCAGAACGCTGCGCACCTGCTGCTGCGATCGGGCAACGTGCCGCGCATCCTGTCGGCGTTTCCGGCGGGCAACAGCGCGGTGGGGTTGTGGTTCGACAGGATCGATCGCCCCGCAACCTGGACGCTCGATACGCCGCCGACACCGTCGCCGATGACGGACGCGAAGGGGCGGCCGCTGCATGCGGTGCAGGCAGTCGCGAGCATCGACGTGCCGGTGCTGCATTTCCGGCAGGCGGTGCTGTCTTCGATCCGGGTGCTGCGCGACTATGAGGCTTTGGGAAAGGCGCCTGCTGAGATCCTGGTGGCGGGACGGTATGATCCCGATCTTCGCGGTGGGCCCCGGATGGTCTGGACGCGCGACCGGTTCGACGGCGCGGCAGGCTATGTCCTCTCGGTTCGCGGGCTCGACGGGACGGTGGTCGACAGGGACGGGATCCGCGCAGGGAAGGGCGGGCGCATCCGGATCGCGATCGTCGCGGGCAGTGGCGAGACACCGCTCACCCCGCTTGGTGGCGCTGCGCTGCTGACTGCAACCGCCCGCACCGATCCGCGTGCCCGCAACGCGCTGTCGTACCTGTCGTACAAGGAAAAGTTCCTGGCGGGGTCGTGGCGGTTCGACACGTATTTCGGTCGCGACACGCTGATGTCGCTGCGGTTGCTGATGCCGGTTCTGCAACCTGCCGCAGTCGAGGATGGCATCGGAGCGGTGCTGGCACGGCTCGCGGCCAATGGCGAGGTCGCGCACGAGGAGGATATCGGCGAGTTCGCGGTCCTGCGTAACGCCAGGGAAGGCCGTGGGCGGACCGCGATGCCAATTTATGATTACGCGATGGTCGACGACGACTTCATGCTGGCGCCGGTGGCGCGGGCGTGGCTGCTGGACGCACCTCGGGGTCGCGCGCGCGCCGCCGCGTTTCTCGCTGCGCCGGCGGGGAAGGGGTTGCGGCAGGGCGATCTGATCGCGCGAAACTTTGCCTGGGTTGTCGATCGGACGGCGGCGTTCGCAAGGCAGCCGGTATACAAGGCACTGGTCGCGATCAAGGCCGGACGACTGACCGGCCAGTGGCGTGACAGCGAGGAAGGGCTGGGGCGCGGTCGGTACGCGTATGACGTGAATGCGGTATGGGTGCCGGCCGCGCTGGCCGCGATCGAGCGGTTTGCCGCGAGTGGCCTGCTCGATCGGTACGGCACGACCAAAGACCGCGCGGCGATGGCGAAGGCGGCGACGCAGGCGCAAGTCTGGCAGCGCAGCGCGCCCCGGTTCTTTATGATGACCGTGCCGAATGCGGAGGCTAGTGCCGACATCACCGCCTATGCGCGCAAAGTCGGAGTGCCGTCCGCGCCGGCTCTGACGTCGCTCGGGACCGCACCGCTCGCGTTCAACGCGCTATCGGTGGACGATGCGGGTAAGCCGGTCCCGGTGGTGCATTCGGACGACGGGTTCGCGCTGTTGTTCGGCACGCCTTCGGCTGCCGATCTGGATCGGTCGGTCGACGCGATGATGCGGCCGTTCCCGGCCGGACTGATGACGGATATCGGACTGCTCGTCGCCAACCCTGCGTTCGCGCCGGCGAACGTGCAAGCGCGGTTCGGTGCGACCGCCTATCACGGGACGGTGGTGTGGTCGTGGCAACAGGCGATCCTCGCGGCGGGGCTTGATAGGCAGCTGGCGCGCGGCGATCTCTCGGGGGCGACACGTAGCCGGCTGATGTTGGCGCGCGCGCGCTTGTGGCGCGCGATCGACGCGGCGGGTGAGGTGCGGACGTCCGAGCTCTGGTCCTGGGCGTATGCGAACGGCCGCTACACCGTGGCGCCGTTCGGTGCGTCGAGTGCGGACGTCGACGAGTCCAACGCGGCGCAATTGTGGAGCACGGTGTTTCTTGCGCTCCGCCCGCCGAAATGATGATCGACCGTCGCGTGCTGTTTACGCGTGCCGGACTGCTCGCCGCTGCCACCGTGGTGCCGATGCCGGCCGGGGCGGCGGCACGGCGGATCGACGACCTGATCGCGGCGATGACGATCGAGGAGAAGGCGGGCCAGCTTAGTTGCTTCAACGACGACGTCCGCCCGGTCGGCGCGGTGTTCAATCCGGTCGTCAACGCCAGCAGCGCGGACGCCATGTTGGCGCAGGTCCGGGCGGGACGCGTTGGGATGCTGTTCAACGGCTACGGCGTGGCGGGGGCGCGACGGTTGCAGGCGGCAGCGTTGCAAAGTCGGTTGAAAATCCCGCTCGTGCTGGCCGCCGACGTGATCCACGGGTGTCGCACGATCTTCCCCATCCCGCTGGCCGAGGCCGCTGCGTTCGATCCCGACCTGTCCGAACGCGCGGCGCGGGCGGTGGCGCGAGAGGCGACGGCGGGCGGGCTCCACTGGACCTTCGCGCCGGTGGTCGACGTCGCGCGGGACCAGCGCTGGGGGCGGGTGGCGGAGGGTGCGGGCGAGGATGTGTATCTCAACCGCCTGCTCGCGGTCGCGCGGGTGCGCGGGTTCCAGGGCCCTGACCTGAAGCGCGCCGACACGATGCTCGCCACGCCTAAACATTTCGCGGGCTATTCGGCGGTGCGTGGCGGGATGGAATATGCCGCGGTCGACATGAGCGAGGCGGAACTGCGCGAGACCTATCTCCCGCCGTTCGCCAATGCGTTCGCCGCAGGAGCCGGCGCGACGATGGCCTCGTTCACGGATTTCGGGGGCGTGCCGGTAACCGCGAACCATCATCTGCTGACGGACGTCCTGCGCGGCGAGCTTGGCTTTACCGGCGTCTGCGTGTCGGACTATGACGCCGACCGCGAACTGATCGCGCACGGGATCGCGGCGGACGAAGCCGATGCCGCGCGGTTGGCAATCCTCGCCGGGATCGACGTGTCGATGCAGAGCGGGCTGTACAATCGTCACCTGCCCGGCTTGGTCGCGAGCGGGGCGGTGCCGATCGCCGCCGTCGATCAGGCAGTGCGGCGGGTGCTCGCGCTGAAGGATGCCCTCGGGTTGTTCGACGATCCGTACCGCTCGATGGATGCGCGGGTCGAACGACGCGAGACGCGGAGCCCTGCGATCCGCCGTCTGGCGCGCGAGGTGGCGACACGGTCGATCGTCTTGCTGAAGAACGAGCGCGACATCCTGCCGGTGCCGCGTGCCGGGAAGCGGATCGCGCTGATCGGACCGTTCGCGACCGATCGCGCCAATCTCAACGGTCCCTGGTCGTTCGCCGGCCAACAGGGTGTGGGCATCGACCTTGCAACCGGCATCCTTGCGCGGCTTGCCAACCCGACGTCGCTGGTCGTCGAACCAGGCTCCGGTATCCAAGAGCCCCTGCCGGACGGTATCGCGCGCGCAGTCGCCGCAGCGCGATCGGCGGACGTCGTGCTGCTGGCGGTAGGGGAGAGCGGCGACATGTCGGGGGAGGGCAATAGCCGCGTCGAGATCGACGTCCCCGCCGCACAACGCCAGCTTGCCGAGGCGGTCGCGGCAACCGGTACGCCGGTCGTCATAGTGTTGCGCCACGGCCGCGCGCTGGTTTTGGAGAGCGCGATACGAGACGCAGCCGCCATACTCGCGACGTGGTTTCTGGGCGAAGCGACTGGAGACGCAGTCGCCGACGTGATCTTCGGGATCGAGGGGCCGTCGGGACATTTGCCGGTCAGCTTTCCCCTGGCGAGCGGACAACAGCCCTGGTCCTACGATCACCGCTCGACCGGGCGCCCTGCGAGCGACGCGGACCCGCTGGAAGGGGGCCGCGCGCGGTGGAGAGATGCGCCGGACCGTGCGCTCTACGCTTTCGGGCACGGGCTGACCTATGGACGCGCGGTGTTGGAAGAGGTCGTCGTAGCCCCTATAATGACGTGGGACGGCGAACTTTCGGTTGGCGGGTTCGTGAACAATACCGGCACCCACGATGTCGTTGCTCTCGTTCAACTCTACATCCACGACCGCGTCGCCAGCCGCACGCGGCCGGTGCAGCAGCTCAAGCGCTTCGTGCGGGTCGCCGTACGAGCCGGCGATCGTCAGCGGTTCGCTATGTCTCTCACTCGTGCGGATCTCGCGTTCGTGACACAGGACGGCACGACCCGTGCGGAACCGGGGGAGTTCGATATCCAGGTCGCGTTGCATGGTCCCGGGAGCGGGGTGCGCGCATCGTTCAGCTTGCTAACCCGCTAAGCCCCGTAGTTCATTAAGAAGATTGCGTCGTCCCGGTTGTCCGCTAGGCATGGACGGGAGTGGTTGGATCGTTTTGACGCCGGGGGAACTATGGCAATTCAGGCCCGGAGGGGCATCGTCGAGCGGATGTTCGCGCGCAAGTCCATCGCGCAGGTGCAGCGGGAAACCGCGGCGAGCGAACTGAAGCGCACGCTGGGCAAATGGAACCTGCTGATGCTGGGCATCGGCTGCATCATCGGCGCGGGCATCTTCGTGCGCACCGGCTCGGCGGCCGCGCTGCATGCCGGACCGGCGGTGCTGCTGTCGTTCGTCGTAGCGGGCATCGTCTGTGCGTTTGCCGGGCTGTGCTATGCCGAGCTATCCTCGACGTTGCCGGTGTCCGGATCCGCCTACACCTATGGCTATACGACGCTGGGCGAGTTCGTCGCGTGGATGATGGGTGCGCTGCTGATGCTCGAATACGGGCTGGCGGCGTCGGTGGTGGCAGTAGGGTGGTCGGGCTATATGGTAAGCCTGCTGGCCGATTTCGGCGTGCACATTCCGCCGCAGTTCACGGGACCGGCCGGGTACCCGTTGATGCGGGGCGGTGTACCCGTGCTCGTCGACGGACAGCCGGTGACGACGATCTTCAACCTGCCGGCCTTCCTGATCTGCTTAGCACTCGCCGCGCTGCTGGTGCGGGGCGTAGCGGAATCGGCCAAGGTCAACACGATCATCGTCGCGATCAAGGTCGGCGTGCTGGTCGCCTTCATCGCGGTCGGCGGCGCGATCGTGCTGTCGCACTTCAACGAATTGGTCGCGCGCAACTGGACGCCGTTCATCCCCGCCAGCCAAGGCGACGGCAAGTTCGGCGTTGACGGGATCATGCGCGCCGCCTCCATCGTGTTCTTTGCCTATGTCGGCTTCGAGGCGATCTCTACGGCGGGGCAGGAGGCGAAGGATCCGAAGAAGGACATGCCGTTCGGGATCATCGGGGCGCTGGTCGTCTGCACGCTGATCTACATGCTCGTCGCCGCGATCATGACCCTGCTGGTGCCCTATACCGCGCTCAACGTGCCCGATCCGGTCGCCGTTGTGGTCGACAGTTTCGGCCCGACCTGGAGCTGGCTCGCCAAGCTCATCAAGATCGGCGCGATCATCGGCCTGACGTCGGTGGTGCTGGTGCTGATGTACGGCCAGACCCGGATCTTCTACACGATGGCGCGCGACGGCCTGTTGCCGCGCGTGTTCGCGACCGTGCATCCGACGTTCAAGACGCCCTATGTCAACACGGTGCTGGTCGGCGTCATCACTGCGGTGGCGGCGGGGTTCTTCGACATCAACGTGCTCGGCGACATGACCTCGGTCGGGACGCTGTCGGCGTTCTCGATCGTCTGCCTGTCGGTCATCTATCTGCGCCGCGCCGCGCCCGATTTGCCACGTGGCTTCACCGTACCGCTCTATCCGGTGGTGCCCCTGCTCGGCATCGCGTCGTGCGTCTACCTGATCACGACGGTGCCGATGAAGGTGCTGATGTTCTTCCTCTGGTATCTGGCGGGCGGGGTGGTGCTGTATTTCGCGTACGGCATCCGCCACTCGAACCTGCAACGCGGCGAGCCGCAGGACGATGCGCCTGACATGGGCGAGTATGTCGCACCGGTCGGGGAGCAGCCCTGAGCCTGTTCCCCGACCGGCCGCTAGTCAGACGACGCGCGTCAGGCGAAGATCGTTTCCAGATCGCTGGGCGCGGCGCCTTCCTTCACGTCGCGCAACTCGACGTAGATCGCTGCCTGGATGGTGCAGAGGACCATCGTCGTCACGATGCTCACTGCGGTCGTGATGAGAACGCTCAACGAGGTCGGCGTCTGCGCTGCAGCGGTCAGCAGGCCGGTCGGCGCCTGGAGAATCAGAATGACGATCCAGCAGACCAGCAGCAGCCCGAAGATCTTCCACCGCGATCCCTTGGTCAGCGCACGGCTTCGACCGAAGCTCTCGACGACGCCGATCCGTTCCTGGACATAAGCGGGCACCGCGACCGACCATGCGATGTAGAGCATGACCCCCGGCACGAATAACAGCATGAAGCCCAGGCCGATGCCGAGACCCAGCAGGATCGTCAGCCCGATCATCGGCAACAGCATCGCGAAGCCGGCCTTCAGGCAGCCGGCGAAGCTCGGGCGCTCGCCGACCAGATCGCTGATCGTTGCGCGGGTGATCGCGACCTGGAGAACCGCCGATCCGACCCAGGCGAGAAGGCCGCCGCCCACCGCCGCGATTACGATCGGGCCAGCGAATTCCGGTCCGCTGAGACCGAGACGCCAGAGTCCCGCGATCAGCTGAGGGATGCCGGAGAGGATCGCGGCCAGGCCCAGGAAGAGCGCGGCATTACGCCCGATCGCGCCGAATGCGCGGCTCAGGACGCGTCCCATGTCGAAGGTTTCCGCGATCGCATTGCTGGCCATTGAGTTTTCCCCCCGGAGCGGCATTCGCGCCGCAAGCCTGAAGAATTAACGCGGCGATGGTGCTTGTCCAGCCCGTTCCGCGCGCTTCCCACCGCCGTCGGACATGCTAAGAATGGACGGCGATGGGGCAGGTCACACCACAGCAGGGGGCGGCGCCGGCCGACGCCGACATCGCGTCGGCTTGGGCGCGGACCCGCGCGGATCGGACGATCCAGTTCGACCTGCCAGCGTTCAAGCCGCCTGAAATGCCGCCCTGGCTTCGATGGTTGCTAGAGCATCTCGACGGGATTGGGGCGGTTGGAAAGATCCTGTTCTGGATTGCGTTGTTTGCGGCGGGTATCGCGCTCGTCGCGCTGATCGTCCGGCTTGTGCGACGCTTCAAGTTTCGTAAGTCGGCATCGCCCGAGGCCAGCACGTCCTGGCAGCCCGAGGCGAGCGCCGCGCGGGCATTGCTCGCCGAAGCCGATGCGATGGCCGACGCGGGGCGCTACGACGCGGCGGCACGGTTGTTACTGCATCGCAGCCTCGAGGATGTCGCACGGCATCGGCCGGCGCTGGTCCGTCCCGCCGCGACGACGCGTGAGATCGGCGGCGCGGACGCGTTTCCCATCGCTGCACGCGGCGCGTTCACGCCGATCGCCGCGGCGGTCGAGCGGAGCCTGTTTGGTGGTCGCGCGCTTGCCCGCGAGGACTGGGACGCGGCGCGTACCGCCTATCGCGACTTCGCGTTGCCCGGGGCCTGGGCATGAGCGCGACGCCGTTTGCGACGTTCGGCACGCGGACGATGGGCATCGTCGTCGCGGTTGCCGTTATCGGCTTTGCCGCGTTCCTGTTGCTGACCGCCTATGCACCCGATCTCCGGCCTGGGCGCGATGGCGGCGGTCATGCGCTGTCGACCTCGGCGGTCGGGTTCAAGGGCGTGGTCGACCTGATGCGGGATACCGGCAGGTCCGTGACGCTGATCCGCGACCCCGCGGCGCTGGGTGCGAATATAGTCATGATCGCCACGCCCGGTGCGGATGTCACGCCAAAGGCGATGCACGAGTTCCTGGCCGCGCGGGATGGCCGACCGACGCTGATCGTCCTGCCGAAATGGTCGGTGCGACGGCAGACGACCAATCCCGCCTGGGTCGAGCAGTCGGGCATGCTGCCCGAGACCATCTCGATCATGCCGATCCGCGGCTTTGGCTCGATCACAGTCTGTCGCACCGGAACCCGCCAGTACCTGTGCGGGCCGGGTGCCATGCCGGTTCTGCGAACCACGGACGGCGTCGTGCTGGCGCGCGTCAGCGTTCGCCCGCTCTGGGTGCTGGCGGATCCCGATGTCCTCGACAATCACGCGCTGGCGACGCTGGCCGGCGCACGGCGGGCGGTCGCGGTGCTGGACGCAGTCTCGGCCGGGGCCGACCGCCCGACCGACCGTTCGATCGCGTTCGACCTCACGCTCAACGGGTTCGCGCGTCGTCCCAATCTGCTGAAGCTCGCGTTCGAGCCGCCCTTCTTTTCGCTGACGCTGTGCCTGCTGGCGGCTGCCGCGCTGGCTGCGTTTCATGCGTCGGTGCGCTTCGGCGTGCCCGGACGCGAGGATCGCGCGCTGGCCCTTGGCAAGCTTGCGCTGGCGGACAACGTCGCCGCATTGCTGCGGCTGGCGAAACGGTCGCATCGCACGGGTGCGGCCTATGCGACCCTGGTTGCCGACGACGTCGCGCATGCGACCGGCACGCGGCTGAGTGGCGAGGCGCTGGTCGCGTATCTCGACGGGCTGGGCGCCACACCGACCTATTCGTCGCTCGCGCGCAACGCCGCCGAGGCGCGTGACGATGTGGAACTGCTTGGCGCCGCGCAGGCGCTACACCGCTGGAAGGAAACGATCACGTGACTATCGATGAGGTCCGGCAGCTCGCCGACGCGATCCGCCGCGAAATCGCGCACGGCGTGGTGGGCCAGGACGATGCCGTCGAACTGATGCTGATCGCGCTGTTCGCGTCGGGTCACATCCTGCTCGAAGGGCCACCGGGCACCGCCAAGACGTTCCTCGCGCAGTGCTTCGCGCGCGCGGTGGGGCTTGATTACGGACGCATCCAGTTCACGCCAGACCTGATGCCGGGCGATATCATCGGCTCGAACCTGTTCAATTTCCAGACCTCGACGTTCAGCCTGACGCGTGGGCCGATCTTTACCGAATTGCTGCTGGCCGACGAGATCAACCGGACACCCCCCAAGACGCAGGCCGCGCTGCTCGAGGCGATGCAGGAGCGGACCGTGACGATCGACGGCACCTCGCACCCGCTCGCGCGGCGCTTCATGGTGGTGGCGACGCAGAACCCGATCGAGAATCAGGGGGTCTATCCGCTGCCCGAGGCGCAGCTCGACCGGTTCCTGTTCAAGCACGAGGTCCGCTATCCCGACCTAGCCGAGGAGCGTCGGATCGTCGCCGCGCACGGCAACCGCTTCGGTACGCCGCGCGCCGCCGATTGGGGTGTCTCGACGGTCGCCGACCGCGCGGCGATCGACGCCGCCTGCGATACGGTCGCGGCGATCCGGGTGGCGGACGAGGTGGTGGACTACGTCGTTGCCCTCGTACGCGCGACACGTGAGGCGGGCGACCTGCAGACCGGCGCGTCGCCCCGTGCCGCGGCGATGCTGGCAGCGGCGGCGCGCGCGAAGGCTGCAATCGAGGGACGTGATTTCGTGCTGCCCGACGACGTGAAGGCGCTCGCCCCCGCCGCGCTGCGCCACCGCGTGACGCTGGCGCCGATCGCCGAAATCGACGGGCGATCGGCGGACACGGTGATCGCCGCGCTGGTGGAGCAGGTCGAGGCGCCGCGTTGATCTATCCGACCAGACGGGCGGTACTGGCGACGGCGAGCGGCGCGCCCGTCGCGCTGCTGGTGTCGGTCGCCTTGCCCTCTGCCTGGGGCGCGGCGCCGTTGTGGGTCGCCGTCGTGCTGGCGCTCGTCGTGATCGACGCGATGCGTGCGCCCGCGGCGCCGGTGTTGCGGGTGACCGCGTCCGGAGCGGTCGGCGTCGGTGCGCCATTGCCGGTAACGCTGGCGCTGGATCGACCGACGCCGGGGGCGGAGGTCGCGCTGGAGACGGGACCGAAACTGGTCGCCGATGACGTCCGACCGATCGTTTTCGACGACATGCTGACCACGACGCGTACCTACCGGACGATCCGTCGCGGCACCGACGGCGTGTCGCGCGCGTGGCTGCGCTGGAGCGGACCGATGGGTCTGGCTTGGCGACAGCGGACGCTGGCGATCGACCACCGGGTCGTGATCACCCCCGACATCCGCGCGGTCCGCGACGAGGGCGCGCTGTTGCTGCGTAGCGCCCAGGCCGGGCAGCTGGCGCGGATCGATCGCGGCGAGGGCAGCGAGTTCGAGGCCCTGACCGAATGGCGATCGGGGATGGATCGGCGCGCGATCGACTGGAAACAGTCCGCGCGCCACCATGTGCTGCTCGCCAAGGACATGCATGTCGAGCGCAACAACCAGATCGTCTTCGCGGTCGACGCTGGCCGCGCGATGGCGGACCCGGTCGACGGCGTCCCCCGCGTCGACCGCGCCGTCACCGCGGCGTTGCTGGCCGCGTATGTAGCGCTGAAGCTCGGCGATCGCGTGTCGCTGTTCGGGTTCGACGCGCGCCCGCGGATCGCATCGGGGGCGGTGACGGGCGTGCGCGCGTTCCCGGCGTTGCAGCGCCTCGCGGGCGAGCTCGACTACAGCACCGCCGAGACCAACCACACGTTGGGGCTGTCGACGCTTGCCGCAGGGCTGACCCGCCGTGCGCTGGTCGTCATCTTTACCGAGATCACCGACCAGACCGGTGCCGAACTGATGATCCAGGCGGTGGAGCATCTGCTCGCCAGTCACCTCGTGCTGTTCGTGCTGATCGAGGATGCCGAACTCGACGCGCTGGCCGCCGCTGCGCCCGTCGATGTCGACGCGGTGTCGCGCGCTGTCACGGCCGCCGCGCTGCTCCGCGAGCGGCAGCTCGTCATGACCCGGCTCCGCCATCTTGGCATCCACGTCATCGAGGCACGGCACGACCGGATCGGCCCGGCACTCGTGCGCGCCTATCTCGATTTTAAACGGAGGAACCTGCTGTGAGCACCCGCCTTGCGACCGACCTCACCGAGACCCGTTTTCGATCCGCGCGCGAGGCCGACTGGCTGCGGCTGGAGGGGCTGCTCGACCGGATCGAGCGCGGCAAGCTGAAGGCGTTGTCGGACGACGATCTGTTCGCACTGCCGGTGCTGTACCGCGCCGCGCTGTCGTCTCTGTCGGTCGCGCGCGAGACGTCGCTCGATCGCGACCTCGTCCGCTATCTCGAAGCACTGGCGATGCGCGCCTATTTCGTGACCTATGCGGTGCGCGCGCCGCTACCGGGCCGGATCGTGCGGTTCTTCGCGCATGACTGGCCGGCCGCCGTGGTAGCGTTGCGACGCGAACTTGCGGTGTCGGTGCTGCTGATGGTCGCGGGCGCGATCGTCGCGTGGATCCTGGTCGCGCAGGATCCGGCGTGGTTCTATGCGGTCATCCCGCAGGACCTGGCGGGAGGACGCGATCCGACCGCCTCGACCGCGACGCTGCAAAACGCCTTGGGCGGCAACGAGAAAGGATTTCTCGGCCTGTTTGCGACGTTCCTGTTCACGCACAACGCGCAGGTCGCGATCATGTCGTTCGCGCTCGGCGCCGCGTTCGGCCTGCCGACGCTGCTGCTGATCGTCTATAATGGCTGCATGGTCGGCGCGTTCATGGCGCTCTACGCGAGCCGTGGGCTGGGGTTCGAGATGGCGGGGTGGCTGTCGATCCACGGGACGACGGAACTGTTTGCGATCGCCATCGCCGGTGCGGCCGGTTTGCGGATTGGCATGGCGGTCGCGTTCCCCGGTCGGCTCGACCGGTTGACCGCGGCGACGCGGGCGGGGCAGGTCGCGGGTCTCGCGATGATCGGCGTCGTGCTCATGCTGTTCGTGGCCGGCGGGCTGGAAGGGATCGGGCGGCAGGTGGTCACCGCGACCGCGGGCCGTTTCGCGATCGGCGGCGCGGCGCTGGTGGGATGGCTCGCCTATTTCTTCGGTGCCGGGCGCGCGCGGCATGGCTGAGCGTCCCGCGGATCCACGTTTCGTGCGCAGCTTCGTGACGCCCGAGGGCGTCGACCTTCGGCTGGTACTGGGGCAGGGGAGCGAACGCTTGAGCGCCTTCATTCTCGACATGGTGATCATGGGCGGGGGCCTGATCGCGTTGAGCATCGTCGTCGCACTCGTGTTCCTCGGCATGGGCGCGATCATCGGGCAGATCCTGGGCATGATTTGGCTGCTCGGGTTCTTCCTGCTGCGGACGGGGTATTTCATCGGTTTCGAACTCGGTGGCCGCGCGGCGACGCCGGGTAAGCGGATGCTCGGTCTGCGCGTCGTCGCGCGTGATGGCGGCCCGCTGACGGGTGCGGCGATCGTTACCCGCAACGCGTTGCGCGAGCTGGAGATCTTCGTCCCGCTGTCGTTCCTCGCCTATCGCGCCGCGGACAGCCAGGCCGAGCTGTGGACCGGAGTCGCGGGCCTTGCCTGGGCGGGTGTCTTCACCGCCTTCCCATTGTTCAATCGAGACCGGATGCGGGTGGGCGACCTGATCGCCGGAACGTGGGTGGTCCGTACGCCACGCCGCAGGCTGGCCCCTCCGGTCGCGACGGCGACTGTCGTACCCGTCGGCCCCGAGTTCGTCTTTACCGCGCAGCAACTCGGTGCGTACGGCGAGTTCGAGCTGCAAACGCTGGCCGACGTGCTGCGCCGGGGTGACGTCGATGCGATGACGATCGTCGCGGGCAGCATACGGCGCAAGATCGGCTGGACCGGCAACCAGCGCGACGACGCTGCATTCCTCGGCGCATATTACGAGGCACTGTGCGCCAAGCTCGAACGCGGCCTGCTGTTCGGCCAAAGACGCGCCGACAAGACCGAAGCTGTCCGCTGACAGTTCGTCGACGCCCTTCGATGGCGTCCGCAATCTGGTACCGCGGTCGAGGTCGATGACGGGCGGCTGGGTGGCTGGCCACTGGGCGACGAGACCCTCACGCCCGCCCGTTTCTGTCATCGAGTCATCCAGCCTTAAGCAGTTCGGATGATGATCGACCGGTCGCAACATCGAAGTGCGAGCGGGCTTCCGCCACCTTTTCGAGGTTTTCGCAAGACCACGTCTCCACTGCCTTGAACAGCGGCTCAAGGCTCCGACCGAGTGGCGTAATACTGTATTGGACTGCGACCGACGCTGTGCTCAACACCCGGCGCCCGACGATGCCGTTGCGTTCAAGCCGGCGCAGGGCCTGGTTCAGCGATGCCTGCGTGATACCGTCCAATGCTCGTTTCAGGGCACTGAAGCGTAGCGGCCCAGGACATAGGGCATCGAGGATCAACACCGTCCACTTGTCGGCGATCTGGTCCAGCACAAGGCGGCTCGTCAGTGCCTTGCCGGTCTGGTCAGTCATACTTGGTCGCTTTCGATTGCCTGATTGCATCACGGTATAGATTACATACCATGATATCCATCACGGAGGATATTACATGCTGTTTGCCGACCATATCATTCTCGTCCTGGGCGCAACGGGTCAACAGGGAGGCTCGGTCGCGCGCGCATTGCGCTCGTCTGGTTGGGCAGTACGTGCGCTTGTCCGCAATCCCGACACAGCCGAAGCACGCGCGCTGGCCGATCTGGGCTGCACGCTCGCGGTCGGCGATCAGGCCGATCGCGCAACGATCGAGCGCGCGGTGGCGGGTACCTACGGCGTCTTCAGCGTACAGCCGAGTTCGGGCCAGAGCAGTTCCGATATGACCGACGACGACGAGGTGGCGTATGCCATCACGGTCGCCGAAGCCGCACGAGAGGCCGGGGTGCGGCACTTCGTCCAGACCAGCGTCATTGCTGCCGGACAAGGGGCGATGGGAGTGCCGCATTTCGACAGCAAGGCGGTCATCGAGGAAAGGTTGCAGGCGATCGACCTGCCGGTCACCATCGTCAGGCCGTCCACTTTCATGGACCTGTTGATGTTGCCCGGCATGGGCCTTGACCGGGGCGTTATGACCTTCCTGATGCATCCCGATCAAACGGTGCAGTTTATCGCCGTGGCGGACATCGGTCGCATCGTTGCCGCGATCTTCGCCGATCCTGCCCGGTTCATCGGACAGACGATGCCAATCGCGAGCGATGCGGCCACGGGCGATCAACTCGCCGCTGCCTTAAGCCGCGCGGCACAGCGGTCGATCGGATATTGTCGCTTTCCGGAAGCGGTGCTGGCGGAAAACAGGGTTCTCCGAGGCGCGGCAAGGCTGATCGACGATGGGCGATTGGCGGGGAACGCCGACATGGCAGCACTGCGGGACCTCGTGCCGGGGCTCTACACGTTCGACACCTGGTTGGACGGCCCCGGCAAGCCATTGATGGAAGCGGCATTGCTAGAAGGCAACGCTGATGTGGCGCTCCGCTAAGCGTGACTCAGGCGAAGCGTCAGGTCGTGACGCTGGCGGTCAGGGGCGGGGTCTGCTGGTGCTGGACGACCAGCCAGTCATCATGTCCCCGCATGCGCAGGGTCGAAGAGCAATGTGCTTCGTATTTCTCGTCACCGCTGGAGCAACGCGCCATGTATGCCACGACGATTAATCCCTCCTGAGGACGCGACACACGCTTGTCCGAAAGCTCGACCGAATCCCACTTGGGCGTCGCCTTGACCGCATCCTTCGCGTCCTGGCCCTGGAAGACATAGGGTGGGCGGGGAAGGACCATGACGATCTCCTCGTCGATCCGCTCCTGATAATGCTCGTTGCTGGCATCCCAGAGACTGCGCTCGAATTCCCACACGCGTTGATCGTCCACGATTTATTCTCCTTCCTGGCTGTAGCGCAGGGAGGGGGAAGACGGTTCCGACATCTCGGCGTGGGCACATCGGATACGTCGCAACCGAAGCTTCAGTTGCACGGGGTCGATGGCGGTCGGGGGGGAAGCCTGCCGTTATCAATCGACTGAATGACGCTAGCTCTTCGCCCGCATGCTGATACTAATCGATTCAACAAGATGGCGATGAAAGCTCCACTGCATTGACGGTCAAAAGGCGGCATATCGCCATCATCGCGCCGCCGACGGCGGGTCATATCAACCCGCTAGCAGCTTTGGGAAGGTCGCTCGTCCAAACGGGGCGGCGCGTCACGATAATTCACATGGCCGACGCCGCGTCGCTGGTGCCGGACTGCGGTGTCGATTTCGCGGCGCTCGGCCACCCGGCGGACTGCAAGGGCTTGTTGGCAGAGCATTACCACAAGCTGGCGCAGCCATCGGGACCTGTCGGGCTACCCCGGATGATCCGCAGCACCGCATCGATGACCGAACTGCTCTTGAAGACCCTGCCGGCGGCGCTGTCGAGGCTCGAAGTCGATGCGGTCGTCGCGGATTCGGTCGAGCCCGCCGGTGCGTTGGTGGCGCGCTATCTTCGTCTGCCATTCGTGACTGCGGTTACGGGGTTGCCGTTGCTCAGGGAGCCAGCGGTACCGCCACCCTTCCTTGGGTGGGCGTATCGTCCCGATGCAGTGGGGCGGAATCGCAACAATGGCGGGTACGCGGTGAGCGACCTGCTGATGCGACCGATCACGAACATGGTGGCGACCTATGCGCGGCGTTGGGGGCTTGATCCCGACCCCCGGCATCAATGGTCCGACCGTTTGCAGATCGCGCAATGCCCGGCAGGATTGGACTTTCCGCGCACAGCATTGCCGCAAAGCTTTCGATACGGCGCGCCGTGGCGGTTGGACGAGCCTGAGGAAACCGTTCCGAACAACGACGGGCGGCCGCTGATATTCTGTTCGCTGGGATCGTTGCAGGGTGCGCGCCGATCGCTGTTCGCGGCGATGACGGCGGCCTGTGCCGCGGTCGGTGGCCGTGCGGTGGTAGCGCATGGCGGCGGGCTGAGCGATCGCGAAGCCCAGTCGCTCCCTGGAAATCCACTGGTGCGGGCATTCTGGTCTCAGACCCGTATCCTGCCACGGTGTTCAGCCGCGATCCTGCACGGCGGGTTCAACACGGTCCTCGACGCTCTGGCGGCCGGCGTGCCGATCGTTGCCGTGCCACTGGCATTCGAACAACCGGCAACTGCGGCGCGACTGAAACGGATCGGGGCCGCGCGCGTCGTATCGGCCGCCGAAGCCGGCAAGAATGGCCTCGAACCGGCGTTGCGGCTCGTACTGAGCGATCCGCGATACCGCGTTGCGGCACGGCTGCTTGCCACGGATATGGCCGAGGCAGGGGGCGCGGCCGAGGCGGCGGCAATGGTCGATGCGGTGCTTTGCGACGATACCGACGTCACGCCGGCAAGGCCGAACCCGTCGGATGAGACGGCTGCCTACGCTGCGTGAGGCGGCGCGCCGCAATGATGGCGGGCGGCGCGAGGATGAGGCCCATGACGACGTCGACCCCGTAGTGCCCGCCGAAGACCGGCGTCGCGATGATCGTCAGTATGGCCCATGCGCGGCCCATCAGGGCAGCACGCGGCATCGCGCCGAACGCCCAGATGAAGATGGCGGCGAGCGTCGCATGGAAACTGGGAAAACTGACGATCCCCATGAGCATGGTGAGATCGAGCACGCGTAGCGACCCGTCGCGAAGCCCCGATATCAGCCCCTGTTCAAGCCAGGCCACGGACGGCCATAGATGCACGTAGCGGGATGGGGCGAACAGATTGCCCATCGCCGGGGTGAGCCCCGAAATCAGTATCGTGACGAAACCGGACAGGATCGCGGCACAGACCATCGTCCTCAGCGTGTCGAATTTCCCCATGCCGCTCAGCGCTACGATGACGGCGATCATCTGCAAGGTGAGACTGTGATACGCCAGTCCAAGCAGCCAAATCAAAGGAGGGGATTTGTCGAGCAACGCCAACACGACCGGCCAGTTGAAACCGATCGCGCGGTCGGCGGCGGCTAGGCGGGCATCCCACAACTGCCCTGCGTTTGCTGCCAGGGCATACGCCAGAACGACGCCTAGCACGGTGAACAGCGTCATTTGGAGGAAGGCTCTCGCGCCAGCCGCGAGGCGCGGCCGCGCGGTGTACTTGCCGATCGCGAGCGCGAGGGCAAGTGCCGTCACCGCTGCCATCGCGGGAGCGGCTCGGATCGGATCCACGGTGAAGCGGTGATGATATTGGGCGACGAGGAAGCTCATCAACATGGCCCCAATCGAGACCCAGGAGGGAGTCTCTCGGTGGTCGGCGCGGAACAACGGGGCAATCATACCGGTCGAACGCAGCGTGCCGCCATGCGGTGCCCAGGCAGGTCGATTTCGACCACATTACATGGACATCACGCGATCTAAAGACGACGTGGTCCGGAGCGGAGAATGGCTTCGACGCAACCGGCTCGGGATATTTTGTCGGGGAGCGCCCTCGCATAGCCGGCGGGTAACGGTTATGTGTGCATCATGCTGAATTCGCTGCACCCGCCCACCGTCAATTCGTGCGATCGCGCAAAGTGACCTGGTTCGAGAAACTCGCGATCGTCGTCTTCATGGTTCTGTTCATGGAGTGCTTCGCGTGGGCGGCGCATCGGTATGTCATGCACGGCTGGGGCTGGGGCTGGCACAAGTCGCATCACGAAGATCATGATGGCTGGTTCGAAAAAAACGACCTCTACGCAATCGTGTTCGCGATCGTGCCGATCGTGTTGTTCGTCGTCGGGCTCTGGTGGGAACCGTTGTGGTGGGCAGCGCTCGGCATCACCGTGTACGGCGGCATCTATGCCTTCGTGCACGACATGCTCGTGCATCAGCGCGGCGGCTTTCGCTGGGTACCCAAACAGGGGTATTTCAAGCGCCTGCTGCAAGCGCACCGCCTGCACCACGCGGTCGAGGGCAAGGACGGTACTGTCAGCCACGGCTTCCTGTTCGCGCGCAAGCCGTCGGTGCTGAAGGCGCAGTTGCGCGCGAATGCCTATCCGCAGCGGCGTGCGGTACGTCCCGACAAAGCCGGAAACCTCGTTTCGGCAGACGCAAAGAAGTGAGCGTGACGGTTCGCCAATCGGAGGCCCTGCGGCATCAGACCCGTGTCGGCGTGTCGCTGTCCGCCGCGATCGTCGCGGCGTGGCTGGCGATCCACATAACCGGCATTTTCTTCTGGCGTTGGGGCCTGGACACAATTCCCTTGGCCATCGTGATGGTCATCGTCCAGACTTGGCTGAGTACCGGACTGTTCATCGTCGCGCATGACTCGATGCACGGCGCGCTGGCACCCGATCGACCACGCCTGAACCGGGCGATCGGCGCGACCTGTCTGTCGCTCTATGCCTGCTTGTCTTACGCATCACTGTTGCCGCAACATCATCTGCATCACAAGGAAACCGGACGAGCGGGGGACCCCGACTTTCACGGTGGCGACCCCAGTCTCGGCGGCTGGTTCCTGCAGTTCTTCAAGACCTATTATTCGCACGGGCAGATCATCCGGATAACCGTGGTGGCGCTGATCTATACGCTGTTGCTCGGGGCACCGCTCGGCAACATCGTCGTCTTCTGGGCATTGCCAGCCTTGGGTGCGGTGGCGCAGTTGTTCGTGTTCGGAACGTGGCTGCCGCACCGAGAGCGTGAGACTCCTTTTGCGGATGCCCACCGCGCGCATAGCATCGACGTGGGGCCGGTGTTGTCGTTGCTGACATGTTTCCACTTCGGTGGCTATCATCACGAGCACCATCTCTCGCCGGGAACGCCGTGGTGGGGTCTTCCCTCGCGGCGCCGTGCGCTCGCCGTGCGCGCCGCCGATCGCAGGGTCGTCGAGGATCAAGCATGACGCTCGCCATCATCCTCTCCGCCATCGCGATGACCGTCATCGTCGGCGTTCGCTATCTCCTCGTGTCGGGCGCGTTTGCCTGGATCACGGTCCGCAAGCATCCGGGGTTGTACCTCGGGCTGGACCCGCAGGTCCGCCGCGAGATCATCTGGAGCCTCGCGTCCGCAGCGCTCTACGGAATCCCGGCGGGCGTCGTCGCCTGGGGATGGCAACATCATGGCTGGACGCAGGTATATTCCGATATCCACGCCTATCCGCTCTGGTACCTGCCGGTCTCGGTGTTCCTGTATCTGCTGCTGCATGATGCCTGGTTCTACTGGACGCACCGCTGGATGCATCGTCCGAAACCGTTCAAGCTGGCGCACGCGCTGCACCATGCCAGCCGTCCGCCGACGGCCTGGGCCGCGATGGCGTTTCACCCGATCGAGGCGCTTACCGGCGCGGTGGTCATTCCGCTGCTGGTGTTCTTCGTTCCGATCCATATCGCCGGTCTAGGCATCGTGCTGACGATCATGACGGTGATGGGAGTCACGAACCACATGGGTTGGGAGATCTTCCCGCGTTTCATGTGGTCGGGCCCGCTGGGAGGATGGCTGATCACGGCCAGCCATCACCAGCGGCACCACGAACTTTATGGCTGCAACTACGGCCTGTATTTCCGCCATTGGGACCGGTTGTGCCACACCGACCGCGGTGTCGGCGACTTTACGAAGGAGCATGCGCGCGCGGCGCGTCGCGTCGAAGTGGTGAACTCCTAGCCGTATCGACGGACGGGCGCCGGGGCGCCCGTCCGTTCGTCAGTTGATCGGCACGCCACCGGTGACCGCGATCACCGCACCGGTCATGTAGCTTCCCTCCGACGACGCGAGGAGGACATAGGCCGGCGCGAGCTCGGCAGGCTGACCCGCGCGTCCCAAAGGCGTATCCTGACCGAGTTTTTCAAGTTCCTCCGGCGACTTCGCGATCGGCTGGATCGGCGTCCAGATCGGGCCCGGCGCCACGGCGTTGACGCGGATGCCGTTCGCTACGAGCAGATTTGAAAGTCCGACAGTGAGGCTGGAGATCGCGCCCTTGGTCGCGGCGTAGACGATCATGCTCTTGGTCGCGACCTTGGCCTGCTCGCTGGTGGTGTTCACGATCGCCGACCCCGGCTTCATGTGCGGTGCCGCGGCCTTCGCCAGACGGATCATCGCGAACACATTGGCCGCGAAGGCGCCCTGCATCTCGTCGTCGTCGACGCTGTCCAGATCCTCGTTCATCGTCTGCGCCGCGGCATTGTTGACCAGTATGTCGATCCCGCCAAGGTCGCTGACGGTGCGCTCCACCAGCGCGACGCAGTGATCCCGGTCGCGAATGTCGCCCGGCAGCAATACGCATCGCTGTCCTGCCTTCTCGACCCAGGCGCGTGTATCTTCGGCGTCCTCCTGCTCGACGGCGAGATACGAGATCGCGACGTCCGCGCCTTCACGCGCATAGGCGATGGCCACCGCCTTGCCGATGCCGGAATCACCCCCGGTGATGAGCGCGGCCTTACCCTTGAGAAGCCCCTTGCCGACATAGCTTTCCTCGCCGTGGTCGGGCTTGGTCTTCATGTTGGCGACAAGCCCGGGGCGGGGCTGCTGCGGTTCACCAGGAAAGCTCGTCGGGTGGCTGGTGCGCGGATCATCGGTCATGGAAAGCGTCCTGCTGTTCGGGTCGCTGAACGAACGGTCATCCGCTCGTTAAGTGCCGCCGGCGTGGGAGTCCGATGATGATGATCCATCGATCGTTGAGGTCGATAAACTTAGCGAATATCGGCGCGGCGGGTGGGGGCGTGAAAGTCCGCGGGCTTGTCGGCGATCCAGCGCAGGAAGCGACTGATATCCGGGCGCGCTTTCAAGACATCGAGGTCCGCGAACGTCGTCGCCAGATCCTGGTTCGAGACGCTGGCATGAATGATACGGTGACAGATCGGATGAACCGGGATGACCTCCGTACCACCCCGGCTTTTCGGAATGCGGTGATGCCATTCCACCTTTCGCCCCAAGGGCCGCTCGCACAGCCCGCATCGCCCGGCATCTTCGGCAGCGATCGTCCGCGCCTCCGCCTCCAATAGTCCTGCCATCCGCTTCACACGTCCGCCCATGGTTCGAATATGGTGTATCGTGGGGGAAAGACCAGCAAGTCGAGAGGCTTATCGGATGAAACGCGACATGTTTCGCCGCAGGAGGATCCACCAGAAGTAGGCAAAGCCGCAGGTCTTATGGCGCAGCCGGAACCAGTAGAACCGCTTGATACCGGCATGCGTGTTCACGGGCCGCGTCCAATCGAAGCGAACGGCAAGAAGATCTTCGACGATGGCACGAAGCGCGCGCCGATCGGAGACGAGATACTTGGCGTACAAGGCGCCATCGCCAAAGCTGTAGCCCGCCAGCAGCCGGGTTTCGTCGTCGATATCGCGGCGCCCGTGATGATGATCGACGACCATCAGCGGGTCGTAGAGCACCGCAACGCCGAGGCCTGCTGCACGAAACAGGAAATCCGTATCCTCCGCCGACACGAATGGCGCGCCGGCTCCGAACCGTTCGTCGAAGCATCCCGTCAATCGCAGGACATCCGCGGTGAACGCCAGATTTGCCCCCATGATGAACCCACCCGGAAACCCGTGCGACGGCGCAACCATGGGATGGTCTTCGAGCTTGATCGTGACGGGGAGATCGGCCGGGTTGCCGAGCAGGATGCGGCCGCCGATGATCGCCGGCCCGCTGGCCCGTTCGAATGCCGCGCAGACGGCGGCGAAATAGTCTTGGTGCACAACACAGTCGTCGTCTGTCATCGCGATGATGCGCCCGGTGCAATGCGCGAGGCCGGCGTTTCGCGCGCGGGCGAGCCCGGGATGCGGTTCGTGGACGAGGTGGACCGGGAAAGCCTGCCCCGCTTGCCATTCCGCCAGTCGCTGCGGCGTGCTGTCGACCGAGCCATTGTCGACCAGGACGACCTCCACGATCGTGTTTCCGGCATACGCCGCCGCGCGCTTCACAGACTTTAGCGTAGCCGCCAGCGACACGGCGCGATTGCGCGTGCAGACGAGCAGGCTGACATCGATGGCGGCAGTCACCGCGCGTCGATGCGCTGCTTGGCAAGGACCATGGCGTGTTCGATCGTCGTGGCCCTCGTCACGATTGGTTCCACAACGGGCCATGCGTCGAGATACGCGGCGATCTTGCCGTAGTCGTTGTCGAGAACGACGTGCGGAATACCGAGCAAGTCGGCGAGGATGTGGCCGTGGAGCCGGTCCGTCACGACGACCCGGCCTCGTGCGAGCAACCGCAGTCCACGGTCGACGCGTGCGACGGCTTGGGCTTCGCGTGCTTTGGCATCGACCCCGACCGGCAGATCGGCGTCATCTTCCAGCCAGTCGACGACGATCGCTGCATCGGCCGAAGGCGGCGCATAGCCTTGCCGTTCGTCGTCGGTGCGCATGAGCATCAGCACGTCGCATTGAAACCCGTTGCGCGATTGCTTGCCGAGCGCATACGCCGAGTCCGGGGCGAGGTGCGCCGCGCAGGCCAGATGCTTGCGTGCGAAGTCCAGGCTACGCGTATCGCGGACGTACAGGACGAAATCCGGATGGTCGGCGACGAGCGCGGCGAATCGATCGACTTCCGACGGCATGCGAAAATGGATCGACTGCGGTAGCTGCACGACCGGTCGATCGCGGACCCTTGCCAGGATCTCCTCGCGGAACCGCTGGTGATGCGGCCAGATATCGCCAAGGTTTCCGCCGCCATGCAGGAACAGTACGCCGTCGGGGCAGGCACTACGAAAGGCATCGAGATCGAAATCGTGCCACGTCGAAACGTAGCACGGATCGCGCTCCGTTATCGCCCGAAGCATTGCGAGTTCGCCGAGCCAGATCGCGCTGTCGCCGACGTTCGCATGATCCGGAAAGTCGACCAGCGCATAGCGAGAACCAGGCGCGACATGCGTCCGGTATAGTGCGGTGAGCAGTGCGCGCTGCTCTCTCAGATGATCGCTAGCCGTCATGCGCGCTGCCTCAGTTCGTGACCGACCACGTCACGGTAAAGGTCCTCGCATTGATCGAGCCACCGATTACGGGTGAAGGCCGTCTCGACTCGATCGCGTTGCGGGCCGCGGGACCGTTGGATGGCCCTCGTGATGGCGTCAGCGAGTGCGGAAACGTCACCGGGCGGTGCGAAGCACCCTGTCTCGCCGATGATTTCTCGCAGCGCGCCACGGTCGAACGCCGCCACCGGCAGGCCGCACGCCATCGCCTCGACCGCGACCAGGCCGAACGGTTCGTCCCAGCATGGCGTGAACACGAACACCGAGGCGCGACCCATCTCCGCCGCCAGCGCCGATGCATTTAGATGTCCGCCATAGCGAATGCTGCCGTCCAGCAGCGGCGCGACGTCGGCGTCCCAATAGTCGCGATCCTCGATCGGTCCGAACAGCGTGAGCGGGACGCCGGCCAGCCGTGCCGCCTGCGCTGCCAGATGCGGCGCCTTGTCCGGCGTCATCCTTCCGCACCAGACCGCGCTGCCGTCGCCTTGCGCGACGAACGGCCACGCTGCGAGATCGATGCCGTTGTGGAGGACCGAGGCTTCGCGTGGCGGGCCGTCCGGCCACCAGGCGGCAAGCTGGTGGGCCGAGGTCGCGGTCAGGCGGTGGGTCGGCGTGACGCTGGCGTGCACGAACCAGCGAAGCGCATCGTAGGGCGGGACGTGCAAGGAGGTGACGGTCGGAACCGCCGCGGTCTGCGCCGGCTCGAGCGGAAAGCGGTGCAGGCTGTTATTGTGCACCACGTCGAAACCACCGGCGGCGATCCGGTCGCAGGCCGCGGCGTAGCCGTCGTCGAGATGCGCGATCAGCGGCGCGAAGCCACGGTGCTCGGCCCCCGGAAAGGTGCGTTCGTAATGCTCTGGGATCACGGCATCGATCGTGAAGCGCGGATCGCTGTCCCCCGAGGCGAACAGTACCACGTCATGACCACGCGCCTGGAGACCCGCCGCCAGATGCCAGCATTGCGATTCCATGCCGCCGGCGAACGGCTGCGCGATCGGCTGGCGGACATGACAGAGGACCGCGATCCTCATTCGGCCGCCGCGGCTCTCTCGCTTGCCGCCAGCCGGTCTTCGAGCAGGCGGATAACGGTCGCAGTATTGGCATAGGGCTGGTGGCTCTGCTGGCCGGTCAGCGCGAGATCGGCGGCGTCGGGGCGGCGCAGGATGCGGATCGGCCGACCCGGGGTGGGGTCGATCAGCCCCATCAGGCGGAAGGCCTGGAGCCAATGGCCCATCGTCCGATAGCCCCATTTGGTTTCGAACAGCTCGGCGTTACGCACGACGCTGTCGAGATGGTGCACCGGCGGCATGTGGTGCGGATGATATTGGTGATACGCCAGACCGCCCTTGATCCACGCGATCGGCACGCCGGCCTCGTCGAGCGCCTTACCGAAATCGGTATCCTCGCCGCCATAGCCGACATAGCGCTCATCGAAGCCGCCGAGACCGAGGAACGTCGTCCGTCGCATCGCGAAGTTGAGCGACCAGAAACAACGATAGTCGGTACAGATCTCGATCCCCTGGGGCGGGGGACCGCGACGGTCCGAATGCTTCACCGCGATCTCGGCGAACCGGTCATACTGCCAGTCGCCGTCGGTCGCGCCACCCGGCAGGTACAGGACCTCGCCCATCAGCAGCCCGTCGAACGTCTCGAGGAACCCTGCATAATCGGCCAGCAATGTCGGCGTCGGAATGCAGTCCATGTCGAGAAAGACGATTACGTCGCCGGTCGCTGCACGGGCCGCGATGTTACGCGCGGAGGCGAGCGGCAGGGCGTCGGCGACGACCTGCATCTGGCGGATCGGGAACGGCGCCTCGGGCAGGTCGTACAGGTCGTCCTGCATCACCGCGACGATCAGTTCGGTCGGCATCAGCGTCTGGCGCATCAGCCCGCGGACGACATTAACGAGATGGTCGGGACGCCCCTTGCCCAGGGTGACGACGGAAACTTCGGTCATGATGATGGCTCTGCTTGGAATATGGAAAGGCGCGGATCGTCCTATCGTCTCCAGAACGACGTGACGGTCGCATGGTTGCCAAGGCGGGGAGCGCTGAGGATGAGATCCGGCCGTTCGGTCGCGAACCCGGACAACAATGCGGGGGCGGTCCGGGACTACGCGCCAAGTAGGGGGCGGCGGCATGCGTTGGATTAGTGGTCCGCGGCGTATCGGTTCGTTGCTTGCGACGAAGATATTGCATGTTGCCGGAGCTGCTCGTGGCTGTCACGAAAGACGCCCTCAAGGAGGCTCGCATGTCATCCGGTCACTTGGACGATCCGGCACTGAAAACGCTGATCGCTGATATGTACGAGACGATGGCTGCGGCGGACAGTGTGGGCCTTTTGGCGCCGCAGGTCGGGTTTGAGCTGCGCGTGATGGTTTTTGGCTTCGATAAGAATCCCCGTTATCCGGACGAAGCACCGGTGCCGATGACCACCCTGATCAATCCGCAGATCGAGGTCCTGAGCAATGAGACCGCAGACGGGTGGGAGGAATGCCTGTCGATCCCGAGCCTGCGAAAATTAGTCCCGCGGCCGACACATATCCGCTATCGCGGCATCGGCGAGGACGGTCGCGCATCGCGGCGTCGAGCGCGTCGCGGCTGCTGATCGTCATTGGCAGCGCGGCAGTGCGGCAGCGCCGCAGCGTTGCTGCGACTTCGTTGTCGACGCGGCGTTCCGGAGGCCCGCTTCCACTTGCCGCTTGGCGCGGCCGTCGCCACCTGTTTGATCCTGGTGTGCGGGGCGCTACTCGTCGTGGCATCGGCCGAGCTTGCGCGGCTGGGTATTCTGATCGTCGTTGAGGAATGCGTTGGCTGATATCGAACGCGAGACGCTGGTTCCAGCGGGCGTGACCCCGGCGGGCCTGTCGGTCGCGCCATCCGGTCCGGTCCTGGGTGCGGAAATCGCCGGCTTGCGCATCGACGGATCTTTCGATGCCAGAGTGGCCGCAGGTCTTCGCGATCTGCTGCTGCGCTACAAGGTCCCGTTCTTTCGCGATCTGGATCTCACGCACGACCAGCATCTGACGCTGCCAGGGTGTGGGGTGAACTCGAGGGCATCCGGTCATCGAGCATGTGCCGGGATATCCTGAGATCCTCGACATCCGCGGGTCGGAGGGACGCGTCGAGGACATCGCCGGAAACCGTCGTTTCCAGACGCTCGACAAATGGCATGCGGACGTAACGTTCCGCGCTGTCCCCTCGATGGGGGCGATGCTGCGCGCACGGGAATCCCGGAGATCGGTGGGGACACGTTATGGTCCGACGCTGCCGCCGCGTACGCCGGGCTTCCCGACGAGGTGAAATCACGGATCGCAGGGCGGACTGCGACGCATGACCTGTTGTTCGATTTCAGCGACCGGATCGCCCCCGAGCGCCGAGCGGCGGTCGCCGAAGAGTTTCCGCCATAGCACCATCCGATCGTCTGCGTGCATCCCGAGACGGGCGAGCAGGTCCTGTTCGTCAATGCGAGCTTCACCAGTCGGATCGATGGGATGGACGAGGTCGAAAGCGCAGAACTGCTGGGGTATCTGCTCGATCGGTTCAAGGTGCCCGAATATCAGGTGCGCTTCCGCTGGTCGCCGAACGCGGTGGTTATCTGGGACAATCGTGCGACGCAGCAGTACCCCGTCGCAGACTATTGGCCTGCGCATCGCAGGATGGAACGCGTGACGATACGCGGTGACGTTCCCGTCTGAACACTGCTTGCCCTCGACGAGCCTTGCTGCGTCGATGCCTGCAATCTTTGCCGTGAAGTCTTGCCACGACGGTGGAATTAGGGGGGCGCCGGACCGCCCCCCCGCTGCATCTCAAATCTTTACGCGGAGACGGGTGTAGTAGAAACCACCATTAAATCCGAATGGACCGCCGTTACGCGCGTAGACCTGACCGTCCGATGTGCCGCCGGTCAGCGGATAGATCTGTACCGTCGAAGTAGGTGCCAGTCGATCAGGATGCTCGTCGGTAAAATTCTGGGCACCGACCGACAATGTGAAGTATTTGAACGTGTAGCTCAGTTCTAAATCGGTGGTGAACTTGCCACCGAAAGTCTGATTTGCGACGCCGTTGGTTTGTCCGTAATCCTGGGCACTGGTGAATGCGCTGTAATAGTTCTCGCGAACGTTGAAGCTCAGATTGTCCAGGGACCAGTTCGCGTTGAACACGACGCGGTGCTTCGGCGCGAGGTTTTCGGCATCGATGAGTTGGGCGACGCTGATGATCCTCGCGTCGTAATCGGTGACCTTGGTGTCGTTGTAATTGTACGCCAGCGAGAAGTTGAGCAGCGCATCGCTGAGCCTGGTCCTGTATGTCCCGACGACGTCGATGCCCTGGGTGCGGGTCTTGAAGCCGTTGGTAAAGTACTGAACCTGCCCCCCGATGCCGACCGGCAACAGCGCCGGCTGCGCCGCCAAGTCCGCTGCGGAGACAATGAACGGCGAGGTCAGGCCGATGCGGTTGCGCAGATTGATGCGATACCCGTCGACCGTAATCGTCATCCCGTGAATCGGTTCGAGGATGATGCCGAGGCCGTAGTTGGTCGATTTCTCCGGCGACAGGTTGGTGGCCCCGTAATATTGCGCGACCGCGGTATTCGTCGGGTACGTTCCGGCCTGGAACGCGACACCGTTGTTGAACGACGTCGTGACGATCGAGACGTTCGACTGACCCGGCGATGGAGCGTGGAAGCCCGTGCCGAAGCTGCCGCGAACCGAGAAGCCCTCCACGAACTTGTACAGCGCATTGATCTTGCCGACCCAGGCATCGCCGAATGTGTTGTAATGCTCGTATCTGCCCGCTGCGCCGACGGTCAGCGCCTCGGTGAGATCGGTCTCCAGGCCGACATAGGCGGCATAGGCCTTCTGGCTGAACTTGCCGGCGGTCGCCGGGCTCGTGCCCGCATAGCCGCTGGCCCCCACGCCCTGTGCCGCGGTCGCACCCGATCGCGTGTAAACGCCGGGTGCAGTCATTGTGTAAAGCTGTTGGGCAACGGCATAGGGACCGGCGCTATAGGACTGCATGTCGCCGGCGGTCTGCTCGTAGGTTTCCTTGCGGAATTCGCCACCAGCCGAGATGGTCAGCGGGGCAGCGAGACCAAGATCTGCCGCATAGGTGAAGTCTGCGTTGAAGTTGACTTCTTTCTGGATCAGATCGCCGAAATCGAAGCTCGTTTCCGTTGCCGGGCCGTACGAAAAATTGGCCGAATTATACATCGACAGCGAGAGCTTATTGCGCGCGAGCGTGCCGGACAGATCGTAGCTGAAGTCGCCTGTTGTGCCCTTGTAGCCCAGCACACCGTAGAGTTCCTGCGTCTTGCCGACGAACCGGGGGGTAAAGCCCGCGGGGTAAAGCTGGCTGTACCGGAACGTGTTGCCGTCGCGGACGAAACCTCCGGTTGGACAGGTCGCGTTGCCGGCCGGGCAGGGGGTTAGGAAAAAGGTGTTGTTGAACGCTCCGTTGGCGCCCTGATTGCGAACGACGCCGTTCGTATCCACAGCGGTGCTGGAAACGGATGGCCGGTAGTTAAAGCTCTGGTTGCCCTTGCTCGCAGCGTAGTTGCCGAAGAAGTAAAGCTTGCTGTCCGCGGTCACGTTGAGCGCGGCGTTCAGCACCGACTTGAAGCCGTGCATCGGCGAGTTACCCCAGATCTGCACGGGGAGGGGATAATTGGGCAGTTGCGACGCGAGTGCCGGAAAGTTCTGCGCAAAGTTCGCAGCCGATGGACGCTGGCGACCGCGGCTGGTCTGCCCCTCGTCGACATACTCGCCGGTGGCGTTGATAAAGCCCCAGTCGCCCTTCAGGCCTGCGTTGCCCGCGATCTGGTAGCTTTCGCCGTCGCCGGCATAATATTGACCGGCACGGCCAACCAGTTCGATGCCCTGATTTTCCCGCAGGCCATAGTTCAGCACACCCGCGATCGCGTCGGAGCCATATTGCGCGGTCGCGCCTTCGCGCAGCACCTGGAGGTTGCCGATCGCGAGCGACGGGATTGCCGAAATATCGGGTCCCTGCGCACCGCGGCCGAGACCGGTGTCGCTGCCGCCGTAAACCTGCACCAGCGCCGAACGGTTGTACCGCTTGCCGTTCAGCATCACGAGGACCTGATCGCCCGACAGGCCGCGAAGCGAGGGCGAACGAACGAAGGTCGACGCGTCCGAGATCGAGTTCTGGCCTGCGTAGAAGGACGGTACGATGTTCTTGAGCGCATCGATCATGTTGGCGGCAGGCTGCGTAGTCAGATCGGCCGAACTGATGATGTCGACCGGGGATGCGGAGTTGGCTAGCGTTCGATCGGTGCGGCGCGTACCGAGAACGAGAATATCACTCGTTTCCTCGGACTCGACGGGTGCTGCCGCTTGAGGCGTCGGATCTTGGGCAGAGGCCGTAGCCGCGTCCTGTACAGTACCAGGCCCGGCCGCGAAAGCAGCAGAACTCGCAAGTAGCGCAACCGCGAGTGCAACGGTCGATGTCGTGTATCTGATCATCTGAAACCCCTTAAAGAACCCGGCTCTTCAAGAGCCTTCTCCAGATGTTCCTGCCCTCGATCGTCGATTATGCTCGGCGTATCGAACGCGCTGTTTGATCAGCCCTGCGAATATCGTGACGGCGTCATTCCGTGCCCCGTCATCGTGCAACAAACGGCCACAACGGACCCGGTTTGACAACCGGAAACGTTAAGGATTGTCATTCAGCCGTAACATGGTTGCATTTTTACCGCACTTTGCTGGAAAAATATCTTATCGTTTCGAAGTCAAACTCGGCAAAGGCGACAAGACATCCCTAGCGTCCGGGTATCTGGCGTATCGAGGGCGGCCGCTAGCAGCCAAGCTAGGGTCTTGCCGCGCGCGCAGGTGCAGCAGCTCCGACATCCCCGGCCGTGTCATAGCGAAAGCGATTTTCGTCGATCACCTCGAGATGCTTTCCGGCCCAGGTCCCCAGCGCACGCAGTGGCTCCGACAGCGAATGCCCCAGTTCCGTCAGCGCGTATTCGACCTGCGGGGGCACGGTGGGATGCACCGTCCGGCTGACCATGCCGTCGCGATCGAGCGCTTTCAGCGTTCGGGTCAGCATCTGCTGCGAGATGCCGCCGATCGTGCGCTTGATATCATTGAAACGCCGGGGACGCTCCACGAGTACCATCACGATCATCACCGTCCATTTATCGCCGACTAACGAGAGCACGCTGCTCATTCTGCGGCAATCGGCGCTGATGCCGGGAGTGGTAGGCATATCCATGTGACCTAGTCCTAAAAATATGCGTCCTTGGCGCGGCGCCGTCGGTCACATACCTGCTCTTGGTCACAAATATAGACCGGAGACAATCAATGAAGCTTCTTCATCTCGATTCCAGCATCATGGGTGAGGGCTCGGCGAGCCGCGCCATCTCCGCCGCGGTCGTCGAGGGCCTCCGGGAAACCGATCCGACCCTTGAAGTCGTCTATCGTGACCTCACCGCCGAACCAATCCCGCACATGACGCTCGATGCCTTTCTGGCGCTGGAAAACGGTGAGGACGTGCAGCAGTTCCTCGACGCGGACATCGTGGTGATCGGTGCGGGGTTCTACAATTTCTCCATCCCCAGCCAGTTGAAAGCCTGGGTCGATCGCATTGCCGTGAAGGGCAAGACGTTTACCTACGGCGAGAACGGTCCGGTCGGCCTTGCCGCGGGCAAGCGCGTGATCGTCGCGCTCGCCCGCGGCAACGTCTATGGTGAGGGATCACCCTATGCGTCGTACGAGCATGCTGAAACGCTGCTGCGCTCGATCTTCGGCTTCGTCGGTGCGGACGTCGAAGTCCTTGTCGCCGAAGGGCTTGGGCGCGGTGATGACGCACGTCGTACGGCGATCGAGGGAGCGCTCGTACAGGCCCGCTGGATGTCGCAATCCTTTGCCGCTGCAGCCAGCGTCTAACGACGACAGCCTTGCCCAGGCCCCGGCACGTCTTACCGGTGGGCGAGGCCAGATTTCAGGGGCTTACATGCTGGGGAAAGGCTCACGTCGCGCGATGCTGAGACTTGCCGGGCGACTTCATGTCATGCCACGTCGTCTGACGGCGCGGGCGAACGACCGAACAGCGTCCACCCCAGCAGCCCGGCGACAAGTAGGCCAACGATCACCCAGGTCAGATTGCCGAGTAGGCTCGCGATCGTCTGAACCTGGTCGCTGAAGGCGCGGCCCAGCGAGACGTAGATCAGCAGCCACAGGACTTCGCCCGCGACGTCGAGGACGATGAAGCGTACCCATGGGTATTCAGTCAACCCGCTGGTGATGTTGATCCATGGTCCCAGTGGCCCAATCAGCCACCGGCTGAAGAAAATGCCCCAACCCGCCCACTTGCGCGAATAGGCTTCGGCCTGTTCGACCTTCTCCGCGCCACCGATCCGCCTGGTAACCGCTGCAAGCAACGGCCGACCGCCATATCGTCCGAAGGCATAGCCGATCTGGTCGCCGACGATCGCACCGGCGGCGCCGGCAACTATCACCGGCCAGAATGCGAGCTCGCCTTGCGCGACGAACGAACCCATCGCGACCAGGGTCAATGAACTGGGGAACGGCATGCCGGCCGCAGCAAGGATCATGGCACCGAACAGCGCGGGGAGCCCGTAGGTCGTCAGCAGTTCAAGCAGCTGGTCGGTCATTTGGCGGGCGACGACGAAGGTGTCTGCCTGAATGGTCGCGGCGGTGGACCGGGTGGCGGGTAGGGCGGCCGCGCGTGGACGATCGCGTACAATAGCTTCGCCTCGAGCTGCGTCATCGAACGTCCGCTGTCCCGCGCGATCCGGCCGAGCGAGCGATGGTCCGGCATCGGCGGCAGGTTCAATGCCTGGTGCAGGACGTGCGGCGGGACGTGATACGAATGCGCGACATAGCCGACTGTCATCCACCGCTCGATCGGCTCGTCGCGGTGCGCGTTCCAATAGATCGCGTCGCTAACCGTCCGAACCGCGTGATAACCGGTAAAGGCCACCACCGCGACGAACAGTGCGATCAGGGCATTTCGCCAGGGTCGATTGCGGGTCATTCGGGGGGGGATACGCGTGCCGAGTTCGGCGATCAACGCCAGCGACAGCGCTACCGGGCTCATTTCAGGACACGCAAGATCCCGATATTCTCTCCGCTGCGGTAGAGCGTATCCCCTGCAAACCAGAAGGCGGATCATTCGAAGCGATGGCCTTGCCAAGAATCCGGCACCGGGCCAACGTCGAACACATGATGGAGAAGCCGGCGATGTCCGACGAATATGCACGAGGGCGTCAAGATGGATTGCGCTTGGCGCTGTCGATCGTGGAGGCGGAGGAAGCCAAGTGGGAGGCGTTGCTCGGGGAAAGCGCATCATGGCGGACCAATGCGACCCGCGCGATCCGCCACAAGGCATACCAGGTGGCCCGCAAGCGAGTGCAGACCGCGCTCAACCGGTTCCTGCCAAAGTCCGAGTCCGCACTGCCGGTCGAAATCGCGTCGATGATCGATCGAGCCGGCTTGTAGGACGACCACCTTGTCCTAGCCGTGCTCTTCATGGCTCGTCATGATATAGACGCTTCGGCCGAGGTTCTGGACATCGCCTGAGAGACGATCGATCGACGCACCATACAGGGCGGGTTTGCAACGATCCCGGATGCGCTTCGTTAACCTTTGCTCCCCAAATCCACAGCGAAGGACCGATATGTTCGGGCATAAAAAAAAGGTGCGCTACGCGGTCGTCGGCGGCGGCCAGATTTCCCAGCAGGCATTCATGCCGGGTATCGGGCGCACCGACAATTCCGAGCTGACCGCACTCGTCACCGGCGATCCCGTGAAGGCCGACAAGCTCGCGAAGCTCTATGGCATCAAGGCATGGTCGTACGAGCAATATGGCGATCTGCTGCACTCGGGCGAGATCGACGCGGTCTATGTCGCGACGCCGAATTTCCTGCACTTGCAATATGCGGTACCCGCCCTGGAAGCGGGCATCCATGTCCTCCTTGAAAAGCCGATGGCCTCCAGCGTCGATGAAGCCGAGCGGATCATCGCGGCACAAAAGGCGGGCGGGGCGAAGCTGATGATCGCGTACCGGCTTCATCACGAGCCCGGTACCGTCGATATGATCACACGGGCTCGCGCTGGCGAGTTCGGCGAACTGCGCAGCTTCGTGTCCGTGTTCGCGCAGAACGTCGCGGAAGCCAATTCTCGTGGCCATAACGGGTATTGGGGTGGGCCGGTGCCCGACATGGGCACGTACCCGCTGAACGCGGTGCGCAACCTGTTCGGGCAGGAGCCGATCGCCGTCCATGCGGTTGGTACCAAGACGCCAGAGCGCGGGTTCAACTTCCATGATACCGTGGCCGTCACGTTGCGCTTTCCCAAGGAGCGGGTAGCCCAGTTCACCGTCAGCTACGCAACAGCCTCCTCGGAATTCTTCGAACTCGTCGGCACGCAAGCGAGCATCCACGCGTCGCCAGCCTTCATGTTTGGTCCGAAGATTGGCATTTCCTACGTCGAAAAGACGAGTGCCGGCAGCAAGAAGCACAGCTTTGACCCGGTCGAGCAGTTCGGCAACGAGACACAGTATTTCTCGAACTGCATCTTGAATGAACTCAAGCCGGAAGCTGACGGGGAAGAAGGGCTGCTCGACATGCGCGTGCTGGCAGCGATCGAGCGGTCGCTCGATACCGGCGAGACCGTAAAGCTGGAGCCCCTGACGCGAACCCGCCACGTACAGCCGGATCAGGCGCTCAGGCTCAAGCCTGCAAAGGAACCTGCCGAGGATGACATGATCAGCATCATACCCCAATCGGCCTGACGACGAGGCGCTATCGGCCAGACACGGGCATTAGTTCAGCGGTACCTGCGCGCATACGGGCGCGCAGGTACGTCATGGCGGCATCATCATCATCGAGACGGTTCAGTAGCGATAATCGTGTTGAAATGCGGGCTGCGGGGTTTGCCCGGGTGGGGTCGTAACCAGCCTCGTCAGCCTAAAATCCCCTGCCCGAGGGCATTGGGAATAACTGACCAGCACTAAGCAACAGCAATGTCCACTTTGTGCAGAAGGGGCATTGTCGATCTGCAGCGTTCGCGACCCGCAGGAGCCTGATCACCAGCGCTATACTTTGAACGGGTTCACCGTGATCGTCCAAATGTCCCGGGCAACGGAAGTTCCGCGCAACCATGGGGCCTGGGTGCTTTAATCGTTACGCTGTCGGCTCCGACAGTGCGATTTCCGAGAAATTCTTGCGGATATAGTCCAGCTTGGGATCGATGTAGCGTCGGCAGAAGGGCCTGTTCGGGTCAGTCCGATAGTAGTTTTGGTAGCGGGCTTCGGACGATCTGAAGCCGGTGAAGGGAAGCACGAGCGTTCGCGCCGTTTCGGTCGTCGGTTGTGCCAGCCGTGCGACCGTTCGTTCCGCTTCAACACGCTGATCCGGTTCGAAGACGTAGATTGCGCTTCGATACCGTCCTTCGGGCGAATAGGTGACACTTGCCGAGTGGGTTCGCAAATGGACTTCGGCCAATATTTCCAGGCATATGATCGAGGGATCGAACGTTACGATTACGCCTTCTGCCCATGCATCCGACGGTGCTTCCGATTGTATGAAGCCTTGATCGACCTGGAGAACGCCTCTCAAGGCCTGGAAGACGCCTTCGGTGCACCAATGGCACCCACCACCAAACCCGATCTTTTCCAATGTCATGCTCCTGCGCCGATGAATGCGCATCATCCGGTCACCGAGATGGAGACGCCGACGTCTAGTTTCAAAGTCGGTGACGGAAGGGGTATCGGCTTGCCAGTTCGAGCTTAGCAGGATCACGTGTTCACTTCGGGACGCCTGATATGACCAGCCCGTACTCGTTCATGGATGCGCAGATGGCGCGCTTACATTGGTCATTTCGCCAGGCCACGACAGGCCTCGCTTGGGTGACCGACGAATGGTGAAACGGGACGCGCTACTCAGGTGTGATGCTCTGGGCTTGATCCTGACCGTCGTGCCATATTCGCTGGAACAGCCTGATGCAGGACCGGCTAGCAATCGGCAATCCGCTCGACGATGATCTTGACCGCATCGCGGCCGAGGGGCGCGCGATCGATCGAATTGTGGATGCCAATCCCTTCGATCAGCGCGTCGAGCCCGCGCGCTGTTAGCGGGTCAAAGAAGCGGCCAAGCGCGTCCCGACTGCTGTCCATCCATTGCTGCATGACAGCGCTGACCGCCGGGTGACGCGCCGCAAAGGCGTACAGTTCGTAGCTCAGCACCAGCGTGCGCGGGTCCGCCCAAATCTGGTTCGCGATGATGTCGACGACTGCCGTGCACGCCGTTGCGCGGTCGGTCGCGACCTCCAGATGCGCGCGAAAGGCCGCGGAGGATTCTTCGGCCAATTGCAGGAAGGCCGCCGTGAGCAGGTCCTCCAACGTCGCGAAATAATAGGTGACCGAACCGAGTGGCACCTGCGCAGCCTCGGCGATGCGACGATGGGTCGTTGCCGCGGTTCCAAGATCCGCAATGACCGCAAGCGTCGCATCGATGATGCGCTGCCTGCGTGGCGGATCGTTGCGCCTGGACTGTTGTGTCATCGCCTCTTTACCCTGATCTCAGTATGTGTACATATGTACACAATATCGAGACGATTGGAAGGTCGCGGCTATGGCGGAAGATCGAGTGAGCAGGCGGACGGTGATCGGCGGTGCTGCGGCACTTGCGGTCGCGGGTAATGCCGGCGTCGCGACTGCGCAGGGCTTGGCAACCCCAGCACTTGGGCGCCGTGACGGCCGTTGGCTGAATGCGCCCAAGGCCTGGAAGGTCGCACCCAGTGGAGACCTGACGCTCGTTACCGACAAGGGCAGCGATTTCTGGCGCGAGACGCATTATGGCTTCACTCGTGACAGCGGTCACTTTCTCGGTTTTACCGCGCCTTCCGCGTTTACTGCCCAGCTGCGCATTCGCGGCCAGTATCAAAAACTCTACGATCAGGCCGGCATTATGGTGCGGGTCGACGAACGAAACTGGGTCAAGGCGGGGATCGAATTGTCCGACGGGCGCGCCATGCTGAGCAGCGTGCTGACCGACGGAAAGTCCGATTGGGCAACCGGTCCCTACGAGCATGACGCGCAGGATTTCTGGATGCGCGCGACCGTCGCCAAGGGCGTCCTGCGGTTGCAGGTTTCGGCGGACGGCAAGACCTGGCCGCTGGTCAGGCTGGCGCCCTTTCCGATCGCCGTTGGATATCAGGTCGGGCCGATGGCTTGCACGCCCGAACGTGCCGGACTGGACGTGCACTTCTCCGACCTGAGCATCACCGCTCCGTTGGGCAAGGACCTCCACGACCTGAGTTGATCGCGATGACGCAGAAGGAACGGATGCTGGCGGGACAACTCTACGTCGCGGACGATCCGGAACTCGTCGCCGACGCGGCGCGCGCCGCCGGGTGGCTCGACCGGTACAACCGCGCCGCGACCGCTACCGCCTCGGAGCGCCATGCGCTGTTGGTGGAAGGGCTTGGTCACGCGGGACAGGGTGCGACCATTCGACCGCCATTCCACTGCGACTATGGCTACAACATCCATCTGGGTGAGGGCGTGTTTTTGAATTTCGGATGCACGGTACTCGATGTCGTGCCAGTGCGGATCGGCGCGGGTACTCAGATCGGTCCGGGCGTGCAGATCCTGACCGCGGATCATCCGCGCGATCCGGCCCAGCGGGGCCAAATGCTTGAGTTCGGGCGGTCAGTCACGGTTGGTCGAAACGTCTGGATAGGCGGTGCGGCCCTGATCCTGCCTGGCATCACCGTCGGCGACAACGCGATCGTTGGCGCAGGCAGTGTCGTGACGCGCGATGTTCCCGATGGCGTGACCGTGGCGGGAAATCCCGCACGCCGCCTGACATAGTGTCCGATCACTCGTTCATCCGGGGTTCGCACAGATAGGAAGGAGGGTCCGCAGTAGCGAAACGCCAAGGGGCCTAAGACTGTCTGGAAAGTTTCTCACGGGTGGGCATGTCGTCGGTATCAAGGCAGGTGATGGCTTTGTTCTGAGTACTGAGAAGCATATCGGATCTGATTTTGCATCGGCACCGTGCGCGATCTGGACGATGCCGAGTGCCTTCGGCATGCCCAGGGCCCTGGAGATTGTGCGACCGGCTCGCGCGGGGCATGGTCGCGAGAAGAACCGCTCAGGGAGTGTAACGCTATGAACCGACTGCTCGCCGCCTTGACCTGTATCGTCGCGTTTGGCGCTACCGGGGTGGGGGCACAATCCATTGCCCCCTCGAAGGACATCGCTGCCGTGCTCGCATCGCCGACGCGAACGCCGGCGAACCGCGCGCGCGATCGCTATCGTCACCCGGCCCAGACTTTGGCGTTTTTCGGCGTCAAGCCGACACAGACGATCGTCGAGTTCCTGCCGGCGGGCGGCTGGTATGCCGAGATCCTCGCGCCGCTGGTCAAGGGCCGGGGGCACTATGTCGCGCTGGTGCCGACTGCGCAGGCCGAGCGTACCCGCAGCGCCTTTGCCGCGAAGACCGCGGAGTATGGCGTGACGCAGGTCGCGACGATCGACTTCAAGACCGGAGCGTCCTCGATCCCGGCGGGAAGCGCGGATGTGCTGCTGACGTTCCGCAACGTCCACAATCTGCTGATGCAGGACGACCCGGCCGTCGCAGGCCGCGTGTTCAAGGCGTTCTATACGGCGCTCAAGCCCGGTGGCGTGCTCGGCGTCGTCGATCATCGCCTGCCGGAGGAAATGGATACGGCGCGCGAGAAGACGAGCGGCTACATCAAGCGATCGACGGTCGTTCGGCTGGCGCAGGAGGCGGGCTTCGCGCTTGCCGCAGAATCGCGGATCAACGCCAATCCGAAGGATACCCACGATCATTCGGAAGGCGTCTGGACGTTGCCGCCGAGCTATCGCCTGAAGGACGTCGATCACGCCAAATATGCTGCGATCGGCGAGAGCGACCGATTCACGCTACGGTTCGTAAAGGCGCGATGATCGCACTGGCTCGCGGGCCGACAACCGGCGTGCCGAAGGCGTTTTGGCTCTGCGGGCAGCGGCGAAGACCAGCTTATGCATGCCCGCCTGGGATCGGGTACGGCTCGGCATCGTTACCTCACTATGCTCGCGAGCGTCCTCGCGTGAGCATGACTGAAGGGCCGATGCCGATGCCGATGCCGATGAACGCTGCCGATGTCTTCACGACGCTGGACGTCGAGTTGAAACCCGATCCCTCGCGCACCGTGATCCGGCCATTCAGCTTCGGCTATCCGCAAGCGTTCGAGGCGGACCGCCCGCCACGCAGCGAGGTCGTCGTGGACCGCGTCCAGGCGCTGGACGATACGATGCGCCAAAGGATGCGCGACCTGCTGCTGACCCCCATGCGCGAGCGCCACCGCAACGCCGAGCAGGTCCTGCTGCGTCGTTTCGATGAGGTACGGCAGGACATAGGCGATGGCGACTTCAACGAGGACGAACGGCTGATCATCGGCGCCTATTTCAGCCAAGAATACGCCTTCGAGTCCGCCGCGCTCTTCAACCCCAGCATCGTTTCCCTGACGGATGAAGAGCCGTCGGTGCCGGGCGCGGTCCGCTTCGTCATGTCGCTGCGAGGCATCGGCGAGGGTCATATCTCGTCGATCACGTTCCGCACCGGCGAGTGGGGACCGGGCGATCGGCTCGTGATCGATCCGGCCAGCGCGCACGGCGTCCCGCCGCGCATTGAGCGGCAGGATGACGGGTGGGTCCGCCTGCTTTGCGAAGACAGCCGGGATGCGTCCGAGACCGTCATCTTCCCGGTCTTGCCGAGCCAGCGACAGGGCATCGAGGATCTGCGACTGGTCAACTTCACCGATCACGACGGGGTCCGCAGCATCATCGGCACGTACACCGCGTTCGACGGCAAGGACGCGCGACAGGAAATCCTGCGCGGGGTCGACCTGCGCCGGGTCGAGATGAGGGCGCTCGCCGGCGCCATGACCGGCTACAAGGGAATGGCGCTGTTCCCGCGGCGGATCGACGGCCAGTTCGTGATGCTGGGCCGCCAGGACAGCGAGAATATCTGGCTGCTGCGATCGGACGATCTCTACACGTGGGAGACCGGAACGCCGATCATGGCGCCGAAATACCCGTGGGAGTTCGTGCAGCTGGGCAATTGCGGATCGCCGATCGAGATCGACGAGGGCTGGCTGGTGTTCACGCACGGCGTCGGCATGGTCCGAGGATATTGTATCGGTGCCTGCCTGCTCGACAAGGACGATCCGTCGAAGGTGCTCGCCCGCACGGCATCGCCGTTGCTGTTTCCCAGCGCGGAACAACGCGGGGGCTATGTGCCGAACGTGACCTATAGCTGCGGTGCGCTGATCCGGGATCGCCGCATCTTGCTACCCTACGCAATCGGCGACGAGTATTCGGCATTTGCCGTGGGAGACGTGGATGACCTGCTTTCGGTCATGACCGACACTTGATCCGCCGTGGCGTAGACGCTTCAAGGCTGGTCTTGCTGCGCCTGGGCCTGACCATACGACGCTGGTGCCGGACAAAGGATAGCCGGGTCGCACGATGCTCGCAATTGCGTGCCGCAGTTTACAACCACCCGGTGTTCCAGAGACCATCCGCTATCGACGGCCTGATGGGTTCGGGTTCGATGAGTTCAAACTCGCCTACCCCGATCGCTCCCGGCTCGTCGGGATCATGCTCGACCCAGACGGCACGTCATTGACCTCATAGGCCCTGATTTTAGCAAGTAAGCGTCACGCCAAGCCTTTTTCCCCGAAGCTCGATCAACGGTTGGCGACGCAAGTGTTCATTGCTCACGGCATCGACGACTGCTTTTTTCTACATCAGCCATTTTGTTGCCTTAAATAGTGTGGAGTTTGACTCGATACGGGCGCCGTCGGAAAATTCGATGATTGCGGCCGTGGCAGGAGATGGAGCCGTGCGCGTACGGAATGCTTCATGATCATTGACGTGATCGCCGCAGTTGTGGACGCCTTGGTTACAGCATCTAGCGGACAGACTACCATCACACCGCGGATGGCCGAATTCGATCTCGAAAAAGTTCATCATAAGGAAGCGACTTGCGCAGACCGCGGCTCGTCAGATGAGATAATCGTTTGCGCTCCCAAGAACATGAACATCTGGATTTCTGCGGCTGACCAGGCGAAATTTGCACCGAAGCCGCTTCGCGGAGAGTTTACCGGCCCGCTTAACGCAGAAACAAAGCTGCATGTTATCCCAAGCCAAAACCCTATGGTTGCTACACCCGCTGCGGTCGTAACGTTCAAGTGGCGTTTTTAGACGATGTGATACCTGTAATTTACAGGAACGAACGGTCGGTACGGGTCTACCGCAAAGAGTATTTGAGCGTCCGATTGCAAATCTCGCCGGCCCGCTGCTGCCAGGGAGTTTGGACTATTTGCCACGTTGTTTACCGAACCACTGCGTCCCCAATGGCTTCGTGCCCTCAAGCCGAAATTCCCGCGGCGGGCGATCAGCCGCGGGAGTCTCCCGGTCGAGTGACCTGTGACGTCCAGTCTTCGATGCGACGTTCTCGGGGAAGTGTTTGGAGCACAGCGTTGGGCGCGGTGTGTCGCGGCGATAGACAGCCCTTGTCGTGCTTGAGCGTGGTGACCGTGCCGTCAGATCTGGTCCGGGTCACGATATAGCTCAGCTGTCCGAGATTTGCTGTTCGCATGTCGTGCTGGTGGTCGTCCAGTACCGGAACAGACGACCTTAACCGTCGATCTCACCGCGCCTGCTTTCTCAGATCAACCGGCAGCTGGTCGATGGGGCAGTAGCGATAGGTCATGGCGTTGCGTCCACGCCCGAGGGAGAACGTCAGTGCGTCCCGGACGGTGATCGTCTGCTTTTCGATGACGCGCGGCGCGGGACCGGCACCCGCATCGATGCACGACTGATTGACCTCATAGGTGCTTCCCCTGCGTGACAGTATCCGAGCAATGCATGACCGAGTGTGGGCGGTGCTGATGCCCTTCCCGTCATATTGTCGGATGGAGACGTTCGCAGGCTCGCCGCAAGATGCCCCCTTCTCGACGAAGATGCCTGGCTTCAGCAGGTAGACGCCGCCGGGTTTGCGCGACGTATCGACGCTGGCAAGGGTAGCGCTAGCGATCAATCCGGCTGAGGCGAAGGCCAACGTGGCCCGTAAGGCAGTCCTAGTTTTCATGCGTCTTTCCTCGCAAATGCTTGGGGTGCTTTTGTTAAGAGGGGAAACCTGAACGGCGAACTAAGCAATACGTCATGGCCTGCGTCGGTTTGGCAGTGATCAGGCGCACAGGGCCGCACGCGACCGGCATCACCGCGAACAGGTCCATGCGCACCGTTACGAATTGCCATTAAGGGGGGCGTCGTGGAACGACCAACATCGCGATTGGCGCTGGCAAATTTACGCTTGGGTGCACGGCGCGCCAAATCATCGAGGCTTGCGATCCTTGCATGTGAGCGTACTTGCCGGCCGCAGGCTTGGCGCCTAGAGACGATTGAAATGTTATACTACAACATCACATTGCTTCTCTGACCATGAAGGCGGAGGTCTGCGACAGCGGCCAATGGCGCAAGGCCACGACCATCCGCGCGCTCCGCATTGCTTTGCTCGTCGCAGCCCTGTGCGCGATCCTGTTCCAGAGCTTCATCGTTCAGGCACACGCGCATACCCATCCCGGCATGGCGCCAACCGTTCAATCGGTTGCGTTGCACGCTCTCGACGGTGTGACCGATGGCGGCTCGACGCAGCCGGACGAATCGGATTGCCCAATATGCTGGGAAATGGAGCACGCGGGCGCCTTCGTACTGCCTAGTGACCCTGTACTCCTTGCGTCCGAAACCAGCGCAATCTGGGTCGCGGTGCAGTTGCCGCCGTTCTTCGTCCGCAACGAACGCTCGCACGCTTGGCGCAGTCGAGCGCCGCCGCTTCCCCTCCAAGCCTGACGATATTCCCGCAGGTGCGGCGTCTTTGAACGCCTACCCGTACTGCGTCGGCGTCGCGTCAGCGACCCGTCGCTCTAGGTTCTGGAGCTACTCAAAAATGCGACATCTTCTCCTGCTAGGCGTGGCCACGGCTGCGCCTTTCGCCCTGCTGGTGCCTGTCAGCGCATCGGCACAGACCGCTTCGGCGGACATCACCACGGCATCCCGGGCGGATGCAACAGCCCGGCCCGCCGCTGCGGTTCCTTCTCGCGCTGCTGATGGCGACATCGTCGTGACCGCGCGGCGGCTCGATGCCGCACGCGACGCGATCCTCCCGTCACTGGGGTCGAGCGACTACACGCTCGATCGCGCGCTTCTCGAGCGCCAGCCGGGTGGCCTCAACCGAAGCCTGGCGCAAGTCCTTCTCCAGGCCCCGGGCGTGACGCTGGACAGCTACGGCGCGATCCACGTCCGCAACGAGCACGCCAATCTCCAATACAGGTTGAACGGCGTGATCGTGCCGGAGAGCATCTCGGGCTTCGGCTCGACGTTCGACCCGCACATCGCCAAGTCGATCGACCTGCTGACCGGCACGCTGCCTGCGCAATACGGGTATCGGACTTCGGGCGTCATCGACCTGAAGACCGAGAACGGCGCGTTCGAGAACGGCGGCGACCTGGGGTTCTACGGCGGTAGCCGTGGCACGGCCCAGCCGAGCGGCAGCGTCCATGGATCAAGCGGCGGGCTCAATTACTTCGCATCGGGCAGCTATCTCGAGAACGATCTCGGCGTCGAGAACCCGACTGCCTCGCGCGATGCGATCCACGATCACACGCGCCAGTATCGCGGATTCGGCTACGTCTCCGACATCCTGTCCGAGACAAGCCGATTGACGGCGTTCGGCGGCACGTCGATCGGGTATTTCCAGATCCCGAACAATCCGGGGCAGGTTCCGGCCTATACGCTCAATGGCCAGTCGACGTACGATTCGGCCAAGCTCGACCAGAACCAGCGCGAGATCACGCATTATGGCGTGCTCGCCTATCAATATGCAGGCGACGCGCTCAACTTCCAGATCGCGCCGTTCGTGCGCTATTCGCAGACCCGGTTCACGCCCGATCCGCAGGGCGGCGACCTCATCCTAGCCGGCGTCGCCGACACGTCGCGCTTGTCGAGCCTGACCGCGGGCGTGCAGGCCGATGGCAGCTACAAGCTGTCCGACAGCCATACGATGCGCTTTGGTCTGTTCTTCCAGAACGAGCGGACTCGGTCGAACGTCGGTTCGCGCGTGTTCACGGTCGACGATGCAGGCGCCCAGACGTCCGGCGTGCCGCTGACGATCACCGATCGCGGTGGTAGGACGGGGCAACTCTACGGCGTCTATCTGCAGGACGAATGGTCGCTGACCCCGACGCTGACGCTGAACTACGGTGCGCGGTTCGACGCGGTGCGCGCGTATACGGACGAGCAGCAGTTGAGCCCGCGCGCCAACCTGGTGTGGAAGGCGGATGGCGCGACGGTGTTCCATCTCGGCTATGCGCGCAACTTCACGCCGCCGCCGCAGGAATTGGTCGCGTCGCCGACGCTGGCGCTGTTCGGCGGTACGACCAAGGCGACGCAAGTCACCACCGCGGATCCAGTCCGCGCCGAACGCGAGCATTATTTCGATGGCGGGGTCCAGCACATTTTCGGCACGGCGTTCAAGCTCGGGGTCGACGCCTACTACAAGATCAAGCGCAACCTGCTCGACGAGGGTCAGTTCGGGCCCTCGCTGGTGCTGTCGCCGTTCAACTACGCCAAGGGTTATGCCTGGGGAACCGAGGTCACGGCGAGCTACACCAAGGGGCCGCTCGACCTGTATGCCAACGTCGCCCGCGGACAGGAGAAGGGCAAGGATATTGTCTCGAGCCAGTATTTCTTCGCGCCCGACGAACTCGCCTACATCGCCAACCACTATATTTTCACCGACCATTCGCAGCGCTGGACCGCATCGGCGGGTGGCAGCGTGTCGATCGACGACGGTATCGGCAAGCTCGTCCCCTCGGTGACGATGCTCTACGGCGACGGTCTGCGCTCGGACGATCCGGCCGGCATCGTGCCCAATGGCGGCAAGCTACCCTCTTACTTCACTGCGGACCTCGGCATTACGCAGACCATCGACGGGCCGGGTGTGCTGAAGGGGGTCGCGATCAGTTTCAACGTCACCAACATCGCCGACAAGACCTATCTTCTGCGTGACGGATCGGGCGTCGGGGTCGGTGCCCCCCAATATGGCGCACGACGCGGCGTGTTTGCAGGTATTCGCAAGAGCTTCTGAATCCCCGGCGATCGGTCCCGTCGGGGGCTAGATCGCCGTCATAGCTTTCGACGCCGGGGGGCACATTTTCGTCGTCGTCGGCAATCACCATCACAAGGAACTATCAATGTCCCATGGACAGGATCTCGTCGACGCTCGCGTAACGGACTGGCTGGAGAGGGCCGCGGTCAGCGCATCCACTGTGTGTTTGGTGCATTGTGTCGGTCTGCCGCTTCTCCTGGCTGCACTTCCGGCGGTGGCGACGGTCGTCGCGGTGCCGGAAAGCTTCCACGTCTGGGTTCTTGCCTTTGCCGTGCCGGCGTCGGGGATCGCCTTGCTCCTCGGCTATCGAAGCCACCGCGCCAGTCTGCCGCTGTTGGTTGGGGGTGTGGGATTGGGGCTGCTTGCAGTCGGTGCCTTGTTACTGCTCGGCGGCCCGTTCGAGACCTTGGTGACGGTCATCGGTAGTCTGACCTTGGCGGTCTCGCACGTCATGAACTGGCGACTCCGGCACGATCGACACAGACATGATTGAGCACGTGCCAGTTTTGTAAAAGGGGGCGGTCCGCACGTATCCCAACGGGAGGCATTGCGACCCAGGCCGATGAAGATCGGTTCGATCGCGGCGAAGAACGAGTGTTCGAAGTCGGGAGGCGGGAACGTGGCGCCTCAAGGTCTGGGAGTGGAGCTTTGCCTATAGTATCCGTTGCGGAACATTTTCATCGAGCCACGCGGTCGCGATTTATGTCATCGGGTCGTGATGTTGAGTGTGCCCCCCTTGAGCAGATCAGCGTGCTGGACCCGAAAGTCTGGAAGGGGACGTCCGTTCAAGCTGACGCGCGTGATCCTGCCGTTCACGGGCCCGGAGCGCTGGATTGTCAGTCTATTGCCATTGCCGAGATCTATCGCGGTATGATCGAACGCCGGTGTCGTCACGACATACCACGGCTCGCCCGGCACGAGCGGGTACAGGCCGAGTGTCGCGAACACGTACCACGCGGTCATCCCGCCGGCATCGTCGTCCATTCCGTCGGCAAACCCCTGCGGCGACAGCGCGAAGCTGCGACCGACGAACGGCCCGGGCAGCTTGCCGCTGTTGGTATAGGGATGCGCGATCGGCTTGGTCAGGATCGTGTGAATCAGGTCGGCGGCGGCTTGCGGCTGGCCCAGCGCGGCGAACATCCACGGAACCTGGATGTCGGGCTCGTTGGTCATGTTGAACAGGCCGGCATCGAAGAAATGATGCAGTTCGTCGAGCATCCGTTCGCGCCCGACCGTCGCGGTCATCCACGGCAGGTCGAAGATCGGCGCCCAGCGATATTGCCACAAGGTGCCCTGATACAGCCCGCGCGCCTTGACCACGTCGCCATCCGCGCCCGGCGTCTGGAATACCGATCGCCACATCGGGCGGTAGCTTTGCGCCTTGGCGGTGAAGGTCCGCGCGAGATCGGTGCGGCCGAGATCGCGCGCGAGTTCGGCGGTCGCCCAATCGTCATACGCCGCCTCGATCTGCTCGTCCGGCGTGCCGCGCTTAAGCGTGTCGCTGTCCGCTACCATTCCCGTCAGCGCGGCGTCCGCGTCGAACGCGATGCCCTTGCGGTGCAGGTCGAGCAGCGCGATCCCGGCATGCTCGGTGCGGACCGTCAGGAACGGTTCGTGCGAGGTCGACCATTGCGCCTTGCCGCCTGCGTATAGCGCGACCAGCGACTGCGCGATATCGACGCTGCGCTCGGGCTGGAGCAACGCGAGCAGCGGCATCTGGGTGCGGTAATTATCCCATAGCGACCAGTTGGCGTAGCGCGTCCTGTTCTTGGGCGAGGTCTGCACCGTGCCGTCCTTGTCGCGGTGACGCTCGTCGGGATCGTCGATCGCGACCGGGGTTTCCATGACGCGGTAGAGCGACGTGTAGAACAGCGCGCGCTGGTCTTGCGAACCGCTGAGCGCGACACGGCCGAGGATGCGGTTCCAGGCGGCGCGCGTTTCGCCTGCGACAGCGGCGAGCGACGTGGTGCTGAGTTCGGTATCGCGGACCGACGCCGCACCGCGTCCGTCGACGGTTGATAGGCCGGTTCGGATTTCGATCGCATCGCCCGCTTTGGCCGTCAGGCGCAGTGTCGCCAGATCGTTCGCGCCGGCGGTCAGGGTCTGGTGGATCAGCCGTCCGTTGACGAGGATCCTGCTGGCGGTGTGAAGATGATAGGCGCCCTGATCGCAGACCGTGCCGGCAACGAGATCGGCGCGGACATCGTCGCTGGTCAGGCTCGTCCAACTGGCTGCCAGCCGTTTCGAATAGCTGTGTCGCGGGTCGATCCGCAGGTCGACCGCGCCGGCGCGAGGCAAGGTGAAGCGCAGCACGCCCGCACCCCGCGTCGCCACCATCTCGGCGAGGATGCCGTTATCGTAGCGGACACGGTAGACGCCGGGCCGTGCTGTTTCGCTGCGCTTGTCGATCAGCGCGGGACCGCTGGCGCCGGCATAGCGCAGCGAGATCATCAGGTCGCCGCCGGCACCACCGCAGCCGACCCCGACACCGCGGGTATGCGAAAAGCCAAGCAGCGTGGTTGCCGCGTGATCATAGCCCGCGTGGTTGGCCGGACTGGTATCGGGGCCGAGCTGCATCATCCCGAACGGCGCGACCGCGGCGGGGGAGAGCTGTCCGAAGTCCGCGAGCGTGCCGACGAACGGGTCGACGAGGTCTGCGGGGGTTTCTTGCGCGGTGAGGACGGTCGGGGTGAGGAGAAGGCCGAGGCAGAGCAGGTAGCTCAGCCATCCGCTCCTCGACCACCCCGGCGAAGGCCGGGGCCCAATTGGAAAGGTCGGCGTAACGGAGCGCGATCCGCTGTTACAGTCGTCCCCCAATTGGGCCCCGGCCTTCGCCAGGGTGGTGGTGCGAGCGTGCATCTCAGATGCGTGCGAGAAATACTGCCTCATGGATCGAGAGGATCGCGCGGATCCTGTCGCAGCGATAGCCGCGACGGCCGAAATTCGAGGTCGTACGGCGATAGCCGCCGCCCAACCGCACCCGGCAAATACCCCAGCTCCGTACGATTGCGATCCGAGAAGGTCTGGCTCTCGATATATTTGCTCTGCTCGGCGTCGGTCACGATCAGCGTCGGCCGATCGAGCGGAATGCCCAGCGCCACCATCCGCCGCGTCGCATTACGCAGGTTGGTCGTCGTGTGCCGGGCATAGGGCTCCAGGATCACTCGATCGGCAGGGATACCATAGCGCTCGACCAGCGCGCGCCGGATCTCGACCGCCTCGACGAACCGCGTGCCGCGCGGATGCACCGCGCTGCCCGAGACGAGGATGAACGGCGCGAGGCCTTGGCGATAGCGTTGTACCGCGAGCAGCGCGTGGAGCTTGCTGCGCGGGCTGAGCGCAGTGCCGACATCTTCGGGGCCGACGCCGGGCACGATCAGCAGCGAATAGCGGAACGCCTTCCAGTCGGTCCGCGCCGCCAGCGCACGCGCGCCCGCATTCTCGCGCTGATCGAGGGGTTCGAACCGCGTCGCGGCGACCGCATCGTTAGCATCCAGCAACGCCACCGCGAGCCGCACGCTCGCCGCGATGGTCGCGGGCGGCGCATCGGAGGCGGCACGTGCGGTATCGATCGCGACCTTCACGCTGTCAGCGAAGAACGGCGTGCCGGTCGCGAAGATCGGTCCGTCGATCTTCGGATAGCGTCCGGCCAAGCCAAGGCCATAGACGCGCAACACGACGTTCACCCCGTCCAGTTCCTGGTCGAGCGCCACCGCCACCGGCAAGTCCGCATTCGACTTCATCGATCGCAGAACGCCAAGTGTCGCCAACTTCGCCATGATCGCCCGGTCCTGGTCGGTCCAGACCGTCGCCTCGACCACGCAGGCAGGCACATCGCCGCACGCGGCAATCCGTCGCGCCCGCGTATCTAGCGCATTAGCAGGCAAACGCCCCAGCGCGCCGAGCATCGGAAACAGCCGTTCCGACAGCGTGTCGACGACACTGTCCGCCACCGCCATCGGTGCAGGGGTCTCGGCCCATACCGGTGCCGCCGCGGTCATCGCCAGCGCCGCCATCATTAAGCGCAACCCCGTCACCAGGACTTGCTGACCACGAGGCGGACATTGCGGCCGAAGTTGGGACGGCCGTAGATCGCGTCCGCGGTGCCTTGACCGCTCAGCAGGTCGGTACGTGTATTGCCTTCGGTGAGGCCTTTGACATTGAACAGATTGTCGCCGACGACCTGCATCTGCCACGTGTCGTGCGTCAGCGTGATCCCCGCGCCGACCGTCTGGTAGGAGGGCAGGGCGGTGTTGTTGAAAAAGTCGACATAGCGTTTGCCGGTATATTCGTAGCGTCCGTACACCTGCACCGAATTGCCCGAGACGTCGAAGTCGACCGAGGGGCGGATGTTGCCGTAGACCTTGGGTTCGCGGACGATCTGGTTGCCCTCGACGTCGCCCGCACTCGCGCCGTTGGCGTTGACGAGGCTCTTATACTGCGGATCGCTGATCGTCAGCGCGCCGGTCACGGCGAAGCCATATGGCAGCGCGAGGTTGCCGTCGATCTCGATGCCCTTGATCTCAGCCTTGCCAACAAACGGCACCGACTGGTCGTTGCGGCCGGTGACCGGGTCGAGCGCGACGAACGACGCGTTTAGCGGATTGTAGCGCGTATAGAAGCCGATCAGGTACAGATAGGACCGGCCGAATGCAGCCTTGAGACCGACCTCGTACTGGTTCGCTTTCGACGTGATGATCGTCGGGTTGATCTGGTACGTCACCTGCGTCGATGGCGGCGTCTCGAGATGCGACGCGCGCGCATAGGCGCCGAAATGCTTCGTGACGTCGTAGTTGAGGCCGCCGGTCCAGTTGGTGATGCTCGGGCTCAGCTTCCCGTTGATGATCTTGCCGGTGAACGCGCGTACGCCATCGTCGGCAAGCGTCTTCGGGTCGCCGAGATTGGCCGACGTCGTTTCAAACGCATATCCGCTGAAGCTGTAGCGTTCGTGACGGATGCCGCCATCGATCGTCAGGCCCTTCAGCACTTCCCACGTGTCATTGGCGTAGAGCGCGTACATCGACGCATCGGTATTGCCGCGGTTGAGCGTGGACGTGTATTTCAGCACGCCGTTGTCGGTGACCGAACCGACAGCCTGGCCCGCGGCGTTGTACGCGATCAGATCGAGCGTCCGCGGCTTGCCCTTCACCTCGAGCAGATAGTCCTGGTACGCGACCTCGTTGGTCTCGCCGTACAGGCTGCCATACACGCCGACGCGCAGATCGTGCGTGCCGAACCCGGTCGCGATCGACCGCGTGACGCTCAGGTCGCCTTGCGTCGAATAATATTTCGAGACGACGTCGCGGAACTGGGCGGGGACGACAAGGCCGGACGCGGAATTCGGGTCGTAGACTTCGGCGCCGTTGGTCCCGGCGATCGCGTAGCCGAGCCGGGTAACGCCGGCGCCGAACGCCTTGCGCGCGTTATCCAGGTTGGTTGGGGTGCCAATTCCCCCGCTGGTCGCATTGGCATACTTGTTGGCGTCCGACGGGTTGCTGGTCGAATACAGCGCATTGAAATGGAGCTTGCCGACGCTGACGCCGCCCTTCGCGGCGACCTTCCAGCCGTCGAAATCGGCGTCGTACTGAAAGCCGACATTGCCGAACTGGGTGTGACGCCCATTGCCGAGATCGGCGGCGACGTTGCGCGTCGTGCCGTCGGCTTCGCGGAACCGGATGTTCGCGTTGCGCAATGCGGGCGAGTTCATCGTGCCGCTGAAGAAATCGATATACTGGTTGAGCGACTTGGTCGGATCGCGCGGATCCGCGGTCGGGATCGGCAAATAGAACACGTTGTGATCGTTCAGGTAATTGCCCGAGATCCGCAGCGAGCCGTTGCTGAAGTCGTGCTTGATGTTGCCGCGAATCTGGCCGCCGCGATCGTTCGGGAAGCCATTGTCGCGGTAGCCGTCGTGACGGCGCAGGAATCCACCGATCGCGTAATAGGTCGAATCGTCGATCGGCCCCGCCTGATACCCGTCGAGCCGGTAGAGGCCGGTGTCGCCGAGCGTTACCTGGGCCTTGCCGCGCGTCGTATCGGTGCCCGAGACGGTGATGTTGTTGACGATCGCGGCGGCATAGCTCGCATAGACCGGGGCAGGACCACCGCGCACGACTTCGACGCGCTGCGTCATCAGGTCGAACCGGTTGATGCTGTCGCCGCGGAAGAAATTGCCGTCATTCTCGTGGAACAGCGGCAGGCCGTCCTGCTGGAACGTTACGAGCCCGCCGTCGCTCGGCAGACCGCGCAGGCGGATGATGTTCTGGACCTCGCCACCGGTATTCTCGACCGCGAAGCCGGGCAGCTTGCCGAGCAGGTCGGCGAAGTTGATCGGCGCAAGCTTCTGGATGTCGGCGTTGCTGAGCGAGTTGACCGCATAGGACACGTCGAAGCGGCGCTGCTGGCGAGCGGACCCGGTGACGATTATGTCGCCGCCGCCGGCGTCAGGTGCTGCGGCGTCGGGACCGGTTGCTCCCGGGACTGTGTCGGCAGGCGACGTGGCAGGGGCGGTCTGCGCCCACGCCGGCGACTGCGCCGCGATGCTCAGCGCGATAAAGGCGCAACCCGTACGCAAGCCAAATTTGGTCATCTGTTCGTCCCAGCCCTGTTCGAAGAGAAGCCGTTGGACGCGCAATGTGACAGCTTTAATAACCGTAGCGAATAATCGGGTGAAGTATCTGGCGAAACGGCTGGTGCGACATTGGCCTGGCGACACTGGAACTGGAGGGGGCGGATTATCCGGATCGTGCGGCAAGCGCATGCGAGCGTAGTGGTGAAGATCCGATTGCGCGGACCGCTTCACCCCCGTCACGGCCCTCATCACCATAGGTCAAGCACCGAAAGCGTAATGGCACGAAGGTGAATGGGTGTCTGAAACTACGAAGCGCGACGGCGCGCGCGAACGTCCACAACAGATTTTCTGGTTCAGCTACCGTCGAAGGCCCAGCGCAACGTTTTCGCCATCTGTCGCGTCCCGGATCGAACGGCTGGTTTCATGAATACCGGCGAAGCACGCAGACCATGGATTCGACGTGCCCAGTCCGGGAGAAGGTCCACCGCTGCCTGCGCGATGGTTCGTTGAAGCGGTATTGCCAGAGGGTTGCCCGGCGTCTGATGAAGTACCAATCGCGCGACCTTGCGCGTGCGACCGTCTGCAATCAACGCAGGCTGCATTGCACGAAGTGCCTGATTGGTGCCCGCTCGGTTCCGCGGGAGGGCGGCAGCACCCAAAGCAGTGCCTATGGTCGCGAACTCTGCGTAGTAAAGATCCTCCTGTGCAGGCGTCAGTCGACGATCTCCATATTGTTGCCAAGCCGCCAGGAAGGACCATGCTTCGGATAAATGGACCCACGCCAATAAACCTGGGTCGTCGGCACGGTAGGGCGTACCGTCGGGAAGCGCACCGCCGATGTGCGAATGGACCGCGCGGACCCGCGCTATAGCTGCCTCGGCGTCCGTGCGCCCACCATAGGTCGTGGCGGCGATAAATCGCGCGGTGCGCCGCAGCCGGCCGAGCATATCGGTTCGGAAGTTCGAATGGTCCCAAACCCCTGCTAGGACCGCAGGATGCAGCATCTGGAGCAGCAGTGCGGAAACGCCGCCTACCATCATGCTGACAACGTCGCCGTGTACGCGCCAGACCATGGAATCTGGGGGAAAAAGTGCATCTCCGCTTCGCTCCACGGGCTCCTCGCCGCGTGCCTGGTCATTGAACAGCGTCCGGACTTGCCGAACGATGCTGATCTTGGTCTGGTCGCGGATCGATAGCAGGGTGGCGCTCATGCCGTCACGAACGCCCGAGCCCGTATTTAGCTACCGCGGAGAGATAATCGATATTCCATATTTCAAACTGCCGCGAACAGGCCTGGCTTGAGCCAACTCCCGCGCAGTGGGACGTGAACACCAGAAGTCGTGTTCCTCATTCGTCGACTGACAGTATTTTCCGGCGATGGTCGTCGATCCCGTCCAGAAGAGTTCGCACATTGTCGACGATGCGTTCTCTGCGGCCGTAGTCGGCGGGATACTCCAGCGTCCGGAGGCCATCCGGTTGCGGTCGACCACGTCGCTGTCCGAACCCGATATTCGTGCCGCCTCGCTCGTCGGCCGTTCCGCGCAGATCTGATCACCGAATGACCGTGATAGGACGGCGGAACGTTACCTGCGAATGTCTGCAACTGGATCGCCCCGTCATCGCCTGAGCCTTTTCCATCCTAGCCAAATGCCGCTTATCGACGTCAACACGCCCGCGATGGAGAACAGCCAGATCAGCCCATCCCAGGCTGGCCGGTGCAGCGTCAGCACGTTCAGATCCCATTTGTGGAGGAGGTCGAATACCCAGCGGTACACCCGCTGTCGCTTATCGACGGTCCTGAGAATTTCTCCGGTAGCAGGATCGATATAGAACCAGGTCTGCGCCGGATCTGCGAACCGCAGCTGCAACACGGGTAGACGCGGCAACGTCCCGACGGCGTACCAATATGCATCGGGCGCCGCCAGTCGATCGACCGAAAGTAGCGGCGCGGAGCCTGCCAAGCGACGCGCCCCAGCCACGATGGCTTGTGGGCGAGGGCGTGACGGCATCAGCGTCGCTGCATCCAGCGTGGCTCGCTGGCCACCACGATACGCCAGCAGCACGAGCGGGATCCCGGCATTGTGGGTCAGACGCGCCGATACTGCGCCGACGCCCACGACGCGTAGCCGCTCGATCGACAAGACCGGCATCGGATCGGATGCCTGATAGACACGCATCGCCGCCTCGTCCGGCTTTGTCCCACCAAATAGACGACCTGGGTCGACCGACAGCCACCCACTGAAGATCCAGGTGATCAGAAAGACACCGCCCACCAGCCCAGCGACATGATGCCATAGCATCCAGCCGTCGTAGGGCGTCATCCGTGCGCCCTTGAAGCGGCGTGCGCCGATGCGGGTCCGCAAGATGCCGATCCACATCCCCGCGACCGCCGCGGCGATGCAGGGGCCGGACACCCAGAGCACGACCTGACGCCAAGCCGTTTGATCCTGTCGCAGCACCGTCGGATAAAGCCAGTGCGGCACCGAACCAAGCCAGTTCCAGAGCCGCACGGAGCGGGTCGTTACTTGCACCACGGCGCCGGTGGTCGAGGACACATAGGCCTCTGTGCGGGACGCGTCGGCGAGCGTGACCTTCCAGACCGGCCGATGTCGGTCAAAGCCACCAGCAACCGTCCACTGATCGAGTACGAGCTGATCGACGCGCTCGATCGCTGCGTGTGCAAAGCGACCGGCGACCCGGGCGGCATACGGCGCGTCGACCGGCGATAGAACTGCCCCCTGATGGGCTGTGATTGTCGTGCGCGATCCATTCCACTTAGCGATGCGCCAGACTGGCGTGCCGTCGCGCATGTCGAGCAACAGCTCCTGGGGTAGCCGTCCATTTTCAAGCGGGGGCAGTACGTCCACCGCTGCCCAATCGATTGCCTCGCTCCCAGCCTGCTTTTCAGCTGGCGACAGGGAGGGATAGGGCACGTAGAGCATCACCAGCCCGGACAGGAACCACATGGCGAAGAACAGGCAACTGGCAATGCCGATCCAGCGATGGACCAGGTAGAGCCAGCGCCGCGCAGTCTTGCCAGGCGCCGACCGCCTCACGGCGTTAATAGCCGACACGAAGCGAAACTTCGGCGAAGAGGGCACGGCCGAGCGCCCATTGCTGAGTGTTGTACGGACTGGGAACGTCCGGCATGCCTGATAACAGATAGCTGCGCGACTGGCCTTGATCGGCATAGTCATCGGATTGGCGGTGGCTGCCATCCATGCGAGAGGCTAGGTGCTCGGTGACCGGTCCCCCTGCGCCAAACGCGAGTTGGGAGCAGCCCTGCGAGGCGTCGCCGGTCCCGCCTTTGCGTTTTGTCCGCTGCGTATTGAATAGTGCAGTGCCACCATTGCCGGGGTTGTCGGCGTTGCTGACGCCAAGTGCCCGGCTCTCCGCTTCGATCACTGACATGTCCCCGCGCGCGCGAACCGTATCGTCTTCTATGGCCAGCATCGTCGCGGGGAGATCGAGTGGAGCGAGGCGCCGGTTGCCGCCGGCCGCGTTTGGCGTGGTGAGCGTGTCGTGGCATGCAGTCCCACGACCAGGATGTCTTCGTTGGCCGAGGCAGGCGTGGACCGAGCGTTGAGAGATGCCGGGAACAAAGGCGACAGCAAAGCCACCACGACCGCGAAGGCGAGATGTCAGGAACGGCATTACGGTAATTCCCCGGAGCGTCTAGCGAACCCGGCAAGGACCTCCCGCGAACGGCCGGCATCCGCGCCAGCCGGACGCCATCGCGACCGACACGCATGCCCGTGCGGTCCTCACCGCACACGTCGTCGCTCGACGGAGTACCGTGCCGCGGCCACCCCCTGGGCCAGGCAAGAGCGACCAGACGCCGGCAGGTCTCCTGGCTCACGGGTCGTCACACGATGCACGGCCTTCCCAGGCCGTGCGTGACATCACGCTTGGCCCAGTGGCTGCCCCTTCCGTTCAAGAAAGGAGCGATATGCATCGCGCTCGCCGCTTACAGTTGCAGGGACAGCCTCGGCTTCGAACGGCGAACCATCCTCACCGCGTTCCCTTTTAAGTCCCTCTCGGGACACCGACGTGATCATGCTGGACCAATCTAACGGATCAGGTCAGCAGGGGACGATCTATCGCGTTGCAGGTGATCCGGCAACCGATCGAAGCGATCGTCGCAAACATGGACTTCGAGAATTGATGTCCATAGACGAATGACAAAACCTGGGAGAAAGCGAGCGCCCGCGAACGTCCGGGTATGGGTCATCGTGCTAACCGCCATGTAGCTCGTCCACCCGCTCTAGTTCCCGCATGTCGACTCCTCGGACGCCGTCCATCCACCGAAGCGGGCGTAAAGCGTCGGCAGGACGAACAGCGTCAGCAGCGTGGCCGAGATCAGCCCGCCGATGACCACGGTCGCGAGCGGTTTCTGCACCTCGGCGCCAGTTCCATGTCCCAGAGCCATCGGTACGAAACCGAGGCTGGCGACGAGCGCGGTCATCGCCACCGGCCGAAGCCGGGCGAGCGCGCCGTCGTGCGCGGCCCGCACCCTGCCAATGCCGCGTGCCATCAGGTCGTGGATCGACGAGACCATCACCAGCCCGTTGAGCACGGCGATACCCGAGAGCGCGATGAACCCGACCGCGGCGGAGACGGAGAACGGCATCCCTCGAGCCACGAGCGCAAGCACGCCGCCGACGAGCGCGAGCGGCACGCCGGTGAACACGATCGCTGCATCGCGGACCGAGCCGAGCGCGCCGTAGAGCAGCAGCATGATGACCGCGAAGCAGACCGGCACGACGAGCATCAGGCGGTCGCGTGCGGAGGCGAGGTTCTCGAACTGCCCGCCCCATTCGACATAGGTTCCGGGCGGCATCGTCACCTGCGTATCGATCGCCGCACGCGCGTCGGCGACTACGCCGGCGACGTCGCGGTCGCGGACGTTGGCCTGGACGACCACGCGGCGCTTGCCGTTCTCGCGGCTGATCTGGTTGGGTCCATCGACGACCGCGATGTCGGCGACGGTCGACAGCGGCACGAAACCGCCTGCCGACGTCGGGACGGGGATTTGCGCCACCAGGGTAAGGTCCGATCGCGACGCTTCGGACAGGCGTATCACGACGGGGAAACGCCGGTCGCCCTCGAAGATCATGCCGGCCTCGCGTCCGCCGATCGCTGCGGCCACGGTGTCCTGCACGTCGCCCGCGGTGACGCCGATGCGCGACATCGCCATGCGGTTCGGGCGGATGTCGAGCATCGGCAGGCCCTCGGTCTGCTCGACGCGGACATCCACCGCGTCGCGGGTCGTGCGCAAAACCGCGGCGATGCGGTCGGCGGCCGCGTTCATCCCGCCGAAATCGTCGCCAAAGATCTTGACCGCGATATCCCCGCGCACGCCCGCGATCAGTTCGTTGAAGCGCATCTGGATCGGCTGCGTAATCTCATACGCGTTGCCCGGTAGCGCCGAGAGTTGTCGCTCCATCCGCGCGACGAGCGCTTCCTTGGCGAGACTCGGGTCGGGCCATTCCGCCTTCGGCTTCAGGATGACGAAGGTGTCGGTGGCGTTCGGCGGCATCGGATCGCTCGCGATCTCGGACGTGCCGGTGCGCGAGAAGGCGAAGCGGACTTCGGGTTGGCGCGCGAGCAGCTTCTCGACCTGGAACTGCATCGCCTGGCTTTGGTCGACCGAGGTGCCGGGGATGCGGACCGCCTGGACGAGGATGTTGCCCTCGTCGAGCTGCGGCAGGAATTCCTGCCCAAGCGTGGTGAAGGCGACGCCCGCCAGCGCCAGCGCGCCGACGGCTATGCCCAGCGTGATGCTCGGGCGGCGCATCGCGTTGCCGAGACCCGGTTCGTAGCGTCGGCGCAGCCAGTCAATAATCCGGCTCTCTTTCTCGTCGACGGGCCGGCTGAGCGTGACGGCGATCGCCGCGGGGACGAACGTCATCGACAGGACGAAGGCGAAGACGAGCGCGATGATGACGGTCAGCGCCATCGGTTCGAACATCTTGCCCTCGACGCCGGTGAAGGTGAGCAGCGGCGCGTAGACGAGGATGATGATCGCCTGGCCGTAGACCGAAGGGCGGATCATCTCGCGCGCCGATGCCGCGACCAGGTCGAGCCTTTGTCGCAACGGCAATGGCTCGCTGCGACCATGTTGCGCATCACCCAGGCGGCGGAGCGCATTCTCGACGATGATGACGGCGCCGTCGACGATCAGCCCGAAATCGAGCGCGCCGAGACTCATCAGGTTCGCCGACACCCCGGCCTTCAGCATGCCGATGCTCGTCAGCAGCATCGTGACCGGGATCACCAGCGCGGCGATCAGCGCCGCGCGGAAATTGCCGAGCAGCACGAACAGTACGACAATGACCAGTACCGCGCCCTCGGCGAGGTTGCGGGCGACGGTCGCGATCGTCGAATTGACGAGTTCGGTGCGGTTGAGCACCGGCTTCACCACGACATCGACGGGAAGCGCGCGGCCGATCTGCTCCAGCCGCGTGCCGACGCCGGTCGAGACGGTGCGGCTGTTCTCGCCGATCCGCATGACCGCGGTACCGACGACGACCTCGTGGCCGTTCTCCGACGCGGAGCCCATCCGCAATGCCTGGCCCGTGCGGACGGTGGCGATCTGGCTGAGCAGGATCGGCACGCTTTCGCGCGTCGCGACCACGGTGCGTGCGAGCTCGTCGGCGTTGCGGATCCGACCGTCGGCGCGGACCGCGAGGCCTTCGCCGTTACGGTCGACGATGCCGGCGCCTGCGCTGGTGTTGTTGCGTTCGAGCGCGGTAGCGAGGTCCTGGAGCGTGATCTTCATCGCCGCCATTCGCTGGATATCGGGGACGACGAGATACTGCTTGGTATAGCCGCCGAGGCTGTCGACCCCCGCAAGTCCCGCGCTGCTTTTCAGCTGCGGCGTGACGATCCAGTCCTGCACCGTGCGCAGATACGTCGCCTTGTCGGGTTCGCTGACGAGGTGGTCGCCTTCCGGCGTGATGTAGCTGCCGTCCTTTTGCAAGCCGGGCTCGCCGTTGCGGTGGCGGACCTGGTCGAGCTCGCGGTACTCGACCGTCCACATGAAGATGTCGCCGAGACCCGTGGCGATAGGCCCCATCTCGGGCACCACGTCGTCCGGCAGGTCCTCCTCGGCGGTGCGCAGCCGCTCCGCCACCTGCGACCGCGCGAAGTAGATGTCGGTCTTCTCGTCGAACACCGCGGTGACCTGCGCGAAGCCGTTGCGGCTCAGCGACCGCGTGTAGTCGAGGCCGGGGATGCCGGTGAGTGCGGTCTCGACGGTGAAGGCGACCTGTTTCTCGATCTGGTCGGGCGACAGTGCGGGTGCGCGTACGTTGATCTGGACTTGGTTGTTGGTGATGTCGGGGACGGCGTCGATCGGCAGCCGCTGGATGGCGAACATTCCGGCGAGCGCGGCGGCGAGCGTCAGCAGGAGGACGAGCCAGCGCTTCTCGACGGCGAGCGTTACGATACGAGACAGCATGGCCTAGTCCTCGTCCTTCGCCGCGCCCTTGCCGAGTTCGGCCTTGAGCGTGAACGAGTTGGTCGAGGCGATGCGCTCCTCGCCGCTCAGGCCCGCGGTCACGGTAACCGCGCCGCCATTGGTGCGACCAAGAGTCACCGGCGTCGCCCGGAAGCCGGTCGCGGTGCGGACGAAGACGTGTGGCCGGTCACCGATCATCTGCACGGCAGCCGAGGGCACGGCGACGCTACGGTCCCCGCTCGCGGGCAGCAGAACCGACACGCCGACATTCTCGCCGACGCGCCAGACGCCGCCCGCATTGTCAATCGTCGCGATCACGGGGACGAGCCGGGTGGTTTCGTCGAGGATCGGCGAGACGAAGGTAACGCGGCCGTCCTGGCGGCGGCCGGCGGACGTGACTTCGACGCGTGCACCCGGCCTTACGCGACCGGCATCCGCAGGAACGAGCGACATCGTCACCGACACCTTGGCGAGGTTGGCGACGCGGAAGATTTCGGCGTCGGCCGCGACCTGTTGCCCGAGCGTAGCCGACCGGGCGATCACCTGGCCCGAAATCGGCGCGCGTACCGCGATGCGGTTCAGCGCGCCGCCTCCGCCACCCGTGGCCGACAGTTGCTGTCGCGCGAGTCGGAGCGCGATGTTGGCCTCGGTCGCGGCGGTGCGGGCTGCGACCAGGTCCTGCTCGGGCGACACGCGCTCGGCGAACAGTCGCTGTTCGCGGCGGAGAGTCGACTGGGCGAGTGCGGACCGTGCACCGGCCGCCTCGACCTCGGCATTGAGCGACGCTGCTTCGCGGCTCTCGATGATCGCCAGCGTCTCGCCACGGCCGATCGATTGGCCGAGGTTGCGGGTGAGCGAGACCAGCCGGCCGCCGATCGGCGCGGCCACGACCTGCACGCCCTGCGGATCGCCCTCGATCGTCGCGGGCAATTCGATCGCGCCGGTGACGCCGCCGACGGTCGGGCGCGTGACCTCGATACCGGCGTCGGCGATCTGCTGCGCCGACAGGGTCACGACCGTGGGATCGCCGGAAGTCATCTCTCGGTCCTCGTTCGCCGTAGCGTTCGCTGCGGGCGCCGTGTCGGGGGAGGGGCCACAGCCTGCGAATGCCAAGGCAGCAGCGGCAGGCGCGATCGCGCGCAAGATCGTGCGGTTCATCGGTCGGTGTCCCTGGCAATCGGCGCTTCGGCAGTCAGCCGTTCGAGGCGCGCACGTGCGTCGTGATAGGCGGCAAGCGCGTCGATCGCGGCCGTCCGTGTGTCGAGAAGCGTGCGTTCGGCGTCGAGCAGGTCGAGTTGCCCGAACTTGCCTTCACGGTAGCCGATCCGCGCGATCCGCGCGGCCTCCACGGCCGCGGAGAGCGCAGGCCCGGTCGCGTTGCGCGCTGTGGTCGCGGCGTTTGCCGCCTCGGCCTGCGTGGTGGCGATGTCCTGCTCGGCATCGAGCAACGCCACGCGGTGCAGCGCATCCGACTGGTCGCGTTGCGCGTCGGCAACCGCAACCGCAGATCGTCCGCCGTTGAAGACGGTTAGTGGGATCGAGACGCCAAAGACGGCGGCGGTGTCGTTGGTCTGCTCGAGCCGTCGGGCGCTGGCGCTGAGCGTCAAGTCGGGTACGCGCTGGCTTCGCGCGAGCCGCACCTGCGCGGTCGCGGTGTCTAGATCCGCGCGGGCTGCCGCGGCGATGAGTGTGCCCGTCGAACCGGATGGCTGGACGGGGCCGAGCGCGTCCACCTGCTGGAACCAGGAGTCGTCGAGCGCGCCGACCGGCATTCCAATAAGCCGGGCAAGGTTCGTCCCGGCAACGGCGGCTGAACGGTCCGCCCGTTCCAAGGCGCCCTCGGCCGCAAGGCGCGCAACGTCTGCGCGCTGTTCCTCCAGTGGTGAGGCGCGCCCCGCCTGCACCCGCACCTTGGCGGCGCGGAGCACTTCGGCGGCAATCCCGACCTGATCGCGCGCGACCGCTACACGACGTTGCGCGGCTACCCCGACGACGTATGCCTGCGTGACCCGCAGTCGGAGGTTGGCGCGCGCAATCTCTGCTGCGATACCTGCGCGGCCGATCTGCGCATCGGCGAGTGCCATCCGGGCCTGCCGCTTGCCGCCGCGTTCCAGGGGCAGCGCCAACCCCAACGTCGTTTCGGACGAGCGCAGGCCCCGATAGATCCCGGACCCCGCGACGTTCTCGGTCTCGGCGACGATCGACGGGTTCGGCCGAAGCGCCGCGACCTGGCGCTGTGCCTTGGCGGCTCGAACGCCGGCGGACGCGGCATCCTGGAAGGGCGACGACGCGCCGGCGCGGTCAAGCGCGTCGGCGAGCGTAAGGACCGGTTCCGCCAAGACCGACGGACGGGTCTGGGCCTGCAGCGACGATGCGCAGGACCCGGCGGCCATGACGGCCGCGATGATGCGATGCATTGGGATGCTCCTGACGATGTGGACGCGGGCGCGCACGGCGCACCCAATCGACATGTCAGGCTTGCGGCGGTCTCAAAGCGGTGTCGGCGTCCCGGCCCACGAGCGTAGCGTCCGCCGTGGTCGCGAGCGTGGAGCAGGTCGGGCCAGCCCTACCGGCGAGCGAGTTAGCATCCGGCGCGCTCATGTGATGCGCGTGGCAGCTGCCATGATGGTGTGGATACCCCTTGTCGGCGTCGGCCGTGATCAGTTTTCCGTCATCGTCGACGTGCGAACCGGCTTGGTACTGGCTCGTTTCGATGCATCCGCCGACTTCAGCCGCATGCGCCACCCCGACCCAGGCGGTCAGGACAAGCATCAGACAAGCAAGGAGGGGCAGGAGCCTACGCATCGATCCGGGTGATAGCAGATAATGGTATTGCCGTAACCTGGCACCGCGGAGCGCTCGGATAGCAGTCTTTCTAGCGATCAACGAATCATCGGAGTTGGGAACCAGCGCCGGTGCGAAACCCGGCCAGGCGATCGGGAGTGCGACCGGCTACGTCACGTCAAGCGCGACACACCCGTTGTCGGCGATCGCCACGTAACCGCGCATCTACAAGCGCTCTGATGTCGATTGGTGGACCCTGAACGAGCGACCGGTGGCAGGCGGCGGAAGGCACTACGAAGCCGGGTGACGGTCTCACTTGGTGCGGCATGTGCGCATGGATTCTGTTGATCGACAGGATTGTGTCATGGCGGTGAAACCTATTTGGCATAGCGATTGCCGGTGAACTGGTGGTGCCCGCAGTCGACAAGACCCCTCCGGGCCAAGCTAGTTACGATCATGCCGGGGATCGCCGCGTTCTGCGTGTATTTTGCGATGTACGGGTTTCGCAAGCCGATCGCGGCGGCAGGCTTCGACGGTGTACCGGCGGTGATCGCCGGGATCGACTACAAGACGGCGCTGATCCTTTCGCAGGCGGTTGGCTATGCGGTGTCGAAGATGATCGGGGTCCATGTCGTCTCGGTCCATCGGCCCGAGCATCGCACCCGCCTGATCCTGTCGCTGATTGGTGCGGCGTGGGTGGCGCTGCTGCTGCTCGCGCTGTTGCCCGCCCGGCTTGGCCCGCTGGCGATGCTGTTGAACGGCTTGCCGCTCGGGATGATCTGGGGGCTGGTGTTCAGTTATCTGGAGGGACGGCGCAACTCAGAGGTGCTTGCGTCTATCCTGACCGCGAGCTTCATCCTGTCGTCGGGCGTGACGCGATCGGTCGGCAGCCTGTTGCTGGAGCACGGCGTCAGCGCGTTCTGGATGCCGGCGCTGACGGGGCTGATCTTCACGCCGTTGCTGCTGGCGGGCATGGCGGCGCTAGCGCGATCCTTACCGCCGGACGTCGCGGACTCCGAGGCAAGAGGCGTGCGCGGGCCAATGGATGCGGTAGCGCGGCGTGCCTATCTGCGAGGGCATTGGGTACCGGTGACGGCGCTGGTCGCGGGCTACACGATGCTGGCGGCGCTGCGTGACCTGCGTGACAATTTCGCACCCGAACTGTGGACCGCGCTCGATCATCCGGCAACGCCCGCGCTCTATGTCGCGACCGAGGTGCCGGTCACGGTGATCGTGTTGCTTGGCCTGGCCATGCTGGGGCTGGTGCGTGACAATCGGTATGCGGTGATCACGATCCACGGCGTCATCGTGGCGGGAGCCGCGATCCTGGCGGGATCGATGTTGGCCTTGCGCGCAGGGGCGATCGGCCCGGTGACCGGCATGATCCTGACCGGCATCGGTATCTACCTGGCCTATGCCCCGTTCAGCGCGATCCTGTTCGACCGTATCATGGCCGCGAGCCCTTCGCCGGGTACGGCCGGCTTCCTGATCTATCTGGCGGATGCGTTCGGCTATTCGGGGAGCATCGGGCTGTTGCTCATGCGAAGTGCGACCACCCCGGGGCGTGACTGGCTGGGGTTGTTTCTCGATGCGGGTGTGCTGACCGGTGCCGCGTTGCTGGTGCTGACGTTCGTATCCGCGCTCTGGTTCGTTCGCCCCCCGCCGGCGCGGTGAGGGTGCTCAGGCGAGGTGCAGCCGGACACCGGCGCGTGTCGCAGCCTCCGCGATCACCGGCGGCGCGGGCAGGTCAGTGACGAGGTCATGGATCTGCGTGAAGTCGGCGACATGGACGGTGCCGGGGCGGTCGAATTTTTCCGCGTCGGCAACGACGATCACTCGGCGCGCACCGTCGAGCAGCGCCCGTTTGTACGCCGCCTCGTCGGGTTCAAAGTCCATCAGGCCGCGCTTCGCCTCGATCGCGCCCATCGACAGGATCGTCGCGTCCGGCGCGAACCGGCGCGAATAGCGGATCGCCTCCTCGTCGAATGTTGCGCGGTAGTCGACATTGATCGCACCCCCGGCCAGGAAGACGCGGATCCCGTCGCGACCCAGCATGTCGCTAGCAACCTCCAGATTGTTCGTGACGATCGTCAATCTCCGGCGATCAGCGAGCGCGCGCGCGACCCAGCACGAAGTGGTGCCTGAGTCGATCAACACGGTCATGCCGTCTTCGATGAGCGTCGCGGCACGGCGGGCGATCGCCTGCTTCGCGTCCGCCTGCGCCTGCATCCGCAACCGGTATGGCGCTTCGAGCCGATTGTCGGGAAGCTTGACCCCGCCATGCACCTTGTACGCGCGACCGCTCGCTTCGAGTTGCCGCACGTCGCGTCGGATCGTCTCGTCCGATACCGCGAAATGATCGGCAAGCATCGTGATCGAACACGACCCTCGCGCTTCGAGCAATGCGACCAGACTGGCGATACGATCCGACTGCGTCACACGGCTTCTCCCATCCGGCCTGTTTCTCCGCATCTCCCGTCGGGCACAAGCCACAAAATGCCAACAATATCCACACGATGTCACAGTCATGTCACACGGCGCTTGCAAGGGCTGCGTCACAGGATGCCCGGCAATGCTCGGACCGTGGCAAGGGGAAGACGACATGACCAAGTGGATGATGGGGGCTGCGATCCTGGCGATCGCGGCGACGACGACCGCGCGCGCTCAGACGACCGTAACACCGTCCGCGGCGCCGTCTCGTGATACGGATCAGCCGGGTAACGACGAGATCGTCGTGACCGGTCAATCGACCGCTTTCGCCAACACGCGCGTGACCGCGGCGATGATCGACCGCCAGTCCGCGCTGGCCAGCGTCAACGACGTCATCAACGAACTGCCCGGCGTATTCGTCGCGGAGGGGGACGCGTTCGGATCGTCCGACTGGGCGACCTCGATCAGCATCCGCGGCTTCAACAGCGGCGGTGGCGGTGGCCAGCAGATCGGCTCGACGATCGACGGCATGCCGAACGGCGGCTCGGGCTATGGCGGCGGATCGCGCGCCAATCGGTATATCGACGTGCTCGACCTCAAGACCGTCAACGTGTCGCAAGGGACCGCCGACATCTCGTCGCGCTCGAACGAAGCGCTCGGTGCGACGCTGGACTACGTGACTTCCGATCCAACCGCGGACAGCCGGTTGCGCTTGACCGCCGCCGGGGGTGATTTCGGTGCGCGCAAATTCTACGTACGCGGCGATACCGGCACCATCGCGCCCAACACCACCGCTTATCTCAGCGCGTCGACCTCGCGGGTCCGCGACTGGATCGGCGGATCGGGCAAGACGAGCCGCGATCATATCGACGGCAAGGTGCTCAGCCGCGTCGGTACGGTCGACCTGACCGGGTTCGTCTCGTACGACGATGCGGACGAATCCGAGTTCGGGTCCGTATCGCCCGCTCAGTTCGCGAACGATCCGAACCACGACGCGTATACCGACAGCTGGACCGGGCTGCCGTATGTCGACCAGGCCTATCGCCCGACATCGCGCGCGCTGCGGAAAAACCTCTTCGGGTATCTGAAGGCGCGTACCGAAATCGGCGAAGTGAAGCTGCAGGCAGCGGGCTATTATCACCGGATGCACGGCCGCGGCGATTTCGCCCCGCCGTATCTGGTCGACGCGCGCAACGATGGCGCCGGCAACCCGGAAAGCGAATATGTCGGCGGTCCGACCGTGCGCGGCAGCGATGCGCTCGGCAAGATCTACTTCGTCACGCCCACCGGCGCGGCCGCGACGATGACCGCCGGTTGCGTAGGAACCAGCGGTGTGCCCGCGGAATACTCGCCCACCTGCTACGCATCCAACGCGACCCCGGTTATGTCGTACCGCCACACCCACTACAAGAACGACCGCATGGGCTTTACCAGCGACGTCGACTGGCAACACGACTTCGGCGTGGTCCAGAACCAGTTCCGCGCGGGTTTCTGGTTTGAGCACAGCCGCGCCAACCAGCTTCGCGACTGGCACAAGATCACCAACGCGCGGGTCGGGCCGGCCTTCGACGGCACGCCGTATTACGTCCAGTTCAGCACCGACTACGGGCTCGACGAAGTGATGTATTATGCCGAGGATGCGGTTACCTACGGGCCGGTCACCGCACGGCTCGGCGTCAAGCAGTTCTTCCTCGACCAGAGCCGGACCGAACTGCTCGGCAATCTGAGCGCGACGTCGATCCAGTCGCATTCGGATCCGCTGATCAACGCCGGCCTGACCTATGCGACACCGTTGCAGGGCATGGAACTGTTCGCCGGCTATTCGCAGAACTTTGCCGCGATCGGCAACGGCCCACTCGGCCAGCCGCCCGAGACGATCCGCAACCTGCGGCCGGAAACCGCGAACAACATCGAGATCGGGGCGCGCTATAACACCGGGCGGATCCAGGCGTCGCTGACCGGATACGACATCAAGTTCAAGAACCAGATCGTCTCGATCTCGTCGAACCTTGTCACCGGGATCGACTATCTGGAACAGCAGGACAGCGTGTATCTCAACGTCGGCGGGGTGAAGAGCCGCGGTATCGAAGCGGCGCTGGCCTACCGAGTGCTGCCACCGCTGACGCTGTCGGGCAGCTTCACCTACAACCACGCGACCTATATCGGCACCGGCAACGCCGCGCAGGATGCCGATGTCGGCGTGACGCCCGGCCAGCAGGTGATCAATTCGCCGCGCACGATGTGGGTGGTCTCGGCGGACTATAAGAAGTCGATCTTCAAGGCTGGCATCGCCACCAAGTTCGTGGGCGATCGCAACATCGACACGCAGGGTGTCGCCAAGGCCGGTAGCTTCACGCTGGTGAGCGGCTATGTCGGCGCCGACCTGGAGGCGGTGAGCGGGCAGCTTAAGGGCGTGTCGTTCACGGTGCAGGCGACCAACTTGACCGACGAACGCTATCTGTCGAGTGCCGATGGCGGCTCGGCGTTCCTGGGCACCCCGCGGACCGTGACCGCGTCGCTGTCGCTCGACTTCTGATCTGAAACGGGCATGGTCCGCCGACGTTTGCGGATCATGCTCTTCTCCTGTGGATTGCCCCGATGACCGATCTCTCTCGTCGCACGCTGCTCGGTGCGAGCCTTACCGGTGCGGCGCTCTCTGCGTTTCCCGCGGCGATCGCGCGGGCGGCGGCGATCGCGCCGGACGTGAAGACGGGCTCGATCATGGATGTCGAGCACGTCGTGATCCTGATGCAGGAAAATCGCGGCTTCGATCATTATTTCGGGTCGATGCGCGGTGTCCGCGGATTTGCGGACCGGTTGCCGATCCCCGTTCCTTCGGCGTTCGACGCGACGAAGCCTGCGCCGGTCTGGTACCAGCGCGACCGAACCGCACCCGGCGGTGCGCGTACGGTATTGCCGTTCCACCTTGCCACGCGCACCAATTTCGACCTGATGCGGATGGAGGGCACGCCGCACAGCTGGCCCGACGCGCAGCGCGGCTGGGACGAGGGGCGGATGGCGCACTGGCCCGAAGCCAAGAGCCAGCGCGCGATGGGGCATTACCGGCGCGAGGACATCCCGTTCCAGTTCGCGCTCGCCGAGGCATTCACGGTCTGTGACGCGTATCACTGCTCGGTCCAGACCGGCACGAACACCAACCGCTTGTTCCTGTGGAGCGGCACCAACGATCCCGGCGGCACGCTGGGCGGTCCGGCGATCGGCAATTCGCACGACAGCTTCCCCGAGAACGGCGGCAATGCTGAACCGTATCGCTGGACGACGGTCGTCGAGCGATTGCAGGCGAAGGGTATCGACTGGCGCATATATCAGGACATGGCCGACAATTTCACGGACAACCCGCTGGTCGGCTTTGCTGCGTTCCGCGATGCGCACCGGGGGGCGGGGGACGCCGCTTTACGAGAGCGGGCGCTGACGACCCGCGGGCTCGACGTGTTGCGTACCGACGTGCTCGCCGGCCGCTTGCCGCAAGTGTCGTACGTCATCGCCACGGCGAAGGGCTCGGAGCATCCTGGCCCATCGAGCCCCGCGCAAGGTGCCGCTTATACCGCCGAGGTGCTCGACGCGCTGACCGCTGACCCCAAGGTCTGGGCGCGGACTGCGTTGTTCGTGATGTTCGATGAGAATGACGGCTTCTTCGATCACGTCCCGCCGCCGGCACCACCGTCGCATGCCGACGACGGTACGGTAATGGGTGGGTCAACGGTCGATCTCGAGGGCAGCTATCATCGCCACCCGAGCAAGGGCGATGCGGCGCTCGATCTCCCCGCGTATCGCGGTCGGGCTTATGGGCTAGGCCCGCGCGTGCCGATGTATGTGGTTTCGCCATGGAGCCGGGGCGGGTGGGTCAATTCGCAGGTGTTCGATCACACGTCGGTGATCCGCTTCCTCGAACGCCGGTTTGATTTTCACGAGCCCAATATCGCACCGTGGCGCCGTGCAGTGTGCGGCGACCTGACTTCGGCGTTCGACTTCACCACCGCGGATCCCGCTCCGTTTGCCGCCATGCCCGATCCGCGCGGCGACGCCGTGCGCGCCGCGACGATCCCCAAGCAGGTCAGCCCGCAGGCGCCGGTCGGCATGTCTCTTCCCTGGCAGGAACCGGGCATTCGACGCGCCCGCCCGTTGCCTTATGCCTTGACCGTCGGCGAGACGGTCGCCGATGGCGGGATTCAACTCCGGTTCGCTGCCGAGGGCACGCAGGCTGCGGTCTTCCACGTTTATGACCGGACCAACCTGACCCAGGCGCCACGCCGCTTCACCGTCGAACCCGGCCGTGCGCTGGACGGGGGCTGGGCGTTCGACGGCGCTGGGCGCTACGATCTTTGGGTGCTTGGCCCGAACGGCTTCCACCGTCATTACAGGGGGAATCGTGGCGATCCGGCGCCGTTGTCCGGCTTAGTCTGGCACCCGACCCCTACCGAAATGACGGTGCTTCTCCCCGATGGGCGGCGCACCCACACGCTGGTTGGGCGTGCCGAACGCGTTGGCACGACGACCCTTGTGACACCGCTGACCGAGGCACGGCATAGCTGGCCGCTAAGCAAGAGCTTCGGATGGTACGACATTACCGTCGTCGCAGCGGCGGTCCCGAACTATCTGCGCCGGGTATCGGGGCGGATCGACGCACCCGGCCGGATTACGTGCAGCGACCCGTTCGTGACCGTTTAGCAGATCTGACCGTCTTCCATGAGGCTTGACGAGACCGTGAATCCTTGACCGCGTCGCCCGACCCTCGCCAGCGATGGTGGAGCGGTACCGACCTCTTGTTTTGGCGCCCAAGCGTCGAGGTTGCGTGATGCCGTCATATCCGGCGCCCATTGCCGATGCCGACGCGACCGATCGGATCAACGGCGATCCGTTTGACCGCCCCGAACAAGCGTGCCTGGTGTCGCCATCACGCGCGACACCGGCGAAGGACGCCAGATCGCCCTGTGCGGCCTCGGCCCCGATTTCACGCGCACGCAACTCAACGGCATGGAAGTGCTCGGCAACACCGCCTCCGGCATGGACAATCGCAGCAACGTCAGCCGCAGCCGCGGCTTCGATTTCAGCCTGTTCGCCTCCGAGCTGTTCAACCGCGTGAGCGTCCAGAAGAGCTACGCCGCCAACCAGGACGAGGGCGGCATCGCCGGCACCGTGCAGCTCTTCACCGCCAAACCATTCGACTATGCCGGCCAGAAGATCGTCCTGTCCGCGAAGGGACAGACCAACGACCAGACCAGTGGCGTCACCCCGCGCCTCGTCGGCCTGTTCTCGCAGCGCCGGGGCGATTTCGGTGCGCTCGTCTCGGTCGCCTATTCGAAGGTCGCAACAACGAATACGGCTATCGCAACTGGAACTGGGGCAAGGTCACCTACGGCGCGAACAACATCGGCCCAGAGATCGACGCGCCGACGCGGGCGCTGCTGCGCGGCGGGACGATCTTTGCGCCTCAGGCCCAATCCCCGTCGACCTGGTACACCGATCGCGAGCGGATCGGCGTCACGAGCGCGCTGCAATATCATCCCGGCGACAACTTCAAGATCGACGTCGACCTGTTGTACGGGCACCTCGCCGACAAGCGTGACGACTGGGCGATCGCGGCCGGCGGCTACAACGCGCTGACCGGCAACGTCAGCGGTACGCAAGTCATCCGGTCCGCGACGATCCAGGGCAATTCGCTCGTCGCCGCCAGCTATACCGGAATCGATTAACGTACCGAGCATCACCGCGTCGAGAACCAGACCGACTTCTACCAGGCGGTGGCGAATGTGAGCTGGGACGTCGGCGATCGGCTGAAGCTGACCGCGCTCGGCGGGTACCAGAAGTCGAATTTCGTCCAGCCGACGTTCGACAAGATCTTCCTACAGGCACGAAATACCGCGTTCAGTTTCGACATGCAGCCGACGATCCCCGTCAACACCTACGGCTTCGACCTCACCAACCCGGCGAACTGGAACGTCCAGCGGCTGGTCACGCAGGAGAACATGATCAAGAGCGACTATCTCAATGGTCAGCTCCAGGCGGTCTACGATCTCACGCCGATCCTGAAGCTGGAGGTCGGCGGCAAGTATAAGCGCTTCACCAACAGCGGGTATCAGTATCTCACCAACATCTTCTACGGCACCGCGGCGACCAGCGATCGCGCGATACCCGACGCGCTGAAATACGTCATAAACCGCGACCGCCTGCTCCCGTATATCGGCGGCGACATTGCCGGGATCTACGCGCTGCTCGGCAACAACCGGGATCTGACCGCCGCCAACCTGACCGCGGGCAGCGACTTTCGCATTCGGGAGAAGACCTGGGCGAGCTTCACGCAGCTCGATCTTGACACCGATATCGGCTCGATGCGGCTGCGCGGCAATGCAGGCGTCCGCTACTATCATACCGACCTGGTCTCCAGCGGTTCGCTCGCCACCGCGACCAACGGCGTCACCACGTTGCAGCCGGTCACGGTCGGGACCAGCAACGACGATTGGCTGCCCGCGCTCAACGTCGCGCTCGACATCACGCCGAAGCTGATCGCGCGCGCCTCCGCCAGCCGCAACGTCAACCGTCCCGGCCTGCCCCAGCTTGCCGCGGCGGGGACGCTGACCGTGGCGCCGTTCGGTGGGTCCGTCTCCGTCGGCAACCCCAATCTCCAGCCGTTCCGGTCGACTTCGGCGGAGGCGGGGCTCGAATATTACATGGATCGCAACGGCTTCGCGTCGGTCGGGTTCTTCTGGAAGGACCTCAACAGCTTTATCACCTCGGAGACGTCGCAGGTTCCCTACAGTGCGACGGGCTTCCCGGTCTCGCTGCTGTTGCCGAGCCAGGACGGTACGACGCCGTACAACTACACGCGCCCGATCAACGGGGACGGGGCCAGCATCAAGGGTATCGAGGCCGCGTTCCAGCACGACTTCACCTTCCTGCCCGCGCCGTTCGACGGGTTCGGCATCGTCGCGAACGGCACCTGGATCGATGGCGACCAGACCGCGGTCTACAACGGAGTCGTCAAGAGCATCCCGCTCTACAATCTGTCGAAATGGGCGGCCAACGCGACGCTCTATTACGAGACCGAACGCTTCGGCGCGCGTGTCTCGACCGCCTATCGCAGCCGGTATCTGACGGGGGCAGGCGGCAACGCCAATGTCGGCGACGGCATCCGCCCGACCAACAACGTCGATTTCCAGGTCCGCTACAGCCCGGTCAAGAACCTGCGCTTCGTCGTCGAGGGGATCAACGTCACCAACCGGCCGATCGAGCAGTTCACCGATCTCTCGACCGACCGGACGCTCGTCTACACCCGCAGCGGTCGCATCTTCACCTTCGGCGTGACGACCAGTTTCTGAACTCCACGTCCGCGCCGGCAACGGCGCGGACGGCGTGCGGCCATAGGTAGGACAAGGGGCAGTATGTCTCTGCTATGCGGCTTCTGCTTCGGCGGTGCATTGCGCCGCATTGGGTGCGGAGCTGGCTCCATGCCGGAGTTCCGCCCGTGCCGCCCCCATGTCGCGTCGGAACTCGGCAGAGCCGTGCAGCATCGCGACCAGCACCGATCCCGCCATATACCCCGCCTCGACCGCGCTTCTGCTATGCGATCCGCAGATGTAGCGGCTCTCGCCATATTGGCGTCCGCGGCGCAGGATCTGGGTGGCGCGGTCGGGCATCAGTTCCGCAAGGATCAACGCGGCGGACCAGCCCGAGCTCGTGTGTCCCGACGGGTAATCGCCATTGTTCGCCAGATGGGCGGTCTTGGGTTCGCAGATCGGCAGGTCGTCCTTGAGATACGGACGCTTGACGGCAAAGCCATCCTTGGCGCGGCCGACCATGCTCTGGTCGCCCATCCGCGCGAAGATGCGGGTGAGGGCAGGGGATGATGTCGCGTCGAGCTTGCGGCCGATCGCACAGGCGAAGACGGTGAAGCGATCGTCGGTCACGTCGCGCGTCGCCATGTCGCCGCGTGGCGTGCCGAGCAGAGCGCGGGTCTGGCGGAAGGTCGCGCGGTCGTCGAGGTCCTGTGGCGATCCGGGTTTGGGAGGGGCGGGCAAGATCTGCATCAAGTCCGGCATCGGCTGGTTGCGCAAGTAATCCGTCGACGCGGTCGCGCCGGTGGCCAGCGCCAGCACGGCAAAGAGTGCGAGCGTCCGCATCACTTGGGACCCGTGTCGAGATCGCCGCAGCCCTTCGGACGGCGCACGGGGTTGCAGCGAGCGACCACACCACCGGGCAGAGCGACGTGATACCCTCCGGCCAAGCGCGGGTCGGGCCAGAGATAGTCGGTCGATACAAACTGCGCGCCCCCCGCCAGCGCGGTGTCGCGAGGGACGATGTCGTTGGCACGGGCCTCGCGCGTGTTCGCGTCGGCACGCGTGCGAACGATGAACCCCGCGGCGACATCGCGGCGGATGCGATCGGCATCGCGAACCGGATCGTTGAGCGTCAGATAGGCCGCCGCGGGCGATGCCTCGTCGGTGTTGATGAAGAACACGCGGCCTTCGAGCGAGCGCCGCTTGCCGCGATACACCGCGACCTTGGCGGGGGGCTCGTCCAGCGCGAACAGGAATTTCCCACGCGAGGCCTTCAGCAGCGGCCAGTTGTCCGCCAGCACCGCAGCCCGCAGCGTGGGATAGCGTCCCTGCACGTCATCCGGCACGATCAACTTGCCGGGCACGATCACCGAGCGGATTTCTCCATCGAGCGCATCATACGCCGCCGCGTCGAACGGTAGCGCATCGATCCCGCCCCGCGCCGCGTTCTGCTCGTCCTTCGCGTTGAACATCAGCAGGATCGGCACATGCCGCGGATGCTTAGCCGACCAGTCGTGGATGATCGTCAGGCATTCGGTCAGCAGGACGCAGCTCGAGGCGTTGTCGATGCCGGGGATGTGCAGCACCTTGAAGCCCGGCCGTTGGAGCTTTGGATCGTCCGAACCCCGCGCGTAATGCCCGCCCTGCGGATCGTAATTCACGTCGATCTCGAGTTGCCGCGCACCGGCGTCGAGCTGCTCGGTCAGACTGCGATGCGAGTAATCGAGCGCATCCGCCATCGCCGGATCGACAGCGCGGACCTTTGCCATCGTTGCGGCGGGCATCGGCTGCTTGTAGCTGTTGTGCGTGCCGATCACCGCCACGTCGTTGATCCTCAGCGGCGGCAACGTGTCGCGTGCTATTGCTGCCTGAGAAAGAAGGCCAAGGCTCAACCCCGCCACGATCGATCGCTTCACGGATACTCTCCCGATCAGAATTTGAACAACACCGAACCCTGCACCGCGCGGCCGACGATCGGTCGCGTGAGGATCACCGCACCGTTCGCCGCGCCCGGCACCAACGGCTGCCCCCGCCTTGGCCAAGCCCGAGCGCGTTCGACAGGTCGGTACCCTTTACCTGCACGGTGATGTTCTCTTGATGAGGACTCATGGGAGATCTTTCGATCAATGCCACAAACGATCGTGGCCAAGCTTGCGGAGATCAACAGCCGTTCAAAGCCATTGCAGCCGATCGCATTGCAAACAGCCTGTCAGATGCTGCTGGCGGAAGATTGCCCCACGCAAACGCAGACCGATGCGGGGCGGCTTCCGACCATATGCGGGCGGCCAACTGCGACACCTGAGCAGCGGTTGCCGGGGAGCCGCTGGCAACGCAGTAAACCAGTTCGTCCGGCATCAGGGGAGATAAGCTGTTCACTTGGGCGGCTCCGATAGAAGTGCACAGCCCCTAGATCAGCTTCGTTGCGGCCTCATGACATAGCTGCCAATTGGCCCACCTCGATAGCCTCACTGGTTGATGTGATCACCTGAACTAACGGCAGGTTTCGGGAAGCGGTCAGAGCCGCCTGAACGGCGACTTATGGCTCGTTTGTCCGTGAACTTTCCTTTACTTCAAGGGCACGGCTGGCGCCGTGTTCGGTTCAGTCGAAACGGCCGGTATCACAACGTCGTCACCATAATCTCGCGATTTTGAGATGGCGCCACTCTGACGGCAAGCGGCGATGCATTTGGCGTCTACAGGTTGGAACGCGTGCCGTCCGTTCACAATCACGGCTGCCCCCGACGTCCGCTGACTTCGCCAAACATCGCTCGCCACTGGGAAGCATAGGCAGGCGAGTAGACGGTAGACGCGTGATAAGGATTGTCGCCCTGCGCAGCTGGGGGCAGTTCGCCATCGAACACAAACTGGTGATCTCGAGGGATACGGAGCGCGGTGTAGGCGTGCGCGAGGAGTTCGGTGGTATTTTCGCGCGCGTGGCGTTCGGCCCACCAACGCCCCGGCGGTGTTGCCGATCGTTCGAACAACCATGGCGCGGGTTGCCGCCGGGGGCCAAACTCATCCCACGGGCTCGAGAACAACACGACGCGGTTCACGGGAAACCTCTTGGCGATGAACGCCGCCATGCCCGCGCCCTGCGACAGTCCGGACACCACGATCCTCGGCCATAAGGGTCTGCCGCCCGCGTTCAGATACTCCGCCCATCCGAGTTTGGGATGCTTGCGATCGAGATAGCGGAGCACGGCGGTCAGACGCGACACGACGCTTTCGGCAGGAGGATTCGACACCGGTCCCGCCCCGCCGAACACACGTGCGGTTCGGAACCGCGCGGAACATTGCGGGGGGCGCGGGGGACAGACTTGGGCCACCGCGGGCGTGTTGTTATACGGCAGATAGAGGACGCGGTACCCTTGGCCCGCAATCGTCCTCATCAGCAGCATCGGCGCGTATTGCCCACCGTTTGTGCCCGGTAGAAACACGACCAACGGCGCATCTCGTGTGGCCCGCCCTGCGTTCAGGACCACGTTCGGGTCGTTGAACCGCTGGATGCGCGGGTCCGCAGCCGACGGCAAAATCCGCTCGACATCGCTCTGTGCCGAAGCGCTGGACGTTGTCAGGATCACGACCAGCGCAGAAACGACCTTGTGGGAAGAATGCTTTCTCACGCTAACACCTCCGATTGCGATGATCGTCGAGGATCGTGGGTGGTGGGATTCTCGACCCTCCAGCCAGCAACAAGCGCCCATGCCTTACCGGCGCACCAGCTTGAGCATGCCACCGTCATACCAGGGCAAGGCTAGCACCCCGCCCGCGCCTCGGAAGACCACGGGGTTGTCACCGGGGCCCCAGCTGCCGGATCGGCATTTGATTGCGAAAGTCGTCGGCCGCGGCATGCCGAGCTTGCGAAGTTGCACGCGTAGCTCTGCCGGCGCTGGTTTGTCGACCCGCACGAACTGTGGGTTCGAGCAAGCATCGTGCGTCGCCTGCGGCTGATCCCAGGCAAGACGCGTTCGGGAAAATGTCAGGCGCTTGCCCATCAAACTCGGATCGTTGTCGCTAAGGGCTTGCACACCCTCGTCGTCAACCGCGACGCCTGCCACCTGCCAATGGCCAGCGAACGCAGTCACATCGGCCCCAGATTGCGCGGTTGCCGCTTGCACAGCGAGGATGGCGGTCACCGATGCGATGGCCATAACGCGTGCTCTCATCATTCGCTCTTTCCTTGTTGAAGCCCGTCGACGCGGTACATCCCGAGCGCAGTCACGTCGGTAGTATCGCAGGGATGGATCTTGGGGCGTTCGTATCATCGCCCCTTTCCAGTACCGTTCCGCTGGAATGTCGCTTGCCGGCATGGTCACTCGTCTCCGAAGTCGATGCAGCGTTTTGAAGCGTGTCTGTATCCGAGGCATGACAAATCAACGACTTATGTAACATTTTGTCACGTGGCTTGCCTTCGGGCGGTTGCTGGTCTTCAGTCAGACATGCCCGATCGTCCGATCGTTGCCGTCTGCGAGGACGATGCCGACATCCGTGAACTGCTCGCGGCCTACCTAGCTGCACAGGGCTTTGTCGTGGAGACCGCAACCGATGCCGTGGCACTCGACAGCGTGCTCGCGAACACCAAAGTGTCGCTGGTGGTGCTGGACTGGATGTTACCCGGCGAGAACGGTCTGTCCGTGTGCCGACGCCTGTCAGCCGGTAAGGGTCCACCGGTGATCATGCTCACCGCACGGGACGAGGATGGCGATCGCGTTGCGGGACTCGACGGCGGTGCGGACGATTATGTATCCAAGCCGTTCAACCCCCGTGTCTTGCTGTCGCGGATCAACGCTGTCCTGCGGCGTGGCGGTGCTCAGGTGGACGGCGATGTGCTGAGGGTTGCCGATCTGACGATCGATCCGGATGCACGGCGGGTTATGCTGGACGAACGTGACGTTGCGTTGACGGCGTCCGAATATGACCTGCTGCTCTGCTTCGTACGCGCGCCGCAACGGGTGTTGTCGCGTGATCAGCTTCTGGATGCCACCCGGGGCCGTACCGCCGACATGTTCGACCGGACAATCGATATGCAGGTGAGCCGGTTGCGCCGTCGATTGGAGGAGTCGGGTAGCGAGGTCGCGGTACTCATTCGCACTGTCCGCAACGCCGGCTACATTCTCGCCGCCTCGACCCGCCGTTGATGACGAGGTGGCGATGACAGGGCGTTTCGACCTGTTCGGACGGTTGCTGCTGATCCTTGTCGGCAGCGTGCTTCTCCTGGGTGCCACCAGCGTGACGCTCATTCTCGTCCACGACGAACTGCGGCCCCGGCGTCCATCGACCTTTCCCCGCGTTCGGCAGGCGGCGGGGCTCATCGACCTCGCGGTCGGACCGAATGCACCCTCACGCCTAATTCTGCTGCGGGCGGCCAACGGCTCGGATCTATCCGCGGTCATTCTGGCCACCCCGCCGCCGCCTGGCAAGTTGCAGCGCGCGCCGAAGCTCACCGCAAAACTGAAGGGGTTCATGAGAACCACCACACCGGTGATGGCTTACACCGATCCTCGCTACCGGCCTATTCGCAGAGGCAGCCCGATCGAAGGCTTTCTGGCGCGCGCAATCGCTCGCCTGCCCGACGGCAGCGTGCTGGTGCTGACAACCAACGCAACCGGGGACCAGGAGCGACCGCGCCTGTTCGGTCTGCCGGCCAGCCTATGGATGGGGGTTCTCGCGGTTATCGTCGTGCTGCTGGCCTTGTGGCTGACGGCACGCGAGACGCGGCCGCTCCGGGATCTCGTACGCGCGACCGAACGCTTCGACGGAACCGCCGTAACGACCGTCACGACGCTAGTTGGCGCTGCTGACATCCGTCGTACGGCACAAGCCGTGACCGCCATGCAACGACGCGTGATCGACCTGCTGGGAGAGCGATCCTTGATGATCGGGGCCATCTCCCACGACCTCCGGACGCTTCTCACGCGTATGCGCCTGCGGGTCGTGGTGCTCGACGACCCGGCGCGCTCAAAGCTGGAAGCCGATCTGGATGGCATGGATGCCATGCTTGCCGACGCGCTCGCCTTTGCGCGGGGCACGACCGGCAGCGTTCGCGACCATGTGGACCTGGCCGACCTGGCAGCCGCAGAGGTGATCGAACGGGAAATACGCGATGCCGCCCCCGAAATAACGACGGACCTGCATGATGCACCCTGCCTCGGGGATGCCCACGCGTTGCGCCGCGTGATCGCCAATCTTCTCGACAATGCCCGCAAATACGGCCGCGGCCGAATACACCTGTCTGTTAGGCAAAGCGGTCATGCGGTCCACCTGTCAGTGGAGGACAATGGCCCTGGAATACCGCTGGATCAGCGCTCTGCAGTCCTCGCGCCTTATCATCGGGGGGACGATCCTCAGCACCGCCGACTTGCAGGATCCGGGCTGGGATTGGCGATCGTTCAGCAGATCATGCGTGCTCACGGCGGCTTGCTGACGATCTCCGATTCCAAATTGGGTGGGGCGAAGGTTGCGGTGCAGTTGGATAGCGATCGGGCGCCGCGCGACTGTGACAACCGAAAAAATCACTGATGTCGGGTGACCAAGCCCGGCAGTTGCCAAACGGACTCGCTCCCCTCAGTGTCGTCGCCAAGCTGGCATCATGCGGCGCAGTTCGCGGTGTCGATCGATCCATTCATGCTTTAGCGCGCCGCCGATGTGAAGCGCGACCAGCGTATAGAGCAGGTAGGATAGGTAAACGTGCGAGGCGCCGAAACCATCGTGGACGGCGTCGCGCGTGGCGGGCGGCAGGGTCAATATCGTGCCGATCCGCGGCCATTCGAACAGTCCGAACAGGAACATCGGGTGGGTCGCCGCATCCTTGTACGCCGAGTCCATGATCCAGCCCGTCAGCGGCATCGCAAAGATCAGCGCGTACAGCAGCCAGTGGGTCACATGAGCCGCGCCGATCTCCCATTTCTGATAGCCGCTGGGAATCTTGGGAGGCCGATGCGTCAGCCGCCAGAGCAGGCGCATGATCGCTAGGCCGAGGATGGTGATCCCGATCGACTTGTGCAGGTCGATCGCGGGGCGCACGCGGTCGTCGGCAAGATGTGGCCAGAGCCAGGGCAGGGTCACGTTAATGACGATCCCCACCGCGACCAGCCAGTGGAAGGCGATGGCGACGCCCGTGTATTTGGTATTCATCCGCTGCAATCCGCTCCACCACCTCGCGCCGATTCCCGATCATCGACGCACTCTGCAATAGCGCGTTCATCGAGCCGGCGTTAGGCGTTGGTCGATGCAATCCCTCTCGGCTATCTTTACCGCACAGTCGCCGCGTCTGTCGCCACGGCCGATCCCATTGGCCAGCCGGCTGATCAACTTGGCCGCCCCGCTGGTGTTCGTCGTGCTGATCGCGCAGGCATTTCTGCGCCAGGGGCTTGCCATATGGTCGGTGGGGATCGCGTACATCCTGTACGATACGGCGCTGCTCGTGTTCACGGCCTGGCAGATCCGTAACCTGGCGAAGACTGCGACGCCGGCCCCAAGCGGCGTGCAACCAAGCTTCGGCGTGATCGTCGCCGCACATAACGAGGCAGGCGTGATTCGTCTGGCGATCGACCGGCTGCTTGCCCAGGACCAGCCACCCGAGGCGATCCTGATCGCCGACGACGGATCGAGCGACGATACGCCGTCCGCCATGGCAGCGGGCTATGCGTTACCGACGCCACCAATCGGGGGGCTCGTCGAGATCGAGATTGGGCACACGCGGCTTCAGTGGCTCCGCCTGCCGCACGCCGGCAAGGCGCGCGCGCTCAATACCGCGCTTGAGCGGATCGCGACGGACGTGGTGCTGACCGTCGATGCTGACACGTTGATCGAGCCCGGCTCGATCGCGGCGATGCGTGCTGCCTTTGCAGCGGAGCCAGAGCTGGTGGCGGCCACCGGGGTGCTGGCACCGATCTGCGGTCCAAACCTGAGCGGTCGGATATTCGAGTGGTTCCAGTCCTACGAATATGTCCGCAACTTCCTGTCGCGCGATGCATGGATGCGGATCGACGGGCTGTTGCTGATATCGGGCGCCTTCGCGGCGTTCCGGCGCGACGCGGTGCTGACGGTCGGCGGTTTCGATCCCGATTGCATGGTCGAGGATTACGAGCTGATCCACCGGCTGCACCGGCACGCCCACGATGCCGGGCTGCACTGGACGGTGCGGGTCGTCGGTGGTGCGTTGGCGCGAACCGATGCGCCGGCCAGCATTTCCGCCTTCCTGAAGCAGCGCCAGCGTTGGTTCGGCGGCTTCCTGCAGACGCAGCACTGGAACCGGGACATGGTCGGCAACGCCCGCTACGGGCGGCTGGGTACGCGGATGCTGCCGGTGAAGGCGCTCGACACGGTGCAGCCGATCTACGGTCTGGCTGCCTTCGCCGTGCTGATCGGCCTCGTCGTCACCGGTCGATACACGCTCGCCTTGCCGATCCTGCTCGTGATGATCGCCAAGATCGCGATCGACCTCAGCTTTCACCTCTGGTCGCTCGGCATCTACAAGCGCTGGACCGGGCAGCGCGAGGGCTTGAATCTCGGCCCTGCGATCGTCGCCGCGATCGCCGAACCGTTCAGCTTCCAACTGCTGCGCCACGCGGGCGCGATCTATGGCTGGTACGCCTTTCTGCGCGGCGGTCAGACTTGGAGTGCACAGACCCGAACCGCGCTTGAGCAGCGCGCTTGACGGAGAAGCCGGTGATGTTCGACGACTACGCCCACGGACGAGTTTCAGTGGGAAGCGTTGCTCTGCCAGACCCGATCATGCCGCATCATCCGAGACTTCGGTCGAACGGCCAAACAGTTTCCAACCGAGCAGCCCGGCGACCAGCAAGCCGACGATCACCCAGGTCAGATTGCCGAGCAGGCTTGCGATTGTCTGAACCTGGTCGCTGAAGGCGCGACCCAGCGAAACGTAGATCAGCAGCCACAGTACTTCGCCCGCGACGTCGAGAACGATGAGCCGTACCCAGGGATATTCGGTCAGTCCGCTGGTGGCGTTAGTCCATGGCCCCAGCGGCCCAATCAGCCACCGGCTGAAGAAAATGCCCCAACCTGCCCATTTGCGCGAATAGGCTTCGGCCTGCTCCACCTTGTCCGCCTCGCCGATCCGCTTCGTGACCGCTGCGAGCAGCGGCAGGCCACCGTATCGTCCAAAGGCATAGCCGATCTGGTCACCAAAGATCGCGCCAGAGGCACCTGCAAAGATCACGGGCCAGAATGCGAGCACCCCCTGCGCGACGAACGAACCCATCGCGACTAACGCCTAACTGTCGCCGCATCGTCAGGGCAGAGGTGTCGGAAACCCGGCATAGTATGGGTAAAGGCTCTGTCGCTTTTGCGCGGCAGATATTCTAGTGGTTGTCGGGATATCGGTGTTCACACGGCGTAGCACGAGAAGCGTGGGCTGGAAGTCGAGCGGAAGAGACCGGTTTCTCTTAAAGTGTCCACGTGTTTTTGATCCGGTTCGCGCCCGGTTGGCTAGCAGAAACGTGCTGCCCGCGACGGACAACCGCCACGCCAAAAGTCCAAAGCGTATGAGAAACTACCGCAGCGACTGTAAGATAAGACTGCGAGACAATTCGATCTGCTTCACCACTAAGTGCTTGAAGCACAGATGGTGACCCCTACGGGAATCGAACCCGTGCTTCAGCCGTGAAAGGGCCGCGTCCTAACCGCTAGACGAAGGGGCCTGCGTGGTTGGAGGCGCCTAAAAGGAAGCCGCCGATGCGTCAACCCCTCAATCGGCCCAGGCGGCGTCTTCGACGTGTAATTCCGCCGATGGCCGCGAGGACCAGTCGTCGATCTTCGCGCGGCCGGCTAGCCAGAGCTTGCGGTGAGGGGCGGCACCCAGCAGTGCTTGGCCCAGTGCGCTTTCGGCGGCGCGGAAGGCCATCGCCTTGACGCTGCGGCCGTCGTCGCCTGCGACGATCGTGCGGACGTGGCCGTTGCCGACCACGTCCGCCTTGATCACGCGGACCGGGCCCATCGCGACGCGCGGGGCTGGCCAGCCCATGCCGTAGGGGCCGCCGGCCTCCATCGACTCGACGAGGCCTGGGTTGACGCCGCCAGCCGCGAGGACTGCATCGAGCAACAGGGCTCGGTCGCCGTTCGAGCGTTCGACGGCGGCCGCAAGGCGTTCTTCGAGGAAGTCGATGAAGGCTGGGATCGCAGCTTCGGCGATCGTCAGGCCGGCGGCCATCGCGTGCCCTCCGCCCGCCACCAGCATGCCGTGTTCGCGGGCGGCCATGACCGCTGCGCCAAGGTCTACGCCGGGGATCGAGCGGCCCGAGCCCTTGCCGATGCCGTTCTCGTCGATCGCGATGACGATTGCGGGGCGGCCTAGCTTCTCCTTGAGGCGACCGGCGACGATGCCGATCACGCCGGGGTGCCAGCCGTGGCCGGCGACGACGGCGACCGCACGGTCGCGGCTGGAGAGGAGGTCGGCGGCTTCCTGCACGGCGGTTTCTATCGCGCGGCGTTCTTCGTTGAGGCGGTCGAGTTCGGTGGCGATCTGGCGCGCTTCATCAGGGTCTTGCGTGGTCAGCAGGCGGACGCCGAGGTCTGCGCGACCGACGCGGCCGCCGGCGTTGATGCGCGGCCCGAGCGCGAAGCCTAGGTCGGTGCAGGTCGGGTTTCGGGTTAGGCGCGACGCCTCGATCAGCGCTGCGACGCCGATATTCTTGCGCGCGCCCATGACTTTCAGACCCTGCGAGACGAACGCGCGGTTGAGGCCGCGGAGTTGGGCGACGTCGGCGACGGTGCCGAGCGCGACGATGTCGAGCAGGTCGATCAGTTTGGGCTCGGCGCGGTCCTTGAAGAAGCCGCGCGCGCGGAGCGTGCGGACGAGCGCGGCGGCGGCGAGGAAGCACATGCCGACCGCGGCGAGGTGGCCGTGCGCGGCGCCTTCGTCCTCATCGAGACGGTTGGGGTTCACCAGCGCGAGCGCGTGCGGGAGCGCAGTCGAGCATTTGTGGTGGTCGATGACGATCACGTCGACCTTCACGTCGCGGGCGGCGTCGAGCGCGTCGAACGCCTGTGCGCCGCAGTCGACCGTGACGATCAGCGTGGCGCCCTCGCTCGCCAGCCGAACGAGCGCCTCGCCCGACGGGCCATAGCCTTCCAACAGGCGATCTGGGATGTAGGGGCGGGCTTCGAGACCGAGATCGCGCAGGACGAGCACCATCAGCGCGGCGGAGGTGGCGCCGTCGACGTCGTAATCGCCGAAGATCGCGACCTGTTCGCCGGCTTGGACGGCGTCGGCGAGGCGCTCGGCGGCGCGGTCCATGTCGCGGAAGATCGACGGATCGGGCATGAATGCGCGGATCGACGGCGTGCGGTGCGCGTCGAGCGCGTCGCGGGGGCAGCCTCGGGCGAGGAGGAGTTGGGTGACGAGGTCGTCGCCCGAGCCGCCGACGCCAAAGCCGTCCCGGCCATCGGCGGCGAGTGCGCGCCAGCGCCAGGGTTGGCCAAGGATGGATGAGGTTACGCCAAGGACTGTCATGTCTTGGACGTAGTGGCTGTGGGGGGATTGTCGAGCGGGGAGGGGGTGCGACTGTGACTTGGCAACGGGGACGGGCAGGTGACGTGATGCTCGGCTCAAGCTCCTCACTTCATCCAGGGACGCTCGCGAAACCACTTCGTCACGATATACTTCACGCCCTCCACCACCGGCATACCCTCGTGCAGCGTGAGCCCGTTCGGCGTCCCATCCAGGTTCATGTTGTTCCAGGCGAGCAGCATGCCGCGTTTCGGCGCGATCTTCACGCCCGCCTGCGGGAACCAGGTCGCGCCGCCCTCGGGGACGTCGTTCAGGAACACCATCGCGGTCCACGTCCGCTGGCCGCCCTGCTCCTGCATCTTCGCCCAATAGCTCTCGGACTCGTGGAAATAATCATGGTGCGCGCGGAATTGCTGGCCGGGGGCGTAGCGTTGGCCCTGCATTGTCTCGCCGTGGAGCAGGGCGATGCCGAGCAAGGTCGCGATCGCCTCGTCGGTCGGCTGCACGTCCGGCGACCAGCGATCCATGTCGCAACTCTCGCTGGTCCGGAAATTGCTGTTCGGGCGATCGGACAGCAGCGTCGACGGCCGTCGCTTCGAATCGATCACCGCGATCAGCTGCTTGCAGGTCGCGGGATCGAGGAACTTGTCCTGGTAATAGAACTGCACCGTGTCCATCGCGATGCGCTGCACCGCAGGATTGGCGTCGAGGCGCGCGGCGACCTGCGATCCGAAGGCCTGGCGGACTGCCGCGGCCGGATCGACCTTCTTGGCTTTTGAAAAGATACCCACGCCGCAGGATTTGGCGAAGTCGCCCCGAAAGGCAAGAGGGGTAAACGCAAGAGCCCCGCGGTGATCTTCACCACCGCGGGGCTCTCCCCTGTTACTGCGTGACGGTAAGCTGGAGCTTACCAGAAGATGTCGTACACCGTGTCGACCACCCGGCCGCTGTCGAGATCGACCAGCAACGCGTCGTTGTAATAGCGCACCCAGCGATACGGGCCGTACGCCTCGGGCAGGCGGTAGGTGTACGGGTCCTGGATCCAGTAATTCTGGTTGTAGAGGATGCTGTTCAGCGAGAAGCCGACGCCGAAGCGACGATAGCCCGATCCCCAGCCGCTTGGCGCGTAGTAGCGTGGGAGGCGGTACGCGCCGCGGTTCGACGCGCGGTAGTTGCTCCAGGCGTAACGGTTGTCGTTACGCCAGCCACGGTTCCATGCGCCGCCCCGGTTGTAATGGCCCTGGTTGTAGCCGCCGCGACCATAGCCTTGGACGTTGCCATATGCGCGGTTGGCTTGGCGGTTCTGGTAGCCATCGCGGCCGCCGTTGCGCCAGTCGCCGCGGTTGTCGCCCCGGTTGTCATTGCGCTCGTCGTTGCGCCAATCGCCGCGTCCGCCGTTGCGGTCGAACTGGCCGCGATCCGCCCGCTGATTGCCGCGATCGAAACCGGGGCGTCCCTGGTCGCGATTCCAGTCGGGGCGGTTCTGGCCGGCCTGCGGGTCGGGACGGGTCTGGCCGTTCCAGCCCTGACCGTTGCCGCGCTGGCCGTTCCAAGCCTGTCCGTCGCCGCGCTGTCCGCCGCGCTGCCCGTTCCAATCGGGACGCCCTTGACCATCGGGACGGTCTCCGCGGACTTGCGGTTGCGTGCCGAGATCGGCGCGTTGCGGGCGCTGGCCCTGATCGGGCGCGGCGGGGCGGTCAGGGCGCTGCTGCTGGAAAGGTTGCCCGTCCGGACGTGAGCCCCGATCGCCGCGATCCTGACGCTGGCCGCGATCGGGACGCTGGCCACGATCGCCGCGGTCCTGGTCGAACTGTTGCGCGGTCGCGGTCGATGCCATCATGGTTGCCGGCACCAACGCGGAGGCCGCCATCAAGAGTTTGAGAAACTTGCCCGTCATCGCCGTCGTCCTCGACTGCCGGCGCACGAGCCGGCTCCTATGATGTGTCGGGTCTAGACGTTGCGGGGTGTGGAGAGGCTGAATGGGTTCGTCAGCGATCAGACAGGTTTAGGTGCAGGGTAGGCGGTTGATAGCTGCATCGCATAGTAGCCGCCTCCCCGGCGAAGGCCGGGGCCCAGTTGGGGCGGGCCTGTAACGACGGGCTGCGATCTATCACGCTGGACGTTCCAACTGGGCCCCGGCCTTCGCCGGGGTGGTGCAGCATTGGCGGCTGCATCTTTACGGGCGGCGATTGGGTGCGCGACCGACACATCGCACACATCTCGCTCTTCCTTGTTCTCCCGCGAAGGCGGGAGCCCAGACTGGACTCCCGCCTTTGCGGGAGAACATGCTCTTTGATCTTACGGACGCCCTATCGCGTCGGCGGTGGCACCAGCGCCGGCACCAGCCGCGCGGAGTCCGCCGGGTCGATCCCCGGCCTCGGTCCTGCCGGGATAACCTCTTCGCCCCGCGTCGCCCGCCCGGCACGCTGCACCGCCTCCACCACGCGCGGATACACCCCACACCGGCACAGGTTCGTGATTTGCTCGCGGATCAGCGCCTCGCTCGGATCGGCATTGCGCTTCAGCAATGCCGCCGCCGCCATGATCATCCCGGGGATGCAGAACCCACATTGCGACACCGCTTCCGCGATAAACGCCAGCTGCACCGGATGATTGCGTTCGCGCGAAAGTCCTTCGATCGTCGTGACGTACGCCCCCTCGATCGACCCGATCGGCACCCGGCAACTGCGCATCGCGCGCCCATCGATATCGACCGTGCACGCGCCGCACTGCCCGGTGCCGCAGCCATATTTGGTCCCCGTCAGGTTCGACGCATCGCGCAACGCCCACAGCAGCGGCGTATCGTTGTCGAGCTTGTATTCGATCGGCTCGTTGTTGACGGTGAAGCGGCTCATGCGCTTCATTCTAGCCCGCCGGGACGGATCGCACCACGCGCCATTGCCACGCGCCACCGCCAGCGTTTATGTCCTAGGTTAATAATATCGCGAGAGGGCGCAATACAGATGCACGTCGATACCAAATCAACCGCCCCAGCCGGAGGCGATGCCAGCCACGGCTACGACGCGCCCGATCTGCGCGTGTTCGTGTTCGCGCTGTTCTTCATCTTCGGCGGCATCACCTCGCTGAACGACATCATCATCCCGAAGATGAAGGAGCTCTTCACGCTCGATCATGCGACCGCGATGCTGGTCCAGTCGGCGTTCTTCCTCGCCTATGCGCTGTTCTCGATCCCCGCCGCCGCGATCGTGCGGAAGGCCGGCTACATGCGGACCGCGTCGATCGGCCTCGTGACGATGACCGCGGGCTGCCTGTTGTTCATCCCCGCCGCAGGGCAGGCGAGCTTCGGCATGTTCCTGTTCGCACTGTTCGTGCTCGGCGCCGGCATCACCGTGGTGCAGGTCGTCGCCAACCCCCTGATCTCGGCGCTTGGCCATCCCAAGTCCGCGTCGAGCCGGCTGACCTTCGCCCAAGCGTTCAATTCGCTCGGCACGACCATCTTCCCGTATGTCGGCTCCGCGCTGATCCTCGGCGGGCTGGCGACGGTCGACTCCTCGAAGCTGACCGGCGCCGCGCTCGACGCGTACCGGACGGAATCGTCGCGGACCGTCGTGCACACCTATATCGGCCTCGCGATCGCGCTGCTGATCGTTGCCGCGGTGGTGTGGACCCGTCGCAACCGGCTCAACGAGGAGCAGGACCAGACCGGCAGCATCTTCCACGCATTCACGCTGCTCAAGCGCCCGCGCTTCGCGATGGGGACGGCGTGCATTTTTCTGTACGTCGGCGCCGAAGTCGCGGTCGGCTCGCTGATCGTCAATTACCTGATGCAGCCGAGCGTGATGGGCCTGAGCGACGTCGCCGCGGGCAAGCACGTGCCGTTCTACTGGGGCGGCGCGCTGGTCGGCCGGTTCATCGGCGCATACGTGCTGAACAAGGTGTCGCCGGGCAAGGTGCTCGCGGGCGTCGCGACGGGCACGCTGGCGCTGATCCTGATCTCGGCGAACACCGAGGGCGCGCTGTCGGGCTGGGCGCTGCTGGCGATCGGTCTGATGAACGCGGTGATGTTCCCGACGATCTTCTCGCTGGCCTCGGAAGGCCTCGGCAAGCGCGCGGCGGAAGGGTCGGGCGTGATCGCTACCGCAATCGTCGGCGGCGCTATCGTCCCGTATCTGACGGGAATGCTGGCGGACAAGTCGGGCAGCCTGCACTTCGCGCTGCTGCTCCCGGCGATCTGCTACGCGCTGATCCTGGCTTATGGGTTGTATGCCCGGAAGCCGGTGGCGGAGGTCGCCGCCTAAGCCCCATCCGTCATCCTGGGCTCGACCCAGGATCCAGAGCCAACAACGCTAGCGCACGTGGCTCTGGATCCTGACTTTCGTCAGGATGACGGTGGTTTCGGCAGCATCGGCGCCGCCCGCCCGGTCGCGAGATCGGCATCCGAAAACCGGATCGGTGTACGCAGCCCCGGCACCATAGACCCATCCGGCCGCACGACGTCGATCGCCATCCCCCGCGCGACGACCTGCGGATCCTCGAACGCCTGCGCCACCGTATTGATCGGCCCGGCCGGCACGCCGACCGCCTCCAGCCGCGCCAGCAACTCGAGCTTGGGCACCAGAGACGTCGCCGCCTCGATCCCAGCGAACAACACATCCTTGAACGCCAACCGCCCGGCATTGGTCGCGAACCGTGGATCATCGCGCATCTCGGGTAAACTCATCGCGTCACAGAGCCGCCGGAACTGCCCGTCATTCCCGACCGCCAGGATGAACCACCCATCGGCACACGGAAACACCGCATACGGACACACGTTCATATGCGAATTCCCGACCCGCGTCGGCGACACGCCGCTCGCAAACCAGTTCATCGCCTGGTTGGCCAGCACGCCGGTCATCGTATCGAGCAACGCCATGTCGATCTGCTGCCCCCTGCCAGTCCGCTCGCGCATCGCCAGCGCCGCCTGGATCGCGATCACCGAATACAGCCCGGTCATGATGTCGGCGAACGCCACGCCGATCTTCTGCGGCGCGCCATCGGGCTCGCCGGTCAGGTCCATGATCCCGCTCATCCCCTGGACGATGAAGTCGTAGCCCGCACGAGGCGCGTAGGGCCCGTCCTGCCCGAACCCGGTGATCGAGCAATACACCAGCCGCGGGTTGATCGCGGCGAGCGTGGCGTAGTCGAGCCCGTATTTGACGAGCCCGCCGACCTTGAAGTTCTCGATCACGACATCGGCGTGGGCGATCAGGTCGCGGACGATCGCTTGGCCTTCAGCGGTCGTAAAGTCAGCCACGACCGACCGCTTACCGCGGTTGGCGGCATGGAAATACGCCGCATCGCGCGTGCCGTCGGGGTTGTCGATAAACGGCGGACCCCAGGTTCGCGTGTCGTCACCGGCCGGGCTTTCGATCTTGACGACGTCGGCACCGAGATCGGCGAGGACCTGTCCCGCCCAGGGCCCGGCAAGGATCCGCGCGAGCTCGACGACTTTCAAATCAGCGATGGGGGTGGACGTCATGCCAGCCATCCGATGCTCAATCCCACCAGAAATACCACCAGTCGTCCGCCATCAGCGCGCCGGCCAAAGCGGCGAGGGTCTCGGTACCCTGATCGATCAGGTCGCTGCAATAGAGATACTGCTCCCGCGCGAGATCCAGTGCCGCCTCGCGGGTGGCCGGGCGCGTCGCCACGTGCAGATTGACCACGTCGTGGCTGCATCCGACCAGTTCGGCACCGAATCTCTCGTTCCAGTTCTTGAGTGCTGCGACATGGTATTCGGCCGCAGGATTGTCGTTCCAACTGCCCCAGCGCAAATAGGCCATTGCTTCCCAACCGGTCGAACACGGTATTACGGCGATGTGAACGCGCTCGTGGAATTGCCCGGTCAAGCTATCCGATGCCACGGTAAACCCGATGGGCGTGACATTGACCGGCCAGTCGCCGAGCGGCGGCTCATAGTGTTCCTCGTCCTCTTCGGCATGGCCATGGTCACGCATCCATTCCCGCGCGTACCGATCGTCGGCCTCGCGAAGAGCGGCAAGCGATGCCGGAAAGGACAAGGTGGAGGCGATCGCCAGGATTTCGTCCGGGCGACGTTCATCTATCACCTCGATGCCTTCGCGGATGATCGCGACATCGTCGTCGTTGCCGAGGATCACCGGCCAGTTGGCAGTGTCTTTACGAAGACGCGACCAGGTCGCCAAGGCTTCCCGCCCGTGGACCGTTACCAGCGGATACGGAAACGATGACGTTTGCGGAACAGCATCCGACGACGGTGCCAGACCGTCAATCGCGAATGGCGCCGACGTCGGCACCGATACTTGCGTATTAGTGCCAGCAAACCACCGGCGGATCGGATCGAACAGTCCCATGGGCTCCCTTGGACACGCATATGCGCAGTCCAAAGTCTATCGTACCGGACCGGTCGCGTACACCGCCTAGAACGCGGCGATACCCGTGATCGCGCGCCCTAGGATCAGCGCGTGAACATCATGCGCGCCCTCGTACGTGTTGACCGTCTCCAGGTTCATCAGGTGACGCATCACCTGATACTCCCCCGAAATCCCATTCCCGCCATGCATGTCGCGAGACATCCGCGCGATATCGAGCGCCTTGCCGACGTTGTTGCGCTTCACGATCGAGACCATCTCCGGCGCGAACCGGCCCTCGTCCATCAGCCGCCCGACGCGCAACGAGGCCTGCAACCCGAGCGCGATCTCGGTCTCCATGTCCGCCAGCTTCTTCTGGAAAAGCTGACGCCCGGCAAGCGGCGTCCCGAACTGGTTCCGGTCCAGCCCGTACTGCCGCGCCGCATGGAAGCAGAACTCTGCCGCGCCCAGCGCCCCCCAGGAAATCCCGTACCGCGCGCGATTGAGGCAGCCGAACGGCCCCTTCAATCCCTGCACGTCGGGCAGCAACGCGTCCTCGCCGACCTCGACCTCGTCCATCATCACCATGCCCGTGATCGACGCACGCAACGACAGCTTGCCCTCGATCTTGGGCGTCTCCAGCCCCTTCATCCCGCGCTCGAGGATGAAACCACGGATGCCGCCGCCATGTTCGTCGGACTTCGCCCAGATCACGAACACATCGGCGATCGGCGAGTTCGAGATCCACGTCTTCGCGCCCGAAATGACATAGCCGTTCTCCGTCTTCTTCGCGCGCGTCGTCATCCCGCCGGGATCCGACCCCGCATCCGGCTCGGTCAGCCCAAAGCAGCCGATCCATTCGCCGGTCGCGAGCTTGGGCAGGTATTTGCGCTTCTGCTCTTCGGACCCGAACGCATTGATCGGGTACATCACGAGGCTAGACTGCACCGACATCATCGAGCGATACCCCGAGTCGATCCGCTCCACCTCGCGCGCAACCAGCCCGTACGCGACATAGGACGCACCGACGCCGCCATATTCCTCGGGGATGGTCGGCCCGAGCAGCCCAAGCGCGCCCATCTCGCGGAAAATCGCGGGATCGGTATGCTCGTGCTGGAATGCGTCGATGATCCGCGGCGCGAGCTTGTCGTCGGCATAGGCCTTCGCGCTGTCACGGATCATCCGCTCGTCCTCGCTCAACTGATCGTCGAGCAAAAACGGATCCGCCCAGTCGAACTTGCCCATCCCGGCCATATGAATCTCCTTCGTTGACCGCCGACTTCGTGGTTCGGCCGGCGAAAGTCCACCCCTGACGACACGTTTAAGCGTCGATCAGCGTCAGGACCGCGATCGTCACATGCTCGCGCTCGCCGATCGTCGCGATACGGTCGACCACGAGATCGGCGACGATATGCCCGCGCATCGCGAACTCCGCCTCGGGCAGGCCCGCGATCCAGTCTCGAAGACAGGGTACGGGCATCGCCGCGATCGTCAGCCGGTGCAGCGTGCCGACGAAGGTCGCGCTCGCCCACGGCGTGCACGCGATCGACTCGACGTGCATCGTCAGGCCTGCCGCCCCCGCATGGCTGCGGAGCGCGCGGATCAGCAGCGTGCCCGCATCGGGGCCACGGATCGCGTCCATCCTCACGACCCGTGCCGTTCTATGAAGGTTTCGATCCGCGCCACCATCGGCGCGCGCGGCTGGCGACCGAGTCGGAGATCGTGGACCAACCGCGGATCGCCGACCGCCAACCGGCCGAACTTCGACGTCGGCATGCCGGTCTGCCGCAGATATCGGTCGATCTTGATGAGAACGGACATGGTCGCTCCTTCCTGTTCCTGGCCCCGAGTCCCTGGCCCGGGTCCCTGCCTGTGTTCTTGATCTGTTCCGGCAAATCCTACTTGTCTAGGAAAATTCCTACGCTACGGTTCGGGCGTGGCTAGAACCGTGTCCGATCCCGATCCAAGAACCGCGCTGGCAACGCTGGCCGCCGCGCGTGGCGACAGTCTGGCGGCGCTGTCGGCGATGCTGGGGCGCAACGCGGCCTATCTTCAGCAATATGTCCGGCGTGGATCGCCAAGAGTGCTCGGCGAACGCGACCGTCGATTGCTGTCGGACTATCTGGGGGTGAGCGAGGCAACGCTGGGTGCGCCCGCCGACCGGCCGGCAGGGTTCCGCATCCGCAAGCTCGACGTCGCGGCGTCGGCGGGGCCGGGCGCGCTGGTCGACGGCGAGATCGTGCTCGGCACCGACATGCTCGACCCCGGCCTCTCGCGGAAACTCGGGCTAAGGGACGGGCAGGCGGCGATCATCCGCGTGCGCGGCAACTCGATGGAGCCGGGACTGTTCGACGGCGATCACATCGTGGTCGACACCGCCGACCGTACGCCGCGTGCAAAGGGGGGTGTGTACGTCATCCGGATCGACGACGCGGTAATGGTGAAGCGCGTGGCCTTGGTACGCGGTGCGCTGGTGGCGACGAGCGATAACCCGGATGCGGTGGCTGTGCCGGACGGAGCGATCGCCGTCATCGGCCGCGTAGTCTGGCAAATGCGCGAGCCGCGATAAGGATGACGGTCGATGCTCTGATACTCCCCCGCTAGGGGGAGGTGGCACCGAAGGTGACGGAGGGGGAGGGCACGGCACGGACCGTATCTCATGCCGCCCCCTCCGTCAGGCTGACGCTTGCTACCTCCCCCTGGCGGGGGAGGATCGTTTACGATGGCGTTCTGCGACCTGGACTAAGTGCGACCGTCAGCGCCCCTGCAACTTGCTCAGGATAGTCATCGACTGTTCCGAGCCCGACTGCGGGACGATCTCGCCCGCGCGGTCGATGATCGCGTCCCAGTGCGCCGCGACACCCTCCACCGACAGGTCGTCGCCGGTCAGCAATTTCCCCTGCGTCAGCGTCACATACGCCGCCTGGAACACGCCAGCGCCCGCACCGACGATCATGTTGGTGGGCGCGTCCTCCGACACGAGGAACACCGCGGCGGGCGCGACCTTGTCGGGGGAGAACGCCTTGAACGCTTCCTCGGGGAAGATGTCCTGCGTCATCCGCGTGCCCGCGGTCGGCGCGATCGTGTTGACCTTGATGTTGTTCTTCGCGCCCTCGATCGCGAGCGTCTTGGTCAGCCCGGCGAGACCGAGCTTAGCGGCGCCGTAGTTCGCCTGGCCGAAATTGCCGTAGAGACCGGTCGACGACGCGGTCATCAGGATGCGGCCGTAATTCTGGGCGCGCATCGTGTCCCACACTGCCTTGGTGGCGTTGGCCGAGCCGTTGAGGTGGACGTCGACGACGAACTTGAAGTCGGCGGGCTCCATCTTGGCGAAGCTCTTGTCGCGCAACACGCCGGCATTGTTGATGAGGATGTGGACGCCGCCCCATTTCTCGGAAGCGCGGGCGACCATCTCGACCATCTGGTCGTACTCGGTGACGCTGCCGCCGTTCGACATCGCCTCGCCGCCGGCCACTTCGATTTCCTCGACGACTTTCAGCGCGGCGTCGGAATGACCGGTGCCGTCGCGGGACGCACCGAGATCGTTGACGACGACTTTTGCGCCGCGGCGAGCGAGTTCGAGCGCATATTCGCGGCCGAGACCGCCGCCTGCGCCGGTGACGATCGCAACGCGGCCTTCAAAGCTGATAGATCCAAAGTTCTCAGACATGGAAAAGGCGCTCCTCTCTTATCGTTGGAGCGCCTTTCCTAGAACGTAAAGCTGGCGATGCAAGTCATCGGGCAAGCGGCGGGATCACCCGCCGCTTGCTCCGCAGCTTACTTGCCGCCGCGGTTGCGGCAGCCGTCCTTGACCGTCTTCGAGCACACCGGATACGTCGCCGGCGCTGGCGTCGGCGGCGTTACCGTCGGCTGGCCGAACGTCACGCGACCTGCGCCAGGCGCCATTGGCGCGCCTGCCATCGGTGCGGCTGGTGCCGCTGCCGGATCGGCAGGAGCAGCCATCGCCTGATCTGCTGGTGCAGCAGGTGCTGCGGGATCGGCAGGGGCAGCCTGATCGGCCGGTGCGGTCTGCATCGCCGGATCGGCCGGTGCGGTCTGCGCGGCGGGGTCTGCCGGTGGCGTCGTCTGGGCGATCACGGGCGACGCGAGAAGAGCGGCAGCGGCGAGAAGGATGGACTTCATGTGAATCTCCTAAATGGGTGCACCATTTTGGTAGCGCGACGTCTGAACGCACTAAGTCGCGCTTGGGTCCTTCGTTTCGCATCCGATTCCATTCGTCCCGCCGCTAGACCCACATCGGGACAGAGTCCTTATCCGCCCGTATCGAGCGAATACCCTGCTGAACGGACAGTGCGAATGATGTCCGGACGCTCGCCGACGTTGATCGCTTTCCGCAGCCGCCGGATGTGCACGTCGACCGTCCGGCTCTCGATATCCGAGTCATGACCCCACACCGCATCGAGCAGGCGTTCGCGCGAGAACACCCAGCCCGGATGCTCGAGGAAATGCTTCAACAGCCGGAATTCGGTCGGTCCGAGCGAGACGACTTCGCCCGAGCGACGGACCTTGTGGCCGACCGTGTCCATCTCGATGTCGGCATAGCTGAGCGCTTCACCGGCGAGGGCAGGGCGGACGCGGCGCAACACCGCGCCCACGCGCGCGACGAGTTCGCGCGGCGAGAACGGCTTGGTCACGTAATCGTCCGCACCGGTTTCGAGGCCCCGCACGCGATCCTCCTCCTCACCACGCGCGGTGAGCATGATGATCGGCACGTTCTGCGTCTCGGGCGCACGGCGCAGGCGACGACAGACCTCGATCCCCGACAGCCCCTCGACCATCCAGTCGAGCAGGACGATGTCGGGCACCTTCTCCTTGGCGAGCAGCAACGCTTCCTCGCCATCGGGGGTATGCGCGATCTCGAAATCCTCGCGCTTGAAATGCCAGACCAGCAATTCGGCCAGCGCAGCATCGTCCTCGACCAGCAGCATTTTTGCGCGTGCCATTATGCCTGCTCCTTCTTTATGCCGCGTTCGCGATCGACCATCTGCGTGCCGGTCGCGGCGAAATAGACCATCTCGGCGACGTTGGTGGCGTGATCGCCGATCCGTTCGAGGTTCTTGGCGACGAACAGCAGATGCGCGACCTGACCGATCGTCCGCGGATTCTCGACCATGTAGGTGACGAGCGTGCGGAATATGCTGTCGTAGAAATCGTCGAGCGCATTGTCGCATTCGACGACGCGGACGGCTTCTTCGGGATCGCGCGCGGCAAACGCGTCGAGCACGTCGTGGACCATCTCGCTCGCCATCCGGCCCATCGCGGGCAGGATCGAGATCGGCTCGATCCGGTGCTCGCTCTCGATCATCGGCACGCGCTTGGCGATGTTCTTGGCATAATCGCCGATCCGCTCGACGACGCCGGCGATCTTCAGCGCGGCGACCACCTCGCGGAGATCGACCGCCATCGGCGCGCGCAGGGCGATGATCCGCACCGCGAGCCGCTCGACCTCCGCCTCGATGACGTCGATCTGCTTGTCGGCGACGCGCACTTGCTCCGCGAGCGCGAGGTCGTTGCGTTGCAGCGCCTGCATCGCCTTGTCGATCGCGTCCTCGGCGAGCCCGCCCATCTGCGAGATCAACCCGCGGAGCTCGCCGATGTCGTTGTCGAAGGCCTTGACCGTATGCGTGTTCATAGTCGTTTCCCGACTCAGCCGTAACGGCCGGTGATGTAATCCTTGGTCCGCTCTTCGCGGGGATTGGTGAAGATGTCCGAGGTGTTGCCGTATTCGACCAGCGTACCGAGGTGGAAGAACGCGGTCTTTTGACTTACGCGCGCCGCCTGCTGCATGTTGTGCGTGACGATCACCATCGCATAGCGGCCGCGCAGTTCGTGGATCAGCTCCTCGATCTTCGCGGTCGCGATCGGATCGAGTGCCGAACACGGCTCGTCCATCAGGATGACCTCCGGATCGACCGCGATCGCGCGCGCGATGCACAGCCGCTGCTGCTGGCCGCCCGATAGCGCCGTACCGCTGTCGCTCAGCCGATCCTTGACCTCGTCCCACAGGCCCGCCCGCCGCAGCGACTTCTCGACGATCCGGTCGAGATCCGCCTTCGCGCCGGCGAGGCCGTGGATGCGCGGGCCATAGGCGACGTTCTCGTAGATCGATTTCGGGAACGGGTTCGGCTTCTGGAACACCATGCCGACGCGCGCGCGGAGCTGCACCACGTCCATGTCGGGCGAATAGATGTCCTGGCCGTCGAGCTTGATCTCGCCGGTCACGCGCGCGCTGGCGACGGTGTCGTTCATGCGGTTGAGCGTGCGCAGGAAGGTCGATTTGCCACAGCCCGACGGACCGATGAACGCCACAACCTCGTCCTGGTCGACGTCGATCGAGACGTCGTTGATCGCGATCTTGCTGCCATAGGCGACGGAGACGTTGCGCGCCGTCATCTTGAGGATGGAAGGCTTAGAATGTTTTGGCATCACCAGCGGGTCTCGAATCGGTTGCGGAGGTAGATCGCGACGCCGTTCATCGCGAGCAGGAACACGAGCAGGACGATGATCGCGGCGGAGGTCTTCTCGACGAAGCCGCGGCTGACCTGATCGGACCAGAGGAAGATCTGGACGGGCAGCACGGTCGCGGGATCGCTTAGCCCGGACGGCGGCGCGGCGATGAACGCACGCATGCCGATCATCAGCAACGGCGCGGTCTCGCCGAGCGCACGCGCCATGCCGATGATCGTGCCGGTGAGGATGCCAGGCAAAGCGAGCGGCAGGACGTGGTGGAACACCACCTGCACCGGCGACGCGCCGATCCCGAGCGCGGCGTCGCGGATCGACGGCGGCACCGCCTTGATCGCGTTGCGGCCGGCGATGACGATGACGGGCATCGTCATCAGCGCGAGCGTCAGGCCGCCCACTATAGGTGCCGAGCGGGGCATGCCGAACGTGCCGAGGAACACGGCCAACCCGAGCAGGCCGAAGATGATCGACGGCACCGCCGCGAGGTTGTTGATCGACACTTCGATCAGGTCGGTCCAGCGGTTCTTCGGCGCATATTCCTCGAGATACAGCGCGGACAGCACGCCGATCGGGAACGCCAGCAACAGCGTGACGATCATCGTCAGCAGCGAGCCCTTGAACGCCCCCCAGATCCCAACGCGCGTCGCATCGGTGGAGTCCGCCGAGGTGAGGAAGCCGGCGTTGAACCCGCGGGTCAGCGCGCCGCTCGCCTTCAGCCGCGCGACGACCGCTTCGGCGTCACGCGTGCCGTTGCCCTTGGCGGCGACGTCGATCGGGCTGGAGACGGGGACTTCGAACACGGTCCTGCGCTGGAGCAATGACGGATCGGCCTTGATCGCATCGCGGACCACCGCCCAGGCGCCGTCGGAGAGAAGGTCGGTGCCGTCCTTGCCGAATGCCTTGGTCGCGGCGAGGTCGACCGTGCCTTCCAGCCCTGCACCGGCAAGCGCGAGATCGGCGCCGCGACCGACGAGGCGGGCGGGCTCGATCGGCAGCTTGGCGGCGGCGAGATCGACCGGGAGCGACACGCGCGTCTCGACGAACCCGCTCGCGCCCTGCATCACCATCGTGATCAGCAGGTAAGCGAGGAACGCGGCGGACAGCCATACCGCGGCGAGCCCGGCAAAGCGGAAGCGACGCTCGGACGCATAGCGGCGGCGGATGCGCGACTGCATCGCCTGCGTCGTCCAGTCGGTCGGCACGCGGCGCACCGGCTCCGCATTCGTCACCGGAATCTGGGGCACGAGCGTGTCACTCATAGGCTTCGCGGTACCGTTTGACGACGCGCAGCGCGACGATGTTGAGAAGGAGCGTGACCACGAACAGCGTCAGGCCCAACGCGAACGCGGCGAGCGTCTTGGGACTGTCGAACTCGGCCTCGCCGGTTAGCAGGTCGACGATCTGCTTGGTGACGGTGGTGGTGCTAGCGAACGGGTTGAGCGTCAGCGTCGCGACACCGCTTGCGGCCATGACGACGATCATCGTCTCGCCGATCGCGCGGGAAACGGCCAGCAGCACGCCGCCGACGACGCCGGGGAGGGCGGCGGGGAGCAGTACGCGGCGGATCGTCTCGGACGAGGTCGCGCCCATCGCGAGGCTGCCGTCGCGCATCGAAGAGGGGACCGCGGCGATCGAATCGTCGGCCATCGACGACACGAACGGGATGATCATGATGCCCATCACGAGCCCCGCGGCGAGCGCGCTTTCCGAGGACGCCCAGCTGATCCCGACCGACACGGCGAGGTCACGCACCGCGGGCGCGACGGTCAGCGCGGCGAAATAGCCGTAGACGACGGTCGGCACGCCCGCGAGCACCTCGAGGATCGGCTTCATCCATTTGCGCGTGTTGGGCGCGGCATATTGCGTGAGGTAGATCGCGCTCATCAGCCCGAACGGAATGGCGACGATCATCGCGATCACCGCGCCGATGAAGAACGTCCCCCAGAACAGCGGCACCGCACCGAGCGACGCGCCTGGATCGCGCGCGTCGATGACCTGCGGGCTCCAGTGCGTGCCGAACAGGAAGTCGGTGATCGGCACGACCGAGAAGAACCGCGCGGACTCGTACAGCAGCGAGGCGACGATACCAACCGTGGTCAGGATCGCGATCAGCGAGGCGCCGAGCAGCATCAGCATCACGACCCGCTCGACCTCTGTCCGCGCGCCGAACCCGGGTTTGACGCGCGTGAACGCGAACGCACCGCCGGCAAAGGCGAGCAGCAGCGCGGCGGCGGTGGCGATCCAGTCGTAGCGCGATTGCGCCGCGGCGTAGGAGGGCGCGAGCGTGCGGGCGAGCCCGTGGAACGCACCGAAGCTGCGTCCCTCCGCGAGGCTGCGCGCTTCCGACAGGATCGAGGCGCGGTCGAAGCCGGGCGGCGGGAGCTGGATCGCTGCCGGGGTCGCAAGCACCGCATCGGTGACGAGCGCGGGCGCGGTCATCGACCAGACCACGAGGAATACGAGCGGCGGGATCGCGGTCCACAACGCGACGTACCAGCCGTGATGCGACGGCAGCGAACTGAACCGCACGGTGCTGCCGGCGCGGAAGCGGGTGGCGCGGACTCGTGCGGTGAGCCAGCCGATCAGGCCCAGGCCGAGGACGAGGAACAGGAGAGCGATGGGGGACATCAGGCGTGCGCACCTTGGGTCTGCACGCATGTACGTACCACCCCGGCGGAGGCCGGGGCCCAGTTGGAAAGGTCGAGGTAACGGAGCGCAGCACCCACCAATGCAACGCTGCCCAACTGGGCCCCGGCCTCCGCCGGGGTGGTGGCGCTACTCGGCGATGTTGCCGATGCCAAACTCACGTTCCCCCGCGGACGCGGGGGCCCAGCTAAGCCAGGATAGCGCGTGTGGTTCCTGGGCCCCCGCTTTCGCGGGGGAACGAGGAGGGGCGTGCGATTGCGTCGGCCAAACATCACGACAGCACCGCCGGATCGAGCACCGTCTCATTCGCAATAATCGCCGCCGACCGCGCCTGGATCCCCGCCGGCGAAGCAATCAACCCCCGCTTCACCAACGGCCCCGTCGCACCCCAGTTCGCCGCATACAGCTTCAGCAAGTTCCGCAACCCCGGAATCGCGGTAAGATGCGCCTTCTTCACATAGATATACAGCGGCCGAGACCCCGGATACGCGTTGTCCGCGATCGTCGCATAGGTCGGCGCGACGCCCGAGATCGATACCCCGTTCACGTCGTCCTTATTCTCTTCGAGATAGCTGTACCCGAACACGCCGATCGCATTCGGGTTCGACTGGAGTTTCTGGACGATCAGATTGTCGTTCTCGCCCGCATCGACATAGACGCCGTCCTCGCGCACTCGCGTGCACAGCGCCTTGTGCGCCTCGGCATCGGACTTCGCGAGCGCCTTGGCCGAGGGATCGCTCGCCTCGCATCCCTTGGTCAGGATCAGCTCGGCCAGCGCGTCGCGCGTGCCACTGGTCGCCGGTGGCCCGTAAACCTGAATCGGCACCGCGGGCAGCGCCGGGTTCACGTCGCGCCAGACGCGTGCCGTGTTCACCTTGCCCCCCGGATTGGCGGCGAGCGCCTTGTAGAGATCGGTCGGCGTCAGCTGCATCTTCGGGCCGTTCTTCGCCTCGGCAAAGGCGATGCCGTCGATCCCGACCTGGATCTCGATCACGTCGCGCACGCCGTTTTTCGCACAGGTCGCGTATTCGCTCGCCTTCATCCGCCGCGACGCGTCCTCGATATCGGGATGCGCCGCGCCGACGCCCGCACAGAACAGCTTCATCCCCGCGCCGGTCCCAGTCGATTCGATCACCGGCGCCTTCGCATCGGGATCGTTCGCGACGAGCTGCTCGGCGATCATCGTCGTGAACGGATAGACTGTCGACGACCCGACCGCGGTGATCTGGTCGCGCGAGCCCGCCCCGCCGCCGTTCGCCTGATCGACGCACGCGGCCAGAGCCCCAACCACCCCTAGAAGAACGAACCGCTGCACCAGAATTCCCGTCATGCACCGGCCTTAGCGGTACTTAAGACGATCCTGTGTGACAGTTGGGTTACCCTTTTATGACAGCGCCTTTGGTCGCGCCGCCGCTCGGGGGCAGGATGACTGAAACCACCGTACCGACGCCGACCTGACTTCCGATATCGAGCCGCCCGCGGTGCCGCTCGACGATGTGCTTGACGATCGCCAGCCCAAGACCCGTACCGCCCAGCGACCGGCTGCGTCCCGCATCGGCACGATAGAAACGCTCGGTCAGCCGCGGAATGTGCACCGCCGCGATCCCGTCGCCCTCGTCGCGGATCGACAAGCGGATCATACCGGCATCGTCGCGCTTCAGTTCGATCGTCACCGGCGTCCCCGCACGCCCGTATTTCATCGCATTGCCGATGAGATTGTGGAGCATCTGCGACAGCTGCACCCGATCCCCCGACACCGAGGAGAGGTTTGGATCGATCGTCGCAACCAGATCGTGTCCGCGATCGCCCGCGGCGTCGGCCAGTTCCTCGCGCGTGTCTTCGACCAGCTGCGCGAAATCGACCGCCTGGTCGGGCAGGCGAAACTTCTCCGCCTCGATGCGCGACAATGAGATCAGATCCTCGACCAGCCGCTGCATCCGCCGCGCCTCGTCGTCCATCACCTTGAGGAACCGCGCGCGGACCTCCGCATCTTCGCCAGCCTCGTCACGCAGGGTCTCGATAAACCCAAGGATCGACGCCAACGGCGTACGCAATTCGTGGCTAGCATTGGCGACGAAATCGATCCGCATCCGCTCGGCGGCGTAGTTGCCAGTCTGGTCGACGAGGTGGACGATGCGCTGGCCCTCCGACGTCTCGCTGAGCAGCATTTCCCAGCGCTGGTCACGCGTGCCGAGCCCGACCAGCTCGATCGGCCGTTCGCCGTCGATCGGTCCGGGCGTTCCCAGCCGCTCGGCAGCGGCGGGATGGCGGATCGCCACGCGCGCATCCTCGCCAAGAATGTGAGAGCCGAGCAACGTCCGCGCGGCGCGATTGGCGACCACCACACGTCCATCCTCGACCAGCATCACCGGCGCAACGATCGCGTCGAGCACGTCGTCGAGCACGGACGGCGACACACTCGTCGCGTCATCGGGAGCCGGCGCTTCGTCCCCGGTGCCGGCGGCGACCAGCGCGGCGGCGATCCCGCCGACCAGCGCGACGATCGCGCCCTGCACGTCATGCGTAAGCGCGAACACCGCCACGGCAGCGATGACGACCACGACGATCGCCCAAAACGTACGCAGGCCAAATCCGGAAAGCATTGCGGTCTCCTGGGACGGAATCGACGTCCATGCGCAGCGCCATACAGCGGCACGGTGCAAACCGGTATCGTCTGTTGGCGCCGTCGACTTGCCGACCGCGGAAACGAACGGCGTGTGAAGTCGTCCTACTCCGGCACGCTCTCCCAAGCGTCGATACGGCGATGTTGTAAGCGCTTCAGGATTATGAAAGGGCTGTGGTCTAGCAGGGGCATCATGGACGACATCGAACTCAACCAAGATCCGGTCGCAACCGCGGAGACCGACACCGGCGTTCCATCGCGTCGTCGCGTGCTGGCGCTCGGAGCGGTGACCGCAGGCATGGTGGTGTCGATTCGCCCGGCGCTCGCGCAGACCGCGGGTTCGGTGTTGAACTGCGAGATTCCGGTGCCCGATCCGGGCCGCGCCGGCAGCTATATTGATGCGAACGGCGGCGTCGTACCGGCGCGTACCAAGGGCGCATTCCCACCCTCGACGCGCGCGTTCAAGGGCGAAGAGGTCAAGCGCGCGATGGCGAGCGGCAGCACGCTGCCCGGCACCGATTCGGACCGCAGCCGCGCGTACGTCAAGTATATCCGCCGGTTGCAGCGCGGCCAGGGCGGCTTCACCTGCTTCGCATCGTTGCAGATGCCGCGCGGCTGAGGCCGTGTCAGGGACGATCTTTCGCGGACCGCCCGACGGAGGCCTGCTGATCGCGCCGCTCGATGAATTCACCGCGGTCTATCACCGCGCATCGGGCATCACGCATTTGCTGACCGAGCCAGCGCCGCAGATATTGGCGGTGTTGGGCGAAGGAGCATCGTCGCTGGACGTCCTCCTGGAGCGACTTGGACGGGACTATGATCTCGATGACGGTACGCGTGAGGCTTTGGCGGCACGGCTTGTAGAACTCGTCGAAGCCGGACTGATCGAGCGGGCATGAGGCACGTTTTTTCCGTCCGCATCGGGCCGGTCGGTTTCCGCATCGGCTCCGACTGGCGCGCGCCTATCGCCGAACTCCAAAGCCTGTACCGCGATTACCCAAAGCCGCACGACGGCGTCCCCGACTTCACCGTCCGCCTGTTCGCGCGCCGGCCTTGGCGACGGTTCATCCGCCCGTCCGTCGAGATCGGTGGCGACTACATGCTCCCCGAAGCTGCACCCTTGCCGCTCCGCCAAGGATTGCTCGCAGCCGAGATGGCGATGAACCTGCAGATGGCCCTAGGTGCCCGCCGCTATCTGCTGCTCCACGCGTCCGCAGTCGAGCGCGATGGTCGTGCCCTGTTGATGACCGGCATCTCGGGCGCAGGTAAATCGACGCTCGCGACCTTGCTGGCGGCGAAGGGCTGGCGGTTCATGGGGGACGAGTTCGCGTTGCTCGATCCCGCGACCGGGGAGATCCACGCGTTCCCGCGATTGATCAGTCTCAAGAACGAAGCGATTGCTGCGGCCGAGTCGGCGTGGCCTGATGCGCGGATGGGGCCGCTGATGCCAGCGACACCGAAAGGTGACATCCGCCACATGGTGCCCGACGCGCGTGCGATCGCGGCGATGGATGTGCCTGCGACGCCGGCACTGCTCGTCTTCCCGCGCTATGGTTTCGAGCCGGAGACGCGACCGGTGCCGCCGGCCGAGGCGTTCGTGCGGATGACGCAGGCCTCGACGAATTACGTCGCGCTGGGCGAGGCCGGCTTTCGCGCTTTGACGGGCCTGATCGCCGACGTCCCTTCGGTCGCGATCGATTATCCGGACGGGGCAAGCGCGATCGAGCAGGTCGAGGCGCTATGGTCCGCGCTGTGAGCGACGCCCGCATCCTCGCCCGCGCGCTCGCCGATCCGGGCAGCGTCGTCGAGTTCGATGCGGAGGGTTGGACCGCACTGCTGACCATGGCGAGAGCGGAGCAGTTGATCGGTACGCTGGCGATGCGTCTCGACGGCCTGCCGATGCCGGATGGCGTGAAGGCGATTCTCGCAGACGCCCGCGCCGCCGCCGAACACGGCCGCCGCGCCGCGCTCTGGGAGGCGGAGATGGCACGGCGAGCGCTCGCCGACGTCGATTGCCCGGTCATCCTGCTGAAGGGCACCGCATTCGTCGCGGCAGGCTTGTCGGCAGGGCAGGGCCGCTCGATCGGCGACCTCGACATTCTCGTCCCGCGTGGATCGATCGATGCGGTCGAGACGGCGCTGCTAGCGGCCGGCTGGGAATGGGTGAAGCCAGACCCATATGACGACGCCTATTACCGCCGCTGGATGCATGAACTGCCACCGCTGATCCACCGCGACCGCGACCGGATGATCGACGTCCACCACACCATCCTGCCACTGACCGCGCGGATCACGCCGGATGCGGCGGCACTGATCGTCGGCAGCGTGCTGCTGGAGAATGGTCTGCGTACGCTTTCCCCCAACGGCATGCTGGTTCATGCCGCAGCGCATTTGTTCGCCGATGGAGATCTCGCCGGTGGTCTCCGCAATCTGTGGGACATCCGCTGTCTGGTCGAGGAGTTCGGCACCGACGGCCTCAACGAGGAGGCACGACGTCACGGTCTTTACCGAGAGGTAACGCGGTCGCTTCGGCTGGTTGAAGTTCTGTTCGGCGAGGGCAGGGCGAGCGGTATCGACCATGCCTATATCCGCCGCGTCACCGCACGCGACGGCTGGGGCAGGCCGACCCGCCCCCTCACGCGCCTCGCCTTCTACGTCCGCTCGCACTGGCTCCGCATGCCGCCGGCGATGCTGGTGCGGCACCTTTGGACGAAGTGGCGCAAGGGCTAGTTCAGGCGCGCGCCACGTCCCCGTCGTATTGCCCAGATGATCAGCAGAACGACGGTGATCGCGCACGTATCGGCGATCCAGTCGAAGATGTCGCAATCGCGGTGCAGCGAAGGGATCGACTGCAGAACTTCGATCAGTGCGCCGAGGAACGACAGCCGCTCGCCGATCCGGGACAGGCGCGCCGTCGGATAGGACAGCGCCGCCAGCACCGCGATCGTCGCGAATGCCAGCATGTGCTCGGCCTTGTCGCCGAACCGGTCGATCGGCATGTGCGGCGGCTTTGGCAGCAGCGCCATCGTGACTGCGAACACCAGTGCCAGGACAAGTGCGATGCGCGTGACAGTGGTCCGGCTCATGCGGCGAGCCTTTCCAGCGTCGGGATCAGTTCGGCGAAGTCGTCGATCACCGCCTCCGCGCCAAGGTCCGCGACCGGTTGCATCAGGAATCCGAAGCTGCACGCGATCGCGGGCAGTCCCGCCGCCTGCGCCGCCTGGATATCGAAGATCGAGTCGCCGACAAAGGCCGCGCGGCCGCCACCGCACAATTTGACCATCTCGCGGATAGGCATCGGCGATGGCTTGGCTTCGGCCAGTGTATCGCCGCCGAGTATGCAGGCGAACCGATCGGTCAGGCCGAGCTCGCTCAGCACGGTTCTTGCGAACCGTTCGATCTTGTTGGTGACGATCCCGAGCGTCACGCCCTTCGCAGCCAAAGCGTCCAGCGCGTCGATCACCCCCGGATACGGCTTTGTCAGCACGCAGATATTCGCCTCGTAATAGGCGAGCAGTTCGGCGTGCAGCGTGTCGAGCATCGGTTCGTCATACCCGCCGGTCGCGGTCAGGCCCTGCTTGAGCATGTGCCGCGCACCGCCACCGATCATCGGCTTGACCTGCTCGACGGTGAGGGGCGGGCGATCGACCGAAGCAAGCGCGTGGTTGACCGCGGCGGCTAGGTCGCCGCTCGTGTCCAGCAACGTGCCGTCGAGGTCAAACCCGACGATATCGAATAAAAAATGCGTCATTGGGTGCGGGCCTGCCAGCGAGACTATGGAATTGGCAAGGCTTTCGTGGCAGCGATCCTTCCATGACGACGCATTCTATCGACCAACCGATTCCAGTCCACCCCATCGCAGTCGTAATCCTCGCCGCTGGCAAGGGTACGCGGATGAAATCTGATCTTCACAAGGTGCTTCATCCGATCGCCGGCCGACCGATGCTGCTGCATCTCGTCGCAAGCGCGGCGGCGTTGCAGCCGGCGAAGACCGTCGTCGTGACGGGGGCAGGGCGTGAACAGGTCGAGGCGGCGGTGGCGCCGCTTGGGATCGCCACTGCGCTCCAGGCGGAACAACTCGGCACCGGTCACGCGGTCGCGCAGGCCCGCGAGGCGCTGGCCGGGTTCGAGGGCGACGTCCTGATCCTCTACGGCGACGTTCCGCTGGTCACCGCCACGACGATGCAGCGGATGATCGACCGGTTGAACGCCGACGACACGCCCGCCGTCGTCGTGCTGGGCTTTCGCCCTGAAAATCCCGGGGCCTATGGTCGCGTCATCGCCGATGCCGCGGGCCGGATGGACCGGATTGTCGAGTATAAGGACGCGTCGGAGGCGGAACGCGCCGTGACGCTGTGCAATTCCGGGCTGATGGCGGTACGATCGACCGATCTGTTCGCGTTGCTCGACCGGCTCGGCAACGACAATGCGGCGGGCGAATATTACCTTACTGATATCGTCGAGCTTGCCGCAGCCGCCGACCGATCGTCCGCGGTCATCGAAACCGGCGCGGACGAGGTCGCCGGCGTCAACAGTCGCGGTGAGCTCGCCAGCGTCGAAGGCGCATGGCAGGCGGCGCGGCGTGCTCAGGCGATGGCCGACGGCGTCACGTTGATCGCGCCCGACACGGTCTGGTTCTCGCACGACACGGTCCTCGGCCGCGACGTCGTGATCGAGCCCAACGTCGTGTTCGGCCCCGGCGCGCGCATCGCCGACGGCGCGACGATCCACGCGTTCAGCCACATCGAGGGCGCCTCGGTCGGCAAGGGCGCGAACGTCGGTCCGTTCGCCCGCCTCCGCCCCGGCGCGGACCTGCGTGCGGATGCCAAGGTCGGCAATTTCGTCGAGGTAAAAAAGGCGATCATCGGCGAAGGGGCGAAAGTCAGCCACCTCACCTATATCGGCGACGCGGACATCGGCGCTGGCGCGAATATTGGCGCGGGGACGATCACCTGCAACTACGACGGTTATTTCAAATACCGCACCGTGATCGGCGAGGGCGCGTTCATCGGTTCGAACTCCGCACTGGTCGCGCCTGTCACGATCGGCGCAGGTGCCATCGTCGCCGCGGGATCGGTCGTGACTCAGGACGTCGAGGCCGATGCGCTGGCACTGGTCCGCCCGCCGCAAATCGCAAGGCCCGGCTGGGCCAGGCGCTTTCGCGACGGCATGATCGCGCGTAAGGCCGCCCAAGCAAGCGGCAAGTAAGACCCGTTCCACGGAGTATGATGTAAATGTGTGGTATCGTTGGAATCCTGAGCGGCGAAGATGTTGCCGGTCGTCTGCTGGATGGCCTGAAGCGGCTCGAATATCGCGGCTATGATTCGGCCGGCATCGCGACCGACAATGACGGCGCGATCGAGCGGCGTCGGGCGTCGGGCAAGCTGGTCAATCTGGCGAACGAACTCGCCGCGCACCCGCTGCCCGGCAAGACCGGTATCGCGCATACGCGTTGGGCGACGCATGGCGGCCCGACGACCAACAACGCGCACCCCCATGCCACTGGCGAGGTCGCGGTTGTCCACAACGGCATCATCGAGAACTTCAAGCCGCTGCGCGACGAACTGATCGCGCGCGGCCGCGTGTTCACCAGCGAGACCGACACCGAAGTCGTCGCGCATCTGGTCAGCGAGAAGATCGAGGCGGGGATGGACCCCGTGTCGGCGGTCCGCGAGATCCTGCCGCGCCTTCACGGTGCGTTCGCGCTCGCCATCCTGTTCCGCCAGCATCCCGATCTCCTGATCGGCGCGCGGCTCGGCTCGCCGCTGGTCGTCGGCCACGGTGAAGGCGAGATGTATCTCGGCTCCGACGCACTGGCGCTCGCCCCGCTGACGCAGCGTATCGCCTACCTCGACGAGGGCGACTGGGTCGTCCTGACCCGCGACGGCGCGCAGGTCTATGACCGCGACAACGCGCCTGTCGAACGCGCGATCACGATCTCGGGGATCACCGGCGACGTGATCTCGAAGGGCAACCACAAGCATTACATGCTGAAGGAAATCTACGAGCAGCCGATCGTCGTGGCTCAGACGCTGCGCTCGTACCTGAAGCGGATGGAAGGCGAGATCACGCTGCCGATCCCCGAGTTCGATCTATCGAGCATCAAACGCGTGACGATCGTCGCGTGCGGGACGAGCTTCTACGCCGGCATGGTCGCCAAATACTGGTTCGAGCAATTCGCGCGCGTCCCCGTCGACCTCGATGTCGCGTCCGAGTTCCGCTACCGAGAGCCGGTGATGGAGGATGGCGGCCTCGCTCTCTTCATCTCGCAGTCGGGCGAGACCGCGGACACGCTCGCGGCGCTGCGCCACGCCAAGGCCGAAGGCCAGAAGATCGCGGTCGTCGTCAACGTGCCGACCAGCACGATGGCGCGCGAGGCCGACCTGCTGTTGCCGACCCATGCGGGGCCTGAAATCGGCGTGGCATCGACCAAGGCGTTCACCTGCCAGCTCGCGGTTCTTGCGGCACTTGCGGCCAATCTGGCGCATGCCAAGGGGCTGCTGACGAAGGATCAGGAGCGCGAGATCGTCCGCCACCTCGCCGAGGCGCCCGCCGCGCTCAACGGCGCGCTCGCGTATGACGAGGCGATCGAGGCGATGGCGCACAAGATCGCCGGCGCGCGCGATGTGCTGTATCTCGGCCGCGGGACCGATTACCCGCTGGCGCTCGAGGGCGCGCTCAAGCTGAAGGAAATCAGCTACATCCACGCCGAGGGCTATGCCGCCGGCGAGATGAAGCACGGCCCGATCGCGCTGATCGACGAGCATGTCCCCGTCATCGTCATCGCGCCCTCGGGCCCGCTGTTCGACAAGACCGTGAGCAACATGCAGGAAGTCATGGCGCGCGGCGGCAAGGTCGTGCTGATCTCGGATTACGACGGCATCCAGGCCGCCGGCGAAGGCTGCATGGCGACCATCACCATGCCCAAGGTCCACCCACTGATCGCGCCTTTGGTGTACGCGGTACCGGTGCAGTTGCTCGCGTATCATGTGGCGGTGCTGAAGGGTACGGACGTCGACCAGCCGCGCAATCTGGCGAAGAGCGTGACGGTCGAGTAACGCGCGGCATGGTTAGGGTTGGTACACCCAACCCCAGACACCACCCCGGCGAAGGCCGGGGCCCAGTTGGGGGACAGTAGTAACGACGGATGGTCCGCTGTTACGACGACCTTTCCAACTGGGCCCCGGCCTTCGCCGGGGTGGTGCTTTCCTCTCAGGTCGAGCAGGCGTTTTCTCCTCGAATCCCAAACCCTCGATTGACTAAGATTGTGCGCCGCGTCACAACTCGCGGCGTCGATGTCGGGCAACCGGCATGGCACCGCGCGGGAGAGCGTTTCCGGTCCTTTCAGGGCTGATGGAACCGCCGAAGGAGCAACCACCCCGGAATCTCTCAGGCACCAGAGACCGCGCAGGAGCAATCGACACTCTGGAAAGCGTCCTGACGTGAGTCGAGGGCCACCGAAGGGGTAAGCGCTGGACATATCCGGCGCGAAAGCTCTCAGGTCCCGTGACAGAGGGGGTTCGGATCGTTGCACCCATTGGTGCCGCGCGCCCCTTCGACGGAGACCGGATATGAGCGACCCAGAACTGCGCGACTACGCCAGCATCATCGACCAGGCGGACGATTACGTCGAGCCCGAGGTCCTGCCATTGCCGCTTGACGCATGGCACAGGGCGCACGGCGCACGCATGGTCGAGTTCGCCGGCTACGAGATGCCGATCCAGTATGAAGGCATCATGGCCGAACACGCCTGGACGCGCGACTCGGCGGGCCTGTTCGACGTCAGCCACATGGGCCAGCTCGTCTTCTCCGGCGAAGGCGTCGCGCACGCGCTCGAAACCGTCCTGCCGGGTGACATCGCAGGGCTCGGCGAGGGCAAGATGCGCTATTCGCTGCTGCTCGCGCAGGACGGCGGCATCCTCGACGACCTGATGGCCACGCGCCTGCCCGACGACCAGCCGTCGCCTTTCTCCGCGGCCGACGTCGAGCCCGAGGCGTACGACCCGCTGCACCCGCCGCCGACCGCAAGCGGCAGCTTCTACGTCGTCGTCAACGGCGCGACCAAGTATGACGACATCAGCTATCTGATCGAGAACCTCCCCGACGACGTCACGATCAATATCCTCGAAGACCAGGCGCTTCTCGCAGTGCAGGGCCCGAAGGCGGTCGAAGCGGTCGCGCGGATCGTCCCCGGCGTCGACGCGCTCGTGTTCATGACCGCCGGCGCGTTCCATTGGAACGACGTACCGCTGTGGATCAGCCGCTCGGGCTATACCGGCGAGGATGGCGTCGAGATCTCGCTCCCCGCCGAGCACGCCGTCGCGTTCGCCGACGCCTTGCTTGCGCTCCCGGAGGTCAAGCCGATCGGCCTCGGCGCACGCGACTCGCTGCGTCTCGAAGCCGGCCTGCCGCTCTACGGCCACGATCTCGATCCCGAGATCACGCCGGTGATGGCCGACCTCGGTTTCGCGCTGTCGAAGCGTCGCCGCGAAGCCGCCGATTTCCCCGGTGCAGAGCGTATCCTCACCCAGCGCGAGCACGGCCCCGCCACCAAGCGCGTCGGCCTGATCGTCGAGGGCCGCCAGCCCGCGCGTGAAGGCGCCGAAGTGATCGACGATACCGGCGCGACGATCGGCCGCCTCACCAGCGGTGGCTTCGCACCCACCCTCGGGAAGCCGATCGCGATGGCCTATGTGCCGCTCGCACTGTCGACGCCCGGCACCCGCATCGAGATCGCGCAACGCGGCAAGGTCCACACCGCCACCGTCACCGCGATGCCCTTCATTCCCCACCGCTACGTCCGCGCAGGAGCCAAGTGATATGAGCCGTTACTTCACGCAGGATCATGAATGGGTCGACGTCGATGGTGATGTCGGCACCGTCGGCATCTCCGAATACGCGCAGAGCCAGCTCGGCGACGTCGTGTTCGTCGACGTGCCCGAAGCCGGCAAGACCTTGTCGAAGGGCGACGAAGCCGCAGTCGTCGAGTCGGTCAAGGCCGCGTCCGACGTGTACTCCCCCGTCTCGGGCACCGTCACTGAGGGCAACGCGGCTTTGACCGACGATTCCAGCCTGGTGAACTCGGATGCCGAAGCCGCGGGCTGGTTCTTCAAGCTGACGCTCAGCGACCCGAGCGAACTCGACAGCCTGATGGACGAAGCCGCCTACGCAGCCTTCGTCGAAGGGCTGTAATTTTTAGAACCCCCTCCCGCTAGCGGGAGGGGGCAGGGGGTGGGCGCGCGCTCTCCTCCAGCGTTCCGCCCGTTTGATGCCGGGCGCCCACCCCCGACCCCTCCCGCATGCGGGAGGGGGGAGTCGATGCCGATGCGCTACCTTCCCCTGACCAAGCCCGACCGCGCGGAAATGCTCGCCGTCATCGGCGCCGCGACCATCGACGACCTCTTCGTCGACGTTCCCGAAGCCGCCCGCCTCGACGGCCCGGTCCGCGACCTGCCAATGCACGCATCCGAAATGGCGGTCGAACGCCACATGTCGGCGCTCGCCAAGAAGAACCTCACCGCGGGCGAAGCACCGTTCTTCCTCGGCTGCGGCGCGTACAAGCATCACGTCCCGGCCTCGGTCGACCACCTGATCCAGCGTGGCGAGTTCCTCACCGCCTACACGCCGTACCAGCCGGAAATCGCGCAGGGCACGCTGCAGATGCTGTTCGAGTTCCAGACGCAGGTTGCGCGTCTGCTCGGCACCGATGTCGCCAACGCCTCGATGTACGACGGCTCGACCGCGTGCTGGGAAGCGATCGTGATGGCCCGGCGCATCACCAAGCGGGGCAAGGCGATCCTGTCGTCGGGTCTCCACCCGCATTACGTCTCGGTCGCGAACACGATGGCCAAGTTCACCGGCGACGTGCTCGACACGACCGCGCCCGAACTGGTCGCCGACATGGACCTCGATCAGCTGATCGCGAAGATCGACGACGATACGTCGTGCGTCGTCGTCCAGTACCCCGATATCCTCGGCCGCATCGCCGACCTGCGCCCGCTCGCGGATGCGTGCCACGCGAAGAAGGCGCTGCTGATCGCCGTCGTCACCGAGCCGGTCGCACTCGGCGCGATCACCTCGCCCGGCGAGATGGACGCGGACATCGTCGTCGGCGAAGGCCAGTCGCTCGGCGTCGGCCTGCAGTTCGGCGGGCCTTATGTCGGCCTGTTCGGGTGCAAGGACAAATACGTCCGCCAGATGCCGGGCCGCCTCTGCGGCGAGACCGTCGACGCGGACGGCCGCCGTGGTTTCGTCCTCACGCTGTCGACCCGCGAGCAGCACATCCGCCGCGAGAAGGCGACGTCGAACATCTGCACCAACTCCGGCCTCTGCGCGCTGGCCTTCTCGATCCATATGACGTTGCTCGGTGAAGCCGGCTTGCGACGCCTTGCAGGGCTGAACCACGCGGGTGCGGTCCACGCCGCGCGTCGACTGGCGAAGGTGCCGGGGGTCGAGCTGCTTAACACGCACTTCTTCAACGAATTCACGCTGAAGCTCCCCGTCGAAGCCCGCCCTGTCGTCCGCACGCTGGCCGAGCGAGGCATCCTCGCGGGCGTATCGCTGGGCCGGCTCTATCCCGGCAATGACGACCTCGCTAACGGACTGGTCGTTGCCGTGACCGAGACGACCACCGCGGAGGACGTCGAAACGCTTGCCACCGCACTCGAGGAGATACTGGCATGAGCATCAACCAGAGCGGCTGGCGCCCTACGGCTCCCGAGGCGAGCACCAGCGGCGTTCCCGCGAGTGTCACCGGCAACAAGGCGCTGATGCTGGAGGAAGCGCTGATCTTCGAGATCGGCGATGCGAAGACGACGGGCGTCGACTTCGGCGAAGGCGACGTCGCGCACGACATGCTCGGCGATCTGACACGCAAGGCGCCGATCGGCCTCCCCGGTCTCTCCGAGCCCGAAACCGTCCGCCACTACACCCGCCTCTCGCGCCAGAACTACGGCATCGACCTCGGCTTCTTCCCGCTCGGCTCGTGCACCATGAAGCACAACCCGCGCCTCAACGAGAAGATGGCGCGACTGCCCGGGTTCTCCGACGTCCACCCGCTCCAGCCAGTCGACACGGTGCAAGGCGCTTTGGAAGTCATCAACCAGCTCGCGCACTGGCTCGTCACGCTCACCGGCATGACCTCGGTCGCGATGAGCCCCAAGGCGGGCGCCCACGGCGAGCTCTGCGGCATCCTCGCGATCCGCGCCGCCCTCGAAGCCAAGGGCGAAGGCGCGCGGAAGATCATTCTCGTCCCCGAGAGCGCGCACGGGACCAACCCCGCCACCGCAGCCTTCGCCGGCTATAGCGTCGAGGATATCCCCGCCACCGCCGAAGGCCGCGTCGACACCGCCGCGCTGAAGGCCCGACTCGGCCCCGACGTCGCCGGCGTGATGATCACCAACCCCAACACCTGCGGCCTGTTCGAGCGCGACATGCGCGAGATCTCCGACGCGGTGCATGCGGCGGGCGGCTTCGTCTATTGCGACGGCGCGAACTTCAACGCGATCGTCGGTCGCGTGCGACCAGGCGATCTCGGCATCGACGCGATGCACATCAACCTGCACAAGACCTTCTCCACGCCCCACGGCGGCGGCGGTCCGGGTTCGGGCCCGGTGGTGTTCTCGGAGGCTCTGACTCCCTACGCACCGCTCCCGTTCGTCGAGAACCAGGACGGCCAGTTCGTCCTCGTCGAGGAGGAAACCGCAGGCGAACACCATGCCGGCAGCTTCGGCCGCATGGTCGCGTTCCACGGCCAGATGGGCATGTTCACGCGCGCACTGACCTACATCCTCAGCCACGGCGCGGACGGGCTGCGCCAGGTGTCGGAGGATGCAGTGCTCAACGCAAACTACATCCTGCGCAGCCTCGACGACACGCTCGACGCGCCGTTCGGCCCGTCAGGTCCGTGCATGCACGAGGCGCTGTTCTCGGACTCCGGCCTCGCCGCCGGCTTCTCGACGATCGACATCGCCAAGGGCCTGATCGACGAGGGCTTCCACCCGATGACGATGTATTTCCCGCTCGTCGTTCACGGCGCGATGCTGGTCGAACCGACCGAGACCGAATCGAAGGCAGCCCTCGACCAGTTCATCGCCGCACTCCGCTCGGTCGCCGAACGCGCCAAGGCCGGCGACCCCAGCCTCAAGACCGCCCCGCACTTCGCCCCCCGCGCCCGCCTCGACGAGACGCTCGCGGCGCGCAAACCGGTGCTGGTCTGGAAAGACCCGGCCCCGCTGGCGCAGGCCGCGGAGTAACGAACCCAGGCAAGCGGCGCCTCGGCACGGCTTCAATCGATTTCTGGAGACGGAGCATCCCTCAAATGCTCCGTCATCCTGACGAAAGTCAGGACCCAGAGCCATGAAGGGTGGCGCCCGTTACTCTGGGTCCTGACTTTCGTCAGGATGACGGTAAGGGTAGCGCGAACCGCTCTTTACTACGTCTGTACTGTCTTCATACTACACCGCTTGGAATGTGGGGCAGGGGCACGCAATGCAGGCGCACGAAGCACAAGGCTGGATCAGCTACGCGATCACCGCGGTCGTCATCGGCATAGTCTTCGCGGTCCGCTGGCGCCGCATGAGTATCGTAAAGCCGCTCAAGCTCGAACGCCTCTGGATCTTCCCAACGCTCTACGCCGCCGTCGCGCTGTACATGTTCGTGATGTACCCGCCGCACGGCTTCGCCTGGCTGTTCTGCGCACTGGCCCTGGTCATGGGCGCAGCACTAGGCTGGCAACGCGGCAAGCTCATGCGGATCACGATCGATCCCGACAGCCACGCACTCAACACGACGTCCTCCCCGGCAGCGGTCCTGTTCATCGTCGCGATCGTCGCAGTCCGCACCGGCGCGCGCGCCGTCATCGGCGACGGCCACGCCCTCCACCTCGACGCCTTCGCCATCACCGACATGCTGGTCGCGCTCGCGCTAGGCCTGTTCACCACCCAACGCATCGAAATGTACCTCCGTGCCAAGCGGATGCTAGAAACGGCACGCGTCCGCTAACCCGCCGCCTGGTAACGATCCTCCCCCGCCAGGGGGAGGTGGCTGGCCCTTGCCAGACGGAGGGGGAGGAAAGGGCAACCTCCGTTCCGTGTCCTCCCCCTCCGACGCCTTCGGCGCCACCTCCCCCTGGCCGGGGAGGATCGAGGGTCTCGCCATCAAGCAATCGCCTGCTCAGTCTCTTCCCGCCGCCGCACATGCTCCCGCCACACGATATACAACCCGCTCGCCACGATAACCGGCGCCCCGACCCAAGTGGCCTCCGCCGGCAGCGTGTCGAACACCAGCCACCCCAGCAACGTCGCCCACAACAGACTCGAATAATCCATCGGCACCACCACCGACACCGGCCCGAGGCGCAACGATGTCGTCATCGCGATCTGCGCCAGCCCGCCAAAGATCCCGACGCTCGCCAGGCACATCCACGCGACCAGATCATGCGACTGCGCCGCCCTTCCATAGAACACAGACAACGGGATCAACGACAGCGCCGAGAACCAGAATACCGTCGTCAGCGCGCTCTCGGTCTTGCCGATCTGCCGCAACAGGATCGACACGCTCGCCGTCCCGAACGCCCCCGCCAGCGCACACCCCGCACCCCATAGCGGAAAGTGATCCCCGCTTCCGGGCTGTGCGACGATCAACACCCCTGCAAAGCCAGTCGCGACCGCCGCCCAGCGATGCCACCCGGTCGGCTCGCGCAACACCAGCGCCCCTAGGATCGTCGCGAACACCGGCACCGTGAACCCGATCGTCGTTGCCTCCGCGAGCGGCAACGCAACGATCCCGTTGAAGGTAAATGCCATCGCCGAAAGCCCCACGATCGCCCGCACGACATGCGCAGGTAACCGCTTGGTCTTGACCGAAGGCAGGCCCGGCCCCGCGACGATCACCGCCGACACCAGCAGACACGCGCCGAACTGCCGGAAGAACAGGATCTCCGACACGCTCGCGCCGTGCCGCTCGGCCAGCTTGATCGCGGTATTCATCAGCGCGAAGATCACGACCGACAGCAACCGCATGCCGATGGCGGGAAGGATACGGTCGGTGGGCATGCGCGACCCCTACGCAAACCACCGCCGCGTCGCCACCCCGCAACTCACACGTGACGAACCCCCGCGCACCCGCTATCCGCACCCCATGATAAAGCGCGCACTCCCCGTCATCCGCGAGGCGGATTTCTCCGCCTGGTACCAGGCCGTCATCTCCGAGGCCGATCTCGCCGAGGAATCCGGCGTCCGCGGCTGCATGGTCATCCGCCCCTGGGGCTATGGCATCTGGGAGCGTATCCAGCGCCTGCTCGACGACCGCATCAAGGCGACCGGACACGAGAACTGCTACTTCCCGCTCTTCATCCCGCTCTCGTATTTCGAGAAGGAGGCCGAGCACGTCGACGGCTTCGCCAAGGAAATGGCCGTGGTCACGCACCACCGCCTCAAGGCCGACGGTTACGGTCGCCTGATCCCAGACCCCGACGCCAAGCTCGAGGAGCCGCTCGTCGTCCGCCCGACCTCCGAGATGGTCATCGGCGCCGCGTTCGCGCGCTGGGTCCAGTCGTGGCGCGACTTGCCCGTCCTGATCAACCAATGGGCCAACGTCGTCCGTTGGGAAATGCGCACCCGCATGTTCCTGCGCACCAGCGAGTTCCTCTGGCAGGAGGGCCACACCGCGCACGCCACCGCCGACGAGGCACGCGACGAGACGCTCAAGATGCTCGAAGTCTATCGCGATTTCGCGGAGGAGTGCCTCGGCGTCCACGTCATCGCCGGCGAGAAGCCTGAGAACGAGCGCTTCCCCGGCGCCGTCGCGACCTACTCCATCGAGGCGATGATGCAGGACGGCAAGGCGCTCCAGGCAGGCACCTCGCACTTCCTCGGCACCAACTTCGCGTCGGCGCAGAACATCCGCTTCCAGAATGCGGGCGGTGAGTTCGAGCTGTGCAACACCACCAGCTGGGGCGTGTCGACGCGGATGATCGGCGCGGTCATCATGGTCCACGGCGACGACGACGGCCTGCGCGTGCCGCCGATGATCGCCCCTTGGCAGGTCGTGATCGTGCCGATGCTGCGCGACGTCCCCGAGGACGCGGCGATCGTCGAATACTGCAAGTCGCTCCAGGCTGAACTCGCCAAGCAGTCCGCGCTTGGGGAACCGGTCCGCGCGCTGCTCGACCTGAAACCCGCCAAGGCCGCGACCAAGCGCTGGGGCTGGGTCAAGAAGGGCGCCCCGATCGTGATCGAGGTCGGCGGCCGCGACATGGCCGGCGGTAACGTCACGGTCATTCGCCGCGATCGCCTCTACCGCGAGGACGGGAAGCTCAACAGCGTCGCCACGCCGCGCGACGCGTTCGTCGGCGAGGTCTCGGGCATGCTGGCCGAAGTGCAGGCGACGCTCCACGTCGAGTCGATGAACCGCGTGAAGGGCAACATTGTCCCGGCGAACGACTTCGCCGCAGTCGAGGCGCATTTTGCCGACGGCGTGAAGAACCCCGGCTGGGTCGATGTCCGCTGGTCGAAGCCGACCGGCGCGGCGCTCGACAAGGTCGTCGAGCGTCTCAAGGCACTTAAGCTGACGATCCGCAACGCGCCGATGGGCCAGACCGGGTGCGATGACGGCGCTTGCATCTTCACCGGCGAACCCGCGGTGGAACGCATCCTGATCGGCCGCGCCTACTAGGCGCTGACAAGCTGGGACCGGCGTCACGTCCAAGGCTGCTTACCGGCGCTGTGCCGGGAGTAGCTCGGATACCCGATGCCATGGAGCAACCGAAACGGACCGGTTTGTCGGCTGTGTCGCCATGCCCCGTCTGCTATCATCGCCTCGGCTTTGGCGCGGTGACATCAGGGGGCGGCTATGGGCGTGACCGGGATCGGCGGCCTCTTCTTTCGGGCAAAGGACCCGGAGGGGATACGCGCATGGTATGTCGAGCATCTCGGTGTCGGCTCGGTGCCCTATGGATCGTGGGAAACGCAGGCCGGACCCAGCGTCTTCGCGCCGTTCGCTGTCGATGCCGACTATTTCCCTGCAGATCGCCCGTGGATGCTCAACCTGCGCGTCGACGATATCGATGTCCTGATCGCGACGCTCCGCGCGGCCGGGATTGCGGTAATCACCAATCCCGAGTGGGACATGCCCGGCTTCGGCCGTTTCGCCCGCATCCACGATCCGGAAGGCAACCCGATCGAACTCTGGCAACCCGAGGGTGCTGCATGAGGACGATAAGCGCTAAGCTGGTTTGACGAACTGCCGGGTTCGTGGCGTACTAGAACTCGACCGGGCGAGCGCCAAGACTTCCCCCCTCCCTGAAAGGGAGGGGCCGGGGGTGGATTGGCGCAATTGAGCCATGACGGTTCGGACGCGCGGAAGCTGACCGACCCCCAACCCCTCCCTTCCAGGGAGGGGGGAACAGGTTGGACAGTCCTCTAACCGGCAGGTTGCTACAGGTCTTTAGCCGAGCTTGGAGCCACCACGCTCCCGTCAGAACAACTCCCCCTGAGGCCCCCGCGGCGCCCGGAACAGGTCGCTCCGCAAAGCCACCCGCTCCCGGTTCAACCCGTGCTTAGCGCACGCAATCCGGAACCGCGTTCCCAGCAGGTCCGCCCAAGGCCCTTGCCCCTGCATCCGCGTGAAGAAGTTCGGATCATTGTCCTTGCCCCCGCGCAGCGACGCGATCGTCGCCATCACCTTCCCTGCGCGATCCGGGAAATGCTCGTCGAGCCACGCGCGGAACAGCGGTGCCACCTCATGCGGCAGCCTGACCGGGATGAAGAACGCCCGCGTCGCCCCAGCCTCCGCCGCCCGCGCGATCAAATGTTCGATCTCATGGTCAGTAATTGCCGGGATGACCGGCGCGATCGAAACGTAGACCGGCACGCCTGCGGCCGCGAGCTTGCGCACCGCCGCCAGCCGTCGCTCGGGATGCGGCGCCCGCGGTTCGACGGTCGAGGCCACCTTCGGATCGAGCGAGGTGATCGACATCGCCACCGCCGCCAGCCCCTTCGCCGCCATCGGCGCGAGCAAGTCGATATCGCGCACCACGCGGTCGGACTTGGTAGTGATCGTCAGCGGATGATCCGTCTCCGCCAACACCTCGATGATGCCGCGCGTAATCCGCCAGTCGGTCTCGATCGGCTGGTAGGGATCGGTGTTCGTCCCCAGCGCCATCGGCGCAACGGCATAGCCCGGCTTCGACAGTTCCGCTCGGAGCAACGTCGCCGCGGAGGGTTTCGCAAAGAGCTTGCTCTCGAAGTCCAGCCCCGGCGACAAATCGTGGAACGCATGGCTCGGTCGCGCGAAGCAATAGATGCAGCCGTGCTCGCAGCCCCGATACGGATTGATCGATCGGTCGAACGGCACGTCGGGCGAGGCATTGCGGCTGATGATCGTCCGCGGTGTCTCGACCGTCACCGTCGTGCGCAGTTTCGGCGCGATCCCGTCGATCCCCTCACGCATGTCGAGCCAGTCGCCGTCGGCTTCGGTTTGCGGCAGGTTGAACCGCCGGCTTTCGCCGTTGAGCGTCGCACCACGAACCGGACGGGCCTGTTTCATCGCGTAATCATATGGGAGCAAAGTGAACATATCAAGAACGAAAACACATCTAACAAATGCGCGGTTCGTTCTTATTGATCTACATCTAATTGAGTTTAAAGACTTTTCGTGACGTGATGGAGTAGGGCAATGAGTGCTCGCAGCATGTCGCGATACCGCGTAGGGCGAGACGATGACGGAACAGATTACCACGGTGGAACGCGCTTTCGAACTGGCGCGCTCGGGCGAATGCGAGTCGGTCAACGCCTTGCGCCAACGGTTACGACGTGAGGGGTATGATGCGGTCCACCTTCACCTTCATGGCGCGTCAATCAATAAGCAGCTTGTCGACCTGATTCACGCGGCGCGGGGCGGGTCCGCGCTAGCGTAGGGCACCGCGGTGCGGTCGGAACGATACTAATATCGCCCGACCGAACCGAGCGGGGTCATTTTTGCGCCAGAATGACTGTCTTTGGCATGTTTAGCCCCGCAGCGGACCATTGTGCGGCCGTTTTGCAGGTCATCTGACTGATCCGCGAACCAGTTATGGCAGGCTCTTTCACGCAATATCGCTGCGTCTTGGCATCGTACTTGAGTACCGTCTTCTGCACGGAACCGGAAGGCGCAGCGAGGATGGGTGCACTGGTCGCGAGGACAGCGACGGCGATGAGGCTCTTAAGGAAGATCGGGGTCATGGCAGCGTCCTTTTGGTTGGTATGAGGCGCCCGGTTAGGGGACCTCGCTACCAATGCATCTGCCGTGCCAGTTATCTAATACAGTGTCACACGTCGGAGAACATACTCAAATCCGGGGATTTTTAGTTAGGCAGAGAGACCATGTTTAAAACTCTCGCGCTGCAAATCGCACCACAATCTGGTGATTAGCGCGGCAATTTGGCGCGGACTGACGTGGGCTAGTTGCTAATGTTGCGTTCGTCCCTGCGACGGGGCGAAAGAAGACGCCCGCGGGGTCTTCGGCGCGAAAAGAATCTAGGACACGAAAGAAGGCAAGGTAACCGCGCGACCGCCGGACAAGCTTCAGCGCTCCAGCAGCCGCGGCATCAGTTCGACGAAGTTGCAGGGGCGGTGGCGGCTGTCGAGCTGGTCGCGAAGGATGCCGTCCCAGCCGTCCTTCACCGCGCCGGTCGAGCCGGGTAGCGCGAATATGTAGGTGCCGTGCGACACGCAGGCGCATGCGCGCGACTGGACCGTCGACGTGCCGATCGTCTGGTAGCTCAGCATCCGGAAGAGCTCGCCGAACCCGGGGATCATCTTCTCCGCGACCTGTTCGACCGCTTCCGGGGTCACGTCGCGCCCGGTCACGCCGGTGCCGCCTGTCGTAATGATGCAGTCGACCTCGGGGTCGCCGATCCACGCGTGCAGGCGCGACACGATCGTCTCGACGTCGTCCTTCTCGATCCGGCGATCGGCGAGAACATGCCCCGCCTCGGTCAGCCGCGCGACCAGCGTATCGCCCGAGCGATCCTCGGCAAGGCCACGCGTATCCGACACCGTCAGCACGGCAATCCGAACCGGCAGGAACGTCCGGCTTTCGTCGATCGGCATGACGCTCAGTCCGCGCGTGTGACAGTGGTGGATTGCGGTCCGATGCTCGCATTGACCGCGACGGTGGCATTCAAGGGTGCCGTGCTGGCACGATATTGCGTGTACGGCTTAGCCGCCATCCGCACCGCAGTCGCACCCGGCAGGCCGGGGAAGCGGGGCCACATGCCTTGCGCCAGTGCATTGCGGCTGGTCGATGCCTTCTTGCCGCCCTGCGCCTCGTACATCCAGTAGTTGCGCAGCACGGTGGTGACGTAGCCGCGCGTCTCCCAATACGGGATGCTCTCGATATACATCAGCGGATCGCCGTTATCGCGAACGATCGCGTTCCAGTCGCCGACCGGGCGCGGACCTGCGTTATACGCCGCGATAACCTTGGGCAGCAGCCCGCCGGTGACGCCCGCCATGTCGCGCAACCGCTCGAGATGGCGCTGGCCGACATCCATGTTGGTGCTGGGCTTGGTCAGCGCTTTCACGTCGATCGAGGTGCCGCGCTCGCGTGCGAAATCGGTCGCGGCGGCGGGCATGATCTGCATCAGGCCATACGCGCCGGCGGGGCTCTTGATCGTGTTGCGGAACCGCGATTCCTCGAGCGTGTGCGCGTAGACCAGCGCCTTGTCGATGTGCCAGCCGCTGTCCGGCGTCCAGTTCGGCGTCGGATAGCGCGCCTCGGCGGTCGACGTGACCCCCTGCGGGCAGTTGTGTGCGAGCCAGACGGTCGTCGCGGGCAGGCTCAGCGCTTCCGCCACCCGGACCAGGTTGGCGAACTCGCGCGGATCGCCGATCTTCGCCTGCTGGCGGATGACGGTATCGGCCAGATCGGTCTCGCCGACCTCGACCAGTGCCGCTGCGACACGGACGTTCGGACGCTTGCCGACGACCTTCCAGTCGCTGGCCACGAGCCCGCCGACCGACGTGCCCTTGTCCTTCATCGCGAGCTGCTGGCGCGCGAGCTGGCCGTAGAAGCTCTCGCCGAACTGCGCCGCCGCCTTCAGCCGAGCTTCGATCTTGTCGGGGCGCGAGCACACCATGTCCGCGCGCGACGCCCAGTACAAAGCCGCCGCGCGCAGATCGACGTCGCCGGCGCGTGCCGCGACACCCTCGAACCCGGTCTCGGCATTCGCGCAGTCATTCTGCCGCCACGCCGACAATGCGCCGACCCAGCGGCCCTGGACGGCCCAGTCGCCGACGCCGTCCTGTGCCTTCGCCGCCATCACGCGCGCGTTCACATCATCGCCTTGGAGGAAATAGATCCACGCGATCTTCTGCTGCCATTCGGTCAGCGCCTCGGGGGTGAGCCCCGGCGTGCTTTCCAGCAACGACTGCGCCTCTCGGCCCATGTCCGCCTTCACATAAGGCTGCATCTTCAGCGCCAGATCGGCCGCGATCATGTCGCCCTGCAGGCTCTTGGCGCGGACCCGACGCGGCGCGCCGTCCTGCCAGATAAGCCGCTGAGCCGCGGGCAGGGGCGGCAGGTCGACCGCGCCGCGGGTCGTCGCAAGGCGCGAGATCTGCGCGGCTTCGGGCAGTTCGGGCGCTTCGTTGAGCAGCGCGACCAGCGGCTCCATCTCGACGCGGGGCGAGCCCTTCGCCGTGTACATCTCGGCGCGCGCGATCGCATGCAGCGGGCCTGGCTTCATCGTGTCGAGCCCGATCTGCGCGTCGGTCCACTTGCCGTCGCGGATTGCCGCGAACACGGTCCTGTAGGCTTCGCGCTGGCCTGCATCGAGCTGGTCGGGGATCTGTTCGATCGTCGGTGCGCCGATCAACTGCGTCGTGCCGAGCCGCGCGTCACCAGCGGGCTCACCGGCAACGGTCGCCGCGAGTGCTGGAAAGGGGAGGGCGCTGAGCCCCAGAACGATAGCCAGAGTCCGAATCATCTCACACCCTCTTGCGACGTCAGTCCGCGCATCAGCATCTGCAAATCCTTCCAGGCCTCGGCCTTGGCCGCGGGCTTCTCGATCAGAAACCGCGGGTGAAAGCTCGCGACCACGCCGGTCTCGCTGGATGCTTCGCCAGACGCCGAACCGGACCCCGTTTCTCCGGTCTTATGGTTAAAGTCGTGTAAACGCCCGCGCGCCGCCTGTAATTCCATCCCGAGGATCGCACGGCTCGCCGCATTGCCCAGCAGCAGCAACCGCTTGGGCGCGACCAACACGATGTGATGCTTGGCGATTTCCGACAGCCGTACCTGGACATCGTTCTGGATACGTCCCGCCATCGGCCGCTTCGCGCAGACCGCCGCGAGATGCACTTCGTCGCGCGTCAGCCCGATCGCACCGAGCATCTTGTCGAGTAACCGTCCCGATGCGCCACTCAGCAAGGCGCCTGCATCGCCGTCGTCCCGGTCCGGGCAATCGACAAGCACCATGACCGTAGCGTCAGCCGGACCTACGGCAGCGAGCGAAACCCCGCTCCAGTCCGCCTCGGGAACCTCCGCGCTGCTCCGCCAGGCCAGGAAATCGGCCAGCAAATGTGGCATCGCGGAGGGTGCCAAGACCGGCGCACCAGGCACTGCGGCGGGTACGACTAGCGGTTCGGGTGCCGCAAACCAGTCGCGCGGGACGTCGTCGACCAGCGTGTCGACGCCAGCCTCGTGCCACCAGTCGAGCGCACTCGCCGCTGTATTTCGCCAGTCGATGGTTTGGTCCGCCCCCACAGGGTAACCTATGCTGCACGGTTGACGTGGCGGTCAACTCGCGCAATCGCCATATTGGACAAGACGGTGCCCGCCCGAGCCCGAACGAAGGGTGGGGCGCAATGCTGAGGCAAGAGGGGACATCCCCCGGGAGACGATGATGACGACACGTGAATCGATGCCGTACGACGTGGTGATCGTCGGCGCTGGCCCGGCCGGTCTCTCGGCAGCGATCCGCCTGAAACAGCTGGCCGCCGAGAAGGACGCCGAGATCAGCGTCTGCGTGCTCGAAAAGGGCTCCGAGGTCGGCGCGCATATCCTGTCGGGCGCGGTCATCGACCCGAAAAGCCTCGACGAGCTATTGCCGAACTGGCGCGAGGACGGCTGCCCGCTTGCCGAAGTGCCGGTGACCGAGAACCATCACTGGATCCTGACCAAGACGAAGAAGAGCGAGATGCCGCACTTCGTCACGCCCTCGTTCATGCACAACAAGGGCACGTACACCGGCTCGCTCGGCAACCTCTGCCGTTGGCTCGCGGGCAAGGCGGAGGAACTCGGCGTCGAGATCTTCCCGGGGTTCGCAGCAGCAGAAATCCTGTTCAACGAGGACGGCTCGGTGAAGGGCGTCGCGACCGGCGACATGGGCGTCGCGCGCGATGGCACGCACAAGGGCGACTACACCCCCGGCCTCGAACTCCACGCGAAGTATACCTTCTTCTCGGAAGGGTGCCGCGGGCACCTGACGAAGGAACTGATCCGCACATTCGCGCTCGACAAGGACAGCGATCCGCAGGTCTACGGGCTCGGCATCAAGGAATTGTGGGACATCGATCCCGAACTCCACGTCCCCGGCCGCGTCATCCATACGCAGGGCTGGCCGCTGTCCGAGACCGACGGCTCGAACGGCGGCGGCTGGATTTATCACCAGGCGAACGGCCAGGTCTCGATCGGCTTCGTCACGTGGCTGAATTACACCAACCCGTATCTCTCGCCGTTCAGCGAGATGCAGCGCTGGAAGACGCATCCCGAGATCGCCGCGCTGCTGAAGGGCGCCAAGCGAGTCAGCTACGGCGCGCGCGCGATCAGCGACGGCGGGCTCCAGTCGATCCCCAAGCTCGTGATGCCGGGCGCGGCGCTGATCGGCGACAGTGCCGGTTTCCTCAACGTGCCGCGGATCAAGGGCACGCATACCGCGATGAAGTCGGGCATGATGGCCGCCGAGGCCGCGGTCGAGGCGATCGTCTCGCAGCGCGGCCATGACGAACTCGCCGCCTATCCCGAGGCGTTCGAGAAATCGTGGGTGAAGAAGGAGTTGTCGGTCGTCCGCAACGTCGTGCCGCTGGTCAAGAAGTTCGGTGACCTCGTTGGTTCGGGCCTCGCCGGCATCACAATGTGGGCGGAGCATCTGGGGATCAAGATGCCCTTCACGATGCACCACCACCCCGACAACGAGAGCCTGTGGCGCAAGGATCTGGTCAAGCCGATCGTGTATCCGAAGCCCGACGGCGTCCTCACCTTCGACCGCCTCTCCTCCGTCTTCGTCTCGAACACCAACCACGAGGAGGACCAGCCGGTCCACCTGACGCTCAAGGATGCGAGCGTGCCGATCGAATACAACCTGCCGATGTATGACGAGCCCGCGCAACGCTATTGCCCGGCCGGCGTTTACGAAGTCGTCGGCGAGGACACCGCCGATCCGAAGTTCGTCATCAACGCGCAGAACTGCGTCCACTGCAAGACCTGCGATATCAAGGACCCCACCCAGAACATCAACTGGGTCGTACCCGAGGGCGGCGGAGGCCCCAATTATCCCAACATGTAAGCGTCTGTTCCTCGCACTAAGTCTCGCCGTGGCGGCACCCGCCACGGCGGCGCCGGCGGACCTTTCCGCCTATCTGAAGGCCCGTGCCGCCGATGCTGCCGGCGAGACGGGTCTGGCCGCCGCCAGCTATGCCAAGGTGCTGGCAGCATCGCCCGACGATCCTGTCGTCGCGATCCGCGCCTATCGCGAGGCGTTGGAGGCGGGTGACATGCCGCTCGCCACCCGCGCCGTCGCGGTGCTGAACAAGGCCGGCGTAGCCCCCGCCGACGCCGCGCTGATCCCGCTGGCCGATGCCGCACGCCGCAACGATCCGAAGGCAGCCAGCACTGCGATCGCCACGTTGTCGAGTGGTCCGCTAGTAGTCCTCGCGCCCTCGCTCTACGCGTGGGTCGCGCATGCTGAGGGCCGCGATCCCGAACCCTCGCTCGCCACCGCTGCGAAGGACCCCGTCGCCAACCGCTTCGCCACCGAAACGCGTGCGCTGATCGCCGCGGAACCGCGCAGGCAACCGCTGTCGATCGGCGTCTCGCGCCTACTCGCCCGCCTCGCCAGCGACCTCAGCGCAGGCGAACCCTCGCCGCTGTCGATCGCGCTCACCCAAGCCGCCCTGCGCGCCGACCCGAGTTACGACGCAGCGCGCGTCCTCCTCGCCGACGCGCTCGCCCGCAACAAGCTGGTCGACCGCGCGCTCGTCGTGCTCGACGGCGTCGACGCCAAGAGCCCCTCCGCCCCGGCCGCCGCCGCCGAACGCATCGACATCCTCGCCACCGCCGACCGCAATGGCGAAGCGCTCGCCGCCGCCAAGAACCGCGTCGACCAAAAGGGTTCGGCGCCCGCCGACTGGCAACGCTACGCCGACCTCCTGCTGACCACCGGCAACCCCGCCGAGGCCGCGACCTGGTACCAGCGCATCATGGCCGCCGACGGCGCGAAGGGCGGCAGCTGGGGCAACTGGCTGCAATATGGCGGCGCGCTCGACCAGGCCGGCCGCTGGCCCGAAGCGCGCGATGCACTGGAAAAGGCCGTCGCCCGCGGCCCCGCGCAACCGCTCGCACTCAACTATCTCGGTTTCGCGCAGGTCGAGCACGGCGACGACATCCCCGCCTCGATCAAGCTGCTCGAACGTGCCAGCCGGATCGACCCGACCAACGCGTCAATCACCGACTCGCTTGGCTGGGCCTATCACCTCGCCGGCAACACCGCCCGAGCGCTCCCCCTGCTCGAAACCGCCGCGCAGGCCGAACCCACCAACGCCGAAATCGCTGACCACCTCGGCGACGCCTATTGGAGCACCGGTCGAAACTACGAAGCGCGCTACGCCTGGCGCGCCGCCTTGCTGACCGCCGAACCCGCAGACACGGCGCGCATAACCGCCAAGATCGCCAACGGCCTCCCGCCGAAAGCCCGCCGCTGAAACCCCTCCTCTCCCACCGGAAGAGGGAAGGGACCCGCAGCCGCGGGGAGGGCAAGGCGAGTTGACGGCAAAGGGGCCGCTTCGCGAGATCACAACGAATTCTGAGTGGCGGACGAGCCGCGGAAGTGATCGTGACAACGCCCGCAACTGGCGAGGTGTGCGGCATCCCCTCCCGTCATCCTGACGAAAGTCAGGATCCAGAGCCAAGGACGACACCAATCGTTACCCTGGATCCTGACTTTCGTCAGGATGACGCGCTTAAACCCGCAGACATCACGCGTATTACGCTAAGCCGCGCTGGACCCCTTCGCCGCCAAACCCCGAGACCGACAATGCCCGCCATCACCGAACCCGCCCCCGCCAAGATCAACCTGGCCCTCCACGTCCGCCGCCGCCGCCCCGACGGCTACCACGACCTCGAAACGCTCTTCGCCTTCGCCACCGACGGCGACCTGATCACGGTAGAACCCGCCCAAACCAACAGCTTCACCATAACCGGCCCCTTCGCCGCAGCACTACTCCCCGTCCAGAGCGTTACCCCGACCCCGAACACTACCCCGGCGAAGGCCGGGGCCCAATTGGGGGCGAACAATGACGAGGAACCCCGCTCGTCCAGCACCACTCCAGGCAACGCCCCCTGGCATGGCAACCTGGTAACCGCCGCGGCAGACGCCTTCACCACCGCCTTTGCCCCAGAAACCCACCACGCCATAACCCTGGAAAAGCACCTCCCCATCGCCTCGGGCATAGGCGGAGGCTCAGCCGACGCCGCCGCCACCCTCCGCGCGCTGGCCCGCCTCCACGGCATAGCCCCAACCGACCCCCGCCTCCACGAAATCGCCGCAAAGCTCGGCGCAGACGTCCCCGCCTGCCTAGCCAACCGCACCACACTCGGCACCGGCAAAGGCGACACTCTCACCACCCTGGAAGGCCTGTCCGGCACCCCCCTCCTGCTCGTAAACCCAGGTGTCGCGGTCTCCACCGCCGCCGTCTTCAAGACCTGGGACGGCCACGACCGAGGCCCGATCCCCGAAGGCAATCTCCTCGACCGCGCAAAAGCCGGCCGCAACGACCTAGAACCCCCCGCACTGGCCCTCGCCCCCGAAATCGCCGAAGTCCGCACGCTCCTCGACGCAGCCCAACGCGTCCTCCTGTCCAGAATGTCCGGCTCCGGCGCCACCTGCTTCGCGCTGTTCGAAACCCCCGAAGCCAGAGACACCGCCGCCACCGCCGCGCAAGCCAAAGGCTGGTGGACCCTCGCGACAACGCTCGCCTGATCGGTCGATAGGCGTTGGCACCTTTGAGGCGGGGTGTCACCGCGCCGCCACCGCCCGTCATCCTGACGAAAGTCAGGATCGAGAGCCGCAAACGAAACCGCCGGTCCCGGACACCTTCAGACTTCCGATCCGTTGGCTGTCCAAACCCCGCGTCCAAACAACCCGAACCGATCTCGACCTAAACGCCCACACCGCCGATCCCGTCCCTCGTCGGTCATCCCGAACGTGTTCGGCATTATCTCCCACAACAAAAGCACCTCCCCGGCGAAGGCCGGGGCCCAGTTGGGAAACGCTCCTGACGACAGACGCACGTTGTCACGCTAACCTCTCCACCTGGACCCCGGCCTCCGCCGGGGAGGTGCACTTGCCCGACTCGTGTCCGCACAGAACGTCTTCCAACGCCTGCACTCAACGAACTCACGATCCCGTGGGCCTGAAGCTTCGAACATGCGGACTCGGTAGATGCCAGAATGATGCCGTCCCCGCGGCCGACGGGCTCTGCACGACGCCACCGCCGCAAATTTCCCGCAACAAACCCATCGTTCCCCACTTGTTCCAAAAGAACAAAGAGAATACATGGTGTTTGACGCGTTGAATGGCACGCGCGCTTGCTTTAGCGATGGGAGCATATTCGATGGCCGCTAATCTGAAAGTGATCGACACCGGCATGGCAACCGCAACCAACGACCGGCAGAAGGCGCTAGACGCCGCGCTCGCGCAGATCGACCGCGCCTTCGGCAAGGGCTCGGCAATGCGCCTGGGCTCCAAGGAAACCATGCAGGTCGAGGTCATCTCGACCGGCTCGCTCGGGCTCGACATCGCGCTCGGCGTCGGCGGCCTGCCGCGCGGCCGCGTGATCGAGATCTACGGTCCGGAAAGCTCGGGCAAGACCACGCTCGCGCTCCACGTGATCGCCGAAGCGCAGAAGGGCGGCGGCACCGCGGCGTTCGTCGATGCCGAGCACGCGCTCGACCCGGTCTATGCCAAGAAGCTCGGCGTCAACATCGACGAACTGATCGTCTCGCAGCCCGACACCGGCGAGCAGGCGCTCGAGATCGTCGACACGCTCGTCCGCTCGAACGCGATCGACGTGCTCGTGGTCGACTCGGTCGCAGCACTCGTGCCGCGTGCCGAAATCGAAGGCGAGATGGGCGACAGCCATGTCGGCCTTCAGGCCCGCCTGATGTCGCAGTCTTTGCGCAAGCTCACCGGTTCGATCAGCCGCTCGCGCTGCATGGTGATCTTCATCAACCAGCTCCGCATGAAGATCGGCGTCATGTACGGCAATCCCGAGACGACGACCGGCGGCAACGCTCTGAAGTTCTACGCCTCGGTCCGCCTCGACATCCGCCGCATCGGCGCGATCAAGGCCGGCGAAGAGGTGACGGGCAACCAGACCCGCGTGAAGGTCGTCAAGAACAAGGTTGCCCCCCCGTTCAAGCAGGTCGAGTTCGACATCATGTACGGGCAGGGCGTCTCCAAGCTCGGCGAGATCCTCGATCTCGGCGTAAAGGCGGGCCTCGTCGAGAAGTCCGGCGCGTGGTTCAGCTACGACAGCGTCCGCCTCGGTCAGGGCCGCGAGAACTCGAAGACGTTCCTCAAGGACAACCCTGAAACCGCCGACCGCCTCGAAAAGCAGATCCGCGCGCGCACCGACAAGGTCGCCGAGGAAATGATGGCCGGCCCCGAAGAAGGCGACGACGCCTGATTTTCTTACCCTCTCCCTCCGGGGAGAGGGGGTACCCATTGCCTTCGCAATGGGAGGGTGAGGGCATGGTGCTTGGCCCATGGCTCATGGCTCATGGCTCATGAGGCCGAAGATGCGCACGACCGATAGTTCGAACACATGGTGAACTGACACCGCGCCAGCCCACCTCCCAACACCACCCCGGCGAAGGCCGGGGCCCAGTTGGCATGACCCTGCAAATGAAACTCTGTGCTAAACCAAGCTCTTTAGCGGCAATGACCCCACATTCTTGAACGAGCCGACCCACTCTTGTTCTCCCGCGAAGGCGGGAGCCCAGTCTGGTTTCCCGCCTTCGCGGGGAAACAAGGAAAAGCAGCGCGCCAGGCTCGCGAAAACCTCGAAATCCCGCAACACCAAGCCCGCTCCAGCGTCTACACTTCCTATACTTCACTCCAAACCGCCGCCCCGACCGCAACCGAAAAAGCACCCCAGCCCATGACCACCGCCTACGACTGGACCGGCAGAATAGGCAACGTTTGGGCCACAGAATGGCACCGAACCGACCGCAGCTTCACCAACCTGACCCCGCATCTGAACGCCGCGATCCTGTCCGCCGCCACCCCCCAAACCCGCAAGATCATCGACATAGGTTGCGGCGCCGGGGCAACCTCACTCGCCACCGCACAAGCACTCCCGAACGCGCAGATAACCGGCATAGATCTCTCACCAAACCTGATCGAGATCGCCAAACACCGCGCCAAAACCGCATCCAACGCCCGCTTCGAGTGCGCGGACATCACCGCCGCCGCCCCGAACCACGCCCCAATCGACCTCTACGTCTCCCGCCACGGCGTGATGTTCTTCGCCGATCCCGTCTTCGCCTTCACGGCATTGGCCGAAGCCGCCGCCCCAGACGCGTCGCTAGTCTTCTCCTGTTTCGCCGACCGCGCCGCCAACCGCTGGGCCACCGAAATCATCACCGCGACCGGCGGCAATGCGGACGCGCCAGCAACCACCGCACCTGGCCCCTTCGCCTTCGCCGACCCTACCTACGTCGCGAGCATCCTCGGAAAATCCGGCTGGCACGTCGCGGCACCCGAGCGTGTCGAATTCGCCTACCGGGCAGGGGAGGGCGCCGACCCCGCAGCCGACGCCGTCGACTATTTCCGCCGCATCGGCCCGGCAGCCTCCGCCATCCGCGACGCCGCCCCCGAGGAACGCGAGCGCCACATCGCGCGTCTCACCCAGGTCTGCGACCGGTACCGACACGGCGACACGGTGGAATTCCCCGCCGCCGCCTGGATCTGGACCGCGCGCAAATCGTCCGAATAAAAAACAGGGGAGTCCGCATGATCATCGTCCACCACCTCGAAAACTCGCGATCGCAGCGGATCCTTTGGATGCTCGAGGAACTCGGCCTCCCCTACGAAATCAAGCGCTACGAGCGGAACAAGGCAACGATGCTCGCGCCGCCCGAACTCAAGCAGGTCTACCCGCTCGGCAAGTCGCCGGTGATCGAGGATGATGGGCAAGTGGTCGCCGAAACCGGCGCGATCGTCGAATATCTCGTCGACAAGGCGGACGGCAAACTCGGCGCCCCCGCCAACCGCGCCGATGCGCTACGCTACCGCTTCTGGCTCCACTACGCGGAAGGCTCAATGATGCCGCCGCTGCTCCTGAAGCTCGTCCTCGCGCGCATCCCGTTACTGGGCAAAGCGGCGACCAAAAAGATTCAGCCGATGATCGACGTTCACCTTGATTACGTCGAATCCGAACTGTCGCAGCGCCCCTGGTTCGCCGGCGCCGAGATGACCGCTGCCGACATCATGATGAGCTTCCCCCTCGAAGCCGCCCGCAGCCGCGGCGGTCTCGACGAGTCCCGCCCCGCGACGATCGCGTGGTTAGCCAAGGTCCACGCGCGGCCAGCATATCAGGCCGGCCTCAAGAAGGGCGGCCCCTACGCCTACGCTTGAGTAGCGCAAGTCGGGAACCAGATGGGGGCCAAAAAGACGATCTCTCGCCAAACTCCCACCCCGGCGAAGGCCGTGGCCCAGTTGGAAAGGTCGAAATAACGGGGCGCTACGGTGATCACCGGCGTCTCCCAACTGGACCCCGGCCTTCGCCGGGGAGGTACTTCTTCAGTGGTGCGCCAGCGTAAAAGGACACCCTTCAGAGGTCATGAGTTCAACATCGCCGTCGAATCTTACACCTGCCCCGGCCCTATCTTCTCGTAGCTGTCCATATCCACCTTCGGCCCATGCCCGGTAGGCGCATGCGGAAAGTCCCGATCGGCCGGCTCCCGCTCATCAAGCCCGCCCTCCCATTTCGCCACCACGGTCGCCGCCACCGCATTCCCGATCACGTTCGTCGCCGACCGCCCCATGTCGAGGAAATGATCCACCGCCAGGATCAACAGGATCCCCGCCTCCGGGATCTTGAACATCGAAAGCGTCCCGGCGATTACGACCAGCGATGCGCGAGGGACCCCCGCGATGCCCTTCGACGTCACCATCAGCACCAGCAGCATCGCGATCTGCTGCCCGATCGGCATGTCGATGCCATACGCCTGCGCGATGAACAGCGACGCGAACGTCATGTACATCATCGACCCGTCGAGATTGAACGAATAGCCCAGCGGCAGCACGAAGCTCGCGATCCGCGGCGGCACGCCGAACCGATCTAGCGCCTCCAGCGTGCGCGGATATGCCGCCTCCGACGACGCCGCCGAGAACGCCAGGATCAACGGATCGCGGATATACCGCACCAGCAACCGCGTCCGCGGCCCGATCAGCAAGAACGCGATCCCGATCAGCACAGCCCACAAGAGCGCCAAGCCGATGTAGAAGCTTAGCATGAAATAGCCGAGCTGGCCGAGGATGGCCGGGCCCCGCTCGGCAAGCGTCGCGGTCACAGCCGCAAACACCGCGAACGGTGCGAACCGCATCACATAGTTGGTGATCTGGAGCATCACCGCGACCAGCGCTTCGATCGCCTTGACCAGCGGCGCGGCCTTCTCGCCGACCGCGGTGATCGCGACGCCGACGAACACCGAGAACACGACGATCTGGAGGATCTCGTTGCCCGCCATCGCCGCGATCATCGAGTCGGGGACTATGTGCGTGATGAACTTGGCGAGATCGAACGCCGCGCGGTCGACGCCGCTCGACGCGGTCGCGGGTGGGATCGCGAGCGCGAGGCCGACGCCCGGCTGCAACACGTTGACGAGGATCAGGCCCAGGGTGAGCGACAAAAGGCTAGCGCAGATGAACCAGCCAAGGCTGCGCAATCCGACCCGCCCGAGGGCGCCGGTATCGCCCATATGCGCGATCCCGACGACTAGCGTGGAGAAGACCAAAGGCGCGATGATCATCTTGATCAGCCGCAGGAACAGCGTCGTCACGATTGAGAAATAGCCGGCGATGTCCTTCAGCCGTTCGGCGGACTCGGCCGTGCCGTTGTCGATCGACGCGTTCAGGATCCAGCCGACGACCATCCCCGCGACGAGGCCGAACAAGATGTAGTAGGTTAGCCGCTTGGCCATTAATCGCTCCCGAGAAGTGCAAACAGGGAAGGGGATTGCTGCGCCCGGGTCAAGGACCCTATCGTCCGGCGATGTCGACCGCACGCCACAAACCCGCCTTCAGCCCCTCGCGCCGCGACATGCTGAGCCTTGCAATCGCAGCACCATTGCTGTCGACCACCGCGATCCTCCGCGCCGCCGAGCCGGACCTGTCGGCGCTGTCCGACATCACCGGCGCGACCAGGCCGATCGACGCCACCGAACGCGCCGCGCGGCTGGCCAGCGCGCAATCGCTGATGAAGGCGGCGGGCATCGGCGCGGTCCTGATCGAGCCGGGATCGTCGATGATCTACTTCACCGGCGTCCGCTGGCACACGAGCGAGCGGCTGACGCTGGCGATCCTGCCGGTCGAGGGCGAACCGTGCATCGTCACGCCGTTCTTCGAGGAACCGTCGGTACGCGAGACGCTCGCCGTCCCCGCCGAGGTGCGCGTGTGGCAGGAGGACGAGAACCCGCTTGCCGTCGTCGCGGGTTTCCTGCGCGATCGGAAGCTAGCCGCGCGGCCGATCGGGCTGGAGGCGGAAGTTCGGTATTTTGCGTATGCTGGGCTCGAGCGCGTGCTGCCCGATGCGAGCATTGTCTCCGCCGACCCGGTCGTCCGCGCCTGCCGGATGATCAAGACCCCCGCTGAGATCGCGCTGATGCAGGCCGCCACCGAGGTCACGCTCGCCGCGTATCGCTGGACGAAGCCGCGCGTCGAGAAGGGCATGACCGGCCCCGAGATCGGCGCGTTGATGAATGCCGCGACCAAGAAACTGGGCGGCGCGCCCGAGTTCGCGCTCGCACTGATCGGCGAGGCGTCCGCCTATCCGCACGGCAGCCGCGAGATCCACCGCGTCGCTAACGGCCAGGTCGTGCTGATGGACTGCGGGTGCACCGTGCAGGGCTATCAGTCCGACATCTCTCGCACCTGGGTCCACGGCACCGCAACCGCCGACCAGCGCAAGACGTGGGACCAGGTCGCCCGAGGCCAGCAGATCGCGTTCGCCGCCGCCAAGCTCGGCGCACTCGCCGGCAGCGTCGACGACGCGGTCCGTCGGCATTACGAAACGCTCGGCTACGGGCCGGGGTACAAGCTCCCCGGCCTGTCGCATCGCACCGGCCACGGCATCGGCATGGATGGCCACGAGCCCGTCAACCTCGTCCGCGGCGAGACGACGAAGCTGTCAGCGGGGATGTGCTTTTCCGACGAGCCGGGCATCTACATTCCCGGGAGGTACGGCGTGCGGATCGAGGATTGCTTTCACATGACCGATGCGGGCCCGAAATGGTTCAGCGAGCCGCCTAAGTCGCTGGATGCACCTTTGGGGTAAGGGACCTTAACGATAGCGCCACCACCCCGGCGAAGTCCGGGGCCCAGTTGGAAAGGTGGCAATAATCGAGCGCAGTCCTTCGTTAGCCACGTTCCCCAACTGGGCCCCGGCCTTCGCCGGGGTGGTGTTGCTCTTGCCGAATTGCAGCACTCCGTTGTTCTCCCGCGAAGGCGGGAGCCCAGTCTGGGTCCCCGCCTTCGCGGGGAAACATGCTGCCTCGGTTCAACGGGATATGTCTCGACCACACCTCCACACCCGACTTGAGCGAACCGCCCCGCTCGCCTAAGTCCCCGCGCATGACATCGACGAACGACATCCGCCGCGGCTTCCTCGACTATTTCGGATCGCAGGGGCACCAGATCGTGCCTAGCGCGCCGCTCGTGCCGCAGAACGACCCGACGCTGATGTTCGTCAACGCCGGGATGGTGCCGTTCAAGAACGTCTTCACCGGCCTCGAATCGCGCCCTTACACCACCGCGACCTCGTCGCAGAAATGCGTCCGCGCTGGCGGCAAGCACAATGATCTCGACAATGTCGGCTACACCGCGCGCCACCACACCTTCTTCGAAATGCTCGGCAATTTCTCGTTCGGCGATTATTTCAAGGAACAGGCGATCGTCCATGCCTGGACGTTGCTCACGCGCGAATGGGGCCTGTCACCCGACAAATTGACCGCCACCGTCTACCACACCGACGACGAGGCGTTCGACCTCTGGAAGAAGATCGCCGGCCTCCCCGATCACCGCATCATCCGCATCCCGACCAAGGACAATTTCTGGTCGATGGGCGACAACGGGCCGTGTGGGCCGTGCTCGGAAATCTTCTACGACCACGGCGACCACATCTTCGGCGGCCCTCCCGGCAGCCCCGACGAGGACGGCGATCGCTTCGTCGAGATCTGGAACCTCGTGTTCATGCAATACGAGCAGGAGAATGCCGAGATCGTCGGCAACCTGCCCAAGCCCTCGATCGACACCGGCATGGGGCTCGAGCGCATCGCCGCGGTCATGCAGGGCGTAACCGACAATTACGACACCGACACGTTCAAGGCGCTGATCGCCGCCTCGGGCGCGCTGACGCATACCGCGACCGACGGCGCCAACACCGCCAGCCACCGCGTGATCGCCGATCACCTGCGCACCGCGGGCTTCCTGATCGCGGACGGCGTGCTGCCCGCGAGCGAGGGCCGCGGCTACGTCCTGCGCCGGATCATGCGCCGCGCGATGCGCCACGCCCACATCCTCGGCGCCAAGCAGCCGTTGATGCACCGGCTGGTCCCCGCGCTCGTCACCGAGATGGGCGCCGCGTACCCCGAACTGTCGCGCGCCCGTCCGCTGATCGAAGCGACGTTGCAGCAGGAGGAGACGCGTTTCCGCCAGACGCTGGACAAGGGGCTGAAGCTGCTCGACGAGGCGACCACCGGGATGACCGACGGCACGCTGGCGGGCGACGTCGCGTTCAAGCTCTACGACACCTACGGCTTCCCGTACGACCTGACCGAGGACGCGCTGCGCGAACGCAACATCGCGGTCGACCGCGAAGGCTTCGACACCGCGATGGCCGAGCAGAAGCGCGCTGCCCGCGCCGCCTGGAAAGGCTCGGGCGCGAAGGCCTCGGACGACATCTGGTTCGACATCGTCGAGCAGACCGGCGGCACCGAATTTTTGGGCTACGCGTCCGACACCGGCGAGGGCGAGGTCGTCGCCTTGGTCAAGGATGGCGCGCGCGTCGACCACGCCACCACCGGCGATACGGTCGCGATCGTCGTCAACCAGACGCCCTTCTACGGCGAGAGCGGTGGCCAGGTCGGCGACGCCGGCCACATCTTCAACGACTCCGGCCTGCGCGCGAACGTCACCGAGACCTCGAAGCAGCTCGGCCGCGTGTTCGTCCACCACGCAATCGTCGACGCCGGCGAGATCAAGGTCGGCGACTCGGTCAAGCTCCAGATCGACGTCGCCCGCCGCGCCCAGATCCGCGCCAACCACTCCGCGACTCACCTCCTGCACGAGGCCCTCCGCGGGCGCCTCGGCACGCACGTCGCGCAGAAGGGGAGCCTCGTCGCCCCCGACCGCCTGCGGTTCGACTTCTCGCAGCCGGTCGCGATGACCCCTGCCGACATCGCGCAGGTCGAGGCCGACGTGAATGCGCAGGTCCGCGGCAACGGCGCGGTGACGACGCTGCTGATGACCCCCGACGACGCGATCGCTATGGGCGCGATGGCGCTGTTCGGCGAGAAATACGGCGACGAAGTCCGCGTCGTGTCGATGGGGTCGACCGAGGACGGCACCTACTCGATCGAGCTGTGCGGCGGCACGCACGTCAACGCGCTCGGCGACATCGGCCTGTTCAAGGTAGTCGGCGAAGGCGCGGTCTCCAGCGGCATCCGCCGTGTCGAAGCCCTCACCGGCGAAGCGGCCCGCGCGTACCTGACCAGCCGCGACGACCGCCTGCGGGAGGCTGCGGCAGTGCTGAAGTCGACCCCGGACGAGGTTCCCGCGCGCGTCGCGTCGCTGCTCGAAGACCGCCGCCGCCTCGAACGCGAACTCGCCGACGCGAAGAAGGCGCTCGCGCTCGGCGGCGGTGGCTCGGGCGAAGCGGCTGGCCCCGAACAGGTCGGCGGCGTCGCGTTCATCGGGCAAGTGCTCAACGACTTCGAAGCCAAGGGCCTGCGCGGCGCAGTCGACGAAGCCAAGCAACGCCTCGGCTCCGGCATCGCGATGCTGGTCGCGATCAACGACGGCCGCGCTTCGGTCGCAGTTGGCGTGTCGGCGGACCTAGTGGCGAGCCACAACGCGGTCGACCTGCTCAAGATCGCGGTCTCGACGCTGGGCGGACAGGGCGGTGGCGGCCGTCCCGACATGGCGCAGGGCGGTGGTCCCGATGGCGACAAGGCTGCGGAAGCGGTAGGAGCGGTGCGGGCTAAGCTGGAAGCGGCAGGCGCCTGAAACTCGGCGCACCTTGCACTCAAGTGTTCCCCCGCGGACGCGGGGGCCCAGCTAAGTACCGTCAGCGACCTTGGCTCCTGCACCCCCGCCTGCGCGGGGGAACGGCAGATGGCGCAGTGATATAACCACCACCCCGGCGAAGGCCGGGGCCCAATTGGAAAGGTGGCAATAACGGAGCGTTGTCTGTCGTTATCACCGTCCCCCAATTGGGCCCCGGCCTCCGCCGGAGGTGGTTCTACCTTCGGGTTGACGGTGTCAGAAAAACGAGCTCAGCCCCCGCGCACCTTCGCCAGCGTCGTCCCAGCGGTAATCGCCTCGATATCCGTCACCAAATGCAACAACCGCACCCCAGATCGAGACATCGCCCGATCCAGCGCCCCCGCAAAATCCTCCGTCCGGGAAACAGTCTCCGCCCAACACCCATAAGCCCGCCCGAGCGCAGCAAAGTCCGGGTTCCGCAACCCGGTCCCAGACACCCGCCCCGGATACTCGCGCTCCTGGTGCATGCGGATCGTGCCGTAGCCGCTATTATCCACGACGATCACCAGAATGTCCGCGCCGTGTGCGACCGCGGTTGCCAACTCCTGCCCGTTCATCAGGAAGCAGCCGTCGCCTGCCAGGGCGACGACGGTCCGCTCTGGATGCCGTAAGGATGCCGCGACGGCGGCCGGGACGCCGTACCCCATCGCGCCGGCGGTTGGCGCTAGTTGCGTCCCCGGACCAGCGTAGGCCCAGTACCGATGCCACCACCCCGAGTAATTCCCCGCGCCGTTGCAGATGATCGCATCCGCCGGCAGTTGCTCGCGCATCGCCGTCACGCACGGCCCGAGGTCCATCACCAGATCCCGCGGCGCCGGCGTCGACCACGCAAGCCACTCCGCATGCGCCTCCTGCCCAGCAGTTCGCGGCGGCAAGTCGACCGCCAGCAGAGCCTCGGCAAACTCTTCCATCCCCGCACATACCGCGACATCCGCGCGGTAAGCCCGGTGCAACTCGTCGGGATCGGGATGGACGTGGATCAGCCGCTGCCCCGGATGATCCGGCGTGATCAGCGCATAGCCGTCAGTCGTTGCCTCCCCGAGCCGCGGCCCGACTACGAGCAGTAAGTCGGCCGCCTTCACCCTCTCGACCAACTTCGGGTTGGGCCCATATCCAAGGTTCCCCGCCCAAACCGGGCAGTCGTTCGGAATTGCGTCCTGCCGCCGAAACGCAGCCGCCACCGGAATGCCGTTGCGATCCGCCCAGGTCGAGAACGCCCCCGACGCCGCTACATCCCAGCCCGCCCCGCCAACGATCGCTAACGGCCGCTCCGCCGTTGTCAAAAGGTCGGCGAGCAAGTCCATCGTATCTACGTCGCAGCCCTGCGCCACCCGCTCTACCCGCGGCCGATCGACCGCGTCGACCACGTCCAGCAGCATGTCCTCGGGCAACGCCAGCACCACCGGTCCCGGCCGCCCCGACATCGCGGTCGCATAGGCGCGCGCGACATATTCCGGGATCCGCCGCGCATCGTCGATCCGCGCCGTCCATTTCACGATGGGGGCGAACATCGCCTGGAAGTCGATCTCCTGGAATGCCTCCCGGTCACGTGTGCCGCGGTCGATATCGCCGACGAACAGAATCATCGGCTGCGAGTCCTGCATCGCCACGTGCACGCCGATCGACGCATTGGTCGCGCCCGGCCCGCGGGTCACGAACGCCACCCCCGGCCGGTGCGTCAGCGTCCCGTCCGCGCACGCCATGAACCCGACGCCGCCCTCCTGCCGACACACGACGAGGTCGATCGCCGGCGTGTCGTGCAGAGCGTCGAGCACGGCGAGGAAGCTCTCCCCCGGCACGGTGAAAATCCGGTCGCAGCCCTGTGCGACGAGTTGGTCGACCAGGATACGGCCGCCGGTGCGTGGTGTAATCATTGGCGCATCCTGCCTTCCGTTGCCCCCGAAGTCGAGAAACGGTTACGCTTGCGCCGAAGCCGGGACCAACCCGACTCGCCCGGAGAGGATCATGACCGAATTCACCACCGTCGCCAGTGGCTTGCGCTTCCCCGAGGGCCCCGTCGCGATGCCCGACGGCAGCGTCATCCTTGTGGAGATCGAGGCGGGCCGCATCACGCGCATCGCCTCTGACGGTACGAAAACGACGGTTGCTAAGCCCGGGGGCGGCCCCAACGGCCTCGCGATTGGCCCCGACGGCAAGCTCTATTGCTGCAACAATGGCGGCTTCGCGTGGCGCGAGGCGAACGGCTTCCTCACCCCTCACGGTCAGCCGGACGACTATTCGGGCGGCCGGATCGAGCGGATCGACATCGCCACCGGCGCGGTCGAGATCCTCTACAAGGACGGCGATTTCGGCTGCTCGCTGCGCGGCCCCAACGACATCGTCTTCAATTCGCACGGCGGCTTCTGGTTCACCGACCACGGCAAATCGCGCGACCGCGCCCGCGACATCACCGGTATCTTCTACGCGAAGGCCGACGGCAGCCATCTGGAAGAAGTGATCTTCCCAAGTGAAAACCCCAACGGCATCGGCCTCTCGCCGGACGGCACGCGGCTCTACGCGGCGGAGACGTTCACCTGCCGCCTGATGGCGTTCGACATCGTCGCCCCCGGCAAGGTCGCCAGCGCGTCGGGCACGCCGCTGTACCGCCCCGCCGGCTACAAGTTCTTCGATTCGCTCGGAGTCGAGGCGTGTGGCAATATCTGCGTCGCGACGATCGGCGAATGCGGGATCAGCGTGATCTCGCCGGCGGGGGAACTGGTCGAGTTCGTCGCGACCGACGACGTGTTCACGACCAACATCTGCTGGGGCGGCGCGGACGGCATGGACGCGTACATCACCTGCTCGGGCAGCGGGCGGCTGGTGAAGGCCCGGTGGCAGCGGCCGGGGTTGAAGCTGGCGTATTGAGAACGGCTCAATCCTCCCCCGCCAGGGGGAGGTGGCACCGAAGGTGACGGAGGGGGAGGACACGAAACAAAAGTTTTCCTTTCCTCCCCCTCCGTCTGGCAAGCGCCAGCCACCTCCCCCTGGCGGGGGAGGATCGCGAAAAGTCGATCCGCGCTACGTTGCCGACCGACCGCCAGCACCTTATGCGAGGCGAAAGACCTTAGGAGGATGCATGGCGAACAAGCGCTACACCGATGCGGCAACGGCACTCGAAGGCGTGCTGTTCGACGGCATGACGATCTGCGCGGGCGGGTTCGGGCTGTGCGGCATCCCCGAGCGGCTGATCGACGCGATCGAGGCGTCCGGGGTGAAGGACCTGACGATCGCCAGCAACAATGCCGGGATCGACGGGCAGGGCTTGGGCAAACTGCTCCGCTCGCGCCAGGTGAAGAAGATGATCTCGTCCTATGTCGGCGAGAACAAGGAATTCGAGCGGCAATATCTCAGCGGCGAACTCGAGGTCGAGTTCTGCCCGCAGGGCACGCTCGCCGAACGCTGCCGGGCAGGGGGGGCGGGCATCCCAGGCTTCTACACCAAGACCGGCGTCGGCACGCAGGTCGCCGAGGGCAAGGAGACGAAGGTCTTCGACGGCCAGGAATATATCCTCGAACGCGGCATCCGCGCCGATCTCGCGATCATCAAGGGCTGGAAGGCGGACGAGAGCGGCAACCTCATCTTCCGCAAGACCGCGCGCAACTTCAACCAGCCGATGGCGACTGCGGGGAAGATCTGCGTCGCCGAGGTCGAGGAGATCGTCCCCGTCGGCAGCCTCGACCCGGACACGATCCACCTGCCGGGGATCTACGTGAAGCGGATGATCGTCGGCGCGCCGTACGACAAGCAGATCGAGTTCCGCACCGTCCGCGAGCGGGTTTCCGCGTGAAGCGAGGCCTGATGGTGGATCGCAAGCGCTCCCCGTTCTCCTGCGCACGCAGGAGCCCAGGGTCACGAGCGCTGCGGATGGTATCCTGGACCCCTGCGTTCGCAGGGGCGCTGGCGCTCCAAGGCTGCGTGAGCGTGTCCGCGCCGACGTCGATCGCAGCCACGCCGACTGTCGCCGCGCCAATAACCGTCGACGGCGTCCCAGCCGGCATGCAGTATCTCTACGCCTCGGGCGAAGCCGCCGCGGTCAGCCTCCAAGCCTGGAACGCGCTCGTCGGCTATGTCCGCGCGCAACGCACGCCAACATCCGTCGTCCTCGCACAAGGCGCCTCGCTCGCCGCCCCCGCCTGGACCACCTGCGGCACCAAGCCCAAGGCCGCAGTGTTCGACGTCGATGAAACCGTGCTTCTCAACCTCGGCTTCGAATACGACGCATCCTCCGGCCAGCCCTGGTCCGACCCCCGCTGGCAGGACTGGGAGCGCACCGGCGTCAAGCAGGTCGCCCCCGTCCCAGGTGCTCTCGCCGCGCTTACCCAACTCCGCGCAATGGGCGTCACGGTGATCTTCAACACCAACCGCTCCGCCGCCAACGCCGGGCAGACTGAGGCCACGATCGAAGCCGCCGGCCTCGGCCCCGCGCGCCACGGCGAAACGCTGTTCCTCGCCGGCGACGACGCGATGGGCTCGAAGAAGGACGGCCGCCGCGCGACGATCGCGGCGCGCTACTGCGTCGTCGCGATGGGCGGCGACCAGCTCGGCGACTTCAGCGACCTGTTCAACGCCGGCCAGACCCCCGCCGCCCGCCGCGCAACAGTCCAATCGCCCGCGATCGCGGCCAGATGGGGGGCAGGGTGGTTCGTCCTGCCCAACCCTGTCTACGGCACCGCGCTCAAGGGCAACCGCGACGAGGTATTCCCGCCAGCAGTCCGCTGGGCCCCGACAGGAGGCGTACGCTGATGGCCGACCACCCAAACGCGATCGCGCTCGACAAGGGCGCGCAACTCACCAGCGAATCGGTCGAGGTCGCGCGCATCTGGATCACCAACGGCGCCGGCAGCAACGTGCTGATCGACGCGGGCATCCTCGAGGATCCGACCGTGTTCGGCTACCTCCTCGCCGACACGATCCGCCACGCCGCGCGCGCCTATGCGGGCACCTGGGGCTTCGACGAGGACGCCGCGTTGCAGGCGATCGTCGACGGCGTCGGCACCGAGCTCCGCGAACAATTCACGACCATCACCACCATCCAGGAAGGAATGCACTGATGCCCTGGGACCGTAACCAGATGGCCGCGCGCGCGGCGCAGGAACTGAAGGACGGCTATTACGTCAATCTCGGCATCGGCATCCCGACGCTGGTCGCGAACAACATCCCCGAGGGGATGACCGTCACGCTCCAGTCGGAAAACGGCATGCTCGGAATCGGCCCGTTCCCCTATGCGGGCGAGGAGGACGCCGACCTGATCAACGCCGGCAAGCAGACGATCAGCGAACTCCCCTCGTCGGTGTATTTCAGCTCGTCGGACAGCTTCGCGATGATCCGCGGCGGCCATATCGACCTTACAGTGCTGGGTGCGATGGAGGTCAGCGAAGGCGGCGACATCGCCAACTGGATGATCCCCGGCAAGATGATCAAGGGCATGGGCGGCGCGATGGACCTCGTCGCGGGCGTCAAGCAGATCATCGTCGTGATGGACCACACCGCCAAGGACGGCACGCCGAAGTTCATCCCGTCCTGCACGCTGCCGCTGACCGGCAAGAACGTCGTCGACATGATCGTCACCGACCTGGCCGTGTTCCAGCGCACCGATCACGACAGTCCGTTCAGGCTGGTCGAGATGGCGCCGGGCGTCACCGCGGACGAGATCGCCGCGAAGACCACCGCGCGCTACACCGCCTGATGGGTTACACCCTCGTCACCGCGAACCGCAATTACTCGAGCTGGTCGCTGCGCCCCTGGGTCTTGATGAAGGCGCTCGGCATCGACTTCGAGGACCGGATCGAGCCGTTCCTAGAGCCGGTCAACTACGAGGCGTTCCGCGCCTTCTCGCCGACCGGGCAAGTGCCGGTGCTGATCGACGGCGAGCGGACGGTGTGGGATTCGCTTGGCATCGTCCTCTACCTCGCCGAGCGCCACGACGGCGTCTGGCCAATCGACGCCGAGGCACGCGCGTGGGCGATCTGCGCCACGGCGGAGGTGCATGGCGGGTTCTCCGCGCTGCGGAATGAGCGGACGATGAACGTCGGCGTCCGAGTCGACGCCGCCCCCGGCAGCGACGCGCTCGACCGCGATGTCGCGCGGATCGCCGAACTCTGGAGCGAGGGACTCGACCGGTTCGGTGGACCTTGGCTCGCAGGCGCAGAGTTCACCGCCGTCGACGCGTTCTATGCCCCGGTTGCGTTTCGCGTCCGGACCTACGGGATCGATGTTGGCCCGGCAGGTCTCGCCTGGGTCGAGCAGATCATCGCCCACCCGGCGATGCGCGAATGGGAAGCGACCGCGCTAGCCGAGACATGGCGCGAGGAAAGCCACGAGGCCGACCTCGCGACATGCGGATCGATCACCGCGGATTTCCGCCGCTGATGCGCCGCGCCGCGATCGTCATAGCGCTGATCGTGATCCTGGTCGCAGGCACGGCGTTCACCGCGGGCCCCGGCACGCTCAGCGTTCTCGACGGCATCATGGGCGGCGGTCGCGGCACGGCCCGCATCCGCGAAGGCGTCCCGTTCGGCACGCACGGCCAGAAGCTCGACGTCTGGCGCCCATCCGGTGGCGCCAAGACCGGTCTGCCGGTGCTGATCTTCTGGTACGGCGGCGGCTGGGTCCACGGCTCGCGCGGCGCCTACGCGTTCGCCGCGCGCGCCTATGCGAAGGCGGGGTACGTCGTCGTCATGCCCGACTACCGCAAAGTGCCCGACGTCCGCTTCCCCGCCTTCCTCCAGGACGGCGCCGAGGCCGTGAAATGGACCCGCGACCATATCGCGGAGGCAGGCGGCGACCCGAACCGGATCGCCGTCGCCGGCCATTCCGCGGGCGCCTACACCGTCGCGATGCTGACGCTCGACGAGCGCTGGCTGAAGGCTGAAGGCGTCGACCCGCACATCATCAAGGCTGCGGTCGGCCTTTGCGGGCCGTATGATTTCTATCCCTTCACCGCCAAGCGCGCGATCGACGCGATGCAGGGCGCCGCCGACCCGGTAATGACCCAGCCGATCCACTTCGCGCGCGCCGACGCCCCGCCGATGCTGCTGATCACCGCCGGCGACGACACGCAGGTCAAGCCGCACAATGCGATCAACCTCACCGCGCGGCTGAAGTCGCTTGGGGCTCCCGTGACGCACATCGACTACCCCGGTTTGAGCCACGAGAACGTCGCGATGGCACTCTCGAAACCGTTCCGCGGCAAGGCCCCGGTGCTGGCCGACAGCGTCGCGTTCCTCGACCGGGCGATGCCGAAGTCGGATTGAGTCCCGACTATGTTCAGTTCGGATCATTTCGATGAGTATCGACAGGTATTCGGGGTGGTGTAGGAACTATAGTGCTGGAATGCCGGCAGAAGTAAATCAAGCAGGTCGACACGCGACTATTGATCGCCGACAGTAGAACCATAACCGAGCAGCTTTACCGAACTTATTGCCCGGCGCCGATGTACTGGATCATCAGGCGCTCGGGGAGCCGTAATCCTGACGCTTCCGCAAATACTGGAATACCAGCGCGGACCATTGCGGCAATGTGCAGGAGGGTAGCATGGCAGGTACACCGACCGTCTTCATCCAGATATGGGTGGACATCAACGCCGTTCAAAACGGATCGACCACAGGCGTCTATCTCGTCGACAACCGGGTCGCCAATGGCAGCCAGAACGAGGGAACCGCAGGTCTTTCGACCCAGGTGACGAATGGTTCGACGATCCAGTGGAACGTCTACAACATCGATGCGAGCAGCGCTGCCGTCGTCAGCTTCGTCGACATCGGCAACTGCAACGTCTGGGGCGCGGGAGGGCAGCCGCAGGCGGCGGCTGCGGGATCGTTCGTCGGACAGGCTCAGTCCACCGGCAGCGCTGGGTACGCCATCACGATCAACGTGCAGAAGCAGGTTGGCTCGGCGGGTATCTCGATCACGCTGAACCCGAGCATCTCCGCAAAATAACACCGGTCCTTCGCGGTCCGCGCCCGAACTGGAGACGTGAGCCGCACAAAATTGGAGAGTTTCGTCATGATGATGCAGGAATCGAAGCTGGTCGTCGCGTACCAGTCCGTGATCGCGCCGCAGGCGTTCATCACGATCGCCGTGGATACCGCCTATGTCGCCTCGCAGCAGGGCCGCAACATCGGCACCGGCGTATATATGACCGACAACCAGCTCAGCAACGGCAGCAGCAACGAAGGCCAGATGGAGTTGTCGACCGTCGTGCCGGTCGGGTCGCTGATCGGTTTCAACTCGGTGCCGATCGCGCCCGACAATGGCGATCAGGTGATCATAACCGGCTTCACCGTGTCGCAGGGCTCGGTCTTCGGTGGCGCCGGCTATCCGCAACAGCAGCCACCGATCGGCCAGCAGCCACCGGGGTCGTACTGGATCGGACAGGCGATGAACGCCGGCAGGCAAATCTACCAGATCCAGATCAGGGTGACCGTCGGCGTGCTCCGCCCGATCTCCTATTACGTGAACTGGGACCCGTATATCACTGCGCAGTGACCCACACTGAGGATGCGTTCGCCGCATCTTTCGGACAGATAGTTGCGTCGGGGCTTTGCTCCGGCGCAGCTTTCGGTTAACGCGCGGCCATCATGGCCAATTCGCAAACGCTGTACGAAAAGATCTGGGCGGCGCACGTCGTCGAACGCCGCGACGATGGCACCTGCCTGATCTATATCGACCGTCACCTCGTCCACGAAGTCACCAGCCCGCAGGCGTTCGAAGGTCTCCGCGTGGCAGGCCGCAAAGTCCGCCGTCCCGACCTGACGCTCGCCGTCCCCGATCACAACCTCCCGACCACCGCGCGCAAAGACGCCGCCGGCCGCGTCCTGCCGATCGCCGATCCCGAAAGCGCGCAGCAGCTCGACGCACTCCGCCGCAACACGTCCGAGTTTGGTATCGACTATATCGACGCGACGGCGATCGAGCAGGGCATCGTCCACGTCGTCGGCCCCGAACAGGGTTTCACGCTCCCCGGCACCACGCTCGTCTGCGGCGACAGCCACACGTCGGCGCACGGCGCACTCGGTGCGCTCGCGTTCGGGATCGGCACCAGCGAAGTCGAGCACGTCCTCGCCACGCAGACATTGCTGCTGTCGCAGGCCAAGACGATGGAAGTCCGCGTCGACGGCGAACTCGGTTTCGGCGTCTCCCCCAAGGACGTCATCCTCGCGATCATCGGCAAGATCGGCGCGGCGGGCGGCACCGGCCACGTCATCGAATTCACCGGCAGCGTAATCCGCAACATGTCGATCGAAGGTCGCCTGACGATCGCCAACATGTCGATCGAGGCCGGCGCGCGCGCCGGCCTGATCGCGCCCGACGACACGACCTTTGCGTATCTGAAGGGCCGACCAATGGCTCCGACTGGCGAGAACTGGGACCGCGCGGTGACGTGGTGGCGCAGTCTCGCGACCGATCCCGGCGCGCGTTACGACAAGTCCGTCACGCTCGACGCCGCCGATATCGCCCCCGGCCTCACCTGGGGCACGAGCCCCGAGGACGTCGTTCCGATCACCGGCTTCGTCCCCGAGCCGTCGAGCTTCGCCGATCCCGCCAAGCAGGCCGCCGCGCAGAAGTCGCTCGATTACATGGGGCTGACGGCGGGCACCGCGATGCGCGACGTGCCGATCCAGCACGTCTTCATCGGCAGTTGCACAAACAGCCGCATCGAGGACCTGCGCGCCGCTGCGGCGATCGCCGACGGTCGCCATGTCGCCACCGGAGTCCGTGCGCTCGTCGTCCCCGGCTCGGGCCTCGTGAAGCGTCAGGCCGAAGCCGAGGGGCTCGACCGAATCTTCATCACCGCAGGCTTCGAATGGCGCGAGCCGGGCTGTTCGATGTGCCTCGCGATGAATCCGGACAAAGTGCCTGCGGGGGAGCGTTGCGCTTCCACGTCGAACCGTAATTTTGTCGGCAGACAGGGTCCCGGAGCGCGCACGCATCTGGTATCACCCGCAATGGCGGCAGCGGCGGCGGTGACCGGTAAGCTGAGCGACGTCAGAGAGTTGATGGGGCGTGATATGATAGGGGTGGGAGCATGAAGAAGGTTTTCGTACTGTTGGCGGCTGGCGCAATGATCAGCGGCGTCGCGGCCTATGTCGCATCGGCGCGTGTGGTACCGGAGCGCACGGAACAGCGATGACCCCCGTCACGACCGTCTCGGGCCGCGCCTATCCGTGGGGCGCGAAGAACATCGACACTGACGTCATCATCCCGGCGCACTGGCTGAAGACGATCACGCGCACCGGCCTCGGTCGCGGTGCGTTCGAGACGGTCCGCGCGCAACCCGGCAACATCTTCGACGACGCGCGCTATGCCGGATCGCCGATCCTCATTGCCGGCGATAATTTCGGCTGCGGCTCCAGTCGCGAGCATGCCGCGTGGGCGCTCGCCGACATGGGCATCACCGCGGTCATCGCGCCGAGCTTCTCCGACATCTTCTCGGGCAACGCGTTCAAGAACGGCATCGTCCCCGTCGTGCTTCCTCAGAAAGCGATCGACCGCCTGCTGGAGGTCGCAAAGGACCAGATTGTCACCGTCGATCTCGAGACGATGACCGTCACCACCCCGTTCCAGGATCGCTTCACCTTCGAACTCGACGCATTCCGCCGCCAGTGCCTCATGGAAGGGCTGGACGAAGTCGGCCTGACGCTGGCAAGGGATACCCAGATTTCGAAATTCGAGGAGGCGGTCGCATCGAATCGCCCCTGGACGACGGTGGAGAGCGGGTATGCGAGCATTGGTGTCGAAGGCAGTCGGCGGACCTGAAACTCTGGAAATGGTCGAGCTGCCCGATCTGGTGGCCGGCCCCGGACAGGTCGTCGTCGCAGTCAAGGCCTGCGCGATCAACTTCCCCGACGTCCTGATCATCGAGGACAAATACCAGTTCAAGCCACAGCGCCCGTTCGCACCGGGCGGTGAAATCGCCGGCACAATCGACTCGATTGGCGAAGGCGTCACCGGTTGGGCAATCGGCGACCGCGTCATCGCGATGCTCGGTCATGGTGGCCTCTGCGAGAAGGTCATTGCCGACCCCGCCAAACTGTACCGCCTTCCAGAAGGCCGCAGCTTCGCCGAGGGTGCGTCGTTGATCCTTACCTACGGCACAACGATCCACGCGCTGCTCGACCGCGGCCATATCAAGGCGGGGCAGACGCTGCTCGTGCTCGGCGCGGCCGGCGGGGTAGGGCTCGCCGCGATCGAACTCGGCAAGGCATTCGGCGCGAAGGTCGTCGCAGCCGTCTCGTCTGAGGAAAAAGCTGCCGCCGCCAAGTCCGCCGGCGCCGACGAAACGCTGATCTACGCCCGCGCGCCGTTCGACAAGGACCAGTCGAAGGCGCTCGCCGAGCAGTTCAAGGCCGCGGTCGGCCGCGACGGCGCGCACGTGATCTACGATCCGGTCGGTGGCGACTATGCCGAGCCCGCGCTGCGATCGATCGCGTGGGAGGGCAAGTATCTCGTCGTCGGTTTCCCCGCCGGCATCCCGAAATTGCCGCTCAACCTGACGCTGCTGAAAAGCTGCGACGTGTGCGGCGTGTTCTGGGGAGCATTCGCGGCGCGTGATCCGAAGGCGAACCAGGCACATATCGAAACGCTGTTCGATCTTTGGGAAGCGGGGAGGATCGCGCCGCGTGTAACCGAGACATTTGCGTTCGAAGACGGCGGCAAGGCCATCGCGAAGATGGCGGCTCGCGGTGCTATCGGGAAACTCGTCGTAGAGGTCGGCTGAGTACAGCCGCCTCTACAGGGGGTTCAAAGCACGTTGTACGCAACGGCGGCTATCGCGCCCCACATCGCCATCGACGCGAAAATTCCGTAGGCGAGCCCGTGCACGACCGGCGGTGTGGCTCGCGCCTTGGCGATCGGTACGGACGGCAGTTGGGATAGCGTCGACATCTCACTCTCCTATCCGTGCACTGTGTCACGTGATCGACTTATATATCGTTACCGCTGCGCCATTGTACCAGCGCTTTTTGTACGTTTCCGTCGATTGTTGCGCGAGCGTGATGCGCGACCTATCTCGGGGCCGACGACAAGGCTGAACGGGGACCCGCGCAATGACCAACTTCGACGACCGCGAACGCGCCAGCGAGGCGAATTTCGCGCGCGAGGAAGAGATGGCCTTCCGGATAACGGCGCGTCGCAATCGCTTGCTCGGGGTATGGGCGGCGCATGAAATGCAGCTGACCCCCGAGGAGACGGATGCGTATGCGACCGCGCTCGTGCATGCCGACATGGAGGGCGGCGGTGACGACGACGTCGTGCGGAAACTGGTCGGCGACCTGACCGCCGCGGGGCTCGACCATGACGAGGCTACCGTCCGCCGCGCGCTCGCGCAGCAGATGATCGAGGCGCGTCGCCAATTGCTGGAGTCACATTGATATGCCGATGGCTGCCAACGATATCGAAGCGATGATCAAGGACGCGATCCCCGATGCCCAGGTCGAGATCACCGATCTCGCAGGAGACGGCGATCATTATGCTGCCAAGGTCACTGCCGCCAGCTTTGCCGGGATGAGCCGGGTGAAGCAGCACCAGGCCGTTTATGCCGCGCTCGGCGGCCGGATGGGCGGCGTCCTGCACGCTTTACAGCTTACGACCGCAATTTCCTGAGGACCGAAGACATGACCGACGATTCCAACGCCCGTATCGACGCCCTGGTAAAAGCCAGCCCGGTAGTCCTGTTCATGAAGGGCAGCCCGCTGTTCCCGCAGTGCGGCTTTTCCAGCCGCGCGATCGCTATCCTCAACCACCTCGAAGTCGAGTTCGAGAGCGTCGACGTGTTGCAGGACCAGGGTATCCGCCAGGGTATCAAGAGCTATTCCGACTGGCCAACGATCCCGCAGCTCTACGTCGATGGCGAATTCGTCGGCGGCTCGGACATCATGATGGAGATGTATGAGAGCGGCGAGCTGGCGCAGTTGTTCGAGACGCAGAAGGCCAACTGATCGGGGCACCGGGTGGGTGGATCGACGCGAGACCGGAAGGAAAAGCGGTCGATCCACCCTGTGAACGCGTTCGCGTTCGGTGACGGAGCAGCAGTTGCATGGCCTGTGCCAGAACCTGCCCTTCGCAGTTTTGGCGACGTTCGATAGTTAACCCAGGTTTGGCCCAGCGTCGTCCTGTAAGAGTTCCCGACAGCTCTCTGCGTCCAACGAGGTCTTGCCATCGCCGCGTCGAGCCGCCATTTCGCATCCATGGCTGAGCATCCGACCGGTATCCCGATCCAGCTCGAGCCGCTCGTCGTTCGCGTGCTCGCGCCCAACGCATCCCCCTACACCTATACGGGTACGCAGACGCATATCGTCGGTACGACCGATCTTGCCGTGATCGATCCCGGTCCCGACGATCCCGCGCATGTCGACGCGTTGCTACGCGCGATCGATGGTCGCCCGGTCAAGGTGATCGTCGTCACGCATCACCACCGGGACCATAGCCCCGCCACGCGTCCGCTCCAGTCGCTCACCGGCGCCCCGATCGTCGGCGCTGCGCCGTTCGACCTCGCCGACGCAGGCGCGCGAGCAGACGCGTCCTTCGACGCCGCCTACGCCCCTGATCGCGTTCTTGCGGAGGGTGGTAGCGTGACCGGTGATGGCTGGACGCTGGAGGCGATCGCGACTCCTGGCCACACGTCGAACCATCTGGCGTTCGCGCTGCCCGAGACGAAGGCGCTGTTCTCCGGCGATCATGTCATGGGCTGGTCGACGACGATCGTCTCGCCGCCCGACGGCAATATGACGGCGTACATGGCCAGCCTCGAAAAGCTGATGGGGCGTGACGACCGCATCTATTATCCCGGCCACGGCGAGGTGATCGACAAGCCGCAACGGCTCGTCCGCGGGATGCTCGGTCACCGCAAGCAGCGCGAAGGGCAGATTCTCCGCCTGCTCCGCGAAGGCGCGTTGTCGATCCCGGCGATGGTCGAGCGCATGTATGTCGGTCTCGGCCCGCCGCTCGTGCCAGCTGCGGCACGATCGGTGCTGGCGCATCTGTACGACCTGCAAGCCCGCGGACTGGTTATCGAGGAAGGCGAGACATGGCGAACGAGAGCGTGACCGAACCCGTACGCAAGAGCGGCGTGGCCCCGTTCCTGGCCAAGGCCGTCGGAATCGTCTTGATCCTCGTCCTCGCGGGGCTGCTCGTACTCTGGGGGGTGCAGCGCTACGTCAGCGACCGGCTCACGCCCGATCCGACGACGATCGCCAGCGCCAGCCTCGAAGGACTGCGCGAGCAGAACCGCCTGTCGGCGTTCGCCGCGCGCTACGTCGCGGTCGTCACCTCGAAACAGTCGCAGCTCGGCTTCACGACGGAGAAGACGCTGATCATGCCCGGGATGGTCCGGTACGAAGTCGACATGGCCAAGCTGACCCAGTCGGATGTCGCGTGGGATGGCAGTTCGAAGACGCTGTCCGTGCGCTTGCCCGCGGTCGAAGCCGACGGCCCGCAGGTCGATCTCAACGCGGTCCGCGAATATGGTTCGGGCGGCGTGCTGACCACGTTCACCGATGCCGAGAAGCGCCTCGACGCCGCCAACCGCCGTGCCGGCCAGATCGAACTGATCCGCCAGGCGCGCGAGCCGGCGATGATCAAGCTCGCGCGCGATGCCACCCGTCGTGCGGTCGAACGCAGTTTCGCGATGCCGCTGCGGGCTGCCGGAATCGATGCGACTGTCGCGGTGCGCTTCGCCGACGAGCCGACCGCGAATACCGATCGCTGGGACACCTCGCGCTCGCTGCAGGACGTGCTAGGGAATCGTCGCTAGAAGACGGGCGCTAAACTCGGGATACGACCATGGAATTGAAGCAGAACTTCGCCGGCATCGACATACGCGCCGAGATCGAGCGCCTCCGCAAGGAGAAGAACGCCGTCATCCTCGCGCATTATTATCAGAAGCCGGAGCTTCAGGATCTGGCTGATTTCGTCGGCGACAGTCTCGACCTGTCGCGCAAGGCGGCCGCGACCGATGCGGACGTGATCGCGTTCTGCGGCGTGCGGTTCATGGCCGAGACCGCCAAGATCCTCTCGCCCGACAAGATCGTCGTGCTCCCCGACATGGACGCTGGATGCAGCCTGGAGGACAGCTGCCCGCCCGAGCAGTTCGCCGCCTTCCGCGCGAAGCACCCCGATCACATCGCGCTGACCTACATCAACTGCTCGACCGAGGTAAAGGCGCTCTCCGACATCATCGTCACAAGTTCGTCGGCGGACGCGATCCTCGCGCAGATCCCGCCCGAGCAGAAGATCATTTTTGGCCCCGACCGTAACCTAGGCGGTTACCTCGCGCGGAAGACCGGCCGCGACATGCTGCTATGGCCGGGCGTCTGCATCGTCCACGAGGCGTTTAGCGAGACCGAGCTGATGAAGCTCAAGGCACAGCATCCCGGTGCGCCTGTCGTGGCGCACCCCGAATGCCCGCCGATCATTCTCGATCACGCGGATTACGTCGGCTCGACACGCGGCATTCTCGATTACGCGCTCGCGATGCCCGGCGACACGCTGATCGTCGCGACCGAGCCGCACATCATCCACCAGATGGAAAAGGCGCTCCCGAACAAGCGCTTCATCGGCGCGCCGGGTGCGGACGGGAACTGCAACTGCAACATCTGTCCGTACATGGCGCTCAATACGCTCGAGAAGCTGTATGTCGCGCTACGCGATCTCTCGCCGCGGATCGAGATCGAGGAAGGGCTGCGGCTCCAGGCAAAGAAGAGCCTCGACCGCATGCTGTCGATGGCATCGAATACCGTGGGGAAGGGTGATCTCGGGCCGAAGTGACGGCGCGTTCAGATTGGTCGTCGATCGGGCTGGATGATGCCAGCCCGACGCGGTCACGTCACGAATCGTTTAGATCAGTGGGCGCTCAGAGTGCCGGGACGTCGGCACCGCTCAACTGGGCGAGCGCCTGGTCGATATGGATGGCGGCCAGCGGCAGCTGCAGCGTGTCGGCCAGCGTAAGAGCTTCGTCCAGCAGGGCATGCAGGCGTGCGGTATCGGCCATCGTGGTGGTGGGCATAAGAATATCCTTGGTAGTGATCGGCAAACCCTCGACCTCTCGAAAAGTTCCTATCCCGGAAAATAATTCGATGAGTCGAATGAACCGTGAAGTCACTGTTCCGACCGTCTCTTTTTTGGCACCGCGTGCCGAGCATATTTTCGACGAACAATCCGGAGACGCCAGGTGAAGACAGCATTGCCCGAGTCGTTCGATATCGACGCCTTCGTCGCGGCGACGCTGGCCGAGGATCTCGGTACGATCGGCGACATAACGTCGGCCGCAGTGATCCCCGCAGACGCACGGTTTACAGGCGTCATGGATAGCCGCGATCCGATCGTCGTCGCTGGCCTCGATCTCGCCGAAGCCTTTTTCCGTGCGCTGGACCCGGACGTGCGGATCGAACGCCTCGTCCGCGATGGGCAGCAGGTGACGGCCGGCACCGAACTCATGCGGCTCGAAGGGGCAGGGCGCGCGATGCTGACGGCGGAGCGGTCCGCGCTCAACACCGTTCAGCATCTGTCGGGCATCGCCACGATGACGCGCGCGTATGTCGACGCGATCGCAGGCACCGGCGCGATCCTGCTCGACACGCGCAAGACGATCCCGGGCCTGCGCGTTCTGGAGAAATACGCGACCCGGATGGGCGGCGCGCAGAATCATCGCATGGGTCTATGGGATGCGGCGATGATCAAGGACAATCATGTCGCGGTCGCCGGTGGCGTCGCCGAGGCGGTTCGTCGCGCCAAGGCCGCGGGGATCGCGCAGATCATCGTCGAGGTCGACCGGATCGACCAGATCGAACCGGCGCTGGAGGCGGGCGCGACGCATCTGCTGCTCGACAATATGCCGCCGACGATGTTGCGCGAAGCGGTGGCGCTCGTCGCCGGTCGCGTCCCGAACGAGGCATCGGGCGGCGTCAATCTCGACACGATTCGCGCAATCGCTGAAACGGGCGTGACCTATGTGTCGGTCGGCCGCTTGACGCAGTCGGCGCCGGCAGCAGATATAGGGCTGGACTTCGCGACCGTCGAATAGCTCCGCCAGATCCGGCGCGGGCCTTCGGCTGGCCAGGTCAGGGAGTAGGACCATGATCAGGCCGGTTGCCATCGTTCGCTACGAGCGCCTTTATTGGGCGGCGTTCATCCTGGATTCGATCGTCGCGGCGATGACCTGGTCGCAGCGCGAGGCGATCGTCACCGCCTACCCGGTACTCGCCAAGGCGACGTGGATTTTGCCGACGTTCCAGGCCATCGGGATCGCGGTGACGGTGCTGCTCTGGTACTTCACCGCGCGCGCGCCGAGCGTCGTCGCGAAGTGGGTCGTCGTGATCCTCGCCGCCTTGTCGATCTGGGCCGCCGTCCAGGCGCTTGCGACGCTCGCGACGGGTAGCGCGATCGTCGGCACGGCATCGATCCTCTCGCTCATCGCAGAAGCACTCTACGTCGCCGCCGCCGTCCACCTCTTCCGGCCCGGCAGCAAAGCCTGGTTTGGTCAGGACGACGACGCCGATTTCGACACGGATACCGACAGAGGGAACGTCGCATGATTTCCAGGCTGACCCTCGCCGCCGTCGCGATCGCGTTGCCGAGCGTCGTACAGGCGCAGGCCTATCAATGCTCGACCCCCGCGTCGGTCGAGCGCGTCCGCCCGGACCTGCCGTCGGACAGCCAGCCGAAGCGCGATATCCCGATCGGCAGCTACACGCTCGCGATCACCTGGGCGCCGCAATATTGCCGAGAGAATGGTGATCGCACCGGGTCGACCTTCCAGTGCGGCGCGGGGAACCGGTTCGGCTTTACGCTGCACGGCCTGTGGCCGGACGGGGTCGGCAAGGACTGGCCGCAATATTGTCATGACGCCGAGTTCGTGCCGCCTCCGGTGATCCGCGCGCACTTGTGCACGACGCCGTCCGCGCAGTTGCTCCAGCATGAATGGGCGAAGCACGGCACCTGCATGCCCGGCTACCGCCCCGCCAAGTATTTCAACCAGTCGGCCGGGCTGTACGGCAAGCTCCGCTATCCGGACATGGACGCGTTGTCGCGAGCACCGCTGACGGCGGGCCGGTTCGCTGCGGCGATGGCGGGCGCAAATCCCGGCCTGAAAGCGGACATGATGCGCGTTACCGCGACGAAGCAGGGCTGGCTCGACGAGGTCTGGATCTGCCTCGACCGCCGCTTCCGCTACCGCCGCTGCCCGGTGCATCAGGGCGGACTGAACCCAAGCGCACCGCTGCAGATCTGGCGTGGTGGTCGGTAGTCGGTAGTCTTCCCGGAGGATTTGAAATTTTTCCGTTCGTGCTGAGTAGCGACCGAGTAGCTCCGTTAGGAGCGTATCGAGGGCGCGTATCGAAGCATGGGTTACCCGCGCCAACCTGTCCTTCGATACGCCGTCTCGATACGCGCCGTTGGAGCTACTCGACGGCTACTCAGGACGAACGGAAGACGGGCGAACGGAAGATGGACTAACGGAACACGGGGGCGGGCAGGCAGGAGAGGCCGTCTACCGCCGGTCCTTTAACCAAACCAGCACCGCCGCCAGCACGCCGACCCCGGTCCCGACGAGAAACCCAGGCGTCGCCTGCCCGATCGCAAAGCCGACCCCCGCACCACCCAGCATGCCGAGCGCAACGAGGAATCCACCCGCAGCGCTCGGGTCCTTGTGGGGGGGCAGGGTGTCGCGGGAAGTCGGATCGGCCATCGCCATGTCCTGCCACGCGTAGCCATGGGATGCCAGCCACACGCCACACCTGATCCCACCCCCGGACGAAACGTGGCGGAAATACGGCGTTAGATACTGTTCCGCAACGACAAGCCCGGCTAGGAGCCGGACATGGTGTTCCGCGTCGGGCGAGCCGGGCCGGCCGCCGCCTTTTTCGTTCTGACGACAGCGGGTGCCCTACCTTGCGTGGGCATACGTGCCGCAGGAGCACAAACCGCGCCCGTGCCGGCGCAAACGCAAGCAAGCCCGACCGCCGACACACCGATGTCGCTCGACCCCAATTCGCCGCTCGCCCCGTTGCCAGACATCGGCGTCGCCTGGCCCGATCTCGCCACGTCGCCGATGGACCCGGCCGCCACGGTCGCCGCGGTCGATGCCAATACCGAAAGCCGCTACACCTGGCGGATCGACGGCATCGACGGGATCGACGACGCGCTGCTGCGACAGCGGTTCGCGCAACTCTCGACGCTCGACGCAAACGACCACCAAGCCGCCAACGCCGCGCAACTCGATCGCCGCGCCCGCGAAGATGCCGACCTGCTCAACAGCCTGCTCCGCGCGGAGGGCTATTACGACTCCAGCGTCGTCACGCGGGTCGAGCCCGGCGCCAAGCCGATGGTCGTGCTGTCGGCCACCCCCGGCACGCTCTACAAGTTCAAGGGCGTGACGATCGATGGCATCGCCGCGGCAGGCGACAAGGCACCGGGGCTGACGACTGCGTTCGGGATCAAGCCCGAAGACCCGGTCAATTCCGATGCGATCGTCGCGGGGCAGGCCAAGCTGACGACGCAGATCGGCCGCGAAGGCTTTCCGTTCGCCAAGGTCGGCGATCCGGCGATCGTCGTCGACCACGCCACCCGCACCGCGACGCTCGACCTGTCCGTCCAACCCGGCGGCGCGCGCAAGTTCGGACAGGTCGTCGCGCTCCCCGGTAACCGCGTGTTCGGCGCGGACCATGTCGCGGAGATCGCACGCTTCTCGCCCGGCGACACGTACGACGCCGCCAAGCTCGACGACCTCCGCCGCGCGCTGATCCAGACCAGCCTCGTCTCCGCGGTCGATCTCAAACCGGTCCAAGGTGCCACCCCCGACACCGTCGACATCGCCGTGAAGCTCGATCGCGCGCCGCCGCATACCGTCGCGGGCGAACTCGGCTACGGCACCGGCGAAGGTGCGCGCGCGGAACTCAGCTGGACGCACCGCAACCTGTTCCCACCCGAAGGCGCGCTGACGCTGCGCGGCGTGCTGGGAACGCAGGAACAGCTCGGCTCGGTCGTCTTCCGCCGCAACAACTTCAAGGCGCGCGACCGGGTGCTGACGCTCCAGGCGTCCGCCGCGCATACCAACCGCGACGCGTACGACGCGAAGACCTATTCGCTCGCGGGTACGCTGGAGCGCCAGACCAACATCTTCTTCCAGAAGACCTGGACATGGTCCGTGGGCGCCGAATTGCTAGCGTCGGACGAGCAGGACGTGATCCTCTCGACCGGCGCGCCACGTCGTCGGACGTTCTTTATCGGCGCGCTGCCGACCAGCCTCAATTACGACGGCTCGGACGATCTGCTCAACCCGACCAAGGGCTTCCGCCTCGGCGGCCGGATCAGCCCCGAAGTCTCGTTGCAGGGCTCGGTGTTCGGCTATGCGCGCACCCAGTTCGACGGCAGCGTGTACCAACCGTTCGGCGACCGGGTGGTACTCGCCGCCCGCACCCGGCTCGGCACGATCGTCGGCGCCCCGCGCGATCAGGTCGCGCCGTCACGGCGCTTCTACGCCGGCGGCGGCGCGTCGGTCCGCGGTTACGGCTATCAGTCGATCGGCCCGCGCGATCCCAACAACGACCCTATCGGCGGCCGCAGCCTGACCGAATTCTCGATCGAGGCGCGCGTCCGCGTCCTCGGCAGCTTCGGCATCGTACCGTTCCTCGACGCGGGCAATATCTATACCTCGCCGCTGCCGAAATTCACCGGGCTGCAATACGGCACCGGCATCGGCGTGCGCTATTATTCGAACTTCGGTCCGATCCGCCTCGACGTCGGCACGCCGATCAACCCGCAGCCCGGCGACAGCCGCATCGCCGTGTACGTCTCACTGGGACAGGCATTTTGACCGAAGAGGTCACTCTTCCGGAACGCCGCCCAAGGCGCCCGATCGCCTGGTGGCGCTGGATCGTCAGCGCGGTTATCGCGCTGCTCGCGATCGTCGGCGCCGCGTTGCTGATCGTCGACACCGACATCGGCCACCGTTTCGTCGCGGACCGGATCGCGGCGATCAAGACCGCCAACGGCCTGCGTTTCACGGTCGGTCGGATCGACGGCTCGCTGTACGGCGACACCCGCCTGACCGATCTCCGCGTGTACGATCTCGAGGGGCTGGTCTTCCAGGCGCCCAACGTCACGCTCGACTGGTCGCCGTTCGACTGGTTCTCGAACCGCCTCGAGATCCGCCGGCTGATCGTCGATCGCGCGATCCTGACTCACACGCCGCGCACCCGCCCGTCGAAGACGCGCGGCCCGATCCTGCCCGACTTCGACATCCATATCGGCAGGCTCTCGGTCGGCCGCCTCACGCTGGCCAAGCGCGTGCTCGGGACCCAAAGGATCGGGACACTCGAAGGCCGCGCGGATATTCGCTCGGGCCGAGCGCTGGTCGACCTCAAGGCCCGCGTCGCCGGCAGCGACGACCTGAAGCTCAGGATCGATGCCGAGCCCGCGCGCGACCGCTTCGACCTCGACGTCGCCGCGAAGGGCGCCGCGGGCGGCGTGCTCGCGCGGATGGTGAAGGCGAAGGGCCCGGTCGCGCTCGCGGTCACCGGCGACGGCAGCTGGGCGAAGTGGAACGGCCGCGCCAACGGCATCGTCGGCACGACGCGCGTCGTCGATCTCGCGCTCGCGCAGGTCGCCGGCCGCTACACGCTGTCGGGCACGCTCGCGCCGTCGTCGCTGCTGAAGGGCCGGCTGCAAAAGCTGACCGCGCCGCGCATCCTGGTCAACGGCAGCGCCGGGTTCGCCAACCGCCGCCTCGACGGCCAGCTCTCGCTGCGCACGCCCGCGCTCGCGGTCGACACGACCGGCATCATCGATCTCGCCGCCAACGCCTACCGCGACGTGCGGATCAAGGCGCGGCTGCTCCGTCCGCCCGCTTTGTTCACCAACATGACCGGCAACATGGTGGAATTGCGCGCGATCCTCGACGGCCCGTTCGCGACCGCCGCGTTCGATTACCGCCTCGATGCCAGCCGCTTCGCGTTCGACCAGACCGGGTTCGAGAACGCGCACGCCGCCGGCAAGGGCAGGCTATCGGCGGCGCCGGTCACCGTGCCGATCCGCTTCACCGCGGCGCGCGTCACCGGCGTAGGCACCGTCGCGGGCGGGATCCTGCGCAACCTGTCGGTCGACGGCCTGCTCCGCGTGACGCCGACGTTGCTCACCGGCGACGCGCTGAAGCTCCGCTCGGACAAGCTCACCGGCAGCATCAACCTCGCGGTCGACCTGCGCAACGGCCAGTTCGAGGTCGGTATCAACGGCGGGCTCGGCCGCTATCTGATCCCCGGTCTCGGCATCGTCGACGTGAAGTCCACCTTGCGCGTCGTCCCCGGCCCGAACCGCCACGGCACGCGCGTCATCGGCCAGGGCAGCGCGCAGATGGTGCGGCTCGACAACGCGTTCTTCCGCAGCCTCGCAGGCGGGCTGCCGCGCATTACCACCAACCTCGAACGCACCACCGACGGCGTGCTGCACTTCACCAACCTCGTCCTCACCGCGCCGCAGATCCGGCTGACCGGCAACGGCTATCGTCGGCGCGACGGGACCTTCCATTTCGAGGGCGGCGGACGCCAGCAGACTTACGGCCCGGTGACGCTGAAACTCGACGGCCAGATCGAGAAGCCGACGCTCGACCTCGTCTTCGCCAGCCCCAACGCGACGCTCGGCCTGTCGAACGTCCGCGCGCATCTCGATCCGACGCCGCAGGGGTTCGCGTTCACCGCGGCGGGCGGATCGCGGCTCGGGCCCTTCACCACCAACGGCGCGATCCTGTTGCCACCGGGCGCCGATGCGACGATCGCAATCGCCGCGCTGAACGTAGCCGGCACCAAGGCGAGCGGGAACATCGCGGTCGTCGATGGCGGCTTCAATGGCGCGCTCGCGGTTGCGGGCGGCGGTATTTCTGGTGAACTCCTGTTCCGGCCGGTCGGCCAGATCCAACGCGTCGACGGGCATCTCGCCGCCAAGGCCGCGACGCTCGACGGCATCGCGCTACGCCAGGGCAAGCTCGATTTCGTCACGTTGCTCGATCCCGCCGGCACCTCGATCGAGGCGACCGCGACCGGCCTCGGCCTGCGTCGCGGCACGCTCAGCCTCGCCCGGTTCAACGGGTCCGCGTCGCTCCGTGGCGGCGTCGGCACGATCAAGGCATCGATCGCCGGCTCCCGCGGCCGCGCGTTCGATATCCAGAGCGTCACGCAGGTCACCGCCAACAGCTACGCGATCGCCGCGCAAGGCACGCTGGACGGTCGCCCGCTGAAACTGCTCACGCCCGCGGTCCTCACCCAGGCCGAAGACGGTTGGCACCTCGCATCGACCAAGCTCAGCTTCTCGGGCGGCGAGGCCCAGGTCGGCGGCCGCTTCGCCGCCGCCAGCACCGCGATCGACGCCAGCCTGACGCGCATGCCGCTCGCGATCCTCGACATCGCCTATCCCGGGCTCGGTCTCAGCGGCAGCGCCTCGGGCAGTTTCACGATCGCGACCGCCAATGGTGCGGCCCCGACCGGCAAGGCGAACGTGACGATCCGCGGGCTCAGCCGCGCCGGCCTCGTCCTATCGTCGCGCCCGATCGACGTCGGCGTTGCAGCCGTGCTCTCCCCCGACAAGCTCGGCCTGCGCGCGGTGATCGCGTCCGCCGGCAAGACGATCGGCCGTGCCCAGGCCCAACTCGCGCCGCTGGGGCAGGGGGATCTCGCGTCCCGGATCAGCAACGCCCGCCTGTTCGGACAACTGCGGTACAGCGGCCCGGCCGACACGCTCTGGCGCCTTACCGGAGTCGAGTTGTTCGACCTCTCCGGCCCGGTTGCGATCGGCGCGGACGTGGTCGGCACGCTCGCCAACCCGACCCTGCGCGGCGTCGTCCAGGCGAACGGCGCGCGGATCGAGAGCGCGACCACCGGCACTGTCCTCACCAACGTCCAGGCGACTGGGCGTTTCGGCGGTTCGCGCCTTGTGATCGACCGGTTCGGCGCGGACGCGGGCAAGGGCGGGCGCGTCACCGGCACCGGCCAGTTCGAATTCGCCGCCGCCGCCGGGATCGGCCTCGACCTCGCGCTTCAGGCTGACAAGGCGGTGATGATCAACCGCGACGACATCGGCGCGACCGTCTCCGGGCCGCTGACGTTCAAGTCGAACGGTTCGGGCGGCACGATCGCCGGCGATGTCGTGCTCGACAAGAGCCGCTATCGCCTCGGCCAGGCCACCGCGGCCAGCGCCGTCCCCCAGCTCAACATCCGCGAGATCAACCTGCCCGACGGCGGCGAGGAAGTCGCGACGCCGACCAAGCCCTGGACGCTCGCGATCAAGGCGCGTGCCCCTAACCAGGTGATGGTCAGCGGCCTCGGCCTCACCAGCGAATGGTCCGCCAACCTCCAGATCGCCGGCCAGCCCGAGAACCCGGCGATCACCGGCCGCGCCACGCTGATCCGCGGCGACTACGAGTTCGCTGGCCGGCAGTTCGAACTGGCGCGCGGCGTGATCCGCTTCGACGGGCAGGTGCCCGCGAACCCTGCACTCGATATCGAGGCGAACGCGGACTCGACGGGTTTGAGCGCATCGATCCGGGTCACCGGCTATGCGCTCAAACCCGAGATCGGCTTTACCAGCACGCCAGCCTTGCCCGAGGACGAACTTCTGTCACGCCTCCTGTTCGGCACCTCGATCACCAACCTGTCCGCGCCCGAAGCGTTGCAGTTGGCAGCGGCAGTCGCGGCGTTGCAGGGCGGCGGCAGTGGCTTGAACCCGATCAACGCGGTGCGTCGCGCCGCCGGACTCGATCGTCTCCGCATCCTCCCCGCCGATCCACAGACCGGGCAGGGCACCTCGATCGCGGCGGGCAAATACGTCACGCGGCGCCTGTACGCAGAGATCGTCACCGACGGTCAGGGCTATTCCGCCACGCAGGTCGAGTTCCAAGTCACCCGCTGGCTGTCGCTGCTGTCGAGCATCTCCACGCTCGGCCGCCAAAGCGCCAACGTCCGTGTCTCGAAAGATTATTGAAGGATGATCGCGCACGCCGGTTTCGCTAGGAAGAACGCATGAAGCCCGTCATCTTCGGCCTGTCCGGCCCCGTCCTCACCCCCGCCGAACGCGCGTTCTTCGCCGAGTGCGAACCCGCCGGCTACATCCTGTTCAAGCGCAACATCGTCGATCGCGTGCAGGTCCGCGCACTGACGGACTCGCTCCGTGCGCTTGCCGGCCGCGACAATCTGGCGATCCTGATCGACCAGGAGGGCGGCCGCGTCGCGCGAATGGGACCGCCCGAATGGCCCGCATTCCCCGCTGGCCCGGTATTCGATGCAGCCTATGAACGCGCGCCGATGACCGCGATCCAGGCGGTGCGCGCCAACGCGCAGGCGCTGGGCGTCATGCTCAGCGAGGTCGGGATCACCGTCGACTGCCTCCCGCTGCTCGACGTGTCGCAGCCGGATACCACCGAAGCCGTCGCCTCACGGACGTTCGGCTCCGACCCCATGCGCGTCGCGGCCCTCGGCCGCGCAACGCTCGAAGGGCTGGCCGAAGGCGGCGTCGTCGGTGTCGTCAAGCACATGCCCGGCCACGGCCGCGCGCGAGTGGACACGCACCACCACCTCCCGACCGTCACCGCGACCGACGCCGACCTCGAGATCGACCTCGAACCGTTCCGCACGCTCAACCAGGCGCCGATGGGGATGACCTCGCACATCGTCTTCGACGCGTGGGACGCCGACCGCCCCGCGACGCTGTCGCCGATCGTGATCGACGAGATCATCCGCGGGCGGATCGGCTTCGACGGCCTCCTGATGACCGACGACATCGACATGAAGGCGCTCTCCGGTACCGCTGGCGACAAGGCGGCGGGCGCGATCGCGGCTGGGTGCGACCTGGTGCTCGATTGCTGGGCGCGGATGGACGAAATGGTCGAGATCGCCGGGCGGTTGGAGGAGATTTCGGAGGCGTCACGGGCGCGGCTGGAACGAGCGATGGCGTCGGTCGGCGTGGCCAAGGGTGATTTCGCGGAACTGATCGCAACGCGCGATGCGCTGTTGGCGCAGGCCTGACGCTAGCCCATCATCCACCACCCCGGCGGAGGCCGGGGCCCAGTTGGAAAGGTCACAGTAACGGAGCGCCGTCCTCAATCATCGACGTCCCCCAACTGGGCCCCGGCCTTCGCCGGGGTGGTGGGCTCTGTGCAAAGCATACCATCCGTTCGTCCTGAGTAGCTGCTGAGCTTGGCGAAGCGGCGTATCGAAGGACAGGTTGCCGCGGGTAAAACCTGTGCTTCGATACACGCCTTCGATACGGCTCTGACGAGCCTACTCAGTCGCTACTCAGCACGAACGGAAAGGGGATGCGACGTCCCCGTCCCCGCGATCACCTCAACCCCCGAGCCCGCTCGTCCCCGCGCAACGTCAGCACCTCGACCCCGCCGCGCGTCACCGCCACCGTATGCTCGAACTGCGCCGAAAGCTTGCCGTCGTCGGTCACCACGGTCCATCCGTCATCCTCGGTCGACACCTTGCGCGTCCCCTGGTTGATCATCGGCTCGATCGTGAACACCATCCCCTCGCGCAGCATCATACCTGTTCCCGCACGCCCGAAATTGAGCACCTGCGGCTCCTCGTGCATCTCGCGGCCGATGCCGTGCCCGCAATAGTCTCGCACCACCGCATAGCCGTGCTTCTTCGCATGCCGCTCGATCGCGAAGCCGATATCGCCGAGATGCGCGCCCGCCCGGACCTGCCGAATGCCCTGCCACATCGCCTCCTGCGCGACCCGCACGAGGCGCTTCGCGGCAGGTGGAACGGTGCCCACCATATACGTCTTGCTCGAATCGGCGATGAAGCCATTCTTCTCCAGCGTGATGTCCAGATTGACGATGTCGCCGTCGCGGATGATGTCGCGAACGTTAGGCACGCCGTGGCAGACGACATGGTTGATCGAGCTGTTCAGGACGTATTCGAAGTCATATTGGCCCTTGCTCGCGGGGCGGGCTTCGAGGTCGTCGGTGATGAAGCGATCGACCATGTCGTTGACCTGCAACGTCGACAGCCCCGCCAGATCCTGCTCGTCGAGCATCTCGAACACCGACGCCAGCAGCGCACCCGAAACGCGCATCAGCGCCAGTTCGGCCGGCGTCTTCACCATCTCAGGCTGCCGTTTTGTCGGCGACGCGGACCGAGGCCGCGGCGAGTTGCGCGGTGACGATATCGTTGAACGACAGCGTCGGGTTGGCCTCGGCGAGCATGCCGATCTTCATCCAGAACTCCGCCTGCGCATTGATCGACCGGCACAGCACCTGGCTCGCCCGCCGCGCATCCTCGTGCAGCGCGTCGTCGATCTTCACGATACCCATCCAAGCCTCACACTCACCCTGACCATATAAAACGTATACGGTCCGTATGGTGATTCGTCAAACGTGGAGGGTGGATGCCCGGCAGCGCGCGCTGTAGCGTCCGACAATGGACGACGCGCAACTGACCCTGGATCTCGACGGATGGGAGGGGCCGCTCGATCTGCTGCTCTCGCTCGCGCGCGGGCAGAAGGTCGATCTGCGCAAGATCTCGATCCTAGCGCTGGTCGAGCAGTACCTTGCCTATGTCGACTCCGCCCGCGCGCTGAAGCTTGAACTCGCCGCCGACTATCTCGTGATGGCCGCGTGGCTGGCGTATCTAAAGTCGGCGTTGCTCCTGCCCCGCGATCCACTCGCCGAGCCCGACCCGGAGGAACTCGCGCTGCGACTGCAACTGCGGCTCGAACGGCTGAGTGCGATGCGCGAGGCCGGTGCGCGGCTGATGGCGCGCGACCGGACCGGGCGAGACGTGTTCCTGCGCGGCGCCCCCGAGGGTCTGCGGACGGTGCGCAAGGCGGCCTGGCAGGCCGAGATCTTCGACCTGATCGCCGCGTACGGCCGCATTTCCGCGCGGACGCGGCCGGTGATGCACGTCGTCGCTGACCGCGAGGTCATGACGCTGGAGGCGGCGCTGGAGCGCGTGTCGATGCTGGTCGGCGCGCGGATCGACTGGAGCGTGATCGAAAGCTTCCTCCCCGAAGCGGGCGAGCGTCTCCGGCGTTCGGCGCTGGCGTCGAGCTTCGTCGCGGCACTCGAACTCGCACGGCAGGGGAAGATCGAACTGCGCCAGGCGTCACCTTTCGCGCCGCTGTATCTGAGAGCCCGCGCGTGATCCCACCCGACGACTTCACGCGCGCCGTCGAGGCGGTGCTGTTCGCGGCTGAGACCCCGCTGACGCTAGATGCGATTCGCGCGCACGTCGGCAACGGTGACGTCCGATCGGCAATCGACCAACTGACCGCCGACTATGCCGGTCGCGGCATCGCGATCGTCCGGCGCGGTGAGCGGTGGCAATTCCAGACCGCGCCCGACATGGCGCACATGCTCCGCCGCGACCGCGAGGAACCGCGCAAGCTCAGCCGCGCAGGGATCGAGACGCTGGCGATCATTGCCTACCACGAACCCGTCACCCGCGCGGAAATCGAGGCGATTCGCGGGGTGCAGATCTCGAAGGGGACGCTCGACGTCCTGATGGAAGCGGGCTGGGTAAAGCCGGCTGGGCGGCGCGAGGTGCCGGGACGCCCGCTGATGTTCGCGAGCACGCCTGCATTCCTCGTCCATTTCGGCCTCCAGAGCCGCCGCGACCTGCCCGGAATCGACGATCTGCGCGCCGCCGGGCTGCTCGATCCGGTCGATCTCGCGTTCGATCGGCTCGAAGATGGCGAAGACGACCGGGAAGATGGCGAGGTGGCTGGCAAAGCGGCAGGATGAGGCTTAGATAGGGTTCAGTTTCCAGGAGAATTGCCATGGGCGGTTTTAGCCCGATTCACTTGCTCGTTCTCGCGGTCGTCGCGATCCTCCTTCTCGGCGGCGGCCGATTCTCGAACCTGATGGGCGACGTCGCCAAGGGCGTGAAGAATTTCAAGAAGGGCATGTCCGAGAACGACGACGAGACGCCGGTCAAGCCATCGGCCCGGATCGAAGCGCAGAAGACTGCCGATCCCGCGTTCGATCGCGACGGCAATCGCGTCCGCGACGACCGTCCTGCCTGAAGCCGGCAGAGTTGACGACACTAGATAGGCGCGGCTGAATGTTCGATATCGCGCCCTCCGAGTTTCTGCTCGTGGCCTTCGTCGCGCTCGTCGTGATTGGTCCGAAGGATCTGCCCAAGGCAATGCGCGTGGTCGGCTATTGGGTCGGCAAGGCGCGTGGCGTCGCGCGGCAGTTTCGCTCGGGCTTCGATTCGATGGTCCGCGAGGCTGAACTCGAAGAAATGGAAAAGCGCTGGGCGTCGGAGAACGAACGCATCATGCGCGAGCATCCGCAGACGGGCACGGACTCGACGGCCGATACCACGCAGGTGGTGCACTCGCCGGAGACGGAGGAGCACCGTCGCGATTATCGGTCCGTCGATCATACCGACGAGCCGGTGATGGTCGAGAAACCCGTGGTGGCTGCTGCTTCGGAGCATGCTTCGCCGGTACCGGCGGAGCAGGAGCCTAAGCCATTGGCGGATCGCGGTCCGGACCTGTTCGACGGACCGCTGGATACGCCGGCCGCGACCGCGCCCCATCCCGACGACAAGACCGGCAAGTCCGACGTGGCGTCATCGTGAACGCAGCGCCCGCGACTACCCTTCATAACGCCGAAAGCCAGACATGAGCGAGATCGACGAAAGCCGGGCGCCGTTGCTCGACCATCTGATCGAGCTCCGGCGGCGGCTGCTCTACTGCATCGCCGCGCTGGTCGTGACGTTCGCGGTGGCGATGTATTTTGCCGAGAACATCTTCGGCTTCCTGGTTCACCCGCTGCTCGCTGCGGGTCAGAACAAGGTTATCTATACCGAGATTTTCGAAGCGTTTTTCGTCCAGATCAAGGTGGCGTTCTTCGCCGCGATGATGCTGTCATTCCCCGTGATCGCGAACCAGGTGTGGCAGTTCGTCGCGCCCGGCCTGTACAAGAAGGAACGCGGCGCGCTGCTGCCGTTTATCCTCGCCACGCCGGTCCTGTTCCTCACGGGCGCCGCGATGGCCTATTACGTCGCGATCCCTATGGCGCTGCACTTCCTGCTCGGCTTCGATGGGATGGTCGGCGGCATTCACCGCGAGGCGCTGCCGGCGATCGGCAACTACCTGTCGTTCACGATGCAGTTCCTGTTCGGCTTCGGCATCTCGTTCCTGTTGCCGGTCCTGCTGATGCTGTTGGAGCGGGCAGGGATCGTCACGCGCAAGCAACTGATCGGCGCGCGGCGCTATGCGATCGTCGCGGCGTTCGCGATTGCGGCGGTGCTGACGCCGCCGGATATCGGCTCGCAGCTGCTGCTCGCGATCCCGCTGGTGATTCTGTACGAACTGGCGCTGATCGGGATCTGGTTCACCGAGCGTAGCCGGGCGAAGGCCAAGGCGGTCGAGGGCGAGTCGACGGACATCGTCGAGAGCTGACGCCGATCCGAAGCTTACTACCCGTCAGAGCACATACGAAAACGGGGCTCGGTGCATGTGCTCCGGGCCCCGTTTCATTATCATAAGCGCAAAGGCTTACTTGGCGTTGTCCGCGGTCTTCGCAACGGTCTTGCCCGCCGACGCCACGTCCTTGCCTGCGCCCTCGACCGTGTTGCATGCCGACACCATCAAAGCGCTGGCTACAATCGCCAGTCCAACCAACTTACGCATGATACTTCCTCCTAGAAGGGCTTGAATGCCACGGGAGGGGGAATGTTCGGGGGCGCCATTCGTTCCGCCGCTGGAACCAACGCACGGTGGGGAAAGGCTATTTTTGGAATAAAGGCCCGGCAGCATCACCAGGGGGGGGAGGGTGTGCTACCGGGCCTGTGTTCTGGATAGCGAGAGCGGGGGGGCATAAAGTCGCTATCCGAAGTGTAGAACGGCAACGGCGATGGTCGGTTCCCGCTTTTCTTCGAATCTATTCAATTAAATGCGTCGTTTGATATGGATCAGCCGACGTTGCAGAAAAGGCTTAGTCGCGCCCGGTAATGGCGAAGGCGATCTCGTACGCGCCGACCAGTGGATCGTGGTGCAGAGGCGACCGCAACTGGCGCGACAGGCCTTCCATGACGCGACCATAGCGCGACAGGGCCTCTCGGAACGCATCGCTCTCGACCAACGCGCGCGAAACGACGCGGACAACCGCCCGGTCCGGTTTGTCGGCAAGCTTGTCGGCCGGCTTCACGACGATCCTGATCTGCGCCGCCGGATCGCAGCTCATCGCCAGTTCGATCGTCTCCGTCACCAGGAACGCCAGCGCGACCGCGACGTCCTGGTTGACCAGATACGGATCGATATCGAGCGTGATGCCCAGGCCGTGCGAGCGATCCGACGCGGTCGCGCGGATATTGGCGGAAAGCTCGCCGATCATCGTTCGCAGGTTCAACCCACGGTTTTCCTCGAGCTCAGCAAAGTGATTGCGGTGAACCACGGCCAGCGCATCGACGCGGCGCTGGATCGACGAGTAAGCTGCGGTGGCGTCGGGGCTGGGGGCGCTGCGGGCGTGAAAGTTGATCAGGCTGGAGATGACCTGAAGGTTGTTCTTCACGCGGTGGTGCACCTCGCGCGTAAGCTTGGTCTGGCGCACGAGCCCTTCGGCAAGGCCGGCCTCGTGCAGCGCAACCGTCCGGCTGATCGACTGGAAGGTTTCCCCCAGTTCGCGGATTTCCTGGGCGGGCAACGTGTGGACGGTGCCGAAGTCGAGTTCCTCGCCAGGCGTGAAGGCGGCGACCGCACCGCGCAGGCGGCGGAGCGGGCGGATCAGCAGGCGGTCGACCACGAACCACGCTATGCTCGCCGCGGCGATCCACATCAGCAGCGGCAACAGCATCGCCACGATCAGCGACGACGTCACCGGCGCACTGCGGATACTCGTCCGCAACGCGAGCCCGGCAACGCCCAGTTCGGTACGCATCGTCTCCATGCGATCGAGCGGTCGCTCGTCGGCAATCGTCTCGAGGTGAAGCGCGTCCTCGTCGAGCACGATCGCGCTGCTGAATGCGGACGCGCGCGTCGAGGGACGTCCGATCTTCTCGAGGAAGGCGCGCGGGAAGAAGGCGCGGGCGGACGTGTCGCCACTCGGTCCAGAAATCGCGAGGATCAGTCCGTTGTCGGGAACGATCGCTGCGGCGACGGGCATGTTGTCCTGCCGCACGGTTACCGGGTTGGGCAGCGGAACGCCGCACAGGACATGGCCGGCGCGGTCGGTGATGATGAAGCGCGTACCAGCCGACGATTGCTGTGCAAACACGCCTTGGGCACGGGCGCAACTCGGGGCATCGGCAGGATCGGTCCCGAGCGCGTTTACCGCAACCCGAAGCGCGGTCATGTCGCCGACGAGTTCGATCGCGATGGCGCGCGCGCTTTCGTCCGCCGTCACGCGCAACCGAGCTCGGGCCTCTGCGTCGGCCAACCGCGTCGTCTGCAACGTGGCGAACACGGCGATCAGGGCCAGCGGCAGGAGTGCAGCACTGATGATCAGGAAAAGCTTGGCGCCTGTCGGCATCCTGGCCATCGCCGATAGGAGGCGATTATTCTTCAGGGGTGCCGGCTCCGAGGATGTGGTGTCGGGGGCGAAGGCCGTGGGCTCGCGGCCCACCGTCAGTCCAGCTTGCCGAGGAGTTCGAGAAGGTCGTCCGGGATCGTCTCGTCCACGGTCTTCTGATACACCGAACGCAGCGCCGAACCCATTTGTTGGTCCTTATCAGGGACCTTGACGGGTTTCGTTGCAGGCACTGTCTTCTCCGTGTCGTGGCCCAAACTCAAAACTTCCCCCTGCACGACGCAAACCAATATGTGATGACGAGCAAAACTGCGCCCATGGGCACCGGACTACATACTCGCGAAAGATGTTCGTGAAACCAAATAGCATCTGGATGGTTCCACACCCGAGCGAAAAATACGCATCTCCGCTCGATCGCTGCCGATACCTGGCGGCGATGGCGTGGACACGGGGCATTTTCGACCGACACCATTGCAATGACGCGAGCCACCCGACACATGAGGGGCCGCGTAGGATCAGGGAGTATTCGTTACCCATGTCTCTTGGACAGCAACTTGCACCGCACCTTCCATTTTTGCGGCGCTACGGCCGGGCCCTGACCGGCAGCCAGATGCACGGCGACAAATATGTGCGCGCCACGCTCGAAGCGATCGTCGCCGCGCCCGAGGAATTCCCCCGCGACGTCGATCCCCGTCTCGGCCTGTACCGGATGTTCCAGGCGATCTGGAACTCGGCGAACTTCGACGAGGTTGGTGACGAGAGCGTCGGCGATGCCGAGGGCCACGAGGCCGTCGCCCGCGCTCGCCTCGCACGGATGACTCCGCTGTCGCGTCAGGCGCTGCTGCTGACCGCGATGGAAGGCTTCACGCCCGAGGACGCTGCGTATCTGATCGAGGTCGATACCAGCGAAGTCGACGATCTGGTCGCGGATGCCTTGTCCGAGATCGAAAACCAGACCCGCGCGAAAGTTCTCATCATCGAGGACGAGCCGATCATCGCGATGGATATCGAGACGATCGTCCGTGATCTCGGTCACGACGTCACCGGCGTTGCGGTCACGCGCGACGAAGCCGTTGCCCTGGCGATGGAAACGCGCCCCGGCCTCGTCCTCGCGGACATCCAGCTCGCCGACGACAGCTCGGGCATCGACGCGGTCAAGGACATCCTGGCCGAATTCGAGGTCCCGGTGATCTTTATCACCGCGTTCCCCGAGCGTCTGCTGACCGGCGAGCGTCCCGAGCCGACGTTCCTGATCACCAAGCCGTTCCAGCGGTCGACCGTGAAGGCCGCGATCAGCCAGGCATTGTTCTTCGACCAGGCGACCGTTCCGACCGCCTGAGGGCGGCAGTGCGTATCGGGTTCGTGACCGCAAGACGGTTACGGACCCAAAACGTTTTTCGCGAGTTTGGTGATTATGGCTGATCCGAACGAACCAATTCATATCGATACCGAGGATGCGCGGGCTGGTGCCACGCCGCACATGACCCGGTACATCCTGGCGATCTCCCTCGTCTTGGTCATTGTTATCTTTGGCTTTATAATCCTCCGCTGAGCTGGATTATGAGCAGGTCGCTGGTATTTCCTGCGACCTGTGCCTATGTCTGTCGTCCGCGTACGGCAGTGTTTTATCGGGATTGATCGGATTACCATGACCCAGCCTGCTTCGCCCGTGGACGACGAAATCGAGAACGTTGTCGAGCCGGTCGAGCATGTTTCCTTGTCGGATGCCGAGTTCAAGGTTCAGCTTGCCCAGGTGATCCCGCATTTGCGTGCGTTCGGTCGGTCGTTGTCGGGTAGCCGCGATCTTGCCGACGATTTGGTGCAGGAAACGCTCCTCAAGGCTTGGGCCGCGCGTCTTCGGTTCCAGGCTGGGACGAACATGCGAGCGTGGACGTTCATAATCCTCCGCAACTTGTATCTGTCACAAATGCGGCGTGCACGCTTCAAGGGCGAATGGGACGATCTGGTCGCAGACCGTATCCTCGCTGCGCCTGCGAGCCAGGATCGTCATGTCGAGCTCGGCGACATGCAGCGTGCGTTGATGCATCTGCCTCAGCCGCAGCGCGAGGCGCTGATCTTGGTTGGTGCGGGCGGCTTCGCTTATGAAGAGGCGGCTGAGATCTGCAGCGTTGCTGTGGGGACGATCAAGAGCCGCGTTGCGCGTGGTCGCGTGGCCCTCGAAACGATACTTACCGATGGTTCGCTGCCGTCGCGACGCGATCATGAGACGGACACGAGCAAGACGGCGCTTGATTCGATCATGGGCGACGTCGAAGAACTCAGCCGCGGTCGCTAAACCCGACTAAGGATGCCGCATCGCTCAGTTTAGGCGATGCGGCATCGCGTCCAGGCGGCGCAACATTATCATCATATCGTCGGGTACCGAGTGCGTGTCTTCGAACGCGCCACGTAGCGCGTGACCGATCACGTCGGTTGCGCGGGGGCGGCGCACAACCTGCTGGCCGTTCTCTTCGCGCCTGATCGTGAGGAATGCGTAAGTCATGTTCGCTACAACGGGCCATTAGCGTTTTCGTTGCTTTGTCGTGACACGCGTAGGCAGCGGATTATAGCGATGTCGCATGGCTTTAGTCTCACCTGAACTGGCGATAAACGCCGCGCTGGACCGCGCAAGACTTTGGTCCCCATTCTTGGCGATGGTCCTCAACCGTGAGCCGGACTTGGCGCGATCGCTGGCGGCTGGCAAGCTGGACCTCTCCTTGTCGAGTGCCGAAGCCGACATGCCGGTCGCGCGTCGCCTGCGGATCGAACGACGCGCGATGGCGCTCAACGTCGCGATCGGCGACCTAGCCGGCGTTCTCGACCTCACCGCGGTGACCGGCGCACTGACCCGCTTCGCCGACTATGCGCTCGACACCGCGATCCGCACCGCGATCGAGGAGCGGACCCCCGGCGCCGAACCACGCGGCTTCGTCGCGATCGCGCTCGGCAAGCAGGGCAGCAGCGAACTCAACTACTCGTCGGACATCGATCCGATCCTGTTGTTCGACCCGGTGACGCTGCCCCGACGTCCGCGCGAGGAACCGGAAGAGGCGGCGGTCCGGATTGGCAAGCGCGTCGTCGAACTGCTCCAGGCGCGCGACGGCGACGGTTACGTCCTGCGCGTCGACCTCCGCCTGCGGCCATCACCCGAGATCACGCCGATCGCGCTGCCGGTCGATGCGGCGATCGGCTATTACGAAGCACAGGCGCTGCCGTGGGAGCGCGCCGCCTTCATTCGCGCGCGCGCAGCGGCCGGGGACATGGCGCTGGGCCAGCGATTTCTCGAGGCGATCCGTCCGTTCGTGTGGCGTCGCGCGCTCGATTTCGGCGCGATCGGCGAGATCCGCGGCATCTCCGTCCGAATCCGCGATCATCATTCGCAAGGTCAGGCGTTCGGCCCCGGCTATGACCTGAAGCGTGGGCGCGGCGGCATCCGCGAAGCCGAGTTCTTCGCGCAGATCCACCAGATGATCCACGGCGGCCGCGATCCCGCCCTGCGTGCGCCCGCAACCCGCGATGCGCTATCCCGCCTGGCCGAAGCAGGTTGGATCGGCACAGACGAATCGACTGCGTTGATCGAGGGCTACACGCTGCTCCGAACGATCGAGCACCGCGTCCAGATGATCGACGATCGCCAGACGCACGCCTTGCCGACCGGAGACGCGCTAGACCGCGTGGCGAAACTGCACGGGCTGGACGATTCGGGCGCGTTGTTGGCACTGCTCGAACCGCGCGTCACGGCGACCGGCCGAATATACGACGCGCTCGACGATACCGTCCGCCCCGCGTTCTCGCATGACGCCGTGACGCTGGAAACCGATCTGGCCGCGGCAGGATTCGACGAGCCCGAATCGGCACGTCGGCGGATCGAGGCGTGGCGGGGTGGCGCCTATCCCGCACTGCGCAGTCCGGCGGCGCGCGACGCACTGGAGGCGGTGTTGCCGACGCTGGTTCCTGCGTTGGCGACTGCTCCTGTCCCACAGGCGGCGCTGCTCCGATTGGACGCATTGCTCGAACGCCTGCCGAGCGCGATCAACATCTTCCGCTTGTTGGAGGCGCGACCGGGCTTGGCGACGTTGCTCGCCGCGATCCTCAGCCATGCGCCCACGCTCGCGGACGATCTCGGGCGTCGCCCCGATCTGCTCGACGGACTGATCGATGCGACCGCGTTCGAGCCGGTCGGCGACGTCGCGGTGCTCGAAGCGATCATGTGCGCGGGCGAGGCAGGTGGCGACTATCAGTCCCGGCTCGATCACGTCCGCCGCGTAGTCGGCGAGCTGCGGTTCGCGCTCGGGGCGCAGATCGTCGCCGGCGTGTCCGATCCGCTAGACGTCGCAGCAGGCTATGCGCGCGTCGCGGAGGCGGCGATCGGCGTCCTCGCCTGTGCGACGATTGATGAGTTCGCCAAGGTCCATGGCCGCGTGCCGGACAGCGAACTCGTCGTGCTGGCGCTAGGTCGAATGGGTGGCGCGATGCTAACCCACGCATCCGATCTCGATCTCATCTATCTGTTTACGGGCGATTTTGCCGCAGAGTCCGACGGCCCGAAGCCGCTCGGCGCAACGCTCTATTACAATCGTCTCGCACAGAGGCTGACCGGCGCTCTGTCGGTCGCGACCGCCGCGGGCCCGCTGTACCAGATCGACACCCGGTTGCGGCCATCAGGCGGGCAGGGGCCACTGGTCGTCACGCTGGACAGCTTCGCCCGTTACCAGCGCGAGGATGCCTGGACCTGGGAGCACATGGCGCTCACCCGCGCTCGCCCGGTGTTCGGATCGACCGACGCTCGGGATGCAGTGGCGGCGATCGTCCGCGACGTGCTCGAAGGCGATCGACCGGCGCGCGACGTGATCGCCGACGCGCGGACGATGCGCAGCGACATGGCCGCGCACAAACCGCCCAAGGGCGCACTCGACGCCAAGCTTCTACCCGGTGGCCTCGTCGATCTCGAATTCGCGACCCACGTCGTCCAGCTCGTGAACAGGGCCGGCTTCGATCCCAATCTAGGCGGCGCGATCGATGCATTGATCCGGGAAGGGCTGGTCCCGCCGTCGCTCCGCCCGGCGCACGACGTCCTCACGCGCCTGCTCGTGACGCTGCGCCTCGTCGCGCCCGATGCCGCGCCGCCGGGGCATGCCACGGAGGACCTCATCGCACGCGCGATCGGGGTGGCGGACTGGGCGGCGGTGATTGCCACGCTCGAATCAACGCGGCAGGAGGTGCGCCGGTTTTGGGCGCAGGTGACGGGAGAGCAGGATGGATGAAGGTTCGAAGATCCCCGACATATCGGTGACGATCGATGACGCCGTGGTTTCGCTCGCGAGCCTCGGCGCGCCGCTGGTGGTGTATTTCTACCCGAAAGACGACACGGCCGGTTGCACCACCGAAGCGAAGGACTTCTCCACACTGTCCGGCGCGTTCTCAGCAGCGGGCGTGACCATCGTTGGCGTCTCGAAGGACAGTGTCGCATCGCACGCAAAATTCACTGCGAAACATGGACTTGCGGTCCGGCTTGCCAGCGATGTCGAAGGTATCGCATGCGAGGCTTTCGGCGTGTGGATCGAGAAGGCGATGTACGGTCGTAAATATATGGGGATCGAGCGCGCGACGTTCCTGTTCGGCTCCGATGGGACGCTGGCGAAGGCGTGGCGCAAGGTCCGCGTGGCGGGCCATGCCGAAGCAGTTCTGGTCGCCGCCAAGGCGCTCTGAACAGCCCGCAGTAACGTTCGGAGATTCGCCGACATTTAACGTCCGATGTCGTCGTGGACTTCCTGTTCCCTCGCAATCGTCCCAATTTGCATCAACTCGCCGCAGCAACCTGCCGCTCCGCCGCTCCGACCGCGCGGAGCTATTGCCCGGAACAGCGGTATCCGGCCTAACCCAGAGTGTCTGGTGCGCGGAGGGGCTGCGAGTCAGGACAGAGTTTCGGAGCCGTCCGCCTTGAAGCGAACGGCCCTGCATTTTTGTGTCGGGGACCAATGGTCGAATTTACCGCAGCAGCCATCGTGACGCGCCTCAAGGCCGTGTCGACGGCGTCCAAGTCGTTCACGTTCCGCCGGTTGGCGATTGCCGCAACCGTGATGGGGATGACCACGGTCGGCGCGACCGCCGAGGCCCAGGTCGTAGCTTCGAAAATAGCGCGCCACGTCGCGGCAACCGGTGGTCCGATGATCGCCGCGAACACCGAGGAAGCCACCGCCGATCTCCGCGCCGACGCGCAGTTCCGCACGCTGTTCCAGACCTGGAAGAAGCTTGACGCGACTCAGCAGGGCGTGATCGCGATCCCGTCGGTTCAGCCGGTTCACTCGCTCTCGTTCACCAGCAATTTCGGCATTCGCTCCGATCCGTTCCGCGGCACCGCGGCGATGCATGCTGGCGTCGATATTCCCGGCCCGGTCGGCACGCCGATCTACGCCACCGCAGACGGCATCATCGCGCACGCTGGTCGCCAGGGCGGCTACGGTAACATGGTCGAGATCAGCCACGGCAAGGGCATCGCGACGCGCTACGGCCATCTCTCGAAGATCCTGGTCGGCGACAACGCCCGCGTCGTTCGCGGCCAGCTGATCGCACTGATGGGCTCGACCGGCCGCTCGACCGGTTCGCATCTCCATTACGAAGTCCGCATCGACGGCCATGCGGTCAACCCGGTACCGTTTCTGACCACCGCGGATTACCTCCTCGCCGCGCAGGACCGCTCGGTAAACGCGATCCCGGTTTCGACGAGCGGCCCCGCCGCGCAGGACTGATCAACCCCAAGGTTGCCGCGGATAGCGCAACCTCCTATCTCCAGCGCATGGCAACGCTGGTCCAAGACATCATCCTCACCCCCTCCGCTGCGGCGCGCGTCGCGGCGATCGCCGTCAAGCAGGGGAAGCCGGCGATCCTGCGTCTCTCGGTCGACGGCGGCGGCTGTTCCGGATTCCAGTACAAGTTCGGGTTCGCCGATTCGGTCGAATCCGACGACGTGATCGCCGAGCATGACGGCGTGAAGCTGGTCGTCGACAGCGTCAGCATCGATCTCGTCCGCGGGTGCGCGGTCGATTACGTCGAGTCGCTCGCCGGCGCCGCGTTCAAGGTCGAGAACCCCAATGCCGCATCGGGTTGCGGCTGCGGCTCCAGCTTCTCGGTCTGACGATTCCATGAAAATCGTCACGTACAACGTCAACGGCATCAAGGCACGGTTGCCGCGGCTGATCGAGTATCTCACCGAAGACCAGCCCGACATCGTCTGCCTCCAGGAACTGAAGTCGAGTGACGACACCTTCCCGATCGCCGACATCGAGGCCGCCGGCTACGGCGCGGTCTGGCACGGCCAGAAAGCCTGGAACGGCGTCGCGATCCTCGCGAAGAGCGGCACGCCCGTCGTGCGCCAGCGCGGACTCGAAGGCGAACCCGAGGACGAGCACAGCCGCTATATCGAGGCGGAGATAAACGGCCTGATCGTCGCCGCGCTCTATTTGCCCAACGGCAACCCGCAGCCCGGCCCGAAGTTCGACTACAAGCTCCGCTGGATGGACCGCCTCGCGGCTCGCGCGCGCGTCCTGCTCGCAGAGGAAAAGCCGACGATTCTCGCCGGTGATTACAACGTCATCGCCAACGACGACGACACCTTCTCGGTCCGCGCGATGCAGGACGATGCGTTGATGCAACCGGAAAGCCGCGAGCATTACCGCGCGCTCGTCGCACAGGGCTGGACCGACGCGCTGCGTACGCAATTCCCCAAGGGCGGCGTCTGGACGTTCTGGGATTACCAGGCCGGTGCCTGGCAACGCGACGCCGGCTTCCGGATCGACCATTTGCTGCTCAGCCCGCAGGCCGCCGACCGGATGATCGACGCGGGCGTCGACAAGGCCTATCGCGGGCGCGAAAAGGCGAGCGATCACGCACCGACCTGGGTTCGCCTGCGATGAGGCGCCTGCTTCTCGGTATCGCGTTGGCGAGCCTGTCCGGCGCTGCGATGGCGCAGGACCGAGAATATTGCTCCGATCGTCCTGGCATCGATACGCCGGCCTGCACGATCGCGCCCGGGAAAATCTCGGTCGAGACGTCGATCGCGGACTGGACGCGCGACGACCAGCCAGGGTCGCGCGAGGATAATATCCTGTTCGGCGATACGCTCGTCCGCGTCGGCGTCAGCGACTCGATCGAGGCGCGGATCGGCTGGACGCCGCTCGGTCACGACCGGATGCGCGATTCGACCGGCGTCGATACGGTGAACGGTGTCGGCGACGTGTCGCTCGGGATGAAGGCGAACCTCCACAATCCCGACGGCGCCGGCCTGTCGGTATCGGTGCTGCCGTTCGTGACGCTGCCGGTCGGCCGCTCGTCGATCGGCGCCGGCGATTGGGGCGCAGGTTTCCTCGTCCCCGTCACGTACGAGATCTCCGACACGGTCTCGCTCGACCTGACGCCGGAGATCGATGCCGCGGTCGATCAGGACGGCAATGGCCGGCATCTCGCGTACAGTTCGACCGCTGGCCTGGCGGTGAAACTCGACAAGGCCTTCACGCTGACCGGCGAGATGCAGGCGCTCCGCGACGACGATCCGCAGGAGCATGAGACGCAGGCGGTCGCGGCGCTGTCGCTGGCATGGATGGCGAACGACGATCTCCAGTTCGATATATTCGGCGCAGCGGGGTTGAACGCGAACACCCCGGATGCGCGGCTGTATGCTGGCATATCCCGGCGCTTCTAGATGCTGGCCGGCCTGCTCCTGCTCCAGGCGGTAGCCGGGCCGCCGCTTCCACCTGAATTGCGCAAGCGGCCTGTTCGGTCGACGATGCCGTGTCCGGTCCAGACCGATCCCGATGGCGAGATCGTCGTCTGTGCGCGTTCGACCGACCAGAGGCTGGCGACTCTAGCCGAGCCGGTCCAGCCGCCGCGGGGTGACCCGCTGTCGTTCCGGCTGCCGGGTGGCGGCAAGGGGAACGTCCACGCGATCCGAACCGAATTGCCGGGCGCGATCGGGCAGGGGGCCGCGGTGACGCTTAAAATGCCCTTCGGTAAGGGGAAGTGGGAGTAGCGGCACGATGCCTTCCGTCATCCTGACGAAGAAGGGGCGCGCGTTACAGCACCCGCTCGTACACCTGGTACACCTTGTTCACCCTGCTTTCGATCGTCTCCGCGATCGACCGCATCCCCTGGTTGTCGTCCAGGATCCAGCCGATCTCCGCGCGCTGCGCACCGTAATTCTCGACCGACGCGCGGCGGATATATTCGATCATCATGAAGGCCAGCTGGCTCGCCATCCGCGACGCCTGCAACTCCTTCACTACCCCCATCAGCGGCACGCGCACCGTCCGCACCTTGGGTTTGCGCAACCACCACAACAGCTTTGCCCAGCCGAACGGCAACAGGCTCCCGTTCAGCGGCTTGATCGCCTCGTTCAGGTCGGGGAGCGTGATCATGAACGCGACCGGCTTGCCATCCAGCTCGGCAATCCGGATCAGATCGTTGAACACGATCGGCTTCAGCTTCACGCCGACGTCCTTGATCTCGGGCGGGGTCAGCGGCACGAACCCCCAATTGTCGCGCCACGCGTCGTTGAGGATCGACAGGATGATCGCCGCCTCCTCCTCGAACTTGGTCTTGTCGACGTTGCGGACGCTGATCCGCGGGTTCTTCTCACCCGACTTGATGATGCGCTGAACGATCGGCGGGAACTGCTTGGTGACGTCGACCTCATAGGTCATCAGCTGCTTGATCGGGCGGTACTGCGCCCATTCGATCCAGCCGCGATATTCGCGCTTGGCATGGCCCATCATGATCGTCGGCGGATGGTCGTATCCGTCGATCAGCAGGCCCGGTTCCTCCCAGATCGACATGCTGATCGGCCCCAGCGCGCGCGTCATGCCCTGCTCGCGCAGCCATGTCTCGGCGCGCTCCAGCAGCGCCTGGAACACGTCCTGCCGCTCCGCTTCCATCAAGCCCCATTGGCCGACGCCGGGCCCGAACCCCTGCTCGGGCGGCATCGTCAGCGCGAGCGTATCGATGTGCGCCGAGATGCGCCCGACCACGCGGCCGTCCTCCTCGGCCAGGAACAACTGCGCCTTGGCATGGCTGAACCAGCCGTTCTTCTCGGGCGTGATCAGTCCCAGCGCTTCCGACTTCAACGGCGGCACCCAATTGGGATCGTCGGCATAGAGACGAAACGGCAGATCGATGAAGATCTTGCGGTCCTTCTTGGTCTCGACCGGTCGAATGATGAGCTTGGCCATGTCGTGTTCCCGAATACGCAGTTGCGCGTGTCTACCCAGCGAAGCGAATAAAGGCGAGTGACACCTGCGTCATCGCAGGACCCTGTCAGAGTGATCGGGTTTCCTCCGGCACGGCGGCACCCGCGCGGCCTGTAAATGCCACGGTACCGCCACTATCTTCGGGCAATGGATATGCCCATGGACACATCGCTCAGCCTCGCTCGCGGCACGGCCGCTCCAGCTTCCAGTCCCGCGGGTTCGCCCCGTGTCGGAGGGATGGAGCGCGTTGCCGACGACAAGGCGATGCTGCGTGCAGCTGCCGACCTGACGCGCGATCTGGTGAAGCCGCGCCCGGCGATCTACTGGGCCGACCTGATCTCTTCGATGGTGCTGGGCTACGGTGCACTGGTAGTGGCAGCCACCTCGACGTCGACGCCGGTGGTGATCGTCGCCGGCATAATGGCGATGCTGGGTCTCTATCGCGGCCTGAGCTTCATCCACGAAGTCAGCCACATGAAGCACGCCTCCGTGCCGAACTTCCGGCTCGGCTGGAACGTACTGGTCGGCGTTCCGCTGTTGACCCCGTCGTTCATGTACGAGGGCGTCCACAACCTCCATCACGCCAAGACCCGCTACGGCACGGTCGAGGATCCTGAATATCTGCCGCTCGCGCTAATGAAGCCGTGGACGCTGCCGCTGTTCATCGTCGTATCGGCGCTCGCACCGATCGCGCTGCTGATCCGGTTCGCGATCCTGTCGCCGATCTCGCTGCTGTCGCCCAAACTGCGGACGATGATCGTCGAGCGCTATTCGGCACTTGCGATCAACCCGCAGTTCCGCCGTCGCGCGCCCGAAGGCGAGGCGAAGGTATATTGGGATCGGCTCGAGATGGCCGCGAGCCTGTGGGCGATCACGCTGATCGCGATCACCGTGACCGGCGTGCTGCCGTTGCGTGCGTTCGTGACCATCTTCGCGGTAGCCTCGGCATTCGCGGTGCTCAACCAGGTCCGCACGCTGGTCGCGCATCTCTGGGAAAATGACGGCGAGCCGATGACGGTCACCGCGCAGTATCTCGACACGGTCAACGTCCCGCCGCCGGCGTTGCTGCCCGCGCTGTGGGCACCGGTTGGTCTGCGCTACCACGCACTGCATCACCTGTTGCCGGGTCTACCCTACCACGCACTCGGCGAGGCTCACCGGCGGATCACCGCCGAACTCGACGCGCTCTCGCCGTATCACAAGGCGAGCTATCCTGGTCTGCCCGGTCTGGTGAGCAAGATCGCGCGCAGCACGATGGTTCGCCGCTGATATCCCGATCGGGCCGGTCGTTCGCGACTGGCCCAATCATCCTGTTATTTTGCGGCGTCGAACTGCTTCAGCGCCGTGACGGCGTTGCGCCCGACCTCGCTCGTCGGTGCCAGTCTCGCAGCGGTTCCCCACGCTTCGCGCGCCGCCGCTTCGTCGCCGGACCGCGCGGCGATGTTGCCCGCCTCCAACTGCACCGATGCATCGTCCGCCGAGCGCTTCAGGGCCTGCGCGATATCTGACTTGGCGCGCGGCAAATTGTCCATCCGCCGCGCGAGCGTCGCCGACAACAGCCACGCCAGTGGATCGTCGCCGGCGGTCGTCAGCGCGAGATCGAGATCGCTGCGCGCCGCATCCAGCTCACCTGCGGCGACCAGCGCCCGCGCATGGTCGAGCTGTGCCTCACCCAGCGGCAGGCCTATCATAGACCCCGCCGCCAAGGCCGAATCCAGCGCAACGCGCGCCTTGGCAGGCTGTCCGGATGCAAGCCAGGCATTGCCGGCCTGCGCCCAATAGTTCGCGGACCGCGTATCCTTGGCGAGCTCAGCCTCCCGCGCCGCCTCCTCGAACTCGCCGGCCGCGGACGGCCAGTTCTTTTCGGCGGCGAAAGCGAGGCCTGCACACTGCCGCGCAAAATATCGCCCCCCACCGATCCGCCAGCGACCCGCCTCGGCGCGTGCGGCGGCGGGATCGCTCTGCGTCAGTGCGACGCACCGGGCGAACCGATCGCCCTGCGCATCGACGGGACCGGTGGTGGCGGGACCGGTGGTGGCACTGGGGGCGGCGGCCTGCGCAGCAGCAAGCAAGACTATCAGGATCATAAGGCGGCGATCACATCCTCGACCGCCCGGATGATGAGGGAAATGTCGCTGTCACGCGACAGGCGGTGGTCCCCGTCCTTGACCAGCCACGTCTGCACGTCGGCTGAACGCAACAGCTCGGCGAGTCGCGCGGTACGGTGCCACGGCACGTCCGGATCGCGCTGCCCCTGGACCAGTCGGACCGGACCATCGAACGCGATCTCGCCGAACATCAGCCGGTTGGCCTCACCCGACGACCAGAAGGGGCGCGTATAGACCGTCGGCTCGGGGCCATAGGGGTTCTTGCGCTCGATCCGGCCGTTGCTGAGCAGCGCCATCTTCTCGTCGGTGGTAAAGCCCCAGTCGGTGAAGTCGGGCGCCGGCGCGATGCCGACCAGCCCCTTCACCAGATCGGGCCGCATCTTCGCCGCCAGCAGCATCAGCCAACCGCCCATCGACGATCCGACGAAGATCGCCGAGTCCTCCACCAGCGCATCGATCATCGCCAGCACGTCGTCGCGCCAGTCGACCAGGGTCTGGTCCTCGAACGCGCCTTCGCTCTGCCCGCAGCCACCATAGTCGAACCGCAGGAACGCGCGCCCCTCGGACTTCGCCCACGCCTCCAGCGTTACCGCCTTGGTCCCCATCATGTCGGACGCATAGCCCGACAGGAACACGATCGTCGGTCCCGTCACGCCCTCGGCTGCGGGCGTATGATGATAGGCGAGGCGAGGGCGCTCCTTGGCGGGCGGCGTCGGTGCAGGCGGCGTGGCGGTATCGGTCATGCCGACACCTTAGCCGCCCCTCAGTCGCGGAGAAAGGCGTCCAGTGCAGCCTGGAACGCGGCAGGCTGATCCAGCATCACGAAATGCGCCGCATCGCCGATATCGACGAAGGTCACGTGCGGTGCCGTCGCGTAGGCCTTCCGATAGAGCGCATCGGCGACTGGCTTGGTCGGCCCCGCCGCGTTCCAAGGATAGACCAGCGTAATTTGCGCTGCGATCGACGCCATGTCGGGACGCAAGTCGGTGGTCAAATCTTCGTACATCGCCTGCGCCGAGACCCGCGCATCCGCCTTCGCTGCCCAATCGGCCACGGTCGTGCGTGAGTCCGGCTTCAGTGCCATGCGCGCGGCAAGCGCCTCGTTCGCCGCCGGGTTCGCCGGCTTCCCGTACGCCGCGGCCATCCCGGCGCGCATCGCGCTGGCCTGCGGTTCGAGCGCCGCCACCGTCGCGCCGGGTGCGAAGATCTCGCCGATATACGGCAGCGAATCGACGATCATCAACTTGCCGACGTCCTCCGGATGCGCCTTCGCCAGCATCAGCGCGACCAGCCCGCCCATCGAATGCCCGACGATCGCCGGCTTGCCGAGTTTCGACTGGGCGATCAGCGTGTGCAGATCGGCGACGATCCCATCGAGGATGCCGGGCGACAGGTTCGCGCGAGGATCGTCGCCGCCGAAGCCGTTGACCTGTACGACATACACCCGGTGCGACTTTGCTAGGGTTGGCACGACGCCCGCCCACACCGCGCGAGGCGACGACAGCCCCGGAACGAGGATCACCGGTGTCCCCTTGCCGATGGTTTGCACCGAGATATGCGGCATCTGCGTCTCGGTCGCACCGACCTTAGGCGCGGCGGCGGTCGCAACCTGCGCGTGGCTGACACCGGGATGCAGGACGATCATCAGCGTCACGGCGGTAGCGGCGAGACGGGCTTTGAGATGCGAAATCATGTCATGACTCCTTCGACGGGCTCGTGAAAATCTCTTCGATTCTGAGCTCGAACAGCTCGGCGATCTTGAACGCGAGCGGCAGCGACGGATCATAGCGCCCCGTCTCGATCGCGTTGACGCTCTGCCGCGACACTTCGAGACGGTCGGCGAGGTCGCCTTGGCTCCAGTCCCGCTCGGCGCGCAGCACCTTGAGGCGGTTCTTCATGCCTCGCGCGGCTTGGTCAGCGCGTTCATGCAACTTCCAAACCCGAGCCCTGCGAACCACAGCACCGCGACGTAATAGGACTCGATATGGCCGACGAGATCGAATGCCTCGAGAAATCCCCAGATCGTCGCGATACTCAGCGCGAAGCCGCTTGCGTACAGCGTCTGGCGGATCGTCAGCATACGAACGTATTCGTCGGTTTCTTCCACCAAATACCGACCGATCGCGCCGAACACACCGATGATCGGCAGCGCCGGTAGGATCGCTGCGAAATACGCCGGCGGCCCGTTCAGGAGATGACGACTGAAACCGTAGACGACGATCATGAGGATCGCTGCGTAGGCAAGCATCAACACGATGACGCGTCGATTGTAGCGACGAATCGCCGGACCCTTGGTCATGGAAAGCACCCTTTCGAATCAGTAAAGGGAGCTTGTCACTATGGCTAAGCTGTGTCAACCGAGCTTTACACTAAGAGGGGTTCGCTTGTCATAACGCATCGCTGCCAGACGCGAGCGAACGCGTCCTGGGTGTGACTTTATCCTAACCTTTGGAAACCGGCGGGCTTCCGAAGCATCGTCAGATGATGAATTCGACCGTCTTCATCTGCGTCTGGTCGGCCGCGACCGCGCCGCGCTTCAGCACCATCTGGCGGTGCAGTTCGGCGACCGTGTCGCTCCCCCGCGTCTTGCACAGCGCCGGCACGAACGCATGGACCAGCGCGCCGAGGCCGCCCTTGATCATCGTCACGCCGAAGCGTCCGGCGACGCCGAAATGCTCGACATAGCTCTCCCCGACGGTGGCAGGGTGGTCGAGGAACAGGCGGCGGAACATAGGCGGTCTCCTGCTTGCTCTGTATCAGGTAGCGGCCAAGGCGTCGACCATTCCCGCCGCCAGCACGCTCAGCGTGTCGTCGCGCGCGCCCATCACCACGATCCGGTCGCCCGGCCGCGCCTCCGCGACCAGCGCCGCTGCGGCCACTGCGCGGTCCGCGACATGCCGCGCGTCCCGCCGCCCTTCGACGATCTGCCCGACGATGTCCGCGCTGGTGACCTCCCGCGCGACCGTCCCGCCGTAATAGGCGGGGTCTGGCAGGACGAGCACGTCGTCCTCCGCCATCCGGTCGACGAACGTCGCGACCAGCTCGCGCCCCATGACCTTCAACGGCCCATAGCCATGCGGCTGGAAGAACAGGAGCAGCCGCCCTGGAAACGCATGAAGCGTATCGAGCGTGGCGGCGATCTTGTCCGGGTTGTGCCCGAAATCGTCGATTACGGCGACCCCGCCGGCCTCTCCCACGAGGTCGAAGCGACGACGCAGCCCCGTGAACCCGGCAATCGCCTTCACCGCATCGGCCAACGACACGTCCGCCGCCATCGCCGCACCGATCGCAGCCAGCGCATTCGACACGTTATGCCGCCCGGGCACGGCCAGTTTCACCGGCGTCCGCACGCCGCGCGAGACGATGTCGAAGCGGATCGCGAACGGCTCCGGCTTAAGATTCTCGGCACGTAGATCCGCCGACGCATCAATCGCAAAGGTGGTGATCTGACCCCGCGGCAGGCGAGAGGCGAGTGCCGCCGCATCGGGATCGTTCGCGTTCACCACCGCCGTCTCGGCCTTCGCGATGAAGTCCCCGAACAGGACGCGCAGTTCCTCCAACGACTTGTGGTCGAGGCTGACATTGTTCAGCACCGCGATCTTCGGCGCATAGCCGGCGATCGACCCGTCGCTCTCATCCACTTCGCTGACGAAAGCCTCACCCTCTCCGACCAGCGCGCTGGCGAACGGGGCGTCAGCCGTGGCAAAGTTCTTCATCACCGCGCCGTTCATCACTGTCGGATCGCGCCCGACGGCGTGCAGGATCCAGCCGATCATGCCGGTCACGGTCGACTTGCCGCTCGTGCCCGCGACACCGATCGGCAGGCGGCTGTCGTTGAACAGCGACGCCAGCATTGCCGCACGGGTCGAGCGGGTGCAGCCGAGCGCGTCGGCCGCAATCATGTCCGGCACGGTCGGCTCGATCGCCGCCGAGGCAATGACGACCTGGTCGGCCGAGACGATGCCGCTGCCGTCCTGCGGGAACAGCGCGACGCCCTTCGCCGCGAGGTCGTCGAACTTCGCAGGCACGCGGCCCTGGTCGAGGTTGCGATCCGAGCCCGCGACGGTCGCGCCGCGGCCCGCTAGGATCATCGCGAGCGGCATCATGCCGCTGCCGCCGATGCCGACGAAGAAACAGGGTTTGCTGATATCCATCGGCCCGCGATATGGGCGGTTTGGTAACGGGGCAAGGTCGGGAACACGAACAATGCGCATCGGTGTCCTCGCCGCGTCGAGCCGGACCAATCCCGCGGCGATCGCCAAGATCACCGCCTACGCGGCGACCGCATTCCCGGAGGTCGAACTCGTCTTCCACCCGCAATGCCTGGAGACCGACGGCCACTTCGCCGGTTCCGATTTCCACAGGGCGGCGGCATTCCTCGAATACGCCAACGATCCGGCGTTCGATGCGATCTGGTTCCTGCGTGGTGGCTATGGCTCCAACCGCATCCTGGCGATGGTCATGCCCGAACTCGGCCGCGCCGCACGCCACAAGACGTACCTCGGCTATTCCGACGTCGGCTTCCTGCTCGGCGCGCTCTATGCCCGGCGGATCGGGCGCCCGGTGCACGGGCCGATGGTCAGCGACATCAACCGGCATGACGGCGAGGCAACCGTCGCGCGCTCGCTCGGCTGGATGGGGCGCGGTGATAGGGCGGGTCTGGAGCCGGGACTGAACGGGCAACCGTCCGCCGCGTTCAACCTCAGCATCATCACCTCGCTGATCGGTACGCCCTGGCTGCCCGACCTGACCGATCACGTCCTGATCGTCGAGGAGGTGTCCGAACCGATGTACGCGATCGACCGCATGCTCTTCAAAGTCGCCAACGCCACGCAGTTGAAGGGCATCGCCGGACTGCGCCTCGGCGCCGTGACTGCGGTCCAGGATAATGATCCGCCCTGGGGCGAGACGCTCGATTACATGATGGTGCGGTGGAGCCGCGACATGGGCGTGCCGTATCTCGGCCGCGCGGAGGTCGGCCACACACAGGCAAACCACGTCGTCCCGTTCGGGGTAGCGTGACGTTCGACGCCGTCTTGCCTATATAGGGTAGGCGACGGCATAAGCCGCGCCTCTTCCAACACCAGAAAGTCCTCCATGTCCGCCATGTTCCGAATCACGCTGCCCGACGGTTCCGTCCGCGAGGTTGCGCCCGGGACTACCCCCGCGGATGTCGCCGCCGCGATCGGGCCGGGCCTCGCCAAGGCCGCGCTCGCCGCGCGGATCGACGGGCAGGTGCGCGATCTCAACCGGCCGTTCGAGGGCGACACCGCACTCGCGCTGGTGACCGCGCGCGACGAGGCCGACGCGCTCGAACTCGTCCGCCACGATCTCGCGCACGTCATGGCCGAAGCGGTGCAGCACCTGTTCCCCGGAACGCAGATCACTTTCGGCCCAGCCACCGACGATGGCTTCTATTACGACTTCGCGCCGAAGGACCGCCCGTTCACCGAGGAGGACCTGCCTGCGATCGAAGCCGAGATGCGTGCGATCATCGCCCGGAACGAGCCGTTCCTGCGCGAGGTCTGGTCACGCCAGCAGTTGATCGATCGCTGGACGCAGCAGGGTGAGAGCTTCAAGGCCGAATGGGCCGCCGAACTCCCCGAGGGCGAGGAACTGACGATCTACCGCCAGGGCGAGTGGCTCGACATGTGCCGCGGGCCGCACATGGCCTCGACCGGTAAGCTCGATCCTGCCGCTTTCAAGCTGACGCGCGTCAGCGGTGCGTATTGGCGTGGCGACCAGAAGAACGCGATGCTGTCACGCATCTACGGCACCGGCTGGCTCAACAAGAAGCAGCTCGACCAGCATCTCTTCCGCCTCGAGGAAGCCGCCAAGCGCGATCATCGCAAGATCGGTGCGGAGATGGATCTGTTCCACCTCCAGTCCGAAGCGCAGGGCTCGGTGTTCTGGCATCCCAAGGGCTTCGTGCTCTGGCGCCAGATGGAGGCGTATATGCGCCGCCGTCTTGATGCTGCCGACTATGCCGAGGTCAAGACCCCGCAGCTGATGGACGCCAAGCAGTGGGAGCAGTCGGGCCACTGGGGCAAGTACCGCGAGAACATGTTCGTCGTGCCCGACGAGATCCCGAACGTCGAGGATGAGGGTGCCGTGCTGTCGGGCGAGGGCGACCTGATGGCGCTCAAGCCGATGAACTGCCCCGCGCACGTCCTGATCTTCAAGCAGGGGATCAAGTCGTACCGCGATCTGCCGATCCGGATGGCCGAGTTCGGCTGCTGCCACCGCAACGAGCCGCACGGTGCGCTGCACGGCATCATGCGCGTCCGCCAGTTCACGCAGGACGACGCGCATATCTTCGTTCGCGAGGACCAGCTGGTCGAGGAAGTGCGCAAGTTCTGCGAGCTGCTCGACAGCGTCTACAAGGACCTCGGTTTCGACAATTACGCGGTAAAGCTCGCGTTGCGCCCCGAGAAGCGGTTCGGCGAAGATTCGATGTGGGACAAGGCCGAGGCGGAACTGCGCGAGGCAGTGATGCAGTCGGGCCTGAGCGACACGATCAAGGCGAACTTCGAGGAACTGCCGGGTGAGGGCGCGTTCTATGCTCCGAAGCTCGAATTCCACCTGACCGACGCGATCGGCCGGACGTGGCAGGTCGGCACGATCCAGTCGGACCGCGTGCTGCCCGAGCGACTCGATGCGTCGTACGTGGGCGCGGACGGCGAACGGCATCGCCCGGTCATGCTCCACCGCGCGATTCTCGGTACGTTCGAGCGCTTCATCGGCATCCTGATCGAGCATCATGCCGGCCGCTTCCCGCTTTGGCTCGCGCCGGTGCAGGCGGTCGTCGCGACGATCGTGTCGGATGCCGACGACTATGCGCTTGAGGTTGCGGCCAAGCTGAAGGCTGCCGGGATCCGCGTCGAGACCGATCTCCGCAACGAGAAGATCAACTACAAGGTGCGCGAGCATTCGCTGGCGAAGGTGCCGAACCTGCTGGTCGTTGGCAAGCGCGAGGCCGAGGAGGGCAAGGTCGCACTCCGCACGCTCGGCAGCCAGGCCCAGACCATCCTGACGCTCGACGAAGCGATCGCGCGTCTTGCGGACGAGGCACGCGCACCCGATATGTGACGTAGCCAATTGATCTTGGGAGGGCCGGCTTTCCGAGCGCGGGTTTCTGCGCTATAAGCCGGCCCAAATATTGTCAGAAACTTCAGGAGCAAACCCCATACGTCCTCCCACGATGCGCCGGCCGATGCAGACGCCCGCAATGAACGGCCCGCGATTCAACGAATTCATCCAGAGCCAGAAGGTCCGCGTGATCGATCACGAGGGCGAGAATCTGGGCGTGATGTACACGCGCGAAGCGATCGAGCAGGCAGCCGAGCACGGCCTCGACCTGGTCGAAGTGTCGCCTAACGCCGATCCGCCCGTCGCAAAGTTCCTCGATGTCGGCAAGTTCAAGTACGAGGCGCAGAAGAAGGCGAACCTCGCACGCAAGTCGCAGAAGACGCAGGAGATCAAGGAGATCAAGATGCGTCCGAACATCGACGACCATGACTACGACACGAAGATGAAGAAGGTGAACGACTTCATCGGTGAGGGCGACAAGGTCAAGATCACGCTGCGTTTCCGCGGTCGTGAGTTGAGCCACGGCCAGCTCGGCATGAACCTGTTGAAGCGCGTTCAGGACGACGTCGCGGAGATCGCCAAGATCGAGGCGTATCCCCGCATGGAAGGTCGCCAGATGCTGATGGTGCTCGCACCGAAGTAACGGCCGAGTAGCCTAAGGCTGCCATTTTGTGAGTTTGAAGGCTGGTCGGTCCCGAGGGATCGGCCGGCCTTTTTTGCGTATGGCATGTTTGCGGCGCGCCCTCACACATTCAAGTCCGCCGTCTCTTACGATCCAGCAGCTTGGTGACGGCAACGACATGGGTATCGGCGGAGTGGCTAGAGGCTTGGAGCAGGCCATCTCGACAAGGCCTGCTCTCCAAATTTGCGAATGCGGAATGGCGGCGGATGGGGTCATCGCGGCGACTTCTCCCACCCCGGCCGGCCATCGCCGTGGAAATGATCTCGCCCGCGTTGCCGGCGAGACGCGACCGACATCGAAATCACTAGAGCCCTCTTTGGGCTCCCCCTCCTTGAAACAGTTGCGATTTGAAACTAGGGTTTGGTGCCTGCCACTATGTGGCGGTTTGGAGACACAATGTTCAAAAATAGATTTCCGTATGCGGAAATCAGTAGACGCGAAGGCTGGAATATCTCTACCTAACGGCCAAACCATAAGTTCGAAAACATTCGAACACGTCAGGGAGAGAATGCCGATGCGTATGACCGCATATCTGTTGTCCGCCGTCGCGACTGCGGCCATCGTCACGCCGGCATTCGCGCAACAGGCGACGTCCACCGTCGAAGCGCAGGCGTCGCCCTCGCAGGGTACCGCCAACGCATCGGTTGCGGGCCAGACTAACGCTGCAACGGACGCCGACACCACGCGGGCGGCAAGTGCCAACGCCGGGATTCAGGGTAACGCCAGCGACATCGTCATCACTGCGACGCGCCGTTCCGAGCGTCTGTCGAACGTGCCAATCGCGGTTTCGGCAGTCGGTCAGGAGGCACTGCAGAATTCGGGCGGCAGCGACATCCGCTCTCTCAACCAGCTTGCGCCGTCGTTGCTGATCTCGTCGACCGGTAACGAATCGAACGCGTCCGCGCGTATTCGCGGAATCGGTACGGTCGGCGACAATCCCGGCCTCGAAAGCTCGGTCGCGGTCTTCATCGACGGTGTCTATCGCAGCCGCACGGGCGTTGGGCTCAACGAACTCGGCGAGATCGACCGGGTCGAAGTCCTTCGCGGCCCCCAGGGTACGTTGTTCGGGCGTAATGCTTCGGCGGGGTTGATCAACATCATTACACGGTCGCCCGAGTTCGACTGGCACGGCAACGCCGAGGCGACTTATGGCAATTACGACCAGAAGCGGCTTGCGGGCGGCATCACCGGCCCGCTGATCGCCGACAAGCTCGCCTTCCGGGTCGACGGCGTCTATGTGAATCGCGACGGTTTCTACAAGAACGTCACGGCGGCCAACGGCAGCGAGAGCCGCGTCAACGACCGCGATCGCTATTTCGTCCGCGGCCAGTTGCTGTTCAAGCCGACCGATACCCTGAGCTTCCGCCTGATCGGCGACTATTCGCATCGCAAGGAAAGCTGCTGCGGCGCGGTCTATTACAACCAGGTCGAGACGACCGATCCCACCCCGAACGCAGCGGGCGTCGCGCCGTTCTTCGCCACGGTCAACGCCGATGGCGCAGTCACGAACAACACGACGAACCGCATCGTTGACATCCTGCGTCGCCAGGGTGCGGTGTTCCCGCTGGCCGGCAACACGCCGGATCCGTTCAGCCGCGACGTCGCGATCACGCCCGGTCAGACCTTCCGGAATACCACCAAGGATTACGGCGGCTCGCTGCAAGCCGACTGGGATCTTGGTGGCGCGACGTTGACGTCGATCACCGCGTATCGCCAGTACAAGTCGGGCAATGCGGGCGATGTCGACTATACCAATGTCGATCTCACGCACCGCGCGGCGGATGGCAATGCCTACCGCCAGTTCAAGACCTTCACGCAGGAAGCGCGCCTCCAAGGTTCGCTGTTCAACGACAAGCTCGACTGGCTGGTCGGCGGCTTCTACTCGAACGAGAAACTGAAGCTGGTCGATAACGTCGTCTTCGGCGCGCAATACGGGCAGTTTGCTGCCTGCCGCCTCGTTGCAACGGTCAGCCCGAATGCCGTGCTGCAGAACCAGAACAACCCAGGCTGCATGAGCGCGGCCGGACGCGCGACAATTGCCGGCGCCTTTGGCCCGGCTGGCGGCCTGATCACGTCGGCGCTCGATCGCTTGACCGGTGGGGTCGGTCTCGGTGGCGGGGTCAACAACGTCGGCGACTCCGGCTCGATCTATCGCCAGAAGAGCGAGAACTACGCGTTCTTCACACACAACATCCTGCATCTGACCGACACGTTGTCGCTGACCGGCGGTCTTCGCTACACGCACGAAACGAAGAAGTTCAACGCGAAGTTCAACAACAACAACACGGTCTGCCCGATCCAGCAGGCGGCTCTCGCTCCCCTCACGCAGTCGCAGAGCGGCGCCACGGCGTTCGCACAGGGCATCGTGACGTTGACCTGCACCGGCAACTCCAGCCCGGCGTTGAACGCGCTCAGCCTCAACGACAGCTTCGGCGACGGCGAGTTCACCGGCACGGCGGTCCTGTCGTGGAAGCCGTTCACCAAGCTGCTGACCTACGCGTCGTTCGCCAAGGGTTACAAGGCGGGCGGCTACAACCTCGACCGTTCGGATCTCGGCGGGGTAAACGGCGTGCTGACGCCGCGGACCAATGCCGACGCACCGGGCCTGCGCTTCAACGCCGAGAAGGTGAACAATTACGAGCTCGGGGCGAAGTTCAACACGCGCGGCTTCACGTTTAATGTCGCCGCGTTCCGCGAGGAGTTCACCGACTTCCAGCTCAACACCTTCAACGGCTCGATCTTCGTCGTGCAGAACATCGAAGCTTGTAAGGATAATCTGAACGGCCTCGATAGCGACAACGGGTTCAATCCTGTCACCGGTGCGCAGACCGGAGGGTGCCCGACCAACCGTTCGAAGAAGCCGGGCGTGATCTCGCAGGGCGTCGAGCTGGAGGCGACGATGTCGCCGATCAAGCAGGTCACGTTCACGGCAGGCTACACCTATGCGGATACCCATTTCCGCAAGAACCTGATCGGCAGCTCGACCACCGGCGAGCCGCTCGACCGCGCACTCTTCCTGCTGCCGGGCAGCCAGTTGTCGAACGCCCCCAAGAACGTCGTCACGACGTCGTTCGCCTGGACGCCGGATCTCGGCTCGAACGGCATGTCGGGGCTGATCTATGTCGATAGCCGGCTGTCGTCGGACTATAATACCGGTTCCGATCTGGCGCCGGAGAAGAAGCAGGACGGCTTCGCCGTGGTGAATGCCCGCGTTGGCCTGCGCGGCAAGGACCAGGCTTGGGCGCTCGAGTTCTGGGCACAGAATGTGTTCAACAAGAACTACATCCAAGTCGCGTTCAACACGCCGTTCCAGGGTGCCGGGTCTTCGGCCAACGTCGCAGCCTATGGTGGCACCGGCAACGCGCTCTACTCGGCATTCCTCGCCGAGCCACGCACCTACGGCCTGACGCTGCGCTCGCGCTTCTGATCGGGTGACTGAATGAAAAGCCGGCGCGCAGTTCGCTGCGGGCCGGCTTTTTCGTGCTCGTGCTCCGTGAAAACCCCGGTTCTCCTGCGAACGCAGGAGAACCGGAAGCGCGCTAAGCGGCCAGATCGATCTCTTCGCCTGCCGCTGCCGCCAGCAGACGCCGCTCCAGCGTCCTCAACCGCGCGGGCTGGGTGATCCGATCGCCGGTCAGGTCGGTGACGTAGAAGGTATCCACGGCCCGCTCGCCATAGGTCGCGACGTGCGCGGAGTGGATCGTCACCTTCGACTGGAACAGCGCATTGGCGAGTTGATTCAGCAGCGCCGGCCGATCGCGCGCGTTGACCTCGACCACGGTGAACCGGTTCGACGCCTTGTTGTCGACCAGCGCATTCGGCACGATGTCGAACGCCTCCGCGCGCGTGCGGGGAAGCGGTTTCGCGACGAGGCGGTCGGCAAGCTTGCCGCGGTTGGCGAGCGCGTCCTCGATTGCGGTCTTCAGGCGCGAGAGCTGCCCGGACTCGTCGAACGGCCGCCCGAACGGATCCTGCACGAGGAAGTTGTCCACGGCCATCCCGTCGCGGGTGGTATGGATGCGCGCGTCGATGATGTTGCCGCCGGCAACGTGGATCGCACCCGCGATGCGGTAGAACAGCCCCGGATGATCTGCGGCGTAGATCGTCACCAAGGTCGCCCCGCGCCCGGGATAGACATGTGCGTCGATTGCGAGCTGCGCGTCGCCCGTGGTCGCCAGGAAGCGGGCGTTGTGCGCCAACACGTCTTCGGGTTCGGCAATCCAATAGGCTTCGGGGAGCCGGTGAACGAGTGTCGCGAACGACTCCTCGCTCCAGCCTAGCGCGTCCCGCAGATGCTGCTGCTTGGCCGCAATCCGCTCGGCGCGACCCTTTTGCTTATGCCCCAACCGAAGGACTTCCTCGGCCGATTCGTAGAGGTCGCCGAGCAACTGCCGTTTCCAGCCGTTCCACACGCCCGGCCCGACGGCGCGGATGTCGACGATCGTCAGCGTGAGCAGCAGGCGGAGGCGCTCCGGGCTCTGCACCACGTCGCAGAAATCGAGGATCGTCTTGAAGTCGCTCAGGTCGCGCTTGAACGCGGTGGCGGACATCAGCAGGTGCCAGCGCACCAGCCAGGCGACGGTTTCGGTTTCGGCAGGCGTCAGGCCGAAGCGTGGGCACAGACGTTGCGCCACCTCCGCCCCGAGGATCGAATGATCGCCGCCGCGGCCCTTGGCGATGTCGTGGAGCAGCACCGCAACGTACAGCGCGCGCCGCGACACGATCTGTTCGAATATCGCACTGGCGAGCGGGTGGTCCTCCTTCAGCGTGCCGTTCTCGATCCGCGCGAGCAGGCCGATAGCGCGGATGGTGTGCTCGTCGACGGTGTAGTGGTGGTACATGTCGAACTGCATCTGCGCGACGACGCGCGCGAAATCGGGCACGAACCGGCCGAACACGCCGGCTTCGTTCATCCAGCGCAGCACGAGTTCGGGATCGCGGGGCGAGGTCAGCACGTCTAGGAACAGCGCGTTCGCCGTCGGGCTGTTGCGGACGTCGTCGACCAGCTTCGCATCCCGCGCAGCGGCGCGCATCGCGAGCGGGTGGATCTCGACGCCGTGCTTGTCGGCGAGCTGGAAGATCTCGATCAGGCGTTTGGGATCGGCCCGGAAGAAGTCGTCGCTGGGCAGTGCAAGCCGCCCGCGATCGAGCACGAAGCCGTTGAGCTTGCGCGGTGAGCGGCGGATCGTCGGCAATCCGAAACGCCGGCCTCGCGCTGCAAACTTCTCGTCGAGATGCGCGAGGAAGACGCCGCTGAGTGTGCCGACGGTTTTTGCCTGCAGGAAGTAGAACTGCATGAAGCGCTCGACCTTCGACTTGCCGGGTCGATCCGAGAACCGCATCCGGTCGGCGATCTCGCGTTGCAGGTCGAAGGTTAGCCTATCCTCGGCGCGGCCGGTGATGCTGTGAAGGTGGCAGCGCACCGCCTGGAAGAAATTGTCGGCGCGGTGGAACAGGCGGTATTCGGCCTTGGTGAACAGTCCGACCTCGACCAGTTCGGCGGCGCGCTGGACGTCGTAGATGTATTTGCCGATCCAGAACAACGCGTGGAGATCGCGCAGGCCGCCCTTGCCCTCCTTGACGTTGGGTTCGACGACGTAGCGCGTGTCGCCCATCTTCCGATGTCGTGCGTCGCGTTCGGCGAGCTTGTCGGCAATGAAGGTGCGCGCGGTGTCGGCCTGGACCTCGGTCTTGAAGCGGTGTGACGCCTGCTCGTACAGTTCGGTGTCGCCACAGACGTAGCGGGCCTCGAGCAACGCGGTGCGGACGGTGACGTCGCTCTTGGCCTGGCGAACCATTTCGTCAAGCGAGCGGCTGGACTGGCCGAGCTTCAGTCCGAGATCCCACAACGCGTAGAGCATCGATTCGATCACGCGCTCGGCCCAGGGCGTCTGCTTGCCGGGGGTCAGGAAGCCAATGTCGACGTCCGAATGCGGCGCCATTTCCACGCGGCCGTAACCGCCGACGGCGATAAGCGTGAGGCGCTCCCCCGAGGTGGGATTGGGCAGGGGGTAGAGCCGCTGCGTCGTGAAATCGAACAGGATGCGGAGCAGCGCGTCGATCAGGTATGCCTGCGCACTCGATGCTTCCAACCCGCGCGATGGGTGTTCGACGAGGCGACGTTCGACTTCTACCCGACCTTTCTCGAGCGCTGCCTTCAGCAGCGTGGTCGCGTCGCGTCGCAGCGCGGTCGGATCAACACCCTCCAACGCGGCGATGGTTTCGGCGACGGCGCGGCGATCGATGATCGTGCGACGGTTGGGGAGGTGATCGAAGCGGCCGGACATGACGCTCAGATAGGGGCGCCGGGCGCGTGCGTCATCAGGATTGCGCAAAACGTCCACGAAACGTAACCGGACGCGCGAGTGGAGGACGAAAATGAGCGAACCATTGCGCGTGGCCCTTGCGGGTCTGGGGACCGTTGGCGGCGGGGTTATCCGATTGCTGGATGCGAACCGCGAGTTGATTGCGCGCCGGGCCGGGCGCGAGATCGAGATCGTCGCGGTTTCTGCGCGCGACCGCGGCAAGGATCGCGGCGTCGATCTGTCGCGGTTCGCGTGGGTCGACGATACGACCGCGCTGGCGAAACAGCCGGGGGCGGACGTCGTGGTCGAGCTAATCGGTGGTTCCGATGGACCGGCGCTGACGCTCGCGCGGAGCACGCTGGGGGCGGGGCGGAGTTTCGTCACCGCGAACAAGGCGATGATCGCGCATCACGGGCTCGAACTCGCGCAGGCAGCCGAAGGGGCAGGCGTCGCGCTGAAGTTCGAGGCGGCGGTCGCGGGCGGCATCCCGGTCATCAAGGGGCTGCGGGAAGGTGCTGCGGCGAACGAGATCGCCCGCGTTTATGGGATCCTCAACGGTACGTGCAATTTCATCCTGTCGAAGATGGAATCGGAAGGGCGCGACTTTGCCGAGGTGCTGGCAGAAGCGCAGGCCTTGGGGTTTGCGGAATCCGATCCGAGTTTCGACATCGACGGCGTCGATGCGGCGCACAAGCTGTCGATCCTGGCGGCGGTCGCGTTCGGGACGCAGCCGGCGTTCGACGACGTCGCGATCAGTGGTATCCGGCATCTGCTGGGTGCGGACATCGCCGAGGCGGCGGCTTTGGGGTATCGCGTGCGGCTTCTGGGTTTGGCGGAAGCGGGGGCGGATGGGCTGTTCCAGCGCGTGCATCCGCATCTGGTGCCGATCGATCATCCGTTGGCGCACGTCACAGGATCGCTGAACGCGGTGGTGGCCGAGGGCAACTTCGTCGGTCGCCTGTTGTTCCAGGGTGCGGGTGCGGGCGATGGTCCGACCGCTAGCGCGGTGGTCGCCGACCTGATCGACATCGCGCGCGGCGAGTTCGGCCCGCCGTTCGCGATGCCGGTGGTGTCGCTTACGGCAGCGCCCAAGGCGGACAGCGGTGAGCGGCGGGGGCGTGCGTATCTGCGCTTCACCGTTGCGGACCGGGTCGGCGTGCTGGCCGAGATCGCTGCGGCGATGCGTGACGCGGGCGTGTCGATCGAGAGCCTGATCCAGCGCGGAGCGATCGCGGACGGCAGTGTGCTCGTGGCGATCGTGACGCATGAGAGCCCGGAACGCTCGATCGCGCAGGCGTTGGAGAAACTGCGGGGGTCGCAGAGCCTGGTGGGGCAGCCGATGTGGATGCATATTCTGGATTGAGGGAGAGGGATTGAGCGGGGCTCGGCAACTTTAGTGGCACCGCCCCGCTCATCGGCGACCACTCCGGCGAAGGCCGGGGCCCAATTGGAAAGGTCGCAGTAACGATACGCGTGCTTCGTTAGCGCCGTCCCCCAATTGGGCCCCGGCCTTCGCCGGGGTGGTTGACAGCAAAGCTACCTCCCCCTTGTTCTCCCGCGAAGGCGGGAGGCCGAATGTTTCCCCGCCCTCGCGGGGAAACAAGGGGACGGCGATCGTGCTGAAGTGAGGCGCCGCACTACCTTACTCCACCAACCGATTCGCCTAGTTCACTGAGCCGACGGGACCGTCTAGATCGATCGGCACGCGGCCGCGTTTGTCGGGCTTCTTCGCGAGGGCGCTTTTGATCAACCCTACCGCGGCCTTCGCGATCGGGGCGATCGGGGGGCCGAAGCCGACCTGGCATCCTCCCTGCCGCGCCGCACATGGCGTATCCGACAACTCCAGCGCGCGGACGGCGGTGAGGTTGGGGTTGGAGGCGGCGGCGTGATCGGGCGGGCCGCGATCGTCGCGCATCGGCAGGCGTGGGGTGGTCGTCGCGGTTTTGCCGCAGACGACGACTTCGTTCCCGTCCTTCGTCTGCGTCGCGCATGGGTCGACGAGGATCGAGAAGCGTTCCGGCACCGGCGGTGCCGCGGGCGCAGCGGTGGTGGCAGACGCTTGGAGCAGCGCGGACAGGATTATGGCGAACATGATCAGGTCCTTACGGCGCGGGCTTGCGGAACGACGTGCCGCCTTCGCCGCCGACCGTCATCGTGACGCCCGCCATCCCGCCGCCAACCTGGAACGGGCTGAGATCGGCAAGCGGGGATGTGCGATTGAGCAAGCGGGTACGTTCGTTACGGACACTCTCATGCTTGGGGTCGCCCGCGTCATGTACCACGAGCGGCACGCGGAACCGATCGGCGGTGCGCAGTCCGCAGACCGTGATGTCGGTCTCGTCGGCGCTTTGGATGCAGGGTTGCTCGGCGGCCATGCGGGCCCTGGCAGTTGCCATCAGCGGGTCTTCGATCAGTATCGACAGCAGCATCGCGAGCATCGGCGCCTCCCGGACAGACACGCAGACTGGCCGCGATCGTCGGGGAGGGCAAGCGTCATTGCTCGATCTTGGCGACTCCGAGCCGGGGAATGTCTATCGCCGGGCACCGGTCCATCACGACCTGCAGGCCGGCGGCTTCGGCACGTGCCGCGGCCTCTTCGTTGACGACGCCGAGTTGCATCCAAACGGCCTTCGCACCCGCCGCGATCGCCTGATCGACCGCTTCGCCAGCAGCCGCCGAGTTGCGGAAGATGTCGACGATGTCGATCGGGTCGCCGAGTTGCGACAGGTCTCGGAAAACGAACTCCCCATGGACATGCTCGCCGGTGATCTGCGGGTTGACCGGGATCACGCGGTAGCCATGCGCCTGGAGCTTGACCATCACGCCGTACGACGGGCGATCCGGGCGGTCGGAGGCGCCGATCATCGCGATCGTGCGCGCGTTTTCTAGCAGCGTCTTGATGTCGGCATCGGCGGTCAACGGCATCGATGCCTCCTGCGAGAAGAAACCTGGTCCGCTCGTACCGCGACTCTACGCGTCGGGTACGACCGGTAATCAGACAACGTGGATCAGGCCTGCGGGTTTCACAGTTTTCCAAGCCATGCGACGACCTGAGCCGCGATCGGCATGAAAATCATATCGTTCGGGTTCGAGGCGGGCGGCGTGCCGGCATCGGACGCGGTGCGGATCGAGATCGTCAGCGGCACGCGGCCGAGGAACGGGATGCCGAGTTCGCGCGCCGCTGCCTCGGCGCCACCATTGCCGAACGGGTCCGACGCCTCGCCGCAATGCGGGCAGATATAGCCGGCCATGTTCTCGACCAGGCCAATGATCGGGATGCCGGCCTTCTCGAAAAGGTCGATGGCGCGGCGGGCATCGATCAACGCGAGATCCTGCGGGGTTGAGACGATCACCGCGCCTGCCGGCCGGTATTTCTGGACCATCGTCAGCTGAACGTCGCCGGTGCCGGGCGGGAGATCGAGCACCAGCGTGTCGGTCAGGCCCCAGTCCGCCTCGACCAGTTGGCCAAGCGCGCCCGCTGCCATCGGCCCGCGCCAGGCGATCGCCTTGCCGGGTTCGACCAGCTGACCCATCGACAAAAGCGGTACGCCATAGGGGGTCGGGACGGGGTCGAGCACCTTGTCCTTCGCAGTCGGGCGCGTGCCCTCGACGTTCATCAGGCGCGGCTGCGACGGCCCGTAGATGTCGGCGTCGACCAGCCCGACGCGGCGCCCGGCGCGCGACATCGCGATGGCGAGGTTGGCGGCGAGCGTCGACTTGCCGACGCCGCCTTTGCCGCTGGCGACCGCGATGAGCCTTCGCGTGGAGCGTTCGGCGGTTACCGCGATCCGTACCTCGGAGATGCCGGGCTGAGTCGCTGCCATCCGCACGGTCGCTTCCAGCGCATCACGCGCCTGCGGGTCGAGCCCGGTCGCGTCGATGATGATGCCCGCTCGGGTTCCCTCTAGCCGGACGGTCGCCCGCTTGCCCGCTACCGCAGCAACGGCCGCCTTTACGCCTTCGATGTCGATCATCCGCGCCAGATAGGACCGCTAAGGCTGCTTGGCACTGTTTTTCCGCCAGCGCACACCTATAAAGGTTGGTATGACGATCTTCTCGCGCTGGTTCCGGCGCCCCGATATCCTCGCCACCGAAACACCGAAAGGCCCCTGGGGCGGCTCGGGCGACGACGGTAACAGCGGCCCGCGCAATCCTTGGGCGCAACCTCCAGGTGGCCGCAAGCCTGCCGCCAAGCCGACCGCGCTCGACGAGTTCCTGCGTAAAGCGCGCGGCTCGGGCGGTGGTGGCGGCGGTAATGGAGGCTTCGGTGGCTTGCCGTCGGGAGCCAACGCCCGGGCGCTTTGGGCGATCGGCGTCGCCATCATCGCGGTGGTCTGGATCCTGTTCACCTCAGTGCATCAGATCGGCCCTCAGCAGCGCGGCGTCGTCACCTATTTCGGCAAATACGCCGGCACGCTCGATCCGGGCGTTCGCCTGACGATGCCAGCACCAATCGCCGACGTGACGGTGGTCGACGTCCAAAAGATCCGGACCGACAATTTTCCCGTCGGTGAAGGCGAGAATTTGACGCTGACGGGCGACCAGAACATCATCGATCTGGCGTATTCAGTCCGCTGGGATATCTCGGATCCGCGCGATTACGTTTTCCAGCTTGCCGAGCCGAACGACACTGTTCGTGCCGCTGCCGAGAGCGCCATGCGCGCGGTGGTCGCGACCACGACACTCGACCAGGCGATCGGCACCGGCCGTACCGTGATCGAGCAGCGCGTCGCCGAACTGACGCAGCAGATTCTTAGCGACTACAAGTCGGGCGTCCGCATTCAGGGCGTCGCGATCAAGCAGGCCGCTGCGCCCGCGCGGATCGTCGAGGACTTCAACGCGGTTACCGCCGCGCAGCAGGAGGCGATCGCCAACCTCAACCAGTCGCGCTCCTACGCGCAGCAGGTCGTGGCGCGCGCGCAGGGCGAGGCCGCATCGTTCGACAAGGTCTACGAGCAGTACAAGCTCGCGCCGGAAGTGACACGTCGCCGCATGTATTACGAGACGATGGAGGCGGTGCTCGCCAAGAGCGACAAGACGATCGTCGAGACGCCGGGCGGGGTGGTGCCGTATCTGCCGCTGTCTAACGCCAAGCGTCTGCCGAACCCCGAGGCTGTCCAGTCGACGCCAGCGCCTGCCGCGGCGGCGGCTGCCCCCCAGTCTGGAGCTGCCCAGTGAACGCCGTGAGCTTCCGTAACCCGATCGTCGCCGGGATCATCGCGCTGCTGCTGGTAATTCTCGCCGCATCGACCTTCGCGATCGTCCCCGAGACCAAGCAGGCAGTGATCCTGCGCTTCGGCCAGCCGATCCGCACCGTCAACGCGTGGCAGCCGAACACGCCGTTCGGCCAGACCGGCGCAGGTCTGATCGCGCGCATTCCGTTCGTCGACCGGATCGTCTGGATCGACAAGCGTGTCCAGGATCTGGAGCTGGACAACACGCTGGTGCTGTCGACCGATCAGCTGCGGCTCGAGGTCGATGCCTATGCGCGTTACCGGATCGTCGATCCGCGGAAGATGCGCAACGCGGTCGGCAGCGAGGACCGGATCCCCGATCAGCTTCGTCCAATTCTTGGTTCGGCGTTGCGCAACGAACTCGGCAAGCGGCGCTTTGTCGAATTGCTGAGCCCGGAGCGGTCCGAGCTGATGGACAACATCCAGAAGGGTCTCCAGCGCGTTGCCAGCCAGTACGGCGTCGAGATCGTCGATGTCCGTATCAAGCAGGCAAACCTGCCTGTCGGTCTGCCGCTCGAAAGCGCGCTCAAGCGCATGTCGAGCGCGCGCCAGCAGGAGGCGATCACGATCCGTGCGGAGGGTCAGAAGCAGGCGCAGATTGTCCGTGCGCAGGCGGATGCGGATTCGGCGAAAATCTACGCCGAGAGCTTTGGCAAAGACGCCGATTTCTACGACTTCTACCGCGCGATGCAGTCATATCGGCATACGTTTGGTGCGGATGGTGGACCGGCACCGGAAGGATCGACCTCGATCATTCTGTCGCCGAACAACAGTTACCTGAGGGAATTCGAAGGCCGCGGGCGTTAAGCCTGCGGAACCTTTGAACCCCTGTTCATATTCAAGCATCGTTCAGGACGGCTTGCCTAACGGCGATCTGTTTCGATTGATGAAACGAGAGGACAACATCTAGTGCGTTACGCCTACGCCATTACCAGTGCTCTTCTCCTCGGCGGCGCGACCGCGACGCTCGCGCTCCAGCCGAGCGGCGCGCAGGTCGCGCAGAACGAACCCGGTGCGATCCAGGCCGTTACGCCAAAGCCCGGCGCGCCGATGAGCTTCGCCGACATGGTCGCGCGGCTCCAGCCGGCGGTCGTCAATATCTCGACCAAGCAGACGATCGTCCAGAAGCAGCAGGCCAATCCGTTCGCGGGTACGCCGTTCGGCGACCTGTTCGGCGGCATGGGCGGCGGCGGCCAGGGTGGCGCGCCGGTGAAGCGCGAAGGTGCCTCGCTTGGGTCGGGCTTCCTGATCTCTCCGGACGGCTATGTCGTCACGAACAACCACGTGATCTCGCCGGGCGCGCAGGGCGCGACGGTCGATTCGATCACCGTGACGCTCAGCGACAAGAAGGAATATGTCGCCAAGGTCATCGGCAAGGATCAGGACTCCGATCTGGCGCTGTTGAAGATCGACGCGGCGAACCTGCCGTTCGTGAAGTTCGGCGATTCGAACGGTGCGCGCGTCGGCGACTGGGTCGTTGCGATCGGCGAGCCGTTCGGCCTTGGCGGTACCGTCACCGCGGGCATCGTCTCGGCGATCAACCGCGTCACCGGGCAGGGCGGCGCGTATGACCGCTTCATCCAGACCGACGCGTCGATCAACCAAGGCAACTCCGGCGGGCCGATGTTCGATCTTAACGGCAACGTGATCGGCGTGAACTCGCAGATCTTCAGCCAGTCGGGCGGCAACATCGGCATCGGCTTCGCGATCCCCGCCGCCGTGGCCAAGCCTATCATCGCGACCTTCATGAAGGGCGGTACGATTGAGCGCGGTTACATCGGCGTGCAATTGGGTCGTAGTGGCCCGATCGACGAGGATACGGCAGCAGCGCTCGGCATCGCCAAGAACTCGGGCGAGCTGATCAATGACGTGACTGCCGGCGGTCCTTCGGCGAAGGCTGGCGTACGTGCCGGTGACGTGGTGACCAAGGTCAACGGTACGCCGGTGACCGCCGAGCAGTCGCTGTCCTACCTCGTGTCGAACGTGAAGCCGGGTCAGACCGCGCGTCTCGACATTCTGCGCAACGGCAAGCCGGTGGTCGCCAACGTGGTCGTCGTACCGCGGCCCAGCGCAGACAAGTTGGCAGCTGTTGTTGGCGGCGATGCCCAAGGCTTCGGTACCGACGACGGCGATGATGGCGACGATTCCGCCACCCCCGCCGCACCGACGGCAGGCGCGGCGCTCGGGATCGGCGTTCAGCCGCTCACGCCGGCGATCGCGCAGGCGGTTGGCGTCGAGGCGGGCACGCAGGGCGTCGTGATCGCCGTAGTGGCGCAGACCAGCGATGCGTTCGGCAAACTCAAGCGTGGCGATGTCATCATCTCGGTCAACGGGACGCCCGTCCGTACCGCGGTCGACGTCCAGAACGCGGTCAACGTTGCCAAGTCGGCCGGTCGCCCACAGGTGCTGTTGCAGGTCAAGCGTGGTCGTACCCCGGCACAGTTCCTGCCGGTCAAGATCAAGTAATCCACGACCGACACGACTGATTGGAAAGGACCGTCGCTCCCCTGAGCGGCGGTCCTTTTTCTTTACGGCGCGCGGGGTTAGGGTCCGAGCCGGATACAGAGGGCGACAAGCATGACCGACGGCATCTTCATCGGCGCGAGCGTGGACGGCAAGCCGCAGACGCTCGAACTGAAGCGCGCCAACCGCCACGGTTTGATCGCGGGTGCGACCGGCACCGGCAAGACCGTGACGTTGCAGGGCATCATCGAGGGCTTCTCGGCGAACGGCGTGCCTTGCTTCGTCGCCGACGTGAAGGGCGACTTGTCCGGCCTGGCGATGGCCGGTTCGCCGACCGCGAAGACGCACGCGACATTTGCCGAGCGCGCCAAGGCGATCGGTGACGATAGCTGGGCCTATGCAGACAATCCGGTGCGGTTCTGGGACTTGTTCGGCGAACAGGGGCATCCGATCCGCACCACGATCAGCGAGATGGGACCGCTGCTGCTGTCGCGGCTGATGGACCTCAACGAAGTGCAGGAAGGCGTGCTGACGATCGCCTTCCACGTTGCGGACAAGGAGGGGCTGCTGCTGATCGACCTCGACGATCTCCAGGCGATGCTGACCGAATGCGCCGGCCGGGCGGACGAGCTTACGGTGACCTACGGCAACGTCTCGAAGCAGTCGATCGGCGCGATCCAGCGCTCGCTGCTCCAGTTGCGCACGCAGGGTGCGGAGAATTTCTTCGGCGAACCGGCGCTGGAGATGAACGACTTCATCGGCGTCGACGACAAGGGGCGGGGGATCGTCAACATTCTCGCCGCGGACAAGCTGATGGCGTCGCCGAAGCTGTACGCGACGTTCCTGCTGTGGCTGATGAGTGAGCTGTTCGAGCATCTTCCCGAGGTCGGCGATCCGGACAAGCCCGTGCTGTGCTTCTTCTTCGACGAGGCGCACCTCCTGTTCGACGAGGCGCCGAAAGCGCTGTTGGAAAAGATAGAACAGGTGGTTCGGCTGATCCGCTCGAAGGGGGTGGGCGTCTATTTCATCACGCAGAACCCGATCGATGTTCCCGACACGGTGGCGGGGCAGCTTGGCAACCGCGTCCAGCATGCGTTGCGTGCGTTCACGCCGCGCGATCAGGCCGCGGTGCGCTCGGCGGCGGAAACGTTCCGGGCGAACCCGGGCGTCGATGTCGCGACGATCATCACCGAACTGAAGGTCGGTGAGGCGCTGGTGTCGCTGCTGCAGGCGGATGGCGCGCCGACGCCGGTCGAGCGCACGCTGATCAAGCCGCCCGCGTCGCGCGTGGGGCCGATCACGCCGGCGGAGCGTAAGGTGATGATCGAGACCGATGCGGTCGGGGCGAAATACGACACGCTGGTCGATCGGGAGTCCGCGGAGGAATTGCTGGCTGCGAAGACGCAGGAAGCGAGTGCCGCGGCGGCCGAGGCGAAGGCGACGACCGAGGCCGAGAAGGCTGCGGCTGTTCAGGCAAAGCTCGATGCGAAGGCGGCGAAAGAGGCGGAACGGGCCCGGGTTGCGGACCAGCGCGAGGCGGATCGTCAGCAGCGCGAGGCCGACCGCGAGGCGGCGAACTCGCCGTGGACGAAGATGGCTTCGTCGGCGACGCGCGCGGCGAGTTCCTCGATCGGGCGGCAGGTAGCGAACGAGATCGGCAAGCAAGTCTTCGGCACCAAGTCCCGCCGCTCGTCGTCGAGCGGTGGCTTGGTCGGTACGGTACTGCGCGGGGTTTTAGGCGGCCTCTTCCGGGGGTAGACTGCCTCAGCGATCGGGGGCGGGCTGCCCCCACCAAAGCACCACCCCGGCGAAGGCCGGGGCCCAGTTGGCAAGGTCGATGGAACGGGGCGCCGTCCGCCGTTGCTGCTGTTCCCCAACTGGGCCCCGGCCTCCGCCGGGGTGGGGCTCAAATGCTAGACAGGAGTTTCCGATGTCCCTCGAGTTCGAATCCACTACCGACTGGGCCCCGACCGACTGGACCACCATCGGCGCGAACAGCCTCGACGATGCGATCACACTCCGGCGCGCGATCCACGCCGATCCCGAGGTCGGGCTCCATTGCCCGCGCACCTCGGACAAGGTGAAGGCAGCCCTAGCCGGCCTCCCGCTCGAAATCCGCGAGGGGACTTCAACCACCGGCTTCGTTGCGATCCTGCGTGGCGGGCGCGCAGGCAATGCTCGTGGCAACGGGCGCACGGTACTACTGCGCGGCGACATGGATGCGTTGCCGATGCAGGAGGAAACCGGTCTGCCGTTCGCGTCGAAGATCGACGGCGCTATGCATGCTTGCGGGCATGACTCGCATACCGCGATGCTGGTCGGTGCGGCCAAGGCGCTGTGCGCGCGGCGCGACGAACTGCCCGGCACGGTTGTGTTCATGTTCCAGCCGGGCGAGGAGGGGCATCACGGCGCGCGCCACATGATCGCCGACGGCCTGCTCGACGCGCCGCTGCCCGAGGCCGGCTTCGCGCTGCACATCTCGCCGAACATGCCGATGGGCCATGTCGTCAGTCGCGTGGGCACGCTGATGGCTTCGACCGATACGCTCCGCGCGACGATCACCGGTCGCGGGGGGCACGCCGCTATGCCGCACGACTGTCTCGATCCGCTGCCGATCGCCTGCGAAATCGTTACCGCGCTCCAGACCTATGTTGCGCGTCAGGTCGCGGTCACCGATCCTGCGGTGCTTTCGATCACCAAGCTCAACGCGGGTTCTGCGCACAACGTCATTCCGTCGACCGTCGAGATGCTCGGCACGATGCGGACGTTGTCGGAGCGGACGCGCGAGCAGGTCCGCGCGGCGTTCATCCGCATGGTCGAGGGGATCGCCGCCGCGCACGGCGCGGTTGGTACGCCGACGATTGAGGAGGGCTATCCGGTCACGGTCAACGACGAGCGCGCAACCGATTTGATGAAGGCGTGTGCGACGGCGATTGGTGGCGAGGGCGCGTATCAGGTGATGCCGCCGATGATGGGTGCGGAGGACTTCTCGTACGTGCTGCAGAAGTTGCCCGGCGCGATGGCGTTCATGGGCGCCGCGCCCGAGGGCAGCGATCCGCGTACCAACCCGCCGCTTCACAACACGAAGATGACGATCGACGAACGCGTGATGGCGCATGGGATCGCGATGCACTGCGCGGTGGCGGAACGGTTCCTGGCGAACGGGTTCGACTGACCGGCGGTTGCTGCGGTCTGCCTGGAATGGCCGGACGTAGCGGTTTAGGGCGGGCCGCACACGGCTGGACAGCCCGCGCGGTCCCAAAGGTTACGATAAAGTCACACCAAGACGGTGTTCGAGGCTGCGTCCGAGTAGCGCACGGGCACCCGGTCTCGGCCACCCCATGCTGCACTGCAGCATGGGGGGGTTAGCCTCTTGGGCGCGTGGTGCCCGCATAGTTGGCCACCGCCGCCGCAGCTGCCTGGATCAATTTCTGGCGTTCGGGCATCGGCCGGATAGTGTCGCCGATCATCACTGCGATTCCATAACGACGTCCATCCGGGGCGGTGAGGAGGCCGACGTCGTTGAAGCCGGCGTTGCGGCGGCCGAGGTCCTGGCCGGTGCCGGTCTTGTGCGCGATCTCCCAGCCGCCGGGGAGTGCGGCGCGCAGGCGAGCGCGGCCGGTTACCGAGCGGCCCATCGTGTCTAGGAGGATCTTGGTCGAGGTCTCCGACAACAGGTCGCCCTTCGCCAGCCGGGCAATCGCATCGGCGATCGCGATCGGCGCGGCACCGTCGGGCGGATTGCGCACGTACGCGTTCAGCGCAGCCTCCCGCACCGCGGGCGACAGCCGGTTGCGTGCCGTCATGAAGCCACCATTGACCGCGTAGGACGGCTGCCAGACGAGCCCCGCCGTGCCGCTCTGCAACAGCCGCTCGCCCGGCCCGAACCGGATCGCACCGAGTTGTTTGCGCGCGATCATCGACCGCACCGCGGATGGCCCACCGACACGCGTGAGCAACCGGTCGTTCGCGGTATTGTCGCTGTGCGTCAGCGCGCGCGTCAGCAATTCGCCGACCGTCGTCCGATAGCCGTCGCCCTTCACCAGCATCGCGATCGGCTGGTGGAACAGCGTCAGGTCCTGCGGCCGCACGACGATCGGCTCGTCGAGGCGGATCTTGCCTTGGTCGCGCAGGTCCATCACGGTCATCGCGACCCAGAGCTTGCTGACCGATTGCTGCGGCAGCAACTGGCGGCCGCCAGCCTCGACCGTCCAGCCATCGTCGACCGCGCGTATCGCGATACCCGCCTTGCCCTGGAACCCGCTCTGCAGTTCGGAGATCGCGTTGACGAGACCGGCGGGCGCGGGGCGCGGCGTACGGGGCAGGGGCGGCGGCACCGGGATCGACACGAACCCCTCTTCCTGATGCACGGGCGTGACTGCCGGCGGGGTCGGCCGCGATGCCGAACCGCATCCGGCGAGCGCTGCGCCAAAAAGCGTGGTCGCCAGAAGGCGCTGGAATGCACTCGCCGATGTCATGATGGATTGAACGCCCTGCACTGAAGCATCGATCCTTATCCGTTGATCGGCCACGCGTAACTGCGGCGGCACGTCGCTGCGACGAAGTGCGCCGACGATGCGCCGAGCCGCCGCCACGCTATGGAACGAGAACCGTGTCGACCGCCTCGGGCAGCGTCTCGGGGTAGTCGAGCGTGAAGTGCAGCCCGCGGCTCTCGTGCCGGTGCAGTGCGGATCGGACGATCAGCTCGGCGGTCTGGAGGAGGTTGCGCAGCTCGATCAGGTCGGGCGTGACGCGGAAATGTTGATAATATTCGGCGACCTCGTCGTTGAGCAATTCGATGCGGTGCTTGGCGCGTTCGAGCCGTTTGGTGGTGCGGACGATGCCGACGTAATTCCACATGAAGCGGCGGATCTCGGTCCAGGTCTGCTTGATCACGACCTCTTCGTCCGAGTCGGTAACGCGGCTTTCGTCCCAGGGGCGGATCGGCGGGGGCGGGGGCAGTGAGTCCCACGCGGCTGCGATGCTGTCCGCCGCCGCTTCGCCGAACACGAAGCATTCGAGCAGCGAATTGGACGCGAGCCGGTTGGCGCCGTGCAGGCCCGACTCGGTGCATTCGCCCGCGGCATACAAGCCGGGCAGATCGGTCTTGCCGTGTTCGTCGATGACGATGCCGCCGCACGTGTAATGTTGCGCGGGGACGACCGGGATCGGCTGCGTCGTCATGTCGATGCCGAGGCCGAGCAGCTTCTCGTGAATGTTGGGGAAGTGATGGCGGATGAACTCGGCCGGCATGTGGCTGATGTCGAGATGGACGTAGTCGAGTCCGTAGCGCTTGATCTCGGCATCGATCGCGCGCGCGACGATATCGCGGGGCGCGAGCTCCATCCGCGCAGGGTCGTAATAGGTCATGAAGCGCTTGCCGGTCGACGGGTTGATCAACCGCCCGCCTTCGCCGCGGACCGCCTCGGTAATCAGGAAGTTCTTGACCTCCAGATTGTAGAGGCAGGTCGGGTGGAACTGCATCATCTCCATGTTGGAGACGCGCGCGCCCGCGCGCCACGCCATCGCGATGCCGTCGCCGGTCGCGCCGCGGGGGGCGGTCGAGAAGAGATAGGTGCGTCCCGCGCCGCCGGTCGCGAGGATCGTCGCGCGGGCGGTGTAAAGGGCGACGCGCTCGGTCTTGCGGTCGACTGCGTAGACGCCCCAGACGTTGCCGGATCCCGAATAGCGTTCCTCGTGACGGCCGGTGGCGAGGTCGATCGCGATCTGGTCGGGCACCAGCGTAATGTTCGGGTGTGCTTCGGCGGCCTTCTGCAACGCCTCCTGCACCGCCCAGCCGGTCGCGTCCGCGACGTGGACGATGCGGCGATGCGAGTGGCCGCCCTCGCGAGTCAGGTGCAGCGCGTTGCCCTCGGTCTCGAACGGCACGCCGAGATGCGTGAGGCGCTCGATCGCGGCGGGGGCTCCCTCGACGACCATCTCGACGATCGCGCGGTCGTTGAGGCCAGCGCCGGCGACCATCGTGTCCTCCACATGGTTCTCGAACGTGTCGCCGGGTTCGAGCACCGCGGCGATCCCGCCCTGCGCCCAGGCGGTCGAGCCTTCGTTGAGCGCACCCTTGGCTAACACCGTGACCTTGAAGCGATCGGCGAGGTTGAGCGCCGCGGTTAGACCTGCGGCGCCCGAGCCGACGATCAGGATGTCGCTCGTCATGCGTTGGCGGCGCGGGTCAGGCTGAGGAAGACGTCCTCGAGATCGGGTTCCTTGGTCGAGACGTCGACGATGCCGAAGCCGCTGCCTTGGATCGCGGCGAGGACTTCGCCGGCGTTCACGCGGTCCTTCTTGTAGGTGATCTCCAGCGTGCGGTTGCCCTTGAGCGCGATCTTCTGGAAGCAGGCGTTGGCGGGGATATCGGTCACGTCGCGGTCGACGGTGACCGCGACGATCTTCTCCTGCGCCTTGCCGACGAGTTCGCGCGTCGGTTCGTTCGCGATCAGGCGGCCGTTGTTGATGATCGCGATCCGGTCGCAGAGTTCTTCGGCTTCCTCGAGGTAATGCGTGGTGAGGACGACCGTGACGCCGGCCTGGTTGAGGCTGCGGACATAGGTCCAGAGCTGCTGTCGTAGCTCGATATCGACGCCCGCGGTCGGCTCGTCGAGGACGAGGACGGGGGGCGAGTGGACCATCGCTTTCGCCACCATCAGGCGGCGCTTCATTCCGCCGGACAGCGTGCGAGCGTAAGCGTGCGCCTTTTCCTCGAGATGGACCGCACGGAGCAGTTCCATCGTGCGGCGCTTTGCCTTGGGGACGCCGTAGAGGCCGGCCTGGATTTCGAGCGTCTCGAACGGCGAGAAGAACGGGTCGAACAGGATTTCCTGGTTGACGATCCCGATCGACGCCTTGGCGTTGCGCGGGTGCTCGTCGATGTCGAACCCCCAGATCGCGGCGCTGCCGTCGGTCTTGTTGACCAGCCCTGCGAGGATGTTGATCAGCGTCGACTTGCCCGCACCGTTGGGGCCCAGCAGCCCGAAGATCTGGCCGCGTGGGACGTCGAACGTCACATCGTCGAGCGCGCGTTTGGGCGGCGCGGTGCCGACGGGCGCGTAGGTCTTGCTGAGGTTTTTGATGGCGATCGCAGCTTCGGTCATGGCTGCGGCATAGCGGGGGCCGCAAGGCGGGTCATCCCCTGATGCTGCAAGAAGATGTGTTCACGCGAAGGCGCAAAGGCGCGAAGGATGCGGCGCGCAGACGATCGGTCGGCAGACAAAACGAACTGCGCCGCCATAGGCGATTGAAAAGTCGCCGTGCGACAAGCGCAACATCTTCGCGCCTTTGCGCCTTCGCGTGAACCATCCTCTGTCGCAGGGCAACGGACGCGGGTAGAAGAACCAATTGCCCGGCTCGCGCGCGCTTGCTATCGCGCCCTGATGCATCCGCCGCTCGAAACCACCCGCGTCACCCACGCCCGCGTCGCCTGCGATGGCGCCACCGACATCCCCGGCGGCGCAGCGCTTGGCCATCCGCGCGTCTGGTTGCAGATCGACGAGACCGGCTATGTCGATTGCGGCTATTGCGATCGTCGCTTCATCCTGGTCGGCGGTGCCGCCGATGGCGCGGACCAGTCGACTTTGCGCGATCACGGGGATGGCGCAGGGCGCTAAGCCTCTTATATCTATCGGATGACGATAGCAGCAGACCCCCGTTCGTTCCTCTACCGCGATACCCTGGACCCCGAACAGGCGCAGGCGCTGACAGCCAAGGCGCTCGGCAAGGCCGATGACGGCGAGCTGTATCTCCAGTACCGCAAGGCCGAGGCGTTCGGGTTCGATGACGGCCGGCTGAAGACCGCCTCCTACGATACGAGCTCGGGGTTCGGCCTGCGCGCCGTCTCGGGCGAGATGACCGCGTTCGCGCATTCGAACGAGATGACCCCCGCCGCGATCCGTCGCGCCGCCGAGACGATGGCGCTGATCGAGCCCGGCGTGGCCGCGAAGGCCGGTCCGCCGCAGGGCACCAACCAGCGCCGCTACACCGCCGCTGATCCGCTCGACCTGGTCCCGTTCGCTGACAAGGTGAACTTGTGTCAGACGATCGACGCCGCAGCGCGGGCTCGCGATCCTCGTGTCGCCCAGGTATCGGTGAGCCTCTCGGGGACGTGGTCGGTCGTCGAGATCGTCCGGGCGGACGGCTTTGTCGCGACCGATGTCCGGCCGCTGGTCCGGCTCAACGTGTCGATCGTCGCCGAACAGAACGGCCGCCGCGAGACGGGCAGTTACGGGATCGGCGGTCGCTATCTCTACACCGACCTGTTCGAGCCGGCGACGTACAACCGCGCGATCGACGAGGCGCTGTCGCAGGCGCTGGTCAACCTCGACTCGATCGCGGCTCCTGCGGGCGAGATGACGGTGTTGCTCGGCAATGGCTGGCCCGGCATTCTGCTGCACGAGGCGATCGGCCACGGCCTCGAAGGCGATTTCAACCGTAAAGGCACGTCGGCCTTCTCGGGTCGCATCGGCGAGCGCGTTGCGGCCGAGGGCGTGACGGTGGTCGACGATGGCTCGCTCCAGGATCGCCGCGGCTCGCTGACGATCGACGACGAGGGCACGCCGACTCGCGAGACCGTGCTGATCGAGGACGGCATCCTCAAGGGCTATATGCAGGATCGCCTCAACGCGCGGCTGATGGGCGTTGAGGCGACCGGCAACGGTCGTCGCGAAAGCTACGCGCACGCACCGATGCCGCGGATGACCAACACCTTTATGAAGGCGGGCAACGACGATCCCGCGGAGCTTCTGTCGCGCGTGAAGAAGGGCATCTTCGCCAAGGCGTTCGGCGGCGGGCAGGTCGATATCGTGTCTGGCAAATTCGTGTTCAGCTGCACCGAGGCCTATCTGATCGAGGACGGCAAGCTCGGTGCCCCGATCAAGGGCGCGACGCTGATCGGCGATGGTCCGAGCTCGCTGACCAAGGTCCGCGGGATCGGCAACGACTTCGCGCTCGACGAGGGCATCGGGATTTGCGGCAAGGGCGGGCAGTCGGTGCCGGCCGGCGTCGGGCAGCCGACATTGCTGGTGGATGGGCTTACGGTCGGTGGAACGGCGGCTTAAAACCCGGAGATCAACATATCGAGCGCGCCCTTGATCTCGAACTGTGCTGCGTCGAGTGTCGTGACGGTATTTTCGATATCGCGGACATCGATCGCGCGCGCTAGCGGCGTGATCATGGTCAGTGCTGCGCCGTCGATAACGAAGTTCGGCGTCAGCCTCTTGAGTGTGACGGTGTCGGTCGGGCGAAGCGGCACCACGAAGCGGGTTGGCAAATCAGCCAGAAGATCAGACTGGCAATCGATCACCAGCACGTTGCCGCGAACGCGGTAGACGTCGAACTGTGCCATTCAGAGCGACCGCAAATGGGCGAGCGGATCGCCGTTCTTTTCGTACCAGTGGTTCCAGCCCTCAATCGCCTCGCGATTTTCTTCCTTCCAGCGCCGCTCCTGTTCGACTTTCGTTGCGTGCCTGATAGCGTGTTCGCTGATCTGGGAGAGGTTGAGCCCTGCCTCCCGTGCCGCCGCTACGATGCCGGTATCGAGCGACATATTGACCGATTTGCGCTTGCCGGTTGCGACGGGATCATGTTTCATGGGCATAGAATATGCGCGTCAATGATGCGCGTCAATTCGGAGCCGAACGATGGACTTCTTCCCCGCGCTCACCGACGATCATCGCGCGTTCGTTGCCCGGCAGCCGGTATTCTTCGTCGCGACGGCCGCGGAAGGCGCGCGGATCAATCTCAGTCCCAAGGGCATGGACAGCTTTCGCGTACTCGATCCGAAGACGGTCGCGTATCTCGACGTCGGTGGGTCGGGGAACGAGACGAACGCGCATCTGGGCGCGGATGGTCGCATCACGATCATGTTCTGCGCGTTCGACCAGCCCGCGCAGATCTTCCGCATTTACGGCAGGGGGCGTGCGGTGTTGCCGCAGGACGACGGCTGGGCTGACTTGTATGCGCAGTTCACGCCGTTGCCCGGCACGCGGCAGATCTTCGTGATTTCGGTCGACGAGGTGCAGACGAGTTGCGGGTGGGCCGTGCCGTTCATGACGCTCGAGCGCGAACGGCAGACCTTGTCGAAATATCACGCCAGGCAAACCGAGGCGGAACGGATCGAGGAACTGGCCGGGCCGACCGAGAGCATCGACGGGTTGCCGGTTCGACTTGGCACCGTCCTGCCGGACCGCGCCGGGGCATGAGCCTGGTCGAACTCGGGCGCTATGGCCGCAACGAGGCGCATATCATCGTCGGTCGGCTGGAGAGCGAAGGCATTCCGGCGGTGGCGTTCGACACCGGGATGTCGATCATGGAGGGGAGCTGGCTGCTGATCCCGGTCCGCGTGATGGTCGACGAGGATGATCTCGACGAGGCTCGGGGGATTTTGGCGGGGTGAGAGGGTGCGTTAGGCGCTGACAGAAGCCGCCTAAGCCCCCGGATCGTCATTCCCGCGCAGGCGGGAACCCATACTGGCAATGCTCGCGAGTCGATCGATAGCCCTTGAGCATATGGGTCCCCGCCTCCGCGGGATGACGACAAGTAGGGATCGTACGCCTTTTGTATAGATGGCGGGGCCCTCGACGCCCTCCGCCGAGATCAGCCCCCCGCGCTGACCCGCCAGATCGCGTCGCCGACGTCGTCCGCGATCAGCAGTCCGCCGGTCTTGTCGGTGATGACGCCGACCGGGCGGCCCTGCGCGTCGCCGTCCTTGTTCAGGAACCCGCCGAGCACATCGACCGGCTTCGCGTTTGCCGCCGGGAAGCCGGTGTCGCCGAAGGGCACGTAGACGACCTTGTAGCCCGACACCGGCTTGCGGTTCCACGAGCCGTGCTCGCCGACGAACGCGCCGTTGGCGAACTTCGCACCGAGCTTAGCATCCGCGGAGAAGGTCAGGCCGAGCGCAGCGACGTGGGGTCCAAGTGCGTAGTCGGGACGCTTGGCATATTGCTGGAGCGCGGGGTTCTTCGGCTCGACACGGGTGTCGGGATAGCCACCCCAATAATACCAGGGCCAGCCGAAGTTGTCGCCGAACTCGACCTGCGTCAGGTAGTCGGGAGCAAGGTCCGAACCGAGCATGTCGCGCTCGTTGACGACGGTCCACAGGCCCCCCGACTTGGGGTTGATCGCCATGCCGTTGGGATTGCGCAGACCGGCCGCGTAGATCCGCCAGTTCTTGTCCTTCGGCCAGACCTGCAGGATGTTGGCGCGGTATTTCTCGGCATCCATGCCGTTCTCGGCGATGTTGGTCGAGGAGCCGACGCCGACGTACAGCGTCTTGCCGTCGGCTGCGGCGATGACGTTGCGTGCCCAGTGATTGCCGCCGGGGTTAAGCTTGATGACGAGCTCGGGCTTGGCGGTAATCTTGGTCGCGCCATCGGTGTACGGCACGCGGACGAGTGCATCAGTGTTGCCGATGTAGAGCTGGCCGTCGAGCAGCGTCATGCCGAACGGCGAGTTGAGACCGGTCATGAACACCGACTTGGTCTCAGCCACGCCGTCGCCGTTCGCGTCGCGCAGCAGCGTGATGCGGTTGGCGGACGGCGTGCCTGCGCCCGCGCGACCCATCAGTACCTTCATCACCCAGCCGGTAATCCCGCCGCCCTCGCGCGGGGGCGAGTTCGTCTCGGCGACCAGCACGTCGCCATTGGGGAGGCGGTACATCCAGCGTGGGTGGTCGAGCCCGGTCGCGAACGGCTGGACCTTCAGCCCGGCAGCAGGCGTCGGCATCGCGCCGTTCTGCCAGCCGACGACCTTGGCGACCTTGACGGTCGGGATCGTCTGGATGCGGGGATCGGTGATCTTGGGCAGCTTGCCCGCGACTTGGTCGACCGATAGTTCCGCCGTGTCGGGCCAGGCGAGATAGGTGACGCCCGCGGCGATCACCAGCAGGATCAGCCCAAGGACGATGAGGATGTGTTTGCGCATGGGGGGAAGTTAGAACGGAGGCAGGGCCGGGGCAATGGATCATGGGCAAAAGGCTCGTCGATCCATTGCAGAGGCTGTGTCAGTCGTCGTCCTCGACCGGCACCACCGGCGGATGCAGGCGCAATCGGTTGATCCGCCGCTCGTCGGCGTCGATAATCTCCAGCTTCCAACCGCTCGGATGATCGACGCATTCGCCGATCTGCGGGACATGCCCGGCCAGGAGCGCCGCCAAGCCGCCCAGCGTGTCGATATCGCCGTCGACTTCCGCCAGCCGTGGATCGATGAGTTCTGCGGCGTCCTCGAGTTCTGCGCGCGCGTCGGCATCCCAGGCGCCGCCTTCGATCGGCGTCATCAGGACTTGAGGCGCCTCATCATGCTCATCCTCGACCTCGCCGACGATCTCCTCGATCAGGTCCTCGAACGTCACCAGACCCTCGGTGCCGGAGTATTCATCGAGCACGATTGTCAGATGGACGTGCTTCTGCCGCATGTCGGCGAGCAGATCGAGCGCACCGCGCGACATCGGCGCGTAGAGCGGTTCGCGAATCAGGCCGGCGATCGACGTCGGATGCTCGGCACCCGTTGCGAGGATGTTGAAGACGTCCTTGATGTGGACCATGCCGATGATCGTATCGAGGTTGTCGCGGTACACCGGTAGCCGGCTATGGCCCGCTTCGGCGAACAGCTTGACGAGATCGGCGAACGGGGTGTCCTCCTCGACCGCGATGATGTCCGCGCGCGGCACGCCGACGTCGCCCGCGTCACGCTCGCTGAAGTGAAGCAGGTTGCGAACCATCTGGCGTTCGAGCGGCGTCAGGTCGCCCTTCGCATCGGGGGCGGGATCGCCCTCGTGCCGGTCGATCGCGTCCTCGAGCTGATCGCGAAGGGATTCGTCTTGAGCACCGAAGATCAGGCCCTTGAGCCCGCGCCAGATACTGTCGCTACTATCGCCGTTACCGGCATTGGGGCCATCGGCCATCGTGGTCGTCAGTCCTCTGTTATCAAGTAAGGGTCGTGGAGGCCCAAGGCGGCGAGCGCGTCGCGTTCGATCTGCTCCATGCCCTCGGCCTCGTCGTCGTCGATATGGTCATAGCCTAGCAGATGCAGCGTGCCGTGCACCATCAGATGCATCGCATGATCCTCGACCGAGATGCCGCGCTCGGCCGCTTCCGCGACGCAGACGCCGTGCGCGAGGATGATGTCGCCGAGGAGGACTTCGCCATCGTCCGAATTTTGACTGACCGTGGCGAGCAGATCGGGCTGGACCATCGGGAAGGACAGGACGTTGGTCGGCTTGTCCTTCTGGCGGTATTGCTTGTTGAGCGTGTGGACCTCCTCGTCGGAGGCGAGGCGGATCGAAATCTCGACGGTCGCGGCGCTGGTCAGCAGTTCGCCGTGCGGGGTCCGCTGGATCGCTGCCGTTGCCGCACGGAAAGCGAGGGCGTCCCAATCCTGCTCTGGCCAGGGGGCGTCGGAAGAGAGCGCGATTTCGAGCATGCAGGTCCTTCAGGCGAGATCGGTCAGGGCGAAATCATTACCCTTGTAGAGAAGTTCCGCGCCATGGGTTTTCGCGCAGGCATAGGCGAAGCAATCGCCCATGTTCAGCTTCGCGGGGTGGCGGCCCTTGCCGTAGCGTTCATGGGTGGCAATGGCAGAGCGAGCTTCTGCCGCACCGATCGGCACGAGCCGAACTGCGAAGTCAGCGACGAACTTTTCGATCTCCGCCCGTGCAGTTGCAGTTGGGACCAAACGTTTCCGTGCGATGGCACGCGTTGCTTCCCAAAGCGATATCGCTGAACACAAGACCTCCTCGGCGCTACCGAACCGCTTCTCCAACGCGAAAGCCTCGGGTTCGTTGGTCATGATCGCGACCATCGCGGATGCGTCGAGGAACGCGATCAATCGTCGTCTTCGTCGTTGAGCGAGTCGTAGAATGCCTTGTCGGCCTCAAGTCCCGTCGATTCACCGAGCGGATGAGCCGCCCGCCATGCTCTCATGCGATCGTGGATGCTCCCATACTTTTCAGCTTCCAGCGCACGCTTTCGATGGAGCAAGGCATCGTGGACCGCAGCAGTCTTGCTGGTGCCAAGCAATGAAGCGACCTCCCGTGCGAGGTCCGCGGTATCTGTGTTCTTTATGTATAGAGATGCCATCGCCTGTCTCCAAGGATATCCCGAAGATATACTCCGGGATATCCTGAGCATCAACCATCGGTTCCTTCATACGCCTCGACGACGCGGCCGACGATCGGGTGGCGGACGACGTCGCCGACGGTGAAGCGGCACATCGAGATGCTCTGGACGCCCTCGAGCCGCCGGACTGCATCCGCCAAGCCGGACGCCGCGACGCCGCCGGGGATGTCGACCTGCTTCGGATCGCCGCAGATCACCATCCGGCTGTTCTGACCAAAACGGGTGAGGAACATCTTCATCTGCGCGGGCGTGGTGTTCTGCGCTTCGTCGAGAATGACGAACGCGTCGGCCAATGTGCGGCCGCGCATGAAGGCAATCGGCGCGACCTCGATCTCGCCAGATGCGATGCGGCGTTCGACCTGCTCGGCGGGGAGGCAGTCGTAGAGCGCATCGTAGAGCGGGCGGAGGTACGGATCGACCTTCTCCTTCATGTCGCCGGGCAGGAAGCCGAGGCGTTCGCCGGCCTCGACCGCAGGGCGCGACAGGATCAGCCGCTGGACGCTGCCGTTGATGAGCTGCTGCACTGCCTGTGCGACCGCTACATAAGTCTTGCCCGTACCTGCCGGCCCGAGCGCGAAGATCATGTCGTTGTTGGCGAGCTCGCGCATGTAGTGCGCCTGCGCCGGCGTCCGCGGGACGATCGTCTTCTTCCGCGTGCGGATCATGATCGGCGGGGCACCGCCGCCACCGGCATCGGCGCGGATGATGCCCTCGAGAACGGGTTCGTCCGCCATCGCGATCGACGCGTCGACCAGGCCAGCGTCGACGTCTTCGCCGCGCTGGATGCGGGCGTAGAGATCGTGGAGCACGTCGCGGGCTTTCGCGACCTGTTCGGCGGTGCCCTCCAGGCCGATCTTGTTCCCGCGAGCGGTGATGTAGACGCCGAGGCGATTTTCGAGCGCTACCAGGTTCTGGTCGTACTGGCCGAAGAGCCGGACGAGCAATTGGGGCTTGTCGAACAGCAGCTCGACTCGGGCGCGGTCACCGGACTGGGCGGGAACGGGTTTACGGCTCATACGGTCCTTTCAGAGTGTCAAAGGTTACGCCTAGAAGCGTCGAACCGTAACCTTTGAAAGGAAGATGAGCATCGCGGGCGACGCGTTCAAGCCGCGCCGGAGCACTGGCCGAGAGATGGTTCGAGTCGCGTGGGCGAAGCTGCATCGGAGGCGAGTGTGGCAGGCGATCGGGGTGTAGGACAGCGAAATCGCGGGGGGTGGTTTTCGCGAGCCGCGCGTATCGTTCCAACGCCTCAGGGACGCCGTTGCGATCCTCCCCCGCAAGGGGGAGGTGTCGCCGCAGGCGACGGAGGGGGAGGACACGCAACTGCGGTTATCGCGCCCTCCCCCTCCGTCAGGCAAGTGCCTGCCACCTCCCCCTGGCGGGGGAGGATCAGAAGGGAGATCAGGCGGCTTCGGCGATCCGTTCGATGCCGGTGAGGGAGTTGGGGCCGGCGGCGGCGAGGGTTACTTCGACCAGGTCGCCGATCGCGTGGTTGCCGATCAGGTGGACCGATTGCAGCCAGGGAGACTTGCCGATCAGCTGGCCGGGGAGTTTTCCCGCGCGTTCGAGCAGGACAGAACAGGTGCGGCCGACGGTGGCGGCGTTGAAGGCGTGCTGGTCGCGGTTGAGCGCGACCTGGAGGCGCTGGAGGCGTTCGTCCATGACCGATTCCGGGACCTGTTCGACGATCGACGCCGCGGGGGTGCCGGGGCGGGGGCTGTATTTGAAGCTGTACGCCTGTGCGTAGCCGACCGCGTCGACGAGGCTCAGCGTGTCCTCGAACTCGGCATCGGTCTCGCCGGGGAAGCCGACGATGAAGTCGCCCGAGAGTGCGATGTCGGGGCGGACTGCGCGGACGCGGTCGAGGAGACGGAGGTAGGAGTCGCGGGTGTGGCTGCGGTTCATTGCCTTGAGGACGCGATCACTGCCGGCCTGCACAGGCAAATGGAGGAACGGCATCAGGCTCTCGATGTCGCGGTGCGCGTCGATCAGGCCTTGCGTCATGTCGTTAGGGTGACTGGTGGTGTAGCGGATACGCGCGAGGCCCGGAATGCGGTCGAGGTCGCGGATCAGGTCGTGAAGGCCACGCTCGTTTTCCGACCATGCGTTGACGTTCTGGCCGAGCAGCGTGATCTCGCGCGCGCCGGCGTCGACCAGCGCTTTTGCTTCGTTGACGATCGCGGCGAACGGGCGGCTGATCTCTGCACCACGCGTGTAGGGGACGACGCAGTAGGTGCAGAACTTGTCGCACCCTTCCTGCACGGTGAGGAACGCCGAGGGGGCGACCTTCCGCCGGGCGGGGAGCGCGCCGAACTTCGACAGCAGCGGCATGTCGGTGTCGAGCGAGGGCGTGCCGGCGGCGGCCTTCGCAACGAGATCGGGGAGGTTGTGATAGGCTTGCGGGCCGACGACGATGTCGACCTTGGCGCGGGTGAAAATCTCTTCGCCCTCGGCTTGTGCGACGCAGCCGGCGACGGCGATCATCGGCGTCTTGCCGGACTTGCGGCGCTGGTCCTTCCGCAGGCGGCCGATGTCCGAATAAACCTTTTCGGTGGCGCGTTCGCGGATGTGGCAGGTGTTGAGGACGACGACGTCTGCGTCGACCGCGTCGGCTTGCGTGAGGCCCTGGGCGGCCATCAGTTCGGCCATGCGCTCGCCGTCGTAGACGTTCATCTGGCAGCCGAAGGATTTGACGTGGAAGGTTTTGGGGGGAGACATGCGGAGGCCCTACCAAATTTGTGCGCGTGGGGGGAGGGGGCGTTGCTCCTGCCTGTCACGAAGCCAACCCTGGAAAGTGCCACCACCCCGGCGGAGGCCGGGGCCCAGTTGGGGGACGTCGCTAACTGAGCTCTGCGCCTCGTTACTGCGACCTTTCCAACTGGGCCCCGGCCTTCGCCGGGGTGGTGGCTGAGATTGGGGATAGGTGGGAGCTTCCCTCCCTTGTTCTCCCGCGAAGGCGGGAGTCCAGTCTGGGCCCCCGCCTTCGCGGGGGAACATTCTTTGTTCGGGCTACAGCGCTTCCATGCGGCGGCGGGCTTCGGCGGCGATGGCTTTGCGGTCGCCATAGTCTGCGGGGGCGAACGGTTCGGCGAACTTCAGTGTCGCAACGAATGTGCCCCGGCGCTTAAGCACGCGGGCGGCGTGGTGTTGGCCGGGCTCGTCGCCGACCCAAGCGAGTTCGTCGGTGGCTGCGCCGTAATCGATGCGGACCGGTTGGACCTTCACACCGGGCGGGGGCGGATCGAGCGCGGCTAGCAACGCGGCCTTGAAGGGTAGGAGCGTGGTGCCGTCTCCCGTAGTGCCTTCGGGGAAGAGGGTTACGGGCCAGTCGGCCGCCAACGCGTCGCGGATCTGGGCGATCTGGGCGGTCACCGCCATGCGGTCCGCACGCGAGACGAAGACGGTGTGGTTGAGCGTGCACAGCCAGCCGACCAGCGGGGCGCTGCGGAGTTCGGATTTCGCGACGAACGCAGTGCCGGTCGCGCCGGACAGGAGGAGGATGTCGATCCAGCTCAGATGGTTCGAGACGAAGACGACGTCATGGCGAAGCGGGGAACCGGCGACATGCGCCTTGGCGCCGACGATCCGCGCGACCAACCCGAGAAAGCGCGGCGGCCATGGCGACTTCCGCCCGAACAGCCGCCACGTCCCGTGCACCGCCAGCGCGAGAATCAGCGCTAGCAACAGCGCCGCCAACCGCGCGCCAAGGCGGATCCGGCCGATCGCGTCAGTCCTTGCGGGTGAGCGCGACGCCGTAGAGTTCCATGCGGTGATCGACCAGGCGGAAGCCGAGTTTCTCCGCGATCGCCTTCTGCAACTGCTCGAGTTCGGGATCGACGAATTCGATCACCTTGCCGCTCTCGACGTCGATCAGGTGATCGTGATGCGCTTCCGGGGCTGGCTCGTAACGCGCGCGGCCGTCGCCGAAATCGTGGCGGTCGAGGATGCCGGCTTCCTCGAACAGGCGGACCGTGCGGTACACCGTCGCGATCGAGATGCCGGGGTCGATCTGCGACGCGCGCTCGTAGACCTTCTCGACGTCGGGATGGTCGTCCGCCTCGGACAGCACGCGAGCGATGACGCGGCGCTGCTCGGTAATGCGCAGGCCCTTCTCGTTGCAGAGTGCTTCCAGATCGATCTTGCGCGGCATGTGTCGTTCCCTCGTTGAGTGCCATGTAGGGCCTCCGCGCTGTTGCGAAAAGGGATAGTGACTCGCAATAAGCCTTAACTGTTGATATCTTTCGAATATGTATGTGCGTCATACGCGACGCCGGTCTTGCCGCGGTAATAGGCGCGGCGTTCGCCGACCTTTGTAAAGCCGTGCGCGTCGTACATCTTGACCGCGTCGTTGCCGGCGCGGACTTCGAGATGGAGCCTGGCGATGCTACCGACCGAGCAATCGGCGATCGCCGCGCGGATCAGCGCGGTGCCGACGCCGCGGCGGCGATAGTCTGGCGCGACCGCGATCAGCAAGAGTTCGGCTTCGTCGGCGACCGACCGGGTCATCGTGAAACCGGCGGGGAAATCGTCGACGAAAGCGATCGTCAGGTGGACGCCGGTCAGTGCTAGCACGCCGAGGCACTGGCTGCGCGTCCATGCCTCGCCGTAGCGCGGGTCGAACGCCTCGGTCATCAGCGCGTCGACGATCGCGAGATCGCGCGCGTCGCCGGTGCGGAGCGTGACGGTGCGCGTGGCGGCCTGGCGCGTGGCCATCATTTCGGGACCGACGGTTTGGCGTCGGGCGCGCGGCCGTAGATCGGGCTTGGCGCGAGCGCTGTCAGTTCTGATGGGAGGAGGATCGCGGAAGCGGCGTCGGGAAGCGTTTCGGTGAGGTCCAAGCCGTCGTCGAGTGCGGCGAGCCAGCGGATGCCGTTGCCGACTGCGCGCCGTCCTGCCAGCGCGGCGAGCGCGGCGTCGGGCTTCAGCGATACCATGTCGGATCGCGGCGACAGATCGGCGGAGAACGCTTGCATGAAGACCTCGCCATGCCCGCCTTCCATGATCACCGCAATATCGTCGGTTAAGCGGTCGGCGAAACCAGCGGCGGCGATGAGCGGGAGCGAGGAGAAGCCGGCGATTTTCGCGCCCCAGCCGAGCGCGAGGCCACGCGCGGCGGCGATTCCGACGCGGACGCCGGTGAAGCTGCCGGGGCCGCAATCGACGATGATGCGGCCGGCGCGGCCGCCTTCCGGCAGCTCTGCGATCATCGGAATGAGGCGCTCGGCATGGCCTCGGCCGACGACTTCGTGCGTGCGGGCGATGACGGCGCCGTGTTCGAGGAGGGCGACCGAGCAGGCGGTGGTGGATGTTTCGATAACTAAAGTGCGCACGTCTTATTCCCTCTCCCCCTCGGGGAGAGGGCTAGGGTGAGGGGCAGCCAAGCAGTGCGTCGCCTGGAACAGCCCCTCACCCAACCCTCTCCCCGAGGGGGAGAGGGCTACTTATCAAGCGATCGTGTTGAACTTCGCGAAGTCGGGACGGGGCGAGCGGGCGTAGATCGTCGCGGGATCGCCGTGGCCGAGCGTCGAGATGAAGTTGGTCCGCACCGCGGGCGTGTCGTGGAAGAACGCCGCATCGACCTTGCCCGCGTCGAAGCCCGACATCGGCCCGGTATCGAGCCCGAGCATCCGCGCGGCGATGATGAAATACGCGCCCTGCAACGTCGAATTGCGGAACGCCGACGCCTCGCGCAGTTCGGCGTTGCCGTCGAACCACGACTTCGCATCGGCGTGCGGGAACAGCTCGGGCAGGTGTTCGTGGAAATTCGTGTCCATGCCGATGATCACCGACACGGGGGCTTTCAGGATCTTCGGCTGGTTCTGCGCGCTGCAGGCGTCGGCGAGCTTCTGCTTGACTTCGTCGCTGGTGACCCAGATCAGGCGCGCGGGGAGCTGGTTCGCGGAGGTCGGGCCCCACTTCATCAGGTCCCAGATCGCGTGCAGCTCGGCCTCAGCGACCGGCTGATCGGTGTAGCCATTGTAGCTGCGGGCATCGCGGAAGACCGCGTCGAGGACGGTATCGTCGAGTTTCTGCCGCATCAGACGGCCCTCACTTCGGTGACTTCGGGGACGTAGTATTTCAGCAGCTGCTCGATGCCGTTCTTGAGCGTGGCGCTCGACGACGGGCAGCCGGCGCAGGCGCCCTGGAGCTGGAGGAACACCTTGCCCTTGTCGAAGCCGCGATAGACGATGTCGCCGCCGTCGTTCGCTACCGCAGGCCGCACGCGCGTGTCGATCAATTCGCGGATTTGCGCGACGATGTCGGCATCGGCCGGATCATCCGACAGTGCCGGCTCGTCGGACGGCACCGAGAAGCCGGCGCGCGCGGGCTTGAACAGCGGCATCGCGGCGGAGAAGTGATCGAGCAGGATCGCGAGCACGTCGGGCTTGAGGTCCGACCAGGCAGTGCCGGGCGCGGCGGTGACCGAGACGAAATCACGGCCGAAGAACACGCCGGTGACGTCGCCAAGGCCAAAGATCGCGTCGGCGAGCGAGCTTACTTCCGCTTCTTCAGGCGTGGCGAAGTCGCGCGTGCCGGCTTCCATGACGGTGCGTCCCGGCAGGAACTTCAGCGTCGACGGGTTGGGAGTGGATTCCGTTTCGATGAGCATGAGGGGCATGTGGCCCGAAGGGGGCGGGGGATCAAGCGCGGAACGGGAAACGGTTTCTTTCGAGGGGTGAGGGCATTCCGGCTAACGCGTTCGCGCCGGTACCGCGCGCTGGCTGTCGGGCAACGCGACACGTGTAAATTGCGTCGTGGGCTTACGCCGCGAGCGGCAGCGGCGGACCTGACTGCTTGGTCCGTAACTTGTCGGCCCAGCGGGTGAGCACGGCATCGTTGGCGGCGATCCAGGCCTCGGCCAGCGTGGTGAGGGCGGCGAGATACGCGGCACTCGAATTGTCTAGTCCGCCATCACCTGAGGGCAACGCGAAATCGGCGCGGTCATATGCGGCGATGTCCAGCCGCCGGGCCTGATAGGAGATCGTACTGGAACCGGCCTGCATTAGGATCGAGAAGATCGGCACGCCCCGGAACGGGTTCACCCAGCCCAGGAACGACCAGTTCCGCGCAGAGGGATAGGGGCGATCGGACCGGCCCGTACCCAGCGACAGGATCTCGATGTCGCCGAGATGCCAGCCGAGCTTGCGCCCCTCGATGATGGCCGCGATCGTCGGATCATTGGCGAACACGCCGCCATCGACCATCAGCAGATCCGGCTCCAATTTGGTGGGATCGTCGATCGCGGCCGGCTTGAAGAACGTCGGGGCCGCCGATGTCGCGCGCGCGGCGATATGCAGCGGGAAAACCCGCTCGGGAATGCCGGGCTTGCGGTTATAGTCGGGGCCGCCGGCCATGAACACCGCCTTGCGCGCCAGCAGGTCATACGCCGGAATGACGATGTTCGTCAGCGCATCGCGCGTCGTCACGCGTGTGCCGATCCGCGCCGCCAGGATCCGTTCGAGCGGCCGGGCGCTATAGGGCCAGCCCGGTACGCGCAGGGGGATGCCGAAGATGTGCGGGAATATCCGCTTGCTCTCGTTACGGTACAGATCGACGAGGTCGTTCGCAGTGCAGGCGGCCCGTTTCGGATCCACCTCGCTGGGTGCGGTGAGGCCGGCGGCGATGATTCCACCGGTCGACGTACCGGCGATCAGATCGAAACAGTCGTGCAGCGGCCGGCCGATCCGACGCTCCAGCTCGGCGAGGATCAGCGCGGGGATCAGCCCGCGCGTCCCGCCGCCATCGATCGTCAGGATGTATCTCGGTCTCGCACGATCACTGTCCACGGCGCCCTCTCCCACTGCTGGCCTGAGCGTATCAGTAGACGACCACAACGACGTCCGGAGATCGGTCCGGATCGGTGCAACCTCTCACGCGGGATCGCTCAGACGTCGAGCTGCTTCACCGCGGCGTTCCAGCTCCCGATGTTGCGGACCGCGTCCTGGACGAAGGCGGAGCGGCGGACGACGCCGAGGAACAGGTCGGCGATCCACTTGCCGGGATTGCGCAAGGGGCGTTCGAACTGGATCAGCAACACGACTCGGGTGCCGCTGGTGTCGTTCCAGACCTCGTGCTGATAGGTGTCGTCGAACACGAGCGTCTCGCCTTCCGCCCAGCGGACGGTACGGTCGTGGACGCGCATGCGGACGTCGCCGTCTCGCGGGACGATCAGGCCGAGGTGGCAGGTGATGAGGCCCTTGGTCACGCCGCGATGCTCGGGGATGTGGGTGCCCGGCGCGAGGATCGAGAAGAACGCGCTGTTGAGGCCGGGAATGCGCGCGACGGCTGCTGCCGTGTGCGGGCAGCGCGCGAGGCTTTCCTCGATCGGGTAGCCGTAGCCGTAGAGGAAGAACGAACGCCATTTGTCGACCTCGGCGATCGAGCGGTGATCGGGCGAGATCGTCGCGAGGCTGGGCGACGCTTCGCCTTGCAGCGCGACGCGGACGGCCTCGTCGCGGATCGCGGCCCAGTTCTCTCGCAGGCCCGCGGTCCAGGCGAAGTCGCGGACGTCGAGCACCGGATCGTTGGCGACCAGCGAGGACGAGGCGATCATGCGGTCGAACACGCCGCGCAAATGCTTGCCGACGCGGATGATCAGCGGGCGGTTGGCCTCGGCGACCATCGGCGCGCCGGGTTTGGGTGCGCCCGAGATCACGTTCAGATCGGGCACGCGGGCGCCGCGGCGTACTGCCGGTTCGCCCGAATCCCGCCACAATGAACACTGCCCCAGTTCGTGGCCCAGTTCGTGCCCCAGTTCGGCTTCGACCGTCATCTCTACCCTGTATCCAGGCGCGCGACGGCGCCGATCCCCTTGTTCGGACACGATATACCGGCAGTGTTGGACGAAATGATGGCACCGCGCGCCCGGTGCCGAGGCAGGGCACTGGCGAGCGACGCCCGCGACCGCTACAGGTGAACCATGGTGTCCTTTTCGCGCTTGTACCGCGCTCCCGTCCTCCTCCCCGTCATCCTCGGCGTCGCCATTCCGGCGAGCGGCCAGATGGCGACGCAGCAGGCCGTATCCACCCCCACGAAGGAAGCGCCGACGCTTCCCGAGCTGCCGGGAATCGATACGACCGCGTGGCTCTACAAGGGCAGCGATCTCACGCGGGATCCCGAGTGGAAGTTCGGCACGTTGCCCAACGGCATGCGGTTTGCGGTGCGCAAGAACGGCGTGCCACCGGGCCAGGTGTCGGTGCGCGTGCGGATCGACGCGGGCTCGCTGAACGAGACCGACAGCGAGCGGGGCTTCGCGCATTTTATCGAGCATCTGTCGTTCCGCGGCTCGGAATATGTGCCGGACGGTGAGGCCAAGCGCGTGTGGCAGCGGTTCGGGGCAACCTTCGGGTCTGATACCAATGCGCAGACGACGCCGACTTCGACCACCTTCAAGCTCGATCTTCCGTCGGCGACCGAGTCCGGCCTGGACGAGAGCCTGAAGATCATGTCGGGGATGATGGAGAAGCCGGTCATTACCGATGCCTCCGTGACCGCCGAGCGTCCGGTCGTGCTGGCCGAACAGCGCGAGCAGCCCGGGCCGCAGGTGCGGTTCGGCGATGCGATCCGCGCGACGTTCTTCGCCGGGCAGCCGCTCGCGGATCGTTCGCCGATCGGCAATATCAAGACGCTCGAGGCGGCGACTGGTGCTACGGTAAAGGCGTTCCATGATCGCTGGTATCGGCCGGAGAACACCGTCGTCATCATCTCGGGCGACATGGATCCGGCGCTGTTCGGGCGGTTGATCGTCAAGAACTTCGCGGACTGGAAGGGCATCGGGCCGTTCGTGCCGGCGCCGAGCTTCGGCAAGCCCGATCCGAAGGCGCCGGTCTCCGCGACGATCGCCGAGCCGGCTATTCCCGCGGTGGTGACGCTCGGCGTGGTGCGGCCCTGGGAGTATAAGGACGACACCGCGATCATGAACCAGCGGCGCGAGGTCGACGTGCTGGCGACACGCCTGATCAGCCGGCGGCTCGAGACGCGCGCGCGGGCGGGCGGCAGCTTCCTCCAGGCAGGCGTGTCGATCGACGACGTGTCGCGCTCGGCGAACCTGACCAGCGTCAACATCGTGCCGATCGGGACCGACTGGGAAGCGGCGTTGAAGGACGTGCGCGCGGTGATCGCCGACGCGCAGACCAACGCGCCGAGCCAGGCCGAAGTCGACCGCGAATATGCCGATTTCGACACGATCATGCGGACCAGCGTCGAGACGGCGAAGGTCGAGGCGGGGTCGAAGCAGGCGGACGACATGGTCAGCGCGCTCGATATTCGCGAGACGGTGGCCGGGCCGGAGACATCGTACAAGATTTTGCAAGACGCCAAGGCGAAGGGCATGTTCACGCCCGCCACGTTGCTCGCGTCGAGCAAGGCGATCTTCGAAGGCACGACGCGCGCTCTCGTGAACACGCAGACACCCGATGCGGGTGCTGCGGCCAAGCTGGCGACTGCGTTGAAGGCCGATGTTTCGGGTCTTGCGGGCAAGCGTCGTGCGCAGGCTGCGGTCGATTTCTCGAAGCTGCCGTCGCTCGGCAAGCCGGGCGTCGTCGCCAGTCGTGAGAAGATCACCGCTTTCGACATGGAGCAGGTGAACTTCGCCAACGGAACGCGCGTGCTGCTGTTCCCGAACGCGGGCGAGACTGGGCGCGTGTATGTACGCGTGCGGTTCGGTGGTGGGTATACCGCGATCCCGTCGAACCGGCCGACGCCGGCCTGGGCGGGTGATCTCGCTCTGGTCGCGGGCGGCATCGGCAAGCTCGACCAGGGCGATCTCGACCAGCTGACGGCGGGGCGTCGGATCGGGCTGGACTTCGGGATCGACGACGATGCGTTCACGCTGAGCGCGATCACGTCGCCGGCGGATTATGCCGATCAGTTGCGGCTGATGGCGGCGAAACTCGCGTTCCCGGCCTGGGATCCGGCGCCAGTGGCGCGTGCTCGGGTTGCGGCGCTGGCGGGGTTTGCGGGGTATGATTCGTCGCCGGACGGTGTGTTGTCGCGTGATCTCGAAGGCTTGCTGCGGGCGGGCGATCCGCGCTGGGGTACGCCGTCGAAGCCGACCGTCGAGGCGCTGAATGCAAAGGACTTCCGCGCATTCTGGGAGCCGATCCTGAAGACCGGGCCGGTCGAGGTCTCGATCTTCGGCGACGTGAAGACCGAGGATGCGATCGCCGCGGTGGCGAAGTCGTTCGGGGCGATGAAGCCGCGGACGGCGGTGTCGACGGTCGGGGCGCCGGTCGGCTTCCCCGCGCACAACGCGACGCCGGTGATGCGTGCGCATACCGGGCCTGAGAACCAGGCGGCGGCGGTAATCGCATGGCCGACGGGTGGCGGGATCGACAACATCGTCGAGGCGCGGCGTCTGGATGTGCTGGCGCAGGTGTTCAGTGATCGCTTGTTCGAGCGGCTTCGGCAGGCGGCGGGCGCGAGCTACAGCCCGAACGTGTCGAGCCAGTGGCCGGTGGGCATGACCACCGGCGGGCGGATGGTCGCGATCGGGCAGGTGGCGCCGGACAAGGTGTCGTTCTTCTTCCAGATCGCGCGACAGATCGCGGCGGAACTGGTGTCGACGCCGATCGCGGCGGACGAGCTGGACCGGATCAAGAAGCCGATGGGGCAGTATATCCTGCGCGCCTCGACCGGGAACCAGTTCTGGTTGCAGCAGCTTGGCGGCGCGACGTTCGATCCGCGGCGGATCGCGGCGACGCAGCGGATCGCTTCGGACTTGGTGGCTACCACGCCGGTGGAGTTGCAGGCGACGGCCGCGAAGTATCTGCGGCCGGAGAAGGACTGGACGATGGCCGTGGTGCCGGCTGCGGCGAAGAAGTGACCGCCTAGTCCCTCTGCCTTCAGGGGAGAGGGAGGGAGGAGCCGCTTGGCGACGGAAGGGTGAGGGGCTTTGGCGGAGGCGTTGCGAGCCTCACGCCCCTCACCCTCCCACACGCAAGGGCGCGCGGGCCCCTCCCTCTCCCCGTGGGGGAGAGGGTTATTTGTAGAGCGCGTCCAGCCGTTCGCCGTAGGCCTGTTTCAACACATGCCGGCGGATCTTCAAACTCGGCGTCAGCTGCTCGTTCTCGATCGTGAACGGCCCATCCGCGAGCACGAACCGCCGCACCCGCTCCGTGACCGTCAGGTCCGCGTTTACCCGCTCGACCGCATGCCCGATCGCCGTGCGGAACTCGCTATTCTCAGCCAGTCGCGCAAAGCTGCACGCGTCGCCATTCCCCGCACACCATTCCTGCGTCCACTCGGGATCGGGCACGATCAGCGCGACCATGTACGGGCGCTTGTCGCCGGCGATCATCGCCTGCGCGATCTCGGGCTGGAGCGTCAGCATCCCCTCGACCTTTTGCGGGGCGACGTTCTCGCCCTTGTCGTTGATGATCAGGTCCTTCTTGCGATCGGTGATGCGGATCCGGCCGCGGTCGTCGATCTCGCCGATGTCGCCGGTGTGCAGCCAGCCGTCCTTGAGCACCTTCGCGGTCTCGGCGTCGTTGCGCCAATAGCCGTGCATGACGAGTTCGCCGCGGACCAGGATTTCGCCGTCCTCGGCGATCCGGACTTCGGTGTCCTTGAGCGCGGGGCCGACCGAATCCATGCGCACGCCGGCCTTCGGGCGGTTGCACGAGATGACCGGCGCGGCCTCGGTCTGGCCGTAACCTTGCAGGAAGGTGAGGCCGAGCGCCTCGAAGAACAGGCCGACTTCGGGATTGAGCGGGGCGCCGCCGGATATCATCGCCTTCAATCGACCGCCGAACTTCTTCGAGATCTTCGGCTTGAACAGCGTCGCGACGGCAGCCTGCATCGGCCGGTCGATCAGGCGGAGGCGACCGGCATAGCGCTTGCCGCCGATGTCGAGCGCCTGCCGCAGGAGGTACGCCGAGGCGCCGCCCTGTTTCTCGATCGTCTTCGAGATGCGCGTGCGGAGGACTTCGAACAGGCGGGGGACGACGAACATGATCGTCGGGCGCGTCTCTTCGATGTTGGCCGCGAGCTTTTCGAGGCCCTCGGCGTAGTAAATCTGGCCGCCCAATGAGATCGGGAAATGCTGGCCGCCGGTGTGTTCGTAGGCGTGGCTCAAGGGGAGGAACGACAGGAAGACCTCGTCGTCCCAGCCGAAATCCTCCGAAATGACCGACGCGCAGCCGGCGCAATTGTGGAGGATCGCGCCGTGGTGCTGCATCACGCCGCGCGGCGCGCCGCCGGTGCCCGAGGTGTAGATAATGCAGGCGAGGTCTTCGCGTTCGAAGTCGGCGCGGGCGGCGGCGGTCTCGGGGGCGGTCTGGTGCGCGGCGATCAGCGCGTGCCAGTTGTGGAAGTCGATCGAGGCGGGGACCTTCATGTTCTCGAGCCCGATCACCGTGTGCGCCTGGTTCGAGCGGAGGACCGCTGGGAGCAACGTCTTCGCGAGTTTCGCGGTCGAGACGATAATCGCGCAGGCGCCGGCGTTCTCGATGATGTGGAGATGATCGCGTTCGGTATTGGTAACGTAGGTCGGTACGGTGACGCAGCCGGCGGCCATGATCGCGAGGTCGCTGAGGCACCATTCGGGGCGGTTTTCGGCGACGAGCATGACCCGGTCGCCGCGTTTGAGGCCTATCGCGGTGAGGGCGGTGGCTAGGCTGGCTACCTGGCGGGCGGCTTCGGCCCAGCTGGTGGCGACCCATGTGCCGCTCGTCTTGGTCCACAGGAACGGGGAGTCGCCTTTCTCCGCGGCGCGCGCGAAGAACATCGTGACGAGGTTCGGGAAGCGTTCGAGCTGGCGGGCCATTGTCTCTCCCTGGGCGCTGTGCCGTTGCGCCTTGTACGACGCGATTCTGAGCGTTGGACGGTTAGTGCGTCATAACCGGCGAGGGCTCAACCCCAACCTCTGCCACGGACTCGGCACCGCCCCGGCGGAGGCCGGGGTCCAGTTGGGAAACGTTGCTAATTGACGTTTGCGCGTCGTTACTGCGACCTTTCCAACTGGACCCCGGCCTTCGCCGGGGAGGTGGAGTTTCGTCGTTACTCCGGTGCGCGCTGGAGTTTGCCGACGCGTTGGATCTGCGTGACGGTGCCGTCCTGGCTCATCGCGACACCCTCGCTACGGGGGTCTGCAGCGCCGACCCATTTGCCGCCGACGCGTTCGATCGCGTTTGCCTTCAGGCCCAGCGCTGCGACCTGCACGGTCTCGCCTAGCGCCTGTAACGCGGGGACCATCGCCTCGCGCTCCGTGCCCTTCTCCGCTGCCGCGACGTGGCCGGGGGCGTAGAGCAGGCCTAGTGCGATCGAGTCCTGTGCCGATAGTTTCCAGTCGACCACGCCGATGATCGCCTTGGCCACCTGCGCGATGATCGTCGAGCCGCCTGCCGCGCCGACTGCGAGGCGGACCTTGCCGTCGGGGCCGTAGACGATCGTCGGCGACATCGAGCTGCGCGGGCGCTTGCCGCCTTCGACGCGGTTGGCGACGAGGGCGCCGTCCTTGACGGGGACGATGTCGAAGTCGGTGAGCTGGTTGTTGAGGACCGTGCCGTCGACGGTGATGCCGGAGCCGAAATAGCCTTCTACGGTGGTGGTGACCTCGACGACGTTGCCTTGCGCGTCGACGGTGGCGATGTCGGTGGTGCCGGGGACTTCGCTGACCGGGGCGCGGGTGCGCGCGGGGGCGCCGGGGGGCGAGCCGGCGGTGACGGTCGCCATCGTCTTCGCGGGGGAGATCAGTGCGGAGCGCGATGCGAGATACTTGGCGTCGAGCATGCCCTGCACGGGCACGCGGACGAAATCGGGATCGCCGACGTAGAGGTCGCGGTCGGCATAGGCGAGGCGCGAGGATTCGGCGAACAGATGCCAGGCCTGCGCGCTGTCCTTGCCGAGCTTGGTCATGTCGAAGCGTTCGAGCTGCTTCAGGATCATCAGCACGGTGATGCCGCCGGACGAGGGCGGGCCCATCCCGCAGACGCGGTAGATGCGGTATTTGACGCAGACTGGCGGGCGCGACTTGGCGTCGTAGCTGGCGAGATCGCCGAGCGTCATCTTCGACGGATTGCGCGCCGCGGTGTTGACTGCGGTGACGATCTTCTGCGCCTCGGGGCCGACGTAGAAGCTGTCGGGGCCCTGGGTGGCGATGCGCTGGAGGAGGGCGGCTTGCTGCGGGTTCTTGATGACCGCGCCGATCGCGACCGGCGAGCCGTCGGGGGCGGAGAAGAGTTTGCGCGTCTCGGGCGTAATGTGGTCGCCATAGGCCTTCATGCCGTTGACGAGGCGGGGGGAGGCCTGAAAGCCGTTGGTCGCGAGCCGGATCGCGGGGGCGAACAGTTGTGCCCAGGGGAGCTTGCCCGAGGCGCGGTGCGCGAGCGCCATGCCGCGGAGCGCGCCGGGGATGCCCACGCTGCGACCGCCGGGGACCGCGTCGCTATGGCTCAGTGGCGTGCCGTCGGGGGCGTAGAACCAGCGCGCGTCGGCGGCGGCGGGTGCCTCTTCGCGCGCGTCGATCGTGCTGAGCGCGCCGCCGGCCGCTTGGGAGATCCAGAAGCTGCCGCCGCCGATGCCCGAGCTTTGCGGTTCGACGACGTTGAGGGCCAGCATGGTGGCGATCGCGGCGTCGGTGGCACTGCCGCCGGCGCGGAGGATCTCCACGCCGGCGGCGGCTGCGCGGGGGTCTGCGGCGCTGACCATGCCTTGGTCTTTAGTTGGGGCGGGTTGGCGCGCCTCTACCGTGGCTGCGGGGACGAGGAGGGCGAGCGCTAGGATGGAGGTCTTCATTGAGCGCAAGCCTAGCGCGGTTCGGGTATGAGGCAAGCGGTCTCGCCGTCCGACCTCACGATCCTCCCCCGCCAGGGGGAGGTGGCTGGCGCTTGCCAGACGGAGGGGGAGGAAAGGGAATACCGCTGTTCCGTGTCCTCCCCCTCCGTCACCTTCGGCGCCACCTCCCCCTGGCGGGGGAGGATCGTTAGGCGTCTACGCCCACCGCGTCGGCGACCGTGGCGAATCCATCGCCTTTCAGCAGCGCGTCGAGTTCGCGGAGGATGCGGGCGGGGAGGCCGGGGCCTTCGTACACCAGTGCGGTGTAGAGCTGGACGAGGCTCGCACCGGCACGGAGGCGGGCATAGGCTTCGGCGCCGCTGTCTACGCCGCCGACCGAGATCAGCGGGATCGCTGCGCCTGTGGCCTTGCGGAAGTCCGACAGACGCTGGCGGGCGAGCGGGACGAGCGGCGCTCCGGACAGGCCGCCGGTTTCCTTAGCGTTGGCGGAGCGCAAGTCGGGGCGGGAGATCGTCGTGTTGTTGACGATCAGCGCGTCGATGCGGTTGTCGATCGCGGCGCGGGCGATGTCGTCTATGTCGGCGGGTTCGAGGTCGGGGGCGACCTTGAGGAAGATTGGCGTGCTCCCCTTCGCGGCGGTGCAGGCGGCGAGGAGGTCGCGGAGCGCTGCACCGTGCTGGAGGTCGCGCAGGCCTGGGGTGTTGGGGGAACTGATGTTTATGGTGATGTAGTCGGCATGCGGCGCGGCTCTGGTAACGCCGTGGACGTAGTCAGCGGTGCGATCGGTCGCGTCCTTGTTCGCGCCGACGTTGATGCCCAAAATGCCTTCACCGCCCGGTCCCTTGTTCACCCGCGAAGGCGGGTGCCCAGTCTGGGCACCCGCCTTCGCGGGTGAACATACTCGGGACAGCGCCGCATTGAGGCCGCCATTGTTAAAGCCGAGGCGGTTGATGATGGCGCGGTCCTCGGGAAGGCGGAAGATGCGCGGCTTCGGGTTGCCCGGTTGCGGCACCGGCGTGAGAGTGCCGATCTCGACGCTGCCGAAGCCCAGCCCCAAGAAGCCGTCGATCGCGCGGCCGTCCTTGTCGACCCCTGCCGCCAAGCCGACCGGGTTGGGGAAGGCGATCCCCGCCACGGTCGTCGCGAGCCGCGGTACGCTGGGGGCGAGCGGCGTGCCGGCCTTCCCCCATGCGCCGAGCGCGGCGATGGTGAGGGTATGCGCGCGCTCGGCGTCGAGACGGAACAGGATCGGGTGGTAGAAGGCCATGCTTGCTCTTAGGCATATCGGCTGGGGTGGCCAAACCCTTCTTCCGTCATTCCCGCGAAGGCGGGGATCCAGCCATCCGCAGGCGCGAAAGGTGAAGTGGATTCCCACCTTCGCGGGAATGACGGAGAAGGGCTCAGTTGCGAGTCGTTAGCACCCCTCGGCGGGTTGACGATGCACCGCACAAAGCCCATTTGACCAATCGGATCATATCGGTCCGATTGGACTTGCGAAGTCACCATGCGTCTTTCCAGCCTTGCCGACTATGCGGTCGTGATGATGAGCGCCGCGGCGCGTCATTGCGGCGGTATCGCGCGGCTGAACGCGACGCTGCTCAGCGAGGAGACCGGCGTGCCGCTGCCGACCGTGCAGAAGCTGGTGAGCCGGCTGTCCGCCGCAGGGCTGATCGAGAGCACGCGCGGCACCGGTGGCGGGTTTCGTTTGTCGCGACCACCCGCGATGATCTCGCTCGCCGACATCATCGAGGCGGTCGAGGGTCCGATCGCACTGACGTCGTGTGTCGATGGTGCGTCGCAAGATTGCTGTGTCGAGCAGACGTGCAAGGTGAAGCCGCACTGGAACGCCGTCAACGGCGCGGTCCGTGGTGCGCTTGCCGGCGTGTCGCTCGCCAGCCTTTCGCAAACCCCGGTTTTACACCCCCCTCTTTCACAGGTGCCCGCATGACGCGCGCAGCGCCTTACCCCTTCCTCCGCGCTCTCTGCGCCTCTGCGCGCAAAAGTACCTGTTCGCGCAGAGACGCAGAGATCGCCGAGTTTTTAGAGAGCCGCGCCGCGGCGGAGATGGAATGATGGCTACCCGTAACGCAGAGGCCTACGCCGCCGCGAACAAGACGTACGAGTGGGGCTTCTCCTCGGACATCGAACAGGAATTCGCGCCGAAAGGTCTGTCGGAAGACACCGTGCGCTTTATTTCCGCCAAGAAGGGCGAGCCGCAGTGGATGCTCGACTGGCGGCTCAAGGCATTCGCGTTGTGGCAGACGATGGAGGCGCCCGACTGGTCGAAGCTCAACGTGCCGCCGATCGATTACCAGGACGCGTATTATTACGCTGAGCCCAAGGCGAAGCCGAAGCTCGGCTCGCTCGACGAGGTCGATCCGGAGATCCTGCGCGTCTACGAAAAGCTCGGCATTCCGATCGGCGAGCAGAAGATGCTGGCCGGCGTGGTCGAGGATCCGTTGAACGAGGACGGCACGCCCAAGCGTCGCGTCGCCGTGGATGCGGTGTTCGACAGCGTCTCGGTCGCGACCACGTTCCGCAAGGAGCTCGAGGCCGCGGGCGTGATCTTCCGCTCGATCTCCGAGGCGATCAAGGAATATCCCGAGCTCGTCCGGAAGTGGCTCGGCAAGGTCGTGCCGCAGCGTGACAACTATTTCGCAACGCTGAACTCGGCGGTCTTCTCCGACGGCACGTTCGTCTACATCCCGGAGGGCGTGCGCTGCCCGATGGAGCTGTCGACGTATTTCCGCATCAACGCCGAGAACACCGGGCAGTTCGAGCGCACGCTTATCGTCGCGGACAAGGGTTCGTACGTCTCGTATCTCGAAGGCTGCACCGCGCCGATGCGCGACGAGAACCAGCTGCATGCCGCCGTGGTCGAACTGGTCGTGCTCGACGATGCCGAGATCAAGTATTCGACCGTGCAGAACTGGTATCCGGGCGACGAGAACGGCGTCGGCGGGATCTACAACTTCGTCACCAAGCGTGCGCTGTGCCAGGGCAAGAACTCGAAGGTCAGCTGGACCCAGGTCGAGACCGGCAGCGCGATCACGTGGAAATACCCGTCGTGCGTGCTGCTCGGCGATGGCTCGGTCGGCGAGTTCTATTCGGTGGCGGTGACGAACAATCGCCAGCAGGCCGATACCGGCACCAAGATGATCCACCTCGGCAAGAACACGCGATCCACGATCGTGTCGAAGGGGATTTCGGCGGGGCGTTCGGACAACACGTACCGCGGGTTGGTGCGCGTGGCGCCGACCGCGGAGGGCGTGCGCAACTTCACGCAGTGCGACAGCCTGCTGCTGGGCGACCAGTGCGGTGCGCATACCGTGCCGTATATCGAGGTCCGCAACCCGTCCGCGCAGATCGAGCACGAGGCGACGACGTCGAAGATCTCCGAGGACCAGCTGTTCTACGCGATGTCGCGCGGGCTCGACCAGGAGTCGGCGGTGGCGCTGATTGTCAACGGCTTTGCGCGGGAAGTGCTGCAGCAGCTGCCGATGGAGTTCGCGGTGGAAGCGCAGAAGTTGCTGGGTATCTCGCTGGAAGGCTCCGTGGGGTGACCCTTTGCTCCCGTCATTCCCGTCTTCGCAGGAATGACGGGATGGGGTTGGGGCAGTCGGCGCCGCGCATTTTAGAGATTTGGAATTGGGCTACATTCGATGCTGAAAATTGAAAACCTTCACGCCGAGATCGACGGCAAGGAAATCCTCAAGGGCCTGTCGCTCGAAGTGAACGCGGGCGAGGTACACGCGATCATGGGGCCGAACGGGGCGGGCAAGTCGACGCTGGGCTATGTGCTCGGCGGGCGGCCCGGCTATGAGGTCACTGCGGGCTCGGTGACGTTCGACGGTGTCAACCTGCTCGAACTGGAGGCGCATGAGCGCGCCGCGGCGGGCGTGTTCCTCGGCTTCCAGTATCCGGTCGAGATCCCCGGCGTGTCGAACGTCCAGTTTCTTCGCGAGGCTTTGAACGCCCAGCGCGCGACGCGGGACGAGAAGCCTTTGTCGGGCGGCGAGTTCCTGAAGCTCGCGCGCGGGCAGGCGGATCTGCTCGGCATGGATTACGACATGCTCAAGCGGCCGGTGAACGTCGGCTTTTCGGGCGGCGAGAAGAAGCGCAATGAGATGGTCCAGATGGGCATCGTCAACCCGAAGTTCGCGATCCTCGACGAGACCGATTCGGGGCTCGACATCGATGCGCTGCGCGTCGTCGGAGACGGCATCAACCGCATCATGCGCGCGCCCGACAAGGCTGTGCTGCTGATCACGCACTACCAGCGGCTGCTCGATTACGTGGAGCCGGACTTCGTGCATGTGCTGGCGGACGGCAAGATCGTCCGCTCGGGCGGCAAGGACCTCGCCAAGCAGCTCGAGAGCGAAGGCTATGTGGGGATCGCCGCGTGACGATGCTGCTCGACCTTCCCTCGACGCGCGAGGAATCGTGGCGCTGGGGTGATCCGGCGGCGATTGCGGCGGCGGCCGGATTGCCCCGCGGCGCCGCGCTGGACGCCGATGCGTGGTTTATGGACCTGCCGGGTGCGCGGGCGCTGTTCGTTGACGGCGTGCTTGATCAGGGTCGGAGCGATCTGCGCCACGTCACGATGACGGCGATCGATGGCGGCAAGCATGCGCTTGGTCGTCGCACCACGGGTAGCGGTTGGTCGATACAAGTTGATGCGAACGCCGGCGTTGAGCTTCTCCAGATCGTCCACATTGCGACCGGCGGCGAGAACCAGCTTCCAGCCGAGATCGTGCTCGCCGATGGCGCGAGCGCGTCGGTGGTCGAGACCTATGTCGGGACTGGCTGGTCGAACCGGTCGACGCGGATGATGCTTGGCAAGGGTGCGAAGCTGACGCGCGCGGTTCGGTTGCTGCAGGTCGATGGCTTCGTGTCGTTGCGCGACGAGGTCGAGATCGGCGCTGAGGCGAGCTTGATCGTCACTGTGTTGGGCGCGGGCGATGCCGGGACGCGGATCGATGGGGCGATCACCGTGACCGGCGACGATGCGTTTGCCGAATATGGCGGCGCGTTGCTGACGCGGAACGACCAGCGGCAGGAGTGCGCGGTGTCGGTGCGGCATGCCGCGCTGAACGGGCAGAGCAAGCAGATCTGGCGTGCGGTCGCGGCGGACAAGTCGACCGCGAGCCTCGCGGCGCGGGTCGAGGTCGCGCGCAATGCGCAGAAGACCGATGGGGTGCAGTCGTTGCGCGGGTTGCTGTTGCAGCGCACCGCGACGGTGAACCTGAAGCCCGAGCTGGAGATTTTCGCGGACGACGTGAAGTGCGCGCATGGCGCGACGGTCGGCGAACTCGACCAGCGCGCGCTGTTCTACATGCAGAGCCGCGGCATCCCGTACGCCAAGGCGCAGGCGCTGCTCACGCGCGCGTTCGTCGGCGATGCGTTCGTGCAGATCGCGGACGAGATCGTGCGCGAGGCTTTCGTGGCGGACGCGGATGCGTGGCTGGAGCGGGCGCTTTCTGCTCCCCTTCCGCCTGCGGGAGGGGTTGGGGGAGGGGCTTCATCATGAGTATCGTTCTCGACCAAGCCCTCCCCCGACCCCTCCCGCAAGCGGGAGGGGAGGCCCTTGATCGCCTGTCGGATTTCCCGGCGATCCCGGAGGGCTGGGCGTATCTCGATACCGCTGCCACCGCGCAGAAGCCGCAGGTCGTGGTCGACGCAATTACGCGCGCGTATGGCGAGACCTACGCGACGGTGCACCGCGGCGTGTACCAGCGGTCCGCTGACATGACCGTTGCTTACGAAGCGGCGCGTAAGGCCGTGGCGCGGTTCATCGGTGCGGGTTCGGCCGACGAGATCGTGTTCGTGCGCGGTGCTACCGAGGCGATCAATCTCGTCGCGCAGTGCTGGGCCGGGACGCAGTTGAAAGCAGGCGACCGTATTCTCCTTTCCATGCTGGAGCATCATTCGAACATCGTGCCGTGGCAGATGATTGCGGAAGCGCGCGGCGTCGCGATCGACGTTCTGCCGCTCACCCCCGACCACCGCATCGATCTCGACGCGATGGAGCGGATGATCACGCCGGCGCACAAGCTGGTCGCGCTCGGGCATGTCTCGAACGTGCTCGGCTCGGTGCTCGATGCCAAGCGCGCGACCGAGATCGCGCATTCGGTCGGCGCGAAGATCCTGCTCGACGGGTGTCAATCGGTGCCGCGGATTACGGTCGACGTGAAGGCGATCGGCTGCGATTTCTACGTGTTCTCCGGGCACAAGCTGTACGGTCCGACCGGGATCGGCGTGCTGTGGGCCAAGCCGGAATTGCTCGACGCGATGCCGCCGTACCAGGGCGGCGGATCGATGATCGACAAGGTGTCGTTCGCCAAGACCACCTACGCGCCGCCGCCGGGACGGTTCGAGGCGGGGACGCCGCAAATCGTCGGCGCGCTCGGGCTGCATGCGGCGATCGACTATGTCGAGAGCATCGGGCTCGGCGCGATCCACGCGCATGAGACGGCGCTGGTAACGGCGACGCGCGAGGCGCTGTCGGGGATCAATTCGGTGCGGCTGTACGGCCCGGCGGACTCGGCGGGGATCGTGAGCTTCACGATCGAGGGGGTTCATCCGCACGACATTGGCACCATATTGGACGAGGAGCGCGTCGCGATCCGTGCAGGCCATCACTGCGCGCAGCCGCTGATGGAGGCGCTGGGCGTCGAGGCGACGGCGCGCGCGAGTTTCGGCGTGTATAACGGGCCGGCGGACGTCGAGGCGCTGGTGCGCGGTATCGAGCGAGTAACGAGGATCTTCAAATGAGCGATCGGTTCGAGATCGAGGAAGTGGATGCCGTCGCATCGCCGCCCAAGGCGCGCGTCGTGATGGAGACGGACTCCGACGCGGAGCGGAAACGCGATTATCTTGCCGGATTCCTGGCGCAGAAGCCGCAGGTGGACTCGCCCGGCGAGCCCGGTGGTGCGGTGTACGATGCGATCATCGATGCGCTGAAGGAGATCTACGATCCCGAGATCCCGGTGAACATCTATGACCTGGGGCTGATCTACGGCGTCGAGGTGACCGAGGACGGGCACGCGGTGGTGGCGATGACGCTGACGACGCCGAACTGTCCGGTCGCGGAGTCGATGCCGGCGGAGGTCGAGATGCGCGTCGGGTCGGTGCCGGGGGTCGGGTTTGCGGAAGTGAACCTGGTCTGGGATCCGCCCTGGGATCCGCAGAAGATGTCGGACGAGGCTAAGCTCGAGCTGGGCATGCTGTAACTTCTGCTTCCCCTCCCGCAGGCGGGAGGGGGCAGGGGGTGGGCACGCGCTCACCTCGCGAACGACGGTTATGAGTGGCTGGCCGGGAGCCCACCCCCGGCCCCTCCCGCTTACGGGAGGGGGAAGGAAGGACGATGATGGCGACGACATTGCGAGCACGGCCGGCGGCGCTGAACCTCACGGCGACGGCGCATGCGCGGATCGCCGACCTGATGGCTCGGGCTCCGGAGGATGCGATCGGGGTGAAGCTGTCGACGCCTAAGCGTGGGTGTTCGGGGCTGGCCTATTCGGTGGATTACGTCACCGAGGCCAAGCCGTTCGACGAACGGATCGATACGCCGGGGGGGACCTTGTTCGTCGATGGCGGGTCGATTCTGTACCTGATCGGGTCGACGATGGACTGGGTCGAGGACGACTTCACCGCGGGTTTCGTGTTCCAGAATCCCAACGCCAAGGGCGCTTGCGGGTGCGGGGAAAGCTTCACCGTTTGAGTTCCAGCGTTAGCTAGTTTGTGTCCCCGCGAAGGCGGGGACCCAGGCTGGGCTCCCGCCTTCGCGGGAGAACAAGGACGAGCGGACTGCCGTTCGATTTCGTCACCCCTTCTACCACCCCGGCGAAGGCCGGGGCCCAGTTGGGAGACGCTGCCGACATTGCGCTGCGCATCGCCACGATGACCTTGCCAACTGGACCCCGGCCTCCGCCGGGGACAAGATTTTCGCTGGGGTTGGTGGTTAGCTGCTGGCCTTGCCCCCCGGTCCCGTCCTGTGCCACTCCCCGCGCAACAAGAGGGGATATCCGTGGCCAGTCTGTTTCGCCGAAAAATCGTCACCGAGCAGCCGCCCGAGCATCAGCTCGCGCGGACCTTGTCGTGGCCGCACCTCGTGGCGATGGGCGTCGGCGGGATCGTTGGCACGGGCATCCTCACGCTGATCGGCGTCGGCGCAGGGCTCGCTGGGCCTGCAGTCATCCTTTCCTTCATCATCGCCGGCGGGATCTGTGCCTGCGCGGCGCTCGCTTATGCCGAGATGGCGACCATGATTCCCGCCTCGGGCAGCGCGTACACCTACAGCTATGTCGTGCTTGGCGAGCTGATCGCCTGGGTGATCGGCTGGTCGCTGATCCTCGAATATTCCCTTGTGGTTTCGACCGTCGCAGTCGGCTGGTCCGGCTATGCCGCGCCGTTGCTGCGTGGCGCGTTCGGGTTTCCCGAGGTGCTGACGCTCAGTCCCGAACTCGGCGGCATCCTCAACGTCCCCGCCCTCTTCATCATCGCGGTCGTCGCGGGCGTGCTGTCGTTCGGCACGCGCGAAAGTGCGACGCTCAACGCGGTGCTGGTGGGCGTGAAGATGATCGCGCTGACCGTGTTCGTGTTCATCGCGCTGCACTATTTCAACAGCTCAAACCTGCACCCGTTCATGCCCTACGGCTTTCCCAAGGCCGTGCAGCCCGACGGGGCCGAGCGCGGCGTCATGGCGGCGGCGGCGATCATCTTCTTTGCTTTCTATGGCTTCGATGCGATCTCGACGGCGGCGGAGGAGACGAAGAACCCCGGCCGTGATCTGGCGATCGGAATCGTCGGGTCGATGGTGGCGTGCATCGCGATCTATATTCTGGTCGCGGTCGCTGCGGTCGGCGCGCTGTCCTACACCCGGTTTGCCGGCAGCGCAGAGCCGCTCGCGCTGATCCTCCGCGAGATCGGTCGGCCGGGGTTTGCGACCTTCCTCGGTGCGTCGGCCGTCATCGCCTTGCCGACGGTGCTGCTTGCCTTCCTGTTCGGACAGAGCCGCATCTTCTTCACGATGGCACGCGACGGTCTGCTGCCGCTGAGCCTCGCCAAGGTGTCGCGGCGCGGCGCTCCCGTGCGGATCACCTGGATCACGGCGGCGATCGTCGCGGTGATCGCAGGGCTGTTGCCGCTCGCCGAAATCGCCGCGCTAGCCAATGCGGGCACGCTCGCGGCGTTCGTCGCGGTCTGCGCGTGCATGCTGGTAATGCGCCGCCGCGCGCCCGATGCGATCCGGACGTTCCGCGCGCCGGCCGCGACTCTGGTCGGCATGATCGGCATCCTCGGCTGCCTGTACCTCTTCTTCAGCCTGCCTTCGAAGACGCAGCTGTATTTCGGGCTGTGGAACCTGCTCGGGCTGGTGATCTACTTCGTCTATGCGCGGCCGAGAGCGCTCGCCGAATGAGCGGCTGGACGATCGGTATTATCGGCGGCTCGGGGCTGTACGCGGTCGACGGGATCGAGGACGGGCGCTGGCAGACGGTTGAGACGCCTTGGGGCGAGCCGTCCGATGCGATCTATACCGGGCGGGTCGGGCATGTCGGGGTGGCGTTCCTGCCGCGTCATGGGCGGGGGCACCGGATCTCGCCGTCGGAGCTGAACGCGCGGGCGAACATCGATGCGTTGAAGCGGCTTGGCGTGACGGACGTGCTGGCGGTGTCGTCGGTCGGGTCGCTGGTCGAGCAGCGGCCGCCGGGGAGTTTCACCGTCGTCGACCAGTTCATCGATAGGACCAAGGGGCGGCCGTCTAGCTTTTTCGGGACGGGCCTCGTCGCGCATGTGTCGATGGCGGACCCGGTTTGTCCGCGTCTGTCGCGCTATGCCGCCGACGCCGCGGGTGAGGCGGGCGCGCAGGTCGACGACCGCGGGACCTATCTCGCGATGGAAGGCCCGCAATTCTCGACGCGGGCGGAAAGTCGGCTCTACCGCCAATGGGGCTGCGACGTGATCGGGATGACCGCGATGCCCGAGGCGAAGCTCGCGCGGGAGGCGGAGCTTCCGTACGCGCTGGTCGGCATGGTGACGGATTACGATTGCTGGCGTGAAGACGAGGCGGGCGTCGATGTGGCGCAGGTCGTGGCGCAGCTTGGCGCGAATGCGGCGAAGGCTCGGGCGATGGTGATGGCGTTGCTGCGCGCGTTGCCGGCGGAGCGGGAGGCTTCGCCGATCGATACGTGCCTGGATAGCGCGATCATCACGGCGCGGGAGGCTCGCGATCCCGCGCTGGTGGCGAAGCTGGATGCCGTGGCGGGGCGGGCGCTTTCCGTCTGAACTGCAATCCTCCCCCGCTAGGGGGAGGTGTCGCCGAAGGTGACGGAGGGGGAGGATACGCAACAGCGGTTTGCCCTATCTTCCCCCTCCGTCAGGCTGGCGCCTGCCACCTCCCCCTGGCGGGGGAGGATTTGGATCTCGGGTTTCGTCAGGTGAAAAGTTCGTCATTCGCCGCGTTCGACATATCCCTGCAACATATCGGGGCGAAGGGGAGTGCGTCGCCGCTCCCTCTCCCCCTGTGGACGGCGATTTGACCGGGTCTCCCCTGTCCCGGTCTTCTCCCTGAACTACGGGGCGATCCTTGCGATCGCCCCGCCTTTTTTTGTTCTAGGAGCGCGGGAGATCGCGGCGCGAGACGCGCGACAATAACCTGAGATTTGGAAGTCTATCGATCCTCCCCCGCCAGGGGGAGGTGGCAGGCGCTTGCCTGACGGAGGGGGAGGAAGGGGAAACCTCTGTTCCGTGTCCTCCCACTCCGTCGCCTCCGGCGCCACCTCCCCCTTGCGGGGGAGGATCGTAGGGCAGTCTTACGCGGCCAGCTTGCGCAGGACGTAGTGGAGGATGCCGCCGTTGAGGAAATATTCCAACTCGTTGACGGTATCGATCCGGCACTTGGTCTGGAACGTCTCGCTCGACCCGTCGGCGCGGGTCATTTTGACCGTAACGTCCTGGCGCGGGCGGATGCTCGCGACGTCGAGGATCGTGAACGTCTCCGAGCCGTCGAGACCGAGCGTCTTGCGATCGGTGCCTTCGGCGAACTGCAGCGGCAGCACGCCCATGCCGACCAGGTTCGAGCGGTGGATGCGCTCGAAGCTCTCCGTAATTACGGCGCGGACGCCCAACAGGTTGGTGCCCTTCGCCGCCCAGTCGCGCGACGATCCGGTGCCGTATTCCTTGCCGGCGACGATCACCAGCGGGGTGCCGTCCTGCTTGAAGCGCATCGCGGCGTCGTAGATCGCCATGACTTCGCCGTCGTACTTCGACATGCCGCCCTCGATGCCGGGGACCATCTCGTTCTTGATGCGGATGTTGGCGAAGGTGCCGCGCATCATCACGTCATGGTTGCCGCGACGCGCGCCGTAGCTGTTGAAGTCCGCCTTGCTGACCTGATGCTCCTGCAGGAAGCGGCCCGCGGGGCTGTCGGCCTTGATCGAACCGGCCGGCGAGATGTGATCGGTGGTGATCGAATCGCCGAGGATCGCGAGCGGCTTGGCGTCGATGATGTCCTGCACGGGGGCGGGGGTCATCGACAGGCCGTCGAAGTAGGGCGGGTTGGCGACATAGGTCGACCCGGCGCGCCACTGGTACGTGTCCGAGCCCGTGACGTCGATCTCGCGCCACTTGGCGTCGCCCGCATAGACGTCGCCGTACCGCGCGCCGAACATGCCGGCGTCGATGTTGGCGTCCATCGTCGTGCGGACTTCCTCGTTGGTCGGCCAGATATCGCGCAGATACACGTCCCGCCCGTCTGAACCCTGGCCCAGCGGCGTCTCGATCATGTCGGTCGTGACGGTGCCCTTGATCGCATAGGCGACGACCAGCGGCGGCGATGCGAGGAAGTTGGCGCGGACGTCGGGCGACACGCGGCCTTCGAAGTTGCGGTTGCCCGAGAGTACCGACGCGGCAACGAGGTCGTTCTCGTTGATCGCGGCCGAGATCGCAGGCGCCAGCGGACCCGAGTTGCCGATGCAGGTGGTGCAGCCATAGCCAACGAGGTTGAAGCCGAGCGCATTCAGGTCCGCGGTCAGGCCAGCCTTGTCGAGATAGTCGGTGACGACCTGCGAACCGGGGGCGAGCGAGGTCTTCACCCACGGCTTCGACTTCAGGCCGAGTGCGTTGGCCTTGCGCGCGACGAGACCGGCGGCGACCAGCACCGACGGGTTCGAGGTGTTGGTGCAGCTGGTGATCGCGGCGATCACGACGTCGCCGTCGCCGATGTCATGCTCGCGACCCTCGACCGCGACGCGGGCGGGCTGCTCCTTGTGGTACAGCTTGTGGAGGTCGCTGTTGAACACCTCGTCGACCTTGTTGAGGCTGACGCGGTCCTGCGGGCGCTTCGGGCCGGCGAGGCTGGCGACGACAGTGCCCATGTCGAGTTCGAGCGTGTCGGTGAAGACGGGGTCCTCGGCATTCTCGTCGCGCCAGAAGCCGTTGGCCTTGGCATAGGCCTCGACCAACTCGACGTTCTCGTCCGAACGCGCAGTAAGGCGCATGTAATCGAGCGTCTTGTCGTCGATCGGGAAGAAGCCGCAGGTCGCGCCGTATTCGGGCGCCATGTTGGCGATCGTCGCGCGGTCGGCGAGCGTCATCGACGACAGGCCGGGGCCGAAGAACTCGACGAAGCGGCCGACCACGCCCTTGGCGCGCAGCATCTGCGTGACGGTCAGCACGAGATCGGTGGCGGTGATGCCCTCGTTCAGCTTGCCGAGCAGCTTGAAGCCGACGACCTCGGGGATCAGCATCGAGACGGGCTGGCCGAGCATCGCGGCCTCGGCCTCGATCCCGCCGACGCCCCAGCCGAGCACGCCCAAGCCGTTGATCATCGTCGTGTGGCTGTCGGTGCCGACCAGCGTATCGGGATACGCGATCATCGTGCCGTCGCCATGGTCACCCGACGACGCCGACGACCAGACGGCCTGGCCGATATATTCGAGGTTCACCTGGTGGCAGATGCCGGTGCCGGGGGGGACGACCTGGAAGTTGTCGAGCGCCTTGCTGCCCCACTTGAGGAACTCGTAGCGCTCGATGTTGCGCTCATATTCAAGATCGACGTTGTCATGGAACGCCTGGGGCGTGCCGAACTCGTCGACCATCACCGAGTGATCGATGACGAGGTGGACGGGGACCTGCGGGTTGATCTTCTCGGGGTTGCCGCCGAGCTTGGTCATCGCATCGCGCATCGCGGCGAGATCGACCACGCAGGGGACGCCGGTGAAGTCCTGCATCAGTACGCGGGCGGGGCGATACTGGATTTCGCGGTCGCTGCGACGCTCCTTCTGCCAGTCGACGATCGCCTGGATATCCTCGCGCGTGACGGTCACGCCGTCCTCGAAGCGGAGCAGGTTCTCGAGAAGCACCTTCATCGAGAAGGGCAGGCGGCTGATGTCGCCGAGCTGTTCCGACGCCTTGGCGAGGCTGTAATAGTCGTACGACTTGCCGCCGGTGGAGAGGCTGGTGCGGGTCTTGAGGGTGTCCTGGCCGATGGCAGTCATAGGGGTCCTTCCCGTGGGCGTCGGGCCGCCGGGCGCCGAGGGGAAAGCAGCCGTATAGGCCACGCGGGCGCGTCGGGGACCGAGCGAAAAATGCTGTTACCGGGAGGGCCTTAGCAAGGGGGAGCGCATCGGGGAAGGGCGCGGGAGTGCCGTGGGCCGGTTATTCCGCCTTCGCGTTGCCGAGTGGACGAGTGCACTGGCGCGTCAGGCGGGACCATCGCTTTGATGGACGCCGGCTGCGCGTCGCAGGAACAGGTTCATGCGATCGACCGCGGAACGGGTGAGCGCTATCGTACCGCCGTCCGAATAGGGCTCGATCTGCGCGTCCGCGACGAGATGGGCGAGCCAGCGTTGGCCTACCGCGGGCGGCGTCTTCGTAAGCGCTATGAGGTCAGGTGCGGTAATGGCCTCGTCACGGGCTTCGGCGACGAACAGCCGCAACAGCATGTTCCACGCGTGTTCGTCGAAAATCTCGCTGGGAAATATGTCCCCGCGCATGTCACGTACCGTGAGGAGGTTTTCCGCGGTGCGGGCCGAGTCGGTGTCGATTGCCATGCGCTAACATGACAGATCGCGGTTGCGACACGCTAGCAAAAATCTTGTCATTTTAGATACTAACTCAGGTTGGTAACGGCGAGGATAACCTCTCACATTGCGCGGCGTCGCATCATACCCGAACACAGGGCATGGGCGACAATACCGACGACACCCAGATTCTCCGTGACGCAATCGAAAACGCGTTAGCGATCGCCGACGGTCAGCAGCGATACCTGATGGCAGCGTTACTGGCGCATTGTCTCGACGAACTGGCGGACACTCCTCCGGCGGGTGCCTGACAATACCCAATCCTGAGCCAACCGAGGAAGCAGTAACGCTCGCGGCGCAGTGAAACATGGAATGGCCCAGAACGGCCTCGCGGTGACAATTTTACAACGTTCACGACGGAATATTACAATAACGGGAACGAAGCGTAGTCATTGATTGCGTTCCCAAAATGGTCTGCATACCCTCGTCACATTGGCGTACGTCCCAGAGCGGGTGGCGCGGACAAGGGGATGTAACGTGACGACTATCGCTACCTCGCGCACGCGCGGCGCACGCACCGGATCGCGCCATGCACGCGCGGCCTTGCTGACCTCGACGGCGTTGCTCGCCGCGGCGGCGCTGCCGTCGATCGCGGCTGCGCAAGATCGTCTGCCGCGCCCCGAAGCGATCGCTTATGGAAGCGCGCTGAACCCCGCCCATGTCGTGTCCGAACCGAACATCGTGATCTCGGCGCCGGGGACGCCGACCACGGCGCAGGATCCCGGCAACGGGGTGAACGGCGTCGGCCAGATGACGATATCGTCGGGCGGCGGCAGCATCGGCCTGTGCACGGGGACGCTGATCAATCCACGCACGGTGATCTTCGCCGCGCACTGCGTGAACGAGAATGGTGCCGGCACGGGCGCGCAGAATCCGTGGGGCTATGGTGCACAAGGCGGTGGCATTCCGATCGCGTTCGGTTTCCAGCAGAACAACCGTCCGGCCCTGCTCGACTGGTTCCTGCCGACCACCGCGACCGGGGCGGTCAACACGCAGCAGTACAAGACCAACACCGCCAACTTCCTCTATAACGTCAACCAGGTCGTCTATAACGCCGACTCGCTGAAGCTAGGTCTCGCGCAGAACTTCCTGCAGGGCGACGTCGCGATCGCGACGCTGGATACGCCGGCGGCCAACGTGCCGACCTGGGCGCTGCTGCTGTCGGCACTGCCCGCGCCTGCGACGATCGGCGACACCACCGGCACGGGCTATCACGTCACGATCACGGGCTATGGTCGCAGCGGCCAGGGTGGCACGCTCGTCGGCGATACCAACGGCATCGATTACCGCCGCCGCATCGCCGAGAACACGATCGGTATCCTCGGCTCCTTCGATGACCGCGATGCATTCCTGTTCGGCTCGACCAGCGGCCGCCCACAGAATCTATACCAGCTCGACTTCGACGATCCTCGTCGCGGCACCGCGGCGGCCAGCCCGTACGACTTCAACATCTTCAAGGATGCCCCGCTCGCCAAGGAAGGCACGACGGCCGGCGGCGATTCGGGCGGCCCGCTGATCCTCGACCGCACCTTCGCCAAGCAGGTGGTCATCGGCGTCCTGTCGGGCGGCAACCGCTTCTTCAACGCGCAGCCGTTCGGCGCCTATGGCACGACCAGCTTCTACCAGCCGCTCTATCTGTTCTCGGACTATATCGCCGCGAACAACCCGTATCGTTATGCGCAGACCAAGACGGGCGACGGCCTGTGGACCGACGCGTCGCACTGGGTGACCGCGCTCGATCCGAACTACCAGATCATCGTCGACGGCAAGCTGGTCAACGGCATGCCGACCACCACCGGCGCAGGGATCGCCGGCGACGCGAACAAGTTCGGCCAGGTCTGCGATCAGGAGCCAGGCGAAGGCATCGACGTCTGCTTCGATATCAAGACCAACGTCACCTATGTCGACGGCAAGCCGGTTCCGACCAACGCCGTGACCACGACGACGGCAGCGACGGCGGGCGGCGCGGTTGCGAATAAGGGCGCACCGGGTTCGGTCGGCGAAGGCAAGATCGTCGAGGCGATCGCGCAGAAGACCAGCGTGGATATCGCGACGCTCGGCGGTAGCGCGGAGAGCATCGCGCAGGCGGGTAGCATTGGCGCTGGCGGTGATGCCGTAGCACTGGCGGTACTGTCGCCGACGCTCGCCAACGGCCTGCCGGGCGCGAGCAATTTCGTGCCCAACAACATCGATCCCGATCGCACGACGCAGCGTAGCGCACGCTATTACGACGTCACGCTGTCGGCGGCAGGCACGACCACGCTGAACTCTGCGGTGACGGTCGACAAGTTCACCGTCGCGGGCAGCACGGCGAAGTTGGCGGTAACGTCGGCAGGGTCACTCACCAGCCTGATGGCGATCAACCAGGTGACCGGCGTCGTCCAGAACGATGGCGTGATTTCGACGCCCGGCGATTACTTCATGCTGGCCGGCATGCTGACTGGTTCGGGGCGGATCAACACGCCGTTCTTCACCAGCGTTGCCGGGATGATCGCACCCGGCACGACGGGGACGATCGGCACGCTGACGATCGGCGGCAACGGCGTGCTCGCCTCCAGCACCAACCTGCTGGTCGATCTCGGCCCGAACGGCACCTCGGACAAGCTCGCCTTCGCGGCGACGACGTTCAACGCGGCAGGGGCCGCGACCAACGGCATCGTCAGCCTTAGCGGTCGCGTCGGGTTCGCGCCGGTCGCCGGCTATACCGTGCGGTATAACGATCTCTACACGATCCTGACCGCACAGGGCGGCATCACGGGCGCGTTCGGTGCGGCGACCCCGCTCAGCGCGATCCTGACACCGAGCTATGTCTACAGTGCCAATGCGGTGCAGGTGCGGATCCTCGCGGGTCAGTATCGCAACGTCGTCGATGCGACGCCGGTCCAGTCGGCCTATGCCGGGCTGCTCGACCAGAATCGCTCCAACTATGCGGCGCTGAGTGGGGTATATGGCTCGCTCGACCTGCAGAACGCAGCGACGATCCGCTCGACGCTCGAGGGCCTTGCGCCGCGGGCCGAGACGCTCAAGTCGAGCCTCGGCGTCGCGTCGATCGACACGATGTCGCGCTTCTACCGGGATCACATCGCGCAGATCGACACGCGTGGCGGTCTCGGCGGTACGCTCGCGTTGATCGGCAAGCCGGTCCAGGTGGCCTCGCTGATGGCGAGCGACCTGCCGGGCGGGCAGGACACGATGAGCGACTCGAGCGGCACCGTCTTGCAGCAGGGTCGTCTGCCCGACGACATGAGCGGCTTCATCGCGGGTGGCTATATCGACGGTAAGAGCCGGTCGATGCCGGGGACCAATCCGTTCGGCGGGCACGACAAGTTCGACGGTTACTTCGCGGCTGTGGGGCTTGAAAAGCAGGCGGGCGAGGGCGGCGTGATCGGCTTCTCGTTCTCGTACACCAATACCGACGGAACGACCGGCGGGATCGCGCAGCGCGCGAAGGGCGAGCTGTTCCAGGGCACGCTGTACGGCAAGCTGGAGACCGCATCGGGGATCGTCCTCGATACGCAGTTCAGCGCGGGCGCGTTCGTCGCCAAGACCGATCGCAATGTGGGCTTCGTCGGCACCAGCTACCGCCTGCGCGGCACCGACAATGCGTTGACCGTGGTCAGTGAGGTCGGGCTCGGCAAGGCGTTCGACCTGTCGATGCTCAAGGTCGGCCCGCGCGTGTCGATGCGCGCGAGCCATATCGGCTTCGGCAAGTCGATCGAGAATGGCGGCGGACCAGCCCTGTTCGTCGATCGCGACAGCTTCGACAGCCTGCAGGGTCGCGCCGGGCTGGTGCTCAGCGGCAGTGGTTCGTTCCGGCCTTATGCTGCGGCGAACTACGTCCATGACTTCCAGTCGACGCCGGGCGTGTTCGGCGCGAACTTCGTCGGCGGGATCGGCCCGAACGCACTGTTCGCGCTGGCCGGGCAGGACAAGAACTGGGGCGAGATCAGCGCGGGGCTGACGCTGGTCGGCGACAGCGTCGACATCTCGATCGGTGCGGACACCACCGTCGAGCGCAAGGACGTGTCGAACCAGTCGTACAAGGGCTCGATCAAGATCCGCTTCTGATCGGGGGCGTTTAGATCGTTGGAATGGCGAAAGGGTCATCCGCTCATGCGGGTGGCCCTTTTCCGTATTCGCGGCCGGGTCGGCGTCAAGTCGCGGGTCGCCACGCCGTCATCCTGACGAAAGTCAGGACCCAGAGCCATGACGGACGATCCTCGGTACCCTGGGTCCTGACTTTCGTCAGGATGACGGAGGGTGGGCGAGCGCGCTTGGACGACCTGTTGTGCCGCGGGCGGCCACACCACGAACGTCCGCTGTCTTCACCTCAACATGCAAAACGTGCAATTGACTGCCTGGGCAATGGTTGCCATGGCAATGAAATGGCGTTCTACACCAAATCGGAATTCGGACCGGACTGCTCGCTCGGCTACCTCGCGCGGCGAATCCATCAGATCGGGCAGAGCCTTATCGAGCCGGTGTTCGCGGCGGAGGGTCTGTCGGGGACGCAGTGGTCGGCGCTCATGTCCATCCTCGCAGGCCGGGCGGCGACGTGTGCCGACCTCGCGCGGGATCTTTCGCATGACAAGGGTGCGACGACGCGGCTGGTCGACGCGATGGAGCAGAATGGCTGGGTCACGCGGTCGCGGGCGAGCGACGACCGGCGCGTGCTGAATCTCGAACTGACGGCCGACGGCGAGGCAGTCGCGATCCGGTGTCGCGATAAGATCATAGAATACTGGAACACCCTGCTGACGGGCTGGGACCGGGCTGAAATCGAGAAGCTGATCGAACTGATGCAGAAACTCCGCACGACGCTGGACGACGCTCTGACCGAAGGACGCCGCGCATGAAGATTGGCACTGCCCTAGCCCCGATCACGGTGGCAGGGCTGCTCGCGGGGTGCGCGATCCCGGCGTCGAAGACGGTCGTGGAGCCGGTATCGGCCACCGCGCTGGGGCTGGCGCCGGACGCCGCGCCGGTGATCGCGGTCGACTGGTGGCGGTCGTTCGGCGATCCGCAACTCGATCGGCTGGTGCGCGATTCGCTCGCGGGCAGCCCGTCGCTCGATGCGGCGCTGGCACGGGTCGCGCAGGCGCAGGCGGTGCTGTCGACGCGGCGGGCGGACAATGGCCCCGACGTGACGCTCGATGCGCAGGAGCAACTCGCGCGACTGAGTGGTCGCTATACGATCCCGCCGCCCTATGCCGGGTCGACGCGGTTCGTCGGGTCGACCGCGGCGAACCTCAGCTGGAACCTCGATCTGTTCGGGCGCCAGAAGGCCGCGATCGAGGGCGCGCGGGCGTCGGTGCGTGCGGCTTCGCTCGACGTCGCCGCGGCGCGGATGGCGCTGTCGGGGGCGGTCGTGCAGACCTATATCGATCTCGAACGTGCCGAGGCGCAGGCTGGCATCGCGCAGCGGACGATCGCTACGCGCCAGAATTCGCTGCGGCTGGTGAACGTGCGAATCCGCAACAACCTCGCGAGCAAGCTCGACGCACAGGCGGCGACGACTCTGCTGGCGCAGGCGCGGCAGGCGTTGCTGCGCGCGCAGGCGGCGCAGGTGCTCGCGAAGAATGCACTGGCGGCGCTGGCCGGGCGTGGCGCGGATTACCCGGCGACGATCGGCGCGACGGCGTTGCGGCTCGATGCGGCGTTGCCGTTGCCCAAGACCGTGCCCGCCGACCTGCTCGCGCGACGTGCCGATATCGCGGCTGCGCAGGCGCGGATCGAGGCTGCGGCCGCCGGGCGTCAGGTTGCGCGCAAAGCGTTCTATCCGAACGTCAATCTGGCGGCGCTCGCGGGGTTCCAGGCGGTCGGGCTCGGCAATCTGTTCTCGCTCGATGCGGGCACGGTCGGCGTCGGGCCCGCGGTCCATCTGCCGATCTTCGACAATGGCCGGTTGAAGGCGGATCTCGCGGGCGCGACCGCGGCGCTCGATCTGGCGACCGCGGATTATAACGACCGGGTGATCGGTGCGGTGCGCGAGGCGGGGGACGCGGTTGCGCGGATCGGGGCGCTCGACGCCGACCGGCAGCGACAGCGCGAGGTGGTGCGCGGCTATGCCGAGACCGGGCGGCTGAACGCGATCCGCGTGTCGAGCGGCCTCGATAGCCGGCTCGATCTGGTCGACAACGATGTTCGCACGCTGGCCGCCGAACAGGCCGATGCCGACCTCGCCGCCGATGCCGCGCAACAGCGCGTGCAGCTCGTGCTGGCGCTGGGTGGTGGTTACGATTTTCAGGGGATGACGCGATGACCGATACGCAAACGCCAGCGCCTGCCGCGGCTCCGGCTGGCAATCCGCGCGCACGGAAGCGCGCGCTGACGATCCTCGGCGTGGTGGTCGTGATCGGCGCGATCGTGTGGGCGGTGTTCCACTTCCTGCTCGCCGCGCCTGAGCAGGAGACCGACGATGCCTATGTCGCGGGCGACGTGGTGGCGATCACCGCGCGCGATCCGGGGCAGGTGACCGCGATCCATGCCGACAATACGCAAGTCGTGAAGGCGGGCCAGCCGTTGATCGACCTCGACGCTGCGACTGCCGATGTCGGCGTGGCGTCGGCGGAGGCGGAACTCGCGCGCGCGGTACGGGCTACGCGGTCGGACTTCTCGAAGGTGAACGAGACCGGGGCTGCGGTCGTGCAGGCGGAGGCCGAACTGGCGCGGGCGCGGAACGACCTCGCGCGTCGTCGTGGCGCGGCCGCGGAAGGCGCGATCTCGGGCGAGGAACTGAGCCATGCCGCGGACCAGGTGAAGGTCGCGAGCGCGACGCTGCAACTCGCGCGCAGCCAGCAGGCGCAGTCGCGCAACGGCGTGGTCGGCACCACGGTGTCGAACAACCCGGCGGTGCTGGCGGCGATCGCGGCCTATCGTCGCGCGGCGATCACGCGGAGTCACATGCACGTGGTGGCGCCGATCGACGGCGTCGTCGCGCAACGCACCGTGCAGCTTGGGCAGCAGGTTTCGGCGGGGATGCCGCTGATGGCGGTGGTGCCGCTCGACCGGGTCTGGGTCGATGCGAACTTCCGGGAGACTCAGTTGCGCGATCTGCGGATCGGGCAGGCGGCGACGGTGACGGCGGATATGTACGGGGACGACCTAGTGTATCACGGCCATGTCGTCGGGCTCGGTGCGGGTAGCGGTAATGCGTTCGCTCTGTTGCCGCCGCAGAACGCGAGCGGGAACTGGATCAAGATCACGCAGCGCGTGCCGGTGCGCATCGCGCTCGACAAGGGTGGGCTGCGACGTAATCCGCTGCGGGTCGGGCTGTCGGTGAACGCGATCGTCGATACCGCGGACAAGTCGGGGACGATGGTCGGGCGGCCTGCGGTGGCGGCGTACAAGGGGCTTGCGACTGGGCAGGGGGATGCCGCGGTCGATGCGAAGATCCGCCAGATCATTGCGGCTAACCGGTGATGATTGTGCGGTGGCCGCTAGTGGGATCCGGTCCCTTCTTCTTTGTTCTCCCGCGAAGGCGGGAGCCCAGTCTGGGTCGCCGCCTTTGCGGGGAAACAAGCTTGTCGCTGCCCACCGCGCTTCATACTGCACCACCCCGGCGGAGGCCGGGGCCCAGTTGGAGAGGTGGTCGTAACGGCGCGCTGCCTTCCGTTAGCCTCGTCTCCCAACTGGGCCCCGGCCTTCGCCGGGGTGGTGGATTGGTTGGGATTTGGCTCCCTGAACGGAGTGCTACCTGATGGCAGCCCCCTCCGGCGCCGGTCCCGCCCCTCTCGTCGGCGGCTCGCTAGCCCTCACCGCATTCGCGCTCGCGCTCGGCACCTTCATGCAGGTGCTCGACACGACGATCGCCAACGTCTCGCTTCCCACCATCGCGGGCAATCTCGGCGTTTCCAGCGACAACTCGACCTGGATCGTCACGGCGTTTGCGGTCGCTAACGGCGTCGCGGTGCCGCTGACCGGGTGGCTGATGGGCCGGTTCGGGGTGGTGCGGACGTTCTGCGTGTCCGTCTTCCTGTTCACGATCGCGTCGTTCCTGTGCGGGATCGCGTGGGACCTGCCCTCGCTGATCGGCTTCCGCATCCTCCAGGGCGCGGTATCCGGGCCGATGATCCCCGGCAGCCAGGCGCTACTGATCGCGATTTTCCCCGTCCATAAGCGCTCTACCGCGCTCGGCATCTGGTCGATGACCACGCTGGTCGCGCCGATCATGGGGCCGATCCTCGGCGGCTACATCTCCGACAATTATCACTGGAGCTGGATTTTCCTAATCAACGTGCCGTTCGGGATGTTCTGCGCGTTCGTGTGCTGGAACAAGCTCGGCAAGCGCGACACGCCGACGCGGAAGCTGCCGATCGACCAGGTCGGGCTGATCCTGCTGGTGATCTGGGTAGGCGCGCTGCAGATCGTGCTGGATCTCGGCAAGAACGACGACTGGTTCGCCGCCGACCGCATCGTCATCGCCGCGGTCGTCGCCGCGATCGGCTTTGTCGGCTGGATTATCTGGGAGCTGACCGACGCCAACCCGGCGGTGAACCTGTCGCTGTTCAAGAGCCGCAACTTCACGATCGGGACGATCGCGTTCTGCCTCGGCTATGCTGTGTTCTTCGCCAACACGCTGCTGCTGCCGCTCTGGTTGCAGACGCAGCTCGGCTACACCGCGACCTGGGCAGGGCTGGTCGCGGCGCCATCGGGCGCGGTGGCGGTGATCCTGACGCCGTTCGTCGCGCGGCTGAGCGGCAAGATCGACGCGCGCATCCTCGCCACGGTGGCGTTCGCGTCGTTCGGCTACTCCTATTACCTGCGCTCGGGCTACACGACGGGTGCGAGCTTCTACGACCTGATGCTGCCGCTGATGGTGCAGGGGATCGCGATGAGCACGTTCTTCCTCGCGATGCTGACGATTTCGCTCGACCGTATCCCGGCCGAGCGGCTGCCGTCGGCGACGGGCATCTCGAACTTTGCGCGCATCACCTCGGGCAGCTTCGCCGCGTCGATCATCACGACCGCCTGGGATCGTCGCGAGACGCTGCACCAGAGCCGGTTGTCGGAAGCGATCGGGACCGGTTCGCCGTACCAGATGGCGCAGGGTGCGCTGACGCGGATGGGGCTGACCGACGTGCAGGCGGCGGGTGCGATTACGCGGCAGATGGTGGCGCAGGCGTATCTGCTCGCGTCGACCGACCTGTTCCGCGTCTCGGCCTGGCTGTGCCTCGCGATGGTGATCATCGTCTGGTTCACGCGCCGTGCCAGTCCGCCGCAAGGACCGATCGCGGCGGATTGATCGCTTCGGTTGTCGTTTTCTTACCACCGGCGGGCCGTCGTACGATTGCCCGCCGATTGAAACGTTATCGCAACCACTTGGCCCCTAACGGTCGCTTTACCAGATACGAACTGCCTGTGGGGGGCCAGCTACCATGATGACCAAGAACACCGTTTTGCGGATCGCAGCCGCATGCCTTTTGTCGAGCGCGGCGCCAGCCTGGGCCGGTACGCCGACGACCTGCATCCAATCGATCAGCACGCCGCGCCTGGTCTGCGACGAAGGGGCGTGCGTGCGCGTCTCGGTCAAGGATCTGTGCGACGCAGTGCGCGCGTCCTATCCCGTCAAGCGCCGTGCGGTGAAGCCCATCCGCATCGACGACAACCCGGTCCGTACCGAACTGACGCTGCTGATCGCCAGCGTCAGCTAGGCGACGAAGGCATACGCGGCGCCGGGGACGTGCACCGCGAAGTCGGTCGAGGCGAGCGTCCCGTCCGGCAGGATATCGAGCATCGTCACGCGCTGATTGCGTTCGTGGACGACGATCATTCGGTTTTCCTCTTCCAACACCATGAAGAAGCGCGGCGATGCGCCTCCGCTGGCGACATGCTGGAGGAGTGTGGGATCGCGGTCTTCGTTCAACGCGAAGACCGCGATGCTGTCATGGCCGCGGTTGGAGACGTACAGCCGGTCGCCCGCGGCGTTGGCACCGATGTGCGCGACGATGTTCGCGCTCTGCCAGCCTGCGGGGAGGGTCGATAGTGACATGCGGGGCTTCAGATCGCTACCCTGAACGTCGAGCGCGAGAAGCGTGCTGTCGAGTTCGCAGATAAGATACGCCGATTGCGGGTGCTGCTCGTGGAAAAACAGGTGGCGCGGTCCTGATCCAGGCACGGCCTTGAGCGCAGTACACGGCTCTCCAAACGTTGCCCGTTCCGCGTCGAATGCGAAGGCGAGCACTTCATCGGTGCCGAGATCCGCGACATACAAGAACCGGTTGTCGAGGCCGAAGCCGACCCAGTGCGCATGCGGTGATTGCTGGCGTTCGGGGTTTGGCCCGCTGCCGCTATTGGGGTGCACCACCGGCTGGCCGACCGGCAGCCCGCTCTGCGGATCGAGCCAGAACACCGAGACGCTGCCGCTCGCGTAGTTCGCGACCGCGATGACGGATTGCGTGCGATCCAGCGCGACATGGCACGGTGCTGCGCCACCGACCGGGACGTGCGCCAGCCGGACCCAGCCCGAGGCGGTGCGACGATGGACGCCGAGCGCGCCGTCGTCCTGCTCGTCGACCAGGTAATGAACATCGAACCGCGATGAATAGGTGCCGAACGATGCGTTGCGTGCGTTCGGATATGGAGCGCCAAGCACGCCAGTTCTACTGAGCGGATAGACGCCCGCGCCGCCACCGCCGGCATAGGTGCCGATCCAGAGCGATCGTGTGGTTTCAAGATCGGGGCGGGTGTCGGGAAGAGTCATGTAACGGTTCCTAGCCGCGGTCGGCCCGTCGTCGCATCCAATTCGGATTACCGTTCCAGCAGGGCAATCAGTTGTTCGCGGTACAGCAGCGCCAGTTCCTCATGCATCTGCGCGATGATCGGGGTTGGCGCACGCATCGCCAGTACGGACTGATCATCCATGCGGCGTTCGATCACGGAAGGGTGCGGCAGGAAGTCCATGATCACCGTGTTGCGCCGGCTATGTTGCGGCAGAATTTCTCGACAGGGTTAACGCCAGTAACCGCAGCAAGACGTGGATGTTTCGCCGAAATTTCGGAAGGCTGGTATTGGCGTCGGCGTTGCCCTACCGCGGCGTCATGGGCGATCTGGATAGACTGGTACCTTCGGGGATAATCGAGCAATGGGTCTATCACCTGCGACGACAGCGTTCGCGGGCGAGCGACGCGATCTGGCTGATAGACCAAGGGTTTACCCTGCATGACGGGCAGGATGGTATCCCGTCGCACGACGCCACCGCGCGCTGGCGGGCGGAGCAGGAGACCGTGGTCGAGGAAGTGACCGCGTTGCTAGCGCTCTACGACAAGATCAACCTCGGCAAGGCCGACATCGCCTGACATCACCCGGTTGGATGGGCCACTATCCGATTTCGCCGTAGCTTCGGCGGATCAGCACGCCGGTTTGCTCTAGCGACGAACTGTGCGGCGCTTCGGCATCAGGCATGTCGGCGACCAGCTCGGCTGTGGCAGCTAGGTGCAGATGTCGCTCGCTGAGCGCGAGATGAGCGGCGTACGCCGCCTCCGTTCGCGCGGAAACGGCAAGCACTCGTTCCTGCGCGGCCCGATCCTCGTGATACATAACCTGCGCACGCCAAGCTGCTACGTTCGGATCCGTGTGCTCAATGTCACCGGCCATGCTGCATTCCGTCCACCGTTGAATTTTTAACTCAGGTTAGTTCTCCTTTACAGGCTAATGATCATCGAGGCACCGCCCATTGGGTGGAATTCGTCACGCAGCGGGTCGGTTCGGCGCCTGCCAGCCACCACCGAGCGCACGGAACAGGTCGACTTGCGCCCCCGCGATCCGCGAGTCGGCGGCGGCGAGGTCGGTGTCGGTGTCCGCCAATGTCCGCTCGGCGTCGAGGACATCGAGGAAGTCGATCTGGCCTTCGCGCTGGCGTGCGCGGGTGATGCGCGCGGCGGTGGCGGCGTTGTCGTGCGCGGACTGCAACTGCGTGCGGCGATCGAGTTCGCGGGCGTAGTTCGACAGCGCGGTCTCGGTTTCCTCAAGTGCGGTGAGGACGCTGCCGTCGAAATTGGCGAGCGCGCCGCGCGAGTCCGCCTCGGCGCCGGCGATGCGCGCGCGGGCCGCCGACTGGTTGAGTGACCAGTTCAGCAGGGGCCCGAGCAGCCAGCGGATCGGGCCGCCGGTGAAGATGTCGCCAACGCTGAGCGCGGTCGAGCCGATCGACCCACCGAGCGAGATCTGCGGATAGAGTTGCGAGGTCTGCACGCCGATCCGCGCCGTCGCTGCCGCAAGCCGGCGTTCGGTGGCGTGGACGTCGGGGCGGCGGGCGAGCAGCGCCGCGCCGTCGCCGATCGGGATCGGCTGGTCCAGGCGCGGCGTGGTGGTACGCGCGCCGGCGGTTGCGGGCAGGTCCTGCGGGGTGCGGCCGGTTAGCGTGGCGAGGCGGAAGAGTGCGGCCTGACGCTCGGCTTCGATTTGTGGGATGTTGGCGGCGCGCTGGTCGCGCAGGGCGGCGATCCGGACCTGGTCGAGGCGGGCTGCACGACCGGCGTCGACGCGCTTGCCGGTCAGTGTGTTCGACTTGTCGAGCAGGTCGACGATCCGCCGCGCGACCGCGAGACGTTCGGCGGACGAGGCTGCATCGACATAGGCGCGGGTTGTTGCCGCGACGATCGAGACGCGGACGGCGTCCGCATCGGCCTGCGCGGCGCCGACGTCACCGCGGGCTGCTTCGACGTTGCGGCGGACTCGGCCGGCGAGATCGACCTCGTAGCTGACGTCCAGGCCTACGTCGTAGGTTGCGCGCTCACGGTCGAGACCGGGCAGGTTCTGGAGTTGCGAGGTGCGCGCGTAATTGCCGCTCGCGCCCGCGTTTACCTGCGGCTCGCGGTCGGTCTTCGCACCGCGCAACGACGCGCGGGCGCTGTCGAGGCGGGCGACGGCGACGCGGAGGTCGGTGTTGGCTGTTAGCGCGTCCGCGACGAGGCCGTCGAGGACCGGGTCGCGGTACATACGCCACCAGTCGTTGTCGGGCGCGGTCGTGACGGTGGCAGCATTCGCAGTGACGAACGACGCCGCTGCCTTGGGTGGGGTGATCGGTGCGACATAGTCGGGGCCGGCGGCGCAGGCGGCGAGCGTCAGCGCCGAGAGGCTCGCGAGGAGGGCGGACTTCATGATGCTGGTCCTATTCGGCTGGCTGAAGGGTCGTGGCGGGACCGTTGGTCTCTGGGGCTGGCTTGCCGCGTTCGAACCGCAGCGCCAGCGCCCGTGCGACGACATAGAAGGTGGGGGTGAAGAGCAGGCCGAACCCGGTCACGCCGATCATCCCGAAGAACACCGCGGTCCCGAGCGCCTGGCGGAGTTCCGCACCGGCACCGGTCGCGATCACCAGCGGCACTGCGCCCAGGATGAACGCGAAGCTCGTCATCAGGATCGGCCGCAACCGGTCCTTCGCCGCGCGCACTGCGGCCTCGACCGGGGTGAGGCCGTCCTGTTCCTCGGCCTGCTTGGCGAACTCGACCACGAGGATCGCGTTCTTCGCGGCGAGCGCAATCAGCACGACCAAGCCGATCTGCGTGAGGACGTTGTTGTCCATGCCCCGCAGGTTCACGCCGGTCATTGCGGCGAGCAGACACATCGGCACGATCAGGATGATCGCGAGCGGCAACGTCAGGCTCTCGTATTGCGCGGCGAGCACGAGGAAGACGAACACCACCGCCATGCCGAAGACGAGCGCGGCGGTGCTGCCGGCGGCTTTCTGCTGATAGGCGATGCCGGTCCATTCATGCGCGTAGCCGGCGGGCAGCGACGCATCGGCGAGCTTCTCCATCGCGACCAGCGACTGGCCGGAGGAATAGCCCTTGGCGGTGTCGCCATCGACCTCGACCGCGGGGAAGAGGTTGTAGCGGACCACGCGATACGGGCCGGTCTTGTCCTTGAACGTCGAGACCGAGCCGACCGGGACCATCTGGCCCGAGTTGGAGCGCGTCTTCAGGTTGGCGATGTCCGCGGTGGTGTTGCGGAACGGCGCATCGGCCTGGGCTGTGACGCGGTACGTGCGGCCCAGTAGGTTGAAGTCGTTGACGAACGCCGAGCCGAGATAGACCTGCAACGCCTCGAACACGCGCTCCGGTGGAACGCCCAAGAGGTTGGCCTTGGCGCGGTCGACGTCCGCGAAGATGCGCGGGGTGGCGGTGTCGAAGAACGTGTAGATCTGGGCGAGACCCTTGGTCTGGTTCGCTTGGCCGATCAGCGCGTAGCTCGTCTTGCCGAGGTCGGCGTAACCGTGGCCGCCCTGGTCCTGCACCATCAGGCGATAGCCGCCGGCCGAGCCGATGCCCTGGATCAGCGGTGGCGGGACGATCAGCAGACGCGCTTCGGTGATGTCGCCGGTCGCCTTTTGCGACTCCGCCATGATGCTGGCGAGGGTGACGCCGAGTTTCTTGCGTTCCTCGAAGCTCTTCAGCGGGATGTACGCGGCGGCCGAGTTGGGGGCGAGCGTCTGCGACGGGCCGTCGAAGCCCGCGAGCATGACCGCGCCCTTGACGCCAGCGAGCGGCAGGATGCGTTTCGCGACCTTCTGCATGACCGCGTCGGTGCGCTCGACCGACGAGCCGGGCGGAAGCTGGATGACGGTCAGGAAGTAGCCTTGGTCCTGCGCGGGGACGAAGCCCGACGGGGTGATCGTGAACACCCCGACGGTGACCGCGATCAGCGCGGCATAGGCGATCATCATCCGGCGCGGCGCGGTGACGAGGCGCGCGGTGAGGCGGGCATAGCTCTCGCTCATCCGCTCGAACCCGCGGTTGAAGGCATCGCCGGCGCGGCGCACGGTGCGAGTCAGGCGGTTGCCGGAATCGGCGGGGGCGGTCGGCTTGAGGAGCATCGCGGCGAGCGCTGGCGACAGCGTCAGCGAGATCAGCAGCGAGATGATCGTTGCGGTCGAGATCGTCACCGCGAACTGGCGATAGAACGCGCCCGAGAGCCCGGTGAGGAACACCGTCGGGATGAACACCGCGCAGAGCACGAGGACGATCGCGACGAGCGCGCCCGACACTTCGTCCATCGACGTGCGCGCCGCCTCCAAGGGGGAGAGCCCGTGTTCGAGGTTGCGCTCGACATTCTCGACCACGACGATCGCGTCATCGACGACGATGCCAATCGCAAGGACGAGGCCGAACAACGAGAGGTTGTTGAGGCTGTACCCGGCCGCGGCGAGCACCGCGAAGGTGCCGATCAGCGAGACCGGGATCGCCACGATCGGGATGATCGCCGCGCGCCACTTCTGCAGGAAGACGAGGATGACGAGCACGACGAGGACCATCGCCTCGAAGAGCGTGTGCTTCACCGCGTCGATCGACTGCGCGATGAACTCGGTCGGGTTGTAGATGACCTTGTATTCGAGGCCCTTGGGGAAGCGCTTCGACATGCTCTCCATCTCGGCGGTGACGGCCTGTGCCGCGCCGAGCGCGTTCGAGCCGGGCCGCTGGAAGACCGCGGCGATGACCGTGGGCTTGCCGCTGAGATAGGTGTTGGCGCCATAATCCTGCGCGCCGAGTTCGACGCGGGCAACGTCGGAAACGCGGACCTGGCGGCCTTGCGTATCGGTGCGGATGACGACGTCGGCGAACTGCTTGGGATCGGTCAGGCGGCCCTGCGTCTCGACGTTGAGCTGGAACGCGCTGTTGCCCTTGTCGTACGGCGGCTGGCCGAGCGTGCCCGCGGCGACCTGGACGTTCTGCGCGCGCAGAGCGGCGACGATTTCGCCGGCGGTGAGGTCGAGCGCGGCGGCGCGGCCGGGATCGATCCAGATGCGCATCGAATAATCGCGTGCGCCGAACAGCTGCACGTCGCCGACACCGTCGATGCGGCTGAGGCGATCGCGGACCTGTGTCAGCGCGTAGTTGGAGATATAGCCGCGATCGAGCGAGTTGTCGGGCGAGACGAGGTTCACGACCATCAGGAAGTCCGGCGACGTCTTGCGCGTCACCACGCCGAGACGCTGGACGTCTTCGGGCAGGCGCGGGACGGCGACGGCGACGCGGTTCTGGACGAGCACCTGCGCGGCGTCGAGATTGGTGCCGATCTTGAAGGTGACGGTGATCGTAACCTTGCCGTCCCCGGTCGATTGCGACGACTGGTACAGCATGTTGTCGACGCCGTTGATCTCCTGCTCGATCGGCGCGGCGACGGTTTCGGCGACCGTCTCGGCGGAGGCGCCGGGATAGGTCGCGCTGACGGTGACGGTGGGGGGGACGATGTCGGGATATTGCGACACCGGCAGCGTCATGTAGGCGATCGCGCCGACGATCGTGATGATCACCGCGATCACGCCCGCGAAGATCGGCCGGGTGATGAAGAAGCGCGAGAAGCGCATGGGAATTTCCTCGGTAGAGGGGCGATCCGTCCGCGCCCGCCCCGTCATCCTGACGAAAGTCAGGACCCAGGGTTACTCAGCGGGACGTCTCGAACTCTGGGTCCTGACGTTCGTCAGGATGACGGAATTGGTCGGGTAACGACGCTTACTTCGCGAGCGTGGCTTCACCCGAGATGGGCTGGACCGACGCCGGCGCACTCGTACCCGAGGCAACCATGATCCGGCCGACCTTCGGCGCAACCGTGGCACCGGGCATCGCCATCTGCGTACCCTGGATGATGATCCGGTCGTTCGGCCCGATCCCCGAGCGCACGATCCGCAACCCATCGACCACCGGGCCGAGTTCGACCGGCTTCTGGCTCACGACGTTCTTCGCATCGATCGTCAACAGAACCTTGCGCGCTTGATCGGTCTGCACCGCATCGTCGGGCACCAGCAGAGCCTGCCGCGTTCCCGCACTCGCGAGGCGCATGTTGCCGAACATGCCCGGCGTCAGGAAATACCCCGGGTTGGCAAGCACCGCGCGGCCACGGATCGTGCCCGAGCGCTGGTCGAGCCCGTTGTCGGTGAAGTCGAGCTTGCCCTTCCAGCGATGCTCGGTCTCGTCCTGCAACTGGATCTCGACCGCCGCCGGTGTCGCGCCGGGCTGCCGTGCGCGCTGCGTCTTGAGGTACAGCGCCTCGGAGCCGTCGAACGTGAAGTAGATCGGGTCGAGCGCGTTGATCGTCGTCAGAACCGTGCCGCCGGTGCGTTCGCCGCCCGCAACCTGGTTGCCCGCATCGACGCGGCGATCGGAGATGCGACCGCCGATCGGTGCGCGCACCTGCGTGAAGCCGACGTCCAAGGCGCGAGCGCGTTCGCGAGCCTGCGCCGCAGCGAGTGCGGCCTGCGCTGCTTCGAGCCGACCGCGAAGGGCGTCGACTTCGCCTGCCGAGACCGCTTCATCGGCAACCAGTCGTTGTGCGCGACCGAGGTCGGTACGGGCTAGTGACAAGGCGCTGCGTGCGCTGGCAACGTTGGCGTGCGCCTCGGCCAGAGCGGCGGCAAATGGGCGGGAGTCGATCGTGAAGAGCAACTGCCCCTTGCTGACGATCTCGCCGTCGCGGAAGTGGATGCCGGTGACTTCGCCCGCGACGCGCGGACGGATCTCGACGGTGCGGCTCGGCGCGAACCGGCCGACATAATCGTCCCACTCGCTGACCTGCCGGACGAGCGGCGAGGCGACCGTAACGGACGCCGGCGGGGGTGCCGCCATCGCCGCGTCGGGATGGTCGAACAGCTTCACGCCGACCGCACCGAGCAGCGCGATCGGGACGAGCACCATCGCGCCGCGCTGCCAAGCCGGCCGTCGGTGACGGTCCGCGGGGGGCGACGCGACGACGTCGGCGTCGTTCGCGGCCGTGATCGTGGTAAGTTGATTCACGCTGCGATGCTCCGCTTCTGCTGGATGCCGACGCGCATGCCGGTCACGCTCTCGACGAGCGTTTCGATCTGTGCCTCGGCAAAGCCGGCGGCGAGGAAGCCCTGGATCTCGGCCATCGGCAGCGCGAAACCGCGACGCCAAGCGTACACCGCCATCCGCCGCAGCGCTTCCAGCCGGGGGTCGGCGAGCCGCGACGCGGTGCTCAGGCCGAACAGGCTGCCCATCGCGCGCGACATGCGGCTCGGGCCGGACAGGCTGCGCAACGTGTCGCGCTTGGCGAGGGCGATGACGCTCCATTCCAGCGCGGAAAAGCCGGTCGGGGCAGGGGCTGCCACGGCCTGCGTGCGGCTGGTGACGGGCGAAGCGAACATGTTGTCGAGGTCGAGATAAGCCATGGGATTGTCCCCCTTTTGATCTTGGGCAAGCGCTGGCCTTCGTCGGTGTACGGTCCACCGACGTCAGCTGGTCGCAGGGCGCGCGCGGTCGTTGCCGGCACATCACCGTGCCGCGCTTGTCCGCTTGGAATTTTCGAAAATCAGGCCGAAGCCGTCTTAGGTTTGAACCGTGGTCATGGGTTGGTGTCCCCGGCTGCCCCATCCGAATTAGGAGAGAGCTTCGATACCAGTCGGTATATAAACCTGACGTTCATCTAGTCAACAAGACTTTTGTACCGGCCGGTATTTTTTCCGCCGCGCGGTAGAAACCGTGTCTATTTGGTTGGCCACATGAGCATGCTCGTCTCGACGAGCTGCTGGAGTTCGGTGCAGCTAGCACCCGAACCGGCCTGGATCGACAGCCCCTGCATGATCGCGAAGAGGTAGCGCATCAGCGCGTGCGACTCGAGACCTTCGGGGAACTCGCCCGCCGCCTTGGCCTCGTCGAACCGCTTCATAAGCGCGGCTTCGGACGACGCGCGGCGCTTGGCGACTTCGGCCTTGATCGGCTCGGCTTCGGCACTGCACGCGACGCTGCTGATGACGCTCAGGCACCCCTTGGGGTCGCAGGTGCTCATCTGCATCTGAAGCGCACCGCGGAGCAGGTTTTCCGCTACGGCACGCGCGGTCGGCGCGTCGAGCGCTGACGTCATATAGGCGAGCTTCTCGCGCTCGTAGAGGTCGAGCGCCTTGTGGAACAGCGCCTCCTTGTTACCGAACGCGGCGTACAGGCTGGGCTTGGTGATCTTCATCTCGGCGGTCAGTTCCGCCATCGATGCACCCTCGTACCCGTTGCGCCAGAACACGCGCAACGCACCCGCCAGCGCTTCGTCGAGATCGAACTCGCGGGGGCGGCCCTTGGGGGCGGTGAGCGTGCAAAGCCTATTCATACCGTTCGGTATATAGTGAGAGCGCGCAAAAGGTCCAGTGACTGGAATATGTTGCCGGGGACGCTCACCGACCGACGGCGGTGTAGGCGAACCCGGCCTGTTCGACGTCGGCGCGCTGATAGACGTTGCGCAGGTCGACCATCACCGGCCCGGCCATCACGCGCTTCAACCGCGCGAGATCGAGCGCGCGATACGCATCCCATTCGGTCACGATCACGACCGCGTCGGCACCCTCGGCTGCGTCATAGGCGTCCGCGCAATAGACGAGGTCGGGCATCATCGCCTTCGCCGGCGCCATGCCTTCGGGATCGTGCGTGCGGACCGTTACGCCGGCGTCGGCGAGTGCGGTCGCGATCGCCAGACTCGGAGCGTCGCGCATGTCGTCGGTGTTAGGCTTGAACGTGAGGCCGAGCAGCGCGACCGTCTTGCCGCGCGGATTGTCGCCGAGTGCGTGCAGGACTTTCCGGCCCATTGCGCGCTTGCGGCTGTCGTTCACCTTCACGACGGCTTCGACGATGTGGACCGGCGTGTCGTAATCCTCAGCGGTCTTGAGCAGCGCCAGCGTGTCCTTGGGGAAGCACGAGCCGCCATAGCCCGGCCCGGCGTGGAGGAATTTCTTGCCGATCCGGTTGTCGAGCCCGATCCCGCGCGACACGTCCTGCACGTCCGCGCCGACCGCTTCGCACAGGTCTGCGATCTCGTTGATGAAGGTGATCTTGGTCGCGAGGAACGCGTTCGCCGCGTATTTGATTAGCTCCGAGGTGCGGCGACCGACGAACAGGATCGGCGATTCGTTGAGGTAGAGCGGGCGATAGACGTCGCGCATGACCTGCTTGGCGCGCTCGTCCTCGGTGCCGATGACGATGCGGTCGGGGCGCTTGAAGTCGCCGATCGCGGCGCCTTCGCGGAGGAATTCGGGGTTCGAGACGACAGCGACGTCGATGTCGGGACGCTTCTCGCGCAGGATTGCCTCGACTCGGTCGCCGGTACCGACGGGGACGGTCGACTTGGTCACGACCACGGTCGGGCCCGTGACGGCGGCAGCGATCTCCTCGGTTGCGGCGAACACGTAGCTGAGGTCGGCATGGCCATCACCGCGCCGCGATGGCGTACCGACCGCGATGAAGATCGCATCGGCGTCCGCGACCGCGCTGGCGAGATCGGTGGTGAAGGTCAGCCGCCCCGCGGCGACATTGGATGCGACGAGCTGATCGAGACCGGGCTCGAAGATCGGCATGCGGCCGGCGTGCAGCGCGTCGATCTTCGCCTGGTCCTTGTCGACGCAGATCACGTCGTGCCCGAAATCCGAAAAACAGGCGCCGGACACCAGGCCGACATAGCCAGAACCGATCATCGTGATGCGCATGGACGTTCCCCGTAAAAGCCGCGCGACCTATCGTGAGTAATGCGCGTGCGTGCAAGCTGGAGAAGGCCGATCGACGTCGTTGCGCCGGCTGCCCTGGCGCTTTCGACGGTAGGCAACGCCCCACAATGCGCGCATCATGGTTCCGATAACGGAGGCGGATATGCGGACGACGATGGCAGGCTGGGCGTTGGTGGCGACTGTGATGTTTGTTTCCGCGGATAGGGTCGCTGCGCAGCAGGCGGCTGCTCCGCCGTGCCCGGCTACCCTCGCAGCCGAGTTCGCGGGATGGAGCAAGCCGGCTTCGGTCGCGCCGGGTGGGGTGCTTCCGGTCGGCTCGGTGGGTCGGCTGGCGTTGAAGCCGTCGGCAGGGGTTTCGTTCGAGGTCACGCCGACGAAGGCACCCGCAGCTGACACGTTTTCCGGCGTCGTCCGGTTCGACGTCGCGAAGGCGGGGACATACCGCGTGGCGCTCGGCGGAGCGGCGTGGATCGATGTCGTCCAGTCGGGCACGGTGCTGACGTCGACTGCGCACGCGCCTGGACCGGTCTGCTCGCCGGTCAAGAAGATGGTCGACTTCGCGTTGCCGGCAGGGCGCTATGCCTTGCAGCTATCGGGGGCGAAGACGGCCGAACTGTCCGTGTCGATCACGACGATCCGCTGACCCGAGCGGCTGCAACCAAAGCCGGGCATGCCGGTTGAAACCACGACCGATAGTGCAACACAGGAGAGAGATGGTGGCGGACGACTTCAAGCAGGCAGTCGATGACGGTGCGAATGCGAGCAAGGCGGCGACCGATCGCGCGGCGGACGCGGCCAAGGGCGCCGCGGACACGATGCGCGAGAATGCCGGGAAGGCGCGCGATGCGTTCTCGGAGAAGGTCGTCGATCCGGCGCGGCGTGCAGGCGAGGCGATGAAGGAGTCCGGCGGCAAGATCGCCGAGGGTGGCGCGACGATCGGCAAGGCGATGATCGACCAGGCCGAGCAGAATGCGCGCGAGGCCTTCGCGGCGATGCGCGAAGCGGCGAGCGCCAGCGACCTGACCCAGGTGATGAAGATCCAGGGCGATTATCTGCGCGAGCAGAGCCAGCGGAGCATGAGCCAGGCGCGCGAGATCGGGGAGCTGATCATGAAGTTCGGCAAGGATGCGGTCGCACCGTTGCAGGGCGGCGGGATCAAGTAGGCCGACCGGCCGATACGCCGCTCTCCGTTTCGGGTGGAGCGGCGTACGGACGAGCAAGAACGCCGCCGCTCCGATATTATGACGGAGCGGCGGCGGACCAGCCTCAACTATTTCCGGCTTAAACGAACAGTCCGACGAGCCAGTACGTCCCGGCGCCGATCAGCCCCGCGGCGGGAAGCGTCAGCGTCCAGGCCACGACGATGTTGCTGGCGACGTTCCAGCGGACCGCGGAAAGGCGGCGAGCCGCGCCGACGCCGACGATCGAGCCGGTGATGGTGTGAGTCGACGATACGGGAATGCCCCAGAACGTCGCGGCGAACAGCGTGATCGCGCCGCCGGTCTCCGCGCAGAAGCCTTGTGCGGGGGTAAGGCGCGTGATCTTCGAGCCCATCGTGTGGACGATCCGCCAGCCGCCGGACAGCGTGCCGAGTGCCATTGCCGCTTGGCAGGACAGCACGACCCAGAGCGGCACGTGGAATTCGCCTCCGAGCATGCCTTGCGAATACAGCAAGACGGCGATGATCCCCATCGTCTTCTGCGCGTCGTTGCCGCCGTGGCCGAGCGAATAGAGCGCGGCGGAGATCAACTGGAGTTTGCGGAAGCGCTTGTCGACGCCGAGCGGGGTGAGCTTCAGGCTCGTCCACGCGACGATCAGCACGAGAACGAGCGCGAGCATCAGGCCGATCGCGGGCGAGGCGAAGATCGCGAGGACGGTGGCGATGACGCCTTTCCAGACGATCGCGCCGAAGCCGACCTTGGCGATGCCGGCCCCCAGGAGCCCGCCGATCAGCGCGTGGCTGCTGCTCGATGGGATGCCGAGCACCCAGGTGATGACGTTCCACGCGATCGCGCCCATCAGCGCGGCGAAGATCACCTGCGCGTCGATGACGTGCGCCTGAACGATGCCGGTGCCGACGGTCTGCGCGACGTGGAGACCGAAGACGGCGAACGCGATGAAGTTGAAGAACGCGGCCCAGAGGACGGCGTATTGGGGCTTCAGCACGCGCGTGGAGACGACGGTGGCGATCGAGTTCGCCGCGTCGTGGAGGCCGTTCAGGAAGTCGAACAGCAGCGCTATGCCGATGAGGCCGATGAGAAGCGGGAGGGAGAGGATCATGCGGTTGCCGCCCTATCCGCTACCGCTTCACCCCCCCGGCGAAGGCCGGGGTCCAATTGGAAAGGTTGCAGCAACGGAACGCCGCCCTTCGTTATTGCCGTCCCCCAATTAGGCCCCGGCCTTCGCCGGGGGGGAGCTGTGCGAGAGGACGCGGACTCAAGCGACACATCAAGCATGGTCGATGACCAGCCCCTGGATCTCGTTCGCGACGTCCTCGAAGCGGTCGACGATCTTTTCCAGGCTGCTGTAGATCTCGCGGTTGATGATGAACGTCATCGGGTCCGCACTGATCTTCGACGCCTGGAACAGCGCGCGCAGGCCCGTGTCGTGGATGTCGTCGGCATGACCCTCGATCTGGATCAGCCGTGCGGTCAGATCGTGCAACCGGCCTGCGTTGGTGCCGAGCGACCGCAGCAGCGGGATCGCCTCCGCGGTGATCCGAGCCGCCTCCACGATGATGCCGGCCATGTCGCGCATCTGCGGCGAGAATTCGGTGACCTCGTACAGCGCGATCGCGTTGGCCGTGCCGTTCATCTGGTCGATCGCGTCGTCCATCACGCCGATCAGGTCGGTGATCGCGCTGCGGTCGAACGGGGTCACGAACACACGGCGGACGTCCTGCAACACCTCCCGCGTGATATCGTCGGCCTCGTGCTCGCGCTTGACGATCTCGGCGATCTGACCCTCGATCGAGCCTTCGCCGTGGAGCAGCCGTGCGAGCGCATCGGCACCGGCGACCAGGGTCGCGGCATGCGCGTCGAACAGTTCGAAGAACCGTCCCTGCTTCGGCATCAGCGACTGGAACCAGCCCAGCATCGGAATTCTCCTTTTCGCACTCGTGCGCACGACGGGTAAGATACGTTGCGCGAGCGACGCCGGGATCGGCGGCTCACGGAAAGCAGCGATCAGCGCCTTCAGGCCGGGCTCATTGACAGCCTCCGCCGCGCGATCAAGCGTAAACCAGCGCGTGTCGCGTTGATGACGCTCGGGCCAGTCCTCCACCTGCTCGACGAATGCGAGCGGAAACACGGTGACGATCATGTCGCGGTAGCGGCCCGTGCGACGGCGTTTGCGGTACGCGAACTGTCCGACCGGAGACGGGCAGGGGATGCCGCGGATGCCGGCTTCTTCGTACGCCTCCTGCGCGGCGGCCTCGTGGCTGGCGAGCCCGACGATCGGATTGCCCTTGGGGATTACCCAGCGGCCGGTATCGCGCGAGGTGATCAGCATCACGCGCGCATGCCCGGCTTCGTCGATCACATAGGGAAGTGCGCCGATCTGCTCGATGGTCCGGGTCCTTGCACCCGCAGAATCGCGGGGAAAGTCGGGAGCTTATACCCGGTTTTTACGCAAGGATAGCGGCGCAGCGGAGAGTTTCCGGACCGTCGCCGCGGGTCCATTTCTGTCCCATTGCCGGACGCCGCCACCTTAACCACCTTTGTCACTGGTCGAATTGGTAAACGCGACGTTAACGTTTCTATCATGACCAGACGCCTAGTCCTCACCAACGAAGCCGCCCGCCACCCGCTGCGCCGTTCGCTGCCGCCACCTGTCATCGCGAGCGCTAGGAACGACGATCAGGACGTGAAGCTTTTCCTGCTCAGCTTCGCCGCGTTCTTTACGTGCTTCTACAGCTTCATTTTCTGAGAGAGCCCAGCGTAATCCTCCCCTTAGCGGGGAAGGATACTTAACCTCGAAGTGTCGGCAAACAGCCGATCGCGTCGTCGTCGCAGGCCCGGTGCAGCTTTTGCGCGAGCCACGCCGAGACCAAGCACATCGCCGCCACGAGGAACAGCATGTCCTCGGGCGTCACGCCCATCGCAGTGATGCCGATCACCAAGATCGAGCCGATCGTCATCGCGCCCGAGTTGACGACGTTGTTCGCCGCCACGGTGCGCGCGGTCTGGTCCTTCTCGACGGTGGTCGTCAGGAACGCATAGAGCGGCACGACGAACATCCCGCCGGTGATCGCGATCGCCAACAGCGTCGCCAGCACGGGGATCGCACCCGGCTGATGGATGAACCCCGCCCAGTCGTAATAATGTCCCGGAGCCGCGGGCGTCCAGTTCCGCGCGAGGAACGAGAACAGCACGACGAAGCCGCCCATCGCGATCACCGACGCGGGCGAGAACTTCGCAGAAATCCGCCCGCGCAGCATCGAGTTGATCACGACGGAACCGATCGCGACTCCGACCGAGAACACCGCGATCACGAAGCTCGCGACTCGCTCGTCGGCGGTAAGCACGTTCTTCACCAGCGGCGGAAAGACGATGATCAGCACCGCGCCGATCGTCCAGAAGAAGCTGATAGCGACGATTGCGAGGAAGAGGCGTGGGATGTGGAGCGTCGCGCTGATCAATCGCCATGACGCGGTGAACGGGTTATAGTCGAGCTTGAGCGGCGGGCCTTCGCGCGGTGCAGGGGGCACCTGGCGGCCGGAGAACCAGCCGATCACCGCGACGATCAAGACGCTGGCGGCAGCGCCCTCGATCGGGATCCAGCCTGCCGTCACCGTGCCGAGCAGGATCGCGAGATACGTCCCGGCTTCCACGAGGCCCGTGCCGCCGAGTACGTCGCACGGTTTCAGATGCTGTGGCAGGATCGCGTATTTGATCGGCCCGAAGAACGTCGAGTGCACGCCGAGGCACAGCACCGCGCCGAGCATCAGCCCGATCCCCAGCGACGGATGTCCTGCGCGTGCGACCATCAGGCCGGTCGCGCCGAGCAGCATGATGCCGATCTCGACGGTCTTCACGATCCGGATGATCCGCGCCTTGTCTTCGCTGTCCGCCAATTGCCCGGCGAGCGCGGACAGCAGGAAGAACGGCAGGATGCCGAGTCCCGTCGCCAGCGCGTTGAAATTGGCCTCCATCTTCGGATCGTTGAAGACGGCATAGGTCGCGAACAGGACCATCGAGGTCTTGAACAAATTATCGTTGAACGCGCCGAGAAACTGCGTGGTGAACAGGGGCAGGAAGCGACGTTGCTTCAGCAACCCGAGGGCATTGAGCATGACGGGAAATAGCCCTGATCGTTGCGGTAATGTGTCGAACCCTTAGCCGAGCGTCATCCGCACGCCAACGTTAAACCGGTTTCGCCCTGCGACCGACCGGTATAGGGGTGGTGGGTGCTGAGCTTGCCTAACCTCCTGACATTGTCGCGGATCGTCGCGGTGCCCCTGCTGGTCTGGTTCCTGTGGTGGCCCGACTGGGAGGCGGGGTACGGCATCGCCTTCGTGCTGTACTGCCTGATGGGCATCACCGATTATTTCGACGGATATCTCGCGCGGTCGAGCGGCGCGGTGTCGCGATTGGGAATTTTCCTCGATCCGATCGCGGACAAGATCATGGTCGCCGCGGTGATCCTGATCCTGGTCGGCACGCGCGATATCGCCGGCATCCACGTTATCGCGGCGCTGGTCATCCTGTTACGTGAGATTGCCGTGTCGGGCCTGCGCGAGTTCCTGGCGCAGGTGCAGGTTTCGGTGCCGGTATCGCAGCTCGCCAAGTGGAAGACGACGCTGCAGCTCGTATCGCTCGGCGGGATCATCCTTGGCGGTTCCGTGCCCGAGATGGTCTGGGTGCACACCGTCGGCATCGTCGCGCTGTGGGGCGCGGCCGTCCTTACGTTGCTGACTGGGTGGGATTATCTCCGAGTCGGCCTGAAGCACATGGACTGAAAATGACGATACGGATGGTGTATTTCGCCTGGGTGCGCGAGCGCGTCGGCACCGGCGAGGAGTCGGTCGAACCGCCGGCGACCGTCGTGACGGTGGCGGATCTGGTCGACTGGCTGGCGGAAACGAGTTCCGGACACGCCGAAGCGTTCGAGAACCGTTCGCGGTTACGTGCTGCGGTCGATCAGGATTTCGTACCGCTCGATACGCCGATCGGTCGCGCGCAGGAGATCGCGATCTTCCCACCGGTGACCGGCGGATGATCCATATCTCGGTCCAGCAGTCGCCGATCGATATCGCCGCGGAGATGACGCGCGCGGAAGCGGCAGGGGCGGGTGCGGTGGCGACGTTCACTGGGCTGGTGCGTGCTGACGACGGTGTGGGGACGCTCGAGCTCGAACATTATCCTGGTGCGACCGAGGCGGCGTTGCTCAAGGTTGCGGAGGGTGCGATCGAGCGTTGGTCGCTGAGTGCGGCGATCATCGTGCACCGCGTCGGACCGATGCATCCGGGGGAGCGGATCGTGTTCGTCGCGGCAACAGCGGCGCATCGCGGCGCGGCGCTGGAGGCCTGCGCGTATCTGATCGATCGGTTGAAGACCGACGCGCCGTTCTGGAAGCGTGAAACGCGTGGGGTCGAAGCGAGCTGGGTCGAAGCACGTGATGGCGACCACGCGGCCGCGGCACGCTGGGATATGTCGAAGGGTTAAACTAGAGCTTGTTCTCCCGCGAGGGCGGGAGCCCAGACTGGGTCGCCGCCTTCGAGGGGAAACAAGAAACGGGCCGCAAACCCATTCGAGATCGCGGCCCGCAGTCGCATCAGCCGAGCTTCGGAACGCTCATGCCGTTCGTGAGATGAACGACGCCGTTCGTTTCCTTGATGTCAGCCGTATCGACGTACGACTTGATACCGGCCGTGTCGGTCAACTCGATGTTTCCGTTCGGCCCGAGTCCTGCGATCAACGGCTGGCCTGCCAGCGTCGTCAACGTCGCCTTGCCGCCACCGGCCGTAATCTGCGCCTTCAACTGGTCCGCGGTCAGTGCACCGGCAACGACGTGATACTTGATGATCGTCGCCAGCGTTGGGGCCGACTCAGGCTTCAGCAGCGTGTCGAGCGCACCGGCGGGCAGGCGCGTGAAGGCTTCGTCGCTCGGTGCGAACAGCGTGTACGGGCCAGGGCCTGCGAGCGTCGTCTGCAACTTCGCGGCGGTCACCAGCTTTGCCAGCGTCGCGCGGTTCGGCAGCGTCGGCAGTGCAGCGGCGATCGTTGTCGTTGCCGCCGCAGTCGGCGCGACAGGCGCGCCGGGCTGTTGCGTAGCAACCGCGGTGCCGGGTGCCGCCGGAGTGGACGGCGTCGCTGGCATCGCCGTCTGCGGTGCGGTCGGTGCAGCAGTCCGCGGCGCGGTTGGCGCTGCCGTCTGGGCAGTCGCGCCGGTGGCAATAAACAGGCTCGTTGCCGCAGCAATCATAAGGTGGGTCTTAACAGTCATCTGCAACTCCAGAGATTGTGATTGGGACGAATGAAACTCGAACAATGGAATTTGGGGATAGAGGCGGCGATCTCAACTATTCCACCGACAGGCCGTAGCATCGATACGATGAACCGAGCCTGTCTAAACCGTATTTAACTCAGTTTAGGGACGATCACGCCATTGACGACGTGAACGACGCCGTTCGACTGGCGGACATCTGCGGTCTCGACGTAACTCTTGTTACCGTTGACGTCGGTCAACGCGATGACTGCGCCCACCATCGTCGCGGTGATCGGGTCGCCCTCGACCGTGGTCAACGTCGCGGTACCGCCACCGGCGGCGATGCGCTGGCGCAGATCGTCGGCAGTGATGACGCCCGGCACGACGTGATACGTCAGCACCTTGGTCAGCGAGGCCTTGTTCTCGGGCTTCAGCAACGTGTCGACCATGCCCGGCGCGAGCCGTCCGAACGCATCGTTGGTCGGGGCGAATACGGTGAAGGGGCCGGGGCCGGACAGCGTGCCGACCAAGTCCGCGGCCTTTACCGCGGCAACGAGGGTTGACAGGTTTGGTGCGGCCGATGCGTTGTCGACGATCGTCCGCGTCGCCATCATCGGCACACCGCCGACGGTCGGATTGGCGACTGCGGGCGGCCCGTTCGGTACCGCCAGTGCAGGATTGGCGGGCGTCGTCGAGGCGCTGGCCACGTCGTCCTTGGATTTGCCGCTGCACGCGGCGAGTGCCAGCGCGCTGGTCATCAGCAGCAGTGGAAGCGTCTTCGACATCGTTCGATCTCCAGCGGGAACTGGGAAACATACGATCGAAGGCCGAGTTGGTTGCGCAAGCGTGTCGATCTCGGGATGGGGTGAAGACCGAGCGCGCCCAGTTCGCAACGGTCTCCCATCCCTGAAAGGGAGGGGCGGGGGGTGGGTCGGCTTGCGCATCTTGGACCGTCAGCAACACAAGCTGGCGACCCACCCCCAACCCCTCCCTTTCAGGGATGGGGGCAGAAATGCGACCTTACTGAACGTCCGCCAGTGCCTTTGCCATCAACCGGAAGTCCTTCTCGCGCGGACTGGCGCGGCGCCAGACGAGCGCGATCCGCCGCACCGCATTCTTCTCGTCGAGCGGCCTCGCGGTGATATTGGTGTTGTCGAGGATCCCCGCCTTCAGCGCCATTTCCGGCAGCATCGTGATGCCGAGCCCGTTATCGACCATCTGCACGATCGTGTGCAGCGACGTCCCCAGCATCGTCGCCTCCGCGCGCAATTCCGGCCGGTTGCACGCGCCGAGCGCATGATCCTTCAGGCAATGCCCGTCCTCAAGCAGCAACAACCGGGTCTCGTCGATCGCCGACGCCGGGATCGCGGGAAGCGCGGTCGGCTCTTCGCCAGATGGATAAGCGACGAACAGCCGATCCTCGAACAAGGTCTCCGACGTCACCTCGCCGCACGCATAGGGGAGGGCCAGCAGCACGCAATCGGTGCGGCCGTTGTGCAACCCCTCGCATGCCGGACCGCTCGGCTCCTCGCGGAGGAAAAGCTTTAAGTCCGGATAGTCCTTCCGCAGCCGTGGCAGGATCCTCGGCAGCATGAACGGCGCGATCGTCGGGATGACGCTCATCCGCATGTCGCCCGACAGCGGCTGGCCGGCGGCGCGCGCCATGTCGCCCAGTTCCTCCGCCTCGCGCAGCACGCGCCGCGCCTTGTCGGCGATCCCGTCGCCCAGCGGGGTGAACCGCACGACTCGCCGGGTGCGCTCGACCAGCACCACGCCGATCAGCGTTTCGAGCTCGCGCAGGCCCGCCGACAGCGTCGATTGCGTGACGAAACACGCCTCAGCGGCGCGTCCGAAATGGCCGTGGTCCTTCAGCGCAACAAGATACTGTAACTGTTTCAACGTGGGTAGGTAGGTCGCAGCCATTAATCGCCTCTATCGATCATCAGATGATAAATAGAGCGTTGGATCGATTACACCAGCCCCTATACCGCATTGCACAACGACCGAGCGGGCCAACCGCCGCGCTTGAGGATGCCTGGAGCCAAGTTTATTTCCAGGAGGCTTCCATCATGTTGACCATCGGCGACCAGTTCCCATCGATGACCATTCCCGTCCAGCAGGGCACCGCAGCGCTGCCCGCCGGCGAGACGCTCGACCTGACGACGGCATATCCCGGCAAGTGGAAGGTGCTGTTCTACTGGCCGAAGGACTTCACGTTCGTGTGCCCGACCGAGATCGTCGGCTACAGCGACATCCGCGGCGATTTCGAGGACCGCGACGCGGTGCTGATCGGCGCGTCGACCGATACCGCGCACGTTCACCTCGCCTGGCGCAAGTCGGATGCGGACCTTGCCGCCGCGGACTTCCCGTGGCTCGCGGATAACGGCGCCAAGCTCGCCGACGCGCTGGGTATCGTCGACAAGAACGAGCATGTCGCATTCCGTGCGACCTTCATCATCGATCCGGACAACGTCATCCAGGCGGTCCAGGTCAACGGCCTGAACGTAGGCCGCAACCCCGCCGAGACGCTCCGCGTGCTCGACGCGCTACAGACCGACGAGCTCTGCCCGTGCAACTGGAACAAGGGCGACGACGTCCTCCAGCTCGCTGCGTAAGTAATCTTCTTTCCCCTTCCCGCTTGCGGGAGGGGGCAGGGGGTGGGCCCGCGCGCTCCCCGAACGCATCCGTTCATGGTGAGCGCGGGCCCACCCCTCAATCCCCTCCCGCAGGCGGGAGGGGAGGAAGAAGATCATGTCGCTCAAGGAATTCGCAGGGCAACTGCCCGACTACGCCAAGGACATCCGTCTCAACGTCGGCTCGCTGCTGAACGAGACGCATCTCACCGATCAGCGCAAATACGGCCTGCTGCTCACCTGCGCACACGGCTCGGGCTACAAGCCGCTGGTCGAAGCCGCCGAGGCCGAATGCGCGCCGAAGCTCTCGCCCGAGGCCGCAAACGCAGCGCGTGCGGCGGCTGCGGTGATGGCGATGAACAACGTCTATTACCGGTTCACGCACCTCGCCGGGAACCAGGAATACCGCAACATGCCCGCCAAGCTGCGCATGAACGTGATCGGCCAGCCCGGCATCGACAAGGTCGATTTCGAGCTGTTCAGCCTAGCCGTGTCGGCGATGAACGGCTGCGGCATGTGCATCGACAGCCATGAGCAGATTTTGAAGAAGGCCGGCGTTACTGCGGAAGCGATCCAGACGTCGGTCCGGATCGGCGCGGTGATGGCCGCGGTTGCGACCGTCCACGCCACGCTGTGACCTTCTGTTCCCATCCCACTTGTGGGAGGGGTTAGGGGAGGGGCTGGCCTCAAGTACGGCGTCGTATTTGGCACGCCCTCCCCCGACCCCTCCCGCAAGCGGGAGGGGAGTTCGGTCAGTGCCAGATCGCGCGGTAGAGTCCGAACAAACTCGTGATCGTCAGGATCACGCCGACCAGCACCATCAGCGTCTTCGCTGGCACGCGCTTAGCCAGCATCGCGCCGAACGGTGCCGCCAGCACCCCGCCGATCAACAGCCCCACTGTCGCCTGCGTGAACGCCGCCCAGCCCAGCTGCGTGATGAACGTCGCCGAGATCGTCGCGGTCAGGAAGAACTCGGCGGTATTCACCGTCCCGATCGTGGTGCGCGGCGATGCCCCCTGGACCAGCAGGTTCGACGTCACCACCGGCCCCCAGCCGCCACCGCCCGCCGCGTCGAGGAACCCGCCGACCAGCCCGAGCGGCTCGACGATCTTCGGCTCCTTCTGCTTCGGCGGATAGCGAAGCCCGCGGTACAGCAGGTACACGCCGATCGACGTCAGATACGCGAGGATGAACGGTTTCGCCGTGCTCGCATCGATGTTCGACAGCACGTACGCGCCCAGCACGCCGCCGATCACGCCCGGGATCATCAGCCGCAGGAACAGCGTCCAGTTGACGTTCTTGTGCAGCACATGGCTGATCCCCGACACCGCGGTGGTGAAGGTCTCGACGGTATGCACGCCCGCCGACGCCGCGGCCGGTGGCACGCCGACCCACAGCAGCAACGTGTTCGAAATCACCCCGAACGCCATCCCCAGCGCGCCATCGACGATCTGCGCGGCGAACCCGACCAGGATGAACGGCAACAGCGTCTCGAAGCTCAAGGTCGTCAGGTCGAACATCGGCATCCCCTCAATATCGCGCGCAGAGTGCAACGCGCGGGCTTATCCCACAACAAAGATAGGCTTTACCCCGATCCCGATGCGTTGAAGCAGCCCTTGCGTGCGGTTCTGGAAATCGGTCGTTCGATACCCTAGATACGGAAATCGCGAAGGGGACTGCGGATGTCGAGCGGATTACTGGCCTATCTGGATTCGATCCGCGCCCGCGATCCCGCCCCGCATTCGCGCGCCGAAATCATGCTGTACCCCGGCGTCTGGGCGCTCGGCTATCACCGCATCGCGCACCGCCTGTACAAGGCTAAGCTCTATTTCCTGGCGCGCTGCGTAAATCACTGGTCTCGGTTCACGACCGCGATAGACATCCACCCGGGCGCGACGATCGGTCGTAATTTCTTTATCGACCACGGCTTCGTCGTGATCGGCGAGACCGCGGAGATCGGCGACGACGTCACGATCTACCAGTGCGTCACGCTCGGCGGCACCAGCCCCGACAACGGCGTGCAGGGCAAGCGCCACCCGACCATCTCCGACGGCGCGATCATCGGCTCGGGCGCGCAGGTGCTGGGTCCAATCACGCTCGGCAAGCGCTCGCGGGTCGGCGCCAACGCAGTCGTCACGCGCGACGTCCCGGCGGGCACGACGGTGGTCGGCATTCCGGCCCGCGCGACGACGATCGAGGGCGGCAACGCACCCGAGGTGCCGCGCTTCGTGCCCTACGGTACGCCGTGCAGCGAGATGTTCGATCCCGCCACGCAGAAGATGGAGATCATGCGCTGCGAGCTGGAGACGATGCGCAAGCGGCTCGACGCGCTGCTCGCCGACGAGCATTCAGAGGACCGCCGCGACCGCGCATGATGGTGAGTAACTGATGGGCGTCGTACCTTTTCCCACACCGTCCAAGGCGACGCAGGTCGGCTTCGAACGCCTCGAACTGAACCGGATCCTGGATCTTTACGGCCGGATGGTCGCGGCGGGCCACTGGCGCGACTACGCGATCGACCTCGGCAAGGACGCGGCGGTCTTCGCCGCCTTCCGCCGTGCTGCCGAACGGCCTGAATTCCGGATCGAGAAGCGCCCGGCACTGCGCAACAAGCAGGGGATGTGGGCGCTGATCGGCGAGGGCGGCGCGGTGGTGAAGCGCGGGCATGAGCTGGGGCCGGTGCTGGCGCCAGTCGAGCGGCGGTTCATGAAACTGGTCGAAGACTAAGCAAACGCAACGATCCTCCCCCGCCAGGGGGAGGTGGCTGGCTCTTGCCAGACGGAGGGGGAGGACGCGATAACCTCTGCTCCGTGTCCTCCCCCTCCGTCACCTTCGGCGACACCTCCCCCTTGCGGGGGAGGATTATTCGGCACGCTGTCAGCGTACCGTCAGATCAAAGCCCCCACGACAGTCGGATATACCCGAACTGCCCCGGGACGTCATACGTGCTCGGGTCGTAGTTCGGTCCGGTGCAGCTGTAGCAGGCCGGCGGGTCTTGGTTGAACACGTTGTTCACGCCGATCGTCAGCCCCAGCCGGTTTTCCAGCCAGCCCGGCGACAGCGTAACCTGCACGTCGCCGTAGAAGGTGTTGTCGAGTGTCTTCCCGTCCGCTTCCTTCACGCTCTTGATGTATCGGCCGGTGAACGAGGCGCGCGCCATGCCGATGTCCCAGTCGACGACCGCATTGCCCTTGAACTTCGGATAGGACTGCTCGGGCGACCCACGCGTCGTGCCCTGGTAGTTGGTGGTGGTGAAGCCGACCGTCGCGGGGAAGCTCTCCGCGTATTTCAGCAGGATGTTGCCGTTGAGCGAAAGCCCGAACGTCCCCGCTGAGGTCTGCGGCGAGCGATAGACCGCGGTCACGTCGACGCCGCGGGTGCGGATACCGCCGATGTTCTGCAACTGCGCGTTGATCCGCGAGATGATCCCATTGGGCGTGCGGGAGATCGCCGCGCAACTGAGGGCGTCCGCCGCCTGCGAACAGCGGCTGAGCGTCAGCGTCGCGTCGGTCGCCGCGATCGCGTCGTCGACCTTGATGTCGTAATAATTGCCTTCGATGCTCAGCTGGCTGGCGATCCCGCTGGTCCGTGCCCAGCTCGGCGCATACACTGCCCCGAACAACCAAGTGCGCGACGTCTCGGGCTTCAACGCCTCATTACCGCCGGTCAGCACGCTCAGCTGTCCGCCATTTGGTTCCTGGTAGCTGCCGTTCGCGGGCACGCCGTTGGCGATGCAGTTGGCGCGGACGGTCGCGGACGACTGGAACGGCGATCCGGCGACGTTGGTGCAGGGATCGTCGATCGCGGCGTCGGACCGCGATGCCGCGCCGAACAATTCGCCAATGCTCGGTGCGCGGAAGCCCTGTGCATAGGACGCGCGCAACAGCAGGTCGCTGAACGGCTTCCACAGGCCGCTCCCGGTATAGGTCGTGTTGCTGCCGCTGATCGAATAATTCGAATGCCGCACCGCGCCGCCAATCTCGAGCGACTGGATGAGCGGCGTGTTGTGGATCAGCGGTACCCGCAGCTCGGCATAGACTTCGTCCGAGTTGAAATGCCCACGCGCCGGTTGCGCCGGGATATCCGCGCCGAGCCCGGCGGTGATCAGCGGATCGGGCGTGAAGCTGCCATATTGGACGCGGTGCTCATAGCCCGCTGCGAGACCCACGGCGCCGGCGGGAAGGTCGAACAGGTCGCCCGAGATATTGGCGGTATAGTCCTCCAGGCTCTGCGAACTGCGCGCACGCTCGTCGAATGCGATGAAGCCGAGCATCGCCGGCGTAACCGATCCTGCGCCACCAAAGATGTTGAACGGTACGCATGCCCCGGTGCAGTTGGCGACCGGGCCCAGTGCCTGAGCCAGATTGGCCGCGTTGATGTTGCCGGTGAACAACTGCTTGGCATCGTTGAAGCCGAGGACCGCGTTGACGTCCCAGTAGAATTTGTGGCCGCCGACGTTGAACGAGCCGTCCAGCGTCGCGGTCGCCGACATCGTGTCGACGGTCTGCGAATAGGTCCGCTGGCCAGCCTCGACCAGGCGACGACGCACCGTCGAATAGTTCGCCGGACCATTGCCCGCGCCGCCCGCCGACAGCGTGTAGCCGAACGGGTTATACGGGTTGGTGGCATCGACCGAGATCGTGTCGAGCAGGTTGCCGTTGCCCGCATCCGGCCCGATCACCAGCGGCAGGAACGCCGCCTGGTTCTGCGAATTGCGCCGCGTGTAGTTCATCTTCACGCGCAGGTTCACGTTGTCGGTGAGTTCCTGCTTGGCGCTGACGAAGAAGCCGTAGCGCTCAGACGGGGTCAGGAAATAGTTGAACGGCGAGAAGTTGAAGCGGTCGGCGGAGGTGAACTCCTTGAAATCGCTGTTCGGGCCGGTCGGGTTTGCGGCGTCGTACCGTGGCCGCCCGAGGATAGGCGCCGACTTCAGCGTCAGGTTCCGGCCACCGACCTGGAAGAATCCGTTGGGGGTAGCGCCCGAACAGCCACCGATGTCGTCCGAGCAACTTGTCTGGCCGGGGTTGGGAAACTGCGAGATCCTGCGATCGCGCGTGCTGACCGACTCCTGCTTTACGTAGCTGCCGCCGAACACCACGCTCGTGCGCGGCGCCTGGATGCCATAGCTGACGTTATAGTCCTGCGTATGGCCGTCGCCCTGCCGGAACGTGCCGAACTGCGCGGAGGCCTTGAGGCCCTTCTGCTTCAATTTGGTGATGACGTTGACGACGCCGGCCAGCGCGTCCGATCCGTAGAGCGGCGACTGGCCCGACTGGAGGATTTCGATCCGCTCGATCGAGCCGACCTGGATCGTGTTGAGATCGACCGTCGAGGGAATGCCGCTCGCCGATGCGCCGTTGACGAAGCGAAGCCCGTCGACCAGCACCAGCGTCCGCTTGGCCGTCAGATAACGCAGGTCGATCTCGGCCGACCCTGCGCCAACGCCGCCACCGTCGGGCGGATTGCCGATGTTACCCGAATTGTTGACCTTCGAATTAAGCCCGCCGGCCGCGCTCGGCAGCCGCTGGAGGACGTCGGCGACCGACGAAAGCCCGGTGCGCTGGATCGACTGCGCATCGACCGTGACGACGGGTGAGGGCTGGTCGAGTGGACTGCGGCGGATGCGCGATCCGGTCACGACGATCTCATCTCCGCTAGCCTGGTCTACGGATGGATCGGCGGCCTGCACGCCCTCGGCGGCCGGTGTCGTCACCGCTTGTGCGAAGGCCGGCATCGCTGCGAGCATCGCCACCAATGCCAACCCGCTGGCGCCGGCATATTTGCTCGCGCCCGTGAACGTCTTGAACCCACGCTTCAACATTTTTCCCCTTGTCCGCGCCCCAGCAAACATCCGCTCTCTTATCTTATGTGTGCGAATGATGGCTCAGGGGCGTAACGAAGCAAGGGAAGATTGCGTGATGCGACAATTTTGTTGCGATATGTGTCCTGCGTGTTGCGCGCAGGACACGCCTGTAATCAGACCAGGACGGGCGCCGCGGCGCGATCCGCCTCGCCAAAAACGCGCAGATACCGTGCGATCTCCGAGGGTTCGCCGGTCGCCTTCGCCGGATTGTCCGAAAGCTTCACCGCCGGGCGGCCATTCGCGGCGATCACCTTGCAGACCAGCGAGATCGGCTCCAGCGCCGCCGCGCCGTCGGGATCGCAGCCGCGGAAGTCGTTGGTTAGGTTGGTGCCCCAGCCAAAGCTCATCCGCACGCGGCCGTGAAAATGGCGATACGTCTGCTCGATCGTGTCGATGTCCATTCCGTCGGAGAAGATCAGCAGCTTGGTCTTCGGATCGACACCCTGTTCCTCCCACCAGCGAATGATCTGCTCGCCGCCCGCGATCGGTGGCGCGCTGTCGGGACGGAAGCCGGTCCATTCCGCCAGCCAGTGCGGTGCATTGCGCAGGAACGCGGTCGTCCCGAACGCGTCGGGGAGGGCGATCAGCAGATTGCCGTTATAATGTTGCCGCCAATGCTCGAGCACGCGGTACGGCGCTTCGGCGAGGTCCGCGTCGCTCTCTGCCAGCGCAGCGGTCACCATCGGCAGCTCGTGCGCGTTCGTCCCGATCGCCTCCAGGTCGGCGTCCATAGCCAGCAACACGTTCGACGTACCGATAAAGCGGTCGCCGAGCCCTTCCTTGAGCGCCTCGACGCACCAGCGCTGCCACAGGAACCCGTGCCGGCGCCGCGTGCCGAAGTCCGACAGCACGAGGTCGGGCAGTTCGCGCAGCCGCTCGACCTTCTCCCACAGTTTTGCCTTGGCGCGCGCATAGACGATGTCGAGCGCGAACCGGCCGCGGTCACGCAGGGCCGCGCGGGATTTCAGTTCATTGATGATGGTCAGCGCAGGGATTTCCCACATCGTCGTGTGGCTCCACGGCCCTTCGAAATGCAGTTCATACTGCCCGTCGACCTTGCGTAGGTCGTACGAAGGCAATTGGAACTCTGCGAGCCACGCGAGGAACTCGGGTCCGAACATCTTCTGCTTGCCGTAAAAGCTGTTGCCTGCAAGCCAGATCAGCTCCTTCTTTGCGAACCGCAGCGTCCGCGCATGATCGAGCTGGGAGCGCAGTTCGGCCTCGTCGACGATCTCCGCGAGCCGCACCGTCTTGGTCCGGTTTATGAGCGCGAAGGTGGCGTTGACGTCGGGATAGGCCTGCCGGATCATCTGCAGCATCAACAGCTTGTAGAAATCGGTATCGAGCAGACTGCGGACGATCGGATCGAGCCGGAAATTGTGATTGTACGTCCGGGTGGCGATATCGGTCACGGCCATGCGCATGGGCTCCTGCGTTGCGTAGGGGCCGGGTGTCCGAGAAGGCGCGTTTGTGTCAAGCAGCGGGCAAAGGAGACGGGCGATGGCGCGGTTCGTGGTCGTGGTGGATACGCAGTGGGATTTCATGGCGGGCGAGGGCGCGCTGAGCGTGGCGGGGGCGGAAGAGTTGGTCGCGCCGATGCAGGCGTGGCTGTCGGGTCTCACGCCTGACGAGGTTGCCGGCGTCCTGTTCACGTTCGACACGCATTTCGCCGAGACCTACGCCGCGTCGCCCGAAGCGCAGATGTTTCCGATTCACTGCGTGAGGGGCACGAAAGGGTGGGGCAACATGCTCGACGTCACGCGGGTCGACCCGGCTATCCGGGCGTGGCGGATCGAGAAGGGGGTGTTCGATATGTGGGCCGAACCGGGGCTTGCGATCGAGGACGCGCGGGACGCCGAGCGGTCGACTATTGAGCGCGAGGCGTTTTTCGCGGACTTGGCGGCAAGTGGCGTTACGGAGGTCACGGTAATCGGCGTCGCCGCAGACTACTGCGTCCGCTGGGCCGTCGATGGACTCATCGCGCACGGCTTCGCGGTGACCGTACCGGCCGGGCTCACCCGCGGTATTGAGCGACAGATCGACGCTGTCGCCGCGGAAGATTTTGCGGGGGCCGGGCTGATCGTCGAACGCGCCATGACGCCGAACGCAGCGTAAGATTGTTCTCCCGCGAAGGCGGGAGCCCAGACTGGGTCCCCGCCTTCGCGGGGAAACATGCTAGTGCCGACTGCCAGTTGGTTCGCCTTCACGCCATCGCAGCGAGCAGCCGCCCGACATCCACCGTCGCGAACGAGGCGAAATTGTCTGCCACGCCGAACGGCAGCAACAGCGTGCGATCATGGACAATCCCACCGCAGCTATAGACGACGTTGGGGACGTAGCCGTCGCGTTCGGCCGGGCTCGGCACGATCAGCGGATCGGTCATCCGCGCGAGCAATTTGGTCGGATCGGCCTTGTCGAGCAGGCATGCGCCGATGCAGTAATTACGGACGCTGCCGACGCCGTGGGTCAGTACCAGCCAGCCCTCCTCGATTTCGATCGGCGATCCGCAATTGCCCATCTGGATGAACTCCCACGGCCATTTCGGCTCGACGATCTTGGTACCGCCGTCCCAGGTCAGCAGGTCGTCCGAGGTCAGGTACCAGATATTCTCGTTGTCCTGCCGTCCGAGCATCGCATAGCGCCCGTCGATCTTACGCGGGAACAGCGCCATGCCCTTGGTCGCCGCGACCGCGCCGCGCATCGGTTGCATCTCGAACGTCTTGAAGTCCTCGCCGCGGAGCAGTTCGCAGCGCGCTTCCGAGCCGCTGAACGCGGTATAAGTGCCGAGATACTGCACCTTGCCAGCGTCCTCGAAACGGACGAGCCGCAGGTCCTCGATCCCCTGATGTTGGCTTGGCAGGATCGGAAAGATCACCGTCTCCGACAATTCGCGACTGCCACCGCATTCCAGTCGGGTGGGACCGCCATCGGTCGCGCCCTGATCCGTCGGTGTGACCCGCGGCGGCACCGCGGTCTGGCTCGCGGGATCGACCGAGAAACCGTCGTCGGGCGACCAGCTTCCGGTGCGGAACGTGACCGACGAGACATGACCTTCGCCGATCCCGCGTAGCGACAGGATGAAGCGCAGGCCGCCTTCGGGGGCGTTGGCTTGATCGGGGTCGAGCACCATGCTCGGGTTGAACAGCGCGGCCGCCTCGAACGAATATTCACCGCTGAGATAGGCGCCGATCAGCAGTTTCTGGTCGGTGTTGATCTCGCGCGGGTCCTTCAGCACCGCCATGATCTCGCCGAAGCGGTGCAGGAGAAGCTCGTCGACATCGCGGTGACGCTCGTCGAGCGACTCCATCACGCGACGACGCTCGGCGCGGAGTTCGTCGGGCGACAGCGACAGCACGCGATCGATCACGCGGGCTGCGCGGGGGTGGCCATCGACCTTGAACGCGCCGGGATATTCGATGTTGAACGGCCGGATGACGGTCCGCGATGGGTCTGGCCGCAACTGGATATTGGAAAAGGCGACGAGTTCGGCATCGGCCATGGTCGGCTCCAAGTGACGCGCCGCCGTCGCGTCGGAACGGACGCCAGGACATCGCGGGGGGTACTTCGCACTGAACGCCGAAACCACCGCCATGGCTACATGAATTCCCCGTCACGCGAGGCTGCCGAAACACCGCGGAAAACTTCGCCTGTCACACCGCCAGCTCGATCATTCGACGACCGGTGCACGAAGGAAGCGGTATGCAGGCTCAACCATCACGACCCGGCAATTGTGCGATCGGCCGCCACACGCCACGATCCCGGCACCGCGACGTGAAGGGCGAACCGATTCAGCGTTCCGCCTGCCGGTGCTGCGGCGCGGCGATCGTCAAGTCCGCGGTCAGTCGTCGCTGGATCGTGTCGGGCATGCTCGGCTGATTCGACCGCCGCCCTAAGCGTCAGGGTTCGCGACGTTCCGGGGGCAGGGCGGTCGGTTCGTCCGAGCCGTTCCGCCACGTCTCGCCGCCCGCGCGTGGGAGTTCGCCGTGGGTCAGCGCGCCGTCATGGTTACGGTCGAGCGCGGCGAAGCGCGTTGCCGCAGCCTTGGCAAACTCGCTCGCGTCGATACCGCGATTGAGGTTCGCGTCGGCTGCGATCACCGGCTCCGGCAGGTCGAAGAAGCCGTAGCGCGCGGCGCCGATGCGTTCGTGGACGACGGTGGCGCCCTTCTTGCTGTCGCCGTTGCCGAACTGCATGCCTTGGCCGCCGGACCCGCCGCCACCTCGTCCACGTCCGCCACGGCCGCGCTCGCCCCCTTCGGACCGCGGCCCGCGGCCGCCCGACGCCACGCGGATCTCGGGGACCAGGACGTTTTCGTAGTAAGCGATGTCATCGGGATCGATCTCGCCGTCCTTGCCGCGATCGAGCACGGCGAAGAAACGCGTGGCGTCATGCTGGAATTCGGCCAGCGTGATCCGCCCGTCGCCATCGGTATCTGCGCCCGCGAACCACAGGTCTTGCGCCGCGCCCGGCTTCAGCGACGCGCGGAACGGTTCGCCCATCGGACTGATGAACAACTGGCCGCGGCCGCGCGCCGGACCGTGTTCGCCATGTGGACGCGGGGTCTGTGCAGAACATCCCGCCAGTGCGGCGACGATGCCGATATAAAGGATACGCATGCAATCTCCCGAAATACGGTCATATTCGTCTGACGAGCCTGTCGTTGTCGCCGTGTTTCGCCCCCGACGCCGGAGCCGCTCAGATCGGCAACGTCACGCGCGCGAGCAATCCGACGCCCGGTCGGTTCTCGATCGTCGCATCGCCACCATGCGCGCGTGCCACCGCGCGGACGCTGGCGAGGCCAAGCCCGCTGCCGCCGGTATCGCGGTTGCGCGATTGCTCGGCACGAAAGAACGGCTCGAACGCGCGGGCGAGATCCGCTGGCGCCATGCCCGGCCCCGAATCGCACACCTCGACGATCGCGACCCCGCCCTCGCGGCGCACCTCGACTTCGGCATGGCCGGCATATTTGACGGCGTTGCCGACCAGGTTCGCGATCAGCGCCTTCAATGACGGCGCATCGCCCTCGAGCGCGAGCGGGTCGCCCGGATGCAACGCCACCGCATCGCCGCGATCGGCAAAATCATCCGCGACGCTTTCAGCGAGCGACCGGAGATCGAGCCGCTGGCGGCGGACGTGTCGGGTCATGTCGCGGACGAACGCCATCGCCGAACCGATCCGCTCGCTCATCTCCTGGATGTCGCCTTCGCTCGCCGCCCGGATATCGTCGGGCGCCTTTTCGAGCCGCAGCGACAACCGCATCAACGGCGTCCGCAGGTCGTGCGCGACCGCCGCGATCAGCGTCGTCCGATCCTCGACATAGCGGTTCAGCCGCTCCTGCATCAGGTTGAACGCGGTCGCCGCTTCGGCGATCTCGGGCGGACCGACGATCGGCAGCGGTTCGGCGCGGGGGTCGCGACCGAGACGCTCGGCGGCGGCGGCGAACAGCGCGATCGGCTTCACCACGCGCCGCGCCATCACCCAGGCCACCGACGCGGCGACGATCATCGCGACCAGAAACCACAGCACGATCCGCATCCGCCAAGGCCCGATCGTAGTGTGCGTCGGCCGGATCACGTGCCACCGGCCGTTCGGCGTTTCGATCGACACGACGAACGGGCCGAACAGCGCATTATCGAACGATTGCGGCAGATGCCCCGAACGGCCCATGCCCATCGGCAGCGGCGGCCTTAGCGCGCCTGCGAACAGCGGCATCGCCGACCGTTCGGTCTCGACGGTCACCATTGGCCGCGCCAGCCCGAGATCGGCGGCGATCGATTCGGCGAGCCGAGCGTCGCGCGGATTGTCGGTCGGGTGGGGCGACCCGGTAGCAATCTCGACTTTCAACTGCCCGGTCGGATCGCGTCCGGTCCGCGCGACCGCGGCGACCCGGTTGGCGGTGAAGATCTGCGGGCGCGGTGGCGGCATCAGCAACACGATCGCGAAGTTCAGGATCTGGACGAGCAGAACGGTGGTCAGCCCCAGCACGAAGATGCGCAGGAACATCGGCCAGGATCGCTGCGGGTTGCGCCGGATCGGCTGGTTGATCCTGGCGACTGCGGTCATCTCGTCGGACATCACAGGCGCACCACGCGGGGAACGAAGAAATAGCCTTCGTTGCGGATCGTCCGGATGATCTCGTCGTCGTGCGAGCGCAGCTTGCGGCGCAAGCGGCTGACCTGCACGTCGATCGCGCGATCGAACGCGTCGGTGTCCGGCCCTCGTGCCGCCTCCAGCAACGCGTCGCGCGCCAGCACGCGCCGTGGTCGCTCGACGAACGCGCGCAGTACCGCGAACTCGCCGTCGGTCAGGTCGATCAGTGTGCCGTCGGGATCGAACAGTTCGTGTGCCGCGAAATCGACGCGCCAGCCGAGGAACCCGAACGCGCGGCTGTCGCCCGCATCCTGCATCTCGCGTGCACGCAGCGCGGCACGAACGGTCGCCAGGATCTCGCGCGGGCTGCACGGCTTAGACAGATAATGGCTCGCACCGATCTCCAACCCCAGGATCCGGTCGGGCTCGTCGCCGAGCGCACTCAGCATCACCACCGGCGGTGCTCCCGTCCGCGCCAGCCGACGGCATACCGACAGCCCGTCCTCGCCGGGCATCATCACGTCGAGCAGGATCAGCGACACCGCACACCGTGCGAGCACGGCGTCCATTTCCTGCGCGTTGGTCGCGGTCTCGACCTGATAGCCGTGCATGCCGAGGCTCTCCGCCAGCAGCGTCCGGATCATGTTGTCGTCATCGACCACCAGCAGCACGGGTTTCGCAAGGTCGGGGACGGGGCGTGAAATCATTCGCCGGTCCTGCCGCACGAGTGTGTTCGACATATTTCCGCGTGTGGTCGGATACGGGTCATTTTTCGGAGCGCCTGGCTGCAACGAAATCGATGAACGCGCGCAGTGGCGCCGGCAGATACCGCCGTCCCGAATAATAGAGGAATGGACCGGAGAAGCGCTGCCACCACGGTTCCAGCACCGGCACCAGCGCACCGCTGTCGAGATGCGGCCGCAGCCAATCCTCGAACAAATGGATGATCCCGGTCCCCGCCAGCGCCGCCTCGACCGCGAGATCGGTGGCGGCACCGACGCGGACGATCAGCGGTCCGCCGGGCTCGACCTTGATGATCTCGCCGTCGCGCTCGAACTCCCAGGGCATCATCGAACCGCTGGAGAACTGACCGCGGATACAGGCGTGGTCGAGCAGGTCGCGGGGATGCACGGGCGTGCCCCGGCGCGCGAGATAGTCGGGGGACGCCGCCGTCGCAAAGCGTTGCTCGCGCGGACCGATCGGTATCGCGATCATGTCGAGTTCGAGCCGTTCGTCGTAGCGGATGCCGGCATCGCACCCCGCGGCGAGCATGTCGACGAAGCTGTCCTCCGCGATCACCTCCAGCCGGATATCGGGATAGGCGGCAAGGAACGCCGGTACGATCGCGGGCAGGACCAGCCGCGCGGCGCTGACCGGTACGTTCAGCCGCAACGGTCCCGCGGGCAGGTCGCGATAGCCGTTGACGACGTCCAGCGCCGCCTCGACTTCGGCGAGCGCGGGGCCGAGCCGGTCGAGCAGGCGCGCACCGGCTTCGGTCGGCGCCACGCTCCGTGTCGTCCGGTTGAGCAACCGTACGCCAAGCCTTGCCTCCAGCCGCCGTACCGCTTCGCTCAGCCCCGACGCACTGCCGCCGCTGATCCGTGCGCCGTCGCGAAATCCGCCCGCCCGCGCGACCGTCACGAACGCGGAGAGATCGCCTGCATCCACTGCCATTGTGCGTGCTCCCGTACAGCCCGTGCCGATACTGCCGCGTTATCGTAACAGCCAACGCGGTCCATATGAAAGTCACACTTCGAAAGGACCGGATCATGACCACGCACGGCATCGCCACCACCGCCCCAATCGCAGGCCGCACCGTCAACCGTCTCGGTTACGGCGCCATGCAACTCGCTGGCCCCGGCGTGTTCGGGCCGCCCAAGGATCACGACGCGGCGATTGCGGTCCTGCGCGCGGCAATCGAGGCAGGGGTGAACCATATCGATACGAGCGATTTCTACGGCCCTCACGTTACCAATCGCCTGATCCGCGAGGCGCTGCACCCGTATCCGGACGACCTCGTGATCGTCACCAAGATCGGCGCGCGGCGGGGACCTGAAGGTTCATGGGATCCCGCTTTCTCGGCCGCGGAGCTGACCAGCGCGGTCCACGACAATCTACGCAATCTGGGACTGGAAACGCTCGACATCGTCAATCTGCGCGCGATGTTCGATGCGCATGGACCCGCCGAGGGCTCGATCGCCGAGCCGCTCGCGACGCTCGTCGATCTCCAGCGACAGGGTCTGGTCCGCCATATCGGGCTCAGCAACGTCACGCCGACGCAGATCGCGGAAGGGCGCGCGATGGCAACGATCGCCTGCGTGCAGAACCAGTATAATCTCGCGCACCGCGACGACGACGCGCTGATCGATGAGCTGGCCGAGGCGGGGATCGCGTATGTGCCATTCTTCCCGCTCGGTGGGTTCTCGCCGTTGCAATCGTCCGCATTGTCGGACGTCGCACGCGATCTGGACGCGACGCCGATGCAGATCGCACTCGCGTGGCTGTTGCAGCGTTCGCCCAATATCCTGCTGATCCCCGGCACGTCGTCGATCGGTCATCTGCGCGAGAACCTTGCCGCAGGTGACATCGTGCTGCCAGCCGACGCGATCGCGACACTCGATCGGATCGGCACGGACGCTGCGCTCGACTAAGCATTTCCGTCCGGGCGGCGGGCGGCTAACGGCAGCGTCATGGCCAAGAAACGCTACCTCACCGCGACGCTGCCCGACGGCTATGTGAAGACGATCGGCCCGACCGCGACACCGTTCACGCATTACTGGCGGATCGTCGCGGTGCTGGCCAACGGCAAGACCGAGATATTCTGGGGCCATACCAAATCGCTCGGCGAGGCGAAGAAGAAGCGCAACGCACTGGCCGAGGCAGCGGTGCAACGCGGGTGGCAGCGCTACGACTTCGAGTTCGTCGAGCTGGTGGCCTCCGACGGCTGATACCGTCCGCCGTTCAGGCGGGCGGCAACGCCTTCACCAGCTCGAGCACGCGCGCCGCCAGTTCAATCCGGCAGATCAGCAGGTCGGGCAGATACGGATCCGCGCAGTTATAGACGAGCGGCGATCCATCGACGCGACTGACGTGGAGCCCGGCCGCCTGCGCGACCGCGATGGGTGCGCAATTGTCCCACTCATATTGACCGCCGGTGTGGAGATAGATGTCGGCCTGGCCGCGCACCACCGCCATCGCCTTCGCCCCCGCCGAGCCCATCGGCACGAGCGTCGCCCCCAACGTCTCGGCGACCGCGACCGCCTCGCGTGCAGGCCGGCTGCGACTGACCAGCATGCGGAGCGGATCGCCCGCGGGTTCCAGCGGCTTCGGCGAACCCGATGTCAGCGTCATCCCGAGTCCCGGCAACGCCACGGCGCCCACGACGGCGACGCCCTCGATCGCGAGCGCGACGTGCACCGCCCAGTCGGTCCGTCCCTCGCCATATTCACGCGTGCCGTCGAGCGGATCGACGATCCAAGCGCGCCGCACCGAACACCGATCGCCCGTATCCTTCTCTTCCTCGGACAGGATCGCGTCGTCGGGCCGCGCCGTGCGCAACATCCGCATGAGGAAGGTATTGGCCTGCTCGTCGCCCGCCTTGCCGAGATCCTTGCCGGTCAGCCCGCTGCTTTTCTGCAACGCGAGCAATATTTCGCCTGCCTCGGTGGCGAGGCGTTCGGCGAGACGGACGTCGCTTTCCATGACCGTCATTTAAGCGGCATGATCTGGCGGACGATGAACGCGGCCGCCTCGACCGGCGTCATCTCGACCGTATTGACGCGAATCTCCGCGTTCAGCGGCGCCTCGTAAGGGCTGTCGATCCCGGTAAAGTTCTTCAAATCGCCCGCCCGTGCTTTCTTGTAGAGGCCCTTCACGTCGCGACCTTCCGCCACATCGAGCGGCGTGTCGACGAAGATCTCGATGAACTCGCCCGCCGGCAGCATTGCGCGCACCATGTCGCGCTCGGCACGGAACGGCGAGATGAACGCGGTGAGCACGATCAGCCCGGCGTCCGCCATCAGTTTCGCCACCTCGCCGACGCGCCGGATATTCTCGATCCGATCGGCCTCGGTGAACCCCAGATCCTTGTTCAGCCCGTGGCGGATGTTGTCGCCGTCCAGCAGAAAGGTGTGCCGGTTCATCAGGTTGAGCTGCTTCTCGACCTCGTTGGCGATCGTCGACTTGCCCGCGCCCGACAGCCCGGTGAACCACAGCACCGCCTGTTTCTGGTTCTTCAGCCCGGCATGCGCCTCGCGGCCGATGTCGGTCGCCTGCCAGTGGACGTTCTGCGAGCGGCGCAGGCTGAAATGGACCATCCCCGCCGCGACGGTCGCGTTGGTGATCTTGTCGATCAGGATGAACCCGCCGAGCACCTTGTTCGGCGCGGCACCTTCCTGCGCATAGGCCTCGAACACGATCGCGCGGTCCGTCGTGATCTCCGCCACGCCGATCGCGTTCAGCTCGAGCGTCTTGGTCGCAAGCCGCTCCATCGTGTTGACGTTGACCTGGTATTTCGGCTCACGAACGGTGGCGGATACCATCTGCGTACCGAGCTTCAGCCAATAGGAGCGACCGACGATCAGCGGCTCGTCGTCCATCCAGACGATCGTCGTCTCGAACTGGTCGGCAGTCTCGGGCGGCGCATCCGACGCCGCGATGACGTTGCCGCGCGAGCAGTCGATCTCGTCGGCGAACGACAGCGTGACCGACTGGCCTGCAACCGCTTCGTCGAGGTCGCCGTCGAGCGTCGTGATCCGGCTGATCGTCGAGGTCTTGCCGCCGGGGAGGACGCGGATCGCGTCGCCCGGCTTGACCGTACCGGCGGCGATCTGGCCGGAGAAACCGCGGAAATCGAGGTTGGGGCGGTTGACCCACTGCACGCTCATCCGGAACGGCTTGGCCTGGTCGTCGTCGACATCGACATCGACGGCTTCGAGATGCTCCATCAGCGTCGGGCCGGAATACCAGGGCATGGTTTCGGACCTGAGGGAGATGTTGTCGCCCTTGAACCCCGAGATGGGCATCGGCGTGAACGCGGTAATGGCGATGCTCTTCGCGAACGCCGCATACTCCGCGACGATCTCGTCGTAGCGCGCCTGGTCGTAGCCGATCAGGTCCATCTTGTTGACGGCGAGCACCAGGTTCCGGATGCCGATCAGGTGCGCGAGATAGCTGTGGCGCTTGGTCTGTGTGAGCACGCCCTTGCGCGCATCGACCAGGATCACGGCGAGATCGGCGGTCGAGGCGCCGGTCACCATGTTGCGGGTATATTGCTCATGACCCGGCGTATCCGCGACGATGAACTTGCGCTTTTCGGTCGAGAAGAAGCGATAGGCGACGTCGATCGTGATGCCCTGTTCGCGCTCGGCCGCGAGCCCGTCGACCAGCAGCGCGAAGTCGATCTCGCCACCTTGTGTGCCCACGCGCTTGCTGTCTGCTTCGAGCGCCGCAAGTTGGTCCTCGAAGATCATCTTGGAATCATAAAGCAATCGGCCGATCAGCGTCGACTTGCCGTCGTCGACCGATCCGCAGGTGATGAACCGCAGCATCGTCTTGTTGCGATGCTGGTCGAGATACGCGTCGATATCCTCGGCGATCAACGCGTCGGTCTGGTAGGCCGATTCCTGGATTGCGATGTCGCTCATCAGAAATACCCCTCCTGCTTCTTCTTCTCCATGCCAGCGCCGCCGGCATCTTTGTCGATCGCGCGGCCTTGGCGCTCGCTGGTCGTGGTCAGCAGCGTTTCCTGGATGATCTCGGACAGCGTCGACGCCGTGCTCTCGACCGCCCCCGTCAGCGGATAACAACCGAGCGTACGGAAACGGATCGAGCGATCGATCGGCACTTCGCCGGGTTCAAGCCGGAAGCGATCGTCGTCGACCATCAGCAACATACCGTCGCGCTCGACCGTGGGGCGCACGCCCGCGTAGTAGAGCGGCACGATCGGGACGTCGTTGAGCTGGATATATTGCCAGACGTCGAGCTCGGTCCAGTTCGAGATCGGGAACACCCGGATGCTCTCGCCCTTCGATTTCCGCGCATTGTAGAGGTTCCACAATTCGGGGCGCTGGTTCTTCGGATCCCAGCCATGCGTCGCGGTACGGAACGAGATGATGCGTTCCTTCGCACGTGACTTCTCCTCGTCGCGCCGCGCGCCACCGAACGCCGCGTCGAACCCGTGCAGATTGAGCGCCTGTTTCAAGCCCTCGGTCTTCCACATGTCGGTGTGGAGCGCGCCGTGATCGAACGGATTGATCCCGCGCTCGGCAGCTTCGGGGTTCTGGTAGACCAGCAACTCCATCCCGCTCTCCGCCGCCATCCGGTCGCGCAACTTGTACATCTCCTGGAATTTCCAGGTCGTATCGACGTGCAGCAGCGGGAAGGGCGGGGGCGACGGATAGAAGGCTTTGCGCGCGAGGTGCAGCATCACGGCCGAATCCTTGCCGACCGAATACAGCATCACCGGCTTGTCGGCCTCGGCGACGACTTCGCGCAGGATGTGGATCGCCTCGGCTTCGAGCCGTTCCAGATGAGTGAGTGTCTTCGCCATGATGTGTCTCCGCGGCGCCGTTTGCCCGGCGCAGGGCGGTGTCGGCAATCAATGCATTCTTCGGTCGGGGAACGCTTCGCTATCTCATGCCCGGCGACCGCGGTCCGGGTCCAGACGATGTCGTCTGTGACCACGAGGTTTTCGATACGCCTTCCAGCAGGCGGGATACTTCTCCCCCTCTCGTCGTTTGAAGCCGCATCTTCCACCAATCGAAAGAGACCAGCCATGAACACCGATACCCTCAGCGGCGCCGCAACCGACACCAGCGGCAAGATCAAGGAAACCCTTGGCGGCGCGATCGGTGACAAGTCGTTGCAGAGCGAAGGCGCCGTGGATCAGCTGACCGGGACGGTCCAGAAGACGGTCGGCCAGGCGAAGGATGCGGTCGAAGAGAACATCCGTCCGCTGGTCGACTATGTCCGCCAGTTCTCCAAGGAGCGTCCGTTCACCGCAGCAGCGGTTGCAGGCGTCCTCGGGATCGCGCTGATCAACACCCTGCGCGGCAAGTAAGCAGGCGCGTGGCGGCGGGTTTGCAGTCCACCCCGTCGCCACCCCTACGCCATCGGAGCCGGGCATGACGAGTTATACCGATTACGATATCGATGCCGCACTCGACCCGATAGCGCGACACCGCGGCCACAGATCCGAAGACGATTGGGACGCTATCTGGAGTAACGCCGATCGCAACCGCGATCCACTCCGAGGGGTGAAGCCAGCCCTTGCGCTGATCGCTGCCGGTGTCGCTCTTATACTTGTACGCGCAGGATGGCGCCGGATGGAATCGACGCCGATGCGCGTCGTACCCTCCGCAGTCGATATTCATGTCCGCATGCCACCGCCTCGCTGACGGCATCCGGTCCGGTCCAGATATACTTGGCACCGCAAAGTGTGGCTGGCCGGCATTTTACCATTCGATGATCCCGATTTTGTAATACGGTGTCGAGCCGAGCCCAATTTATCGAACTATGACGCGCGCATCTGCGAATGTCGTCTACCTTATTGATTTGCCTTATGTTGTACCCGAGAACATTGTGGGCACTTGGGCCCGGTCCTAAATATGTCCCACAGCGATCATCGACGAATGGACGGCCTTGACTGATATCACCGACCGCGCCGTCGAAAGCGCCCCCAAAATGACCGCGGATGCCGAGCGTATCGCAGCGGAACTGATCGCGCAGGACGTCGGCACCGATCCATTCGTCGCGGCCGTGCGGGCGACGCGGATGCCGATGATCATCACCAATCCCCGACTGCCCGACAATCCCGTCGTCTTCACCAACGACGCGTTCTGCCGGTTGAGCGGCTATAGTCGGGCGGAAATCCTCGGCCGCAATTGTCGGTTCCTGCAGGGGCCGGAGACCGATCCCGCGACGGTCGTCAAAATCCGCGAGGCGGTGCGGCAGGTCCGGCCGATCGAGATCGACATTCAGAACCACCGCAAGGACGGCGAGCTGTTCTGGAACCGCCTGTTGCTGGCGCCCGTCTACGATACCGAAGGCGTGCTCGCCTATTTCTTCGCGAGCCAGGTCGACGTGACGCTCGAGCGCGAACGGCTGCAAGGGCTGGAGTCGAGCAATGCCGCGCTTCTGGCCGAGCTGACCGACCGATTGCGGATGCAGCAGGAGCAGGAGCGCGAGCTGGCCTTCACGCTGAAGGCTGCACGCTTCGGCACCTGGAGCCTGGAAATTGTCAGCAAGCAGCTGACGGCCTCTGATACGTGCAAGGAAATATTCGGCCGCCCCAGCCACGAGCCCTTTACCTATGAGGACCGGCTCGAGGCGATCCATCCTGAGGATAGAGCGAAAAGCGTTGCCGAAGTCCGTCGCTGCGTCGCAGAGGGCACCGACTATGACGTGGTCTACCGCATCTATCGCCGCGATGGAGAACTGCGGTGGATCGCCTCGCGCGGCCAGCCCTTCTTCAACACCGAGGGCGAGGCGTTGCGGATCGCCGGCGTCTCGACCGACATCACCGATCAGCGCCGCGGCGAGATCATGCGGGCGGCGCTGGTCGAACTGGGCGACGTATTTCGCGATACGGAACAGCCGGATGATATCTCCTTCGCGGCTGCCAAGATCATCGGTCGGACCATCGATGTCAGCCGCGTCGGGTACGGAGAGATCGACCTCGATGCGGAAACCGTGACGATCCTCCGCGATTGGAGCGCGCCCAATGTCGAGCCGTTGATCGGTAGGTTCGCGTTGCGCGATTATGGCTCTTACGTCGACGATCTGAAACGCGGCGAGGAAGTCTGTATCGAGGACTCGCGGACCGATCCGCGGACGCGAAGTTCGTACGCCGCGCTGGAGACGCTTGGAGCGCGCGCGCTCATCAATATGCCGATCATGGAGAACGGCGCGTTGGTGGCGATGCTGTATCTGGGCAACGCATGCGAAAGACGCTGGCGACCGGACGAAGTCGGGTTCGTTCGCGAAGTGGCCGAGCGCACCCGGATCGCGACCGAACGTCGGCGCACGGAGCAGGAGCTTGCAGCTCTGGCCGCGTCGCTCGAACAGCAGGTCGCGGCGCGGACCGGCGAGCTCCAGCATGCCGAAGACGCGCTGCGCCAGTCGCAGAAGATGGAAGCGGTCGGCCAGCTTACCGGCGGTGTCGCGCACGACTTCAACAATTTGCTGACCGTCATTCGCTCGGCGACCGACCTGCTGAAGCGTCCGGACCTGAGCGCGGAACGGCGCGAACGCTACATCGACGCGATCTCCGACACCGCCGATCGTGCCGCGAAACTGACGGGGCAGTTGCTCGCCTTCGCGCGGCGACAGGCGCTCCAGCCCGAGGTGATCGACGTCGGGCATAGCCTGCGCGTCATTGCCGATATGCTGGGCACGCTGACGGGCTCGCGGATCGTCATCGACATCGACGTGCCCGAGACGCCGCTGTTCACCAACGTCGATCCGAGCCAGCTCGATACCGCACTCGTGAACATGGCGGTCAACGCGCGCGACGCGATGGACGGCGCGGGGCATATCCTGATCGCGGTACGGCCTGCATCGTTTATCCCCGCCGTCCGGTCGCATCCGGCCGTGCCGGGACGCTATGTCGCGATCTCGATGACCGACAGCGGCACCGGCATCGAACCCGAGAAGCTGGAGCGGATCTTCGAACCGTTCTTCACGACCAAGGGGGTCGGGCAGGGCACCGGCCTCGGGCTTAGCCAGGTGTTTGGATTCGCCAAACAGTCCGAGGGCGACATCGTCGTCGAAAGCCCGCCGGGCGAGGGCGCGACCTTTACTTTGTACCTGCCGCAGGTCGACGAAAGCGACCGTCCGGTCGAGGACGACACCGTCCAGACGCTGGCCGACGGTCATGGAACCTGCGTGCTGGTCGTCGAGGACAACAGGGAAGTCGGGACGTTCACCACGCAGTCGCTGGCTGAGCTTGGCTATGTGACGGTGTGGGCGGCCAATGCGCAAGAGGCTCTGGCGGAGCTGGGCAACGATGCCTCGCGCTTCGATATCGTGTTCTCGGACGTGGTGATGCCGGGGATGAACGGCATCGAACTCGGCAAGGCGATCCGCGCCGACCATCCCAGTCTGCCGGTCGTGCTGACGTCGGGGTACAGCAACATCCTCGCGCAGGACGGTACGCACGGGTTCGAACTGCTCCACAAGCCGTATTCGGTCGAGCAATTGTCGCGCGTGCTGCGCAAGGCGGCGGGCTGGGGAAGCGCCGACAGAGGTTCGGACGGCTCGGCGAAATAAAGGAGCGGCTGCCGATCCGTGCGCGAAAGGCTCAGGCGGTCGGCGCCATCAGCGCCCGGATACGCTGGGCCGTTTCCGGGGAGGCGGGATTGTAGACGATCATCCCGAGGTCCGGCCGACCGTCGACCGCAAACGCCGAGAATTCGAGTTCGAGCAAACCGTGTACCGGATGGTGAAGCCGCTTCAGGCCGTCAGCATGCCGGGCAACGTTGTTGTCGCGCCACAATGCGTCGAACTCGGGACTGAGCCGCGACAGTTCTTCGACCAGTTGCGCGATCTCCGCGCCCGCACCGGCCCGCGCAGCATCCGCGCGAAACGTACCGACGACGTAACGGGCAACGTTGAGCCAATCCTCCTGCGCCGCTTTGATGCTCGCATTGGTGAACATCAGGCGCAGGATGTTGCGCTGTTCGCGGGGAAGCGTCGCATAGTCGGTCAGCAGGGTCGCCGCCGCCGCGTTCCACGCGACCACGTCCCAGGTCGGCGTCTTGACGATTGCAGGGCTGAATTCGAGCGCATCCAGCACCCGCTGCAGCCGCGGCGTGACTTCGTCGGAGGCGCGATAGGTCGCTTCGGGCGGATGGCCGAGACCAAGCACGAACAGGTGCTCGCGCTCCGGCTCGGTCAGCATCAGGCCGCCGGCGATGCGGTTGAGGACGTCGGCCGACGGCGCGCCGCCACGGCCCTGTTCGAGCCAGGTGTACCAGGTCGCCGAGATGTTCGCGCGCTGGGCGACTTCCTCGCGGCGCAGGCCGGGCGTCCGGCGCCGGCCGCCACTGAACCCGAACGCCGCGGCGTCCATACGTGCCCGGCGATCGCGCAGGAACGTGCCGAGCGCATTGTCAGTCTCGATAGACATCGACATCCTGTTGAAGATTATACCATGATAAGGTCACTACTTTTACAGGTGTTGAAGTACGCCCAAGTCTTGCTCCGGACAATATCGGAGAGTTTGGATGCGTGTATTTTTGACGGGTGCTACGGGCTTCATCGGGTCGCGTATCGTGCCGGAACTGCTCGGCGCGGGTCATCAGGTCTTGGGTCTTACCCGGTCGGATGCCGGTGCGCGGTCGCTGGCGGAGGCCGGTGCCGAGGTGCACCGCGGCGATCTCGTCGATCTCGACAGCCTGCGCAGCGGGGCGGAGCAGACCGATGCAGTGATCCACACGGCGTTCGATCACGAGTTCACCAACTTCGTCGCGAACTGCGAGAAGGACCGCCGCGTGATCGGCGCGATGGGGGAGGTGTTCAAGGGGAGCGATCGTCCCTTCATCATCACGTCGGGTACCGGGATCGGCGATACCGGCCCGGGCAAGCCTGCGCTCGAGTCCGCGTTTAACCCCGACTACCCCAATCCGCGGATTGCATCGGAAAAGGCGGGGCAGGTGCTTCTTGAGGCGGGCCTCGACGTCCGTGTCATGCGCCTTCCGCAGGTTCACGATACCGTCAAGCAGGGACTGATCACGCCCTATGTCGATATCGCGCGCGAGAAGGGCGTGGTCGCCTATGTCGGTGACGGCGCCAATCGCTGGCCCGCGGCGCACGTGCTGGACGTAGCGAAACTCTACGCGATCGTGCTCGACAAGGGCGAGAAGGGCGCGCGGTACAATGCCGTGGCGGAGGAAGGCGTCAGCGCGCGGGCGATCGCCGAAGTCGTCGCGGCCGGGCTGGGCCTGCCGACGCTATCGCTGACTCAGGAGCAGGCGAACGATCATTTCGGTTGGTTCGGGATGTTCGCCTCGCTCGACATGCTTGCTTCCAGCGACTGGACGCGCGCGCGACTCAACTGGAACCCGACCGGTCCCGGATTGATCGCCGATCTGGAAGCGATGGACTATGCGCCGGGCTTAGGCGCCGCCTGACCGGGCATCCCGCTGGCGGCGATTTATAGTTTGCCGTCAGCGGGATACGCGTCGAGCAGATGCCGCTTGCATCGGTGCGCGGCTCGGGACCATCCTGCGACATGGTCTACGGGGGTCTCATGCGTCGTCTCATCACTGCGGTACTGCTCGCCTGCGTTTCCACGCCTGTTATCGCCAGGACGGTGGTCGTCGAAGAAGTGTCGCTCGATCGGTTGAGGATGCTGATGAATGACGGCGCCGCGAGCAGCGTCGACATCACCCAGGCCTATCTCGCGCGGATCGCCGCGATGGATCGCAAGGGGCCGGCGCTGCACAGCGTGATCGCGGTCAATCCCGATGCGATCGCGCAGGCGAGGGCGCTCGATGCCGAACGCAAGGCGGGGCATGTGCGCGGTCCGCTGCACGGCATTCCGATCCTGATAAAGGACAATATCGAGACCGCGGATCCGCTGCCGACGACCGCGGGCAGCCTAGCATTGCGCGACAACATGACTGGTCGGGACGCGCCGACGATCGCTTATCTGCGGCGTGCGGGCGCGGTGATCCTCGGCAAGACCAACTTGTCGGAATGGGCGAACATCCGCTCGACCCATTCGATGAGCGGTTGGAGCGCGGTCGGCGGGCTGGTGCGCAACCCCTATGCGCTGGACCGGACCGCGTGCGGCTCCTCGTCGGGATCGGGCGCAGCGGTCGCCGCGAGTTTCGCCGCCGCGGCTGTCGGAACCGAGACCGACGGTTCGGTCGTGTGCCCGTCGTCGCTGAACGGTCTGGTCGGTTTCAAGCCTTCGATCGGGTTGGTCAGTCGTACCCACGTCGTGCCGATCAGCCACAGCCAGGATACGCCGGGGCCGATGGCGCGCAGCGTCACCGACGTCGCGATCCTGTTGTCGGGCATGGTCGGTGCGGATCCCGCGGACCGCGTGACGGCGGCCGTGGTGACCAGGGATTATGCCGCGGGGCTTTCGACCAGCGCGTTATCCGGCATGCGGGTCGGTGTCGTCCGGCCCGACGGCATGTCCGCGGATCTGACCAGTCGCTACGCGGCAGCGCTGAACGTCCTGCGCGCAGCGGGTGCCGTGCTGGTCGAGGTCAAGACGCCGAAGCTCGACGGACTGGGCGAAGCGGAACTCATGGTCCTGAAAACCGAACTTAAGGCCGATCTGAACACCTATCTCGCGACCACGCCATCGACGGTACAGGCGAGGACGCTAAGCGCGGTGATCGCCTTCAACCGCGCGAACGCCGCGACCGAGATGCCGTTCTTCGCGCAGGAATTGTTCGAGGATGCGGACAAGACCAAGGGGCTCGACGATCCCGCGTACAAGGCCGCACGCGCCACCTCGTTGCGGCTGGCGGGGGCGCAAGGGATCGACGCGATGCTGCGCGCGGCGGGTGCGCAGATCCTGGTCGAGCCGACCTATGACGCAGCATGGCTGAGCGACCCGGTCTACGGCGACACCTATACCGGCCCCTTGGCCGCGACGTTGCCAGCGGTCGCCGGTTATCCGCATTTGACCGTACCGATGGGTCTCGTACGGGGGTTGCCCGTCGGCCTGTCGTTCATCGCCACCAAGGACGCCGACCAGACCGTGCTGCGCGCTGGTTATGCCTATGAACAGCGCGCCAAGGCCCGGTCGGCGCCGCGATACCTACCGAGCATCGCCGTCGACCGGTGAGGCGGGGGGGCTTACCCCGCCTTCTGCTTCGTCTCCGGCATCGCGAAGAAATACAGCATGAAACCGGCGCCCGCGACGACGGCCAGGGTCAGGAAGCTCACGCTGTAGCCCGCCCAGACGATGATCGCACCGGCCAGTGTCGCGGACAAGGCCGCACCCAAGCCCTGAGCGCTCGCCACCGCGCCCTGGCTGACGTTGAAACGCCCCGTCCCCTTGGTCAGGTCGGCGATCACGACCGGGAACAGTGCCCCGAAGATACCCGCGCCGATGCCGTCGAGCGCCTGTACGCCGACCAGCCACCACGGGTTGTCCGACACGGTATACAGTGCGCCACGCGCCGCGAGGAACCCGAACGCGACGAGGAACAGCGGCTTGGTGCCCCATTTCTCCGTGTTGCGGCCGACCACGATCGCGACCGGTACCATCACCAGCTGCGCCGCGACGATGCACGCGGCGGTCAGCGACGTCGCCTGGTCTTTGCCGACGGTCCGCGCGAGCAGCTGGCTGACCGATGTCAGCATCGCCGCGTTGGCGAGGTGGAACAGGAACGCCGTCCCCGCGAAGATCATCAGCGGCTTGTTCTCGACCAGCGCCTTCCAGCCGCTTGGCTCCTCGCAATCGTCCTCCGGCTCGCAATCGAGACCGCGGGCGACCGCGTTGTCGATGTCGTCGTTCTTGATCCGCGACGCGGTCACGATGCTCGCAACCGTCAGCGCGCCCATCAGATAGAAGACGACGACCGGTCCGAACTTCCACGCGAGCACGCCCGCAAGCGCCGCCGACACGGCGTTGCCCGCGTGGTTGAACGCCTCGTTGCGACCGACGCGCTTGGCGAACAGTTTCGGACCGACCAAGCCAAGCGTGATGGCGGAGATCGCCGGCGCGAACACCGCGCCCGCGACTGCCGCGATAGACTGGGTGACCGCAACCGCGGTAAAGCCACTGACGATTGGCAGCGATACGCTGCTGAGCGTCACGAGCAACGCGGCGATCATCACGATCCGCGGCTTGTTCCTGCTGCGATCGATCAGGCTGCCCGCGGGCGTCTGCGAGATCAGGCCGACGATCCCGGCGATCGTCAGGATCATGCCCACCGTCGCCTCGTTCCAGCCATGCGCAGGCCCACGCACCGCGACGAGATAGATGGCGAGGTATGGCCCGAGCCCGTCGCGAACGTCGGCAAGGAAGAAGTTCAGCGCGTCGAGCGTCTTCTTTGGCGCGGACGTCGCGTCCGACCCGCCCTTGGCCTTGCCGTTGTTGGCGGATGCCGTGTCCGTCGTGGCCATGAGAATTCCCTGAAATATCGGTGTCGTCGAACGCGGTGCCGGACGGCGAACCCTGCGCGCCGTCGGATCGCTAAAGCTGCGGCAACGGGCAAAGTTTCCACGCCGCCGAAATATTGTTCGGCCCGATATTCTCCAGTGATGTCAAAAGCTAAACCGAAACTGAACAAGCCGGTTAAGTCTCAAATCATGAAGTTATTGTCACGGAACGATGAACGCGCAGCCTCGCTATGGGCAGCATCGGCGGATCATCTGCCACACGACTTGAAAGAGCTTTAATGACAGGATGCCTGACCTGGATTCACTTTGGCGATCTGCATGTCGACGAGGCTGATGGGTATGAAGGACTGTCTCGGTTCCGCACGCTGATCGCTAGCGCGGAGGCCCATCTGGGCGACGCGGTCGACTTCGCGTTGTTGCCCGGCGACAATGCCAATCACGGTACCGACGACCAATATGCGCGGATCGCGGACGTGATGACGGCGCTGTCGCTGCCGTGGCACATTCTGGCGGGCGATCATGATTTCGAGCCGGGCGACCTGACCTCGATGCGCGCGATCACCGCGAAGATGGCGCCCTATGCGGAGACGATCGCCGGCTATCGGTGCCTGTTCCTCGATATCGTCTCGGCGGGGAAGGGCGGTCCCGACTTTCGTATCGACCCCGACCAGCGCGCCTGGATAGGACGCGAACTTAGTGCCGCCGCGGTCGCGGGCGAACCGGTCACGGTGTTCATGCATGCCTATCCTGGCGACCTGCGCGACGATCCGGACGGCATCGCTGGGCTGTTCGCCGCGCACCGCGTCGCGTTCGTCGACACCGGCCACACGCATTACAACGAGCTGCTCAACGACGGCCGCGTCATCTACGGCGCGACCCGCTCGACCGGCCAGATCGAGGAGGGCGCACCCGGTTTCTCGATCGTCACGCTCGACGACGGCGTGCCGAGCTGGCGGTTCCAGGCGATCGACGATCCCTGGCCGCTCGTCCAGATCACCAGCCCCGCCGACCGCCGCCTGATCACCGACCCGGCGCGCGCCGACAACGTGCCCGGCAGCGCCTTCACGGTCCGCGCGAAGGTATTCGGCGGCGCAGATACGGTGTCGCTGCACGTCGATGACGGCCACGTAATCCCGATGACACGCGTCGACGGCGTGCCCTCGCTCTGGAGCGCCTCGGTCGATGGCGTAGCGGATGGCCTCCACCATCTCGCCGTCCGCTGTAACAAGAGCGAGGACCGGATCGAGATCCTTGTCCGAGGCGCAGGGCCACGACCGAAGCGCAATCCTCCCGTAGCGCTCGGCCGCGACGTGAACGCGATCGGTGCTTGGCCCGAGCGTGGTATCGACGGTGCGCAGCGCGGCCCCAACAAGAACGGACTCGATTGGTGAATACCGCAACAATGACGATGGTCCGGCGTGTCGGCTCGCGGATGCCCGCGGCATGACGGCTCACACCTACGCGATCTGGGCAATCTGCTTCGTCGCGACCTTTGGCGTGATCACGCGTCCGTTCAGGCTGCCCGAAGCGGTCTGGGCGGTCGCTGGCGCGGCGGTGTTGCTCGTGTTCGGGCTGATGTCGCCCGGTGCAGCTTGGGCCGCGGTGCTCAAGGGTGGCGACGTCTATCTGTTCCTGATCGGCATGATGCTGCTCTCCGAAGTCGCCCGCGAGCAGGGGCTGTTCGACTGGGTCGCCGAGCACGCGGTGCGGCTCGCAAAAGGATCGACCAGTCGCCTGTTCGCGCTCGTCTTCGGCGTCGGCATCGTCGTCACGACCTTCCTCTCGAACGACGCGACCGCGGTAGTGCTGACCCCCGCCGTCTACGCCGCCGCGAAGAAGGCGAAGGCGGATCCGCTGCCGATGCTGTTCGCCTGCGCGCTGATCGCCAACGCGGCGAGCTTCGTGCTGCCGATCTCGAACCCCGCGAACCTCGTGCTGTACGGTGGTGAGATGCCGTCGCTCGGCGCGTGGATGGCGTCGTTCGCGCTGCCATCGCTGCTGTCGATCGGCGTGACGTTCCTCGTCTTACGCTGGGTTGAACGCGAGCGGCTCACCGGCCAGTGCGAGACCGTCGTCGAGACCGGCACGCTACCGCGTGGCGGCAAGATCGCGCTGGGCGGGATCGTCGCGACCGCAGTTCTGCTGATCGCCGCGTCGGCGCAGGGGCACGATCTCGGACTACCGACTTGCCTGGCCGGTATCGCGACGATGGCCGCGATCTGTATCGGGGAGCGCAAGTCGCCGTTCACGACGCTCGCCTCGGTATCCTGGGCGGTGTTGCCGCTGGTCGCGGGCCTGTTCGTGCTGGTCGAGGCACTGGCGAGCACCGGTGTGATCGCGATGCTGGCGCAGTGGCTGGCGGCGGGGGCGGCGCAGTCGCCATCGACGACCGCAGGCGTTGCGGGGACAATCCTGGCATTCGGTTCGAACCTGATGAACAACCTGCCGGCCGGATTGATCGCCAGCACCACGCTGCAACAGGCCCATGTCCCGCAGATCGTTACCGATGGATTGCTGATCGGCGTCGACCTCGGCCCGAACCTGTCGATCACCGGCTCGCTCGCCACCATATTGTGGCTGACCGCGATCCGCCGCGAGGGCGAGGACGTCGGCTTCTGGCGATTCCTGAAGGTCGGCGCGGTGGTAATGCCGCCCGCGCTGTTCGCCGCGCTCGGCGCGCGCATGCTGATCGGCTGAGCGGCCGGATCGAGTACGCGAAATCGCATCACGAGACGCTTGGCAGACCCAGTGTCCACCGACTAAACCGCTCGGTACTGAAATAGGGGCTCAGCGGTGGCAACGACACCGCCGGCTCAACAGGAGAGTAGCGATGTCGATACTTGTCAACGGGTCCGCGGTTGCCCTGCCCGACGATCCCCGTGTCTCGCTGCTCGATCTGCTGAGGGAAGGCCTGCATCTGGCCGGCACCAAGAAGGGGTGCAACCAGGGCGCGTGCGGCGCCTGCACGGTGCTCGTCGATGGCGAGCGAATCGTCTCCTGCCTAGCGCTCGCGGTGCAGTATGACAGGCGCCAGGTCACGACGATCGAGGGGCTGGCCGACGGCGACACGCTGCATCCGTTGCAGCAGGCGTTCATCGATCACGATGGGTTCCAGTGCGGCTATTGCACGCCGGGCCAGATCTGTTCCGCGATCGGCATGGCGGCGGAGGCGAAGCGCGGCGTGCCAAGCCATGTCAGCGCCGATCTCACCGCCGACGTGACGCTGACCCGCGAGGAACTGCAGGAGCGGATGAGCGGCAATCTGTGCCGCTGCGGTGCGCATAACGGGATCATCGACGCGATCCGCGAAACCGTAGCAGCGGAGATGGCGGCATGAGCCCCTTCACGTACGCGCGGGCCGAGGACGCGGCCGACGCGCTCCGGCTCGGGCAGGCGAACGCGACGGCCTATCTCGGCGGCGGCACCAACCTGGTCGACCTGATCCGCGAGACGGTCGCACGACCGAGTGCGCTGGTCGACGTGACCGGACTGTCGAACGAGATCGAGGAGACCGCGGGCGGCGGGCTGATGATCGGCGCGGCGGTGCGCAACACCGCGCTTGCCGAGCATCTGGCTGTGCGGACGCGCTATCCGGTCTTGTCGCGCGCGATCCTGGCGGGGGCGTCGGCGCAGATCCGCAACATGGCGACGGTCGGCGGCAACCTGCTCCAGCGGACCCGGTGCACCTATTTCTACGACACCGACGGATCGCGATGCAACAAGCGTGCGCCGGGGTCGGGCTGCGACGCGATCGAGGGTTTCACGCGGGGACACGCCATTCTCGGCGCGTCGTCGGCGTGCGTCGCGACGCACCCGTCGGACATGTGCGTGGCGCTCGCCGCGCTCGATGCGGTCGTGCATCTGGACGGGCGGGGCGGGGCCAGGACACTGCCGTTCATCGAGCTTCACCGACTGCCGGGCGATCATCCCGAGTTCGATACCGTGCTGGAACCCGGCGAACTCATCACCGCGATCGAACTGCCGCCGTTGAATTTCGCGGCCAACTCGACCTATCGCAAGGTGCGCGATCGGGCGAGTTACGCGTTCGCGCTGGTCTCGATCGCAGCCGCGCTCGAGATCGAGGGCGGCGTCATCAAGGACGTGCGGATCGCGCTCGGCGGGGTCGCGCACAGGCCGTGGCGCGCGTCGAAGGCGGAGGCGGTCTTGCGGGGCGGCCCCGCGACCGAGGAGGCGTTCCTCGCCGCCGCCGTTGCCGAGATGGCAGACGCCGCGCCGCTGCGCGACAACGGTTTCAAGATCGCACTGACCAAGCGCACCCTCGTCGCCGTCCTTGGCGACCTTGCCGGAGCATCAGCATGAGCATCGTCGACACGGTCAAGGAAACCGCGCAAGGCCTGGTCCAGGGCGCGATGAACAAGCTGGTGCCGCTCGCCCCCGACAGCTGGGTTCCGGGCGGCGTGCCCGATCCGCTGATCCGCCAGCAACATGGCCTGATCGGTACGTCGGTGTCGCGGCTCGATGGCCCGCTCAAGGTGCGCGGCGCGGCAACCTTTGCGGCCGAGTTCCCGCTGGAGGGCATGGTCTACGCCGCGCTCGCCTATGCGACAATTCCGCGCGGGCGGATCGCGGCGCTCGATACCGAAGCGGCTGAGGCTGCGCCGGGCGTCGTGGTAGTGATGACGCACCTGAACGCGCCCCGGATGAACCCGCCTGCGGTGTTCGGCTCTTCGCCCACAGCGGCGGGGCCTGCCGACCTGCCGATCATGCAGGACGACCGCGTCCACTGGAACGGCCAGCCGATCGCGGTCGTGCTCGCCGGGACGCAGGAACAGGCCGATCACGCCAAGTCGCTGATCGTCGCGACCTACGCCGCCGAGCCTTCGACCACGTCGCTCGCCGCGGCCAAGGCTGAAGGACCCAAGCAGGGCCTGTTCATGGGCCAGCCGTTGCTGAACGAAATCGGCGATGCGGATGCGATGCTGGCAGCGGCGCCGCACAAGGTCGATCACGTCTATCGCACGCCGCGCCATAATCACAACGCGATCGAGCCGCATGCCGCGACGATCGCGTGGGTCGGCGACGAACTGATCATCCACGACGCGACGCAGCTCGTCACTGCGGAGGCGCAGACGATCGCCGATGTGTTCGACCTGAAGGCGGCACAGGTGCGCGTCACATCGCCGTTCGTCGGCGGCGGCTTCGGGGGGAAGTGCCTGTGGGATCACCAGATCCTCGGTGCCGCCGCGGCCAAGCTTGCCGGGCGACCGGTCCGGATCACGCTGTCGCGCGAGGGCGTGTACCGCGTCGTCGGCGGGCGGACGCTGACCGAACAGCGGGTCGCGATCGGCGCGGACGCGGACGGCCGCTTCAAGGCGCTGGTCCACACCGGCATCGCCGCGATGACGCCGCACAACAACATGCCCGAGCCCTTCATCCTCGGTACGCGCGGCGGCTATGCGGCGGACAGCTTCAAGCTGTCGGTCGAGACGGTCACGATGAACATGCTCGCCAACACCTTCATGCGCGCACCGGGCGAGGCGGTCGGCACGTTCGCGCTGGAGTCGGCGATCGACGAACTGGCGGTCGAGCTCGACATGGACCCGATCGCGCTGCGCCTGCGCAACGAGCCGGACAAGGATCCGACCTCGGGCCTGCCGTTCTCGTCGCGGCATATCGTCGAGGCGTGGCATAGCGGGGCGGAGCAGTTCGGCTGGGATAAGCGGAGCGCCGAGCCGGGAGCGCGTCGCGAAGGCGAGTGGCTGATCGGCATGGGCTGCGCGACCGGGACCTATCCCTATTACCGTATGCCGGGCGCCGCTGCACGCATCACGCTGCGTCGTGACGGGCACGCCCTCGTCGAGATCGCCGCGCATGAGATGGGGATGGGGACGTCCACGACGACCGCGATGGTGGCCGCCGATCGACTCGGGCTCCCCCTCGACCGCGTCTCGGTCGGCTATGGCGATTCGATCATCCCCGGCGCGATCCTGGCGGGTGGATCGCAGCAAACCGCGGCGATCGGCGCTGCGGTGATCGCCGCGCATCACGCGCTGGTCGCCGAACTGCTGAAACTCGCGGGCAACGACTCGCCGCTCGCGGGCCTGTCGCCCGACGAGGTCGGCAGCGAGGACGGGGGGCTCGCCAAGCTCGACGATCCGTCGCGACGCGAAAGCTATGTCTCGATCCTCGATCGGGCGCAGCGCGAGAGCGTGGTCGTCAGCGAAGAGGCTTCGCAGCCGCTCGAACTGATGCACTGGTCGATGCATTCGCACAGCGCGCTGTTCTGCGAAGTCCGTGTCAACGCGGTCACCGGCGAGACTCGCGTCAGCCGCTTCCTCGGCGCATTCGATTGCGGTCGTATCCTCAACCCGAAGACCGCGCGCAGCCAGTTCCGCGGCGGGATCGTCATGGGCCTCGGCATGGCGCTGATGGAGGAGACGCAGTTCGACGAGCGCAACGGTCGCATCATGAACCCGAGCCTCGCCGAATATCACGTGCCCGTGCACCTCGACGTGCCCGAGATCGACGTGATCTGGACCGACATCGCCGACCCGCACACCCCGATGGGCGCGCACGGCGTGGGCGAAATCGGCATCACCGGCGTCGCCGCGGCGGTAGCGAACGCGATCTACAACGCCACGGGAACGCGCGTGCGCGACCTGCCGATCACGCTGGACAAGGTGCTGATCTGATCGGAGAGCGTGACAGGTCGGTTCCGCGCGGCTTTACATGAGGCGACGGGCTAGCCGGTCAGGCAGGGAATTGAGCGATGGCCTTTCGTTTCTTCTCTAAGGTCGGCCTCGGTCTGCTGGCTTTCGCGATGCCCGTCGCCATCGCGGCGAAGGGAGCGCCAGCCAAGCGGCTCGTCCTGATCGATGACGATGTTGTCGGTCTGAACGGCGCGCCCGCGTTGCTGCTCCAGGCACCGGGCGTCGAGGTACTGGGGATCACCACGACCAGTGGTTCGGTCTGGCGCGATACCGCCACCGCCTATGCGCTGCGGACCGTCGAGATCCTCGGGCGCACCGACGTGCCGGTGGTGCCTGGCGCGACCTATCCGCTGGTGAACAACGAGGCGGCGACCAAGCGGTGGGAAGGGCTGTACGGTCGCCTCGAGTTCAAGGGGCCGTGGACGGAGCCCGCGTCCGCCGGCGCGGGCCAGTCCACCCCCGGGACACCGTCGCCCTCGGTCGTGCCTAGCCTGCCGATCGGCGATCCCGTCACCAAACCGTCCACCGAGATCGCCGCCGCGTTCCTCGTTCGGATGGTCCGCGCGCATCCGCACCAGATCACGCTGTTCGCCACCGGTCCGATGACCAACATCGCGCTCGCGCAAAGCCTCGACCCGAGCTTCGCTGCGAACGTGAAGGAACTCGTCTACATGGGCGGCAGCCTCAACCCGCAGCAGAGTCTCGACACGCCCGCCGCCGCAGAGTTCGCGCGCGAGTTCGTCAATACGCCCCGCCGCGAGTTTAACATCCGCTGGGATCCGGAAGCCGCGCGGATCATGGCGCACGGCGCGTGGCCGAAGGTGACGATGGTCCCGATCGACCCGTCGACGGGCACGCAGTGGACGCGCGGCTTGCTCGACAGCCTCAAGCCGGCCCACACGGCGCTCACCGATGCACTACAGACCGGGCTCGAACCGGGGTTTCCGATGTGGGACGAGATCGCGGCGATGGTCTGGCTGGAGCCGGCCATCGTCACCCGCGCCGAGACGCTCTACATCGATTTCGACACGAGCCAGACCGCGGGATACGGCGATACCCTGTCGTGGCATGACGCATACCGCCCGCATCTCGGCGAACGCGCGCAGACAATCGTGTTTCGCGTCGACCGCGATAAGATGGAGGCGGCAATGCGCGCGCTCTACACAAGACCTCTGAAGCACTGACCATCATATCGGCGCCGCATCGACTGGGGCAAAGATGTCGCGGTGTCCGGCAAAAACGCATTGGCCCTGATCCGCCCTATTGCCGCGCTTTACAGCGGTGTTACCGATTGGCGACAAATCCGGGTCACACGGATCGACGCTGGAGGATGTTCGAAACCCAAGGGGGGACCATCCATGATTCGCTTGCCCGTTCGTACGTCTGCCATCGCCCGCCTGCTCGCCGCCAGCGCGCCGCTGCTCGTTTTCGCCGTGCCCGCCATCGCACAGGAACACGTGCCGGCTGCACAGGCCGTGAGCGATCCGGCGAGTGACCAAGGCGTCGGTGAGATCGTCGTCACCGCGACCCGCCGCCGGGAATCGTCGAAGGACGTACCGCTCGCGGTCACCGCGATCAGCGGCGAGAAGCTCGACGTGCTCAATTCGAGCGGCCTCGACATCCGCTTCCTCGCCGGGCGCACGCCGAGCCTCCAGGTCGAATCCTCGTTCGGTCGCACCTTCCCGCGTTTCTACATCCGCGGTCTCGGCAATACCGATTTCGATCCCAATGCCGCGCAGCCGGTGTCGGTGGTGTATGACGACGTCGCGCTCGAGAACCCGATGTTGAAGTCGTTCCCGGTCTTCGATCTGCAAAGCGTCGAAGTGCTGCGTGGTCCGCAGGGCACGTTGTTCGGGCGCAACACGCCGGCCGGCGTCGTGAAGATCGATTCCGCCAAGCCGAACCCGGACAAGGTCTCGGGCTATGCGACCGGATCCTGGGCGACCTACAACACGATCAACGGCGAGGCGGCACTCAACCTGCCGATCGGCAACGGCTTCGCGTTCCGCGCGTCGGGCATCATTCAGTCGCGCGACGATTGGGTGAAAAACGATTCCACGACGGGCAACGCGGATCGCAAGCTCGAAGGCTATCGCGACGTCGCCGGCCGCTTCCAGCTCGGTTATACCAGCAGCGACTTCAACGCCTTGCTGAACGTCCACGTCCGCGACCTGACAGGCTCGCCACGCATCTTCCGCGCAGGGCTGTTCAAGCCGGGCACCAACGACTTCAACGCCGGGTTCGACCCCAAGCACGTCACGCTCGACGGCTATACCAGCCAGAGCCTGACGCAGTGGGGGACCAACCTCCGGCTCGACTATCACCTCGACGGCATCGGCACCTTCTACTCGGTCACCGGCTACGAGCAGGCCAAGGTCGAGAGCACCGGCGATGTCGACGGCGGCAACAACTACACGTTCCTCGGCGGCACGATCGGCGCGATCGGCGTCGGACTGTTCCCGTCGAACACCGGTGGCCTGACCAAGCCCAAGGAGTTCAGCCAGGAACTGCGATACGCCAGCGAGGACATGAACGGCATCCGCCTCCAGGGCGGTCTGTATTATTTCCACCAGACGTTGCGCTATCACCAGTACGACTATGCGTTCGGTGGCACCGGTTCGCGCGCGACCGATCTCGACCAGGACATCTACCACGACAACCGCAACGAGAATTACGGCGCCTTCGCCTCGATCGAGGCCAAGCCCGTCGACCTGCTGACGTTGCGCGCGGGCGTCCGCTATTCGCACGACTATCGCAACGACCTCGTGACCGCACCGATTCCCGGTACCGGGATCAGCGACACGCTGCCGGCGCGCGCGATCGTTCGCGGCTCGAACGTCACATGGGACGCGAGCGCGACCTATGAACTGACGCCCGCGATCAACGTCTATACGCGGCTCGCGACCGGCTATCAGGGCCCCGCGATCCAGGACCGCGTGACCTTCGGCAGCGTCCAGAGCACTGCGCCCAAGCAGACCACCTTCTCGGGCGAGAGCGGGTTCAAGGGCACGCTGCTCGACCGGAAGGTAAACTTCTCGCTCGACGCCTATTGGTACAGCACCAAGGACCTGCAGATCACCGCGGTCGGCGGCAGCAGCAACTCGGCACGGCTGATCAGCGCGAACAAGGCGATCGGCTACGGCGTCGAGGGCGAATTCGAGGCGCGGCCATTGCCCGAACTGACGCTGACCGCAAGCGGCAGCTACAACTTCACCGAAATCCGCGATCGCGGCATTGGTGTCGGGGTGTGCGCGACCTGCACCGTGCTCGACCCGATCGTCAACGGGTTCGCGGTGATCGACGGTAACGATCTTCCCCAGGCCCCGCGCTGGATCGCCAACTGGACCGCGCGCTACGGCATCCCGCTCGCCGATGGCGGCGAGGTCTACGCGTACACCGACTGGGTATATCGCAGCCGCATCAACTTCTTCCTGTACGAAGCGGTAGAGTTCACCGGCAAGTCGTCGCTCGAAGGGGGGCTTAAGATCGGCTATAAATCGCCGCAGGGGTATGAGGTCGGCGCGTTCGTCCGCAACATCACCAACCAGTATCGCAGCATCAGCGCGATCGACTTCAACAACCTGACGGGCATGATCAACGAACCGCGGATCATCGGCGGTCAGTTCAAGGTCGCGTTCTGATGATGTGAACGTCCATGGGAGCCGCTCGATATTGGAGCGCGAGTTTCCTTTTGGACAGGTTCGGTGCGGCCTGAACTCAGGGCATCTATACGAAACTACGAGCCGGGTCCGCTCTACGGGGTCGGCCCTGGGATTGTCGCGCGGGTAGACAAGATGATGGGCCGGTGCGTGAGCACCGGCCCAGACAGTCAGTTGCTGTCCGAATTGTTGTCATCTTCGTGATCGATGATCAGATACGCGACACCAGCGATGATGCCTGCGCCGATGATGATCGGGACGATGCTCTGGCCGGCAAGCTTGCTCGACTTCTGGGTCGAGGTACCAGCACGGACGGCTGGTGCAACCGACAGCGTAGCTGCCGAATTTGCGCCCATGGGGGCGGCATTGGCGGCTACCGGCATCGCGGTCATTGCAATGGCCGATGCGCCAAGGATCCATGTTTTCATCATAAGTCACTCTCTCATGTACAAGCCGGTTCGGCCTCCCCGCCACAACGACGTTAACATCAGTTAGTTCCAAATGCTCTGCTGCGAGGTGTCGGTAGCGCGCAATGCTCGCCCTCGTGATCCGGACCAGGTGATCGCATACCTATAGAGCAACCACGATGTCAGGGTCGCGGGCATGGCCACGAGGATGGCCTGCCGAGTAGGCACAACCGATGCCGTCACCCCGCGATACTGCCACCGCCGGATAGTTCTGCCATACGCCTGTAATCGTGCCTGTAGTCACGCCTGTAGACAGGATCGCGTCGTTCAGTTCAGTTCAGTTCGCGATGTGTCGGGCCGCCGGTTCACGCGTTCATGAGGCGGTCGCAATCACCGCAGCCGCCCGAGTGTCAGCGTATCGTGAATCAGTCCAAACCGGACGGATCCGCGCCTGAGGCAGGGCATACTAACCGATCATGGAAAATGGTGGACGCACTTGGGCTCGAACCAAGGACCCGCTGATTAAGAGTCAGCTGCTCTACCAACTGAGCTATGCGTCCATTCCGGGGCGGTTTTGAGTGGCGCCCTGGTGTGGCGCCCCGCTGCTGGAGGCGCGCTGTTAGCAGACTCATCGGGGGCCGCAACCCCCTTTTCGTCGATCCGAGTCCGTTTTGGGCGATCAGGCCGTTTTTTTCCGAATTAAACCGGTTTTCGCCTCACCAGCCGACCGTCTTGCGGTTCTGGCGGTCGATCGACATCAGGATGCCCAAGCACAGCAGCACGGTCATCTGCGCCGAGCTGCCGAAGCTCACCAGCGGCAACGGGATGCCGACCACGGGCGCCAGGCCCATCACCATCATCAGGTTGATCGCGACGTAGAAGAAGATCGTCGTCGACAGCCCGGCGGCGGTCAGCCGGCCGAACCGCGTCTGCGCGCGCTGGCCAACCTCGATCCCCCAGCGGATCACCAGCAGGAAGGCGAGGATCAGCAGGCAGCCGCCGACCAGGCCCCATTCCTCCGCCATCGTCGCGAAGACGAAGTCGGTATGCCCCTCGGGGAGGTAGTCGAGGTGGCTCTGCGTGCCCTGCAGGAAGCCCTTGCCCCAGATCCCGCCCGAGCCGATCGCGATCTTCGACTGGCTGATGTGATAGCCGGTGCCGAGCGGGTCGCTCTCGGGGTCGAGGAAGATCAGGATGCGGTTGCGCTGGTAATCGTGCAGCGCGAAGTTGATCGCGAGCGGGATCGCCACCGCGGCGGTGATCGCGCCGCCGACGAACAGGCGCAGCGGTATGCCTGCGAGGAACATCACCGTCGCGCCACCCGCGCAGATCATCAGCGCGGTGCCGAGATCGGGCTGCTTCATGACGATCGCGGCGGGGACGCCGATCAGTAGCGCCGCGGGCCAGACCGCGCTGAACCGCCGCGTCTCGCCGGGCGGAAGCATGTCGTAGAATTTGGCACAGGCGAGCACGATCGCAGGCTTCATGAATTCGGACGGTTGCAGGCGGATGAAGCCGAGGTCGAGCCAGCGCTGCGATCCGCCCGAGACCTTGCCGAGGATCTCGACCGCGACCAGCGACACGACGATCAATGCATAGGCCGGCAGCGACCCCGCCTTCCACGTCCGCTCGGGGACGTAGGACAAGGCGATCGCACCGGCGAGCAGGACGAAGAAGCGGATGCCCTGCGACAGCGCCCAGGGCTTGAGCGAGCCGCCGGCCGCAGAATACAGCACGACCTGGCCGAAACAGCCGATCGCGACCACCAGCAGGAGGACGCGCCATGGCAGCTTGGCGAGCGGTTCGGGGACGATACGGTTCATCGCTGACGCTCGGTACGGTTCACGGCTGGCGGTCCCTTGAATCATCTTCGGCGACCGTAGCGCCCGGCGCGGTGAGCGCTTCCTGCGTGGCGTTGGCCATGTCGGTGGCGTTCTCGACCGCGGGGGCGTCGCTGGGGACGATCGCGTCGGTCTTGGTGGCGATAGCCGCCGGGGGCGCGGATTGCGCCTTGCGGTAGGTCTCCGCGGTCGCCGCCATGCGCGTCCGAATATCGCCACCCCAAGTCGGTTCGACCTCAGCCAGAGACTTTAGCGCACGCTCGCGGTCGAGCATGTAGGTCATGATGTCGCGGCCGATCATCGGCGTGTCGAGATTGCGCACCGTGTGGCCGTTATGCTCGAGCACCACCGCCAGCGCATAGCGCGGGTTATCGGCGGGTGCGAAGCCGATGAACAGCGCGTGGTCGCGCATCTTGAACGGCAGCTGCCCGTTCTTGAGCACGCCCGAGCGCCGCTCCGCCATCGTGATGCGGCGGACCTGCGCGGTGCCGGTCTTGCCCGCGATCGCGACGCCGGGGATCAGCAGTTTCGCCGCGCCGCCGGTACCGCCCTGGTTGATCACCCCGAACATCGCATCGCGGACGCGCGCGAGATGCTCGGAATCGATCGCGAGGGCAGGGGAGTCGCGGTGGACGTGGCTGGCCAGAATGCTCGGCTGCAACGCACGACCCGAGGCGAGCCGCGCGGCCATCACCGCGAGCTGCAACGGATTGGCGAGCACATAGCCCTGGCCGATCGACGCATTCAGCGAATCCGCGACCGTCCAATCGTGCTTGTACTTCTTCAGCTTCCACGCCGGATCGGGGACCGTACCGTAGCGCTGCGTCGAGAAGGGCAGGTCGAACTTCTGCCCCATCCCCAGCGTGCGCGCGATCGGCGCGATCGCGTTGTAGCCGACCCGCCGCGCCATCTCGTAGAAATAGATGTCGCAGCTCTGCATGATCGCGTTCTTGAGATCGAGCGGACCGTGGCCGCTCTTCTTGTGGCAATGGAACACGCTGGTCCCGAGCCGCATCGCCCCCGAGCAATTGACGCGCGTCGACGGATCGACGCCCGCATTCATCAGCGCAAGGCCGTTCATCGGCTTGACGGTCGAGCCCGGCGGATACAGCCCCTGCGTGACCTTGTTCATCAGCGGCACGTGATCGTCGTCGCTCAGCATCTGCCATTCGAGATGGCTGATCCCGTCCGAAAAGCTGTTTGGATCATAGGCGGGCATCGACACCATCGCGAGCATCTCGCCTGTACGGGTGTCGAGCACGACGACCGATCCAGAGTTCGTGCCTAGCCGCCGTGCCGCGTATTCCTGAAGCCCGACGTCGATTGTCAGCCGTGCGGTCTTGCCGGGGACGTCGGGCTTGGTCGCGAGTTCGGCGACCAGCTTGCCGCGCGCGGTGACCTCGACCCGCTTGGCACCGGCGACGCCGCGGAGCTCGGTCTCGAGCATCTTCTCGAGCCCGTCCTTGCCGAGCTTGAACCCGGGCGTGACGAGCAGCGGATCGTGCGTCTTCTTGTACTGCTCGGCGTTGGGCACGCCGACATAGCCGGTCAGGTGGGCGACCGCCGCGCCTGCCGGATAGCTGCGTGCAAAGCCCCGCGTCGGCGCGACGCCGGGCAGTTCGGGCAGTCGGACGCTGACCGCGGCGAACCGCTCCCAGTCGAGATTCTCCGCGACCTGGACGGGCTGGAACCCGGCGGCGTGTTCGAGATCGATCGCGATCCGCTCGACCTCCTCGGGCGGCAATTGGAGGATGCGGCCGAGCAGCGGCAGCACGCGCTCCTTGTCGCGGAGGCGGTCGGGGATGATGTCGACGCGGAAATCGGTGCGGTTGTTGGCGATCGGCACGCCGTGGCGATCGACGATCCAGCCCCGGCGCGGCGGCAGCAGCGTCATGTTGACGCGGTTGCTCTCCGACATTTGCGTGTAGCGTTCGTTCTGCGCGATCGACAGCCACGCCATCCGCCCGGCGAGCAGCAATCCCACGCCGCCTTGCGCCGCGCCGAGCATCCACGCGCGCCGCGAGAAGCTGTACGCCTGCGACATCTCGGTGACGATCCGCGGTGTATTCCTCACTCGGCACCGCGCTTGTTCTGGATCGCCGCGACAATGCGGGCCGCCAGCGGGAACATGAGGATCGTCACCGCGATCTGCGCGATCAGGATCGTGTCGACATGCGCGCCGACCGGCACCGCGATGAAGCGTCCGACCAGAATGCACGCGGCGATCAGCCCGCCGGCGATCAACCAGTCCTGCCAATAATCGCGAAACGCTAACCGCTGTTCGATCATGTCGATCGCGACGAACGCGAGCGACCACATCAGCACCGCGCTGCCAAGCGGCTGGCCACTGACGAGGTCGTCGAAGAAACCGAGCGGCGCGGCGGCCCAGGGCTTGAACGCGAACCGCGCGAGCAACCGCCACGCGAGCAGCATGACGAACCCGAACGGGGGCAGCAGCGGGATCGTCGCGACCACCGGGATGATCGTGATCAGCGATCCGGCCATGACCGTCGCCCAAGGGATCGCACGCGACCGGCCCGCCGGGATCTTGGTCTCGAACGGCTTGTAGTCGACGCTATCGACGACGCGAGCGCGACTCATTGCTGCGCCACCGGACGAGGCGGGGGCACGGGCATGAACATCCGCTCGACCAGCGCGAAGTCGAGCGTATCGGGATCGGCGAACGCACGCGCCATCACCGAGTCCGAGCCCGCCTTGGTCACGCGTGCGACGGGCACGCCGGGCGCGTAGATCCCGCCGGTGCCGGTCGTCACGAATAGGTCGCCCGCGTTGAAGCGGACGTTCGTCGCGTTGACCGAGCGGATGTCGATCATCCCGTCGCCGCGCCCCGCCGCGATCGCGGGCATGCCGTCGCGCGTGCGGCGGACGGGGACGATGCTATCTCCGTCGCTGAGCAAGAGGATGCGCGCCGCGTTCGGGCCGGTCTCGACCACGCGACCGATCAGGCCATCGGGGCCGCGCACCGGCATGCCGGGCAGCACGCCGTTCCAGCGGCCCGCATTGAGCAACGCATAGCGCCGCCCGCTCGACGCACTCGAACTCACCAGCCGTGCGGTCACGACCGGCGCCGTCGAGCGTTCGCGGATCGCGAGCAGGCTGCGCAACCGGCGATTGTCATACGCGATCGTCCGCGCGCGCATCAGCAGCGCCCGCGTCCGCTCGCGATCCGCGCGCAACGCGACGTTCTCCTGCTTCACGAAGAAGTAGTTGCCGATCGCATCAGGGATGCCTGAAATCGAAGCCCCGACGGTGGCAAGTCCGGTCGACACCGGCGTCGTCACGCCCGCAACGCCCATCCGCAGTGCGGAAAACGCGGGCGGATTGAACGTCGACGCGACGAGCAGCACCAGGCCCACCACCGCACCAGCGACGGCGAGCACATAGCCCATGAACACACCATATTGCCGACGCCGGGAAAACCCCGTGCGCCGGTCGCGGGCTGGCGCCATGCGCCTGTCCCCCTGTCTCGGGCGCCGCCGAACCGCAAGGGCCAGATCCCCCGCGACTCGGACGACGCGATTTCGTGTCCGCGTGTCTTAAAGCAAAAACAAACTCTTAGCCGCTCATCAGCACGCCGCGGAACAGCGGATCCTCGAGCGCGCGACCGGTACCGAGCGCAACGCAGGTCAGCGGGTCCTCGGCGACCGTCACCGGCAGCCCGGTCTCGTCGCGCAGCACTTCGTCCAGCCCCTGGAGCAGCGCGCCGCCGCCGGTGAGCACGATGCCCTGGTCGACGATATCCGCGGCCAGTTCCGGCGCGGTGTTCTCCAGCGCGACGCGGACGCCCTCGACGATCGTCGCGACCGGCTCGCTCAGCGCCTCGGCGATTTGACCCTGGTTGATCTGGATCTCCTTGGGCACGCCGTTGACGAGATCGCGGCCCTTGATCTGGATGATCATGCCGATCCCGTCGACCGGCGGCTTGGCGATACCGACCTCCTTCTTGATCCGCTCCGCGGTCGCTTCGCCGATCAGCAGGTTATGGTTGCGGCGGACATAGGAGACGATCGCCTCGTCCATCTTGTCGCCGCCGACGCGCACCGAGGTGGTGTAGGCGAGGCCACGCAGCGACAGCACCGCGACTTCGGTCGTGCCACCGCCGATGTCGACGACCATCGAACCGATCGGCTCGGTGACCGGCATGTCCGCGCCGATCGCCGCCGCCATCGGCTCCTCGATCAGCCAGACCTGCGACGCGCCCGCGTTCGACGCGGCATCGCGGATCGCGCGGCGCTCGACCTTCGTAGAACCGCTGGGCACGCAGATCACGATCTCGGGCCAGCGCGCGAACTTGCGGGGCCCATGTACCTTCTGGATGAAATACTTGATCATCTGCTCAGCGACGTCGATGTCCGCGATCACGCCGTCGCGTAAGGGCCGGATCGCCTCGATGTTGCCCGGCGTCTTGCCCATCATCATCTTGGCGTCGTCGCCGACCGCCTTGACGCGCTTGATGCCGTTGATCGTCTCGACCGCGACCACCGACGGCTCGTTCAGGACGATGCCGCGGCCACGGACGTAGACGACGGTGTTCGCGGTGCCGAGGTCGATCGCCATGTCGTGCGACATGAACTTGAAGAAACGCGAGTAGAAGGCCATTCAATCAGGGTCCCGTAATCCTGGCCGCCGGACGGGCGGCACATCGCACACATCATCTCGCGTGACCCGCCGGTGATGTCGAGCACCGGGTGCCTGTTTAAATGGCGTTTGCGGGTCGCGGGATGCCGTCGCTTGGTCTAGACGCAAACCCATGTCAATACGGCGTCTCCCCGAGCATCTGGTCAATCGCATCGCCGCCGGTGAAGTGGTGGAAAGACCCGCCAGCGCGTTGAAGGAGTTAGTCGAAAACGCCATCGACGCAGGGGCAGGACGCATCGCGATTCTCCTCGTGGAAGGCGGCACGTCGCGGATCGAAGTCGCCGACGACGGCTGCGGCATGACGCCCGCCGACATGGCCCTGGCACTCGAACGCCACGCCACCTCCAAGCTGCCCGACGAGTTCATCGAATCGGTCGTGACGCTCGGTTTTCGCGGCGAGGCGTTGCCCTCGATCGCGAGCGTCGCACGGCTGACGATCGAAAGCCGGATTCGCGGCGCCGAAGGCTGGGCGCGCACCGTCGACAATGGCAAGGTCGAGCGCGAAGGCCCCGCCGCGCTTCCGCCTGGCACGCGCGTCGTCGTCGAGGACTTGTTCGCGCGCGTCCCCGCCCGCCGCAAGTTCCTCCGCTCCCCCCGCGCCGAATACGCCGCCTGCCTTGACGTCGTTCGCCGGCTCGCGATGGCACGCCCCGACATCGGCTTCACGCTGGAACATGACGGCCGCCGCGCGCTGTCCGCGATGCAGGTCGAGGACCGGCCGGGCAGGGTGGCGACGCTCACCGATCGCGCGCTCGCCGACAATTCGGTCGCGATCGACCTCGAACGCGAAGGGCTCGTGCTCGGCGGCGTCGCCAGCCTGCCGACCTACAATCGCGGAATCGCCGACCACCAGTATCTCTTCGTCAACGGCCGACCGGTAAAGGATCGCCTGCTGATGGGCGCGATCCGCGGCGCCTATGCCGAGATGCTCCCGCGCGACCGCCATGCCGTCGTCGCGCTGTTCCTCGACATCCCCACCGACCAGGTCGACGTCAACGTCCACCCCGCCAAGACCGAAGTCCGCTTCCGCGACCCCGCAATGGTAAGAGGGCTCATAGTCTCGGGCTTGCGCCGCGCCCTCGACGCCGCCGGCCACAGAAGCCAACGCGCCAGCGACTCCGCGCTCGCCATGTGGCAACCCGAAAACTCCTCTCCCTCCCGGGGAGAGGAAGGGGCCCGTCCGCAAAGCGGATGGGAAGGTGAGGGCACACCCCAAAGGCTCCCGCTGGAAAACCGAAGCTACGGCGCGGTCAACGACTCCCGCCCAACCTTCTTCGCGTCACCCCCCCAGGCAAGAGCCGAACCCGCCTGGACGCCCCCACCCCAAACCGCCGCCTTCCCGATGGGCGTAGCAAGAGGCCAAGTTGCCAAGACCTACATAGTAGCCGAAGCCGAAGACGGCCTCGTTCTCGTCGACCAGCACGCCGCCCACGAACGCCTTGTCCTCGAACGCATGCGCGCCGCCCTGATCGGCGGCACCATCGCAAGCCAGGCCCTCCTGATCCCAGAAGTCGTCGAACTCGACGAATCCGCCTGCGACCGCCTCGAATCCCGCGCCGAAGAACTCTCCGAATTCGGCCTAGACCTCGAACGATTCGGCCCCCACGCGATGCTGGTCCGCGCCACCCCCGCGCTCCTCGGCCAAAGCGACCCCAAAGGCCTCGTTACCGACCTGGCCGACGAACTCGCCGCCTTCGACGAAGCTCTCTCTCTAAAGGAGCGCCTGGACGCGGTCGCCGGCACGATGGCCTGCCACGGCTCCGTCCGCGCCGGCCGCATATTGTCGGTGACCGAAATGAACGCGCTGCTCCGCGAAATGGAAGTCACGCCGCACTCAGGCCAATGCAACCACGGCCGCCCCACCTGGGTAAAGCTCGCGCACGGCGATATTGAGAAGCTGTTCGGGCGGAAGTAACCGGGCTCTATGCGGTCTTGCGGGGGCGTCCGCCCTTCGCGCCATTCGCCCGCGCCGCCGCTGCCTTGGCCGGCGACGTTGCCTGACCCGCATGACGCGCCAATTCGCGCGTCATCCATTCCCGCGTACCGAACAGGCCCGACACCAGCGCCGGGACATAAAGGTCGGCATCAAGCGCGGCCCAATGGAGATTGAACCCGAGGCCATCGACTTCGACGTGGGCAAGCTGATCGTCGGTCGCACCGCTCAGATCCTGGACGAGCCGAGCCGGAAAGGCATAGGCGCAACCATTGATCAGATCGATCGTCACACGTCCGGTCGTCCGATCATAACGGGCTTCTGCCGCACGCACCGCGGTTGTCATCAAGTCCTGCCCGCGCGCTTCTGCCGCATCGAATTGGGCTTCGAGCTCGGGATCAGTCTTTTGAGCCATGTATCTTCTCCCATTCCGCGAGAAAGTGCGCTTGATGCTCTGTCGCCATCAGGCGTCGGATGTCGGCGCGCTGGATGCCGATGCTATGGATCATCTCCGGCCTGCCATCCGCGCGGAGCAGATTGATCTTCGCCTGCCCTGCGCCGGTGATGTGAACATGCGCGGGTTCGTGATCCAGGGTGTAGATCACGAACCGAAAGCCAAGGGCACGGTGAACTACAACCATCACTTCAAATAACCCATCTGATGGGTTTGCACAATGGGGCGGCGGCTAGAGGTGCTCGGGCAGTCGTACGTAGAGAGTGTGTGTGAGCAGTCGCTATAAGGTCAGGCGTAGCGTTGGCATTATCGCGCCATTCCGGGCACAACGTCGCAAATGGACGCACTCTCCCTATTCGGCCTAGCCGCGGTCTCCTTCACCCTGCTATGCTACGCCAAGGAAGCCGGCTCGCACTGGTGGACGCTCGGTTTCGCATTCGGCTGCGTGCTCGGTTCGATCTACGGCTTCCTTCAGGGCGCGTGGCCGTTCGGGGTGGTCGAGCTCATCTGGACGGTCGTCTCGTTCCGTCGCTGGCTCAAGCTGCGCCAACCCGTACCGCCCGCCGCGGAACCGCTCGCTTGACACTGCGTTAGCGCGCGCCTATTCGAACTCTCCCCGACACGACGGTTCCGGCGGCGCTTGTTTGCGTTCGTCGCTATCGTGCGTTTCGGTTCATCGCTAAGAGATGGGGTCTGTGCAGCCATGCCGGACCTCGTGGAGCAGGAGAACCAAGTTCATGGCACGTATCGCGGGTGTTAATATCCCGACCAACAAGCGCGTGGTGATCGCGCTGACCTATATTCACGGCATCGGTTCGACCAAGGCCAAGGAAATCGTCGCGAAGCTCGGCATCGCCGACACCGCCCGCGTCCAGGACCTGACCGACCAGGAAGTCCTGCACATCCGCGAGACGATCGACGCCGATCACACCGTCGAGGGCGATCTGCGCCGCCAGACCTCGATGAACATCAAGCGCCTGATGGATCTCGCCTGCTATCGCGGCCTGCGTCATCGCAAGGGCCTGCCAGTCCGCGGCCAGCGTACGCATACCAATGCGCGCACCCGCAAGGGCAAGGCCAAGCCGATCGCCGGCAAGAAGAAGTAATCCACTTTTTCAATGGATTACTCCGCCGGCGCTGGTCCCAACGGGCCGCCCGGCGTCACGCAGATACAGGTCAGGAAATACACCATGGCACGCGAACCTCAGCGCATTAAGCGGCGCGAGCGCAAGAACATCACCTCTGGCGTCGCTCACGTGAATGCCAGCTTCAACAACACCATGATCACGATCACCGATGCCCAGGGCAACGCGATCTCGTGGTCGTCGGCCGGCGCAATGGGCTTCAAGGGCTCGCGTAAGTCGACTCCGTACGCGGCCCAGGTCGCAGCGGAAGACGCCGGCAAGAAGGCCGCCGAGCACGGCGTCCGCACGATCGAAGTCGAGGTCAAGGGCCCCGGCTCGGGTCGCGAATCGGCACTGCGCGCGCTTCAGGCAGTCGGTTTCCAGATCACGTCGATCCGCGACGTGACCTCGATCCCGCACAACGGCGTGCGCCCTTCGAAGCGTCGTCGCGTCTGATTCTCCGCCTCCCGTGCGCGGTTGATCGCGCCGCACGGGTGTACTTTATTGGTCGGCGGACACACCCGTTCGCCGGCCCCCAAATTAGGGGAAGCATGTGTCTGTCAACGCAAAGAACTGGCAGGAACTCAAGAAGCCCAGCGGCCTGGAGAAAAAGGCCGGTGGCGACACCAAGCGCAAGGCGACCTTCATCGCCGAGCCGCTCGAGCGTGGCTTCGGCCTGACGCTCGGCAACGCGCTGCGTCGCGTGTTGCTCTCGTCGCTGCAGGGCGCGGCCGTCACCTCGATCAAGATCGAGAACGTGCTGCATGAGTTCTCGTCTCTGGCCGGCGTCCGCGAGGACGTGACCGACATCGTCCTCAACGTGAAGCAGATCGCGATCCGCATGCAGGGCGAGGGGCCCAAGCGCCTCCAGCTTTCGGCAACGGGTCCGGGTGAAGTCAAGGCCGGCGACATCGCCGTCTCGGGCGACATCGAGATCATGAACAAGGATCTCGTGATCTGCCACCTCGATGAGGGTGCGACGCTCAACATGGAGCTGACCGCCGACATCGGTAAGGGTTACGTGCCCGCGACCGCAAACCGCCCGGCTGATGCGCCGATCGGTCTGATCCCGGTCGATGCGCTGTATTCGCCGGTACGTCAGGTTTCGTACAAGGTCGACCCGACTCGCGTCGGTCAGGACCTGGATTACGACAAGCTGACGCTGACGATCGAAACCGACGGCACGATCACCCCGGAAGACGCAGTCGGCTATGCCGGTCGCATCCTCCAGGACCAGCTCGCGCTGTTCGTCCACTTCGACGATTCGTCGGTGACCCGTTCGTCGGCCCCGATCGGCCAGGCAGCCCCCGCTGCCGGTGGTGCGGAGCCGGCTGGCGACACCCAGCAGATCAACCGTTACCTTCTCAAGAAGGTCGACGAGCTGGAACTGTCGGTGCGCTCGGCGAACTGTCTCAAGAACGACAACATCATCTACATCGGCGATCTGGTCGGCAAGACCGAAGCCGAGATGCTGCGTACGCCTAACTTCGGCCGTAAGTCCTTGAACGAGATCAAGGAAGTGCTGTCGTCGATGGGTCTTCGCCTGGGCATGGAAATCCCCGGCTGGCCACCTGAGAACATCGAAGAGATGGCCAAGAAGCTCGAGCAGGAGATTATGGGCTGATTTCGCACCGAGGCAAGCAAGCTTGCCTCGGAGACGAAACAGCCCGGCCGGCGGGTCGGTTTCAACCGACCCGTTCGACGACACGGCTTTGCCGAGTCGCCACCCGGCTGGAGACGAGGGGAAGGGCAAAGGAAGCGTCCCAGGCGTAACCTTATCCTAACCTTTGAACGAAAGGCGATCGGTCGCGGCCTCAACGGCGACCAGCTCCCGGGTACCTCATACGGCCCCTGAACGAACGAAAAGGTATTAAACATGCGCCATCGCGTAGGCGGCCGTAAGCTTCAGCGGACCTCGGCCCACCGTCTTGCTCTCTTCCGCAACATGAGCGCCGCGCTCATCAAGCACGAGCAGATCACCACCACCGTCGCCAAGGCGAAGGAACTGCGTCCTTACGTCGAGAAGCTGATCACGCTCGCGAAGAAGGGTGGCCTGTCCAACCGTCGTCTCGCGCACGGCAAGCTGCTCGACGATGCGCAGCTGATCAAGCTGTTCGACACGCTCGCGACCCGTTATGCGGATCGCAACGGCGGCTACACCCGCGTCATCAAGGCCGGTATCCGTATGTCAGACGCCTCGCCGATGGCCGTCATCGAGTTCGTCGACCGCGACGTCTCGGCAAAGGGCCAGGATTCGGGTCCGGTTATGTCCGACGAGGATTACAACGAAGCGGCATAATCCCCGCCTCGTACTAGTCGAATTGCAGGCCGCGTTTCCTATACGGGAGGCGCGGCCTCTTTCGTTACGGGTCCCATCCGGCTATGCGCCCGACATGGAGCACCCAGACAGCATTCTCATCGTCGATTTCGGCAGCCAGGTAACCCAGCTGATCGCCCGCCGCGTGCGCGAGGCCGGCGTCTACAGCGAGATCGCCCCCTTCCAGTCCGCCGAGGCCGCGTTCGACCGGATGCAGCCCAAGGGCATCATCCTCTCCGGCGGCCCTGCCTCGGTCACCGCCGAGAACTCTCCGCGCGTGCCGCAGCGCTTCTTCGAGGCGGGCATCCCGATCCTCGGCATCTGCTACGGCCAGCAGGTCATGTCCGCACAGCTCGGCGGAAACGTGATCGTCTCGGGCGATGGCGGCGAGTTCGGCAGTGCCTTCATCGAGGTCAAGTCCAACTGCGCGCTGTTCGACGGCCTCTGGGCGGAGGGCGAACGCCATCAGGTCTGGATGAGCCACGGCGACAAGGTCGACGCGATCCCGCCCGGCTTCACCCCCGTCGCCACCTCGACCGGCGCGCCCTATGCGATCGTCGCCGACGAGGCGCGGCGCTTCTACGGCGTGCAGTTCCACCCCGAGGTCGTCCACACCCCCGATGGCGGCAAGCTGATCGCCAACTTCGCCCGCCATGTCTGCGGCCTGAGCGGCGACTGGACGATGGCCGAGTTCCGCGAAACCAAGATCGCCGAGATCCGCGCGCAGGTCGGCAAGGGCCGCGTCATCTGCGGCCTGTCCGGCGGCGTCGACTCGGCGGTGGCCGCGGTGTTGATCCACGAGGCGATCGGCGAGCAGCTCACCTGCGTATACGTCGATCACGGCCTGATGCGCGCGGGCGAGAGCGAGCAGGTCGTCAGCCTGTTCCGCGGCGCGTACAACATCCCGCTGATCCACGTGAACGTCGAGGAGCTGTTCCTCAGCGGTCTCGCCGGGATCACCGACCCAGAGCTGAAGCGCAAGTTCATCGGCAAGACCTTCATCGACGTGTTCGACACCGAGGCGAAGAAGCTCGGCGGCGCGGAGTTCCTCGCGCAGGGTACGCTGTACCCGGACGTGATCGAGAGCGTCAGCTTCACCGGCGGTCCGTCGGTGACGATCAAGAGCCACCACAATGTCGGCGGTCTCCCCGAGCGCATGAACATGAAGCTCGTCGAGCCGTTGCGCGAGCTGTTCAAGGACGAGGTCCGCGTGCTCGGGCGCGAACTCGGGCTCCCCGAGATCTTCGTCGGCCGCCACCCGTTCCCCGGACCGGGCCTCGCGATCCGCATCCCCGGCGAAGTCACCAAGGAACGCTGCGACATCCTGCGCAAGGCTGACGCGATCTATCTCGAGGAGATCCGCGCGGCGGGGCTTTACGACACGATCTGGCAGGCGTTCGCGGTACTGCTCCCGGTCCGCAGCGTCGGCGTGATGGGCGACGGTCGCACCTACGACAACGTGCTGGCGTTGCGTGCGGTCACCTCGACCGACGGCATGACGGCGCAGGCGTTCCAGTTCCCCGGTGACTTCCTCCCGCGCGTCGCGACCCGTATCATCAACGAGGTCAAGGGTATCAACCGGGTGACCTACGACTACACCTCGAAGCCCCCCGGCACGATCGAGTGGGAATAAACTAGACACGCACCACGCGATCCTCCCCCGCAAGGGGGAGGTGGCTGGCTCTTGCCAGACGGAGGGGGAGGACACGAAACAGATGGCATCGCATTCCGCCCCCTCCGTCAGGCTACGCCCGCCACCTCCCCCTGGCGGGGGAGGATCGCTCGGCTTTCGTACCGGTGTGCTGGCGATCGCCGCTACTGCACCCCTCTTGCTCGGCGCGGCCGACCCGCCCGCGTGGACGCGCGCCCAAGCCCCGTTCCCGATCGCCGGCCCGATCACCTATGTCGGCAGCGAAGGCATCGCCGCCTACCTTATCAAGACCCGCGCAGGCGCGATCCTGATCGACGGCACGCTCGCCGAAAATGCCGGCATGATCGAAAGCAACATCGCCAACGCCGGAGTCCGCGCGCGCGACGTAAAGCTGATCCTCGTCACGCACGCCCACTTCGATCACGCCGCGGGTGTAGCCGTGCTCAAGCGCGCGACCGGCGCTCGCGTGGTAGCTGGTGCCCGCGACGTCCCCGCGCTCGAAACCGGCACGCCACCCGGCGAGACGAGCTACGGCGTCATCCGATTCCCACCCGTCCATGTCGATCGCGGCGTCCGCGACGGCGACAAGGTTACGCTCGGCACCACCACGCTCACCGCACGCGCCACGCCGGGACACACGCCCGGTTGCACGACTTGGACGATGCAAATCCCTGCCAAGCCGCGCCCGCTCGACGTCGTCTTCCCGTGCAGCGTCAGCGTCGCCGGCAACCGCCTGATCGGCAACCGCGCCTATCCCGGCATTGTCGCCGATTATCGCCGCAGTATCGCGATGCTCGGGACGTTGCACGCCGACATCGTCCTCCCGTCGCACCCCGAACTCGCCGACGTGATCGCCCGTGGCAAGCGTCGCCAAGCCGGGGACACGACCGCATTCGTCGACCCGACGTTGCTCCCGAAGATCGTCGCGAAGGCCAAGGTCGCGCTCGCCGCCGACCTCGCCAAGCAGGCGCGCTGACCGACGATGCTGGTGCTTTGCGGAATCGCGGTGATCGTCGCGGGCTTCCTGCTCCGGTTCAACCCGCTGCTCGTCGTCGCCGTCTCCGCGCTCGTCACCGGCCTCGCCGCCGGGATAGCACCCCTCGCGATCCTCGCCGCGTTCGGGAAGGCGTTCAATGAGAACCGTTACGTCACGGTGATCTATCTCGTCCTCCCGGTGATCGGGATGCTCGAACGCCACGGTCTCCAGGAACGCGCCCGGCTCGCGATCGGCAAGCTCAAGGGCGCGACCGTGGGGCGTTTGCTCACCGGCTACCTGTTGTTTCGCCAGCTCACCGCAGCGCTCGGCCTGACATCGATCGCCGGCCCGGCACAAAGCGTCCGACCGCTGGTTGCACCGATGGCCGAAGCCGCCGCCGAGGCGCAAGGCTTGCCATCCGGTGGCGACCGCATCCCCGCGATGGCCGCCGCAACCGACAATATAGGGCTCTTCTTCGGCGAGGACATCTTCATCGCGATCGGTTCGATCCTGCTGATGAAGGGTGTGCTCGAAGGCTACGGCATTGTCATCCAGCCGCTCCCCCTCTCGATGTGGGCGATCCCGACCGCGATCGCCGCGTTCCTGATCCACGGTTTCCGCCTCTGGCTGCTCGACCGCCGATTGGCACGCGTGCGATGATCGGCACCGGCTTCATCTACGGCATAGCCGGCCTGATGTTCGCGGTGTTCGCAGTTCTGAGCGCCACCGACCGCACCAACCCGAAGCGCTTCGGCAACGCTGCGTTCTACGCGGTGCTGGCGATCAGCTTCCTGCTCGGTGGAAAGCTCGGCGACGTCGGCAACGGCGTTCTCGTCCTGGCGCTCGTCGCAATCGCCGGATCTGGCGCGATGGGCCGCGGCGGGCGTGCCACTACCACGCTCGACGAGCGTCGCACCGAAGCCACCCGGCTCGGCAACCGGATATTCCTCCCCGCCCTGATCATTCCGGCCGCAGCACTCGGCGGCACGGTCCTGTTCCGCACAGTCCCGAGCCTCGTCGACCCCAAGCAAGCAACGCTCGTCGCGCTAACCTGCGGCGTCCTGATCGCGCTGGTCGCGATGCAACTCTGGTTCCGCCCCCGCATCGCCACGCCGCTAGCGGAAGGCGTCAGGCTGATGGACGCGATCGGCTGGGCCGCCGTCCTACCGCAGATGCTGGCAAGCCTGGGCGCAGTGTTCGCGCTCGCCGGCGTCGGCGACGTCGTCGGCGGTCTGGCCGGTCACGCGATCCCGGAAGGCAGCCTGATCGGTGCAGTGCTCGCCTACACGCTCGGCATGGCGCTGTTCACGATGATCATCGGCAACGCGTTCGCGGCGTTCCCGGTCATGGCCGCAGCGATCGGCATCCCGCTGCTCGTGCGCCATTACGGCGGCGATCCCGCGGTGGTCGCGGCGATCGGCATGCTCAGCGGGTTCTGCGGCACGCTGATGACGCCGATGGCGGCGAACTTCAATCTCGTCCCCGCTGCGTTGCTCGACCTCAAGGACAAGAACGCGGTCATCCGCGCGCAGATACCGACCGCGCTACCGTTGCTCGCGGTCAATATCGGCTTGCTCTACTGGCTGGGTTTCCGCTGACCTGACGTCCGGATCTTCGTCCCGAGCATGACCAGCTTGCCATCGATGCCGAACCAATGCGGCGTGCCTGCCGGGATCAGGAAAACGTCGCCGACCGCAAGCTTCCGCGTCGTGCCACCTTCGATCCGATCGCCTTCGACCAGTCCCGGAAAGCGCAGCTTCGGCGCGACCAGCGTCCCACCCGAGACGAGCGTTCCCGAACCCGCCATCACGGTCGCATATTCAGCCTCGTCCGGGTGCACAGCAGGCTTGCCCGGCGCCTTCCAATATTCGAGCGAGGCGCTCGTCCCGTCCGCCTGCACGAGCGGCGCCATGGCGAACCCCTGGCCCGGCTTCATCGTCTTCTCGAGCGCAACGATCCGCGCGCGCACATCGGCCGATCCGGCAAAGCTCGTCGGATCGCTCGCAGTCTGCGCGGGCAACGCAGAGGTTGCGGCGAGCGCCACCGCAGCGGCAAGCAACGGTCGCATCACAGCTTCACCGTCCGGCCTTCGCGCACGGACCGGTAGATCGCCTCGACGATCCGCATGTCGCGCAGGCCCTCTTCGCCCGAGACGATAGGCTCGCGCCCGTCGAGGATGCATTCCGCCAGATGATCGAGCTGCCCCGCGAATTGCGTCTTGCCGGGGCCGGGCGGGGGGCTGGTGATCGCGGTCTCGCGACCATCACGGCCAGTCCACATCTTATTACCGTCATAGCGCGTCGCCGGCTCCAGCTCGATGCGGCCCTTGTCGCCCATCAACAGGATATGGTTCTGGTTGGCGCTGTACATCGACTGGCACCCGGCGATCGCGCCCGACGGGAATTCGAGCGTCCATTCGATCATGTCCTCGACCTCGCGAAACCGCGGATCGCGACGGTCGGTGGACTCACGCGCGGTGACAGCGATCGGCTCCTCGCCGGTCATGTAGCGCGCGGCCTGCAGGCTGTAGATGCCCATGTCCATCAGCGACCCGCCACCGGACAATGCGCGCTTGAGGCGCCACTTGCTCGGGTCGCCCTGGACGAAACCATGCTCCGAACGGACGTAGCGGATCTTGCCCGCCGCACCGGACTTGGCCAGCCGCATCGCCTCCAGGTTGAACGGCTCGAAATGACAGCGATAGCCAATCATCAGCTTCTTGCCCGCGGTCTTGCACGCCCGGATCATCGCTTCGCATTCGGCGACCGAGATCGCCATCGGCTTCTCGCACATTACGTGCTTGCCCGCCTTCGCCGCGCGAATGGTGTATTCGGCATGCATCGAATTGGGCAGGCAGACATAGACGATGTCGACGTCCGGATTGTCGCGGATGCGGTCGAAATCGGCGTAGGTATAGATCGACCGCTCGGGCACGCCGTACTTCGTCGCGGTCGCGAGCGCCTTGGTCCGGTCGCCGCTGACCAGCGCCGTCACGCGCGAATGCTCGCAATTGACGAACTGCGGCAGGATCGTCTGCAAGCCGTAATAGCCGAGCCCGACGATCGCATAGCCGAGCTTCCGATCGGGCGCCGCACGCGCCACGCCGCTCGATGTGGCGGCCAGCGTTGCCGCGGCGACCAGGAGATCACGCCTGCCGAAATCCATCAGGGTTCCTTTCGAGAAACTGGAAGCATCTTTGCCGATCCGCGCGGAATGAGCCAGCCGCCATCGGCAAGCCAGTCTGCGAGCCGATCGGGCCAGTGCTGGATCGAGATGCGCTCCGAACGCGTGCCGAGATTGAACGCATGATCGGTGTCCGCGTAAAGGTGCAACTCCGCCGAAACGCCCGCCGCGCGGAGCTGCGAATACAGCGTCATCGCCGATGTCGCGCAGCACTGGTCGAGCGAGCCTGCAACGAGAAACGCGGGCGGTGCGCCGATGGTCGCTTTGGCCGGGGTGCCGAATGGCCCCGGATAGACGAGGATCTGGAAATCAGGGCGGGCGCTCTCACGGTCGATCGCGTCCGTCGGCGTCTGTGCGGGCGCGGGGTTGTCGGCGACGAGCGACACGAGTTCGCCGCCCGCGGAAAAGCCCATCACGCCGATCCGGGCAGGATCGATCGCGTAGTCGCTCGCATGCGCGCGGACCCACCGGACCGCGCGCCGCAGATCGGCTGCCGCGTCGCGCTCGATATCGTACGATGAGCCGACATCACGCGCGAGACGGTATTTCAGGACGAACGTCGTGACGCCGTAGCGGTTGAGCGCCTTCGCGGGCACTTCGCCCTCATTGATCCACACCAGCATGCGGTGACCGCCACCGGGCGCGATGATTACCGCGGCACCGTTGGCATGGCTCGGGGCGGGGCGGTGGATCGTCAGTGTCGGGTTGTGGACGTTGCTGACATAGCTGTCCTTCACCGTCTCGGCTTCGGTCCGGCGCGCTTCCGATCCGGGCGCGCCGTTCGGCCAGAGCGCCACGACGGGCGCCTGTTGCGCGGCGGCGGGCGCTGCAACCAGCATCAGGGCGAAAGCAACGCGTAGCGACATCAACGACCCTCGACCGCACTCCTGCGCGAGTACTGCCGCCGAGTGTCGGCCTTGTCGGTCGGCTTGGCTATTACGACCTTCGTCGTGCGTCTTCGGCGGTTTCGGCCGTGCCGGACGTCTCGCGTCCGATCCACGCGAGCGCTTCGGCGCAAAGCCGATCGGGCGCATCCTCCGCATCGAGCGTGACGGCGCGCTCGTCGGGACCGAGTGCTTCCAACGTATCGAGCTGACTCGCGAGCAGGCTGGCCGGCATGTAATGGTCCGCACGGTGGACCAGCCGCCGGGCGAGCTCGCCGCTGTCCTTCGTATCGAGGAACACGAACAGCAACGGCATGGCGACGGCGTCCGCCAGTCGATCGCGATAGGCCCGTTTCAGCGCCGAACACGCTGCAACCGCAGTACCATCCGTCCGGGCCGCATCGTGCAATCCGGCTGCAATCCTATCGAGCCAGGGCCAGCGATCCTGGTCGTCGAGCGGCTGCCCCGACCGCATCTTCGCGACGCTGTCGGCACTGTGGAAGGCATCCCCTTCGAGGAATTCACAGCGCAGACGTCGCGCGAGTTCGGCACCCAGTGTCGACTTGCCGCTGCCGCTGACGCCCATCACGATGATGGCATAGGGTAGCGCGTCGGCCGGATTAGGGATCGTTTCAGAGGAAGGAGGCACTGGCTCTCCATAAGCTGCGCGCGGTCGGTTCGTCACCGTCTATCGTTCGTGCGCGCGGGATCGGCTACTACGACCTTGGTCGTGATCGCCTATGGTCGCAGGCGTCTCTACCTGCGGAGCAGACTGGCGGACATCGTCCGGCGCGTCCCACAACAATCTCGGGTGAGCCTGTGAAACTGACACTAGCGATCGCGCTTCTGGGGACGACCGTTCCAGCGTTTGCGGCACCCCGTTCGGCCTCTCCCTCTCGATCGGTATTTCTCACCGCACCGTCAGATCCACGCGCGGTGACGGTTCGCGGCCGCGGTGACGGCCGAACCGACGATACCGCCGCGATCCAGGCCGCGATCGACAGCGCGGCAAGCGCGAAAGGCGGCGAGGGCATCGTCTTCCTGCCCGCCGGCCGCTATCGTATCTCGCGAACGATCTTCGTTTGGCCCGGCGTGCGCGTGTTCGGCACGGGCAAGACGCGCCCCGTCATCACGCTCAGCGCGGCGACCCCCGGATTCCAGACCGGCGTGGCGAACATGCTGTTCTTCACCGGTTCGCGTGCCGACAGCCGCGCCGCACCGCCAAAGGTACCGGTGCCACCGCCGACCAGCGTACCGTTCGACGCCACCATCGCCGACGCCAATTCGGGGACGTTCTATTCCGCGCTCAGCAACGTCGATTTCGAGATCGGCGACGGCAATCCCGCGGCGACTGCGGTGCGGTTCCACTTGGCGCAGCATGCCTATCTGAGCCATGTCGACTTCCACATCGGCTCCGGGCTCGCCGGTATCTACCAGGTCGGCAATGTCGGGCAGGACCTGCGCTTCTTCGGCGGGCGCTACGGCATCCTCAGCGAGAAGACCTCTCCCGCATGGCAGTACACGCTGCTGGATTCGTCGTTCGAGGGCCAGCGCGAGGCCGCGATCCGCGAGCATGAGGCGGGGCTGACACTCGTCAACACCAGCATCCGCAACGTCCCCGTCGGGATCGAGATCGACCGCGGCTATGGCGACTGGCTATGGGGCCGCGACGTGCGGTTCGAGAACGTCTCGGACGCGGCCGTCGTCATCTGCAACGAGGACAATGTCTACACGCAGATCGGCTTCCAGGACGCCACTGCCAGCGCCGTGCCGATCTTCGCGCGGTTCCGTGACAGCGGGAAGACCGTGGCCGGGCAGGGCGCAAAATACCGGGTCAAGGCGTTCACCTACGGCCTGACGCTGCCGGGGCTCGGCGCGACCGGCAAGTACGAGACGCGGGTCGACGCCGCGACGATCCCGGCAATGCCCAAGCGGATACCGCCCGCGATCCGCGCGCTGCCGCCCGTCGCGCAGTGGTTCGACGTGGCGAGCGCGGGCGCAAAGGGCGACGACGCGATCGACGATACCGCCGCGATCCAGCGCGCGATCGACACGCACCGCGTGGTCTATTTCCCGACCGGCTTCTACCGCGTCTCCGATACCCTGAAGCTGCGGCCCGACACGGTGCTGATCGGCCTGCATCCCGACATGACGCAGATCGTCCTGGCGGACGACACGCTGGCGTTCCGCGGCATCGGTGCCGCCAAAGGGCTGATCGAAAGCGCCAAGGGTGGCGCCGCGATCGTCTCCGGCATCGGCCTGACCACCGGCGGCATCAACCCGCGCGCGACCGCGTTGCTGTGGAGGGCGGGCCCGGACTCGCTGGTCGACGACGTCCGCTTCCACGGCGGTCATGGCACCAGCCGCGCCGACGGCAGCCGGATCGATCCGTATAATGCCGACCACACCGGCGACGCCGATCCGCGCAAGCGCTGGGACGGGCAATATGCGAGCCTGTCGGTCACTGATGGCGGCGGCGGCACGTTCAACAATTTGTGGACCCCCAACACCTTTGCCGCCGCCGGCCTCCACGTCTCGAACACGAGCACGCCGGGCCATGTGTACGAGATGTCCGCCGAGCATCACGCGCGCGCCGAGATCGTTCTGGACGGCGTCAAGAACTGGGAGTTCCTCGCCCCGCAAACCGAGGAAGAGGCGGGCGAGAGCCGCAACGCGCTGTCGCTCGAGGTTCGCAATTCGAGCAACATCCTGTTCGCCAACTATCACGCCTACCGCGTGACGCGGTCGCTCCAGCCGGCGCCATCGGCGGTGCGGATCTACAACTCCGACGATATCCGCTTCCGCAACCTGCATGTGAACGGCGAGAGCGGGCTGGCGTTCTGCGATGCGGAGGGCTGCGGCACCGACCTGCGCGCGAGCAAGTTCCCGTATGAGAACGCGATCCAGGACATGACTTCCGGGGCCGAGGTGCGCGAACGCGAGTTCGCGGTGCTGGACGTGAAGCGCGGCGCCACGCCGGTCGCGACGACCACTGGCCCGGCCGTTCGCAAGCTGGAAGACGGGTTCTACTCGATCGCGGGCGCGGCGGTGGATACGAAGGGCAAGCTCTACTTCGTCGAGCATAATACACACCGCATCTATGGCTGGACGGCGAGTGAGGGGCTGTCGGTCGCTGCCGACGCACCCGTCGATCCGGTCAATCTCGCTGTCGATCGTTCGGGTAACCTCATGGTGCTGTCGTCCGATGGCGCGGCGGGGACGGTCTACAGCATCAAACCCGGTGATCCTGACAGCATCGCGGTGATCCCGCCGACGCCGGTCGCTCCGCACCGCGATGCGCGCGTCGCGCTACCCGGTAATTTCTGGGTCAATGGCGAGTTCAAGGATCAGATCGATCCGACGACCTACCAGTTCACGACGCTCGGCAAGATGTTCGCGCGCGACATGGCCGTGCCCAAGCCCCGCGAATATGTCTCACTGGACGGCTCGCTGGTCCTGCCCGCGTATCGCACCGTCCAGCAGGGGCCAGCCAACCACCTCGGCTGGCGCTTCTCGGACGCACTCGACACCTACGGCTTCGTGAAGGCCAAGCTCGGCGAACGCGTGTTCGTCAGCAACGGATCCGAAGCCAGGACCTATAGCGGGCTGGTCGGCGCCGGCGGCAGTGTCACCGATCTGAAGCCGTTCGCCAATCGCGGCGGTGAGAGCGTCGCGGCTGGACCGGACGGCCGAGTCTATCTCGCCAACGGCCAGGTGTTCGTCCACGACGCGGATGGACGCGAGTCCGGACGGATCGACGTGCCCGAGCGGCCTCTGCAACTGATCTTCGGCGGCGCGAACGGGCGGACGCTGTTCATCCTGACGCACCACGCGCTCTACGCGGTCGAAACCTGAGCGGCGTTCGTTGCCTCGGTGGCACCGCTGACGCATGACACCCGCCGATAGCTGCAAAGGAACGGGCATGACCGACTGGACCACGACACGACGGTCGGCCCTGACCGCGATGGCGGCCACGCTCGCCTTCCCTGCGGTTGCGGCCGGCGGCGGCAAGCGGCGGGTACGGTTGATCGCCGGCACCTACGCGCGCGAAGGCGGCAAGGGCGTGTATCCGATCTCGTTCGACCCGGATCGCGACACATGGCAGGTCGGCACCCCGGTATCGGGGATCGACGACGCGTCGTTCGGCGTCGGCGGCGGCCCGGGCGACGCGTATTACTTCGTCCGCGAGAAGGCCGCGGGCGAGATCGCTGCCTACGCGCCGGACTGGTCGCACCGCGGCACGGCCACCACGGCAGGCGCCGACCCGTGTTACGTCGCGATCGACCGTGCCAGTGCCTGCCTCGCGGTCGCCAATTATTCGAGCGGCAGCGTCGCGTTCCACCGCCTCGACGCGCGCACCGGCGTGCCAGGCGAACCGGTCGTGTTCCGCCACACGGGGCATGGCCCGAACAAGGCCCGGCAGGAGGCGCCGCATGCGCATTGGGTCGGCTTCAGCCCGGATCGCCGCTGGCTGCATTCGGTCGACCTGGGGACGGACACGATCTTCGCCTATCGCTTCGACCCGCATGCGCGCTCACTGGCCGAGTCGGTCGCGGCATGGCGTGCGCCGGCGGGCGCCGGGCCGCGCCATCTCGTCCACCATCCCCGCCGCCCGCTCGCCTACGTCGTGTGCGAACTGTCCAACACGGTCATCATGCTCGCCGCCCGCGCAGACGGCAGTTTCGCGACCCGGCATACGGTCTCGACGCTGCCAAGCGGGTATGAGGGCGCCTCGCAGGCCGCGCATATTTCGATCGACCAGGCCGGGCGGCGGCTCTACGTCTCGAACCGCGGCCATGACAGCGTCGCCGTCTTCGCGCTCGACGCGTCAGGCGTGCCGAGCCTGCTCCAGCATATCCCCAGCGGCGGCAAGTGGCCGCGCTTCCTGCTGGTTATCGAAGCGCAGCGCCGTGTCCTCGTCGGCAACGAGCGATCAGGCACGCTGGCGATCTTCAGGATCGAACCCGATGGCCGACTGACCGCAACCGGACAAACGCTGCCTGTGCCCGGCGTGGTCTTTGTCGACCAGATCTAGCACGCGTCCGCTAGTTCAGGGCACCCGCCGTTCGAGCAACGGTGTCGCCGCGACATAGCGTGCCTGCTCGACGAACGGTTCCGAACGCGTCTGTACGTCGACGATCTGGCGCGGAATGACGCCCCCCGCGGGCGGTGCAGGGGACCAGTTCGGCAACCCCGCAGCATTCGGGTTACCGGTCTTGATGAACGCGGCGAAATACCCCTGGAACACCGGCGAAATCCGGCGATCGTCCGCCGTCCACGCATAAGCCGGGTTCGTGTCGAGGTTGCCCAGCGCGTATTCGATCTCCGCGCTGTGCACCGCTCCGATCGGCGGCACGTCGGGGTTGGTCAGCGGCGGCAGCGCAGCCGGGCGGGGATGCGCGAAATGATAATAATAGGTTGGCTGGCGCGCACGGCGGTGCAGGTCGAACCACTGCCACGTCGACGCGCCGAGAAACGCATCGCTTGCCAGCGCGGTCGCCGCAACTGGCACGTCGGCATCCGACTTCGCCGGGTACAAGGCGAGCAGCGCATCCGGATCGGTAAAGAGCTTCGCGACGCCCGCGCGATAATTCGCCACCGTCGGCGGTTGCCCGGCAAGAATGCTCGTCCAGCTTCCCTCCTGCGAGTTCGCACCGACCAGCAACGGCACGCGCGCCGCGCGCCCCGCCGTAAAGGTGTCGATCGGCGGCTCGGTCAGAAACTGCCCGTCGACGATGAAGTCCGCGCGGAACCGCTGCGTCCCCTGTGCAGCAAGCAAAGCCTCGGCCGGCATCGCCCGAAGTGCGTCGAGCGACGGTGCCCCCGCCGCCACCGCGAACGCGTCGCCATCCTTCGTCGCCACCGCGAGAGGCTTGGGGCGGAAGGTCGGCGGCAGCACGCCGCCGCTCTCGCCGATTGCTCCTGCGAACTGCGTGCGAGTGAGTGGCGAGGTCATCAGCACGCTGACCGACATCGATCCCGCGCTCTCCCCGCCGATCGTGATCCGCGCGGGATCGCCCCCGAACGCGGCGGCGTTGCGACGGACCCACGCCAGCGCCGCGGCTTGATCCAGCAAACCGTAATTACCCGCGGAATGCGCCGGGGATTCCGCTGCCAGCGCGCTGGTCGCGAGGAACCCGAACGCGCCCAGCCGATAGTTGATCGTGACGACGACGATGCCCTTCTGCGCCATCGACGCCCCGTCATAGCGCAGTTCCGACCCGTCACCCGCGATCGCGCCGCCACCGTGGATGTAGAACAGCACGGGCAGCCGCGCGCCCGGTTTCGTGCCCGCCGGCGTCCAGACGTTGAGCATCAGGCAATCCTCGCTGATACCCGGCGAGCGGAACTTCATGTCGGCGAACAGCGGTTGCTGCATGCAGCGCGAACCGAACCGGTCTGCCTTGCGCACTCCGGTCCATTGCGCAGCCGGTCGCGGCGGCTGCCAACGCAACGGGCCGATCGGTGCCGCCGCATAGGGGATGCCGAGATACGCATCGACCGGCGTCGCGGCGGTCGAAACGTGTGTGCCTTCGAGCGGGCCACTGGCGACCTGCACGCGTTGCGCCGTCGCCGGTGCGGCCAGCAAGCCGACCGCCATTCCCCAAGTCGCCAACCGCATATCGCCCTCCGCTATCGCTTTGGGACAATGGTTGCACCCCACCTGGCGTTTGCCAAGGCGGCCGGTCGCTATTCCTTCACATTGCCGGCAGCACGCGCCTGCTCAGGCTGCCATAAAGCTGGCCGCGATAGCCGGCAGATCGAGCTCGACTTCGGAGACCACACGGATCGTTCCGCCGAGCCGCCGATACTGCTCCGCACGACGATATGCGCCGCTGTTGCGCACCGAATAGCTGAACGGCGCGCGCGCGGTGACGACCAGCATCGTCGTCGTGTTGCCGACCGCGGACACGATCCGTCCGCCAAGCGCGGCAATCGCGCACGCAAGCCTCCCATCGCGAGGCTCACCAAGGATCGCGATACGTTCGCCGCTCAGTGGGCCGGCGGGCGCAGGGCGCGGGGCGGGCCCCGGCTTGCGCGGCGGTTTCAGCCATTCATCGAGCGCGATACCGGTATGGTCTATCGCCTTGACGATCACCCAGCCGGCGGCCCGCGCGTCGCTCAGCGCGTCGTGATGCTTGTGCGCGATCCCGAGATACTGCGCGAGGCCACCCAGCCGGTGGCTCGCCAGATCGGGCCAGGCCCGCTGCGCTACGCGGACGCTGTCGAGCCAGACCGTCTCGATCGAGGGACGGTCATGGATGCGGCACGCCGCGGCGAGCGCGCCCTTGTCGAAATAGGAATGCGCCACCGTCGTCCGGCCCGACAAATGACCGTCGACGATGCCGTGGATGTCCCCGAAGCACGGCTTGCCCGTGACGTGATCCTCGGTGATCCCGTGGATCCGGGTATTGAACACGTTGAACTCGTCGAGCGGATCGACCAGCGTCTCGTATTCGAAAATCTCGCGGCCGTCGCGAAACCCGACGATACCGACCTGGCAGATGCTGCTGACGCGCGAGCATGCCGTCTCGACGTCGATGACGACGAAATCCGGTGTGAGCATATCGGCGACGTCGGTCTGGCTGGCGGGCGCTGGGTCGAGCATTGCACGTCCATATGTGGCGCCGGGTGCCGTAAGCAACCATTGCCGCCGGAACGTTCGCTTGCGCCTGCCTTACTTCGCCTTCTGCGCCAAGTCGGGATAGCGATCCAGGATCGCGCTGGTCACGCCGTTGGTCCAGCCGAAGCCGTCCTGCACCGGATATTCGCCGCCACCACCCGGCGTACGCTGCTCGATATTGTATTTCTCGAGCATCTTGCCCGTTTCGGCATAGGCCGCGCCGACCGTCCCGAGCCAACGCTTGGCGATGTCCTTCGCAAGCGTCGGTTCACCGTTCCGCGCGAGCCCGGCGATCGCCACCCATTGCAGCGGCGCCCAGCCATTGGGTTCGTCCCATTGCTGCCCCGTGTTCAGCGTCGTCGTCCGCAATCCGCCCTCCGCCACCAGCGATTTGCGTACCGTCGCCGCGACCGCTTTCGCTTGCGCTGGCGAGGCGAGACCGACGAACAGTGGGTGCAGCATCGCCGCGTTGATGCTCGCGGTGGGCTTGCGCGTCGACAGGTCCCAGTCGGCATAGCGCGCGGTCGTCGCCTGCCAGAGATAGCGGTCTATCGCGGCCTTACGCTTCGCCGCGAGCGTCGTGAACGCAGTCGCGCACGGCGCGTCGCTCACAGTTTGGCAGCGCTCGGCGATGCGGCGTTCCAGCACCCACAAAAGACTGTTGAGATCGACCGGCACGATGTCGGTGGTGTGGACCGTCGCGAGCGACTTCGGATCACGCAGCCAGCGTGAACTGAAATCCCACCCGCTTTCCGCACCCGCCCGCAGGTTGCGCTGCGTGTCGGCAACGGGTCGAGGCGCCGCCTTCGCCGCGGTCGCGACGTCCTCAGCATAGGATTCGTCACGCGGCGTATCGCGGTCGTCGTAATAGCGGTTAAGCACGCTGCCATCGGGCATCCGCACCACGCGCAGGCACGCGGGCTTGCCGTCGACGCAGCCTGTGCCCTTCATCCAGAACGCGTGCTCGGCCCGCAGGGCAGCCAGCCGCCGCTTGCCCACCGCGGGGTCGGTGTTGGTCGAGAGATCGAGCATCAGCGCATAATAAGGCGGCTGCGACCGGCTGAGATAATAGGTCCGCGTCCCGTTCGGGATATGCCCATACCGCTCGATCAGGCTGGTGAAATCCTCGAGCATCGATTCGACCAGCGGCTGCTGGCCGTCGACCTTCAGTCCGAGCATCGTGAAATAGCTGTCCCAGTAATAGATCTCGCGGAAGCGCCCGCCGGGTACGACATAAGGGGCAGGGAGCGGCAGCGCGGAACTGCCCGCGACCGGCGCGACCGGCTGGCGCACGAGTTGCGGCCATAGCGTCCGGACATGCGTCCTGAGATCGCCCGAACCCCGATCATTCTCGCCAGGCACCACGAAATTGGCGAGCACGAATGCTTTCAGCGCGGGCCCGGCGGGTTTGGCCCGCACATAGTCGGCCATGATCGCCTCCGCCGACCGCTTCGGCACCGCGTCGACGAACGTCTTTCCATCCGCGAAAACATGGCCCTGCTGCACGGCCTCGAACAACGCGCCATAGAGGTCGGCGGGCGATCGAACCGACGAAAGCGAGATTTGCTGCGCCGGAGCCATCGTCGCGATCGAGGCCAGAACGGCAAAACGGCAAAGGGTTCTAATCACGTACGAATTTCCCCGGTCCGGTGGGCGACCTGAATGCAATGGAAGGATCGCCCGCACGAGGCAAGTGTCACGCGCTCAGTCAATTCCGGTTGGCGCAGGGCTTTGCACCACTCGTCGCTGGCAGCGCCCATCATCGGCAGGCTATGACGCGCTGCATTCTTCAAGGCAGCCGACCCGAACCCATGAAAAATCTCCCCTCCCGTTTCCGTCGCCTCGACGGCGCGCTCGCCGACCTTCCACTCGAGGAGCCGATGCTGCTCACCGAACTCGACGGTTTTCTGACAGGCTTGGTGGTAGGCCCCGACACGATCCCGCAGGGCGAGTGGCTCCAGAGCATCTGGGGCTCGGACGATAGCGTCGATCCGCCATTCGACGACCCCGCCGACGTTCAGTGGTTCGTCGATGCGGTGATGGCACGCTACGCCGAGATCGTTCGCGACCTGACCCGCGGCAAGCCCCAGCCGATCTTCGACACCGACGACCGCAATGGCGATGTCCTCTGGGAATCCTGGATCGACGGTTTCGCCGAAGCCGTGGCGCTCAGGCCGGAAAGCTGGACGGCGTTGGGTGACGGCAACGGCACCGATACCGATACCGATACCGCCGAAGCCGTGGCGCAGATCATGGCGCTTATCGCGATCGTCACCAACGAGACCACGCTCGACAGCGTCGAGGTCAACGCTCTCGACGCGCATGCTCCGGCGCAGATCGTCGCCGCCGTCTTGAAACTCCACGCAGCGCATTCCCAGAGCGCGGGTGCATCATCAGGCACACCGCTGGTCGCCACGCCGACGAAGATCGGCCGAAACGATCCATGCTCATGCGGTTCGGGAAAGAAATCCAAACGCTGCTGCGGATAAAAATGCCGTTGGTGAGGCGCTTAGAAGCCACCAAAGCGGCAGCGGCCTACTGCGGAAAAGCTGGTGCCCCCGGCGAGATTTGAACACGCGGCCTACGGTTTAGGAAACCGTCGCTCTATCCGGCTGAGCTACGGGGGCATCGGCTGGCGCATTACGCCGGTCGGGTGGGACGATCAAGCTCTGGGCTAGCGTCCGGTCGTGCGCGGTAACGTTCGAGCCACGACGATAATCTCGATATTACGAACCCTAGGCGGGGTTCGATCAAGGGGCGACGGGTATCGCTTACGATGCCCCGTCGCCGCTTGCCGTGCAGTGCGGGCGGTTAGGCCTTGACGTGCTGCGAGATGTACTTGTTCATCTCGAACATCGTGCACTTGTCACGCCCGAAGACCTTCTTCAGCTTCTCGTCAGCCAGAATCTCGCGCTTGTTCTCGGGGTTCTGCAGGTTGTGGGCCTTGATGTAGACCCACACCTTGCTGATCACTTCGCTGCGCGGCAGCTTGTCGTTACCGACGATCTCGCCGAGCTCGGGAGAGGGCTGGACGGGGGCGTGGATGCCGCCGGTCTTGGGAGCTGTAGCCATAAGCATTCCTTCCTGTTGCGCGCGTGCGTTAGGCACTGCGCGCGTGGTCACGCCTTGGTGAGCGCGTCCGCCTTGTGCGCTGCCTTGCCGCCCTTGTCACTCCTTACGATGAACTGCGGCTCCTCCTTGGAGGCCTTGACGGTGTGGCCCTTGATCTTGGTATCGGTGGTCTGCTTCTTTTCGACCGTGCCGTGCGCCTCGCCGCCATGCGATTTCCAAGTGACCTCGTCGCCCTTCTTCGGATCCTTCATCGCGCCATCTCCTTGATTTGAAAGGATCAAGCGCGGGAACGCGGCATTAGTTGCATTGCCTGCGGGTTGCGAAGCCGGGGCTCGGGGGGCATCAGGGCGGCAATCAAGGAGACCGACCGATGAAGACCCGCGCCGCCGTAGCCTTCGAGGCAAAAAAACCGCTCGAGATCGTCGAACTCGACCTCGAAGGGCCGAAATTCGGCGAAGTCCTCGTCGAAATCATGGCGACGGGCATCTGCCATACCGACGCGTACACGCTAGACGGACTTGATTCGGAAGGGTTGTTTCCGAGCGTGCTGGGCCATGAGGGCGCCGGTATCGTCCGGGAGATTGGCGCGGGCGTGACCAGCGTCGCGGTCGGCGATCACGTCATCCCGCTCTACACCCCCGAGTGTCGCCAGTGTAAGTCGTGCCTCAGCCAGAAGACCAATTTGTGCACCGCGATCCGCGCGACGCAGGGCAAGGGGCTGATGCCCGACGGGACGACGCGGTTCAGCTACAAGGGCCAGCCGATCTTCCACTACATGGGCTGCTCGACCTTCTCGAATTTTACGGTGCTGCCGGAGATCGCGGTCGCGAAGATCCGCGAGGACGCGCCGTTCGATACCTCGTGTTACGTCGGCTGCGGCGTGACGACGGGGGTCGGCGCGGTGGTGCACACGGCGAAGGTCCAGCCGGGTGACACGGTCGTCGTGTTCGGGCTCGGCGGGATCGGGCTGAACGTGATCCAGGGCGCGCGGCTTGCCGGTGCAGGGATGATCGTCGGCGTCGACATCAACCCCGACCGCGAGGAATGGGGGCGGCGCTTCGGCATGACGCACTTCGCCAACCCCAAAAATGTGGGCGACATCGTCCAGCACATCGTCGCGCTGACCGACGGCGGCGCGGACTATACGTTCGACGCGACCGGCAACACGACCGTGATGCGGCAGGCGCTGGAGGCGTGCCATCGCGGCTGGGGAACCTCGATCGTGATCGGCGTGGCCGAGGCCGGCAAGGAAATCTCGACGCGGCCGTTCCAGCTCGTCACCGGGCGCAACTGGCGCGGCACCGCGTTCGGCGGGGCGCGGGGGCGGACCGATACGCCGAAGATCGTCGACTGGTACATGAACGGGATGATCGAGATCGACCCGATGATCACGCACCGCCTGACGCTCGACGAGATCAACAAGGGCTTCGACCTGATGCACGCCGGCGAGAGCATCCGCTCCGTCGTGATCTACTGAGAGGCGGGGCCATGTTCAGTCACATCATGCTCGGCGCCGACGATATCGCGGCGTCGAAGGCGTTCTACGACGCGGCTTTGGGCGCGCTCGGCGTTCCCCAGGGCGTCGTCGATGAATGGGGGCGGGTGGTCTACGCACACGCTGGCGGCCGTTTCCTGCTGACGAAGCCGATCGACGGGCAGCCGGCGAGCCACGGCAACGGTAGCACGATGGGGTTCGTCGCCGCCTCGCCCGAGGCCGCCAATGCGTGGCACGCTGCGGGCCTCGCAAACGGCGGCACCGCCTGCGAGGATCCGCCCGGTATCCGCCAGGGTACCGCGGGTCGCACGCTCTATCTCGCCTATCTGCGCGATCCGTCGGGCAACAAGCTCTGCGCATTGCACCGGGTCGCATGATGGAGACCGTCTCCACCAGCAAGGCGTATGGCGGTACGCAGGGCGTGTATCGCCACGCCTCGACTGCGACCGACACGGACATGACCTTCGCGGTCTACGTGCCGCCGCATGACGAGGGCGCGCGGTTGCCGGTGCTGTGGTTCCTGTCGGGGCTGACCTGCACGCACGCCAACGTCATGGACAAGGGCGAGTATCGGCGTGCGTGCGCCGAACTGGGCGTCATCCTGGTCGCGCCGGATACCTCGCCACGCGGGGACGACGTGCCGGACGACGATGCGTACGACTTCGGCAAGGGCGCGGGCTTCTACGTCGATGCGACCGAGGAGCCCTGGGCGAAGAATTTCCGGATGCGGACGTATGTCGAGGACGAGCTGCCAGCACTGATCGCGGCGGAGTTTCCGATGGCGGACATGGCGCGGCAGGGGATCTTTGGCCACTCGATGGGCGGGCATGGTGCGCTGACGATCGCGTTGCGCAATCCCGAGCGCTTCCGGAGTGTGTCAGCGTTCGCCCCGATCGTCGCGCCGTTGCAGTGCGCTTGGGGCGAGAAGGCGCTCGGCGGATATCTCGGACCGGATCGGACGACGTGGCGGGCGTACGACGCGTGCGCGCTGATCGAAGATGGCGCGCGGGTGAAGGACATCCTGGTCGATCAGGGCGATGCAGACGGTTTCTTGGTCGAGCAGCTGAAGCCGGAGTTGCTGGCAGACGCGTGCAAGGCAGCGGGGATCGACCTGACGTTGCGGATGCAGCCAGGGTATGATCACAGCTACAATTTCATCTCGACCTTCATGGCGGATCACGTCGCTTGGCATGCGGAGCGGCTGACGCGCTAACCGTGGCCTTGATGTTCCAAGTCTATCGGACTGCCGGTCGTGGCTCACCCCTCGCCGCCTTGGGCGTCTGTCCTATCCCTACGGGAGACGGCAAGGGTCCGCGGCGTCTTCGCCGTGGGAAGGGCGGGGCAAGGGAGTAGGTGTCGTCATGTCGGCGCTCGTGCCGGGCGGGGCGCGCATCGCCAGTCTGACGAAGGTCGGGCCCAGAGCTGAGTACCGGAGCGTTCGTCACCCCGTGTCCTGACGTTCGTCAGGACGACGGTGATGCGCAAGCCGACTCAATCGGCTCTGATCCTCCCCTGGCGGGGAGGATCAGTTAGATCGCTGTCCCATCCTGCGGGCTTGCATCGAGCGTCCGCTCAGAACTTGAACCCTGCCGCAACGCCGTACCGCCGCGGTTCGATCGTGAAGATGTTCGTGAACAGTCCGGCCGACTGATCGGTCACATACTGTCCGGTGACCGCGTTGTTGTTGGTTAGGTTCTGCACGAAACCCCTGACGTAGAAGCGGTCTTCGCGAGCGTTAAGTTGGACCTGCATGTTGATCACTTCATAGCCCGGGACCCGGTCGACGAAGTTGTTGAAGATGCTCGCCGAGAATCCCCCGGTATAGTTGAGATCGGCCCGCGGAACGATGCTCATGCCGTTGGCGAAGTCGATCGTGTACTGCGCCCCGACTGCCCATTTGTACGTCGGCGCCTGGGGCAGGCGGTTGCCGCGGATGTTGACGTTCACGCCATCGAGCACTGAAACACCACTGGCAGCGGCGTTCGCGCCGAGCGCGCTGCAGATGCCAAACGCGCCGGTCGCAGCCACCGTCGGGATCGCCGTCGGCGCGCGTAAGCCGATCCGCGAATTGACCGCCGCGACATAACCGTTCGACAGCGCGGCATTGCCCGCCACGTTCGGCACGACGACGCAATTCGACGCATTGGTGATATCCTTGATGATCACCGCATCCGAGCGCCCGCCCGACACGTCGCGCGGGTTTACCAGGAACTTGTCGCTCGACACCTTCGAATGCAGGTAGCTTGCGTTCATGTTGACCACGAACGCCGGGATCGGACTCAGGATCGCCTCCGCCTCGACGCCGTAGATATCGGCGTTGACGTTGTCATTGACGGAGGTGCGCGCCACGATCCGGCTCAGCTGCAAATTCTTGTATTGATAATAGAAGCCGGTGAGGTTCAGCCTGAGCTGGCCGCCGCCAAAGGTGTTCTTCGATCCGATCTCGTAGGCGTTGACCTGTTCGGGCAGGAACGTGCTGCTGACGTTGAACATCGGTAGCAGTGGCGGGTTGATCCCACCCGATTTGTAGCCGCGCGAGTAGGACGCGTAGAGCAGATTGTTCTCGGTGATCCGGTAGTCGAGCACCGCGCGCCCGGTTAGCCGCGAGAAGCTGACCTGCGCGTTGGCGAACTCCTGACGCCCCGGCAGGTTCGGGTCGAAATCGACCGTGCCATAGTTCAGCCCCTGCTCGATACCCGTTGCGCCGATCGGCGTCAGTACGTTCAGCGCGAGGTTGCGTGCCTCGTCGGTCTTCTTGTCGTGATTGTAGCGCAGGCCGACGGTCAGTTTCAGCTTGTCGGTAAACTTGAAATACGTCTCGCCGAAAATGCCATAGGATTTCAGGCGGAACTCGGTGTCACTGTTGCGATAAAAGGGCGTAGACAGGAAATATCCGTTGCCCGCGGGCAGTCCTGCACCCGCTGCATTCGCCGAGCCGAGGATGCCGGACGCATAGTCGAGGCCGAAAGAATTGACAAAATAATCGGTATTGGTCGACTTGCTGTCGACATAGATGCCGCCCAGCAGGAAGTTAAACATCCCGTCGAAATTGCTGTCGAGGTGCGCTTCGGCGGAATATTGACGGTTCTTCTGGCGCGATCGATCGAAGTCCAAGCTCTGCGGGTAGCAGCCGATCGAATTGCCGCCATAGATGCCGACATTGTTCGGATCCGCCGCTGATTGGCAGGCGCCGCCGGCAGGGCCATTGGGGATCAGTGCCTGACGCACGCCGCCGAGGAACGCGAACGGCGATCCCGTCCGGGCCAGCGCATTAAGCGTGGCGAGCCCGACATTGTTGGTCAGCGGGTTCTCGACCGCGAGATTATAGTCGGCGGTGCTGTCGACGACGTTGCGCGTGTAGCCGCCCGTGAAGTTCAGGCTGACCGGGCCGAAATCATGGAAGATCTTGGCGGTATATTGCTCTTCTTCGGCGAAATAGGTCGGGCTGTAGTCCAGCGACACGGTGCGCACGTCGTTCGGGTTGACGACCCCGGTATAGGTGTCCTGACCGTACAGGCTCTGTAGGCCGAAGCGCGCCAGCGCCGGGTTGTTGACCGCAAAGAACTCGTTCGAACTGAGTACCGCGGACAGCGTCGAATTGCCGTTCGCGGTTTCGTTGGCGAGCCGGTCGGGCAGGCAGCCCAAGACGCCGGTGGGATCACGGTGGCAGAGTTGCTTTTGCAACCGCGAGCGATCATCCTTCTCGCGGAAATAATAGCCGATCAGGTCGATCCTGGTGTCGCTGGTCGGCTCCCACGACAACGTGCCGCGGATCGAATACAGGTCGCGCCCGTCGATCTTGCGGCCATCATAGAGGTTCTTGGTATACCCGTCGCGGTTGAGATAGGTGCCCGCGACGCGGACACCGAGTGTGTCGGTGAAGGGGAGGTTCAGCATCGCCTTCACACGCTTCGAATCGTAATTGCCGTATTCGAACTCGGCCGCCGAATGCACGCCGGATAGGTCGGGCTTTGCCGAGATGAAGTTGACCACGCCCGATGTAGCGTTGCGGCCGAACAGCGTACCCTGGGGCCCGCGGAGGACCTCGATCCGCTCCAGGTCGAAGAACTCGCTTTCGAACAGGCGCGTCGTCACCAGTGGCATGTCGTTGACGTGGATCGCGGTCGCGGTGTCGCAGGTCGCGCCGGTGCAGAGATCGCCGATCCCGCGGATCGTGAAGCTCGACGTCGTAAAGTTGGTCTTGGTGAAAGTGACGTTAGGCAGCGTCTGCTGCAGCGCGCTCGGGTTGACGATTTGCTGCTTGGCGATGTTGTCAGCGGTAAAGGCACTCACAGCGATCGGAACATCCTGCAAACGCTGCGATTGGCGTTGCGCGGTAATCACGATATCCTGTGACGCGTAGGCGCTCGACGGCGTGTCGGCTTGCGTCGTCTGGGTAGACGGTGCTTCCTGGCCCGGCCCGTTGGTGGGGGCGGTGTTTTCAGCGGATGTCGTGGTGGCCGTCTGGGCTATTGCCGGCGCAATCGACAGGAGTATCATCGCCGAAGCGGCGAGCAATTCGAACTTGGCCATGTCAGTCCTCTCCCCGATCGCGCCGGTCTGTGCCGATTCACGATTTAGTTTTTCAGGTATGGCGAAGTAACGACGAAAACGATCTAACGTCAACGCATTTTGAGCCCCGAAATACGGGGATTTACGGCGCGTTGCTGAAATGAAACAGTTGCAAAAGAGGACCCATGTTCTGATGGTTGGGTATGCTGACAAAGGGTGTTGCGATGCGGGATGAACTGAACGGGTCCCATGGGCGGCCGGTTGAAGCCGATGTACTCGGTCCCGACGGCAAGATGATTGTGCCCGATGACGTAGCGTCGGCGATCCATACGCTGATCCGCTGGGCAGGCGACGATCCGACCCGCGAGGGCCTGCTCGACACGCCGCGTCGTGTTGCACGTGCGTGGAAGGAATATTGCGCGGGCTATGGCGACGATCCGGCCAAACACCTCGAACGCGTGTTCGAGGAAGTCGGCGGCTATGACGAGATCGTGCTGCTCAAGGACATCCCGTTCCAATCGCATTGCGAGCATCACATGGCGCCGATCATCGGCAAGGCGCACATCGCCTACCTGCCGCGCAATCATGTCGTCGGCATCTCGAAGCTCGCGCGTGTGCTGCACGGCTTCGCACGCCGGCTGCAGGTTCAAGAGCGGCTGACCGCGGAAGTGGCCGACTGCATCTGGGACAATCTGAAGCCGCAGGGCGTCGCGGTGGTGATCGAGGCGAGCCATGCCTGCATGACCGCGCGCGGTGTCCGCACGCCGGGGGTGACGATGGTCACGAGCCGGATGATGGGCGTGTTCCGCGACGACGAGCGCAGTCGCAAGGAAGTGCTGGCGTTGATGGGGCGCGGCGTTTGATGCGAACCGTGCTGGTCACGGGCGGGGCGAAGCGGCTGGGCGCGGCAATCGTTCGGCGGCTGGCGGCGGACGGGCATGCCGTGGTTGTGCATCAGGGACATTCTCCCGACGAGGCGGCCGCACTGGTGGCGGAGATCGTCGACGGGGCAGGGCGTGCTGCTTCGGTAGCGGGCGACCTGAGTGACCTCGGCACGATCGGCGACCTGTTCGCGGCGGCACGCTCGGCGATTGGCAGGCCGATCGACGGGTTGGTGAACTGCGCGTCGAAGTTCGAGTTCGACCGACCGCCGGCCGTCGATCCGGTACTGTTCGCCGAGCTTGGCGCGATCAATTGCGGCGCGCCGGTGCTGCTGGCCTCCGCGCTGGCGTCGCAGGACGACGTCGCGGATGGCGCTGTGGTCAATGTGCTCGACCAGAAGGTGGCCAACCTCAACCCGGACTTCTTCTCGTATAGCTGCGGCAAGATCGCGCTGGAGGGGGCGACGACGATGCTGGCGCAGGCGCTCGGCCCACGTATCGCAGTGAATGCGGTGTCGCCGGGTCTGACGCTGCCGAGCGGTGACCAGAGCGACGAGGAGTTCGCGGCGGTGGCGAGTGACAACCTACTGAAGCGACCGGTCGGTACTGAGGCGGTCGCGGACGCGGTCGCGTGGGTGCTGACCGCAAGAGGCGTGACGGGGCAGAATGTGTTCGTCGATTGCGGGCAACGGTTTCTGACGCGAGACGGCGACGTGATGTTCGAGGGGCGAAATGGCTGAATTCACGACGATCCTGGACGGACTCGAGGTGATGATGCGCCTCGGCATTCACCCGCACGAGGTCGCGCCACAACGCGTGGTTGTCTCGGTCGAGATGACGGTCGTGTATCCAGCCCCGCTCGGCGAGGATGCGATCGGGGAAGTGCTCGATTACGACTTCGTCCGCGCAGGCATCCTGGCGATGGTAGCGGAGCGCCCGTTCGCTCTTCAAGAGACGCTGTGCGAGGCGATCGCTGCGCTGTGCCTGGGTGACGAACGGGTGAGGCGGGTCGAGATCGAGACGGTGAAGACCGACGTCTACCCAGACGCCGCGATCGGCTGCCGGATCGTGCGGGAGCGATAGTCCCTCGACCGGACGCATTTGGTTTTCCAGTCGTAAGGTGCCGATCCAAGAGCCGGTTCGTTCTCTCCCCACGAACCTGATCCGGAGACCAAAGTTGAAAATTCTCGTCGTCCTCACCTCGCATGCCGATCTCGGCGATACCGGCCGCAAGACCGGCTTCTGGCTCGAGGAGCTCGCCGCGCCCTATTACGTGTTCAAGGACGCCGGCGTGGACATCACGCTCGCGTCGCCGGCGGGCGGCCAGCCGCCACTCGATCCGAGCAGCGCCAAGCCCGACGCGCAGACCGATGCGACGCGGCGGTTCGACGCCGATGCGGAGGCCACCGCGGCGCTCGCCGATACGCGCAGACTGTCGGATATTCGGATCGCCGATTATGACGCAGTGTTCTATCCCGGTGGGCACGGGCCGCTCTGGGATCTCGCCAACGATCCGGCATCAATCGCTTTGATCGAGACCGCGATCGGTGCAGGCAAGCCCGTCGCCCTCGTCTGCCACGCACCCGGCGTGCTTCGCGACGTGAAGGCTGCCGATGGCGCGCCGCTGGTAAAGGGCAAGACCGTCACCGGCTTCACCAACAGCGAAGAGGCGGCGGTCGGGCTCAGCGAGGTCGTGCCGTTCCTCGTCGAGGACATGCTGCAGCAGAAGGGCGGCAACTACTCCAAGACCGCAGACTGGGGCGTGTACGTGGTCGAGGACGGCCTGCTGATCACCGGCCAAAACCCCGCCTCGTCGGCAAAGGCGGCACAGGCGTTGCTGGCGAAGCTGGCGTAAGGTTAAACGGCCACCGTTCAGCCGGTGGCCGTATTTTAAAGTTCAGGCGCGGTTGGCGGCGCTCAGGACCGCACGCACCGAGGCAGTGGCAATGTCGGTATCCATGCCGACTCCGAACACCGTCCGACCCTCGGCAGTCCGGCATTCGACATACGCCGCCGCCTGCGCGTCCGCCCCGTGGCCGATCGCGTGCTCGTTGTAATCGACGACGTCGAGCGTAGGCCCGGTCGACTCCGCGATCGCCGCGATCACACCCGAGATCAAGCCGTTGCCGCGCCCCGAGATCGACCGCTCCTCGCCATCGATCGCGACGCGACCGATGAACACGCGCTGCCCCGAGGCGCCGCTTTCCTCGTAGTCGCGCAGTTCGACCCGGTCGTCCGCCTGCGGCATGTAGGTCCGCTCGAACAGGCTCCAGATATCCGCGGCGTTCAACTCGCGGCTGGTTTCGTCGGCATAGGCCTGGACGTGGCGGCTGAAGTCGGCCTGCAACCGCTTGGGCAGCTTCAGCCCCTTGTCCTGCTCGATCACCCAAGCGACGCCGCCCTTGCCCGACTGCGAATTCACGCGGATCACCGCCTCGTAGCTGCGGCCGAGATCGGCGGGGTCGATCGGCAGATACGGCACCTCCCACAGCGTGTCGTTCTTCGCCTCCTGCGCCGCGAAGCCCTTCTTGATCGCGTCCTGATGCGACCCGGAAAACGCGGTGAAGACTAGGTCGCCGGCATAGGGCGTGCGCGGGTGGACGGGGATGTTGGTGCAGTAATTGACCGTGTTCACGACGCCGTCGATGTCCGACAGGTCGAGCTTCGGATCCACCCCCTGCGTGTACATGTTGAGCGCGACGGTCACGAGATCGCAATTGCCGGTCCGCTCGCCATTGCCGAGCAGGCAGCCCTCGACGCGGTCCGCGCCCGCCATCATGCCAAGCTCCGCCGCCGCAACGCCGGTTCCCCGGTCGTTATGCGTGTGCAGCGAGATCGCCACCGCCTCACGGTTGCGGATGTTGCGGCCGAACCACTCGATCTGGTCGGCATAGATGTTCGGCGTAGCGCACTCGACGGTCGCGGGTAGGTTGAAGATGATCGGGTTCTCGGGCGTCGGCATCAGGACGTCCATCACTGCTTCGCAGACCTCGAGGCTGAAATCGAGTTCCGCGGTCGAGAAGGTCTCGGGGCTGTATTCGAACTGCCAGCGGACGTTCGGCTGCTTGGCGGCTTCGTCGCGCAGTACCTTGGCGCCGTCGATCGCGATCTGCTTCACCTGCGCGCGGTCCATCCCGAACACGATCTTGCGCCAGGCGGGGGAGACCGCATTGTACAGGTGCACGATCGCGGTCCTCGCGCCGACCAGGCTGGCGAAGCTCGTCTCGATCAGGTCGCGGCGCGACTGGGTCAGCACCTGGATCGATACGTCGTCGGGGATGCGGCCGGTCTTCACGAGGCCGGAGATAAAGTCGAATTCGGTCGCGCCGGCGCTCGGGAAGCCGACCTCGATCTCTTTCAGCCCGACCTTGCAGAGCAGGTCGAAGAAGCGCGTCTTCTTCTCTGCATCCATCGGGTCGATCAGCGCCTGGTTGCCGTCGCGCAGATCGGTCGAGAGCCAGCGCGGCGGCTTGACGATGGTCTTCGACGGCCATTGGCGGTCGGGCAGGTCGACTTGGGGGAAGGGACGGTATTTGGTCGATGGGTCGCGCAGCATGGCTCGTGTCTCTCGTGTCGTCGGGAGCGTTCGGGTCAGCCCTTAGGCGCGAGGCGCGGGGCATGGCCACCGCGCAAACGATCGGCGCGCCTAAGGGCGCGTAAGTCGAAGCAGCAGGAGGCGGCCGTGCGTCATTGATGGCGTCCTATCGCGCGGACACGTCCCGTGTCCAGCGCGATAGGGAAATTGGTATATTATTGCGCGGAGAACGCGGCGTTGATCGTCAGGTCGACCTTATCCGACACGACCGGGGCGTAGGCGCCGAGGTTGAAGTCGCTGCGCTTGATCGAGGTCGTCGCGTGGAAGCCGAAGTTGAGCTTCTTGTTCATTGGGTTCGCGCCTGCGCCGATGAAGGTCGCCTGGAGCACGACCGGCTTGGTGACGCCCTTGAGCGTGAGGTCGCCGGTGATCGTCGCCTTGTCGCCGGTCGCAACGACCTTGGTCGAGACGAACTTGGCGGTCGGGTAGGTCGCGGCGTCGAAGAAGTCCTTCGACTTCAGATGGCCCGCGAACGGCGCTGCGGTGACCGACAGCTGGTCGATCGCGAAGTTCACCTCGACCTTGGTCGCGTTCGGCTTGGCGGGATCGATCGTGATGCTGCCGCCCGATGCGCCGAGCTGCCCTTCGAGCATCGAGAAGCCCATGTGGTTGACCTGCCACGTGACCTGCGTGTGGTTCGGATCGACCGCGTAGGTGCCGGCGGCGACGCGTGCCTTGACGGGGGCGCCGGGGACGCCTGCGGTCTGCGCGAGAACGGGCGCGGCGGTGAGGGCGAGGATCGTGGCTAGGACTAGGCGCATGCGGGGACTCCTGTTGAACGCGCGATGCTGGCCGAGGGGAGGGGGCGCGTCAAACGACGTTATGCCAACGCTGTGTTTCGGAATTGGGTCGGTGGGCGTCGCGCTCCCGCTCCCGCTCCCGGTACAGTCCATCGCCAGCTCTCGTTCCCCCGCGGACGCGGGGCCCCAGCTAAACCACGATCACCGCCCGATACCCTGGACCCCCGCGTTCGCGAGGGAACAGTAAGGAGAGAGCGGCCCCAACCTCACAATACCACCCCGGCGAAGGCCGGGGCCCAGTTGGAAAGGTCGAGGTAACGGAGCGTAGTCGTCCGTTAGCAACGTCCCCCAACTGGGCCCCGGCCTTCGCCGGGGTGGTAGGGTAGGGGCAGGCTTCACGCTGACCTCAGGATTTTCCTCACGCCTGCCCGTCGGACCCGGCGAAGCCGTGCCCTATGGGCAGGCTCCGTCGTGCCGGCCGCGCTCACGCGCGTTCGCTTCGCTCAGTTGCGTTCGCGATCAACGAGTGCATTCTTCCCGATCCAAGGCATCATGCCACGCAGTTCCGACCCGATCTTCTCGATCGGATGCGCAAGCGCCTGCTTCCGCGCCGCCTTCAACTCAGGCTGCCCCGCGCGGTTGTCGAGGATAAAGTTCTTCACGAACCGCCCCGACTGGATGTCCGCCAGCACGCGCTTCATTTCGGCCTTGGTCTCCGCCGTGATGATCCGCGGACCCGTCGTGATGTCACCGTATTCGGCGGTGTTCGAGATCGAGTAGCGCATGTTGGCGATGCCGCCCTCATACAGCAGGTCGACGATCAGCTTGGTCTCGTGGAGGCACTCGAAATACGCCATCTCGGGCGCGTAGCCGGCCTCGACCAGCGTCTCGAACCCAGCCTGGATCAGGTGGGTGATGCCGCCGCACAGCACGGCCTGCTCGCCGAACAGGTCGGTCTCGCATTCTTCGCGGAAGTTGGTCTCGATGATCCCCGAGCGACCGCCGCCGACGCCGCTGGCGTACGCGAGGGCGATGTCATGCGCGTTGCCCGACTTGTCCTGGTCGATCGCGATCAGGCAGGGTACGCCGCCGCCGCGGACGTACTCGCTGCGCACGGTGTGGCCGGGGCCCTTCGGCGCGATCATGATGACGTCGAGATCGGCGCGCGGCTCGATCAGGCCGAAATGCACGTTGAGGCCGTGTGCGAACGCAATCGTCGCACCCTGCTTGAGGTTGTCGTGCAGGTCGGCAGCGTATATCGCCGCCTGATGCTCGTCGGGCGCGAGGATCATGACGATGTCGGCCCAGGCGGCGGCTTCCTTGTTCGACTTGACTGCGAAGCCCGCCTCGATCGCCTTCCTGGCGGTCGCCGAGCCTTCGCGGAGCGCGATCGCGACGTCCTTGACGCCCGAATCGCGAAGGTTCTGCGCATGCGCGTGACCCTGCGAGCCGTACCCGACGATCGCGATCTTCTTGTCGGTGATGAGGTTCAGGTCGGCGTCGCGATCGTAATACACACGCATTGGAAAGGTCCTTTCTGGAAGAATTGGGTCTTGAAGCGTCGGTGCCCTCAATCCGCCACGCCAGCGGCAAATCCCGTCATGCCAGCGAAAGCTGGTATCTCATACGGCTCTTGGCGGACAGGAGCCGGGGAGACCCCAGCTTTCGCTGGGGTGACGGTTAGGGGCGGGGTGAGATCGAAATGGGTGTCGATGAAGTCGGGTAGTGAAACTCAGGCCGGCTCTTTGCCGCGGGCGATCGCGACGATGCCGGTGCGGGCGACTTCGATGAGGCCGACTTCGCCCATGAGTTCGACGAACTTGTCGATCTTGTCGATCCCGCCGGTGACCTCGAACACGAAGCTCGACGTCGTCGCATCGACCACGCGCGCACGGTACACGTCGGCGAGGCGCAAAGCCTCGATCCGGTGGTCGCCGGTGCCGCGCACCTTCACCAGCGCCAGCTCGCGCTCGACGTGCGCGCCTTGTGCCGTAAGGTCGGTAACCTTGTGCACCGGCACCAGCCGGTCGAGCTGGGCAATGATCTGCTCCATCGTCGCCGGCGACGCGCTGGTGACGATGGTGATCCGGCTGACCGACTTGTCCGCGGTGATCTCGCTCACCGTCAGGCTCTCGATATTATAGCCGCGCGCGGTGAACAGGCCGGCGATCCGGGCGAGGATGCCGGGTTCGTTGTCGACGATGACGGCGAGCGTATGCCGCTCGGCCTTTTCCTGGGAAATGTGCATGGTTTCTTACTCTCCCCTTCCGCTTGCGGGAGGGGTCGGGGGAGGGGAGGCGAGGGCTGCCGATGCTGTGGGCGTCAGGCCCTCCCCTAACCCCTCCCGCAGGCGGGAGGGGAATTCGGTGGCGATCTGGGCTGCCATCACACCAGCGCCTTCGCTTCGTCGTCCATGGTGCCGGACACTTCGTTCGCCTGCAGGATCATGTCGGTATGCGCAGCGCCCGACGGGATCATCGGGAAGCAATTCGTCAGCTGCGACACGCGGCAATCGACGATCACCGGGCCATCATACGCCAGCATCTCGGCGATCCCGCTGTCGAGCTGGTCGCGCGTCTCGATCAGGATGCCCTTCCAGCCATACGCCTCGCCGAGCTTCACGAAATCGGGCAGCGAATCCGAATAGCTCTCGGCATAGCGGCTCTCGTAGGTGAGCTCCTGCCACTGGCGGACCATGCCCATATACTGGTTGTTGAGGATGAAGATCTTCACCGGCAACCGGTATTGCGAGGCGGTCGCCAGCTCCTGGATGTTCATCTGGATCGACGCTTCGCCGGCGATATCGATCACCAGCGCGTTCGGGTTGCCGAGCTGCGCGCCGATCGCCGCGGGCAGGCCGTAGCCCATCGTGCCGAGACCGCCACTGGTCAGCCACTTGTTCGGCTTCTCGAACCCGAAATGCTGCGCCGCCCACATCTGGTGCTGGCCGACCTCGGTCGTGATGATCGGCGAACGCGCGTGCGTGGCGTCGAACAGCGCCCGGATCGCGCGCTGCGGCATGATCTCGTTCGGGTCGTTCTCGGGGAAATCGAGACACTTCACCGCGCGCCAGCCAGCGATCCGACGCTGCCAGTCGGTCGTGTCGGGCTTCGGGTGCTGGCGGCTCTTCCAGATCCGCACCATGTCCTCGAGCGCATGGCCGACATCCGCGATGATGCCAAGATCGACGCGCACCGTCTTGTTCACCGACGAGCGATCGATATCGATATGCACTTTCCGCGAATTCGGGCTGAACGCGTCGAGCCGCCCGGTCACGCGGTCGTCGAAGCGCGAGCCGAGCGCGACGACGAGGTCGGCCTGGTTCATCGCCATGTTGGCCTCGTAAGTGCCGTGCATCCCGAGCATGCCGAGCCACTGCGGCCCCGATGCGGGATAGGCGCCGAGGCCCATCAAAGTCGACGTCACCGGCGCGCCGGTGATGCGGACGAGTTCGCACAGCAACTGGCTCGCGGCCGGGCCCGAGTTGATGATGCCGCCTCCGGTGTACAGGATTGGACGTTCGGCCGCGGCGAGCATGTCGACGAGCTGCTCGATCTGCGATTGGTCGGCCTTCACCTGCGGGCGATAGGTCTTGTGCTGGATCGGCCCAGGCTTCTTGTAGCGCGCGGTCGCGACCTGCACGTCCTTGGGAATGTCGACGACCACCGGGCCGGGACGACCCGACGTGGCGATGTGGAACGCCTCGTGGATCACGTCGCCAAGCTTGGCAGGATCCTTCACGAGGTAATTATGCTTCGAGCAATGGCGCGTGATGCCGACGGTATCGGCCTCCTGGAACGCGTCGGTGCCGATCAGCGCGGTCGGCACCTGGCCGGTGATCACGACCATCGGGATCGAGTCCATTAGCGCGTCGGTGATCCCGGTCACGGCATTGGTCGCGCCGGGGCCCGAGGTGACGAGCACCACGCCGGGCTTGCCGGTCGAGCGCGCATAGCCTTCCGCGGCATGCGTCGCAGCCTGTTCGTGGCGCACCAGAATGTGCTTGATCCGACCCGAGCGAAACAACGCGTCGTAGATCGGCAGCACGGCGCCACCCGGATAGCCGAAGACGACCTCCACGCCGAGATCGCACAGCGCCTCGATCAGGATATCGGCTCCACTCTTCTCGGTCATTTCATATCATCCTTTGCGAGAACGCTGCCTTTAGCGCCTCGTGGTGGGGCCGGCTACCGATATAAAAGATGCGTGTCAAACATCATATGAGCAATATAGTTTCAAATTGCTGCAAGCGCGTTGGGAGATCGAGCGCTTCGGTACGGGGCCAGGCGGCGGGCGGCTGGTGCCGGAGCCACGTATATTGGCGCTTGGCGTAGCGCCGCGTGGCGAGCGATCCGGCGTCGATGGCATCGGGTTTCGAGGTCTCGCCCCGAACCAGCGCGGCGATCTCAGGCACACCGATCGCGCGGCGGATCGGCGCGTCCTGCGGGATATCGGTGCGGGCGAGCAGCGCGGCGATCTCCTCGCGGCTGGTGTCGGCCATCTCGGCGAAGCGCCGGTCGATGCGCGCGTTGAGCCAGTCGCGGTCGGGGATCAGGATCAGCGCGCGGACGTCGATCGTGTCGCCGATCCCGCCGACGTTCTCGGTCTGCCAATCGGCGAGCGTGCGGCCGGTGCCGCGGACGACTTCGAGCGCGCGGGCGACGCGGGTGGTGTCGGCTGCGTTGAGCTTGGCGGCGGCTTGTGGGTCGAGTTGCGCGAGCGCGGCGTGCGCCTCCGCCACGGGTAGGGCGCGGACCTCCTCGCGGAGGGCCGGGTCGATCGCAGGGACGGGCGCTATGCCGTCGAGCAACGTGCGGATGTAGAGCCCGGTGCCGCCGACCAGGATCGGTAGCTTGCCCTCGGCCAGCGTGTCGCGGATCGCCAGCGTCGCCTCGGCGGCCCAGCTCGCAGCGGAGTAGGTCGCGTCGGCGGCGTCGACATGGCCGAACAGTTTGTGCGGGACGCTGGCCTCTTCCTCTGACGACGGCCGCGCGGTGAGGATGCGGAGGTCGGCATAGACCTGCGCGGAATCGGCGTTGATGACGACGCCGTCGTGGCGCGCGGCTACGGCCAGCGCGAGCGCAGACTTGCCGCTCGCGGTCGGCCCTGCGATGAGCGCGACCTTCGGGAGAGTTTCTATGTTCACGGCAACGCTTATAGCCTCGGGCACGCTGACCGCAGGCGATATTTCGACCGCGATGGACCGCCTGCGCGACGCCGGCTGCGCACCGGGTACGAGCGGCTGGATCGACGAGGGCGATGCCGCCGACCTGATCTTCGGCATGGCGCCGGATGCGGCGCGGGTCGCGCTCGAGGGGGCATTCGCTGCGACCGACGTGGTCGTGCAGTCGAGCCTGGCTCGCACGAAGAAGCTTCTAGTAGCTGACATGGACTCGACGATGATCACCGTCGAATGCATCGACGAACTCGCCGACTATGCCGGTATCAAGCCGCAGATCGCGGAGATCACCGAGCGCGCGATGCGCGGCGAACTGGACTTCGAAGCCGCACTCGACGCCCGCGTAGCACTGCTCAAGGGGCTGGCCGAAAGCGATATCGAACGCTGTCTCGCCGAGCGAGTCACGATCATGCCCGGCGCGAAGGCTCTCGTGCGGACGATGAGGTCGCGGGGCGCTCTCGCGGTGCTGGTGTCGGGCGGCTTCACGCGGTTCGCGGAGCCGGTTGCAAAGCAGATCGGCTTCGACCGCGCGATTGCCAACGTGCTGGAGATCGAGGGTGGCGTGCTGACGGGCAAGGTGACCAAGCCGATCGTCGGATCGAACACAAAACTCACGACGCTACGGGCCGCGATCGCCGAGCGGGGGATCGTGGTAGAGGAATCACTCGCGGTAGGTGATGGCGCGAACGATCTGGCGATGATCGAGTCTGCGGGATTGGGTGTGGCCTACCGCGCCAAGCCGATCGTCGCAGCGGCCGCAGCCGCCCGGATCGATCACGGCGACCTGACCGCGCTACTGTATGCGCAAGCCATCGCAAAGCGCGATTGGGTGCGGGACTAGCCGTCCCTGCGATCCTCCCCCGCTAGGGGGAGGTGGCGCCGAAGGCGACGGAGGGGGAGGACACGGAACGCTGGTTTCCCTTACCTCCCCCTCCGTCTGGCAAGTGCCAGCCACCTCCCCCTGGCGGGGGAGGATGCAAGTCGCGTCAGCCCTTCGCCAACGGCGTACCGCTCGCGTTGCACACATACATCGCGAGTTCCTCCCGCAACGGCAAACCCTTGATTGGCCGCAACGGGCCATCATGCGCTACGTTCGTCTCGACCAGCGCGCGGTTTGGGCCAACGCCCAGCACATGGAACAACCGCTTGCCGCAATCGGTCTCGGTGCGCGCATAGGCGACCTTGCCGTCATGTTCCTGCCGCAGGATCGCGATGATCGTGCCGCTGGCCGCTTTCCGTTCGCGCAACAGGAAATGCCGCGACGTCGGATCCGACGGGGTCGGCATAAGCCGCCCCTTCACGGTCAGTTGCTCGGGCTTGGGCACCGCCACTTCGGTCTCGGCCAGATTACGCAACGACACACCATTATCCCCCATCGCGTCGTTGCTGGTAGTCGCAGGCTGCTCGCCAGAACATGCGGCCAACAGCGTCGCTCCGGCAACTGCCAGCGCCAAGGTCTTCGAAATCATGCATCTAGCTCCCGGTCGATGTCGAAACGAAACGACCGGTCCGGCTATTTGATCCCTGCCGCACCCGATCGCTCGTCCGCTGGCCAAAGGCACGATCGCTCAGCGCGCCTTTTTGTCAGCCACCCGGTCCGCCCGCGCGACGGACTTCGGAGGGACGGCAGGTTCGCAGATGCGACGCGTCGGCTGGCACGCAATCCCGACCGTAGAACACCCTTTGACGCTCGGCGCGGTAGGGCACGCGCGGCACTGCTGCTTGATCTCGGTGCAAGTCGATGGCGCGGACAGCAACGCCAAGGTCAGGAAGAACATGCACACATCCTCGTCATGAGTATCGCCGCAGACCCGTACATTTGCTCAGGGCGCGACGATCACACACGCCACGCCAGACGCCGAGCAAGCCCGCGTAGCATCCGCCTTCGAGGCAAAGCCACCCGCCTGAAGCCGCGTCACGCCGCCCGCCTTCGCGTAGAAGGGCTGTGCACCGCGCAGCTTGCCGCGAACCTTGTTCCACTGCGTCTCGGCATTGCCCTGATCGCGGAACGCGCCAAGCTGGACGCGCCAATTGCCCGTCGCACGCACCGGCGCGAGCTTGGCCGCTACAGCTTTTGCCGGAGCAGGTTTTGCCGGCACAGGCTTGGGCGGCTTCACCTGCGCCTGCCTGACCGGTGCCGGCTCGCGCGTCGGCGTCGGTGTCGGTGTCGGGTCCCGCGTAGGGGCCGGTTCGCGGGTCGGCCCGGGAACGCGCGCAGGAAGCGAACTCGGCGGCAGCTTCGACGGACGCGGCGTGCTGGCGGTACGCGGCGGCGCCACCGGCGTTTGCCCGACGGTCGCACGCGAAGGCCCCGCCGGCGGGGACTGCAACGCATATTGCTGCGCCAGCGCGGTACCCTTCTCGCGGTCGGTGGGCGAGATATACTGGTCCATCTGCGCGAGCGTCTGCGAGGCCGACTGCAATCCCGACGCCGAGGCCCGCGTCATCAGCGCATAGGCCCGCGGGAAATCGCGCGGTATGCCGTCGCCGTTGAACAGCATCGTCCCGAGCACGAGCTGCGCCCGCGGCTCGCCGTGCGCGACCGATTTCTGCAGCCACGGCAGCGCATCCGTCTTCTTGCCGGCCTGGAACAGCGCGAGCCCGTAATTGTCCGCGGCCTGCACATGCCCCTGCAGCGCCGCCTTCCGGAACCAGCTCTCGGCCAGCACCGGATCCAGCGGTACGCCGCGCCCGAGCTTGTACGCCTGCGCCAGGTTGAACTGCGCGTCCGCATCGCCTGCCACAGCCAGCGGGCGCCACTCGGTGATCGCCCGCGGATAATCGCCCTTCGCCCAGGCATCGACGCCCGCCTTCACATCGGCGAACGCGGGGGCGGCGGCCAGCATTCCGCTCAACGCGATCGCACCCACCAAAAGCTTACGCCGAACCGTCATCGCCATCCCTCATACCGTCTTGCCGCCACCATGCCGCCGTTCGTCGCGCAAGGCAAAGGGCGACGGCTCCGGATGCCCAACATCGCGTGGCGGTAAGTCATTATGAAGTCGCGTTAACCGCTTCTTTAAACCGATATGGCACTCCGTACGCGAATACCGGGAGTGGGAACTATGTGCGGTCTAGCGTTTGCCATGAAACAGGGATTGCCCCGATGACCACGCGCGGTCTCCTCCTCGGCGGCATCTCCGCCCTCCTGCTGGGCGGTACGATGGTCGGCTGTGCCGCGAACGGGGGCGGCATCGCGTCTGCCAGCGATCGCAACGCAGCACTCGCGGCAAAGGGCGCGGCCAGCACTGCGGCGCAGGCACAGGCGGCACTCGCGCGCAATGATGGTCCTGTGGCGATCGGCTATGCGGAGCGTGCGGTGGCGCTGATGCCGCAGCAGGCGGACTACCGGATGCTGCTCGGCCAAAGCTATCTCAAGGGCGGGCGGTTCGCCTCGGCCTCGCACGCGTTTGCCGACGCGCTGCAACTGTCGCCGACCAACGGCAGGGCGGCGCTCAACCTCGCGCTGTCGCAGATCGCAACCGGAGACTGGCAGTCGGCGCGCCACAGCCTCGAAGCGAACGCCGCGATCATCCCAGCGGTCGATCGTGGCCTTGCCCTTTCTTTGGCGGGCGACACCGCCGGTGGGATCGCGGTCCTGACCGAAGCAGCACGTTCGCCCGCGTCGAGCGCGAAGGTGCGCCAGAACCTCGCGCTGAGCTTCGCGCTGGCGGGACGGTGGCAGGAAGCACGCGTGGTCGCGGCGGCGGACATGGCACCAGCAGACGTCGACGCCCGACTCGAGCAATGGGCTTTGTTCGCTCAGCCGGCCAAGGCGTCGGACCAAGTGGCGAGCCTGCTCGGCGTTCGCGCAGTGGCGGATGCAGGACAGCCAGTCGCGCTGGCGTTGAACGCACCAGCGCCGGGTGTTCCGGAACAGGCCTTGGCAGCAGCGGATTCGGTCATCGCGCCGACCGAAGCTGCGCCTGTGCAGATCGCTTCGGTGTCAGCGGCTGGCGTCTCGAAGATCGCGTTCGGACCGCGGCAGGAGGTCGTCCAGGCGTTGCCGACGATGATGCTCCGTCCGGCCGGCGGCCCGATCAAGGTCGCGTCCGCACCCGTCTCATCCGGTCGCGGCATGGCGACCGCGGCGTATCAGGTGAAGGCGCCGGCGACCGGCAATTGGTACGTCCAGCTTGGCGCCTTCGAGAGCGCGGGGGTCGCAAGGGACGGCTGGGCCCGCGCCGCACACCGATTCGCGGTGCTCGCCAGCTATTCGCCGAACGGCATGACGTTCAAGGCGAAGGGAGAGGATGTCTACCGCCTGTCGGTCGGCGGGTTCAGCAAGTCGGCGGCGAATGCGATGTGCCGCCAGTATCACGCCAAGGGCGGCGCCTGCTTCGTCCGCCAAGGCGCGGGCGACGTCATGGCGCAGTGGTTGCGCAAGCCCGGCATGCAGATGGCGTCGCGGTAACCGGCACTGCCGCCTTGTTCGTCACACCGCTTCGATAGACGCCACCCCGGCGAAGGCCGGGGCCCAACTGGGGAACGTTTATAACTGAGCGCGGGCATCCGTTACGCCGACCTTGCCAATTGGGCCCCGGCCTCCGCCGGGGGGGGTGCACTCTCACCGAACCTCACGCCCACCCTTCCACAACCGCAGCACGCGCCCCTGAACCGGCAAGCCATCGAACGGCGTATTCCCCGCCTCCGCCAGGAACGCCTCCCCGACGATCTGCCAAGGCGCGAGCCGGTCGAACAGCATCAGGTCGGCCGGCTTGCCGACCTCCAGCGTTCCCGTATCCAGCCCCAGCACCCGCGCCGGATTGCTGGTGAGCAGCGCGAACAGCCGCTCCAGCGTCAGCAACTCGTCACGCACCAGCATCAGCGCGAGCGGCAACAGCGTCTCCGCCCCCGCCATCCCGCTGCTCGAATCGGTAAACGGCAGCCGCTTCTCCTCCGGCCCGCGCGGCTCGTGCCCCGAACACAGCACGTCGATCGTCCCGTCTGCGATGGCATCGAGCGCCGCACGACGATCGCTCTCCGCCCGCAAAGGCGGCGACAGCAGCGCGAACGACCGGAAATCACTGACCGCGATCTCCGACAGATGCAGATGCGCCGGCGTGATCCCGCACGTGACGGCAACGCCACGACGTTTAGCCGCCCGGATCAGGTCGAACCCGGCCGCCGTCGTCACCTGACGAATGTGGATCCGAGCCCCAGTATCCTCCGCGAGCATCAGGTCGCGCGCGATCGCCAGCGACTCCGCCACCGCCGGTGCGGCAGGCAGGCCAAGCCGCGTCGCCGTCTCGCCCTCGGTCGCGACCGCGCCGGCGGTTAGTCCGCCATCCTCGGCATGCGCGATCACCGTCACGTCGAGATCGCGGGCATAGGCCAGCACGCGCCGCATCACGGCACTGTCGGCGATCCAGTGCTTGCCCGTGCCCACCGCCTTCGCGCCAGCCGAAAGACAGATCGCCATCTCGGCAAGGTCATGGCCTTCGAGTCCCCGCGTGGCGGCGGCAATCGGGTGGATCCAGAGGTCAGGCTTGCCGATCAACGCCGCGCGCTGGACGATGCCGGGGTCGTCCAGCACCGGCGACTGGTCGGGCATAAGACCGATCCGCACGATCCCGCCAGCGCGGAAGGCGGCACGGTCGACCTTTGCCACGCCAAGATCGACGATCCCGGGTGCGACCGTCTTGCCGCCGCAATCGACGACCGTCGCATCGGCAGGAATATCGACGATCCCGGTCGCGACGATCACGCCGTCGCGAACCAGCAGATTGCCCTTCGTCACGCCGCCGACCGGGCAGGCGAGCGTCGCGTTGGTGAGCGCGAGGATCATGCCCAACCCTCCACGCCGCGTGCCCGCCTGGTCAGCACATCGAGGCACGCCATCCGGACGGCGACCCCCATCTCAACCTGCTCGGTAATCGCCGAACGCGCATGGTCAGCCACCGCGGAGTCGATCTCCACACCCCGGTTCATCGGCCCAGGATGCATCACCAGCGCATCAGGTGACGCCTTCGCCAACCGCTCCAGCGTCAATCCATAACGAAGGCGATACTCGCGCGTGGAGGGCACGTAAGCGCCATCCATCCGCTCGTTCTGCAACCGCAGCATCATTACCACGTCCGCACCCTCCAACGCCTTGTCGAAATCGGTAAACGCACGCACGCCCATCCGCTCGATCATCGGTGGCATCAGCGTCGACGGCGCACAAACGCGGACCTCGGCTGCAAGCGCGGTGAGCGCCAGGATGTTGGATCGCGCGACCCGGCTGTGCAGCAGATCGCCGCAGATCACGACGCGCTGCCCGGCGATCGCGCCCTTCCGCCGCCGGATCGTCAACGCATCGAGCAACGCCTGCGTCGGATGCTCGTGCCGCCCGTCGCCCGCGTTCAGCACCGGACAATCGACCTTGTCCGCAATCAGCCGCACCGCGCCGCTCGACATATGCCGGATCACGATCACGTCCGCGCGCATCGCGTTCAACGTCATCGCCGTATCGATCAGCGTCTCGCCCTTCTTCACGCTAGACTGCGCGGCGTGCATGTTGACGACGTCTGCCCCCAGCCGCTTCCCCGCGATCTCGAACGACAGCAAAGTCCGCGTGCTGTTCTCGAAAAACGCGTTGATCTGGGTAAGCCCAGCAAGCCGCTTGTCCGGCGTTGCATGAGTCCGGTTCGCCTCGACCCACGTCTCCGCCTCGTCGAGCAGGAACGCGATCTCGTGTGGCTGGAGCCCGTCGATACCGGTGAGATGCCGGTGCGGGAAGACGGCGCCGCCTTCGATGAGGGCGGCGGGGCGGTGATCTGAGGTGTGCATTAAAGCCGCGGGATAGTGGCGGCGGGGACGGGGGGCAAGGCCTTCGACCTTCAGATCTGTCGCGTCACCAGCGCATCGATCGCCGCCTGGAGGATATAGGCAGCTGCGTGATTGTCGATCCGATCGGCGCGCTTGGCCCGGCTCAGATCCTGCTCGATCATCGCGCGTTCGGCGGACACGGTCGACCAGCGTTCGTCCTGCATCAGGATCGGCAACCCCAAGTCCTTGAGGTTCTGTGCGAAGGCTCGCGTCGACTGCGAACGCGGGCTCTCGCTGCCGTCGAGGTTGATCGGCAGGCCGACGACCAAGCCGACGACCTTCTGCGCCTTGATGATCTCGACCAGTGCCAGCTTGTCCTTCTGGAACTTGGTCCGACGGATCAGGAGGGCAGGGCTCGCGAACGACCAGCCGGCGTCGCAGAGCGCGGTGCCGATCGTCTTGGTGCCGACGTCGAGGCCGATCAGCCGGCCGCCGTTCGGGAGCGCGTCGCGGAACTGCGCGGCGGAGAGCGTGATCATTTGAAGGCCTTCAGGCGGCGGTTGGCGTCGGCGCGGATGTTCGCCCAGAACAGGCTGTAGTCGTAGACGTGATAGTTGTTGCCGGGCAGCACATACGGCCCGAGGTTCGGGCCCTCTCCGATCAGCAGGAAGCCGCGGTCGGCACAGCGTGCAGGAACGCTGCCGATTGCGATCGTCGCGGTCTTCAGGTCCGCCGACGGGACGAGCGTGCCAAGGTTGGCGGTAGCGGGCGCCGTCGCGTCGGCGGTGCCGGTCAACGGGTTGGTGCAGACCATCGGCGTGCCCTTGCGCGGCTGGCCGTTGAATCCGGTGGTCTGGTCGTAGGCGTCGATGATCAGCGACGGGTCGGCAGGCTCGGCAAAGCTTTCCCATGACAGGATGCAACCGGTCTGGTCGGCGGCGCGGCATTCGGGGAGGCCCATGCGCGGCAGGTCGGTCGCGCGCGAGACGGGCCAGCCGACGACATAGGCTGCGACGATCCGTGCCTTAAGCTTCGGGTCGTTCGCAACGCGGTCGCGGAGCAGGCGGGTGAGGTGCAATGCACCCTGGCTGTGCCCGGCGAGGATGATCGGGCGGGTCGGGCCGGCTTCCTTGAGGAAGCGGTCGAACGCGGCGGAGACGTCGCCATAGGCGAGCGCGAGCGCGCGTTCGCTGTCCGCGACGCTGGTCAGGAACGCGCCGAACGTCGCCTGGCGATACCGCGGCGCCCAGATGTCCCCGGCCTCGTTGAACGCGCTCGCCTGGCCGCGCAGGAACAGTTCTGCCCGTGCATTGGTCTCGGGGTCGTCGATCGGCGCGTTCCAATGGTCGCGGTTGATATACGACGTCGGGTGGATGAAGAAGATCGCTGCTCCGGTGCCGGGCTTGCCGGGGGTGTAGCCAGGCGGCGTCCAGAGCGCGGGATTGCCGGGCGCATCGGGGCGGGCGAGCCACATGATCTTTCGCGCGTAGATGTTGCGCGGGGCTTCGCGTTGCGCCTGGAACGTCTCGCTCGGGACCATCACCGCGCGCATCAGCTGCGTGCCGAACAGGCGGTAGGCGAGCAGCGCGGCGATCGCGATGACGATCATCGCGGCGACGAAATAGAGAAACTTGCGGGCCAAGCGGGACCTTCCGTGCAGGCGGTGTCGCTCCCGTGCCGTATGCGGGGGAAGGTTGCAATGTACTCCCTCACGTTGGTCGGACTCGAACGATCCTCCCCCGCCAGGGGGAGGTGGCTGGCACTTGCCAGACGGAGGGGGAGGTGAGGGTAACAGCCGTTCCGTGTCCTCCCCCTCCGTCGCTTCGCGCCACCTCCCCCTGGCGGGGGAGGATTGCTGCTCGGGCGGGAAACATATTGCGCCCCCGCCGCGCCGGGTGCTAGCCGCACAGCATGTCCGTAGATACTGCAACCGTGAAGCGGATCGCGAGCCTTGCGCGCATCGCGATCACCGACGAGGACGCCGCCCGCATGGCGCCGGAACTCGGAAACATCCTTGGCTGGATCGAGATGCTCGAAGAGGTCGACACGACCGGTATCGAGCCGATGACCGCCGTCATCCCCAACACGCTGCGGCTGCGCGACGACGTCGTCAACGCCGACCCGCTGACCGGCGGCGGGATCCGCGAGCAGGTTCTCGCCAACGCGCCCGTGGCCGAACACGGGTTCTTCGCCGTGCCGAAGGTGATCGAATAATGAGCGAACTTACCGATCTCGGCATCGCAGGCATCCGCGACGGCGTCCGCGATGGCAGCTTCAAGGCGCGCGAAGTCGCCGATGCGTTCATCGTAAAGGTGAGCCAGGCCAAGGCGTTGAACGCGTTTCTTGTCGAGACGCCCGAACACGCGATCGCCGCCGCCACCGCGGCCGATACCGCGCGCGAAGCCGGCGAGACGCTCAAGCCGCTGGCCGGCGTGCCGATCGGCATGAAGGACCTGTTCTGCACGAAGGGCGTCACGACGACCGCGGCGAGCCACATCCTCGAAGGCTTCACGCCGACCTACGAGTCGACCGTCTCGCAGAATTTGTGGAACGCGGGCGCGGGGATGCTCGGCAAGCTGAACATGGACCAGTTCGCGATGGGCTCGTCGAACGAGACGTCGGCGTTCGGCAACGTGATCTCGCCGTGGAAGCGCAACGATGGCGGTAACGCCTCGCTGGCACCCGGCGGCTCGTCGGGCGGTTCGTCGTCGGCAGTCGCCGCGCGGCTCTGCCCCGGCGCGACCGGCACCGACACCGGCGGCTCGATCCGCCAGCCTGCCGCCTTCACCGGCATCAGCGGTATCAAGCCGACCTATGGCCGCTGCTCACGCTGGGGAACGATCGCGTTCGCCTCGTCGCTCGATCAGGCGGGACCGATGGCACGCGACGTCCGCGACTGCGCGATCCTGCTCGAGGCGATGGCCGGGTTCGATGCGAAGGACGGCACCTCGTTGCAGCTCGACGTGCCGAAGTGGGAAGCAGGTTTGTCCGGCAATCTCAATGGCCTGCGCGTCGGCATTCCCAAGGAATATCGCGTCGACGGGATGCCCGAGGAGATCGAGGCGCTCTGGCAGCAGGGCATCGAATGGATGAAGGATGCCGGCGCGACGATCGTCGAAGTCTCGCTCCCGCACACCAAATATGCGCTGCCCGCCTATTACATCATCGCGCCCGCCGAAGCGTCGTCGAACCTCGCGCGCTATGACGGCGTCCGCTACGGTATCCGCGACCTGCCGACCGGCGCTGGCCTGCAGGACATGTACGCCGCGACGCGTGCGGATGGCTTCGGCCCTGAGGTGAAGCGCCGCATCATGATCGGCACCTACGTGCTGTCGGCCGGCTTCTACGACGCGTATTACACGCAGGCGCAGAAGGTCCGGACGCTGATCGCGCGCGATTTCGAGCGGGCTTGGGAGACGTGCGACGTGCTGCTGACCCCGACCGCACCGTCGGCGGCGTTTGCACTCGGCGAGAAGTCGGCCGATCCGATCGCGATGTATTTGAACGACGTGTTCACCGTGCCGTCGAGCCTCGCAGGCCTGCCGGCGATGTCGGTGCCGGGCGGTCTCGACAAGCAGGGTCTGCCGCTCGGGCTGCAGATCATCGGCAAGCCGCTCGACGAGCAAGGCGTGCTGAACGCAGGGCTCGCGATCGAACAGCGAGCTGGATTCACCGCGCGACCAGAGGCTTGGTGGTAACATGAGCGATTATCGTATCCAGGGCGAAACCGGCGAGTGGGAGGTCGTGGTCGGCCTCGAAGTGCACGCGCAGGTGACGTCGAACGCCAAGCTCTTCTCGGGCGCGGCGACCGCGTTCGGCGCGGAGCCCAACACGCAGGTGTCGCTGGTCGACGCAGCGATGCCGGGCATGCTGCCGGTCCCGAACCGCGGGTGCATCCGCCAGGCGGTCCGCACCGGCATGGCGATCGAGGCGCAGATCAACAAATGGTCGCGGTTCGACCGGAAGAACTATTTCTACGCCGATCTGCCGCAGGGCTATCAGATCAGCCAGCTCTATCATCCAATCGTGGGTGAGGGCGCGATCGACATCAGCCTCGACGAGAAGAACCCCGACGCCGCGGGCAAGCGGATCGGCGTCGAGCGCATCCATGTCGAGCAGGATGCCGGCAAGCTGATGCACGACCAGCATCCGACCCAGTCGTACGTCGATCTCAACCGGTCGGGCGTCGCGCTGATGGAGATTGTGTCGAAGCCGGATCTGGCATCGCCAGCGGAAACAGGGGCTTACCTGCGGAAGCTGCGATCCATCCTGCGCTATGTCGGATCGTGCGACGGCAACATGGAAGAGGGCTCGATGCGCGCCGACGTCAACGTCAGCGTGCGCAAGCCCGGCGACGAGCTGGGCACGCGGACCGAGACGAAGAACGTCAATTCGGTGCGCTTTGTGATGGCGGTGGTCGAGCAGGAGGCCAGGCGTCAGGTCGAGGTGCTCGAAGCCGGCGGCAAGATCCAGCAGGAGACGCGGCTCTACGATCCCGATCGCAACGAGACGCGCTCGATGCGGTCGAAGGAAGATGCGCATGATTATCGCTACTTCCCGGATCCCGATCTGTTGCCGCTGGTGCTCGACGACGCGTTCCTGGCCGAGTGTCGGGCTTCGTTGCCCGAGCTGCCGGATGCGAAGCGCGCGCGGTACGAGGCGCTCGGGATTGCCGCGTATCAGGCGACAGTGCTGACCGCCGAGGTCGAGGCGGCGCGGTGGTTCGATGCGTTGCTCGACGCGGGCGTGAAGCCGGCGGCGGCGGCGAACTGGACGACGTCGGAGCTGTTCGGTGCGCTGAACCGGACCGGCAAGGATATCGAGAACTCGCCGGTGTCGCCGGCGCAGGCGGCGGAGCTGCTAGGGCTGATCGCGGACGGCACGCTGTCGGGGAGCCTCGCGAAGCAGGTGTTCGAGGTGATGCTCGAGACCGGCGACGGCGCGGCGAAGGTGGTCGAGGATCGCGGATTGAAGCAGACCAGCGATACTGGCGCTATCGAGGCTGTGATTGCTGACGTGATGGCGGCGAATGCGGACAAGGTTGCCGATTATCGTGGCGGCAAGGATAAGCTGTTCGGGTTCTTTGTCGGGCAGACGATGAAGGCTATGGGGGGGAAGGCTAACCCTGCTGTCGTGAATGAGGTGTTGAAGGGGATGCTTGGGGAGTCGGTGGCTTCGTAAGGGGGTGCTTGCGCGGTAACCGGTTTCCCGCACTTCCTGTTCTCCCGCGAAGGCGGGAGTCCAGGGTAACGGAACGCGGCACTGCTTGATTCCTGGGCCCCCGCGTTCGCGAGGGAACAGAAGGGGAGCCATCTCCCCAACAGGCACCACCCCGGCGAAGGCCGGGGCCCAATTGGGGGACGTTGCTGACGGAGGGCAGCGGCTCGTTACTGCAGACGTTCCAATTGGGCCCCGGCCTTCGCCGGGGTGGTTGTGTACGGAGGCGGCGTTACCCGTCCACCTTTTGCGGATGATGCGGCACCAGGATCAGCGTGTTCTCCTCCACCCGCCACGACGCGAGCCGCGACAGGAAGTTCATCCCGAGCACGTTCGTCTCGCCAAACGCCGGCGACACCACGACCTGCAAATCCCGCGCAACGATCGCACCCAGGCGCAGCGAGCCAATCGTCCCCGTCTTCGCCGCGACAGACCCGTTGGCGGTCTGCAAAACGATCGGCACCACACCAACGCGCGCCTCAACCCCGGCAGCGTCCGCAGTCTTCTCGGAAATCGCGGTAATCGTCGCTCCGCTATCGATCAGCAGCCGCTGGCTTACCCCGTCGATCGTAGCGCGTGCCCAGAAATGCCCATCCGACGACATCCGGATACGGACCTCGCCGCCAACCACCTGCTGGTCCTCGATCTTCAGGAACCGCGCGATCTTGCCGACATAGGGATCGAACTGGCGCCGCTGGTCGACCGCGACGAACAGCAGTCCGACGAGGACAAGCGTCATCGCCAGATTGACGAGCGTGCGAATGATGGGGATGCGCTGCGCTACGATCAGCAGCAATACGGCGAGCCCGAGCGCGATATAGACGCTCTGGTGCTCGGCGAAGGTGGGAATCGTGGGGATTATCGAGTCCTGATTGGTGGAGGTGGCACCGTATAGATAGCCACCCCCGCCTGTATGGTGGCTGACGCGAGCTTACTGCGCGTCGTTGTCCTGGTTCTTCACGACGCCACCGGTACCACCGACGCCATCGGGCATGCCGGTGTCCGTGAACGTCTCGGGCTCGTTGCCACCTTCGCCACGCTCGACCGCGTCGGAGCGCGACTCAACCGCCTGTTCGATATCGCTGCGGGTATCCTCATCACGATCCTGGGGGAGCGTTTCGGGGTTCGTGCCGGAATGCGGATCGCTCACGCTCAAAACTCCGGCTGGACGGGCGCGGGATCGTTCGACGGCGTTCCAGGGGCGGGAAAGTCGACGTCCGGTGCGGGCGGATTGAACTCCGGCGGCGGCGCGGTCGGCTCGACGGGCGACGTCGGGGTCGGAAATTCTGCCGGGGGTTGGGTAGCCATGATGTCTCTCCTTCTGGATGTTCAACGCCTGTAATCATCGGGAGTTGCCTATCTGCTTGCCCCGGCATGCATCGTTGGTATAGACGCGCCCGCTACGGCGATGTCCTGTGCGGGCGTGGCGGAACTGGTAGACGCGCTTGGTTTAGGTCCAAGTATCGCAAGATGTGGGGGTTCGAGTCCCTTCGCCCGCACCAGCCCGCCGCGCAGGCGAGGCGACCGCCCGAAGAATTATCCTGAATGCTCTTTTAGACAAAGGCCGGACATGCAGACTGTCGAGACGTTGAACGAGGGCCTCAAGCGCGCCTTTACGCTCACCATCACCGCGAAGGATATCGATGCCAAGGTCGATGTCGAGCTGAAGCGCCTCGCGCCGCAGATGAAGATGCCGGGCTTCCGTCCGGGCAAGGTGCCGGCGAACCTTATCCGCAAGATGCACGGTCCGGCGCTGACGCAGGACGCGCTGAACGCGGCGATCCAGGAGAGCGTCCAGACGCTCGTCGCCGAGAAGCAGCTTCGCCCCGCGATGCAGCCTTCGGTCGAGCTGGAAGACGGCTATGACCTCGGCAAGGACGCCGTGGTCAAGGTCGAGATGGAGGTCCTCCCGCAGGTCCCCGCACCGGCGATCGACGGCCTGAAGCTCGAGCGTCTGACCGTGCCCGTCGCCGACGACGCTGTGACCGAGCAGCTCCAGAAGTTCGCCGACCAGCAGAAGAAGTGGGACGACGCAGCTGACGATTACGTCGCCAAGATGGGCGATCTCGTCACCGTCGATTTCGTCGGCAAGACCGCCGACGGCGTCGCGTTCGAGGGCGGCACGGGCACCGACATGGGCGTCGAGCTCGGTTCGGGTCGTCTCATCCCCGGCTTCGAGGATCAGCTCGTCGGCGTGAAGACCGGCGACGACAAGGTCCTGAACGTGACCTTCCCCGAGGAGTATCAGGAGAAGTCGCTCGCGGGCCAGCCGGCGACGTTCGACATCACCGTCAAGTCGGTGAAGACCGCGGGCGAGAGCAAGATCGACGAGGATCTGGCGAAGTCGCTGGGTCTTGAGAGCCTCGAGCAGCTCACGGGCTTGCTCAAGGGTCAGATCGAGCAGGAGCATAACGGTCTCACGCGCACGCATATGAAGCGCAAGCTGCTCGACCAGCTCGCCGAGGGTCACGACTTCGAAGTACCGCCATCGATGGTCGAGGCCGAGTTCAACCAGATTTGGTCGCAGCTCCAGCACGAAGCCACGCACGAAGCCGATCCGGAGGCCGCGATGGCCGAGATGGAAGGCGAGCGCGACGATTACCGCAAGATCGCCGAGCGTCGCGTGCGCCTTGGCCTGCTCCTGTCCGAGATCGGCCAGGCGAACGGCGTCGAGGTTTCGAACCAGGAAATGCAGCGTCTGCTCGCCCAGGCCGCGCAGCAATATCCCGCCGAGCAGCGCCAGCAGTTCATGCAGTACGTCCAGCAGGAGCCGATGGCGGCTGCCCAGCTGCGGGCGCCGCTGTATGAGGACAAGGTCGTCGACTTCCTGTTCGAGAAGGCCGAGATCACCGACCGCGAAGCGACGCGCGAGGAGCTGGAAGCAGCGATCGAGAGCGAGGACGGGTTCGCCAGCGGCACGCACACGCATGATCACGACAACCACAAGCCGAAGAAGAAGGCTGCTGCCAAGAAGGCCAAGCCAGCTTCGGACGAGGCTGCTTCGGACGACGCCGTGACGGACGAGGCACCTGCTTCGGACGCGACGGAAGAGGCCAAGCCTGCGAAGAAGGCGCCTGCCAAGAAGAAGGCGGCTCCGGTCGAAGCAGAGACCGCCGTGACGGAATCGTCGCCGGTTGCTGCCGAGAACGCAGAGGGCACCGAAGCTGCCGACGCACCGGCGAAGAAGCCGCGCGCGAAGAAGGCTCCGACCAAGACCGAGGGGTAACTTACGTTCGAGCGCCTCAGTAATTGAGGCGCTCCAGCCCACCGGGTCACCTCCCCGGCGGAGGCCGGGGTCCAATTGGAAAGGTAGCTGTAACGATGCGCGATGCTTCGTTATGGACCTTTCCCAATTGGGCCCCGGCCTCCGCCGGGGAAGTGCGTTTTGAAGGTGGTTCGGTGGCCGAAAATACCGTTTTCAACTCCGCAGGGCAGGCAATGACCGAACCGAGAATCGCCGTCCTGCTGCCCTGCTACAACGAAGAGGCCGCGATCGCGCAGACGATCGCCGGGTTCCGCGATGCGCTGCCCGGCGCCACCATCTACGTCTACGACAACAACAGCGCCGACCGCACGATCGAGGTCGCGCGCGCCGCTGGCGCCGTCGTCCGGACCGAACGCATCCAGGGCAAGGGCGCCGTCGTCCGCCGCATGTTCGCCGACATCGACGCTGACATCTACGTCATGGCCGACGGCGACGCGACATACGACGCTGCCTCCGCGCCGGCACTAGTGAAGCGCGTCCTCGACGAGCAACTCGACATGGTCGTCGGCTCGCGCATCAGCCAGGTCCAGGAAAGCTACCGCCGCGGCCACCGCTTCGGCAATGCGCTGCTCACCGGCATGCTCGCCCGCCTGTTCGGCCGCAGCTTCACCGACATCCTCTCGGGCTACCGCGTGTTCTCGCGCCGGTTCGTGAAGAGCTTCCCGTCGTTGTCCGCCGGGTTCGAGATCGAGACCGAGATCAGCGTCCACGCGCTCGAACTCAAGATGCCGATCGGCGAGGTCGAGACGCCCTATTACGCGCGCCCTGAAGGCTCCGAATCGAAGCTCAGCACGTACGGCGACGGCTGGCGCATCCTCCGCACGATCATGACGCTCTACCGGATCGAGCGCCCGCTCTGGTTCTTCGGCGCGATCGGCAGCGTGTTCGGCCTCCTCGCGCTGATCCTCGGCATCCCGCTGGTGCTGACGTACATCGAGATCCACCAGGTGCCGCGCTTCCCGACCGCGATCCTGATCACCGGCCTCGGCATCTTCGCCGCCCTCAACGTCTTCACCGGCCTGATCCTGGACACGGTCGTAAGAGGCCGCCGCGAAGTCCGAAGGCTGGCCTACCTCGCATACCCCGCCCCAGGCATCTGACTCCCTCGCCCCTTCGGGGAGAGGGAAGGAGGAGCCACTTGGCGACGGGAGGGTGAGGGGAGGTTGGCGGATCCCAACGTCCCCTCACCCTCCCACCCGCAAGTGCGTGCGGGCCCCTCCCTCTCCCCGGAGGGGCGAGGGTAAGCCGTCCCCATACGGCGATGCGGAGGGCTTGAACTCCCCTCCCGGACCGCCGATGTTAGCGGTTCACTGGGGCATAAGAGAGATTTCCATGCACAATCCGTTCGAGACCGGCGATTTCGCGAGCCCGTTGGCCAGCGCCGGGCTCGGCCTGCAGCAGACGCAAGCAGGCCTGGTTCCCATCGTCATCGAGCAGTCGAACCGCGGCGAGCGTTCGTTCGACATCTTCTCGCGCCTGCTCCGCGAGCGCATCATCTTCGTGACCGGTGGCGTCGAGGACGGCATGGCCTCGCTGATCACCGCGCAGTTGCTTTTCCTCGAGTCCGAGAACCCGAAGAAGGACATCTTCATGTATATCAACTCGCCGGGCGGTGTCGTCACGGCGGGCATGGCGATCCACGATACGATGCGGTACATCCGTCCGCGCGTCGGCACCGTCTGCATCGGCCAGGCAGCCTCGATGGGCAGCTTCCTGCTTGCGAGCGGCGAGCCCGGCATGCGCGTCGCGATGACCAACGCGCGAATCATGATCCATCAGCCATCGGGTGGTGCACAGGGCATGGCCAGCGACATCGAGATCCAAGCCCGCGAGATCCTGCGCATCCGCAAGCGCATGAACGAACTGTATTCGCAGTATACCGGCCAGCCGATCGAAGAGATCGAGCGCCGGATGGACCGCGATACGTTCCTCGAAGCGAACGAAGCGAAGGATTTCGGGCTGATCGACGAGGTGTTCGACAAGCGTCCGGCGGTATCCGAGGACGCTCCGAAGCCTGTCTGATACTCGCCTGAACGACACTGGCATGGGGTGAATCGTAAACCCCGCCGGTTTATTTGATTGTAGGAACTCCGGGGTGCGTTACGGTAGCGGCCCCGGAAACGGCACGTGCACCGACATGCGCGAGAGGTGATTGAATGACGAAGCTGAGCGGTGGCGACTCGAAGAGCACCCTCTATTGCTCGTTCTGCGGGAAGTCGCAGCACGAGGTCCGCAAGTTGATCGCCGGGCCGACGGTCTTCATCTGCGACGAGTGCGTCGAGCTATGCAACGACATCATCCGTGAGGAGACGAAGTCTGCGCTGGTGTCCAAGAAGGACGGCGGCGTGCCGACTCCGCAGGAGATTTGCGACGTCCTCGACGATTACGTGATCGGCCAGAAGCGCGCCAAGCGCGTGCTGTCGGTGGCGGTGCATAATCACTACAAGCGGCTCAACCACGGCGCCAAGGGTGCCGATGTCGAGCTGTCCAAGTCGAACATCCTGCTCGTCGGGCCGACCGGGTGCGGCAAGACGCTGCTCGCGCAGACGCTCGCCCGCATCCTCGACGTGCCGTTCACGATGGCCGATGCGACGACGCTCACCGAAGCGGGGTACGTCGGCGAGGATGTCGAGAACATCATCCTCAAGCTGCTCCAGGCGTCGGACTACAATGTCGAGCGGGCACAGCGCGGGATCGTCTATATCGACGAGATCGACAAGATTTCGCGCAAGGCCGAGAACCCCTCGATCACGCGAGACGTGTCGGGCGAAGGCGTGCAGCAGGCGTTGCTCAAGCTGATGGAAGGCACGACCGCGTCGGTGCCTCCGCAGGGTGGTCGCAAGCATCCGCAGCAGGAATTCCTGCAGGTGGATACGACCAACATCCTGTTCATCTGCGGCGGTGCGTTCTCGGGTCTCGAGAAGATCATCGGCGATCGCCTTCAGGGCAAGTCGATCGGCTTCGGCGCGTATGTGGCCGGACCGGACGAGCGCAAGACGGGCGAGACGCTGAAGTCGGTCGAGCCCGAGGATCTGCTGAAGTTCGGGCTTATCCCAGAGTTCGTCGGCCGCTTGCCGGTGATCGCGACGCTCGAGGATCTCGATGTCGACGCGCTGGTGAAGATCCTCAAGGAGCCGAAGAACGCGCTGGTCAAGCAGTACCAGAAGCTATTCGAGATGGAGGACGTCGCGCTCGGTTTCACCGACGACGCGCTGGTCTCGGTCGCCAAGAAGGGCATCGAACGCAAGACCGGCGCGCGCGGGCTTCGCTCGATCCTCGAGAGCATCCTGCTCGACACGATGTTCGACCTGCCCGGCATGGACGGCGTCGATGAGGTGATGATCGACAAGGACGTGATCGAAGGCCGCAAGGAACCGATCCGCGTTTATGCGGAGAAGAAGAAGACGGGCGACGCTGCGTAGGGCGGGGTTGGTTTGAGATACGGGAAGGGGCGTCGAGCGATCGGCGCCCCTTTTTTGTTTCGCTGAGAGCGCGCGATCTGAAAACACCCCACCCGTTGGAGTGAAACTCGTCCATAAAACCCGGACCGTCATCCTGACGAAAGTCAGGACCCAGAGCCAAGAAGACCTGCGCTAGGTATTCTGGGTCCTGACTTTCGTCAGGATGACGGGGGGGGGCACCAAACCGCGTCGCCTCGTTCTCACCGATCGCCGTGAGAAGAGTAAGGACAGAACTACGAGGTCAGTAGCCGAACCCGCTCCAGATCCTTGGGACGTCCGAACAGCCTGAGCATTTCGGCCAGTTCAGCACGGTCAGGCACATAAACTACGGACCCGTCGACGAGGACAGGCACGCGCGTCCGGGGTAGCACCTCCGTCCACCCCGATCCCGTCGCAACACGAAACCCCGCCATGAGCTCGACGACCAAAGGTGGCGTCTCCCATTGCGCGAACAGCGTCGACCGGAAGAGCGCACTCGCGCCGTCCTCAATGGGTACGACCCCGAGCTGGTCCATCGACCGCCGAGCATCTGTCACGCTCATCAGCACATCGACATCGCCAACCTCGATCGGCGCCACTCCGTGGAGCGCCACCGCCGTGCTCGCAATGACACACCACGGGTCGTGCGCATCCCGCATCGCATCTGCGACCATGACCAGCGTTTCGCGAAGATCGGCGGACAGCATCGCCGCATCCTACCCGATCCGCGCCGCCCCGCAATTGCCCCGACTCGGACCCTTATCGGCCCTCGCGCATTCGTTGACCAAGTGGAACGAGGGAGCATGCATGACGATCGAAGTGGCCGACCGACCGAACGAACACGTAGTGGAGACGATGTCGGACCGCTTGGCGCTACCGATCTGGACGCTGATCGCGCCGGGCCTGGGGCTGCTCGCCGTCCTCGTCGGCCTCGCCAAGATGGGCACGCTCGGCACCGCCGCCGCCGTGATCGTGCTGATCGGCAGTGTGCTCGCCGCGGTCCACCACGCCGAGGTCATCGCGCATAAGGTCGGCGAGCCGTTCGGGACGCTCGTCCTCGCGATCGCGGTCACCGTGATCGAGGTCTCGCTGATCGTCTCGCTGATGCTCTCCAACGCCGGCGACGCGACCACGCTCGCGCGCGATACGGTGTTCGCGGCGATCATGATCATCCTCAATTTCATCATCGGCATCTGCCTGCTCGCGGGCGCGGTGCGGCATCATGAGCAGCGGTTCACGCTGAAGGGAATGACCGCAGCGCTCGGCGTGCTCGCGGCGATGGCGGTGCTGTCGCTGATCCTGCCGAACTATACGTCGTCGACACAGGGCCCGACCTACGCGGCATCGCAATTGATGTTCGTCGCGGTCGTATCGCTGATCCTCTACGGGACGTTCGTGCTGGTGCAGACGGTGCGCCACCGCGATTATTTCCTGCCGTCGACCGACGATAAGGACGATCACGCCGCGCCGCCATCGGGTCGCGCGACGGGCATCGCCTTCGCCGCGCTGCTGGTCGCGCTGGTGTCGGTGGTGCTGCTCGCGAAGACGCTGTCACCGACGATCGAGGCCGCGGTGCTCGGTGCCGGCCTGCCGCTGACCGTGGTCGGCGTGGTGATCGCCGCGCTGGTGCTCGCGCCTGAAAGCTTGGCTGCCTACAAGTCGGCGCGGCGCAACCGGTTGCAGACCAGTCTCAACCTTGCACTAGGCTCCGCGCTGGCGACGATCGGGCTGACGATTCCGAGCGTCGCGATCGTATCGCTGGTCCTCGACCTCCCGATAGCGCTCGGCATCGACGCGAAGAGCATGACGCTGCTGGCCCTGTCGCTGTTCGTGGCGACGCTGTCGCTCGGCACTGGGCGGACGACGGTGTTGCAGGGCGTCGTCCACCTCGTGATCTTCGCCGCATATCTCTTCACGACGGTGGTGCCGTAAGCTCAGGGCCCCTGCGTCGACAGATATGCGATGACGTCGGCGCGGTCCTTTGGATCGGGGAGGCCTGCGAAGGCCATCGTCGTGCCGGGCACCATCTTGCGCGGGTTGGTGAGCCAGGCGTCCATGCGCTTGGCGTCCCATTTGCCGCCCAGCGCTTTCAGCCCAGCGGTGTAGGAGAAGCGCGGACGCCGCTCACCGATCGGGCCGCCCATAACGCCGTAGAGGTTCGGCCCATCGGTATCGCCCGCATATTGCCCAATCGTGTGGCACGCGGTGCAGCGGCGGAAGACACGTTCGCCGCTGGCGATCTGGCTGGTCGTGCCGGCGTCGGGACTCGAACCGCAGCCGGCGAGCGCCAGTGCCAGGAGGGGCCACCGCGGCAGGGTCATCGCTTTCGGCGTGCAGCCAAGGCTAGGCCGGCGGCGATCTGCACGACGGCGTAGAGGCGACGGCGGCCGGGGCGGTCGACGAACGGTGCGACGAGTTTCTCGGTGCCAAGCGCGTCGTCCTTCCAGAGATCGACGTGGCGGCGCGGTTGCAACAGCCCGATCAACCCGTCGCCGACCATGAAGATCGCCGCCATCTCTGCCGCGCGCGATCCCCAGATGTTCTCCTGCGCACGCAGGGCCCCAGGAGTTACGGGCATCGTCTCTTGGGACCCTGGGCCCCCGCCTTCGCGGGGGAACGGTGGAAAGGTCATTGGGGCTTGGCCTTCGCAGCTTGTGTGGCTTTCCAGGCGGCAACGTCTTCGAGTGCAATACTACGCCGCAAGACCAGCGCATCCGGATCGATCACGACATGCGCGCCCGCCAGGACCGACAAGCTCGCCTTTCCCCCAGTCATCGGCAAAGTCCGCGTCTTGCCGTCGATCTGCACCTGCACCGGCAGCGGGAACGGGCCATTCCCCGGCACCTTCCAGGCCAAAGTCAGCATATTCCCCGTCCGCGTCTCGACCAGTTCAGGCAGCGCCGCCTGCCGAAGATACACGTCGAAGAACCATTTATAGTCCTTCCCCGTCACTTTCCGCATGAGCGCCTCATATTCCTTCGTCGACCCGAATCGCGGCGCAAAATTCCCCGGTTTCGGGTCCGCGCGCCCGTACACGGCCAGCCGCGTCACATCGAAGAACGCCTTGTCGCCGATCAGCGCGCGCAGCGTGTGGAGCATCCACGAGCCCTTGTAGTAGATGTCCTGCCCCGCACCGCCCTTGTCGAGTTCGTACACCTCCTCCTCGGTGGTGACACGCTGTTGCGTGATCGGCTTGAGGTTCATGATCGACGCGCGTTCGGTCTGCATGATCGTCGCGTACCGCGCACGCCCCTCGCGCCACTGGCCATAGAGCGGCTGCATGTATGTGCCGTAGCCCTCGTGCAGCCAGTAATCGTCCCAATTGGCGGCGGTCAGCTGGTTGCCGAACCACTCATGCGCGAACTCGTGCTGGAACAGCCAGTCGAACCCCTCCGGCGCCTTGGCGTACTCGTTGCCGTACGCGTTGATCGTCTGGTGCTCCATGCCCTTGTGCGGCGTCTCGACCACGCCGACCTTCTCGTCGCCGAACGGGTAGGGCCCGATCATGCTCTCGAAGAAATCGAGCGTCGGCGCGAACTCGGCGAACAGCTTTTCCGCCTGCACCTTCTCGCCCGGCAGGTACCAGTAAAACATTGGGATGCTGTTGCCGAACCGGCTCTTGTAGGTGCCGCTGATCTCCTCATACGGCCCGACGTTCAGCGCGATGCCATAGGTATTGGGATGCTTGGCGCGCCAGTTCCACGTCGTCCGCCCATCAGCCAGCGTATCGACGCCGAGCAGCACGCCGTTAGACGGCGCCTTCAGCCCCTTCGGCACGGTAATGTGCAGCGTCACCAGCGCGGGCTCGCCGGTTGGAAAGTCCAGACACGGCCAGAACAGGTCGCAGCCATAGCCCTCCGCGGTCGTCGCGAACCAGGCGCGACCGTCGGGCGTCTTCGACCAGACCATCCCGTCGTCCCACGGCGCCTTCACCGCGACGTGCGGCGTGGCGCCATAAGTAATCTTCGCGGTGACCTTGCCGCCGGCTGCGACCGGCTTGGGCAGCGTGATCATGAGCCGTCCCTCGGGATTGCTCCACGCCGAGGGGGCGAGCGGCACACCGTCGATCGCGATCGCGCTGACCGGCAGATTGCGGTCGAGGTCGATCGGCAAGCGGGTGAGGGGGGCCTTGGCCGTAAAGACCAGCGTGGCGACACCGTTCAGGCTCTCCGTCTCGGGCAGCACTTCGAACGCCAAGTCCGCGCTGTCGAACCGAAGCGCGGTCTGTTCGGGTGTCAGTACGCCACCAGACCGCTGCGTCTGCGCGGTGATCGCGGGCTCGCCCTTCTTCGGGAGCGGGGCGGCGGCTAGAAGCGCGGTGGCGCTGGCGGCGAGGAGAAAACGCGAGATCATGCCGCGTTCTCGCGCCTGAGCGGCACGCATACAAGTGCGATCCGCCACCGGCCGTTCTCTTGCGAACGCAGGAGCCCAGGATCACTGAAACCGCCGCCCGTTACCCTGGACTCCTGCGTTCGCAGGAGAACGGCCGGCGCTTGGGCGACGCGCGAAAACCCCTAACCACCGCCAACCAATTGATGGACGGTTCATCCTCACCATATAAGCTGTAGATTATGCCCCCATGCAGGCACCCACCGGAGCGTTCATGACCCAGTACCCCGTCCTTCCCCTTCGCGACATCGTCGTGTTCCCGCACATGATCGTGCCGCTGTTCGTCGGCCGCGATAAGTCCGTTGCCGCGCTCGAGGCGGCGATGGCGGCGGACAAGGAGATCTATCTCGTCGCGCAGGTCGATCCCGCAGAGGACGATCCCTCGCGCGACGACCTGTATTCGATGGGCGTCACCGCGACCGTGCTCCAGCTATTGAAGCTCCCCGATGGCACCGTTCGCGTGCTGGTCGAGGGCAAGGGCCGCGCGACGCTGGAAACGCTCGACGAAAGCGGCGACTTCCTGACCGCCACGGTCGAGCCGGTTGCCGATGCCGAGGTCGAAGGGCCGGAACTCATCGCGCTGATGCGCTCGGTGGTCGACCAGTTCGAGAACTACGCCAAGCTCAACCGCAAGCTCTCGTCCGAAACCTCGGTGCAGCTGTCCGAGATCGAGGACGCGTCGAAGCTGTCCGATGCGGTGATCGCGAACGTCCAAATCAAGGTCGCCGAGAAGCAGGCGATCCTGCTCGAAACCAATCCGTCGAAGCGCCTCGAAATGGCGTTCGCCGCGATGGAGGGCGAGCTGGGCGTCCTCCAGGTCGAGAAGAAGATCAAGAGCCGCGTCAAGCGCCAGATGGAGAAGACGCAGCGCGAATATTACCTCAATGAGCAGTTGAAGGCGATCCAGCGTGAACTCGGCAACGAGGATGGCGAGGGCGAAGGCGACGAAATCGCCGAGCTGACGCAGAAGATCGCGACGCTCAAGATGAGCAAGGAAGCCCGCGGCAAGGCAACGTCGGAGCTGAAGAAGCTCAAGACGATGGCGCCGATGAGCGCCGAGGCGACCGTCGTGCGCAATTATCTCGACGTGCTGCTCGGGCTGCCGTGGGGCAAGAAGTCTAAGATCAAGAAGGACATCGCCGCCGCACAGGTGACGCTGGACGAGGATCATTATGCGCTCGAGAAGGTCAAGGACCGGATCGTCGAGTATCTCGCCGTGCAGGCGCGCACCAACAAGCTGAAGGGGCCGATCCTGTGCCTCGTCGGCCCTCCCGGCGTCGGCAAGACCTCGCTGGGCAAGTCGATCGCCAAGGCGACCGGGCGCGAGTTCATCCGCCAGTCGCTCGGCGGCGTGCGTGACGAGGCCGAGATCCGTGGGCATCGCCGCACCTATATCGGTTCGCTGCCGGGCAAGATCGTGACGAACCTCAAAAAGGCCGGCACGTCGAACCCGCTGTTCCTGCTCGACGAGATCGACAAGCTCGGCCAGGATTTCCGTGGCGATCCGGCCTCGGCGCTGCTCGAGGTCCTCGATCCGGAGCAGAACGGCAAGTTCCAGGATCATTATCTGGAGGTCGACATCGACCTGTCGGACGTGATGTTCGTCTGCACGGCGAACTCGCTGAACCTGCCGCAGGCGCTGCTCGACCGCATGGAGATCATCCGTCTGGAGGGCTATACCGAGGACGAGAAGGTTGAGATCGCCGAGCGTCATCTGGTTGAGAAGCAGATCGAGGCGCACGGGTTGAAGCCGGGCGAGTTCACGCTGACGCAGGAGGGGCTTCGTACGCTCATCCAACAGTACACGCGGGAGGCTGGCGTGCGTACGCTGGAGCGCGAGATTGCCAAGCTGTGCCGCAAGGCGCTGCGCCAAATCCTCGAAAACAAGACGACCAGCGTCACGATCACGCCCGAGAACATCGGCGAATATGCCGGCGTGCAGAAGTATCGCCACGGTCTCGGCGAGACCGAGAACCAGATCGGTGCGGTCACCGGCCTTGCCTGGACCGAGGTCGGCGGCGAACTGCTGACGATCGAGAGCGTGACGGTTGCAGGCAAGGGTCAGGCCAAGCTCACCGGTACGCTCGGCGACGTGATGAAGGAGTCGATCGAGACCGCGTTCAGCTATGTGAAGGCGCGTGCGCCGAGCTACGGGATCAAGCCGAGCCTGTTCGCGCGGAAGGATATCCACATCCATCTGCCCGAGGGTGCGGTGCCGAAGGATGGTCCGTCGGCGGGTATCGGTATGGTCACGTCGATCGTCTCGACGCTGACCGGCGTGCCGATCCGGCGCGAGGTGGCGATGACTGGCGAGGTTACGCTGCGTGGTCGCGTGCTGCCGATCGGTGGCCTCAAGGAGAAGCTGCTCGCCGCGCTCCGTGGCGGGATCGAGACGGTGCTGATCCCGGCCGAGAACGAGAAGGACCTCGCGGAGATCCCGGCGAACATCAAGGCGGGGCTGAAGATCATCCCGGTTTCGCATGTTGACGAGGTGCTTCGCCTGGCGCTGACCGAGCCGCTCGAGGCGATCGAGTGGACCGACGCGGATGAGCTCGCGGCACTGCCGCCGGCACCGATCGCACCGGTTGGGGGTGGTCTTCACCACTGATCCATGTTTGGATCGTAAGCGACAATACGGCGGTTTCGTTTGACAGCAGACGGGGCCGCCGCATTATTGCGCGCTGATTGCGGTCGCGAGTCCATCTCGGCCGATTCGAGTTTTTCCGGGGGATTATATGAACAAGCAGGAGCTGATCGCTACGGTGGCTGACACGTCCGGGCTGGTAAAAGCCGACGCGGTCAAGGCGGTCGAGGCGGTGTTCGACGCGATCGAGGCATCGTTGAAGAAGGGCGACGAGGTTCGCCTGGTCGGTTTCGGCACGTTCTCGATCTCGAAGCGCAAGGCCTCGACCGGGCGCAATCCCCGCACCGGCGAGCCGATGACGATCAAGGCGTCGACCCAGCCGAAGTTCAAGGCCGGCAAGGGCTTGAAGGACGCGGTCAACTAGGCCCGGTGGAATCCTCCCCCGCCAGGGGGAGGTGGCAGGCGACAGCCTGACGGAGGGGGCGGTAAACGGTACCCTTCGTTGCGTGGTCCCCCCCTCCGTCGCCTTCGGCGCCACCTCCCCCTTGCGGGGGGAGGATCGAAGGGATCGACGTCAAAGGGCTAGACAGGCGGGCATCCCCTGCCTAAAGGCCCGCTTCCGAACGAGTTTCGGGCGCGTAGCTCAGTGGTAGAGCACACCCTTCACACGGGTGGGGTCGCTGGTTCAATCCCAGCCGCGCCCACCAGATTTACGCCGGTTCCTTCGCACGAAGGGGCCGGCGTTGCTGTTTCTGGCGCTGCACTCCGATCTTCTCCCCCCCTCCCTGGAAGGGAGGAGCCGGGGGTGGGTCGGTTTCCGTATCGCCGAACAGTCGCGGCGCGAGCGGGCCTACCCACCCCCCAACCCCTCCCTTGCAGGGAGGGGGGAATTCAGGTTGTATCGGGTGGCAAACCCAAACATGACAGCTTCTTCATTAGGCTGGTTCGTTCGATCGAACTAAACGCCCCCCCGTGCTCCAATCCCGACTCCTCGACATCGCGATCAGCGAATTCGGCACCAAGGGGCTGGAGGGGGCGAGCACGCGTGGCATTGCCGCAGCGGCCGGCACCGCGATGTCGTCGATCACCTATCACTACGGCGGCAAGGAGGGCCTGTACCTCGCCGCCGCCGACCGGATCGCCGAGCGCATGACGGCCGTTTTGGGCGAGCCGTCCGAGCTGTCGCATGATGTCGCAGCGGACGACGTGAGCGAAGCCCGCGCCCAGATTCACCGCATCTTCGGCCGGCTTGCGGACAAGATGGCCAGCAACGAGAGCGCCGACTGGACGCTGTTTGTGCTCCGCGAACAGATGAAGCCGGGCGAGGCGTTCGAGCGGATCTATGGCGGCGTGATGGGTCAGATGGTGCGCAGGCTGAGCGACCTGGTCTGCATCGCCACCGGTTGCGCCGAAATCCGCACGGGCAGGATCGCGACGATCACCTTGATGGGGCAGGTCATCACGCTGCGGGCGAACCGCGCGACCTGCCTCAAATTGCTTGAGCGCGATGTGCTCGAACCCAACGACATCCTCGATATCAAGGCGCGTATCGACGCCAATATCGACGCCATTCTCGATTCGATGCGTGCTGAAGAACAGGGCCAGGCATGACCGACCAGACGAACCACTCCGACGCCAACCATGACGATGAGGATCCCAAGGACGATCCGAACGGCCAGGACCAGCAGTCCGATACCGACCAGCAAGACGAGTCTGACGACAAGGCCGACGGCGACGAGAAGAAGCCGTCGGTCTTCAAGAAGCCGCTGTTCTGGATCGTCCTCGTCATCGTCGTCGGCGGGCTGATCATCGGCGGCGTGCTCTACTGGCTCCATGCGCGCCAGTTCGAATCGACCGACGACGCGTTCGTCGACACGCACATCGTCCGCCTTGCGCCCCAGGTCGCGGGCACGCTGGTCCAGGTCGCCGATATCGACAATCGCCACGTCGAAGCGGGCCGCCTGCTCGCGGTCATCAAGGCATCCGGCCGCGATGCCCAGGTCGCCGAGGCGCAGGCAAACGAATCGCAGGCCCGCGCACAGTTCGCGCAGGCACAGGCGCAGGTCACCGCCGCCGAGGCCCAACGCCAGCAGGCTGCGGCACAAGCCCGCGTCCCGATGGCCGCCGCGGTAAAGGCCCAGCAGGATCTCGCGCGCTACGAGGCGTTGCTGCGGCTCGATCCGAGCGCGGTCGCCGGTCAACAGCTCGATCAGGCGCGCGCCACCGCGCGCCAGACCGCCGCCGATGCCGCCGCCGCCCGCGAGCAGATCGACACCGCCACCGCGCAGATCAGCGTCGCCAGGAAGCAGGTCGGCGCGGCCAAGTCGGTGATCGACGCCCGTCGCGCGCAGGTCGACCAGGCGAACGTCACGATCGGTGATCTCCGCCTGACCGCGCCGGTCGCGGGGCAGGTCGTCAACCGCTCGGTCAACGTCGGCTCCTATGTCGCGCCCGGCACGCAGCTGATGGCGATCGTCCCCGACACAATGTGGGTGACGGCGAACTTCAAGGAAACGCAGCTCACGCTGATGAAGATCGGCCAGCCCGTCGACATCCATGTCGACGCGTATCCCGGCGTCGATTTCAAGGGTCATGTCGACTCGATCCAGCGCGGCGCCGGCCAGGCGTTCGCCCTGCTGCCCCCGCAAAACGCGACCGGCAACTATGTGAAGGTCGTCCAGCGCGTCCCCGTCCGTATCGTGTTCGACGCGAAGAACGGCCCCGATCCGAAGCGCTATCCGATCGGCCCCGGCATGTCGGTGGTGCCGACCGTCAAGGTGCGCTGAGGTGGCCGAGGCTCCTGCTAAGGCCGATGCGGGGGGCGGTCACACGTGGTCGCCAAGCCGGTCGGCGGCGGGCAAGTACAGCCCGTGGCTGATCGTCGCGATCATCTCGATCCCAACCTTCATGGAGGTGCTCGACACCTCGATCGCCAACGTCGCGCTCGATCATATCTCGGGCGGGCTGTCGATCACCACCGATCAGGCGACGTGGGTGCTGACCAGTTATCTCGTCGCCAACGCGATCGTCATCCCGATCTCGGGCTGGCTGTCGGACGCGATCGGCCGAAAGCGCTATTTCCTGCTGTCGATTGCCTTGTTCACGCTTGCCTCGCTGATGTGCGGCCTTGCGCCCAATATCGCTACGCTCGTCGTCGCCCGCGTGCTGCAAGGCATTGGCGGCGGCGGCCTCGCGCCGGTCGAGCAGTCCATCCTCGCCGACACCTTCCCGCCGAAACAACGTGGGATGGCGTTCGCCGCGTTCGCGATCGTCGTCGTCGTCGGCCCCGTGCTCGGGCCAACGCTCGGCGGCTACATCGTCGAATATTCGAGCTGGCACTGGGTGTTCCTGATCAACGTCCCCGTCGGCATCGCCGCGTGGTTTCTGGTCGAGACGTTCGTCGACGAGCCGCCGCAGGTGAAGAAGGACCGCGACGAGCGGTTCAAGAACGGCCTGACGATCGACTATGTCGGCGTCGCGCTGGTCGCACTCGGGCTCGGCTTCCTCGAACTCACCTTCGATCGCGGCGAGCGCGAGGACTGGTTTTCGAGCGGCTTCATCGTCATGTCGGCGATCATCGCCGCGGTATCGCTGGTCACGCTCGTGATCTGGGAACTGAACCACAAGGACCCGGTAATCGACCTCAAGCTGCTGAAGAATCGCAACTTCGCGCTGACGATCGGCGTGATGGGCGTCACCGGCATGATCCTGTTCGGCACCACGCAGCTGATACCGCAGATGCTGCAACAGGTGCTCGGCTACAGCTCGCTCGACGCCGGTCTCGCGCTGACCGCCGGCGGTCTCGCGACGCTTGTCATGGTGCCGTTCGCAGGGCGACTAAGCGGGCTGGTCGACGTCCGCTTCCTGCTGTTCCCGGCGTTGCTGGTGCAGGCGTTCGCGCTGTGGAACATGAGCCACCTGACCGCCGACATCGCGTTCTCCGATGCGGCGTTCGCGCGGCTGTTCCAGGCGATGGCGCTGCCGTTCCTGTTCGTGCCGATCAACGCGATCGCTTATGTCGGGCTCAAGCAGACGCAGACCGCGCAGGCGTCTAGTCTGCTCAACGTCTCGCGAAACCTGGGCGGGACGATCGGCATCTGTTTCGCGCAGACTCAACTTGCGGGCGGATTGCAGCGGCACCAGTCTGAACTGACGCAGACGCTCAACCCGCTCGATCCGAATTATAACGACTGGATGCAGAAGGCGACGAGCGTATTCGGCGGGCAGGGCGATGCGACGACGCCGTTGGCCGTTCTCTACAGCCAGATGCAGCGGCAGGCGACGATGCTCGCGTTCCTAGACGTGTTCCGCGCGATGATGGTGGTCGTACTGGTCGTCGCGCCACTGGTTCTATTCATGCGCTCCGGCAAGACCGGCGGCGCGCCCTCGGGAGGGATGCATTGATGCGTGCGCGGTTCATGGTGGTTGCGGTTGCGGCCCTGCTCGCGGGGTGCACCGTCGGCCCGAACTACAGCCCGCCGGAGATGGCGGTGCCGCCGGCGTTCGTGGGTCCGCAGGCCACAGTTGGGACGACGGTCGATCCGGCCCGCTGGTGGTCCGCGTTCGGCGATTCGCAATTGGACGGGCTGGTCGAGCGCGCGTTGAAGGGCAATCCCGACATCGCGATCGCCGCCTCGCGCGTGCGGCAGGCGCGATTGCAGGAGATCGTCGCGCGCTCGCAGGGGTTGCCGAGCGTCAACGCGAGCGCCAGCCCGAGCCATATCGAGTTCAGCAAGAACGCCGGCCTCTCGTCGATCGCACGCGCGTTCAGCGGCGGCACGGGGGCAGGGGGCACCGGCTCGACCGGCGGCATCGCACTGCCCGGCAGCGGGATCACGACGTACTCGGTCGGGTTCGACGCAAGCTGGGAGCTCGACCTGTTCGGCGGCGTCCGGCGCAGCACCGAGGGCGCGCGGGCAAGGACCGAAGCGGCGGTCTGGTCGAAGCGCGACGCGGCGGTGACGCTCGCGGCCGAAGTCGCGCAGGCGTATTTCGCGCTCCGGCTCGATCAGGCGCAGATCGTGACGATCGAGGGCGAGATCGTCCGCCAGCGTCGTGCGCTCGAGATCGCGGGCAACACGGCCAAGGTGGGCCTCGTTCCGCCGATCGACGTCACCCGTCAGCGCGCTTCGATCACATCTACGGAAGCGCGCGCCGAGCCGGTCCGTGCCGATGTCGATGTCCGCATGCACGCACTGGCGATCCTGCTCGGCGAGCCACCCGCGACGCTGATGTCCGAACTCGCAGCACCTTCGGTCGCACCGCTCGGCGTGCCCACCATCCCAGCCGGGTTGCCGTCGGAACTGTTGCGTCGTCGCCCCGACATTCGCGCGGCCGAGCGCGATCTGGCTGCCTCGACCGCAGATATCGGCGTTGCGGTAGCGGATATGTATCCGAAGTTCAGCCTGACCGGCATGAGCCAGCTGATCTCGACTGCGCTCGGCAATCTGTTCTCGGGTGACAGCCTCCAGCTGACCGCGTCCGGCGCGGCGCAGTTCCCGTTGCTGGACTGGGGCCGGCGCAAGTCGACCGTGAAGTCGCGCGAGGAGGACCGCGAGCAGGCGTATCTCCGCTATCGCTCGACCGTGTTGCAGGCTTTGCGCGACGTCGAGGATCCGCTCGCGCAGATCGCTGCCGAGCGGAGGCGGAATGCGGCTCTGCAGCGGGCGGTGGTCGATGCGCAGAGCAGCGCGAAGGCGGCGGAGTCGCAGTACCGGACCGGCTTCGTGGCGCAGACGACGCTGCTGAACGCGGAGACGGACGTGCTGACGGCGCGCGAACAGCTGGTGTCGAGCGATGCGCAGTTGCGGCAACTGACGGTCGCGTTGTTCAAGGCGCTGGGGGGCGGTTGGGAGCAGGCGGAGTAGGGTCACTTCAACCCTTCTGTTACCCACCCTTAGTTGTTCTCCCGCGAAGGCGGGAGCCCAGACTAGGCTCCCGCCTTCGCGGGAGAACACGCTTGTTAGTAGGGTTCGTCCACTCCTTAGCCACCACCCCGGCGAAGGCCGGGCCCAGCTGGGGGACGTTGCCAACGGTGGACTGCGCTTCACCACTGCGACCTTGCCAACTGGGCCCCGGCCTTCACCGGGGTGGCGGTCTCTTTTGGAGACGGTTGCTCCAAGCGAGCAGTCGTTCAATCAAAATCGGCGGCCAAAAGACCGCCCAAAAATCACTTCTTCTTGTTCTTCCGCGCCGCATACTTAGCGTCACGAATCGCCTTCTTCTCGGCATCGGTCAGCTCTACCTTAGCCTCAGCCTCGCGCTTCTTAGCAGCAGCAGCCTCGGCCTCGGCCTTCTTCGCAGCCTTTGCCTCGTCCTCTGCAGCACGCTTGGCAGCGCGCTTCTCACGCTCGGCCAATTCCTTGGCTTCGCGCGCGGCAAGGCGCTCGGCAACGACGGCTTCGTCGATCGGCGGCTTCGCCTTCAGCGCCTCGAGCGCCTTCTGCTTGGCGGCGGCTGCGCTGCTCGTGCGGTCCTGGAAACTGGGGTCCTTGAAAGAGGCCATTGTCGTGAGATAATCCTGTAATATCGGTCTGACCGTCCGGACGCAGGATTGCGCCAGAGGTCTTGGGAGCAGTGACTCTGGCAGCGCCTGTAAATCATCGCGCGCCGGATCGGAAGAGATGTGTTCGATAGCGCGGTTTTCAACCCCGCAGGCCAGAAGCACCCCAATCGACAGTCATCGAACCGTCATATCATAGTCACGCAAGCGTAACCGAAATCGCATCGCGGCGTCATCTGGCCAGCCTAACCGCCATGTCACGGTCGGCAGGGGGGAGCCTGGGTCGATCCGAACAATCAACGGTACGACTCGGGAGTCCTTCGCATGACCAGCTTTACTCGCCTCGGCACGATCCTGCTGACCGGCACGGCCTGCCTCGCACTCACCGCTTGCGGCGGTGCCGACGACGTCGCTTCGCCGGGCGCAGGCACGGTGATCATCACCCCGCCAGCCACGCCGACCCCGACGCCGTCCACCCCGACGCCGACCCCATCGGCGATCACGGCCGCGCAGTTCGCCTCGACCTCGGGCGGCCGCTCGGACGGCACGATCACGATCAGCGCCGATGAGCAGCTTGCGATCGTCAACGCCGGCACCAACAACAACGTCAGCGGCACCAACGTCCTGACCGGCGTGTACCCGACCGCCGCGACGTCCGCCACGACCGCGACCGACCCGTCGTCGATCAACCCGTTCTTCGCCAGCACCAACTTCGTCGGCGCGCTCAACGGCCCGACCGACACCGCGTTCCAGGGCTGGACCTGCGCTTCCACGTCGGCCGAGTTCGGCGGCAGCACGACCGCGCGCTGCACCGCGGTTCCTGCTGTCGGCGCTGGCGGTTCGGCCGCAGCGTGCCCGACCGGCACGATCGACGACGGCCTGGTCCAGACGTTTCGCGCCTGCCGCCTGCCGACCAACATCACGTCCAGCCTGACGCTGCCGAAGATCGCCGGCGTGTTCTACCGCCTGCGCGGCCAGACCGAAGTCGGCGCCGATGTCGGCACGACCGGTGCGGATACCGGCGTGACGCTGACGATCGCACCGGGCGTCGTCGTCGCCGCGGACTCGACCGAAGTCACCGCCGATCTCCTGCTCGTCAACCGTGGGTCGAAGATCAGCGCCGTCGGTACGCGCGACGCGCCGATCATCTTCACGTCGCAGCAGAACCTGACCGCCAACGGCGTCAGCGATGCGACGCAGGGCCAGTGGGGCGGGATCATCCTGCTCGGCCGCGCGCCCGTCGCGGTCTGCGCCACCGGTACCGGTCCGAACAACGCCGGCGGCACGAGCACGACCTGCCAGCAGGCGATCGAAGGCGTCACCGGCCGCTTTTACGGTGGCCCGACGGCGGCCGACAACAGCGGCACGATGCAGTATGTCCAGATCCGCTACAGCGGCATCGCGATCAGCGACGGCAACGAGCTCCAGGGCCTGACGCTTGGCGGCACCGGTTCGGGGACGACGATCGATCACGTCCAGAGCCACAACTCGGCCGATGACGGCATCGAGATCTTCGGCGGCACCACGAACATCAAGTATTTCGCGGTCACCGGCGCAGACGACGACGGCTACGATATCGACAACGGCTATCGCGGCTTCATGCAGTTCATCATCGCCGCACAGCGCCTGCTGGGTGCGACCGCCGACTCGTTCTCGACCGAGATCGACTCGAACGGTGCCGAGGACCTGCTGCCCCGTACCTTCGGTCAGTATTCGAACTTCACGTTCGTGCAGACCGCGCTTGCGCCGGCCGCGATCCGCCAGCGTGGTGGTTCGGACATGCGCTTCATCAACGGCATCGTGAAGACGCCGGCGACCGTCGCCTGCCTCAACCTGATCGCGCAGGAAACCAGCCAGGCCGATCGCTCGACGATCCGCGCGGCCGATGCCTCGAAGCAGGACCAGGGTCCGCCGATCTTCACCTCGGTCTACTTCAACTGCAACGGCCGGTAACGCTTCCGGTCGGCTCTCCGCAGTCGATGATGTGAGCAGCGATGCCGGGGTGGTTCCAAAGACCACCCCGGCATTCGCCCATAGACCCCCTGATCTGGATATTCGGCCATGCAAACGCGCTTCGGCTATGCCACCTTACTTCTCCTGACCTCGCAGCTGGTCGCGCCCGCGGTGCTGGCCCAGACCGGCGGCGCCGCACCCGCTCCAGCCGCCTCGCCACCCGCCTCGACTACGCAGACCGGCCCGACCTCGACGCCGGTCGACACCTCCGCGCCCCAGGCTGCCGGAGCGGAGGCCGAAGTGTCGACGCCGGGCTATGATCCCAATGGCGGCGAGGACATCGTCGTCGTCGGCCGCAACATCCCGAACTTCGTCCGCGCGACCCCGCAGGTCGTCTCGATCCTGTCGACCGAGGACATTGCGCGCACCGGCGAAGGCGACATCGCCGGCGCGCTGTCGCGCGTCACCGGTCTCAGCATCGTCGGCAACGGCTTCGTCTACGTCCGCGGTCTCGGCGATCGCTACTCGTCGTCGCTGCTCAACGGTTCGCCACTGCCGAGCCCCGAGCCTCTGCGCCGCTCGGTCCCGCTCGACATCTTCCCGACCACGATCGTCGGGTCGGCGCTGGTCCAGAAGACCTATTCGGTGAACTATCCCGGTGAATTCGGCGGCGGCGTGATCAACCTCACGACCAAGGCGATCCCGGACAAGAACTTCCTGTCGTTCGGCGGCTCGGTCTCGGCCGACACCGCGACCACCAGCGAACTCGGCTACACCTATTATGGTGGCGATGCCGACTGGATCGGCTTCGACGACGGCACGCGGAAAGTGCCGAGCTTCATCAAGAACGCGCCGAGCGGCACCGGCAACATCTCGGCCGCGCAGGCTGCGACGCTCAGCAACGCCTCGACTTCGCTGCTCCAGCGCAACAACCAGCTCCCCGCCAATTTCTCGGGCGAGATCAGCGGCGGCTCGGTGTTCGACATCGGTTCGGGCCGGCTCGGCGTGATCGCGTCGGTCAGCGCGAGCAACACGTTCCGCACCCGCAGCATCACGCAGCAGGATTCGGTCACCAACGAAGGTCTGCTTCGCAACGATTTTCAGACCCTGCTGACCGACAACCGGATCGTCGCCAATGCGCTGATCGGTGTCGGCTACGAGTTCGGCGAGAACAGCATCAAGCTGACCAACGTCTATATCCACGACACGCTGAAGCAGGCGCGTGGGTCGGCGGCGACCACCTACAACAACTCGAGCGGCCTGCGTTTCCAGCAGAACACCAACTGGTTCGAACGGCAGCTGTTCGAGAGCCAGCTGGTCGGTGCGTTCAAGCCCGTCGACGCGCTGACGCTCGACGTCCGCGGCGCTTACGCTAATTCGAAGCGCAATGCGCCGTACGAGCGGCAGTTCGACTATCTCTGCTCGAACACCACCACGACCGGCCAGCCGATCATGGTGCAGGATCCGAACGGGACCGGCGGCGCGCAGTGCAACGGCGCCTACCAGGTGACGCAGCGCTTCTCGCCGTTCGCATCGATCATCTTCAGCGAATTGAAGGAAGACCTCTACAGCGGGCAGGCGGATGCCGCGTACAAGCTGTCGACCGATCGGCCGATGACGCTGTCGACCGGCTATTTCTACTCGGATACGAAGCGTACGTCGTCGCGTCTGCAGTTCAACTACCAGACGCCGCGCGGTGGCGGCACGGCACCGGGCTATCCGTACAATCTGCTCCGTCCGGATTACCTGCTGGCGATCGATACCAACGATCCGCTAAACTCGCTCGAATTGCAGTTCAATACCCCGCTCGGTGCGTATCAATATGACGCGTCGCTGCGGATTCATGCGGGCTATGTCCAGGCCGAGGCCGAGGCGACCGACGGCGTCCGCGCGACGATCGGCGTGCGCTACGAGACGGCGGACGAGCGGGTTACCCCGATCGGCGCGACCACGACGCGGCTGAAGAACGATTACTTCCTGCCAGCCTCGACGCTGACCTGGAACTTCGCGCCCGACATGCAGCTTCGCGCCAGCGCGTCGAAGACGATCTCGCGCCCGCAGTTCCGCGAGCTTGCACCACAGCAGTTCCGCGATCCCGAATCGGATCGCCTGTTCTTCGGTAACCCGCTGTTGCAGGATACCAAGCTCTACAATCTCGATGCGCGCTACGAATGGTTCTTTGCGCGTGACCAGCGCTTCACGCTCGGCGCGTTCTACAAGCGGATCGACAAGCCGATCGAGCAGGTCGGTTTCTACACCGGTGCCGACGATCGTCTGCAGACCGGCTTCACCAACCTGCCCAAGGCCGAGCTGTACGGCGGCGAGGTCGAGTTCCAGAAATACGTGCCGCTCTACACGCTCGGCAGCGATTTCTTCGCGACGCGCCGCCTGCTGTTCATCGCCAACTACACCTATACGCAGTCGTCGATCACGGTGGACGGCAGCTGCGTCCCGAACGTCGTTGACCAGACGACCAAGGTCGCGGGCTGCCAGGCCGGCTTCGCGCCGGCCACGGGTAACTTCCGCGACGGCGCGCCGCTCACCGGCCAGTCGGACCATCTCGTCAACGTCCAGCTCGGTCTGGAAGACACCAAGCGGCTGTCGCAGATCACGTTGTTGTTCAACTACGCCAGCGACCGCGTAACCAACCGCGGCCCGTCGAACCTCGGCGGCACGGGCTTCCTGCCCGACATCATCGAGAAGCCCGGCATCCGCCTCGATCTCGTCGCCCGCCAGGGTGTCGAACTGCGCGGCGCCAAGTTCGAGGTGAAGGCCGAGGCCCGCAACCTTACCAAGACGCGCTTCACCGAGGGGCAGACGTTCGAGAACGGCAACAAGGTGTACATCAACCGGTACAACCTGGGTCAGGTGTTCACGCTGGGGATCAGCACGACGTTCTGAGGAAGGGGCGGTCGTTCGGGTTGCGCTCCAGTGGCGAGCGCAGTCGGAGCGACCGACCTCCCAAGAAGATGACCTCCCCGGCGAAGGCCGGGGCCCAGTTGGAAAGGTCGGTGTAACGTAGCGCCGTCCTTCGTCAGCAGCGTTGCCCAACTGGACCCCGGCCTTCGCCGGGGCGGTGCTTTGAGAGTGCTAGGTGCTGAGGCGCAGGAGTCGCCGCTGCGCCAATCCGTCCGTTCTCGCCAGACCAATCATGGCCCCAGGCCAAGCCTAACCCCAGGGCTTCTCGCGAAACCATTTGGTGATCACATACTTGACCCCCGCGCGCACCTTCATCCCATGATGCAGCGTCGCCGCGTTCATGCTCCCATCCGCCCGCCGGTTGTTCCACGCCAGCAGCTTGCCCGTTTCCGGCTGGACGATCTTGTCGATCGCCTTGAACCGCGTCGCGCCGCCAGCTTCAGGCTGGTTGAGGTAGATCATGACGGTCCACGTCCGATTGCCCGCGACGCCGCAATAACGCTGATAATCGACGCCGTTCGGCTCGAAATAATCGGTGTGCCCCTTGAACTCCTGCCCTACCGCGTAGCGCTGCCCCTGGAGCGGTTCGCCGTACACCGGGTCGAGTCCGGTCAGCGCGGCGATCCTGCGCTCGACCTCGATCGCTACCGGATCGAGCGGCGACAGGTCGCCCGTCTCGCTCGTCCGATAGTTCGCGTCGCCGTTCGAATCGGAGATCGTCGACGGCCGCCGCACCGCGTCGATCCGCTCGATCAGCGTCGCGCACAAATCCGGCGGCAGGAAGTCGCGCCGCACGAACAGGTCGAGTTTCGGGCTAGGTACGCGCTGCACGCCGGGTACGGAAAGCCGCGCGATGATCGCTTCGGGAGGCAGGCCGGAGCCGCTGGACGGGAGGGGATCGGACATGCACGCCTTCTGCCCATCGCCGACGCGAAGCGCTACCCCATCAGAATCGAAGCAACCAACGCGCAAGCCATTGACGCGGAATTGTAACATGGCATGCCTACGCGACGAAGAGAGCGGGAAATTGGGGTGGGTCGCGGATGCGATTGAAGCTGGACGCGCGGGCGCGCCGTATCTTGCGGCGTATGCCGGTCGTGAATGTTTATAGTGTCGTCGAACTCGCGCTGCTGGCCGGGCTGGCGGTGCAGTGCGCGCGGCTGGCGTGGACGATCGTGACGCCGATCACGCCGCTCGGCGACTGGCGCCCGGCCGCGCCGATGGTGGTGGGTTCGCCCGCCGACATCCTGCGTGGCTTCGACCCGTTTTTCCGCCTCGGTGGCGCGGCCGGCGCACCCGCCACCGTCACGTCGCTCCAATTGACCCTGTTCGGCACGCGGATGGATGAAGCGATGGGCCGCAGCTCCGCGATCATCGCCGGTCCCGACGGCGTCCAGCAGAGCGTTGCGGTTGGTGACGAGATCCAGCCCGGCGTGCGTCTCAAGGCGGTCGCGTTCGATCACGTCACGATCGACCGCGGCGGCGCCGACGAAGACCTGTTCCTCGACCAGTCGGGCGCCGTCACGCCGGTCGTCCCCGGCGCGGCACCGGCGGGCGCGTCCGGTGCCGTTGCCCCCGTCGTCGGCATCCCCGTCGCGCAGTTGCGCAGCGAGATCGGCTTCATCCCGCGGATCGACGGCGGCCGCATCAGCGGGCTCACCGTCCGCTCGCAAGGCTCGGGCAACGCGTTCCGCTCGGCCGGGCTCAAGGACGGCGACGTCGTTACCTCGATCGGCGGGCGTCCCGTTTCCGGTCCCGGCGATCTCGACCGCATCGCCAAGGATTTCGCGGGCGGCGGCAACGTCCCCATCACCGTAGAACGCGGCCAGGATACCCTGCCGCTCGCCATCACGATCGCGCCCCCCCAATGAAAAAACTGTTTCTCGGCCCCGTTATAGCGCTCGCGCTGGCGGCCGGCGTTCACGCCCAGACCACGCTCAACGTCCGCGATGCCGACATCCGCGCGTTCATCGCCGATGCCGCCAAGGTCACCGGGCGCACGTTCATCATCGACAACCGCGTCGCCGGCAAGGTGACGGTGGTCACCGATCGCCCGCTGTCGCGCTCCGAATATTTCGAGATATTTCTCTCGACCCTGCGCGCCAACGGCCTCGTCGCGGTGCCGACCTCGGGCGGGGCGTTCCGCGTCCAGCCGCTCGACAACGCCGCCTCGCAGCCGAGCCGGATCGGCGTCGCGGGCGCCGCACGCAACAGCTACGTCACCGAGATCATCCGACTCCGCGCGATCGACGCGCAGTCCGCGGTCGAGACGGTCCGCCCCCTGGTCAGCGCGCAAGGCTCGGTCAGCGCGAACCGCGGCGGCAACAGCCTCGTCGTGGTCGATTTCGCCGACAACATCCGCCGCATCCGCGAAGTCCTCCGTCGGATCGACACCGATACGTCCTCCACGCGCGTCGTCGCGCTCAAGAACGCGAGTGCCAAGGAGATCGCGACTGCGCTCCAGGGGCTGATCGGCGCCGGCACTGGCGGCGGTCAAGGCGGGCAGGCCGGCGGCGCAGGCTCCGGTCCGAGCGCGTCGGTCGTCGCAGTCGAGGGCTCGAACGCCGTCGCCCTGCGCGGCGATCCGACCACCGTCGCCCGCCTCGCACAGGTCGCCGCCGACCTCGACCAGAAGGCGCGCAACGGTACCGAGATCAAGGTCGTCTTCCTCGAGAACGCCGATGCCGAACAGTTGCTGCCAGTGTTGCAGGAACTCGTCGGCCAGACCCCGACGCAGCCCGTGCAGACGGCATTGTCGCGCTCGAACTTCGGATCGAGCAGCACCAACGGCGCGTCCGGCGGCCAGTCGAACTTCTCGCAACCACAAATCCCGCAGTCTGGCCCTTCGTCGAGCGGCGGAGGCGGCGGGTCCGGCCAGGCTGCGATCACCGCGGCCGGCGGCAAGACCGCCGCGGTCGTCACGCGCTTTGCCGGCGCCAACGCGATCGTCATCGCCGCACCCGCCGAGATCCAGCGCCAGCTTAACGAGGTCGTCCGCCAGCTCGACACGCGCCGCGAACAGGTACTGGTCGAGGCGATCGTCGCCGAAGTCTCCGATTCGACCGCACGCACGCTCGGCGCACAGTTCATCGTCGGTGACCCGAGCGGTGGCGCGTTCGGCGCATCGACCTTCTCGAACTCCGCGCCCAACATCCTCCAGATCGCGGGCGCGATCGGCGCGCGCTCGATCGGCGGCAACGGCACGACGGTCGTCGCGCCCGACGGCACGCGCACCGAAACGAACACCCCCAATGCCGCGGCGGACGCACTGCAGCAGTCCGCGATCGCGTCGATCCTCGCGGCTACCGGCGGCTTCGGCGGGTTCGGCGGCAAGATCGGCAGCACGTTCTTCGGCGCAATCATCAACGCGGTGAAGAGCGACACGACCTCCAACCTGCTCCAGGTCCCACACCTCGTCACGCTCGACAACCAGGAGGCGCACAGCCTCGTCGGGCAGGAGATTCCGATCACCACGGGGCAGGCGCTCAGCACCAATTTCGACAACGCCTTCCGCACCACGCAGCGCCAGAATGTCGGCATCGAGCTGACCGTCCGCCCGCAGGTGAACTCGAGCGGTACCGTGAAGCTCAACCTGCGCCTCGAAGTCAGTTCGATCGCCGGCCCGGTGTCGAGCGACAACAGCGACCTGATCCTCAACAAGCGCGAGGTCGAGACCGTCCGCACCGTCGACGACGGCCAGATCGCGGTGATCAGCGGCCTGCTCGACGATAACGAGCGGCGCACGATCGAGAAGATCCCGCTGCTCGGCGACATCCCCGTGCTCGGCCATCTGTTCACGTCGAAGGCGAAACAGCGGTCGAAAACCAACCTGATGATCTTCATTCGCCCGACGATCCTGCGCACCGCGGAGGACAGCCGCAAGCTGACCGAGCAGCGCTACGGCTATGTCCGCCTGCAACAGGGCTTGCAGGAGCCGGGCGCCGAGCCTTCGATCGATCAGCTCGTCCGCGACTACATGGGCGCAGCCCCGCCGATCCCGAGCGCACCGATCCCCGGGAGCATCGAGGATCCGCGCATCGCGGTGCCGGTACGCACCTCGACGATGGTTGTGCGACCAAAGAAATGATCATCCGCGAAGGCCACGAGATCGAGCTTACTTCCCCCCTCCCGCTTGCGGGAGGGGTCGGGGGAGGGGCTGCCTCGATCACGGACGATGCGATCGAGGGGTATGTCATTCCCTCCCCCAACCCCTCCCGCGAGCGGGAGGGGAGCAGTGACCTCCCCCAGATCACCATCCCCTACGCCTTCGCCCGAAAGTTCGGCGTCGTCGTCGACCACACCGATACGGACTCCCACCTCACCATCGCCATGCGCGCCGGCGCGGACCCGAAGGTCCTGCTCGAACTCCGCCGCTACCTCGCCCGCCCGTTCGACGTGACGTTCGTCGAGCAGGTCGCGTTCGATCGCCTCCTCTCGAACGTCTACGCGATGGACGGCCAGGCCAACGCGCTCGCCGCAGTCGGCATGGGCGACGAACTCGACCTGCTCGCCGGCGACATGCCGACCGCGGAGGATCTGCTCGACACCGCCGACGACGCTCCCGCGATCCGCCTCATCAACGGCATCATCGCCGATGCCGCGCGAAACGGCGTGTCCGACATCCACATCGAGCCATATGAGTCCGGCCTAGTCGTCCGCATGCGCATCGACGGCATGCTGCGCGAAACGCTGCGTATGCCGCCCAACGTTGCCCCGGTGGTGGTCAGCCGCATCAAGGTCATGGCGCGCCTCGACATCGCCGAGCGCCGCGTCCCACAGGACGGCCGCATGGGCCTGACGCTCGGTGGCAAGCTGCTCGACGTCCGCGTCTCGACGCTGCCGAGCCGCGCAGGGGAACGCGTGGTGCTGCGTATTCTCGACAAGGAGAACGCCGGCATCGACCTCGAAGCGCTCGGCTTGCCGCCCGCACTGTTCGCGCTGCTAAATGAGGCGTTGAGCGAACCCAACGGCATCATCCTCGTCACCGGTCCGACCGGCTCGGGCAAGACCACGTCGCTCTACGCCGCGCTCCGCCTGCTCAACGACGGCAGCCGGAACATCCTCACCGTCGAGGATCCGGTGGAGTACGCGGTCGACGGCGTCGGCCAGACGCAGGTCAACCCGAAGGTCGGCCTGACCTTCGCAGCGGGCCTTCGCGCGATCCTCCGCCAGGATCCCGACGTCGTGATGGTCGGCGAAATCCGCGACCGCGAGACCGCCGAGATCGCCGTGCAGGCATCGCTGACGGGGCATCTCGTGCTGTCGACGGTCCACACCAACGACGCGATCGGCGCGATCACCCGCATGCGCGACATGAAGGTCGAGAGCTTCCTGCTCGCTTCGACGCTGCGCGCGGTGATCGCCCAGCGGCTCGTGCGGCGGCTGTGCCCGACGTGTCGCAAGGCGGTGCCAGCGTCCGACACGGTCGCGCCACTGCTCGGCATCGCGTCCGACGCGGTCGTCTACGTCGCACAGGGCTGTGAGGACTGCAACCAGACCGGCTACAAGGGGCGGATCGGCGTCTTCGAGGCCGTCCGCATCGACGACACGATCCGCCGCCTGATCAACACCGACGGCCACGAATCGGAGATAACCGCGCACGCGTTCGCCAAATCGCCAAACCTGGCGCAGTCGGCCCGCGACCTGGTCCTCTCAGGCCAGACCACCGCTGAAGAAGCCGTCCGCGTATCCCGGCGCGACACAACCGAAGTCGTGCACGAGGTGGCAGTTGCATAACCTCGCTCCCTTGTCATGCCGGGCTTGTTCCGGCATCCACCGTGCTGCGAAGCCTGAAGCCATCGAGTGTGCGGGACCGTGGACCCCGGAACAGGTCCGGGGTGACGAGGCACGTCATGGCTGATTTCGACTACATCGCGATCGACACGAAGGGCGCGGAACGTCGCGGCCACGTCGCGGCGGCCGATATCGACGTTGCGCGCGCGACGCTCGACGCGCGCAAGTTCTACGTGGTCAAGATCACCCCCGGCGCGCCCCCGCAGGCGACCAAAGGCCGCCCACTCTTCGGCCTCCAGCTCGGAACGCCGAAGATGTCGGGCAAGAACCTCACCCTTTTCACCCGCCAGCTCGCCACGCTAAATCGCGTCTCCCCGCTGGAGGAATCGCTTCGCACGATCACGCGGCAAACCGAGCAGGACAGCGTCCGCACGATAGTCCAGCACGTTCACGCCGGCGTCGTCGAAGGCCGCCGCCTCGCCGACGCGATGGCGCGCGAACCGAAAAGCTTCCCCCCGCTTTATCGCGCGATGGTGTCCGCCGGCGAAAGCTCGGGCTCGCTCCCGACCATCCTCGACCGGCTCGCGGCGCTGCTCGAACGCCAGGCCGAGATCCGCGGCAAGCTCATCACCGCGCTAGCCTATCCCTCGATCCTCGCGCTTGTTGCGTTCGGCGTCGTCACCGCGCTGATGATGTTCGTCGTGCCGCAGGTCGTCGAGCAATTCGACACGGTCGGCCAGCAACTCCCGCTGCTCACGCGGATGGTGATGGCGTTCTCCGCGTTCCTCGTCGGATACTGGTGGGTGATGCTGCTGATCGTTGTCGGTGGCGGCCTCGCCGGGTGGCGGGCGCTCAAGGACCCGACGCTCAGGCTCGCGTTCGACGGGTGGCTGCTCCGCATCCCGCTACTCGGTCGCCTGATCCGCGACCTCCATGCCGCGCGCATGGCGCGCACGCTCGGCACGATGGTCGCGAGCCGCTTGCCTCTGCTCGACGGCCTCAACCTCACCGCCAGCACGATCTACAACCGCCGCCTCCGCCTCGCCTCCGACCAGATCGTCGACGCGATCCGCGGCGGTGGTTCGCTCTCCGCCGCGATGCGTCGCGCGGGCGTCTTCCCGCCGCTGCTGACCTATCTCGCAGCGAGCGGAGAAGCCGCCGGTCGTCTCGACGAGATGCTGGAGCGCGCCGCCGACTATCTCGAACGCGAGTTCGACCGTTTTACCGCCACCGCGCTGTCGTTGCTCGAACCGCTGATCATCGTCGTGATGGGCGGCATCGTCGCGACGATCGTGCTATCTATCCTGCTCCCGATCCTCCAGCTCAACACGCTGGCCGGACAATGAGGTTTCGTATGCGTCCCGAACTGAAGAAACGTCGCCGCGAGGCCGGCTTTACCCTCGTCGAGCTGATGGTCGTGATCGTCATCATCGGCTTGCTCGCCACCATCGTAGCGCTCAACGTGCTGCCCTCTGGCGACACCGCACGGATCCAGAAGGCGAAGGCCGACATCGCGCAGATCGAGGGCGGGCTGGAGCTCTACAAGCTCCAGAACATGACCTTCCCCAACACCACGCAGGGGCTGAACGCGCTCGTCTCGGCACCCGCGGGGCTCGCCGATCCATCACGGTACCAGCGTGGCGGGTATCTCAAGAAGCTGCCGAACGATCCCTGGGGTCGCCCGTATCTCTATGCCTCGCCCGGCGCACACGGCGAGGCCGACGTCTGGACCTTCGGCGCGGACGGCAAGGAAGGCGGCGAGGGGATCGATGCCGATATCGGCAGCTGGCAGTAAGCGCGAAGGCGGTTTCACGCTGGTCGAGCTGATGGTCGTCGTCACGATCATCGGTCTCGCATCCGCGGTCGCCGTGCTCGTCATGCCGGACCCGCGCGGCCGCGTGCTCGACGAGGCAACGCGCTTCGCCCTGCGCACTCGCGCCGCGCACGATTCGGCGATCGTCGAGGCGCGTCCGGTGAGCGTCTGGATCAGCGGCGGCGGCTACGGCTTTGACCGGCGGCTGGCTGGAGGCTGGACGCCGATCGCGGAGAAACCGATGCGCGTCGAGCGCTGGAACGACGGCACCAGGGCCAGCATCGGGGACACCACCGGCCGGATGCGGGTGACGTTCGACCCGACCGGCCTCGTCGACCGCCCCGCGGAGATCCGCCTCGATCGCGGTGGCGTCGCGGCGACCGTTCACATCGACGCCGACGGCAGCGTAAGAGCCGATGCGGGCTGAGCGCGGCTTTACCCTTATAGAAATCATGGTCGCGCTGGCAGTCTTCAGCCTCGCGGCGATGGCGCTCGTGCGTCTGGAAAGCGCGACGATCCGCGGCGCTTCGATCCTCGACGAAACGCTCGTCGCACAGATGGTCGCGCGCAACGTCGCGATCGACGCGGTCACCAGCGCGCAGCCCCCGACCGCAGGCCGCGTCACCGGCGTCGAGACGAACGGCGGCCAGCCCTGGACGTGGACTCGGCAGGTCAGCGCGCTCGGCGGATCGAGCGTGCTGCGGATCGACGTTGCGGTCGCCGACCGGACCGGCACGCAACTCGGCCGCCTGACGATGGTGCGACCCGCGCCGCGGATGGTGATGTGACGCCTCCGAAAACCGAGGCCGGCTTCACGCTTATCGAAGTCATGGTGTCGCTCATGATCTTCGGCATGATTGCCGCAGCGGGCGTTGCGATCCTGTCGTTCAGCGTGAAGGCGCAGAGTTCGACCGGCGCCAAGCTCGACGACATCAGCGCGCTCACCCGGACGATGTCGATCCTGTCCGCCGATCTCGCCCAGGCATCGAACCGCGCTACCCGCGACGAGGCCGGCACCAGCGTCCCCGCGTTCATCGGCGAAAGCGGGTCGGGCGTCACGCCGATGCTCCGCCTCGTCCGCGCCGGCTGGAGCAACATCGACGGTACGGCCCGGTCCAGCATGCAGAAAGTCGCCTACCGCGTCGATGTGGGGACGCTCCAGCGGATCGCGTATCCGATGGTCGACGGCGCGCAGCCGCTGCCGCCTGCCGCGCTGCTCACCAAAGTCCGTCAGGTCGGACTGCGCTATCGCATCGCGGGCGCCTGGAGCGATCGCTGGGATGGCGCGAGCGGCAGGCCTTTGCCAGACGCGATGGAACTCACCGTCCAGCGCGACGACGGTACGCAGTTCCGCCAGATGTTCCTCGTCGGCACCAGTTACATTCCGGCGCCATCCGATGGAACGGGTTCCGCCGTCACGCCACCTACGGGCACCCCTCCGGGACAGGAGACGCCCGGTGCGCGAACCTGATCTCGGCATTCGACGCGGGCAAGAGCGGGGTGCAGCGTTGCTCACCGTCCTGATGCTCGTCGCGATCATCGCGGTGATGGCCGGGGCGGCGCTGGAAAAACTCCGGCTGTCCACCCGCCTCGCGAGCAACGCCGCGACCGGCGAGCAGGCGCGCGCCTATGCGCTCGCGGCGGAGACGATGGCGCTGACCCGCGTCTCCAACCTGCTCGCGCCAAAGCCAAGCCGGGTCACGCTGGCCGGCGGCTGGAGCAACACCCCGTTCGGCCTGCCGGTACCCGGAGGCTTCGCGACCGCGCGCGTCCGCGACGGTGCGAACTGCTTCAACCTGAACTCTCTCGTCGGCATGACCACCCCCGGCGTGTACGTCGCGCGCGGCGACGTCCGGCCGCAGTTCGTCCGCCTGATGCGGCTGCTCGACGTGCCGGTGCAGGTCGCGGAACAGGTAGCGGCGGGCACGACGGACTGGATCGACAGCGATCAGGACCAGTCACCGATGGGGGCCGAGGACGGCGCATATCTCGGCCGCGTGCCGTCGTACCGCACCGCCGGCACGCTGATGAGCGACCCCAGCGAACTGCGCGCGATCGCCGGGATGACGCCTGAGATCTACACGAAAATCCGGCCGTGGATCTGCACGCTGCCCTTCGCCAAGCCGTCGCCGATCAACGTCAACACGCTGCTGCCCGAACAGAGCGTGCTGTTGGCGATGATGTATCCCGATACGCTGTCGGTCGGTGCCGCCCAGCAATTGCTGCTGCGGCGACCGGTGCAAGGCTATGCGACCTTCGACGAAATGCAGAAGGGCGCGTCGTTGCTCGGCGCCGCCAATATCGCGCCCGGCGCGGACGCGCAGGTGCTGTCGAAATGGTTCACGCTCGATATCGACGTGACGCTCGGCACGACACAAATGCAGGAACGTGCGCTGATCGACGCGAACCGACTTCCCGCGCAGCTCGTATCGCGGCAATGGGGCGAGCCATCATGACGACTTTGCTGTTCCTTCCCGCCGGCGAGACCGGATATCGCTGGATGCGCGTCGCGGACGCGCGCGTGGTTGGGGAGGGGGAGGGTATCCCCGATGCGATCGACGACGAGACGATCGCGGTGGCGCCTGCCGATGCGGTGACGCTGCACTGGGCGGAACTGCCGTCGCGGTCTGCGGCGCAGGCGACGGCGGCCGCGCGAATCCTCGCAAGCGAGGCAAGTGCATCGCCACTCGCCGAACTCCACGTCGCAGTCGGGGACGAAGGTGCGACCGACCGACCGATCGGCGTCGTCGGTGCCGCGACGATGCGCGACTGGCTGCTGATGCTGGCGGAGGCGGGCGTCGATCCGGTCGCGCTCATTCCCGCACCCATGCTCCTTCCGCGACCCGAAGAGGGGTACGCGCAGGCGGAGCTTGCGGGCAGCGGTGTCGTGCGCGGCACGTCCAGCGGGTTCGCCGACGAAGCGCGGCTGACGGAGCTGGTGACCGGCGGCACTGCGCCCGCGACGATCGACCGCGACACGCTGGAGGCAGCGATCGTCGCCGCCGTCGCGTCGCCGCCACTGGATCTGCGGCAGGGGCCGTTCGCGCGGCGGCGACGGTTCGCGATCGACTGGGGGCTGATCCGCCGGCTCGCGCTGCTATCGCTGACGATCCTCGCCGTGACCCTCGCGATCTCGCTCGTCCGCATCGCCAAGTACAGCTTCGGCGCGGACGCATTGGAGGCGGAAGCCGATACGGTGGCGGTCACCGGCCTGCCGCGCGGCGAGACGGTGGTCGACGCGAGCCGCCAACTCGATGAGCGCCTGTCGCGCGTGCGCGGACCGGGGCTCGGCTTCACCAGCACGACCGCGTCAGTATTCGCGGCAGTGCGTGCGACGCCAGGCACCGAAGTCACCGCGCTCGATTTCCAGGCGAACGGCGACCTGCGCCTGTCGGTGGCCGTCGAGCGAGAAGCACTGGCGACCGACCTGAAACGTGCGCTCGAATCCGCCGGCTTCTCGGTTCGCGCCGGCGTGTTCCAGGCGGCCGCCGGTCGCGTGACGGGCGAACTTACGATCAGTCCGGAGAGCGGAAGATGACCGGACTGAAGACCTGGTTCGAAGGGCGCTCGCTACGGGAGCGGCGATTGCTGCTCGTGATGGGGGCGCTCGCGGTGCTGACGTTGCTCTGGGCGCTGATCATCCGCCCGGTCGGCGACGGCCTATCGAGTGCGCGCGAGCGTCATGCCGATGCCGTCACCCGGCTCGGCGAAACCCGCGCGCAAGTCGCGACGTTGCGCGATATCCAGCGGACCCGCGCCACCCCGCTGACCGGTACGCTCGCCGACGCGGTGCGCGCAGAGGCGGACCAGGCCGGCTTCGCGCTCGCCTCGCTCGACCAGGACGGCGCGAGCCGGGTACGGGTCGGCATCCAGTCGGCGCGTCCCGCGGCGCTGGTCGCGTGGCTCGCCCGCCTCGAACGGCTCGGCATCCTCGTCGATTCGGTGGCAATGACCGATAAGGGCGACAAGACCGTCGGCGTCGCGCTCACGTTGAAGGCACGCGCGGCATGACGCGGATCCGTTTGCGTACCGGCCCCGCCGCGCTGTTCGGCGGGATGCTGCTGATCGCGCTGATCGTCTTCCTGCCTATGCGCGCGGTGCTCGGTTGGGTCGGCGTCGGCGACGAGGGGCTGGTCGCACGGCGCGTGTCGGGGACGATTTGGGGCGCGACGCTGACCGAGGCGCGATTCGGCGATCTAGCACTCGGCGACCTGCACGCGCGGCTGTCGCCCCTGCCGCTGCTGGTCGGCCGCGCGACGATCGTCTTTGCCGGTTCCGAGTCGGTGTCGGCCAAGCCGTTGCGCGGGTCGGCGAGCGTCAGTCGCCACGGCTTCGGCGTCGATCACATGACCGCCACGGTCGCGACCGGCCGGCTGTTCGCGCCGGTGCCCGTTTCCGCGCTCGACCTCGACGACGTCTCGGTCCGCTTCCGCGACGGCCAGTGCGAGGCCGCCGAGGGCCGCGTCCGCGCGACGCTGGCGGGTGACGTCGGCGGGATCACCTTGCCGCAGTCGGTGAGCGGCACTGCGCGCTGCGACGGCACGGCGCTGCTGTTGCCGCTGGCGAGCCAGTCCGGGACCGAGAGCATCGCGCTCCGGATCGAGGGGGCAGGGACCTATCGCGCCGAGCTGTCGCTGCGTCCGTCCGATCCGCTGGCAGTGCAGAAGCTCGAGCAGGCGGGCTTCGTGAGCGGCCCGAACGGGTACAAGCTCGCCATCGAAGGACGTTTTTGACGTCTTTTTGGCAAGTCGACGGTTGACGCCGCCCGGCGACCCCCGCTAGGGGGCGATGCCTACGCGGCGGTCGTAGTTCAATTGGTTAGAGCGTCGGCTTGTGATGCCGGATGTTGCGGGTTCAAGTCCCGTCGGTCGCCCCATTTTCCCATTATTTTTCCGAGCCTCCCGAACGTGAGCGCTTTGGGCTGGTAAAACCGGCTGGAAAATAATATTTCGCGTCCCGGTAATATTATTCTCCTCAGGAGCCGGCGATGACAGCGGTTTGGGACCTTCCCGATTTCGACGACCACGAGGGCGTTCATGCCTTCACCGATCCCGAATCGGGCCTCCGCGCGGTAATTGCGCTTCACTCGACCAAGCTCGGCCCGGCGGCTGGTGGCACGCGGTTCTGGCATTATGCCGACAATGGCCGCGCGGTGACCGACGCGCTGCGCCTGTCGCGCGGCATGAGCTTCAAGAACGCGATGGCGGGTCTGGAATTGGGCGGCGGCAAGGGCGTGGTCCTCGCGGCCAAGCCCGGCGACGTCATCACGACGGCACAGCTCGAGGCGTTCGGCCGCGCGGTGGACTCGCTCGGTGGGCGCTACGTGACGGCGGAAGACGTCGGCATGTCCGAAGAGCGCATGAAGGTGATCGCTACGCAAACCCGCTACGTCTCCGGCCTGCCGGTCGCTAGCGGCGCTGCGGGTGGCGATCCGGGGCCGTACACTGCGCTCGGCATCTATCTCGGCGTCAAGGCGGCGGCCCAGCGTGGCCTCGGCACGACCGACATGAAGGGCGTGCGCGTCGCGATCCAGGGCGTCGGTTCGGTCGGCGGCGGGCTCGCGCGGTTGCTGGCCAAGGACGGGGCGGTCCTGACGCTGGCGGACGTCGACGAGGGGCGGGCGCAGAAGCTCGCGGGCGAACTGGGCGCGACCGCGGTAGCGGCCGAGGCGATCCTGACGACCGAGGCGGACATCTTCAGCCCGAACGCGCTGGGTGCGATCCTGACCGAGATGTCGATCGCCGCGCTGAAGGCGAAGGTCGTGGCTGGTGGCGCGAACAACCAGCTGAGCGTCCGCGAGGACGGTGCGCGTTTGCATGCTCGCGGTATCCTGTATGCGCCGGACTACGTGATCAACGCAGGCGGGATCATCAACGTCGGGCTGGAGTATCTGGGTCATGGCGACGAGGCCGAGGTGAAGGCGCGGATCGCGCGTATCCCCGAGCGCCTGATCGAAGTCTGGAATGAGAGCGACCGTACCGGTCAGCCGGCGTCGGACGTGTCGGACTCGATCGCCAAGCGCCTGATCGGCCGGTAACGGTCCTTCTCCCCTCCGGGGAGAAGGTGGCACGCAGTGTCGGATGAGGGGAGTTGGGGTAAACGACCCGAGCCTCACGCCCCTCACCCTCCCACCGCAAGCGCGGCGGGCTCCTCCCTCTCCCCGACGGGAGAGGGCTTTAAGTCCGTGGTGACTTGCCATAATGGCTATCCTCAGTGGCCACCCTACACGCCTTCGCAAACCCCGCGCGCTTCCTGAAGATCGCCAAGCCGTTGACGCCGTTGCTCTTCTGGGCCGGCGTAGCGCTGATCGTGCTGGGCTGCTGGGCGGGCCTAACCCAGACCCCGCCCGATTACCTCCAGGGCGAGACGGTCCGCATCCTCTACATCCACGTCCCCGCCGCCTGGCTCGGCATGGGCGGATGGAGCGGGATCGCGATCTCCAGCATCATGTTCCTTGTCTGGCGCCATCCGCTCGCCAGCGTCGCTGCGCGCGCGATCGCGCTGCCCGGCGCGGTGTTCGCAGCGCTGTGCCTGATGACCGGCTCGATCTGGGGACGGCCCACCTGGGGAACGTGGTGGCAATGGGATGGCCGGCTGACCTCGATGCTGCTGCTGTTCTTCGTCTATCTCGGCTACATGGCGCTCGCGAAGGCCGACGCGGATCGCGGCGGCGACGGGCGCGTGCCGGCGCTCTACGGGATCGCCGGGTCGGTGCTGCTGCCCATCATCCGCTATTCGGTGGTGTGGTGGAACACGCTGCACCAGGGGCCGAGTATCGGGCTGACCAAGTCCACGATCGATGGCTCGATCCTGTGGCCGCTGCCGATCATGCTGGCCGGGTTCACGTTCGTGTTCGCCGGGATCGTGTTGATGCGAATGCGGACGATGCTGGCCGTTGCGAAATCCGAAGCTCGGATGCGCAGAATGGCGAGAGCATGAACCCCTGGCCGTTCGTGACTGCCGCGTATGTCGTGACGCTGGGTGGCGGCGCGATCATCGCGTTGCTGAGCTATCTTGCTATGCGCAGGGCCGAGAAATGAAGGCCAAGCATCAACGCCTGACGCTAGCGCTCCTGGCACTCGGCGCGGTCGTCGTCGCAGGGTTGCTCGCGCTCTCGGCACTCAAGGACCAAGCCGCGTTCTTCTACGCGCCCTCCGACGTGCGCCGCGACGGCCTCCCGCTCGGGCGCGCGGTCCGGCTCGGCGGGATGGTCGAGGGTGGTTCGGTGAAGCGCGCCGCCGACGGCATCACCGTGCATTTCACCGTCACCGACGGCCAGGCAACCACGCCCGTCGTCTTCGCCGGCATCGTCCCTAACCTGTTCCGCGAAAAATCGGGCGTTGTCGCCGAAGGCCAGTTCCAGCCCAACGGCAGCTTCGTCGCGTCGAACCTGCTCGCCAAGCACGACGAAAAGTACATGCCGCCGCAAATGGCCGGCAAGATGCACGAGACCAAGACGCTCGAACCGGACGCGAAGCAGTGATCGCCGAAGCAGGCCTCGCCGCGCTCTGGTTCGCGGGCGCGCTCGCGGCGTTGCAGCTAATGATGGCAGCGATCGGCATTGCACGCGGTCGTGAAGACGTCGCAGCGGCGGTCCGGCCGGTGGCGATCGTCCAGGGGTTACTCGCACTGCTGGCGATGGCGCTGCTGATCGAGCTATTCCTCGACTCCGACATGTCCGTCAAACTGGTCGTCGAGAACAGTCATTCCGCCAAGCCGTGGCTTTACAAGTTCGCTGGCGCATGGGGAAACCATGAAGGCTCGATGCTGCTCTGGGTAACGATCCTCGGGCTGGCCGGCGGGGCGGTGGCGATCTTCGAACGCTCGCTACCCGAACGTACGCTCACCGCGACGCTCGGCGCACAGGCGACGATCGCGCTTGGTTTCTATGCGTTCCTGCTCTTCTCCTCGAACCCATTCGCGCGACTGAACCCCGCTGCCGCCGACGGCCTCGGGCTCAACCCGCTGTTGCAGGACCCCGGCTTGGCGTTCCACCCGCCGACGCTCTACACCGGTTATGTCGGCCTCTCGGTCGCGTTCTCGTTCGCGGTCGGTGCCCTCGTCACGCGCGACGTCGGCCCGGCGTTTGCCAAGGCCATGCGACCCTGGGTGCTGATCGCCTGGATATTCCTCACCCTCGGCATCACGGCGGGGTCGTATTGGGCGTATTACGAGCTCGGCTGGGGCGGCTGGTGGTTCTGGGACCCGGTCGAGAACGCCTCGCTGATGCCGTGGCTCGCCGCCACCGCGCTGCTCCATTCGGTAACCGTGCTCGCAACCCGCGACGGCCTGCGCGCCTGGACGATCATGTTGGCGGTCGTCGCGTTCTCGATGTCGATGATCGGCACGTTCCTGGTGCGCTCGGGCATCCTGACGAGCGTGCACGCGTTCGCAGTTGATCCGGAGCGCGGCGCGTTCATCCTGGCGTTGCTGGCGATCTACATCGGCGGGGCGCTCGCGTTGTTCGCCGCGCGGATCGGCACCGTTCGCGCTGGCACGACGTTCGATCCGGTCAGCCGCGAGGGCGGGCTGGTCGCGAACAACCTGTTGTTGTCGGTGATCCTCGGGATCGTCCTGATCGGCACGCTGTACCCGATCGTCGCGGCGAGCTTTGGCGTGCAGTTGTCGGTCGGGCCGCCGTTCTTTAACAAGGCGGCGGGGCCAATCGCGTTGCTTCTCGTCGCGGTAATGGCAGTCGGGCCGCTGCTGCGCTGGCGCCGCGACGATGCGAAGGCGGTACTGCGCCGCGTGATGCTGCCGATCGGCGCGACGCTGGCGGCGGCGATCGCACTTCTGTTCGTCTGGCCGGGCGTGCTCCCTTGGGCCGGGCTTTCGCTTGCCGCCGGGCTCGCCGTCGCCAGCGTTGCGCCTCTGTGGAAGCGCAACCTCAAGCGTACGCCGTTGTTCACCTACGGCATGGTCATCGCGCATCTCGGCATCGCAGTAAGCCTCGCCGGGATGGCATCAGACAGCGCCTTTACCAAGGAAACGCTGGTCGCGGTGCGCGCAGGCGAGCCGGCGCGGGTAGGGCCATACACCGTGACGCTCGACGGGATCTCGCCGGTAATCGGCGAGAACTGGTCGGCCTTGGAAGCCCGCCTGACCGCAACGCGCGGGGGCAGCGAGAGCATCCTCCGCCCGCAACTCCGCTTCTTCGCCAACCCGCCGACGAGCACGAACGAGTCCGCCATCCTCACAGTGCTCGACGGCCAGCTCTATACCGTGCTCGGCCAGCCGGACGGGCAGGGGCGGTGGCAGCTCCGCCTCTGGTGGAAGCCGTTCGTGACGCTGATCTGGTTCGGCGGCGTGCTGATCGCGCTGGGCGGCATGCTGTCGCTGCTCGGTCGGGTGCTCCGCGAGCGACGGGCGGCAACACGGGCTAAATGGACATGAAGCGGTTCGCACTCTGGGCGCCGCTGGCGATCTTCGCGCTGCTGTTCGCGGTGGTGGCGAGCGGGCTGTTTCGGCCCGCGGAAAAGGTGGTGCGGTCGGCGATGGTCGGCAAACCGCTTCCCGATTTCGCGCTGCCGGCGATGGTCCCCGGCAAACCGGGCCTGACCAGCGCGTCGTTCCGACAGGGCAAGCCGCGGTTGCTCAACGTGTTCGCGAGCTGGTGCATCCCGTGCATCGCCGAAGCGCCGCAACTGATGCGCCTGAAGGCGATGGGCGTGCCGATCGACGCGATCGCGATCCGCGACACGGCGCCGGCGATTGCTGGGTTTCTGCGCCGCAACGGCGATCCGTACGAGCGGATCGGCAGCGATCGGGCCAGCCAGGCGCAACTGGCGCTGGGCTCGTCGGGCGTGCCGGAGACGTTCGTGATCGACGGCCGCGGGATCGTGGTGAAGCAGATTATCGGCGATATCCGTCCGGAGAATGTGGCCGAGATCGTGCAAGCCGTGAAGGACGCACGGTGAGGGGCTCGCACTTCATTCCCCTTCCGCTTGCGGGAGGGGCTAGGGGAGGGGCCTCTCGTGTTTCACCAACCGCTCGCGCGCGTCATGCCCTCCCCCGACCCCTCCCGCGAGCGGGAGGGGAGGTCATTGCGGCGCTGTTGCTCTGTATCTCGCCGGCCTTTGCCCAGCCGGTCACTCCACCAGCCCATTACGCCAACGTGCAACTCGCCGACCCGGCCAAGGAAGCCTCCGCCCGAGCGCTGATGGAAACGCTGCGCTGCCTCGTCTGCCAGGGCCAGTCGATCGCCGACAGCGACGCGGACATGGCGGCCGACATGCGCGCGCTCGTCCGCGAGCGGATCGAGCGGGGCGAAAAGCCTGCCTCGATCCGCGATTGGCTGATTGCGCGCTACGGCGATTACGTGACCTATGACCCGCCACTATCCGGCCTGACATGGCCGTTGTGGCTAGCGCCGATCCTGCTGCTCGGCATCGGCGGCTGGATCGCGCGGTCGAGCTTCCGGCGGAGGACACGCTGATGGGGTACGTCTGGCTCGCCGCAATCGGGGCGGTGTCGTTTGCACTACTCGCGATATTGAAGGTGAACCGCGTTCTTTGGACGATGGTCGCGGCGGCGTTGATGCTCGGTGCGGCGGGGTATGCGTGGCAGGGGCAGCCTGAGCTTGCCGGCCATGAAGTGTCGCCCGGGCTTGCAGCAACGCCGGACGACAGCGCGATGCTCGAACTGCGCGACCAGATGCTGGAGCGGTATACGGGGGCGGCAGCGTACCTGGTTGCGGCGGACGCGATGACGCGGATCGGCGACCGGCGCGCTGCGGTGCAGGTGTTGCTCGGAGGGCTCAGGATCGCCCCTAAGAGCGTAGTCATGTGGACCGGGCTCGCCAACGCGCTGGCGGCGCACGATGCCAATCAGGTTTCGCCGCCCGCACTGTTCGCCTTCCAGCAGGCGATGCGGCTAGCGCCGAAGCATCCTGCTCCGCCGTTTTTTCTGGGGCTGGCGTATGTGCGGGCGGGCGAGTTCGCGACCGCTCGGCCGTATTGGGCGAAGGCGCTGGCTTTGACGCCGGCTGATATTTCATACCGGGGCGAGATCGCCACTCGGCTCGCGTTGCTGGATCGGTTTCTGGCTATGCAGGATACGCCGAACGCAGGTCAAAAATAATGCCGCCACCCTGGGGCAACCCAAGATGACGGGATGAAGGGCTTACTGCCCGCGACCGGTCTTCGACTGCAATTCGTCGATTTTCTTCGACGCATCCGCCTTGGTCAGCGTCTCGTCGAATTCCTCGTGCGCTTCCTCGGACAGCGTCTTGAGGTAGCTCGCCTGCGCACCGGTCATATTCTCGTCGCCGGTGGTCCAGTCGTCCGGGTCCTTCTCGGCGTTCGAGAATGGTTCGGACTTGGGGTTCGGGGTGTCGGACATTGAAAATTCCTTTCCCCTGTCCAACACCCGTGTTCCGTATCCGTTCCCGAGTCAGCCAGCCCATGCTTCGTAAGGTAAACCTAGATCATCGGCGACCGCCTTGTACGCGATCTTGCCCTTGTAGACGTTCAGCCCGTTGGCGAGATGCGGGTCGGCCTTCATCGCCGCCTCGGCACCTAGGTTGGCAAGCTTAAGCGCGAACGGCAGAGTCGCATTGTTGAGCGCGAACGCCGATGTCCGCGCCACCGCGCCGGGCATGTTGGCGACGCAGTAATGGATCACGCCATCCACCTCGAACACCGGGTCCTCGTGCGTCGTGGCGTGCGACGTCTCGAAGCACCCGCCCTGGTCGATCGCGATGTCGACCAGCACCGAGCCGCGCTTCATCGTCTTCAGCATCTCGCGCGTGACGAGCTTGGGCGCAGCGGCCCCCGGCACCAGCACCGCACCGATCACCAGATGCGCGTTCTTCACCGCCGCCGCGATCGCGGCCTTCGACGCATACGCCGTCTTGATCTGGCTAGAGAAGAACATGTCGAGTTCGGCGAGGCGATCGTTCGAAATGTCGTAGATCGTCACGTCGGCGCGCATGCCGACCGCCATCTGCGCGGCGTTGACGCCCGAGACGCCACCACCGAGGATCGCGACCTTCGCCGGCGCGACACCGGGTACGCCGCCGAGCAGAACGCCGCGTCCGCCCTGCTCCTTCTCGAGATAATGCGCGCCGACCTGCACCGACATGCGGCCCGCGACCTCCGACATCGGCTTCAGCAACGGCAGCCCGCGACGATTGTCGGTGACCGTCTCATACGCGATGCAGGTCGCGCCGGACTTCATCAGCCCCTCGGCCTGCGGCTTGTCCGCAGCGAGGTGGAGGTAGGTGAACAGCAGGTGGCGCGGCTCGAGCATCGCGATCTCGCTCGGCTGCGGCTCCTTGACCTTCACGATCATGTCGGCGCCGGCGAATACCGCGGCGGCCGTCGGCAGGATCGCCGCGCCCGCGTCGACATAGTCCTGGTCCTCGAAATCGATGCCGGAGCCGGCCTGCGTCTCGACGACGACCTCGTGACCGGCGGCGACCAGTTCGGCGACCGACGGCGGGGTCAGGCCGACGCGATATTCGTGGTTCTTGATTTCCTTGGGGACACCGACGCGCATTGATTCCACTCCATTATCGTTTGCGCCATACTAGCGCGCCTTGGACGGGAAGGGTTCGCAAACTGGTCGCGGTACGATACCGCATCTGCAAGATGATTGCATCTGTTGCCGTCGAAACGGGATAATCTTGAGCATCACGATCGAACGCAGGATTCTCGACCTGCTCGCCGCCAATTCCGACCTGACCAGCGCGGAGCTCGGCGACGCGGTCGGCCTGTCGGCGAGCGCCGCGCATCGCCGCGTCGCGCAGTTGCGCGAAAGTGGCGCGATCACCGGCTATCGTGCCGTGCTGTCGCAAGCGGCGCGCGGCGATCCGAGCATTGTCCTCGTCAACGTCACGCTGCGGGATCAGCGCAAGGAGACGATGGCGGCGTTCGAGGCCGAGATCGTCGAGTGTCCGCAGGTCGTGCAATGCTTCCTCATGAGCGGGGAGGCGGATTACATGCTCCACGTCGAGATCCGCCACGGCGAAACGTTCGAGCGCATCCACCGGGAGACCTTGTCGCAACTGCCCGGGGTAACACGGCTGGCGTCGCATTTCGTCATCCGCGAAGTGATCCGGCGCTAGCGTTTTCCTGCGAACGCAGGAATCCAGGGCCACAAAAGAAGGCGCCCGTGACCCTGGACTCCTGCGTTCGCAGGAGAACGGAAGCAGTAGCGTTCTCATCTTACGCGCCGGTCCGATCAGCCCCAGTTAATCCACGTTGCCCGCCTCGCCGTTGCCGCCTTCCGGCCTGCATGCTAAATGCGCGCGCTTGGGGCACAGGGTGAAATCGGAAATTCGATGAAGATTGCTGCACTTCCGGGTCGATTCACCGTCCAGTGAGCGTCGACCAGACCGCCGCGGCCTCGACCGTGCCACCCGCCAATCTCGATCTCGAGACAGGGCATCACAACTCCGACGGCATGCTGAAGCTCGCCTTCGGTGCGATCGGCATCGTCTTCGGCGATATCGGCACCAGCCCGCTCTACGCCTTCCGCGAGACCTTCGCCGGCCACCACAAGCTCGCGCTCGACGCGGCACACATCATGGGCGTCATCAGCCTGATGTTCTGGTCGATGATGATTGTCGTGACGGTCAAGTACGTCATCATCATCATGCGCGCCGACAACAAGGGCGAGGGCGGCAGCCTTGCGCTTCTCGCACTCGTCTCGGGCAAGACCAAGACCAAGCGCTGGACCAAGGGCATCATCCTGCTCGGCGTGTTCGCGACGGCTTTGTTCTACGGCGACAGCATGATCACGCCCGCGGTCTCGGTATTGTCCGCGGTCGAGGGCCTCGCCGTCGCCGCGCCAGCCTTTGGCGGCTTGGTGCTGCCGATCGTGATCGTCATCCTGATCGGGCTGTTCTGGGTGCAGAAGAGCGGCACCGCGCGGATCGGCCTCGTGTTCGGGCCGATCATGCTGGTGTATTTCAGCGTCATCGCGGTGCTCGGTATCCTCAGCATCGTCCAGACGCCCGAGGTGCTCTGGGCGCTGTCGCCGCATTATGCGGTCGAGTTCTTCATCATCGATCCCGAGCGGGCGTTCCTGGCGCTGGGTTCGGTCGTGCTCGCAGTCACGGGCGCGGAAGCGCTGTACGCGGACATGGGCCATTTTGGGCGCAAGCCGATCGGCCTGTCGTGGCTGTTCTTCGTGCTCCCGGCACTGATCCTCAATTATATGGGGCAGGGTGCACTGCTGTTTCGCGACGGTCGCGAGGCGCTGGTCAGCCCGTTCTACAACCTTGCGCCGGAAAGCCTCCAGCTCCCGCTCGTCATCCTAGCGACGATGGCCGCGGTGATCGCCTCGCAAGCGGTGATCTCCGGCGCGTTCTCGGTGACGCAGCAGGCGATCCAACTCGGCTTCATCCCGCGCCTCCGGATCGAGCACACCAGCGCCTCGACCGCCGGCCAGATCTACATCCCGCTCGTCAACGGCGCGCTGATGGTGATGGTGATCCTGCTCGTGCTGTTCTTCCGCACCTCGTCGAACCTGACGAGCGCGTACGGAATCGCGGTGACCGGGGCGATGTTCATCGACACGTGTCTGCTCGGCGTCGTGCTGTTCCGCCTGTGGAACTGGCCGAAGATCGCGGCGATCCCGCTGCTGGCGATCTTCTTCACCGTCGATGGCGCCTATTTCGCGGCCAACCTCACCAAGGTACCCGCCGGCGGCTGGTTCCCGCTGCTGGTCGGCTTCATCATCTTCACCTTCCTGACGACCTGGTCGAAGGGGCGGCAGCTGATGATCGACCGGATGCACGAGGCCGCGATGCCGATAAAGGTGTTCATCGGTTCGGCAGCGAGTTCGGCGTCGCGCGTGCCGGGGACGGCGGTGTTCATGACCTCGACCGCGGACGGCGTGCCGCATGCGCTGCTTCACAACCTCAAGCACAACAAGGTGCTGCACGAGCGCGTCATCCTGCTCACCGTGAAGATCGTCGGCCAGCCCTATTGGCCCGCGCACGACCGTGCAGTGCGCGAGGAGCTTGGCGACGGCTTTCACCGCCTCGTGCTGCGCTACGGCTTCATGGAGGACGCCGACGTGCCCGCAGCACTGCGCCAGGTCCATAATTGCGGCGCGGACTTCAAGATGATGGACACCAGCTTCTTCCTGTCGCGCCAGACGCTGCTCGCGTCGGACAAGCCCGGCATGATGATCTGGCGCGAAAAGCTGTTCGCGTGGATGTTGCGCAATGCGGAGAGCGCGATGGAGTTCTTCCGCCTGCCGACGAATCGCGTGGTCGAGCTGGGTAGCCAGGTCGAGATTTGATGATCTACCCCATACGCTCCGCCAAAGTCGCACGTCCCCGGCGGAGGCCGGGGTCCAGTCGGAAAGGTTGCAGTAACGAAGCGCCACGTCCGTCATCGACAATTCCCAACTGGACCCCGGCCTTCGCCGGGGAGGTGTCTATCTGATGACCGGCCCCACCGAAGTAGCCCCGATCATCGTCACCGCCTTGTTCGGCCGCAAGGATACCGCGTTCTTCGACTCCATGCGCCGCGAGCATTTCCCGCCCGAGCGCAACCAGCTCGACGCGCACCTAACGCTGTTCCACCACCTGCCGCCCTCGGGTCTCGACGAGCTCAAGCACCGCCTCAACCAGGAAACGCGCGGCATCCGTGCTCCACAGGCGCGCGTGGGCGGCCTGATGTCGCTGGGACGGGGTGTGGCTTACCGGATCGAGTCCCCCGAGCTCGTCGGCATCCGCGCGCGCCTCGCCGACGCATTCACCGGCATGCTCACCCCGCAGGACGCCGGCGGCTGGCGTCCGCACGTCACGATCCAGAACAAGGTCAGCCCGCAAGTCGCGAAGCTCCTACTCGGCAATCTGCAGCGGGATTTCGCGCCCAAGGACCTCGAAATCGCCGGTCTGGGCGCATGGTGGTATCGCGGCGGACCATGGGAAGCGATTTCCCGGCACATGTTCGCTTGACCGCCTCGAAACCGCTTCCTATAGGCCGCGCCTCGCAGGGAAGAACGCTTCCCTGACGGACGGTACGGCGAAGTAGCTCAGTTGGTTAGAGCACGGGAATCATAATCCTGGGGTCGGGGGTTCAAGTCCCTCCTTCGCTACCATTTCGGACTTGGCGCGCGCCGCCGCCGGCACATCCCCGCAGACCGACGCAAACGATCACCAACTGCGGGAAACTCGTCTTCGCAATCGCAAAATGCGCTTCTATTGCCTTGGGTTAATGGTCAGCCAGTGTGCCGCATCTTGGGCGCACGCGTCGGCCCGACCGTTCGGGAGATACGAGTATGCGTAACAAACGTCCCGATGGGATCGCCGATTACACGGGTCCGGCTGGTGGCTGGGGCGCGCTGAAGGCGGTCGCCGTCTCGCTCAAGGCGCAGCAGATCGTCGTCCGCGGCGGCCAGACGTTGCTCAAGTCGAACCAGCCCGATGGCTTCGATTGCCCGAGCTGCGCATGGCCCGACCCGAAACATACCTCCTCGTTCGAATTTTGCGAGAACGGCGCCAAGGCCGTCGCGTGGGAATCCACCGCCAAGACGATCGGCGCCGACTTCTTCGCCGCGCACAGCGTGTCCGACATCTGGAAGCAGAGCGATCACTGGATCGAGGACCAGGGCCGCGTCACCGAGCCGCTCCGCTACAACGCCGCCACCGATCACTATGAAGTCGTGAGCTGGACGGACGCGATGCGCGAGATCGGCGCAGGCCTCGCCGCCGTCCCCGATCCCAACCAGGCCGAGTTCTACACCTCGGGCCGTTGCTCGAACGAGGCGGCGTTCCTGTTCCAGCTGTTCGTGCGGCTCTACGGCACCAACAACTTCCCCGACTGCTCGAACATGTGCCACGAGGCGACGTCGGTCGGGCTGCCGAAGTCGATCGGCATCGGCAAGGGCACCGTCAGCCTCGAGGATTTCGACCACGCCGACCTGATCCTGTCGATCGGCCACAACCCGGGCACCAACCATCCACGGATGATGGCGACCCTTCGCGAAGTGTCGAAGCGCGGTGGCAAGATCATCGTCTTCAACCCGCTCAAGGAACGCTCGCTCGAACGCTTCGAATCGCCGCAGTCGGTGGTCGAGATGGCGACGATGTCGGCCACCCCGATCGCCAGCAGCTATTATCAGGTGAAGGTCGGCGGCGACGCAGCCGCGCTGAAGGGCATCGCCAAGGCGCTCGTCGCGCTCGACGAGGCGGCCAAGGTCTCCGGCACCGAGCCCGCGCTCGATCACGCGTTCATCGCCGAGCATACCGCGGGCCTCGAAGACTATATCGCCGATCTCGCCACCACCGAATGGGCGGATATCGAGCGCTCCAGCGGCCTCTCGCGCACTGATCTCGAAGAGGTCGCACTCGCCTATTCGAAGTCGAAGTCGACGATCTGCTGCTACGGCATGGGCGTCACGCAGCACCGCACCGGCACGACCAACGTCCAGCAGATCGCGAACCTGCTTCTCCTGCGCGGTAACATGGGCCGGCCAGGCGCAGGCATCTGCCCGCTGCGGGGCCACAGCAACGTCCAGGGCGACCGCACCGTCGGCATCACCGAGCGCCCGATGCCCCTGCTGCTCGACAACATGCGCGACGTGTTCGGGTTCGAGCCGCCCCGCGAGCATGGCCATTCGGTAGTCGAGAGCATCGCCGCGATGCGCGACGGCCACGCCAAGGCGATCGTCTGCCTCGGCGGCAACCTCGCGATCGCCTCGTCCGATCCGCAGGCGTGCGCGGAGGGCTTCCGCAACCTCGACCTCGCGGTCCACATCACCACCAAGCTCAACCGCACGCAGTTGCTGATGGCGAAGGCGACGTACGTCCTGCCGTGTCTCGGCCGGACCGAACTCGACATGCAGGCGACCGGGCAACAATCGGTGACGGTCGAGGATTCGATGTCGATGGTCCACGCCTCGCGCGGGTTCCTGATGCCGCCGGGCGACAACGTGAAGTCCGAAATCTGGATCGTCGGCGAGATCGCCAAAGCGACCTTTGCCGCCAAGGGCCGCACGCCGATCGAGATCGACTGGGATGCGTATGTCGGCGACTACAGCCTGATCCGCGACAAGATCGAGGCGGTCTTCCCCGCGTTCGCCGACTACAATGCACGCATCCGCAAGCCGGGCGGCTTCCACCTGCCGAACTCGGCCGCGATGCGCGAGTGGAAGACGGACAGCGGCAAGGCGAACTTCATCGTCGCCAAGGGTGTCGAGGAGGACGAGAGCGCAAGCGATCCGACCGTGCTGCGGCTCACCACGCTGCGCGCGCACGATCAGTACAACACCACCGTCTACAGCCTCGACGACCGCTATCGCGGCGTATTCGGGCGCCGCGACATCCTGTTCATGAACGAGCGCGACATGGCGCGGCTCGGGCATAAGGAGGGTGACGTCGTCGACATCGCCACCGCGCTTCAGTTCGCCCGGCCCGATCGTGTCGTGCAGAAGCTGATGCTGGTCCGCTACGCGCTGCCCGATGGCTGCGTCGCCTCCTATTACCCCGAGACGCAGCCGCTGATCGCGCTCGAGGATCACGATCCGCAGAGCTTCACCCCCTCCTATAAATCCATCCCGGTGACCGTCCGTCCCGCCGCTGCCGACATGGGTTCGGATCGCGGCGTGGTGCGCGCGGGGATCGTCGGGCACGAGAGTAAAGTACACGCATGAGCACCGGCTATTCGTCGACGATCGACACCTATGCGACCCTCGCGGCGACCAAGGCGGAGGCGTTGCGGCGCTCTCCCGCGGGGTTCTTTGCGGGCGCGATCCTCGCGGGCACGTATATCGGCATCGCGATGATCCTCGCGCTCAGCACGGGCTCGGGGCTCGAACCCGGCGTGCGACCATTGGTAATGGGCGCGACCTTCGGGCTCGGGCTGATCCTGACCGTATTCGCCGGCGCTGAGTTGTTCACCGGCTACGTGATGTATCTCGGCTTCGGCCTCGCGCGCCGGACGATCACGATCGGAGACGCGCTCAAGCTCGCCGTCGTCGTGTGGATCGGCAACCTCGTCGGCGGTGTCGTGCTGTCGGTGGTGTTCGCGGCGGGCGGCGGCGGCGCGATCTTCGCCAACGCCGATACGATGTTCCACGCGTACGTCGTGCACAAGGTGTCGGTCGACGCGACCGCGCTGATGGCCCGCGCGATCCTGTGCAACTGGCTCGTCTGCCTCGCGATCTGGACCGCGGCACGGATGACCGGCGACACCGCCAAGTGCATCGCGATGGCCTGGATCCTGCTCGCGTTCGTCGCCGCCGGGTTCGAGCATTCGGTCGCCAACATGACCGCGCTGACGCTCGGCCTGCTGGTGCCCAACTCGTCGATCGACCTCGCCGGCATGATCCGCAATCTCGCGATCGTCACCGTCGGCAACACGATCGGTGCCTTGGTCTTCGTCGTCGGCGGCTATCTGGTCGCGTCGAAGACGGACGTGGTACAGGCCGCCAAGTAACGGCGGTTTCGTGTAGCAGCGGCAGGCCTGCTGCTACGCGAACACCTCCCAGGGATCGTTGACCACCAGGATCGCGTCGCTGCGGGCGAGCGCGAGCAGCGTCAGGCCGTGCTCACGCGCATGATAGATCGCCAGGCTGGTCGGCGCGGAGATTCCCACCAGCATCGGAGCCCCGGCGATCAGCGCCTTGTCGACCATCTCGAAACTGATCCGCGACGTGACCAGGATGAAGCCGTCGATCGGCTGCCCAGCGACGGCGATGCCGCCAACGAGCTTGTCGAGCGCATTGTGACGGCCGACGTCCTCATACGCCGCAACGACTCGACCCTCGCGGTCGCACGCAGCAGCAGCGTGGATCGCGCCCGTAGCCGCGTTCAGAGGCTGGTGAGCGCGTAGCCCACCCAGCGCGGCAAACAGCGCGTCCACGGGCGTATCGGGCTTTGGCGGCGTCCTCGGGACCGGTTTGCGGAGCTGTTCGAGCCCGGAGATCCCGCACAACCCGCAACTCGTGTCGCTGGTCCGGTGGCGGACGCGGTCGTGGATGCGGCCCTTACACCGATCGGACAGCCCGACGCGAACGATCCAGCCCGCCTCCGCCTCGAAGATATCGATGTCGCGCACGTCGTCCGCGCTGTCCGCGAGCCGCTCCGTCAAAAGGAAGCCGGTCGTGAACTCGGCCAAGTCGGCCGGCGTCATCATCATCACCGCATAACCAAGCCCGTCGATCTCGATCGCGACAGGGACTTCGATCGCAATGGCGCGTTCGCTCATAGTAATCGAATCAGGTCGCAGGATCTTGATCGCTTGGTTGCGCGACGTGGTCATAAGGTATCGAGGTCCTGCGGCGTGTTGACGTTCGGGATAGGCGCACCCGCCGGGATAGGGATAGCCCCGATCGCTTCCGCCCAACCGCGCACCGAGCGTCGCGGCACGGTCGCGATATGGGTCAGCAAATTGCCAAGCAATCCCGTCTCCCAATGCCCGAGCACCGGAGCGTCGGGACAATAGGCGGAAGCACGTCGGGACAGCGCCGTCAGCAACCCGTCCGGCAACCACGGCATGTCGCACGCGATCGTCAACACCGACGTGAAGCCGTGCAAGGCCGCATAACCGAGCGCGCCAGCGATGCCCCCCAATGGTCCGATATCTGCCCTTGGCAGGTCAGGGATCGCCCCATCGCGCCCCGCAATCACCGCGGTCTCGACATGACGCGACAGCAGCGCCCGCGCATGCTCAGCCAACGCACGCCCGTCCAACACCGCCATCGCCTTGTCGGACCCGAAGCGCGACGACCGCCCGCCCGCCAGCACGACGCCGAGAATACGCTGCTCGGTCAGCGCGTCTTCTCGATCTGCACCGGCACCGATTTCGCTGCCGGAACATGGCTTTCGCGGGCATGGTGAGCAACCGGTATGAGCAGATTGCACTCGGGGTAATAGGCGCCGAGGCAGCCCTCGGGAATCGCATATTCGACCACGCGCAGCTTGTTCAGTCGGCGATCCGAATTGTCGCCTGCGTCGCCGACCAGATCGACGTCGTCGCCGTCGGTGATCCCCATCCGGAGCATGTCGCTGCGGTTCATGAATACGATGTCGCGCGTGCCCTTCACGCCGCGGAAACGGTCGTGATAGCCGTAGACGGTCGTGTTGAACTGGTCGTTCGACCGCAGCGTCATCAATCGAAAACGTCCCTCAGCCTCTTCGAACCCGGTTACGTTCAGCGCCTGCGGGACGTTGATCTCCGCCTTGCCGCTCTTCGTCTTCCACTCGCGATGCGCTGCGGGCACGCCCTTCCAGAAGCCGCCCGGCGTGAACATCTGGTCGTTGAAGTTCTTGAACAGGTCGGGATACGTCACCTCGATCGCATCACGGACGCGCGCGTAATCACGCACCCACGCGTCCCAATCGAGCTTCGGATTAGGCGCCAGCGTGGCCTTGGCGATCCCAGCGACGATCGCGGGCTCGGACAGCAACGTCTCGGCAGCCGGCGTCGCCTTGCCCTTCGAGCCGTAGATCTGGCTGAACGAATCCTCGATCGACACGCTTTGCGGCCCGGTGCCCTGCATGTCGGTTTCGATCCGGCCAAGGCAGGGAAGCAGATACGACGTTTCGCCGGGCAGAAGGTGAGAGCGGTTGAGCTTGGTCGCGATATGCACGGTCAGGTCGAGCCCGCGCCATTTGGCTTCCATCCGCGCATGATCCGGGATCGCGCGAACGAAATTGCCGCCAAGGCCAACGAACGCCTGCGCGCTGCCGTCGAGGACTGCCTCGCACGCCTCGACCGTATCCCAGCCTTTCTCGCGGGGCGGTTCGAACCCGTATTGCTCGGCTAGTTTGTCGAGCGGGGCGAGTTCGGGCTTTTCGGTGATGCCGACGGTGCGCTGGCCCTGCACGTTGGAATGCCCGCGGACCGGACCCATGCCGGCGCCCGGTTTGCCGATATTGCCGCGGAGCAGCATCAGATTGACGAGCATGTGGACGTTGTCGATCCCGCCGACATGCTGCGTCAGCCCCATGCCGTAGACCGCGATGACCGCCTTGGACTTGGCATAGACCTTCGCCGCTGCCTCGATCTCGGTACGGGGCAGGCCGCTTTCATGCTCGATCGTCGCCCATTCGGTCGCACGCGCGACGTCGGCGAAGGCTTCGAATCCGGTCGTGTGCTCGGCGAGAAACGCGTGGTCGAGCACGGGCAGGCCGTTGATCCGCTTGGCGTTGTCGTCGGCCTCGATCAGATATTTGCACATCCCCATGATCGCGCCGACGTCGCCGCCAGTCTTCAGCTGGTGATATTGCGAGGCGATCGGCGTCGACTTGCCCGTCACCATCTCGATCGGGTTCTGCGGGTCCTGGAATTTCTCCAGTCCGCGCTCCTTGAGCGGATTGAACACGACGATCTCGACGCCACGCTTCGCACAATCGCGTAGCGGATGCAGGAACCGCGGGCTGTTCACACCTGGGTTCTGCCCGAAGTAGAAGATCGCGTCGCACTTCTCATAGTCAGACAGGTGGATCGTGCCGACCGCGGAACCGATCGCCGACTTCAGCCCTACCGAGGTCGTCTCGTGGCACATGTTCGAACTGTCGGGCAGGTTCTGGCTGCCATACATCCGCGCGAGCAGACTATACATGTACGACGTCTCGAGGCTGGCGCGACCCGACGCGTAGAAGATGACCTTGGTCGGATCATAGGTCTTCAGCTTGGCGCCAATGCCCGCGAACGCCTCGTCCCAGCTGCACGCCGCGTACTTGTCGGTCGCAGCATCATATTTCAGCGGATGCGTAAGCCGCCCGGCCTGCTCGAGATCGTAATCCTTCCAGCCGATCAGCTCGCTGACCGTATGCTGCTCGAAGAACGCCGGAGTCACACGGAACGAGGTCAGCTCCCAGGCCGTCGCCTTCGCGCCATTCTCGCAGAACTCGGCGACGTGCGGATGCGCGGGCTTGCCCCACGCGCAACTCACGCACGCAAAGCCATCCGGCTTGTTCTGCCGGGCGAGTTCGCGGATCACCTCAGGCCCGACCTTCTCGCGCGCGGAAATCTCGACGAGCGACTTCATCGAGCCCCAGCCGCCTGCTGGTGCCGTGTAATCCTCGATCTCTACGGTCCGGTCGTCGCTCATGCTCATCTCCGCTTTTATCGTCCAACGCAGTGGCAAAGCTTTCGATGCAGGCACCACAGATTTACCGGCGGTTCAAATCCGGCCGCGCATCCCCTAGATGCAGTCTCGAATCTCCAAGGAACTGCAATGACTACCCATACCACACGCATGCTCATCCTCGGCTCGGGCCCCGCCGGGCTCTCCGCCGCGATCTATGGCGCGCGTGCCGGGATGGCGCCGATCGTCGTGCAGGGCATCCAGCCCGGCGGCCAGCTGACCACGACCACCGATGTCGAGAACTATCCCGGCTTCAAGGACGTGATCCAGGGGCCGTGGCTGATGGAGCAGATGCAGGCACAGGCCGAGCATGTCGGCACGCGAATGATGTGGGACACCGTCACGCAGGTCGACCTCACCAGCCGCCCGTTCCGCCTGATCGGCGACAGCGGCGACGTGTACGAGGGCGATACGCTGGTGATCGCGACCGGCGCGCAGGCGAAGTGGCTCGGGATCGACAGCGAGGAACCGATGAAGGGCAAGGGCGTCAGCGCCTGCGCCACCTGCGACGGGTTCTTCTACCGAGGCAAGAAGGTGGCGGTGATCGGCGGCGGCAATACCGCGGTCGAGGAGGCGCTGTACCTCACCAACCATTCGCCCGACGTGACGCTGATCCACCGTCGCGATTCGCTGCGGTCGGAGAAGATCCTCCAGGAACGGCTGTTCGCACACAAGGGCGTGACGGTGCTCTGGAACAAGGAGGTTCGCGAGTTCGTCGATGGCGGCGGTAATGCGGGACTGGTCGCGCTGGAGCTCGAGGATACGGTGACCGGCGAGCGCTCGCGGCTTGCGGTTGACGGCGGGTTCGTGGCGATCGGGCATCATCCGGCGACGGAACTGTTCCGCGGTCATATCGATCTCGATTCGGACGGATATATCTCGGTCGAGACCGGTTCGACGCGGACCAGCGTCGAGGGCGTGTTCGCGTGTGGCGATGTCGCGGACAAGGTGTATCGGCAGGCCGTGACCGCGGCGGGTACGGGATGCATGGCGGCGCTGGATGCCGAGCGGTTCCTCGCGGCAGCCGAGTTTGCGGAGCTGGCCGAAGCCGCGGAATAACGCTCGCGTCCTTCGTCATCATCCTGACGAAAGTCAGGATCAAGGTTTCCAAACGATAGCGGTTATGGCTCTGGTCCTGCGTTCATCAGGACCGGAGCAGCTACTCCTGCGCCATCCCGTCAACGATCGCGGCGTGGAGCGCTGCGGCGTTCTCCGCCCCGGCAAAGCTATGGGACGCCGTGTCGAACCGCTTCACTTTCGCGTTACCGCGATACCGGGCGGCAAAGGTGATCGCGGTCGCGTCGCCACTTGCAAGGACGATGCCGGCGTTGTCGTGCCAGTGGTCAAGTGCGGTCAAAACATTGGTTGCCAGTGAAGCACGCTCTTGAGTCTTGGCGGTCACCACCCTTTTCAAGCCTCTGAGAAGCTTGGCAATGCTGACCTGTCCCGTCAGCGCGCGTCGCCAGGTTGCGGGGTCGCGAAGCGCGCTGTGATAGCGGGCTCGGATGGCGGCGGCGGGGGGCAGGTCGTCGATCGGTTGCACGACCCAGGGATTGGCCACGATGATCCGGTCAATCCTCGCCGATCGTCCGAACAGCGCGAGCGTGCTGGCCGCGTCGCAATTGCCGAAACCGACCAATCTGGTGACCCTAGGTGCCGCGCGGCGGAAAGCAGAGGCGGCTGCGATCAGGTCAGGTTCGGCGTTAAGGAAGCCCTTATTGTCGCCCGTCGAGTCTCCAACGCCGCGGCGGTCGTAACGGAATACGGGTGTGCCAGCGGCGGCCAGTCGATGCGCTAGCATCGCCATGCCGCGATGGGCACCGCTGCGAATTTCATTGCCGCCAGACACGATGAGCAGTCCTGTCGACCCATCTGCCTCGTCCAGCGTTGCGGCGAGGCTTTCGCCTTCGCAAGGGAATGCGATCAGCGTTCGCATGCTGCGATCCAGTGTGAGATGTCGTCGGCAACTATCTGAGCTAGCGCAGTATCGTTGTCCGGCTCTGACCGACGCCACAGCGGTGAGGCGGCATATTTCACGTCTGCGTCGCGCGGATCGGATTCGAGCCTGACACCTCGCAGGGGGCCGATACCAGCATAGGGTGTGGCGTCGCGGAGGTCGGCCAGCATTTCGCGGGACAGCGTGTTGCCCGCATATCCGGTGTCGCTAGCTCGAGCGGAGCGGGAGGCCACTCGCACGCGGTCCAGTTCACGCAACAGGTCTTCGCCGGTTTGCGGGGACAGCAGCCATCGTCCGGCGAGGGCCGCGTCGGTATCGAAGAGCGCGCCGCTTCTTATCGAAATGCCGTAAGTGTTCCGGCCGAGTTGCTGAGCAAGCTCGGTATAGGCTGTCCGCTGGTCGCGGAGTCGCGCTTCGCCGGTAACGACGACGCTTTCGCCGGTGCCGGGGAGATCGGGGAGCACGCTGCCGATCCCATGATCCGCAAGTTCGTGTAAAATTGTGACCAGAAACTGGCGGGTCCGGTTCGCTTCCTCGAACAGCGGGGGGGCGGCGATGACGATCGGGCCGGCATCGGGGCCGAACCGCAGCATCGCTTCGCGGCCGCCGCTCCAGTCATAGGTATCGAAGCGCAGGGCGGTCATCCCGGGTGAGGCTAGACCGCCCGTTAAGGCTAGACCAGTGCCTTGCTCGCGGCAAACTGCACGAGTGCGCCGAATGTCTCGAGCATCTCGCCGTCGATCTCGTCGTCCTCGATCAGGATGCCGAGGCGGTCTTCGAGTTCGGTCAGCACGCTTGCCACCGCCATCGAATCGAGTTCGGGCAGCGCGCCGAACAGCGGCGTGTCGGCGGTGAACGCGGCGACGCGGTCCGCGCTCAGACCAAGGATATCGGCGAGGACGGCGCGTACCGTCGTTTCGACTTGGGAAGTGCCTTCGAAGATCACGAGCATCGCCTGAACGGTTAGGAACCCGGCCCCGCTAGCGTGTGGGGGTGAATTCGGCAACGGGTTCGCGCTAACGGGGCTTGGCGCTATTAGGAGCGCATGATCGCGCTCGACCCCAAGCCGTACCCTATCGACCATATCGCGCTGCGTGGTGCGCCGGATGCCGTCGCGCTGGTCGACAAGGCGGGCACGATGACGTTTGCTGAGCTTGAGGCAGGCGTCGGTGCATCGGCGGGGTGGCTCGCTGCCCGGGGGCTGTCGGCGGGCGACCGCGTCGCGACGTGGCTACCGAAGACGCGCGTCGCTTGCATGATGCCGCTCGCGGCGGCGCGGGCAGGGCTGGTGCATGTCCCGGTCAACCCCCTGCTCCGAAGGGCGCAGGTCGCGCATATTCTGGGAGATAGCGGCGCTCGCCTACTGGTGACCCAAAGCGCGCGGGCCGGGACGCTAGACGCTGGCGACGTACCGGATGGCTGCGCGACCGTGGACGAGGCCGATCTTCTTTCTCTGTTCCCTCGCGAACGCGGGGGCCCAGCATTGCAGAGCGCGACGCCAGTGATTCCTGGCCCCCTGCCGTTGTGGGGGAATGGAATGTTGGCTCCATCCGACGCCGACCCCGATACCCTGGCCGCGATCCTCTACACGTCCGGCTCCACCGGCCGGCCGAAAGGCGTGATGCTAAGCCACGCAAACTTGTGGCTCGGCGCGATCTCCGTCGCGCACTATCTGAAGCTGGAGCCTGAAGACCGCGTGCTCGGCGTCCTGCCCTTGTCGTTCGACTACGGCCAGAACCAACTATTCTCCGCATGGGTAGCCGGCGCGTCGGTAGCGCCGCTCGACTACCTCGTCGCACGCGACGTGGTGAAGGCGGTCGAGCGGGTCGAGGCGACGACGCTCGCGGGCGTGCCGCCTCTGTGGGTCCAGTTGCTGGAAGCGGAGTGGCCGGCGGAGACGGTGGCGCGGCTGAAGCGCCTGACCAACTCGGGCGGCGCGCTGACGCCGCGACTCGTGCGCGGACTTCGCGAGCGGTTCCCGGCGGCGAAGGTGTACGCGATGTACGGGCTGACCGAGGCGTTCCGGTCGACGTATCTCGACCCGGCGCTGATCGATACGCATCCCGACGCGATGGGGCGTGCAATCCCGTTCGCCGAGGTTTCGGTGGTGAAGCCCGACGGCACGCGCGCTGCGCCGGGTGAGGCGGGGGAACTCGTGCATTCGGGGCCGCTCGTCGCCAAAGGCTATTGGCAGGACGCGGCGCGGACGGCGCAGCGGTTCCGCCCAGCGCCTCGTGGGGGCGGCATGGCGGTCTGGTCGGGGGATACCGTCGTCGAGGGCGAGGACGGCTTGCTCCGATTCGTCGGCCGCGACGACGAGATGATCAAGAGCGCAGGCAACCGGATCAGTCCGCTCGAAATCGAGGAGGCGGTGTTGGCAGGCGGCGAGGCGCGCGAGGCAGTCGCAGTCGGTGTGCCGGACGAGCGACTGGGGCAGGCGATCGTCGTGATGCTGGCGGGGGATGCGGGTGAGGAGCCGGCGTTGCGGGCGCGGTTGCGGACTGCTCTGCCGAGCTTCATGCAGCCGGGTGTGTATCTATGGCGGGATGAATTACCGCGTAATGCCAATGGGAAGTTGGACAGATCTGCCATCGCGTCGGAGGTAAAAGCTTATTCTCCCGCGAGGGCGGGAGTCCAGTCTGGGCCCCCGCCTTCCCGGGGGAACACGGAAGGGAGCGCGTCATGAAACCGATGGGTGCTCTTCCTCGTGAGTTTGTTGCGCAGTCGGGGGCGCTAACGATCGGCGGTCGGCCTGCCGATGGTTGGGCTGTAGAGGCAGGCGACACGCCCATGTTCGTTTACGACATAGAGATCGTCGCCGCCCGCATCGCACGGTTCCGCGCGGCGATGCCGGCGATCGATCTGCATTACGCCATCAAGGCCAATCCACACGCCGACCTGCTAGCCGCGATCGCCCCGCTGGTCGACGGGCTCGACGTCGCCTCCTCGGGCGAACTCGCGAAGGCTATGATCGTCAAACCCGCCGCGTCGATCAGTTTCGCGGGGCCCGGCAAGCGCGACGACGAACTCGTCGCCGCGATCACCGCCGGCGCCACGCTCAACGTCGAATCGGAAGGCGAGGCCACGCGGGCGTTCGCGATCGGCGACCGCCTCGGCCACACACCGCGCATGGCGGTCCGCGTGAACCCCGATATCGAACTGCGCGGCTCAGGCATGCGAATGGGCGGGCGCGCGTCGCCGTTCGGGGTCGATGCAGTGCGGGCGGCCGCGCTCGTGAAGGCGATTTTAGCAGCGGGTGCGGACTGGCGCGGGTTCCATATCTACGCCGGCAGCCAGGCGCTCGATGCCGGTGCGATCATCGAGACGCAGGCTGCGACGATCGCACTCGCGGCGCGATTGGCAGAAGAGGCGAGCGTCGCCCCACCGCTCGTCAATCTCGGCGGCGGTTTCGGCGTGCCGTACTTCGCCGGCGACGCGGCGCTCGACGTCGAACGGGTCGGCGACGCGCTAGCCGAAGCACTCGCATCCCGCCCCGCGATCCTCGCCAAAACCCGATTCGCGATCGAACTCGGCCGCTGGCTCGTCGCCGAAGCAGGCGTCTACCTCACCCGCGTCATCGACATAAAGCAAAGCCAGGGCGAGACCTTCGTCATCGTCGACGGCGGCCTGAACCACCAGCTCGCCGCGAGTGGCAATTTCGGCACCGTCGTCCGCCGCAACTACCCGATCGCGGTCGCCGCGCGGATGGGCCACACGCCGACCGAAACCGTCTCCGTCGTCGGTCCGCTCTGCACCCCGCTCGACCGCCTCGGCGACAAGGTCGCGCTCCCCCCCGTCCACGTCGGCGACCTGATCGCAATCTTCATGGCCGGCGCCTACGGGGCGAGCGCCAGCCCGACTGCGTTTCTCGGGCATCCACCGGCGTCCGAGATCGTTACTGGTATATAAGGCGCAGTTGCAGTGCCTTGGCGGGGCATGGTTACGGGGCGCTCCTAACGCTATCTTCACCTGTTACTTGCATAGCGAAGGCTGAGTTAGCCGCCCGTCGGGCAACCGATGGACGGTGCGGCGCCAGGAGAAAGTTACCCATGCGTTCCGGAACTGTATCGAAATCCCTGCTGACCCTAGGCCTCGCCGCGACCACGCTCGGCGCGTGCACGACCGGCAGCACGCCGCCCGCCTTGCCGCCCGCCTCATTCGTCGCGAAGCAGGAATTGCCGGGCGAGGAATATGTGATCGGCCCGCTCGATCAGCTCAACATCTTCGTCTGGCGCAATCCAGAGCTGTCGTCGAAGGTCCAGGTGCGTCCCGACGGCCGGATCACGACGCCGCTGATCAACGACCTGCCCGCGGTCGGCAAGACGCCCGCGATGCTCAGCGACGACATCAAGAAGGCGCTCGGGGCCTATATCAAGGACCCGATCGTCTCGGTGATCGTCGAGAATTTCAGCGGCACCTACAGCCAGCAGGTCCGGATCGTCGGTGCGACCGAGAAGCCCGCGTCGATCCCCTACCGCGCCAACATGACGTTGCTCGATGCGATGATCGCGGTCGGCGGGCTCAGCCAGTATGCGGCGGGCAACAAGGCACGGCTGGTGCGCTACGATCGTGCGACTGGCAAGCAGACCGAGTTCGGGTTGCAGATCAACAACCTGCTCAAGAAGGGCGATTCGTCGGCCAACGTCCGCCTCGCGCCGGGCGACGTGATCATCATCCCCGAATCGATGTTCTGAGGCGATCGGGATGAACGGGATCTACGACGAGGTACGGATCGCGCTCCATGCGATCTGGACGCGGCGCTGGCTGGCGCTGGCGGTGGCATGGGGCGTGTGCGTGCTCGGCTGGCTGGTCGTGTCGCAGATCCCGAGCCGCTACGATTCGACCGCGCGCGTGTTCGTGCAGATGCAGACGATCCTGCCCTCGGGCATGGACGGCGTGCCACAGGTCGCGCCGATGACGGTCGATACGATCCGTACGACGCTGATCTCCGCGGTGAACCTCGAAAAGGTCGTGCGCGGCACCGATCTCGCGAACACCGTGTCGAGCGACCGCGACGTCGCCGACCGCGTCGCGGCGCTGGCCCCGAACATCAAGATCGTGTCGCAACAGGATAATCTGTTCCAGATCACGACCAGCGCCGCGACCCCGAAACTCGCACGCCAGATCACGCAGAAGCTGATTGACCTGTTCGTTGAGCAGAACCTCGCCGGCGATCGCTCGAAGACGACGCAGAGCCTGACCTTCCTCGACCAGCAGCTCGCCTCGCGCCAGAAGCAGCTCGCCGATGCCGAGGCCAAGCGCGCCGACTTCCAGAACCGCTATCTCGGCGCTCTGCCCGGCACGGGTTCGGTCAGCGACCGGATCAGCGCGGCGCGGTCGCAGATGTCGCAGGTCGATGGCGATCTCGCCGCCGCGCAGTCGAGCCTTGCCGCGGTCCAGGGCCAGATGGCCGGGACGCCGGCGACGGTCGCGGGGACGGGGGGCGTCGCCGGCGCGGCCGGGCCGGCGCGCGCTCGGCTCCAGGCGATCCAGGGTCAGCTCGCCGATGCCCGCGCGCGCGGCTATACCGAGAACCATCCCGACGTAATCGCGCTGAAGAGCCAGCTCGCATCGGCCACCGCGGCCGCGCGCAGCGAGCCGCTGGCAGGCGGCAGTGCAGGGGGCAGCGCGCAGAACCCGCTCTACGCGTCGCTCCAGTCGATGGTCGCGGATCGCACCGCCACGGTCGCCTCGCTGCGGATGCGCCGGAGCCAGTTGCAGGGCGACCTCGACCTGCTCAATTCGAAGCTGTCGGGCGATCCGGAAGTCGCCGCCGAACAGGGCTCGATCGATCGCGATTATCAGGTGCTGAAGGACCAGTACGACGCGCTGCTCAAACAGCGCGAGCAGACCGCGATCGTGGGTCAAGCGCAGTCGCAGAGCGATCACGTGAAGTTCAGCGTGATCGATCCGCCGACGATGCCGAGCAAGCCGAGCGCGCCGAACAGATTGCTGCTACTCACGGGGGTTCTGATCGCGGGACTCGCGGCGGGAATTGGCGCGGCCTTCGCGATGGGGCAGCTGCGATCCACGTTCGCGACGACCGCGCGACTCGAAAAGGCGGCAGGCATGCCGGTGATCGGGTCGATTGGCGAAGTGGTGACGCGCGTGCAATCCGGCCAGCGTCGGCACAAGTTGAAGATGTTCCTGGGCGGTACGGCCGCACTGGGCGTCGCCTATGTCTTGTTGCTGGGGGTAGAGATCCTCCAGCGCGGACTGGCGGCATAGGGGGATGACCGTGACGAAGCCTGATCGCGAACCCTCGCTGCTCGAAAGAGCGGCCAAGGTGTATGATTTCAACGCGCACGCCCGCATGCGCGGTACCGTCGCGCCGACTCTGCCGCAGGTCGACGCGCCCCCGGTTGTGCCCGCGGTCGCGCCCGTGGTCCCCCCCGTCGTCGAGGTGCCGGAACCCGAGTCGCCGAAGTTTGAAACGCAGGTCGAAGCGACGCCTGCTGCGACGTCTGCGCCGCTACCCGAGGCCGAGCCGCCGCACGAATTTGTCGACCCCACCTTCCTCGCGATCCCGGAAGAACTGCGCGCACCGGTCGGTGACGAGCTTCCCGACGAATTCTACCTGCCCGACGAAGCATCCGACACCGTGCGAATCGATCGCGGGATGCTGGCGGCGAACGGCATGATCGTCCCCGGCGCGCCGGTCGGCCCGCTTGCCGAGGAGTTCCGGCTGATCAAGCGGCAGCTGCTGATCACCAGCGCGCGGATCGCGGAGAGCGGCAGCGCCGACAAGGCGCGCATGATCCTGGTCTGCTCGGCGCGCCCCGGCGACGGCAAGACGTTCTGCGCGATCAACCTCGCGCTCTCGATCGCCGCCGAGCGTGACACCGAAGTGCTGCTGGTCGATGCCGACGTCGCCAAGCCCGATGTCGTCGCGCAGCTTGGCCTCACCGATGGCCCCGGACTGCTCGATGCGCTGGGCGATACCCGGATCGACGTCGAGGATCTCGTCATCCAGACCGACGTGCCGCATCTCTCGATCCTGCCTGCCGGGTCCAAGACCAGCATGGATACCGAACTGCTCGCCAGCGCGCGGACCAAGTCGGTGATCGCGCGGCTGCTCGAGGCCAATCCGCGGCGTGTCGTGATCTTCGATTCGCCCCCTGCGCTGGCGGCATCGCCGGCATCGGTACTGGCGATGCGGGTAGGGCAGGTGATGCTCGTCGTCCGCGCGGACCACACCCCCGAGAACGAACTGCGGGCCGCGGTGAACCTGCTCGACGGGTGCGAGCATATCCAGCTCGTGCTGAACGCCGTGTCGTTCGTCCAGGGCGGGGCGCGGTTCGGCAGCTATTACGGGCATGCGTCGTGATGCGGACACTGCACACCAGGCGGATGGCCCGGAAGCTGGCGTTGATCGCCGGCAGTTGCGTGCTCGCGGCACTGCCCGCGACGCCGGTCGTCGCGCAGGCCGATCTGCCGACGCAACCCGCGCAATCGTCTCGCCGCATCACGATCAATCCGTATGTCGAGGCAAACCAGACGCTGTCCGCCGACCTCAACGGTGGCGACGTGCTGACCTATACCAGCCTCGCCGCCGGCGTCGACGCGGCGGTCCAGACCCAGCGTATCTCGGGCCAAGTCAGCTATCGGTACGAGCATCGATTCGGCTGGGGCGATCGTCTCGGCGACGATGATATCCATTCGGGCCTCGCGCGCGTCGATGCCCGCGTCACGCCGAACCTCACGCTTGAGGCTGCCGGTATCGCCACCCGGTCGCGTTCCGATATCCGAGGCGCGGCGCCCGGCGTCCTCGTCGGCAATGTCAGCAACGTCAGCCAGATCTATTCGGTCTATGCCGGCCCCAGCTTCACCAGCAACGCCGGCCCGGTGACGCTGAACGCGAACTACCGGCTCGGCTATACCAAGGTCGATACGCCGACGTTCGGCGATGCGGGCCTGGGCGGGCAACGGCTCGATTATTACGACGATTCGATCGGCAACACCGTGACCGCCAGCGCTTCGGTGCGCCCCGGTGCGATCGCTCCGTTCGGGCTCACGGTCAGCGGCGCTTACGACCGCGAGACCGCCAGCCAGTTGAAGCAGCGTTACGAGGGCTATTACGGCCGCGGCGACATACTCCAGCCGATCTCGCCCTATGTCGCGCTCACCGCCGGCGTCGGTTACGAGAAGATCGAGACAAGCCAGAAGGATCCGGTCGTCGACGCGACCGGCACGCCCGTGCTCGATCGCGACGGTCGCTTCGTCACCAACGAGGCATCGCCGCGCCGCGTCGCCTACCGCACCGACGGCATCTATTACGACGCCGGCGTCGTCTGGCGGCCCAATCGCCGGACCTCGGTGGAGGGGCATGTCGGGCGCCGCTACGGATCGCTCAGCTACACCGGCACCGCGACCTATCAGGCATCGGACTCCGTCGGCCTCGCGGTCAACGTGTATGACGGCGTGCAGACCTTCGGCCGTCAGCTCCGGACGGGTATCGGCAATTTGCCGACCAGCTTCCTGAGCGGCAACCAGCAGGGTTTCGGCCAGCAGTTTAATGGCTGCGTGTTCGGCTCCACCGGTGCGCAACCGGGCGGCTGCCTCAACGACGTGTTCCAGTCGATCTCGACCGCCAGCTACCGCGCACGCGGGATCGACGGCGTGATCTCTGCGACGCGCGGGCGCTCAACCTGGGGCGCGGGCATCGGCTATGCCAACCGCAAGCTCTATGCGCCGCGGCTCGCGCCCGGCCTGGTCGTCGCGGGTCTCGATGACGAAAGCTATTACGGCCAGCTATTCTACACGCGCAGGCTGACCCCGGTTTCCGGCGTCAACGCCGACCTGTTCGTCAATTATTACGACAGCGGCGTCGACGACATCACCGGCGATACCGGCGTGTGGTCTTACGGCGGGACGGGGACATATTTTCACAATTTCGGGCGTCTCGGCACCACCGCGTCGCTCGGGCTTTACAGCTTCAAGGTCGGCGACCTCGACAGCGACTGGTCGGCGCAGGCGCTGATCGGTGCGCGGTACCAGTTCTGAAGGCGAGCAGCTTATGTACGATGAACATTATGGACTGACGGGTCGGCCTTTCCAGCTCACCCCCGATCCCAAATTCTGGTTCGAGACCGCCACCCACCGCAAGGCGATGGCGTATCTCGGCTATGGTCTGGCGCAGGGCGAGGGCTTCATCGTCATCACCGGCGATATCGGCGCGGGCAAGACGACGCTCGTCGGTCATTTGATGGACACGATCGACCTTCAGCGACTGAACGCGATCAAGCTCGTCTCGACCGCGATCGAGGCGGACGACCTGCTGCGGATCGTCGCCACCGACCTCCAAGTCGATCCCGCCGGGCTGAGCAAGGCCGAGCTTCTTACCGCGATCGAGCGCGGGCTGCACGCGGTCGCGCGCACCGGCAAGCGGACGCTGTTGATCGTCGATGAGGCGCAGGCCTTGCCCGTCGATGCGCTCGAAGAACTGCGGATGCTGTCGAACTTCCAGGCCGGCGGCCACGCGCTGTTGCAGATCGTCCTGCTCGGACAGCCCGAGTTCCGCGACCGGCTCCACGGCTCGGAGCGTCTCGAACAACTCCGCCAGCGCGTGATCGCGATCCACCATCTCGATCCGATGGAGGAGCATGAGGTCTCCGACTATCTCGCGCACCGCCTGACGGTGGTCGGCTGGACGGGGAATCCCGACTTTACCGAGGATGCGTTTGCGGCGTTCTTCAACGGGTCGGCTGGTGTGCCGCGTCGTTTGAACCAGCTTGCCGGGCGGGTGATGCTCCATGCGGCGATCGACGACTTGACGGTAATCGACGGCGATACGGTGCGGGCGGTACAGCGTGACCTTGAGGGCGACCTGCCAATGATTGCGCAGGATCGGGGAAAAGGTGCGCATAACGCGCACGAACCGCACGAACCCGTGTCCACGCCGCGTGTTGACACGCCGAGCACCGATCCTGCGGTCGAGGAGCGACTCGCTGAACTCGAGGCGCGGGTGGACATGCAGGACAAGGCGCTACGTCGCGTGCTGACGCTGCTGGTCGACTGGGTCGAGGGCGACGATACGAAGCCGGAATACGCACCCATCCGCGGTGTGGCCGCCTGGCACGATGCTGCCTGAAATGCCTGTTCTCAATGGCCCCGTTATCAATGGCATGTCGGTCGATGTTGAGGACTGGTTCCAGGTCGGCGCGTTCGAGAAGGTGATCGACAGGGCCGACTGGGACTCGCTCCAGCCGCGCGTCGAGGCCAACACCGACGCCGTCCTGGCCTTGTTCGCCGAGCGCGACACAAAGGCAACGTTCTTCACTTTAGGCTGGGTAGCGCATCGCTATCCGGCGCTAATTCGGCGAATCGTCAATGCGGGGCACGAGATCGCTAGTCATGGCTGGGATCACCAGCGTGTCTTCACGATGACGCCCGAGTTCTTCCGCGCCGACCTCGTGCGCGCTCGGACGGCGATCGAGGATGCGGCGGGGGCAAAGGTCACCGGCTATCGCGCACCGAGCTTCTCGATCGACCAGCGTACGCCCTGGGCACATGTCGAGCTCGCCGAGGCGGGCTATGCCTATTCCTCCAGCGTCGCGCCGGTGAAGCACGATCATTACGGCTGGCTCGACGCGCCGCGTTACGGGTTCAAGCCGCTTGACGATAGTGCCCTGATTGAAGTCCCGGTGACGGTGGCCAAGTTCGGCGAGCGCAAGCTGGCGACCGGCGGCGGGTTCTTCCGCCTACTCCCCGCGGCGATCACCGATCTCGCGGTGCGGCAGGTCAATCGCGAAGACCGCCCGGCGATGTTCTACTTCCACCCGTGGGAGATCGATCCGTCGCAGCCGCGTGTCGACGCGGCACCGATGCGCTCGAAGATCCGCCATTATTCGCGGCTCGGGGCGATGGCCGGCAAGTTGCGTGGACTGCTCAGCCGGCACGACTGGGGGCGCGTCGATAAGGTTGTGGCGCGCGAAGCGGCCCGGCTGGCGTGACCGCGCCGATGCCTGTCGGTGTGCGCGAAGTCGACCTTCGCGATCCGGCCGAGTGCGCGCGGATCACGACGTTCATCGAGGCTAGCGATGGTGCCACGCCGTTCCACCTGCCCACCTGGAGCCTCGCGGTGCAGGATGGTTGCGGGCAGCGCGCGCATTATCTGGTGTCGGAGAACGGAGGCGCGATCGACGGTGTGCTGCCGTTGACCGAGATGCGTTCGCCGGTGTTCGGGCGCGCGCTGGTGTCGACCGGTTTCGGTGTCGATGGCGGCGTTCTGGGTGACGCGGTCGAAGCGCTGTCGGCGGGGGCTTGGAACCTCGCGCTGCGCACCGGCTGCCCCTCGGTCGAGTTGCGCGGCGGTCCTGCGCCGATCGGCTGGGAGAGCGATGACACCAGCTATCTCGGCTTCGTTCGCGATCTGGCCGCGGACGACGATGCGGAACTGCTCGCGATCCCCCGGAAGCAGCGTGCCGAAGTCCGCCGTGCGCTCGGCTTCGACCTTGAGATCGTGAGCGGCAACAACCGGAAACTGCTCGCCGAGCATTACCGGGTTTATGCGGAGTCGGTTCGCAATCTCGGCACACCGGTTTTTCCCGCCGAGCTTTTTCGTAGTGTTGAGAGCCTGATGGATGCCGATGTTCTGACCGTTCGACATGAGGGCAGGGCAGTCGCCAGCGTCCTGAGCCTGTATTTCAACGGCACGGTCTATCCCTATTGGGGCGGCGGGACCGATGCGGCGCGAGGATTGCGCGCCAACGATCGGATGTATTTCGCGCTGATGGCACACGCCCGCGCGCGGGGTTGCACCCGGTTCGATTTCGGGCGTTCGAAGACCGGCACGGGGGCGGCGGCGTTCAAGAAGAACTGGGGATTCACGCCCGAACCGCGTCTCTATGCCAAGCGCAGCAACGGGCCGGCGCGCGAGGTGAACCCGCTTAATCCAAAATATGCGCTGATGGTGCGGACGTGGAAGAAGCTGCCGCTCTGGGCCGCCAACGCAGCAGGACCGTGGATTTCTCGAGGCCTGGGGTGAACCTGCTCTTCCTGGCGCACCGCGTGCCGTTCCCGCCCGACCGCGGCGACAAGATCCGTAGTTTCCATATTCTCCAGTATCTGGCGAAGCGCACGCCGGTGCATCTGGTGGCGTTTGCCGACGACAAAGGGGACTTAGATCCGCCTGCGTCGTTCACCGATATGCTGGCAAGCTGCACGATCCTGCCGCGTCCGAAGTCGCAGAATCGTGCTGCGCTTGAAGCGCTCGCAACCGGTAAGCCGGTCTCGTTGACCGCCTTTGCGAGCGCGGCGATGCAGGATGCAGTCGATCGTGTTTTGCCTGAGGTTAGTGGGGTCTACTGCTTCTCCGGTCAGATGGCGCAGTATCTGCCGGTTGGTGGTCCGCCGGTCGTGATGGATTTCGTCGATGTCGACTCCGCCAAGTTCGCTGGGTTTGCCAACGACGCGCGGGGCCCGATGCGGTGGATGATGCGGCGCGAGGCTCGACTGCTCGGCGCGTTCGAGCGTGAGGTGGCGGGCAGGGTGTCGGCGAGCCTGTTCGTCAGTGAAGCGGAAGCCGCGCTGTTTCGGGGGGGTGGGGCAACCGAGCGAATCATCGCGGTCGAGAACGGGATCGATTCGGCAAAGTTCGATCCGGCGACGAAGGTCGCGGCGGCCTGTAATTCCCTCCCCCCCGGCGAAGGCCGGGGCCCAATTGGAAAGGTCGCTGTAACGGAGCGCAATCCGTCGTTACCGACGTCCCCCAATTGGGCCCCGGCCTCCGCCGGGGGGGAGCCGTTGGAGGGTTTGCCTCTGCTCGTCTTCACCGGGCAGATGGACTACCGGCCCAACATCGATGCGGTGACGTGGTTCGCACGCGACATCTTTCCGCTCGTCCGCCAGCGCTACCCCGCCCACTACGCGATCGTCGGCCGCGCGCCGACCGCGGCCGTCCAGGCGCTCGCAGGCGATCACGTCACCGTCACCGGCGCGGTCGACGACGTCCGGGGCTGGCTCGCGGCCGCGGACGTCTGCGTCGCCCCGCTGAAGCTCGCGCGCGGGATCCAGAACAAGGTGCTCGAGGCGATGGCGATGGCCCGCCCCGTCGTTGCCTCGACGGCAGCGGCCGAAGGCATCGATCATGCCGACACGATCCGGATTGCCGCGAATGCTCAGGAGTTTGCGGACCGTATCTGCGACTTGCTCGAAGCTCCCGACACCGCGGCATCGCTCGGCCAATCCGCCCGGGCGCAGGTGATCCGCCGCTATGGCTGGGACGCCCGCCTCGCGCCGCTGGACGCGCTACTCGGCCTCCCGGCATGACGGCCTGGCGCCGCCACGGCATCGCGCTCGCGGTCGTCGCGGTGTTGATACTCCTGGCGTTCCGGAGCGACGTTGCCGATCTCGCGCATATCTGGTGGACGAGCACCACCTTCGGCCACTGTCTCTTCATCGGCCCCGTGATCGCATGGCTCGTTTGGCAGCGCCGCACTGAACTGGCCCGACTGACCCCGACCGGCTGGTGGCCCGGCCTCGCACTCGTCGCGATCGGCGGGTTAGGCTGGCTGATGGGCGATGCAGCCTCGGTTGGGTTCGCGCGCCAGTTGGGACTGGTCATGATGCTGCAAGGCGCGGTCGTGACGCTTCTCGGCCCCAACGTGGCGCGCGGGCTGCTTTTTCCGCTCGCGTATGCGTTCTTCCTCGTGCCGTTCGGCGAGGGTCTCGAACCGCCGCTGCAGACCGTCACGGTCGCGATCGTCATGCCGCTGCTGCACCTCGTCGGCGTACCCGCGGTGGTCGACGGCGTGCTGATCCACGCCGGCCGCTATTATTTCGAGGTGGCCGAAGCCTGTTCGGGCGCCAAGTTCGTCATCGCGATGGTCGCGTTCGGGGTGCTCGTTGCCAACCTCTGCTTCGTGTCGTGGAAGCGCCGCGCGGTGTTCCTTGCCGTGTCAATCGTTGTGCCGGTCATCGCCAACGGCTTCCGCGCGTTCGGCACGATCTGGGCGGCGGACCTGACGTCGGTAGAGGCGGCGACGGGGATCGATCACATCGTCTATGGCTGGGTGTTCTTCGCGCTGGTCATGGCGGGCGTCTTGGCGATCGGCTGGCGCTGGTTCGACCGAGCGCCCGATGATCCCGCCTTCGATCCGGCGAAGCTTCAGGTCACACCCCGTCAACGGACCGATCTCGCCATCGCGACCGCACTCGCTATCACCACGTTCGCGGTGTTCCCGGCGTGGAGCACAGCAGTCGCCAGCCGCGCACAGCCACTTCCCGCGCATATCGACCTGCCGGAGATCGCCGGCTGGCACCGCGTTCCCGTCAGTACGCGCGCGCCGTGGACGCCCTATTACCCCGGCGCAGACCATTATCTGTTTGGCCGCTATGCCGACGCGACCGGTGCGCAGGTCGACATGAGCATCGCGGTGTTCGGCAGCCAGCACGAGGGCAAGGAGCTGATCGCCTACGGGACAGGCGTGCTGCGCGAGGAGGATCGCTGGGTCCGCGTCGCCGATTTGCCGAATATCGCAGGCGGTAGCGTCATGCGGATCACCGCGCCCGGACCCGTAGAGCGGATCGTCGCGACGTGGTACCGGGTCGGCGACACGACCACGCAGGACGACACGCTGGTGAAGATCGAAACGATGAAGGCGCGGCTGCTCGGGGGCCCGCAACGCGCGGTGGCGATCCACCTGTCGGTCGAGGGCGCCGATCCACGTCCGATCGCGCGCTTCCTCGCCGCGCTCGGGCCGATTGCGCCGGTTGCCGATCACGCCGCGGGGATGCGCTAGATGTGCGGCATCGCCGGGATCTTCCACCCCGGTACGCCCAAGCCGGTCGACCCGAACCGCGTCCACGCGATGATCGCGGCGCTGTCGCATCGCGGCCCCGACGGCGACGGCATCTGGACTGCGCCGGGCGTCGGTCTCGGCCATCGCCGGCTGTCGATCATCGACCTCGAAGGCTCGCCGCAGCCGATGTCCGACGGCAGCCTGACGATTACCTATAATGGCGAGGTCTATAACTTCGCCGAACTGCGCGACGAATTGACCGCCAAGGGCGCGATCTTCCGAACGTCTGGCGACACCGAAGTCCTGCTGCATGCTTGGCGAGCCTGGGGGCCGTCGATGCTCGATCGGCTGAACGGCATGTTCGCCTTCGCGATCCACGACACCGCCGCGCATACGCTGTTCCTCGCGCGCGACCGGATGGGCGTGAAGCCGCTCCATTATGTCGAACTGGCGGACGGGTCGCTGGCGTTCGCGTCCGAATTGAAGGGCCTGCTCGCGCATCCGCAACTCCGCCGCGTACCCGATCTCGGCGCGGTCGAGGATTACCTGGCGTTCGGGTACGTCCCCGATGATTCCTGCATGGTCGCGGGCGTGAAAAAGCTTGCGGCCGGACATTTCCTGCTTGTCGAACGCGGCAGGTCGGTCCCGCAGCCGCGCAAATGGTGGGACGTCGACTTTTCCAACCGCGCGACCGGCTCGGCCAAGGCGCTGGGTGAGGAACTGGTCGATCGGATGCGTGCGGGGGTGCGTTCGCGGATGGTTGCCGACGTGCCGCTCGGGGCGTTCCTGTCGGGCGGGGTGGACAGTTCTGCGGTCGTCGCGCTGATGGCGGAGGCGAGCCCCAAGGCGGTGCGGACCTGCACGATCGGGTTCGACGAAGCCGGGCACGACGAACGCGGCTATGCCGACGCCGTCGCGCGCCGCTTTGCCACCGATCACCGCGAGCGCGTCGTCCAGTCGGGCGATTTCGGACTGATCGATACGCTGGTCGCAAGCTTCGACGAGCCCTTTGCGGACGCCTCCGCGCTCGCTACCTACCAGGTCTGCGCGCTGGCTCGGGAAAGCGTCACCGTCGCGCTATCCGGAGATGGCGCGGACGAAGCGCTCGCCGGATACCGCCGCTACAAGTTCCAATCGGTCGAGGAGCGCGTCCGCGGTTTGCTGCCGTCGCATCTCCGCGCCGACGTTTTCGGGACGCTTGGCCGCTGGTATCCGAAGGCCGACTGGGCGCCGCGGCCGCTGCGCGCGAAGTCGACGCTGCTGGCGCTCGCGCAAGGTGGCGGCGAGGCGTATGCGCGCTCGGTCGGCGTCACCACGCCCGAACTTCGCGCGCAGCTGTTCAACGCCGGCGCGCGCGCGAAGCTTGGCGGTTACCGTGCCGAGGATCGCTATGTCGCGACGATGGCGAACGCGCCCGCGCGCGACGCGATCGACCGCGCGCAATATGCCGACATCAAGCATTGGCTGCCCGGCGACATCCTGACCAAGGTTGACCGCACCAGCATGGCGGTCGGCCTCGAAGCGCGCGAACCGTTGCTCGACCACCGCCTGATAGAGTTCTGCGCGACGCTGCCGGCGACCATGCGGTTGCGGCACGGCGAGGGCAAATGGCTGATGAAGAAGGCGATGGAGCCGTATCTGCCGCGCGACATCCTCTATCGCCAGAAGATGGGCTTCGTGACGCCGATCAGCGCCTGGTTCCGCGGTGCGCTAGCGGGCGAGGCGACCGCGCTCGCCAAGTCGCGTACGCTGGGCGAGACGGGGTGGTTCGACATGGCGACGATCGCGCGGATCGCCGACGAGCACCGGATGGGGCGTGCGGAACACGGTCGGACCTTGTGGCAGTTCGTGATGCTCGAACGATCGATGAAGCGGATATTCGGGTAGGACGGAGCGAATCCTCCCCCGCCAGGGGGAGGTGGCTGGCACTTGCCAGACGGAGGGGGAGGTACGCAAAACGCTCGTTCCTTGTCCTCCCCCTCCGTCACCTTCGGTGCCACCTCCCCCTGGCGGGGGAGGATTGTAGAGTTTTAGAACAGCCCTTCGATCAGCCCCTCGTCGTTCAACCGGATCGCTTCCGCTGCGGGCACGCGGGGCAGGCCCGGCATCGTCATGATCTCCCCGCAGATCGCGACCACGAACCCGGCACCCGCCGCTAGCCGGACTTCACGCACCGGCACGATGTGCCCGGTCGGCGCGCCGAGCAGGGCAGGGTCGGTCGAAAAGCTGTACTGCGTCTTCGCGAGGCAGACGGGCAGGTGACCGTATCCCGCATCCTCCCAGCGCTTCAACTGCGCGAGGACGCTCGGCTCGGCGACGGCGTGCTCGGCACGATAGATGCGGCGGGCGACGGTATCGATCTTGTCGAACAGAGACAGTTCGTCGCCATAGATCGGCGCGAACCCGCCCCCGTGCGTGTCGCAAAGTTCGGCGACCGCATCGGCCAGTTCGACCGCGCCAGCGCCACCCTCGGCCCAATGCCGGCACAGGATCGCGCGCGAGCCGTGGTGTGCGGCGGCCTCGACGATCGCGGCAATCTCCGCATCGCTGTCGGTGTAGAAATGGTTGATCGCGACCACGGCGGGAACGCCGAACTGGCGGATGTTCTCGATATGACGGACGAGATTGACCGCGCCCTGGCGTACTGCGTCGACGTCTTCGCGTCCCAAATCGGCCTTGGCAACGCCACCGTTCATCTTCAGAGCGCGCGCGGTCGCGACGATCACGACCGCGTCGGGGGCGAGCCCCGCCTGGCGGCACTTGATGTCGAAGAACTTTTCCGCGCCAAGATCCGCGCCGAAGCCCGCCTCGGTCACCACGTAATCGCCGAGCGACAACGCCGCGCGTGTCGCGATGACCGAGTTGCAGCCATGCGCGATGTTGGCGAACGGCCCGCCGTGCAGGAACGCCGGCGTCCCCTCCAGTGACTGGACGAGGTTCGGCTTGATCGCCTCCGCCAGCAGCACCGCCATCGCGCCATCCGCCTTGAGGTCGCGCGCGGTGATCGGTTTGCGGTCACGGGTATACGCCACGACGATGTCGCCTAACCGTCGCTCCATGTCCGCAAGCCCGTCGGCGAGGCACAGGATCGCCATCACCTCCGACGCAACGGTGATGTCGAAGCCCGACTCGCGCGGATAGCCGTTGGCGACGCCACCGATCGACTGGACGATGTCGCGCAGCGCCCGGTCGTTCATGTCGAGCACGCGACGCCAGACCACGCGGCGGACGTCGATCTGGAGCGCGTTGCCCCAGTGGATATGGTTGTCGATCATCGCCGCGAGCAAATTATGTGCCGCCGTGATCGCGTGGAAATCGCCGGTGAAGTGAAGGTTGATGTCCTCCATCGGCGCGACCTGCGCACGACCGCCGCCAGTCGCGCCGCCCTTGGTCCCGAAGCACGGTCCGAGCGATGGTTCGCGAAGGGCGAGTACCGATTTGCGCCCGGTATGGCGGAGCGCGTCGGCGAGGCCGATCGACGTGGTGGTCTTGCCTTCGCCTGCCGGGGTCGGGTTGATCGCGGTGACGAGAATGAGCTTGCCGTTGGGCGAAGACTTGCGTGCGTTCAGCCATTCGAGCGAGATCTTCGCCTTGTACCGGCCGTAAGGCTCGATCGCGTCGTCTGGAATGTGCAGGCTCTCGGCGATGGCGGCGATAGGGCGCAGGGCGACGCTGCGAGCGATGGCGATATCGGTTTCCATGGCGCTGACCTAGCGGGGCCGGGGATGGCTTTCCAGACGATTAGGAGTCCCGAATGCAGAACGGCGCCCGCTTTGTGAAGCGAGCGCCGTCTGTAATCCGCCGTCGATAGGACGCCGTATGATTACATCGTCTGCAGTTCGGTGATGTGCGACTGGACGACCGGTACGATCCCGGCTGCAACAGTCTTCAGGCCCGCCACGGTGCCCTTGTCGGCATAGCCCTGCTGCAACGTAAGCGCCTTGGCATGCGCCACCTTCTGCTGCGTCACGTACAGCCGATCGCGCGCCGTGCCCTTCGCCGCGCGAAGTGCCGCGACGTTCTTCGCGCCCATTGGATCGAGCTTGGGCGGTGCGACCTTCACATGCGCCGCCATCGCCGCGGCCTTCACGTCCTCGGTGCTCTTGGTGTGATCGGTGATCATCATCTGCGCGAAGCTCTTGAGCTTCGGATTAGTGGTCGTCTCGAGCAGGATCTGGCTCGACGTCTTCTCGTAGAGGTCGCCGGCACCGGCCTTCATCACATAGGTCGAAGCGGGCATTGGTGCCTGCGCCGATACGGCGGCGATCGGCAGCGCGATCAGCGCAGCAGCAGTCAGAAATCGTGTCATGGTCTTCTCTCCTGTGGAAACTCTAGTTTAGTCGTTCGCGGTGCCGGGCTCGGCCATCTTGCGGTGCATCTCGGCGAGCACGGCGTTGGGCGTGACGTTGGCGACTGCCGACTGGATCTTGTTTTTCCAGCCCGACACGACCGCGGCCTTGCCGGACATGAGCGCGTCCCAGCCGTCCTTGGCGACGTCGGCCGGATCGCTCTTCTTGGGATCGGTGCCGACGTCGGTGTCGAGCATGTGGGCACGGTCGAAGAATTCGGTATCGACCGGGCCGGGCATCAGGTTGGTCACCGTGACGCCGTCCGCATCCTTGATCTCGTTCTGGATCGCCGCGACGAAGCTGTCGACGAAGCTCTTCGTACCGTTATACACCGCCTGGAACGCACCGGGGATGTAGCCTGCGATCGATCCGGTCACGAGCACCTTGCCTGCGTTGCGCGCAACCATCGGCGGCAGCACCTTTTGCAACAGATACGCCGTGCCGATCACGTTGGTATCGACGACCTTGCGCCACTCGGCCAGATCCTGATCGAGGAACGCCCTGCCGAGCCCGCGCCCGGCATTCGCGCAGACCAGATCGATCGTCCGGCCGTTCGTGGCCGCAAGCAATTGGTCGACGCCTTCGATCGTCGAGAGGTCGGCCTGGAGCGACTGAACATCGGTGCCGAACTGCTTGAAGTCCTGCGCGGCGGCGTCGATCAACGCCTCGTCGGCTACGACCAGTATGTCGTAGCCGTCCTTCGCCGCCAGGGTCGCCAGCTCGAAACCGATACCGGTCGACGCGCCGGTGATGATTGCGAATTTATCAGCCATTGTCAGATATCCTCAGTTGAAGCCGGGCTTCAGCACGACCTTCGTCACTTCGTTCTGGTTGTTCTTGAACATGTCGTAGCCCTTGGGAGCGTCCTCCAAGTCCATGCGGTGCGAGATCAGGAAGGTGGTGTCGATCTTGCCCTCCATGATCGCGTTGAGCAGCGCGGGCATGTAATGCTGGACGTGTGTCTGGCCGGTCTTGAGCGTCAGCCCCTTCTCCATGAAGGCACCGAGCGGGAACTTGTCGACGAACCCGCCGTACACCGCCGGCATCGACACCCGCCCGCCCTTGCGACACGCGATGATCGCCTGGCGGATCGAGTGCGTCCGATCAGTGCCGAGGAAGGTCGAGGCCTTGATCTGGTCGACGACGTTGTCGACGAAGAAGCCGTGTGCCTCCAGCCCGACACTGTCGATGACGGCGTCAGGACCGATCCCGCCGGTCATCACCATCAGCGCCTCGTAGACCGCGCTTTCTTCATAGTTGATGGTTTCCGCGCCGAATTTCTTGGCGAGCTCCAGTCGGTGCGGGAAATGGTCGATCGCGATGACGCGCTCGGCACCCATCAGGAACGCCGACTGCACCGCGAACAGCCCGACCGGACCGCAACCCCAGACCGCGACCGTGTCGCCCGGTTCGATCTGCGCGTTCTCCGCCGCCATCCAGCCGGTCGGCAAGATGTCGGAGAGGAACAACACCTTCTCGTCGTCGACGCCGTCGGGAATGACGATCGGGCCGACGTCGCTGAACGGTACGCGGACATATTCCGCCTGTCCGCCGGCATAACCGCCGGTCATGTGACTATAGCCGAACAGCCCGGACATGGGTTGACCGTAGATTTCCTGTGCGATGTCCTGGTTGTCGGCGGGGAGGCCGTTGTCGCAGGCCGAATACTGGTGCTTGCCGCAGTGGTAGCAACTGCCGCAGGCGATCGTGAACGGGACGACGACCTTCTGGCCCTTCTTCAACGTCGACTTCGCGCCGACCTCGACGACTTCGCCCATGAATTCGTGGCCAAGGATATCGCCGGCCTGCATCGTCGGGATATAGCCGTCGTACAGATGCAGGTCGGAGCCGCATATCGCGGTCGCGGTGACCTTGATGATGCAATCGCGCTGGTTGACGATTTCGGGATCGTCGACCGTATCGACGCGGACGTCATGCTTACCGTGCCATGCCAGAGCGCGCATCAGGCGAGTTCCTCTTCATGCTGCTTGCGGTTCATCGCGGCAGTCGCGATCTCGCCGGTTTCCATCAACTGCTTGAAACGGCGCAGGTCCCGGCGGGCCTGAATCGCAGGCTCGCGCTGGAACATCTTGGCGATCAACTTGCCGATCACGCCACCCGGCGGATCGTACAGGATGGTCGCAACGACCACCGTGCCGCGCGCGCCCGCATCTCGAAACTCGACGCGGCCGCTGTTAGGCACGTCGGCGCCATCCTCCGACGACCATGCGATGAAGCTGTCCTGCGCTTCGTCGGTAATCGCCGACGTCCATTCATAGGATTTGCTCGCCGGACCCTTGACCACCCAATGCGAGCGGCGCTGGTCGAGGACGTCGATACGCTCGACATTCTCCATGAAACTCGGAAGGTTCGAGAAATCACGGAAATAGGCGAACAGTTCGCCGACCGGGCGATTGATCGTAACCGCACGGGCAACGATGCTGCTGCCCTTGCCGTCCGCAAGGTCCTGCGTCGCGTCCGCTACAGCGTCGCTTCGCTTGGACGTGCTTAGTGGGGCGTCATCTCTTGGATCGCGTTCAGTCATCACCGTCTCCTGGCTGCGAAGTCCTTCCAACAGTGTCCGAAGACCTATGTTCCGCCGCCTTGGTCTTGAATTTGCAAGACTTGATATCGATCAGGACAATCGGCCCCGCGCAGAATCCATCCAGTGTCACGAAGTTTACATCGTCACATTCGGGAAGCGGTGTTCGTTACACGCGCACGCCAATCTTGGGGGGTTTTGGCCGCTGAGAGATGTAAACATACCTACACGTCGATCATCGCAGCAGACGAGGATCGCCCGTGACCTACCAGACGCACATCGCCCAGTTGACCAACCTCATCGCCGACCAGAACGGCACGTGGGACGCGATCTCGCCCGAGTCCGTCGCGCGGATGCGGTTGCAGAACCGGTTCACCACCGGCCTCGACATCGCGCGCTATACCGCGGCGATCATGCGCGAGGACATGGCGGCCTATGATGCCGATCCCACGCACTACACGCAGTCGCTCGGTTGCTGGCACGGGTTCATCGCGCAGCAGAAGATGATCAGCATCAAGAAGCATTTCGGCACGACCGACCGCCGGTATCTTTACCTCTCCGGCTGGATGGTCGCGGCGATGCGCAGCGAGTTCGGCCCGCTGCCCGACCAGTCGATGCACGAGAAGACCAGTGTCCCCGCGCTGATCGAGGAACTCTACACCTTTCTCCGGCAGGCCGATGCACGTGAACTCGGGATGATGTTTCGCGACGTCGACGCCGCGCGCGCTGCGGGCAACGCCATCGAGGAACAGCGCCTGCTCAACGCGATCGAGAACCACCAGACGCATGTCGTGCCGATCATCGCCGACATCGATGCGGGCTTCGGCAATGCGGAAGCGACGTACCTGCTCGCGCGAAAGATGATCGAGGCGGGCGCCTGCGCGCTCCAGATCGAGAACCAGGTCAGCGACGAGAAGCAGTGCGGCCACCAGGACGGCAAGGTCACCGTGCCGCACGAGGACTTCCTGGCGAAGGTACGCGCGTGCCGCTACGCGTTTCTCGAACTCGGCGTCGAGGACGGCATTATCGTCACGCGGACCGACTCGCTCGGCGCTGGCCTCACCAAGCAGATCGCGGTCAGCAAGGAAGCGGGCGACCTCGGCGACCAGTATAACTCGTACCTCGACTGCGAGGAGATCGACCCGGCGACCGCGCAGAACGGCGACGTCATCCTCAACCGCGACGGCAAGCTGCTCCGTCCCAAGCGCCTGCCCTCGAACCTGTTCCAGTTCCGCGCGGGGACCGGCGAGGATCGCTGCGTGATGGACTGCATCGCGTCGCTACAGAACGGCGCCGATCTGCTGTGGATCGAGACCGAGAAGCCGCATATCGAGCAGATCGCCGGCATGGTCGACCGCATCCGCGAGGTCGTTCCGAACGCCAAGCTCGTCTACAATAACTCGCCGAGCTTCAATTGGACGCTGAACTTCCGCCAGCAAGTGTTCGATGCGTGGTTGGCTGCCGGCGAGGACGTCTCCGCCTATGATCGCGCGCGTTTGATGAGCGTCGATTACGACGGCACGACGCTCGCGGACGAGGCAGACGAACGCATCCGCACTTTCCAGGCGGATTCGGCCAAGCGGGCCGGGATCTTCCACCATCTGATCACGCTGCCGACGTATCACACGGCGGCGCTATCGACCGACAACCTCGCGAAGGAGTATTTCGGGGATGCGGGGATGCTCGGCTATGTGAAGGGCGTCCAGCGCAAGGAAATCCGCGAGGGCATCGCCTGCGTGAAGCACCAGAACATGTCGGGCTCGGACCTGGGCGATGACCACAAGGAGTGTTTTGCGGGTGAGGCGGCTCTGAAGGCTGGAGGCGCGCATAATACGATGAATCAATTTGCGGCGTGATGCCCAAGCCGGAGCGAAAGCTCCGGCGCGGACCCGGCATCACGCCCGGCCGGCGGGGCCTAAATCCCCGTCCGACGACGCGGCTTTGCCGCGGCGCCTGTTTGGCGGAAAACCTGCGTGCGGAAATGTTACGCTATCTTAGGCGGAATGGCCGATTGAAACGGTCAGAGTAACGACGCACCATCTCCGTTAGTAACGTTCCCCAACTGGGCCCCGGCCTTCGCCGGGGACGTGGTTAGTTGGTATGTTCGACCCGCTCACCATTGAGGCCGCCAACGGCTCAAGACGGGGGATGCAGACCGATCGTCCGTTTCACGATCCTCCCCCGCCAGGGGGAGGTGTCGCCGAAGGTGACGGAGGGGGAGGACACGGAACAGAGGTCACCTTATCCTCCCCCTCCGTCAGGCAAGTGCCTGCCACCTCCCCCTTGCGGGGGAGGATCGCTAAACTGCCGACCGGCTTTACTCCGCCGAGTCCACCCGGTCCGCCGCAAGCGGTTCCGCCAGCGCCGTCTTGCCCAGCGATGCCAGCACCGCCGCCGTCAACGCGTCGAGCCCGTACGGCTTCTCCAGCATGATCGCGTCCGTATCGCCCTCGACCGACGCGGTATCGCCGCTCGCGAAGACGATCCCCACGCCCGGCCGCAGCGCGCGCGCGGTGCGGGCGAAGTCCGGTCCAGATACGCCCGGCAGGTTGATGTCGGTCACCAGCGCGTCGATCGGCACGGTCTGAAGCGCGGTCATCGCGTCCTCCGCACTGGCGGCATCCACCACCACGAAGCCGCTGCCTTGCAGCATCTCGGCGGTGTTCGCGCGGATCATCTCGTCGTCCTCGACCAGCAGGACGGTGCGCCGTGCCGACGCGTCCAACCGTCGCTCCGCCTCGATCCGTGCATCGCGCGCGACCTTGGCGGCAGGCGAGCCGCCTCGCTGCCGATTGGCGAGCACTTCGCGGAATTTCCGCGCCAGCGCCTCGCGCGAATACGGCTTCGACAACAGGTCGACGCCGGCATCGAGCTTGCCGCCGTGCACGATCGAGTTCTCGGTATAGCCCGACGTGAACAGCACCACGAGATTGGGCAGCCGCTCCTTCGCCTTGCGCGCGAGTTCCGGGCTTTTCAGCGTTCCGGGCATCACCACGTCGGTGAACAGGATATCGATCGGCACGCCGCTCTCGACCACGTTGAGCGCACTGGCCGCGTCGACCGACTTCAGGACGCTGTAGCCGAGATCGGTCAGCAGTTCGACCACGGTGGTGCGGACCTCGTCGTCGTCCTCGACCACCAGCACCGTCTCCGTGCCACCGCAGATCGGCCCCGCATCCGCGACGACCTCGACGTCCTCGCTCTCCATCGCGCGCGGCAGATACAGCTTGATCGTGGTGCCTTCGCCGACCTCAGAATAGATCTTCACATGGCCGCCGGACTGTTTGACGAAGCCGTAGACCATCGACAGGCCAAGGCCCGACCCCTTGCCTTCGCTCTTGGTCGAGAAGAACGGTTCGAACACCTTCTCGATGATTTCCGGGCTCATGCCGCTGCCGGTGTCGGACACGGCGAGCAGGACGTACTGCCCGGCCTCGACCTCCTCGTGGCTGCGGGCATAGGCGTCGTCGAGGTGGGCGTTGCCGAGTTCAATGGTGAGTTTGCCCTGGCCCTCCATCGCGTCGCGCGCGTTGATCGCGAGGTTGAGCAGCGCGTTCTCGATCTGCGCGGGGTCGATGAACGTGTTCCAGAGGCCGCCGCCGACCACGGTCTCGATCTCGACGCCTTCGCCGATCGCGCGGCGCAGCATGTCGTCCATCCCGCGCACGAACCGCGTGACGTTGACGACCTTGGGCTCGAGCGCCTGGCGACGTCCGAACGCGAGCAATTGCGAGGCGAGCTTCGAACCGCGCGTGACGCCGGCCATCGCGTTGGCGACCCAGCGCTCCGCACGCTCGTTGCCGGCGAGGTTCTTGCCGAGCAGCTGGAGATTGCCCGAGACGACCTGGAGCAGATTGTTGAAGTCGTGCGCGACGCCGCCGGTGAGCTTGCCGACGGTCTCCATCTTCTGCGATTGCGCGAGCTTGGCTTCGGCCTCGCGGCGCTCGCCGATCTCGGCGATGACGCGCGCCTCGAGCGTCTCGTTGAGCTGGCGAAGCTGATCCTCGGCGCGCTCGCGGTGGCGGACCTGGCGCGCGAGCGCTTCGGCCTGCTCGCGCAAGGCGGCCTCGGCGGCGCGCTGATGCGTGATGTCAGTGTGGACGCCGACCCATTCGATGACTTCGCCCGCCGAATCGAGGATCGGCAGGCTGCGTACGGCGAAGGTGCGCCATGCCCCGCAATGGCGGCGGACGCGGTGTTCGAATACGAACATCGACTTGTTCAGGACGGCGGCGGTCCACGCCTTGATCGTCGATGCGACGTCGTCGGGGTGGATCGCGTCGGCCCAGCCGAAATTCTGGTATTCGTCGATCGACTGGCCGGTGAGCGTCGCCCAGCCGGGTTGCTCGCCGATCATCCGGCCGTCCGGGCTGTTGGTCCAGAGCACGCCGTGGACCGCGTCCATCGCGGTGCGGAAGCGGCCGTTGCTGATGCCGAGTGCGGCCTCGCGTTCGGCGCGCTCCTCGACGTCGATGCCGAGCACGTAGATGCCGGCGACCGCGCCGTCCGCCTGGAAATGCGGAACATAGCGGAATTCGGAGCGGCGCGGGCGGCCGTCGCGGTGCGGGAAGACGGTCTGCGCGATGAAGCTCTCGCCGGCCAGCGCGCGCTCGAACGAGGGGCGGCGATCCTGGTACACCGCGTCGCCGAGCACCTCGCTGACGGACTTGCCGATCATCGACTCGGGCGCGACGCCGAGCCATTCGTCATATTGCGCGTTGGCGAGGCGGTAGACGTGGTCGCGGTCGATGTACGAGATCAGCATCGGCACGGCGTCCGTTACACGGCGCAGCTCGGCTTCGCTGGCGGCGAGGCGGTGCTCGGCTTCGACACGGCCGCTATTGTCGACCATCGTGCACAGGACGCCGCCGACTGTGCCACCGGCGCAGTAGACGGGCGTGTAGAACAGGTCGAGCGTCAGTGTTTGGGGGCCTTCGGGGCGCTGGAACAGGATCGGCTGGTCGCGGTAGGCGACGGTCTCGCCGCGCAGGCCAGCTTCGAGGACGGCGCGGTTCCAGTCCCATACTTCGGGGAACGCGGTCGCGACCGGGCTGCCGAGCGCGGCGGGGTGGCGGTCTCCTGCGACGGCGCGGTAGCTGTCGTTGTAGAGCATGATGTGCTCGGGCCCCCACATCACGACCTTGGCGACGGGCGAGTTGAGGATGTTGGCGAGCGTGACGCGGAGCTCGGCGGGCCACGAGTCGATCGGGCCGAGTGACGTCGCGCTCCAATCGCGCTGGCGGACGAGCATCCCGCATTCGCCGCCGCCGATCAGGATCTCGGCGGGCTTTTGAAGGGCGTCGCGGTCGCGCATCTGCTGGAGCGCGGTGCGGACGATGGCGGCGGCGTCGCCATGCCCTCCGTCGATCAATTCGTCGATGTAGCTGCCAAGGTCTGCGGGCAGGGAAATGGTGCGCGACGAGTCAGGCGTTGTCATGCCGGACTAGTGGGTATCGCGCGCACGCCTGTCAATGATTAGGGGTGTTGGGGGAGGTGGCGGATCGCGCATCGATCCGGGCATACCCACTTAGCCCCACCCCGGCGAAGGCCGGGGCCCAGCTGGGGGACGTCGCTAACGGAGCGTTGCCCTTCGTTACGACCACCTTTCCAACTGGGCCCCGGCCTTCGCCGGGGTGGTGGCCGGTAAGCCGGGATGGTGGCCAGTAAACCGCGTTCGAACCTAAAAATGTTTCCCCGCGAAGGCGGGGACCCAGACTGGGCTCCCGCCTTCGCGGGAGAACACGGAAGGGCGGGCTGTCGTTCGGCAGCGCGCCCTTCCTTCTCTCTTCCGATCAGCCTTCAGTGCGTGGAAGACCAAGCGGGTTGTCGTACTTGACCGCCTTCGGCAACAACGCATCGGGCAGGTCCTGGTAGCAGACCGGGCGCAGGAAGCGCTCGATCGCCGCCGTGCCGACCGAGGTCGTGCGCGGGTCCGACGTCGCGGGGAAAGGCCCGCCATGCACCATCGCAGGAGCAACCTCGACGCCGGTCGGCCATCCGTTCGCGAGGATGCGACCGGCCTTGCGCTCGAGTACCGGCACCAGCGTCGCAGCGTCGGCATAATCGCCTTCGTCGATCTGCAACGTGATCGTCAGCTGACCCTCGACCTGCTCCAGAACCTGGCGGACCTCGGCGAGGTCGGCGCAACGGACGATGATCGAGGCAGCCCCGAACACTTCGTGCGACAGCGCCGGGTCGGCGACGAACGCCTTCCCGGTGGTCGAGAACAACGCCGCACGACCGCGGTTTGCGCCCTCGGCCTCGGTGCCGCGGGCGAGCGTCTCGACCGCGTCATGACCGGCAAGCGCGGCGACGCCCTTGTCGTAGCTGGCGTGAATGCCGGGGGTGAGCATGACCTGTGGCGCAGCCTCGCCAAGCGCAGCAGCGGCGGCTTCGACGAAGGTGTCGAGGTCGGGACCGTCGACCGCGACGACGATGCCGGGGTTCGTGCAGAACTGGCCCGAGCCCATCGTCAGCGAGCCGACATAGGCCTTGCCAAGCGCTTCGCCGCGCGCCGCAAGCGCCTCTGGGAACAGGATCACCGGGTTGACGCTGCTCATCTCGGCATAGACCGGGATCGGCTCGGGGCGCGCTGCGGCGAGTGCCACCAGCGCAAGGCCACCGCCGCGCGAGCCGGTGAAGCCGACCGCCTTGATGCGCGCGTCCTTGACGAGTGCTGCGCCGAGTTCGTTCGCCGGACCCTGGACCAACGAGAACACGCCCTCGGGCAGGCCGCACTTGGCGACTGCGGCCTGGATCGCCTTGCCGACCATCACCGACGTGCCGGGATGCGCAGGGTGGCCCTTGACCACGACCGGGCAACCGGCGGCGAGTGCGGAGGCGGTGTCGCCGCCAGCGACCGAGAAGGCGAGCGGGAAGTTGGATGCACCGAACACCGCGACCGGGCCGACCGCGATGCGGCGCTGGCGAAGGTCGGAGCGGGGGGCGGGCTTACGATCGGGCTGCGCTTCGTCGATGATGACCGAGGCCCAGGTGCCGGCGCGGAGGTGCTTGGCGAACAGGCGGAGCTGGCCGGTGGTACGGCCGCGCTCGCCTTCGAGACGTGGGCGGGGCAGGCCGCTCTCCTGGATCGCACGGGCGACGAGCGGCTCGTGGATCGCCTCGATCTCGTCGGCGATCGTCTCGAGGAATTTCGCGCGCGTTTCGGGATCGGTTTCGCGGAAAATGTCGAACGCTGCTTCGGCGAGCTTGCAGGCTTCCGCGACGTCTTCTTCACTCGAAACGGCAAAGGCAGGCTCGATTTTCGCGTCGGTCGACGGGTCGATCGCGAGGAAGGTGACGTCGCTGTCTACGGCGCGCGCGCCGATCGGGAAGGTACCGTCCATGTCAGTTCTCCAAATCAAATCGAGGGACGCGCCAACCGGAACGGCGGTGCGTCGGGAAATCGTCGGCTAAGATGCGCGGCGGCCGCAAAGGTCGCGCTATCACTCTCGGCTACCTGCTCCAATGTGGTGCGAAGGCGAACCAGGTTCCAGTGTGTAGCAGCAGTCACGGACGGCAATGTGACACCGAGGCCATGGCTTGGGTAGAGTGTACGGATCAGATCGTATCGCACGTGCACTCCCTGTCCGTCCCCTGTGTGCTTGCTGCCCGGTACGGCAAAACCGATTGTCCGACTAATCTTGGGAGCGATAACACGCAAGCGCGAACCGCCGCGGCGCTATGTTCTCTGAGTATACGACTACGTTGATCGAGATTACATGCTGATAATATTGCAATCACCTGCTAAAAAGCGCGGCATGAGCCTCGCCACGCGCAAGCCGCGCAACACTTCGGGCCGCAGAAGCGGCGCACCCACCATTTCCGACGTCGCGGTTCTCGCAGGCGTTTCACCGATGACCGTCTCGCGCGTCATCAACGGGGAAGCGAAGGTCCGGGAGGCGACGCGCGAGGCGGTCAACGTCGCGATCGATACGCTTCGATACGCGCCCAACCGCGCCGCGCGCAGCCTGGCCGGCGGCGGGCAGATGCGGATCGGCCTGCTCTACAGCAACCCGAGCGCTGCGTATCTGAGCGAGTTCCTGGTCGGCAGCCTCGAACAGGCAAGCCGCAGCGACGTGCAGTTGATCGTCGAGAAATGCGACATCGGCGACCATGAGATCGAGGTTGCGCGGCACATGATCGAGAGCGGGATCGACGGCGTCATCCTGCCGCCGCCGCTGTGCGATTCGCGCGCGGTGCTCGACGTGCTGACGGAGGCCGGCGTGCCGACCGTGGTCGTCGCGACCGGGTCCCCACCGGAAGGATCGGCAGCGGTCACGATCGACGATTTCGAAGCGGCCCGCGCGATGACCGAACACCTTGTTAAACTTGGTCATTCGCGGATCGGATTCATTATCGGCAACCCGAACCAGACCGCAAGCCGGCTTCGTCACGAGGGGTATCTCGCGGCGATCGCCGATGCCGGTCTGGCGCCGGACGAGTCGCTGGTGGTGGGCGGCTTGTTCACCTATCGCTCCGGTCTCGACGGTGCCGAGCAATTGCTCGACGCTAAGGACGCGCCCACCGCGATCTTCGCCAGCAACGACGACATGGCGGCGGCGACCGTCGCGGTCGCGCATCGGCGGGGTCTCGACGTGCCGGGCGACCTGACGGTGTGCGGGTTCGACGACAGCGCGCTCGCGACGACGATCTGGCCCGAACTGACGACGATCCACCAGCCGATCGCCGACATGTCGCGCGCGGCGGTCGAACTGCTCGTCTCGGCGATCTTCAATCGTCGCAGCGGCGGCAAGGATGCGAACGGCCATGTCGTTCTCGATTACACGCTGGTGCGCCGTCAGTCGGACGCTGCGCCGCGTCGCCGACCACCATCTCGCGTTCACGCATAGCATCGACTGGCGCTTGACCGACCGACGACCGTCGCGGTAGCGCTCCCATCAGATAATCAACCGCGTTCGGGAGAGTTTGCAGTGGACCGTGTACCGGTGAAGCCGTTCCGATCGCGCGACTGGTTCGCCGATCCCGCCCGCTCGGACATGACCGCGCTCTATCTCGAACGCTTCATGAATTACGGGCTTACCCCGGCGGAGTTGCGCTCGGGGCGACCGATCATCGGCATCGCGCAGTCGGGCAGTGACCTGAGCCCTTGCAACCGCATCCATCTCGAACTCGCCAAGCGAACCCGTGACGGGATCCGTGACGCAGGCGGCATCGCGATGGAGTTTCCGGTCCATCCGATCTTCGAGAACTGCCGGCGGCCGACCGCGGCGCTCGATCGCAACCTGGCATATCTGGGGCTGGTCGAGACGCTGTACGGCTATCCGATCGACGCGGTCGTGCTGACCACCGGGTGCGACAAGACCACGCCGTCGGGGATCATGGCGGCGTCGACCGTCGATATCCCCGCGATCGTGCTGTCGGGCGGGCCGATGCTCGACGGCTGGCATGACGGCGAGCTGGTCGGATCGGGAACGGTGATCTGGCGCAGCCGGCGCAAGCTGGCCGCGGGCGAGATCGACGAGGAAGAATTCCTCAACCGCGCCACCGACAGCGCGCCGTCCGCCGGGCATTGCAACACGATGGGCACCGCCTCGACGATGAACGCGGTGGCGGAAGCCTTGGGTCTGTCGCTGACCGGCTGCGCAGCTATCCCTGCGCCCTACCGCGAGCGCGGGCAGATGGCGTACGAGACCGGACGGCGGATCGTCGAGATGGCGTATGAGGATCTGCGCCCGTCGAAGATTCTCACGCGCGACAGCTTCCTCAACGCGATCCGCGTGGTCAGCGCGATCGGCGGGTCGAGCAATGCGCAGCCGCATATCATGGCGATGGCGCAGCATGCCGGGGTGACGCTGTACCCTGAGGACTGGTCGGATCATGGGTATGACCTGCCGTTGCTGGTCAACATGCAGCCGGCGGGCAAGTATCTCGGCGAGCGGTTTCACCGCGCTGGCGGCGTGCCCGCGGTGTTGCACGAGCTGATCGCGGGCGGGAAACTCGATACGAGCTGCCTGACCGTCACCGGGCGATCGATCGGCGAGAACATCGCGGGGCGCGAGACGCGCGATCGCGAGATGATCAAGCCGTTCGACGCACCGATGATGGAGCGCGCCGGTTTCCTGGTGCTGAAGGGTAATCTGTTCGATTTCGGGATCATGAAGACGTCGGTGATCTCGCCGGCATTCCGTGCGCGGTATCTCTCGACGCCTGGCGCCGAGGATCGGTTCGAGGCGAGGGCGATCGTGTTCGAGGGCTCGGACGATTATCACCACCGGATCAACGATCCTGCGCTCGACATCGACGAGGGCTGTATCCTGGTGATCCGCGGCGCGGGGCCGATCGGCTGGCCGGGCTCGGCGGAAGTCGTCAACATGCAGCCACCCGACGCGCTGATCCAGCGCGGCGTGCTGGCGCTGCCGACGCTTGGCGACGGGCGGCAATCGGGGACGTCGGACAGTCCTTCGATCCTGAACGTGTCGCCTGAAAGTGCTGTCGGCGGCGGACTGTCGTGGATCCGAACGGGCGACGTGGTGCGGATCGATCTGGTTGCGGGCACCTGCGATGCGCTGATCGAGCCCGACGAGATCGCGCGACGGAAGGGCGAGGGCCTGCCACCGGTGCCCGGGAGCAATACGCCGTGGGAGGAGCTGTACCGCGAGAAGACCGGGCAGCTCGCCGAGGGCGGCGTGCTCGATTTCGCGGTGAAGTATCGCGGGATTTCCGCGAAGACGCCTCGACATAACCACTGAGAGTGCGGGGGGCGGGGCCTGTGCCTCGCTCTTCGTCTTGTGACTGATCGTTGTCTTACGCAGGCGGGTCCCTACGACCGCCTAACGCTGCGCTATCAGGGGGAACCGGTATGGTTTTCCGCCTAAGCGAAGATAACGGAGGAAGTGGCGAGGATGCTGGCAACGTTGCGGAGGACCTTCGCAACTCGTCCCGTCCAGGCAATCTACACACGCTAGTCCCGCAAAGCCGATCCCTGCCCCCGTCATCCGAGCGGAAGCTGGGATCTTACTGTGACGGGCGCCTCTGCCTGTGAAATACCCTAGCTTTCGCTGGAGTGACGCAAGCCTGCTAAGTGAAGTAGAAAGGCAGGGGCGTCTGAAGCTCAGGTCTTCGAGTGACTTTATCTCACGCCCCCCCGGCGGAGGCCGGGGCCCATTTGGGGGACGTTGCTGACGGAGGAAGGTCCGCCGTTACTTCCGCCTTGCCAACTGGGCCCCGGCCTCCGCCGGGGTGGTTGGGGGTGGGGTCGTTGGCTGTCTGACACAACACAGGCCAAGTCCAACTTCGGCATGAGCCATCGGACCTAACCGGACCACGACCCAAGCCGCGGTCCGGTGGTCGGCTTCACCCCACCATGTCTTCCAGTTCGCGGCCACGCGTTTCCGAAACCATCTTCCAGACGAAGAAGAACGAGACGAACGCGGACAGGGCGTAGAAGCCGTAGGTGAGCGACAGGCCGAGCGAGATCGCCATCGTCGGGAAGCTCACCGAGATCGCGAAGTTGGCGAACCACTGCGCGAAGCCGGCGACGGCAAGGCCCGAACCACGGATCTGCGTCGGGAACATCTCGCCGAGCATGACCCACATGATCGGGCCCCAGCTCAGGTTGAAGAACACGACATACGCATTGGCTGCGATCAGTGCGATCAGGCCGTTGCGATCCGACAGGTGCAGCGAACCCTCGACGATCGCGCCGCTGGCGAAGCAGATCGCGACGATCGCGAGCGCGACGGTCATGCCGGCCGAACCGATCAGCAGGAGCGGCTTGCGGCCGACCTTGTCGACCAAAGCGACCGTGAGCAGGCAGGCGATGATCGACAGCGAGCCCGACAGGATGTTGATGAGCAGCGCATCGCTCTCGCTGAAGCCGACCGACTGCCACAGCACCGAGCCGTAGTAGAACACGATGTTGATGCCGACGAACTGCTGGAAGATCGCGAGGCCGATGCCGGTCCAGACGATCGGGCGGATCTTGCCGCTCGCCTTGTCGATCAGGTCGGACAGCTTGGGGCGATGCGCGTCGACCGACAGCGAGCCGCGGATCTCAGCGACCTTGCGCGTGGCCTCGGCGGCACCGAAAAGGCGGGTAAGGACGACCTGCGCCTCGTCGTAGCGGCCCTTGAGAACCAGGAAGCGCGGGCTTTCGGGGATCAGGAACAGCGTCGCGAGATAGATCGCGGCGGGGATGACCTGCATCCAGAACATCCAGCGCCATGCCGGGTAATCGAGCCAGAACAACGCGGTCGACGATCCCGCGATGCGGGCGAGATACCAGTTGGCAACGAACGCACCGGTCAGGCCGGTGATGATCATGATCTGCTGCACGCTCGAAAGCCGGCCGCGGACGTTCGCGGGGACGACTTCGGAGATGTAGACCGGGGCGAGCACGCTGGCGGCACCGATGCCGAGACCGCCGACGATGCGGGCGAGCACGAACATCGTCGCCGACGTTGCCGCACCCGCAGCGAGCGCGCTGACGATGAAGAGGACGGCGGCGATCATCATGACGTTGCGGCGGCCGAGGTTGTCGGCAAGCCGCCCGGCCATGAACGCGCCGACCGACGAGCCGATCAGGATCGCACCGACGGTGAAGCCGGTGCCGAGCGACGACAGCGCGAACGTGCTCTCGAGCCCCGCCTGCGTGCCGTTGATGACGCCCGAGTCATAGCCGAACATGAACCCGCCGATGGTCGCGACGATGACGATCATCGCAATCAGGGCTCGGTTCACTTGGGGCGCGGATTCTGCCGCTATAGTCATTGGTTTTCCTCTCCGTGACGGCGCTCTAACGGCGACGCTTATCGTGAATGGGGTGTCGTAAAATGGGTTGCACTAAAGTGTGACGGGTTCGACCGGGACGCCGGGAATGGCGACGCGGAAGGTAAACAGGTTTCCAGCGAGCGGCTGGGCTGCGAGCGCTTCGTCGTCGAGGCCTTTCGCGGCGGTCGTCGCATAGGCGGTACGACCGTCGGGACCGCCGAGCGCGATCTTGGTGATGTTCGCGACTGGGAAGCGGACGACGTCGGTGCAGGTGCCGTCCGGCGCGAACCGGCGTGCCGCCCAACCGCCGAAGAACCCGACCCAGACTCCGCCCTCGGAATCGCAGATCGCACCATCGGGATGGCCATCGTCCGGTCCGATCGTCAGGAAAAGGCGTGGCTCGCCGACATTACCGTCCGCGTCGATCGGGTAGGCGTCGATCCGCTTGCCGAGCGTGTCGACCGCATACAGCGTGCGGCCGTCGGGCGAGATCGCCGGGCCGTTGGTGATCGCGACGGGCGGGATCTCCGTCTTGGTCAATTCACCGTCATGCCAGTGATAGACGTGGCCGGTGTCCTCGGCCTCGGCATTGTCCATCGTCCCGAACCACACGCGCCCGGTGGCATCGCGCGCGGCATCGTTGAGACGATTGCCAGGAGTCTCGGGATGGACGACCGCAATCTCGTCGAATGCGCCGGTCGCGGGATCGAACCGGTGGAGGGCGCCACGGACGCCGGCGAGAAACCCGCCATCGTCTGCCGGAATGATCCAGCCGATCTGGTCTGGCGCCTTCCAGGTGTCGAGCGCTCCCGTCGCCGGATCGAACCGGTGCACGCACGGCGACTTGATGTCGACGAACCAGAGCGCTGCGTCGCGCGCGATCCAGATCGGGCCCTCGCCGAGCGTCGCACCGACGTCGCAGATGCTTTCCGCGGTCGTTTCGACGGGAACCTCGTGGCTCATCTCAGCGCCACCCGGCATCGACGAAATAATCGTGGCCGGTGCACATCCGCGCATCGTCCGACGCGAGGAACAGCACCAACGCCGCGACGTCCGCAGGCTGGACGCGGGTCTTGAGGCACTGCGCCGCGATGATCTCGGCCTCGCCTTCGGGCGTGTACCATTTCAGCTGGCGCGGCGTCTCGACGTTGCCCGGAACGATCGTGTTGACGCGGATGCCGTCGCCGCCGAGATCGCGCGCCATCGCACGGGTCATGCCTTCGATGCCGGCCTTGGCGGTCTGGTAGATCAGCAGTTCGGGCAGCGCGAGATGCCACGAGATCGACCCGAAATTGAGGATCACGCCGCCGCCCGCACGCTTCATCGACGGCACCACGGCTTGCCCTGCGAAGAACAAATGGCGCAAATTGGTCGCCATCCGCTCGTCCCAATAGGCAGGCGTGATCTCTTCGATCGTGTGGCGATCGTCGTTCGCGGCGTTGTTGATCAGCACGTCGATCCCGCCGAGCCGGTCCTCGATCGTCGCGACGGTCGTCTTCAGCGCATCGACGTCGCGCAGGTCGAGCGGCAGGAATATCGGCGCGGTCGCGACGTCGGGCGTCAGCGTCTCGATCAGCGCGTCCGCGGCGTCCTTAGCCATGTCGACGAACGCGACATATGCACCCTGGCGCGCGAACGCCTCGACCAGACCGGCGCCGATCCCCGACGCGCCGCCGGTGATCAGGACGCGCTTGCCCTTCAGGCTCGGATAGATCGCCGTCTGGTCGGCCATTTCGGTCTTCTGCAACACGCGCTTACGCCCCTTGATTCTTGGTATGGCCGAGCAGCCCCCGGCTCGCGAGATTGCGCATCAGGTCGCCGATCCCGTAGTTCCACGGCGCCGCATCCTTCGATGTCGTCACCGGATTGACCAGCGCGCCGAGCTTTGGGTTCGAGATGGTGACGACATCGCCGACCGCGTGCGTGAAGCCGCGGCCTGGCTCGTCGCGGTCCTGCGTCGGTGCGAATAACGTGCCGAGGAACAGCACGAAGCCGTCCGGATACTGATGCTCGCTCATAGCCTGGCGAACGAGTTCCTCGGGATCGCGGCTGATCTGGTCCATCGAGCTGCTACCGTCGAGGCGGTAACCATCTGCGCCTTCGATCGTCAGCGCGATCTGCGCGGCGCGGACGTCGTCCATGCCGAAATTCTCGTCGAACAGCCGGATGAACGGCCCGATCGAGCAGGACGCGTTGTTGTCCTTGGCCTTGCCGAGCAGGAGCGCCGAGCGCCCCTCGAAATCGCGCAGGTTGACGTCGTTGCCGAGCGCCGCGCCGACCGTCTTGCCGGTGCGGTCGACGACTAGGACTACTTCCGGTTCGGGGTTATTCCAGGTGGAGTCGGAGCGAATGCCGATCTCGCCACCCCAGCCGATCGTCGACAACGTCGGGCTCTTGGTGAAGATCTCCGCATCGGGACCGATCGCGACCTCGAGATATTGCGACCACATGCCGTCTTCGATCAGCGCGGCCTTCAGCGCGGCGGCTTCGGGCGAGCCCGGCACGACCGAGCGGATGCTGCCACCGACGCGTTCTTCGAGGCGGGCGCGGACCGCAGTGGCTGCCGATGCGTCACCGCGCGCGCGTTCCTCGATCACGCGTTCGAGCGCGGATACGGCGAAGGTTACGCCAGATGCCTTGACCACTTGCAGGTCGATAGGGCTGAGCAGACGGGTCTTGCCATCGGCCGCTGGCGTCAGGTTCAAGTCGCCGAGGGCCCCGAGATTCGCGCCGGCATCGGTATCGAAATCCCCACCCGCGATCAGATCGGCGACTGTCGACGCGACGGCGGACATATCATACACACGGCCACCGCGAACGATCACGGGCGTCGGACCGTCACCAAGGTCGATACGACCGAGCAACGCGGCCTGTTCCCAATCGACGGGCAAAGCCCCCGTCGACGTGAATGCGATCTCCACGATGTTATCCCCTCCGTTTTTGTTAGCGGTACCGTATGCTGCGTAGCGTCAGCGTCAAGTCCCCAATCCTGACGTCGCGTCGGTGACCCATCACAGACGTCACAACGATTCAAGTAAACGCGACCGATTAATCGCACAATTAAAATATGGGAAGGCTGTGTCCGGCAGCCGATAACTGCGTACGGAAAACCTCAAAGGGGCTACCAAAACTGTGGTATCGATATCATCGCGCCTAGCATGGCACTGATGCGCGAGGTCCTAAGGGTGCTCAAAGCACAACAAGGGCGGCTTGCGAGTTGGCGCGCCCGGAGGGGTTCGAACCCCCGACCGAGGAGGTAGAAGCTCCTTGCTCTATCCAGCTGAGCTACGGGCGCGCGCTGCGGCGACGACTAGCGCGGATTGTGCAGGCTTGGAACCTCGATCATAACGCCGAGCATGGAAATTGGAACGGATCAGGCGCGCGGGCTCGAACCGGTCGACGCGAATGCAGTCGGTGGGGTGCAGTTTCGGTATTTCGACTTCGTAATGGCGGCGTTCGTGACGATCCTGCTGCTGTCGAACGTGATCGGCGCGGGCAAGCGCGCTGTGATCGACCTGCCGTTCATCGGCGCATGGCCGTTCGGCGCGGGCATTCTCTTCTTTCCTGTCAGCTATGTGATCGGCGACGTCCTGACCGAGGTGTACGGCTATGCGTACGCACGGCGCTGCATCTGGGCGGGATTCGGTGCGATGCTGTTCATGGTGTTCATGTCGGCGGTCGTCGTCGCGCTGCCGCCCGATGCCGGATGGACCGGTCAAGCTGCGTACGAGTCCGTGTTCGGCCAAGTGCCGCGGATCGTCTTCGCGTCGATCTGCGCATTCTGGGTCGGCGAGTTCGCCAACAGCTTCGTGCTGGCGCGGATGAAGATTTGGACGCAGGGGCGGATGCTGTGGACGCGGACGATCGGCAGCACGGTCGTCGGGCAGGCCTTCGACAGCCTGATCTTCTACCCGCTTGCCTTCTATGGCGCGCCTGATTGGCCCGTAGAGGCGATGCTGATGGTGATGGTCAGCCAGTTTTTGCTGAAGGTATCTTGGGAGGTGCTGCTTACGCCGCTGACCTATTTGGCAGTAGGCTGGTTGAAGCGGCGCGAAGGGGTCGATGTGTACGACCGGGGGACGGACTTCTCGCCCTTCCGGACTCGGGTTTGACGGTCCGAAGTTTCTACGTCCCCCTCCGTTCGTGCTGAGCGAAGTCGAAGCACCTGAGTCTCAGGCCCTTCGACTTCGCTCAGGGCGAACGGAAGGGGGATGTGACGGAGTTGGTTAAGCGCTGACGGCTTCGAGCAGACCCTCGAACAAACGACGACCATCGACGCCACCGTGCGCCGCCTCGATACGACGCTCCGGATGCGGCATCATGCCAAGCACGTTGCCCTTGTCGTTCAGCAAACCCGCGATGTTGCGCGCAGAACCGTTGACGCTCTCGGCATAACGGAACGCAACGCGGCCTTCGCCTTCGAGGCGGTCGAGCGTCTCGGTATCGGCGAAGTAATTGCCGTCGTGATGCGCGACCGGGAACGAGACGCGCTCGCCGGCCGTGTAGCTCGACGTGAACGTCGAGCTTGCCGTCTCGACGGTCAACTCAACGTCGCGACAGACGAAGTTCAACCCCTCGTTGCGCATCAACGCACCGGGCAAGAGCCCCGCTTCGGTCAACACCTGGAAGCCATTGCAGACGCCGAGCACGGGCAAACCCTTCCCTGCCTGCTCGACAACCGCGCGCATGATCGGCGACCGTGCCGCGATCGCACCCGAGCGCAGGTAGTCGCCATAAGAGAAGCCACCGGGGACCGCGACCAGGCCGACGTCCGCCGGCAAGTCCGCATCACCGTGCCAGACCATCAACGGCTTGACGCCGGTCACCGCCTTCAGCGCGACGGCAATGTCGCGGTCGCAGTTGGAGCCCGGAAAGACGATGACGGCGGTCTTCATGCGCGCTCGACCCGGTAATTCTCGATCACCGTGTTGGCGAGCAGCTTGCGGCACATGCCGTCGATCGTCGCGTCGTCGGTATCGTCGGCGACTTCCAGTTCGATCAGCTTGCCCTGGCGGACGTCCTGCACGCCGTCGAAGCCGAGGCTGCCGAGCGCGTGGTGGATCGCCCGGCCTTGCGGATCGAGCACGCCGGGCTTCAATGTCACGAAAACCTTGAGTTTCATTTACTTGCCCCGGTTCTTGCGATGCTTTTCGAGGTCGAGGACGGCATTGTCCGCACCCTCGGGCAGCAGGCCGAGACGGCGTGCAACCTCTTGATACGCCTCGACTTCACCACCGAGATCGCGACGGAAGCGATCCTTGTCCATCTTCTCGTTGGTTTCCATGTCCCACAGGCGGCAGCCATCGGGGCTGATCTCGTCGGCGAGGATGATGCGACCGAAGTCGTTGTCGAAGATGCGGCCGAATTCGAGCTTGAAGTCGACGAGGCGGATGCCGACGCCGGCGAACAGCCCGCACAGGAAATCGTTCACGCGGATCGCGAGGTCGGCGATGTCGTGCATCTCCTCCTGGCTTGCCCAGCCGAACGCGGCGATGTGTTCGTCGGAGATCATCGGATCGCCGAGCGCATCGTCCTTGTAATAATATTCGATGATCGTGCGGGGCAGCTTGGTGCCCTCCTCGATCCCGAGCCGCGTCGAGATCGAACCCGCGGCGACGTTGCGCACGACGACTTCGATCGGGACGATCTCGACCTGGCGGATCAGCTGCTCGCGCATGTTGAGCCGGCGGATGAAGTGCGTCGGCACGCCGATATGATCGAGCAACGTGAAGATGTGCTCGGAAATCCGGTTGTTGAGCACGCCCTTGCCGTTGATCGTGCCCTTTTTCTGGGCATTGAACGCGGTCGCGTCGTCCTTAAAATACTGGATCAGCGTGCCTGGTTCGGGACCCTCGTAGAGGATCTTGGCCTTGCCTTCGTAGATCTGGCGGCGGCGAGCCATGCGCGGTCCCCTGGAAATCGAGCGATGAAAATCGAGCGGCCCCAGCCTACGCGCTATGTACCGCGAAGCCGAGGCCGGAATAGGCCGCGCCTATAGGCGAAGGGTGCGGGGGGTGCAATCGCGGCTTCGCGCGGTGTCAGGTGACAGCGAGGCGCTCGGCGAAGGCGGGGTCTCGCCAGGCTTCGGTTTCGAGCGTTTCGCGCAGGATGTCGCCGGCGCGCCAGACGTCTTCGTGGCTGAGATACAGAGGTGTCAGGCCGAGGCGAAGGATATCGGGATCGCGGAAATCGCCGATCACCCCGCGGGCTATGAGGGCTTGGGTCAGTTCGTAGGCGTGCGGGTGGCGAAAGCTGATGTGGCTGCCGCGTTTGGCGGGGTCTCGGGCGCTTACGCAGTCGAGGCCAAGCGCGTCGCCTGCTGCAGCGAGGATATCAAACAGCTGGGCGCTCTTGGTGGCGACGGCGTGCTGGTCGATGTCGGCCCAGAGGTCGAGTGCGGTTTCGAGGGCGGCGGTCGAGAGCATCGCGGGGGTGCCGGCGAGCCAGCGCTTCATGCCGGGGGCGGGGCGGTAGGCATCCTCGAACGCGAACGGCGCGGCGTGGCCCATCCAGCCGGATAGCGGGCTGGCGAGCGCGTCCTGCAAGCGCTTCGCTACGTAGAGGAACGCAGGCGCGCCGGGGCCGCCGTTCAGGTATTTGTACGTGCAGCCGACCGCGAGATCGGCGTTCGCGCCGTCGAGGTCGATCGGGACCGCACCGACGCTGTGGCTCAGGTCCCAGAGCATGAGCGCGCCGGCATCGTGCGCGCGCGCGGTCCAGGCGGCCATGTCGAAGCGGTCGCTGGTCTTGTAGTGGACGTGCGTGAGCAGCAGCACCGCGGTGTCGTTGTCGAGCGCTGCGGCGAGGTCCTGGCGGGCGACGACCTTCAACCGCGCGCCGGGGACGCAGGCGACTGCGCCCTCGGCGATGTGCAGGTCGGTGGGGAAGTTACCGGCCTCGCTCAAGACCGTGTGACGCTCCGGATTGCTGCGCAGCCCGGCAACCAACGCCTTGAAAAGGTGCGTCGAGGTCGTGTCGCCGATGATGACCTCGTCCTCGCCCGCGCCGATCAGGGGCGCGATCTTAGCGCCGATCCGCTGGGGTGCGTCGATCCAGCCTTCGTTCCAGCTGCGGATGAGGCGGTTACCCCATTGGCGGGTGGCGACGTCGGCGAGCGCTGCGGGCGTGGCCTTGGGCAGCGCACCGAGCGAGTTGCCGTCGAGGTAGATCACGCCTTCCGGCAGCGCGAACTTGTCGCGGTACTCGGCGAGCGGGTCGGTCGCGTCGAGTGCGCGGGCGTCTTCGAGAGTCACTGGGTTTTTCCAAAATAGGCCAAGATCAGGCGTTTGGCTTCGGCCCAAGCGGGCGTTTCCGGCGCGATCAGTTCGACATGGCCGGTCGCCGGGATCGTGTGGAGCGTGGCGGTGTCGCCGGCAGCGTTGGCCTTGGCGATATAGTCGGTCGCCATGACGAATGGGATGATCCGGTCTTCGCGGCCGTTGATCAGGTCCTGCTTCACGCCGAGCGGCAGCAGGCGCGGGACCGAGGTGTCGGCGTAGACGTCCGGGTGCTGCGGGGTAGGCGCGCCGACCAGTTTTGCGACGACTTCGGTGCCGCAGCCATTGTCGGCGTTGGTCGCGGTGGCTTCGAGATCGGGCAGACCGCCGAGGCTGATGACGTGGCGGATACGGAGTGGGTGCGCGGTGTGGAGGATGCTCGACGCGGGGATGTTGGGGCGGGCGGCGAGCCAAAGCGCGAGGTGGCCACCAGCCGAGTGGCCGATCGCCAGCACACGCCGCGTGTCGAGGTTATACTTCTTCGCGTTGACCTTGAGCTGGTCCGCAGCCATCGCAGCGTCCGCGAACGTCCCCGGATAGCCGCCGCCGGTGCGGTCGACACCGCGATAGTCGATGTTCCAGACCGCGACGCCGGTGTTGCGGAGGTCGTCGGCGATCCAGTTCATCAGGCTGCGATCGGCGATGCTCGTCGTCCAGCAGCCGCCGTGCACCATCACGACCACGGGGAACGGCCCCTTGGTCCTGCCCTTAGGAAGCCAGACGTCGACCTTCTGCATCTGATCGATGCCATAGTCGACGGTCGCATCGGGCGTCGGTTTCTGCCGCTTCGTCAGGTCGGGCCAGGTCAACAGCTTGGGCGGTGGGGGAGCGGGCGTTTGCGCTATGACGGGCGTGGACATTGCGGCAAGCGCGAGAAAGGCGAGGCGGATCATAAGGTTGGTGTAGCGGGCTCGATCGACCGCGTCATGCGGGCATATCGTCGTGATCGAACGCGCAGGCCGCTTCGTACGTTCATGCTTTGATCGTTTCGTTCCCGGCTGCTATCGCTGCGCGCAATGGCCACCGATTTCAAAGATCCGTTCGACTCCATCGTCGACGCCCCCTTCGACAGCGCGCTGTCCGAGCGGTATCTCGTCTATGCGCTATCGACGATCACCGCGCGGTCGCTGCCCGACGTGCGCGACGGGATGAAGCCGGTGCATCGGCGCCTGCTCTGGGCGATGCGGCTGCTCAAGCTCGATCCCGCGCAGGGGTACAAGAAGTGCGCACGCGTCGTCGGGGACGTCATCGGCAAATATCATCCGCACGGCGACCAGTCGGTCTACGACGCCATGGTGCGTTTGGCGCAGTCGTTCGCGATGCGCTATCCGCTGGTCGACGGGCAGGGCAATTTCGGCAACATCGACGGCGATAACGCCGCCGCCTACCGCTACACCGAGGCACGGCTGACGCAGGTCGCGATCGACCTGATGGACGGGCTCGACGAGGACGCAGTCGCGTATCGCCCCACCTATAATGGCGAGGACCACGAGCCCGAGCTGTTCCCGGGGCTGTTCCCGAACCTGCTGGCGAACGGCGCGAGCGGGATCGCGGTCGGCATGGCGACGAGCATACCGCCGCACAACGCCGCCGAGTTGCTGGAGGCGGCGATCGTGTTGATCGACACGCCCGACGCGGACGATGCCGCGATCCTGGAGCATGTGAAGGGGCCCGATTTCCCCACCGGTGGCTTGGTCGTCGATCCGCCGGCGGTGATCCGCGAATCCTATGCGACCGGACGTGGTGGCTTTCGCGTCCGTGCGCGCTGGGAAACCGAGCGCGAGAAGGGCGGTGGCTGGCAGCTGATCGTCACCGAGATCCCGTACGGCGTCCAGAAGGGCAAGCTGATCGAGCAGATCGCCGACCTCATCAACGCCAAGCGCCTGCCGATCCTCGCCGACGTGCGCGACGAATCGGATACCGAAATCCGCATCGTGCTCGAACCGCGCAGCCGCACGGTCGATCCGCAGATCCTGATGGACGGGCTGTTCCGGCTGACCGATCTCGAAACGCGGATCAGCCTCAACCTCAACGTGCTCGACAAGGATCGTACCCCGCGAGTCATGTCGCTCCGCGAGGCACTGGCGGCGTGGGTCGATCACCAGTTCGTCGTGTTGCGCAGGCGCACCGAGCACCGGCTGGCGAAGATCGCCGACCGCGTCGAGCTGCTCGACGGCTATCTGATCGCGTACCTCAATCTCGACCGCGTGATCGAGATCATCCGCACCGAGGACGAGCCGAAAAAGGTGATGATCGCCGAGTTCGCGCTGACCGATCGCCAGGCCGAGGCGATCCTCAACATGCGGCTGCGCAGTCTGCGGCGGCTCGAAGAGTTCGAGATCAAGACCGAGCGCGACAAGCTCGACAAGGAGCAGGCGACGCTGGCGGCATTGCTCGCCGACCCGAAGAAACAGCGCGCGCGGATGAAGCGTGACATGGCGAAGATCCGCGATCGCTATGGTCTGGAGACCCCTCTCGGCAAACGACGTACGACGATCGAGGAGCACGCGCCGACGCGCGATATCCCGCTCGAGGCGATGATCGAGCGCGAGCCGATCACCGTGATCCTGTCGCAGCGCGGCTGGATCCGGGCGATGAAGGGGCACAACGATCTGGCTAGCCCCGAGGCGCTGAAGTTCAAGGAGGGCGACGGCCCGGCCTATGCGTTCCATGCACAGACCACCGACAAGCTGTTGCTCGCCGCCGAGAACGGGCGGTTCTACACGCTGGCGGCGGACAAGCTGCCCGGCGGCCGCGGCTTCGGCGAGCCGGTGCGGGCGATGATCGATCTCGACGGCAGCATCGGCATCGTCGCGTTGCTGCCCGCGAGCAAACATCCCAAACTCTTGGTGGTGGCGACCGACGGGCGCGGCTTCTCGGTGAGTTCGGCAGAAGTCGTCGCCGAGACGCGCAAGGGCAAGACGGTAATGACGCCCCGGCCAGGCGCGCAGCTGAAGATCGTCCGGCCGATCGGCCCTAACGACGACTATGTCGCGGCGATCGGCGACAATCGGAAGATGCTGGTGTTTCCGTTCGCCGAACTGGTCGAGATGACTCGCGGGCAGGGGCTGCAGTTGCAGCGATATCGCGACGGCGGACTGGCGGACGCGATCACGTTCGTCTTTGCCGAAGGGCTCAGCTGGGCGATGGGCGGCGGCACCGGCCGCACTCGGACCGAATCAGACCTTGGGCCATGGCGCGCTGCCCGCGGAGCCGCCGGGCGGATGCCGCCGACGGGCTTTCCGCGCGATAATCGATTCGGATAATGGATGAGAAAGGCCCCATTAAGGGTCCTTCAGAGCCTTTTAACGAACGCGCGGTACCGGGGGGGATGCCATCGACCGCCCTCGAAGAGACTGTAAAGCCAATCGTGACGAGCGATATGGTCTCGCGCGGGCTCGAACTCGTGCCGATCCCTGCGGTTCATGTCGTCCTGAACGCCGGTCAACTCGAGCTGTTCGCGATGAACCGCGCCTATCGTCTGGCCGGGTTCGGCGTTGTCGCGGAGCGATCGCGAATGGTCGCCGAACTTGGCGACCAGATCCGTACTTTTCTCGGCTCGCAGCAGATCAGGTCCGATTTCGATTGGGTCATGGGCGACGAGATCGACTGCCGGCATTACCGCGTGACGATCGCGCGATCCGACCCGGTGTTCCGCGATCGCTGTACCATCAGTTTCATCGATCTGACGTCGCAGGTGCAGACCGAGCGGAGTCTGCGTCGCGAAATGACGACCGACAGCCTTACGGGACTGTTGAACCGCGAAGGATTTGCGGACCTGATCGAGGACCTCGAAGACCATACAGCGAGCGCGGTGCTGGCGATCGACATCGATCGGTTCGGCCGGCTCAACTCGTGCCTCGGCTCGCTGGCGGGCGACGAACTGCTGATTACCGTGGCGCGTCGGATCAAGGGCGCGTTGCGCGCGCGGGACACGCTGGCGCGGATCGGCGGCGATCAATTCGGTATCCTGATGTCGATCGACAATGATCGCGAGGAGGCGCAGGCGCTTGCAGAGCGAATCCACCGAACGCTGCTGACGCCGTTCCGGTTGACCGACTACGAGATCAGCGTCGAATGCTCGGTCGGCATCGCCTATGGTGCCGACGAATCCGGCGACAGCGTCGAGCTCGTCCGCCACGCGCAGTTCGCCGTGAAACGCGCCAAGGTCAGCGGTCGCGCGGAATTCTACCAGGTCCAGGACTTTGCGATCGCGCGCGCGCAGTTCGGCATGGAGACCGCGCTTCGACGCGCGATCGAACAGCGCGATCTGCGCCTGGCGTATCAGCCGATCTGCGATCTGGCGACGGGGCGGACCGTGTCGTTCGAAGCCTTGGCGCGGTGGACCGACCAGGATGGGAATGAGCATTCGCCGACCGAGTTCATCGCGGTCGCCGAGGAATCCGGACTGATCGTACCGCTGGGACGATGGGCGATCGAGGAGGCAGCGCAGACGCTGGCGCGCTGGGATGCGGCCAATGGCGGGCCGTGCGGTGTCAGGCTGGCCGTGAACCTGTCCGCGATCCAGTTGCAGCGCGATGCGATCGCGCCGGTGCTGCAGGCCGCTCTCGATTCGACCGGGCTGACCGGGGATCGGTTCACGCTGGAGCTTACCGAAAGCGCGATCGTCTCCGATCCGGACCGGATCGCCGTCACGATGCACGCGCTGAAGGCACTTGGTACGAACCTGGCGATGGACGACTTCGGGACAGGCTATTCAAACCTCGCCTCGCTCCAGAAACTGCCGATCGACATCCTCAAGATCGACCGCAGTTTCGTGACCGGGATGCTGGCCGACCGCGACAACGTGTCGATCGTCCGCGCGATCCTCAGCCTCGCGCAGGCGCTGGGGATGCGGACGACGGCCGAGGGTATCGAAACGAACGAGCTCGCGCAGACGCTGGCCGCATTGGGCTGCACCTACGGGCAGGGGTATTTCTATGCGCGGCCGCTGGAGGCGGATGCGGCGTATGCGATGATCCAGTCCGTCGCTGCCCCGAACTAGGCGGAGACGTCCGCTACCATCTCGTCGGCGATGACCGCTAGGCGTCCCGCGTCGGGAAACCCTTCCGCGATCCACTGAGTCTCGACCCGGCGAAGCATGGCCGCGACATCGGGACCCTTGCGGAGGCCGCGTTCGACCAGTGCACCGCCGGAGAACGGAAACGCAGGCGGCGTCCAGTCCCTGATCGCGGCTATGTCGTCGCCGGCAACGAGAAGACGGTCGATCGCACCGGCGACGCCGACACGATAGGCCAAGGCTAGCGGACCTTCCTCACCGGGTCCTGCAGTGGCGGCCATCAGGCGCTTGCGATCGACGTTCGACAGCTTCAGCCGCGCCCCGACCGCCTCGGCGGCGGCAGGCATGATCGCCACGGCAAGCCGGCGGATCGGATCCGGCACGATGCCTGCCGCCGTTTCGCGGTCGGCGAGCAGCGCCAGACGTGCTGCCCCTTCGGTGTCTATCTCGGGCAATACCGCCCGGAAGATGCCGCGTTCGACCATCAGGGCGACGACCGGCACGGCGTTGGCGGCGACCAGCAGTTTCAGGACTTCGCTCGCCACGCGTTCACGGGACAGCGCCATCAGGTCGTTGGCGCGCGCAATACAGGCGTCGAGGCCCGCCTCGTCGATCGCGGTGCCGAACCGCGCGTGGAAGCGGAAGAAGCGGAGGATACGCAAATGATCCTCGGCGATCCGCTGTAACGGGTCGCCGATGAAGCGCACGCGCCGCGCCGCCAGATCGTCGAGGCCGCCGAAATAATCGAAGATCTCTCCGGTCGCGGGATCGGCGTAGAGCGCGTTCATCGTGAAATCGCGGCGCGCCGCGTCTTCGCGCCAGTCGTCGGTATAGGCGATGATCGCGTGGCGGCCGTCGGTCGAGACGTCACGGCGCAATGTCGTGACTTCGACCGGACCCGCCGGGGTGACGGCGGTGATCGTACCGTGCGCGAGGCCGGTCGGGACCGCCTTGATCTGCGCATCCTGCAGTCGCTCGATCACCTCCTGCGGCGGCAGGCGGGTGGCGATATCGACATCGGCGACGTCGATCCCGAGCAGCGTGTCGCGTACTGCGCCCCCGACGAAGCGCGACTCGCCCTCCGCCGCGCCGAGAACCTTGGTCAGTGCTCCGAGACCGTCACGGTCGCGCCATAGCGCCGCCGGGAGTATCAAGACCACCTCAGGCGGCGGGCAAGGTTGACGATCATCGCTGCGGTCGCACCCCAGATGCGGCGCTCGTTCCACATGATCTCGTAATAATGCCGGTCGTGACCCTGCCATTCGAGCGTCGCCTCGACATGGTTCGCCTCGTCGAGCAGGAACGCGAGCGGGACTTCGAACACGCTGGCGACTTCCGCCTCGCTCGGGGTGAAGACCAGGTCGGGCGGGATGATCCCGATCACGGGCGTTACCTGAAAACCGGTGACGGTGCGGTAGCTGTCGGCCTCGCCGATCACCCGGACCTTGTCGCGAGGGAGGGCGATCTCCTCCTCAGCCTCGCGCAGCGCGGCGGTGACGACGTCTTCGCCGGGATCGATCCGACCGCCGGGGAACGCGATCTGGCCGGGGTGGCGGCTCATCGTGTCGGTACGCTGAGTCAGGATCACGCCGGGATCGGCGCGGTCGGTCACCGCGATCAGCACCGCGGCGGGGAGCAGCGTGTCGGCAGCCGTGAGATCGCCGTCATGCTGGTCGCCGGTGAGCAGGATCATGTGCGACCCGGCGCCCTTTGCCAGCGCCGTAGTCATCCGTTCCGTCAGGCTCATGCAGCGGGCTCCAGCGGGAAGAACGCACCGTCGCTCCACAGGCCGGCCGGCGTCGCATCGTCGGCGATCGCGCGCTCAGCGAGTTCGTAATAGACCGAGCGGACGACGAGCGCCTCCATCCCGCCACGGACGGCGAGGTAGGGGCGTGGGCCGCCATCTCCGTCGGTCGTGTCCTCGACGAAGCGCAGCGGATGCTCGGGGCCTGCAGTAACGAGGTCGCCGGTATTGAGTCGGAAGGCGAGCTTCGAATCGCGACCGCTGCCCTCGGCCTTCATCTCCACCGCGATGAACGGTGCATCCTCGACCTCGATATCGAGCTTTTCGACCGGGGTGACCAGGACATGACTGCCGTCGGGCTCGCGCCGCAGGATCGTCGAGAACAGCCGGACCATCGCCGGGCGCCCGATCGGCGAGCCTTGGTGATACCAGGTCCCGTCGCGCGCGATCCGCATCTCGCTGTCGCCGCAATGCGTCGGATTCCATTTCTCGACGGGGGGCAGCTTGGCCTCCTCGACGAGCTTGGCGATCTCGGCGAGGCTTAGCGAGGCGATATCGGGAACGGGATCCATGGGCATGGCGGCGGACTAGGCGGGCAGGGGGCGGAGGTAAAGCGGTCGCTTACGCGGATGCGGTGACTGGGACGCGCGGCCCGAGCATGCCAGCGGTGTCCGGGACGGAAGCACCGCGGGCGAGCAGGCGGTGGCGCTCGACCGGGCCGGGAGCCGCCCAGCGTGCCGTGCGCTCAGCGGAGAAGCCGAAGAAGCGGCCGTAATATTCCGGGTCGCCGATCAGCATGAGCGCATCCTCGAGGCCTTCCGCTACCGCGGCATCAAGCGCGTGGGTCATCAGGCGGCGACCGATGCCGTCGCCCTGATGATCGGGTGTGACGGCGACCGGGCCGAGCATGATGAGGGGCAGCATGCTGTCCTCGTCTATCAGCGCGATCGGCCAGCACTGGATCGAGCCGACCAGCACACCGTCCTCGATTGCCGCGAAACTAAGCTCCGCGACCGGCTTGGCGCCGCCACGGATCGTGTAGGCCGTGCGCGTGAACCGATCGGGACCAAAAGCGGCATCGAGCAGCATCTCGACTGCAGTCGGATTGATGTTGGCGAGGGGGACGAGAGTGATCAACGGCATCTCCTGCCCCAAGAGCGCCGGATAGACGCGAAGGGCAGCGCGCTTTAGCCGTGGCGACGCTGAACGCAAGGATAACCGGAGTAATCCTGATGCGATTGCCTGGGCAACGAATACTCCGGGTGATGGAGGACGACATCTTAACGATCCTGCCCTTGGCGGGGGAGGATCGAGAGGAGCGGTGTTTCGCTGTCGTCCGTCCGAAGACCCGACTTTCATCTCGCCGTGCGTCTGCTAGAGGCGCGCAGATGGAAGACAGTCTTCAACTCGAAGTCCACGATCTCGAAGTGCAGGTTCTCACCGGCATCTATTCGGAGGAGACGCACCTGCCGCAACCGCTGCGGATTTCGCTGACCGTCGATATGGTCTGCCCGAAACGATTCGCGCCGGACACGCCGTTGTCGGCCTCGAAGAATTATCTCGACCTCAAGAACGCCGCGACCACCGCGCTGCCGCCCGGCGTGCATTTCACGCTGATCGAAGGCGTCGCGGATCATATCTGCGAGACGTTATTCCTGCAGGATGCGCGCGTGCTGCGGGTGAAGGTCAAGATCGTGAAGCTCGCGATCGCCGAGGCCGACGAGGCGATCGGCGTCACGCTCGTCCGCCATCGCCGCTGAGCGCGTGCTTCTGAAACTGGAGCCGGGCGGGGATATTGCGGCGCTCGTGCGCGGCGCGCTCGGCGAATCGCGGATCGTGGTGATCCCGGCGACTCTAGATCCGCTGGCGATGGCACAGGCGAGGGCGGCGATCGGCCCGCTTGCGATCGAACTGGCGCCGGCGGTGCGGGTGAATGCAGTCGCGCCCACTGAGCACGCGCAACACGCCGATGTCGACGCCGCGGTCGCGTTTCTCGAGCAGGCGCGCTCCACCACCGGACAGTTGCTGGTCGTCGGCTAGCCTGCGTGCCTGGCGGGCGGCTCAGCTCGTCCGAGTCCGTCCGCATGGGCCCAGCGCGGCCAGGACGAACGCATAATCTTCGCGCGCGATCGTCGCGTCGGCGGCCTCCAGCGAGCCCGTGCTCCGCTCTGGCAAGGTCTGCGGCAAGGCGCAGCTCAGCCGATACCATAGCAGCGTCTCCGGGGCAGGGGGCGCGGCCGATTCGTCCACGATCTCGCTCAGCGCAACCGCCCAGCGTGGCTGTTCCCCAGGTCGACGTAGCACCGACAGCGACACCGGGCGTTGGTCCGCGGTCGTCAGGAAGATCTGGGTCTCGCCTTCACCGGGTAGCGCGCCCGGCACGTGAAACGCGTTGCCGATGCCGGTGATAACCGGCGGCGCATCGCTCGCCAGTGCATCGCGGGCGATCTTCCGTGCGCGTGCATCTGCGGTCGGCGTCCAATCCAGCTGCGCGTCGGGCGCGACCAGCTGGACCTGATTTACCGCGCCGGGCACCGGTCGGGCGAAGACCAGTACGCGCGCCTTCTTGAATTTGGGCACGCGGCCAGCGGCATCGGGCATCACGTCGAGCAGGTACCCGATTCGCGGCGGCAACCCATCGGCGCCGCGGATCAGCGCGGTGACATCGACCTCGACATATAGTCTGACATGACCTGAAGCGAGATTCGGTGCCTCGGCCGGCTTGATCTTGGTCGTCGACCGGACGGTCGCGTCGGCGATCACGGGGGCGGCAAGAACCAGGTCGGCGATGTCGGAATATCCAATGCCGCCAATCACATTACGCGGCGCTGCACCGGGAGAAAGCCTCGCATTATCGGCGGAAACCTGGGGTGCGGCCGTGGCATGCACAGCGCTGATAGGTGTCGTAGCGACGATGATGGAGAGGGCCGAAGCCGTAACGTGAAGGAGACGATTCATGCGTTCTAGCTACGCCACCCGAGCTGAACGATACAGAAATAATTCTGCCATCGTAGGGTTGTACGTTTGTTGCGTCTGACAAAGCGTTTGCGTGTCGCAGAACGTGGCGATAGGACTTGGGCACTGCCCCGTGGTTATTCCGGCCAACGGCAGACGCATGTGTCGCGTACCCAGTACGGACATATGTGTACGGAGCAGGCAGATTAAGGGAGTGTCGTTGCTGAATGGCCTATGTTGACCAGAAGATGTCCTCAGGCAAAATCGTCGCGATTGTTATCGTCGCGCTGATTCATGCGGCCTTGGGCTATGCTTTCGTCACCGGCCTCGCGTACCAGTACGTGAAAAAGGCCCAAGAAAAGCTTAATACGTTCGACGTGGAGCCGCCACCGCCGCCGCCTCCGCCCGACGAGCCCCCGCCGCCGCCGCCTGACCAGCCAAACCTGCCGCCGCCACCGACCACGGTCGTGACGCCGCCGCCGGTCGTGGTTACGCCGCAACCAGCGCCTGCGCTGACGACGTCGAGCATCATTCCCCGGTTCCAGCCGACGGCACCGCCGTCGCCGCCCGCGCCACCAGCACCGCCGGCTCCGCCAGCAGCGCCACGTGTCTCGCAGGCTGCTGGTCTCAAGGGTAACCCAGGGCAGTATTTCGGCGCGGACAATTATCCGCCGTCGGCACAGCGCGAGGGTGCTCAGGGTCGCGTTTCCGCGAAGTTGACCATCGGTACGGATGGTCGCGTGACCGACTGTTCGGTGACGTCCTCAAGCGGCAATACGACGCTGGATGATGCGACCTGCCGGATCTCCAAGGCGAGGGTGCGTTTCACGCCGGCCAAGGACGAGAATGGCAACGCCGTAGCGTCGTCGTACCAGCTGAACATCAGGTGGGTCCTGCCCCAAGAGTGATCTACCTTACGTCAACCGCACCAGATAAAATTCAGTCAGAGGACTAAGCGAACATGATCACCACCATTCTTGCAGCGGCAGCGCCCGCCGCAGCCGACGCCAACCCGTACGGCCTGCAAGCCGCACTTCGCGAAGGCGGTCTGATCTCGCAGACCGTGTTCGGCATCCTTGTGTTGATGTCGGTCGTCTCGTTCTACATCCTGTTCTCGAAGCTGTTCGAGCAGCAGAAGATCATCGGCCAGGGCAAGCGCGTCCGTCAGGCTTTCTGGTCGTCGAACAGCCTTCGCGAAGGTTCGGCCAAGCTCGAGAAGAACTCGGCCTACAAGCAGATCGTCGACGACGGTCTGGCCGCTCAGGAGCAGCATTCGCGACTGACCGATCCGGTCGAGGCGCATGACTGGCTGCACGGTTCGCTGGCGCGTTCGGAAGCCGCGATCAACTCGAAGCTGGGTGGCGGTCTCGCCTTCCTCGCGACGGTCGGTTCGGTCTCGCCGTTCATCGGTCTGTTCGGTACGGTTATCGGCATCTACCGCGCGCTCGTGAAGATCGGTGCATCGGGTCAGGCATCGATCGACAAGGTCGCAGGGCCGGTCGGTGAAGCCCTGATCATGACCGCGCTCGGTCTGGTCGTCGCGGTTCCCGCCGTTCTTTCGTACAACTGGCTGCAGCGCCGCAACAAGTCGATCGCAGAGGACCTGTCGGCCTTCTCGAACGACGTGCTCGGCTTCCTGGCTTCGAACGGCGCCGTCCGTCCGTCGGTCGCTGGTACTGCCAAGCCGGTTCCGGCCAAGCCTGCCACGACGACCACGACTGCCGGCCAGACCGGTGGCGTACCGCGCGCCAACTAAGACGCGAAAGGCGGGGCTGCTGTTCGCGGCGGCCCCGCTTCATTGCCGCCGGCGGTTCCGGTGGCGATTACATGGATAGGATAGTTCGCACATGGCGATGAGTGTTGGTGGCGATTCCACCGAGAGTTCGATATCGGACATCAATACGACGCCGCTGGTCGACGTCATGCTCGTGCTCCTGATCATCTTCCTGGTAACGACGACCGTCGCGGTCCAGGCGGTGCAACTGAAGCTGCCGGACGTTCGCTTCGATCCGACGATGACCAAGCCTGAGAACGTCTCGCTGTCGGTGACGTCGGCCGGCGGCCAGTGCCAGGTATACTGGGGTCTTTCGCCGGTAACGCATGAAGAGCTGCTGCAACGCGCCGTCGATAAGCTGAAAGCTGAGATCGCACGTCAGGGCGGTGTCAACGCTGCTGGCCTGGAGCTGCCCGAGGCGCATATCCGCGGCGACGTGAATGCACCGTATCGCTGTATCGGCGCGACGATCTACACGATGCAGCAGGCCGGGTTCGCCCGCGTCGGCTTCATCTCCGAACCGCCTCCCGGCGGCACCACTGAACGTTGATGGCGAACGCTGATGCCGAACGCTGACGGTCGCTCGGACGTATTTAGGAGTAGCATAAAATGGCAATGAGCGGCGGCAAAGAAGACGGCGCGCCGATGATGGAAATGAACATGACGCCGTTGATCGACGTCCTGCTCGTTCTCCTCATCATGTTCATCATCACGATCCCGATCCAGACGCACGCGGTGAAGGTCGACCTTCCGGTCAACAGCAAGAACCAGCCGCAGAATCCGGTCGATCCCCAAAAGAACAAGATTTCGATCGATGCCGCAGGGACGGTCGCGTGGAACGGTTCGCCGGTCGACGAGGTCACGCTGCGCCAGTATCTGGATCAGTCCGCTGGCATGTCGCCCGAGCCTGAGCTCCACTTCCAGCCCGATCCGCAGTCGAAGTATGAAGTGGTCGATCGCACGCTGGCCGTTATCAAGCGGTCCGCGATCACCAAGCTCGGCTTCATCGGCAACGAACAGTATCGCAACGACTTCTAGATCGTCTGGTTACAGTTTCGAACGTCCAAAGGGCGGTCCTCCGGGGCCGCCCTTTTTCGTTATGCGCTCGGGACCTGCGGGCGGCTGGAGCGAACCGGCAACGCGTGCGGAGGGTTGGCGACGGACGAGTATCAGCACGCTTGGGCGAACTTGATCAATGTACTTGTATGACAGTCATCGAAGTGACACACCGTTGTCACAAAAATGAAACCTTCCGATACGCGAAGGTCAGTGGAGATGGATGATGCGCAAGACCGTCCTGTTCGTTCTAGCAACCTTGGGTGCCGCGACGCCGGCGTTGGCGGGCCAGTCCGCGACAACCGATCGCACCGGCTACATCGCGATCGCGGCCGGCGACCTGACGACGGCGGAACAGCGCATCGTTGCCGAGCGAAAGATTTTTCCGCAGCGGCCTGAACTGATGCTCAACCTAGCAACGGTCTATCACCGTACCGGCCGCGAGTCGGAGGCACGCGCGTTGTATGCGGCGGTGCTGGATCGCCCAGCGGTCGCAATGGACCTGCCATCGGGTGCGGTGGTGTCGTCTCACGATCTGGCCAGCCGTGCGCTGGCGCGACAATCGCAGCAGATCGCGACTCGCTGACGACTGACGCGCGCCGTCCGAGAAGGTCGCGTACTATTTGGTTCTCCCGCGAAGGCGGGAGCCCAGCTTGTTTCCCCGCCTCCGCGGGGAAACAAGCTGAGGAGGCGGTTGATCGCATGTGCACAGCGGCGAACAGCTATCAGCTGTAAGGTCCCTTACCGTTTGATCGGATCGCCACGACGGCGGTGGGAAGGAACTGCGATTAGGCGGCAGCCCGACGACGTGTCGTGCTCTGTCCGCTTGCGGCCTCACGGTTGTTAGCTGCCGGAAACCCCGTCAACGACGACAAGCATCTCACTAGCTGGGCGAAGGCCGGGGCACGGTTGGGAGCCGCTGCCAACTGAGCGGTGAGCGTCATCACCGAGACCTCACCATTTGGACCCCGGCCTCCGCCGGGGAGGTTGGCTGGAAGGGCACGCCGTTTACCCACTGCCTACAAGTGCCTGCCAAGTTGCAGGGAGCATCGCGGCGGAATCGCGCAGTTCGGCGACATGGAGCAATTAAATCAGGTTTAACGCTGAGCAACCGTCTGCGGTGGTCTCGCCCGATCCCCGAGCCCAAGCCCTAAAGCCGCGGCAGCGTCACCCCCCGCTGCCCCATATATTTCCCCGCACGATCCGCATAACTCACCTCGCAAGGCTCGTTCCCCTTGAGGAACAGGAACTGGCACGCGCCCTCGTTCGCATAGATCTTGGCCGGCAGCGGCGTGGTGTTGGAGAATTCCAGCGTTACATGCCCCTCCCATTCCGGTTCCAGCGGCGTCACGTTGACGATGATCCCGCAGCGCGCATAGGTCGACTTGCCGAGGCAGATCACCAGCACGTCCCGCGGGACGCGGAAATATTCGACGGTGCGGGCCAGCGCGAAACTGTTCGGCGGGATGATGCAGACGTCAGTCTTGCGATCGACGAAGCTGTTTGCCGCAAAATCCTTCGGGTCGACGATTGCGCTGTCGACGTTGGTGAAGATCTTGAACTCGTCGGCAACGCGCGCGTCGTAGCCGTAGGACGACAGCCCGTACGAGATGCACCCGTCGCGGCGCTGCGCTTCGTGGAACGGTTCGATCATCGCATCGCCCAGCGCGCGCTCGCGGATCCAGCGGTCGGACATCACGGACATGGCAACTCCCTTTTCGCGAGCGGCTTTCGCCCGGATGCGAGCAGACGGCAAGAGGGACGAACCGAATCGCGTATCTGCTCGTTGCCCAACTCCCGCACGAAGCGTCTGCTTACGCGCGTAGGCTATTGATGCAGTCGAGCGGTGACGTCACAATGCAGCGTCACGATCGCCGCGATCGAGACTGCGCCATCGGTGCTGGCCCGTTGGCTAAAAGGGAAGCTGGCTTGAAGTTCATCGAGACCCCGTCACCCAACTTCGACGATCGTTCGCTACCCATCACGATGATCGTGTTGCATTATACCGGCATGAAGGACGGCGCGTCGGCGATCGCCCGGTTGCGGGATCCCGAGGCGAAGGTGTCGTCGCATTACCTAGTCGAGGAGGACGGCACCGTCCTGCGAATGGTCGCGGAGGAAAAGCGCGCCTGGCACGCGGGCAAATCGCACTGGCGCGACGTCGACGACGTCAACTCGGCGAGCGTTGGCATCGAGATCGTCAATCCAGGCCATGAGTTCGGGTATCGCCCGTTCCCGCCCGAGCAGATCGCCTCCGTCGTGCAACTGGTCGCCGAGATCAAGGATCGCCACGAGATCACCCGCGGCAACATCGTCGGCCATTCGGACATCGCCCCTGTGCGCAAGCGCGATCCGGGCGAGCTATTCCCGTGGCACGAACTGGCGCGGCGCCGGCTGGCATTGCCGCGACCAACCAAGAATTTGATGGACCCGGGCTGGACCGAAGGCGGCTTCTGCCTCGCGCTCGAGCGCTTCGGCTATGACGTCGAGAACCGGATGGCGGCGACGATGGCGTTCCAGCGGCGCTTCCGACCGGAACTGGTCGACGGCGAAGTCGATGCCGAATGCAGATGCATCCTGCTGGCGTTGTTGCTGCCCAAGCCGATGGGCGACGACTAATCCTCATCCTCCCCCGCCAGGGGGAGGTGGCACCGAAGGTGACGGAGGGGGAGGACACGGAACAGAGGTTGCCCCTTGCCTCCCCCTCCGTCTGGCAAGCGCCAGCCACCTCCCCCTGGCAGGGAGGATTGGCGCCCTCGCTAAAAACGGTGGTGCATCGCCCATACCCGCGCTAGGGCTCGCCTCGCCAGAGGGTCGGGCGGCCGCGGGTGTTTCAAGACACGCGAGGAAAGTCCGGGCTCCGCGAAACGACGGTGCCGGGTAACGCCCGGCGAGGGTGACCTCAGGGAAAGTGCCACAGAGAGCAGACGGCCAACCCTCGGCTTCGGTCGGGGCGGTCAGAGTGAAAGGGTGCGGTAAGAGCGCACCGCGCGCCTGGTAACAGGGGCGGCACGGCAAACCCCACCGGGAGCAAGATCGAATAGGGGTGGCACATGGGCTTCGTTTCAGCTCGTCACCCGGGTTGATTGCTTGAGGCGACGGGCAACCGTCGTCCTAGAGGAATGGTCGCCTAACTTCCGTATCGAAGGATCGGAAATGGACAGAACCCGGCTTACAGACCCTCTGGCATCCTATCCCGAACCATTGCAGACTGCGCGCAAATGGCGCGTGGGGGATGCGATGCGGTTCGACAGGGTTGGGGTTTTCGGCGCAAGCATGGCGGCGATCGTCGCTGCGACGGTTCAGGTAGCGGCCCCGCTAGCCGCGCAGGCTCCCGCAACAACGATCCAGCAAGATTTCGACGCGGCCGCGGCAATCGATACGAAGGGCGACACCGTCGCGGCGCTGGCGGCGTGGGAAAAGCTCGAAGCCCGTACCAAGCCCGGATCGCGCAGCCGCGGCGTTGCGCTAGTCCGCAAAAGTGCTGCGCTGTTCAAGCTCGATCGTTCCGACGATGCGGTGGTTGCCGCGCGTGGCGGACTCGCACTGTTGCCGGCGACGGACCCGACATTGGCCGAGGACCGGTGGCGCGCATATTACAACCTGGGACGCATCGCGCAGAACGCGCTCGATTACGCCGGCGCCAGCGAAGCCTATGCCAGCGCGGAGGGCGCTGCCGATACCCCGTCGACCAAAGCGACCTCGATACTGGCGGTGGCGGAAACCAGGACGTTCACCGATCCCGCGGCGGCAGATGCGGCGCTCGCGCGCGTCGATGCCCTCGTCAAGTCGGCGAAGGCAGATGCCAACCTTAAGGCGATGGTCGCGCGTCGCCACGCGATCCTGTTGCTCAATCGCGGCGCATATGAGCCGGCGCGGGTCTACGCGGTCGATGCCGTCAAGCAACTCGGGGGCCTGACGTCGCAGACCGATACGAACGACGTCTCTGCGCGGTCGGACGCGGCGATCGCCTCGCTGCTGGCGGGCAAGCCGGACAAGGCGCGCGAGTATATGGCGATGACCGGCGCAGGGCGACTGAGTAAGGGCGAGTTCGATCCAGCCGTGCAGATGGATGTGCCCCCCTGTGGCGGCGAGGCCGACCTACGCCCGGCGGATATGGCCGTCGTGGAGTTTTCGATCGGCGACGACGGTGTCGTCCGGAACGTGGCGCCGATCTACGCGGCGGGCGGTGGTGCGGTCGCGCTGGAGTTTGCACGTGCGGTCCGCGACTGGTCGTGGACGCCCGAACAAGCGAAGGCGCTACCGGCATTCTTTCGCTACAACGTGCGCATCGAGATGCGCTGTTCGACCGAGTTCGAGCGCCCGTCGATCATGAAATTCCTCGACGCGGACATGGCGACGTGGCTCGAAACAAAGGGCTTGGCGTTGCCGATCAAGGAGCGCGGGGCAGATGCAGTTGCGGTCGTCCAGCAGCGTGCGGCGCTCGCTGCGGCCGAGGCGAAGTCCGGACCGAATGGATTGGCCACGCTGCCGCCGCTGTATCAACTGGTGAATAATGTGGTGGTCGGGCGCGAGGAGACCAACATGTTCGCGCGTCGCGCGCTGGCGATTGCCGAGGCGCAGGGCGCACCGCCCTCCGCAAGGCTGCCGCTCGATATCAGCGCGCGCGCGACGGCCAGCGCGGATACCTGGCGGTCGGGTGGCTATGCGCGGGCGATGACGCCGCTTCTCTCGATGCCGGTCTATGCGGACGATGCCAGGGCGCATGCTGCGATCCTGCTGATGATCGCGGAGGCGACGCGCTCGCGTACGCGCCGGCTGCCGCTGTTGCAGGAGGTCGCGGACGACAAGCGTCTCGTCGCAAACGATCCGTTGCGGGTGGGGGCGCTGATCCGGCTCGCGTCACTCCAGCAACAGGCGGGGGATACGGCGGCCGCGCGCGCGACATTCGACCGATCGGGTCTCGCGGCCAATCAATGCGCTATCCTGGATGCACCGCCGCGGTTCCTGTCGGCGGGGGGCGTGTTTCCGAACGAAGCGATGGCGTGGGGTTTCGAAGGCTGGACCAGGACGCAGTTCGATGTCGACGCCGATGGCCGGGTGCTGAACCAGCGCGCTGTTCTGAGTTATCCCCCGTTCGTGTTCACCAAGGCTGGTGTACAAACGGTCGCGGGCGCGCGCTGGAGCAAGACTTTCCGACCCGATGGCGGCGTGGGTTGCGGCGGCCTGTCGCAGCAAGTGCGATTCAAGATGCCGGGGTGAGCCGCCGCCCGACGATCCTTCCCCGGTGTAGGTTCGTCACGTGGCAGTGGCCTGCTCGCGTTACACCAACACCTTGTCCGGCCGACCGACCTCTTCGAGCACGGTCGTCGAATCGATCTCCATCATCGGTTTGATCAGCCCGTCGCGGATGTCGTAGACCCAGCCGTGGAGCAGCACTTCCTGGCCGCGCGCAAACGCCCCCTGGATCGTCTTGGTGCGCGCGAGCCGGACGAGCTGGTCGCGGACGTTGACCTCGACCAGCCGGTTGACCTTTTGCTCGCGGTCGGGCTGCGCGTCGATCTCGTCGGCATGGTCGTGCAAGACGCAGCGCGCGGTGGAGAGCCAGTCGTCGACCGGCCCGGTAGTGCCGCCGTCGAGCGTCGCGCGGATCCCGCCGCACGCATAATGCCCGCAGATGATGATGTGCCGCACGCCGAGCACGTCGATCGCATATTGCAACACTGACATCAGGTTCATGTCGTCGTCGTTGACGAGGTTGGCGATGTTGCGGTGGATGAACATGTTGCCGGGTGGGGTCATCGTCATCTGCTCCGGACCGACGCGGCTGTCCGAACAGCCGATCCACAGGAACTCCGGGTTCTGGCCGACTAGCTGGCGCTGGAAGAAGTCGGCGCTCTCCTCGATGATCTCGGCCGCCCAAGCCTTGTTGGCGAGCAGGAGCTGCTTGTACTGCCTCATGCGAAACGGACCTCGGTCTGGGGGGCGTTGATCAGCTTGACCGTGCGCAGCGCGAGATCGCCGCGGATGAGCACGGTGATGCCACGGTACGCGGCGCCCTTGATGAACGCGTTGATGATGTCGACATTGTCGAGATCGACGTAGCTGGTCGACGACAGGTCGATCAGCAGGTTTGCATTGTCCGGCACCTTGGCCAGCGACTTCTGCAACTCGTATTTGTGGATGAAGTACAGGTTCCTCCGGGCGCGAACGAGGCAATCCTCGTCGTCGCAGGCAAAGGTGATCGCGGTGCGGAAGTTGCGCGCGACGACGAACACGAAGCCGACCGCAAGGCCGATCACGATGCCTTCGAGCAGGTCGGTGAACAGGATCGCAGCCACCGTGACGACGAACGGAATGAACTGCGTCCAGCCCTGCTTGAAGCGCTCGGTATAGAGCTTGGGCTTGGTCAGCTTGTAGCCGGTCGCGATCAGCACCGCGGCGAGCGCCGAGAGCGGGATCAGGTTCAGCACCGCGGGGATCAGCGCAACGCTGACCAGCAGCCAGAAGCCGTGCAGGATTGTCGACAGCTTGCTCTCGGCCTTCGCATCGACGTTCGCCGACGAGCGGACGATCACCGAGGTGACGGGCAGGCCGCCGATCAGGCCGGACAGGATGTTGCCGCCGCCCTGCGCCATCAGCTCCCAGTTCTTGTCGGTCGAACGACGGCGCGGATCGATCTCATCGACCGCCTTGACGCTCAGCAGCGATTCGAGGCTGGCGACGATCGCCAGCGTGACAGCGCTGGTCCAGACGATCCCCATCGTGATCCCGGAGAAATCGGGAAAGGTGAACAGCGACGGGAACTGCGACAATGTCTGCGTGATCGGCACCTGCACCAGATGCGTCGCCTGGAGCTGCCAGTCGGGCTTCACGGCACCGAGCAGCATGTTGCCGAAAATACCGATCAACACGACCACCAGCGGGCCGGGGACGAAGCGCAACGGGCCGTCCTTCGGCTTCGCGCCATCCCACCAGAACAGGAAAGCGAGGCTGACCGACGCGATCAGGATCGCACCCGGTGTCACCGCGGCGCTGAGGCTGTCGAGGATCCGCGAGAAAGTATTGATGCCGTTCGCGGTGGTGAATTCGAAGATGCCCTCGGCCTCGCGGTCGAAGCCGACGGCGTGCGGGATCTGCTTGAGGATCAGGATCAGGCCGATCGCAGCGAGCATGCCGGTGATGACCGACGACGGTACGAACTCGCTGAGGATGCCCGCCCGAGTGAGCGAGAAACAGATCTGGAGTACGCCCGACAGCACGACTGCCATCAGGAACATCTGGTAGCTCGGCATGCTCTCGATAGCGGTCAGCACGATCACGGTCAGGCCGGCGGCGGGGCCGCTGACGGATAGCGGGGATTTCGAGAACAGGCCGACGGCGATACCGCCGACGATTCCGGAGATGATGCCGGCGAACAGCGGCGCACCCGACGCAAGCGCCACGCCGAGACAGAGGGGAAGCGCGACCAGCGCGACGACGATGGAGGCGGGAAGATCCGCGCGCCATGTGGTAAGCTTTGGAATGAGAGTCGGCACCAGGGCTCCTGTCCTTAAGGTGTCGGCCGGGAATACGTCCGCACCGGACGCATCTATCCATGCCACATGACAAATAGTTCATGTTCAGTAATCGATGAACGGTGTCTGACTCAAGTTGGAATGTTGCGACGCGGAAGATTGTCGGATCGGGCAAGTTTACGTCGCGACCGCTACGTGCGGTTGCGTTGTCCGTGGGGACGCCTATCTCGGACCGCTATGGCTCGAAGCACGACACGATCTTCAGACTGGGGTTTTCCGCGCTGGCGCGAATATGGCGCGAGCACCGAGGCGGTGACCGTCCGGCTGTGCGATCGGCATGGCTGCAACGAGCCCGGCAACTGCCCGGCGCCGAAATCGCCGAACAGCCCCGACCGCTGGTATTTCTGCATGAACCATGCCGGCGAATATAATCGCGGCTGGAATTATTTCGAAGGCCTGAGCGCCGAGGAAGCGGCCGAGCGCGAAGCGGCTGAGACGCGCACCGCGGACGGCTATACCGATCCCAAACATTACGCCTGGGCCGGCTCTGGCGACGGCAGCCGATCGCGCGACGAGATGCGCGCGCTGGAAGTGCTCGATCTGGAGCCCGACGCGACGTTCGAGGACGTCCGCGCGGCGTGGCGGCGGATGGCGAAGGCGAATCATCCGGATGTGCGCCCGAACGATAAGGACGCGGCGAAGCGGTTCCAGGGCGTGCAGGCAGCGTACGAGGTTCTGAAGATGGCCGAAGACCAGCGGACGTGGAAACCGGCGTGATCCGGGTCCTCGCCAGTCGCTGGCAGGGAAGCGTTCTGGTCTGCGGCAAGTGTTCGAAGAAGCTCGATGGTGGGTTTGGCGAAAAGGGCCGGACGCCGCTGGTGAAGCTGTTGCGTCAGGCACTTGGCGTCAAGAAGGACCGCAAGTCGGATCGCGGCGTGGTCGAGGTGAAGTGTCTTGGCGTGTGCCCGAAGAACGCGGTGGTGATGGTCGACGGCGCTCGGCCGGATCGGTGGATGCTCGTCCCGGCCGGTGCGGACGTGACCGAGGTCGTTGCGAACCTCACCGAATACGCAGCAACCTGACGATCCTCCCCCGCCAGGGGAGGTGGCTGGCCCTTGCCAGACGGAGGGGGAGGGAGGGGTAACCTCCGTTAGGTGTTCCTCCCCCTCCGTCACCTTCGGCGACACCTCCCCCTTGCGGGGGAGGATCGAAAGGTTCAGCCGGCGTACCGCTCCGCCGTCTCGCGAATCAAAGCGATCATGTTCGGGATACCCTGAGTCCGGTTCGAGCTCAGCTGCTTGCTCAGGTCGAACGGCGCCAGTTCCGCCTTGATATCTGTCGCGACGATCGCATCCGGCACCTGATCTTGCACCGTCAGCAATACCAGAGCGATGATCCCCTTGGTGATCGCCGCATTCGAATCCGCCAGGAAGTGCAGTCGACCATCGTCGGTCGTGGTCGGATACACCCAAACCGAAGCCGAACATCCGCGCACCAACGTCGCATCGGTCTTGAGCGCATCCGGCATCGGTTCGAGCTCTTTGCCGAGATCGATCAGCAGCCGATAGCGGTCGTCGGGTTCGAGGAAGTCATATTCCTCGCGAATGTCGGTGAGAGTGGCCATTCCTGTCGGGTAGCGGGTCGGCCGTAGCGCTTCAACACCCGGGCCCAAAACCAAAGCGCGTATCGTTGAATACCACCACCCCGGCGAAGGCCGGGGCCCGGTTGGGGGACGGCGATGGTGAGGTGCGGTCCTCCGTTACTGCCACCTCTCCAGCTGGGCCCCGGCCTCCGCCGGGGGGTCCGCCCTCCAGTCAAGAGCCCTAAAGATCCACCCCGGCAGCGATCGCCTCGAGCTTCTTGATCCGCTCCTTCAAGTCTGCGATCTCGATCCGCGACCCGGTCGACACCGCGACCGGCATTCGGCCGTCCTGCATGTGATCCAGCTCCATCCGCCGCAGCGAAAGCCATCCGCGCCATCCGGCCAATCCGCCTGCGACGATCATCGCCAGCCCCGCAAGGCTCGCCAGCGCCAGGGTGATATAGACGTTCGGTTCGATCATGTCCGCCTCCTAGCGGTCGCGGAGCCGTTCGATCTCTCGGTCGAGATCGACGCTCTTGTGGTTGTCGGTGATCACGCGCTCCAGCACCTGGATGCGCTCCTTCATCTGCAGCACCTCGTCGCGCAGCCGCAGCGTATCGATGCTGTCGGCCGGCTTGGCCGGGGCGTCGCCCATCGCGCGGTAGCGCGCGGTCAGCACCTTGGCGGCCATCACGATCAGCACGATGCAGACGACCATCGAAAAGGGGTTCATCGTGTTTCTCCTTCAACGAGGCTCGGGTGTCGGGCCGTCAGCGCGATCGGTGGGGATGCGGGTGACAGTACCGCCTGGGATGGGGTTGGTTCGACCCGGAGCCGTTCAATCTCGTCGGCGACGCTGATGCCGCGATCGGTGGCGATCCGTTCCAGCACGCGGACGCGCTGTTCGAGACGTTCGGTGTGGGCGGCATATTGCGCCGCCTTCTCCGCGGTCTGCGCGTTCAGCGCGGTGGCCATCGTCTCCTTGTGCCGCAACCAGCTCTTGAACATCTCGCTGCCGATCCCGAGCGTGATGGGGGCGCCGACGCAGACGATCGCGAGCATGAAAACCGTAAATCCGTCCATGATCGATGTCCTCAGCGATCGCGGAGTGCTTCGATCTCGCGAGCGGTGCGCTCGGCGGGATCGGTGGCGATGCGCTCGAGGACCGCGATCCGTTCCTCGAGGCGGGAAACCTGCCCGGTCAGGCGCTCGTTCTCGTTGCTGAGCAGCAATACCTGGCGCTCGCCGTCGACATCGCCGTCCCGCCCGCGCCTGCGGCGGCGCGCTTCTGGCTCGAAGCCATGCTTTGCGCGGACCCAGTTGTTCGCAACCCAGGCAACCGGTCCGATCGAAATCGCCACGATCGGTATGATCAAACCCCAATCCATTGCCGTATTCCTTCAGTTCGCGTGGAGGCGAAGCGCCTCGATTTCGCGGGCGGTGCGCTCGGCGGGATCGGTGGTGATCCGTTCGAGGACCTGGATCCGCTCCTGCAAGCGGTCGATCTGGCCGGTGCGGCGTGCATTCTCGCTGTCGAGCAGCGCGATGCTGCGTTCCGCATCCCGGTTCGCGGCCTTGATCGCGATCCGCGCCTTGCGGCGACCAAAGGCCTGGATCGTCAGCGTCGCCAGCGCGCCCAGTATGATACCCAGTGTGAGTGCTGCTTCCGGTGGCATGGTATTTCCCCCTTTTGAATCGACGCCGCGTCTCAGCGCAGGCTGTCGATCTCTGCCGCGAGGCTGTTGCTTGAGCGGCTGGTATAGTGCGTCTCGATGTCCGCGAGGCGGCGGTCGATGTCGCGGAACTTGCTGCGGACCTCGGCGGTCGAGCGCTTCGGGTTCGAGCGGACGCCCTGCCAGAACTTCGCGTCGTCGGGTGTCTCGTAGAGGCCGAACGGCTTGGTGTGCGCCATCCAGGCAATCAGCATGTAGGCGATAGGCACGATCGGGAAGCCTGGACCGGTGATCGTCACGAGCACCGCGGCGATCCGGACCCAGAGAGCGTCGATCCCGGTATAGTCGGCGATCCCCGCGCAGACTCCTTTCCACTTGGCATTCTGTTTATCGAGATAAAACTGGGTGCGGCTGGCGGACATCTTCAGTTCCTCCGATCGATTGGGCGGTCAAGCGGGCGACCAGGCTGGCGGTCCGACAGATACGGCGATTGAGTGGTGCCAAGACCCGGCTTCCAGTCGGGGTTGTCGGCGGCGATAATCCGTTCGACGGTCATCACGCGGTCTTCGAGCCGGCGTGCGAGCAGTTGCATGTCATCAAGCAGCCGTTCGTCCTCTTCGGTGATCCGCGGCGCCTGCTTCCACTTGGTGATGTAGTGCAGGATCACCCACGGCAGGCCGATGAAGATCGAGACGACGGGCACGCCGACGGAAATAAAGTCATCCATCTCAGTCGTCCTTCTTCATGCGCGCCTTCAGCGCGGCGAGCTGGGCATCGACCTTGTCGTTGCTGCGCAGCTCGGCGATTTCCTCCTCGAGCGTCTTGACGACCCCGAGCCCCATCGCATCCGCGCGGCCCTCGGCCTCGTCGACGCGGCGGTCGAGGATGTCGAAGCGGCTGAACGCCTCGTGCGTCTTCGGCCCGTTGTACATCTCGCGCAGTCGGGTGCGGTTGTTCGCGCTCTCCAGTCGGGTCTGCACCGCGTTCTGCTTGGTGCGCGCCTCGCGGAGCTTGGTCTGGAGCTTGGCGATGTCCTCTTCCGACGCTCGGAGCGCATCGTCGAGCACGCCGACCTCGGCCTTCAACTGCTCGGCCATGTCGAATGCCTTCTGGCGCTCGACCAAGGCAGCCTTGGCAAGATCCTCGCGGTCCTTGCTCAGCGCCAGCTCGGCCTTCTCGGTCCAGTTGTCCTGGAGCTGCTCCAGCTTCGAGATATGGCGGCGCATCTCCTTCTGGTCGGCGATGGTGCGCGCGGCGGAGGCGCGAACCTCGACCAACGTTTCCTCCATCTCGAGGATGATCATGCGGATCATCTTCGACGGATCTTCGGCCTTCTCGATGAGATCGGCGAAGTTGGCGGCGACGATGTCGCGGGTGCGGGAAAAGATGCCCATGTAAATCCTACTCTAGGGGTCGGCCCGAGGCTCTCAGCGAGTCCGTCGGGAGTCTTATGCCACGATTGCGGTATGGACCGCGATGGGCGTTGTGGTGGTTGCGATGGCGGGCCCGACTGCGCCGAGGACGCAGGTTGCGCTGACGACGATGGTGCAGAGGGTGGCGGCGACGGTGCGGGCGATATTGGTGTTGAACATGGTGGGTCCCCTTTAAGACTGGTTGGTTCCGCTATTCGGCGGGTTACCTGAAGCATTGCATCTGTCGTGCCAGTTTCGAAAATGGCGGAATTGCAGGGGTTTGCGCGATTCTGGCCGCTGGGTCGGTACCGGAAGCTTGCCAAGAGTTGGGAATTCGCGCCACATCTTCGCCATGGAGCGAACAACCCAGGTCATCGGTGAGTCCGGCACGTTTATGGCCGCGCTCGAACGCGCATCGCGGGCGGCGGCACTAGATCGACCGGTACTGGTGATCGGCGAGCGCGGCACGGGCAAGGAACTGGTGGCCGAACGCCTCCACCGCCTGTCGCCGCGGTGGGATCAGCCGCTGGTGATCATGAATTGCGCGGCGCTGCCCGAGACGCTGATCGAGGCGGAGTTGTTCGGGCATGAGGCAGGCGCGTTCACCGGCGCGACCAAGGCGCGGGTAGGGCGGTTCGAGGAGGCCGATGGTGGCACGTTGTTCCTCGACGAACTCGGTACGCTGTCGATGGCGGCGCAGGACCGGCTGCTACGCGCGGTCGAATATGGCGAGATCACGCGGATCGGATCGTCGCGACCGATGCGCGTCGACGTGCGGATCGTCGCCGCGACCAACGAGCATCTCCCCGACAAGGTCGATCGCCACGAGTTTCGCGCCGATCTGCTCGACCGGTTGTCGTTCGAGGTGGTGACGTTGCCGCCGCTGCGCGCGCGCACCGGGGATGTCGTGGTGCTGGCAGAGCATTTCGGCCGGCGCATGGCGTCGGAACTGGGGCGCGAACGCTGGGAAGGCTTCGGCCCGGCGGCGATGGACGCGCTGATCGCGTATCGCTGGCCCGGCAACGTCCGCGAACTGCGCAACGTCGTCGAGCGTGCGGTGTATCGCTGGGAACAGGCGGGGCCGATCGATGCGATCGAGATCGACCCGTTCCAGTCGCCGCACCGGCCGGGTGCCTCGATGGCGCCTAAACCTATGGTTGTGGCCTCGCGCGCCGCCGAACCGGACGAAGGCGAGGACCCGGTAGTCGCGTGCGAAGAAGGCCCCTCGGACTTCAAGTCCCGCGTATCCCGCTTCGAACGCGACCTGCTCTCCCGCGCGCTGTCAGAGCACCGCTTCAACCAACGCGCCACCGCCGAAGCGCTAGGCCTGAGCTACGACCAACTCCGCCACGCCCTGAAACGCCACGACCTCCTCAACGCCGGCGCTTAACGTAATCCTTCCCCGCCAGGGGGAGGTGGCTGGCTCTTGCCAGACGGAGGGGGAGGACACGGCGCAGAGGTTTCGCGTGCCTCCCCCTCCGTCACCTTCGGCGCCACCTCCCCCTTGCGGGGGAGGATCGTAGGTGTTTCGTCACCCGCTCTTCCCCACCAACCCCACCAGCCTCTTCAACTTCGGCGCGACGATCGGTACTGTCAGCATCGTGCTCGCCAGCGCCATCAGCAGCAGCGCCGTGAACGTCTCATTCGTAATGATCTTCTTATCCAGCAGGATGTTGACGAAGATAATCATGATCAGCGCCTTGGTCTGGAGCAGCCAGCCGATCGCCGACGCCTCGCCCGGGCGCCATTTCAGGATCCGCCCGGCGGCGTGAACCCCGGCGAGCTTGCCGCCGACCGACGCGACCAGCAGCAACGCCGCCGCACCGAACACCGCATAGCCGCCGACCGCCCACTGCGTCTTCAGCCCGGTCGACAGGAAGAACACCGGCATCACCGCGAGCAGCACGAAGTGGCGGAACTGGTCCATCTTCGCGGTCGTGAACCACTTCGAATCGAGCACCGCGCCCGACAGGAACGCGCCGACCATGAAGTGCAGCCCCGCCCAATCCGCCGCGAACCCGCAGCCGGCAAGCCAGATCAGGCTGACATACCAGCGATCCCGCTCCTCGATCCGCGCCATCAGTTTGCGCACGATCAGCGTCGCGACCGCGAACCCGACCAGGAAGCCGCCCTGCCGCCCGACGCGCTCCCAATCGAGCAGGATCAGCGCCAGCACGCCCCAGATCGCGATGTCGTCAAGGCTCGCATAACGCAGAATTCGCTGACCGATCGGCTGGCGGAGCACGTCGAGCTTTTCGAGGAACAGCACCAGAATCGGCAGCGCGGTGACAGCGCAGGCCATGCCGATCCCGAGCACCACCTGCCACGTCGCGCCGTCCGGCCCGCGCCAGCCTGGGTAGCGCAACATCATCACCGCTGCGATGCTGCCGGTCACCAGCGGCGCTGCGAGCGCGAGCCCTGCGGTGACGCCAGTCTCGCCGCGCCGTTTCCACGCCTCGCCGAGGTCGAGTTCGATACCGGCGACCCACACGAACATCATCACCGCCCACCACGCGATACCGTTGAGCGACCCTAGCGTCGCGGGCGTGAAGACCGTCGCATAATAGTCGGGATACGCCGCGCCGAGCACGCCCGGCCCGAGCAGGATGCCGCCAAAGATCTGCACCACCACCAGCGGCGCCCAGTAATCGGTCCGCCCGAGCCGCCACACCAGGTACGGCCCGGTGAAGATGATGAGTATCGCGAGGAGGAAAACCTCCGTCGGCGTCATGGCGTGCATCTGGATCCCCCGCGCCGGTCGGTTCCCCCCGCCGGCTTTGTTACGGTAGCGGTATTATGCGGTCGACGCAGGCACGGCAATATGCGGACGCTGGGATCGACCCAGCACGGTTCATTCTTTCCAATGCTTCATAACGGGACAGGCGTCGTCAAAGCGCGGCGGACGGACTGGTCGAAGCGCGACGTTCCGTGCGATCACGTAACCGCTATCGCCGGCGGGCTGCCGCTGCGGAACGAAGAGGATCTCGGATGAAACGATCGTTGCTCGCCCTCGCGCTGTTCGCCGCTCCCGCGTTCGCGCAAGGTTCCGCACCGTTCACGGTCAACGGGCAGGGGTTCGCGACGTTGCAGGAGGCGGTCTCGTCGATCCGGCTCGGCACCGCGACGATCCTGATCGCGCCCGGCACCTACCGGCAATGCGCGGTGCAGGCCGGCGGCCACATCACCTTCAAGGCGGTCAAGCCCGGCACCGCGATCTTCGAGAAAGTCGCGTGCGAGGACAAGGCAGCGCTGGTCCTGCGCGGCCAGGGCTCGGTCGTCGACGGCCTCGTCTTCCGCGGTTACCGCGTGTCGGACGGCAACGGCGCCGGCATCCGCACCGAGATGGGCGACCTGACCGTGACCAACGCGATGTTCCTCGACAGCCAGGAGGGTATCCTCGGCGGCGAACCGACCGGTCAGAAAATCCTGATCGACCATTCCACCTTCGCCGGGCTCGGCCAGTGCGACGAATCGCCCGGCTGTTCGCATGCGATCTACCTCGCCAACAAGGGCAGCGTGACGATCATCAACTCGCGGTTCGAGCGCGGTACGGGCGGCCATTACGTCAAACTGCGCGTGCCCAACGTGTCGATCACCGACAACAGTTTCGACGACACCGCGGGCAAGAAGACCAACTACATGATCGACCTCCCCGAAGGCGCGACCGGCCTGATCGCGCGCAACACCTTCGTGCAGGGGCGCAACAAGGAGAACCACACCGGCCTGATCGTGGTCGCGGCAGAGGCGCAGACGTATCGCTCGACCGGGCTACGGGTCGAGGGGAACGACGCACGTCTGTCGCCGGGGGATGGCAGCAGCCCGGCGTTCCTCGCGGACTACAGCCACGACAAGCTAGCGCTGGGGGCAAACCGGCTTGGCACCGGGTTGCGGGCGTTCGAGACGCGGTGAGCGATCATACCCTCGCCACCCCGCCTCCGTTATCCTGACGAAAGTCAGGATCCAGAGTAACGGGCGAGGGGGCGCCATACTCGTCTAGTATGTTCTCCCGCCTTCGCGGGAGAACAAGCTTTGCAGTGAAGGTGCGCAGCGCTCAGTTAGCGCAGGTGCTCGCAGCCCCCGGATCGAGATCCAGGCACCGCCCATCCAGCCCGCTCACCGGCAACCCGATCGTCGCCGCCAAGGTCGGCACGATATCCACCGTCTCCACCGACAGCGGCTGCTCGAACCCGGTCATCCCCTTGCGCCAGAACAGGATCGGCACGCGGCGATCGTAATCCCACGGCGACCCGTGCGTCTCCACATACCCTCCTGCCGGGGAGACGATCGTCGTCACGCGCGGCTTGAGCAGCACCACCATCTGCCCCGACCGCTCCGGATAGAACGACGCTCGCGCCCGCTCGATCAGCGTCCAGGTCTCGGGCGGGGACTTCGCCATCGGCGTCGCCATGATTTCTGCTTCCGAGTAGGCCCCCGCGATCTGCGGCATCGCCCGATACCGACGCAACGCCTCCGCAAGCACCTTCGCCTGCGTCTTCGCCGGCAGCGTGTCGTCGATATACACGTCGCCCTCGGTCCCGAGCAGGACGCTCCCCGGCAGCCCCATGTCCTTGGCGATCGCAGTGCCGACCTGCTTGGCGAGCACGTTCTCGTCCATGTGCGCCTCCATCGGCATCGCACGCTGCTGCTGGCGCTCGGTCGCGTCATGCGCGCCGTGGTCCGCGGTCAGTACGACCTCGTAATCGACCCCGGTCCCATCCATCACCGCAAAGAAATCGCCGAGCGTCTTGTCGAGCTGCGCCATCTGGATGCACATTTCCGACCCCTGCGTGCCGTAGGTGTGCCCGATGTAATCGGTCGCCGAAGCGCCGATGTCGATGATGTCTGTCTGCGGACCCTTGCCGAGCTTCATGTCCTGCACCAGCGCCGCCGCCATCGCGAACACCGCAGCGTCGGACGCGGGCGAAACCCGGAAGCCCTTCGCATCGCCCGCCTCGCGCTCGAAGCGCCCCTGGCCGTACGTCTTGCCCGCGATCACGATCGGATGGTTCACGCCCGCGCAATAGCCGGGCAGGGGGAGCGCCGCCTGCGGCTTGGCGATGAGCGCGACGACCGCGTCGCGCGTCCGCTGCACCGCCGGCGGCACCGCGCGACCCGCATACGAAACGTACGTCTTGCCGTCCCACCACCAGAGCTCGTCGACCTTGTGGCCGCCCATCATCACCGCCGCGCGATCCTTCCCCGCGACCGAAACCGAGCGCGTCCGTGGATCGCGCGCCTTCATCATCTCGCCGAGCGTCGGTACCTTCAGGTGCATGTCGGACACGGTGTAGCTGTCGTGCGTGCTGCCGGTGACGCGCTCGTCCTCCGAGCAGTAGACGACCTTGTCGGGCCGTCCGGCGCGCTGGTCGATCCAGTTGTTGGCGATGATCCCGGTATGCGCAGGCCGCATGCCGGTCAGGATCGTCGAGTGGCCCGGGCACGTCTCGGTCGCGGCATGGCTCTGATACCCGCTCGGAAACACCGCGCCGTTCAGCAGGCGCGTGAAGCCGCCGGTATAGTGATTGCGATATTGCTGGAACAGGTCGGCGGCGAACTGGTCGACCGAGATCGCGACGATCAGTTTCGGTGGAGTCGTGGGGGTCGCCGCGGGGGGCGCCGCCGTCTGGGCAGAGACCGAAACGGCCGAGGTCAGCAGAAGCGCGGCGATAAGTGCTTTCACGAACAGTCCTTTAGCCAGCGACATCCCTCGAGCGAGGCCGTCGCTTTGAAGTGCAATACGACAAGGTCACCGCTATGGCTTTGCGCGATGAACGAAACAAGGATGGCCATGCGCGGATTACGTTGCGTCCTCATGACGGTCTTGCTGGCCATCTGCGGGCTGGCGAGTGCGCCCGCGCTTGCGGAATCGCTGAACGGCTCCAGCCAGCATCTAATGATGAAGCTGGTCGCCGAAAGCGATCACCCGAAGGCCGGCGCGCCGCTGACGATCGCGCTCGCGACGACGCCCGAGACAGGCTGGCACGGCTATTGGCGCAACCCCGGCGATGCGGGCTTTCCGGCAACCTTCGACTGGACCTTGCCGACGGGCGCGAAGGCGGGCGAGCCCGAATGGCCGGTGCCGACGACGCTGCTGATCGCTGGCCTGATGAATTATGTCTACGAGGCGCCCTATGCGCCGCTCGTGACGATCCAGGTTCCTGCGGGGCTCGCGGCCGGGTCGAAATTCCCGATCCGCCTGAAGACAAGCTATCTCGTCTGCTCGGCGACGATCTGCGTCCCCGAAGAGAAGGCGTTGTCGCTCGACCTCACGATCGGTGACGGCGCGCCATCGCAGGCGGCCGCGTTCGCAGGCTGGCGTCAGGCGATCCCCAAGCCACTCGATACCGGCGCGACCTACGCGGCGAGCAACGGGACGATGCGGATCGCGGTGCCGTTCCCCGCAGGCGCGAAGATCGACAAGGCGTATTTCTTCCCGGTCACCACCGGCGCGATCGAGAATGGCGCGGCGCAGACGATCGCGCGCGACGGCGACCGGCTGACGATAAGCACCAAGGTCGCCACCAACGCCAAGACCGGCGGACCGATCGAGGGCGTGCTCCGGATCGGTGACGGGCAGGGACTCGGCGTCAAGGCGACGCCCGGCGCGGTGGCCGAAGCGGCTGGCGACGACGCAGCCAGCGCCAGCGACGAAAGCCTCTGGCTGACTGCGCTGATCGCGTTCGCCGGCGCAGTGCTCGGCGGGCTGATCCTCAACATCATGCCGTGCGTCTTCCCGATCCTCAGCCTCAAGGCGCTCAGTCTCGCCCGCGGCGGCGCGAGTGAGAAGGACGCGCGGGGCGAGGCCTTGGCCTACACCGCGGGCGTCGTGCTGGTGTGCCTCGGTCTCGGCGGCGCGATCCTGGCCTTGCGTGCAGGCGGATCCGCGGTCGGCTGGGCGTTCCAGTTGCAGCATCCCGGCGCGATCGTCGCACTGCTCCTGCTGAGCACCGCGATCGCGTTCAACCTCGCCGGGCTGTTCGAGGTCCCGACTCCGCGCTTTGCCGGCGAAAGCGGTGCGAGCGGTGCATTCGCGACCGGCGCACTCGCTGCGTTCATCGCGACGCCGTGCACCGGCCCGTTCATGGGTGCGGCGCTCGGCGCGGCGCTGGTGCTGCCGTGGCCGGCGGCGCTCGCCGTGTTCGGCGGGCTCGGGATCGGCTTGTCGCTGCCGTTCCTCGCGATCGGGTTCATCCCGTCGTGGCGGCGGTGGCTGCCGAAGCCCGGCGCATGGATGGAGACGTTCCGCCACATCCTGTCGGTGCCGATGTTCCTCACCGCGATCGCGCTCGGCTGGGTGCTCGGACGCCAGACCGGCGTGGACACGCTGACGCTTGCACTGGTCGCGGTGCTGGCGGTCGGCGCAGTGCTGTGGATCGGTGGCTCGCGCCAGCGCAAGGGCAAGTCGTTCGGCGTGGTCGCGCAGGTGCTCTTGCTCGTCGTGTTCGTCGGGAGCGCGGTGCTGATCTCGCGCGCGCCACCAGTGTCCGCGAAAGCAGCGACCGCGGGTGACGAGGCGTTTACCGAGGCCAAGCTCACCTCGCTGCGCGCCGAAAAGCGTCCGGTGTTCGTCTATTTCACCGCCGACTGGTGCCTGACGTGCAAGGTCAACGAGAAGGCGGCGATCGACACGAACGGCGTCCGCGACGCCTTCGCCAAGCACAAGGTCGCGGCCTTGATCGGCGACTGGACCGACGGCGACCCGGTAATGGGCCGCTTCATCCAAGCTCACAACCGCGCCGGCGTGCCGCTGTACCTATACTACGCCCCAGGTGCGGCCGAACCCACGGTCCTCCCACAGGTCCTGACCCCAGGTCTGCTCGAAGGGTTGGGAGCTTAACCCACGATCCTCCCCCGCCAGGGGGAGGTGGCTGGCACTTGCCAGACGGAGGGGGAGGAAAGCGAAACCACTGTTCCGTGTCCGCCCCCTCCGTCACCTGCGGTGCCACCTCCCCCCTTGCGGGGGAGGATTGAACGGCCGTCAGCTTACTAATGCTTACACACAAGGACTTGTGCAGCGCAGCGATGCGTTGCAGCATGGAACCGCAACGCTTGATGGGGAATTGACCGTTTCGATGGGGAAACAAGCGTTTGACGAGATCATGGGCACACCGGGCGACACGACCGCCCGGCCCGAACTGGCGGCTCTCGGCAAGTGGATCGAGGACACGCCCGACGCCGAACTGCGACGCCGGCAGGAAGCCGCCGAGACGACGTTCCGGCAGCTCGGCATTACCTTTGCGGTCTACGGCGAAAACGAGGCCGCCGAGCGGATCATCCCATTCGACATCGTCCCGCGCGTATTCCTGCACGACGAGTGGACCCGACTGTCCGAAGGGCTCGTTCAGCGGGTCGAGGCGATCAACGCGTTCCTCGACGACATCTACGGCGAACGACGGATCCTGAAGGAGGGCATCCTCCCCGAAGACCTCGTGCTCGGCAACGCGCAGTTCCGGCCCGAGATCGCCGGTATCCGCCCACCGCACGGCGTATGGGCGCATATCTGCGGGATCGATCTTGTCCGCACAGGCCCCGACGATTTCTTCGTGCTGGAGGACAATGCGCGCACGCCGTCCGGCGTGAGCTACATGCTGGAAAACCGCGAGGCGATGCTCCGGCTCTGTCCCGAACTGTTCCGCGAGTTCCGCGTTGCCGCGGTCGACAGCTATCCCGACCTGCTGCTCGAGACGATGAAGTCGGTCGCGCCGCATGGAACTGGCTCCAACCCGACCTGCGTGCTGCTGACCCCTGGCCACTACAACTCCGCCTATTACGAGCACAGCTTCCTCGCGGATTCGATGGGCATCGAGCTTGTTGAAGCGGCCGATCTGGTGGTCGACGACGACATCGTCTGGATGCGGACGATCGCGGGGCGGGTGAAGGTCGACGTGATCTACCGCCGGATCGACGATGATTATCTCGATCCGCTCGTGTTCCGTCCGGACTCCGCGCTCGGTGTGCCCGGGCTGATCGCAGCCTACGCCGCCGGCAACGTCGCGATCATGAACGCGCCAGGCAACGGCATCGCCGACGACAAGGCGATTTACAGCTACATGCCCGACATCGTGAAGTTTTACTCGGGCGGCGAGTGCAAGCTGCGCAACGTCGAGACATGGCGCTGCCGCGAACCGCAGGCGCTCAAGTTCGTACTCGACAATCTCGAAGACGTCGTCGTCAAGCTGGTCGACGGTTCGGGCGGCTACGGCATGCTCGTCGGCCCGACCGCGTCGAAGCAGGAGATCGAGGACTTCCGCGCCGCGCTGATTGCCGAACCACATCGCTACATCGCGCAGCCCACGCTTGCGCTGTCGACCGTCCCGACGATGGCGCAAGGCGGCCTCAGCCCACGGCATGTCGACTTCCGCCCCTTCGTCCTGAGCGGCGCGAAGGGCGTGCAGGTCGTCCCCGGCGGACTCACCCGCGTGGCGCTCAAGGAGGGATCGCTGGTGGTCAATTCCAGCCAGGGCGGCGGCACCAAGGACAGCTTCGTCCTCATGGCCGACCAGTCGCAGCGGATGAACGCCGGCGGGATGACGCAGACGATGGGCGGCATGACGCAGACGCTCGGTGCACAGACGTCCGGCGGGAATTCCTGATGCTCTCGCGCACCGCATCCTCGCTCTACTGGCTCGGCCGCTATTTCGAGCGCGCCGACTTCATCGCCCGGCTGGTCGAAGCCACCGTCCGCCTCGACGTGCTCTCGTCGCAACCCTCGGGCGACGCCGCCTGGGCATCCGCCTTGGCCGTCACCGAGACCGACGAGGCCTTCGCCGCGACGGGCGTGGAGATCGGCCAGCGCGACGTCGTGCGGTTCCTGACGCTCGATTCGAGCCATCCGGGATCGATCGTCCGCTGTCTCGACATGGCGCGCAACAATGCCAAGGCGGTGCGCACCGCGCTGACCCGCGAGGCGTGGACCGCGATCAATCGCGCATGGTTGCTGTTCGAGAACCGCGCCACGCCCGGCAGCACGACCTCGCAGTTGAACCTCGTCGAGGCGGTCAAAAACGAGACACGCGGCTTCGAAGGCGCGGTCCACCGCATGCTCCGTAACCAGACGACATGGTTCATCCGGCTCGGCCAGGCTGTCGAGCGGGCGGACAACACCGCGCGGCTGCTCGACGTCAAATACCACATCCTGCTGCCCGAGGGCGAACGGCTGGGCGGCGCGATCGACCGCGATCAGTGGACGACGATCCTCCAGACCGTGTCCGCCGTCACCGCCTATCGCTGGCTCTATAATGACGGCTTGCGTCCCGCCGACGTCATCGACCTGCTCCTTGCACGGTCCGAACTGCCGCGTAGTCTGGCCGCGTCGGTTGAGGAGACGGTCGACGTGCTCAACCTGCTCGCCAAGCGGACGGGCAACCACGGCGAGGCCGATCGTATGGCCCGGATGCGCGCGTCGCGGATGGCGAAGACACGATCGGGCGAGGTCATTGCCTCCGGGCTGCACCAGTATCTGCAAGCATTCATCGCCGAGAACGCGCTGCTGCACGGCGCGATCGGCCGTCAGTTCAAGTTCCTCTGATGCGGCTGTCGATCGACCACCACACGATCTACCGCTTCGCGCAGCCGCAGGGCCGGCTGGTGCAGATGCTCCGCCTCACGCCCGAGAACACGCATGACCAGACGGTCGCGTCGTGGCGGATCGACGTCGATTGCGACGCACGGCTGCGACCCGGTCGCGACGGCTTCGGCAACGCGGTGACGATGTTGTATGCCGAAGGGCCGGTCGACGGGATCGAGATCACCGTCAAGGGCGAGGTGCTGACCAGCCATTCGGACGGCGTCCTGCATGGCGTCCACGAAACGCTCCCGCCCGCGCTGTTCCTCCGGTCAACCGAGGCGACCGTCCTCGACACGGCCATCGCCAAGTTCGCGGTCAATGCCGCGGAGGGCGCACGCGACCGGATCGGCGCGTTGCATCGTTTGAACCGAGCGTTCCATAAGCGGTTTGCGTTCGACGCCGGACGTCCCGAACCCGGTCGGACGGCCGCCGCGGCATTTCGCATGGACAGCGCTACGCCGCGGGACATGGCGCAGATGTTCGCCGTCGCCGCGCGCTCGCTCGGCGCACCTGCGCGGTACGTGTCGGGGTATCATCACAACGATCACGAAGTCGTACATCTGCCGACGCCGCACGGCTGGGCGGAGGCATTCGTCGACGGGCTCGGCTGGGTCGGGTTCGATCCGTGCACGGGGATGTCGCCCGAGGAGCATTACGTCCGCGTGGCGATGGCGCTGGATGCGGCGGGCGCGGCGCCGGTGGCGGGGTCGCGACTGGGCGAGGGTGGCGAGGAACTCGACGTCGACGTTGTCGTCCAGCGCGAGGACTGAGATTTGTTCTTCCGCGAAGGCGGGGACCCAGACTGGGCCCCCGCCTTCGCGGGAGAACAAGAAGGTTAAACCAACGCCGCAACCCGCGCCGGCGGCGTCACCAGATCAGCATCCTCCAGCCGCCGCCACCCCGCCGGCCCCAGCACCTCAAGCGGCCGGTACCGCGTCTTGTATTCCATTCGCGGCGAGCCCTTCACCCAATATCCGAGATACACATACGGCAGCCCGGCATCGCGCGCGCGCAGGATGTGGTCCATGATGATGAAGTTGCCGAACCCCGGCCGTGCCGCGTCGTCGGCCGCGAAGAAGCTGTAGACCATCGACAGCCCATCCGCCTGGCGATCGGTTAGGCATGCACCGATCAGCGCGCCCTGAACGCCGTCGACCGACGGCTCGCGATACTCGACGATCACCGAATTGACCGGCGAGTGCTCGATCATGTCGGCATAGTCGTCCTCGTCCATGCCCGCCATGCCGCCGCCCGGATGACGCGTCCCGAGGTAACGGCGCAGAAGCTGGAACTGCTCGTCGGTCGCCCACGCCTTGCACGCGGTAACCTCGATATCGCCTAGCCGCTTCAGCAATTTGCGCTGCGTCGCGTTGGGGACGAACTCGTCGGTCACCACGCGGACCGAAACGCAGGCGATGCACCCCGCGCACGACGGCCGATACGCCACGCCCTGGCTGCGACGAAAGCCGATCCGCCCAAGCGCATCGTTCAGCTCGTTCGCATGCGGACCGGTTAGTTCGGTGAACACCTTTCGCTCCTGCCGATCCGGCAGATACGGGCACGGCGCAGGGCTGGTGACGAAAAAGCGCGGGAAACGGAAAGGCGCGGTCACCGAGCGAAAAGTCCTTCAGGCAGGCGCGATCAGCCGCGTCGCCCCGTATATGGCCGCCCTGTGGCGACGTGCAATCGGTTTACCACGAATGTCGGTTAACGCGGTAAATCACCGTATCAGAATGGGATTATGCCAGCTCGACGGTCGACGTTTCGTACCCGCCAGCCCGCAGTGCCCCCACCAGCCGATCGAGATGCGCTCGGTCGCGAAGCTCGCATTCGATGTCGGTGATGAGCCCCTTTGCCGGCAACGTCGTGAAGACGCGCTGGTGATAGATCTCGATGATGTTGACGCGTTCCTGGTCGAAGATCCGCGCGACATGGAACAGCGCACCCGGCTTGTCCTGCAACCGGATCCGCAACCGCGCGAGCCGCCCCGACCGCGCCAGATCGCGCAGCAACACGTTGGCGAGCAACCGCGTATCGATATTGCCGCCGCACAGAACGATCCCGACGGTCTTCCCCGCGAACCGCTCGGGATGCGACAGCAGCGCGGCGAGCCCGGCGGCACCCGCACCCTCGACGACCGTCTTCTCGATCTGGAGCAACAGGCTGACGGACTCTTCCAGGCTGCGCTCGCTGACAAGAACGATGTCATCGACCAGCTCGGCAACGATCTTCGAGGTGATCGCGCCCGGCTCCTTGACCGCGATGCCCTCGGCCAGCGTATCGCCGGCGCACGCCATGTCCGTGCCGTTGATGCGGTTGTACATCGACGGGAACAGCTCGGCCTGTACGCCGACGACCTCGATCGGGTGTCCGCCCGGCGCTTCGCTCAACGCGCGCGCTACCGTCGACATGCCCGAGATCAGCCCGCCGCCACCGATCGGGATGACTAGAGTATCGAGCTGCGGCACGTCCTCCAACATCTCGATCGCGACGGTGCCTTGCCCAGCAATGACGCGCGGATCGTCGAACGGGTGGACGAAGGTGAAGCCGCACTCGCCCTCCAGGATACGGGCGTGCGCATAGGCTGCGTCGAACGTCTCGCCGTGCAGCACGACGTTGGCACCGTGCCCTTCGGTCTGCATGACCTTCACGGTCGGCGTGTTGGTCGGCATCACGATCGTCGTCGGAATGCCGAGCCGGTTAGCATGATAGGCGAGGCCCTGCGCGTGATTGCCCGCCGACGCAGCGATGACGCCCTTGGCGCGCGCTTCGGCCGACAGCTGCAACAGCGTGTTGAGCGCGCCCCGCTCCTTGTACGCCGCGGTGAACTGAAGGTTCTCGAACTTCAGATACACCGTCGCGCCAGTCATCTTGCTCAGCGTCTTGCTGACCAGCGTCGGGGTGCGGACGATCGAGTCGCGGATTCGCTCATGCGCGACGCGGACGTCGTCGATCGAGACGGGGAGGGTGGGTGCCGCTACGGCAGCGTGGGTAGCCATGCCCGACCCGCTAGACCATCTGGCGCGCATGGGAAACACCGCTTATGCGCGGACGCTATGGCAAAACTGGCATTCATCGGAACCGGCGTCATGGGCGCGCCGATGGCGGGACACCTCGCCGCGGCAGGGCACGACGTCACCGTCTATAATCGGACTGAGGCCAAGGCGTTGGCATGGGCCGATAAATATGGCGGCAAGGTTGCCGACACGCCGGCCGCCGCAGCGAAGGACGCCGAAGCGGTGTTCACGTGCGTCGGCAACGACGACGATCTGGCCTCGGTCACTTTAGGCGAGGACGGCGCGTTCGCGGCGATGCGCGACGACGCCGTGTTCGTCGATCACACCACCGTCTCGGCCTCGATCGCGCGGCGCCTCGCGGGTGAGCGTGCGCTGGTAGTCGACGCACCGGTATCGGGCGGACAGGCTGGCGCGGAGAACGGCAAGCTCTCGATCATGTGCGGCGGTTCGGCCGAAGCGATGGCGAAGGCCGAACTCTTCATGCAGGCCTATGCAGCGCGCATCGTCCACGTCGGCGAGGCGGGCGCGGGCCAGACCACCAAGATGTGCAACCAGATCGCGATCGCCGGCGTGATTCAGGGCGTCGCCGAATCGCTGCGGTTCGCGCAGAATTCCGGCCTCGATCTCGACAAGGTGTTCGAGGCGATCTCGGGCGGTGCGGCGCAGAGCTGGCAGATGGTCAATCGCTGGCCGACGATGGCGAAGGACGAGTTCGACTTCGGTTTCGCGGTAGACTGGATGCGCAAGGATCTCGGGCTGGCCCTAGACGAGGCGCGGCGCAACGGCGCTGTAATGCCGGTCGCGGCTCTGGTCGATCAATTCTACGCCGATGTTCAGGCAATGGGCGGCGCCCGCCAGGATACGAGCGCGCTGGTACGGAGATTGCCGAAGTGAAGCGTTACCTGATCTCCGCAGCGGTCGTCGCGCTGCTCCCGACCGCCGCGCTTGCCGACGGGATCGTCGACAACGTCAACGGTGTCACCATTACGGACGGCGGACGCGTGATCCACTTCAAGGCGATCCTGGTCGACAAGGATGGTCGCGTCACGCGTCTCGTCCCTCCCGGCGAGGAAGCACCGAAGCTAAGCCGCAAGGAACTTAAGAAAAACGCCGGCAAGCCGCTGTACGACTGGCGCGTCGACATGGGCGGCAAGACCGTGTTGCCGGGCTTCGTCGACGCGCATGGCCATGTGATCGAGATGGGCTTTGGCGCGCTGTCGCTCGATCTGTCGATGACCAAGTCGCTCGACGAGGCGAAGTCGCGGATCGCCGCCTACATTGCCGGCAATCCCGATCGCAAATGGGTCCTGGGCCGCGGCTGGAACCAGGAGGCGTGGGGGCTGGGTCGTTTCCCGACCGCCGCCGACCTGGAGTCCGTCTCCGGCGGCCACCCAATCTGGCTGTCGCGCGCGGACGGGCACGCTGGCTGGGCGAACCGCGAGGCGATGCGCGAGGCCGGGGTCACCAGCTCGACCGTATCTCCGGCGGGCGGGCGGATCGAGAAGACCGGCGGCGCGCCCGCGGGTGTGTTCGTCGACGGCGCGCAAGGACTGATCGAGAAGGTCGTGCCGCAGCCACTGCCCAAAGAGCGCGATGCCGCGTTCCTGACGGCGCAACGTATCCTGCTTGGCTACGGCGTGACCGCGGTCGCCGACATGGGCACGACGCTCGACGACTGGCTCACCTATCGCCGGATGGCGGACATCGGCGGGCTTCGCGTCCGCATCATGAGCTATGCGATGGGCGTCGAGACCGCGAGCCGGATCGGCGGCAAGGGGCCGACGCCGTGGCTGTACAGCGACCACCTCCGGATGGGTGGCGTGAAATTGTATGCCGATGGTGCACTCGGCTCGCGCGGTGCGTGGTTGCTCAAGCCCTATACCGATGCGCCCGGCCAGTCGGGGCTCGGTTTCCTGACCGACGACCAGTTGCAGAACCAGATGAGCCGTGCGGCGATGGACGGTTATCAGGTCGCGGTCCACGCGATCGGCGACAGGGCCAATCAGATGGTGCTCGACGCGATCCAGGTCGAGAGTGAAACGTACACCGGCGATCGTCGCTGGCGGATCGAGCATGCACAGATCGTCGCGCCCGAGGATCTGCCGCGCTTCGGCAAGTTCGGCACGATCGCGTCGATGCAGCCGACGCACGAAACCAGCGACCGGACGATGGCCGAGGCGAGGCTTGGACCGAACCGGTTGGCGGGCGCCTATGCGTGGAAATCGATGCTGACCAACGGCGCCAAGCTTGCGTTCGGCACCGACTTTCCGGTCGAGAAACCGGATCCTTTCGCAACCTGGGCGGCGGCGTTCACGCGCCAGGACGCCGAAGGGCAGCCTCAGGGTGGCTGGCAGCCGCAGGAACTCGTCACGCGCGAACAGGCGTGGTGGGCGATGACCGGTGCGGCCGCTTATGCAGGGTTCGCCGAGAAGCAGTTCGGTGCGCTCGCGCCGGGCCAGCGTGCGGACTTCATCGTTGTCGACCGCGATCCGACGATGGCCTCGCCGACAGACCTGCGCGCGACCAAGGTCAGCGAGACGTGGATCGGTGGCGAGAAGGTCTGGGCGCGACAGTAACCGCGCGGGTTACTGGCGCATCCGGATCAGCCCCTCCTGCGCGACGCTGGCGACGAGCCGGCCGTCGCGCGCGAAGATACGCCCGCGGTTGAACCCGCGGGCATGGCCGGACCACGGCGCGTCGCAGGCGTAGAGCAGCCAGTCGTCGGCGCGGAAGTCCTCGTGCAGCCACAGCGAATGATCGAGGCTCGCGGTCTGCAGCCCCGGCGTGATCCAGTTGACGCCGTGCGGCAGCAGCGCGGTACCTAGCAGCGCCATGTCCGACGCATAGGACAGGATCGCACGGTGCATTGCCGGGTCGTCGCCGATCGGCGCGACCAAGCGGAACCAGTTGGCATGCGCTGCGGGTTGCGGAACGGGCTCGATCCAGCTGCGCGGATTGACCGGACGGATCTCGATCGGCCGCTGGCGCAGCATGTGCGCGCGGAACTTCTCGGGGATGCCGTCGATGCTCTCCAGGCGCAGTTCGCGATCGGAGCGCAGGTCTTCGGGCGGCGCGACATCGGGCATCGAATCCTGATGATGAAGTCCGTCCTCGGGCGTCTGGAACGACGCCGCCATGTTGAGGATCGGCTGCCCCTTCTGCATCGCGATCACGCGCCGAGTGGCGAAGCTCCGTCCTTCGAAGTCGCGCACCACGCGGTAGACGATCGGATAGTCCTCGTTCCCCGGCCGCATGAAATACGCGTGCAGCGAATGTGCCGCCTTGGGGCTTTCGGTCGAGCGTTGCGCGGCCTGCAACGCCTGCGCGATGACCTGCCCCCCGAACACGCGACCGACCCCGCCCGGCTGGCGCCTCCCAACATAGAGATCGGTATCGACCTCCTCGATCTCGAGCAGGTCGACGAGACCCTGCGCGAGTGCTTCGGGCGACGTATCGGCAGTATCCAAGCTCATCTGACCTCCGTGTTCACCCGCGGAGGCGAGTGCCCAGACTGGGGCCCCGCCTTCGCGGGGGCGCACCCTACGGTCAATACCCCGCGGCTACGGCCAGCCGATCCGCGTGGAAGTTCGCATCCCCGAACATCTCCGCCAGCACCCGCGCGCGCTTCATGTAGAAGCCGATATCGTATTCGTCGGTCATACCGATCCCGCCATGCATCTGCACGCCTTCCTGCACGCTCAGCGTCGTCGCCAGCGCGGTCATCGCCTTGGCCACCGACACCGCCTCGTCCGCGCGATCGCTGCCCTGGTCGAGCAATTGCTGCGCCTTGAGAACGGCGGCCCGCGCCACCTCCATCTCCGAATACAGATGCGCGGCACGGTGCTGGAGCGCCTGGAAGCTGCCGATCAACGTCCCGAACTGCTTGCGCTCCTTCATGTAGCCGATCGTCATGTCCATCGCCCCGCCGCCGACGCCGAGCAGTTCCGCCGAAGCGCCGGTCCGCCCTGCGCGGAGCAGGCGGTCGAGAGGCGTGCGCCCCGCATCGACCTCACCGATCACCGCATCCGCATCGACCTCGACTCCCTCGAACTCGAGCCGTGCAGCCAAGCTCGAATCAGCCAGACGCTCAGCATTCGCGGTCAGCCCGGCAGCATCCTTCGGCACCGCAAACAGCGTGATGCCGTCCGTGTCGTCGGCACTACCCCCGGTACGCGCAGCGACGATGATCAGATCCGCGGTGTGGCCGTGCGTGACGAACCGCTTGGCGCCGGTCAGCTTGAACCCGTTGCCCGAGCGTTCGGCGGTCATTCCGACCGTATCGCGATGCTTGGCGCCCTCGTCGATCGCCAGCGCCGCGACGGTCTCGCCGGCGATGATCCCTGGAAACCACCGCTCGGCCTGCCCCGTGCCCTTGAGCGCCTCGACCGCCGCGACCGCAGTGGAAAGGAACGGGGAGGGGGACAGGTTGCGCCCGATCTCCTCCAGCACCACGCCCGCCTCGACATGCCCGAGCCCGAGCCCGCTCTGGTCCTCACCGATCAGGATGCCGGTAAAGCCCATCTCCGCGAACTGCTTCCACAGGTCGCGCGAGAAACCGGTCGCGTCGTTGGCATCGCGCAACGCCCGCATGTGGCTCACGGGCGCGTGCTCCGCCACGAAATCGCGAATGGTGTCCTGAAGGACGGTCTGGTCGTCGTCTAGATACAGTGGCATGTCTTCGTCCTTCTGCTCCCTCGCCCCGACGGGGAGAGGGTCGGGAAGAGGGGCTGTTGGGTCGGATCGTCCGAGCCTCACTGCCCCTCTCCCGCCTGCGCTTCGCTGCGGCACCCTCTCCCCGAAGGGGCGAGGGAATTACGCCGGCAATTCCAAAATCCGCTTGGCGATGATGTTGAGCTGGATCTCGCTCGTCCCGCCCTCGATCGAGTTCGCCTTGGTCCGCAGCCACGACCGCGGGATCGCTCCGCCACGCGACCGATCGCTGTCCCATTCGAGCGCATCCGACCCGCCTGCCGCCATCATCAATTCGTACCGACCCTTGTTCAGCTCGGTCCCGTAATATTTCATCATGCTCGGCTGGGCAGGGTGCGCCTTGCCCGCCTTCAGCTCGTCGATGAACCGCTCGGACATCGCCCCGAACGCCTTAGCCCGAACCTCGAACAACGCGATCGACGCACGCAGCAACGGATCCGCCAGCCGCCCGTCATGCCCAAGCCCGACGGTCGCGATCGCCCCGTCGATCAGCGGGTTGCCGCCGCTCGACGCCAGCCCCATCCCCGAGATCATCTCGCGCTCATGCCCAAGCAGGTATTTCGCGACGTCCCAGCCCTTGTTCTCCTCGTAGACGCGGTTGACCTTGGGCACCTCGACATTGTCGAAGAACGTCTCGCAGAATGGTGAATTGCCACTGATCAGCAGGATCGGCTTGGTCGACACGCCCGGCGAGGCCATGTCGAACAGCACGAAGCTGATCCCGCCCTGCTTCGACGTCTTGTCGGTGCGGACGAGGCAGAAGATCCAGTCGGCCTTGTCGGCGTACGAGGTCCACACCTTCTGCCCGTTGACGAGGTAATGGTCGCCCTTGTCCTCTGCCGAGGTCGCGAGCCCGGCAAGGTCGGACCCCGCATTCGGCTCCGAATACCCCTGGCACCAGCGGATCTCGCCGCGCGCGATTTTGGTCAGGTGATCGAGCTTCTGCTCCTCGGTGCCGTATTTGAGCAATGCCGGCCCGAGCATTGAAATCCCGAACGAGTTGAGTGGGTTGCGCGCCTTTATTGCCGCCATCTCTTCGCGCAGGATCTTCGTCTCCGCAGGCGACAACCCACCGCCACCATAGGCTTTGGGCCAGTCGGGCACGGTCCAGCCCTTGGCGGCCATCTTGTCGAGCCACTCCTTCTGCGCCGGCGACGACGGCTTGAACTGGCGCCCGCCCCAGCAGACGTCGTCCTCCGAGCGCACCGGCTTGCGCATCTCGGGCGGGCAATTCTCCGCGAGCCAGGCGCGGGTTTCGGACCGGAAAGTGTCGAGGTCGGACATCGGATCAGCTCCTGCTTAATCGGTTGCACAGCGCGGCGACGGCGATCGCGTCGTGGTCGCGGTAACGGTTGGTGATGACCTGCACGCCGATCGGCAGGCCGCGCGGGTCGATCCCGACGGGCACGCTGGTCGCGGGCAGATTGGGGAAGGTGGCGAGCCCGGCCCAGGCGAACTGGACGCCGAACGGGGTATCCTCGCCGTCGATCGACAGCGTGCGCCGCGCGACGTTGCGCTCGGCGATGTGCGGGAAGGCGTTCACGCCGCTGGCCGGCGCGATCACCGCGTCGAACTGCTCGAACAGCGCACCCCAGGCGCGTTGCAACCGCGCCTGCGAATCGAGCAGGTCGAACCAGTGCGACAGCGTCGCGACCTTGCCATCGCGCGCAGGCCCGCCGCGGGTCATCGCGATGCCGAGCATGCGCATATAGTCGGCATGCTGCGCGGCGAGGTCGATCGGCGGGGGTGCGCTTGAAATGATGGCGCCGGCCGCGGCGAGGGCTTCACCAACGCGCCCGATCGCGCCGACGATCGACGAATCGACGCGTGCCGAGGGATGCGCGGTGAGCAGCAGGATGCGTGGTCGGGCTAAATCGACGGTCGCGCGCGGCAAGGGGACGTCGGCGAGGATGTCCAGCGCAACGGCCAGATCCTGGGGATTACGCGCGAGCGGACCGATGACGCCGAGAGCCGCGCTCGCCCCGTCGGTGCCGGGCACGCGGTGGCCGATATCGGACAAGGCGCCATAGGTCGGCTTGTGCCCCCAGACGCCACAGAACGCGGCCGGCACGCGGATCGAGCCGCCGATATCGGAGCCGAGCTCGAGCGGTACCATCCCCGACGCGAGCGCCGCCGCGGCACCACCCGACGATCCGCCGGGCGTCAGCGTCGGATCGATGGGATGGTTCGTCCGGCCATGGATCGGGTTGTCCGCCTGCCAGTCGCTCAACCGCACCGGCACGTTGGTCTTGCCGAGGATCACCGCGCCCGCTGCCTTCAGCCGGGTTACGGCCACGGCATCGCGGTCGACGATATTGTCGCGGTGGACCCCGACGCCCCAGCTGGTCGGTAGGCCGGCGACGTCGAAGGATTCCTTGACCGTCATCGGCACGCCGAACAGCGGCCGGTCATCGGGCCCTTCCGCATCGAGTGCGCGTGCAGCCTCCCGCGCCCGCGCGAAATCGCGGACGACGACGGCGTTGATCGCACCGTCGTGAGCCTCGATCCGCGCGATCGCCGCCTCGCACTCGGCGAGCGCGGTCGTCTCGCCCGCACGGATCGCAGCCGCCGTCTGAAGCGCGGAACGCTCCATCAGCGATCGACTACCGGCAAGAAACGACCGCGACCGATCACTTCAGTCGACCACCCGATGCCGCCGCGTCCTTCAGCGACTTCGCCACCGGGAACCCGTATTTCTCGAGCCCCGCGACGACCTTCGGCAAGCCCTCGGACTGCGCCCAGAACATCGGCCCGCCGCGGTACACCGGCCAGCCATAGCCGTAGATCCAGACCACATCGACGTCCGACGCGCGCTGCGCCTTGCCCTCTTCGAGGATCAGCGCGCCTTCGTTGACCATGGTGTAGAGCGTCCGCACGACGATCTCCTCGTCGCTGATCTCGCGCGGCGTCACGCCCGATTTCTTGCGGAAATCGTCGATGATCTCGGTCACCCGTGCCGAGTTCGACGGCGTCCGCTTCTCGTCGTAGTCGTAGAAACCCGCCTTGGTCTTCTGGCCCCAGCGGTTCTCCGCAGCCAGCGCATCGCGGATGTTCTCGATCCGGCTCGGATCGCGGTGCCAGCCGATGTCGACGCCCGCCAGATCGCTCATCTGGAACGGCCCCATCGGCATCCCGAACGCGACATGGACCTTGTCGATCTGCTCCGGGCTCGCGCCTTCCAGCAGCAGCTTGGTCGCCTCGACCTGCCGCGGCATCAGCATGCGGTTACCGATGAAGCCGTAGGTGACGCCCGCCACCACGGCGACCTTCTTGATTTTCTTCGCGAGCGCCATGACGGTCGCGAGCACGTCGTCAGCGGTCTTGTCTCCGCGCACGACCTCCAGCAATTTCATCACGTTGGCCGGCGAGAAGAAGTGCATCCCGACCACGTCCTGTGGCCGCTTAGTGCACGCCGCGATCGCATCGATGTCCAGATACGAGGTGTTCGACGCCAGGATCGCGCCCGGCTTGGCGATCGCGTCGAGCTTGGTGAAGATCTCCTTCTTCACCTCCATCGTCTCGTACACCGCCTCGATGATCAGGTCGCACTCGGCGAGATCGGCGAAGTCGAGCGTCGGCTTCAGCGCGCCCATCGCCTGCTCGACCTGCTCCGGCTTTATCCGGCCCTTCGCGGCGGTCGCCTCGTAGTTCTTCCGCACGACTCCGGTGCCGCGGTCGAGCGCGTCCTGCTGCATCTCGACGATCGTCACGGGGATGCCTGCGGACAGGAAGTTCATCGAGATGCCGCCGCCCATCGTGCCCGCGCCGATCACGCCGACACGCTTGATCTCGCGCAGCTTGGTGTCGGCGGGGACGTCGTCGATCTTCGCGGCCTGGCGTTCGGCGAAGAAGATGTGGCGCTGGGCTGCCGACTGAACGCCGGTCATCAGCTTCATGAATTCCTGGCGCTCGAACGCGATGCCCTCCTCGAAGCTGGAGCCGTCGGCGGCCTTCTCGACGCAGGCGATGTTCGCGGCCGGCGCGTCGAAGTTACGGAAACGACGCGCATTCTCCTTTTTGAACGCGGCGACCGCGTCGGAATCGGCCTGCGCCGTCTTCTCGGACGCGCGGGGCAGGGGGCGCTTGGTCGCGATCTCGCGCGCGAACGCGACGGCATCGGCCTCGAGCGAATCCTCGCCGACGATCTTGTCGATCAGGCCTGCGTCGAGCGCCTTCTTCGCCGAGATCGGATCGCCCTTCGCGGTCATCTCCAGCGCGAGCTTCACGCCGGCGATCCGCGGGATGCGTTGCGTGCCGCCCGCGCCGGGGAGCAGGCCGAGCTTCACTTCGGGCGTACCGATCTTCGCCGAGGGGACGGCAACGCGGTAATGGCAGCCGAGCGTGACTTCGCACCCGCCGCCGAGCGCGGTGCCGTGGATCGCCGCGACGACGGGTTTGGACGACGCCTCGATCATGTCGACGACGGTCGGCAGGCCGGGCTCGACCATCTCCTTGCCGAACTCGGTGATGTCCGCGCCCGCGAAGAACGTGCGCCCGTCGCAGCGGATCACCATCGCGGTGACGCTGTCGTCGTTCACGCCCTCCTTGATCGCGGCTTCGAGACCCTGCCGCACCGCGGCGCCGAGCGCGTTGACGGGAGGATTGTTCGAGATGATGACGAGCACGTCGTCATGGCGTTCGGTGCGGATCGGGCCAGTATTCGTTGACGGGGTCATCATAGTCTCCTGGTGCCGGCCCCGTCATCCCGGCGAACGCCGGGACCCAGAGCCAAATTCGGTGTGCGTGCGGCCGTGGGTCCCGGCGTCCGCCGGGATGACGGCCGTTGGGGGATCAGGTCATCGCCGCGTAGATCATCGTCTTCAGCTCGCGGCGGATGGGATAGAAACTGCTCGGCGAAAGCTGCGTCATGAACACCATCGACAGGCGCTCGACGGGGTCGACGAAGAATGCGGTCGAGAACATCCCGCCCCAGTAGAACTCGCCCTTCGACCCCGGCACCATCGTCTTCGCGACGTCGTCGGTGATCGCGAACCCGAGCCCGAAGCCGGTGCCCGCGTTCGATGCCTCGCTGAACAGCGACTTCGACATCGCTGCGAGATCCGATTTTCCGGGCAGGTGGTTCTGCGTCATCAGGTCCAGCGTCTTGCGTCCGAGGATGCGCGCGCCGTCGAGTTCGCCGCCGTTGAGCAGCATCGTATTGAACCGGTGATAATCGAGCGCGGTCGAGACGAGCCCCCCGCCGCCGGAAACGAGCTTCGGCTGCCGGCTCCATGCACTCTCCGCGCCGCGATCGTAAATCACGCGGCCCTTGCCCGGCGCGAGCGTGTAGCAGTCCGTCAGGCGGTCGAGCTTGTCGGAGGGAACCTGGAAGAAGGTGTCGTCCATCTTCAGCGGCGCGAAGATGCGCGTCCGGAAGAACTGGTCGAGCGGCAGGCCCGACACCCGCTGCACGACCGCGCCGAGCACGTCGGTCGCGACCGAATAATTCCAAGCGGTGCCGGGCGAGAATTCGAGCGGGATCTTCGCCAGCGCGCCGATGAACCCGTCGAGGTCATATCCGCCATGCCAGCCCTCGATCTTGCCTTCGCGGTAGGCGGCATCGACGTTCGAACGGTTCTGGAAGCTATACGTCAGCCCCGAGGTGTGGCGGAGCAGGTCGACCATCCGCATCGGCTCGGCGGTCGGCCTGGTCACGAACGGCACGCCGCCACCGCCGCCATCATAGACGCCGATATCCTTGAACTCGGGCAGCACATGGTGGACCGGCGTATCGACCGCGACGAGGCCCTGCTCGACCAGCATCATGAACGCGACCGAGGTGATCGGCTTGGTCATCGATGCGATCCGGAACAGCGAACCTTCGTCGACGCTCTTGCCGCCCTCACGCGCCGCGCCCGCATTCGAGAAATGGACGATCTCGCCGTCGCGCGCGATCAGCAATTGCGCGTTCGGCAGCTTGCCCGAATCGATGTAGCGCGTCTGGAGCAGCGTATCGATCGCCGCCAACCGGCTCGCATCGAAGCCGTGCGCGGCAGGTTCAGCGATTTTCACGATTCGGCCGTCCCTGTCATGACCCGCTCCATACCCCTAGTTCGAACTTGGTGCCTCTATTGCCTTGAGTGCGGCAGGAATCAACTATAACCTGTCTTCGAACAGGCGATAAGCCAAACCCGAAATTCAACTCTGGAGTCAACCGGTCTTGGCAAGCGAACCGATCATCGCACTCGATCCCTCCTGGCCGGCGTTGTCGCTCGCCGATGCCGGGCGAATGCTGACCGCCCCCGGCGCGAAGTTCGAGATGGAGGTGCTGACGATCGACGGCGTCGAGACGCGCATCTGGAAGAACGCGCCGCCGTCGCTGCGCTGGCTGGCCGAGGCGGCGCGGGCGCATGGCGAACGGGTCTTCACCGCGTATGAGGACGAGCGCGTCACCTACGAGGCGAACTTTCGTGCGATCGCGGTGCTGGCGCACCGGTTGCGCGAGATGGGGATCGGTCCCGGCGACCGCGTCGCGCTGGCGATGCGCAACCTGCCCGAATGGCCGGTCGCGTTCTTTGCCGGCGCAAGCATCGGCGCGATCATGGTGCCGCTCAACGCCTGGTGGACCGGCGCGGAGATGGAATACGGCCTAGCCGATTCGGGGGCGCGCGTGCTGATCACCGACGACGAGCGGCATCACCGGCTGGAGGCGGCCTACGCGACGCTGCCGGCGCTGGAGCACGTGTTCGTCGCGCGCGCCGCGGAGCCGCTGACGGGGATCGTGACGCGGCTGGAGGACGTGATCGGAACCCCGCACGACTGGGCTGCGCTGCCCGATGTCGGCCTCCCCGAAGCGACGATCGCACCCGACGACGATGCAACGATCTTCTACACCAGCGGCACCACCGGCGCGCCGAAAGGTGCGCTCGGCACGCACCGCAACATGATGTCGAACATCATGTCCGGCGGCTATTCCTCCGCGCGCTCATTCTTGCGCCGCGGCGAAGCGCCGCCCGAGCCGACGCCGCGTGTGACGCTGACGGTGATTCCGCTGTTCCACGTCACCGCCTGCTCGGCGGGGATGATGGGGGTGATCGCGACCGGCAGCACGATGATCTTCATGCGGAAATGGGACACCGTGCGCGCGATGGAGATCATCGAGCGCGAGAAGGTCAACATCACCGGTGGCGTGCCGACCATCGCGTGGCAGCTTCTGGAGCATCCCGACCGCAAGAAATACGACCTCTCGTCGCTCGAATCGATCGCTTATGGCGGCGCGCCCGCGGCGCCCGAACTGGTGAAGCGCATCTATGCCGAGTTCGGCGCGATGCCCGGCAATGGCTGGGGCATGACCGAGACGATGGCGACCGTCACGCATCACGGCGGAGAGGACTATCTCAACCGCCCGACTAGCGCCGGGCCGCCGGTGGCTGCTGCTGACCTGAAGATCATGGCGGACGACGGTGTGACGGAGATGCCTCTGGGCGAAGTCGGCGAACTCTGGGCACGCGGCCCTATGATCGTGAAAGGCTATTGGAACAAGCCAGACGCGACCGCCTCGACGTTCGTCGACGGCTGGGTCCGAACCGGCGACCTGGCCCGCCTCGATGAAGAGGGATTCTGCTACATAGTAGACCGCGCAAAAGACATGATAATCCGCGGCGGAGAAAACATCTACTCCAGCGAAGTAGAGAACGTCCTATACTCCCACCCCGCAGTAACCGACGCAGCACTGATCGGCATCCCGCACCGGATTCTCGGCGAGGAGCCGGCCGCGGTGGTGCACCTGGCGCCGGGAGCAGTGACGACCGAGGCAGAGTTGCAGGGCTGGGTGCGGCAACATCTGGCGGCATTCAAGACCCCGGTGGCGGTGCGCTTCGTCCACGAGACTCTGCCGCGGAACGCGAACGGAAAGATCCTGAAGAAGGATCTCCAGGTACTGTTCGAGGACCGGGTGGGGGTGTCGGCGTAGGAGACCGTACCTGATACTGCTCCGTCATCCTGACGAAAGTCAGGATCTGGAGTAACGGAAGGTAGCGCTTATGGGCTCTGGGTCCTGGCTTTCGTTAGGATGACGGAGAGCGGGTGTCTCGGGATCCAGACATGATCGGACATAACGCGGTCTTTTCTAGGAATTCCATCGCGCTGGGACCGCGCGCCGCTTGAATGCCGGCCGGGATTACGGGATGGGAGTGGCAAAGGAATTGCCATGACGGACGAGGGTCTTCGCCAGGAAACGCACCAGCCGGGGGGCAGGGACGACATTGTCGCGGAAGGTCCACCGGCGGAAAGTGCGTTCGGGTTGCCGATCGCGGTCGGGGTCGAGGATGCAATGCGTATCGCGCAGCGTCGGGATCGGTTGCTCGCGGCGTTGACGCTGACCGCGGGTGTCGGTCTGATCCTCGCTACGCCGTTCGCGCTGAAATCGGGGGCGGAGTTCTTCCTGCCGCTGACCATCGCGCTCGTGATCTCGGTCGCGCTGGTGCCGGTGCTGGAGTGGCTCGAGCGGCGGCATGTGCCGTCGCCTCTGGCAGCGATCCTGTGCATCCTCGTCTTCCTCATCGCCGCGAACATCGCGATCGCCGCGATCCTTGTCCCTGCGACCGACTTCTTTCGACTGTTGCCGACACGGTTGGATCGGATCCAGAGCAACCTCGCGCCGCTGCTCGACCTGTATTCAAGTCTCGAGAAATACGTGAACAAGACACTGCGGCAGGTCGCGTCGACGCCGATCAAGCAGCCGGCGACCGCAGGCGTAGCCGCGCCGGGCTCGATCCTCGAACTCGCCGCGACGTCGGCGCCGGCCGTTATCGTGCAATTCCTGTTCGGCGTGCTGATCGTGTTCTTCTTCCTCTCGGGCTGGACGCGGATGCGGCGGCAGACGATCACCGGGCGGACCAGCTTCGATGGGGCGATGGCGACCGCTCGTGTGATCCAGGACATCGTCGACGACGTATCTGCGTATCTGGGCACGATCACGCTGATCAATATCGTGCTCGGGATCGTCACCGGGACCGCATTGTGGTTTATCGGCATGCCGTATCCGGCGATGTGGGGCGGGATCGTCGCGCTGCTGAATTACATCCCGTATTTCGGGCCCGTGATCGGTGCGTTCCTGCTCGCGCTGGGCGGGCTGATGACGTTCTCGGACATCTGGATGGCGATGCTGCCGCCGGCGCTGATGTACGGGCTGCACCTGGTCGAGGCCAACGCGATCACGCCGTTCGTGGTCGGGCACCGGCTGACGATCAGCCCGTTGCTGATCCTGATCTCTCTGAGCTTCTGGGGATGGGTGTGGGGCACGTCGGGCGCACTGCTCGCGGTTCCGCTGCTGATCATCATCCAGACGATCGTGAAGGCCGCCGGCAAGCCCGACATCGCCGGGTTCCTATTCGAGCACGGGACGCTGGTGCAGCCCAAGACCGGGCGAAATCGCCGTCGTGGCGACCCGCCCGAGGCACAACGTGAAACTGGCGGATAATTTGGGTTGACGGTATCCGAACCCTCGCCTAGTTGCCGCCTCCACGCTGTTTCAGCGGGTGTAGCTCAGTTGGTTAGAGCGCCGGCCTGTCACGCCGGAGGTCGCGGGTTCGAGTCCCGTCACTCGCGCCATCGTTTAGGTGGTTCGAGATTGTGTTGAGGTTTTGACGAGCCTTCCCGCGTGTCCCTTGGGACGCTAGGGTTCGTCATTGGGAATGCGGGTGTAGCTCAGTTGGTTAGAGCGCCGGCCTGTCACGCCGGAGGTCGCGGGTTCGAGTCCCGTCACTCGCGCCACCCGTTCGGGGTGGCCGAGACCCTTCAAAGTTTTGGATGCCGAGAGCATTCCGTCCTGCCGCTTGGTTAGGACCATCTCCCCCTACACCTTTCGTGCTGAGTAGAGACCGAGTAGCTTCGTCAGAAGCGTATCGAGGGCTCGTATCGAAGCATGCGTTCCGCGCGCCAACCTGTCCTTCGATACGCCCTCTCGATACGCCGCTGCGCGGCTACTCGATGGCTACTCAGGACGAACGGCAAGGGAGCCGGGGGCGGTGCAGCGCACCGGATTAGGGAAACGCCGGTCGGGGCCGGGCTACCGCCCAAGCTCCATCCACCGCAAGACCGGCTTCAGCGGCGCGATCCAGATCAGGCCGGTGAACAGGTAGAACACCAGTTGCCCCAGCCAGTGCCAGCTGCCGACGATGTTCGACAGGCTGACGATAGCCACGCACCATACCAGAATCAGTAGCAGGATGCCGAGCATCCCGACGGGTTTGCGCCAGGTTGGCGTCATGGCGTGATCCAGTCTGATTCGGTGGCGATGGCGTGGAGCGGGACGTCCCACGGGTCTGGGGTCAGCGTGTCGACTTCCTGCAAAGACAACGCAACCCCGACGCGCCAGGCGTTCGGGTGCGCGAGGAAGGCGCGGTCGTAATAGCCGGCGCCCTGGCCGATCCGGTTGCCGCTGCGATCGAAGCCGACCAGCGGGGTCAGGATAATGTCGGGTTCGAGTTCGGCGGCGTCTTCGGCGGGCTGGTGCAACCCGAACGGTCCGGCGATCAGCGCCGCCTCGGTCGCCCAGGACAGGAAGCGCATCGGCAGCGAGCGGCGGACGACATGGGGCAGGGCGATGACGCATCCGGCATCGACCGCAGCGCGCGCAAAGGGTGAGGGTTCCGCTTCGCCGCCGAACGGGACGTAGGAGGCGACCGTCAGTCCGGGTTTCAGCCGTGCCAAGAACGCCGACGGCACCGGAAGCTCAACCGGCGGGCGCGCTTCCCGCGCGGCGCGGAGCGAGGCTCTGAGCGCGCTCTTGTCGGTCATGCGGCGACCTTGGAAAATGGTGGTGTGGCGGGCCCACCATGGCCGTGTGCCGGGTTATCCACTGACGCACGGTACGTCAGGTGGGGACCATATGCTTCGGACCAGGATCCTAACAGGGACAGCCCCCTATGGATGATGAATAGCCTCAGGGATAATAAAGGCTCGTACCGGGCAGAACCCGCCACAGCCAATCTAGGCGTTGGGGGGACTAAGCTCAAGGGCTTGTGCGAGGCCTTCGAGACGATCTGCGATCCGCGTCAGTGCGATCTCGCTGACCGCGGAGCCTTCGGGTGGGCGATGCGCGGCTTCGTCGAGGTCGTCGGCGAGCATCAGCGCGACGAACAGCATCGCGCGCTCGGCGCTGAGACCGCCAGCCGCGCGGTCCGCAGTCGCCCAGCGTTCGGCGACCATCGCGCCCAGCAGGCGCACGCGCGACTCTTCGCCATCACGGCAGGCGACGGCGTGGGGACGGCCGCCGATATCGAGCATGACCTGGGCCATCAGTTGGGGCTCCCGCGCGTGATGACATCGTCGAGCGCGGCGACGGCTTCGGCCATCCGCGCCTTGAGGGCGGCGTGGCGCTTGGCGAGCGCGTCGCCGGCTTCGGTGCGGGCTGCAATGGCGGATTCGATCCGTGCGATCGCGGCGTCGATCCGTTCGACGGCAGTTGGTCCGTCGGGAAGTGTTTCTGACATGCCATGCGAGATAGCATGGACGGGGGGTGCGACAAGTCGGTTTAGGCGAAACCCATCACCATCCACGGTGTTGACAGGGCGCCCCACCGCCCCGCAAAGGCTGCGCGCCCGGAACGGACTCGCGGGCGTAGCGGAGAAACAGCAATGACGGTCAAGGTTGCGATCAACGGTTTCGGGCGCATCGGCCGTCTCGTCGCCCGTGCGGTACTCGAACAGTCGAACGGCGCACTCGAACTCGTCGCGATCAACGATCTAGGCGATGCGAAGTCGAACGCCTGGCTGTTCAAGCGCGACAGCGTCCACGGCAAGTATCCGGGTGAGGTTTCGGCCGAGGGCAACGAGCTGGTCGTCGACGGCAAGCGCATCCGCGTCACCGCCGAGCGCGATCCCGCGAATTTGCCGCACAAGGAATTGGGCGTCGACATCGTCCTTGAGTGCACCGGCTTCTTCACTGATAAGGCGAGCTGCCAGAAGCACCTTGATGCCGGCGCGAAGAAGGTGCTGATCTCGGCACCGGGCAAGAACGTCGATCTGACCGTCGTCTACGGCGTCAACCACGACAAGCTGACCGCCGAGCACACGATCGTCTCGAACGCGTCGTGCACCACCAACTGCCTCGCGCCCGTCGCCAAGGTGCTGAACGATGCGATCGGTATCGAGCGCGGCCTGATGACGACCGTCCACGCCTACACCAACGACCAGAAGATCCTCGACCAGATCCACCCTGACCTGCGTCGCGCACGCGCTGCGGCGATGTCGATGATCCCGACCACGACGGGGGCCGCGCGCGCCGTCGCCGAAGTGCTGCCGGAGCTGAAGGGCAAGCTCGACGGCTCGGCGATCCGCGTGCCGGTGCCGGACGTATCGCTGATCGACCTGACCTTCACCCCGTCGCGCGATACGACGCGTGAAGAGGTGAATGCGGTGCTGAAGGCGGCCTCCGAGAGCGGCCCGCTGGTCGGCGTGCTCGACTGGTCGGACGAGCCGCTCGTCTCGATCGATCTCCAGCATACCCCGGCGTCGTCGACGATCGATAGCCTGGAAACCGCGGTGATCGACGGCAAGCTGGTTCGCGTCGTCAGCTGGTACGACAACGAGTGGGGCTTCTCGAACCGCATGGTCGATACGGCCACTGCGATGGCGAAGTTCATCTAAGCTCGCGATCTATGCGTTTCCTGTTCCGTTCGCTTCGAGCGCAGTCGAGAAGTCGTTTTCTGTGACAGATGGTGTCTCGACTGCGCTCGACACGAACGGGGGGGGGCGTTGGCTCAGGCCCCGGCCTCCACGATGATCGGCACGATAGCCGGTATCGCCCGCCACGCCCGCGCTAAAGGTCCGATGGAGGTCATCGACGATGTCGAGATCACAATCGAGGCTGGCCTGCACGGCGACTTCCGCGGTCGCGTGAAGCCCGGCGGCAAGGGGCGGCGGCAGGTCACGTTGCTCGAACGTAGCGACTGGGACGCGGCGATGGCCGAAGTCGGGCGCGATATTCCGTGGTACGAACGGCGTGCCAATCTGCTGGTCGACGGCTTCGACCTTCCCCAGATACCCGGCACGCGGCTCCGCATCGGCGCGGACGTCGTGCTGGAGGTGACGCGCCACACCGATCCGTGCGACCGCATGGATGCACTGGCGCCGGGATTGTTCGCCGCGCTGACGCCGGACTGGCGGGGCGGGGCCTGTGCCCGAGTTTTGATGGGCGGCAGAATCGCCGTCGGTGATGAGATCAGGATCGAAGAACCATGACCAAGCCATTCAAGACGCTCGATGATATGGGCGATGTCCAGGGCAAGCGCGTGCTCGTGCGCGAAGACCTCAACGTGCCAATGGCCGAGGGTCGCGTCACCGACGATACCCGTCTGCGCGCCACCGTAGCGACCGTTGGCGAACTCGCCGACAAGGGCGCGATCGTCCTTGTCCTAGCGCATTTCGGTCGTCCGAAGGGCGTGCCGAGCCCTGAATTCTCGCTGTCGCAGGTCGTGAAGCCGTATAGCGAAGTGCTCGGCCGTGAAGTCCGCTACATCGATTGGGAAGGGGCAGATGACGCTGTCGCGACGCTTGAGCCCGGCGATATCGCGGTGCTGGAGAACACGCGCTTCTTCGGCGGCGAGGAAACGAACGATGCGGCGGTGGTGACCCGGTTCGCCAGCCTCGGTGACCTGTACGTCAACGACGCCTTCTCCGCCGCACACCGCGCACATGCTTCGACCGAAGGCCTTGCGCACGTCCTGCCAGCCTTTGCCGGCCGCGCGATGGAAGCCGAACTCGACGCGCTCCAGAAGGCACTCGGTGAGCCCGAGCATCCGGTCGCAGCCGTGGTTGGTGGCGCGAAGGTGTCGTCGAAGCTCGACGTGCTGCGGCATCTCGTGACCAAGGTAGATCATCTGATCATCGGCGGCGGCATGGCGAACACCTTCCTCGCGGCACGCGGCGTCGATGTCGGCAAAAGCCTTTGCGAGCATGAGCTTGCGAGCGTTTGCGAACAGATCATGGAAGCTGCGGACAAGGCGAACTGCACGGTTCACCTGCCGTACGATGTCGTGGTCGCGAAGGAGTTCAAGCCGAACCCCGCCACCCGCACCGTCAACGTCCACGAAGTCGCCGCCGACGAGATGATCCTCGACGTCGGCCCCGCCGCAGTCGAGTCGCTCGGCGACGTGCTCAAGAATTGCCGCACGCTGGTCTGGAACGGCCCGCTCGGCGCGTTCGAGACGCCGCCGTTCGACAAGGCGACCGTCGCGCTCGCCAAGACCGCTGCGGCCCTCACCGAAGGCGGTTCACTCGTCTCGGTCGCCGGCGGTGGCGATACGGTTGCGGCGCTCAACCACGCTGGCGTCGCGGACGCGTTCACGTTTGTATCGACGGCAGGCGGCGCGTTCCTGGAATGGATGGAAGGCAAGACGCTTCCAGGGGTGGCCGCGCTCCACGGTTGAACTACGCGCGCATCCAAGCTATGTTTAACATGTTAAACGGAGACTCGGATGCTCGGCGTCAGGCTCGATAGCGAACTCGAAGAGCGACTCGCGGCAGTTGCGCGCACCCAAGGGCGCAGCAAGAGCGATATCGCACGCGAAGCCGTGCGACGCTATGTCGAGCGCCACGACGAGGCTTTCCTGGCGGAGGCGAAGCGGCAGTCGCTCGCGGCGGCGGCACTTGGCTGGACCGAAGAAGACGACGCATGGGAGCGGTTGGGTGTTGCCTGGGATGATCCGGAGCCTGCCAGCAATCGCCGTGATGCCGCCGAATGAAACGCGGTGATATTGTTACTATTGCCGACGCCAACGCGGGGGATTTTGCCAGCAAGCCGCGCCCGGCGCTCGTCGTTCAGACCGACGCGTTCATGCAAGACCATGACAGCGTGACGGTGTGTTTGATTACCAGCCAGCTTGCCGGCCTCGGAATGTTTCGTATACCGATCGCCGCAAATCCCGATACGGGACTCTTCAATCCGAGCGAGATCTGTATCGACAAGGTGCAGTCGGTCTGGCGGCATCGCGTCGGTCGACGGGTCGGTGCTGCTTCCAACGAAACCATGTTTGCGGTCGATCAGGCACTGCGCCGATGGCTTGAACTTTAAAATACTGAGAGAGGACTTACCCATGACATCCACGATCACGCCGCAAGTCAAAACCATTCTCGACAAGTATGAAGCCACCAGTTCGGCGGTGAAGGCCAACCTCGCGCGCATCCTGATGCAGGGCAAGCTTGGCGGCACCGGCAAGCTCGTGATCCTGCCGGTCGACCAGGGGTTCGAGCATGGCCCGGCGCGCAGCTTCTCGGTCAATCCGGCGGCGTACGACCCACATTACCATTACCAGCTCGCGATCGATGCCGGGCTCAGCGCCTATGCCGCACCGCTCGGGATGCTCGAAGCGGGGGCGGATACGTTCGCCGGGCAGATCCCGACGATCCTCAAGTGCAACAGCTCGAACAGCTGGGCGACGACGATCGACCAGGCGGTGACGGCGACGGTCTCGGACGCGGTGCGGCTCGGGTCGGCGGCGATCGGCTTCACGATCTACCCGGGCGCGGACCAGTTCTTCGACCTCGTCGAGGAAATCCGCGAGCTGAGCGAAGAGGCGAAGTCGGTCGGCATCGCGACGGTGATCTGGTCGTATCCGCGTGGCGGCGAGCTGACCAAGGACGGCGAGCTCGCGCTCGACGTCGGTGCCTATGCCGCGCACATGGCCGCACTGCTCGGTGCGCACATCATCAAGACCAAGCTGCCGACCGCGCATATCGAGCAGAAGGAGGCCAAGCCACTCTACGCCAACGCCGACTGGTCGAAGCAGGCGGATCGCGTGAAGCACGTCGTCCAGTCGAGCTTTGCCGGGCGTCGCATCAACGTTTTCTCGGGCGGCGCGTCGAAGGGCGAGGACGCGATCTTCCAGGACGCGCGCGACATTCGCGACGGCGGCGGCAACGGCTCGATCATCGGCCGCAACACCTTCCAGCGTCCGCGCGACGAGGCGCTGGCGATGCTCGACCGGATCATCCGGATCTACAAGAACGAGGAATAAGGCTCTGTGATCGGGGCGTTCTCCTATCACAAGGCGATCGCCCCGATGATCTGGGTGCTGATTGGGCTGTCGAGCGTCGAACTCGTGGTCGTCCATTTATTGTTGGCGCACTGGTGGCCATGGGTCGCGGCCATCGTCGCGATCGTGACGGTGTGCGGGATCGTATGGCTCGTGATGATCGTGCGGTCGTTCCGCGGCATGCCGGTGCTGCTCGATGGCGACCGCCTGCTCATGCGGGTCGGCCGGCTGCGCTCGGTCAGCGTTCCGACCGATCACATCGGTGGGCTGCGAACGTCTTGCGACGGAGCAACATTGAAGCAGCGCCATGTGTTGAACCTGGCGTTGATCGCGTATCCCAACGCGGTGGTCGATCTCGCTACGCCGATCGTAGTCGGTCGGCGGCGGATTTCGACGATTGCGCATCGGCTCGATGATCCAGCCGGTTTCGCTGTGGCGCTGAACCGGCTAGGGGGGCGGACATGACCGAATTCGAAGATCCGCTGGGCCCGCTCGATCCCAATTTCGCCGAGAATTTCCGCCGCGACATGCGTCGGCCGGCTTGCCAGCTTTATCTGGTGTCGCCGCTGGACGTCGGTGGCGACTTCCCCGAGCGTCTCGCGCGCGCTCTTGACGCCGGGCCGGTGGCGGCATTCCAGTTTCGAGTTAAGGATATCGACCAGCACGCGGCTGCCGCGCTGGGCGAGCCGTTGCGCGCGATCTGTGCTGAGCGTGACGTCGCGTTTATCGTCAACGACGATATCGGGCTTGCGAAGCGGCTCGATGCGGACGGCGTGCATCTCGGGCAGGACGATGGCGATCCGCGTGAGGCGCGGGCGCAACTAGGGCCAAATGCGCAGATCGGGGTGAGCTGTCATGGCAGCCGTCATCTGGCGATGGAAGCTGGCGAGGCCGGGGCCGACTACGTCGCGTTTGGTGCGTTCTATCCGACCACGACGAAGGTCGCGACGCATACCGCCGAGCCGGTGATCCTGTCCTGGTGGTCGACGCTGTTCGAGATGCCCTGCGTCGCGATCGGTGGCATCACGCCCGAAAACGCCGCACCGCTGGTTGCCGCCGGTGCCGACTTCATTGCGGTGTCGAGCGCCGTTTGGGGTGGCGACGAGGTCGCTGCGATCAAGGCGTTCGGCGAGGTTCTCGCGAAGCGCTGAGCCGTTGGAAACAACCGTCGTTCCGACCGTTTGATGCAGCAGCGTAACGGTTTGGGATGATGGCATGACGGCATTTGCGATGAAGGCTTCGGTTCTTGCGGCCTGCCTGCTGGGTGCCGCGTCGCCCGCATTGGCGCAGACAGCGCCGGCCAAGCCCGTACTGATCGATCGCAACATCCTGCACGTGCAGGTGATCCTCGACCATCTCGGCTTCGGGCCGGGCGTGCTCGACGGGCGTGGCGGGCAGTCGCTGGTCGCGGCGCTGAAGGGGTTTCAGGAGGCGAAGGGGCTGCCGATTACCGGCAAGTCTGATGCGCGAACGTTACAGGCGCTGTATCCGTACCGCGCCGCGCGACCGACCGTGACGGTCGCACTGACGCCCGAGATGCTGGCGGGGCCGTTCGTCAATCCGTTCCCGAAGGATCCCGCCAAGCAGGCCGAACTCCCATCGCTTGGCTACAAGAATGTCATGGAGAAGCTCGGCGAGATGTTCCACACGACGCCGGCGGTGATCGTCGCGCTGAACTCGCCGACGACGAAGCTGGCGCCGGGCACCAAGGTCGTGTTCCCCAACGCGCTGCCATCGTCGCGCGCTTATGATCCGAAGCTAAAACCCGACTGGATCGCGACGCTCACCATGCTGAACGTCGATGCGAAGCAGCCGCACGCGGATCATGTCGTGGTCGACAAGTCGGACGGCGTGCTGCGCGTGCTCGATGCGAACGACAAGCTGATCGCGCAATTCTCCGCGACGATGGGGTCGAGCCATGACCCGCTGCCGCTCGGCACGTGGACGATCAAGGGCTCCGATTACAACCCGAAGTTCCATTTTAACCCAGCGTTGTTCTGGGATGCGAAGAAGGGGCAGCAGAAGGAGATGCTGCCGCCGGGGCCGAACGGTCCGGTCGGGGTCGTCTGGATGGACCTTTCGAAGGAGCATTACGGCATTCACGGCACGCCCAATCCCGAGACGATCGGGCGTGCGGAGAGCCATGGCTGTATTCGCCTGACCAACTGGGATGCGGCGCGATTGTCGATGATGATCAAGCCGGGAACCAAGGCGGTGTTCCAGGCTTGAGGCGATGACGCGGACGTTCTGGATCATTCTCGGGCTGATCGTGGTCGTTGTCGGCGGCTTTGCGTCAATGATGTCGTTCGGGAGCAGCGGTAGCGGTAGCGGCATCGAGCGACGGGTGCCTTGGCGCAAGCCGGTGCCTCCGGCTGAGGTCGATACCGTTTCCGTGACGCCGGGGGTGCTTGCCGTCCCGGTGGCGGGCGTTCCGCGAAAAGCGATTGCGGACAGCTGGAACGATGCGCGGGGCGGCGGTCTGCGCGGTCATCATGGGACGGACATCATGGCACCGGGCGGCACGCCCGTCGTTGCGGCTGCGCCGGGGCGGATCGAAAAGCTGTTCCAGAGCGGGCTTGGCGGGATCACGCTGTACGTCCGTTCGCCCGACCGGCGCTGGACCTATTATTATGCGCACCTTGCCGGGTACGCGGCTGGCATCCGAGAGGGGATGGCGGTCAAGGCGGGCGACACGCTCGGCTATGTCGGCGACACCGGTGATGCGGGGGCAGGCAATTACCACCTTCATTTCGGGCTGACCAAGATGCAGCCGGGGGAGCGATGGTGGCAGGGCGAGAACGTCAATCCGTACCCGCTGCTTGCCGGAACGGGGTCGTCCCGCTAAAGGCCGCCGCTTCGGGTTTCCGCAGAGTCATGCTCCAGGGTTATGCTTCGCGGACGGCCCCTAGCTCTTTCCAGCAGGAATCGGTCATGAAGATCAACGCGGTCGAGATTCGTCCCGGCAACATTCTTGAATATGAGGGCGGCATCTGGCGCGCCGTCAAGATTCAGCACACCCAGCCCGGCAAGGGCGGTGCCTATATGCAGGTCGAGATGAAGAACCTCATCGACGGCCGCAAGAACAACACCCGCTTCCGCTCCGCCGAGAGCGTCGAGAAGGTGCGGCTCGAGACCGTCGACTTCCAGTTCCTATTCCGCGAAGGCGACATGCTCACCTTCATGGACAAGATCAATTACGAGCAGATCTCGCTCGACGCCGACATCCTGGGCGACGCCGCGGCGTTCCTGCAGGACGGCATGGACGTGGTAATGGAACTCTGGGAAGAGCGGCCGATCTCGGTCCAGCTGCCCGACACGATCGAGGCGCTGATCGTCGAGGCGGATGCCGTCGTGAAGGGGCAGACTGCCTCGTCGTCGTATAAGCCTGCCGTGCTCGAGAACGGCGTGCGCGTGATGGTGCCGCCGCATATCGGTGCGGGCACGCGGATCGTCGTCGATGTCTACGAGCAGACCTACGTGCGTCGCGCGGACTGAAAACTGCTCCCCTTCCCGCAAGCGGGAGGGGGCCGGGGGGTGGGCGCCCGCCCTCCATTTTACGCGACGATATTGGCGCGAACTATTTCGATGCCGCGCGACGCTGATAGCGCGAGCCCACCCCCGGCCCCTCCCGCTTGCGGGAGGGGGGAGATAGAATACCATGCCCAGCCATTCCGGCATCATGACCGTTATCGAGCGCGCCGCCCGCAAGGCCGCGCCGCGCCTGCGCCGCGACTTCAACGAGGTCCAGCAGCTCCAGGTGAGCCGCAAGGGGCCGGCCGACTTCGTCAGCCAAGCCGACCAGCGCGCCGAGCAGACGATCTTCGAAGAACTCAGCCACGCCCGTCCCGACTGGGGCATGTTGATGGAGGAGCGCGGCGAGGTCGAGGGTGATCCGAACAAGCCGCGGTTCATCGTCGATCCGCTGGATGGCACGTCGAACTTCCTCCATGGCATCCCGCATTTCTGCATCTCGATCGCGGTCGAGGAGCCGATGCCGAACGGTAAGCGCGAAGTCACCACCGCGCTGGTGTATCAGCCGCTGACCGACGAAAGCTTCTGGGCCGAGAAGGGGCGGGGGGCATGGCTCACCGACCAGCGTCTGCGCGTGTCGTCGCGGCGTGATCTGTCCGAATCGCTGATCGCGACGGGGATCCCGTTCCTGGGGCATGGCGACTTCGCGCAGTGGAGCCGGATTTTCGGCGCGGTTGCGCCTGAGGTTGCGGGGATCCGTCGTTTGGGTGCTGCGGCGCTCGATCTGGCGTGGCTTGCGGCTGGCCGGTTTGACGGGTTCTGGGAATCGAACCTGAAGCCTTGGGATGTTGCAGCTGGGATGCTGTTGGTGAAGGAAGCCGGCGGTTTCGTTACCGACTTCCGCGGCGGCGATCGCGCGATGGAGCGCAACGAGTTCCTGGCGGCGAACGACGCGTTGCACTCCCGCCTGCATAAGCTGGTGGCCGGCGCTCTTCGCTAAGGCGAATGCACGATCCTCCCCCGCAAGGGGGAGGTGGCTGGCTTTTGCCATTCGGAGGGGGAGGTAAGGGCAACCTCTGTTCCGCGTCCTCCCCCTCCGTCACCTTCGGTGCCACCTCCCCCTGGCGGGGGAGGATCGTTAGGTCGGAGAGCAATCCGGTCATGCTGGTGAAGGTGATACTGCCACCCTATCCGTCACACCAGCGAAAGCCAGGGTATCTCCATGATAGCCGGCGCGCTCGCCAACCATGATGCCCCAGCTTTTGCTCGGGTGACGGGGGGCGGCGGCTGAGCGGGCAGGCCAGAGTGACCTAATATCTGTCCGTCATGCCGGGCTTGTTCCGGCATCCACTGTTCCGCAGTCTCTCCGACCGTTGGTTTGCGGCACCGTGGACCCCGGAACCAGTCCGGGGTGACGGAGCCGGTTTGGTGATATTGCCGCTATTCGCAGCAGCCACGTCTGCATCCCGGCACGCCGAGTGCAGCAGAGCACGCCGAGTAACGCATGTTTCCCGCCACCCCGACCCCTCCACTTGCGAGTGATTCTCACACCCTCCACGCCTTGCCCATCACCCCCCATCGGCCTAAAGCGGCCCCGTTCCGTTCGCACTTGCGAGAAGCAATTTGGTCGACCTGTCGCACTATCTTCCGATCCTCCTGTTCCTCGGGATCGCCATCGCATTGTCGAGCACGTTCGTGTTCCTGCCGATGGCCGTCTCGCGCCTCACGGGGTCACACAAGCCTACGCCTGAGAAGCTTAGCGAATACGAGTGCGGATTTCCCGCATTCGAGGATCCGCGGAGCCAGTTCGACGTGCGCTTCTACCTGATCGCCATCCTCTTCATCATCTTCGATCTCGAGGCCGCGTTCCTGTATCCCTGGGCCGTCTCGGTCTTCACGCTCGGCTGGACCGCGTGGATTTCGATGATGATCTTTATTGGCGAATTGGCCCTTGGCCTCGTCTACGCATGGAAGAAGGGAGCACTCGATTGGGAGTAGAGCTTCAGCCCGCACCCGGTTCGCCCAGTTCGCTGGTGCCACCCGACCAGGGCTTTTTCGACGGATTGAACGGTGAGTTGACGGACAAGGGTTTCCTCGTCACGTCGACCGAGGAACTGTTCCAGTGGGCCCGCACGGGTTCGCTGTGGTGGATGACATTCGGGCTCGCATGCTGCGCGGTCGAGATGATCCACGTGAACATGCCGCGCTACGATCTGGAGCGCTTCGGCGCCGCACCGCGCGCGTCCCCGCGCCAGTCGGACGTGATGATCGTTGCCGGCACGCTGTGCAACAAGATGGCGCCGGCACTCCGCAAGGTCTATGACCAGATGTCCGAGCCGAAGTACGTGATCTCGATGGGATCGTGCGCGAACGGCGGCGGCTATTATCATTACAGTTACAGCGTCGTGCGTGGCTGCGATCGGATCGTGCCGGTGGACATCTATGTTCCTGGGTGCCCGCCGACAGCTGAGGCTCTGCTGTACGGCATCATGCAGTTGCAGCGGAAGATCCGGCGGTCCGGGAGCATCGAGCGTTGAGGGCTCCCGCACCAGCGTACACGTCGAACGACGGCGTAATCGACAGCGCCCGCGCGGCGCTCGGCGGTATGCTGCTCGACGCGGTCGACCATGTCGGCGAAGTCGCGCTGCATGTTCGTCGCGAAGACCTGTACGACGCGATGATCGCGCTGCGCGACACCCCGGGGCTTGCCTACCAGCAGCTCATGGAGATCGCGGGCGTCGACTATCCGGATCGGCCTGAGCGGTTCGAGGTCGTCTATTGCATGCTGTCGCTGACGCGGAATCACCGCCTGCGCGTGCATGTCGCGACCGACGAGGAAAAGCTTGTGCCGTCGGTGACCGACATCTGGCCGGTCGCCGGTTGGCTCGAGCGCGAAGTGTACGACATGTACGGCGTGCTGTTCAGCGGCAATCCGGACCTGCGCCGCATCCTGACCGATTACGGCTTCCGTGGTCATCCGCAGCGCAAGGACTTCCCGCTGACCGGGTATGTCGAGCTGCGCTATTCGGAAGAGTCCAAGCGCGTCGTGTACGAACCCGTGCAGCTTGCGCAGGATTTCCGCACGTTCGATTTCATGAGCCCTTGGGAGGGCGCGAACTACGTCCTTCCGGGTGACGAAAAGGGTGCCTTGCCCCAGGCCAAGGGCGCACAGACGCCGTTGTCGGCGGACACGATCGTCAAGGCCAATGCGGCGCAGTCGCCGACCCAGGCGCCGACCGAACCCAAGAGCACCGAGTCGACCGCGCAGACGGGCGCCGGCAAGTCGGAGTCCGATGCGACGCCGAAGCCTGCGAACCCCGACGTGGTCCCGACCAAGGGTGCCAATGCTAGCGGGGGACAGAACCAGTGAGTCTGTATGTCGAAGAGCTTCTGGGCGAAGCGGACGCAGCCGATCCCACGACCGGCGACGTCACGATCCAGAACTACACGATCAACTTCGGTCCGCAGCATCCGGCCGCGCACGGCGTGCTCCGTCTGGTCATGGAACTCGACGGTGAGATCGTCGAGCGCGTCGACCCGCATGTCGGTCTGCTCCACCGCGGCACCGAGAAGCTGATCGAGTACAAGACGTACACGCAGGCGCTGCCGTATTTCGATCGTCTCGATTACTGCTCGCCCTTGTGCATGGAGCATAGCTGGGTGCTGGCGGTCGAGAAGCTGCTCGACCTCGAAGTGCCCGAGCGTGCGCAGTATCTGCGGGTGTTCTTTGCCGAGCTGACGCGTATCTCGAACCACATGTTGAACCTCGGGTCGCATGTCATGGACGTCGGCGCGATGACGCCGAACCTGTGGCTGTTCGAAATCCGCGAAGACTGCATGAACTTCTTCGAGCGCGTCTCCGGCGCGCGCATGCATTCTAACTATTTCCGTCCCGGTGGCGTGCATCAGGATGCGCCGTTGAAGCTGCTCGCCGACATCGGCGACTGGCTCGACACGCGCCTGCCGCGGTTGTTCGAGGATGCGATCTCGCTCGTCGCGGACAACCGCATCTTCAAGCAGCGCAACGTCGACATCGCCGTGGTCAGCCGCGACGATGCGATCAAGTGGGGCTTTTCCGGCCCAATGATCCGCGGTTCGGGTATCGCCTGGGATCTGCGCAAGTCGCAGCCCTACGATGCCTATGCCAAGATGGACTTCGAGGTGCCGGTCGGTACGCGCGGCGATTGCTATGACCGGTTCATGGTGCGCGTCGAGGAAGTGCGTCAGTCCGCTCGGATCATGAAGCAGTGCCTGCGCGACATGCCCGAGGGGCCGATTGCGTCGCTCGACCGTAAGGTCGTGCCGCCCAAGCGTGGTGAGATGAAGCAGTCGATGGAAGCGCTGATCCATCACTTCAAGCTCTATACGGAGGGCTTCCACGTGCCCGCCGGCGACGTCTATGTCGCGACCGAAAGCCCCAAGGGCGAATTCGGCGTGTATCTGGTCGCCGATGGCTCGAACAAGCCGTACCGCTGCAAGATCCGCCCGACCGCGTTCTCGCATCTGCAAGCCATGGACTTCATGGCGAAGGGCCACATGCTGGCGGATACGACTGCGATCCTCGGTGCGATGGATATCGTTTTTGGTGAATGTGACCGCTGATGGCTGAAGCTCCGAAAATTCCCGACGAGGCCGAGACCCGCGCACGCTGGGGTGCGTTCGCGTGGACGGACGAGAACCAGGTGAAGGCGAACGAGATCCTCGGGCGCTATCCCAAGGGTCGCGAGCAGTCGGCGTCGATCCCGTTGCTCGATTTGGCGCAGCGCCAGGTCGGCGCGGAAACGCAGACGCAGGGCTGGTTGCCGGTGCCGGTGATCGAGTTCGTCGCGCGCCAGATCAGCGTGCCCTACATGCGCGTGTACGAGGTGGTGACCTTCTACACGATGTTCAATCTGGCGCCGGTTGGTCGCTTCCACGTCCAGGTCTGCGGCACGACGCCGTGCATGCTGCGGGGGTCGGATGATGTTCTTGCCGCGTGCAAGAACCGCGGTCTGGTCAAGGGCGGCACGACGCCGGACGGCATGTTCACGCTGACCGAAGTCGAGTGCCTGGGCACGTGCGCGAATGCGCCGATGGTGCAGATCAACGACGATAACTTCGAAGACCTCGATTACGACAAGACGACCGAGATCCTCGAGGCGCTGGCCAATGGCGGGCACCCGACGCCGGGTCCGCAATTCGGTCGCCGCGCGAGCTGCCCCGAAGGCGGCCCGACCTCGCTCAAAGCGATGGTCGACGCGAACCACGATTACCGGGGGGAGTGGGCCTGATGCTCGCCGACAAGGACCGCATCTTTACCAACGTCTACGGTTTCCAGCCGTGGACCATCGACGCGGCGATCATGCGCGGCGATTGGGACAACACCAAGGACCTGATGGCGCTTGGCCAGGACGCGATCATCGACGTGATGAAGGCGTCGGGTCTGCGTGGCCGTGGCGGTGCGGGCTTCCCGACCGGCACCAAATGGTCGTTCATGCCGAAGGAGCCCAAGCCCGATCGGCCGAACTTCCTCGTCATCAACGCCGATGAATCTGAGCCGGGCAGCTGCAAGGATCGCGAGATCATCCGCCACGATCCGCACAAGCTGATCGAGGGCGCGCTGATCGCCGGGTTCGCGATGCGCGCGCGCGCCGCCTACATCTACATCCGCGGCGAGTATATTCGCGAGGCCGAGACGCTGTTCGCAGCTGTGGCTGAAGCATACGACCGCGGTTTCATCGGCAAGAACGCGTGCGGGTCGGGCTATGACTTCGACGTGTTCGTGCACCGGGGTGCCGGCGCGTATATCTGCGGCGAAGAGACCGCGATGCTGGAGAGCCTCGAGGGGAAGAAGGGCCAGCCACGGCTGAAGCCGCCTTTCCCGGCAGGTGCTGGTCTTTACGGCTGCCCGACGACGGTCAACAACGTCGAATCGATCGCGGTCGCACCGACGATCCTTCGTCGCGGCGCTGCTTGGTTCTCCAGCTTCGGCGCGGAGAACAACCGCGGCACGAAGCTGTTCCAGATCAGCGGCCATGTGAACAAGCCGTGCGTGGTCGAGGAAGAGATGAGCATCTCGTTCCGCGACCTGATCGAGACGCATTGCGGTGGCATCCGTGGCGGCTGGGACAATCTGCTCGCGGTGATTCCGGGTGGCTCTTCGGTGCCGTTGGTGCCCGCCGCGCAGATCATGGACTGCGCGATGGACTTCGACGGCCTGAAGGCGGTCGGGTCGGGCCTCGGCACCGCGGCGATCATCGTCATGGACAAGTCGACCGACATCGTCCGCGCGATCAGCCGCATCTCGTACTTCTACAAGCACGAGAGCTGTGGCCAGTGCACGCCGTGCCGCGAGGGCACCGGCTGGATGTGGCGCGTGATGGAGCGGATGCGCACCGGCGACGCCGAGCTGTCCGAGATCGACATGCTCCAGCAGGTCACCAAGCAGGTCGAGGGTCACTCGATCTGCGCGCTCGGCGACGCTGCAGCCTGGCCGATCCAGGGCCTGATCAAGCATTTCCGCCCCGAGATGGAGCGCCGTATCCGTGAGCGCGGTGGCGACACCGCGCCGATGATGGAAGCCGCAGAGTAATGCCCTTAGTCAAAGTCGATGGCGTAGAGATCGAGGTGCCTCAGGGTGCCACCGTGCTGCAGGCGTGCGAGCTTGCCGGCAAGGAGATTCCGCGTTTCTGTTATCATGAGCGGCTGAGCATCGCCGGCAATTGCCGGATGTGCCTGGTCGAGGTGAAGCCTGGTCCGCCCAAGCCGCAGGCGTCGTGCGCGCTGCCGGCGGCGGACAAGCAGGAGATCTTCACCAACTCGCCGATGGTGAAGAACGCCCGCGAGGGCATCATGGAATTCCTGCTGATCAACCATCCGCTCGATTGCCCGATTTGCGATCAGGGCGGCGAGTGCGATCTGCAGGACCAGTCGGTCGCCTATGGTCGCGGCCATTCGCGCTACGACGAGAACAAGCGCGCGGTCACCGAGAAGTATATGGGTCCGATCGTCAAGACGGTCATGACCCGCTGCATCCAGTGCACGCGCTGCATCCGGTTCGCCGAGGAAGTGTCAGGCGTCGAGGAGATCGGTGCGATCTTCCGCGGCGAGGACATGCAGATCACTTCGTATCTCGAGAATGCGGTCAAGAGCGAACTGAGCGGCAACGTAGTCGATCTGTGCCCGGTCGGCGCGCTGACGTCGAAGCCGTATGCGTTCGAGGCGCGTCCGTGGGAATTGCGCAAGACGCTGACGATCGACGTGATGGACGCGGTCGGCACCAACATCCGGCTCGACAGCCGTGGTCGCCAGGTGCTGCGCTGCGTGCCACGGATCAACGAGGACGTGAACGAGGAGTGGGCCACCGACAAGACGCGCCACGCGATCGACGGCCTCGTGCGTCGTCGCCTCGACAAGCCTTATGTCCGGGTGAACGGCAAGCTCCAGCCCGCGACGTGGGACGAAGCGTTTGCGGCGATCAAGGCGGTGAACGCCGGGTCGAGCGTTGCGGCCGTCGCTGGCGATCTGGTCGATTGCGAGACGATGTACGCCGCCAAGGCGCTGCTCGCGAAGATGGGTTCGAGCCTGCTCGAAGGCCGTCAGACCGGCATGGACTATGACGCGACGAGCATCGCCGCGGTCAATTTCAACACGACGATCGCTGGCACCGAGCGTGCCGACGCGATCCTGCTCGTGGGTACCAACCTGCGCTGGGAAGCGCCGCTGGTGAACACGCGGGTGCGGAAAGCGATCAAGAAGGGTGCGAAGGTCTTCGCGATCGGGCCGGAGACGGACCTGACGTACAAGGTTGAGTGGCTCGGCGACGATCTGGCGCTGCTCGGCAATCTGCCTGACGCGGTGACCGAGGCGTTCGGCAAGGCCGAGCGTCCGATGGTGATCGTCGGTGGCGGCGCGCTGAAGGGTGGCCATGCGGCTGCGCTGAAGCTGGTCGATACGCTCGGTCTCGTGAAGGCGGACTGGAACGGCTTCAATGTCGTCCACATGGCGGCCTCGCGGATGGGTGGGCTGATGCTCGGTTATGCGCAGAAGGGTGGCATCGCCGACGTGATGGGGGCTAAGCTCGGCTTCTTCCTCGGTGCGGACGAGGTCGATTATTCGAAGTTCACTGGCTTCAAGGTGTTTGTGGGGCATCACGGCGACAAGGGTGCGGCGGCTGCCGACGTCATCCTGCCGGGCGTTACCTATGCCGAGAAGTCGGGGACGTGGGTCAATCTCGAGGGTCGAGTCCAGCGCGGCGAGCGCGCGGTGTTCGCCCCCGGCGACGCGCGTGACGACTGGTCGATCTTCCGCGCGCTGTCCGACACGCTCGGCCACACGCTGCCGTTCGACAGCTTCGAGGGGCTGCGCGAGGAAATGTACGTGGACGTGCCTGCGTTGCGGCACCAGGCGCTCGCGACGTTCGAGTGGAATCCGCCTTCGCTCAATGGCGCAGGTGAGGGTGTCCTCGCCGGCTATCCGATCAAGGACTTCTACCTGACCAACGCGATCTGCCGTGCGTCGCCGACGATGCAGCGCTGCTCGGCCGAACTTCTCCACGGAGAAGATTACGCGGAGGCAGCCGAATGATCTCCTGGTTCGAATCCTCGCTCGGTTACGACTGGGCGTTCTTCCTCGCGACGATCATCGACATCCTCGTGATCGCCCTGCCGCTGATGCTGGCGGTGGCGATGATCATCTATGCCGACCGCAAGATCTGGGCGGCGATGGCGTTGCGGCGTGGTCCCAACGTCGTCGGTCCGTTCGGCCTGTTGCAGAGCTTTGCCGACGGCCTGAAGGTGTTCCTGCAGGAGACGATCGTCCCCGCAGCCGCCAACCGCACGCTGTTCCTGCTGGCACCGATCATCACCTTCACGGTCGCGCTGATCGTCTGGGCGGTGGTGCCGTTCGGCGTCGGCGTCGTGCTTGCCGACATCAACGTCGGGTTGCTCTACGTGCTCGCGGCGTCGTCGCTCGGCGTGTACGGGATCATCCTGTCGGGCTGGGCGTCGAACTCGAAATACCCATTCTACTCGGCGCTTCGTGCGGCCGCGCAGATGGTGTCGTATGAAGTCGCGATCGGCTTCATCCTGATTTCGGTCGTGCTGTGGACCGGCAGCTTCAACCTGTCGGCGATCGTGATGGCGCAGAAGTCGCACGTCTGGTTCTTCAACGGGTACATCCTGAACCCGCTGATGTTCCCGATGGCTGTGATGTTCTTCATCTCGAGCCTTGCCGAGACGCAGCGCGCGCCGTTCGATCTGACCGAGGCGGAAAGCGAGCTCGTCGCCGGGTACCAGACCGAATATTCGTCGATGTCGTTCGCGCTGTTCTGGCTCGGCGAGTACGCCAACGTGCTGCTGATGTGCGCGCTCAATGCGACGCTGTTCTGGGGCGGCTGGCTGCCACCGGTCGACTGGGCGCCACTATATTACGTGCCGGGGATCATCTGGCTGTTCGCCAAGATCCTGTTCTTCTTCTTCCTGTTCAGCTGGGTGAAGGCGACCGTGCCGCGCTATCGCTACGATCAGCTGATGCGGCTCGGCTGGAAGGTCTTCCTTCCCGTCTCGCTGTTCTGGGTTTTCCTCGTGTCGGGCTATCTCATGCTGACGCGCGTTGGAGTGGGTTCATGAGCGTCGCTCAGATCATCAAGTCGTTTACCCTGTGGGAATTCGTGAAGGCGCACGCGTTGACGCTCCGCTATTTCTTCAAGGAAAAGGCGACGATCAACTATCCGTACGAGCGCAATCCGGTGTCGCCGCGGTTCCGTGGTGAGCATGCGCTGCGTCGCTATCCGAACGGCGAAGAGCGCTGCATCGCGTGCAAGCTGTGCGAAGCCGTGTGCCCTGCGCAGGCGATCACGATCGAGGCCGAGCCGCGTGATGACGGTTCGCGCCGCACCACGCGCTACGACATCGACATGACCAAGTGCATCTACTGCGGCCTGTGCGCCGAGGCGTGCCCGGTCGATGCGATCGTCGAGGGGCCGAACTACGAGTTCGCGACCGAAACGCGCGAAGAGCTGATCTACGACAAGTCGAAGCTGCTCGATAATGGCGACCGTTGGGAAAGCGCGATCGCGGCGAACCTTGCCGCCGATGCGCCGTACCGTTAATGGCGCGCTCATTCTTCTCGTGGGCGTCTAAGGGGCCGCAATCGTGATTCAGGCCTTAGCCTTCTATCTCTTCGCTTTCGTCGTCGTCTTGTCGGGCGCGCTGACGATCGCGTCGCGCAACCCGGTCCATTCGGTGATGTGGCTGATCCTCGCGTTCTTCAACGCGGCGGGTCTCATGATCCTAGTCGGTGCCGAGTTCATCGCGATGCTGCTCGTCATCGTCTATGTCGGTGCGGTCGCGGTGCTGTTCCTGTTCGTGGTCATGATGCTCGACATCGACTTCACCGAACTGCGCGCAGGCGTCGCCCGGTATTTCGGGATCGGTCTCGCACTAGCGGTGGCGCTTGCCGCCGAGGTGATGATCGCGATCGGTGCATGGAGCACCGGCCCGATCCAGCTCGCGCGGCGTGCCGCACCGATCGACGACACCGTTCCCAACATCCAGGCGATCGGTAACCTGCTCTACACGCGCTATCTGTTCGTGTTCGAGGGTGCCGGCCTGGTGCTGCTGGTCGCGATGATCGGGGCGATCGTGCTGACCCACCGCCAGCGTGGCGGCGTCAAGGCGCAGAACATCAGCCGCCAGAACGCGCGTCGTCCACAGGACGCCACGCGCAACACGAGCCCGGTCGTCGGGCAGGGAGTCGAACTGTGACGATCGGTCTCGTCCATTATCTGGTCGTCGCGGCGATCCTGTTCACGATGGGGGTGCTCGGCATCTTCCTCAACCGCAAGAACCTCATCGTCATCCTGATGGCGATCGAGCTGATCCTGCTGGCGGTGAACATCAATCTCGTCGCGTTCTCGGCGTTCCTCCACGATCTCGTCGGACAGGTGTTCGCGATGTTCGTGCTGACGGTCGCCGCGGGTGAAGCCGCGATCGGCCTCGCCATTCTCGTGATCTATTTCCGCGGTCGCGGCACCATCGCGGTCGACGACGTCAACCGGATGAAGGGGTAATACGGTTGATCCAGCTTATCGTCTTCCTGCCGTTACTGGCCGCGATCGTTGCCGGGTTCGGCAATCGCGCGATCGGCAACGTGCCGGCGAAACTCGTCACCACGGCTGCGCTGTTCGCGTCGTGCCTGTTGTCCTGGCCGATCTTCATCGGCTTCCTGTCGGGTACCAGCACGGCCACCGTCGCGCCGCTGCTCGACTTCATCCACTCGGGCGACATGAACGTCGCGTGGTCGCTGCGCGTTGACGCGCTGACCGCGGTGATGCTCGTGGTCGTCACGTCGGTCTCGGCGCTCGTCCATCTGTATAGCTGGGGCTATATGGACGAGGATCCTGACCAGCCGCGCTTCTTCGCGTATTTGTCGCTGTTCACGTTCGCGATGCTGATGCTCGTGACGGCGAACAACCTCGTCCAGATGTTCTTCGGCTGGGAAGGCGTGGGTCTCGCATCCTACCTCCTGATCGGGTTCTGGTTCCGCAAGCCTTCCGCCAGCGCAGCCGCGATCAAAGCGTTCGTCGTCAACCGCGTCGGCGATCTTGGCTTCATGCTCGGTATCTTCGGCACGTTCCTGGTGTTCGGCACGGTCTCGATCCCCGAGATCCTCGCAGCGGCCCCTGGTATGGCGGGTTCGACGCTCGGCTTCCTCGGCTACCGCTTCGATACGATGACGGTGCTCTGCCTGCTGCTGTTCGTCGGTGCGATGGGCAAGTCGGCGCAGCTTGGCTTGCACACTTGGTTGCCGGACGCGATGGAAGGCCCGACTCCGGTGTCGGCGCTGATCCACGCAGCGACAATGGTCACGGCCGGCGTCTTCATGGTCTGCCGCCTGTCACCGATGTTCGAGATGAGCCCGGTCGCGCTGACCGTGGTCACATCGGTCGGTGCCGCGACCTGTTTGTTCGCGGCGACCTGCGGTCTCGTGCAGACCGACATCAAGCGCGTGATCGCGTATTCGACCTGTTCGCAGCTCGGCTACATGTTCTTCGCGGCCGGTGTCGGCGCGTACGGCGCGGCGATGTTCCACCTCTTCACGCATGCGTTCTTTAAGGCGCTGCTGTTCCTCGGCGCCGGCTCGGTCATCCATGCGATGCACCACGAGCAGGACATGCGCTATTACGGTGGCCTGCGTAAGAAGATCCCGGTGACGTTCTGGGCGATGATGGCGGGTACGCTCGCGATTACCGGCGTCGGCATCCCCGGCATCTTCGGCAACACCGCGATCGGCTTTGCGGGCTTCCACTCGAAGGATGCGATCATCGAGGCGAGTTGGGCTGCGGGTCAGCCGGGCGTATGGTTCGTCGGCGTGCTCGTCGCGTTGCTGACCAGCTTCTATTCGTGGCGCGTGATGTTCCTGACCTTCTGGGGCAAGCCGCGCTGGGCCGCATCGGAGCACATCCAGCATGCGCTCCATGACGCGCATGGTCACGATGACCACGCGCATGACGCGCATCACGCGGATGACCATCACGCGAACCCGGCTCAGGCCGAGGACGCAGGTCACGCGCCGCACGGTCATCACGACGCCGCACATGCACCGGCCGAAGGGGACGGTGGGTATCACCCGCACGAGAGTCCGCTGCCGATGCTGATCCCGCTGATCGTACTGTCGGTCGGCGCGGTCCTCGCAGGCTTCGTGTTCCACGGCTTCTTCATCGAGCCGACCGCAGGCGAGGAGTTCTGGAAGGGCGCGCTCGCGTTCCGCGAACATCTGATGCACGAGATGCACGGCGTGCCGTTGCTGATCAAACTGTCGGCGACGATCGCGATGCTGCTCGGCCTGCTGACCGCTTGGTACGCCTATATCAAGGCACCCACGTTCCCGGCCAAGGTCGTCGAACAGTTCGGCGTGCTCTACGACTTCCTGCTGCATAAGTGGTATTTCGACGAGCTGTACGACCTGATCTTCGTCCGCCCGGCGTTCGCGATCGGCCGCTTCCTGTGGCACCGCGGTGACGAGAAGACGATCAACCGGTTCGGGCCCGACGGCGCGACCTGGGTCGTCCAGATCGGCAGCCGCGTGGCCAACCGCTTCCAGACGGGATACCTCTACACCTATGCCTTCGTCATGCTGATCGGGCTGACCGCAGCCGTAACCTGGGCGATCGGACTGTAATGACCGGCTTTCCTATCCTCTCCGTCCTGATCGCGGTCCCGATGATCGCGGCCGTCGTGTGCCTGTTCGTCTCGGCGAACACGGCGCGGACGCTGGCGCTGGCGGCGACGCTGATCGACTTCGTTCTCGGCATTATGCTGTGGATGAACTACGACATCGGCGGTGCGCAGTGGCAGTTCGTCGAGCATGCCCCCGGCATCTTTGGCCCGTTCGGCTGGTCGCTTGGCATCGATGGCTTCGCGCTGATGCTGATCATGCTCAGCGTATTCCTGATGCCGATCTGCATCGGCGCCAGCTGGCGCTCGATCACCACGCGCGTACCCGAATACATGGCGGCGTTCCTGTTCACCGAAGTGCTGATGATCGGCACGTTCGCGGCGCAGGACTTGTTCCTGTTCTACGTGTTCTTCGAAGCCGGCCTGATCCCGATGTACCTGATCATCGGCATCTGGGGCGGTGCGAACCGGATCTACGCGTCGTACAAGTTCTTCCTGTACACGCTGCTCGGCTCGGTTCTGATGTTCATCGCGATGTTGTACATGGCGAAGACCGCGGGCACGACCAGCATCCCGGCGCTGATGAACTACGACTTCCCGGCGCACGTGCAGACTTGGCTGTGGCTGGCGTTCTTCGCGTCGTTCGCGGTCAAGATGCCGATGTGGCCGGTCCACACCTGGTTGCCCGACGCGCACGTCCAGGCGCCGACCGCAGGCTCGGTGATCCTGGCGGGCGTGCTGCTGAAGCTCGGCGGATACGGCTTCCTCCGCTTCCTGCTGCCGATGTTCCCCGAAGCCTCGGGCCAGCTGACCTGGCTGATCTTCGGCCTGTCGGCGGTCGCGGTGATCTACACGAGCCTTGTCGCGCTCGTGCAGTCGGACATGAAGAAGCTGATCGCCTACTCGTCGGTCGCACACATGGCGATCGTCACGATCGGTCTGTTCGCGTTCAACCGGCAGGGCATCGAAGGCGCGATGATCATGATGCTGAGCCACGGCCTGGTATCGGGTGCGTTGTTCCTGTGCGTCGGCGTGATCTACGACCAGCTCCATACCCGCGAGATCTCGCGCTATGGCGGCCTCGCGATCAACATGCCGAAATATGCGATCTTCTTCCTGTTCTTCACGATGGCATCGATCGGCCTGCCGGGCACCAGCGGCTTCGTCGCCGAGTTCCTGTCGCTGATGGGCACGTATCAGGTCTCGACCTGGACCGCGCTGCTCTGCACGACGAGCATCATCCTCGGCGCCGCGTACATGCTGTTCCTGTACCGCCGCGTCGTGTTCGGCGAAATCAAGTCGGACGACGTCCGCGCGATGGTCGATCTGTCGGGCCGCGAGATGTGGCTGCTCGCACCGATCGCAGCCGTCGTGCTGTGGATGGGCGTGTATCCCGAGAGCTTCCTGGCACCGATGCGCAAGGACGTGGGCGTGCTACTCGCCCGTGTCGACCGCGCCAAGCCGGCTAGCGATTCCAACCCAACTGCGGGGAAGCCCGCTGCAACTGTCCGTAGTGCCGCGCACGGGGAGGCACACTGATGGATTACGCCGCTAACATCGCAATGACGCTGCCCGAACTGGTGCTGGCGTTGGGTGCGATCGCCTTGATGCTCGTCTCGGCCTGGGGCGGGGACAAGTCGACGCGCGCCGCCTCGATAGCCGCCGTGTTCGTGCTGGTCGGGGCAGGGATCGCATTAGTCGGGCCGGCGTCGTCGGGCGGCTATGCGTTCGACGGGCTCTACCGCGCGGACGCGTTCGGCGCGTTCGCCAAGGTGCTGATCTACATCGCCTCGGCGGTCGCGATCGTCATGGCGCCGAGCTTCTTCTCGCGCACGCACGGCGACGATCTGCGTCCGGAATATCCGGTGCTGATCCTGCTGTCAGCATGCGGTATGGGGATCATGGTTTCCGCCACCGACATGCTCACGCTGTATGTCGGTCTCGAGCTCCAAAGCCTTGCAGCATACGTTCTCGCCAGCTTCATGCGGCGTGACGGGCGTTCGGCGGAAGCCGGCCTGAAGTATTTCGTGCTCGGCGCGCTCGCCAGCGGCATCCTGTTGTACGGTATCTCGCTGGTCTACGGGTTCAGCGGCACGACGTTGTTCTCGGGCATCTCGGAAGCATACGCCGGCACCAAGTCGCTCGGCCTGCTGTTCGGTCTGGTGTTCGTGTTCGCTGGCCTTGCCTTCAAGATCAGCGCGGTGCCGTTCCACATGTGGACGCCCGACGTGTACGAAGGCGCACCGACCCCGGTAACCGCGTTCTTCGCGTCCGCCCCCAAGGTCGCAGCGCTCGCTCTGAGCGTCCGCGTAGCGGTCGATGCGATGGGCCCGGCGACCGACCAGTGGCGCCAGATCGTGATCTTCGCGGCTCTCGCGTCGATCATACTCGGTGCGGTCGCGGCGATCGGCCAGACCAACATCAAGCGCCTGCTCGCCTATTCGTCGATCAACAATGTCGGCTTCGCGCTGATCGGTCTCGCGGCCGGGACGCCGGAAGGCGTGTCGGGCGTGCTGATGTACCTGACGATCTACGTCGCGATGACGCTTGGCTCGTTTCTGGTCGTGTTGCAGATGCGTGGTGACGACGGCCAGCCGGTCGAGACGATCGACAGCCTTGCCGGCATGTCGCGGACCCGGCCTGCGCTGGCAGCGGCGCTCGCGATCTTCATGTTCAGCCTCGCCGGCATCCCGCCGCTGTTCGGCTTCTACGCGAAGTTCGCGGTGTTCAGTGCTGCGGTCGACGCCGGGCTCTTCCCGCTGGCGGTGGTCGGCATCGCCGCCTCGGTGATCGGCGCGTATTATTATCTGCGCGTGGTCAAGACGATGTACTTCGACGATCCCGCTCCGGCGTTCGCGCCGATGGAGAGCAAGGTCGAGGGTGGCCTGATCGCCATTGCCGCGGTGTTCGTGTCGCCAGCCGGCTACCTCCTCATCCCCGTGCTCGGCGCGTGGACGATGGCGGCCGCACGGGCGTTGTTCTGAGCATCATCCGCACCGTCGCGGAAACAGGATCGACCAACGCCGACCTGCTGGAGCTTGCACGCGGCGGTGCCGAGGACGGTCTCTGGTTGCGCGCGATCCGACAAACGGCGGGGCGGGGGCGGCTCGGGCGCAAATGGTCGTCGCCCGAGGGTAACCTTTATGCCAGCACGCTGGTCCGTTTGCGACCGAACGATCCGCCGGCTGCCAGCCTCGCGCTGGTCGCCGCGGTCGCCTTGCAGGAAACCGTGTCGACGTTCCTCGTTGCCGGGATCTGCCAGGGCACGACCGACGCGAGCGAGACGCTGGTCTTGAAATGGCCCAACGACCTGTTGCTGGCGGATGCCAAGCTGTCGGGCATCCTGCTCGAACGCGCTGATAATGCGGTAATCGTCGGCTACGGCGTCAACATCGCGCATCATCCCGATCTGCCCGATCGTGCGACGACCGATCTCGCTGCGCACGGCGTTGTGGTCGAACCCGCGATGTTCCTCGACATCCTCGCCGATAGTTTCGCGCGCTGGATCGGTCGCTGGCGCACCGAGGGCATTGCCCCCGTCCGCGAGCGCTGGGTCGATTGCGCGCACCCGGCGGGTACAGCGCTGACCGCTCGGCTTCCCGATGGCAGCGGGATCGACGGCCTGTTCGTCGGGCTCGACACCGACGGCGCGCTGATCCTCCGCTTGGCGTCTGGCGAGCGGCGTGTCATTCACGCTGCCGACGTCTTCCTGCTTTGAGGCCCCGCTGATGCTGCTCGCGATCGATGCCGGCAATACCAATGTCGTGTTCGCGCTGGTCAAAGCCGGCGAGATCGTCGCGCGCTGGCGGATCGCAACCGATCCGCGGCGGACGGCGGACGAATATGCGGTGTGGCTGAGCCAGTTGATGCAGCTCGGCGGGCATGATCGCACCGCGGTCGAGGGCGTGATTGTCGCCACCGTCGTCCCGCGCGCGCTCCACAACCTCCAGGTGCTCGCGTCGAAATACTTCAACACCGAAGCACTGATCGCCGGCCATGCGCCGGTCGAATGGGGCATCGCGATCGACGTCGACGAGCCGGCCTCGCTGGGTGCCGACCGTGCGGTCAACACGATCGCCGCGCATGCGCTGCATCCGGGTGATCTGATCGTGATCGACTTCGGCACCGCGACCACGTTCGACGTCGTCGACTATAGCGGCGCGTACAAGGGCGGGATCATCGCGCCGGGGATCAACCTGTCGCTCGACGCGCTCGTGACCGCCGCCGCGAAACTGCCGCGGATCGCGATCGAGGCGCCAACGGACACAAGCGTCATCGGGCTCAACACCGTCTCGCAGATGCACATCGGCATCTATTGGGGCTATGTCGCGATGATCGAGGGGCTGGTCGCGCGGATGAAGCGCGAGATCGGCCGTCCCGTGAAGGTCGTCGCCACCGGCGGCCTTGCCACATTATTCGAGAAACAGACCGACGTGTTCGACGTCATCGAAGCCGACCTGACGATCCAGGGGCTGGCGATGATGTGGGATCGTCACCATATCTAGGGCCATTGGGCTCGCGCCGACCGGCCTGCGGGCCATATTCCTGTATAATCCTGAAAGTATTCAATGACTCCGAAGAACGAACTCCTTTTCTGTGGCCTTGGCGGCTCCGGCGAAATCGGCATGAACGTCAACCTGTACGGCTGCCAGGGCAAGTGGGTGATGGTCGATCTCGGCATCACCTTCGCCGATCCGCAATATCCCGGCGTCGACGTGATCCTGCCCGACCTGTCCTTTATCGAGGATCGGATCGACGACCTGCTCGGCATCGTCATCACGCACGGCCATGAGGACCACATCGGCTCGTTGCCGTATCTCGCCGAAGACCTCGGCGTGCCGATCTACGCGACCCCGTTCACGATGGGCCTGATCCGCGGCAAGCTCGAGGAAGAGGGCATCGCCAACCGCGTGAAGCTCAAGATGATCCCGATGGGCGGCAATTTCCAGCTCGGGCCGTTCGGCTTCACCTTCGTCGAGATGTCGCATTCGATCCCCGAGGCGAACGCGCTGTTGATCGACACGCCTTACGGTCGCGTGTTCCACACCGGCGACTGGAAGCTCGACAAGAACCCGGTGATCGGCAATCCGACCACGCCCGAGGGCTTCATGGCGATCGGCGACAAGGGCGTCGACGTGCTGGTCTGCGATTCGACCAACATCTTGAACACCACCGCATCGGGCAGCGAGAGCACCGTGCGGAAAGGTCTGTTCGAGGAGGTCAGCAAGGCCAAGGGCCGGGTGATGATTACCAGCTTCGCGTCGAACGCCGCGCGTCTGCACACGTTCGGCGAAGTCGCGAAGGAAACCGGGCGCAAGCTGTGCGTGACCGGGCGTTCGCTCGACCGGATCATCAAGGTCGCGCGCGCGACGGGGTATCTGAAGGATTTCCCCGACACGATCAGCCCCGACGAGGCGATGCGCCTGCCCAAGAACAAGGTGCTGATCATCGCCACCGGTGGCCAGGGTGAAGAGCGCGCGGCGCTGGCGCGTGTCGCCAATGGCCAGCACACGATCACGCTTGAGGCCGACGACACGGTGATCTTCTCGTCGAAGCAGATCCCGGGCAACGAGGTCCAGATCGGTCGCATCCAGAACACGCTGGCGGCCAAGGGCATCCGCATGATCACCGAGCGCCAGGCGCACGTCCACGTGTCGGGCCATCCAGGGCAGCCCGAACTCGCGCAGATGTATGACTGGCTGCGTCCTGAGGTGCTCGTGCCGACGCACGGAGAAATGCGCCACATGATGGAGCATGCGCGCTTCGGGCTCGAGCAGGGTATTCCGCGCGCGATCGTGCAGAGCAATGGCGACATCATCCGCCTGGCGCCCAAGGGCCCGGCGAAGATCGGTAATGCGACGGTCGGCCGCTTGGTGCTCGACGGCGACGTGATCCTGCCGGCGGACGGCGCGACGCTTAGTGAGCGGCGGAAGCTGGCGATCAACGGTCAGATCTCGGTCGGTGTCGCGCTCGGCAAGGACGGCCGAATGGTCGGCCAGCCGCAGGTGCGCGTGCAGGGCGTCCCGGTCGAGGAAGACCGCGCGGCGTTCATCGCCGATGCGGTGCAGGCAGCGGCCGACACGGTGCGGGGCGGCAAGCGCGAGAGCGAGAAGATGCGCGAGCAGATTCGTCTCGCGGTGCGCAAGGTCGCCAAGCGCTGGACCGGTAAGCAGCCGATCGTCGACGTCCTGCTGATCGAGGGCTGATCGGGTGCGCTGGACCTCGGCACTCGCGATCTACGTCCTGTTCTGGTCGTTCTCGGTGTTCCTGGTCCTGCCGTTCGGCGTGAAGACGACTCGCGAGGTCGGGGGCGAACACGTCCCCGGCCAGGCCGAAAGCGCGCCGCACGAGTTTCGGTCTGGGCGGACGGCGTGGCGGGTGACGGTGGTCGCGACGGTGTTGTTCGTGTTGTTCCAGCTGAATTATTCGTACGGGTGGATCACGCCGCAGAGCGTCGACCTGTTCGACCGTGGGAACATGGTCACGCGCTGAGTGGCGGCTTCACGATCCTCCCCCGCAAGGGGGAGGTGGCACCGAAGGTGACGGAGGGGGAGGGCACGGAACAGAGGTTTCCCTAACCTCCCCCTCCGTCTGGCAAGTGCCAGCCACCTCCCCCTCGCGGGGGGAGGATCGTTACCCCGGCGACGCGGCGGAGCCTGCCAGCAAGCCGCCATCGATATTGATCTCCGTTCCCGTAATATATGTCGCCTCGTCTGACGCGAGCATCGCGGCTACCGTGGCCACCTCGTCTGGCATTCCGAACCGCTTCAACGGCGTATCCGTCACCAAGGCCGCCATCCGCGCCTCGCGGTCCGCCCCGGTTCCAAGCATCGGCTCCCAGATCGGTGTCAGGATCGCCGCAGGATGCACCGAGTTGCAGCGAATCTTCCACCCCTGTTGCGCGCAATATAGCGCCACCGTCTTGCTGTGGTTGCGGATCGCCGCCTTTGAGGAAGCATAGGCCGCGGCGAGGGGGATGCCGACCAGCCCGGACCGCGACGAGATGTTGATGATCGAGCCCGTGCCCGCTGCTTTCATCGCACCGATCGCATAGCGGCAGCCGAGGAACGTGCCGTCAAGGTTGACCGCATGAACCGCGCGCCAGTCCGAAAGGCTTGCATGTTCCGGGTCGTGCGCGATCATGCCGTGCTCGAAACCCGTTACGCCCGCATTGTTCACGAGCACGTCGACCACCGGAACGATCTCCGCCAGGCGCTGCCAATCCGCCTCTTCGCGGACGTCGAGCCTTTCGAACCGGCAGCCTATCGCCGCCGCAGTCTCGGCGCCGGCGGCTTCGTCGACGTCGGTTAGGATGACGATGGCGCCTTCGTCATGGAAGCGCTCGGCGATCGCGCGGCCGATGCCACGTGCTCCGCCGGTGACGACGCAGATCTTGGTGTTCAGTCTGGGCATGTAAGCCTCGAAATATGAGTCCGGTCGGCGGACTGCTCCGCTGGCGATGGCCGCGTTAGCGGTGACGCTGAATCATTCCGGGAGCTCCTTCGACGTGCGGTTCAGCGCAGACGCTCGATCGCCTGCGCGAGCGCTACGTATAGCTTGCCCATGTCCGACGACAACAGTGTCACCCCGAGCGGCGAGCCGTCGCGTTGCGTCAGGATCGTGCGGAGCATCGCCTCGAAATCGTGGATGTAGCGGTTGACCATCTCGCGGAAGGTCTCGTCCTCGTCATAGAGGCCGGCGATCTCGCGGACTTCGCTGGCGTCCAGGATACGGACCGCGCGACGTGTGAACACGCCGCGGTCGCCCTTGAGATACGCGCCCCACGCGCTGTCAGAGATTTCGGGCGCGATCGCCTTGGTAATGTCGATCGAGGCTGAGTTGAGCGATTCGATCAGCAGAGAGACCCGGCGCGCGAAGGTATCCTGGTCGGCGTCTTCGCGCTCTGTGCGGGCTTCCTGGAGCCGCGTTTCGACGATCGCGGTCTGGTCGACGATCGCCTGGACTTCGCGCGCGAGGCGTTCGGTCGCGCCGGTCGCCGCGTCGACCGCGGCGCCGGTGGCGTCGGTGAGCGCCTTGACCTGGCGTTCCACGGTGTCGTTGGTCGCGCGGCGCATCGCGTCGGCGCTGGCGGCTTCGAGTGCGGCTGCGGCTTCGGGGATGACCTTCGACAGCGTCTCGCGCGCCTTGTCGGCGGCGACGGCAGCGGTCTCGCGGACGCGGTGGAGCGCCTCGATCAACTGCGGCGCGGCGTCTTCGGCGAAATGCTGCGTGCGACCGATCGCCTCGTCGACCATGTGACCGAGCGCATCGGCCTTCGCGCGGCCGGTGTTGAGCGTGTTGAGCAGGTCGGTCGAGAGCGTGTCGAGCACATGGCGCTGTTCGCCGATAACCCCGGCGATCGCCTCGATCGCGTCGTGCGTGCTCTCCGCAGCGGTGACGAGCGCGAGCAGTTCGGGTCGCGCCGAGACGACGATGCTCTTGCTGGCCAGCACCTGCGTATCGAGGCGGCCGAGTGCCTCGGGCATCGTCTCGTCGATTTCGCGCGCGGCAGAGTCGAGTGCGACGAGCAGCGTCTCGGTTGTCGCGATCGTCCGGTGCGCCATGTCGTCGCCGGCCCGCAGCGCTTCGGTCATCGCGTCGGCAGAGCCGCCGAGCGCGCTGATCGATACCGCGAGATCCTGCGTGCGCTCGGTGCCGTGGCGATGGAGCAGTTCGATCCGGGATTCGACTTCGCCGAGTCCGGTGTGGAGATCATCGACGATCCGGTCGCCGGCGCTGCGTTGCAGGTCGAGGCGGATCGCGACGCGTTCGATCGCGTCCTCCACGCTGGCGATCCGCTTGGCGAGCGCTTCGGCGCTGTCGCGGGCGGCGCTGTCGAGTGCGGCCTGGTTCGCGCCGACCATTGCCAGCATCGCGTCACCCTGCGCGGCGATGCCGCGGCGTGACAGGTCTACTGCGTCTGCGGTGCGGTTGAGCAGTGCGTCGACGGCCGCGGACATGCCGTCGGTGACCGAGTCGAGATGCGCGCCGGCGGTCTGGCTGGTCGCCTCCATCCGGACGATGTGCGCGGCGAGACGCTGTGCGGCGCCGCTGGCCATTGCGTCGGCGTCGCGGCCGCGTTCGGCTAGCGCGACGATCTGCGCGTCGAGGGCGGCGGCATGTTCGCTCGCAGACAGGCCGGTACGTTCGAGGCGTTTGGCAACGTCGTCGATCTCTGCCTGCGCGCGGGGGAGGGTGGCGATCAGTACGCCGAGGCTGGTCTGCGCGCCGGCAGTCGAGGTGGCGAGGTTGCGCGCGTGCGCCGCGGCCTGGTCGATTTCGGAGACCATGCCGCGACCGATCGCCGCGAGTTGCTCGGTCGCGCCACCGCCCATCGCCATCAACGCGTTCAATTGTTCGGCGAGGTGCTGGCGGTTGGCGTCGATCGTGTTCGACAGGGCGGCGACGGTCCGTTCGAGGCTGGCGGCCTCGTCGCGCATCGCCTGCGCGGTGATGCCGAACCGGTGCGCCTCGCTACGGCTGGTCCGCATCGCAAGCAGCCAGACGATGCCGATCAGCGCGGGGACGACGCAGAGCGCGGCGATGAACTGGACCAAGGCAACCGGCTCGATCGTCGCGAGCGAACCGCGCGCGAGCCACAGCATCCCCGCCAGCCACACGACCACGACGGCAACCGCGATACCCACGTAAAGGCGTCCGCGGTCGGGCGCAGGCTCTTGATAAGCCTCATCAAAACTGGATTCTGTGACGGTGTCGGACATGTTTTCTATCACCGGATCCATCACGATATCCGCGCGAATGGGATGGGCATTGCCTGCCGACGCGCGAAACCCGATCATTGACGAACCCCCGTTCATGAACTGCGGAAGTATCATGAATTGCGGCGGTACAAAACGGATGATGCGATCTTCGCGCGTTCATCCGTCCGGTAAGCAGGGCGGCACGGCGTACGGTCCGATGACCATAAGGTCGGCGACCCTTGATCGACGGAACGCGCGAGAATTTGAGTATCGATCGGGGTGCGGTTTCGCGCCTGCAACGCCGAACCGAGCCTTGGCGCAGGGCAGTTCGGCCGAACGCGGGCTTTGCAGGACGGCGCGTACCGCCTAACAGCCTGCGATGCTTGCCGGCCTATTATTTGCAATTCATGACGCCGACGATCGCCCCGATCGTCTTGCTGCGACCTTGCCCTTCAGCGGCGTGACGTTGATCGAGTACCAGGCGCGGTTGCTGATCGCCGCCGGCGTTTCGCAGATCATCATCGTGGTCGCGCGCATGACCCCCGAGTTGCTCGGGGCGATCAACCGCATCGGACGACGCGGCGTGAGCGTCGATACGGTACGATCCGCGATGGAAGCGGGCGAAAAACTTCACCCGCTGGCGCCGGTGCTGATGCTCGGCGACGGACTCGTCACCACCGATGCGATCGTCAAGGCGATGGCGGTCGAAGAGGGCGACTGCCTGCTCGTCGTCCCCGAGAGCGACGCAGGGCCGGGGTTCGAGCGTGTCGGTGGGCAGATGGCTTGGGCCGGCGTTGCCCGGCTGAGTTCGAGCCGGATCGCCGAAGTCGCGGGCCTGCCGCAGGATTACGATCTCCAGTCATCACTCCTGCGCTTCGCAGTGCAATCGCGCGCGACACACGTGCTGCTGCCGACCGACGCGGTGCGCGGTGGGCATGGGATCGAGCGTCAGGCGCGGACGCTGGAAGAGCGCGGGCGCGCGGTACTGATGACGATCGTGTCGGGACGGCGGGGCTGGTTCGACCGCTTCGTTCTCGCACCGATCGCGCGGCTGGCATTGCCGCTGCTGGTCGATCGTGGTGCGGCGGGCACGACGGTTGGAGCCGCCGGCGCGGCGCTGGGCGTGGCCGGATTGGTGACGATCGGCTTCGGGCTGCCGTCGATCGGCCTGGTCCTGTCGCTCGTAGGATGCATTGCCCTGGCACTCGGCTCGGTGCTGAGCGGACTGCGCGACGATGCGCCGATGGCCAGTGGGCAGACCCTCGCAATCGGCGGCGTGGCTGCGGCATCGATCCTGGTCTTCGCGTTCTTCGTCAGCGGCTATGCGGCGAACAACACCGCATTGGCGATCGGTACCGCGCTCGTCGCGATCGGCGCGCTGGCCGAACGCGCCATACTCGAGCGCGAACGGCAGATGTGGTGGGGAAGTCCGGCAGCCTATCTGATGATCGTCGCGCTGTTCGCGATCCTGGGGTTCCCGGTGTTCGGGCTCGGCCTGACCGCGGTGTATGCCACCGCGACGCTGGCCGTCGTCATCGAGCGTCTTCGCCGAACGCCTTAGGCGGACCTTAACGTCCGGAGGCTAAGCACGGGATCATGTCGGTCGGTCCAGACCCAGTGCGTGACGTCGTGTCGCCCTATGATCCCGTTGCGCGAGCGGAGGATGCACGCCTGCGCGCGGACGCGCGGCTGACCGGAACGATCGCAGATTTCTTTCTCGACGCCGACGCACGGCTCGACGACCGGACGCGGCTGATGCTCGCGCAAGTGCTCGGCGCGATCGTCGGGGCGATCGAATGGGACATCCGCCGACATGCCGCACGACTGCTCGCGGGCGGTGGCGCGACGCAGGCCGGCGAGGCGATGTTGAAGGCCGGGGCGGGGGGCGTTCTCGATCGTCTCACGCGTGCGGGGCTGCTCCGCGATGAAGAATTGATGGACGAACTGATCGCGCGCGTGCGGCATGACCTGATCGCCGCGTCGTTGCCGGTCGAGGTCGCCGAACCCGACGAAGCGAGCTTGCTGGTACGGCTGGCGGGGGTGCCGGACAGCGTGGTGGCGTCGGCGGCGTCTGCATTGCTGGCTGCGGAAAGCCGGCGGCGGGTGGCGAACGAGCAGGGATCGGTCGGCGGCAGCGAGTTGCCCGCCGAACTGCATCATCGGCTGGTCTGGTGGGTGGCGGCGGCTGTCCGCGATGGCTTGAAGTCCGTCACGCGCGAAAGCGACCGGGCGATCACCGATGCGGCACAGCGTAGTCTCGCCGCGCATGACGAGGGCGAGCGGCCCGATGCGGTGGCGACGCGGCTCGCCGGTGCGCTCGATGCGCGACCGAACGAATTGCCTGCGGTGCTGGTCGAGTCGATCGGCGACCGGCGGCTGTCGTTGTTCGTCGCAGTGCTGGCGCATGCGATCGGCATCGCGTTCGATCAGGCTCGGGCGATCACGCTCGATCCGGAGGGCGATCGGCTGTGGCTGGCGTTGCGCGCGATCGATCTCGATCGGCCGACGATCGCGCGGATCGGGCTGGCGCTGTCGGAGGCCGATCCGCGGCGGGATATCGAGGCGTTTGCGGATGCGCTCGACGCGATCGTGTCGGTGGGGGTCGAGGATGCGCGCGCGTCGCTCGCCCCACTGGCGTTGAACCGCGATTTTCGGATGGCGTTGCGCGCGCTGGCGCGTACGGATCGGCGATGAGCGTGTTCGACCCTTCGATTGAAAGCCCGATTGCGCACGCGATCGTCGCGCCCGACGGCTCGCTGTTGTTTGCGGACCCGGCGCTGGTTGCGCTCAACCAGCGGGCGGGCGGGATGCGCGGTGCGCCACTCGCGGTGCCGCAGCTTGCGACGATCGCCCGGCTGGCGCGTCGGCTCGGGATCGTCGTGTCGCGCGGCGTGGTCGTTGCGGACGACGAAACGGATGTAGATCTTTGGGTGCGGGCTCAACCGGATGGCGAGAACGTACGGCTGACGGTGAGTGGCTGGCGCGAGATCGCGGCGTGGCGGCCGGCGCGACCGTCGCCGGATGCTCAGGACGATTTCCATGGCAGCGATACGGATTGGCGGTGGGAGACGGATTCCGCGCTCCGCCTGACGTTCGTTACGCTCGATGCAGGGCCTAAGCACGGGTTCGACGCCTTCGCGCTGCTCGGCCAACCGCTGACGGCGATGTTTTCGCTGGACGCCGGTGCGGATGGGGCTTTGCCGATCCTCGATTCTCTCGCCCGGCGACGCCCGATGACGGCGCAGCCCGCGCGGCTGCGGAGTTCCGGACGCGCGGTGACGTTGACGGCCAATGTTCGACACGATGCGGCGGGCGACTTTGCCGGGTTCGTTGGCGCTGCACGCATGGTGGTAGAAGACGCGCCGCCCCCTGCCGCGTCGACGGAAACGCTGTCGCCGACCTTTACGAGCGGACTCGACAAGGCGTTGCGGGTTCCTCTCGCGCGTATCGTCGCGAACGCAGACAGCATCAATGCGCAGGCGGATGGTCCGGTGCAGGGCGATTATGCGGATTACGCCGCGGATATCGCCAGTGCGGGGCGGCATCTGCTCGAACTTGTCGATGATCTCGTCGACCTCCAGGCGGTCGAGCGGCCCGATTTTGCGCTGGTGCCCGAGCCCATCGACCTCGCCGATGTGGCGCGACGGGCGGTTGGGCTGTTGTCGGTGCGCGCCGCGAACGCGGGCGTCACGATCACACGCCCGGCGCTGGACGTGCGCGTTCCGGCGTTCGGCGATTTCCGTCGCGTGTTGCAGGTTCTGGTCAATCTCGTCGGCAACGCGGTGCGCTACTCGCCACGCGGTGCGCAGGTGATCGTCACCGTGACGCGCACGCAGACCCACGCGGTAGTCGTGGTCGCGGACAAGGGCAAGGGCGTCGCGCCCGAGGATCAGGTCCGGATTTTCGAGAAGTTCGAGCGGGTCGACCAATCGGAGGCCGGCGGCAACGGGCTCGGCCTGTACATCGCACGGCGTCTCGCGCGGGCGATGCAGGGAAATCTAACAATCGAGAGCGCGCCCGGCGAAGGCGCGCGGTTCGTCTTGACGTTACCGGCGGATCCGGCGCGCCAGTAATATCAGCGCGAGGCCGAACGCGGCGAGGAATGCGCCGCGATCCGCCCATGGCCGCTGGTCGAGCATGAAGCTCGACTGCGGCCAATGGACGTATCCCAGCCCCTGACCGATCCAGAGCAGACCCATCAGCGCGCACAGCACGCCGACGACCATCAGGATCGGCCGGAGCGTCTTCATCAGCGTGACGCCATCGGGACGTAGTCACGCGCGGTCGGGCCGCTGTAGAGCTGGCGCGGACGGCCAATCTTCTGGTCGGGATCGGTGATCATCTCGTTCCACTGCGCGACCCAGCCGACCGTGCGGGCGAGCGCGAAGAGGACGGTGAACATCGAGGTCGGGAAGCCGATCGCCGACAGGATCACGCCCGAGTAGAAATCGACGTTCGGGAAGAGCTTCTTCTCGATGAAGTACGGATCGCTGAGCGCGAGACGCTCGAGCTCGATCGCGACGTCGAACACGGGGTCGGTGACGCCCAGCTCGCCGAGCACTTCCTTGACGGTCGTCTGCATGACGGCCGCGCGCGGATCGTAGTTCTTGTAGACGCGGTGGCCGAAGCCCATCAGGCGGAACGGATCGTTCTTGTCCTTGGCGCGAGCGATGTACTCGGGGATGCGGTCGACGGTGCCGATCTCGTGCAGCATGTTGAGCGCGGCTTCGTTGGCGCCGCCATGCGCGGGGCCCCACAGGCAGGCGATGCCGGCCGCGATGCACGCGAACGGGTTGGCGCCCGACGATCCGGCGAGACGAACGGTCGAGGTCGACGCGTTCTGCTCGTGATCGGCGTGGAGGATGAAGATGCGGTCCATCGCCTTTTCGACGATCGGGTTCACGACGTACTTCTCGGCCGGGACGCCGAACGTCATCTTAAGGAAATTGCCGGTGTAGCTCAGCGTGTTGTCCGGATAGACGAACGGCTGGCCGACGCTGTACTTGTACGCCATCGCGGCGATCGTCGGCATCTTGGCGATCAGGCGGTGCGACGCGATGACGCGCTGTGCCGGATCGTGGATGTCGGTCGAATCGTGATAGAAGGCCGAGAGCGCGCCAACGACGCCGCACAGGATCGCCATCGGATGCGCGTCGCGGCGGAAGCCACGGAAGAACTGCGCGAGCTGCTCGTGCACCATCGTGTGGCGCGTGATCGTGTTTGAAAAGTTCGCCAGCTCGTCTTCGCTCGGCAGTTCGCCGTTCAGGAGCAGGTACGCCACCTCCATGAAGTTCGACTGCTCGGCCAGCTCGCCGATCGTGTAGCCGCGGTGCAGCAGCGTGCCCGCGTCACCATCGATGTAGGTCAGCTTCGACTGGCACGACGCCGTCGAGGTGAAGCCCGGATCATAGGTGAAATTGTCCGTCTGCGCGTACAGCTTGCGGATATCGATGACATCGGGTCCGACCGTACCGGACATCACCGGATACTCGAAATCCTTGCCGTCGACCTTGAGGGTTGCGGTCTCGCTCATGCTTGTATCCTTCCTCGAAATCTTATCAGCTAGCCATCCGGTCGGCGATCCGTCCCAGGCTCTCCTCGCGCCCGAGCAGGTCGAGCACATCGAAGATCCCCGGCGACGTCTTGCGTCCCGTCAGCGCGGCGCGAAGCGGCTGTGCAACCTGGCCGAGCTTGACGCCCCGCGCTTCGGCCACGCGCCGTACCGCGCCTTCGAGCGCTTCCGTATCCCACTCCGCGAGCGCGTCAAGTTCGGCATGAACATTGACCAAAATCGAACTCGCTTCACCCTGCAAAAGGCTCGCCGCGGCGTCATCCATCGCCAAAGGACGCTGACTGAACAGGAAATTCGACCCTTCGGCCAACTCGTTCAGGTTTGCGGCACGCGGCTTCAGGACGGGCATTGCCCGAGTCAGAAGATCGAGTCCGCCGGTCGGCAGGTCGTGGCCGAGACGGTCGGCGGCGAGCTGCGCGAGGCGCGCGTCGTCGGCTTCGCGGATATAATGGCCGTTGAGGTTCTCGAGCTTCTTCAGGTCGAAGCGCGACGGCGACTTGCCGACGCCCGACAGGTCGAACCATTCGACCGCCTGCTCGCGACTGATGATCTCGTCGTCGCCGTGACCCCAGCCGAGCCGGAGTAGGTAATTGTCGAACGCCTCGGGAAGAATTCCCATCTCGTCGCGGTAGGCCTCGATGCCCACCGCGCCGTGACGCTTCGACAGCTTGGCGCCGTCGGGGCCGTGGATCAGCGGGATGTGCGCGTAGGTCGGCTCGGGCCAGCCCATCGCGTGGTAGATCGGCAGCTGGCGGAACGCGTTGTTGAGGTGATCGTCGCCGCGGATGACGTGCGTGACGCCCATGTCGTGATCGTCGACGACGACCGCGAGCATGTAGGTCGGCGTGCCGTCGGAGCGGAGCAGGACGAGGTCGTCGATCTCTTCGTTCTTGACCGTGACCGATCCTTGCACGCGGTCCTCGATCGTGACGGCACCTTCCTGCGGCGCGCGCAGGCGGACGACGTGGGGGAGGTTCGGCGCTTCGCTCTCGGGGCGGTCGCGCCAAGGGCTGCGGATGCGCAGCGGCTTCTTCGCGGCCTGTGCCTCGGCGCGCATCGCGGCGATCTCGTCGTTGGTCATGTAGCAGCGATAGGCGTGGCCGTTCGCGACCATCTCGTGCGCGACCTGCGCGTGGCGCTCGGCACCGGCAAACTGCATGACGACGTCGCCGTCCCAGTCGAGCCCGAGCCAGCGCATCCCGTCGATGATCGCGTCGATCGCCGGCTGGGTCGAGCGGACCCGGTCGGTATCCTCGATCCGCAGCAGGAATTTACCCCCGTTTGCTTTCGCGAACAGCCAGTTGAACAACGCGGTGCGCGCGCCGCCGAGATGCAGGAACCCCGTCGGCGACGGAGCGAAACGGGTAACCACGGGTGCGGCCGAATTGGCGGTGCCCGTATCAGATATTGCGCCCAACCGCGGGTGCTCCCAGACTGATGAAACGATGGAGAAACGATGGCCATGACAGCCGTCGCCGCCCCTAGCATGCGTCCTTGGCGGCGACAAATGGGCGTGCCGCGATGGGGGGCTGTCGTCGGGCTGGCTGTGGAACGCTGGCTCGAGGCGGAGCGCGACCAGTTGGTGTTGTGGCTGCCGGTGATGCTGGGTGGCGGGATCGCGCTGTGGTTCGCGTTGCCTGATCCGGCGGCATGGTGCGTGGCGATATTGGTGTTGGTCGCGGGTGGGCTGGCGTGTCTGGCAGTGGGGCATGGCGGGCGTGCGGCGCGGTCGCTGGCGATCGGGTTGCTGACGGCGGCGCTGGGGCTGGGGTTGATCTGGGCGCGATCGGAGTTGGTGGCGCGACCGGTGCTGGGTGGACCGACGATCGCGAGCTTCTCCGCGAGGGTGGAGGCGATCGAGCCACTGGTCGCGCGGAAGCTGGTCCGGCTGACGCTGCTGCCGATCGGGAAGGGCGCCGAAACCGACGGGCAACCGGTCGCCCTGCCATACCGCGTCCGGGTTAATCTGGCGGAAGCGGATGCACCCAAGCTGCTGGGAACGGGAGCGGTCGTGCATCTACGGGCGCGGCTGATGCCGCCGCCGCTGCCCGCGGTGCCGGGCGCCTATGATTTCGCTCGGGTCGCGTGGTTCGGCGAGATCGGTGCGACGGGACGCGGCTTCGCACCGGTGGTCGTGACGACGCCGAGCGAGTCGGGTGCCGGCATCCGCGTCGCGCTGTCGCATCACATCGTATCGCGACTGGAGGGGAGTGCCGGCGGTATCGCCGCAGCGCTCGCAACCGGCGACGTCGGCGCGATCAGCGAGGAGGATTCGGAGGCGATGCGCCGCGCCGGGCTCGCGCATCTGCTGTCGGTGAGCGGGTTGCATATTACGGCGGCGGTAGCCGCGACGATGCTGATCGTGCTGCGGCTGCTGGCGCTGAGCCCGTGGCTGGCGTTGCACGCGCGCTTGCCTTTGATCGCTGCGTTGGCGGGAGCAGCGGCAGCGATCGGCTATACGCTGCTGACGGGCAGCCAAGTCCCGACGATCCGGTCGTGCGTCGCCGCGCTGCTCGTGTTGGCGGCGCTGGCGATGGGGCGCGAGGCGATGACCTTGCGCCTCGTCGCGGCGGGCGCGGCGTGCGTCATGCTCGTGCTGCCCGAATCGGCGGCGGGGCCGAGCTTTCAACTCTCGTTCGCGGCAATCACTGCGATAATGGCGCTGCACGAGCATCCGGTGATCCGCGCGTTTTTCGGTCCGCATGAGGAGGGGCGAGCGCACCGCCTCGCCCGCGGCATAGCATCGCTGTTGCTCACCGGCCTGCTCGTCGAGTTCGCGCTCATGCCGATCGCGGTCTATCATTTCCACAAGGCCGGGCTTTACGGCGCGTTCGCCAACATCGTCGCCATTCCCTTGACGACCTTCGTCGTTATGCCGCTGGAAGCTTTGGCGTTGCTGCTCGATGCGGGCGGGCTCGGGGCGCCGATATGGTGGCTGGTGCAGCGCTCGCTCGATGCTCTGCTGTGGCTTGCGCATATCGTTGCCAGCGCGCCAGGCTCGGTGCGGTCCTTGCCCGCGATGCCGACGGCGGCGTTCGCGCTGATGATCGTCGGGGGAATATGGATCGCCTTGTGGCGAACGCGGTGGCGACGGCTCGGGCTGGTCCCGCTGGTGATCGGCACGGTCTGGGCGCTGACGACGCCGGCCCCGGACGTTCTCGTGACCGGTGACGGGCGCCATGTCGCGGTGCGAACGGCGGCGGGGCTCGCGATGCTGCGCGACCGAGCGGGCGACTACACGCGCGACATGCTGGCCGAGAATGGCGGGGTGGATGGCGAGCCGCTGCTGCTGGCGGACCAACCCGATGCGCGGTGCAGTCGCGATCTTTGCGTCACAGATATTGCTGCGCGGGGACAGATGTGGCGCATCCTGGCGACCCGCAGCGCCTATATGGTTCCGATTGCTGAGTTCATTACCGCCTGTCACGGCGCCGATGTCGTCGTCAGCGAACGCGGTCTGCCGAAACCGTGTGTACCACGGTGGCTGAAACTGGATCGTCGTGTACTCCGGCGTACGGGCGGCGTCGCGCTGACCTTAGGTAGCGGGACAGTCGTGACGATCCTGAACGCAGGCGATCGCCACCCCTGGCGCGATCCGCCTCTCCTCGAACGCACCGCGTACGCGTTCAGGCCGCGCCATGACCGGTTTCACGGTGCTGTGCCGGCGTTTCGCGCCAGCCGAGTCCGTCAAAGTAGAAATGTTCACGCGAAGGCGCAAAGGCGCGAAGGTGATGCGACTCGGGAGACCTTTATACCTCCATGAACGATAAGCCGACGTTGGTTTTCGGCGGTCCGCGAAGGCCGGTAGGCGCTGATCCAGGCACCATATCTTCGCGCCTTTGCGCCTTCGCGTGAACAAAATCTTCCGTCGTCGCATACGGTCACAGCAAGAAGAACTGGTGCACGCCGAGACGCGGAGGCGCGGAGAAGGTTTTTGTATGACGGGGTGGCTCAGGCTGGGGACTGTTTAGTCTTCCTTCCGAAGACGTTTGGAGGTGCTTCGTTTTCCCTAAGCGCAACAGCTCCGCGTCTCCACGTGAACCAATTCTTCGGCCGCGCTGGAGATTGAGGACGAGATGTTCGCGCAGAGGCGCAGAGGCGCAGAGATTGGGCATTCGAGTTGAGAGCGCGACTATGCATCGAAGCGTTAGAGGGGCTTTCGGACGCTTGGGGGCTGGTTGGGGGTGTCGAAAAACTAGCCGCTTTTCGACACGCCCAGTGCATCTAGCTTAACTTGCCCAACAGATCCCGTCGCTGTTGTCGGGCGGAGAAGCGACTTAGCTAAGGGGCTAGGCTGTCGCTTTTCCTGAGCAACCAAAAACCGAGACCGGGCTGCGTCGCGATGACGCAGCCCGGTCTCGGCAACTCAGTCGTAGCGGCGGAGGATGCCGGAGAGTTTGCCTTGGACGCGAACTTGGGCGGGGGCATAGCGTTGAGGGTCGTAGGCTCGGTTTGCCGGGTCGAGGCGGACCATGGCGCCTTCGCGACGGAAGTATTTTAGAGTGGCTTCGCTGTCTTCGATCAGGGCTACGACGATCTCGCCGTCGCGGGCAGTTTCGGTGCGGCGGATCAGGGCGTAGTCGCCGTCGAGGATGCCGGCTTCGACCATCGAGTCGCCCGAAACTTCGAGGGCGTAGTGTTCGCCGGTGCCGAGGAGTGCGGCGGGGACAGCCAGCATAGTGCTGCCTTCGAACGCCTCGATCGGGACGCCGGCGGCGATGCGGCCGTGGAGCGGGATTTCGACGACGTCGTTCGCTGGTTGCGGCGTCGCGGCCGCTGGGGCGGCCTTGACGTTCGATGGCTTGGTCGGCGTCTTCTTTTCCGCACGCTCGGGCATGCGCAGCACTTCGAGCGCGCGCGCGCGGTTCGGCAGGCGGCGGATGAAGTTGCGCTCCTCGAGCGCGCTGATCAGACGGTGGACGCCCGACTTCGACTTGAGGTCGAGTGCGTCCTTCATCTCTTCGAACGACGGCGAGACGCCGGTATCGTTGAGGCGATCGTTGATGAAGCAGACGAGTTCGTGCTGCTTGCGCGTGAGCATGGCGGTTCTCCGTCCGGAACAGACTGGGAACTTCTATGGAACATAATTAACCGCGTCAAGCGCTCGCTTCACGCGATCACGAGGATTTCCGCCGATTCGCCTGTCTTTGCTAAGGGTGCGTTGCCGGGGCGGACGATCAGGCAGGTCGAGCGGGCGAGCGTGAGCAGCATCGAACTGTCCTGGATCGTCGAGGCATAGGCTTTGCCGTCGCGCAGTTCGGCGCGGAGATAGTCGGTGCGGGCGTTGTTGGCGGGCAGGTCTTCGCCGAGGAGGGCGTGGGTCGACTGGGGCAACGGGTCGCGGGCGCCGGCCATGTGCGCGACGACGGGTTTGACGAACAACGTCGCGGTGACGAACGCGGAGACCGGGTTGCCGGGGAGGCCGAGCACCATCATCTCGCCGATCCGGCCGGCCATCATCGGCTTGCCGGGGCGCAGCGCGATCCGCCAGAATTCGATGGTGCCGCCGGCGGCTTCGATCGCCGGGCGGACGAGGTCGTGGTCGCCGACCGACGCGCCGCCGGTGGTGACGAGCAGGTCTGCCTGAACGCTGGCGAAGGCTTCGCGGAGTATGTCGAGATTGTCGGGCAGGATGCCGAGATCGACGACGTCGACGGGCATGTCGGCGAGCATCGCGGCGAGCATGATGCCGTTCGATTCGGGGAGCGCGACGCCGTCGGTGGTCGAACCGGGGGGGACGAGTTCGTCGCCGGTGGCGGCGACGGCGACGCGGACGCGGCGATTGACGGTGAGGCTGCCGTGGCCGCCGGTTGCGGCGACGGCGATGCGTGCGGGGCTGAGGCGGTCGCCGGCGGCGATGAGGCGGGTGCCGGTGGAGAAGTCGAGGCCCTTGCGGCGGGTGTTGCGGCCGACCGTGGGCGGGCCTTCGCCGGCTAGGATCAGGGTCGCGCCGTCTCGCTCGGCTTCTTCCTGGACCATGACGGTGTCGGCGCCGTCGGGCATGGCGGCGCCGGTGAAGATGCGGGTGGCCTCGTTGGAGGCGACGTGGCCTGCGAAGGGGCGGCCGGCGGCGCTTTCGCCGATGACTTTCCAGGGGCCGGGGAGGTCTTCGAAGCGGATCGCGTAGCCGTCCATGGCCGAGAGATCCGCGGCGGGTTGCGTCCGGCGGGCGAGGATGTCCTCGGCGGCCCAGCGGCCGGCGGCTTCGCGTAACGTCACGGTCTCGCTAGCGACGCGGGGGGCCATGGCGAAGAGGCGGTTCTGGGCTTCGGCGACGGGGACTAGGGTCATGCTTTTGGCTCTGATATTACGTGGTTTTCCTGCTGGAAGTGCAGGAAGTTCACACGCTGGGAGACTCTTGGCGGGAGCGGATCTGGGGTTCAGGTTTGGAACGGTCTCGTCCGGTAGAAGGTCCGGCGGGAGGGGGTGAGTTTTGGCGTGGCTGGCGCTTTGCCATGGGTTTGGGATGTAGGACAGGTGTTGTTGGGGCTGCGGCAGGACGATCCGTTGCTCTCTGCGCTGCTTGATATCGAACGTTTGCGACATCCTTCTTGTTCTCCCGCGAAGGCGGGAGCCCAGACTGGGTCCCCGCCTTCGCGGGGAAACATGGGTTTGGCGGACGTCGCGCTTCGTTACTGCGAACTTCCCAATTGGGCCCCGGCCTTCGCCGGGGTGGTGGTTGGGGGGCTGCCCTCTTCCGAGCCGACGAGGGGACGCGGGTGATCGCCTGTCGCCTTCCCAAAGCGCTCGGCCAGCGGGGGTTCATCCGAAGCAGGGCTTTGTTTGGGAGAAAGAGGCACCAGATCAGTATGATGACACGTAATCAGCCTCGGGCGAGAGACAGGATCGGGGCGGCGGTGGGTGCTGCCCTGTTGCCGGGGGTGCTGGGCTATGCGCTGCTCAACGGGCTGGTGGTGCCGATGCCGGCGGCGGTGAGCGATGCGTTGAAGGTGTTCGATGCGGCGCCGCCGTCACCACCACCGCCTGAGGAGAAGGTTAGGCCTCGGCCGTCGCCTAGCCGCAAGCCGGAGGGGGCTGCGTCGCCGCCTAATTTGAAGTCGAAGGCTACGGAGGTGGTGGCGCCGCCGCCGGTGGTACCGATCGTCGTGCCACCGCCGGTCGTGGTCGCGGAGAAGGCTGGGGTGGGGGCGCAGGCGACGGCTGGCGCTTCGGATGTTCGCGGACCGGGGACCGGGAGTGGGGGGATTGGTAATGGCACCGGCAGCGGTGGGTATGGCGATGGTGACGGTGGGGGTGGAGAGGAGACGCCGCCGCGGTGGCGTAAGGGGCGGTTGAAGGATTCGGACTATCCGCGCGAGGCGGCCGAGACGGGGATTCGGGGTCGGGTTTCGGTGCGGTATCTGGTGCAGACCGATGGGCGGGTTTCGCGGTGCCGGGTGACTCGGTCGAGCGGGAGCCGGGAGCTGGATACGCTTACGTGTCGGTTGATAGAGGAGCGGTTTCGGTATGATCCTTCGCTCGATGCGGCGGGGCGGCCGGTGGAGTCTACGATCGTCGAGGATCATGAATGGGCTATTGGCGGGGATTGAGTTCAGCTGAGCGCGTTCTGCTTGGCCTGCCCTCACCCTCGACGCCTTTGGCGTCTTTCCCTCTCCCCTTTGGGGAGAGGGTTTTGTTTTAGGCGGTCCAGTTGCCGGATTTGCCGCCGGACTTTGCGCGGACGCGGATGTCGGTGAGGACCATCGTCTTGTCGATCGCCTTGGCCATGTCGTAGATCGTCAGGAGCGTTACCGTGGCAGCCGTCAGGGCTTCCATTTCGACGCCGGTCCTGCCTTCGGTCGAGGCGGTGGCGGTCGCGGTTACGCCGGTTTCGTCCACTACGAGTTCGATCTCAACCTTCGTCAGCGGGAGCGGGTGGCAGAGGGGGATGAGGTCGCTGGTGCGCTTGGCGGCCATGATGCCGGCAACCCGCGCGACTGCCAGGACGTCGCCCTTTTTCGCGGTGCCGGCGCCGATCGCCGCGGCGGCTTCGGCGGACATGGTGATGCGGCCGGAGGCGATGGCTTCGCGGGCGGTGACCGCCTTGCCGCCGACGTCGACCATTCTTGCCGCGCCGGCTTCGTCGATGTGGGTCAGGCCGGTCATCCGATGAGCGCCTGGGTGGCGGCTTCGACGTCGTCCTGGCGCATGAGCGCTTCGCCGATCAGGAAGCAGTGGATGTCGTGTTCGGCCATCGCGTCGAGTTCAGCGCGGGTCGTGAGCCCGCTCTCGGCGACGAAGGTGCAGTCCTTGGGCGCCTTGCCGACGAGGTCGTAGGTGCGCTGGAAATCGACCGAGAAGTCGCGCAGGTCGCGGTTGTTGACGCCGATCAGGCGCGACTTGAGCCTCAGCGCGCGCTCCATCTCGTGCGCGTCGTGGACCTCGACCAGCACGTCCATGCCGCATTCGAGCGCGGAGGCCTCGATCTCGGCCATCTGGATGTCGTCGAGCGCTGCGACGATGATCAGGATGCAGTCGGCGCCGATCGCGCGCGCCTCGGTCGACTGCCATGGGTCGACCATGAAGTCTTTCCGCAGGACGGGGATCGAGACGGCGTCGCGCGCCGCGGTCAGATACGCGTCGGAGCCCTGGAACCACTTTTCGTCGGTCAGCACCGACAGGCACGCGGCGCCCCCGGCTTCGTAGGCGCGGGCGTGGGCGACGGGATCGAAGTCGGCGCGGATAAGGCCCTTCGACGGGCTGGCTTTCTTGACCTCGGCGACCAGCGCATAGCCGGTCTTGGCGTCGAGCGCGGCGCGGAAGCCGCGGGGCTTCGACATGCGGGCAATACCGGCGTCGATATCGGCGAGCGAGGTCGTGGCCTTGCGCGCGGCGACTTCGGCGCGCTTGGTCTCGAGGATACGGTCGAGCATGGTCATGTCAGTAGGCGATCCAGCGGGCGAGCAGCGCGTCGGCGCTGCCGGTGTCGAGGGCGGCGGCGGCCTTGGCCGCGCCGTCGACGAGAGTGGTGACGGTGCCGGCGACCATCAAGGCGGCGGCGGCGTTGAGCAGGACGGCGTCGCGGTAGGCGCCGGCTTCGCCCTTGAGGAGGCGGCGGAGCGCGTCGGCGTTGTGGTGCGCGTCGCCGCCGCGGATGTCGGTGATCGCGTGGCGGGTGAGGCCGGCGTCTTCGGGGGCGACTTTGCCCGGCAGCGCGACGGTGCCGACCGAGGCGACGATGCTGGGGCCGGCACCCGACAGTTCGTCGAGGCCTTCTTCGCCCGAGACGACGAGCGCGGCTTCGGTGCCGAGCTGTTCGAGCGCTTCGGCGTAGAGCGTGACGTAGTCCGGGCGGGCGATGCCGATGAGCTGGCGGGTGGTGCCGGCCGGGTTGGCGAGCGGGCCCATCAGGTTGAAGATCGTCCGCTTGGCTATGCGTTGGCGGATCGGGGTGATGCGCTTCATCGCCGGGTGGTGATTGGCGGCGAAGAGGAAGGCGATGCCGATCTCGTTGAGGCTCGCCTCGGCAGTGGCGCCGGCGCGGTCCATGTCGAGACCGAGTACCTCCAGCGTGTCGGCGGCGCCGGCCTTGCTCGAGGCAGCTCGGTTGCCGTGCTTGGCGACGGGGACGCCGGTTGCGGCGACGACGAGCGCGACGGCCGTCGAGACGTTCAGGGTGTGGTGGCCGTCGCCGCCGGTGCCGCAGACGTCGATCGCGCCGGCGGGGGCGTCGATCGGGATCATTCGGTTGCGGAGCGCGCGCGCGGCTTCGGCGATCTCGATGCTGGTCTCGCCGCGGGTAGCCAGATCGGTGAGGAAGGTGGCGATCGCGTCGTCGCTCGCGCGGGCGTCGAGGATGTCGGCGAACGCTTCGCGGGCGGACTCGCGGGAGAGGGGCGACGATGGGTCTGGGAGGAGGGTGGTGGTGGTCACATTCCCCTCCCGTCTGCGGGAGGGGTCAGGGAAGGGGCTTGTCTCGCAGGCGTCGTGGGTGCGGCGCGGCCCTCCCCCGACCCCTCCCGCAGGCGGGAGGGGAGTTGGTGGGGGATGTTCGCCATCTTGAGGAAGTTCGCGAGCATCTCGTGGCCATGCTCGGTCGCGATGCTTTCCGGGTGAAACTGGACGCCGTGGATCGGCAGGGTCTTGTGGCGGAAGCCCATGACCGTGCCGTCCTGCGCGGTCGCGTTGACGACCAGCGTGTCGGGGACCGCGTTGACGATCAGCGAGTGATAGCGCGTGGCGATGAACGGCGAGGGCAGCCCGGCGTAGAGTCCGGTGTCGTCGTGGACGACGGGCGAGGTCTTGCCGTGCATCAGGCCACCGCGCTCGACCTTGCCGCCGAAATGCTGGCCGATCGCCTGGTGGCCGAGGCATACGCCGAGCAGCGGCTTGCCGGCGTCCGCGCAGGCGGCGACGAGGTCGAGGCTTACGCCCGCCTCGGTCGGCGTGCAGGGGCCGGGGGAGATGAGGAACGCGTCCGCGCCCGACGACAGAGCCTGCCCGGCGGAGATCGCATCGTTGCGGACGACTTCGACCTCGGCGCCCAGTTCCATCAGGTAATGGACGAGGTTCCAGGTGAAGCTGTCGTAATTGTCGACGACGAGGATCATGGCGCCGCCATAGCCGATGCGGGGCGCGGTGCAACAGCGCTCGGCCGGGACGGTTCGGCGCTAATCGTCCTTGGCATAGTCGCGAAGGGCGATGGTGGTTCCTATATCGCCCGGGCAGGCGACCATCATTCAGTGCGGAGCAATGCTGCATGACGGACGTTATTCGCTCAAAGGAGCCTGATCCATGTTTCGTACCGCCGTCCTCGCCGCACTGATCGCATTCCCCGCCATGGCGTACGCGCAGGAAGCGCAGGTCGATACGCCGCCGCAGCGCATTCGCAGCGTGACGCTGACCGGTGACCAGGCGTGCCCGAAGTCGACCGCCGGCGAAGTCGTGGTATGTTCGACGCTCGACCAGCCATATCGCATTCCTAAGCAGTTGCGCGACGACAAGCCGATCGCGGCGCAGAACCAGAGCTGGGTCAATCGTGCGGCGTCGATGGATCAACTCGGACGTGTTGCCGGCGGGTTGCCGGATACGTGCTCGGCGGTCGGGACCGGTGGCCAGTCGGGGTGCTTCCTGGCGCGGAACAATGCCTATGCCCAGGAGCGTCGTGCGCCGGCTAGCGAGACGAATACGACGCCATAAGCAAAACATGTTAGGGCAAAAGATCTTGTTCTCCCGCGAAGGCGGGAGCCCAGTCTGGGTCCCCGCCTTCGCGGGGAAACATTCTTTCTAACGCCAGATTACTGACCGAAGCCCGGAGCTTTCGCCCGGCTGACCGCCTCGCGCGCCGCGGCGAGGATCGCGCCGGCCTTGGCTTCGCATTCGCGTTGTTCGTATTCGGGGATGCTGTCGGCGACGATGCCCGCGCCGGCCTGAACGTGGATCGTGCCGTCCTTCACCACTGCGGTTCTCAGCACGATACACGAGTCCATTGAGCCGTCGGGCGAGAAATAACCAACGCCGCCCGCGTACGCGCCGCGGCGTTCGGGTTCCAACTCGGCGATGATCTGGCAGGCGCGGACTTTCGGCGCGCCGCTGACGGTGCCGGCGGGAAAGCCGGCGAACAGCGCGTCGAGCGCGTCCTTGTCGGGGGACAGCGTGCCGACGACGTTCGATACGATGTGCATGACGTGGCTGTAGAATTCCACGCCGTAGCTGGCCGTTACCTTCACCGACCCCGGCGCCGCGGCGCGGCCGACGTCGTTGCGGCCCAGGTCGAGCAGCATGAGGTGTTCCGCGCGCTCCTTCGGGTCGGCGAGCAGGCTGATGCGGTTCGCCTCGTCCTCGGCGGCGGTCTTGCCGCGGGGGCGCGTACCGGCGATCGGGCGGATCGTCACTTCGTCGTCGCGAACGCGGACGAGGATCTCTGGGCTCGATCCGATCAGCGCGAAGCCGGGCAGGTCGAGGTGATACAGGAACGGCGACGGGTTGATGCGGCGTAGCGAGCGGTAGAGCTCGAACGGCGGCAGCGCGAATGGCGTGCTGAAGCGTTGCGCGAGCACGACCTGGAAGATGTCGCCGGCGAGGATATAGTCCTTTGCCGCCGCAACCATCTCGCCGTAGCGGCCTTCGGGCAGCGCGGGGGTGTAGACGGGTTCGGCGACGTCGGCGCGGATCGGTGCAGGGACGGGCGTGCTGGCGAGCTTGGCGGCGACCGCGTCGAGGCGCTCTTCGGCCTCGGTCACGATGGCATCGGCATTGCGTGCGGGATCGGGCCAGGCGGGTGCGACGAGGTAGAGCGCGTCGGTCAGGCGGTCGAACACCAGGATGACGGTCGGCCGCACGAAGATCATGTCGGGCAGGCCGAGCGGATCTACCGACGGCTGCGGCAGGGTTTCAACCAGCCCGATCGTCTCGTAGCCGAAATAGCCGACTAGGCAGGCGAGGGCCCGAGGCAGTTCCGCGGGAACGTCCGCACGACATTCGGCGACCAGCGCGCGGAGAGCATCAAGCGTAGGCACCGGGCACGGCTCGAACGTCTCGCGATCGGTGGCCCAGTGACGGTTGATCTCGGCGATGTGGCCGTGCGCGCGAAACAGCAGGTCGGGGGCTAGGCCGATCAGGCTGTGGCGGCCGCGGGTCGCACCGCCCTCGACCGATTCGAGCAGGAAGTCGCCACGCCCAGGCTCGATGAGCTTCAGCGCGGCGGCGACCGGCGTTTCGGTGTCGGCGACCTGGCGACGCCAGACGAGCGCGGGACGCCCTTCGGCCAAGGCTTCGCGCGCGCTGGTCATGCGATCAGTTGCCCGAGCCGCCCTGGCCGAGCAGGTCGGCACGGACCCGCGCGAGTGCGGACGGGTTGGTCTTTACGCCGACATCGGCACGGACTGCCTTGGCGAACTGCTCGACATATTCGCGACCGACCGAGCGGGCGATGTTGCCACGCGCTGCCTTGATCGCCGCGTCGTTGCCAGCCGCGTTGCCGCTCTGGACGCTGTCGAGCTTGATCACGAACCAACCGCTGTCGTCGGGGGCGGCCAGCGTCTTGGCGGTGTTCGGCGCCATGCTGAACATCAGCGCGAGCGCGGGCGGTGCGCCGCGCGGATCGGCGGCGAGCTGCGCACGGGCGGCGGTCAGCGTGCGCGCGGGCGGCATCGGCAGCTTGGTCTGTGCGAGCGACTGCTGGATCGGCATGCCCTTGTTGATGCGCGCGAGCACTTCGCCAGCGACGCGACGCGCGGCCTGGCGAGCGCGATCGGCGGTCACATCCTTGAGCACCGCGGCGCGAACCTGCGCTAGCGGACGCGGGGCGGAATGGACGACGCGGCCGAGCGCGACGACGGCAAAACCGCCATCGGTGCCGACCTGGACCAGTTGCGGGCCGTCGCCATCGGCCGCCTGGAACGCTGCGGCGACGAGTGGCGTAAGCGCGGGGTCGGGCTTGCTGGCGGGATCGTCGGGGTTGATGCCGCTCGCGATCAGCGCGGGCGTAGTGACGGCCGCGAGCTTCTGGTCGGCGATGACTTCGTCGAACGTCGCGTTCTTCGACAGCGAATCGTCGATCTTGTCGTGGATAGCCGACAACGCTTCGGCCGACTTGCGTATGCCCAGCGCGGCGGCGATTTCGCCACGGACCTGATCGAGCGAACGCGCAGCGACCTTTTCGATCTTGTCGACCTTGGTAACGGTCCAGCCAAGCGGCGTGCGGACCGGGCCGATCACCGCACCGCTGGCGGCGGCGAAGACGGCATCGGCGACCTGCGCGGACGCCGTTCCGGCATAGGCAGCCTTCTCGACACCGGTCTGGGTCGATGCTTCGAGCCCTGCACCGCGGGCGGCGTCGGCGAGGCTGGTGCCACCCTTCACCTTGGCGGCGATCGCGGCGGCACCGGCTTGGTCGGCGACGACGACCTGCGTGATGTCACGCTTCTCGGTCGCGGCGTAGCGTGCGCTGTCCTGCTGATAGGTCTTGGCGATCTCGGCGTCGGTCGGGACGGCTTGTGCCTTGACGGCCTCGGGCGTGATCATCGCGTAGCGGACGACGCGGCGCTCGGGGACGGTATAGCGCGCGATGTTGCGCTGATAGAAGGTGTTGAGGTCCGCATCGCTCGGCGCGGGGCCGGCGGGGACGAGGGCGGCAGGAATGAAGCCGATCGTGCCGGTGCGCTTTTCGAGCAGCAGCGAGGCGTAGGGGAGCGCGAGCTGGCTGGCGACCTGGGTCGCGCCGTTCGAGGGCAGAGTCAGCTGCTGCGCGAACGTATCACGCTCGATATCGCTGCGGATCTGCGCGTCGGTCAGCTTCCGCTGGGCGAGCACCTGGCGGTAGAGATTCTCGTCGAACTTGCCGGTCGGGCCCTGCAGGGCGGGGATGCTGGCGATCTGGCCGTCAATCGCGCGCTTGCTGACGACCATGCCCTGCGCACGGCCGAACTGTTCGAGCGCCATGCTGGAGATGATTCGGTCGAGCGTGCCGTCGAAGCCGCCCTGGTTGACGAAGGTCGCCATGTCGAGCGTCGGCTGCTGCTGGCGGAAGCCCTCCATCTCGGTCTGCGCCTGCGTCTTGAGCTGGTTCGCGGTCACGTCCGCCTTGCCGACCTTGGCGACGTCGCCGCCGGTGATTCCGGCGCCGCCGGTCATCGAGCTGAGCCCGGTGACGTCACCCGCCGCGAACGCGAGCGCGATCACGCCGAGCACCAGGAACGTGATGATCACGCCGACCTTCGAATGGGTAAGGCGGCGGAAGAAAGCGAGCATGGACAGCCGATCGACAGGGATGGGAACGCGGTTGCTTTACGGGGGCGAGGGCGGCTCTTCAAGTCGGGCGCGCAACGTTGCTTGGGGTTGTGCGGGGCGGGTGCTGCGCTATCGCTGGGCAAAACACTCGGGAGATGACGATGCGGCGTAAGCTTGTAGCCGGAAACTGGAAGATGAACGGGTCGCGCGCGGCGCTGGCCGAGCTCGATACGATCGCTGCGGCAGCGGCTGCCGCGCCGGGCGTCGATGTCGCGGTGGCGGTGCCGTTCACGCTTATCGACGCGGCATCGCAGCGCGTGCCGGGGTTGGCGATCGGCGCGGAGGATGTGCACGAGGCGGATTCGGGCGCGCATACCGGGTGCGTGTCGGCGTCGATGGTCAAGGAAGTCGGCGCGAGCTTCACGATCGTCGGTCATTCGGAGCGTCGCGCGGACCAGCATGAGACCAGCCATGACGCCTGGGCGAAGGCGGCGGCGGCGCGGCGGCAGGGTTTGCAGGTCATCCTGTGTTGTGGCGAGACCGAGGCGGAACGCGATGCGGACCGTGCCGAGCGAGTCGTGCAGGCGCAGATCGAGAAGTCGGTGCCGGACAATGCGGACGGGAGCTGGTTCACGCTCGCGTACGAGCCGCGCTGGGCGATCGGGACGGGTCGCACGCCGACGCTGGAGGAAATCGCGGCGATCCACGCGATCGCGCGCGCGAAGTTGCGGATGCTGATCGGTGATGCGGCGGCCGGGGTGCGGATCCTGTACGGCGGTTCGGTGACGGGCGCGAATGCGGCGTCGATTCTCGATACGCCGAACGTCGATGGGGCGCTGGTCGGTGGGGCTAGCCTGACCGCGGAGAAGTTCGTGCCGATCATCGAGGCTGCGGCGGGCTTGTGACAGCCGGTTCGGTCGATCTTGATCCTGATCTGGACGTTTCTGATCCGGATCGCGGGTAGAGCGTGTTAAGTCTCGATAAACATGGCGGTCTTATGGTCCGTGACACGATTCGACGGCCAAGTTTCGGGCCGGGACTTTGATCGGACAACTTCGGTGCGAGGGTTGATATGGCCAGGTGGTTCCCCGGTTGCGTGAGTGCCTCGCTGATCGCGAGCGCCGTCCTGTGTCCGATCGCGGCGCGTGCCGAGACGCCGCGCGAGTTGCTGACGCAGGCTGGGTTCGTCGACCGCGATCGCAATGTTGCGCTGGCGCGGATCGACCGGGCGGCGGCGGCGGCGGGGCAGGCGCTGAGCCGTTCGCCGAACGACGCCGAGGCCGCGATCATGCAGGCAATGGCGAAGGGGTATCGCGCCAAGCTGCTCGGCAACCGGAGTGAGGCGATCGCCGCGCGGAAGCAATATGAGGCGCTGGTCGTCCGCTATCCGCGCAATGCCGAGGCGCAGGCGGCGCTGGGCGCGTGGCATGTCGGGGTGATCGCGAAGCTGGGGCGGTTCGTCGGGCGTGCGGTCGCGGGCGCGCAGAAGGCGACCGGGTTCGAGGCTCTGGATCGGTCGGTGGCATTGGGCGGCAATCGCGCGATGTTTGCCGGACTGGCCGGGTTGTTGCGGCTGGAGTTGGACCCGAACGATGCTCGGGGACGGGCGCTGGTCGAGACGGCGAGCAAGGCGCCGACGCCGACCGCGATCGACGGGTATGTGCGCAAGGCTGCGGTGGCAGTGCTGGTGCCGCTGCGCGCTGGCGATGCGAATGCGACGAAGGCTCTGGCGGACAAGCTGCTGCCGTTCGGGCAGTTTGCGACGGGGTGACGTCGTCTTCGCTTGCGCTGTCCCAGGCATCAGCTTGTTCCCCCGCGGAGGCGGGGGCCCAGGATCTCACAGGCTGACGTTTGTGAGCCTGGACCCCCGCCTCCGCGAGGGAACGGTTAGGCGCCGTACCGTTTAGCCAACATCGCGAACGCGGCGCGGAGGGCGTAAGCTTCGCCGCCCTTAGGTCGCCCTGGCTTGGCCGACGGCCGCCACGCGAACACATCCAGATGCGCCCACGCCGCGGTCTTCGGCACGAACCGGCGGAGGAACAGCGCGGCGGTGATCGCGCCTGCGAAACCACCATCGGGTGCGTTGACCATGTCGGCGATGTCCGACTTCAGCATCTCGTCATAGCCGTTCCAAAGCGGCAGGCGCCACATCTGGTCGTTCTGTTCCAGCCCCGACGCGAGCAGGTCCGCCGCGAGCGATTCGTCGTCGGTGAACATCGGCGGCAGGTCGGGACCGAGTGCGACGCGCGCCGCTCCCGTCAGCGTGGCGAAGTCGAGGATCAACTCCGGGTTGCTCTCGCCTGCCTTGGTCAGCGCGTCGCCGAGGACGAGGCGGCCTTCGGCGTCGGTGTTGGTGTTCTCCACGGCCAGGCCTTTGCGTGTGGCGATCACGTCGCCGGGGCGGAAGGCGTTGCCGGCGATCGAGTTCTCGACCGCAGGGATCAGGAGGTGGAGACGGACCGGAAGCTTGGCCGCCATCACGAGGCTCGCCAGCGCCAGCGCGTGCGCCGCGCCGCCCATGTCCTTCTTCATCAGCCGCATGCCCGCGGACGGTTTGATGTCGAGCCCGCCGGTGTCGAAGGTAACGCCCTTGCCGACCAGCGCGATGCGGGGGTGCGAAGGGTTTCCCCATTCGAGTTCGATCAGCCGCGGCGCGCGGTCCTTGCTCGCGGCCTGGCCGACCGCGTGGATCATCGGGTAGCCAGTCGCGAGCGCATCGCCGCGCGTGGTCGTGACGGTTGCACCGTGCCGTTTGGCGAGCGTCTCGGCGGCGGCTTCTAGGTCGGCGGGGCCCATGTCGGACGCGCCGGTGTTGACGAGATCGCGGACGAGCGCGGTCGCTTCGGCGAGGCGCACGGTTTCGCCGATGTGCGCGGCGTCGGCGGTCAGGAGCACGCGGGGGCCGATCGCGTCCGGCTTCAAATAGCGCGTGAACTGGTGCTGGGCGAGCATCCAGCCGAGCCCTGCCGCACCGACCGGGCCTTCGGCGAGGCGGTAGGTGCCCTCGGGTAGCGACGCGCCGAGCGAGGCGATCCGCCAGGGGGACGTCACCGGTTCGTTGCAGACCAGCAGCATCGACCAGTCGTCCGCGGTCTCGCCGGGGAGGACCGCGCGGTCGCCGGCCTTGCCGGTCAGGCGGTGTGCGGCGATCGTCGTGCGGATGCGCTGCGACTGCTTGGCGAGCCAGCCTTCATAGGCGTCGGGGTGGACGACGTGGATCGTCCGCGCGGGCTGGCCGCGGTCGGGTTGGAGCATCGATGCGAAGTCGGTCATTGTGCGGGCGCCACCAAAAGTTGTTCGTATCGGCCGTTCGCGCCGGGCTCGGCATAGGTGCTGAGCGAGAGCGTGCGGTCGGGATAGGTGATGCGGTAGGTGCGGTTGACGAAGCCGCCGCGCAAGCGGGTCTTGCCGGTTTGTGCGAATGCGGTGGGCTCGCCGAGTGCGCCGAGGCTGGTCTTGTAGTCGGAGAGCGCGACCGGCTTGAAGTAATAGTTCGCGTCTTCAGTCAGCCCTTTGCGGTCGAGCGTGCCGGTGCGGAGCTGGTCGTAGACGGCGCGGGCTGGGGCGAGCGCGGCGGTGTCCTCGGCATTGGCGGGTGCGGTGGGCAGGACGATCTTGGCGACGCCCGCGGCGATGCGGCCCGTTGCGTCGCTGAACCAGCTATTGGTGAGGACGACGATGGCCGCCTTGTCGTCGGGATAGACGGTGTTCTCGGACAGGAAGCCGACCGCTTCGCCGCTGTGCTCGACATACCGGCGGCCGTTCGCGCTGCCGGTGAAGACGCCGAGGCCGTAGCCGTTGCTTGATCCATCGGCGAGTTTCACCGGGGTTTCCTGCACGGCCCAGTCGTCGGCGGGGAGCGTGGTGCGGTTAAGGCGCGCGACGTCCCATTTGGCGAGGTCTTCGGCGCTCATCGAGAGTTCGCCGGCGGCGTAGAGCCAGCCGTCTGCGCTGGGCGTTTCGGGGCGGACCGGGCCGAGCGCGAAGCGGCCATAGCCTTGCGGGAAGGCCTTGCCGATCGCCTTGTCCTGGTCGAGCGCGCGGATGTCGAGCGGCTTGAAGATGCGCTGCTGGAGGAAGCTCAGCAGGGACTGGTGCGCGACCTTCTCGACGATCATGCCGGCCACCACATAACCGGTGTTGGAATATTGCCACTGTGTGCCGGGCTGGAAATCGAGCGGCTTCTTGGCCCAGCGATCGACGATCTGCTGTGGCGTGACGGGCTTGGCCATCGCGGCGAAACTGTAATCTTGCGGCCAGTAATCCTGGAGGCCGGAGGTGTGGCTGAGCAACTGGCGGATCGTGATGCGGTCGCCGTCGGTGATGCCGGGGATGTATTTCGCGACGGTGTCGTCGAGCGACAGCTTGCCCTCGTCCTCGAGCAGCAGGATCGCAGCGGCGGTGAACTGCTTCGAGATGGAGGCGATCTGGTAGGGGAGCTTGGGGTCGGCGGTGGCGATCGCCTCGGAGGGTTTCCCGTACGCCTTGGCGAACACGATACGCCCGCCGCGCACCACCGCGATCGAGGCGGAGGGCACGCCGGTATCGCCGAGCGCGCCGGTGACCAGCGTGTCGATCTGCGCGGTTTCGGTGGGGGTGAGCGACTGCGCGATGGCGGGAGCGGGGAGCAGCGCGGCGACGGCGAGGAGGCGGAGTATCATGCGCGCAACGAAGCAGAACCGGCGTGCGCGTGCAACGCCGTGATTTTTATTCCGTGGCGGTAGAAGGGGTTAGGCTAGGGCAGAAATGTTGACGGAACACGCCATGTTACACGCACGTTTCATCGTCCGACCGGGAGCCTTTTCACGTCTTAGGGGACACAACCATGCTGTATACCATCGCCGTCATCCTGCTGATCCTCTGGCTGGCAGGCTTCGCCTTCCATGTCGCAGGCGGACTGATCCACATCCTGCTGGTGATCGCGGTCATCGTCGTTCTGGTGAAGCTGTTCACCGGCCGCAACGTCGTCTGACGGACTCGCGAACTTAGCCGTTCTCCCGCGGACGCGGGAGTCCAGGATCACCAACGGTATCGTTCGAGATTCCTGTGCCCCCGCTTTCGCGGGGGAACAGCTAATTAGACGGGCACGCCGTAGAGGTCGTGATCGTCGGCATCTTCGATCGTGACTGGGACGATGTCGCCGACCGTCAGGTGGCCGGCGTCGCGGAGGAAGACTTCGCCGTCAATTTCTGGGGCATCTGCCTTTGAGCGACCGGTGGCGCCTTCTTCGTCGACCGCATCGATGATCACGTCGAGCGTGCGGCCGATCTTGGCCTGCAACTTGGCAGCGGAGATGGCCGCGGTCTTTTCCATGATGCGGGCGTAGCGCTCTTCCTTCAGCTCTTCGGGCACGTGGTCGGGGAGCAGGTTCGCCGCCGCCCCTTCGACCGGCTCGAAGCGGAACGCGCCGACGCGGTCGAGTTGTGCTTCGTCGAGCCAGTCTAGCAGATACTGGAAATCCTCCTCGGTCTCGCCGGGGAAGCCGACGACGAAGGTCGAGCGGATCGTGATGTCGGGCGCGATCGTCCGCCAGTTGTGAATGCGCTGGAGCACCTTCGCATCGTTGCCGGGGCGCTTCATCCGGCGCAGCACCGACGGCGCAGCGTGCTGGAACGGGATGTCGAGATACGGCAGCACGAGGCCCTCCGCCATCAACGGGATGACGTGGTCGACGTGCGGGTAGGGGTAGACGTAGTGGAGGCGGACCCACGGCGCGATCTTGCCGAGTTCGCGCGAGAGGTCGGTCATGTGCGCGCGGACCTCGCGGGCTTCGTTCCGCGACATCGGGCCGCCGGTCTTCACCGGCCAACTCGCGTGGCGCAGGTCGACGCCGTACGCCGAGGTGTCCTGGCTGATGACCAGCAGTTCCTTAGTGCCGGCTTCGACGAGCTTCTCCGCCTCGCGCAGAATCGCGTCGGGGCGGCGGCTGACTAGGTCGCCGCGCAAGCTAGGGATGATGCAGAACGAGCAACGGTGGTTGCAGCCTTCCGAGATCTTCAGATAGCTGTAGTGACGCGGGGTCAGCTTCAGGCCGGCGTCTGGGATGAGGTTTAGGAACGCGGACGGCGGCATCGGTGCGGCTTCGTGGACCGCGCCGACGACCTGCTCGTATTCGTGCGCGCCGGTGATCGCGAGGACCTGCGGGAAGCGCGCGCGGATCGCGTCGGCTTCCTTGCCCATGCAGCCGGTGACAATGACGCGGCCGTTCTCGGCGATGGCTTCGCCGATCGCCTCGAGGCTTTCCTCCTTGGCGGAATCAAGGAAGCCGCATGTGTTGACCAGCACGATGTCGGCGCCGGCATAATCGGGCGACATCTGGTAGCCGTCGCCGCGGAGCTGCGTGAGAATCCGTTCGCTGTCGACGAGGTTCTTCGGACAGCCGAGCGAGACCATGCCGATCTTCGGCGGGGAGGGGAGTGTTGTTGCCATCAAGCCCGCGCACATAGGCGCAAAGTTCGGTTTTTTCTAGGCGGGCGAATTTGCTTCCTGCATGGGTGGGCGGATTGCGCGGGAAGGAACCGATATGCTGGCGATTGGACTGATGTCGGGGACGTCGCTCGACGGGATCGACGCGGCGTTGATCGAGACCGATGGCGAGGCGTTCGTGCGGCCGATCGCGTTTCGTGGCGAGCCGTATTCGGATGCGGCGCGGGCGCAGCTGGCGGAGGCGACGCGGATGGCGCTGACGTTCGACAAGCCGCGCGCCAGTCCGCCGGTGGTCGCCGCGGGCGAGCTGATTACGCGCGCGCATGTGTTTGCGGTGCATAAGTTGCTGGCGGATGCAGGGGTTGCGGCGGCGGAGGTCGATGTGATCGGTTTCCACGGGCAGACGATCGCGCATCGGCCGGATCGGCGCTGGACGTGGCAGATCGGCGATGGGGCGGCGGTCGCGCGGGCTACCGGGATCACGACGGTGTCGGATTTTCGGTCGGCGGATGTGGCCGCGGGCGGGCAGGGTGCGCCTTTGCTGCCGGTGTATCATGCAGCGTTGGCGGCGGGGCTCGAGGGGCCCGTCGCGGTGCTGAACCTTGGTGGGGTGGGGAATATCACCTTCATTCCCGGCGGGCGCGACATGCATGATTCGCGCGAGATGTCGCCGGAGCGGGCGCAGATGATGGACCGTGATGGGCTGGTGGCGTTCGATACCGGGCCGGCGAATGGTCTGATCGATAGTTGGGTCGAGGCGGAGACGGGCGCGCGGTATGATGCCGGGGGGGCGTTGGCGGCGTCTGGACGGGTGGATGAGACGGTGTTGACGGCGATGCTCGATCACCCGTTTTTCGATGCGCCTCCGCCGAAGTCTTTGGACCGGAACGACTTCACGATCCAGCCGGCTCGGGGGTTGTCCGCTGCGGACGGCGCGGCGACTTTGACGGCGTTTACGGCCGCTACCGTGGCTGAGGCTTTGCGGCATTTGCCGGCCCGGCCGGTTCGGTTGCTGGTGGCGGGGGGTGGTCGGCATAATCCGACGATGCTGGCGATGATCGCCGCGCGGACCGGGTTGGTGGTGGAGCCTACCGATGTGCTCGGGTGGAACGGCGATGCGCTGGAGGCCGAGGGGTTTGCGTATATGGCGGTGCGGACGTTGAAAGGACTGGCGATCAGTTTTCCGGGGACGACTGGGGTTCCGGTGGCGATGGCTGGCGGGGTTGTGGATCGGGTTTGAGCGGTGCGCTGACGCCAATTGAGCGTTCCGCGCCTGCAACGATCTGGGCCCGCAAACATCTGAGCCTGCGCAAATCTGAGCCTGGATTTTATGCTGCGCTGGCGATCATGCCAGCCAGCCACCTGTGAAGCCCGCGCGCTGCAGGCCGCGGCGGATGTGCGGGTTGCGCCGCATCGTCGTCCATACGAGCCCGGTCCGCCAATTCTCCATCATCACGACGATCGCACCCTGGTCGATCCCGAGATAGTCGCCATCGACCCATCCCAGCTTCGGATCGACGGTGCCGTGTTTCAGCGGTGCCGATACCGCCGTCAGCGTCGGGTTGAACGAGTCGAGGAACCCGTATTTGCCGTAGATCTGCGTGCCGTACCGGCCATGCATCGTCTCGATCGCGCGGCGGGCCAATTCGGGCTCGAACGCGATCGACGCCGCAGCGGCAGTGGGTGCCAACGTACCGTCGTCGCGATCGTCCGGCCCCCGCGCCGAATAGCTGAAGAACTCGCGCTTCCGTCCGCCGAGGGCGATCTTGAAGTCGCCGGGACCATCGCAGGCGGTCAGCCCCCAGACGTCTGGGCCATAGCCGGTCCATCCACCTGGATTGGCGATCGCATACGCCCGCTGCGCGCGCACCGCCCTGCGGCTGTTCTCGAAATAATCGATGCCCTTCTTCGTCATGTAGCGATCGCGGATGCCACGGAAGTCGATCCAGCAATGGCTGTATTGATGCACGAACAGCGGCGCGAAATGGACGTGCGGCTCGCCCCATTTGTCGGTCCACTGCTCATCGAAGCGATCGGTCCACGCGTCCCAGGTCGCCGCTGGCAACGCGTGCGTCGGCGACCCCAGCGCCAGGACGTACAGCAGCAGCGCCTCGTTGTAGATGTTCCAGTCATGCGCGATGAACCCACTTTCGGGGTGCCAGCCCATCGACATGAACGGCGTGCGGGGCACGATCCAGTTCCAGTCGATTGCTGCGTAAAGTTGGTCCGCCAGCGCCCGAATCCGTACTTCACCGGGATGATCCGAGTCGAACCAACTCTGTACGAACAGCACGCCGCCGATCAGTAGGGCCGTATCGATCGTCGACAGTTCCGCGCGCGCAAACCGGTGCCCCTTGGTCGTGCCGAGAAAATGGTAGAACAGCCCCTTGTAGCCGCTGTCGTCGCTCTTGCTGTCGCCCTGTGGCGCGGCGGCAAAGAATTCGAGTGTCGCGAGCGTCCGCGTGCGTGCCTCGTCCCGCGTGATCCATCCGTTGGCGACGCCGATCGGATACGCGGTCAGCGCGAACCCGACTGCGGCAATCGATGCGAACGACGGCGTCGGCCAGCGATCCGGTGCCAGTCCGGTCGCAGGATCCGTCGTCTCCCAGAAGAATCGGAAACTGCGCTGGTGCAGATCGCTGAGCAGCGCGGTCGGCATCGCCGTGCCAGTAGCGGTGCCGGTTACGCTGCCGAGCCGGGTGGTGGCGGATGGCATGGCGCAGCCGGCGATAAGTCCTGCCAGGCCCAATGACGTGTGGCGCAGCATCTGCCTGCGATCGATCATGACGTCCTTCGATTACTGGTAAGCTAGGGTAGCGGCGGGACGCGGCATGGCCGCGCCCCGATGTCGAGTTTTAGAACGAGAAGCCCGCCGACAGCTTGATCGTGCGCGGTGCATTGCCGCCCGTGCTGTAAGTCGAACGCTGGCCGTAATTCGGATCGATGGGACTGTTGTTGAAGTCGACGTAATTGCGGTCGTTCATCACGTTCAGGATATCGAGCCGCATGCGGATCTTCGTCTGATCGGTGATGAAGCCGAGCGGCACGTATTTGGTGAACGCGAAGTCGAGCTGGCGGCGACCCCAGAGATCGCCGAGACTATCCGCCTGCCGCCCCAGCAGCGTCCGCGCGAATGGCTCCGAGCTATCGAGGAAGGCCTTCAAGTAGCTCGGCGATTCGATCTGGAACTTGCTCGAGATCGTCACGCCGATCGGTGTATCGACGCTGCCCGCGATCACGAACCGGTGACGCGGCACCCCAGACGACCGCAGCGTCGGATAATCCGAGATCTGCGCGTAATCGAGCGCATAGGTCTCACCGAACTGCCGGTTCTCGTCCGCCTGCGTGTAGGTGTAGGTCGCGTCGATGCTCCACGGCGAGGCCGCAGAATAGGTCTTGGTCAGCTTGAAATAGACCGCATCGGAATTGGTCTTGAGGCCATTGGTGCCGAGGATGATCGAGCCATAGCCGTTGGGCGAGTAGGTGAACGGGGATTGAGGAACATCCGACACGCTTGCGGGATCGTTGAAGAAGAAGCTCCCGTCCGGACGGCGATTGCCGAGCAGGAACGCGAACCCGTCGTTGCTTTCGATATGCGTAAAACCGACTTCGAGTTCGACTGGCGAGAAGCGTCCGCGCAGGCCGAGGCTGAACTGGTCCGCATAGGGCAGCTTCAGGTCGTTGTTCATCATGACGATGGCACGCCCGCCGCCTGCGGCCGAGCTCGTGAGCTGCTGGCGTCCGGCATCGGTCAGATAGGCCGGGTTCCACGCGATACAGGTCTGGCTCGGTACGCACGGGTTGAGCGAGTCGTTGCCGATGAAGTTGAACGTGCGGACCTGGTACGCGCCTTGGCTGACCTCCTGCTGGAGGAAGTCGAACTGATTGCGGTCATAGGACCGGCCATAGCCACCGAACATCGAGAAGCGGCCGGCCTCGTCGAAGCGATAGGTGAAGCCGAGGCGCGGCTGCCACGCGCCCTTGAACGCCTTCCGGTTGTTGCCGGTCGAGATATAGTTGTTGATGTCGTAATCGGCGCCGATGAGATTTGTATAATTGGCAGGCGACACCGCCGCGACGATCTCCGGAGCCGTGGCATAGTCGAGATACGCCGGCGTCCGCTCGTAATCCCAGCGCAGGCCGAGATTGAGCGTCAGGTGGCTGGTGACGTCCCAATCGTCCTGCGCGTAGAAGCCGATCTGGAAATTGTTCGATCGGACGCTCGCATTGCCAGATGTCCCCGGCGCACCGAACTCGAGTTTATAGGGCAGCGTATCGTTGAAGGCGACGCCGGGGATCGCGTTGACGTCGTAGGTGTATTGCGGGTTGGTCAAATTCTGCTCAAGCGTGTTGAGCTTGACCCATTTCGCCTTGGCACCGACCTTGATCGTGTGCCCCTGAAGGCCGGTGAAGGTGAAATCGTCCTGGACGGTCCAACCCTTCTGGCCCTTGGTCTGGAAATTGCCGCCGGCGCCGGCACGGAGCAGGTCGGTGCGCTGCGTGCCCGTGCCGATCCGCTGCGTCGCCTGGAAGAGCTGGGTGATGCCATCGGTCGACGGCCTCGGCGAGAAGACCACGTCCTCGTACGACACGCGCGCGTCGTTGATCCACTTGTCGCCGGTATGCTGCCAGCGGAGCAGGCCGCGCTTGTCGACGACCTTGTTCAGCGTCGATGTGCTCGCAGCGTTGATCCCGGTTGCGTTCTGCAGCCCTGACTCGTCGCGATACTTGCCCGACAGCTCGATCAGGTCGTTGTCGGTCGGCACGATATCGATCTTGCCGAAATACAGGTCTTCCTTGAACTGCTGCGCGAAGGTGCCGAAGTTATCCTGATACTGCTGCGGGATCGACGACACCGGATAGCCATTCTCGGGCCGAACGTCGTACGGGCTGGAGATACGCTTGCCTTCGTACGTGAAGAAGAAGTGCGCCTTGTCCTTGATGATCGGTCCGCCAAGAGCCGCGCCGAACTGCTTGTTGCTGGTGTCGACCTTCGCGATCTTGGTCGGGAAGATCTCGCTTGGGCGGCGATCGCGCAGGTTCTGATTAGTGAAGTCGTAGAAGCCCTCGCCGTGGAACTGGTTGGTGCCCGACTTGGTCACCGCGGTGATCGCGACCGAACTGACCTGGTCGAACTCCGCCTTGTAGTTCGACGACAGCACCTGATACTCGCCGATGCCGAGCTGCGGAAACGGGTTGCCCGGCGAGGAATCCTGGCCTGTGATGCCGTTCTTGAGGACGTAATCCTTCTGGCTGACGCCATCGATGAAGACGTTGACGGTGCGGCTATCCTGGCCACCGCCCTGGATTCGCGACGCCCCGCTGGCGTCCTCGATGAACCGCACGCCCGGTGCGAGATCGGCGAAGGCGAGGAAGTTGCGGTTGTTCTGCGGCAGTTGCTCGATCAGCCGCGAGGAGATGACGCTGCCGACCTGGCCACCGGCAAGCGAGCGAATGCGGTTGCCGGTGACGACGATTTCGTCACCGGTTTCGGCTGTGCCTGAGGCGGGCGTTTCGGCGGTACCGGCAGGCGCAGCCGGTGCGGTCGGCGCCGACAGATCCAGGTCGAGCCCGGCGACCTGACCGACGCGCAGCGTGAACGCGTCCGAATTGCGCGAGCCGTTGCGCTGCTTGATCTCAAGCCGATAGGTACCCGCGCGCAGCGACGCGAAGTTGTACGCACCGCCGGTCTCGGCAGGCACGGTGCGCCGCAGCCCGGTAGCGATCTCGACCGCGGTGACCTCGACGACCGGATTGTCGGCGGGGGCGGTGATCGTGCCGCGGAGCGATGCCTGACCGACCTGCGCCGTTGCCGGCGTCGACGCGAACAGCAGCCCGCTCGACAATGCGGTCAGCGAGACGAGCGCTGCGCGCAACATCATCGTATTCATGGTAGTTCCCCTGTTCCCGATTGTTCGGGTTTTTCGTTGTAAATGCTGGAAGGATTTCGAACTCGGTGGCCCCGGAGCGCGGGGCCAGTGGACTCGCGCACCATCACGATCGGTACGCGCTGCTCGACGCCGCCGTCGTCATCGCCAGCGATCGCCTTCACCAGCCGCGCGACAGCGCTGGCGCCGAAGCTGGCGATGTCGATACTCGCCGACGTGAGGGACGGCGAGATAAGTCTGGTCAACGGAATGTCGTCGAAGCCGCAGATCGCGATCTGGTCGGGCACGACGATACCGGCACGCTTGAGAGTCATCATCGCGCCGATCGCCATCATGTCGTTGGCGGCGAAGATCGCGTCGACGTCGGCGTCCTCTTCGATCAGGATCGTGGCGGCGGCGGCACCCGACGGCTCCTTGAAATCACCCGTCAGCACGCGGAGCGACAGCTCGGCGCGCGCGCACGCCTCCTGCGCACCGCGCAGGCGCTCGTCGGCATCGATGTTGCCAGCGGGCCCTGAGATGTGGACCAGCCGCCGCCGACCGGTCGCAATCAGATGCTCGACCAGCGCGGACGCACCCGCAACATTGTCGATGCGGAGTTCGGTGCGACCCGATTGGCCCGGCGCACAGTTCACGAGAACGGCAGGCATGCCGCGCGGCAGGTGCGCGAGCAGTTCGTCCGCCGACACCTCCGGTGCCATCACCACCAGCCCGTCGACGCGGCCGCGCATCGCGTGCAGCGCCGCGACGCCGCGCTGCGCATCGCCGTGCATCACCATCATCATGCAGTACAGGCCGCGCTCGGACGCCTCGCGGTCCATCCCGCGCAACAGTTCGGAAAAGAACTCGCCGTGGAGGTCCGGCACGACGACGCCGATCATCCCCGACTTTGCCGAGCTCAAATGACGCGCCGCCGCGTGCGGCACATAGCCGAGCTGCAAGGCGACAGCCTCGATATGTTCGCGCACTTCGGGGCGCACATTGCTGTGCCCGTTCAACGCGCGCGACACCGTCGCCACCGACACCGCGGCTTCGCGTGCGATATCACGGACAGTGGCATGCGGCATGAAGCGTCGGGATCCCCTCTGGCGCCGATCCGCGTTTTGCGACCGGCATCTTATTCTTGATGTAACCGGTTACATGACCCAGAAGGCTGGATCAAGAACCTTGCGACGATCGCTCTGACGGGGAATCGCTAAAGGCATGGACAAGGGTGAGCGGATGACGGCGGCAACACATTCACAGGCAAGTTCGACGGCGATTTCACGGCGGGCGATACTGATGGGCGCGGCCGCGGTGACGGCTTGGGCGGCCAGTCCCGCGCGCGCGTTGCTCCAGCAGGCGAGGGGCGGTACGGCCGCATTACACGCCTCCGTCGAAGCGCTGATCGGGCAGATGACGGTGGTCGAAAAAGCCGGCCAGCTGACGCTGATGGCCGCGGCATGGGCGGGTGGCGCGGCGACCTCGCTCAACCCGGCGGGCGGGTCCGCCAGCTTCGACGGACAGCTCGCCGACGTCCGGGCGGGGCGACTTGGCGGCGTGTTCAACGGTAACGGCGCGGTCATGGCACAGCGGATGCAGACCGTTGCCCTGCGCGAGTCGAGGCTCAAGATCCCGCTGTTGTTTGCCGCCGACGTCATCCACGGCCTGCGGACCGTCTTCCCCGTACCGCTCGCTGAAGCCGCCAGCTTCGATCCGGAGCTGGTGCGGCGGACCGCGCGCGCGGCGGGCGCGGAGGCAGCGGCATCCGGCATCGACTGGACGTTCGCGCCGATGGTCGACATCGCCCACGACGCGCGCTGGGGACGCGGGGTCGAGGGCGCCGGGGAGGACGTGCTGCTCGGCCGGATGATGGCGGCTGCGCGCGTCCGCGGGTTCCAGGGCGAGCACGGTCTCGAGGCACCCGATGCGGTGGCATCCTGCGCCAAGCATTTCGCCGCCTATGGCGCAGCCGAGGCGGGGCTCGACTACAACTCGGTCGACATTTCCGAGCGCATCCTCCGCGAGACGTATTTCCCGCCCTTCCAGTCCGCGTTCGCCGCGGGCTCGCCGACCGTGATGGCGTCGTTCAACGAGATCAACGGCGTCCCCGCGACGGCAAACCCGTGGCTGCTCACCGACGTCCTGCGGCGCGAATGGGGTTTCGGCGGGCTGGTCGTGTCCGATTACACCGGCGACGAGGAACTGATCGCGCACGGCTTCGCAGCCGACGCGCGCGAAGCGACCAAGCTCGCGTTCATGGCCGGCGTCGACATGAGCATGCAAAGCGGGTTTTACCTGAAGCATCTGCCAGATCTGGTCGCGTCGGGCGACGTACCGATGGCCCGGCTCGACGAAGCCGTCCGTCGCGTCCTCGCGTTGAAGGTGCAGCTCGGGCTGTTCGACGACCCGTTCCGCCGGATCGATCCGCGCCGCGAAAAGACCCGGATCCGTACGCGGGAGAACCTGGTACTCGCTCGTGAAGCCGGTGCAAAGTCGATCGTTATGCTGAAGAACGACGGTGGCCTTCTGCCGTTGCCACGCATCGGGAAACGGATCGCGCTGATCGGTCCGTTCGCGGCCGGACAGCACGACCTGATCGGCCCCTGGAACGTCTACGGCACCGATGCCGAGGCCGTGGATCTCGCGACCGGCGTTCGCGCAACCGTTGCCGATCCGTCGCTCGTCAGCATCGCGCTCGGCTCGGGCATCGACGAACCTCTGGCCGGCGGCATCGCCGCTGCGGTCGCCGCAGCGCACGCGGCCGACGTCGTCGTGCTCGCGATCGGAGAGAGCCAGCGTATGTCGGGCGAGGCACAATCGCGCGTCGACATCGTTATCCCCTCAGCGCAGATGGCGCTGGTCGAAGCGGTCGCCGCAACCGGCAAGCCGCTCGTCGTCCTGCTACGCACGGGCCGCGCGCTTGCGCTCAGCGGAGCGGTTCTCGACGCGCCCGCGATCCTCGTCACGTGGTTCCTGGGCTCGCAGGACGGGCCGGCGATCGCCGACGTGCTGTTCGGCAAGATGGGGCCATCCGCGCGCCTGCCGGTGTCGTTCCCGCATGCGACCGGGCAGGAGCCCTATCACTACGATCACAAGAGCACCGGCCGCCCCAATCCACCGGGGCCGCTGTCCGAATACAAGGCGCATTACCGCGAGTTCGCCAACGACGCTCTGTTTCCGTTCGGCCACGGCCTAACCTATGGCACGATAAGCTATGCCGACCTCGACCTGGGTACCGGAACCATCGCGAGCGATGGCGCGCTGACCGTGCGCGCAGCGATCGCCAACACCGGGACGCGCGCGGCGGAAGAGGTGGTCCAGCTCTACATCCGCGATCTTGCCGCCAGCATCACCCGCCCGGTGCGCGAACTGAAGGCATTCCGGAAGATCGCGCTGAAACCCGGCGAGCGCCAGGTCGTGTCCTTTACGCTCCGCCGCAGCGATCTGCTGTTCGTCGGACGCGATCTGAAACCGACCGTTGAGCCAGGCCGGTTCCAGATCTGGATCGCGCCCTCGGCACAGGCCGAAGGCGTGTCGGGCGAATTCACGCTCGCCTGAGGAGCGACAGCGTATTGCGGCGAAGCGGGATGGCGATCACCGCCACCAGCATCGCCGCGATCAGCACCGCGGGTCCGGCGAGCATCAGCCAGCGAATGGCGCGCAAGCTGTCCGCGCCCTGCGCGACTCCCGCGACGAAGCCGTTCGCCTGATACACCGCGCCGATTGCAAACCCCGCTCCGGCCAATGCGATCTTCTGCACGAGCGCGAACGTCCCGAACGCGAGTGCCTCGACCCGCTTGCCGGTGCGCGCTTCGTCCCAGTCGACCGCGTCGGGCAGCAGCGTCCATGCGGCAAGGGCGAATCCGATAAAGGCCGCCTGCATGGCGAGCAGGAACGCGGCTGTCGCCATGCTGCCGGGGGCAACGACCAGCGCGAATCCGACAGGCAGTACCAGCGCCAGCACGCCCGCGGCTATCCAGGCAATGCGCGCGCCATGAACTCGGGCGAGCGCGGTCCAGATTGGCACGGCGGTCAGGCTGGTGAGCGCCATGCCAGCGAGGGCGCGCGGTCCGCCGGCGGTATCGAGCAGGACGTAGCGAAAGAAATACAGCACTGATTGGGCGGTCAGCGCTGTTGCCGCGCCACCCAAAGCGGCGGCGATGTTGAGCGCCACGAACGCCCGGTTGCCGGCGAGCGTCGCCAGTCCCGCGCGGATAGCCGGTCTGTCGACGTGCAGGGCAGGGGGGATCGGTTCGGGAACGCGCCACGCCACGATCGCGACCAGTGGCACGCCGACCGCGGCAAGCAGCGCAGCCGCGGCGCCGTAACTGCCGGTCCGCTCCACCAGCCAAGGCAGCGCGAGCGCCACCAAGGCTGCGGCGGCGGAGCCGAAGCCCATCCGCCAGCCGGCTACCAGCGACCGCTCCCGACTGGTCCGCGCTACCCGCGTGGTCCACGCAGCGTACGGAATGTTGGTGAATGCGTAGAGCGTGCGAAACAGCAACTGGGTCGCCAGTGCCCAGTGCGCGGCCCCCGCCGGCACAGCGAACATCGCGACGAACGCCAACCCCAGTGGCAACGCGCCGCATCCAACCAACCGACGATAGGAAAGCCGCATCCGCTCCGCCGTCGCCCCGGCGAGAAAGTCGGCGGCGCCATCCCAGATCGCGCCGATCATGAACAAAAGCCCGGCGGTGGCGGGCGGCAACGCGAGCGCGTCCATGTAGAAGAACAGCAGGTACAGGCTGATCGCCTGCCAATATAGGTTGAACGCGAAGTCACCGGCGCTGAAGAGCACAAGCGTGCCGTTCGGCGTTGCGGGATCGCGAGGCAAGGCCGACCGTATCGGGGATTTCCCGTTCATGAGCGAACCTCTCTCGTCCGACCTGTTGCGGCGTTCGGGGCGAGCCGACGATTATAACGGCATAGTGGGTCATGGCAGGCAGCCATGTTGACCGCGTGCTTAGCCCACATTTGCGCGCATACCAGTAGGCGACCGTGAGCCTCCGGGATTCAATCGACATTTTCAGACACCTCCCGCCGATCAACGACTGTTTTGCCGACACCGCCTGACCCCCGTCCTGGCGTGGGCCGTTTCTAGATCGTTCCGATTTGACCGGCATCTGATCGCAGCCGCTTGCGAGTACACCTGCCGCATCCTACCCCGGCGTCATTGCATCCAGAGGAACGCATTGTGTCCGTCAAACTGATGATCGTCGCTTTACTGTCCACCACGTTCGCCGCGGCCCCGGCGTCGGCGCAGGCGCTGCCACAGCCGGTCGCGCAGCAAGGCGAAAGCGCAGACGATACGCGCCTCAAGCGATTATTCTACGACAGCGACGAGGCCAGCCTGAAGCGCAATCCGATCGAGGCGATCTTTCGCGGTGACCTGCGCTATGCCGATCGGCTCGGCGACTATCTGACGGATGCGTATCTTGCGGCGGAGCGCGCGGCGATCGAGCATGACCTTGCCGCGCTGAAAACGATCGACCGGACCAAGCTAACCGCGACCGACCAGATCGCGTACGATGTGTTCAAGACCCGCAACGAGACCGATCTCGCGGGCTACGCGCCCGCGATCCTGAAGGTCGAGCGCGACCTGCCGATCGATCACTTCAACGGGTTCCAGACCTTCTATCCCGACTTCGCGTCGGGCAAGGGCGCGGCGCCGTTCAAGACGCTCGCGGACTATGAGAACAACCTCAAGCGCAGCGCGCAATATGCCGTCGTGCTCGACCGCGCGATCGGCCTGTTCCGCCAGGGCATGAAGGATAAGATCGTCCAGCCCAAGCTGGTCGTGACCAACATGATCCAGGAGTTCGACAACCTCATCGCGGAAGGCGTCGAGGGCTCGACCTTCTACGGCCCCGTGAAGACCTTCCCCGCGACGATCTCGGCGGGCGACCAGGCGCGGTTGAAGGCGGCGTATGCGAAGCAGATCCGCGATGTCATCACGCCCGCGCACCAGCGGATGCGCGACTTCCTCGCCAAGACCTATCTACCGGTCGCACGCGACACCGTCGGCTTGTCCGCGCTCCCGGGCGGCGATGCGTATTACACCTATCTGATCCGCAAGAGCACCACGCTGCCGATGACCGCCGAGCAGGTCCACCAGCTCGGCCTGTCCGAAGTCGCGCGGATCCTGAAGGGGATGGAGACGCAGAAGCAAGCGGTTGGGTTCAAGGGCGATCTGCCCGCCTTCTTCACCTTCCTGCGTACCGACAAGCAGTTCCAGCCAAGTTCGGTCGACCAGTTGCGCGACGGGTATCGTGCGATCGAAAAGCGCATCTACCAGCGTATTCCCGAGCAATTCTCGCTGACGCCGAAGACCGCGCTCGAGATCCGCCCGGTCCCGGCCTTCAAGGAAAAGACCGAGGCCGGTGGCTCGTATCAGGGCGGAACGCCTGACGGCCTGCGGCCCGGGGTGTTCTATTACAATACCTACGACCTGCCCTCGCGCTACATGTGGGAGATGGAGACGCTGTTCCTCCATGAAGGCGTGCCGGGGCACCATTTCCAGATCAGCCTCGCGCAGGAGAACACCGCGCTGCCCGCCTTCATGCGGTTCGGCGGCAACACCGCGTATGTCGAAGGCTGGGCGCTGTATGCCGAGAGCCTGTGGAAGGAGTTGGGCATGGAGACCGATCCGTATCAGCGGACGGGTGGGCTGAACGACGAAATGCTGCGCGCGATGCGGCTGGTCGTCGACAGCGGCATCCATGCCAAGGGTTGGACGCGCGATCAGGCGATTAAATATATGCTCGCCAATTCGCCGATGGCGCGAACCGACGCGACTGCCGAGGTCGAACGCTACATCGCTATTCCGGGCCAGGCACTCGCCTACAAGATCGGCCAGCTGACGATCGCGCGGACCAAGGTGAAGGCGCAGGCGGCGCTCGGCGCGAAGTTCGATCCGCGTAATTTCCATGCGCAGGTGCTCGATACCGGATCGCTGCCGATGCCCGTGCTCGAACGCAAGATCGACGCCTGGATCGCCGCTGGCGGCGGGGCGGCCAAGTGATCGCGCGCATGCTCACCGCGCTGGCCGCAACCAGCCTGCTCGCCGCGCCGATCGCGGCACAGGAGAAGAAGGAGACTTCGACCGTCGAGAAGAAGGTCGACGACGAGGTCAAGTTCCCGCCGCTCCCCGCCGACAAGACGGTCCGCCAGTCGGCGTCGATCGGCGGTCGGAGCATCGCCTACGATGCCACCATCGGGACGATTTCCGTGCGCGACGACAAGGGCAAGGAAATCGGCCAGATCGTCTACACGTCCTATGTCGCGACGGGAGGCGCCACCAATCGCCCGGTGACGTTCGCCTTCAACGGCGGCCCCGGCGCGTCGTCGGTGTATCTCAACCTCGGCGCGGTCGGCCCCAAGCGCGTCCAGTTCGGCGCGCAGGGCAATGCGCCGTCCGATGCACCGATCACCACCGACAATCCGAACAGCTGGCTCGACTTCACCGATCTCGTCTTCATCGATCCGGTCGGCACCGGCTTCAGCCGCAGCCTGGTCGACGAGGAAAAGACCAAGAAGGCGTTCTACGCGAACGACCCCGACATCAAATACCTGTCGAAAGTCGTCTACGACTGGCTCGTGAAAGCCGGGCGTCTGCGCTCGCCGAAATACGTTATGGGCGAAAGCTATGGCGGCTACCGCGCGCCGCGGATCGCGTACGAACTCCAGTCGCAGATCGGCGTCGGGGTCAACGGCATCGTGATGGTCTCGCCGTATCTCGATCCCGCCTCGGGCGACGGCGCGACCGCCTTGTCGCCGTTGCCGTGGATGATCGACCTGCCGTCGATGGCGGCGGCGCATCTCGAGCAACAGCATCAACTGACCCCTGCGGCGATGGTCGACGTCGAGGCGTACACCCGCGGCGCCTTCGCGACCGATCTGCTGCGCGGACGCACCGATCCGCAGGCGGTCTCGCGGCTCGTCACCAACGTCAGCCGGCTGACCGGGCTCGATCCGGCGCTGGTGCAGAAGATGGGCGGCCGCGTCGACTCCGCGACGTTCCTGCGCGAGATCCACCGTGCCGACGGGACGATCGGCAGCGTCTACGATTCGAACGTGACCGCGTTCGATCCGTTTCCCTGGTCCGCGCAGCGCCAGTCGAACGACCCGATCCTCGACGCGCTGATCGCGCCGACGACCAGCGCGATGGTCGACTTCGTCACGCGTGTCGTCGGCTGGAAGACCGACGCGCGCTATCATGCGCTGTCGTACGAGGTGAATTCGGCGTGGGATCGCGGCAAGCCCGACGACACGCCCGTCACTGATCTGCGCAAAGCGATCGCCAACGATCCCAAGATGGCGGTGATGATCGTCCACGGCTGGGACGATCTGTCCTGCCCGTTCTTCGCCTCGCGGCTGATCGTCGACCAGATGCCGAGCTTCGGCGCCACCGAGCGCGTGAAGCTCAACGTCTATCCGGGCGGACACATGTTCTACAGCCGCGAGGACAGCGGCGCGGCGTTCAAGCGCGACGCGCGCGCGATGTATGGCGGCGGCGCGCGATGACCCGGAATCGTACCGGTATAAGGATGAGCGGATGATCTTGCGCAGCGACGAAACCCAGGATGTCGCCGTGTCCGGCAGCGGCCCGATGCGGATGCACGTGTTCCGGCCCACGATCGAGGGCCGCTTCCCCGGCATTCTGCTGTTCTCGGAAATCTATCAGGTCACCGCACCGATCCGCCGGCTGGCCTCGATGATCGCCGGCAACGGCTATCTCGTCGCCGTGCCCGAGGTCTATCACGAGTATGAGGCGCCGGGCACGGTCCTCGCTTATGATCTCGCCGGCACGGATCGCGGCAACGCGTTGAAGATCGCCAAGCCCGTCGCCGCCTTCGACGCGGACGCGGAGGCCGGCCTGTCCGCATTGCTCGCGCACCCGGCGTGCAATGGCCGGCTGGGAACGTTCGGCGTGTGCCTCGGCGGCCATCTCGCCTACCGCGCGGCGCTCGATCCGCGCGTGTCCGCCGCCGCGTGCTTCTACCCGACCGACATCCATTCGGGCACGCTCGGGAAGGGGCGGTCGGACGATAGCTTGGCACGCATGTCCGAGTTGAAGGCGGAAACCCTGTTCGTTTGGGGACGCCAGGACCCGCACGTTCCCTATGCTGGTCGGGAAGCCATCCGTGCGCGGCTAGAACAAATCGGCGCCTCGTATGAATGGCATGAACTGAACGCGCAGCATGCGTTCTTGCGAGACGAAGGCCCGCGTTACGATCCTGCGCTGTTCCTTCAGGCCATGGCGCTGACAATGGCGTTCTATCGTCGCGCTCTGGTATGATCCTGCCCGGGAGACGCTGCCATCTGACCGCCCAAGTCGCAGAGCGACGCCGTTTATTCACGAGCAGAGGGATCAAGAGTCCGCCTACCGTGGGACGGCCGCAAGCAGCCTATCCGCCGGAGGACCAGACTGGTGGTTTCACGAAGTCCTTCGCGCCGATGGAACGCCCGGCAGCCGGCTGAAATCGATTTGGTCCGTCAACAACCCGTCGATCGGCGCTTGATACAAGATTTTCCCGGACCCAAGTGCGCCGTTGCTAGCCTTCAACTTCGCGCACTGATCGATGTTGACGTATAGCCATTCGCCGTAATGGACATCTGGCCCGTCCGGGATGGACGGCTCGCCTTTGCCTGAAACGCCGTGCGATGTGCACGGACCGGTTTAAGGCAAGACGATGCTGCAACCGAACACCTACGCAGAGACGCCGCGATCGACGCCTCTGTGTACGAAGCGTTCTCAGTCTTTCGCTGGTATGCGAGCGATCGCCTTGATCTCGAAGTCGAACCCGGCGAGCCAGGTGACGCCGACCGCTGTCCAGTTCGGATAGGGCGGCTCGCCGATCTCGGCATTGCGGACGGCCATGATCGTTTCGAACTGGTTTTCGGGATCGGTGTGGAAGGTGGTGATGTCCACCACGTCCTCGAAACCACACCCCGCGGCCTCGAGCACGGCGCGAAGGTTGGCGAACGCACGGCGGACCTGATCCTCGAACAGCGGTTCGGGCGAACCATCCTCGCGGCTACCGACTTGACCGGACACGAACAGGAGATCGCCGGACTTGATCGCTGCAGAGTACCGATGCTCGTCGTAAAGGGCATGTCGGTTTGGAGGAAATATTGGTTGGCGAGTGGACATGGATGTCTCCTTGAAGCGCTACGACGGCTTGGGACGTTCCGATCCGTGCACCGCTATGCGTTGCGCCGCCTTTGGTATACGGAACGTATGTGAGTTATGTCGACATACGAGGCGTATGTCAAATCGAGGTTTTGGAATATGGCAGCGTCCACGGGCAAGCGGGCCGACATGATGTTGGAAAATCGCGCGAGGCTCGTCCGGGCCGCGCGTGATGCGTTCGCGACGCAGGGGTATGCGGCGGCCTCGATGGACGATCTGACGGCCACCGCTGGCCTGACTCGAGGCGCACTCTATCATCAGTTCGGCGACAAGAAGGGCCTGCTGTGGGCGGTGGTCGAGCAGATCGACGGCGAGATGGCAGACCGCCTGCGCGCCGTGCGCGAGAAGGCGCCGACGATCTGGGATGGCCTGCTCGACGAGGGCGGCGCCTATATCAAGATGGCGCTCGATCCCGAGATCCAGCGGATCATGCTGCTCGATGGTCCTGCGGTGCTCGGCGATCCATCGAGGTGGCCGGGCGAGAATGCCTGCCTCGAGGTTACGATGCGAACGATCCGCTCGCTCATCGACGATGGCTCGGTGCCGCCGATCGATGTCGAGGCGGCGGGACGGTTGCTTAACGGGGCGGCGCTGAGTGCGGCGCTATGGGTGGCAGCGGCCGCCGATCCGCCCACGGTCCTCGCTCATGCCGTTAGCGCGTTTCGGCGCCTGGCCGGCGGCCTGTTGCACGCCGATGCCTGATAAGCGAAAATGACGCGCCAAGAGCAGGGGGAGACAATGGCTACCGTCTAACTGGCGTATCGCCGATCCAGCGGTTCAGTCTCGCACCGTTCGTTCGTTCCCGTCGCTCGGCGCGAGCCATGCCCGGCCCCTGTCGAGGTCCAGTGTGAGGTCCCACCGGCGCAGGAAATCGAGCCCGATATTGCCGTCCATGATCAGGTCTCGCACGAGGGCAGGTCCCTGAACGACTGCGCCCGGAACGATCGTCATCGACACGTTCTGCCCGAGCTCCTGATCGGGCTTGAGACCAACCAGCGCCGCGGCATGGCGGGCGATCATCGTGGGGCCGGAGTTGCCGGTGTCGAGTTCCATCCACAGCATCCCTTGCGGCGTCGGTACACCGACGTCCACGGTCAGCGCCGCGCCCTGGACCTCGCGCACCAGCCGGATCGGTATCGGCCTGGCATGAGCGATCCGCTTTTCGAGGCTGGCGGGACTTTCCAAGACGATCTGCCGGGCCCGCGCGCGAAGCGTGACGATCCGTCCGGCAAACATGTCCAGGCCAAGGCCTCCACCATATACCGGGCTGCCAGGCGGCATGAAGCGTTGTATGTCGACATAGCCGAGCGTCGGCAGTCGAATGCGCTGGTCGCCAAGGACGATCGTCGCAGGGCGGCACTGGCGCATGTCGACGCGCTCGCCGATCGCACGGAATCCGGTGAGCTGTCCCCAGGGTTGGCAACCGACCCGGTCGGCCATGACGGGGCTCAACGCGGACACCCCCCAGCCGCTGTCGAACAGGAAAATACCGCGCTGGCCGTCGATGGTGGCCTCGATCGACATCGCTCCACCGGCTTCGTCATGCAGGGGTATGACCCGATCTGCATCAAGCGCCTGTGCGGACGCAAGAGGCATAAGCGTGGCGAACATGGCCAGCCAGACTGGCAGGCCGATCACGCGTTTGCGGGTTCCAGCGTTCCGTGCCCCCGCTGAATTCAACTTGCGAACGAATGCCACCGTGTCAGCCTTTCTTGGTATCGCGAACGTAAAGTGTCCCGCTTCCGAAATCGATCACCGCATCCGTCTTGATGAAGAACGTGTCCCCAAGTGTACTGCCGGTCCCTTGTGTCGGGTCCGGAAGCGTGCCGCTTTCGCGATCTCGCTTATTATTATGGGCGAACCGTCGTCAAAACGTATCGCTCGGCCTCCTGTCGAACGCTGAACCAGCAGCGTCGATCGCAAATGGCGTACTTAGCGGAAGGTCCGAGCGGCGATGGTTGCGCAGCGCGCGATGATCGTCTCGCGTTCCGCCTGTGGCGCCGCGCTGCCGGTGTAGAAGACGGACATCACGATCGGGGCCCCGCGCGCGGGAAACAGGACGCCGATATCGTTGCGGCTCCCGTTTGCGCCCGATCCCGACTTGTCGGCGACGTGCCATCCGGACGGCACGCCGGCAGGCAGCAACTTCGCGGTGATTTCGCTGTCGAGCATCCAGCCCTTCAGGTGCGCGCGGGATGCGTCATTGAGGACGGTGCCGAACAACAGTGTCGCGAGCGTCCGGGTCATCGCGGCGGGCGTGGATGTGTCGCGCGGATCGCCAGCGAGCGACGTGTTGAGCTCCGGTTCGAAGCGGTCGAGCCGCGACGCCGTATCGCCGATCGATCGCGCATACCGCGTCCAACCGGCAGGACCGTCGATCAGTTTGAGCAGGAGATTGTCGGCAGTGTTGTCGCTCCACCGGATCGCTGCCTCACAGAGTCCCTGTACCGACATCGCTCCCGCGGACAGGTTCTTCTTCGTGACGGGGGCATATTCGAGCAGATCGTTGGAGCCGTAGGGGATCATCTGGTCGAGCCTGAGCTTGCCTGCCTCGATCAGCGAAAGGATCGCGCCGCCCACCAGCACCTTGTGTGTGCTGCACATCGGGAAGCGCTCGTCGGCGCGATGCGAGATCGTCGCACCGGTTCCCGTATCGACCGCGAAGACGCCAAGCCGACCGCCCCCTCGGGCCTCAAGCGCGGCCAATTCCGTATCCGCTGTCTTTGCGTTCGCTCCCACGTTCCGCGGCGCGGTCTGCTTCGCGAAGGCGGTCGCCCCCGAGAGCATGCCGAAGGTGAGGAGGCCTAACGTTCGTCGCGTCGGATGCATGGACATGGGTAACCTCGGGTTGTTGCGCAGCGTGCGGTACGCGGCCTCGTGCGTCGATCAAGCGACCGAGCCGGGCGTGCGCCGCATACGGTCACGTTGGCGAAAGCAACATCCGTAGGTTCCATTCGCGGCGCGGCCGAACGTTTAATTGGGTCGCTGAAGGCGTCAATGTCGCTGAGGATCGACGATTGGCCCCCGGCCCGTCATCGATCACCAGCGATGCCGGGACTGTCCGGCATGTCCGTCGTGGAAAAACCCGCCGCTGGGTCCAAGCGCGCCTAGCGTGGCAAGATCGACGACGATGCGTGCCGCTTCTTCCACCGTGCGATGACCGGTATGGGTGTTCAGGTCGGTTGCGGTAAATCCCGGATCGGCCGCGTTGACCTTGATGCCCTCGTCGAGAAGCTCCTTGGCCAGCTTGACCGTCAGCATGTTGAGCGCTGCCTTCGATGCGCAATAGCCAGCAAAGGCGACGTTCCAGAACAGTCCCGCCATGTCCGTTGCGTCGGCGAGAGACCCGAGGCCACTGCTCGTCATGACGATGCGCGCGGACTTGGCGCGGCGCAACAGCGGCAGGAATGCCTGCGTGACCGCCAACGGGGCGAAGGTGTTGACCTCGAACATGGCGCGGATGTCGTCGAGGCTTTCCTCGCTCGGGCGAAATGGCATGCCGAGACTGATACCGGCGTTGTTGACGAGCACGTCCAGTGCATCGATCTCCCCCTCGAGCCGTCCGGCGGCAGCGCCCACGCTTGCGGCGTCCGTGACGTCGAGCGTGAGAACACGCGCGTCCACGCCGCCCGTCCGGAGTTCGGCGGCTGCTGCTTCTCCCCGACCGAGGTCGCGGCATCCCAGCCAGACGCGATAGCCATGGTCGCCGAGCTGCCGGGCGATGGCGAGGCCGATGCCTTTGTTGGCGCCGGTGACGAGAACGCTAGGAGCGTTCGCAGAGGTGTTTTCCATGACGGTGGTATCGCCGTGTGCCGAACCTCGCGCATCCTCGATCCTGCCGATGACTTGCCCGATCCTGCCAAATTGCGCGCAGCGTTGGGTTGACAGAATGTCGGGTAGGGCGCGGAGATCGGCGATGCTGACGAACCTGATATCCACGGTTGTCCGCCATGCCTCGGCCGACGGCCAACCCACCGCGATGCCGCGCCTGACGATCTGGACCGCAGACGGTCCGACCGGAATGATCCCTGCTCTATTCGAGCCCGAATTCTATCTGCTGCTGCAAGGCGCCAAACGAATGGCGATCGCCGACACGACACTGGATTGCGCTGCCGGGACGAGTGCGGTGGCGTCGGTCGGGTTGCCGTTCACCAGCCAGGTGGTGATGGCGACGCCGGCAACGCCCTATCTCGGCATAGAGTGGAGAGTCGATCCGTCGATCATAGCGGACCTGCTCCTCGAAATGCCGGACGATACCAGGACATTGTCCGGCGCGATTTCCTTCGCCCAGGTCGACGAGGCCGTCGTCGAGCCGCTCGGCCGCCTCCTGCGGTTGCTCGATGCGCCGGCCGAAATCCCTATGCTTATGCCGCAGTACGAACGCGAACTCTGCTATCGGCTGCTTCAGGGACCGCTCGGGCCCAGGCTTCGCCAGATTGGCCGGCACGATGCCCGCTTCGCGCAGATCAAGCGCGCCGCGGAATGGATCGGACGAAATGCTGTCAGCCCGATGCGCGTCGCATGGCTGGCGGCGCATGTCGGTATGAGCGTCACGTCCTTCCATCGACATTTCAAGTCGGTGACGGGCTACGCGCCACTTGCCTATCATCAGCACGTCCGGTTGCTGGAGGCACGCCGCCGGTTGGCGACCGGGGCGATGACCGTCACGTCCACGGCCTTCGAGATGGGCTATGCCAGCGCCTCGCAATTCAGCCGCGAATACAAGCGCGCGTTCGGGAGGGCGCCCGTTCACGACGTGGTCGCACGTCCAGTTTGATCGCCGGATATCGATACGGAAAAGTCGGAACGATCTCGGCCAAAAGATACGAAGCTGCAGGCAGTGGGGCGTTCAGGCGGAGTTCGCCCGCACCGATCCCGTTTCATCAAACGCGCTTACCGCATCGTCGCGCCATCGGGGGACCGGCCGACGCAGCGGGCCACCATGTGCTGACACTCGATGGCGCAATGTCCACTTCGCGCGCCGTGCTGCGAGAGCTTCCGCTGCCTGCAATCGACAGGCCAATTCACCATCCTGCCGGGAAGGTTCGAATCGAGAAGCTCATGCTCGACTAGCGCTTCTCTCGGCTCAAGGGGATGTGGCGTCCTAGCGCGAAACAACTGAAAAGAGTGACCTCGCTAGTTTCGATCTACTGTTCAATGGACAAAAAGAAGCCCCGCTGCCAGGGCAGCGGGGCCATTTTCGACCGATATTGCACGGGGGACGGAATACAAAACCGGCCGAAAAAAGAAACGAGGTGCCGAAGACTGTCATGGCTATACCGCTCCATCGGAAGTTGGAGTGGTATCGCAACACGTAGCAGCCTGATCGCGCGAGAGCAGGCAACCTGAAGCGTACAGGCTAAGACTTTCGACTGACCTCGGCTCTCGGCGTCGTCGGCGATGATGAGTTCACGCAGGCATTGACCTTATGGTATGATCACGTCGCCGGAGCCGAATTTTGCTTACTTCTTCTTGCCGTTTTCGCCAGAGGCGCTCGATACCGCTGTTCCCGCGGACTTCACGTCTTTGCCGACGCCATTCACGGTGTGGCAACCCGTCAAGATTAGACCTGTGGCGACAACTGCCAGTGTAAATGCCTGTTTCATACTGTCTCTTTCGACTTAGTGTTTGAGGTGGATGGTGCCGGATCGGCGCGAACGAGGAGTTTCCGGTTTGAATTGATCGGCATCGACGGCATCGAGATCGATACCAGTCTGAGAGCGCGACACCCCGGTGAGCTTTGTCAGCGCGTCTGCGACAGACTTTCTGCCCTTGATGGCAAGTTCGTCGTCATCTTCGCTCACGCTGGTCGTTTCCTCGGTTGGCTGCCTAGACAGGTTATCGGTGATTTAGCGGACGATGCGCGATGCCAACAGATTGAAATGTATTGATTTGATAGTATTTTCTACAGGTTTCATGGTCAGTATCGGTATTCGTGACGCACCAGCAGCCTGGCAAGTATGAGCAGGCTATTGATCGACTGTTTCACGCCTTCAGGTCGATATCGTGTCAGCGGTGCATGACAGTAGCGCGGTATGAACGCTTCCCTTGTCGAATCCGCGTGCCCGGCCCCACGCTGCTGCGGCCACCCTGCGATTGACGCCAATCTTGCTGTAGACGCGCGCGACGTGGTTGCGGATGGTGTTGCCGCTCACGTTCAAGGTGCGCGCCATTGTCTTGTCGTCCATCCCCTCACAGATCAGCGCGAGCACTTCGCGCTCTCGTGCGGTGAGGTCGTTCAGTCCCGATGGAAGGGGGCTGCGCACCGGCTCGGACCGCAGTGTCAGGTTGTCCAAGATGGCGTGGCTCAGCCATTTGGATTCCGATATCGTCGCCTCGATCGCGGCGGCGAGGTTGCGCTCGTCTATCCGACGATTGGTCACGTCCTGAAACGTCCAAAGGGCGTAGGCCTTGCCGGCGATCATGACCGTGGCTTCGGAAATCTGGCATTCGAGGCGCTGTCCGGATTGGGTACGGACGAAGCCGGAGGCAAGTCCCAATGGCCAAATATCGATGTCGTCCGTCGATCGACCGGATAGGTCATTTCGCGCGTATCCGAGCAACGAACACAGACTGTCGTTCGCGACTGTCACGACGTTGTCGGCCGGATCGACTATCATCATGCACGCCGACGAGGTTGCGAACGCGGTTTGGACGCTTGTTCGAAGTTGATCGTGGCAGCGTTCAGTCTCATCCCATGGTTCGATATCCGTGAGGGTAAGCAGCATGCAAGGCTGGCCGGCGACGGTTACGGGCTGGCCCGTCACGATCACGGACCGGCTTGTGCCGTCACGCATCGCCAGACTGGCCCGGGTCTGCGGGATCGTCTGCGCGTTGACGAGTGCGCGCTTTACCATTGCGTAGTTCGCCACGCCCTCGAGGACATTGCGCTCGTACATCGAACGTCTCAGCCAATCCTCGTCCGCGCTGTTGGTAAGCGCGAGGAAGCTGCGATTGACCATGACGTAACGCAGGTCACGCAAGCCGCAGACGATGGCGGGGGCGGGGTGCGTCTCGATCGAGCATTCGAGCCGCGTCATGCGATCGGGTGCATGCCACACGGTGCCCGCGAGCGTGTGGTTGGGGCGTGTAAAGATATCCAGGCAGTCGTTCGTCATGGTCGTTCCTCGTCGTCACGAAGATACGCGTCAATGGACCAATAGATGGAGTGAAAAATCTGTCATATCAGAAGCGCCCCATTTTGACACCAAGTGGATCTGTATATTGTTGTGCAATCTGTATGACAGATAAGTCAAAAGGTAAGTATTGGTTACTCAAGCCGATCTTGGTGATATTAACTATGATATTCTCTCAGACCGGTTCTTGTACTGATGCCGCAAGCGACACCTTGTTGTTAAATTGGTGAAATACTGCTTCTCATTCTCGCGGCTGTCCGGTGCACTATCCTTCGCGCGGTGCAGTATTGCGGTCATCGCCGACCATCAGCTCGACGGGGGTATCGCCGATCGGGCCAGGTGATTGATCTTCGTCGGTATGCGCGAACAGCCAGCGACCGAGAAGGCCAGCTACGGCGGCGCCGCTCAGTGGTGCGATCCAGAACAGCCAGAGCTGCGACAGCGCCCACCCGCCGACGAACAGCGCCGGACCCGTGCTGCGCGCCGGGTTCACCGACGTATTGTCGATCGGGATCGAGATGAGATGGATCAGCGTCAACGCCAGACCGATCGACAGCGGCGCGAACGCTGCCGGGGAACGCTCGTCGGTCGCGCCGAGGATTACCGTCAGGAAACCGGCGGTCAGCAGTGCCTCGGAAAGGAACGCGGTGGCCGCGCTGTATCCGCCCGGCGAATGCACGCCGTAGCCGTTCGCGGCGAACCCGCTGGCGACCAGGTCGAACCCTGCGGTCCCCGATGCCAGTGCAGCGAGCGCCGCGCTGCCCAATATGCCGCCGATGACCTGCGCGATGACATAGCCCGGGAGGTCGCGAGCGGGAAAGCGACCGGCGACCGTCAAGCCGACGCTGACGGCCGGATTGAAGTGGCCCCCCGAGATGAAACCGACGGCAAACGCCATCGTGAAGACGGTAAGGCCGAACGCCAGTGCCACGCCAGCCATGCCGATCGTTCCGGGGACGCCCGTGCCCGCGGCAAGGACCGCAGCGCCACAACCGCCAAGGACCAGCCAGAACGTGCCGATGACTTCGGCGGCCAACCGTCGCGCGGTAGCGATACGGCGGGGGCGGGCTACCTGACCGACGGGCGTACCGATGGTCGACGCGCGCTGGAGGTGTGGACTGTCGGCCATGTCTTTCGTGCCTAACTGGGGTGCATCGATGAGCGCCCGTCGGTCTTTGAAGTGGCGGGCAGGGCACAGCGATCGCTGCCCCGCCCGCCGTTGGGAAGCGGCGTTTCTGGCGGCTTACTTGCCGCGCAGGGTGTTGATGACCGCGATGCCGAGCACGCCGGCCACGGCGGCCGCGGTGAAGGGGCGCTCCTTCGAGAACTGGCGGACATAGTCGAGCAGCGGGCGGATGTTGTCCTCGACGACATCCTTCGCCTGGCCGACGGTCTTCTGGATGGTGCCGCCAAGCTGGTCCGCGGCGCCTTCGCTCTGCAGCGACGTGTCGCCGATCGCGCCGCCGAGCGTTTCCTTGAGCTTGCCGCCGACGTTGGTGGCTGCGCCGTTGAGGGTATCGGTGTTCATGAGATATTCCTTTGATTTGCGAGGGAGGGAAAGGTCAGATCAGGGGGCGGTCGGTCGGGTCCCGCATGTCGCCACGGTCGTCCTGACGGGTTTCGCTACGGGCGAAATCGCTGTCCGAGAGACGGTCCGTCGATGCCGTGGCAGACGTCGCCGTACGGTCGCCGTCGATCGCGCGATCGGCGCGGTCATCGGTCAACTTGGCACCGTCGAGCATCCGCTTGACGGCATTCCCGGCCGCATCGCGACCACCCAGGCCGAACGCCAGCGCGAAGGCCACCGCGATCGCACCCAGCAGCAACCCGAACGCCAGGTTGATGATGTCGTCGGCCAGGCCCATGAAGCGCAGGCCGATCGCGGTGCCGAGCACGATGATCGCGATCCGCACGACAAGGGCGGCAACGCGCGTGCCCTGGTCGCCGTTACGCTCGATCGCTTGCGCCACGAAGCGGGCGATGACGACCGATGCGAAGATGATGATCGCACCGAACACGACCTGCCCGAACAGCGTCAGCACCTCGGCCATGATCTGCGAGCCATAGGCGAAGTTCAGCTGGCGGAACGCTTCCATCAAGCCGAAGATCAGGATCGCGACGAATGCGCCGGTGCCGACCGTCTTCGATGGCACGAACGACGGACTGGTCGACTGGCCGGTGGTGCCGGGCTCGCGGTTTTCCGTGTTGCCGAAGATGCCGATCGACCCGATCGTCCGGTCGAAGCCGGTCGTTGCCAGGAACTGCGTCAACAGACGCGACGCGAACTTGGCGATGACATAGGCGACGGCTAGGATCATGCCGGCGGCGATGACGTGCGGGATGGCGTCGAGGATGATGCGCAGCATGGCGGTTGCCGGCTGCGAGATCGCCGCGATGTTGAGCGTGTCGAGCGCCGCGATCGAGACCGGGATGATGATCAGCGCGAACACGATGCCGCCGATGGTACGCGGCAACATCGTCGGATCGGTCGGCGTGGTTGCGCCGACATGCGTCGAGAAGCGCTCGACATGGCTGGCCGTGATGACCGCCTCGACCGCCTTCTTGGCGACCTTGGCGAGCACGTAGCCGAGGAAGAAGATCAGCGCTGCGCCGATGATCCGTGGGATGGCCGTGCCGAAGCCCTGCAGCATGTCGCCGAGCGGACCGGTTGCCCCGGCCAGACCCAGTGGCTGCGTCGCGAGGAACAGCGCGATCAGGAGGACCACCCAATAGGCGGCATCACCGACCTGCGCGCCGATCGTGGTCGGGTTGCGCGGGTTTGCGTTCGGCTCGTTGGCGTGGATCGCGAGCGGCGTCTTGTTGACGAGCTTGGCAACGCCCCACTTCACGGCACGGGCGATCGCCCAGCCGATGACGAGGATGATCAGCGCCGCGATGATCCGGGGTGTCCAGATCTCGACATAGCTCCAGGCTTGCGCCCCGAAATCGCGGGTGTTCGATACGACCGTATCGCCCGCATAGGTTACGTCTTGCATGTGTGTGTCCCTTGAAACCCTCTACGGGGCCTGACGTCTGCCGGTGCGCGGCGTCGTGTGCCTTGGGTGTGCCTTGGCCTCGATGCCGCGGTCCGGATTAGAGTGGTGATGCGGGGTCGGTCAGGATGCCGCACGCAGCAGCGGCCTTGCCGACCTCGAGCGGTACCTTTGGATCCTTGACCTGACCCGACACGCGAACGAAGTCGCTGGCCGTCAGGCGGCCCGGCGTGGTGTCGCCTTCGCGCGAAGCCTTGGCCGCGCGACCGAGCTGCTGGAGCTGGCCAAGCGACAGGTTCGCTTCGAGACGGTCGCCGACGCACTGCGACTGCGCCGGCTGGAAGCCATAGCCTTCCAACGAGGTGGCGATCTTCGCCGACGGATTGACGCAAGCACCCAGCGAGACCGTGCCGATGCCAACCGCGACAAGTCCGGCGATCCGCGTGAAACGAATAAGCTGTGTCATAAGAAAGCCCCTGTTTCTGGGGGCCATACAGTCAAGCCAGGGCGGCTATCGATCTGATGATCCCAAACGCCAAACCAGCCAGTCCACTTAAAAGTTTCTGGTATAATCGGCGACTTATCAGGTACATAACTACCATTGCCGTTAGAATTCGCTGGAATGTGAGGCGTTGGCGGGATCGGCGTCGGCGCGCGCGCGATACAAGAGCACGAACTTTTCGTGCAGGATCCTTGCGCTGCTATCGATCGCGACTGTGGCACGGTGACGATGCCATTCTGCGCGGGCAACATTATAGGCACGGTTCGTCGAGTCCCGGTCGGCACTCGCGGTAGTTTTGTTACTGGTCATTTATGCACTCTCCGGAACTGCCCCTACGCGCGTGACCGGCGCATTTACATGGTGCAAAACTACCCGATGTCAGTGCGTTATAGAGGGGTGCCGATTAGCGTGGCGAACGCGATCGCTAATCGCTGGCTGGCCGAATGCCACGAGCAGAAGAAGCGCTTGCGGTTGGCCCGTGCGATTTCTTTCAGATAAAATGAGGCGGCGCCGATCTCGACGCCGGCGATCTTAACGCCGGCGTGACCGTGATCGCGAGCTTGCCGAGCGCGCGTAGGTCAGAAGCGCACGGTTTAGCGGCGTCATGCCGCTCGAGTTCCAGCTTCGCTCAATTTACAGGACAACGCTCCGACAGCGCCGCAATTCCGGGGCGATCACGGTATGGCGTCGGCTAAGGCCCGGGGCACGCTGATCACTGTGCCGTGCCGAGCATTTTCCGGGAAGCGGACGCGCATCGTTTCGTCCCGCCAATGCGCAAAATCGGTCGTTGAGGCGGCCCCGAAATGCCCCTTCTCGTAAATGTCGTAATAGACGAGGTACCGGTCGTTCAGCCGGATTGCGGTAGGGCCCTCGGTCATGGTGCCGGTGAAAGGGGCACTGACCGGACCGAACGGACCGGTCGGCGAGGCGGCCGCACGGCTTACCAGCCAGCGACGCTGTTCGACGTCATGGGTTTCATCCTTGTAGATCAATCGGAAGCCGCCGCCGGTGAGCTTGAGCAGGGTGAAGTCGATCGAGTCCGTGCCGGGGTCGAAGAGCAACCTGGTTGGCGAGAAGCGTCGAAAGTCCCGCGTCCGAGTATAATAAGGCCGCAGCTTTAGACCGTCGAAGCGCGCGCCGGGGGTTGCGCCAAACCTGCCGTCGATGCTGCTCGACCACATGACGACGAAATCGCGCGCCCTTTCGTCAAAGGTAATTTCCGGCGCCCAGCAGTTCCGAACACCCTGGAACGCGGCCGACGTGGCATGACCGATGACCGAGCCAAACCAGTCGCTGGTCCAGACGACATGCCAAAGCCCGTCCGGTCCCTGCGATAGTTGCGGATCGCGCATCAGTCTGTCCTGCCCGACCACGGGATTCAGGAAGCCGCGCCCGCCGCCCAGCGGCGTAAACTCATAGCCGTCGTCGCTTCGCGCGAGCTTCAACCCATCGCGGCCCTCGTCCTTGTCGGTGAAGTAGCTTAGCAGAAAAACGCTATCTTTGCGCTGCCGTGCCGATACTGGCACCGCATGGACGGGCACCGCATGGACGGGCAGGGCATGGACGGGCAGCGCCGCGCCGCCGCCCAGGCCAAGGCCTATGCCCGCCAGAATTGTGCGTCGCGTCAACCCGTCCGTCATGAGCGCTCCTTGTCCGTCAACCGGGATGATCGTGGCTACCGCATCGTTCCAAGGTCCTGGCTGGAATTGCAAGAGGACGGTGCCGCACGCTACGGGCGACGCACGAGGAGATTTCAATGACGCCAGCGCCCGTCGCCATTCTGTACCAGGCGCTACCGCCACCGCTGATCAACGGCTTGCGCAAGGAGGCTAAGCCCGGCGGATATTCCGATGGCGGCGCCGACATGGCGTATGCGTTGCGTCTGGCCGGCATCGAAATTGTCACTCCGGTACCTTTGCCGGATTCGAACGCGGCGCTCGACTGGGTCTTTCCGGATACCGCAGCTGGTATCCGCGCAGCGAAGAGTGCCGGAGCAACCGTGCTGTGGGCGAACACGGTGTTGTTCGCCGGACACCCGCTGGAGACCGTGTTGGCCGAGTTCGACATCGTCGGCCAGGTTCCGGCAGCGATGCAGGCGTTTGACGATAAATTCGAGACCAACCGCATGTTGGCGCGGAAAGGATTGCCGGTTGCACGGTCCTTCCTGCTGGCCAATACTTCAAGGGAAGGCGTCTCTGCCCTTGCGAACGTCGAGCAAGCCTATGCCGAACATGGCATGACATTTCCCCTGATCGTCAAACCCGTACGCGGGCGTGGCAGCCAGGGTGTCACGCTGGTCGACGATATCGACGCGCTGCGGAGCGCATCCGCGGCCTTGATCGAATATGCAACGTTCGGCGACATGCTCATGGTGGAGGAGTATCTCGCTGGGGACGAGATGACCGTCACGGTCATGCCGCCTGCCTCCGCCTGTCCCGATGGATCGCGTGGGCGCGAGCATTGGGCCTTGCGACCCGTGTACCGTTTTGACCAGCGCGGCGGCGTGGCGCCGTACAATGGCGACGTACCTGTGACTGCCAACAGCGTGGCGATCGATCCGGAGCGCCTGCTTGATCCGGCGATCGGTGCCATGATCGACGCCTGCGTTGCGGCAGCATCGTTCGTCGACGCGCGCACGGCGATCCGGATCGACTGCCGGGCCGACCGTCAAGGAACGTTCAAACTGTTCGACTTGAACATGAAACCAAATATGACCGGCCCGGGCCGCCCTGGTCGCGACGATCAAGACTGCCTGTCAGCGATTGCAGCGAGGGCAGACGGATGGCGTTACGCAGATCTGCTGGTCGCATTACTCGCGGCCTCATGGAGGAGGGGGCCGGAAACCGAGAATTCCGTTCATCGCGGTCGTAGCGGTCTATGAACGATCAGCGAGGGTAGAACAGCGGCCCGATGGTCCCCTAACCAGTGAGAGTTGATGATCGGCGTTCGCAAAACTGCGGACGTCAATTGATGACGGTTCATGCGGCGACACTGCGGATCGCCACGGCGTGATACGGGTCCAGAGGAAGGACATCATCCGGGGTTCACTTCGCAGGCCGCGGCGAAAGCCAGCCCCCGTCGGCCAGCCAGTCTTGCAGGCGATCCGGCCAATGCAGGATCGAGATCCGGTCCGACTCGTCGAGATTGAACGCATGGCCGCTGTCGGCATACATGTGCAATTCCGCCGACACGCCGCTCTTCCGCAGTTGTTCGTAGAGCGCGACCGTGGGCGCCGCGCAGCAGGGATCGCGGCTGCCGGCGACCAGGAATGCGGGCGGCGCATCCGCGACGGCGGTGGCCGGGATGCCGCGGGGTCCGGGGAAAACGAGGACCTGGAAATCGGGGCGTGCGGGTTGCTTGTCGACGGCATCGCGGGCGACGCGTCCTGCCGGTTCTGGATTGTCCGCGATCAGCGACACGAGCTCACCGCCAGCGGAAAAACCCATCGCACCCACACGCTGCGGGTCGATGCCATAGTCGGCGGCATGCGCTCGGACCCAGCGCAGCGCGCGCCGCGCGTCGTCCGCAGCATCGCCCTCGACCGAGTATTTCGAGCCGGCTTCGTTCGCGAGACGGTATTTGAGTACGAACGCGGTCACGCCCATGCGGTTGAGCGCGGTTGCGACCTTGGTGCCCTCGTTGGTCCAGACCAGCAATTTGTGACCACCGCCGGGCATGATCACCATCGCCGTTCCGTTGCGGTGCGCAGGGGGAGCGGGGAAGGCGATCAGCGACGGATTGTGGATGTTGCGAACCCAATAGTCGCGCACGACTTCGGCCTCGCCGCGACGCGCGGCCGATCCCGGCGCGCCGTTCGGCCACAGCTTGATCATGGTATAATGCGGTGGCTGCTCCGGCGCAGGATCCTGTGCCCCCAGCGGCGCGGCAGCCAGCAGCGCGAACGCCATCAATACCGTTCGTTTCACTTGGCCTCTCCCGCTGCGGCCACCGCCGCCCGCGCGGCGAGGATGTAGGCCGATGTCGTGCTGACCGTATATTCGTTCTCGAACCACAGGAACGGCCAGTCGGTCTTCAGTTCGGGGAAGTCCGGTTTGACGATCAGCACGCCCGGCACCATTCCACCTGGGATAAAGCTGTAGTCCGCGCGATTATGCCCGTAGCCAACCAGCTTCGAGGCCGTCCCGACGGTCGAGACCAGCGACAGGTTGTTCGCCGGATGCCGCCCCAAAACATAATCGATCGCGTCGAGCGTGTACTGGGTTCCGACCAGCTCTGGATACGCTTTGTGCAAGAGATACATCGTCGTGCCGAAGCTGACGACCTGGTTCGACCCCGCCCAGGCGCCGTCGCTGATCGGCACGCCGAACGGGTTCTTGGCCTGGTCCTGGTCGGCCTTGGCCTTCAAGTCGCGGACCAATGGCGTCAACTGTGCCCGGTATGCGGCGTCCATAAACGGGATTGCGCGCACCGCCGGCCCCGCGACCCATTCGAAGTTCTGCTTTATCACCGGCAGCAACGCGCGCAGGCGGTTCGCATAGAGTGCGTCGCCCTTGCTGGTGATCAGCAGTTCCACGGTCGCGGCGACATTGGCACCCTCGGCAGAGCGAGGCGAGGTCGAATCATCGCGCCCGTCGCCTGCCGCAACGACGCCCTGCTGCTGCCTGGTCCACATGGCCTTGGCAGCGGCTAGAGCTTCCGACGCCATTTTCGGGTCGCTGGCGGCCAGCGTCCGTGCGGCCCCAGCGAGCGCGCCCGCGACCAGCAGGTTGTTCGCGGGAAGATCCGTGGTGAACGCCCAGCGATCGTCCTGCGTACCCGATGCGCCGGCCTTGTGCTCGGTGGGTTTTAACGTGGGGTCGAACGTCAACCCGTCGGTCTGCGACCCGGCTTCGCCCAGATGCGCATATTGCCGCAGCGCCGGGTCGACGATGCCGACGATGGCGTGCCCGAACACCTTGTACTGCGCGAGCAGTTGCAGCGTGCCGTGGCGGATTTGCTGTAGCGAATCCTCGATGCCGTCGGGCTTGCGGATCTCGACCGCGCGCGCCGCCTCGTCGATGCTCGTCTCGTCCCAGTCGAGCCCGAACAGTTCGCGTGCCCAGACGAGGTCGCGTACCACCGATGCGTTCTCGGGCGTCTGGATGTCGTAGTCGCCTGCATCCTGCCAGCCGCCGACCGCGAGCCCGGGGATATGCTCGCCGGCCTTGAACGGCGAGTCGAGCTTTGCACCCATCTTGTAACCGTCGAAATGCACGATGTTCGGTGGTGCCTGGCGTGCGTCGTCGAGATGCGAGGGGGCGGACCAGACGCGGTATTGTTCGCGGATCCCGACATGGTCCATCTGCTCGGCGATGAACGTGTCAAGCGAGGTTTGCCAGATCCGGTCATAGGCGTCGGTCGAGATGCGGAAGGGGTTGGTCGTCTTCCCCGCATACGAGATCGCGTAGATGCCGGGTTCGCGCACGCTTGAGAAATCGAACGCCGCATAGTCGTACCGCGTCCAATGTCCGCGCGGCTTCGTCCTGGCGCGGAACACCGACTGTTGCCGGCCGTCGGCGGTAAGCCTGACCAGCTCCGCCTCGCCCGGCGCCTTGAAGTTCGGGTCGAGCTCGATCAGCGCGACCTTGGGACGGGCAGGGGTATAGCCCGCCTGGTTGAAGGAGACGACGGGCTGGCGCGTCCAGTTCTTCACGACGTTGGGGCGGACGTGCCAGACAACCGCGTTGTCCTTGGCCCCCGCCGCGATCATCGATCGCACGACGAACCATCCGTTCTGCGCACGCGCGCGGGCATCATACAGCGCGAGCGGTCCCTGATCCGACGTGATCGTGACCCGCGTCAGTGGATCCTCGGGCGCGAGCGTGATCGACCTGCCCCCCGACGCCAGCGGCAGAGGGTCGCCCGAGCCGTCCTTCGCCATCGGTCCGGTCGGGTGACGCGGAAACAGCCCCGGCGCCGCATCCATCAGGTACGTCTTGCCGAAATAGGCGGTCGGCAGGAAATCGAGATTGAAACCGGCCTTGCCGACTAGCTCGGCGGGCAAGGGCCGTTTTAGATCGACGGCGATCCGGAATCCGTCGCCCTCGGCTGTCACCGTGACGCTGTAGTCGAGCTTGGCGTCCTTGTAGGCGGAGCGCACCACAAGTTGGTTGGGTTCGGTACCCCGCGTGCGGCTGATGAAGGCGGGTACCCGCGCCCATTGCTCGGGCGTGTTGTCGAGCCGGACCGCGCCGTCGGTCGCGATCCGGTCGCCGTGCAACACGATCTGGATCCCGGCATTCTTTTCGTCGAAGAAGATCGGGCTGAACTGGTTCTGGTCGACGATTACGCTCAGCCCCTGCGTCTCGAGCGTCTCGGCAGGGCTTACCGTGAGCGACTGCGCGTAGATCGCGCCTGAAAATGCCCATAGACCCACCGAAGTGAGGAGGGTGGGGATAACCTTGCGTGACACGCATCTCTCCTGTCGAAAATCATGGCCGGTGGCGCGCTTGGTTGCGCGGCTCTCCAGCGAAGACGTCGTAAAACGGGTGGGAACAAGCTTACTGCGCCGGTTTCAGCCAGCCGTGCATCGCCATCCAGCGGGTGAATTCATCGAACCAGCCAGTGCTCGTCGTCGTCTTCGGGTACATGCCGAAGCCGTGACCGCCCTGTTCGAACAGGTGGAACTCGACCGGGCGCTTGGCCGTGCGCCAGCTGTCGATCAGCCCATAGCCGCCATTGCCGAAGAAGGGATCGTCCGCCGCGAGCGCAACGAACATCGGCGGCGCGTCGGCCGGCACCGTCATCGCGGTGAGCGGACCGTAGATGTTGCCGATAAACGCCGGTTTCGCGTCCTGCCCCGCGACGGTGGTCGCCATCGTCAGCATCGCCCCGGCTGAAAAACCGACCATGCCGATGCGAGCGGGGTCGACATGCCATTCGCCGGCACGCTTGCGGACGGTGGCGAACGCAGCGCGTGCATCGGCGATCTGCGGTGCCAGGCCTGCCATCATCGCGGCGGGGTCCGGCCGTGGTGGCTGCGCGCTCGGTGGCGTAGGACGTGCGAACGTCGCGAGATCCTGCGGCGTCTGATTCAGGCGATATTTCAGCACGAACGCTGCGACGCCCTTTGCGGCAAGTGCGCGAGCCACGTCCCAGCCTTCATTCTGCATCGACAGCGTGCGGAACCCGCCACCCGGCGCGACGATCACCGCGGTACCGGTGGCCTTTGCGGGATCCGGCAGGAAGGGGGTCAGCGTCGCGACGGTGACGTTGCGCGCGAACACGCTGCCATATTGCGAGTGCCACGCCTCCGGTGCGCTCGATGCGGGCAGTTTACCGGTATCAAGCACGATGGCGCCGGGCTGCGCCGGGATAGCGATAGGCGCCATGATATCGGTCTGTGCCATCGCTGGCGAGATCCCCATCGACAAGGTGGAGAGGCACAAAAGAGGGTGGCCAGCCCATCGACGAACGGCGGTCGCGCGGAACCCGAATCCCATAGTCGCTCTCCCAATTTTATCGTTATTTCCTCCAAGATATCGATAGCGCTACCACAGCGCAATGGGTCCAGACGCGCTTTCCACAGCAACCTGTGCAATGTGCACTATTGAGGTTCGGAACCCCCTGGATCAGGCTGCACGCCGGCACACGGTGTCCAATTCAGGGCGAAAACTAAACGCGTGCGCGATGGACGGGAAGGCATCGCCCATACCCAACGTCGGATTGGATCAGGCGCTCAGTCGTCCGCGAGAAGATGAGCGGCCGACTGATGCTCATTGCGGAGTCGCTACGCTCGCGGACAAAGGGATGCCTTGGAAAAGGGCCCGAACCCTTGATCGCGGCGGAGACCGGTCGGGTTTGTCAGCCCCTGGCAGTTTTTGTCGCCAGCGACCGGATCAACTACTCGCCGCTAGCAGCGCACCGATCGATGCCTTCGAATACGGCTTGGTTGCGATCGGGACTTGGCGGTGCTCGATCGGGAAATCGACCGCGTCGCCATAGCCGGACGCAAAGATGAAGCGCACACCGAGTTGGCGCAAGCGTTCGGCGATCGGCCAGCTCGTCTCGGTACCGAGGTTGATGTCAAGGAGCGCGAAGCCCGGTGTTTCCGAGTCCAACAGGCGCAGAGCCTCCTCCACGCTGCTCGCCACGAGTACGCTTTCAGCACCCAGGTCGATCAGCAACTGCTCCGCTTCGAGGGCGATGATGATATTGTCCTCGACCAACAGCGCTACGCCGGCGATCCAGGATTGCACGCTCTTCTCTCGGACGCTGATGGGTAGGATGGGAGAGGCATCGCCACCCTCCCGGATGAGGGTGGCAGGTACGACGAACCGCGCATGCAGCCCGGTCGGCGCGTAGTCGAGGCTCGCTTCCCCGCCAAGTTCGTGCGGAATCGACCGCTCGATGATCGTCGATCCGAAACCGCGCCTCGTTGGCGCCGCGACTTCGTTACCGCCAGTTTCGGTCCAAACTAGGACGAGATCGCCCTCTGGCAAAAGAGTCCAGGCGATCGTGACATGGCCCTTGGCACAGGCAAGTGCGCCGTGTTTGGCAGCGTTGGTCATGAGTTCGTGAATGACGAGCGCCACGGTCGAAAAGGCTTGCGGCTGTAGCAGCATGGGAGGCCCATCGAACGAAATGCGTGCGGCATCGTCGCCGAGGAACGCGCCCGCCTCGGTCGCGATCAGGGCGGCGAGCGAGCCCGGCCCCCAGTTCTTCGCGGTAATCTGGTCATGGGCACGCGCCAGCGCATGGATACGGTCGCCCAGTACCGAGGCGAAGGTATCGACGTCCTGCGCGCTGAGCCGGCTTTGCGCGACCAGGCCACGGATCAGCCCGAGGATGTTGCGGACGCGGTGGTTGAGTTCCGCGATCAGCAATTCCTGCTTCTGCGTCGTCGCCCGACCCTCCGTTGCCGACATACCCGCATTTTGCAGCACGATTTCGAGCAGCGTGACTCGCATCATCTCCGCGGCCGCGAGCTCGGCCGTCGTCCAGATCGTCGACTTGCCGCGCACGATCTCGCGCCAAGCACTAAAGCTCTTGCGGGGCGACAGGCGCGGTCCGTCGGGACCGACTTCATGCAATTTGTCGGGGCGGCCGGCCCAGGTGACGGCATGCGCGGTCTCGTGCCGGAAGAAGACCAGATAATCCTGGGTCAAGCGAGAGATGGGAAGGACGAGGAGCCCGGCCGCCCGGTCGACGAAATCTCGTGCCGGTGAATACATACGTCCTAGCTCTGCGGTGGCAAATATCCGGTCGGCAGCGTGTTCGTCCAGGAAAGGGCGCAGGCTCTGGCATTCCGGGATGGTCGGCGTGTCACCCTTCACGGTCACCACCCCGTCGACATAGGTCGCGAACCCGTCACACGGGATGAGGTGGGCAACATCGGCTGCGAGATGTGCGACGGTGCGCTTCGCCGCCCCGCGCTCGACCACTGTTGCGATCAACTGCCGGCGAAGTTCGCGCGTGTGCGCGTCATAGGATTCGATCTCGGCCCGCTCACGCTTCTCGATGAGCAGCGACAGGACCTCGCCAAAGAGTTCAGCGGTCGTCCGCTGCTCGAACCCGACGTGGCGCCGGCCCCGGTGGTGACACGAGATCAGTCCCCACAGCGCGCCGTCGCGCACCAGCGACACCGTCATGGTTGCGCCAACGCCCATGTTCTGGAGAAATTCGATGTGCATCGCGGAGTGCGTGCGCAGCGTACTCATCGACAGGTCGATCGGTCCCGTCGCAGCCCCCTCTAGGGCGACGAGCGGACTGGATTCGGCGTCGACCTCGACGAGGATCCGGACGGGATTGCGCACCAGCAACGCGCGCGCCTGCTTCGGAATATCGCTGGCCGGATAGCGCAGTCCCAGGAAGGGCTCGAGCCCGCTACGTGCGCGCTCCGCCACCACCTCGCCCGATCCGTCGGGATGGAACCGATAGATCATGACCCGGTCGAAGCCGGTCAGGGCCTGCATGAGCCGCGCCGCTTCGGGAAGGAAATCGGCCTGCGCCTTGATGCGCGCGAGCATCGAGCGCACCATCGCGCCGGCGTTCAGATCGATCGGGGTAGCGCTCGGCTCGGCCTCGACGATGATCAGATCCCGCGATCGGTGGATCGCGAGATCATAGTATCGACCGTCGTCCAAAAGCTGAACGCCAAAGCTTCGCTCGACGCCGTCCGGGGATATCAAGATCGACAACCGGTTGCGGATAGCGTGGACCGCTTCGTGCCGGATGACGTCCTGCAATTGGGCACCGAGTAGCGCGTTCACGGGCCGGCCGAGAAAATGATTGACGTTCGCGGATACGTGCGAAATCGTCCAGTCACCCGAAACCGCAAGCAAAAATCCAAAAGACTGGATCGAATTGATGTGCTGGATTTGCTCTCGGTCGCAGCTGTTGAGATCAGCGGTATATGGCGCGGGGGGTGCAAAATCGAGGTTGGGCACGCAAGCTCCTCAAACACCAATATTCGAGGAAAGCGCTGCATCGGCGAACAGTGTCAACAGCACTGCACGACAAAGGGCGGCCGCGCTAATTTAATCGACGAGATCAACCCCGATCGAGGAATAGGGCGGTCTCGAAACATGGCCCCGCGGCGTCGAGCCCAAACCTCATGTGCGATGCAAACGCCTTTTAAGGCTGCTCACAGCGCTTTACCAAAACCTCTTAGCGTCCATCAATCGCTCGTACGCTTCGGTCGCATCGGACAAGATCTGCTCCCGTTCGACTGCCGGCAACGACGTATGTTGATCCAAACCGTACCGCTCCATCAGCGCCGGCGCAGTCGCCAGATCGTTCAGGTTACCCAGATGGTCCTGCAAAGCCTGAAGATGTTTCGCGAACGCCTTGAACCGTCGCCGTGACGGTTTGTACGGGTACAGGCTTTGGAAAAACCCAGTCGCGTACCGCAGCTTCTTCGCCGTGATCCGGACCTCGTGGCGCGCTTCGTCGTCAAGGTGGTCGAGATCGCGACCGCGTCGCTTCATCCGCCGGCGCAATTTACCGATCACTTCGCTCGCGAAGATGGCCGCCGGCGCGTGTACCGCTTCCGGATCCGAAGGCTGGCTGCGCCAATCACCCAGCGCCGTCCATTCGACCATGTCGATCATCAGGTCGCGCGTACGTCGGGAGTCCAGCGCGTCCAGGGCGACCGTATACGCTTCGTCGCGCGCCACGAGGAGCGCGGGGTTCGTAGCCTCACCAAGTCGTTCACGAAGCACGTCGAGGTCGCGCGCGGGGCCGAGCGATCCTGCCAGCCATTTCAGTTCACTCGCGAGATGCGGAAAGCGATCGTCGGCGACGACGGGTTTGAAGATCGACAATGCGGACCGCAACCGCCGCAAGGCGACCCGGGTCTGGTGCAACGCCTCGTGGTCGGGAGAGCGCCGCAGGATGGTCTCGTTGAGCCGGAAATGCCGCAGGCAGGTTCCGACGATCTGCGCGAAGGCTTCGGCCGTGCTGGTATCCGCTGCAAGATGCAGTTTCTCGGCTTTGACCGCGTCCAGCGTCGCCGGGCCGATCAGCCGATATCCTCGCTCGGCCTTGGACAGGACGCCAAGCCGAAGCGGTATCTCGCCTCCGAGTGCGCGGGCAAGCGCGAAGATCGCAGTCGGCGAGCCGCCTTTCAGTTCGAGTTCGAGTTCGGATACGGGCGTTGCGCGGTCGCCAGCCGTGACGGTCCCAGTATCGGCAACCAGTTCGACAGTGCCGCCGTCGTGATCCACGACCCATTGCCGCCGCGTGATCGTGACAGTGAACGCGGGCTTGATCGTCTTGAGCGTTTCCCGTCCGATCAGCATCAGGATCGGCGTGCCGGACTCCAGCTGCGGTTCGAACCCCGCTACGTCACGTTCCCATTCCGGACGGACGAACAGGCCTGCCGCAGCACCGCCGCTGGCCTTGATCGTCTGGACATGTCTGCCGTCCGCGGTTCGTACGCGAAGGGAAAGCCCTGCCGCGCGGAGATCCTGGTTCGGCGTGTCGAAATAGGTCGACACCTGGTGAATGATCTTGGTCGGCGAGCTGGGAAGTATCTCGACTGCAACGAGCCGATCGATCTCGTCCGCATCGACCTCCAACTTCAGCTCGAGCTCATTCGCTACGTCGTCAGATGATGAATGGTGTGATGTGCCGATGTTCATCACCAGACAATCATTCACCCGGCGGATTGATCCGTCGACCACCTACAGGGCAGTCACATCGAGGTTCCGCAGCAATAGGCAGCAATAGCTCGACTTGGTCAGACTCGAACCTTCGGCCGCGATCGAGCCGGGCCCGCTTCTGTTGCATATCATGCGATGTCGGCAGATCAGCGCCTGCCAACATCCGCGCCAGACCGGGGCGCGGATAAGCGATGGTCGCCCGGAACATTGTCCGAACGACCACCGCTTGTCAGACGCCAACTACGCTCAGCTAGCCTGGTTGGACGACAGGGGCTTGGCCGTGACGTCGAAACGATCGGCGTTCATGACCTTGACCCACGCCTTGACGAAGTCGCGAACGAACTTCTGCTCGTGACCGTTCTCGGCATAGACTTCGGCCGTCGCGCGCAACTGCGAGTTCGAGCCGAAGATCAGGTCGGTGCGGGTCGCCTGCCACTTCTTCTCGCGACCGCCACGATCGTAGCCGATGAACTTCTCGTCGCTCGATGTGTCGACCAGATCCCAGAACGTGTCGTTGTCGAGCAGGTTGACGAAGAAGTCGTTCGTCAGCTGGCCCTTGCGCTCGGTGAGCACGCCCTCGGGCGCGTCGCCGAAGTTCGCACCGAGTACGCGCAGGCCACCGACCAGTACGGTCATCTCCGGCGCGGACAGGCCGAGCAGCGACGCCTTGTCGAGCAGCAGCTCCTCGGTCTTCACCGGGTGCCGCGTCTTCAGGTAGTTGCGGAAGCCATCGGCCTGCGGCTCCATCCACACGAAGCTCTCGACATCCGTCCACTCCTGCGTGGCGTCACCGCGTCCGCCAAGGAACGGCACCGATACGTCGTGACCGGCATCGCGCGCCGCCTTCTCGACCGCTGCAGAACCGGCCAGCACGATCGCATCGGCGAGCGACATATCGCCGCGCAGTTCGTTGAGCTTGGCCAGGACCTTGCTCAGCTGCTCTGGCTCGTTGACCGGCCAGTCCTTCTGCGGGGCGAGCGCAATGCGTGCGCCGTTCGCACCACCGCGGTGGTCCGACCGGCGATAGCTCGATGCCGACGCCCAGGCGGTCTTCACCAGCTCGCCGATCGTCAGCCCGCTCGACAGCACGGCGTCCTTGAACGCAGCAGCGTCGGCGTCCGACGGCGCGGTGCCCTCAGGAACCGGATCCTGCCAGATCAGCATCTCTTCTGGAACCTCAGGCCCGAGGTAGCGAACGCGCGGACCCATGTCGCGGTGCGTCAGCTTGAACCAGGCGCGTGCGAACGCGTCGTCGAGTGCCGACTGATCGTCACGAAAGCGCAGCGCGATCTCGCGGAACTCAGGGTCCATCTTCAGCGCCATGTCGGCGGTGGTCATCATCGTCGGCACGCGCTTGTTCGGATCTCGTGCGTCGGGGGCCATGTCCTCGTGCTCGGGGTTGACCGGCTGCCACTGCTTCGCGCCGGCCGGGCTCTCGGTCAGCTCATACTCGTACTTGAACAGCAGGCGCAGATAGTCGCCGGTCCACTTGGTCGGGTTGTTCGACCATGCGCCCTCGACGCCCGAGGTCGTGATATGGCCCTGGCCGATCTCCTCGCTGTCGGTCAGCCAGCCAAGGCCCTGCATGTGCACGGATTCGGAAGACGGCGCTTTGAAATGCGGGGCTGGCTTGGCGCCGTGCGCCTTGCCGAACGCGTGGCCGCCGGCGGTCAGCGCAACGGTTTCCTCGGAGTTCATCGCCATCCGCTGGAACGTCGCCTTCATGTCGCGAGCGGACAGGAGAGGGTTCGGATCACCGCCCGGACCTTCCGGGTTGACGTAGATGAGCCCCATCTGGATCGCGGCGAGCGGTCCTTCGAGCTCGGGCAGGTCTTCGCTGATGCGCGTCTGTGCGCCCTCGTTGACCCACAGCTCTTCAGCACCCCAGAACGTGTCGCCCTCGGAAGCGAAGACGTCCTTGCGGCCGCCGGCGAAGCCGAAGATCGGTCCGCCCATGCTCTCGATCGCGACGTTGCCAGCGAGGATGAACAGGTCTGCCCAACTGATGTTCTTGCCGTACTTCTGCTTCAGCGGCCACAACAGGCGGCGTGCCTTGTCGAGGTTGCCGTTGTCCGGCCACGAGTTGAGCGGCTCGAAGCGCTGCTGACCCGACGACGACCCGCCGCGACCATCGGTCACGCGGTAGGTGCCGGCGGCGTGCCACGCCATACGGATCATGAACGGGCCGTAGTGACCGTAATCAGCCGGCCACCAGGACTTGCTGTCGGTCATCAGCGCAGTCAGGTCAGCCTTCAGCGCGGCATAGTCGAGCTGCTGAAACGACTCGGCATAGTCGAACTCATCGCCCATCGGGTCGGGGGAGACGCCGTGCTGGTGCAGCATGTCGATCGGCAGCGCGTCCGGCCACCAATCCTTGTTCGTGCGACCCAGCAGCGAGCGGGCCTTGACCTCGCCGCCGCCGTTCGGGCCCATGGGGCAACCGCTGCTCTTGGGTTGTTCGTAATCGGCCATGTCGGCGTCCTCTCTCAATCAGTGTTACCTGCGTGATTGGAAGATGCGGACATGGCAGACATTTGTCCAATCGATTATACGGTCAGCATTAATTGGGCCAATCAATCATAGCGACATGCCCGAGGACGGCGGGACGTTCGGACCTTCCCTCATGACACCTTCCCTCATGACAAAGCCCGGTTTCCCTATCCCGGAACGTGCGGAGTACGAGGACCTAGATGACGGCACGCCCGCCTCGACCGTAACGGCGTTCGGAATGAGCCTTGGCTTGCGCGCCGCGCATTTCGACTTAGGTGAAGTTCAACGATGGAAGTTCCTACGAGACTTAACGCGTATCACGGCTTGCGACTTCGTACGATTGATCAGCAACCGTTCAGAAAAGCAACGGTACAAGGAACCATGTTCAAATCGATGCTTCTGACCGCCTTGGTTTTAGCCAGCCCTGCTGTTGCGGCCCACCGCGATACTCCGGACGTACATCTTCAGAAAATCCTGGCTGGTCGTGTCGTGGGCAAGCCCGTCAATTGCATCAGCCTGTCCGGCTCTAACGCGTCCCAGATCATCGACGGCAGGGCGATCGTCTACACGGTGGGCAGCCGGCTCTACGTCAATGTTCCACGGTCCGGCGCTGAATCCTTGCGTCGCGACGACATTCTCGTCACGCGTACCAATGGCTCGCAACTTTGCAGCATCGACACCGTGCGTCTGATCGATCGTGGATCCCGTTTCCCGCGCGGCTTCGTATCCCTTGGTCAGTTCGTTCCGTACAGCAAGGTAACCACCCGCCAAAGCAGGTGATAGCTGAACGGCTGAGGCGTGCTCAGTAGTGTGGCCAAGCTCAGCGGGGCGCTTCACGTACAGGTCGCGCAGCAGGATCTAATCGTCGAACGTGTCACGCCCTATGAACTCGTGGTTTTGATTTCCGTAATGTCGTTGTCGGACAGCCCCGGAGTTTCCTCGCGTAGGAATCCTAGAAGCTCAAGTATGTCCTGTGGGCCGAAGGTCATGTCGAGATCGTTCATCCGGATGACGACAGACTGCTGCGTCTCGGTCGGCAAGCCGGCAACGATGTCGGCGCAATCTTCCAGGGTGCCCTGTCCAATCGGTTCGGACGAAGCGACATCCAGCGTCTCTCCCGGATAGATGGTGGCCGCTTCGCTTAAGGGGTAAGTCGTCATCGGCGTTGCTTTCGTCGAATATATGGCAGGGGTCAGCGCCCGCCGAGCCGCGGTCGGCGGGCGCTAAAGCTTATTCGTCTTCGGCGTCGATGTTGACGGCCGTCTCGGCGAGCTTCGTCATATATTCGTCGCCACCGTAGATGTCCTTGGTGGCCGCGCTGAGCTTCTTGTGGTCGTCCTTGAGGCCGAGCGCCTTGGCATAGGCGGCGGCCGTACCGAACCCGGCGATCCCGTAGTGCGTCATCCGCTGATACTGCGCGATGATCATCACATCGAGCAGCGGGCCCTTCTCCGGACCTTCCTCGAGGACATGCTTGGTGGCTTCTGCGACGAGGCCTTCCATGCCCTTGCAATGCTCCTTCGAAACCTTCTCATCGTTCGATGCGATCAGGTCCTTGAGCAGGTCGGTATGCGTCTCGATGTCCGCCTGCGACTTGGTCAGCATCTCCTTCAGCGATGCGTCGCTCGCCTTGGACGTGATCTTCTTGAGGACCTTCTTCATCTGGTCGTTCGCGGACCACAGATCCTTCAGTTCGTCGGTGTAGATTTCCTGGAGATCTTCGGGTGCAGACATGGGATCATCCTTATGGGCTCACCGGCGGAATGCGCGGCGGCTGGTTTTGAATTGCGGGAAATGCAGACTTGGGCGCGGCGACCTCAGCCGGCGCCGGGCTGCTTCTGCTCGTCCTCGTAGTCGGCATCGGTACCGATCTTGCCGTCGGCCTCGGCCTCGGCGATGCCCGACGTCTCGACGACCTCGATTGTCTTACCTTCGGCCGCGATCTCATGCGGCTCGCGGTCCGCATCGGGGTCGGCGGCGATCGTCGTGCGGTCACTGCCGCTCGAGCCCGCGACGCCGTTTCCGGCATGGCCACCGTCTTCGCCCGCCTGGCCGCCGCCGTGATAGGCGATGTCGGTCTGGCCGCCATGCGCCATGAAACCGGTGTTCGTCTCGGTCTTGCCGGCATGCGGGTTGGGATAGGACCCGCCGCCACTTTCGCCGCCTTCGCTGCGGCCGTGAACGTCAGCGCCGTCCTTCCCGCGCGGCGAGTCCGAAACGCCGTCCGGCGCGCCCTTGCTGCCGGGATTGCCGGGAACGGGGGTCTGAACCTTGTCACTCATCGGTACGTCCTTCTGAATGTAGCGGATCAAAAACCGGCCCGGTCCGCTCATCGGGAGCGGACCGGGCCGAGAAGGGGTTACGGCCGGAGCACGACCTTGATGACGCCGTCCTGCTTGTCGCGGAACTTCTGGTACATCTCGGGCGCATCTTCGAGGCTGGCCGGGTGCGTCACGACGAAGCTCGGGTCGATGTCGCCCGCCTCGATCCGCGCGAGCAGCGGCTTGGTATAGGCCTGGACGTGGGTCTGGCCGGTCTTGATCGTCAGCCCCTTGTTCATCATCGCGCCGATCGGGATCTTGTCGCCCATCCCGACATAGACGCCGGGGATCGACACCGTACCGCCCATCCGGCAGCTCATGATCGCCTCGCGCAACACGTGTACGCGGTCGGTCGCGAGGAACGTCGCCGCCTTCACCTTGTCGATCACCGCATCCATGGCGCCATGCCCCGAAGCCTCTGCGCCGACCGCATCGATGCAGCTGTCGGGACCGCGGCCCTTGGTCCGGAACTGGAGCTCGTCATAGACGCTGTCGACTTCGGCGAAGTTGATCGTCTCCGCACCGCCAGCCTCGGCCATCGCCAAACGCTCGGGCACCTCGTCGATCGCGATCACGCGGCCCGCGCCCAGCATTAGCGCCGAGCGGATCGCGAACTGGCCGACCGGACCGCAGCCCCAGATCGCCACGGTATCGCCCGGCTCGATCTGCGCATTCTCGGCGGCCATGTAGCCGGTCGGGAAGATGTCGGAGAGGAACAGCGCCTGCTCGTCGGTGACGCTGTCGGGAACCTTGATCGGACCGATATCGGCCATCGGGACGCGCAGATACTCGGCCTGGCCGCCGCAATAGCCGCCCAGCATATGGCTGAACCCGAACAGACCGGCTGGCGAATGGCCCATCGCCTTGATCGCCATCTCGGAGTTCGGATTGGTCCGCTCGCACGCCGAGAACAGCCCCTTGCGACAAAAGAAGCAATCGCCGCAGCTGATCGTGAACGGCACGACGACACGGTCGCCGATCTTCAGATTGGTGACTTCGGAGCCGAGCGCGACGACGACGCCCATGTTCTCGTGCCCCAAGATGTCACCCGCCTGCATCGTCGGCTGATACCCGTCGAGTAGATGAAGATCGGACCCACAGATCGCGCAGGCCGTGACCTTGATGATCGCATCGCGCGGATGCTTGATCTCGGGATCTGCAACAGTATCGACCCGAACATCGCCTTTTCCATGCCAAACAAGTGCGCGCATCAGAAGATCTCCGTCATAGAATTGCAGCCTAGTGCTCACGCACGACACGACATCGCATCAGACATGACTCGGCAATGGCGCAAACGCCGCCTGATCATCATCAACACTATGCACCGTCGCCACGAAGTCTCGGCCGCGACGTTTCCGCGTCGCCGCCGTCAGCGTGAACATATCCCGGGGAGTATAGCGATCAAAGTGGCGTCATCGTTCCTGCGTCAAGCCAATATCCGCAGTTAAAATTCTATGTTGATTGTGATCAATATCGACGAACTTAAACTAAATTGAGATGCCACAATAAAATTCCATACATCGTAAGGACTTGTCCCGTCTGATCGCTCTGTGACATCGTTGCGGTTGCGACATTGATGCTGCGGCTTCCTCTGCGCGACGGCGATTGACCTACCAAGTTTGCGGACGCCGGGGCCAATTCGGAGTGTGGACCGTTAGGACGCTATCGCAGTCTGCCGACGCCGTTCGCCCGCCACGCCTTGCACGGCACTGCGGCGTTCCGACAGGCGGGTGCACGATTTCAGATCCGGGATAGCCTCATGCAGATCAAAGCCATTCTCTTCGATATCGACGGCACGCTGGTCGACACCAACGACATGCACGTCCTCGCCTGGGAGGAGGCGTTCGCGACCGTCGGCGCGTCGTTCGACCGCCAGATGATCCACGACCAGATCGGCAAGGGGACCGACATGCTCGTGCCGACGCTGCTGCCCGACGCGGACGAGGATCAGCAGGAAAAGCTCGGCGACACGCACGGCGCGATCTTCAAGGCAAAATACCTGGAAACCGCCAAGCCGTTCGCGCAAGCGCACGACCTTCTGGCCCACGCGCATGGTCTCGGGCAGCAGGTCGTACTGGCATCGTCGGCCTCCGAGGCAGAACTCGACCATTACATAGACCTGCTCGACGCACGCGACCTGATCGCCGCGACGACGAGCAGCGACGACGTCGAGAAGACCAAGCCCGCACCGGACATCTTCGCGACCGCGCTGAAGAAGCTGCCGGGAATCGATCCCACCGAGGTGATCGTGGTCGGCGACACGCCCTACGACATCGAAGCCGCGGCCAAATGCGGAATCGCCGCGGTCGCGGTCCGATCGGGCAAGTTCAAGGACGAGCAACTTAAGTCGGCAGGCGCGATCGCGATCTACGACGACGTGGCGGCCCTGCTCGCCGGCTACGCAACCTCGCCGCTGGGACGCTGATCGCCATGGCCATCACCCTGAAACCCCTCCGCGATCAGATCATCGTCGTCACCGGCGCAACCAGCGGCAACGGTCTCGCCATAGTCGAGGAAGCCGTGCGCCGCGGTGCGGCCGTCGTGGCCACCGCGCGGAACGAAGCAGCGCTCGAGGCACTCCGCGATCGCCTGTCCGCCGATGGCGGACGCGTCGCGATCTGCGCCGCGGACGTCAGCGACATGGCCGCCGTCGAGCGTGTGTCGGCCGTCGCGATCGAAGCGTTCGGCGGCTTCGACAGCTGGGTCAACAACGCCGGCACCGGCACCTACGGCACGCTCGAGCAAGTCCCGGTCGCCGATCACCGCCGGGTATTCGACGTCAACTATTTCGGCGTGCTGCACGGATCGCTGGTCGCCGCGCGGCATCTACGCGGCCGTGGCGGCGCCATAATCAACGTCGGTTCGATCCTTAGCGACCGCGCGATCGTCGAGCAGGGTCCATATTGCGCGACCAAGCATGCGGTGCAGGCGCTGACCGACACGCTGCGGATGGAACTGGAGCAGGAGGGGGCCAACATTTCCGTCACCCTCATCAAGCCGGGCGCGATCGACACGCCGTTCCCCGAGCATGCGCGCAACTTCATGGATCAGCCACCACGCCTGCCGCCGCCGCTCTACGCACCCTCGGTCGTTGCCGACGCGGTGCTGTTTGCCTGCGAGACTCCGCGACGCACACTGTATGCCGGGGGCGGGGGGCTGCTGTCCTCGCTCCTTTCGCGCGCGGCGCCACGGTTGAGCGACAAGATCATGGAACTGGTCGGCACCGTCGCGCAGCAAAAACCGGAAGATCCCGGTGACCCGGCGCGCCGCGACAACCTCTATGAGCCGCGCGTCGATGCATTGCGCGGAAGCCAGGACGTCCATGCGCGGAAATCGAGCACCGTATTGCAGGCACAGAAACTCCATCCCGCCATCCTGTTGCTCGGTGTCGCCGGAGCCGGGATCGCGGTCGCGCTCAGCCGGCCGAAGGATACCAGCCGGTGACACCGGACGCCGAACGGGCAGGGGCCGCGCGCGACTTCGACGTTGCGCTCGTCCTCAGCGGCGGCAACGCGCTCGGCGCGTTCGAAGCGGGTGTCTACGAAGCACTGCATGAGCACGATCTCCAACCGGACTGGATCATCGGCGCCTCGATCGGCGCGATCAACGGGGCCCTCATCACCGGTTCCGCTCCCGATCGCCGGATCGAGACGTTGCGAACGTTCTGGCGACCCGCACCGTCTGGCGCCGCGGCGCCCCCTTGGTTGAGTGCCCTCGAAACCAGCCGCCGGACGAACGCGGTCGGCTGGTCCGCAACGCTCGGTCGTCCCGGCATTTTCGGCCCCATGCTCTCCGCCTTCACACCGTGGACCGACAGCCGGCCGTCGATCTTCGAAACCAACCAGCTTGGCACGACACTGGAAACGCTGGTCGACTTCGAGCGCCTCAATGCCGGCCCGTGCCGCTACACCGCGACTGCGGTCGATCTCGAAACCGGCAACGATGTCGTATTCGACAGCGCCGCGATGCAGATCGGACCCGATCACGTCCGCGCCAGCGCCGCACTGCCGGTCGCGTTCCCCCCAGTGGAGATCGACGGCCGCTGGCTGGTCGACGGCGGGCTGTCCGCGAACCTGCCGCTCGACCCGGTTCTCAGCGAACCGCCACCGCGACCAACACTGTGCATCGCGATCGACCTGTTGCCGCTCCACGGTCCACGCCCGACGACATTGGGCGAGGCGACGAGCCGCATGCAGGATCTGATCTTCGCCGCGCAATCCCGCCGCACGATCGAACGGTGGCAGGCAGCGCATGCCGGCCGCCAGGATTTCGCGCTGTCGCTGGTCCGACTCGCCTATACCGAGCAGGCAGATGAAGTCGCCGGCAAGGCGCTCGACTTTTCAGGGCCCACGATCGAACAGCGCTGGTCGTCAGGCAATCGCGCCGGGATGCTGGCCGTCGAGGCAGTAGAGGCCGGAACGCTGTCGATCGGGCTGCCTGGTTTCAACACGGTAACGATCTAGCCCGTGACACCGCTTGCGCGAAGTTAACGTAAACGGATTGCAATGTGTATTAGGCGTCGTAGCCGGACTTTGCGTCCGGACGGGGGATTGCAGAAGTGACTGCGGACGGAACTGCCGAGATACCGAGGGCGCACGCTTGGGAACCCGAACATCTGCGGCTCGCGGTCAGCGCGGCCGGGGTTGCGCTATGGGCCTGGAACGTCGACACCGACGGCTTCACGATGGACGAGCGCGGCTTCGACCTATGGGGCCTGCCATGGCGTGCCGAAGTCACGTTCGAGGAATTGTCGGCGCACATCCATCCCTCCGATCGCGACCGCGTCCGGTCGGCGTTCGCCGCCACCCGCGCGGTACTGGGGAGCTACGAGACCGATTTCCGGATCATGATCGGCGAAGAGGTCCGCTGGATTTCGGCACGCGGGCAGGGCGAGGATGTCGGGATCGTCGGACGGACGATGTTCGGCATCTTCCTCGACGTCACCGGTCGCAAGCAAGCCGAGGAGAGCAACGAACTCCTCGCCGGCGAGATGAGCCACCGCGTGAAAAACCTGCTGGCAATCGCTAGCGGACTCACCGCGATCACCTCGCGCACCGCCCCCAATACGCAGGACATGGCGCGCGAACTGACTGAGCGACTGACGGCGCTCGGACGCGCGCATGATCTCGTCCGACCGTTGCCGGGAGGGCAAGGCGACGCCGCGTTGCTCGGCGATCTGCTGTCGGTTCTGCTGGCGCCGTATGACGACATGGGCGCGTTCAAGGGCCGGATCCGGGTTGCAGTCGAGCGGATGGGTGTCGGAGAAAACGCGGCGACCGGGCTGGGGCTGATCATCCATGAACTCGCGACGAACTCGATGAAATACGGCGCGTTGTCGTCGCCGACGGGGACGCTCGATCTATCGAGTTCAGCAGATGATGGTTTCGTAGCGCTCGCATGGCTCGAACGAGGGGGCCCCGCAGTCGAAACGCCCGATGCTGCCGAAGGGTTCGGGAGCAAGCTCGTTCGAAGAAGCGTAGCCGGGCAGCTTGGTGGCACGATCCACTATGAATGGCCGCCCGAGGGCGTAATCATCACGCTCAGGATGAGCAGGGACAGGCTGACGTCATAGTGCGTCCAACTCAGCCATCGGTTGTTCGATGACCAACGCGATGGTTAGTGTCGAACCGGGGCAACGCTGGCCGACCGTTAGATGCCCGGGTGCGTTTCGTCGACGAGGTCGAGATACGCGGCATAACCCTGCTCCGCCATGTCCGCCCGCGGTACGAAGCGTAGCGCCGCCGAATTGATGCAGTAGCGTAGGCCGCCACGGGTACGGGGGCCGTCCTTGAACACATGGCCAAGATGACTGTCGCCGTGGACGGAGCGCACCTCGGTCCGGGGTATCAGCATCGACCAGTCACGCCGGGCATGAACGTTCTCAGGCTCGATCGGCCTGGTGAAGCTGGGCCAACCGCAGCCGGACTCATATTTATCCGCACTGGCGAACAGCGGCTCGCCCGAGACGACATCGACATAGATCCCCGGCGCCGTGTTGCCCAACAATGCACCGCTACCGGGCCGCTCGGTGCCGTTCCTTTGCGTCACCCTGAATTGCTCCGGCGTCAAAGCGGCGACGGCGTCTTGGGTCTTGCGATAGCGGGTCATGGTAACTCCGTTGACCGGGACATGTTTGGCCGGCTCTGGTACCGAAAAATGCTCGGCTCGTGCCGCAGACTGGACGAACTGCCGCCGGCACCGCGTCAGTATTGGGCTGACACGTTGCGCCTCATGCCTGAAGGTTGACAGCGACTTTCTTTCGAACCCCCTCGCATTTCAGCACGAGGTCGGACAACGGTTCTGCGGAGAGGTCGAAGCGGAGTTCGTGCATGTCCATGCCGGAGCGGTAGCCAGCGGCCCAGACGCTGGTCAGTTCGAAGCCGCAATGCTGGAAGAACGGCGAGACCAGCGGCGAGGTGTCGACGGTGACGTAGCGCGTAGGTGGCTCGGCCGAAGTGGCTACATGGAGCAGGCGTTCGAACAGCAGCAGCTTGCCGAGACCGGTGCCGTGATATGCGCGCGCGGCCATGCCCCAGAAGAGCAGCGCCTTGTTGTAATGCTCCCAGATCTCGTAGCCGCCGAACGCGCCTGGGACGCCGTCGATGTCGATCACGAATGCCGGGCCGTCGGGGTCGTCGAGCGTTTCCTCAAGCCATTCGCGGTCGCCAGCACCGAAATACTCGGGGAGGTTCGAGTCGAAGATCGCGATGACGGCGGCGCGGTCCTTCTCCTCGTAGCGGCGGGTCAGGATTCTGGTCATGGCTGGCTCCACTGCGCGATGGTCTCGATCGCGTCGGGGGTGGAACGGCTCCAGCAGCGCGAAGTGCCTTCGAAGGTTGCGGTTGCGTGGGTTGGATCGGTAACGACGGTTTCGATCGATTCAGGGCGGATGCGGCGGGGTTCGCCTATGAGCTTCGCGTGCGCTTCCTTGATCGTCCAGCGGCGGAGCCACGCGGGGGGCTGCGCGGGAGCGGGCAGGCGGCGGAGCGCGTCGGCTTCGATCGGGGTCAGCATGTCCCATAGCGGAGCGTGGTCGTCGATGACCTCGCGGTCGACCGCGATCGGCTGGCGTGCAACGCCGATCAGGGTGTGTGCACCGCGGCTGGAGAGGCTGAGATACCAGCTGCCGGGGGCGCAAACGATCGGCGCGCCAGCCGGACTGCGTGTCAGGCGAACATCGACGGACTCGCCGGCGAGTTTGCGGATCAGGGCGGAGGCCAGGCCGTGCCGGATCGCGCGTGCATCGCCTTGCAGGCCGCCGGCGTGAGGTCCAGTCTCTGCGACGCTCCACGCCACTGGCGACTGCCCGTCCCAGACGAGTGCATCGAGTGGACCGTCGTGCCAGACCGGCGTCACGTCGCGACGGCGATCCGTGCGGGGCTCCCGTCCCAGCTCGTGCCGTCGGGCAGCGTCTCGCCCTTCATCACCACCGACAGGTCGCCGAGTTGCGCGTCGGCACCGATCTCCGCGTCGTACAGGACGATCGCGAGCGAGCCGATCGTCGCGCGGTCGCCGACGCGGATCGCGCCGACCTTCATGACGCGGTCCTCGAACAGATGCGTCTGCAAGCCGGCGAAGTCGTTGAGCGCGACGTCGTCGCCGATATCGACGAGGTCGTGCTCGGTCAGGTCGGTGGTGTCGATGTAGCAGCGCTTGCCGATCCGCGCGCCCATCAGGCGGAGGTACACGCCGATCCACGGGGTGCCGCGTAGCGGTTCGAGCAGGTTGGCGACCGCCAGGTTCTCGTAGGTCGCGGTGACGAGTTCGGTCCGCCAGACGAACGGGCTCCAGAGCGGCGCGGTGGTGACCTTGTAGCGGCCGACCACGAGCCATTTGAGCGCGAGCACGAAGATCCCGCAGGCGAGGCAGAAGCCAACGTACAGGAAGGGGAAGGTCGCCGCGACGACCAGCGCACCGTTGTCGAGATCGTCGAGGTCGCCGACCACCGACAGAAGCAAGCTGAAAAACACCAGGAACGCGGTCAGCGACAAGGTGGTGCGGACCGCCTCGATCGACAGGCGCGTCGCGATCAGCGCGCGCGACGGGTTGAACCGCGCGCCCTCGTCGAACATCGTGTTGACCTGTCGTACCGGCAGCTTGATCGCGGGCGAGCCGAACCACGTGCTGCCCGCCTCGGTGGCGAGTGCGGGATCGCTCGGCGGCTTCGAGAGCACGCCGACGAGCACTTCGTCGCCGATCTGCGTGCCGCTCGGCAGCAGTGCGGAATTGCCGATGAAGCTGCGACGGCCGATCTTCGTGTGCGCGAGCTCGATCGTGCCGTGGCCGATCCGCGCGGCGCCGAAGATCACCGAATCGGCGATAAAGCTCTCCTCGCCGATCTCTACCAGGTCCGGCACGATCGCGCTGGCGGTCGAGATTTCGGCGCGACGGCCGACCTTCACGCCGAGCGCACGGTACCACGGCACGACGTACAGCGTCGCGAAGATCGGGTGGAGCAGGCGCAGCGCGAGGTCGTTGATCTGCTGGACGAACCAGTAGCGGACGTAGAACCCGCTGTTCAGCGCATACACCGCGGGTGCGACGCGGCCGAGGATCAGGCGCTTGGCGGCCACCGTCAGCACGCACATCATCACGACATAGGTGACCGCGAGCAGCGGCGCGACCGCGACATAGGCATAGCCGCTGGTCGCCCAGTCGAGCTCGATCAGCGCGATCAGGCCGGGCGCGATCGGCAGGATTGCGACCAGCGGCAGGAGCAGCGCGCACAGGAACAGACCGATCGCAGGGCCGGCGTTGCGCGGAACTGCGATGGCCGGGCGGCGGGGCGCATCGCCGTCATGCGCGGCGGGCGAGCCGGCCCAGCGCTGGCCGGCCGGGATCGTCGTATCCGCCGGCAGCGCGGACAGGTCGTCGAGCATCGCGTCGTCGCCGAGCGCGGCGTTGCGCCCGACCACCGCCATCGACCCGACGAACGCGCCCTTGCCGAGCTTTACCGTGCCCAATCGGAGCAGTCCGCGCTCGACCGAACTGGTCGACAGCACCGACTGGTCGCTGATGATCGCATCGTCGTCGGCGTAGAGCAGGTCGGCAGTGTCGATGATCCCGGTGCCGATATGGACGCGTTCGCCGATCTTCGCGCCCATCATCCGGTAATAGCCGCGGATCATCGGCGTGCCCGCGAGATACGGCGTCGCGGTCACGCCGATGATCCGGCGGACCAGCCACCAGCGGAAATAATAACTGCCCCAGAGTGGGTAATCGCCCGCCTTGAAGCGCCCGACGATCAGCCATTTGAGCGCGATCGACAGGAACATCGACGCGATCGGCACGACCGTGAAGAACAGCCCGCTGAGGATCAGCGCGTCGACCCGCGGCATGTCGCCGGCGAGATGCGTGTAGGCGAGATAGGGCGAGAACCACTGGAGCCCCGCCAGCGTGTAGATCGGCAGCAGCGCGAGCGTCTGCGCGGCGACGCACAGCCGACGCTTCCACGGCGCGATATGGTGGAAGCTGGTCTCGTCGAGGATCGCGACGGGCATGGTGCCACCGATCCGTAACGCCAGAGCGCGGATCGTCGGCGCGGCGTAAACGTCCTCGAGCGACAGCCCTTCGAGGCCGCGGACCTTTCGCGCCGCCGAAACGAGCCGTGCGGCCTTCAGCGAATGCCCACCGAGATCCTCGAACAGGTCGTCGAGCACCGATACCGGCTGCGGCGCGAACGCCTCGGCCCAGACGCGGTGCAGGCTTTCCTCCAGCGGCGTTGCGGGCGCGACCATCTCGCGGTCCGACGTCACGGTGATCTCGGGCTTGACCAGCGCCTTGCGGTCGACCTTCCCCGATGCCGGCAGCGTCGGCATGTGCGAGAGGATCTGATACCCTGCCGGGCGCATGTAATTGGGGAGACGCTCGGCGACGCGGGCCTTGAGGCCGACCATGTCGATCTCTTCGGCGGGGCGGGCGATCAGGAAGGCGGCGAGGAATTCGGAGCCATCGCCGTCGGTGAAGAGCTGGACGACGGTTTGCGCGACGCCAGGCCATTCGCCGATCACCGCCTCGATCTCAGCGAGCTCGACGCGGAAGCCACGGATTTTCACCTGCGTGTCGATGCGCCCGACGAAATCGATGTCGCCCGCCGCGTCGAGCTTCACCAGGTCGCCCGACCGGTAGATGCGTTCGGGGGCACCGGAAGGCCCGTCGAACGGCGTCATGATGAACTTCTCGGCGGTCAGGTCGGGGCGGTTGACGTAGCCGACGCCGACGCCGGGGCCGCCGATGACGAGTTCGCCTTCCTGGCCGTCGGGGACCGGCTGCATATGCTCGTCGACCACCCAGGCGGTGTAGCCGGGGAGGGGCTTGCCGATCGTGATGCGCTGGCCGGGGAACACCTCGGTCCAGGTCGCGGTGACCGACGTCTCGGTCGGGCCGTAGGTGTTGAGCAGGCGGAGGCTCGGACGCGCGAGCCGGCGCGGCAGGTCGGCCGGGCACGCTTCGCCGCCCATGTTGAGCAGGCGCAGCGTCGGCACCGGATGCTCGACGAGCGCGATCAGCGAGGGGACGACGTGCCAGATCGTCGTGTTCGCTTCGGCCAACGCGATCGCCACGTCGGGGCCGCTGGTCGCCAGCGCCTCGGTCGCGACCAGCACGACCGCACCGACGAAGAACGCGCTCCACATCGTCTCGACCGACATGTCGAACGCGAGGCTGAATCCGCCGAACACCACGTCGGCGGGGGTCAGATCGAGGATCGCGCTTTCCGAGCGGACAAGGTGGCACGCGTTGCCGTGCGAGATCATCACGCCCTTGGGCCGGCCGGTCGTGCCCGAGGTGTAGATGATGTAGGCGAGGTCCTGCGGCGTTGCCTGCGTGACGTCACGGCCGATCGGTTCGGACGGCTCGGCCGCGAGATCGCCCAGCGCTGCGTCGAGCGCGAGCGTTTTCCCCTTGAGGTTGGCGACGCGGCTGGCGACGGTGATCGTCAGCGCGGCCTCGCTGTCCTCGACAATGAAGTCGATGCGGTCCTGCGGATAGCCCCAATCGACCGGCACATAGGCCGCCCCGGCGCGCAGCACGCCGAGGATGGCCATATACTGGTCGAGCCCGCGCGGAAGGCACAGCACGACGCGGTCGCCGCGGCCGATCCCCATCGCCCGCAGGCGGTGCGCGAGCGCGAGGCTGCGCGTGGCGAGATCGGTATAGGTCCAGGCGGTCTTGCGGTCGTATTCCTCGTCCGCGCCGATCAGTCGCAGCGCGATCGCGTCGGGATGCGTCGCGCGCGTGGCGTCGAAGATCTCGTGCAGCAGTTCATCGCGCGCGTAAGGCTCGGCTGCCCGCAGCGCCGGCGCGGGAGCGATAGGCGCGATACCTCGCTGCGGCAAAATAGCATGTTCCGAGGGGCTTACCGAAGTATCGTGCTGCATGCTGTTGCCTTAGCCGAACTGCCGCATGGTTTGCTACATGCGTTCCGGCTTCGCCGCGGCAGGGCGGACTACCGCAGCCTGGATCGCATGCGCAGCAACGGACCGCAACGCGGGCATTGGTTCTCCGCCCGCGTTCTCGCCCGCGCCTGGCTGCCACGTCATCGACCGACCCGGCACCGTCCTCAGGCGATACGCAAGCCATCCGCCAGCGCCTCGACGAACGCAGCGACCTTCGGGTTGAGCTGACGACTCCTTGGCCAGACCAGGTTCAGCGGCAGGCCAGCAGTCGTTCGGTCGGGGAGGATCTCGACCAGCTCACCGCGGCGGAGTTCGTCGCGGACCAGCCATGTCGCCAGCTGTGCGATACCGAACCCGGCCCGGACCGCGCCGACCTGCGCCTCGGCGCTGCCCAGCGTCATGCGGCCGGCCATCGTTCGCTCCTCGACGATGCCGCCGTCGAAGCCGAAGCGCCAGACGATCGTGCTGCCGTCGCCGCGCCCGTACAGGATGCAGTCATGGTCGGCGAGCGCGTCGACCGATGCGGGCGTACCACGGCGTACGAGATAGTCCGGGGCGGCGCAGAGAACGAGGTGTTCATGACCCAGTGCGCGCCGTCCCAGGCCATTCCCACCGATGTCCGACGCGCTGATTCGTACGGCGACGTCGACGCCCTCCTCGATCACGTCCACGAACCGGTCGGTAAAGCTGATCTCCGGGCGCAGGTTCGGATGACGTCGGCAGAAGTCCAACAGCACCGGCATCACCTGGATCCGGCCGAACGCGACCGGCACGTTGATCTTCAACCGGCCGACGGGCTCGGTCGTATGAGCGGCAAGCACGGCCTCTGCATCGCCCAGCTCCGCCAGTACGCGCACGCAGGTCGAATAGAACGCCGCACCCTGGTCGGTCAGCGAAAGACGGCGCGTCGTGCGCTCGAACAACCGACTGCCAAGCCGTGCCTCGAGCCGTGCCACGCCCTTGCTGATCGCGGAACTGGTCAGGTTCAGGCGGTCCGCGGCGGCGGTGAAGCTGCCGGTATCGGCGGAGACGACAAACGCCTCAATGCCTTTCAGGCGTTCGGAGGGGATCATGGCTGCAGAGTATTGTGGAATTTTCGTCGCGACAATGCGGAATTAATCCCCCGAGCGTGAATTTCGATCGCTCTTATGTAGGCTTGCTTCAACAGGAGTTTCGCCGATGCCCGTTTCCGCCCAGCGCCCGCCCGCGACACCGAGCGGGGTCGCCGCGCCTGGCAATGGCTTGGCGGTCCTGCTTTTGGCAGTCTCCGCGTTCGTCATCGTCACGACCGAATTCATCATCGTCGGCCTGCTGCCCAGCCTGTCGCGTGATCTCGGGATCTCGATTTCGGCAGCCGGACAACTCGTCACGCTGTTCGCCTTTACGGTCATGCTGTTCGGACCGCTGCTGACCGCGATGCTGTCGCATTTCGAACGCAAGCGACTGTTCGTCGTCATCCTGCTGATCTTTGCGGCATCAAATGCACTGGCTGCTGCTGCGCCCGACATCTGGGTACTCGGGCTCGGGCGCTTCCTGCCCGCGCTCGCGCTGCCGGTGTTCTGGGGCACCGCCAGCGAAACCGCCGGTGAGCTTGCCGGGCCCGATAAGGCCGGCAAGGCGGTCGCCAACGTCTATCTGGGTATCTCCGGCGCGATGGTGTTCGGCATCCCGCTCGGCACGCTGGCGTCGACCGCGTTCGGCTGGCGCGGGACGTTCTGGGGCCTGTCCGGCCTTTCGCTGGTGATGGCGGTGCTGCTCCTCGCGGTCATGCCAACGCTCGCACGGCCGAAGCGCGTTCGTCTCGCGGACCAGGCGCGTATCCTCAAGGATCCGTTCTTCCTCGGCAATGTCGTGTTGTCGGTGGTCGTGTTCACCGCGATGTTCACCGCCTACACCTATCTCGCCGACACGCTGGAGCATGTCGCGCTGATCCCGGCAGGGCAGGTGGGTTGGTGGCTGATGGGCTTCGGGATCGTCGGTCTCGCGGGCAATTGGCTGGGCGGGTATTTCGTTGCACGCAATCCGCTGAACGTGACGCTCTTCGCGGTGTTGGTCCTTGCACTGGGTGTTGCCGCGACCACGCCGCTGGCACTTTACCATGGCTGGCTGATCGTCGCGCTGGCGGTCTGGGGCCTTGCCAACACCGCACTATACCCGATCTGCCAGGTTCGCGTGATGCAGTCGGCGACGCATGCGCAGGCGCTTGCCGGCACGCTCAACGTCTCGATGGCCAATGCGGGGATCGGCCTCGGCGCGGTGATCGGCGGCGCGGTCATCCAGCATTGGGGGCTTGCCACGATCGGCTATGTCGCCGCCTTCATCGCGCTGGTTGGCGCGGCGATGATCCCGTTCATCGCCCGCTTGCGAACGAAGAGCACGGACGCATGACCGCACAGCCTGCGATCGCAACCGACCTGGCGGCACACCCGGCATATGCACGGGTGTTCCAGCCGGGACAGTTGACGATCGGGTTCATCGCGCCCCTGGAGGGGTATCCCACCGCGCCGTGGCCGACGCTCGCGGGGCACGAGGAGATCGTCGCGCAGGTCGATGCTGCCGGGTTCGCCGCGATCTGGCTGCGCGACGTGCCGTTTTACGATCCGGGCTTTGGCGACGTCGGCCAGATCATCGACGCGATGGTGTATGCGGGTTGGCTTGCCGGCAAGACGCGCAACATCGCAATCGGCACCGCGGGTATCGTGCTCCCGTTGCGCGATCCGCTGGCGGTTGCCAAGCAGGCGACGAGCATCGACCAGCTGTCCGGGGGGCGCCTTCTGCTCGGCCTGTCCACGGGTGATCGTGCGTCCGAGTTCAAGGCGTTCGGCCGTGATATCGATGCGCGTACCGAGCGCTACCGTGACGCGCTGGCGATCATCAGGGCGGCAACCGAACGGGCCTTCGCGACGCATTGTTCGACGCAGCATGGCGAGCTCGACGGTTCGCTCGACCTGGTACCGAAACCGGTTGGCCCGCGAGTACCGATCCTGGCGATCGGTCGCGCCGGGCAGACGCTAGACTGGATCGCGGCGAACACCGACGGCTGGATCTGGCATCTGAGCGATCCCGCGCGGTTGCCTGACGTGCTCGCGCGGCGGCGGCAAGCGAGCGCGACTCAGGCATTCAAGCCGTACGGCTATGGCGCGATGTTCGATCTGCTCGCAGACCCGGCGGCACCGTTGCAGTTCGCACGGGGCGGCATCCGAAGCGGCCGCAACGCGCTGATCGAGATGTGGAAACGCCAGTGCGACGAAGGCGTGAACCACGTCGCGCTCAATCCCAAGCCGTTGCAGCGGCCGTTCGCCGAGGTGGCGGACGAACTTGCAACGCATGTCCTGCCGCATTTTCCGACGCCCGCGCCACGCTGAACCCTCCTGTCCTGAACATCGTCCGCGCTTCGACCGTTACCGATACTCACCCGAGGAACATCCCATGACCAAGATTTCCACGACCAACGACTATGCCGAGCGCGACGCCGGCATCGCGATCAATTCCTACACCACCGTATTACGTCGCCCCAGCGTCCCGCATGAGGTGTTCGCGACCTATTGGCGCGACGTCCACGGTCCGCTCTGTTCGCGCATTCCGGGGCTCGGCTGGTACGTCCAGAACCATTTCAACCGTGAGCAGGACGCGCATCTCTGGCCCGCGATCGAGGGCATCGCCGCGTTCGACGACTATCCCCTCGATGGCGGGGTGGAGATCGGCTTCGCGTCGGCGGCCGACCAGGACGCGTTCAATGAAGCATGTCCAATACTGTTCGCGGACGAACAGAACATGTTCGCGGCGACGATCGCCTATGCCTTGCCAACGGGCTCGACCACGTTCGTCGACCGGGTCGCGGACCCAATTCCGAACGAGGACGACGGGCTCGACCGCATCCATGTTCATTTCGGTGCCGGCAAAACCGACCCGACCGAGTTCGCGACGTTCATGCGTGCGTTCGCCGAGACGCTGGCCGGCGATCCGGCCGTGCTCAAGGTTCGCCTGCATCAGCCCGATCGATACGACAACGCCAACCCGGCACCGCCCGCGCCCAACGTCGGCCATGACGTCCCGCCCGAACGCACGCTCATGGCAATTCTTGAGCTGGCGTTTGAGACTCCGATGACGCGGCGCCAATTCTATGCATCGGACCTGTTCCAGGGCACGATCGAAGACCAGAAGGCGCATATCGGTCATGTATCCGCGTTCGCCGTTAGCGGGGTCTACACGTATGTCCGCGACAAGACGCTCACGACCGCCGGCCTGCGGGGCAGCCGTCCCGCGCAGTTGATCGAACGCCTCGGCGCTGCCAACCAGATTGCTCCGGACGTGAAGCGCTTGCTCTTCACCGGCGCGCTGTAGGGAAGGGGCCGCTGTTCGCCGGCGGGCACATGCGAACAGCTGCGCCGGTCTTGCACCAATCCGCAGACAAACGGTCGGACTGTATTGGACTACAGTCCGACCGCGCGACGCGCGCACTATCTTGCGCACAAACGTTCTTGCCTGAGTTGCAACCCGGTTAGCGCGCCCGCTGGAAGACGCGCGCCGTAAGCAGTATAGCCAGGGAACCAGATGAAAGCTGTGTGCCCGGTCCGGTGTCTACGCGCGACGGGAAACGGACACCTAAGCGTCCTGGCGATCCCGTGGTGAACACGGCCCCGTGAACCGGAGCAGGACGGAATGTCCGAGTGACACGCCCCTTCGCCACGGGTAACCGGTTTTGGGTGACCGCCGTTCGGCATCTGCTCGCGCAACGCCATCTTGCCATCCTAGTCTGCTTGGCTGCGCTTTTGTTAAAGCTGTTGGTGCCCACCGGGTACATGATTGACGGCGATCACGGTCACGTGGCGATCGTCTTCTGCTCGGGTACGACGCCCGCCAGGGTCGCGATGGACACGTCCGCGGCGATGAACGCGTCCGACATGCACGGCCCGGCTATGCACGGCCAGGCTATGCACGGCCAGGGTATGCACGGCGACATGGCCGACCACGACAGGTCGAAGGATCATAGCAAGGTCGATATGCCCTGCGCCTTTGCCGGGCTTTCGTCCGCCATGTTGGCCCCGATCGATCCGATCCAGATCGCTGGCCTGATTGCCTACGTCATGGCGATCGGACTGGTCGGCATTCTGCTCCATGCGCCGGTTCATCCGGCCTATCTCCGACCACCCTTGAGAGCGCCACCCGCACGTCTTTGATCGTGAATGGCGCGCCGGCTTTCCGGCGTGTCCGTGTTCAACGGTCGGCGTCCTGGACGCGGCCGGTCAAAGGTATCTTTCATGTTCAGATTCTACCTGCTGGCGGGGAGCGCCTTGCCTTGCGTCATGCTCGCCGTTCCCGCGTCCGGCCAGGACACTAATCCGCCTGCGTCGAGAGACATCGTCGTAACCGCCACCAGATCGGCCCGCGCGTTGGTCGACGTGCCGGCCAGCGTCGACGTCATAACGGCGGACCAGATCGCACGTACGCCAGCGCGAACGATCGACGACGTTTTGCGGCGCGTGCCCTCGGTCGATCTGCCGATCGCCGGTACGAACGAGCAGCACCCCACCAACACCATCGTCTCGATGCGGGGGCTGAGCGGCATCCGCTCGCTCGTCCTTCTCGACGGCGTGCCGATCAACGATCCGTTCTTCGGTTATGTTCAATGGAGCGAGGTACCGCTGGCGACGATCGACCGGGTGGAAGTGGTGCGCGGTGGTGGTGCGCCACTCTGGGGCAACTATGCGATGGGCGGCGTCATCAATATTCTGACCAGGTCGATCGACCGGACCGGCCTGGTCGCAGAGGCGGCCGGTGGTAGCCGCGGCACCTATCGCGCGAACGGTCACGCGGCGGTAGCTGGCAACGGCTACGGCTTGGGGCTCGACGCCGGCGTGAACCATAGCGACGGCTATATCGAGCAGGTGGAAAGTGCTCGCGGCGCCGCGACTGTGCCGACGTCGTTCACTGCCCGTACCGTCGCGTTGTCCGGAAACGTGGACCTGACGCCCAACCTCGGCGTTCGTGCGCGGGTCAGCCACTATGATAATGATCAGACCTTTCTGACGCGAGCCAATACCAACGACCAGCGGACCTGGCGCTATACGGGCACGGTGCATTGGGCGCCGCGTCAGGGTGGATCGGTAGACCTGACCGCGTTCCATAACGCGGAGCGGTTCGTCACCAACAACCCCGGCTCACCGTCCGGTGCCAACCCGAACGATGTCGAATTCGTGCAGAACAGCCATGCGACGCGCGCAAACGACTGGGGAGCGTCGCTGATCTGGACGCAGGCATTATCGGGGATCGTCCGATCGTTGTCGGCCGGTGCCGACTATCACGGCATCACGGGCAGCGACCGCGCGCGTGTCTTCGACGAGACTGGCGCGCAGGTCCGGCTCGACACGGGATCGGGCGCCCAGCGGTTTCTTGGTGGGTTCGCACAAGCGGAACTTCGACCACTTGAACAGCTCCAAGTGCTGTTGAGCGTGCGTTATCAGGATTTCTACAGCTTTAACGGTGTGGACGACACGCCGGGCGGGCTTGGACGCGCGGCGAACCGGCATGACAGCGACGTCGATCCGCGACTTTCGATCCGCTACGATCTCTCCGCGGGCTTAGCGTTGCGCGGCGCGATCTACCGGGCCTTCCGCGCGCCGACGCTGGACAACCTGTACCGCGGCGCGTCGGTCCCCGGGTACATTCTCTACGGCAACGCGGCGCTGCGGCCGGAAACACTCGAAGGCGCGGAGGCCGGCTTCGATATCGATCGCGGTACAGTCCGTTTCCAGGCGACCGCCTACACCAGCCGGATCTCCGATTTCCTGACGTACCGCTATCTCGATCCCGCGACGCTGCCCGCGGGATTCGACATCGGGGCCCGGCTGATCAACGCGGGCAGCGCACGCAGCCGCGGCGTGGAGGCGGAACTGAAGTGGCGACCGAACCAGAAACTCGCCACCACGCTAACCTACACCTTCGCGGATTCCATCGTCACCCGAAACCCGGAAGATCCCACCAGCATCGGCGTTCAGCAACCGGGCATTCCCAGGCATCGGGCAAGCGCGGGCCTGGACTGGACAGGCCCCCAAGGCATCACGGTAAGCCCGCGTCTCCGCTACCTGTCCCGTACCAACGGCGATCCCGACGCGATCTATCGGACCGATGCGCATTGGATTGCCGATCTTGGCGCCAGCCTGACGGTGCGGCGTGACGTTGAGGTGTTCGGCCAGATCGAGAACCTGTTCGACCGGAGGTATATCGGTACAAACGACGGCTTTACCGCGGCGCTTTACGGCAAGCCGTTTACCGCTGCCATCGGCATTCGCCTCAAGCTCGGCAGCCTATGAAGCGAATGGTACTGGTCCGGCGCGCCGGTCGACAGTCCGGCCGATGATGGCGGAAGCGACTTGGTTACAGTCGACGGTTTCTAGTCCGGCTGAGCACCCCGCGCGATTTGCCGAAGTTCCGCGGTTCTCGTTTTCGTCATATCGACCAGGCACGTGCCGCGTGACAGACGTTCGGCCGAGCCACCTCGGTACTCGTACCCGACCGAAAGGCAGTTCGCATCGCGGAACTTAATCCAGACTTCTTGCGCCGTACGCAACGCCTGCTGATAGCTTGGCCCCTGTTGGGCATCGGGCGCATTGGCGGCGTCATTGGCCTTCATCTGTCGCATCGTCGCGGCATATTGGGCATTCAACTGCGCGTCCGCGCGACGGAGCGTGTCTGGCCCGCCAGTCGCCGCCCCCGATTGGGGGCTGACTGCGGCAGAAAGAAGGAGGAGCGCAGTAATGACCATTATCCAGTCCTTTCGTGGCTATACGCGCACCATGTCATTGTAATCGTGAATATTTGCTGACGGCAACGCGCAATACCAGCCTCTAGGCGAGCCAGCTAGGCTGGGGCGACCCCGTCCGCGTTAACAAGGTCCGGGCCGACCATCGTACCTACGACGCGAACGCGCTTTTCCACTAGGTCGACCGGAGTGCGCTGCAGTTCCAGTTGGTAGCGGCCGCCGACATCCCGGCGCAGATAAAAGGCGCCGCCATCGCGGATCAGGGTGCCCAACTCGTTGATCCGAGTACCAATCGCTACCATTGCTCCGCCGTCATTCCATCAACATCGTGCCAAGTGTCACCTATCAGACGGAGCCGGAAACGTCACCGCACACGTACCGGCAATCACTGCCGGACTGGAGAGCCGCGCCTGCGCACCGTTTTGCTGGCGGGTTCCTCCCCCTTGGCAGGCTGATCAGGTGACAACCTTGGCGAACGTTAGATTCGGGCGCGGAACCCAAAGAAGAATGCGCGACCGGTATATTCGTAGAAGGCGGGAACATTGCTGTACGTCGAGAAGCGCTTCGTGGCAGAGTCCAACAGATTCGAGCCTTGGGCATAGACGGTGACCTGCGGCAGAATGTCGTAGGATACGCTCGCCGCTAGTTCGTGATACGGCCTCTGCTTGATCGCGAGGCTGTCGATGTAGCTGTATTGCGACGACACGAACTTCGACTGGTACTGGTACGACACCGAGGCATTGATGCCGTGCTTCTCGTAGAACAGCTTGGCATTGGCCGAAAACGGTACGGCATCTTCCAGATCGGTGGTCGGGCGCCCCTCACGTTCTGCGCGGGAATGGTTGTAGGTTGCGTTGGCCTGCACGCCGAGACCGTTGTCGAGGAAGTATTGCCCGCCAACCTCGATCCCGTAGACCTTGGCGCTGTCACCGTTGACATAGGTCAATTCGGTGAACGGGAAGCTCGCAGGTGCCCCTGCAACCTGGTCCGTCGGTACCAGCGTGAACGGCACCGCCTGCGTGGTGACGAAATTGGTCAGGTGTTTGTAGAAGGCGGCAACGGTGAATGCGAGACGGTTGCTCGGATAATATTCGAGCGACACGTCCGCCTGATCGGCGGATACCGGTTGCAGGTTGGGATTTCCGGCATCGGTGACCACCGGCGTGTTCGACTGGGCTGCCGAATAGTCCTTGGCCGAGGACAGCTGTCCGAAGGTCGGCCGCGAGATCGCCTGCGACGCGGCGAGGCGGATCCTGAGCCCATCTGCGAGATCGTACGCAAAGTTTGCCGAAGGGAGGAGGCGCGAATAGTCGCCGCCGCCGAGGATCGGCTGGATCGGGTTGAAGACGACATTGGCCGTACCAACGCCGATGACCTGGTAGCTGCGCACCGATGCGCCATAGCCGAGCGAGTCGACGCTGGAGTTCACGTACCGCAGGCCGAAGTCGCCCCGCCAGCGGGTGCCTTCCACGTTGAACTGGAAGTACGCGTTCCAGGTTCGCTCCTTGATCGCATAGGATGCGAGCAGATCGGGGACGACTTGCTGGTTCGAATAACCGGTCGGGTAGGGTAGCCCGGTCGCGGGATTGAGAACGTTGGGATTGTTCTCCGACTTGGACAATGCCGCCAGATAGGTGTCGATGTCGAACGACGGGATACTGCGTGGAAAGTTACCCGTTAGGTTTGGCAGGATGTTCGAGACCTGCCCCTCGCGTACGACATCCGCACCGATCGCGGCGAACGAGAATGGGTAGCCAGCAAAGTTCTCGGCAGTGGTGTACTGGTTGTCGATGACGTCGACGGTCTTCTTGCGATCGAGGTAGGCGCCGCCGAAGGAGAACGACTTCATCGTGCCGTTATCCACTTCGTAGACCATATCGAGCTTGGCCTGGGTGCTCTTGTCCGCGATGTTCTGGCCCTGGATGCCGATGTAATGCGCTCGAAGGTCAGCGTTGCCAGCATCGTCCAGCGGACGGTTGGTCAGCGTGCCGTTCGCGTTCGGGATCGTCAGCTGCAGATCGGGCAGGCCGCCATTGCGGGTCGATACGACCGCCTGCGATCCGGGGATGCCCGCGACGACGAACCGGTTCTGGCCGCCGGTGTTGTTGGTTGCCTTGCCGAACGAGGCGTCGGCGGCAACCTTGAGGTTGTCGAACGGCTTCCAGTCGATGTGCCCGCCATATTGATAGGTGATCGAATGACGCGGTTCGGTCGTCGCCAACACGTCGATCGTCGCGGGATTGACGGTGTAGTTGGTCACGACCTTGTTGCTGTCGACCTTGACGTTGTCGAGGTCCCACCGGACGCTGCCATCGTCGGCCAGCGGCGACAGGCCGACCGACACGCGGTGGTTTTGCTGGTTGTCCGTATAATTGCTGTAGATGCCGTCGATGCGCAGTTCGAAGCGGTCTGACGGCTTCCACTGATAGGCCGAGGACCCGCCCCAGCGCTCGCGTTCCCCCAACACATAGCCGACACTGTAGAAATATGGGACGATGACGCCGCCACTGGGCACGTTGACGATGCTGCGCTGCCCATTGGCGGCGGTGGCGATGTCGAACGTGTCGGTGCTGGAGTATTCACCGAGATTGTCGGTACGGAACTTGTACTTGTTGTAGGTACCCGACACGAGCAGGCCCATCGTGTCGTTGGCAAACGTCGTGCTGACGACGCCCGATGCCTTGATGCCGCCCTTTTCCGCGAACTCGTTATATTGGCCCTCGACCGATCCGGCGGCGTGGAAGCCCTTGTGATCGAACGGTCGTGCGGTCCGCAGGTCGACGTTGCCGCCAATGCTGCCCTCCAGCTGCGACGCCTGTGCCGCCTTCTGGATTTCCGCGCCCGAAATCGCCTCGGACGGCAGGACGTCGAACGCGAACGAGCGATCCGGGCCATCGGTCGGCAAGATGCGCCCGTTCAGCGTCGTCAGGGCGAAGCTTTCGCCGAGACCACGGACGGTGATGCTGCGGCCCTCGCCGCGACCGTCGCGGCCGACCGTCACACCCGGTATGTTCGACAACGCTTCGGCCACGTTGCGGTTCGGGAACTTGCCCAGCTCCTCTGCGGAAATCGCATCGACGATAGTCGAGGCATCGCGCTTGGTATCGACGGACCGGAGCAGACTGCCGCGAACGCCGCGGACGACGATCTCTTCTCCGACGGACTGGTCGGTGACCTCGGCTGGATCGCCACTCTGGCCGGGGCCGGACTGGATGGTCGACCCAGCGTTGGGCTGATCGGTCGGCGAGACGGCAGTCTGCGCCGCCGCCTGGGAGGCGATCAGAAGCGCCGTCAGGCTGACCCCAGCGCGTACGGCGTTATGCCATCGATTTGCACCGACCATGTGTCGTTCCTCCCTGAGAGACTTGCCGGCTGCAGAGTAGCTTTCGGCGATCACTTTGTTGCGCTTTGCTAACGCACCCGCATTTCCAGTGTCAAACGCTTTGAAACGAAACTATCATATAATTACGCTAAGCTGAGCTAGGCGTGATGAATTGGACACACTGGGCGGTATGGGCAATGGCCTTTGAATGCGCGACAGCAAGTTTGACGATCTGTGGAAGCTTTAACCAGGTTGCTGTATATGTTTCGGTTAGCATCGTTTGATTGCGCTCGTCTTCTGGCTTGGCTACCGTGAGGCCGTTCCCCGGGTCTTGGGAGTCTTGAAAAGCTGCCGGGTCGCTTCGCTGCGAGCGATCACGCCGCTGTTCGGATGGTGAGATATGCCCGGGGCCGCCTTTGTGCTGAATTCTTATGGAGCTGCAGAATGCCGACTCAAAACGAGCGCCGGAATGCTGTGACGAGCCGGGTATTGCGTGCAGCCCTGATCGCCGCGATCGCGCTGCCGATCTCGGGCGCCGCCAACGCTCAAGCACATATCCCCCCGGCAGAGATCCGGAATGATCCGCTGGCGCCGAGCGGCCAGTTCTCGGTGTACCGCACGGCCGCCGCGCAGACGCCGCCGATGGGGTGGAACCCGTGGAACGCCTTCCATGCCGATGTCGACGAAGCCAAGGTGCGCGCCGTGGCGAAGGCGATGGTCGACAGCGGTCTGGCCGCCCGTGGCTACCGCTTCGTCAATATCGACGATGGCTGGGCCTTGCGACGTTTGGCCGATGGTCGTCTGAGGATCCGCGACAACACCTTTCCATCGTCCGCAACGCCGGGCAGCGATACCGGCTCGTTCAAGCCGTTCACCGACTACATCCACGGACTCGGGCTGAAGGCAGGGATCTACACCGACATCGGTCGGAATACCTGCATGCAGCGCTGGGACGCGGACACCCCGAACCTCCCGGTCGGTACGGTGACCGAGCGGCAGGTCGGCAGCTACGGCCATGCGGTTCAGGACATGCGGACAATCTTCGCCGACTGGCACTTCGACTATATCAAGGTCGATGCCTGCGGAGTCGCCGATTACACGCGCGCCGACCCTCCGGTGACGTCGGGGGCGTACGACACGTTCGCGCCGTTGATCATCCGCGGCAACATTCCCGCCTCGAATCCGCAAGCGGTCGAGGAACTCTATGCGGCCTTGGGCGAGGCGATCCAGCGCTGGGGTGGTGGCGATGCGACGTTGTCGATCTGCGCCTGGGGAGAAGCCCTGTCCGCTCTGTGGGGCGGGAAGCGGGGAAATCTGTACCGCACGAGTCCGGACATCGAATCCAACTGGAAGAGCATGGTGTCCAGTATCGACAGCGTGATCGACGGCGCTCTGTATGCCGGGCCGGGGCATTGGAACGATCCCGACATGCTGGAGATCGGCCATGGCGATTTCGACGCGGCGCATCTGACCGAGGCACGGTCGCACTTCACGATGTGGACGATCATGGCGTCGCCGCTGCTGCTCGGATACGATCTTCGCCAGTCTGTGCCCGCATTGTTCGACATCGTCGCCAACCCAGAGGCGATCGCGATCAACCAGGATTCGGCCGGCAACCAGGGCGTACCCTATCGGAGCGGCGATGCGATGGTCGTGGTGAAGACCTTGAGCGGAACCGGCGCGCGTGCGGTGGCGCTGTTCAACCGCGGAACCAGGCCGGTCGAGGCGAGCGTATCCTGGGCACAGCTGGGCTTTGCCGCGGGCAGCGCCGCCAAGGTGCGCGACGTCTGGGCACATGGCGACCGCGACGCGACCGACCGGATCAGCGTGACATTGCCTGCGCACGGCTCGGTCCTCCTCCGCCTGCAAGGAACACCGTCGGACGCCGACGCGACCTTCCTTGCCGACATTCCCGGTCGGGTGAACGTTGCCGTCGATGGCCTGACACAGGCAACCGCATTGCCGATGGGACAGTTTCCGGCGCGCATCGGTGCAGCGCCCGACGGCAGGAGACTCGAGACCAACGGGATCGGCGCCTTTGCCAATTCACGACTCGAAGTGCGTGCCGACGGGGCGTTTCATCGCTTCCTCACCGCGCCGACCGTGCTGAGTGGCGGGCAGTCGGTTCGCTTCCGGGTCTATGCCGATCGCAAGCTGGTGGGCGAGGTCAGTGGATCACCGACGCGGGCCGCACCGCCGATCGATGTCGACATCGGGTCCGCCAGGATCGTGGAACTGGTGGCCGTGACGGATGCCGGGAAGGCGCGACCACCGATGATCGCCTGGGGCAATGCGCGGTTGATGCGCTGAGCGTGCATGGGGAACGAAACGAAACACGGCATCTGTGCGATTGATGCGCGGTAGTTGCGCTGATACCGATCTACCGGCGCGATAGAGGAATGACGATGGTCCGGGACACCAGTGAACGACGGCTGAAGATCAGCACGCTGGTGCGCGAGCGCGGCAGCGTTCAGGTCGCGCCGCTGGCCGAAAACTTCGGCGTGTCGATGCAAACGATCCGCAAGGACCTCCGATTTCTCGCCACGCGCGGCGTCATGGAGCGATCGTACGGCGGGGCGATCAGCGCAGACGCGGTGAACGTCACGGCCGAGGCGCCGGTCGAGGTCAAGCGATCGAGCCATGCCGACGAAAAGGTGCGGATCGGCATGGCGGCCGCTGCGATGGTATCGTCCGGCGAGTCGATCGTGCTCGATTCCGGCACCACGACATTGCAGATCGCGCGCTTCCTGCCCGATGACGAGGACATCACCGTCCTCACCAACGATCTCGATATCCTCTCGGTACTTGCGACCAAGGAGCGCCTCAACATCGTCATGCTGGGCGGCATGCTCCGCCGCAAGAACCGTGCATTCTACGGTGCGCAGACGGTGGCGGCGATCGAGAATTTGCGCGTCGACAAGCTGTTTCTAGGCGTCGACGGCTTCGATATCGAATGCGGGATCACGACGCATTACGAACCGGAAGCGATGCTCAACCGCAAAATGGTCGAAGCGGCGCGCGAGGTGATCGCCGTAACGGATGCGTCCAAGTTCGGCAGGGTCTGCCTTCACCGGATCGTCGCGGTGGAAAATATTCACTATCTCGTCACGTCCGCCGCCGTTCCCGAGGACATCCGTTCCGCCTCGCAACGGCTGGGCTTTCGCATCGACGAGGCTTGACCGCCCTCAAGCCGGTCGGTCACGTCCGGCTTGGGGGGGGGCAATTCAGGCCTTCAGTTTGAAGAAGCGGCGCGCGTTGGCATAATAGATCTTGCCGATGACGGCGCGCGGCAAGGCGAGGCCGGGCGCGTCGGTCTTGATCGCGGCGATCGGCTGTGACAGCGGCGTAGCGAGATAGCGCCAGTCCGACCGCCACGCATCATCGGCTTCCTTGGAGAAATTGCCGGTCGTCGGCGGGTTCTGCGCCCGCGCCTTCGGGTCTGCCGGGCTGTCGGTCAGGTCGGTGCCGTACATCAGCCGATCCTGGTACCTGATGAAAAAGTCGCGGACCTTGGCGTGGTTGGCGTTCGACTGCACCTGAACCTGGCTCATCCGCGCGGCGAGATCGACCACCGCGTTGGGGTGACGATCGAGGAATGTCGCCAGTTCGTCGATGCTCCATTCCAGGCTTGCCATGTGCGCACCGTCGAAGGCGAGCTTGGGATGGCGCGCCACGAACCGGTCGCGCACCGCCATCAGCCGCTCGTAGCTCGGCTCCTCGGGATGCTTGAACATGTAATATTCGGGATGTTCGCTGAAATAGCTGCGATCATTATCCGTCGTCATCTGGTCAAGCGGCAGCCAGCAATTCTTGGGCTCGCCCTGGTGCGCGATCAGCGGCACGCCGTGTGCCTGGATATGCGCCATGATCGGATCGAAGCGGGGATCGTCGAGAAAGACCCGCTTGCCGGCTGAGTCCTTGGCGATCATGCCGATGTTCTTCCACACCTTCACCGCCACGGCACCGCGCTTGAAGCCCGCATCGACCGCCTGCTGGGCCGTAGCGGTCCACCCCTTGGTGCCGAAACCGTCCATCGAGAAGGTCGTCGCGAAGTGGAAATGCCGGGGGTCGGCGTCGTGCATCTTGTAGGCGATCGCCGCCTGCTGCGCGAGCGGGGGGAAGTCGGGATAGTCGACGTTGATCGACAGAAGTTCGAACCCGTCCTTGCGCGCGATCGTCAGGAAGTCATTGCTGTCGCGGTTGGCGTGGACATGCGCATCGAGCTTGGCGACCCGCGCGAAGTCGGCCTCGCTGTACGTGTCGGCGGCAGGCGCCGCGCCGATCAGCGCAATGGCCGCGGTCGCGGCGAACAGGGCGGGAATGAAGCGCATCGCTATCTCCAAAGGAAACGTAACGAAATAACCTTATGTTGCGTTTTGATTTGCGCAAGTGATAACGATCGGGCACATTCAGTCCCAGGCCGCTCTCCGTCATGAAGCGACCGGGTTTGCGAGAGGCCTTATAGTGTCGAACTCCCTTGTTTCTCGTAGGCGCGTCCTTGCGCAGTTATCCGGCGGCGTAGCTACGCTACTCGCTGCGGCTCCATTGGTGGCGCGAGTAGCGGTGAAGAGTGCGCCGGGTGTGCGGCTTACCGACAATGTGCTCACCATCGAGTTCGACGCCGGGCTCCATTCCCGGATTTCGCGCGGCGACACCGTCCTGACGGCAATGGAGCCGAGCGAGTCGATCCGTCTCGAGGGTCGTGGTCTCAACGGCCAACGCGTGGTCGACCGCTTCCTGCTGATCGACCAGGCGCGCGAAGCGGTGTCCGGCCCACATGGGGCAGGGCATGTCCACCGCCTCCGCGGGACAGCGGCGGGCGGCATAGAGAAGCGGGTGTCGGTGACGTTCCTGGACCGGTATCCAGGGCTCGCCTTGCTGGATGTCCAGTACCGCAACGTCGGGGCGGCGCCGCTGGCGGTCGCCGGCTGGCAGGCGGCAACGCACGATCTGCTGCCGCATCCCGACGGTGCATGGAGCTTCTCGGGCGCCTCTTATCCCGATCGGCGGGATTGGGTGCAGCGGGTGTTGCCGGGGTTCGGCCAACGCAATTTCATGGGAATGAACGCGTCCGATTACGGCGGCGGTACGCCGGTGGCGGTGGTATGGCGCCGCGATGTCGGGCTCGCTGTGGGCCATATCGACGCCGTGCCGCGCCTCGTCTCGCTGCCCGTCGCAGGGCAGCCGACCGGCACGCGGATCGCGATCGCCGGCGACGAGCCGGTATTGCTCGCGGCGGGTGCGTCGCTCGATCTGCCGCCGGTGTTCGTGATGGTGCACGACGGCGACCATTTTCGCCCGCTCGAAGCGTACCGCCGGCTCATGGCGGAGCGCGGGGTGGCTGCTCCCGTTATCCCAGAGCCTAGCTATGCGCCGGTCTGGTGCGCGTGGGGCTATGGCCGCGATTTCACCACCGACGAGGTGCTGACCGCGATGGGCAAGGCCAAGTCGATCGGTCTCGAATGGATGGTGATGGACGATGGCTGGCAGACGTCGGAAGGCGACTGGAAGCTCAACCGTACCAAGTTTCCCCGCGGCGATGCCGACATGAAAGCGTTCGTCGGCAAGATCAGGGCGGCGGGCATGCGCCCGCGGCTCTGGCTGGCGCCGCTCGCTGCCGATCCGGGCACGGACCTGTTGCGCGATCATCCCGACATGCTGTTGCTCGACCGCAACGGTGCGGCACAGAATGTAAGCTTCTGGGATGCCTTCACATTATGCCCTGCCTATCCGCCGGTGGTCGATCATTTCCGTGCCCAGGTCCGGCGCATTATCGGCGACTGGGGTTTCGAGGGACTAAAGCTCGACGGGCAGCATCTGAACGGCGTCGCCCCGTGCTACAATCCCGCGCACAACCATGCGCGTCCGGAGGAATCCTACGAGAAGCTGCAGGATTTCTGGAAGGCGCTGTATGACGAGGCGATGGCGATCAACCCGCAGGCGGTGATCGAGCTCTGCCCGTGCGGCGATGCGTTCGCGTTCCACAACATGCCGGGAATGAACCACACCCCGGCATCCGATCCGACGTCGTCGTGGCAGATCCGGCTGAAGGGCAAGACGTTCAAGGCGATGATGGGGCCGTCGGCACCGTTCGCCGGCGACCATGTCGAACTGAGCGACCGCCACGACGATTTCGCCACGCATTACGGGATCGGCGCGATCGTCTCGACCAAGTTCACCTGGCCGCACGATCCGGTCAACACCACCGATCCACTGCCCCCCGGTGGTATCGCGCTGACGCCCGAACGCGAGGTGCTGTGGCGCAAATGGATCGCGCTCTACCGTGCCAACATGCTGCCCAAGGGCGAGTATCTCGGTGGCCTGTACGATATCGGGTTCGACAAGCCGGAGGCGCACGCGATCCGCGTTGGCGGCCAGATGCACTATGCCTTCTATGCCGATACATGGTCGAGCAACGTTACCCTGCGCGGCCTGCCGCCGGGGCGGCATCGCCTGACGAACAGCTTTACCGGACAGTCCCTGGGCACCGTCAGCGGCCCGGTAGCCACGGTGCCGGCCAAGTTCGAGCATTTCCTGCTGATCGCCGCCACGCCCGTCCAGCAAAAGGTCGCCGCATGAGCACCAGCGTCACGCCGACCAGCCGCGCATGGTTATTCAATGCCATGACGACCGTCGTGCTGTGGGGAATATGGGGCGCCTTTTCAGGACTTTCCCCGCAGCACGGTTTCCCCGAGACGCTGGTATATTGCGTGTGGGCGCTAACCATGATCCCGCCCGCGTTGGTCGTGCTCGCACAAGCCAAGTGGAAGCTCGACGTCAATCCACGAGCGGTCGCCTACGGCGTCGCGGTCGGCGCGCTCGGGGCAGGGGGGCAGATGATGCTGTTCTACGCCGTGACCCGAGGGCCCGCCTATCTGATCTTTCCGGTCATCTCGCTGTCTCCCGTGCTGACGATCGTCCTGTCGTTCCTGTTCATGGGGGAGCGGACCGGGCGGCTCGGTGCGCTCGGCATTGTCCTGGCCCTGCTCGCGTTGCCAACCTTCGATTTCGCACCGGGCGGCGATGCCGCGGGTGGCAGCTGGTTGTGGATGGCACTGATCGTGATGGCCTGCTGGGGGTTGCAGGCGTATTTCATGAAGTCCGCCAACCGCATCATGTCGGGCGAGAGCATCTTCTTCTACATGACCGTGACCGGCCTCGCGCTGGTCCCCGTGGCCCTGTGGCTGACCGACTTCAGCCGGCCGATCAATCTGGGGCTCGATGGCCCGTTGCTGGCGGCGGGGATCCAGGTTCTCAATGCGATCGGCGCGCTGACGCTGGTGTTCGCGTTTCGCTACGGCAAGGCGATCATCGTCGCGCCGCTGACCAATGCCGGCGCGCCGCTCGCAACCGCGATCATATCGCTGGTGGCGCTTGGCGTGATGCCCGGTTCGATCAAGCTCGTCGGTATCGTCCTGGCGCTGACCGCCTCGCTGATGCTGGCGTTCGAACCCGATTCTACCGCCGAAACCAACGAAATCTAGTCAGACTAGTATCTTTCGTTTTGCTTCGATTCATTGCGTTAGCGTGTTTCGGCTGCTAGGTGGCGATCAAAGGAGAAGACCGTGCAGTTGATCGGAAACATCGTCGCGCGTCATAAGCAGGGTGAGCACATCGGCGTCACGTCGGTCTGCTCGGCGCATCCATTGGTCATCGAGGCGACCTTCGCCCATGCCCTGCGCCACGACACACCCGTCGTCTTGATCGAGGCTACCTCGAACCAGGTGAACCAGGACGGCGGCTATACCGGCATGGTACCGGCCGACTTCCGTCGTTTCGTCGAAGCGATCGCCGATCGCACCGGCTTCCCGCTCGATCGCCTGGCGCTGGGCGGGGATCATCTGGGCCCCAATGCCTGGACCAGCCTGCCCGCCGACGCGGCGATGGCGAAGGCGGAGATCATGATCGCGGACTATGTTCGTGCGGGCTTCTCGAAGATCCATCTCGATTGCTCGATGTCGTGCGCCGACGATCCATCGCCCTTGCCCGAGCGCCAGATCGCCGAACGCGCCGCGCGCCTGTGCCGTGTCGCGGAAGACGCCTACACCGGCGATGCCGCCGATGCGCCGGTGTACGTCATCGGCACCGAAGTGCCCGTACCGGGTGGCGCGGCCGAGGATCTCGAGACGCTCGCGCTGACCACGCCCGAGGCGGCGCTGGCGACACTGGACATGCACCGCGACCTGTTCGCCGAGCGCGGGCTGGAAGCGGCGTGGCGCCGCGTGATCGCGACCGTGGTCCAGCCCGGCGTCGAGTTCGATCACATGAAGGTCGTCGATTATCGGCCCGAGGCTGCGGTCGAACTCAGCGCGGCAATCGTGCCGGTCGATCATATCGTGTTCGAGGCGCATTCCACCGATTACCAGTCCGCCGCCGCGCTCGGCGCACTGGTACGCGACCATTTCGCGATCCTGAAGGTCGGCCCCGGCGTTACCTTCGCGCTGCGGGAGGCATTGTGGGCGCTCGACGCGATCGAACGCGAAACGGTGGAAGAGTCCGAGCGCGCCAACCTGCGCGACGTCACGCTCGCGCGCATGAAGGCTGAGCCGGCGAACTGGCGTAAATATTATCACGAGACCGGCAAGGCGCTCGATCTGCAGCTGCAATACAGTCTCAGCGATCGGATCCGCTATTATTGGCCGGATCCCGAGATCGCGGCGGCGCAGGCTCGACTGTTCGCTAACCTGCGGACACACGTGCCACCGCTGCCGTTGCTGAGCCAATATCTTCCCGTCGCCTATGCCGCCGTGCGCGCCGGCACCGCGACTCTCGACCCGATCGATCTGATCGTCGCGCAGATTGGCGCGACTCTCGATGCCTATCATGGAGCTTGCTACCGCGATGCTTGAAACCTTTGTTGCGCCCGACGATCATGCCTCCGACGAGGAGAGCTGGACCCGGCGCGAGATCCTCCAGCAACCCGCGACGCTGCGTGCGACGCAGGCCATGCTTGTGGCGACACGCGACGCGATCGATGCGTTCGTCGCGCCGTTGCTCGCGCAGAAGGATCTCCGGATCATGCTGTGCGGCGCCGGCACCTCGGCGTTCATCGGCGAATGCCTGGCGCCCTGGCTGACCGCGACGCTCGGCCGTCCGGTCGAGGCGGTTGCGACCACGGACATCGTCGGCGCACCGCATCTGTGGCTGGACGCTGCGCGGCCGACCTTGATGGTGTCGTTCGGTCGGTCGGGCAGCAGCCCCGAGAGCATCACGGCGGTCGACCTTGCGGATGCCCGGCTCGCGTCGGTCCACCATCTCGTCATCACCTGCAATGCCGAGGGCGCCTTGTCGCAGCGTACGGGCGCGAACGTGCACGTCGTGCAACTGCCCGAAGCGACGCATGATCGCGCCTTCGCGATGACCTCCAGCTTCACCGCGATGATGCTGGCCGCGTTGTCGATCTTCACCGGCATCGACTCGATGGACCAGCGGGTGGACGCGATCGGCGAGTCCGTTGCGGCCATCATCACGGAGGCGGACGGCGCGGTGGCAGCGCTTGCCGCGCGCGATTTCGACCGGGTGGTCTATCTCGGCAGCGGCGTGTTCCAGGGATTGGCGCGGGAAGCGGCGCTCAAGCTGCTCGAACTGACGGATGGCGCGATACCGACGGCGTTCGACTCCGCGCTGGGATTTCGTCACGGCCCCAAGACGATCGTGACCCCGCGCACGCTGGTGGTCGTGTTCGTGTCGAACGATCCGCTGACCCGGCTCTACGACCTCGACATCATCGAGGAATTGCGTGCCGACGGTCACGCCGGCGCCGTGCTCGCGATCACCGCACGGGACGATGCTGGCGAAACGTTGCGCGTGGCTGGCGCGACCGGCTTCGTCGATGCGGACCTGCTCTTCCCGTATATCGTTCCGGCGCAGCTGTTCGGGTTGCACTGCGCGCTTCGGCTCGGGCGTACGCCGGATCGGCCCAACGCCAGCGGTACCGTCAACCGCGTCGTCCAGGGCGTGCGCATCCACGCGCTCGCTGCATGACGCTCTTTCTCGGCGTCGATGGCGGTGGGACCAAGACCGAATTCGTCTGCATCGATGGCGACGGCGAGGTGGTCGCGCGCGCATTGACGGGCACGACCTACCATCTCCAGGTCGGGTTCGACGAGGCGGTCGCGCGGATCGCGCAGGGGGTCGGGGCGGTCTGCAGCCAGCTTACGGTATCCCCGGCCGACCTCGACTACGTCTTCCTCGGTCTGCCTGCTTACGGCGAGGATCCGGCAATCGATCCGCGATTGTCCGAGGCTTGCGGTCGCGTACTCGGCCATGATCGCTATCGATGCGACAATGACATGGTATGCGGCTGGGCAGGATCGCTCGCCTGCGCCGACGGGATCAACATCGTCGCTGGAACCGGATCGATCGGCTATGGCGAGCGGCAAGGGCGCACGGCGCGCGCTGGCGGCTGGGGCGAGATCTTCAGTGATGAAGGCTCGGCCTATTGGATCGCCATCCGGGGTCTCAACGCGTTTACCCGGATGAGTGACGGGCGTTTGGCCGATGGACCGCTGCGCCAGGCGTTTGTCGATGCGCTTGGCCTCTCGAACGACCTCGACCTCTGTGCGCACGTGATGGGGGAAAGCGGCCTGTCGCGCGATGGCATCGCAGCGCTCGCGCCCATCGTCGTCCGCGCGGCAGAAGCGGGCGACACGCATGCGGCCGCCATTCTCGAACTCGCGGGATCGGAGCTGGCGAACATCGCACACGCGCTACGCCGGCAACTGGCGTTCGAGGACAAGGAGGTGGTTCTCGTGTCCTGGTCGGGCGGAGTATTGACGAGGCAGGACGCGGTTCGCAACGCGATGCAGCGCCATTTGCAGAGCAAGGGATCCTACGAGCTTATCGCACCCCGTCATCAACCCGGGGTGGGGGCAGCGCTTTATGCGGCGTCGTTGTCGCGCTCGACGCACGTCCGCACATCGCAGTCTTAGGCGTGACGCCAAGCTAATTGTGCAAGACCCGCGCGCTACGGCCCCTGGGTCGAAGTGTCGTCTCCGGCCGAGTATATTGGCCTGGTTATTCAGCTTGGCTCTTCGCTGCGAATGCCAGCAGGGGGTGATCTAGCGGGCTGCGCGACCTAAAGAGGCATCATGGTTGGCATGATGAAGCGCCGTGTTCCGGTCAAGCGCTGGACGCCGTCACGGTACGGAGCGTTGCAGCGCGCGCGTGGAAACCCTGGCGTTAGCAGGCATCTTCGCGCCGTCGCGGGCGGCCGGCGCCGGCGCCCGCAATCTGCTGCGCGAGATATCCCAGCATGCCCGCCAGCGCGATCGTGATCCTGGGCATGATCGCCAATTTTGCGGGCGTCGTCCGCGTGCCGCCCACCGCGGTGATCATCCTGTCAAAAACGACCCCGAGCCGCGGCCTCATGTTGCCGATGTTCGCGACCGCCTTCATCGCCGATGCGGCAAGCCAGTGGGTGTGCCGCGATAAGCTGTACCATGGTCTGTCGAAGACCTTCGCCATGACGGAGACGACCCGATCCACCTGAACGCTACAAAATTCGTAACGCGTCCTCGGGCGTGGCTGGCCAAGGCGACTGAAGGCGTCGACCATGATGGTGTCCTGCGCCAGATCGCCGAGGAAGCGGGATGGTCGGGGCGCTATGCATTCCTGATCGTCATCTCGGCCGCGATCTCGCTGCTCGGGCTGCTGATGCCGTCGGTCGCGGTGCTGATCGGCGCCATGCTGCTGTCGCCGCTGATGATGCCGATCATCGGCCTGGGCTTTGGCATCGCGACGCTGGACTTCCACGAGATACGCCGCGCCGCGACCGCGTTGATCCTGGGGGCGGCCATTGCGGTCGCACTATCCGTCGTCCTGATCCTGTTGTCGCCGGTCCAGACGATCACCAGTGAAATTGCCGGGCGGACGCAGCCGACGCTATTCGACCTGCTCGTCGCATTGCTGTCGGCGATCGCCGGCGGCTACGCGCTCATCCGAGGGCGTGGGGGCACGGTCGTCGGCGTGGCGATCGCCATTGCCCTGATGCCGCCGCTGGTCGTGGTCGGGTTCGGCATCGCGACCTGGAACTGGGTCGTCTTCTCCGGCGCATTACTGCTGTTCCTGACCAATGCGATCACCATCGCGCTGACCGCCGCGCTCGTCGCACGCTGTTACGGCTTCGGCAGCCATCTCTCGCCGCACCATACCGGATGGCAACTCGTCCTGTTCGCGGTCGCGATCGGGGTCCTGTCGATCCCGCTCGGCGCTGGCCTGCGCCGGATCGCCTTCGAGGCAGTCGCACAGCGGCAGGTCCGCGATGCGCTCGGTCAGGATTTCCCACCCGGTGCCCGACTGAGCCAGGTCGAGATCGACCACGGGGCGAACCCGGTGCGCGTTCGGGCCGTCATGCTGACGCCGCGGATCGAACCGGGGGCGGATAGCAAACTCGCGGCGGACCTTCGCCAGCGACTGGCGCGACCGGTCGACGTCCACGTGGATCAAGTGCGCATCTCCCCTGAAACCGGCGCCGTCGAGGCGGCGCAGATCGCGCGGGCGGGCAATGGCGATGCGCTGCGATCGGCACGCGAACGCGATCGCGCGATTGCCGATGTCGCGCTGATCGCGGGAATCCCCGTGAGCTCGGTAAGCGTGGATGTGCCAACGCGGACGATCCGCGCCGTTGCCGCGCCGCTCACCGGTCTCGGCATCGCAGGCTATCGCGACCTGGAACGCCGAGCGGACGCCGCAGTCGCCGACTGGCACGTCGTGCTCACTCCGCCAGATGCCGTAGCCCTGCCGGACGTGACGATTGTCTCGGGCGTCATCGACGACCAAGCCCTAGGCGAGGCGGGATGGGCATCTGCACGACTTTCCCGAATGCTGGAGGTGCGGGGCGGTAGCCGGCGACAGCGCTTAGCCGTTGCCGAAGGTATCGTTGCGCGCGGCGGCCAGGCAAAAGCCGGCGGCGCGGGCGGTATCCTGCGCCTGACATGGTCGGTCGATATCAGGCCGCCTACTCCCGGGGCCACTGAACGCTCCTAGTCGAACACGATCCGCGGAAACACGAGGCAATCGTCGCCGACCTCTCGTCGCGTCCCACCGCCGGCAAAGGTCCGTCCGCTGCATATGGCAAATCACACCGGGGTGAGCAGATCGCCGCTGACCTGTAGCCGCGCGATGTCACGGCGGGGAGGTGCGCCAAAGAGGCGCGCATATTCGCGATTGAACTGTGACGGGCTTTCATAGCCGACGGCGAACCCTGCGCTGCCCGCGGTCGAGTTTCCCGACAGCATCAGGCGTCGGGCTTCCTGCAGTCGAAGCTGTTTCTGATACGCCAGGGGGGTCATCTTCGTCACGGCCTTGAAATGTTCGTGGAGCGATGACGTACTCATTCCCGCCGCCGCGGCGATGTCTGCGATCCGGAGCGGCTGGTCGAATGCCGTACGGATCGTTGCGATTGCGCGACTGACCTGGTTGAGATGGCTTTCTGCGACCGCCATGAAGCGTAGCGCTGGGCCATGAGGTCCGGTGAGCAGGCGATAGAGGATTTCGCGCTCGATCAACGGCGCGAGGGCAGGGATGCTATCGGGATCGTTCAGCAAGCGTACCAGCCGCCACGTCGCATCGATCAAATCGTCGTCGCTTCGATATACCGCGAGCGCCGGCAGGTCAGCCTTCGGTGCCCGGCTACCTTCTGCCAGGATCAGGTCGGCCAGTGCCGCCTGATCGATGTCGATCTTGCAGCAGAGGTAAGGTGCGTCGGGATCGGCTTGTATGACATGCCCGACGAGCGGCAGATCGACCGAGACCAACAAGTAATGTGCCGCATCATAGTCGAAGCTCTCACCGCCTAGCGATACGCGTTTGGCACCTTGCGCGATCAGGCAGAGCGACGCGTCATAGACTGCGGGCAGAGGCATGGTTGGCGCGTCGGCCCTGAACAGGGATAGCCGTGGGACCCGCGTGCTCACCATGCCCGTCTTCGGGATGTGGCGAGCAAGAAGTGCTGCAAGGTCGGTGATGCGGTTCATCGATCGCTTGTGTTTCCAGCCGGTCGTTCAAGCAAGCGCGAAACATTCATTTCCGAGTATCGTGCAAGATCTCTGGAGGATCGCTCTCACGATCGCGCGTTCCCGGTGTCATCTGTCCTCCACCAGACAGCGACCAAAAAAGGATCTCACCATGAGCGACATCATCGACAAGACCGTGCTGATCAGCGGCGCCTCGAGCGGCATCGGCGAGGCGACGGTACGCGAACTGGCTGCCAAGGGCGCGCGTCTGTTCATCGGTGCACGCCGAACCGATCGTTTGGAGGCGTTGGCGGCGGAACTCGGTCCGAACGTGGCGTGGCAGTCACTGGACGTAACCGATGGGGCAAGCTTTGCGGCATTTGCGGCTGCGGCCGAAGAACGGTTCGGACGCGTCGACGTTCTGGTCAACAATGCCGGCGTGATGCCGCTATCGCCCCTTATCGCCCTGAAGCAGGACGAATGGAAGCGGATGATCGACGTGAACATTTACGGTGTGCTGAACGGAATCGCCGCCGTGCTGCCGCGTTTCGTCGCGCAGGGATCGGGTCACGTCGTCAACGTCGCCTCGATTGCCGCGCATTTCGTGATGCCCAGCGCTGCGGTGTATTGTGCAACCAAATACGCTGTTTGGGCCATCACCGAGGGACTGCGCCAGGAACATGATGACATCCGCACGACGATCATCTCACCAGGTGTCGTCGCAACCGAACTGGGCAACGACATCACCGATCCGGACATCGCCTCGGCGTTGACGACATGGCGACAGAAGTCGCTCGGCCCCGATGCAATCGCGCGCGCGATCCGGTACGCATTGGAACAGCCTGAGGGTGTGGACATCAACGAAGTCATCGTCCGGCCGACCGCAGCCGGGATGTAAGTCCAGCGATGCCGTTCCGTCCGGGTGGGCATCCGCCCTCCCGGACGAGTATCCTCTTCCCTGCCAGCATAGTCGACACGGCGTCGGTCACGGTAGATCGGACCAAGCCGTCACACCGTACGCGCGATCACCGCACTGCGCAGCGGCCGGCTGATCCTATCGAGCCTTTGGTTCGCTGGCGGCGCAAGCCGGCGTCCCTCGCCAACGGAGACCTTGTTGCACCCATCAAGACCCGGCCATCCGCTCGGTGCCTTTCGTCCGTCACGCAGAAGTAACCGCGCGTCGGCGTACGGCTAAATGGGCAGGGGTGCTGAAGGACGGACTGTCTCGGCCTGCCATCGACCATGGTCAGCGTGGCGCACCGGGTCGATAGGCTGCTTCGACTCAGCCATTGCTTGGACAGGCCGACTCCCGGTGAGGCCAACCCTGCGGGGATGATGGCCGACCTGCCACCCGGGCGATGTTTCGTATGAAACCCGAATGATGTTTCTCCGCCAAACCCGCGGACCTAAGCAGTCTGGCAGGTCAAGGTAACGCGGGAAAGTACGATGGCGAACATGCGCGATCCTGGCCCTTCAACGTTGCGCACGCGCAGACAGGATATTCTTGACCTCGTCGATCGAACGAGGGGCGATATCGTCGAGAATCTCGATGAAATCGAGCGGGATCCACGTCTTGGCGCGTTCCAGCAGGAGAGGAATGGGGCTCGAGGGCTCCTGTCGGCGATAGAAATCGATCACCAGGTCGAGCGCCTTGGCGACGTCGGCGCGACCGTTCAGGACGTCGGGCAGGGCGCTGCTGCCGGGTGCCGCGACGACCGTTTCCGTGTCGGCATCGTCGCGCAGTTCCGGCGGCAGCAGCGCGTTCGCCGCAGCCCGGATCGCGCGGATCGCATCGTAGACAGGCGCGAAATTGCTGCCGGTATCGCCCTCGGCGAAGGCAACCAGCGTTGCGTCCACCTCCCTGAGCGCCTCGGTGAGCACGTCGAGATGGGCGATGGCTGCAACCAGGCTCTCCGGGCCGATCGCCGGATCGTCGAGCGCGGCACGAAACGCACCATATCCGTCCTCGTTGGCACCGCCACGTGCAAAACGGATCAGGTCTGCGCCGTCGAAGCGTCCGAGACGTTCATGCTCGATCAGCGCGATACCTTGGAGCGGACTAACGAACGCGGTGAAGTTGGCGAGCGTGTCGCAGGCGCCGCGGCGACCGGGAAAGCCGTAATCCTCGAGGCGTGGGTGGACCGTATCCCAGAAGCGGTCGGTGAGTCCGGCGAGCGCCTGTACGCCAGCAACGGTCACGTCCAGGCGTCCCGACCTTGCGCCGGCGCGAGCGAGATAGCTGGCAAGCCAGATATCCTTGGTGCGATCCGCCTGATCGACGATCAGGGCGATAATCTCGCGCCAGTCTACCGAAATAGCCGGAGCATCCGTCGATCCATCGCCTCCGGACGGCGTGTCAAACGCCTGTTCGATGCGGAAACGGTCGGGGTCGTAGGCGAGGTCCGGGCCGGCGGGATCGTCGCCGGCTATCGGGGCGAGGAAGCGTTCGAGATCGATCGTCATGCAGGCCGCTCCGTGTCGTTCGTGACGCCACGATGGCGGCGATGCGGGCTAACCCGTCAATCGGCGTGCAGCAATCGCCGCAATGATGTCGAACGTAACGCAAGAGCGGTCGCATGAAGCGGCAGGCAGAGATCGATGTGGCGCTGGGATCCAGGGCCCGGTTGACCGGCTTCCATTCGGCCGAGCGGCTGAGCCAGCCTTTCCAGATCGAAGCGGAAGTCGTGCTGGAGGACCGGGTCGATATCCTGCCCGCGTTAGGCAAGCCTGCCTGCATCACGGTCTACGAGGTCGACGCGCCGGTCCGGTATTTCCATGGATTGGTGATCGAGGCGCATCACCTGCGACAGACCGACGAGGGGCATCATTACGCGTTGGTGCTGCGGCCTTGGCTGCACCTGCTCGACAGCAATCGTGCATATCGGATCTTCGAGCAGAAGACCGTGGTGCAGATGCTGCGCGATGTGCTCGCGCCCCATAGCCGACATATCGACTATGGCGGGCTGACCGAGACCTATCGGCCCTGGCCTTACTGCGCGCAGTACCGCGAGAGCGACCTGTCGTTCGTCATGCGCCTGATGGAGCGAGAGGGGATCTATTTCTACTTTCGCCACGACAAGGGCGAGCACACGATGGTGCTGTGCGACAGTCGGGCCGCTCACAAGCCCTCGCCCCGCGCCGCGACCGTGAAGCTTCGTCCCGACCTCGTCGGCGGTCATGGTACCGAGGACTCGCTGTGGGAGTGGCATGAGCACGTACGGAGCGGCGGCGAACGGCGCGTGCTGATCCAGAGCTTCGACTATGAGAAGACCCTGGTCCGCGACGGACGCGCGGACGGCGGTACGCGCGGCCCGGCCGATACGCAGGAAATCCACGACTATACTGGGGACTTCGTCGATCCGACGCTGGCCAAGCATTGGGCGCAGGTGCGGCTGGAGGCATCGCGCGCCGACCAGCGGGTCTATACGGGATCGGGCGACACGATCGGCATCGCCTGCGGGGGGCTGTTCAAGCTCGACTCCACCGACGCCTTTGATCGTGGCCGCGAGTTCATCGTGACCACGCTAGATTATGCCATGGACGCGGAACCGTGGCGCAGCGACGGCGACATGGCACGGCGCGAGGTCTCGATCGAGGCGATCACCAGCCAGACGAAGTGGCGCGCGCCGATCGTGACGCCGGCGCCGTTCGCGGGGCCGGAGACGGCGGTCGTCATCGAGGGTGGCGCCGACGACACCCGCGTCGACCGCATGGGCCGGGTAAGGGTCCGCTTCCTCTGGAAGAAATCCGACGAGGCCGACATCAAGGCGCGGTCATGCTGGCTGCGCGTTTCGCATCCGTCGGCAGGCGCGAGCTTCGGCCACGTGACGCTGCCGCGGCTCGACGAGGAGGTGATCGTCGATTTCCTCAACGGCAACCCCGATCGCCCGATCGTGACCGGCCGCGTCTATAATTCACGTCACCAACATGCTTACGCGCTGCCCGCCAATCGGACGCGGTCGCTGTACCGGTCGAATACGATCGGCAAGATGGGCAGCTATGCGGGGGCCGAGACCAGGCCGCGCGCGCCGGCGTTCAACGAACTCAGCTTCGACGACAAGGGTGGGGCCGAGGAAGTCTATCTGCGCGCGCAGCGCAATCGCCGCACCGACGTGCTGTACGACGACGCGGAAACCGTGAACCGCGACCAGGCGAACCGGGTCGGCCGCGACCGCGAGACCGCCGTCCGGCGCAACGACAGCACCACGGTGGAGACTGGCAACCACAGCCTGACGATCAGCCGTGGCGCATCGACCGTGCAGGCACGCCAGCGCATCATGCTGCGCGTCGGCACGAGCCGCGTGCTGATGACTCCCGCGACCATAACCGTTGCGCAGGGGATGTCGCGCATCACGATGACCTCGGCCAGCATCACGCTCGCCGTCGGGCCCAACCTGATCAGCCTGACGCCCGCCGGGATCATGCTGAACGGCACGACGATCACCGCCAACGCCCTGTCCGCGCTCACCTTGGAAGGCGTCGTAAGCACGATCCATGGCAAGGCGGCTGTAAACGTGCTCGGCGGCGCGGTGGTCATTGCATGAGTGAACCCTGGCATGGATCGGTATGGACCGAGGCGGGGCAGGTGCGCTCGCTGCTGGAGTGGCCGGCGGGTGCCGACGACCGGCTGGCGCCCGATGACTGCTTCGCGCGACTGCGAGCACGACGCAGGGGGGCGGACGCGGCCTGTTTCCTAGCGGTGGCGATGCCGCGCTACGAGGCGGTGCTGTGGGCGGCCCGGGGCGTGTACGACCTCGTGCGACAGCCCGACGCGGATGCGATGGCGACCGTCACGGCCTGGTTGCGCGATCCATCGGAAGCGCGCCGTCGCGACGCCGAAGCGATCGCGCGGACCATGCGCACGCCGACACCCGAGCGGCTATGCGCCTGGGCGGCGTTCATGGCGGGCGGATCCGTCGCCCCCGAAGGTTCCGCGCCGTTCCTCGCGCCGCGCGATGCGACCGGCCGGTTTGCCGCGGCGGCGGTGATCCTGGCGGCGGCACCGCACGGTGATGCCGGGCTGGACGCGGTCCTCGACGCCGGTGCGCGGATGGCCGAAACGATGGAGTGCGCAGCATGACGCTGGTTTTGTCGATACAGGGCATGGACACGCTCGAGAATGGTGCGCCGACGATGCTGAGGCTGGTACGGCACGGTGCCATCGTCGGGCGGTCGGTCCATGCCGACTGGAGTTTGCCGGACCGCAAGAACCATCTGTCGTCGCGCCACTGCGAGATCAGCTACCGCGACGGGACCTATGTACTGACCGACCGCAGCACCAACGGGACGTTCGTCAACGGCGCGACCGAGCGGCTGACGGCGCCGCACCGGATTGCGGACGGCGACCGGATCGTGATCGGCGCCTACGAGGTGCTGGCGGAATGTGCGGGCGCGGCATCGCCACCCGCCGCGGTCGTCGGCGCAGGATGGAGCGAATGGAACGAGGTCGCGCCGGCACCGTCATCCCAGTCGGCTTCACCGACCGCCAACACGAACGAGGAGGCGGTACCGCTGCCGTTCGACGGGGGCGGATGGGACACGCCGGCGCCGCTCTCGGTGTCGGCATGGGCGAGCGAACCGTCGGAACAGTCGTCGCCCTCCGCCGCACAGCTTTGGGGAGAATTGGCGGAGCGCGGCACGAAACCGGTCGATGCGGTCCTTCCGCCGCCGCCCGCGGTCGGGCGTGGCTGGGGCGCGTTGGAGGATGTCCCGACACGCGGTACCGAACCGCGAAACGACATCACGGAACCGCGCGATCCCGAGCCGGACGTCACCGTTCCGCCCCGCACCGATCTGATGCTGCGGATGCTGGGTGGCCTGGCCGCGCTGGTCGAGGCACGGGCGCGAGCCAAGGCGGATCTCGGCGTCGTGTCGACGACGATCGAGCTCGACGGCAACAATCCGATCAAGTTCATTCGGTCGCCCGAGCGGATGCTGGAGACGCTGTTGCAGCCGCCGCAGCCGGGTTTCATGCCGGCGGAGCTGGCGATCGACGATGCGTTCCGCGATATCCAGCTGCACGAGATGGCGACGGCGGCGGCGATGCGTGCGGCGATCGAGCAGACGATCAAGCGGTTCTCGCCCGCCGCGATCCGCGCGCGGCGCCGGGGTGGCGGCTGGTTGGCGAAGCTGCTGCCGCAAGCGCGCGCCGCGGCGTTGTGGCACGCCTATGAAGACGAGTTCGAGGGCGTGGTGCGCGATGCCGACGAAGCATTCATGGACCTGTTCAGCAAGGCCTTCCGCACCGAATACGCGCGCTGCCTGGATGCCGCGGCGGCTGCTCGCCCACGTCGATAGGCAGCAGATCGGCGCGGGTCGCCAGCGCAAAAGGGGGAGCGATCGTCAGAGCGCCGTTCCCACGCCATCAGATTTCGAGCAGCAGCGCGCCGATCTGGGTCGCCTGTTCGCAGCCGATGATCGTCACCGTCACATTGTCCTGCGCGCCACGTTCAAGGGCGCGATCGAGCAGCAGTTGCGCGACCCGGTCGGGTGATGCGGATACGAGCGCACGGCGAATTTCACGATCGTCGACCATCCCGCTCAACCCGTCGCTGCATAGCAGGAACACGTCACCCCCCGCGAGCGATCCCTCGATCCGGTCGAGCAGCAGGGTCTCGGACGTGCCGACCGACCGCGCGAGCACGTTGCGAAACGGATGGTCCGCGGCATCCCGGCGATCGAGCAGCCCCCGCGCGATCATTCGTTCCACCTCGGTGTGATCGGTGGTGAGCTGGGTCAGCGTACCCGCCCGGTGGCGATAGACGCGACTGTCGCCGGCCCACAACACGACATAGCGGTCGTCACGGATCAGCAATACCGCCACGGTCGATCCGATCGGTGCGCCGCTCTTGCGGGTCGCGGCCCAGATCGTGGCGTTGGCAGCGTTCAGCGCCTCCGTAACGGCATCGGCGGCGCCCTCTATCGCCAGCGGAAGCGCGATGTTCTCCAGGGCGTCGGCGATCGTGCGCGAGGCCCATTGGCCGCGTTCGTGCCCTCCCATCCCGTCGGCAATGGCCCATAGCCCGGCTTGCAGACGGACCACGCCTGCATCCTCGTTGACCGCACGCACCGTCCCCGGATGAGTTCGATATGCTTGCTCGAGACGGAGGGCTGCCGGCGATCGCATCGTCATAATGTCCAGTCCGCCTGCCATTCCCGCATCGGCGGGGAGGCGATCTCGGCCTTGGGAGGGATATTGGCCAGCGCGTTGACGGCATCGTCGAGGATCGCGGCGGCATCACGCTGCTGGAGGAACGCGTCGTACAGGCAGCGTTCGAGGCTCGGCGCCATCCATTCGCCGTCGTCGCGCAGTCCGCGACCGCCGACCACGCCCAGTACGAACAGGAACGGCCGGCCGACCCGGTCGCACGAAAAGGCCGCGCATCCCACTTGCCAATAGGCTTCGCCGCGTCCCGGCTCCAGGACGAAGCCACGGGGCGGCGTCGTCTCGAGGATGCGGTCGAACGCCTCGCCGCCGCGCGCGCGCGTCGTGGCTAGCGTGTCGATGCAGCGCCGGTCCCAGATACGCTGCGCCTCCAACGTCAGGCCGCGGCACAGGAAATCGCCGAACGCGGGCAGTTTGCCGAACAGGAAGGGGCGGGTTTCGCTCATAACCGCTCCGGGCAGCGGAAGGAGAAGGGGCCGTTGCGCGCGAACGGGTTGTCAGCCGATGCGTAGGTCACGCGCAAGGCGGTGCGATGGGGTGCGTCGCCGAACCAGACGACGATCGCCTGCGCGCCGGCATTCTGCATGCGTTCGGCGGCGGCGATCAACCGGAACAGCGCGAAGCTGCCCTGCCGGTCGATCCGCGACAGCGTCTGCGTGCCGTTCATCAGCGCGAGCGACGCCTGCGGCAGCGTCGTCGGTGTCCAGACGATCGGGTACGAGGCCGGATCGCGCGCCGCCAGCGCGTAACGGGTGTTGCCGACCGCGAGGTCGACGGTCGTGACATCGGCGCCCGCGGTCTGGAGCGAGACCTGCAGGACCAGTCCGCCGGCCGTAAGGTCGCGGATCGCCGCGGCCTTGCGGAACGCGTCGGCACTCGACGGCGAGAACCGGCTGGCGACCGTGTCGTTCGTCCGCCAGCGCCACCGCTCCGGTGCTTGGACGAGCAGCGGCTGAAGGTTGCCGCGGACGAACCCGTCGATTTCGCCGTTGTTGCCATAGACGCGTTGCAGTTCGGCCGGCGACACCTCGGTCGTGGCGGCGGCGTCGAACGGGAAGCGGCGATTCGTGGTCGTGCGACAACTGGCGAGGATCGTCGCGCTGTATTGGTCGTTCAGCATGGTCTCCGTCGTCCTGGCGGCGGCACCGCGACCGTTGCGGCCGATACCGCCCACGAAGGATTGCAACTGTGGTGGGGCGGACACGCCGGCGGTGGAGAGATCGCCCAGCGCCGAGGCGAACTGGCCACGCAGCGCATCACCGCCGACGTTCGCGCCTGGCATGGCGCCTGCCGATGCGGCCGACGCAGCCTGCCGGACCGCCTGGACGAGCGCGTCGACCGGCGGCGGTGCTCCGGCCTCACCGCGCGTGAAGGCTGCCGCTGGCCGGAAATGTGCCTGGATCGCGGTTCCCGCATCGAACCGCGCACTTGATGCTTGCGACGTCCCGAGCGTGGTGTTCTTAACGGTCTGATCCAACAGCGTCCGCAGCGGCGATGGCGTCCGCGTGAAACTGCCGAGCGCCTGGCGGTCGCCGAAATAATTGGCCGGCTGTGGCGTTGCCAGCACGTGATCCCACGCGGCGATATAGTCCTGTGCGTAACTGCGCGCGACGGTATCGTTGATCGCGGTCAACTGATCGCGAACCGACACCTTGGCCCCGTCGGACCCCAATACCCACAGGTCGCGGTCGAGTTCCGCGCCAATGTCGGCGAGCCCCGGACCGAACGCCCGTTTATAGCCATCCCGGGTGAAGAACCACGGCACCGACAGCGCCATGACCGTGTCGCCGTTGCGGAATGCGCGGCCATCGCTTTCGGCCATCACCGCGCTTGCCAGCCAGTCGGGATGCCCGGAGGCGGCGGCACGCTGGCGCAACATCGCATAGGCGCGGTCGGCGAGCGGCAGCCCGATCACCGCCGCTCTCGACTGGGCGAGCAACCGACCATCGAGCGGTGCCCGACGGTTCGCCCACACCCGTCCGAGATCGTCGTCGGCAAGCAGCGCATCGAGATGTACCGCCAGGCGGCGTCGGACATCCTCCCGGTCCGCGCCCGGCAAGGCGGTCGTCGCCCAGTCGTTACGGACCCAGGCGCCCACGGCACGCGCGTCGATCGGGCCGTAGCCACCCAGCATCAGATAGGTCTTGAGCGGATCGTACAGTCGGATAGGTGTCTGCGCGTCGGTCCGAAGCGCCTGTTCGAGTTCGAGCAACAGGCGGGGCAGCATGATCCGTTGCAGCGCCTCCAGATACGTCGCGCGTGCCGCCTGCGCATGGCCGGACTGGTAGAGGCCGAGCCGCATTCGCCACGACGGCCGTCCCGACAGTTGCGCGGCATAGCCGCCCGGTAGCGCCCGCAGCCGATCGAGCACGGGCAGCATCTGTTCCAGGTCGGGATCGTCGGCACGCACCTCCGCCAGGTCGGCGCCGCTGGCAGTGATTGCCGCCGCTGCCGCTCGCGCGCCCGACAGGTCGGCCGCCTGCAAGCCCTTGTTGGCCTGGAACGAGCCATCCCACAGGAACAGCATCACGATCGCCACCGCGGCGAACGCGGCAACGCCGCCGATATTGGCGAAGTGCCGGCGTCGCTGCACGACGGGCTCCGGTTCGACCAGTCCCGCCTCCGGAAACATGACCTCGGCGAACAGGCGGTTCAGGAAGAACGCGCGTGTCCGCGTGGTGGCCGCCGGACTAGCAATGCCATCATACGAGGTGGCGAGCGAAGCCAGCAGTCGGTCGATCGGCGATCCCTCCTGCTTGCTGCTGGCGAAATAAAAGCCGCGGAGGCGATGGCCCGGCGCGTCATCCTCGGGCAGCATGCCGCCCACCAGCCGGGCAAACCGTTCGCGCAGCGACAGCAATTGCGCCGAAAAACCAATGATCCGGCTGCGGCGCTGGCGATCGGGCTCGTCCTGCAGGCGCTTGGCGGTTCGTGCGTCGATCGCCTCGACCATCCGATCGAACGCCGCGGTCATGGTCGCGGCGGTGACGGGCTCGTCGATCGCCAGCGTGCCACCCAGCACCGCGCGGCGGCCATCGGCGGCGAGATCGGCGAAAAAGTCTCCAAAGCCTTCGAGCAGGTCGGTCTTTGTCAGCAGCAGATAGACCGGTGCGGCGATCCGGAGCGTGGACCGAAGTTCCTGGAGCCGACGCCGTATCGCCGCGGCATGCGCGTCGATCCGCTCGCGATCCTCCGATACCAGCATGTCGACACCGATCGTGACGATGATGCCGTTGACGGGTTCAAGCGGGCGTGTCCGGCGCAGCAGCGTCAAGAATCGCTCCCACCCCTTGGCATCGCCGCGCGGGTCGGAGTCCTGCGTCGTGTAGCGGCCGGCGGTATCGACCAGCACGGCATCGTCGGTGAACCAGAAATCGAGATTGCGGGTGCCGCCTTCCCCCTTCAGCGCACCGTCGGCGTAGGGAAAGCGCAGCCCGGAATTGAGGAAGGCGCTGGTCTTGCCGGCGCCGGGCGGGCCGATGATGACGTACCACGGCTTGGCGTAGAGATAGTTCTTGCGGCGCCCGGACGCCTTGCGCAACTCGGCCAGTGCCTCGCGCAGCCGCGTCGAAACCGCCGCCGCGTCTGCCTCGCCCTGGTCGGGTGTGGCGATGCCCTCGGCGATCGCGCCGGCGTTGCGGCGCCCCCGCCATGCCCGCCACCCCGCCACCGCGCCGAACACAACGACCACCGCGATGATCAGCCCGAACCGGAAGCGCGAGCTGTTGAGGGCGGGAAACAGCATCGGCAGGCCGACCGAGCCCAGCAGTGCGATGATGACGCCCGCGGGCACGATCATCACGTACCAGTTGCGCTGCAGTTTTTCGATTCCGCTCATCGTCTACTCCGTGCGCGGCACGACGATTTCGACGCGGCGGTTAAGTGCTTTCCCCGCTGCGGTGGCGTTGGTGGCGATGGGGCGGGCCGCCCCGAACCCTTGCGACGAAACCCGCTTAGGATCCGGGAGCAACCCGCGGAACACCGTCGCAACCGCCTGTGCGCGTGCGTCCGACAGCGCCTGATTGTCCGGGAAGGCCAGGCTGGTCACCGGATCGCTATCGGCATGACCCTCGATCCGGATCGCGCCACGCTCCTGCGCGACGGCGCGGGCGATCCGCTCGAACAGTGCCTGCCGCCCGGGTTCGAGCACGTCGGAGCCCGAACGGAAGAGCTGACCGATCGTGGTCCGTACGCGCACGCTGTTCGCATCCTCGTCGAGCGTGACGAGATGCTGGGCGATTTCCGGTGCTAGCAGCCCCGCGATCCGCGATTGCTGGGCACTCGTCGGCTGGGCGGCGGCATCGGCGCGGCGCGACAGGCGCAGCGGTGTCTGGGGATTGATCGCCGCCATCGCCGCCAGTGCGGGCTGGCCGGTCTGCCCCAGGATAAGCCGCAGCACGAGCAGCAGCATAAGCAGCCCCCCGGCTAGTGCGCTGGCGGCCAGCAACAGCGGCGCCCATGCCCCGGTGGTACGGCGCGGCGTGGGGCGGCCGCGCCACGCCGGCACAAGTTCGGTCTCCGACACGGCGCGGACATGCGGCAAAGCGGCATAGGCGTCGGCCATCGTCCGGTTGAGGTCGGCGCTGCCGGTGTTGCCGACCCGGTGGCGGCCGTGGAACCCCGCGGCGAGGCACGCGTGGTAAAGCTCGATCAGGTCGGCGTGACCGGCCGGATGCGCGAGCATGTCCGCCAGCAGCATCCAGAACCGGTCGCCGCCGATATTCTCGCCGAAACCGCGGACCACCATGCTGCGCCGCGCCCATTCGACGCCTTCCGCGCCGCGCCCCGGCAGTGTCTGCGCGACATCGTCGACGGTGGCATAGACCGCATAGCGCGCGCGCCGCTGTTCCTCGACGTCGAGGCCGATGTGCAGCAACGCCTGGTCGAACCGCGCGGCGGCGGCACTGGCGCGGCGATGAAGCTCGGGCAGCGGCAGGTCTATCCGCCCGGACCGCACCGCGGAGATCAGCGCGAGCAGCGGGGTCGCCGCCTCGCGCACCGGATTGCGCGCCATCCGCGCGACCCCGGGGTCGGGGAAGTCCTCGTCGATCGACGGGGGCAGGGACGACGGAGGCAGGTGGGACGGGAACTCGTGTGACGCACCTGACGGCGCATCATTCCGATCCGACGAGACGAACAGCGTCGCGCCCTGTTGCCGCGCGCGCAACTCCTGCAGCGGGCTCGGCCGAAAGATCGTCTGCTCGCTTTCGTCGCCGCGCCGGCTCACCGCCTCGGCCCCCGCTTGACGCACCACAATTCGATCTGCAGCTCGGGCCAGTCGCCCGACAAATGCAGGCCAAGCGCAGGCGAGGTCGCGAGCGCCGCGAAGTCGGGCGATTGTCGGTCGAGCTCGAAATAGGCGTAGCCCGGCAGCGTACGGATCTGCGGAGGCGCGGTCGGGACGTGACGCAGGGGGACGCCGGCCAGCGCGGACTCGACGATCTGCTGCATCTTGCCGACCGGGCCGATCTTGGCGGTCGCAGGGAAGCGCGTGCGAACGTCTTCCAGCGGCATCCGTGCGCTCACCGCGATGTAGAGGAAGCCCGACACGTAGGGCGCGGGGTCCGTGATGCGCGATGTGTACGCACCGGGGCCCGCCTGTTCGAGCGGCAGCTGGAAGGCGGCACGGTCGAAGATCGCGGACAAGGCGGCCTGGATCGACTCGACCACCGGCTCGAAACTGTCCGCGAGCCGCTCGTGATCGTAACTCGGGAACGTTGGCGGACGCCGGTCGACATGCGTCAACGTGGTGATCTCGCCCGCCATGCCCAGCAACATTTCATACAGCCGTTCCGGATGCACCATTGGCAGCGCGGCGAGATGTGCCAGTTGCGCGTGCCAGCGGTTGAGCGTCTGCAGCAGGAGGAAGTTGACGAAGGTCTCGGCGCCGCCCTCGGTCGCCTCCACCGCGCGCAGTGCCAGTTCGTCGATACGTTGCGCGGCGCGACCGAGAATGTCGCGCAGCATCGCCGACACGCGGTCGCTTGCGCGGATGTCGAGCACCGGCGGGACATAGCGCGCGTCGAACTGCACCGCACCGTTGACGATCTCGCGTACCCGCGCCAGCCCCAGGATCACGCGTCCATAGGTCTGGTCGCGGGAAACGCCGAAGCTGAGGTTGGGTCGAGCGAGTTCGACCGCCTCGGCGCTGCGATCTTCGGAGAACGTGTCGATCACCTCGTCCTCCACCACCACGAACCGGGTCGTGTGCGCGGCGGGATGCGCGTCGTTGCGAAACGCGACCGCACCGGGCTGGTTCGCGGGCAAGGTGAGGAAGACGATCGCGTCGCGCGCATCGGCCGGCATGTCCATCGGGGCGGGCGGCGGCAGATCGTCGGGAATCGCGAAATAGGTTCCATCGGGCATCACGCCGCGCAGACGTTCGATCGCGAACTTGCCCAGCCCGGCGAGCTCGCGGTCGATCACCAGCTCGGTCACGCCCCAGCGGTACGGTCCGGCATTGCGTCCCTGCGCGGCGATCGCCGCGTCCAGATGCCGATCCTGCTGCTGGAAATGCTGCTGGCGCAGGAACAGGCCCTCACGCCATGCGACCCGGCTGCGGCTTACCATGACTGCGACCTGCGGGCGTCGTCGGGCGGAACGTCGAGGGGCGAAACGATGGACATGGCCACCGTCTTGCGGCGTTCCGGTTTCAACGCCGTGTCGAGGACTGCACGGCGGGTTACGGTTGAAACATGACGCCGTCCCTACCGTCTGGACGTTCATCTGCCAGTAAGGTTTAAAGTTCGACTACGTAGGTATTGTAAGAATGTGCTTAGCAATTCAGTATCAAGTCTATGCTGATGTTTGTGACATTTTTCTTACGGTAATAACAAGGCGCTCGCTTAAAAAAGAGCGTCGAGCTGTCGGAGCGGTACCGCATGTCGTTTATCGAAGCGATTTCAACGAACAATTCGTTTCATTCTGCGCGAGTTTTGGTCGTCGATGACGAGGATTCAATGCGACGCTCAGTGGTCAACTATTTGAACGAGCATAACCTCCGTGCGTCTGCCGTTCCGGGTCGCCAGGGGCTGTTCCATACCCTCGCGGTGCGCGAACCCGACCTGATCGTCATGGATATCCATCTTGGCGAAGAAGACGGCCTGGATCTCCTGCGTGAGATTCGCGGCAAGAGTGTCGTGCCGGTTATTCTGATGACAGGGCATCTGCGCGACGAGATCGACCGGGTCGTTGGTCTGGAGCTGGGTGCCGACGATTATCTGTTGAAGCCATTCGACATGCGCGAGCTACTTGCCCGGATTCGTTCGAACCTCCGCCGCCGGACGATGGATCGCAGTGCGCCTGCGCGGCATGCCGAGCTCGATTACGCGTTCGCTGGCTGGCGTTTCGAACAGCGGACATGGCGGCTGATCAGCCCGACGGGCGAGACGGTCACGCTTACCAAGAATGAATTTGCGCTGCTCAGCGCTTTTGTCACTGCCCCACGCCGGCCGCTCAGCCGCGAGCATTTGTTGCAGGCGACCCGTCTGCACGAGGACGTGTTCGATCGTAGCATCGACGTCCAGATTCTGCGTCTGCGTCGCAAGCTGGAGATCGATCCGCGTTCGCCCAGACTGATCAGGACCGAGCGCGGCCTCGGCTATCTTCTTGACGCCGATGTAACGATCCACTGAGCGCCGTGAAATCCGTTCATGCTCGAGCACGCCGACACGTGGACGAGCGGGCACGATGTGTTGCGCCGCCGCTGCCCATGGCGTCGCATAGGGTCCAGGCGCGATTGCCGCCGGTAGAACCAAGTAGACCGACTTGATGGCAACACATTTGCCGAGCGAGGCAGGTCCGGCAATCATCCTGCTGGGCTTGGCTGTTGCGATGGCCGTGGTCTGGTGCCTCCACCGGCGGGCACATGACCGTCGTTTGCGTCTGGAAGCGATGCACTCGACCGTATTCACGCTGTTGCTGGACGGGCCGTCATCGGAACTCGGTCTGAGGATCGAGGATGCGCTTGCCGACCTTGGCTCGATCATCGGTGTGGATCAGGTATGGCTCCTGGTCGGTGGGGATGCCGATGTCGACGCATTCTACGGCTGGTCCGCAGACGGGTCTCACCAGGCTCTCACTCAGCAGGACGCGGAGGCGCGAACCGCCAGGATCGTTGATCGCTTTCCTTGGGACGAGAATATGATCCTGGTCGAACCGGGCGCGCGGTCGGTAGCCTCCTGGAACCAGGTCATGACCCGACAGCGCGGCACTTGGGCGACGACATTGATGATGCGCTCGCGAGAGCATCAGGACCTCGTGCTGCTGTGCTTGACCGCGCGCAATCGATGGGTCGTCTATCCCGAGACGATCCACGGGCTCGCCTCCGCGCTACAGACCGCGTTGCAGCTCGAGCAGCGTCACCGGCTGGAGACCGAACGGCTGGTCATCGACCAGAAAATGGCGCTCGGTCGTCGCATGGAGGCGATCGGCGCACTGGCCAGCGGGCTCTCGCATAACCTCAACAATATTCTGACCGCGATCGACGGGTTTCGCGCGACCGCCGCGTTGCACGTGCCAGCGAACGGCGTGGTGTCCGCCAACCTCGTTGAAATCGGGCAGGCGGTAAAACGCGCGAGCGGCCTCGTGTCGGACGTGCTTCATTTCGGCCGCCGGGTCGAAGGGCCGGCGGAGACGGTTTCGCTGGCCGCACTGCTTGCCGAAACGCACAAACTCGTCACGGCGGCTTTGCCAAGCGGCGTGACGCTGGAGTGGCACACTGCCGAGGAGCCGATGCACGTCGAGGGCGATTTCGGGCAATTGCAGCAGGTACTGCTCAACCTGTGCAGCAACGCCGATAACGCCATGGCGGGAGGTGGCGCGATCACCTGTCAGTCGACGTTTCGTTTGCTCGACGATCCGATAAAGTTGAGCCACAACGTGCTGCGTCGGGGGCGCTACGCGACCATCGCGGTATCCGACGAAGGGCGCGGGATCCCGGCCGAAGCGATCCCGCACATCTTCGATGCCTTCTATACCACGCGGCAGGGGGGCACCGGCCTGGGTCTGTCGACGGCTCGCGAGATCATCCAGGCTGCCGGCGGCGCGATCGACATCGACAGTATCGTCGGCGTTGGCAGCCGGTTCACGGTCTGGATCCCGCTGGCTGCGGACGGCGACGCTCCGCTTGCGGGCGACGTCAACAGGGGTACGGGCGAAACGGTGCTGATCTTGAATACAGACGGGCAACGGCTGTCCAACGACGAGGAATTGTTCGCCGCGCTGGGCTATGAGCCGATTGGCATCACCAGTCCGGAGACGCTCGATGCTATCGAGGGGGACATCGATGTTGCGGTCGTAGCAAGCTTCGATCCGAGGTTGGCGGATGAACTTGCCACTCGTCTGCGGACCGCGGGCATTACGGCGCCCTTGCTCGTCGCGGTGCCTCAGCCCGAGATCCTTGGGCAGGTGGTACAGGGGGGAGCGGTTGTCCGTTACCCATTCCAGCCCGCGAACCTTGCCCATGCGCTTTCCCTGAGCCTGGTTCCGAATACCCCCGAAGGTCCTTCGACCCACCCGCGGGTGTCGTCGAATGTGACAATCGTAGCATAGAACGCCCGATCTGAAATCCGGGTGAAGCCCGGCAGCCGCATCTCTTGCGCAGGCGGCACCGGCATGGTGCCCGCAGCAACCGGCGAGGCCAAACATGCTGATGGACAAGAGCGGACAGCGCTTCATCCGCGAAAACCGGAAACCACGCGTCCACATCGAATATGAGGTGGAGACCTACGGGTCCCGACAGAAGATCGAACTGCCTTTCGTGATGGGCGTAATGTCGGATCTGTCGGGCAAGAGCGACGTGGAGAAGAAGCCCTTCGAACAGCGCGACTTCCTCGAGTTCGACATGGACAATTTCGAGGAGCGGATGGACTCGATCGCCCCCCGTGCCGCGTTTGCGGTGGAGAACAGCCTGACCGGTGAAGGCCGGCTTGGCGTCGACATCACGTTCAGGACGCTCGAGGATTTTTCGCCCGGCAGGATCGCGCGCACTGTTCCAGCGCTCGCCAAGCTGTTGGAAGCACGCGAGCAACTCAACGACCTCATGCTGTACATGGACGGCAAGGCGGGCGCGCAGGACCTGCTCGACCGTGTGCTGAAGGATCCTGCGCTGATGCAGGCGCTCGCAGAAGAGCGTGCACGAGAGGATGCGGCCGCAGCATCCGACGCCGTGTCCGCCATCGACCCCGACGGCACCGAGAAGTGACCGCGAACTCGCAAACTGGAGACAGGTGATGGCCGAACAGATGGTGCAGGACCACGCGTTGCAGCCGACCGTGCAGGACGCCGTGGTCGACGATTTTACCGCGTTGCTGCAACGCGAATTCAAGTCCGGCTCGGACGCCAAGCAGGCGCGGATCGAGCAGGCGGTCAAGACGATGGCGCAACAGGCGCTGGCGGATACCGCGGTGATCGGCGAGGATGTCTACCTCACGGTCGACGCGCTGAAGGCGGCAATCGATCGGAAACTTACCGCGCAGATCAACCTGATCCTCCACCATCCCGAATTTCAGGCGCTCGAATCGGCGTGGCGCGGGCTCTGGTATCTGGTTGGCAACACGTCGACCGGGCGCGATCTCAAGATCCGCGTGCTCAACATCTCGAAGGAAGAGACGCGGCGGCAGTTGCGGCAATATCGCGACGCTGCCTGGGATCAAAGCCCGTTGTTCAAGAAGCTGTACGAGCAGGAGTTCGGACAGCTTGGCGGCCAGCCCTACGGTGCGGTGATCTGCGACTACCAGTTCGATCACTACGGCCCGGACCTGGAAGTGATGAAGGGCCTGAGCAAGATCGGCGCGGCGGCGCACGCCCCGTTCATCGCTGCGGCGGCCCCGCAGTTGATCGGCATGGACAGCTGGCGACAACTCGCCAATCCACGCGACATCGCCAAGCAGTTCGATGCGACGGATTACATGGCGTGGCGATCGTTCCGCGCCTCGCATGACAGCCGCTATCTCGCGCTGACCCTGCCGCGGTTCCTCGGTCGCCCGTTGTACGGCGCCTTGACCGAACCGGTCGCCGATTTCTCGTTCGAGGAAGAGGTCGATGGCAACCACGACAATTACCTCTGGCTCAACGCGTCCTATGCGTTGGGGGTAAGGATCACCGAGGCGTTCAAGACCTATGGCTGGTGCACCCGCATCCGCGGCGTGGAATCCGGCGGCACGGTCGAGGATCTGCCGGTATCGCTGTTCCCGACCGATGAGGGCGGCGTCGATGTCAAATGCCCGACCGAGATCGCGATCTCGGACCGTCGTGAGGCCGAGCTGTCCAAGGCGGGGCTGATGGCGCTGATCCACCGCAAGAACACTGACCATGCGACCTTCATCGGCGCGCAGACGGTGCACGAGCCCAAGGCCTACGAAGATCCGGACGCCACCGCCAACGCGAACCTGTCGGCGCGGCTTCCGTACATCTTCGCCAGCTGCCGCTTCGGCCATTACCTGAAATGCATGGTCCGCGACTGGATCGGCGGCACCCGCGAGGCACCGCAGCTCGAACGCGACCTGCAGAGCTGGATCATGCAGTATGTCGATCTGCAGCCCGAGCATTCGAACGAGAACACGAAGGCCAGGAAGCCGCTCAAGCAGGCTAACGTCCAGGTGCTGCCGGACCCGGAGAACCCGGGCTATTACCGCGGCATCTTCCAGATGGTGCCGCACTACCAGCTGGAAGGCATGGACGTGACGCTGAGCATGGTCTCGCGCCTCCCAAAGTCGAACTGATCCACAACGTCCTGTTCCCGTTTTTTACTGTCTAGGAGATCATCATGGCCGTCGAAATGTTCCTCGATCTCGATGCGTGCAAAGGCGAATCGATTGCGAATGGTCACGAGAACCAGGTCGATATCCTCGCCTGGAACTGGGGTGTCGCCAACCAGGGCTCCGGCCATCTGGGCGGCGGCTCCGGCACCGGCAAGGCGAGCTTCCACGATCTGACGATCACCAAATACGTCGACAAGGCGACCAGCACGATCCTCGAGAACTGCGCCAAGGGCAAGCATTTCACCAAGGCGACGCTGTTCTGCCGCAAGGTCGGTGGCGACGCGCCGCTCGAATATCTGGAGATCGAGATGGACCAGGTGTTCGTATCCGGCGTCCAGCATGGCGGCAGCCTCGGTGACGAGCTGACCACGGAGACGGTCACGCTCAACTTCGAGAAGGTGAACGTCAAGTACAAGCCGCAGTCCGCCACCGGCGGGTCGGCTGGTGACATTCCGTTCAAATGGGACATCCGCAAGAATCAGGCCGCCTGATCCCCGCCATGGATACGATCGCCGCCGGGGCTTGGGCCCCGCGGCGATCACGACGTTTTGACCAGCGGAGTCGAGGAATGTCGATCTTCTCATCGAACGCGACCTATCCGCTGGTCGTGTTTCGCGGCACGACGGCGACGCTGCTCAGGGCCGGCGGCGGCACGGCACCGCCCGGCCTCCAGGCGGAGGATGTCGTCTACACGGCAGAGCTCGACCGTGCATCGTACAAGCTAGTCGTACGGTCGCCGCTTCTTCACACCGAAATCCTGCTCGCGGTAGGGCAGCAGATGGCGACCAGGATCGCGCCCGAACTCGCCGCCGAATTCAAGCGGACCGGTACGCTGAGCGCCAACAGCCCGATCCTCAAAAAGGCGGCCAGCGATGTGCCGTTGTGGGTACAGCAGGCGGGACAGGGCCAGAAGGCCGGCCTGCGACGCTGGCGCAAGGCGAAGGTCGAGAACGCGCTCACCTGTGCCAAGTGCGTGATGGGCCTGGTATCGTCCGGCGCGGGACTGGCCAGTGCCGCCGCATCGTTCGGCGTGACGTCGATTCCCGCCATATTCGGCGCATGGTCGGCGGTCGCGACCACGATAGGCGCGCTCGCCGGCGCGTGGCGAGACGTCCAGACATCCGAGGCGAACGTCATGCGGCACGTGCGCAAGATGGGCGAGGCGTATGGCAGCCAGTTGCACGGCGCTCAGTCGAACCGCGGCGTGGCGAAGAACGCTGCGCTCGGCGGGAAGGCCGTTGCAAACATCGCAAACATCATGGCCATCAACCTGAAGCTGAACCTGCTTCCCTTCGCCAACGGACGATCGCTGGGGCCATCGGTATCGGGCTTTCAGAGTGCGATCGCCGAATATGAAGTCAAACTGTCGCACCTCGTTAAGGAAGCGAACGCGCTCACCGCGATCCTCATGGACCTTCTGGACGTCGACGAGGAGCTCGCGATGTCGACCGACCCCAACGACAGGGCAAAGCTTGCGACCAACGAGGCGCTCGCCGTGCGGATCATCGGCGACGAGCGCGGTACGGCCGGTGTCTCGCGCAAACGTGACGGATTTCGCGGCCAGGTGTCGATCCTCTGGCTGAAGGGCTATTACGATGTCGGGCGTGTGATCGCACAGAAGATGCGGACGCAGGTCCAGCAGTTTCAGCGCGAAACCACGATGAACCGGTTGGATGCGGCCGAACAGGGCAGCGCACTCGTCTTCGGGGTCGGCATGTGGTTCGCCGGCCAGACCGAAGCATTGACGAGTGGATCGCTGATGGGGTTCGCTAGCAAGGTCGGTATCGTCACGGACAGCGAGGTCCCCAACGTGACGGGCATCATCGGCGTTGCCACTACCCTCAACGAATGGCGCGCCTCGGCCGGCGGTGTGATCAATGCGCTGCGGCACAACTATCCCGAGGAAGCGAAGTCTTCGATCTCGGAGGATTGCAAGGTCGAGTATCTCGCGACGTCGAAGGAATTCGGCCTGGGGGCGCTGGACGCCTACAGCGCGGTGAAGGGTGCGGTTGCGGCATGATCGCGTCGCTGAAAGATCTCGTATGACGCGTTCGACCCTGGCTGGCCCCGAGATCGAGGCCGTTGTCCGCGCCGGCGACCTGTCCGGCGCGGTGGCCGCGTTGGCGTCGCGCCTGCGTGCCGCACCCGGCGATCGCGATACCCGCATGGTCCTGTTCCAGGTCCTCTGCGTCGGCGCGGACTGGGACCGCGCACAGGCGCAGCTCCGCGTGCTGGGCGGTCAATCTCCCGATCTACAGATGCTCGCACGCGCCTATGCGCAGGCGATCGAGGCGATGAAGGCGCGCGACGGCGAGATCGCGGAAGCCGATTTTACCAACGCGCCGGATACGCCGGGCGAAGTTGACGGCCAGCGGTTCAATTTCCTGTTCGACGGCGACACGCGGTTCGGCCCGAATCTCGAGGCGGTCGTCGGTGGTACGAGGAGGTTGATCCCGTTCGCGACCATCCTCTCGATCGACACCGAGGGCCCCGTCGACCTGCGCGACCTGGTCTGGTTGCCCGCGCAGATCCGGTTGCGCGACGGCAGCGCGCTCGCCGCGCTGCTGCCCGTAACCTACCCCGGCACCGCCGCCGAAGCGGATACCATGCTGCGGCTGGCTCGACGCACCGAATGGCGCGAGCATGGCGGCGGCATCCACGGGGTCGGCCAGCGGATCTGGACGACCTCGACCGGACATGACGTGCCGATCCTCGAGTTTCGCCACCTCCGCTTTGAGAACACCGCGTGAGTGGTCCGCAACCGACGCTGTTCGACAAGCTGGTGGGCGATCTCGCGCTCGACGGGCTACGCGACGATTCCGACGTCGAGAATCTCGACCGCGCGCTCCGGCATTATGCCGTGCCACGGCTCGATCGGTTCGGTGACAAGGCGTTGCGGGCGACACTGCTGCGCGAGCTGAACTGGTTGCTGAACACCACCAATCTCGCCGCCGTCGCCGACCTTTCCGCGTATCCCGAAGTCGCGCTGTCGACGCTCAACTACGGTCTAGGCGACCTGACCGGCAAGATGCTCTACCGCCAGGAACTGCAGCAGCGCGCGCGCGACATGCGCGAGGCGATCGGCCGGTTCGAGCCGCGGATCGATCATGGCAGCCTGGACGTCGAGGTCGACGTCGATCCGGATCGTCCCAACAGCGTCGGCTTCGTCATCCGCGGGGACCTTGCGGACATGGTGCCGGTCGAACTGCGCACCGAGGTCGAGATCGACACCGGCAGCGTATCGTTGAGGGTCGGCTGATGGATCCGCGTCTTCTCCAGGCCTATAACGACGAACTCGTCTACCTGCGCGAGGCCGCGCGCGAGTTCGGAGAAGAGCATCAGACGGTCGCGGGCCGGCTGGGCCTGCAGTCCCCCGCCGAAGTCGACCCCCATGTCGAGCGGCTGCTGGAAGGCGTCGCGTTTCTCGGTGCGCGCGTGCAACTCAAGCTGCGCGATCAGTTTCCCGATTTCACCCAGCATCTGCTGCATGCGCTCCAGCCCAATTACCTCGCGCCGACGCCGTCGATGTGCGTGGTGGCGTTCGAACCGCGCGAGAATGACGGCGCGCTGGCCGATGGCATCGACATCCCGCGGCTGAGTCACCTCAATGCGCTCGCTGGCGAACGGGACGGCGCGACCGTGACGTTCCGGACCGGGCACGACGTGACGCTCTGGCCGTTGCAACTGTCCCAGGCGGAGTACCTCCCGTCGCGCGCATCGCTGGCACCGTTCCTCGGCAAAGACGCTGGGGGCCAGGACGCTGGGGGCAGGGGCGCCGGGGAGGGTGCCGAGGCCGGGCTTCGGATCCGCCTGACCGCGACGGGCGGCGCGAAATTGTCGGAGCTCGCGCCCGGTCCGCTACCGCTCTACCTCGATGGGTCACAGGCGATCCCGGGCGAGCTGTACCGGCAACTGGTGGCGGATGCGGTGTCGGTCGTATTGCGCCCTGCCGACAGCGTCGGGACTCCTTCGGCGGATTTGCCCCTGCCGCGTGCCCATGGCTTCGAGGAGGAGTGCGCGCTGATTCCCAGCGACGGACGGACGCATCGCGGATACCGCCTGCTGTCCGAATATTTCGCCTGTCCCGAACGGTTCCTGTTCATTGCGCTCGACGGACTGGCTCGCCGCTTCGCCGCGTGCGGCGAGGCGACCGAATGCGACGTGGTCATCCTGTTCCGCCGCCGCGCCACCGCGCTCGTCGGATCGGTGACCGCCGCCAACCTGCGGCTGTACGCGACTCCGGCGGTCAACCTGTTCGAGAAGCAGCTCGACCGGGTCGCCGTCACTGCATTCGATCATGAGCGGCTGACGATCGCCGATCGCACGCGCCCTCTCGATTTCGAGGTCAACCGGTTGCTCGACGTCCGCGCGCACCGACGTGACGGTGGTACTCTGCCGGTGGTGCCGATGCACGATTTTGCCGGGTTGTCGTACGATTGGAGCGACGCCTTGTTCTACGCCACGCGCCTGACCCCGCGACGTCTCCCCGCACGCGAGCGCCGGGCGAATGGACGGTCCGATTATGTCGGCACGGAAACGTGGATCAGCGTATCTGCACCCGCCCGCGCGAGCAGGACGGAGGACATCCACGAACTGTCGATCCGCGCACTGGTCACCAACCGCGATCTGCCCGAACGGATGGGCCGCGGTCGCGGCACCGCCTTCTCGATCGACGGCGTGGCGGTCAGCGGCATCACCATGCTGCGGCCGCCGACGCCGCCGCGTGCGCCGCTCGGCTTGAACGACGGGGCGTGGCGAGTGATCGCGCATCTGACACCCAACCAGTTCGGCTTTGCCGGCCGCGGCACGGACGAATGCGACGCGGGCGCACTGCGCCATCATCTGGCGCTGTATGCGCGGCCCGAGGATGCCGTCGCTCGGCGCCAGGTCGAGGCGGTCAAAACGGTACGTGCCGAACCAGTATCGCGGCGCGCTCCGGGTGCGGGACCCAGCGCGTTCGTGCGAGGCCAGCGCCTGCACCTGGGTCTCGACGAGGCCGGGTTCGACAATGGCCGGATGGTGCTGTTCGGCGCGGTGATCGATCGGTTTCTTGCCGAGTTCGCCTCGATCAACAGCTTCACGGAAACCGCACTCGAAACCACGGGAAGGGAGGGCGTGACGCAATGGCCAGCAAGGCTCGGTCGTCGACCGACCATCTGACGTACCTGCGTCTTGGCGCCCAGCGCGTGCAGGCACTCGCCCCGTTCGAGCTGCTGCGCGGTGCGGAGGCGCGGGCGCGCGCGCTGCCGCGGATCGGTACCGCGCGGCTGCCGCAGCAAGACGTCGTCGAGATTGCCCAGACGCCGTCGCTGGCCTTTCCTGCCGCTACCATCGAAGGAATCGCGGTGGACGACGAGCGCGCGCGCGTCGAGGGGCATTGGCTTGGCCTGACCGGGCCCATGGCGCCGTTACCGCTGCACATCAGCGAGTTCGCGTCGTATGAACGGCGCTACTCGAAGCAGCGCCCGTTCAACGGCTTTCTCGACGTCATCGCCGGACGGATGCTCCAGCTGTTCTATCGCGCCTGGGCGAGCACGTCGCCCACCGCGAGCGGCGATCGCCCCGATGACGATTACGCCGCCGACCGGATCGCGGCGCTGTCGGGCGCGCAGGACGGCGCAACCGACGATTCAGCCTTCCCGGCGCGCGCGCGGCTCAGATATGCACCGGTGTTCATCACGCCGCGCAGCCCGGCGGGTATCGCAGACGCACTGTCCGATCTGATGCGGATGCCGGTTCGTCTCACCGAATTCATGCCGCGCTGGCGCGACCTCGAGCCGGAGGATCGTTCCACGCTTGGCGGTGGCATGATGGTGCTCGGTCGCGAGGCGCTGGCAGGCGGACGTGTCCGCACGGTCGCCGACGCGTTTCGCGTGACGGTCACCGCCGGGAGCCACCGCGAGGTGATCGCGCTGTTGCCGGGCGGCGGTCGCCACCGGTTGCTGGAGGAGGCGATCGCGGCCTTCGTGCCGACGCATCTCGATTGGGACGTCGAAATCGAGACGTTGCCGGCCGCGATGCGGCCCGCTCGGCTCGGTAGCGGCTCCCGGCTCGGATGGACCGGGTGGCTCGGATCGCGATCGAAGACCGGCTCGCGCGCCGATATCCGGCTCGGCGCCGGCGCGCGGACGATGACGCAATCGCAACGGAAGGAACCGGCATGACGGATATCAGACGGCAGGTGCTGTTCGGGAAGCTTGGCCCCGCCGCGACCCGTGCGATCGAGAGCGCAACGGGGTTCTGTCGCCTGCGCGGCAACCCCTACGTGGAACTCGTCCATTGGCTGCATATGCTGGTGAAGGATCGCGATACCGACGTGGCGGCGTTGATCCAGAAATGTGGCCTCGACGAGGCGCGTCTGTCCGCGGATATCGTGACGGCGCTCGATCGATTGCCGTCAGGTGCCACGGCGGTCAGCGATTTCGCACCGCAGATCGAGGATACGGTCGAGCGTGGCTGGCTCTACGCGTCGCTGCTGTTCGGCGCGGGCGAGGTGCGTACCGGGCATCTTCTCGTCGCGATCCTGAAGACCCCGCGGCTGCGCGAGCATCTGTTCGCGATCTCGGAGACGTTCCGGCGCCTGTCCGCCGATACGGTCGTCGATCGGTTCGAGACGCTGGTCCAGGGAAGCACGGAGCGGACGATGTCCGCAGCCGCTGCGGATAGCGCGACAACTGGCGGCACCGCTGCGGCGCCGACCGCGGGCGGCGAGGCACTCGCGCGCTATGCCGTCGATCTGACCGCCCGCGCCCGCGCCGGCGAGATTGATCGGATCGTCGGGCGCGACCCGGAAATCCGGCAGATGATCGACATCCTGCTGCGTCGTCGCCAGAACAACCCGATCCTCACGGGTGAAGCGGGCGTCGGCAAGACTGCGATCGTCGAGGGTCTCGCACGCCGTATCGCCGATGGCGACGTGTCGCCCGCGCTCGCCGACGTGTCGCTCCACGCGCTCGACCTCGGCCTCCTGCAGGCGGGGGCGGGGGTCAAGGGCGAGTTCGAAAAGCGGCTGCGGCAGGTCATCGACGAGGTCGAGACCGCCGCCAAGCCGGTGATCCTGTTCGTCGACGAGGCGCATACGCTAATCGGCGCTGGGGGGCAGGCAGGCACCGGCGACGCGGCGAACCTGCTCAAGCCCGCACTCGCCCGCGGTCGCCTGCGGACGATCGCGGCGACGACCTGGGCCGAATACCGCCAATATGTCGAGAAAGACCCCGCGCTCAGCCGCCGGTTCCAGCCGGTCGCGGTCGGCGAACCCGACGACGAGACGGCGGTGGCGATGCTCCGCTCGGTACGCGAACTGATGGAGCGGCATCACGGCGTGACCATTCTCGACGAGGCGCTGGACGCGGCGGTGCGGCTGTCGCAGCGCTACATCCCCGCGCGCCAGCTTCCTGACAAGGCCGTGAGCCTGCTCGACACCGCCGCGGCTCGGGTCGGCGTGTCGCAGCACGCGACGCCCGCGCGCGTCGAGGACGCCCGCAGCCAGATCGCCCGTGTCGAGGCGGCGTTGGAGGCGGCCGAACGCGAACAGCGCCAGCGGTACGCCGACGGCGCCGCGGCGGCACCGCTCGCCGAGACGCTCGAACTCGCCCGCGCCACGCTGGTCGAGACAGAGGCGCAATGGCGCGCCGAGCGCGATGCCGTCGCGGCAATCCACGCGGCGAGGGACGCACTCGGGGACGACGAAGCCACCGGCACAGCGCTGGACCACGCCATCGCCGCATCGCGCGGGTTGCGCAGCGATCAGCCGATGGTCTTCGGCGAGGTCGATGCCGACACCATCGCAGCGGTCGTCGCCGACTGGACCGGCGTCCCCGTCGGCCGCATGGTCAAGGACGACATCGCCGCCGCGCTGGTGATCGAAGACCGCCTGAAGGAGCGCGTCGTCGGCCAGGACGCGGCACTCGACGCGATCGCGCGCCGCATCCGGATCAGCCGCGCCCGGCTCGACGATCCGGTCAAGCCGGTCGGTGTGTTCCTGCTCTGCGGACCATCCGGCGTCGGCAAGACCGAGACCGCCCACGCGCTTGCCGAACTTCTCTATTCCGGCGACGACAGCCTGATCACGATCAACATGAGCGAGTTCCAGGAAGCACATACCGTCTCGACCTTGAAGGGCGCGCCGGCCGGTTATGTCGGCTTCGGCCAGGGCGGCGTGCTGACCGAGGCGGTGCGGCGGCGGCCCTATGCGGTCGTCCTGCTCGACGAGATCGAGAAGGCGCACCCGGACGTCCACGAGATGTTCTTCCAGGTGTTCGACAAGGGCTATATGGAGGATGCGGAAGGGCGCTTCATCGACTTCCGCAACACGTTGATCCTGCTCACCTCGAACATCGGCACCGACACGATCGCGGCGTTGTGTGCGGACGATCTCACTGCGCCGGACGGGCCGGGGCTGGCCGACGCGATCCGCGACGACCTCTTGCAGACCTTTCCGCCAGCTCTGCTCGGTCGTCTCAAGGTGCTCGCCTATCGGCCGCTCGATGCTGCCACGCTGACCGCGATCGTCCGCCTCCAGCTTGGGCGGATTGCCCGGCGGTTGGCCGACAATCACGTGATCCGGCTGCGCTGGGACGAGGCGGTCGTCGATCTGATCGTGTCGCGCTGTCGCGAGTCGGCATCGGGGGGGCGCATGATCGATGCGATCCTGACGGGTGACGTCTTGCCGGAACTGTCGACGATGGTGCTCCGTGCGCAGGCGCTCGGCGACCTTCCTGCCGAGATCGCGCTGTGGGTCGACGACGACGAACTCGCCTTCCGCGCGATCGAGACGGACGGACCACAGACGGTTCGAGCGGAAGCGGCCGAATAGATGGACAGCGGGGTTCGCGATCCGCGTGAGAGTTCGCCGGCGATCGCGGCAGCGTTCGGGTTGAGCGCGGGCACCATCCTGAACGGCATCTACCGGATCGACCGGTTCCTGACGCGTGGCGGCATGGGCGACGTCTATCTCGGCAGCAATGTCGAGACCGAGGAGCTGGTGGCGATCAAGGTCATGTTGCCGCGGCTTTCCGAAGACCCGAAGATCCTGTCGCTGTTCCGCAGCGAAGCGCGACTGCTGATCCGCGTCGCCCACCCGGCAGTCGCTCAGTACCGTGTGTTCGCGCGCGATGCGACGCTCGGCGTGCATTATCTCGTCACCGACTTCATCGACGGCGACGCGCTGTCCGCGCGCTTGCACGGCGAGGTTCCGGGGCCTGACGAAGTCGCGCGATTGATCCGGCGGCTGGCGGGCGGACTGCGAGTCACGCACGAGCTCGGCGCCGTCCACCGCGACATGTCGCCCGACAACATCCTGCTCCCCGGGGGGCGGATCGACGAGGCCAAGATCATCGATTTCGGCATCGCGAAATATGTCGAGCCCGATGATCGGACCGTCGTGATCGAGGGGTTCGCCGGAAAGCTCGGTTATGTAGCCCCCGAGCAGTTCGGCCTATACGGCAACCGCATCGGTCCGTGGACCGACATCTACAGCACCGCGCTCGTCCTGCTCGCCTTCGCGCGGTCCGAACCGATCGACATGGGACGGACCATGTCCGAGGCGATGGAGCGCCGATCCATCGTGCCCGATCTGGCCGCGCTGCCCGATAGTCTGCATCCGCTGTTCCGCGCCATGCTGCAGCCGGACCCGGCCGAGCGTCCCGCATCGATGGATGCGGTAGTCGGAGCACTCGATAGCGCACCGATCGTCCGCGCCGCGACGCCTGCCGCCCCACTCGCTGCCACGCCGGCCGCGCCATCGGCCAAGCCGCCAGCCGGCCCGAAGGTCGCGCCGTCCGCCACGCTGGAACGCGCAGGCCGCCCCAAGTCCAGGCCGGTTCGATCGGTCGACAAGAGACTGGTCGCCACGCTCGTCACGGTTATCGTCGCGTCGGTACTGGTCTGGCTGGCGTGGCCCGGCACGGGCTCTCAGCCGTCTCGACCCAAGCCGGCGCCTGCCATTCCCGCATCACGGCCTGCGATCGCGTCGGTTCGACCGATGCCGCCCGTAACGCCCTCTGCAACGCTGCCGCAATCCTCCGCACTGGTTGCGCAATCCGCGCCGATCGGCAGCGCGCTTCCGCCCTTGTCGATCGTTGCGGCTACCAACGCCGACCGGCGCCGGGGAACCGCGCTGTGCCGGAGGAACGGCGGCACGGCGACCACCGCGACGATCGACGGCATGGTCGACGCGCGTACGGCGACGCTGGTGTTTGTCTCGCCGTCGGGCAAGCCGCGAACACTCGTTTCGGGCAGCGCGGAGCAATGGGCACGGTCCGCGGATCGGCGTGGGACGGTTCGACAAAATGGTGCGGGACGATACCGCATACGGTTTTGCGCGAACGAACCGGGAGACGCGGTTCTCGCGGTTGTCGATGGCGCGTCCTCGTTACCGGTATTGCCGGCGGCGTCGGCGGGAGCCAGCATCGAACGCTACCGCAGCCTTGCCGTTCGGAAGAACTGGCCCGTGATGGTGTCCTGGATCTTCTTGCCAGCGACTGTCCAGACACGAAACGGTCGGGGATTGCCAGGCACGTCCTCGACGCCGATCGCCGACGGTTACCCGGTGCAGCGGACGACCCCCGTCGGAACGGAAGCATCTTCGGTTTCCACGCCGACCAAGGCATCCGCCTTTTGTCGCCGCTTCAAGGAAGGTCGCTGGCAGGATGTTGGGGTCCGCAGCCGCGACGCCTGCATCTCCGCCGCGCTCAAACGTGGATTCTCGGGCTATGCACAATACGGCTTCACGCTGTTGCGGCGTTATGACGGTCACGTCGAAACCAAGGTAAACGGGCAGTGGACGCGTCTTGACGCTCGGACCGACGGCCGCCCGGCGGCGTCGTCGCGGTAGACGGGACATGTCGGGCTATCCTAATGTCACGATCGGCGGAGCGGTCGGCCGGGGCGGCGCCAATCGGTCGACGGATGTGCGGGCGGTCCAGCAACTGCTCAACATCCGGCGATCCGCGTGGTCGTCGCGGCCGTTGCGCGTGGACGGGATCTGCGGGACCCAAACGCTTCGTGCGATCGCCGAGGCGCAGCACCGCTTCGTCGGTCGACCGCGCTCCGACGGACGCATCGACCCGAATGGGCCCACCTTGCGATTGCTCAACGCCATGCGCCCCGTGCTGCGCGCTGCACCCCGCGCGACCTCGACGCCGCCGCCGGTGCTACCGCGTGCTGTCCTACCACCCACGCCGCGACCGGTATCGCACGCCGTACCGGCCCGGCGTGCTGGCCGCGAGCCCCCCATCGAGGTGATCGATGCGGCCCGGCAGTCGGAACAGCGCTGGCACGTTCCCGCCTCGATCAGCATTGCCCAGTGGATACTTGAAAGCGGCGAGGGACGGCATATGCCCCCCGGCTCGAACAACCCGTTCGGGATCAAGGCGGCGGCGGGGCAGCCGTCGGTCACGGTGCGCACGCGCGAGGAGACGCGCAGCGGCCGATCCTTCCACATCCGCGCACCGTTCCGAAAGTTCGCAACCCTGGCCGAGGCGTTCGAAGCGCACGGCCGGCTGCTCTCCACGCACCGAGCCTATGGCGAAGCGCGTCGCCATAGCGATGATCCCGACGCCTATGCCGACGCACTAACCGGGCGCTACGCCACCGACACTCACTACGGAACATTGCTCAAGACGATCATGCGCAGCCGGGACCTGTACCGCTACAACGCGCCGGCCGCAGTCTCGCGATAGCCTATTTGAGCATGGAGAAACATGCGCCCATCCGGGCAGCGATCGATTGATACCGGTTGGCCGTCTTCGGGTATCGCAACTGGAAGATTGCCAATTGGTCGCCGCGTTTCAGCACCTTGCCGTAGAATATCGTTCCGGCTCTATCGGCACCCGACACGACGCGCCAATTGCCATGTCCCGCAGCATAGGTCGTTCGACCTCCTCGACCGGCAAGATCAGCCGCGACCTCCTTCGCGGTAGCGTCGATCCCGCCGTTCAGCACGTCGTTGCGGCCGAACACGGTGAGCGTCCCACCGTCCGCAGCACGAAAAACACGGCCGTCGCCGTTGGGCGCTTCTGCCTGCGCCTTCAACACCGCCGGGTAGCAGATCGCGTATCGATATCGAGCATTCACGTACCGACCCCACGCGTTCGGCGTTGCGTCGGCCAGCCCGGTCGCAAGCATTGCCGCCACGCCAAACGCATAGGCGAGTGGTCGCAAGGCGTTGTTCATTGAAATTCCTTTCGCTGCACGCAAACCGACGTTCGAAGCTTTTCCAAAACGTACAAGCTCCCGCGATCGTTGCCACGCTTTGCGGCAAGGCGCATTTCCCCAGCGGGCGCTGCAGGCGTTCCGCTGCAACCGCCGATGCAGGCCAGCGTGATTTTTGACAACCCGACGCTGACCATCCGACGCCGACCTGCTGTCTCGCGGGCTGCGTGCTATGACTGTTTGCAGATGCGCCTGCTCGATCGTCTGGTCCACGTCCATCCGGCTATAATGCCCTTCAACGGTGTGAGGTTAAGTCTGGACTAGCGCCTCCCGGCCCCTATTCTGTTGGCGGGGAGAGCGGGCATGCGATTTGCGAGACTGTGGGCGGCGCTAGCGATCGTCGTCGCGCCGGTTGCCGCGTTCGGGGGCGATACGCCACACGTCACGCTTGCCACGCCCAACATCTCGGACGGCGCGATCACGCGCTTTACCGTGCGGTTCAGCGACGCGATCGTCCCGCTCGGCGATCCGCGCGCTGCCTCGCCGCTGAAGGTCGAGTGCGCGGTGCTAGGCGAGGGGCGCTGGGTCGATCAGCAGACCTATGTCTGGGACTTCGGGCAGCCCTTGCCGGGCGGCACGCGCTGTACGCTCGCAACGCGCGAGGGCCTCAAGAGCGCGGCGGGCTACGGCGTCGATACGGAGAGCTTCACCGTCGATGCCGGCGGTCCGATCGCCCGCGCGGTGCTGCCCGGCGAGGGCGATATCGAGGAGGACCAGGTGTTCCTGGTCGCCGCGAACATGCTTGCGACCCGTGCGTCGATCGCCGCCAACGCCTATTGCGCGGTCGACGGGATCGGCGAGAAGATCGCGGTCGACGTGCTCGCGCCAGATTTGCCGGGCAAGCTGCTCACCGGGTTGGGAAGCAACTACTCGGTCACCAATTTTCTCGAAAGCGCCGGGCTGCCCAAGACGGTTCCCGCCGACACCGCATCGCGCCAGCGCGCGCTCGCCGGCATCACTGCGCTGAAATGCCGGCGCCCCCTGCCGCCCGGCCGCGACATGGCTCTTGTCTGGGGGAGCAACATCGCCAGTGCAGGCGGCAAGCTCGCCGGCGCCAACCAGCGGTTCGATTTCACCGTCCGCAAACCCTTCACCGCGCGGTTCGAATGCTCGCGCGTCAACACCGCTGCGGGATGCAGCCCGGTCGAGAAGGCGTATCTGCGGTTTTCCGCGCCCGTGCCGATGAGTGCGGCGACGCAGGTCCGCCTGACGCTCGCCGACGGCAAGTCGATCGCGCCGGTGTTCAGCGACGAGGAGAAGACCCGCGCGACGATCGAGCAGGTCACGTTCGCCGCACCGTTGCCGGTCGCGACGCGCGGCAACGTGTCGATCCCCGCCGACCTCAAGGACGAAAGCGGCCGGATACTCGCCAACCGCGAACGCTTCCCGGTCGAGGTGAAGTTCGACGAAGCCCCTCCGCTGGTAAAGTTCGCGGCCGATTTCGGGATCCTCGAGGCCAAACAGGGTGGCGTGCTGCCCGTCACCGTGCGCAACGTCGAGCCGTCGCTGCAAGGGCAGACCGCGGGCATCGGTGGCCAGCGGCTGCGCGTGGGCGGCACCGATGGCGAGATCGCCGCGTGGCTCAGGCGCGTCGAGGAGGCGGGCAAGACCGACTACCAGACGATCGAGCGCAAGGGGGCCGAGCCGCTCCAGATCAACCATACCGGCGAGAAGCCGCTGCTGTTCGGGAGCGGGGGCGGCGGGGTTAGTGGCGGGGCGGGCGATCCGTTCAAGCTCGACCTGCCGGGCAAGGGCAAGGATTTCGAGGTCGTCGGCCTGCCGCTCGGCAAGCCCGGCTTCTACGTCGTCGAACTCGCCAGCCCGACGCTGGGGCGTGCGCTGCTCGGCCGCAATGTCCCGCGCTACGTCGCGAGCGCGGCGCTCGTCACCGATCTCGCCGTGCATTTCGAATGGGGGCGCGATCGCTCGCTCGCCTGGGTCACGCGGCTGTCGACGGGCAAGCCGGTGGCGAACGCGGTCGTGCAGGTCAGCGACAGCTGCACCGGCAAGCCGCTCGCGCGCGGGGCGACCGACAAGAGCGGCGGGCTGATGGTCGCGCGCGGGCTGCCGGAACCCGAGACCTATGGCAGCTGCAAGGGCGAGGGCTCGCCGCATCCGCTGATGATCTCGGCGCGTACCGGCGACGATTTCAGCTTCACGCTGACCGACTGGGGCGAGGGCATCCGGCCGTTCGATTTCGACCTGTCCTATGGCTATTCGGCGGCGACCGACATCATCCACACCGTGTTCGATCGCGCGCTGGTCCGCCAGGGCGAGACGATCCACATGAAGCATATCCTGCGCCGCCCTGACGCGCGCGGCTTCTCGTTGGCGCCGGGCTTTACCGGTACGCTGCGGCTGTTGCATCGCGGCTCAGACACGCAGTTCGAAATGCCCGTGACGATCGGCGCGAACGGTACCGGCGAGACGGTCTGGACCGCGCCCAAGGGCGCGCCGATGGGGGATTACGACCTCGTTTTCGTGGTTGGAGACGAAACCAAGGAATCCGCGCAGTCGTTCAAGGTCGACGAATACCGCCTGCCGACGATGCGCGCGAGCGTCACCGGGCCGAAGACCGCGCTCGTCAAGCCGCGGTCCGCGCAACTCGATCTGTTCGCCGGCTATCTCTCGGGCGGCGGCGCCCCCGGCCTGCCGGTCGACGTCCGCATCGGCTGGTTCGCGCACAGTGCGACGCCTGTCGGCTACGACAAGTTCAGCTTCGGTGGCGAACCGATCACCGAGGGCGTCAAGCCGCTCGACGGCGAGGGCGAGGATGCGAAGACGCCGCTCCCACCCACCCAGATGCTACCCGCAACACTCGGCAGCGACGGCACCCGCCGCATGACGATCGACATGCCGCAGACGCTCCCCGGCACCACCGACATGCAAATCGAAATGGATTACCGCGACGCCAACGGCGAAACCCTGACCGCCTCGAAGTCGATCCCGATCTATGCCTCGGGCGTGCAGCTCGGCGTCGCCACCGATGGCTGGATGATGCGCGCGGACGATCTGCGCCTGCGCTTCGTCGCGCTCGATACCGACGGCAAGCCGATCAAGGGACAGAAGCTGTCCGTCGTGCTCTATAGCCGCCAGATCCTGACCGCGCGGCGGCGGTTGATCGGCGGGTTCTACGCCTATGACAACCGGATGCGGACGACCAAGTTGTCGGCCTCGTGCAGCGCCACCACCGATGCGCAGGGGCTTGCGCAGTGCAAGGCGGATCCGGGCGTGTCGGGCGAGATCTACGCGGTCGTCACCACCACCGACGCCGACGGCAACGTCGCCCGCGCGGTGAAGTCGGTGTGGCTCGCGGGGAACGACGACTGGTGGTTCGGCGGCGACAATGGCGACCGCATGGACGTCGTTCCCGAGAAACTCACCTATGCGTCGGGCGAGACCGCAAGGTTCCAGGTGCGGATGCCGTTCCGCTCGGCGACCGCTTTGGTCAGCGTCGAGCGCGAGGGCGTGTTGTCGAGCTTCGTCACCGAATTGTCGGGCAAGGATCCGGTGATCGAGGTGCCGATGGACGCGGCCTATGCGCCCGACGTCTATGTCTCGGTGCTGGTCGTGCGCGGCCGCGTCGAGAGCGGGTTCTGGAGCTGGATCCACCGGATCGCGCGGACGCTGGGGCTGTCGGATACGCCCGAGGACGCCGCCGAACCGACCGCTCTGGTCGATCTCGCCAAGCCCGCCTACCGCCTCGGCATCGCCAAGGTGAAGGTCGGCTGGGAAGGCCATACGCTCGCCGTCGCGGTCAAGGCGGACCGGGAGCGTTACGCCCCGCGGGGGACGGCCAATGTCGCGATCCAAGTGCGGAAGCCCGACGGCAGCTCGGCGCGCGAGGCCGATGTCGCGTTCGCCGCGGTCGATCAGGCGTTGCTGCAACTCGCGCCGAACGACAGCTGGAACATCCTCGACGCGATGATGGGCGATCGCCCGCTGTCCGTTCTGACCGCGACCGCGCAGATGCAGGTCGTCGGCAAACGGCATTATGGCCGCAAGGCGCTCGAAGCGGGTGGCGGCGGTGGCGGCGGGGACCTGTCGGGGCTCAACCGCGAGAATTTCCAGCCGGTGCTGTTGTGGAAGGGGCATGTCCCGCTCGATGCGCAAGGGCGTGCGCGCGTGTCCGTGCCGCTATCCGACGCGCTGTCGTCGTTCAAGCTCGTCGCGATCGCCACCGATGGCGCGCAGGCGTTCGGTACCGGCAGCACCGACATCCGTACCGCGCAGGATCTGTCGCTGTATGCCGGGATGCCGCCGCTAGTCCGTTCGGGCGATTTCTACGGTGCGCGCTTTACGCTGCGCAACGGATCGGACCGCGCGATGACCGTCACTGCGAACGTCGATGTCTTCCCGCGGATCGCGCAGGGCAAGCCGCTGACCGTCACCATCCCCGCGGGTGGTGCGGCACCGGTGGCGTGGAACCTCACCGCGCCTGCGGGCGTCGATACGCTGCGCTGGACGGTGCGTGCCAGCAGCAACGACGGCCGTGCGACCGATCAGGTGACGGTGACGCAGGACGTCATCCCGGCGGTGCCGACCGAGATCTGGGCGGCGACGCTCGCGCAGGTCGGGGAGAATACGCTGATCCCGATCGCGCCGCCGATGGGGGCGCTGCCGGGTCGTGGCAGCGTCGACATCCGCCTCGCCGATACGCTGGCGCCGTCGCTGGCAGGCGTGCGCGCGTACATGAGCCGCTATCCGTTCAACTGTTTCGAGCAGCGGCTGTCGCGGATCGTCGTGCTTGGCGACATGGCAGGCTGGGCGGCGCTGGCGGGCGAGATTCCGACCTATCAGGCGCCGGATGGCCTGCTGCGCTATTTTCCCGGTGACAGCCTGCAGGGGTCGGAGGCGCTGACCGCCTATGTCCTGTCGATGACGGGCGCGGCGAACCTGTCGCTGCCGCCGGTGCAGCGCGCGCGGATGATCGAGGCGATGAAGGCGGTGCTCGACGGGCGTTTGCGACACGAGGATTACGGCGACGTCCGCCTGACCAAGGTCGCGGCGCTAGCGGCGCTCGCGCGGCAGGGTGAGGCGACCTCGGCGATGCTCGGCCAGATCGGCATGACGCCCGCCGAGATGCCGACCGCGAGCCTCGCCGACTACATCACCGCACTGACCGCGATTCCCGGCGCGGCGACCGAAGCGAAAGCGCAGGCCGAGGCGGTGTTGCGCACGCGCCTCGTGTTCGAGGGCACGCGGCTCGATCTGTCGGACTCGGCCAACGCGTCGTGGTGGCTGATGTCGTCGGCGGACGAGGCGGCGAACAAGGCGACCGCGGCGGTGCTCGGACGACCCGGTTGGCAGGGCGATGCGCCGCGCCTGATGGTCGGCACGGCGCTGCGCCAGTCGCGCGGGCATTGGGATACGACCACCGCCAACGCCTGGGGGGCGATCGCCGCGCGGCGGTTCGCGCAGGTGTATCCGGCGCAGGCGGTCACGGGGACGACAATGCTGTCCTACGCTGGGCGTAGCGTTGCGCGTGGCTGGCCGCTGGCGGAACCGGCGCGAACGGTGTCGTTCCCGCTCGCCGCCGCCGGACCGCTGCGGTTGGCGCAAGGCGGCGGGGCGGGGCCGTGGGCGACCGTGTCGATCTCGGCGGCGGTGCCGCTGCGGCAACCGCTGTTCGCCGGCTATCGCCTGACGCGAAAAGTCGACGTCGTGCAGGCGCGTACGACAGGGCGGCTGACGACGGGCGACGTGCTCCGCGTGACGCTGTCGGTCGAGGCGACCGCCGAGCGCAACTGGGTCGCGATCAGCGATCCGGTGCCCGCCGGCGCGACCGTGATCGGCGATCTCGGCGGCCAGTCGCAACTGCTCCAGCAAGGCGGCGCGGCAGATGGTGAGGGCGGCGGTCCGAGCTATGTCGAACGCGGGCGCGATACGTGGCGCGCCTATTTCGCCTGGCTGCCCAAGGGGACCACCACCGTATCCTACACGGTGCGGCTCAACGGCGCCGGCCGGTTCCAGATGCCGCCTAGCCGGGTCGAGGCGATGTATTCGCCCGCAATTCGCGCGGCGGTGCCGAACCAGACGATGGTCGTCGCGGATCGATGAAGCAGCGCGCGGCGCTCGCCGGATTGCTGATGTTGATCCTCGCCGCGGTCGGGTTCGACTGGGTGACGTTCCCGCCGCCCCTGCCGGGCCATGCGCAGGTGCGTGCTGCGTGGAAACCGTCGGAGGCGTGGCTGTACGATCGCCACGGCGTGCTGATCGACAGCGCGCGCGTCAATTTCGCCGCGCGGCGGCTGGCATGGGTGCCGCTCGACCAGATCGCACCGGTCGTGCCCGCCACCGTCGTCGCAGCGGAGGACGCCCGCTTCCGCAGCCATGGTGGCGTCGACTGGCTGGCGATCCTCGGGTCGGTCGGCGCGCGCGCGAGGGGCGAGCGGGGCAGGGGTGCCAGCACGCTCTCGATGCAGGTCGCCGCGTTCCTGTCGCCGACGCTCGCCATGCCCGGTGCACGCGGCTGGCGCGACAAGCTCCGCCAGATGCGCGCGGCCCGAGCGCTGGAGATGACCTGGAGCAAGGACCAGATCCTCGAGGCGTATCTCAATCTCGCACCGTTCCGCGGCGAGGCGCAGGGGATCGGTGCGGCGGCGCTGTCGCTGTTCGGCAAGACCCCCGCGGCGATGGCGCGCGACGATGCGCTGCTGCTGACCGCGTTGCTCCCCGATCCACAGGCGCCTGCCCCTCGCATTGCCGCGCGAGCGTGTCGCCTGGGTGGCGCAGGGGACTGCGCGCGGTTCGCCAGCGAGGCCGCGTCGATGCTTGGCCCGGTGCGGACGCTCGCGCTCGATCCGGGGCTCGCGCCGCATCTCGCCGATCGCCTGCTGACCAAGCCCGGCCTGCGGATCACCACCACGCTCGATGCCGCGCTCCAGCGCACGGTCGCCGCCGCGTTGCGTCGCCAACTGCTCGGGCTTGGCGGATCGCGCGCGCGCGACGGTTCCGCAGTGGTGATCGACAATGTTAGCGGCGATGTCCTCGCCTATGTCGGCGGGATCGGCGGCGCGTCGACCGCGCCGGCAGTCGATGCCGCCAACGCCTATCGCCAGGCAGGGTCGACGCTGAAACCGTTCCTCTACGCGCAGGCGATCGAGCGCGGATACCTGACCCCGGCGTCGGTGCTCGATGACTCCCCTGTGCAACTCGATACCGCCTCGGGGCTCTACGTGCCGCAAAATTACGATCGCGGGTTCAAGGGGCGCGTGTCGGTGCGCAGCGCGCTGGCGGGGTCGCTCAACGTGCCTGCGGTGCGGACGCTGCTGCTGGTCGGGGTCGAACCGTTCCGCGATCGGCTCTGGGATACGGGCTATCGTGGGCTCGTCGAGGACGGCGATTATTACGGGTTCAGCCTCGCGCTCGGATCGGCCGAGGTGACGTTGCTCGAACAGGCCGACGCGTACCGGTCACTCGCGAACGGCGGCCGCTGGTCGCCGCTGCGCCTCACCGCCGACGCGCCCCGCGTCGCCGCACGCCCGGTCACGACTCCCGCCGCTGCGTGGATCGTCGCCGACATGATGGCCGATCCCAACGCCCGCGCCGCCACCTTCGGCTTGGACTCGGCACTGCGCCTGCCGTTCTGGACCGCGGTGAAGACGGGCACCTCGAAAGGCATGCGCGACAATTGGTGCGTCGGGTTCTCGCGCCGCTACACGGTCGCGGTCTGGGTCGGGAACGTCGAGGGCGATCCCATGCGCGCGGTCTCGGGCACGAGCGGCGCGGCGCCGGTGTGGCGCGACGTAATGCTCGCCCTCGGGCGCGACGACGAACGCGGGCCCCCCATGCCCGCTGGCGTCGAGCGCCGCCGCATCGCGTTTGCCGATGCGATCGAGCAGCCACGGATCGAGTATTTCCTCCGCGGCACCGGCCAGTCGCTGATCGCCGCAGCGCCGGCCACCGCCCGGCGCGCGCGGATCGTCAACCCCGCCTCGGGCAGCGTCTACGCGATCGATCCCGACATCCCCGCCGACCGCCAGCGCCTCGCGATCGAGACCACCGGCGACGTCCGCGCGCATCATGTGTTCCTCGACAACCGCGACCTCGGCCCCGCCGCCCAGCAACTGCTGTTCTTCGCGCGCCCCGGCCGCCACCGCCTTCGCCTCGTCGACACGGCCGGTCGCACCTCGGATCAGGCGATCGTCACGATTCGGTAAGCCTTGGCAGCACTCGGGCTGCGGAATCAGGCTGCGAGCAAGCTGATCGTGGCGCGGTTGCGACCATCACGTTTGGACTGGTAAAGCGCCATGTCCGCGGCCTGGATCAGTGTCGAGCCGTCGCGTGCCATGGCGTCCGACCACGTAGCGATCCCGAACGACATGCTGGTCGAGCCCAACGTGCGATTGCCATGGCGAACGTTCAACTCGGCGATGGCCTGGCGCACGACTTCCACACGCCCGGCGAGTGCGTCCGGCGTCGTACCAGGCGCGATGATGGTGAACTCCTCCCCACCGAAGCGACAGACCACGTCGCCATCGCGGAACAGGCTGCGCATCTCCGCGGCAACGGTTTGCAGTACGGCGTCACCGGCGTCATGGCCGAACTCGTCGTTGAACCGCTTGAAATGATCGATGTCGCACATGACGAGACTAAGGGGACTACCCGATCGCGATGCCCGTGCGATCTCCAGCTTCAACGCCTCTTCCATGTAGCGGCGATTGAACAGGCTGGTGAGCGGATCGCGAATCGTCTGCTCGCGAAGCGATCGCTGGAGGCGGTGATTGACCAGCGCCGAGGCGATGTTCTCGGTCAGGACGCTCATCCGGAAGCGGTTCTCGGCTTCGATCCGACCGCGCAGATAGAGCACGCCGATGACTTCGCCGCCCGCCAGCAACGGCTCGCAATGATAGATCTCGTCTTCGGCGACATGCGCGCAGACGATGTCGCGTCCGGATTCCACGACGCTGTGGCTCCGGCCGCGTCGGAGCGCCCAGCATAGTTCGGGTGAAAAACCGTCGCCCGATACGGTAATACCGCCCCAGTTGGCGACGGGTACGAGGCAGTTGCGCGAGTTGTTGTGCGCGTAGAGCGCGCCGGGGATGCCGGGGAGGACCTGAGGCACGAACACACGGATGATCTGCGCCAGTTCGTCGTCGGTACGCGCGGCTTGCATGCGATGCGCCATGCCGCCCAGCAGTTCGATCACGTCACCGCGTTCGCGCAGTGTCGTGGTATTCTGCTCGAGTTCCGCGTTCACGATCTGCAACTGCCGTTCGCTTGAGCCTTGGTCGGCAACCGCGCTTCTGAGACGATCGGCCATCGCATTATATTCTATCGCGAGACGGTCGAATTCGCGCGATCCCATCGCCGTGTCGAGCCGGGCTTCGTGTTCACCATCACCCAGCGCAGTCATCGCTTGCATCATGGCATCCAGCGGACGGCGGATTCCCTGCACCAGTAACGCGAAACTGCCAATGACGAGCAGCGCGACGGCGATCGCACCGACGATGGCCAATATCTTGCCGCTTTGGAGACGCTGGACCGCCGCGTCCTGTCGCATAGTCTGGAGCGCACGTTCGTCGTCGAGAAAACCCTTGGCGCGTACGGTAATGGCATCCATCGTTTCCCGCCCGCGGCCACTGCCGATCACGGCACTCGCACCGGAAAAATCGCCGCGGCGAGCGAGGTCGAGAGGCTGCAGCAGAGAAGTGACGCGATGTTTCATCAGCGATGCGATTTCTTGCGCGCGCGCATGCTGCAACGGATTGTCGTCGGTGTGGTCGACGACCTTGGCGATGGTTCGCGTCGCGCTGTCCACGCGGTCGGCGAACGTCTGGGCGTAGGCGGGATTGTGCGTGATCACAAAGCCGCGCTGCCCCGACTCCGCTTCGCGCAAATCGCCAAGGGCCGCCTCGGTCGTCTCGATCACGCCCGCAGAATGCGCAGCCCAGTGAAAGTTCTGGCTTGCCTGGTACGACGCATCGGCAAGCAATCCGGCGAGGGACGCCAGCGCGATAAGGACAACGAGGCCGATCGCGGCGATACGCGCGGTGAGTGAGACGAACATCGAAACCTAGTAGCATCTAACGTTTAGCGTTTGGTTACTCTTTGGTAAAAACCAGTACAATCGACGTAAATTTCACGAAACGACGCGTAAGTAGGTCAAATCAAGACCTCTTTTTATTTAAGGTCGACCTATGCAATTATAGCGGCATAGCGGCCGTAAAACCTTTATTGCCTGAATACAGCCTGTTGACGACCCGTCCGTGCGGATCATGCGCGCATCGCATATCGGCGACAATGGTCGAGATACCCGGCTTCATGGCTACCAGCAAGCGAGACAACGCTTTCCCATAGCCAGTTCGGCGCCTCGATCGCGCCACGACGGTCGGCGTCGAGGACGTCCGCCCAGGCATGACGCGTTCCCATGTCCATCTGACGCGCATGCGCCTTGCCGACGACGAAGGCGAGATATCGGGCTGCTTTGACGGCCTGTCCGGCGCTGAATTGCTCGACCTCGAGTTTCAGGTCCTGGGGTGACAGTTCGCGGACGAACAGCGAGCGATCGAGTGCACGGGCCGCTACCATACGGCTACCAAGATGGGGGGACAGCGCTCGCGCCGCTTCGACGACGCGCGTTGCCTGGTCGGCTGGCATATTTGCGCCCTTCGCAGCAGGCGCGATGGGCGCGGTAGCCTCTTTAAGGTCGATCAGCGCATAGTCCGATCGCCCCTTCGCGTTCTTCAGCCCGACTAAGGCCGCGAACCGCAACAACCCGAGCGAACTGCATCCCTTCATCCAGTAGGCCGCGTCGACCAGCCGTACGGTGCGGTCGCGATCCTTTCGGTCGAGTGACAGCACCAGGGCGGCCACCTCCGGCTCGGTAACCAGCGCGGCCAGAGCGTCGCGTTCGACCTCTTCCAGCGGCCAGAATTTGTCGCCAAGCGGAATCATCGGTTCGCGGCTGGCGAAACGTTCCTTGGCAAGGTGACGCCAGCGCCGCCCCAAAGCCTTGCGTTTGACGCTGCGGACGGCATCGGGTTCCGGCCCCGCGTCGCTGTTCGCCGGATCGGCCATCGCGCTGGCGTAGCCGGTGACCATCTCCTCGATCATGTGCGCCGTCGTCACGCCTGGCAGGTCCGAGCCGCGCGCGGCGGTTGCGAGCGACAGGCCGAGACGAATCAGGTCGTGCGCCGGGTTGCCGATGACGGCTTGGTCCAGATCACGAATCTGAATCGCGATTCGTCCGCCGCCATCGTTGATCGGACCGAGGTTGCCGAGATGGCAGTCACCGCAAATCCAGATCGCAGGCCCTTCCGGAACGCGACGCGATGCGGGCGATGCCTCGAGCCATTCGTAGAATTTTACGGTATTGCCCCTGACGTAGGCGTGGGTAGATCGCGCCATCTTGAGTTGTCTTTTAGCGGCAAGGACCGCAGGTCGCTGGGCAAGCGTCGGTATCGTCATATCATTCCTTGGCGCAGGGCGAGGCAAACCGTCAGGCGGGATGCGCGTTCGTCAGGCTGATGCATTCATCGTTCAGAGAGCGTGCCGCCCCGTTAGGTGACTGATACGCGTGGTATGTCTGGTACGTCCGCCGGTAGAAACGCACCATATCCTCGATCTATCCGCTCTTCAGCGTCCACACGCCGGCGGCCGGCACCAGCGCTAGAATGCCGTCAGATGCGCGCCACGTGCGTGACCCGGTCAGCATCTCCGACCGCCAGCGCGCGGGCGCAATCGTCGGCCAGCACGACGCCGCCCTCGGTCTCGCGAACCTTGCCGAACGCCGCGCGGAAGTCGGCGAGGTTGCCCGTCGCGACCAGGGCGTCCTTGCCGTCGTCGCCACCGATCCCGACCACGTTGCTGTCGCGCGCATCGGCGATCGAGCGGACCTGATCGGTGCGGGCGGTCATCGTCGGGCCGCCGTCGAAGATGTCGACGTAATTCTCGAATGCGAACCCCTCGTTCTCCAGCATCCGCATCGCCGCGCGGCCCGAGGGATGCGGAAGTCCAATCGCGGCGCGCGCGGTTTCGGTCAGCATCGCGGTGTAGATCGGGTGCTTGGGCATCAGGTCGGCGATGAACTGGTGACCGTTGATGGCATTGAACTGGTCCGCGTCCTGAAAATTCATCCCGAAGAAGCGGCCAGCGAGACCGTCCCAGAACGGCGAGCCGCCGGCCTCGTCGATGACGCCGCGCAGTTCGGCGAGGATCCGGTCGGCAAAACGCGCGCGGTGCATCTTGATGAAGAGGTAGCGGCTGCGCGCGAGCAACAGGCCAAGGCCGCCAGCGCGTTCGCCGGGATGGAGGAACAGCCCGCCGACCTCGCTTGCGCCTTCCAGATCGGTGGCGAGCGTGAGCATGTCGGCGCGGAAGGTTCGGTTCAACTCGCGGCTATGCTGCGTGAGCAGGCCGATCCGGTAGCTGTAGAAGGGGTAACTCTGGCCCACCTGCGTGAAGATCTGGCAGGTGCCGCGGACTTCCTTCGTCTCGATGTTCTCGAGGATCAGCACGAACAGCTCGTCCTGGACCGGGCCATCGGTGCGCGCAAAGGCGGCGTGGCTGCGTTCGAGCTTGGCGGTGAGCGCACGACGATCGGGCGGCAAATTGGTGAAGCCGCCGCCGGTCAGCTTGGCCATTTCATAGAGGTGCTGGAGGTCGTCGTCGACCGCAGCGCGGATCCTGAAGCTCACAAGCGGCCCTCCGCGATTCGCAATATGGTGACCGCCGACAGCGCCGCGCGCTCGGCGAGGCTGTCGGGGATCATGAATTCGTCGGTCGAATGGATCGCGCCGCCGCGGACCCCCATCGTATCGACGACCGGCACGCCGGCGGCCGCGATGTTGTTGCCGTCGCACACTCCGCCGGTGGCTTTCCAGGCGATATCGAGACCGAGGTCCGCGCCGGATGCCTTGACCAGATCGAACAGCCGCGCGGTGCCGTCGTCGATCGGCTTCGGCGGGCGGTTGAAGCTGCCATGGACCTCGATGCGGACGTCGTGCTCGGCAGCGACCATCGCGACCGCGGAGTCGATATGCGATTGCGCCCGCGCGATGTCGTCGAGCGTGGCGGGGCGGAAGTTGATGCGGAGGATGGCGAGGTCGGGGACGACGTTGTTCGGGCCACCGCCGTCGATCCGCGCAGGGTTCACCGCCAGCCGCGGACCACGGGCTTTCGACAAGCGCACCGCGATGTCGGCGGCTGCGACGAGCGCGTTGCGGCCGTCCTCGGGGTTGCGGCCGGCGTGCGCGCTGCGACCGTGGACGATGATCGAGAAGTTGCCCGTACCGCCGCGTGCACCGGCGAGCGTGCCATCAGCTAGGGCGGGTTCGTAGGTCAGCGCGGCGACCTTTCCGTGCGCGGCGCGAGCGAGCAGCGCTGCGGAGGAGAAGGAGCCGGTTTCCTCGTCGGAATTGATGACGACGTCATAGCCGATCCGCGCGGCGAGGGGGCTGGCCTCGACTGCTTGAAGTGCGGCGAGCATCACCGCCAGCCCGCCCTTCATGTCCGCGACGCCGGGGCCGTTCAGTCGGCCGTCGTCGAGCCAGTGCAGCGACTGGAACGCGTGATCGACCGGATAGACCGTGTCCATATGGCCAGTGAACAGCATGCGGAGCGGAGCGTCGGGACGGACGACGAGGTGCAGGTGCTTGCCGTGCTCGATCGCGGAAACCACGCCGTCCGCGCCGACGTTGTCCACCGGCGTCGGCCCGACCAGCGTGATCTCGCCCGGCAGGCTCGCGAACGCGTCGCCGAGCAATCCGGCCATCATCGCCAGCCCGGCAAGGTTGCGCGTGCCGCTGTTGACGGCCGCCCATGCCTCGACCTGCGCCAGCATCGGTGTAGCGCCCGCCGTATCGACGGCATCGCGCTCTATCGGTGTAAGTCCCCTCATCACGCGACCCTAGCGAAGCCGGACGCACGTGGGAACAGCGTCAGAAGCTGTAGACCAGCGACGCGCGGCTGGTTGTGTCGGTCGAGACCGAGCCGACCGGCGGTTCGCTTTCATACTGGACGCTGTACGACAACGCTGCAGACAGCGGCCCGATCAGCTTGGCGTTGAGCGAGGTCGTGCCGCTCAGCGTGCTGTTGTAGCGCTGGACATAGGCGGAGGCGACCTGGCTGACCGACAGGCCGCTCAGGATCCGCACGCTGAAATTCGCGGTGCCACGGGCAGCGATGCTGCTCTGCTCGGTATCGTCGGTGAATTCGGTGTAGCGATACGCCGGCCCGAGTTCGAGATCGAGCTTGGTCCCCGCGGTCTTGATCACGCTGTAGCCCGCGCCGACCGACGTCGAGTAGCGGTTGAAATAGCCGAGGAACCGATCGCCCTCATATTGCGCGACGCCGTAGATATAGGCGCGGTCGTCGATCTTGTAGTTGGGCTCGTACGAGGCGAGATAATGCTCGCGCGTCGTGATGTTCTGGTTCGACTGATAGTCCGCCTGCGCATGGAATTTCTGGCGCCAGCGAAGGCCTTCGCGGTTGAGGTCGAGCACCGCGGTACCGCCCGCCGTATCGGAATTGCCGGTGGTCAGATAGCCGCCGACCTCCGCCTTGCCGCTCCACAGATCGAGGAAGCTGGCCTGACGGATGACCTGCGTGCGCTGCGCGGCGCGGTCGGCTTTCCACTTTTCGGCGATCGCCAGCACCGCGTCGCCGCTGAGCGGATCGGCGGCGCGCGCGTATTTCGCAATCGTGTTGACGTCCGCTTCGTTGCCCGCCTCCAGCGCCGCGTCGAGCATCGCGCGGATCGTCTCGGGGATCATCACCGACTGCGGATCGGGCGCGTTCGCCAGCAGCAGCGGGGCGAGCAGGAGAGGGGCTAAGCGGCGCACAGCCGTTCCGTAACGGCAGCGTGACGGATTGGGAACTGCTCAGCGTGTCGAGGTTGCGCCGAGATGTGGCGCGAAGGCGGCGAGTACCTGTTCGTAGAGCGCCTTCTTGAACGGCACGATCAGCCGCGGCAGGTCGGCGGGATCGCTCCAGCGCCATGCACGGAATTCCTCGTGGTCGGTGGCGATGTTTACGTCCGCGTCGGTGCCGAGGAAGCGGTACAGGAACCAGCGCTGCGTCTGGCCGCGCCATTTGCCTTTCCAGACTTTCCCCAGCAACTCGGGGGGGAGGTCGTAGACGAATTCGCCGGGCGCTTCGGCGATGAGTTCGACCTTGTCCGGCATGACTCCGGTTTCCTCGCGGAGCTCGCGCAGTGCGGCGGCTTCGGCGTCCTCGCCAGGGTCGATCCCACCCTGCGGCATCTGCCATGCCTCCAGCGGCGAATCGTTGCGCTGACCGACGAAGATCTTGCCGTCCGCGTTCATGAGCATGATGCCGGCGCAGGGACGGTAGGGCAGGGTCGAAACGTCGGTCAAAATAATCTCCGCAACGCAGGGGCTTGGGGCTCGGGCAACTTGGGGCTCGGCAGGCGCGCTCCTACCTACGGAGCATGATCCATGTCGTCCACCATCCCGACTATGTCACCCCCGCCCCGGCGCGCTCGACCTATCGCTGGAACAAGAACGGACTGATCCGCGACCTGTTGCTCGAAAAGGGCGATGCGGTGACGTGGCACCGCGCTGAAACGACGCCGACCGCGTGGCTGGAGGCGGTGCATGACGAGGATTACGTCGCCGAGGTTCTCCGCGCGGACGTGCCGAAGGAGAAAGAGCGGCGGATTGGCTTCCCAGTAACAGCGGCGGTGGCGTCGCGCGCGGCGATAGTGCCGCAAGGGACATGGCTGGCCGCGTGCCTCGCGCTGGAGCACGGGTTCGCGGCGAACACCGCGGGAGGTAGCCATCATGCGCTGGCGAACACCGGCGCGGGGTTCTGCGTGTTCAACGATCTGGCGGTGGCGGCGGCGCGGCTGATCGACGAGGGGCGGATAGAGCGTGTCCTCGTCGTCGATTGCGATGTGCATCAGGGCGACGGAACTGCGGCGTTGCTCGCAGGGCGGCCGGAGATCGCGACCTATTCGATCCACGCCGAGAAGAACTTTCCGGTGCGTAAGGCGCGCTCGACGCTCGACGTGCCGTTGCCGGATAAGGTCGGCGACGCGGCGTATCTGGCGACGCTGGAGGCGACCCTGGTGCCGTTGCTCGACGAGTTCCGGCCGGAGCTGATCCTGTATCAGGCTGGCGTGGATCCGTTCGAGGGCGATCGGCTCGGGCGATTGGCGCTGACCTTGGACGGTCTGGCAAGGCGGGAGCGGCTGGTCGCGGGCCTTGCGATTGCGCGCGGCGTGCCGCTCGCGAGCACGGTGGGTGGTGGTTACGGCGAGGATGCGCTCGCGATCGCCGAGCGGCACGTGGCGGCAATCATAACGCTGGGGGAAACTTTCGCAGCGGCGTGATGCTGGATCGCGGCTTGCTGCGTTGGGGATGCGATGACGAATCCCACGCTTCTCTGGCTGCGCCAGGACCTCCGCCTTCACGATCACCCCGCGCTGATCGCCGCGACACATGCTGGGCCGGTGATCCCGGTCTATGTGCTCGACGACGACGCGCCGGGGAAATGGAAGATGGGGGGCGCTCAGCGGTGGTGGCTGCATCACACGCTCGCCTCGTTCGGCAAGTCGTTGGCGGACAAGGGATCGAAGCTGATAATGCGACGCGGCGATGCGTTCGAGGTGCTGACTGCGCTTATGGAGGAGACCGGTACAGAGCAGGTGCATGCGATCCGGCATTACGAGCCTTGGTGGCGGAAGGCCGAGGTGGCGCTTGGTGACCGGCTGTGCCTGCATGACGGTAACCATCTGGCCCGCGTGGAGGATGTGAAGACGGGGTCGGGCGGGCAGTTCAAGGTGTATTCGTCGTTCTGGAAGGCGCTGAACCAGATGATGCCGCCGGGCGATCCCGAGCCGGCGCCGCGAACGATCCCGGCACCGTCGAAGTGGCCGAAGAGTGAGACACTGGCGGAGTGGGACCTGCTGCCGACCAAGCCGGACTGGTCGGCGGGGTTCGGCGACTGGACGCCGGGCGAGGCGCAGGCGTTGAAGAACGCGAAGGCGATGTCGCCGATCGTCGAGGCCTATGACGTCGATCGCAACATGCCGTCGATCGAGGGCACGTCGCGCCTGTCGCCGCATCTGCACTTCGGCGAGATCTCGCCGCGTGCGGTGTGGCACGCGGTAGATGGTCACGGCGATGCGACCACGTTTCGCAAGGAACTGGCGTGGCGGGACTTTACCGATGGCGTCGTGCTGACGATGCCCGATTACGGCGATACGAACGGACGGCCCAAGTTCGACAAGCTCCCTTGGCGGTCGGGCAAGGACGCCGAGGCGGACCTGAAGGCGTGGCAGGAGGGCAAGACCGGCTATCCGATCGTCGATGCGGGGATGCGACAGCTTTGGGCGACCGGCTGGATGCACAACCGCGTGCGGATGATCACGGCGAGCTTCCTGGTGAAGCATCTACTGATCGACTGGCGTGAGGGCGAGCGGTGGTTCTGGGACTGCCTCGTCGATGCGGATTACGGGAATAATTCGGTAAACTGGCAATGGGTCGCCGGGACCGGGGTGGATTCGAACATGTTCGGGCGGATCATGGCGCCGCTGTCGCAGTCGGAGAAGTTCGATGCGGGGGATTATATTCGTGATTGGGTGCCGGAACTGGCGAAGGTGACCGGCGAAGCGATCCATGATCCCGACGAGTCCGGCTGCCGGCCGAAGGCGTACCCGGCAAAGATCGTCGGCCACCGCGAAGGCCGCGAGCGGGCGCTCGAGGCTGGGCGGCACGCGCGGTAAGCCGTTGCTGTCGTCACAACCCCCGTCATCCTGACGAAAGTCAGGACCCAGAGCCGAAAACGTCAACGCCCGTAACTCTGAGTCCTGACTTTCGTCAGGATGACGGTTTGGGAGGGGTGAGCGGCTGTCTTCATGTTCGAGTGTTTGAAGCCTGCCTCTTTCCTAGCCGCGGCCCGTGTTGCATGGAGCGCCGCGATGACCGCCGTTCCCGCTTTCAATGATGTGCCCGCCGCGCAGGTTTCCCCGGTCGCGCGCCTCGTCGCGCCGGTGTTCCACCGTCTGCTCGACCGGATCGATGCGGGGCTGGAGAGTGGCGGGATCGAGGCGCACTTGCCCGACGGCACGCAGCGGCTGATCGGCGGACGCGCGGCGGGGCCTTTGCCCGTCGTTACCGTGCATCGCTGGCGCGCTTTGGTGCGGCTCGCGACCGCGGGATCGGTCGGCTGGTACGAAGGATGGGCGGCAGGCGACTGGTCGAGCCCGGACCCGGTGCCGTTGTTCGACCTGTTCATGCGCAACCGCCGCTCGCTCGGGAGTTCGGCGCGGTCGGGGGGCGTGGTGCGGCTGGCGGCGCGGGTGTGGCACCGGATGCGGCGGAACGACCCGACTGGCTCGCGCAAGAACATCGCCGCGCATTACGACCTCGGCAACGACTTCTACGAGACGTGGCTCGATCCTAGCCTGACCTATTCGAGCGCGATCTTCGCCGAGCCGTTCAACGATGCCGAACCGCATGACGCGGCTCAGGCGACCAAGCTGCGCGCGATCCTCGACCGGACCGGCGCGCGGGCTGGCGATACGATCCTGGAGATCGGCTGCGGTTGGGGGTCGTTCGCGGAATTGGCGGCACGCGCGGGGGTTGGCGTGCACGCACTCACCCTCTCGACGGAGCAGAAGCGGCAGGTCGACGACCGGATCGCGGAGGCGGGGCTCGACGGCGTTCGCGTGACGCTGACCGATTACCGCGACGTTACTGGCACCTATGACGCGGTGGCGAGCATAGAGATGGTGGAGGCGGTCGGCGAGGAATATTGGCCGGTGTATCTCGACGCGATCGCGCGTGCGTTGAAGCCGGGCGGGCGCGCGGCGCTGCAGTACATCTCGATCGACGACGCGATCTTCGATTCCTATTCGCGGAGTGTCGACTTCATCCAGCGCTATGTGTTTCCGGGCGGGATGCTGCTGTCGGAGCCGCGGTTTCGCGCGCTGGCAGAGGCGAGGGGGCTCGCGTGGGAGGACCGGCGCGGGTTCGGACTGCACTACGCCGAGACGTTGCGGCGGTGGCGGGTGGCGTTCGACGCGGCGGTCGCGGAAGGGCGGTTGCCGGCGCGGTTCGACGCGCGGTTCGTCGCGTTGTGGCGGTACTATCTGATGTATTGCGAGGGCGGGTTTCTCGGCGGCGGGATTGATGTCGCCCAGGTTACGCTGGTGAAGCGGTAGCGTTTTCCTGCGTACGCAGGAAAAGAGGGTGACGGGCGGTGGCGATTGTGATCCTAGGCTCCTGCGTTCGCAGGAGAACGGTTAGGCTACCCGCTCGAAATGGCCGGGTTCGAAGCCTTCGATCGCCAGCGCGACGATGCGATCGGCCACCACTGTCGGTTCCTTGACCGAGTTCGGATCCTCGCCTGGATACGCCCGCGCCCGCATCTTGGTCCGCGTCGCGCCGGGATCGACGATCGCGGTGCGGATCGCGCTGATCTCGGCCATCTCGTCGCCATACGCACCGAGCAGCGTCTCGAATGCCGCCTTTGAAGCGCCGTAGAGGCCCCAATACGCGCGAGGCTTGCGGCCGACGCTGGAGGTCACGCCGATCACTCTGGCCGACTTGGCCTTCTTCAGCATCGTGTCGAAAGCAGCGATCATGGCCGCCTGCGCGCTGACGTTGAGCGTCAGGACCTGCGCCATTTCCTTCGGATCGATCGCCGGGACCGACGACAGGGAACCGAGCATCCCCGCGTTCAACACGAGGATGTCCAGCGCGTCCCAACGGTCGCCGATTGCGGTCGCCAACCGAGCAATGGCTTCGCTCTCGGCAAGATCCAGCGGAGCGATCGTCGCTGAGCCACCCGCGGCATGGATCGTCGCCTCGACCTCTTCGAGACCACCCGGCGTGCGCGCCGTCAGGACGACGTGCGCGCCCTTTGCCGCCAACGCGATCGCGGTCGCGGCGCCGATGCCTCGGCTGGCACCAGTGACCAGCGCCAGCCGGCCTTCGAGAGGCTTGTCGGTCATATCAGCTCCGCGAGTGTCAGATGACGCGTTCGGCGAGCATCGCGAACTGATCGACTTCCGAGCCTTCGTCATGGTCGGTCAGCGTCGTCGGGTAATCCCCGGTGAAGCACGCATCGCAATATTTCGGGCGGACATCCGCGCGCTTCGCCTCGCCGAGCGCCTTGTAGAGGCCGTCGATCGAGATGAAGTTGAGGCTGTCGGCGTGAATGAAGCCGGTCATGCCGCCGAGATCGAGCTTGGCCGCGAGCAGCTTCTCGCGCTCGGGCGTGTCGACGCCGTAGAAACACGAATGTCGCGTCGGCGGGCTGGCGATCCGCATATGGACTTCGGCCGCTCCGGCCTCGCGCATCATCTCGACGATCTTGAGCGAGGTCGTGCCGCGGACGATCGAATCGTCGACGAGGATGACCCGCTTGCCCTTGATCAACGCGCGGTTGGCGTTGTGCTTGAGCTTCACGCCCAGGTGGCGGACCTTGTCGCCCGGCGAAATGAACGTGCGGCCAACATAATGCGAGCGGATGATGCCGAGCTCGAACGGGATGCCCGACTGCTGCGCATAGCCGATCGCCGCGGGCGTGCCCGAATCGGGTACCGGGATGACGAGATCGGCATCGACCGGCGATTCGATCGCGAGCTGCGCGCCGATCGCTTTGCGCACCGAATAGATCGAATGATCGTCGACGATCGAATCGGGGCGCGAGAAATACACCCATTCGAAGATGCACGGCCGTGCCGCCATCGGCGCGAACGGGTGGATCGAGCGGATCTCGGAGCCCTGGACGATGACCAGTTCACCGGGTTCGATCGCCCGAACGAAGGTCGCGCCGACGACGTCGAGCGCGACCGTCTCGGACGCGAAGATCACCGCCTCGCCGAGCTTGCCCATCACCAGCGGCCGGATGCCCAGGGGATCGCGGCAGGCGATCATGCCCTCAGGCGTCATTACGATCAGCGAATAGGCGCCTTCGATCTGCTTCAGCGCATCAATGAACCGGTCGAGCAGCGTGCGATAGTTCGAGGTCGCGACGAGGTGGATGATCGTCTCGGTATCGCTGGTCGACTGGAAGATCGAGCCGCGACGGACGAGCTCGCGTCGCAGCCGCATCGCGTTGGAGATATTGCCGTTATGCGCGATCGCGAAGCCACCGGTCGACAGCTCGGCATAAAGCGGCTGGACGTTGCGCAGCGCGGTCTCGCCGGTCGTCGAATAGCGGACATGGCCGCAGGCGACCGTGCCCGGCAGCGAGCGGATCACGTCGTCGCGGTCGAAGTTCCCAGCGACATGGCCCATCGCGCGGTGCGTGTGGAAATGCGCGCCGTCGAAGGTCGTGATGCCGGCCGCTTCCTGGCCGCGGTGCTGCAATGCGTGCAGCCCCAAGGCTACGAGCGCGGCTGCGCCATCGGTGGCGGAGACGCCGAACACCCCGCATTCTTCGCGGAGTTTGTCGTCGTCGAAAGGATTGGTCGTCAGCATGCCGGTTCTCACGTCGTGCGGAAGCTGCCCTATACGAGCGGTTCGCCGGCTTGTCGCCTGTTTGTAATAACGTTGCGTCCCACTGGTCGCATCGGGGCGGATTTCGGGTATATCCGGGGCATGACACACAGCCGCGACACGGGCCTGACGCTCGATCCCAAATTCGATTCCGCCGGGCTTCTGACCGCGGTCGTCACCGATCGCGTGTCGGGCGACGTGCTGATGGTCGCGCATATGAATGCCGAGGCTCTCGCTCAGACGCAGGCGACCGGCGAAGCACATTTCTGGTCGCGCAGCCGGGAAAAGCTCTGGAAGAAGGGCGAGACGTCGGGGAATGTGCTGTGTGTCGCCGAGCTGCGGATCGATTGCGATCAGGATGCGGTGTGGGTGATCGCCGATGCGGCGGGGCCGGCGTGCCATACCGGCGAGCGGACGTGCTTCTTCCGGCGGATTGAAGGGGGCAGATTGGTGCCGGCCGAATGAAACGGGTGCTGCTGCTCGCTTTTGTGTTGGGCGGATGTGGGCGAGAGCCGTCAAGTGCCGTGGCGGACAGCGCGGGCGCTCGGCTCGAAGTCGCGGCCGAGACGGCGGGGATCGTGCCGGACCCGAACGCGCCGCTGCAAGGATCTTGGGCGCGAGACACCGACCGGGTCTGCGTCGTCGGTACCGGGAAGACCGCCAGGATCGGGGTCAGCGTCGATTACGGCGAGGACCAGGGCTGCGCCGCCTCCGGAACGGTCGAGCGCTCGGGCGATGCGCTGAAGCTCGCATTCGGCGTGTGCAAATTCGACGCGCGGTTCGACGGCGACCGGATCGTCTTCCCACCCGAGATACCCGAGTCCTGCGAATCGCTCTGTACCGGCCGCGCGTCGCTTGCCGCCGTAACCGTCGATCGAATCAGCGAATCGCGATCGGAGGCCTCGACACTTCGTTCATCAGCCGGGAAGTTGCTCTGCGCTAATTGACGTTGACGTAAACGAGAGTTATTTGTCCGGGGATGGCGACACGAGCATCTCCTTCCCCGGTCTCCCCTGAATCCTACGCGGTAATCGAACCGCGGCATGACCGGGAGAGCTTCACGATCTCCGATCTTTCCGCCGAGTTCGACGTGACCGCGCGGGCGCTGCGTTTCTACGAGGACGAGGGGCTGATCGCGCCCGAACGTCGCGGCACGCAGCGTATCTATTCGCACCGCGACCGCGCGCGCCTCGCCTGGATTCTACGCGGCAAGCGCGTCGGGTTCAGCCTCGGCGAAATCCGCGAGATGATCGACCTCTACGATCTCGGCGACGGCCGCCGCGCGCAGCGTCAGGTCGTGATCGAGCGCAGCCAGGCGCGGATCGCGCTGCTGACAGCGCAGAAACGCGACATCGATCTCGCCATCGACGAACTTACCAGTTTCGTGGCTCTTCTCGAAGTCAGCCGCGCCCAGGACAACCAAGGATAAACCATGCCCCAGTATACGCCCCCCGTCCGCGACACGCGTTTCGTCCTCGAGCATGTTGTCGGTCTCGATCGCTACAATAACCTCCCCGGCTTCGATGCGGCCTCGCCCGACGTCGTCGACGCGGTGCTCGAAGAAGGCGGCAAGTTCGTCGCCGAAGTGCTGTTTCCACTCAACCTGTCGGGCGACCAGCAGGGTTGCACGCGGCACGAGGACGGCTCGGTGACGACGCCGGACGGCTTCAAGGAAGCGTATAAGCAGTATGTCGAGAGCGGCTGGGCGACGCTCGGCAACCAGCCGGAATATGGCGGGCAGGGCATGCCGCATGTCGTGTCGACCGCGTTCCAGGAATACATGATATCGTCCAATATGGCGTTCGCGATGTATCCGGGGCTCACGCACGGCGCGATCGCCGCGCTGATCGCCAAGGGGTCGGACACGCAGAAGGCGATGTACGTGCCGAAGATGGTGTCGGGCGAATGGGGCGGCACCATGAACCTGACCGAGCCGCAGTGCGGCACCGATCTCGGCCTGATCCGCACCAAGGCCGAGCCGCAGGCGGATGGATCGTACGCGATCACCGGCACCAAGATCTTCATCTCGAGCGGTGAGCATGACCTGACCGAGAACATCATTCACCTCGTGCTGGCCAAGACGCCGGGCGCCCCGGACAGCTCGAAGGGGATATCGCTGTTCGTCGTGCCGAAGTTCCTCGTCGAGGAAGACGGTTCGCTCGGTGCGCGCAACGGCGTCACCTGCGGCTCGATCGAGCACAAGATGGGCATCCACGCCAACTCGACCTGCGTGATGAACTATGATTCGGCGACCGGCTGGCTCGTTGGCGAAGAGATGAAGGGCCTCGCGGCGATGTTCATCATGATGAACGCCGCGCGTCTCGGCGTTGGTCTCCAGGGTCTCGGCGTTGCCGAAGTCGCCTATCAGAACGCCGTGCAGTATGCGCAGGATCGCCGCCAGGGTCGCGCGCTGACCGGGCCGAAGGAGCCGCAGGAGAAGGCGGACACGCTGTTCGTCCATCCCGACATCCGCCGCATGCTGATGGAGGGCAAGTCGCTGACCGAGGGCCTGCGCGCGCTGATCCTGTGGACCGCGCTCCAGGCCGATCTCGAGCATCATGCCGAAACCGAGGAAGAGCGGCAGCTGGCCGGCGACATCATCAGCCTGCTGACCCCGGTCATCAAGGGATACGGCACCGACATGGGCTATGCGATCGCGACCAACGCGCAGCAGGTGTACGGCGGTCACGGCTACATCGCCGAATGGGGCATGGAGCAGTATGTCCGCGATGCCCGGATCGCGATGATCTACGAGGGCACCAACGGCGTCCAGGCGATGGACCTGGTCGGGCGCAAGCTCGCGCAGAATGGCGGGCGCGGGATCCAGGCGTTCTTCAAGCTGGTGGCGGACGACGTCGCTGCGGCGAAGAACGATCCGGCAACGGCGACGTTTGCCGAGGCGCTTGAGAAGGCGAACGGCCAGCTTCAGGCAGCGACGATGTGGTTCATGGCCAATGGCATGAAGAATCCCGAGAACGTGGGTGCCGGCGCGGTCAGCTATATGCACCTGATGGGCATCGTCGCGGTCGGCACGATGTGGCTGCGGATGGCGGTCGCTGCGACCAAGCTGAAGGCGGCGGGCGAGGGCGAAACCGCGTTCCTCGACGCCAAGCTGGTGACGGCGCGCTTCTACGCCGAGCGGATCCTGCCGGATGCGGGCGCGCTGCGCCGGAAGATCGAGGGCGGTGCAGAGTCGCTGATGGCACTGCCGCCCGAGATGTTCATGGCCGCCTGATTAGATCGCCTTCTGCTCCCCTCCCTGAAAGGGAGGGGCAGGGGGTGGGTCGGTTTCCGCATATCCGAACAGTTGCGGCTCGATTGGGCCGACCCACCCCCAACCCCTCCCTTCCAGGGAGGGGGGCAGGTTGCACTTCCCTACTTAGGAGCGGCGGCAGTGGCTTGCGTGTTCGTCGGCAGGGGCGGCGTGGCAACCACGGTCTTCCGCCGCACCCCATTCAATTCTGCACCCGCCGCAGCAGTCGGCACAACCGCAGCAGGCACCGGCACAGCGGTCAAAGTCGCCTGAACCTTCATGCACTGCGTCGGATCGGCGCGCTTGAACTGACGGCAGTTCCACAACGACTTTTCGTAATTGCTCGACCGGTCGCGCAGATAGCTGAACCCCAGCGCGGCGGTCTGGGCGGGTGCCAGCGGAAGCGACGTCGCCGCCTTGCTACCGTCCGTCCACGCCATGTAGCGGCAGAACGGCTTGTCCCCACACGCCTGCGCCGCCAGCGCAGTGAGCCCATCCGCGGTCTGGCCACGGGGAAGGGCCACAAGGATCGTATCGCCATCGACCGGCACCACAGGAGCAGCCGTCGTCTCGGTAGCGGGTCCAAACCCCATCGCGATCGACGCTTCTGCCAGCGCAGCGTCTGCTTCGGCTAGAGCAGCACCAGTCTTGTGCGCGTCCGACAGGTCGGCGAGTTGCGCGATCACAGGCTCGACCGTCTCCGGATGACGCCCGAACGCGGGCGGCGTGCCCCACCACCCCGACCAGCGGAAAAACAGGTGCGTATTTACCGCGGTGATCTTGTCCAGGCTCGACTGCCAGTACGGTACGACCCAGTCGGTATGGTAGTGCGTCGCGTAACCGACCTGCTTGAACACCGCGCCCGACAGTGACGCCGCAGCCACCTCGCGCGCACGGCGCCAGGCATCGTCGGTCGGGTGCCAGCGCGTGAGCGCGCCGTCGCAGCTGAAGCTGAACTGGCAGCCGGTCGAACGGTCCTGCCCCTCGAACACCACGCCGCACACGGTCTTCGGAAAGGCCGGATGGCGCAGACGGTTGAGCACGACCTGCGCCACCGCGCGCTCGCCAAGCGTGTCGTCGCCAGCCTCGTAGAGGATGCCCGCCGCCATGCAGTCGGTCGCGCGCGCTAGATCCTCCGGCCCGCCGGCAAAGCGAAACGGCCGCGCCGCCGGGTTGGGATCGGTCGAGAACGGCACGGTGGCGTTGAAAGCGCGCGCGTCTTCCGGGCTGAGATCGACGAACTTGACCGGCTCGACCTCGGGGACTTCGGCTTGCGGCACGACCCGACCCACGGGCAGCTTCACCCGCTTCGAGGCGTGGACGATCACCGGCGCGTTGGCGACGACCAGCGCAGGCCCGACGATCGCCAGCGCGGATACGCCGACGAGGATGGCGCGCAGCACATTGGTGCCGCGCGCGGAAAGGTCACTCGTCACTGTTCGGGCAAGAAGTCCGGGACCGACAGATAACGCTCGCCGGTGTCGTAGTTAAACCCGAGAACCCGAGCGTTGTCAGGCAGATCGGGGAGCTTCTGGAGAATTGCCGCGAGCGTCGCGCCCGAGCTGATGCCGACCAGCATGCCCTCTTCGGTGGCCGAGCGGCGTGCCATGTCCTTGGCAACCGCGGCGTCGACCTCGATCACGCCGTCGAGCGCCTGTGTGTGGAGATTGACCGGGATGAAACCCGCGCCGATGCCCTGGATCGGGTGGGGCCCCGGCTGGCCACCGGCGATCACCGGCGAGGCGGCGGGCTCGACCGCATAGACCTTGAGCGACGGCCACTCCTTCTTCAGCACCTCGGCGACGCCGGTGATATGGCCACCGGTGCCGACGCCGGTAATGATCACGTCGATCGGCGTATCACGAAAGTCTGCGAGGATTTCCTGCGCAGTCGTGGCGACATGCACGGCGATGTTCGCAGGGTTTTCGAACTGCTGCGGCATCCACGAGCCGGGCGTCTGCTCGACCAGTTCCTTCGCACGCTCGATCGCGCCCTTCATGCCCTTCTCGCGCGGGGTCAGATCGAAGGTCGCGCCATAGGCCAGCATCAGGCGACGGCGTTCGATCGACATGCTCTCGGGCATGACGAGGACGATCTTGTACCCCTTCACGGCGGCGACGAGCGCCAGGCCGATGCCGGTGTTGCCGCTGGTCGGCTCGATGATCGTGCCGCCGGGCTGGAGATGGCCGTCCTTTTCCGCCGCCTCGATCATCGCGAGCGCGATGCGGTCCTTGATCGAACCGCCGGGGTTCGAGCGCTCGGACTTCACCCAGACTTCGGATTCGGGGAACAGCTTCGACAGGCGGACGTGCGGCGTGTTGCCGATCGTGTCGAGGATCGAGTTGGCCTTCATGGCTTGGCTTCTCCGTGTTCGGGTTCGGTCTCGAGAATTTCTGGGGGATCAAAGGTTTTCGCGCGCCCAAGTTCCGGGAACAATCGCGCCCAGCCGATCGTGATCGCAATAGCACCGACGCCGCCGAACACCACTGCGCCGACGGGGCCGAGCAGCGACGCCATCACGCCGCTCTCGAATTCGCCGAGTTCGTTCGAGGCCGAAATCGTGAGCTGCGACACCGCACTGACGCGGCCGCGCATCGCATCGGGCGTGTGGAGCTGGATTAGCGACTGGCGGACATAGACCGAGATCATGTCCGCCCCGCCCGCGACGATCAGCGCGACGAGGCTGAGGACGAAGGCGGGCTGGACTGGGATGCCCGCGATCGTGCCGGGCTTCAGCCCGAGCAGCTCGACGATCGGGGTGGCGATACCGAAGGTCAGGATGCCGAGGCCGAACACGACGACTGCGATCAGCATCTTCATGCCGACGTTCGTGCTCATCGGCCGAACCGAGAACCACACGGCCGTGATTGCCGCACCGATGCCCATCCCGGCCGCCAGGACACCCAGCCCCTGCGATCCGACGTGCAGGATATCGCGGGCATAGACCGGCAACAGCGACGTCGCGCCCGCCAGCAACACCGCGAACAGATCGAGCGTGATCGTCGCGAGCACCAGCCGGTTGCGGCGGACATAACTGAAGCCCTCGATGATGCGGGCGAGCGGGCGGTGATCGGTCTGCGTGGCGGGTTGCGGCACCGGGCCGATCAGGAACATGAAGACCAGCGCAACGAGGAACAGCAGCGTCGCGACGCCGTATGCGACTTCCGGGTGGATCGCATAGAGGAGGCCACCGACGCTGGGACCCGCTATGGTGCCGACCTGCCACGCGATCGAGCTGATCGCGATCGCGGTCGGGAGCACCGCGCGAGGGACGAGGTTGGGGGCGAGCGCGGAATAGGCTGGGCCGGAAAACGCTCGGGCAACGCCGAACGCGATCGCCGCCACGAACAGAACGACGAGCGTGAGGTGGCCGGTCCAGGTCAGCAGCCATAGAGTCGCGGCGGTGAGCACCAGCAGCGCCGTGGTGCCGCGGACGATCCACCGGCGGTCGAAGCTGTCCGCGACCAGGCCGGTGATCGGCGTGAGGAGGAACAGCGGCACGAACTGCGCGAACCCGATCATGCCGAGCATGAAGGCCGCCTGGCGGATGTCCATCGTCTCGCGGGCGATGTTGTAGACCTGCCACCCGATCACGATCGACATCGCGCTGACGGCTATGGTGCCGGTGAAGCGGGACAGCCAATAGGCGCGGAAATTGGCAATCCGTAAGGGATGCTGGTGGGGGTCTGCTGTGGGGTCCATTGCGGGTGGCTTTAGGCTTGCGCGCACGGCGAGGGCAACCGGAGCTTTGCTTGAGGTGGGGATAGTGGCTCGAGCCAAGACCGCTCGGGCCCCTTGTTTACAGCACCACCCCGGCGAAGGCCGGGGCCCAGTTGGGGAACGTTGCTAACTGAGGACTGCACGTCATTACTACGACCTCCCAACTGGGCCCCGGCCTTCGCCGGGGTGGTGGCCTCTTCGTGACCTCAACAGGTGGGACAAGACCCCACCCCACACCCCGCAAACCGACATACCCCAGACGGGAATTGATGTTCCGCCCCGTCCGCGCCTATAGGCTCCCTCAACTCCCCTACGGAAAACGAGGTTTCCCACATCGTGGCCAAGACCCCCCCACCAGCACGCGCAATCGCCGAACCGCCGATTACGAACCGCGAACGACCGGCCGAACCAAAGCCGTACGAAGCGTCGAAGGACGAACTGCTCGAAATGTATCGGCAGATGCTGCTGATCCGCCGTTTCGAGGAAAAAGCGGGCCAGCTCTATGGCTTGGGCCTGATCGGTGGCTTCTGCCATCTCTACATTGGCCAGGAAGCCGTCGCTGTCGGCCTGCAGTCCGCGCTGAACGGCGAGACCGATTCGGTGATCACCGGCTACCGCGATCACGGTCACATGCTCGCCTACGGGATCGACCCGAAGGTGATCATGGCCGAGCTGACCGGACGCAATTCGGGGATCTCGAAGGGCAAGGGCGGGTCGATGCACATGTTCTCGACCGAGCATAAATTCTACGGCGGCCACGGCATCGTCGGCGCTCAGGTGTCGCTTGGCACCGGCCTCGCGTTCAAGCACAAATACTCGAACGACGGCGGCATCTGCATGGCCTATTTCGGCGATGGCGCCGCGAACCAGGGCCAGGTGTACGAGAGCTTCAACATGGCCGAGCTGTGGAAGCTCCCGATCATCTTCGTGATCGAGAACAACCAGTACGCGATGGGCACGAGCGTCAACCGCGCCTCCGCCGAGGACCAGCTGTATCGTCGCGGCGAGAGCTTCCGTATTCCCGGTATCCAGGTCGACGGCATGGACGTGCTAGCCTGCCGCGGTGCCGCCGAGGAAGCGCTGGCGTGGGTCCGCGCCGGCAAGGGCCCTGTCATCCTCGAGATGAAGACCTATCGCTATCGTGGCCACTCGATGTCCGATCCGGCCAAGTACCGCACGCGTGACGAGGTCCAGGCGGTCCGCGACAAGTCGGATCCCATCGATCACATGAAGAAGCTGCTCGACGCGCAGGGCGTGACCGAAGCGGACCTCAAGTCCCTTGAACAGGAAATCAGGAAAATCGTGAACGAAGCCGCCGATTTCGCCGAGCAGACCCCGGAGCCGGATGCTGCCGAGCTCTACACCGACGTTCTGGTGGAGAAGTACTGATGGCGATCGAGATCAAGATGCCCGCGCTCTCCCCGACGATGGAAGAGGGCACGCTGGCCAAGTGGCTCGTCAAGGAAGGCGACAGCGTCAAGTCGGGCGATATCCTCGCCGAGATCGAGACCGACAAGGCGACGATGGAGTTCGAGGCGATCGACGAAGGCACGATCGGTTCGATCAGCGTCGCCGAGGGCACCGACAACGTGAAGGTCGGCACCGTCATCGCGACGATCCTCGAAGAGGGTGAGAGCGCGAGCGACCAGAAGCCTGCGGAAGCACGCTCGGGCGATGCGGCCAACGCCGCGCCGAAGGAGACGCCTTCGGACGACAAGGCTCCCCCGGTTCCCGAAGGTGCTTCGCCCGCCAAGGCCGAGAGCGGCACGCAGCAGCTCGTCGCGTCGGCCGAGAAGGTCGGCATCTCCGACCCGGCGATCCCCGAGGGCACCGAGATGGTCAAGACGACCGTCCGCGAAGCGCTGCGCGATGCGATGGCCGAGGAAATGCGCGAGGACGACCGCGTCTTCGTGATGGGCGAGGAAGTCGCGCAGTATCAGGGCGCGTATAAGGTCACGCAGGGGCTGCTCGACGAGTTCGGCGACCGTCGCGTGATCGACACGCCGATCACCGAATACGGCTTTGCGGGCATCGGTGCAGGCGCGGCGATGGGCGGTTTGCGCCCGATCGTCGAGTTCATGACCTTCAACTTCGCGTTGCAGGCGATCGACCACATCATCAACTCGGCCGCCAAGACCAACTACATGTCGGGCGGCCAGATGCGCTGCCCGATCGTGTTCCGTGGTCCCAACGGTGCGGCGTCGCGCGTGGGTGCGCAGCACTCGCACAACTTCGCGGCGTGGTATGCGAGCGTTCCCGGCCTGATCGTGATCGCGCCGTATGACGCGGCCGATGCGAAGGGCCTTCTGAAAGCGGCGATCCGCACCGAGGACCCCGTCGTATTCCTCGAGAACGAGCTGATGTACGGCCGCAGCTTCGACGTCCCCAAGCTCGACAACCACGTCCTGCCTATTGGCAAGGCGCGGATCGTCCGCGAGGGCAAGGACGTGACGATCGTCAGCTACTCGATCGGCGTCGGCATTTCGCTCGAAGCCGCCGAGAAGCTCGCCGAAGAGGGCATCGACGCGGAGGTCATCGACCTGCGCACGCTGCGCCCGCTCGACACCGAGACGGTCCTGAAGAGCCTCGCCAAGACCAACCGCATGATCATCGTCGAGGAAAATTGGGCGACCTGCTCGATCGCCTCGGAGATCGTGTCGGTGGTGATGGAACACGGCTTCGACGACCTCGACGCACCGGTGCTCCGCGTGACGAACGAAGACGTGCCGATGCCCTATGCGGCGAACCTCGAAAAGCTGATGCTGGTCGATGTCGCGAAGGTCGTCGCGGCTGTGAGGAAGGTCACGTACAAGTAAGACCTACGCACCGGCTGGGAATACTCAGCCGGTGCGATCAGGCAACGTAAGTCGTGCAGACGCTCGCCGTAGCGCCAGCCGCAGATCCCAGCGTCTGATCGTTCCGCTCGCGGACGTTGTACACCGCCTCAGATCGCATCACCGGCGTCCCTAAGAAACGTGCCGATACCAATGGCTGATATTTGTACGTCACCTCGACGAGGATCAGTGCCGATCCCGCCGCGGCTTTGATCGTTTTCGGTGCTGTGCCGAGCGACTGAAGCGAACCGTCCGTCTTGCCCTTGTCCTGAAGCCCGTATTTGGGCTGCGACTCAGGGACGTTCAGTGCGCCTGTACAGCGTTGCCAGCGGATATACTGGCCTGCATTCGTGCCGGTCTGGCCGTTGGGCTCCACGCTCGACACGACGACCCGGCTATTGGCTAGGAAATCGCTGCCGCCAAGGAGCGACGCGCTCAGCAACACCTCGTTAACGTCTGCTTCGTTGATCGAATTGCGGACCCGCGCGATGTTGTCCGACACCGACGTCGAGACCTGGTTTACGCGCATCTGCGCGATCGCCATGTTGGTGATCTCGGCACCGCCCAGCCCCAACGTGATCAGGACCGGCGCCACCAAGGCGAACTCGATCATCGCCAGCCCGCGCGTATCGCGCGTGATGCTGGCCCAGTGCCGCGGTCTGGCGATCGTCGAGCGGGCGGCGGTCATGGCTTCGTGCATATGATGGTCGGTTCGGCGCGCGAGGTGAAGGGCTGGTTGCGCACCGCGGTCGTCGCCTGCACCGTGCGCGTGCCGGTCCAGGACAGCAGCGGCCCGACCGGGGTCAGGTTGGGATAGACGACCTTCGCGGTGTAATAGATGACATCGTCCGCACTGCCGACGCCGTCGTCGCCGGGGGTGGTGTCGTAGGTGCCGTTGTTGTTGGCGTCCTCGAAACAGTCGCCGAGATTGAACACGTTGCGCGGATCGGTATCGGATGTGATCTTCTCGGGCTTGCCGACGTTCGAATAATTATAATAACGGCGTGTCGAGACCGTGACGTATTGTGCCGGAACGACGTCCTGGACTTCGGTCTTGATCGTGTTGACGACATCGGTTGGCGTCTTGCCGCCGACCATGGTCATTCGCGCGGCCTTTGACAGCGCACCGCGAACCGTCGCAGTCACATAGCCCTGATAGCCGACCTCCAGGATCATCATCAGCAACCCCATCAGCACTGGCACGATCAGCGCGAACTCGACGATCGTCGCGCCGCCGGCGTCATCGCGAAGACGGCGCGAGGAGGTGGCGTGCGAGGAGAGCACGCCCGTCACTGGCTGATCCTGAGCGATCCGACCTTGGTGCCGATCTCCTTGAACTTCGCGATGAGCGCGGCGGAGCTCGTGATCCCCGACGCCATCGACGGCTGCGACGCACAGTTGCGCATGTCGTCGGTCAGGGCCGTCGAAAAGGCGATAACGTAGAGCTGAACACCCTGCGCACGGGCGGCGTTGCAAGCCATCCGGAAGCGCTGCAGATGGCGGCTTTTCTGTTCGGCCGCGAGAGCGACCTTATTGCCGGTCGAGTTTCCCAGCACCCGCTTGTCGAGCTCTTCGGCCCCATAGGTGGTATAAAGGTCCATGTACGGCGACAGCTCGCCGTCGGTCATGAAGATCATGAACTTGCGCACCGCAAATCCTCGCAGCACGCGAGGATTGTCCGGATCCGCCTGGTTGTTCGACACCGGCGTGGCCGATGCGAACATCCCCTCGGATGAGATGAACCGCGCACCCCAGATCATGCCGATGTCGTGATAGGTACCACCCAGCGGCTTGAGAGCGTTGACGTATTTCATAAACGACGTCTTGTCGTTGTAGTATTCCTTCAACCGACTTGCGGCACTCGCACAGTATTTCGCGTCGGTGTATTGTCGCAGATAATAGGGTGTGAACTCGGCTTCCGGCCACCAGGGCGCCCAGCGGCTCGGGTCCGCGGTCGGTTTCATGACGACGTCGAGATCCCACGCACTGGCTGGCGCGGTGGTCAGCGTCCCCCCGTCGATCGTCGTGTTGTCCGTCTGGCGCTCCTCGATGCATCCAGCCCAGCTTGACTTGCTGGTGGAATTGCCACCGCCCGGAGTCGGGACGGACGCGCCCGTCTTGAACGTGCTCGTGTCCAGCATGACCTGCTTGTACGTCCAGTAATTCGTGCACGTGCCGTCCGGGTCATAACCTCGACCGCCGTTGGACACCCAGTTACCGTCATACGCATCGCACTCGTCATATTTGGCGGTCGCCGGTCCCGCCGTACGCACGCGCGTCTGATAGGGTGCCGAGTTGCGTATGAAGCTGGGATCCTTTGCATAGACCAGTTTGCCGACGTTCACCGTCGCATTATACGGTACAAATCCATAGCGAAGCCGCAGATTATTGTCGTGCAGTTGATCTTGCGCCGGCTTTAATGTGTCGTAGAGTGACTCGGAGGCGTCACGCAGCGCCTCCATCTTCGAATCCGAGTCTTCCGTCTCGCCGCAATTGTCGTTTGCCTTGGCGGTCGCAGGGCAATTCATCGAGCCCGACATGTCGAGCACCAGCACGATGTCGGTGCCGACGAAATCCTGCGTAGCGTTGCAACTAGTCGAGATCGGCAGGGTCGAGAAGCCGAACAGCTTCATGATCGTCGTTGGTATCGTCGTCGACGCAGTGATCTTTACCGTGCCGACCGACGGCACCGTGATGACGGGCGTGAACGTCGCCGTGCCGAACGACGTCTGGGGAAAGTTGAAATTAAAATACGTCTTCGCCTCGGTCTCGACCGCCGACGTCAAGGTCGCACCAGCGAGCAGGCGTCGCGCCGCGAGCGATCCAGCATCGCATGCCTGTTGAAGCCGATCCCGCGCGACATACGCGCGCGCCATATCCAAACCGGACCCGACCATGGCGATCAGTGGCATCATCGCAAAGGCCACGATCATCAGCGTGTTACCGCACACGTCACGGCGCAATCGGCCCAGCAAGGTCGTCGGTGTGTTTGGTCGTGTATTTCGCTTGCCGCGCATCTCTGTCCTGACGGAGATCGGTATCGATCGATACGGCGCATGCGGCCCGATCCGGTAAATCCACTTCAAGAAACATGGTTCTCGCCACGTTAATCATTGTCGGCCGGGTATCCGCACGTGCGGTACGATCGTGATCCGAGTAACGGCCTATCGATGACCCACGACAATCCAGAGCGGACCCTCGCACTAAGTTACGCACCGCGGGCTGCCCGCCCCGCGTTGACGGCGTTGTTCGCGCTCGACGAAACGCTTGCGGCGATCTTGCGGTCGACGCGGGAGCCGTTGATCGGCCAGATGCGGCTGACATGGTGGTACGAGGCGCTCGGCCGTCTCGATACTGCTCCGGCGCCGGCGGAACCCATCCTGGTGGCGCTCCAGATCGAAGTTCTACCTTTGGGCGTATCTGGCGTGATGCTTGGTAAGTTGACCGATGGATGGGAGGCGCTGCTCGAACCCGACCTCGATGCAGGAGTGATCGAACGCTTCGGCCGCGATCGAGGGCGTCGTCTGTTCGACCTCGCTGCGACGATCGTCGCGGTGAGCGACGACCGGATCGGCCTTGCTGGAGAGGGGTGGGCGCTCGCCGATCTGGCGGAGAAACTGACCGACGTCCCCGGTCGTGAGTTGGCCCGCGTCCAGGCGAGCAAAGCGCTCGATCAAGCTTTGCAGGGACGATGGCCGTCATCGGCGCGCGCCCTGGGGGCGCTTGCCGTGTCAGCCCGGTTCGACATGACGTCGGCAGTCGCTGCACCCGGCAGCCCGAGCCGCGTAGCGCGGTTGGCGTGGCACAGATTGACCGGATACTGACCAATCGGATGGGGATCGTTGGCGGCTAGGCCTAGCGTGCAGGCTGGGCAATGGGGGCGGCGGCGATGTGGCGGTATTTGGCGGGTGGGGCGGCGGTGATCGCGTTGATCGCGGCGGGGTTCATGTTTTTTAGCGGGAAGGCGCGGCCGGGTCCGCTGCTACCGCCGCAGCCGATGGCGCAGGCGAGCGGCGCCGCGGGTGCGTCCGATCCGCTACCCAATGCCGCGCCCGAGGCGACCGAAAAGACTCGCGAGCAGAAGCGGTTCGATCGCTACGACAAGGACCGCGATGCGAAGATCACGCGCGAGGAATATCTGGTCCAGCGGCGCAAGGCTTACGCGCGGCTGGACGTGGACGGCGACGGCAAGCTGTCGTTCGACGAATGGGCGGTGAAGGCGACGACCAAGTTCGCGGACGCCGACCGTGACAAATCCGGCGCGATGACCGCCCCGGAATTTGCCACGACGGCGGTCAAGCGGAAGGGGCCAGCTCGGGTGAATTGTCCGCCGGTTCAGTCTGTTGCGGAGGAGAGTTGAGCCACTCTGCGAGCGCCGCGCGGCCACGGTCGGTATACATCCGCTTGCGATCCGCCTTCTTGGTCCTGCCCGTGATCGGCGGGAACAGCCCGAAGTTGACGTTCATCGGCTGATACGTCTCGACCTCGGCGCCACCGGTGATGTGGCCGAGCAGCGCGCCGAGAGCAGTCGCGTAGGGCGGGGGCGTTAGAGTCTTGCCAGTGAGTTCGGCCGCCGCGAACAGCCCCGCGAGCATCCCGATCCCGCAACTCTCGATATAGCCCTCGCAGCCAGTGATCTGGCCGGCGAACCGGATGTTGGGGCGTGACTTCAGCCGCAGCGTCTCGTCAAGCAGTTCGGGCGAGCGGATGAACGTGTTGCGGTGCAGGCCACCCAACCGCGCGAACTCGGCATTCTCCAGCCCGGGGATAGTGCGGAACAGGCGGACCTGATCGGCGTGCTTCATCTTGGTCTGGAAGCCGACGATGTTCCACAACGTGCCCTGTGCATTGTCCTGGCGAAGCTGGACGACGGCGTGCGGCCAGCGTCCGGTCTTTGGGTTGTCGAGCCCGACCGGCTTCATCGGGCCATAGCGCAGCGTATCGACGCCCCGCTCCGCCATCACCTCGATCGGCATGCAGCCGTCGAAATAGGGCGTGTCCTTCTCCCATTCCTTGAACGGGGTCTTCTCGCCGTCGATCAGGCCTTGGTGGAAGGCCAGATACTGGTCCTTGTCCATCGGGCAGTTGATGTAGTCCTTGCCCTCACCCTTGTCCCAGCGCGACGCAAACCACGCGGTGTCCATGTCGATCGAGTCGCGGTGGACGATCGGCGCGAGCGCGTCGAAGAACGCCAGTGCCTCGCGGCCGGTCTCGGCGCCGATCCCCGCGGCGAGCGAGGCGGCGGTGAGGGGACCGGTGGCGATGATCGTCGGGCCATCCGGCAATGCGTCGATGCGTTCGCGGACAAGCGTGATGTTCGGATGCTGGTCGATCGCCTCCGTCACGCTGGCCGAGAAATTGTCGCGGTCGACGGCGAGCGCGGAGCCGGCGGGGACGCGGTGGATGTCCGCCTGGCGCATGATCAGCGAGCCGAGCGTGCGCAGTTCCTGATGGAGCAGCCCAACTGCGTTGGCTTCGGCATCGTCCGACCGAAAACTGTTCGAGCAGACGAGTTCGGCAAGGCCGTCGGTCTGGTGCGCGGGCGTCTCTTCGCCGCTGCCGCGCATTTCGGACAAGCGGACCTTGAGGCCGGCTTCGGCGAGTTGCCAGGCGGCTTCGGAACCGGCGAGGCCGCCGCCGATGACATGGATATCGTGGGTCATTCGGGTCAGATAGCGTCGGACGCTTGCCGTGTCAGGTCCGCAATACCACTTCGCCTGCATGACAGACCCGACGAAGATCTTCACGATCGGCTATGAGGCCACGACGATGGCCGATTTCCTCGCGGCATTGAAGGCGGCGGGGGTGGAGCGGGTGATCGACGTCCGCGCGCTTCCGTTGTCGCGGCGGCCTGGGTTCTCGAAGTCCTCGCTCGCCGCGTCGTTGCGTGAGGTCGAGATCGATTACGTGCATCTGAAAGCGCTCGGAACGCCAAAGCGCGGGCGCGATGCTGCTAAGAAGGGCGACGTCGCGACCCTGACCGCGGTGTATGACGAGCAGCTTGAGCTTCCCGAGGCTCAGGCCGCGGCGGCGATCATGCTCGGGCTGGCGGCCGAGAAGCCGAGCGCGCTGCTCTGCTACGAGCGCAACCCTTGCCACTGCCACCGCACCTTGCTGCTGCAGGCGGTAGGCGAGGGGGCCGAAGTGGTGGATCTGTTTACCTAGGAAAGGTCGAACTCGCTTCAAACGCTTCGTCAGGATGACGGGCGGGGGTTCTGAGCCGAGTGTTGCATCGAGGCTCACGCGCGGCTAACGACCACCCATTCGCCCTGGACCCGGTGCAATTCCGGGTGGCTATTCCGGCCGCCGATCCGCCGGACAACGCAACGACGCCTCTGAAGTGAACCGCCTGCCAAGACAGCGCCGCGGTTCGTGCGTCCTATGCGGATACATCCATGACATCCTTATCTCTTTCTCGTTACCGAGCCGAATGGTTCAGCGGCCCAGCCGCCGCGCGCCGCGACATCCTCGCAGGCATGGTCGGCACCTTCGCACTGATCCCCGAGGTCATCGCCTTCTCGTTCGTCGCGGGCATAGACCCCGAAGTCGGCCTGTTCGCCTCGTTCGTGATCGGCATCGTCATCGCCTTTGCGGGCGGACGCCCCGCGATGATCTCGGGTGCGGCAGGCTCCGTTGCGCTGGTCGCCGCCGCGCTGGTCCACGCCCACGGCCTCCAATATCTGCTGGTCGCGACGATGCTCGCAGGCGCCCTCCAAATCGCGTTCGGGCTCGCCAAGCTCGACGTGTTGATGCGGTTCGTCTCGAAGTCGGTCCGCACCGGGTTCGTCAACGCGCTCGCGATCCTGATCTTCTCCGCGCAGGTGCCGCAGATGGTCGGCGTCAGTTGGCAGGCCTATGCGATGATCGCCGGCGGTCTCGCGATCATCTACCTCATGCCGCGCATCTCGAACGCCATCCCGTCGCCATTGATCTGCATCGTCGTGCTGACCGCGATCGCGATGTGGGTGCCGATGCCGCTGAAGACGGTCGGCGATCTCGGCAAGCTGCCCTCCACGCTGCCGTCGTTCGGGCTTCCCGACGTGCCGTTCACCTGGGACACGCTGCGGATCGTGGCACCCTATGCGCTCGCCATGGCGGCAGTCGGACTGCTGGAATCGATGATGACCGCCAGCGTGGTGGACGACCTGACAGAAACGACCAGTTCGAAGGCGCGCGAGTGCACCGGGCTGGGGCTCGCCAACATCGCCGCGGGCGCGTTCGGTGGCATCGCCGGGTGCGGGATGATCGGCCAGACCGTCGGCAACGTCCGCTATGGCGGGCGAGGGCGGCTGTCGACGCTGGTCGCGGGCGTGTTCCTGCTCGTCGTGATGGTGCCGCTGAGGCCGTGGGTCGCGCAGGTGCCGGTCGCGGCGCTGGTTGCGATCATGATCATGGTGTCGATCAGCACCTTCTCCTGGGGCTCGCTCCGCGACGTGGTGCGCCATCCCAAGGTATCGAGCGTGGTAATGGTCGCGACCGTGATCGTCACCGTCGCGACGCACGACCTGTCGCTCGGCGTGGGTGTCGGCGTGCTGCTCAGTGGCGTGTTCTTCGCGTGGAAGGTCACGCGGATGATGGACGTCACGGTCGAACACGACGGAGCCAGCGACATGCGTATCTACCGTGTCGGCGGTCAGGTGTTCTTCGCCAGTGCCGATATCTTCGCGGACCGCTTCGATCTTCGCGAGACAGCGCGTGCTGTACGGATCGACCTGACGCGTGCGCATCTTTGGGATGTCACTGCCGTCGCGGCGCTGGAGGACGTGGTGGCCAAGCTGCGGCGTCACGGCACGACCGTCGAAGTCGTCGGGCTGAACACGGCGAGCGAGATGCTGGTCGATCGCCACGCGCCCCTGCTGCTCGACTAACGTCCAGCAGCGTACAGACTTGGCAGCTTCAATGAAGTGAAGCTGCCAAGTCGCTGTTGTAAAATAGTTTTACTTACTATTGAGGAACGGTGTCGTTCTCGACCGGCGCTTCGTCACGCGTCACGCGTGCCGTCATACCCGTCGCATCGGCATCGTCGCGCATCTGCTCGTCGGGCGCGACCGGCGGTTCGCGTTCCGGCTCGACCGCGTTCACCGTCGGGGGAGTCTCGACCGGTGCAGTCTCGACCGGCGCCGGAGCGGGCGTCGGCGCGGCTTCGGACTCGGTGACGCCGGTATCCTCGACCATGTTGGTATCGGTCGGCGGCTGGTCGGGCTCCGAGCGCGAGCAGCCGGCCAAGGCCATGGCGGCAAGCAGGCCACCGGCAATCGCGGTACGCGTGCGGTTGGAAATCGTCATGTCTGGTCCTCTCAACGAGCGGCGATCGTCTGGCGAGCCGTGCGCGCCTCGATCTTGGAAGCGAGGGTGCCGTCCCAGTTATAGGGGTCGGCGCGGAAGTTCATCTGGCCGTTGCCGCTGGCAAACGCGGTCCAGTACAGCAGATACACCGACACAGGCTTTACCAAACGGGCACGGACCGTGTCACCCTTGGCGACCGCGGCGTCGACCATCTCGGGCGTCCAGGACGGATCGCCCTTGAGCAGCAGGTCGGCGAGTTCCGCAGGCTTTTCAAGGCGAACGCAGCCATGGCTCGCAAGCCGGCTGAAGCTCGCGAACTTCGCACGGCTCGGCGTATCGTGGAGATAGACCGAATAGTCGTTGGCGAAATCGAACTTGAACCGGCCCAGCGCACTCTGGTCGCCAGCCTGCTGCTGCAGCCGCGTACCGTCGATCACCTTGATGCCGTTGCGCTTGAAATAGCCCGGGTTGGCGCGCTCCTTCGGCCACAGCTCCTTGGTCGCGATCGACGTCGGCACGTTCCACGGCGGATTGATGACGATGCTGTGGATCGTCGAGGACAGCATCGGCGTCTCGTCGCCGGGGCGACCCGTCACCGCGCGCATCGACTGCACCGGCGTATCGCCGTCGAACACCGTCAGCACGGCAGCGGCGATGTTCACCTGGATCCGATCGCGCGGCAGGTCCTGGGGCAGCCAGCGCCAGCGCTCCATGTTCGCCATGATCTGACGCACGCGGTCGCCGGCGGAGACATTGAGCGCGGCGAGCGTCTGCGTCGACACGATCCCGCTGGGGTTGAGCCCATAGCGACGCTGCGCGCGGCGCACGGCCTCCACCAGCGGCGCGTCGAAACGGTCGCCGCTGGTCGCGACGTCCTTGTCCTCGGCCGCGAGCCGCTTGCGCAGCGCGATCACGCGAGGGCCGGTCGCGCCGATCGTGAAATCGGGACCCGACGCGAGCGGTGCCCAGCCGCCAGCAGACGCGATCGACCGATAGTTCTGGAGGCCCTTCCGCAGGCCGTCATACCCCGCATAGGGCGGCGGCAACGATGCGAACCACGCCGCGATCCGGTCGAGCCGCACGGCATCGGCAAAGGCAGGCGTCGGATCATAGGCCGGTGGACGCAGACCCCAATCCCGCTGGAAGTCGGCTTCGCTTAGCCGCCCGGCATGCACCGCGCGCGCATGATCGAGTGCCGCGCGGACGAGTTCGTCCTTGCTCGGCGCGGTAGTCGACGCGGTTGCGGCTGACTTCAGGCCCTGCGCGACGATGTCACCGTTGAGCAGCTTGTCGAGCAGAATGGCCTGCGCGTCGCTCAGCGGCGGCACGGTGATCACCGGCGGCGCGAGCGTCGGCGTCGGCATGGCGGCGGGCGCGGTCGGGACGACCGGCGGCGGCGTAACCTGTGCGAACGACGCGGTTGCCATCAACAGCGGTGTTGCCGCGAGCACCGACCGGATCACGCCAGTCTTCATTCGTCCATCATCGAAACCGCGAGCCATAATCGTCCTGTCTTGTATCTGGTCGATGCTTTCGCACGACGTAGCTCTCCCTTAGCTGAACCGGACTCGCTAAGCATCGCCAATCGGGCAAAATTAACGGTTCAGGCCAGGGGGGCGGGTTTTTCCTGCCGGGCAAGCACTTCATAGGCCATCACCGCGGTCGCGACGGCGGCATTGAGGCTGTCCGCCTTGCCGAGCATCGGGATCTTGACCAGCACGTCGCACGCCTCGGCCATCTCCGGCGGCATGCCCTGCGCTTCGTTACCCGTCAGCAGGAAGGTCGGGCCGGTATAGGTCGCTGCCCGATAGTCCGTGTCGGTATCGAGGCTGAGCCCGACGAGCTGGCCGGGGCCGGTGCGCAGCCAGGCCTGGAACGGCTCCCACTCGGTCTTCACGACGGGGATCGTGAACAGCGCGCCCATGCTCGCGCGGACCGCCTCGACCGAGAATGGGTCGACTGACTCGCCGATAAGAATAAGTCCGCCCGCGCCGACCGCATCGCCGGTGCGCAGGATCGTGCCGAGATTGCCCGGATCGCGCAGCCGCTCCGCGACCAGCCAGATGCCGGAGGTGGTGCGATCGAGATCCTCGAGCGTCGCGTCGAACTCGTCGAACACGCCGACGACCGCTTGCGGGTTATCCTTGCCGGACAGCTTCGAGAGAATATCCGGCGTGGTCTGAATCGAATCACCGCCGGCATCCTCGACGTCCATCGACAGCGCGTGGACGAGGGGATGGTTCGCACTCGCCGCAGCGTAGAACAGCGTACGCGGCAGGCGACCGGTCTCGCGCGCTTCGGTGAGGATGCGCAGGCCCTCGGCGAGGAATTGCCTGGCCGCACGCCGATGCCGCTTGTCGCGCAGGTCGCGGACGTACTTGATCAGCGGGTTCGAAAAGGCGGTTATCTCGCGGGGCATCTAGCGCCCCTTCCGCTTGCGGGAGGGGTTGGGGGAGGGGTTTGTAAACACGCCGTCGCTCATGCCCTCCCCCGACCCCTCCCGCAAGCGGGAGGGGAGAAAGACGGTCAATCCTCGCCGAACTTCGCCTCGACCAGTTCGGCGAGCGCCGCGACCGTATGCTCCGCGCCGTCGCCGGTCGCGCTGATCGTGATCGCGTCGCCCATCGCCGCGCCAAGCATCATCAGCCCCATGATCGAGGTGCCGGTGACGTGATCCGACCCGTCCTTGGTCACGCTGACCTCGACGGGATGTGACGAGGCCAGCGTCACGAACTTAGCACTCGCCCGGGCGTGGAGCCCGCGACGGTTGGTGATCTGGACGGTGCGGGAGACCGCGCTCACGCCGCAGCCTCGCCGAGAACCTCGGACGCTACCGATATGTATTTGCGCCCAGCCTCACGCGCCGCCGCAACCGCGGCAACGACAGTCATCGATTTCCGCGCCGAGCCAAGCCGGATCAGCATCGGCAGGTTCATCCCCGCGATCACTTCGATCCGGCCGCGTTCCATCAAGGAGATAGCGAGATTGGACGGCGTACCGCCGAACAGGTCGGTCAGCACAATGACGCCGCGCCCGACATCGACCGCCTGGATGGCGGCAGCGATATCCGCGCGGCGCTCTTCCATGTCGTCGTCGGGACCGATCGCGATCGGCGCGACGCGTTCCTGCGGGCCGACGACGTGGATCATCGCGCGAACGAATTCCTCGGCCAATCGACCGTGCGTTACCAGAACAAGGCCGATCATGTCAGCGTTTCATACTCATAAGACGACCGGTGATCCTTCGAGCGCATCTTGTGGAGCGGCCCCCAGGTCGCGGTGTGCGATACTGGGCGAAAATCCCGCGTCGCGCAACCGTCGCGCCACCCGGTCGGCGACGTGGACCGACCGGTGTCTCCCTCCGGTACACCCGAACGCGACAGTGACGTACGACTTGCCTTCCGCCCTGTAGCGCGGGAGCAACAGTATCAGCAGTTCCTCGATCCGACTCACCGCAGCTTCGTAGGCGGGGTCGTCCATGATGTAGGCGGACACGTCGGCGTCGAGTCCCGTGCCGGGACGCAGCTCCGGGTCCCAGTGCGGATTGCGGAGGAAGCGCATGTCGAACACCAGGTCGGCGTTACGGGGCAGGCCGCGGGCGAAACCGAACGAGCGGATCGACAGCGTCGGCGCGCCGAGTTCCCCGCCCGCAAAGCTCGCGCGGATCTGTTGCGCGAGTTCGTTGGCGGCCATGTCGGTCGTATCGATCAGCCGGTTCGCCCAATCGCGAAGCGGCGCCAGCAATTCGCGTTCGCGGCTGATCCCGTCGTTTGCGGGACGGTCCAGCGCGAGCGGATGACGCCGACGGGTCTCGGAGTAACGGCGTTCAAGTTCGGCGCCCGAGCAGTCGAGGAACAGCATTCCGACCTCGAGCCCATGACGGTCGCGGAGATCGCGGATGCGGCCGACGATCCGTTCGGGATCGAAGTCGCGCGTGCGGGCGCCGATACCGATCGCGAGCGGCTGCGAATCGTTGGTCGATCCTTCGGGGAGCGGCGCGTCGAGCAGACGGTCGAGCAGCAGCAGCGGAAGGTTGTCGACGACCTCCCAGCCGAGATCCTCCAGCGTCTTGAGAACAGTGGATTTGCCCGCACCCGACATGCCGGTGACGAGAAGGATGTCCTTAGGACGCGTCATTCTAATGGCTCCGGATTGCGCAATGCTAGTTCGACCTTGACCGGGGCGGAGGCTTCGAAGGGATCGACGGCGACCTGGCGGACGTCGACTCCGGCGATGTTACGGACGCTACGTTCGGGCATCCGTTCGATTGCGCCATCGACGCGGACGAGCAGCCCGACGGGAACGTCCTCGACATAAGGCATGGCGAGGATGCCGATCCCGCGGACTTCGATCCGTCCGGCGATCGTCGTCGGTGCACGCGCGAGCAAGGTTGCGCCCGCGCGCACCACGAGCGTCTGGTCGTCACTGACGAGGATCGCGCCACGATCGATCAGGCGCAACGCGAGGTCGGACTTGCCCGATCCCGATGCGCCCTCGATCAACACGGCCATGCCGTCGATGGCGACCGTGGTGGCGTGGAGCCTATCGGAGGAGGGGACGACCACGCGGCGTCCTTACTCCGGCAATTCGGCGAGCGGTAGCCTTACCACGAACCGCGCACCATCGAGCCTGTCCTCGCGCGATTCGACGACGATCGCGCCTTGGTGGCCGTCGACGATCGTCCGCGCGATTGCGAGGCCTAGCCCGGAATGCTGGCCGAACGTCTCACTATCGGGGCGGACCGAATGGAAGCGCTTGAAGACATCCTCGCGCGCCTCCTCTGGAACGCCCGGACCTTCGTCCTCGACACGGATGACTAGGTCCTCGCCCTCGCGAATTGCGGACATCGCGATCAAGCCGGCGTCGGGCGAGAAGGACATCGCGTTGTCGATCAGGTTCTCGAATACGCGTTCAAGCCGCGCGCCTTCACCGAGTATGATCGTTCGGTCGTCGGGGTTGCGATCGAACCGGAGGCGGATGCCGCGCTCCACACCACGCGCGTCGCGTTGCGCGACCAGCCCGTCTATCATCGCGGCGACATCGACGGGCTCGAACTTCGCACGGCTGAGCTGGGCATCGAGTCGCGAGGCTTCGGAGATATCCGAGAGGAGGCGGTCGAGCCGGTGGACATCGTCGCGGACGATTGCGAGCAATTGGGCCTGTAGCGCCGGGTCCTTCACGCGCGACAATCCCTCCACCGCGGACCTGAGCGAGGCGAGGGGGTTCTTCATCTCGTGCGTGACGTCCGCGGCGAACGCCTCGGTCGCATCGATGCGCGCCCTGAGCGCGAGGCTCATGTCGGACAACGCGCGTGCGAGCATGCCGAGTTCGTCGCGACGGGAGGGGAGACGCGGCACGACGACTTCGCGCGCTCGGCCGAGGCGGACACGAACCGCCGCACGGGCAAGGCGGCGCAAAGGCCGCACGATCGTCCGGGCAAGGAACAGCGACAGCAGGATCGAGACGATCGATACCCCAAGCAGCACCATGCTGAGCCGGAACCGCTCGATTCGCACCGTCTTGGTGATGTCGCGCGCGTTGACCGTGGTCATCACGACCCCGCCGGCGCTGAGCGGCGCGGCGGCGGTCAGCACCGGCGTACGGTCGGGCGCGCGCCAGACCGTCGTGGAAACAGCACTACGCCCGCGGACTGCGCTCACGTCGGGCCATTGCTGTGCACCGCTACGCTCCCGGTACAGCGGCGGGCGCGGGGCCATCACGATCACGTCGATCGATGCGTCAAGAAAGCGGGCGATCGTCTGGTCCCAGTCTTCCTTGTCGGGGTCCATCAGCACGAAGTTGCGCAGGCCCAGCGCGCGGCTGTCGCCGATCGTCCGCCCTGCTGCATCGAACAGTCGAATCCGCGACCCCGTATCGCGTGCAAGCCGCAACACCAGCGGATCGCGCAACGCCGGATCGACCGCGGCGATTGCCTCGCCGATCAGTCGTGCTTCACGCGCGGTCTGTGCAACCCGGTTGTCGACCACCCGGCTGCGGTAGGAGTCCAGATAGAAGAACCCGCCCGCGAGCAGCAGCAGCGCGAAGATGTTGACGGCCAGGATACGCCGCGTGAGCGAGATCTGGCCCGACCACCGCAGCGTGAGATCGCGCCCATCGACGCCCAGCTCATTCCTCAGAAAATCGATACCCGGCACCATATAATGTCTCGATCGCGTCGAAGGCTGGGTCGACCTGCCGGAACTTGCGGCGGAGTCGTTTTATGTGGCTGTCGATGGTCCGGTCGTCGACATAGATATCGTCCTGGTACGCCGCATCCATCAACTGGTTGCGCGTCTTCACGATGCCGGGCCGCTGCGCGAGCGTCTCGAGGATCATGAACTCGGTCACCGTCAGCGTAACTGGTTCGCCACCCCACAGCGTGCGATGCCGCGCCGGGTCCATGCTGAGCCGTCCGCGATCGAGTGGTCCGGCAGCTTCCGCCTCGGTCTCGGTGCCCGGCGACTGCGTCAGTTCGGTACGGCGCAGGATCGCACGGATGCGGGCGATCAACAGTCGCTGCGAGAACGGCTTGGCGATATAGTCGTCCGCGCCCATCGCGAGCCCGAGCGCCTCGTCGAGTTCGTCGTCTTTGCTGGTGAGGAAGATCACCGGGATCTGGCTCTTCTCGCGCAGTCGACGGAGCAGTTCGAGCCCGTCCATCCGCGGCATCTTGATGTCGAACACCGCGAGGTCCGGAGGATTGTCGGTCAGCGCCTTCAGAGCGGTCTCGCCGTCCGAATAGACACGCGTGACGAAGCCCTCGGTCTGCAGCGCGATCGACACGGAGGTCAGGATGTTGCGGTCGTCGTCGACCAGCGCGATCGTTGCCGTCATCTGGGGAGCTTTGCCTCGGTCGTTGGCGTGTCGGCGTAGGGCAAACCGCCGCCGCACTCAACTAGAGCCGTATCGGGACGGCGTTGCAGCTCGGTGGATTTGACCGGTGGAAAACTGCCCCGTACAGCCGGCCGCAACGACATACATACGTATGCGATAAAACTTAGGAGAGAGAGCCCGTGTCGAGCGAGCGTATTCCGGCCGTCGGCCTATCCGCGCAGGGGATCGAAACCCGCGCCAATCTACACTGGAACCTGGTCACCGCGCAGCTCGTCGAGGCGGCGTTGGAGCGGAACGAGGGGACGCTGTCCGCGGACGGCCCGCTGGTCGTCGAGACGGGCGCGCATACCGGCCGATCGGCGCAGGACAAGTTCATCGTCCGCGATGCCGAGACCGACGCGACGGTCTGGTGGGGCAAGAGCAACAAGGCGATGGAGCCCACGCATTTCGCCGCGCTGAAGGAGGATTTCTTCGCCGCGCTCGCCGCCAAGGACGAGTTGTTCGTGCAGGACCTGTACGGCGGATCGCAGCCCGACCACCGCGTGAACGTCCGCGTCGTCACCGAACTCGCGTGGCATAACCTCTTCATCCGGACGATGCTGGTGCGGCCCGACCAGGCAGCGCTAAAGGACTTCGTCGCGGACTATACGATCGTCGACCTGCCGAGCTTCCGCGCCGATCCCGCACGGCACGGCTGCCGCAGCGAGACGGTGATCGCGGTGAACTTTACCGACAAGCTGATCCTGATCGGCGGCACGAAATACGCCGGCGAGATGAAGAAGTCGGTCTTCGGCCTGCTCAACTACCTGCTGCCGCCGACCGGGGTGATGCCGATGCACTGCTCGGCGAACATGGGCGCGAACGGCGACACCGCGGTGTTCTTCGGCCTGTCCGGCACTGGCAAGACGACGCTGTCGGCCGATGCCAGCCGGACGCTGATCGGCGACGACGAGCATGGCTGGTCCGATACCGCCGTCTTCAACTTCGAAGGCGGGTGCTATGCCAAGATGATCCGCCTCTCGGCCGACGCAGAGCCGGAGATCTTCGCGACTACCAAGCGCTTCGGCACGGTGCTGGAGAACGTCGTGATGGATCCGGCGACGCGGCTGCTCGATCTCGACGACCACACGCTCGCCGAGAACAGCCGCGGTGCGTACCCGATCGACTTCATCCCGAATGCGTCGGCCGAGAACATGGGGCCGGTGCCGCGCAACATCGTGATGCTGACCGCAGACGCGTACGGCGTGCTGCCGCCGATCGCCAAGCTCACGCCCGACCAGGCGATGTACCATTTCCTCTCGGGCTATACCGCACGCGTCGCCGGCACCGAGATCGGCGTGACCGAGCCCGACGCGACCTTCTCGACCTGCTTCGGCGCACCGTTCATGCCGCGGCATCCGTCGGTGTACGGGAACCTGCTGAAGGAGCGGATCGCGAAGGGCGGCGTCGATTGCTGGCTGGTCAACACCGGCTGGACCGGCGGCAAATACGGCGTCGGCAACCGCATGCCGATCAAGGCGACGCGGGCGCTGCTCAACGCCGCGCTGGATGGGAGTTTGAACGATGCCGAGTTCCGCACCGACCCAAATTTCGGGTTCCAGGTGCCGGTAAGCGTGCCGGGCGTCGACACCGCGATCCTCGATCCGCGGACGACCTGGGCGGACAAGGATGCGTACGACGCGACTGCGGCGAAACTGGTCGACCTGTTCGTCGAGAACTTCGCCCAGTTCGCCCAACACGTCGATGAAGGCGTCCGGCAGGCGGCGCCAAAGGTGAACGAGACTGCCTAAACTCCTCTCCCTTCGGGGAGAGGAAGGGGCCCGGCCGACGAAGTCGGGTGGGAAGGTGAGGGCACGTGACACGGCGTGCCCTGTCCCCACTCGTCATCCTGACGAAAGTCAGGACCCAGAGTACCAGGCGTCGCGTATCATGGCTCTGGGTCCTGACTTTCGTCAGGATGACGAGTCGAGGGGCTCCACCATGACTTCGCCATCGACAACCGCAGTGATGCGAACGCGCATTCCAACTGCGGCATCCTCACCCCGAGCAGGCCAACTGCCGTCGCCCACCAGCACCCGACCACGCCCGCCAGCTAAGGCCCTCTCCACAACGACAACCTGACCCACCAGCCGAGCAGACCGATCGTTCAACATCGGATCCCCGCCCTCGACCGGATAATCCCGGTACCAGCGCTTCCCGATCAGCACGGTCACCGCGCTCCAAACCCCGAACGCCGCCAGTTGCGCCGCCACCGGCAAGTCCGGCAACACGAACACCGCCACGCCCGTCGCCGCTGCTGCAATCGCGAGAAACACCAGGAACACCCCCGGCACCGCAAGCTCGGCGATCCCCAAAACCAGCGCCGCGATCAACCAAGCGCCAGCCGCCCCCATCGCGTCCATCAGCTTTTCGGAACCTCGGTCGACTTAGACAATTCGAACGGCCCGCGACCCGCAGGCTTGGCCGGCGGCGAAGCAGTCGCGTCGCGCAACGCGTCCTTCGCCAGCTCCCCGATCCCCCCAAGCGTCCCCATCAACTGCGTAGCCTCGACCGGAAACAGGATCGTCTTAGCATTAGGCGAGGTCGCGAACTTACCGATCGCCTCGACATATTTCTGCGCGATAAAATAGTTGATCGCCTGCGCGCCACCTTCCTCGATCGCCTGGGACACCGCGCGCGTCGCCGAAGCCTCCGCCACCGCCGCCCGCTCCCGAGCCTCGGCATCGCGGAACGCCGACTCCTTGCGCCCCTCGGACTCCAAAATCCGCGCCTGCTTCTGCCCCTCAGCCCGCAGGATCTCGGAGGCCCGTGAACCCTCCGCATCCAGGATGTTGGCCCGCTTCTCGCGCTCCGCCTTCATCTGCCGCCCCATCGCATTCACGATGTCGGCCGGCGGACGGATGTCCTTGATCTCGACCCGCGTGATCTTAACCCCCCACGGCGTCGTCGCATGATCCACCACGTTCAGCAGCCGCGCATTGATCTCGTCACGCTTCGACAGCGTCTCGTCGAGGTCCATCGACCCCATCACCGTGCGCAGATTGGTCGTCGTGAGCTGCAACAGCGCCTGGTACAGGTCCGATACCTCGTACGCAGCCTTCGCCGAGTCGAGCACCTGGAAGAACACGACCCCGTCGGTCGAGATCATCGCATTGTCCTTGGTGATGATCTCCTGGCCGGGGATGTCGATCACCTGCTCCATCATGTTCACTTTCCGCCCCACGCGGTAGAAGAACGCCGGGTAGAAATTGAAGCCGGGCCGCGCGACCGTGGTGAAGCGGCCGAAATGTTCGATCGTGTATTGATAGCCCTGGTGGACGATCTTGATGCTGGTGAAGAGGTACAGCAGCACCAGCGCCAATAAGAGTGCGGCAACGGTCAAGCCCATCGAACATCCCCATCCGTGTATCGCACCGCTGTAGCACGTGCGAGAAGGAGAGGCCTAGCCGTACGGCCGCGCTTTGGTTACATGGCGCGCCACCTCACACCCAGGAACGGCAGCTCTCATGGATATCCGCCTCGGCCTCACTTTCGACGACGTCCTCCTGTATCCGGGGGAATCGGACGTGCTGCCAAGCCAGGCCGATACCCGGACTCAGCTGACGCGCGGCATCGCGCTCAACATCCCGATCCTGTCCTCGGCGATGGACACCGTCACCGAAGCCGACATGGCCATCGTCATGGCACAGCTCGGCGGCATCGGCGTGCTCCACCGCAACCTGACCGTCGAGGAGCAGGTCATCGCGGTCCGTCAGGTCAAGCGGTTCGAGTCGGGCATGGTGGTCAACCCGATCACGATCAAGCCGACCGCCACGCTCGGCGAAGCGCAGGCGCTGATGTCGGGCCACCGGATCAGCGGCATCCCGGTGGTTGAGGCGGATGGCAAGCTCGTCGGCATCCTCACCAACCGCGACGTGCGGTTCGCGGGGGATCCGAAACAGCCCGTCAGCGAGCTGATGACGCACGAGAACCTCGCGACGGTCTCGACCGAAGTCGGCAAGGAAGAGGCACGCCGCCTTCTCCACGCCCGCCGCATCGAGAAGCTGCTCGTGGTCGATGCGCAGTATCGCTGCGTCGGCCTGATCACCGTCAAGGACATCGAGAAGGCGGTGATGTTCCCCGATGCGACCAAGGACGAGGCGGGCCGCCTGCGCGTTGCCGCCGCGACGACGGTCGGCGAAAAGGGCTTCGACCGGACCGAACAGCTGGTTGATGCCGGCTGCGACCTGATCGTGATCGACACCGCGCACGGCCACAACCGCGATGTCGGTCGCGCGGTCGAGCGGGTGAAGAAGCTGTCCAACTCGGTGCAGGTGGTGGCGGGCAACGTCGCCACCGGCGAAGCGACGCGCGCGCTGATCGGTGCAGGCGCGGACGGGATCAAGGTCGGCATCGGTCCCGGCTCGATATGCACCACCCGCGTCGTCGCCGGCGTCGGCGTGCCCCAGCTGACCGCGGTGATGGATTGCGCGGAGGCTGGCCACAAGGCCAACGTGCCGGTGATCGCCGACGGCGGCATCCGCACCTCAGGCGACATGGCCAAGGCGCTCGCTGCCGGTGCCTCGACCGTCATGATCGGCTCGCTGCTCGCGGGCACCGACGAGGCGCCCGGCGAGACATTCCTGTATCAGGGCCGCGCCTACAAGTCGTACCGCGGGATGGGCTCCGTCGGCGCAATGGGCCGCGGGTCGGCGGATCGCTATTTCCAGGGCGACATCAAGGACCAGCTGAAGCTCGTCCCCGAAGGTATCGAGGGCCAGGTCGCGTATAAGGGCCCGGCGAGGGATGTCGTTCACCAGCTGGTTGGCGGTATCAAGGCGGCGATGGGGTATACGGGCTCGGCAACGATCCCGGATCTCCAGGCGCGGGCGGAGTTCGTGCAGATTACCGGCGCGGGGCTGATGGAGAGCCATGTCCACGACGTGACGATCACGCGGGAAGCGCCGAACTACCCGACGCGGTGAGGGTACCTCCCCTCCCTGAAAGGGAGGGGCCGGCGGTGGGTCGGTCGCCACTTACTTATTGGCAAGCGACTGAGAGGTATCCCTACTCACCATCGTCATTCCTGCGAAGGCGGGAACCCATACTGGCCGGCCTCACGATGTGATCACAAACCTTCGACCATCTGGATCCTCGCCTGCGCGGGGATGACGATGGTGTGTAAGTCCAAAGCTAGAACGATGCGGCAATGGTCGCACCCATCCGTCATCCCGGCGAACGCCGGGACCCACGGACACGGCGGACCCAGTGAAGCGCGCAACCACCACCCAAACCGCAACCATGGGTCCCGGCGTCCGCCGGGATGACGGAGCAAGAGGGCGGGACCCACCACGATCCCGAACCCAAACCGAAATTATTCCCCTCCCGCTCGCGGGAGGGGCTAGGGGAGGGGATGATGACGAACACACCGTACCGAGCTCAGACTCCGCTCCGCCCGCGAGCCGGAGCCCAAAAGTGACTCCCCCCGCACGCACGCAGGCCGCGATCGAACTCCTCGACCAGATCATCGCCGCCGCCCGCGAGTCCGGCGCCGCCGCAGACACGCTGATCGCCCGCTATTTCGCCACCCGCCGCTACGCCGGCTCGAAGGACCGCCGCGCGGTCCGCGAACTCGTCTACGCCGCGATCCGCAAGGCCGGTGACCGCCCCGAAAACGGCCGCACCGCGATGCTCCTCGTCGCCGACGCCGATCCGGAAGTCGCCGCAACCTTCGACGGCTCCACCCACGCGCCCGCATCGATCGCCAAGGACGAACCCCGAGCCCGCGCCGGCGTCGCCCCGCAGTGGCTCAGCAAGGCCCTCCGCGCCTCCGGCCTGGACGGCGCCGCACTTACAGACCTAGCCGGCCGCGCCACGCTCGATCTCCGCGTCAACACGTTGATCTCCGACCGCGCGACCGTCCTCGCAGCGCTTCCCGAAGCAGAAGCCACCCCCCATGCCCCCGACGGCATCCGCCTCCCGACCGGCACCAACGTCGAAGCACTCCCGCTCTTCAACGAAGGCGCGCTCGAAGTACAGGACGAAGGCAGCCAGCTCGTCGGCCTAGCGATGCAGGCGAAGCCCGGCGAACGCATCGTCGATCTCTGCGCAGGCGCCGGCGGCAAGACGCTCGCGCTCGCGGCGACGATGAAGAACGAAGGCGTGATCCTCGCCTGCGACACCGACCGCAATCGCCTCTCGCGCCTCGCCCCTCGCGCAACCCGCGCCGGCGCGACGATCGTCGAGAGCCGCCTGCTCAACCCGACGCGCGAGATCGAGGCACTCAGCGAATGGGCCGGTCGCGCCGACGGCGTGCTGGTCGACGCCCCCTGCTCGGGCACCGGCACCTGGCGGCGCAACCCCGAGGCGCGCTGGCGGCTTACCCCCGACCGCGTCTCGCGCCTGCAATCGACGCAGCAGCAGGTGCTCTCCGTGGCCGCCACGCTGGTCAAGCCCGGCGGCGCGCTCGTCTACATCGTCTGCTCGCTGCTCGACGCCGAGGGCACCGACCAAGTCACCTGGTTCCTCAACGAGCACCCCGGCTGGACGACGGAAGCCCTGTCGCTCCCCGCCGGCGCGAAGCACGGCCACGGCGTCCGCCTCGAACCCGGCCGCGACGGCACCGACGGCTTTTTTGTCGCGCGCCTCCGGGCTGCGTGCTAGCCAGCCGACCTATGGCTCAACTCACGGCCAAACCTGTATCCCGCCTGGAGACGATGATGCGTTTTTCGTCCGTTGCCCTTGCCGCCGCGCTGACCGTCGTATGCGTGTCGACTTCGCTCAGCGGGCAACGCCCCGACGCCCAGATCGACGCGCGTTCGATGCAGTTGCTGGCGCAGGGGCGTTCGCTGATGACGGCCGGCAACCTCGACGGCGCGACGGATGTGCTCGAAACGTCTGTCGCAGTCGATCCGCGCAACCGAGCCGCGTTCCTTCTCCTCGCACGGGTAGCGGAAACGCGTGACCTGCCAGGCAAGGCGATCCGCCTGTACCGCGAGGCCCTGCTGCTGGAGCCGAACGACGTCGCCGCATTGAAGGGGCAGGGCGAGGCGCTAGTTGCCAAGGGCGCCGTAGTCCGCGCGAAGGACAATCTCGTGAAGATCCGCACGCTCTGCAAGGGCGTCTGCCCGGAAGCGACGCAACTCGCGGCAGTGATCGCCAAGGGGCCACCGATTGCAACGGCGCAGGTCGAGAAGACGCCAATCGCCGCCAAGGACTGACGTCTTGCTTATCCTCCCCCGCAAGGGGGAGGTGGCGCCGAAGGTGACGGAGGGGGAGGGCACGGGGCGGCGGTTGTGCTTACCTCCCCCTCCGTCAGCCTGAGAAGGCTGCCACCTCCCCCTGGCGGGGGAGGATCGTCAAGTTTAGCCGACAGCCTTCGCCAACGCCACGAAGTCGGCAACCGACAGCGTCTCGGCCCGACGCGTCGCTTCAACCCCGATCCGCTCCAGCGCATCGAGCGCACCCGGCACACCCTTCAAACTCTGCCGCAGCATCTTCCGCCGCTGCCCAAACGCCGCGCCCGTCAGTCGCTCCAGAACCGCGAAGTTCACCCCGTCCGGCGCCTCGACCGGAGTCAGATGCACCACCGCAGACATGACCTTCGGCGGCGGCGTGAACGCCGACCGGTGCACCGGCATCGCGATCCGCGCAGTCGAACGCCACTGCGCCAGCACCGCCAGCCGTCCATAATGATCGTCGTTGGTCTTCGCGACGATCCGCTCGGCAACTTCCTTCTGGAACATCAGCGTGCACGACTGCCACCAAGGCAGCCACGACGTCGACAGCCAACCCACCAGGAGCGCCGTCCCGATGTTATACGGCAGGTTTGACACGATATGCGGCTTGCCCTCGAACAGCGCAGGCGCGTCGACCTCCATCGCGTCGCCCTCGATTACCCGCAGCCGCCCCGGATACGCCTCGCCGAGCTCTGCCAACGCCGGGATACACCGCCGGTCACGCTCGATCGCCGTCACGCGCGCACCTGCCGCGAGCAATGCGCGCGTCAGGCCGCCCGGGCCGGGCCCCACTTCGAGCACCTCGGCATCCTGAAGGTCACCCGGCACCGCCGCGATCCGCTTCAACAACTGCCCGTCGAACAGAAAATTCTGCCCAAGCGCCTTGCTCGCGTTCAGTCCATAGCGCGCAATCACCTCGCGCAGCGGGGGAAGCTCCGTCAATGCAGCCTCGCTCACGACTGGGCAGCGGTCTGCGCGCGCCGGTCCGCCGCTTCACCCGCCATCGCAATCGCCGCGATCATCGCACCGGGCTCGGCCAGATTCTTGCCCGCGATCGCGAACGCCGTGCCATGATCGGGCGAGGTCCGCACGATCGGCAGGCCCAGCGTCATGTTCACGCCCTCGTCGAAATGGATCGTCTTGAGCGGAACCAGCGCCTGGTCGTGATAGCAGCACATGACGACGTCATAGGTCGCACGCGCCCGCGGGTGGAACATCGTGTCCGCCGCGAACGGCCCGGTCGCATCAATGCCTTCTTCGCGCAGGATCGCAATCGCCGGCGCGATGATGTCGATCTCCTCGCGGCCAAGCGCGCCCTGTTCGCCCGCATGCGGATTGAGGCCGGCAAAGGCGAGCCGTGGGTTCTCGATCCCGAAGTTGCGCCACAATCCCCGAGCGGTTGCCCGGGCCTTGGCGACGATCAGGTCGACCGTCAGCAGCGCGGATACATCCTTCAACGGCACATGCGTAGTGATCGGCACTACCTTCAGCGACGGCCCGGCGAGCATCATGACCGCATTGTCGCCCGCGACGCCGTAGCGCTCGGCGACGAACTCGGTCTGCCCCGGATGGCTGAAGCCGATCGCGTACAGCTGCGACTTGGACACTGGCCCGGTGACCAGCGCACGCGCCGCGCCGTTGCGAACGAGACCGACTGCGAGTTCCAGTGAATGCAGCGCACACCGCGCGCCGTCCGCATCAGGCTCACCCGGTACGATCGCGCCCGCATCGCCCACCGTCAGCACCGGCAACGCCTCACCGAAAACCGCCGTCGCGGCGCTCAGATCCGCAATGCGTGCGATCGGGCCGGCCCAGACCCGCTCGATAGCCCGCGCATCGCCCACCGCGACGAATGGCGGCAGGTCGTGCGTCCCACGCGCATCCCACGCCTTGGCGATGATCTCGGGCCCGATCCCGGCAGGATCGCCCATCGACACCGCCAGCGGCGAGACGCGGCTCACGCTCCGGTTACCATGGCGCGATCACCGATATTCGACCACGGCATCGCGCCGCAGATCGCGCAGCTTCTGCTGGGCGCGCAGATTGACGCGCTGCTGTTCGAGCTGACCCTGGATCTGCTCGGAGTTCGGCACCGAACCGCCGGCCGCCTCGTCGCGACCGCACAGCACCAGCGCGCGAACGCCCTGTTCGGCCGACCCGAACGGCGGGCTCGACTCGCCGACCTGGAGCTTCAGCATCACTTCCTGAAGCTGCGGCGGCAGATCGCGGATCCGGACGGTGTCGTTGTCGACCACGTCCGCACCAATCCCGGCCGCGACCTTCTCGACGGTACCGCAGCCGCGCAATTCCTGCGTCGCCTTTGCAAACGCCTGCGCACGCGCGGAGGCCTGTGCCTGGTTGGTGTTGGGCGGGAAACGCAACGTCAGCTGCTTCAGGCTGAGCTTCGCATCACGTGGATCGGCGGTCAGCACCTGGCGCTTGTCGGTCAGGTACAGGATCGAATAGCCACCGGAGACCTCGATCGGCCCGGCAACCTGGCCGACCTGCATCGAGGTCGCGGCCTCGGACAGCGGCCCCGGCAGCGTCGCCGCACGGATCCAACCGAGATCACCACCCACCGCGCGGGTCGACGCTTCCGAGAACTGCCGCGCGTAATATTCGAACGGCTGCGCGCCCTTCTGGATTTCCTGCAGGATCTGCTTGGCGTTCGCATAGACCTGCTGGCTGTTCGCCGGGGTCGCCGCGAGATAGATTTCCTTGAGGTTGAACTCGTCCGTGCCCTTGGCCGCCTGGAGGCGGTCGATGATCGACTTCACTTCCTCGTCGCCGACGTTGACGAACGGCTCGACGCGGCGACGCAGATAGCGCTGCCAGGCGAGCTCTCCCTCGATCTGGCGCTTCAGCGACCGCTCGGACGATCCGGATTCGCGCAGATAGGCGCGCATCGCCACCGGCGTACGATTGAAGCGCTTCGATACGCCGTCATAGCTCTGCGTGAGCTCGGCGGGGGTGATCGTGATGTCGGCGGTCTTCGCTTCCTGGATCTGGAGCGTCTCGTCGATCAACTGGCGCAGCACCTGCAGCTTCAGCCGCTCGCGATCTTCAGGCGACAGCTTCGCCTCGTTCGCCATTGCCACCAGGGCGACCCGCTGGTCGACGTCGGTACCGGTAATGACGGTATCGTTGACGATCGCGGTCGGCTTGCGGACGTTGGGATCGACCTTGCCGAAGATCTGGAGGTTGGTCGGGATGTCGAGACCGGTATTGTCCGGCACGCTCTGGTCCTGAACGGTCTGTCCCGGAGCCGAGGGCGCGGGCTGGGCCTGGGCCGGCTGGGCCTGAGCGGGCTGCGTCGGGGCAGGTCGCGACCCACGCCGACCCTGCACGGCCTTGGGAGGCACCGCCTGGGCGATCGCGCCTGCTGCCAGCGCAGCCAGGACCACAGAACCGATCACACGGCCGCCACGCGCCGCCAGTCGAACATCATGCTTCAAGTGTCGGTATCCCATCATCGCACGCCGTAATCCGCACCGTCATTGCCATGGCGGCGCATATCCGGCGACGTTTGCCTCAAAGTAGCTGAACGCGGGCTTAGCGGCCGAGGTTGGTGAAGGCCAGCGTCAACAGGAAGCTGTTGCCCTTCCGCGCGTCACCGGTGTCGTTGTACGTCCGCCGCCAGGTCCCGCCGAGACGCAGGCAGTCGTCCTCATACTGCACGCCCAGCCGGTGGCGGATCGGCGTGAAGCCGTCGCTGCGCGACAGCGGATCCTCCGATGCGTTGGTGAGATCGACCACGCCCGATCCGAACGCGGACCAGAACCGCGCGAACTGGACGCGGCCTGCGACGCGGACTTCCTCGCGGTCGCGCAGATCCTCGATCGATGCATCGATGTTGCGGTTGAGCTTGAGATACCCGACCAGCACGTAGGTCGCGCGCGAGCCGATCGTCGCGTCCAGCTCGTTGCGGCGGATCGCGAAGCCATCCTTATCGAGCCGGTAGCGGTGGACGATCGAGACGAAGTCGCGGAACCGAAGCTCGCTGCGTCCGACGATGTCAGAGAACCGGTCGCTCAGGCCGGTGCCATCGGGGAGAATCGTCGGGCGCAGGTCGAGGCGATAGCTCTGGCCGACATTGGTTGTGAAGCTGATGCCCGGCAGGTCGAGCGCCCATTCGCCGCCATAGGTAACGCGCGACGAGTCCTCGAACCGGTCATAACCGGCGAACCGGTTGAGCGAGAACAGGTTGGTGTCATCCAGGTCGACGGCGCGCGAATCCTCGTTCGGCAACGAAAGATTGGCGACCTTCGGTGCTGCGACGAACTGCACCTGCGGCGTAAAACGCTGCGTACCGCCCAGGAACGTGCCGATGAACGGCCACTTCACGTCGACCGCAGCCGCACCGATGGCGCGCTGGCGGAAGCCGCCGAACCCGCGATAGGTCGGGTTGATCGTCGCATCGATCTCGTTGCTGTTATACAGGTCGCCCCGCGCGAACGCGGTGAACGTGACCTCCTGGCCCCAGTTCGTGAAGCGGCGCAGGTCCCATTGCAGGCTCGCGAACGCGCGTTGCGTGTCCTGGCCATCGGTACGGGTCAGCGCCAGCGTGTTCAGCTGCAGCTGGAACCGACCACCGACCAGCCCATCGTCGAACCGCTTGCGATAATCGATCTCGGGCAGCGCGATCGGCTGCTGCCCCTGGCTGTCGGCGACGCGCAGGGTCTGCGCGTACCAGCCGCTCAGCGAGAAATAGCTGCTGTCGTCGATCCGCTCCAGGCTTGCGGTGGTGCGCAGCCGATCGTCGCGCGAAATGTCGTAGCGGCGCAGGAACGTTCGGTCGGTCGTCAGGCGGAGCGACCCGCTCGCGGTCCAGTTCGGCGTCAACTGATAGCGCGCCATGCCATCGATATAGCCGCGGAACGCCATGCTGGTGTCGGTCGTGTTGGCAGTCGCCAGATCGTCACTGCGCCGGCTTTCGGTCGCGTAGGCGCGCACCTTGAACGCGCCCTTGGAGTTGAGCGCGGAATAATCGACCTGCGCCATCGGCAGCACGCTGCTGTAGATGTGCGGCGTGATGACCAGCCCCTGGTTCGGGGCGAGCTTCCAGTAATAGGGGACGCTGACTTCGACGCCGTTGACGCGGCTGTAGCCGCCGTTTGGCGAGAGCAAGCCACTGTCGCTGCCGCCACCGACCGGGTTCGAAAACTCGGGAAGCGGCAGGCTTGGAAGGCCGAAAAGGTGGAGCCGCGCGCCCTTGTAGAAGATGCGCTTCCGCTCGGGGCGATAGGTGACGCGGACCGCGGTGATCTTCCACGTCGGCTCCTTTGGACAACCGGCGGTGTTGGTGACGCTGCACGGCGTGTAGGCGGCGGTTTTCAAATTGACCGTGCCGTCGGCGTCGCGCGTGCCCTGCTTGGCGGCAAGGCGTCCGCCCTGTTCGAGCACAACGAGCATGTTGTCGACCACGCCGTCCTTCAGCGAATCGGTCAGGTTGATTTCGTCGCCGTACGCGATGTCGCCTTCGGGATTGGTGACCGCGATGTTGCCAGTCGCGACGACCTTGCCGGTCTTGCGGTTCCAGACGACCTTGTCGGCGCGAAGCCGGCTGCCCTGCCGGAACATCCGGACTTCGCCCGTGGCGGTGACGATATCGGTGTTGGTGTTGTACTCCAGCGCGGTGGAACTGAACTGCACCTGATCTTCGGCGGGCGTCGCGGTCGACGCATTGGCGACCGGCGGGTCCTGCACCGGAGGCGCGACCGGGCGGTTCTGAAAATCCTGGGCCTGGGCTGGCGCAGCCGCGATCCCGGTCGCCAACGCGAGCGAAAGGGCGCAACCCGTCAAAAGGTCGATACGCAACACGATCCGAACCAACCCCTTTGGCACTGGGCAGCCGTTTGCCGCCATATCGCCCGCCTATCGCACCACCGGCGCTCCGCTGCAATCGCCGTGAGATGACAGGCCGCCACCTTGCTTTGCCAAGCCCGCGGCATCAACTTAGGGCTAAGCCCATCCTGTCGTTCAAAAGCTTCCCGAGGTTTCTTCATGCAGATCGTCTTCGCCCCGACCGTTCCCGCCAACGCCCCGATCCTCGCCGTCCCCGTCGCGAAGGACGGCTTGGCGCAGATCAAGTGGAGCGCGATCGGCGGCGATGTCGAGGTAGTGGCGACCAGCGCAGCGACGGCGGCACGCTTTGCGGGTGAAGCAGGGGCGGTCGTCGAGCTGTTCGTGCCGGTCGACGGCGCGGTTCGGCAGGTCCTGCTTGTCGGAGTCGGCGCCGGCGAGATCGCAGATTGGGAGAAGGCTGGCGGTGCGATCACCGCACGTCTGCTGACCTCGGGCGCAACCTCGGTCGTTGCCGACCTCTCGAGTGGTACCACGCCGACCGCCAAGGCCGCCGCACACTTCGCCGCTGCCGCCGCCCAGCGTGCATGGCGCTACGACACGTACCGCACGAAGCTCGCCGAGAAGTCGAAGCCGACGCTCACCGAGATCACCATCGCCGGCGTGCCCGACGGCACCGATGCAGCCTGGACCGAGGCGGCCGCGGTCACCGAGGGTCTCGACCTGACCCGCTGGCTCGTCACCTCGCCGCCGAACGTCGTCTACCCCGAGAGCTTCGTCGAGAAGGTGACGAAGGACGTCGAGGGTCTCGGGCTCGAGATCACCGTGCTCGACGAAGCACAGATGACCGAACTCGGCATGGGCTCACTGCTCGGCGTCAGCCAGGGTTCGCGCCGTGAAGCACGCATCCTAGCGCTCAAGTGGAACGGGGCAGGGGCCGACGCGCCCACGCTTGCGTTCGTCGGCAAGGGCGTGACGTTCGATTCGGGCGGCATCTCGATCAAGCCGGGCGCGGGCATGGAAGACATGAAGTGGGACATGGGCGGCGCAGGCGCCGTCGCCGGCGCGATGAAGGCGCTGGCCAGCCGCAAGGCGAAGGCGAACGTCGTCGGGGTGATGGGCCTCGTCGAGAACATGCCCGACGGTGCGGCACTCCGGCCGAGCGACGTCATCACCTCGATGTCGGGCCAGACGATCGAAGTGCTCAACACCGACGCCGAGGGTCGCCTCGTGCTCTGCGACTGCGTCACCTGGGTCCAGCAGGCGCACAAGCCGACCACGATCGTCGATCTCGCCACGCTGACGGGCGCGATGATCGTCGCGCTGGGTACCGAGAATGGCGGCATCTTCGCCAACGACGACGCGCTCGCCGACCAGCTGATCGCGGCGGGCAAGACCACCGGCGACACGCTGTGGCGCTTTCCGCTGTCGCCCGCCTACGACAAGCTGATCGACTCGCCGATCGCCGACATGAAGAACGTCGGCCCCCGCGGCGCCGGCTCGATCACCGCGGCGCAGTTCATCAAGCGCTTCGTCGACGAAGGCGTGAAGTGGGCGCATCTCGACATCGCCGGCATGGTCTGGTCCGACAAGCCCGGCACCAACCACGACAAGGGCGCAACCGGCTACGGCGTCCGCCTGCTCGACCAGTTCGTAGCGGACAACTTCGAGGGTTGAGGCCTGAGATGATCCTCCCCCGCCAGGGGGAGGTGGCGCGGCGCAGCCGTGACGGAGGGGGAGGAACACGATACGCCTGCTCCGTGTCCGCCCCCTCCGTCAGCCTATGGCTGCCACCTCCCCCTGGCGGGGGAGGAATGCTAGGGGGAAACTATGCAGGTCGATTTCTACCACCTAACCAGCCCCCTCGACCGCGTCCTCCCACGCATCGCCGAGCGCGTCGTCCAAACCGGCGGCCGCCTCTTGATCGTCGCCGAACCCGAAGAACAACGCGTCGCGCTCGACCGCCTGCTCTGGTCCTACGCTCCCGAGAGCTTCCTCCCCCACGCCCAGGCCGGCAGCAACGACGACACCATCCAACCCATTCTAATCGCTCAAGATATCCAGGAGACTGCCCCCGCCAATGCCGCCCGCAACGTCGCGGTGGTAGACGGACGTTGGCGTGACCTTATCCTAACCTTTGACCGCGGCTTCCACCTCTTCGACGACGAAGCGATTCAGGAAGCCCGCCTCGCCTGGAAGGCGCTAGCCGACCGCGACGGTGTCGAACGCCGCTACTGGAAGCAGAACGACTCCGGCCGCTGGGAACAGGCCGCATAGGTTGCTTTAACCGCGTCCCCCGCCTAAGCGCCGCGCATCCGATTACCGTCAACACAGGAGCCCGTGACCATCATGGCCGCGAACCGTACTTTTTCGATCATCAAGCCCGACGCAACCCGCCGCAACCTGACCGGTGCGGTCACCAAGATGCTCGAGGAAGCCGGCCTGCGCGTCGTCGCTTCGAAGCGCATCCAGATGACCCGCGAGCAGGCCGAAGGCTTCTACGCGGTCCACAAGGAGCGTCCGTTCTTCGGCGAGCTCGTATCGTTCATGATCTCCGGCCCGGTCGTCGTCCAGGTTCTCGAAGGCGAGAACGCGATGCAGCGCAACCGCGACATCATGGGCGCCACCAACCCCGCCAACGCCGATGCCGGCACGATCCGCAAGGAACTCGCCGAGTCGATCGAAGCCAACTCGGTCCACGGTTCGGACTCGGACGAGAACGCCGAGATCGAGATCGCCTATTTCTTCAAGCCCGAAGAAATCGTCGGCTGATGACCTGGCGGCTGCGACGGGCTGAGCCGGGCGACGCGCCCGCGCTATCGCTCGTCGCATCCGCCACGTTTCTCGATACCTATGCGACCGTGCTGACGGGGGCGGATATCGTCGCCCACTGCACGACGAAGAACAGCATCGCCACGTTCGAGACGTGGCTGGCCGATCTCGCAACGATCGTGACGCTCGCCGAATACGAGCCCGGTCACGCACCGATCGGCTACACGGTGTTGACCGCGCCCGATTTCCCGCTCGAACCCGGCCCCGCGGACATCGAACTCCGCCGCATCTATCTCATGAAGCAAGGCCAAGGCTCAGGCCTGGGCGCCGCCCTGATGGCACGCGCCTTTGAAGACGCCGCGGCGGCAGGCCGAACCCGAGTCCTGCTAGGCGTATGGGACCAGAACACCCGCGCTCGAGCCTTCTACGAACGCCAAGGCTTCAAGGTGATCGGCACCCGCCAGTTCACGGTCGGCACCACCCTCCACGACGACCCGGTCTACGCGCGAGCGGTCTGAGGTTCCCGGCGAAAGCGCTGCGCAGCACAGCAGCGCTACCACCCCGGCGAAGGCCGGGGCCCATTTGGAAAGGTCGCAGTAACGGAATGTTGCCCTCCGTTAGCAACGTTCCCCAATTGGACCCCGGCCTCCGCCAGGGTGATGCCGTTTAGCGGTAAGCGACTTACGTCGCCGGCTTCTCTTTCGCCCAAATCGCATCCAGCCTAGCCTGATCACCGCCGCGCTGGCGAACGCGCAAGCCCTCGAGCTTCAGCGACCGACCCATCAAGGGCAAGCCGGCTTCGGTCTTCCAGATTACTTCATAGATGCCGCTCGCCGAACGGGTCGTGTCGCCATCAAAATATTGGACACTCACCAGAACCGGCAACCGGCCTGCTCGATTGTCCGCGCCGCCATCGGTCAGCTTCAGAAGCGGTTTAGAGAACCACGATTTGTCGATGACCGGTTCCGCCGGCGGCCGCTGCGGCGAGACGCCCAGCGCACGCGGGAAGGTGATCGTCACGTCCTGAAGGTCATGCCGCGCTTCCTTCAGCAACAGCGTATCACCGCCATCCTGCACGATCGCCGACAGGTCGATCTTCGTCCGCTCGCGCGCCGCACTCGACTGCGCCGCGATCTTGTCGGCCTCGTTCGCACGGTGATCCGACCAGTTGGTCCACAGCGTCAACGCCGCGATCAGCACGCCCGCGACCGCCACCACTTCGGCCAGCGTCACCCAACGCCGCCGCGTCGCCGCAGCCTCGCGCCGTTCGGTCGGAGTCTCGGTGCTCATCGCCCGCCAGCCTCCAGCAGCCGCGCAGGGGCGGCTAGTTCCCAACTCCGCGCGATCCGGTCCTCGACCAGCGCCCAGTCCGGATCACCTGCGACATTCATGCCGACCCAGCCGGTCGCACCGAGATACGCCGGCCGCGAATACACATCCGGGTTCGCCTCGATCAGCATCGCCTGCTCGTCGCTACCACCGGTCTTAACGCAAACGATCGTCAGCCCATCACCGTGATGATCCGCCCGAAACTGCACGAACTGCTTCCCCGCCACGAAGAAGGTCGGCTGGCCATGCGACACCTTCTCCTCGGTCTCGGGCAAGGCAAGCGCCGCCGCACGAACGCGGTCGAGAGGGAACAGATCGGTCATCGCGTCACGAACTCCGCCAAGGTCTTCGGGTACAAAGCATGTTCCGCCGCCAGCACGCGATCCGCAAGCGCGTCCGCATCGTCACCGTCAAGGATCGGCACCTCGGCCTGACCCAGCACCACGCCGCCATCGAGTTCCTCGGTCACGACATGCACCGAGCAACCGCCAACCGCATCGCCCGCCGCGATCGCCCGCGCATGCGTGTCGAGGCCCTTGTACTTTGGCAGCAGCGACGGGTGGATGTTGACGATGCGGTCCCGCCACGCCGCGACGAACTCGTCCGACAGCAACCGCATGTAGCCGGCGAGCGCAACGACCTCGACACCCGCCTCGCGTAACGCCGCATCGATCGCTGCTTCATAGGCCGGCTTCCCGAGATCCTTCGGTGAGAGCGCGAACGTCGCCAACCCCTCCGACCGAGCCCATTCGAGCCCCGCCGCGTCCGGCTTGTCCGAAGCGACCAGAGCGATCTCGTACTGACACTCGGCCGCGCGCGACGCGCTTACCAGAGCCATCATGTTCGATCCGCGCCCCGAGATCAGCACGCCGACGCGCGTCTTGTCAGCCATGCGTTGCGGTCCAGTCCTCGCGTGCGCTCCACGTGCCGGCAGACCCACGAACCGTACAGCCAAGCGCGCCAGTCTCGATCCGCCCGATCATGAATACCGTCTCGTCCGCCGCTTCGAGCGCCGCGGTCACCGCCTCGGCCTCGTCGGCGCTGACGATCACGACCATGCCGATCCCGCAGTTGAACGTCCGCGCCATCTCCTCCGGCTCGATCGCGCCCTGGGCTTGCAGGAAAGCCATCAACCGCGACTGATCCCACGCATCCGCATCGACCACCGCATGCACGCCGTCCGGCAGCACGCGCGGGATGTTCTCGAGCAGGCCACCGCCCGTAATATGCGCCAGTCCCTTAATCCGCCGCTCGCGCAGCAACGGCAGCAGGCTCGCGACGTAGATGCGAGTCGGCGCCATCAGATGATCGATCAGCAACTTGTCCTGGTCGAACAGCGCCGGACGATCGAGCTTCCACCCACGATCGGTGGCTAGCCGGCGCACCAACGAGAACCCGTTCGAATGCACACCCGACGACGCCAGCCCGAGCATCACATCGCCCGCCGCGATCTCGCGCCCGGTCAGTACATTGGTACGCTCGACCGCGCCGACGCAGAAGCCTGCGAGATCATAGTCGCCGTCCGCATACATGCCCGGCATCTCGGCAGTCTCGCCCCCGATGAGCGCGCAGCCGGCGGTCTTGCACCCTTCCGCGATCGAGGCGACGACGCGCTCTGCAACCGCGGCATCGAGCTTCCCGCTCGCGTAATAATCGAGGAAGAACAGCGGCTCGGCACCCTGCACGATCAGGTCGTTGACGCACATCGCGACGAGGTCGACGCCGACCCCCTCATGCCGATCCCACTCGATCGCCAGCTTCAACTTGGTGCCGACGCCATCGTTCGCCGCCACCAGCAGAGGATCGACGAACCCCGCCGCCTTGAGATCGAACATCCCTCCAAACCCGCCAAGATCGGCATCCGCCCCCGGCCTACGCGTCGAGCGCGCGAGCGGGGCGATCGCCCGCACCAGCGCGTTGCCCGCGGCGATCGAAACGCCCGCTTGAGCGTAGGTGTAGGAGCCCGAAGCGGGAGCGGCGGAGTCTGGCGTATCGGTCATGATCGGTGCTGCTAGCCACATCGCGCTTGGATTTCCACGTCTGCTTCGCCAAAAGGCCCGCTTGATGCGTATCCGTACCCTTCCCACCGCGCTTGCTGGCGCCGCTCTCCTGCTGAGCGGGGGAGCTGTGCTCGCGCAGATCGAAGGCGGCAGCCGAGGCGCGGCTCCGGCCGACAGCGGCAGCGCGTACGAGGTGAGCGGCGTCACGGTCGACGTCGCCGGCAAGACTGCCGACGCCGCGCGCTATGGCGGCTGGCGGCTCGCTCAGCGCAAAGCCTGGGTGCAATTGTCGAACCGACTTGGCGGTGGAGGCGGCCTCGTCTCGGACGGCACGCTCGACTCGCTGGTCTCAGGAATCGTCGTCGAGAACGAACAGATCGGCCCGCAGCGCTACATCGCCAAGCTCGGCGTGCTGTTCGATCGCGGCCGCGCCGGATCGATCCTCGGCATCTCGACCTATGCTGATCGCTCGCAGCCGATGCTCGTCATCCCCGTCCAATATTCGGGCGGCGTCGGCCAGGCGTTCGAGCAGAGCACGCAGTGGCAGCAGGCTTGGGCACGCTATCGCACCGGCAACAGCAGCATCGACTATGTCCGCCCGTCCGGCTCCGGCCCCGACGCGCTGCTGCTCAACGTCGGTCAGACGCAGCGTCCCGGCCGCGGCTGGTGGCGGACGATCCTCGACCAATATGGCGCGAGCGACGTTCTCAACCCGGTCGTGAAATTGCATCGCCAGTGGCCCGGCGGCCCGGTGATTGGCGTGTTCGAAGCGCGCCATGGCCCCGACAACGAGCTGATCGGCAGCTTCACGCTGCGAGTCGGTACGCCCGACGGCATCGCGCAGCTACTCGATACCGGCGTGAAGCGGATCGACGACCTGTATCAGCAGGCCCGCCGCAACGGTTCGCTCCGCGTTGACTACAGCCTGTCGCCACCGCCTCCGCCCGAAGCCGCGGTGATCAAGGATCTGCCCACCGACGAGACCGCGGACGCCAACACCGCCGTCCTGACGGGTGGTGCGGGCATCTCGATCATCGTCCAGTTCGACACGCCCGCCGCAGCAAACGTCTCCTCGACCGAAGCCGCACTCCGCGCGATTCCCGGCGTCCGCTCGGCCGCGACGACCAGTCTCGCGCTCGGCGGCGTCTCGCTGATGCGCGTCGCGTACGACGGCGATCCGGCTGCGCTGAAGACCGCGCTAGAAGCCCGCGGCTATCAGGTATTCGGCTCCGGCCAGACGATCCGCATCCGCCGGGTCGCCCAACTTCTTCCGCCGGACTTGCCCGCGGACAATGCGACGACAGGGTGAGCGCGACCAAGATGACTCAAATTGCGCTGCCACTCGGGTGGCCGGCGGACCCTCGCGACGACGCCTTCCTCGTTACCCCCTCCAACTCGCGCGCGGTCCACACGCTGGAGCATACCGCCACGTGGCCCGTCATGACCGCGATACTAACCGGCCCGCGCAAATCGGGCCGCAGCCTTCTCGCGCGAATCTTCGCGGCGAAGAGCGGCGGGACGATCATCGACGATGCCGAGCGCGTGCCCGAGGCGCAGCTGTTCCACGCTTGGAACCGCGCGCAGGAGGAGCACAGGCCGCTGCTGATCGTCGCGGACGCAGCGCCGCCCGAGTGGAAGGTGAAGCTTCCCGACCTGCGCTCGCGCCTTGCCGCCAGCCCGATCGCGGCGATCGGCGCGCCCGACGACGAGCTCATGCGGCTGTTGCTGGCGCACCTGTTCGAGCGCCGCAGCCTCGATGCGCGGCCCGATCTGATCGACTGGCTCGCGACCAGAATCGAGCGCAGTCATATTACCGTAACGCGAACCGTCGATGCGCTTGACCAAGAGGCGATGGAACGTCGCAAGCGCTTGTCCATTCCTCTTGCACGAACCACACTCACCGAGGCCGGGCTGATCCTCCGGCCGCAACTCGCGCTCGACCTCCCGCTCTTCACGCCACCATAAGCTCCCAAGAGGCCCGATGAACCGTCCAGCCCATATCGTCCGCCAATCGGAAGACGACGACGATCCCATCGGCGCACAGCCGAACGACCGGTTCTTCAACCGCGAGCTCTCCTGGCTCGCGTTCAACCGTCGTGTGCTGGAGGAGGCGTGCAACCCCGCGCACCCGCTGCTCGAGCGGCTTCGCTTCCTTTCGATTTCGGGCTCCAACCTCGACGAGTTCTTCATGGTCCGCGTCGCCGGCCTCAAGGGCCAGCAGACGCAGGACGTCGACCGACGCTCGGCAGACGGGCTTACTGCCGGCCAGCAGCTGACCGCGATCGTCCGCGAGGCGGACGAACTGATGGCGAGCCAGCAGGCGGTATGGGGTGACCTGCGCGTGCTGCTCGATGAGGCCGGGCTGTTCGTCCTGCGACGCGAGGCGGTCGAAGGCGAAGCCGACGAGTGGCTCGAAACGCATTTCCGCGATCAGATCTTCCCGATCCTGACCCCACAGGCGCTCGATCCCGCGCATCCGTTCCCGTTCATCCCGAACCGCGGCCTGTCGGTAATTTTCGACCTCGTCCGCCGCTCGGACAACGAGCCGGTCCGCGAGCTGGTCATGCTCCCGCACACGATGACGCGCTTCGTCCGCCTCCCCGGCGAACCCGCACGTTACATCTCGATCGAATCGATCCTGAAGCGGTTCGCGCCGGTCCTGTTCCCCGGCTACGAAGTCCTCGCCGCCGCCAGCTTCCGCGTCCTGCGCGACAGCGACATGGAGATCGAGGAAGAGGCAGAGGATCTCGTCCGCTACTTCGCGAACGCGATCAAGCGCCGCCGCCGCGGCCGCGTGATCCGTCTGGAACTCGAAACCGGTATCCCCGACGTCCTCGCCGCGGTCCTCAAGGACGAACTCGGCGGCGCCGACGCGATCATCACCGAGAGCGGCAACCTGCTCGGCATCGTAGACCTCGACGGGCTGGTCGACGAGGATCGCCCGGACCTGAAATTCCCGCCCTTCACGCCGCGCTTCCCCGAGCGGATCCGCGAATTCGGCGGCGACTGCTTCGCGGCGATCAAGGCCAAGGACATCGTCGTCCATCACCCGTACGAGACGTTCGAAGTGGTGCTCGCCTTTCTGAAACAGGCTGCGAACGACCCCGACGTCGTTGCGATCAAGCAGACGCTCTACCGCGCCGGCAAGCAGCCAGCGGTCATCAACGCGCTGATCACCGCGGCCGAGGCGGGCAAGTCCGTCACCGCGGTCGTCGAGCTCAAGGCTCGGTTCGACGAAGAGCAGAACATGGTCTGGGCCTCCGCGCTGGAGCGTGCGGGCGTGCAGGTCGTCTACGGCTTCATCGACTGGAAGACGCACGCGAAGGTCTCGCTGGTCGTCCGTCGCGAAGGGCAGGCGTTCCGCACCTACTGCCACTTCGGCACGGGCAATTATCACCCGGTAACGGCCAAGATCTACACCGACCTCAGCTTCTTCACCGCCGACGCCGCGGTCGGACGCGATGCAGCGCAGATGTTCAACTACATCACCGGCTATGTCGAACCGACCGACATGGCGCGCGTCAGCCTGTCGCCGCGTGACCTGCGGCAGAACCTGATGAACCTGATCGACGTCGAGATCGCCAACGCGCGCGCCGGCAAGCCCGCCGGCGTCTGGGCGAAGATGAACTCGCTGGTCGACCCTGCGGTGATCGAGAAGCTGTACGAGGCGAGCGGGGCAGGGGTCGAGATCGACCTCATCATCCGCGGCATCTGCTGCCTGCGCCCCGGCGTGCCCAGCCTGTCCGAGACGATCCGGGTGAAGTCGGTGATCGGGCGCTTTCTGGAGCACAGCCGGATCTGGGCGTTCGGCAACGGCAAGGCGCTGCCCAATGATGGCGCCAAGCTGTTCATCTCGTCGGCCGACTGGATGCCGCGGAATTTCGACCGACGCGTCGAGTACATGCTGCCGATCCTCAACCCGACCGTCCACGACCAGATCCTCGATCAGGTGATGGTCGCGAACCTGATCGACAACGAGCAGAGTTGGGAGCTAGGCCCCGATGGCGAATATAGCCGCGTCGATCCCGGCGACCGCCCGTTCAACCTGCATCGGTATTTCATGACGAATCCTTCGCTCTCCGGCCGCGGCGCTTCGCTCGCGACCAGCAATGCCGTACCGACCCTGTCGCTCCGCCGAAAACGATGAGCGTCACGAATATCCTGTTCGGCAATTCCCCGCCCAGGGCCGAGACCGACGATCATCCGCGCACCGGGATCATCGACATCGGCTCGAACTCGATCCGTCTGGTGGTCTACCAGGGGCCCCCGCGGCTCCCCGCGATCCGGTTCAATGAGAAGGTGTTGGCGGGGCTCGGGCGAGGGCTTGCTGCTACAGGTGCGATCGAGAAGTCGGCGCTGAAGACGGCACGCGTCGCGCTGGCACGGTTCGCGGCGGTGGCGAAAGAAATGGAATGCTCGACGCTTCGCACGGTCGCGACCGCGGCGGTACGCGATGCGAAGAACGGCGGCGAACTCATTGCCACGGCTGAACAACTCGGCCTGACCGTAGAGACTTTGTCGGGCGAGCAGGAAGCCAGCGCGGCGGGTTACGGTGTCCTGTCAGCGATCCCCGACGCGGACGGCATCGTCGGCGATCTCGGCGGCGGCAGTCTTGAACTCGTCCGCGTCCGCCGCGGCAAAATCGAAGACCGCGTCTCGTTCCCGCTCGGCGTCCTCCGGATTGGCCCAATCCGGGCCAAGCGCGGCAAGGTGCTCGCCCGCTACGTGGCACGCTTGGTGCGCGAGGCCGGCTGGACGGCGAAGGGGCAGGGGCTTCCGCTGTATCTCGTCGGCGGATCGTGGCGCGCGCTGGCACGGCTCGACATGGAGCTGTCGGACTATCCTCTGCCGATCATCCACCAATATTCGATGACCGCCGCGACGATCACCCGGCTCAGCCGGACGATCCCACAGCTTTCCAAGCCGCGCCTGAAGGCGATTCCGGGGCTGTCGTCGGGCCGCACGGCAACGCTCGCCGATGCCGCGGCATTGCTCGGTGTGCTGATGCGCCAGCTCGGCAGCCGGACGACGGTCGTGTCGGCGTATGGCCTGCGCGAAGGCCTGCTCTACGAAGACCTGAAACCCGCAGACCGAACGCTCGATCCGCTGATCGTCGCCGCGCGCGAAGAGGGCCGCCTGCTCGGCCGCTTCCCGGAGCACGGCGATCTTCTCGACCGCTGGATCGCACCGCTGTTCACCGCCGAGCCGCCCGCAATGGCCCGCATTCGGCATACTGCATGCCTACTTGCGGACGTCGGCTGGCGCGCCAACCCCGAGTTCCGCGCCGAACGCGGCGTCGAGGTCGCGCTGCATGGCAATTGGGTCGCGATTGACGCGCCCGGCCGGGGGATGCTGGCGCAAGCTCTTTACACGAGCCTTGGTGGTGATCTCTCCGCCGGTGAAACAGTTGGTCGCCTCGCGTCTCCGGCAGCGGTGAAAAGCGCGACTGCTTGGGGCCTCGCTATGCGACTAGGCCAGCGAATGAGTGGTGGCTTGGCAGGACCCTTGAAGCGATCAGGGCTCGCGGATGACGGGGTATCACTTACGCTGACGCTGCGCCCGGATGATCGTGGGCTCTACGGCGAGGCGGTGGAACGTCGCCATAACGCGCTTGCCGCCGCCCTGGGACGCAAGGCCGTACTGGCTCTCGCCTGAATCCTCCCCTTTTAGGGGAGGTTCAATGAATTCAGGCGCAGGTGAAGCGCTCGATCCGACCCTTGGCGTCCACATAGACATTCAGACGATCGGCACGGAAATCCATCGTCACGGCCGTGTTCGGCGCGATCCACCGGAGCGTCCGCGCTCCCGATCGTGTCTGCATCACGTCAGCCCGAGCATCGCTCGCCCGCTTGCCGACCAGATCGCCGAGCGAGTCGGCATTGCAGGCGGCCGCGACCGGCGCAGCGGCGGGCGTCTCGCCGCGCATCTCGACCGGCGTGCACGCTGCCGACCCGAGCAAGGCTGCAACCAGAACGATCCTCATGCGGCATCCTCCGTACGCGTCATCTTGAGCTTCCCGCCGATCACCGCAAACGCCAGCCGCCCCTCAACCAGATCGAGCGCGTCGCGGCCGAACTGATCGAACCGCCAGCCCTCGAGCATCGGCAACCCGGTCCGCACACCAGCGGCCAAGGCCTCCAGTTCATCGGTCCGCGCGAGCAATTTTGACGCCACATCAATATCTCGCGACCGGATCTTCAGCAACAGCTTGAGGAGGTCCGCCACCAGCGAGCCCTCCTTGCCAAGCCCCGGCTTGCGATCGTCGCGCGGCGGCAATTCGTCGTCGCCAAGCGGCTGCGCGCCCTCGATCGCCGCCATCAGGCGGCCACCGATGTCGTTGCCGGCCCAGGTCGCCGAAAGCCCACGCACCCGTGCAAGGTCCGCCTGCTTCTTGGGCGGATGCCCCGCCATGTCGCCCAGCGTCTCGTCCTTGACGATCCGCCCGCGCGGCAAATCCTTTGCCTGCGCCTCAAGCTCACGCCAGCGAGCCAGCGCCTTTAGCCGCCCCAGCACGTCGGGCTTGCGCCCGGAAATCCGTACCCGCTTCCATGCCAGATCGGGATCGTTCGCATAATTGGCGGTATCGCCGAGCCGCTCCATCTCTTGGTCGAGCCACACGCCGCGCCCGGTCTTGCGCAACCGCTCCAGCATTTTCGGAAAGATCTTCGATAGATGCGTGACATCGCCGATCGCATATTCGATCTGCCGCGCGTCGAGCGGTCGGCGCGCCCAGTCAGTGAACCGCGCGCCCTTGTCGACCGCGATGCCGAGCCAGCTGTCGACCAGGTTCGAATAGCCGATCTGCTCGCCCTGGCCGAGCGCCATCGCCGCGACCTGCGTGTCGAACAGCGGGAAGGGCGTCTTGCCGGTCAGGTTGTAGACGATCTCGATGTCCTGCCCGCCGGCATGGACGACCTTCAGCACGTCGTGATTCTCGACGAGCAGGTCGAGCAGCGGCTTGAGGTCGATGCCCGGTGCCATCGGGTCGATCGCGGCGGCTTCCTTGTCGTCGGCGATCTGGATCAGGCAGAGTTCCGGGTAATAGGTGCTCTCGCGCATGAATTCGGTGTCGACGCACACATAGTCGGCGTCGGCCATGCGCGCGCACAGATTGGCGAGCGTGGCGCTGTCGGAGATAAGCGGGTGGATATGCATCGCCCGTCCATAGCGAGCCTCGTTCGGGTTGACAAAGCCCGGAAGGGAAGGGAAGCGCGGACCACCTGTTTATCGTCCGAGAAGACCCATCATGCACGCCTATCGCACCCACAACTGCGCCGCCCTCCGCCCCGAACAGGTCGGCGAAGAGGTCCGCGTCTCCGGCTGGGTCCACAAGAAGCGCGATCACGGCGACCTCGTCTTCATCGATCTGCGCGATCACTACGGCATCACGCAGATCGTCACCGACGTCAGCGGCCCGGTCTTCAAGGTCATCGAGGGTCTGAAGAGCGAAAGCGTCGTCACGATCACCGGCAAGGTCACGGCCCGGGCGCCGGAAGCCGTGAACCCGAACCTGCCGACCGGCGGGATCGAGATCCGCGCGACCGCGGCGACCGTCCAGTCGATGGCCGGCGAGCTGCCGATGCCGGTCGCCGGCGAGGCCGAGTATCCCGAGGATATCCGCCTGCGCTATCGCTATCTCGATCTGCGTCGCGAGCGGCTGCACGCGAACATCATGCTCCGCAGCCAGGTGATCACCTCGCTGCGCAACCGGATGAATTCACAAGGGTTCACCGAATTTCAGACGCCGATCCTGACCGCGTCGTCGCCCGAAGGGGCGCGCGATTATCTGGTGCCGAGCCGCGTCCATCCGGGCAAGTTCTACGCGCTTCCGCAGGCGCCGCAGATGTTCAAGCAGCTGCTGATGGTCGCCGGCTTCGATCGCTATTTCCAGATCGCGCCCTGCTTCCGCGACGAGGACGCGCGCGCCGATCGTTCGCCGGGCGAATTCTACCAGCTCGATTTCGAGATGAGCTTCGTCACGCAGGACGATGTGTTCAATGCGATAGAGCCCGTCCTCCACGGCGTGTTCGAGGAATTCGCCGACTGGCAGGGCAAAGGACGCCAGGTCTCGGCATTGCCGTTCAAGCGTATCCCCTACCGCGAATCGATGTTGAAGTACGGCAGTGACAAGCCCGACCTGCGCAACCCGATCCTGATCCACGACGTCGGCCATCACTTCGTCGATTCGGGCTTCGGCCTGTTCGCCGGCATCGTCGCTGGCGGCGACGTGGTCCGCGCGATTCCCGCGCCGAACACCGCCGACAAGAGCCGCAAGTTCTTTACCGACATGAACGACTGGGCGCGCGCCGAGGGGCATGCCGGGCTCGGCTACATCACGCAGAAGAACGGTGAACTCGGCGGCCCGATCGCCAAGAACCACGGCGAGGAAGCCACCCGGAAGCTGATCGCCGAGATGGGCCTCGGCCCGAACGACGGCATCTTCTTCGCCGCCGGCAAGGAATTGCCCGCCTCGAAGCTGGCGGGTGCCGCCCGTGCGCGGATCGGCGCCGACCTCGGCCTGATCGACGAGAACCGGTTCGAGTTCTGCTGGATCGTCGACTTCCCGATGTTCGAATATGACGAGGACGCGAAGAAGGTCGATTTCAGCCACAACCCGTTCTCGATGCCGCAGGGCGAGATGGACGCGCTGGAGAACAAGGATCCGCTCGATATCCTCGCGTATCAGTACGATATCGTCTGCAACGGCGTCGAGCTGTCGTCGGGCGCGATCCGGAACCATCGTCCGGAGATCATGTACAAGGCGTTCGAGATCGCCGGCTACACGCAGGCTGACGTCGACACGAACTTCGCGGGCATGATCAACGCGTTCAAGGTCGGCGCACCGCCGCATGGCGGCTCGGCGCCGGGGATCGACCGGATGGTGATGCTGCTCGCGGGCGAACCGAACATCCGCGAAGTCGTGCTGTTCCCGATGAACCAGAAGGCCGAGGATCTGATGATGGGCGCGCCGAGCCCGGTCAGTGCCAAGCAGCTGAAGGAACTCAACATCCGCCTGACGGTGGATGGCCCGAAGGACGCGACGAAGGTGGTCGCGCCGAGCGCTGGGTAACGTCTCTCTGTCGCTCGCCCCTACGGGGAGAGGGAAGGAGGAGTCGCTTGGCGACGGGAGGGAGAGGGGCGGTTGGTGCGCGCCAACTTCCCTTCACCCTCCCACCCGCAAGCGCGGGCGGGCCCCTCCCTCTCCCCGAAGGGGCGAGGGAAAGACGTCCCACGCTTCCTCAACCCCCTCGACCATGCAAATACCTCTGCACGATAAGGGGTTGGCATGCGCGACGATCAGATGACACCGGCGCCAAGCCTCGTTCGCAGCATCGGCGTCACGGGCGTCCTGTTCCTCACCCTCTCCGTCGCTACCCCCGCGTCATCGGTGTTCGTCATCGTCCCCGGCATGCTTCAGGTCGCCGGCACCGGCGGGGTGTGGGCGACGTCGATCGCCTATTATTGGTTCGTCGTGCGCCGACGGGGCGCCTGGAACGTTCAGATCCCGACCCTTGCGACGGAGCGTGATGCATGACGATACACCTGGCCGACTACGAAGCTGGCGACGAATACGACGGCAAGTACAAGCACGACCTCGCCGCGCTGCAAAAGCGCCTCGAGCATATCCAAGTCGCGCACATCGTCGGCGGTACGCGCGCGATCGTGATGTTCGAAGGCTGGGACGCGGCAGGGAAGGGCGGCATCATCCAGCGCCTGTCGGCCGAATGGGACCCCCGCAACTACAAGGTCTGGCCGATCTCGGGGCCGACTGCGGACGAGAAGGCGCATCATTTCCTGTGGCGATTCTGGAACCGTCTGCCCGCGAACGGCAACATCGCGGTGTTCGATCGCAGCTGGTACGGCCGTGTCCTCGTCGAGCGCGTCGAGGGGTTCGCGAGCGAAACCGAATGGCGTCACGGCTATGACGAGATCAACGCGTTCGAGGCGCAGCAGGTAGAGAGCGGCACCACCCTCATCAAGCTGTTCATCCATACCACGCAGAAGGAGCAGGACCGCCGACTCAAGGCGCGGCTCGACGATCCGTGGAAGCACTGGAAGACCGGGCTCGACGATTTTCACAATCGATCGCGGCGCGAAGACTATCTGGAGGCGATGACGGAGATGTTCGCGCGCACCGACACCGCGACTGCACCGTGGACCGTTATCGACGGTAACGACAAAAAGGCGGCCCGGATCGCAGCGCTGACGCTGATCGCGGACCGCCTCGAAGCCGGCGTATCGATGGTGCCGCCACCCCTAGACCCGAAGGTCAAGAAGGTGGCGGAGAAGGCGTTGGGCCTTCGCTGACGCGTCAGGCTTTCGCGGACTTCGCTTCTGCTGCGTCGGCCTGGATGAACTGGTCATCCTCGTTGAGCAGCAGCATCTGGCCCTTGTCGATGCCGAAATAGGCACCGCGCAGGGCCAGCGTACCGGCGGCTTCTGCCTCGGTCACGAACGGGAAGGTGCGGAGGTTGGCGATCGAGGTCCGTACGGATTCGAGTTCCATCTCGCGGCCGGCCTCGGCACCCTCACCGTACTTTGCGATGACCTTCTCGCGGGCACCGTCGAGCAGGCTGACCCAGTCGGACACGAACCCGCCTGCACCATGATCGGCATCGGCAAACGCCTGCGTCAGCGCAGCCTTGCAGCCACCGCACTTCTCGTGGCCCATCACGACGATCTCTTCGACCTTCAACTGGGTGACGGCGAACTCGATCGCAGCCGAGACACCGTGATAACCACCACCGGTTTCGAACGGCGGCACGAGGTTGGCAACGTTGCGCACAACAAAGACTTCGCCCGGCAACGTGTCAAAAATCTGCGCTGGTTCGACGCGGCTGTCGGAGCAGGCGATGATCATCACCTTGGGGCTCTGGCCGTCCTGCAGCTCCTTCCAGCGCTCGCGCTGCTCCTCCCAGGGGCCGTCCTTGAAGCGGTGATAGCCTTCGATCATTTCCGGAAAGTGAGTTGGCACAGGTAGCCTTCCATATCAGTTTGCGATGCAACATGAAAAACTTGTCATGTTAAAACTGGTTCCATGATTTTATCCGGTTCGTCCGATGGTTCCAACCCGCCGACATAGTCTGTCACCATTGTCTCAGCGGCAGGGCGGGGCTATCTGGCGTGCATGAACGACATGACCCCGATGGCTGCGCCGGTCCGTGCGCGCAAGCCCGACTGGATCCGCGTCAAGGCGCCGACCTCTGCTGGCTTCGCAAAGACCCGTGAGTTGATGCGCTCGAAAAGCCTCACCACCGTGTGCGAAGAGGCGGCATGCCCGAACATCGGCGAATGCTGGTCCAAGAAGCATGCGACGGTCATGATCCTCGGCGATACCTGCACGCGGGCGTGCGCGTTCTGCAACGTCAAGACCGGCATGCCGCGCGCGGTCGATCGGATGGAGCCGCAGAACGTCGCCGATGCGGCCGCGCAGATGGGGCTCAACCATATCGTCATCACCTCGGTCGATCGCGACGATCTTCCGGACGGTGGCGCGTCGCAGTTCGTGAAGGTGATTCAGGCGATCCGCGCGTCGAACCCGACGACGACGATCGAGATCCTCACGCCTGACTTCCGCAACAAGGCGCAGGCGGCGATCGAGTCGATCGTCGAGGCGCGTCCCGACGTTTACAACCACAATCTCGAGACGGTGCCGCGGCTGTATCCGACGATCCGCCCAGGTGCGCGCTACTACGCGTCGTTGCGGCTGCTGGAGAGCGTCAAGAAGCACGATCCGTCGATCTTTACCAAGTCGGGCGTGATGCTCGGGCTCGGCGAAGAGCGGCTGGAGATCCATCAGGTGATGGACGACATGCGCTGCGCCGACATCGATTTCCTGACGATGGGCCAGTATCTTCAGCCCACGCCGCGCCACGCCAAGGTTGCCGAGTTCGTGCCGCCCAAGGCGTTCGACGCCTATGCCTCGATCGCCCGCGCGAAAGGCTTCCTGCTTGTCGCGTCGTCGCCGCTGACCCGGTCGAGCTATCACGCGGGCGACGATTTCGAGAAGTTGCGCGCGAACCGCGAGGCAAAGCTGGGCGTCGTGCGCATCTGATGCCGAAGCATTCGGAAACGCGTCATTTGCCCTACACCCCTGAGCAGATGTTCGACCTGGTGGCCGACGTCGGTCGCTATGCCGAATTCCTGCCCTGGGTCAGCGCGATGCGGGTGCGCTCGAACAGCGATACGGAAACGCTCGCCGACATGATCGTCGGCTTTAAGGGCCTGCGCGAGACGTTCACGTCGCGCGTGCAGAAGGTCCGGCCGAGTGAACTCAATGTCGATTACGTCGATGGCCCGCTCAAGTATCTGCGCAACGAATGGCATTTCCGGCCCGAGCCGCAGGGTTGCGCGGTCGATTTCACCGTCGATTTCGCGTTCAAGAACCGGATGTTCGAGATGATCGCCGGGCAGGTATTCGGCGCTGCACTGCGTAAGATGATCGGCGCGTTCGAGACCCGCGCCGCCGAGCTTTACGGGGCGGACGCATCCGGCAGCAAGAGTTCGAGCGCGCACAACGCCGCCTGAAGCCGGATCCCGCCACGGCCGAGATCGCCGAAATCCTTGCGATCGGCGTGAACGTCGGACGGGTCACGACCCTTCTCAGCGCGACCGAACACCACGGTTCCGACCGGCTTCTTGAGCGAACCGCCACCGGGGCCCGCAACGCCGGTGATGGCAACGGCGATGTCAGCGCCCGACTGCTTGAGCGCCGCTTGCGCCATGCTCCACGCCACCGCGATCGACACCGCGCCGAACGTTTCGAGCACGTCCGAGCTGATCTTCAGCACGCCGAGCTTGGCGGCGTTGGAATAGGTGACGAAGCCGACCTCGAACACGTCGGAGGACCCGGGTATCTCGGTCAGGGCAGCCGCGACGAGTCCGCCAGTGCAGCTCTCGGCGACCGCGACCCTGCGGCCGATCGCGCGGTTCTGCTCGACCACCTTGCGAGCGGCATCGACCAGTTCGGCGGGAAGGATCGTATCCATCAGCGAGTCTCCACCGGGCAGAGCAGCATCGCCACCGCGGCGATATCACCGCTGCGCGACTTCTGGGATTTGAGGTACCGCAACGTCTCGACGACGATGCCCGCGGTGTTGCGCGGTGGCAAGGGCTGGAGCAGCGTCACCATACGGTCGATCGTCCCGCAATCGCGCGTCGCGATCCGCCCGACGATCTGCGGCACCAGCAACGTCGTCAGCAACGGTCGCGCAAACTCCGAATCGAGCATCGCATCCACGGCAGGATCGCTGAGCTTGACGATCGCCGCGCGCGCCGCTGGCCAGGCCCGGTCGGACTCGACCTGATAGCGATCGATCAACGCACTCGACTGCGACCGGATGAGACTTCTGGCGGGAAGCTGTGCGGCACAGACGCGCCCGGTTTCGCGGAGGATGTCAGGCATCGCGACGAGCGTCAGTGATTCGGCCTCGGACCCGGTGATGCAGCGCTGTTGCGCTACCGCCGGGCTGGCAAGGAGCGCGATCGCGGCAAACGCGGCAGCGATCTTCAAAGCGGCGATCCGGGCAAGCGAATGGTCGCGACGGCCTGCGCGGCAATGCCTTCGCCGCGGCCGGTGAAGCCGAGCCGTTCGGTCGTGGTCGCCTTGACGCTGACCCGGTCGAGCGTGAGCCCGAGCAGGTCGGCGATCCGCGCGGTCATCGCCGTACGATGCGGCCCGATCTTCGGCGCCTCGCACATGATCGTCAGGTCAACGAAATCGATCCGGCCGCGCTTGTCGGCGATCAGCTTGGCCGCGTGCTGGAGGAACTGCGCGGAGTCGGCGCCCTTCCACTGCGGGTCGCTCGGCGGGAAATGCGTGCCGATATCGCCGGCAGCGATCGTCCCGAGCAGCGCGTCGGTCAGCGCATGGAGCGCGACGTCGGCGTCGCTATGCCCCGACAGCCCTTTGTCGTGCGGTATCAGGACGCCGCCAAGCCAAAGCTCTTCGCCGGTTTCGAGCCGGTGGACGTCGAACCCCATCGCGGTGCGGGTTTCGTACGCGACACGCGCTTCGGCGGCCGCGAAATCTTCGGGGTGGGTGACTTTCTCGAGCATCGCCGAGCCCTGCACCAACGCGACGCCGACGCCAAGCCGCCGCACCATCTGCGCATCGTCGGTCGCCTCTTCGTCGGCAGGCCAGACTGCATGCGCGGCACGCAGGGCCTCTACGGCAAACGCCTGCGGTGTCTGCACCCGGTTGAGGTCCGCGCGGGGCACGATGTCACCGAGCAGGACGTCGCCGCGGGCGAGCGTATCGGTCACCGGGAGGACGGGAATGGCCGCGTCCCTGGTCTTCAAGGCTGCGATGAGCGAATCGATGACCAAGTGTGACAGGAAGGGGCGGGCGGCATCGTGGATCAATACGTGCGTCGCATCGCCGACCGCCGCGAGGCCGATGCTAACCGACTCGCGGCGAGTCGCTCCACCGACGACGATCGGCGCGTTACCCAAGGCTGAGGTCGCCAAGGCCTGTTGACCCTCGGCGACGACGACGATCGTCTCGGCGATCGCCGGATGTGTCGCGAACGCCTCATGGGAATAGGCGATCATCGGCCGACCGGCAATCGGCGCGAACTGCTTGGGGATCGATCCCCCCGCGCGCACGCCGGTTCCGGCCGCGACGATGATAGCGACGATACGCTGTGCCTGTGTCATCCCTGCGACCTAGCGGTTCGCCTCGACGCTCGCCAGTCTTGCGAAAATGCGTCGGACGGGGTACGACGATGCCTCTTTTTCAGGCACATCCATGCGTAACCTTGCTCCTATCCAGATCGGTCCTGTCCGGATCGAAAGCCCCGTCGTGCTCGCGCCGATGACCGGCGTCACCGACATGCCGTTCCGCACGCTGGTGCGACGCTATGGCTCGGGCCTCAACGTCACCGAGATGGTCGCCAGCCAGGCGGCGATCCGCGAGACGCGGCAGTCGTTGCAGAAGGCGGCATGGGACCGGCTCGAGGAGCCGGTGTCGATGCAGCTGATCGGTTGCACCCCCTACGAGATGGGTGAGGCCGCCAAGCTCAGCCAGGATCGCGGCGCGGCGATCATCGACATCAACATGGGCTGCCCGGTGCGCAAAGTCGTCAATGGCGACGCAGGCTCGGCGCTGATGCGCGACACCAAGCTCGCCAGCGCGATCATCGAGGCGACGGTCAGGGCGGTCGACGTGCCCGTGACGCTCAAGATGCGAATGGGCTGGTGCCACGACAGCCTCAATGCGCCCGACCTCGCGCGCATCGCTGAGGACCTCGGAATCAAGCTGATCACCGTCCACGGCCGCACGCGCAACCAGATGTACAAGGGCAGCGCCGACTGGGGCTTCGTCCGCAAGGTCAAGGACGCGGTCACAGTCCCGGTGATCGTCAACGGCGACATCTGCACCATCGAGGACGCCGAGGCGGCGATGGACCAGTCGGGCGCGGATGGCCTGATGATCGGTCGCGGCAGCTACGGACGCCCCTGGGTGCTCGGCCAGGTGATGGAGTGGTTCGCCACGGGCCGTCGCAACGAGGATCCGTCAATCACCGAGCAATATGACGCGATCGCAGGGCATTACGAGGCGATGCTCGAGCATTACGGGATTGAGACCGGCGTGAATATGGCGCGGAAACATATCGGCTGGTACACCAAGGGCCTCCCCGGTTCGGCCGAGTTCCGCAACAAGGTGAACCAAGTGCCCGACCCCAAGCAGGTCAAGGCGATGCTGGCCGAGTTCTACGCTCCCTGGCGCGATCTTGCAGCGGCCTGATGCGCCATCGCGCAATCGGCCGGGGTTCGCGGAACTCTTCGCCGCGTTGCCGGTGGCCGTGGTGGTCGTCGATCCCGACCATAAGGTCGCACATGCCAATGCGCTTGCCGAGCAACTGCTCAACCTGTCGGAACGGTTGATGATCGGACAACCGCTCGATGCGATCATCCCGCCGCCCGATGATCCACGCAATCGGGACGGCCACGCTCTCGCCGTCTACGACACCGAAATCTCGACCGCGCGCGGTGTCAAGATCCGTGCAGATTTCGCCGAGACGCAGATCGCCGACTACCCGGGCTGGCGCGCGATCACCTTGCACGCATCCGCCACCTCGCGGCGGCTTGGACACTCGGCGGATCGCGCCGCTGGAGCGAGGGCTGCGGTCGGTGCCGCGGCGATGCTCGCGCACGAAATCAAGAATCCGCTGTCCGGTATCCGCGGCGCGGCGCAATTGCTCGGCGCAGGCGAACTCACCACGTTGATCGTGACCGAAGTCGATCGCATCGCTGCGCTGATCGACCGCATGCAGGATTTCAGCGACACGCGGCCTCTGCCGCTCGCCAGCGAGAATATCTATCCGCTGCTCGGTCATGCCCGCCGGCTCGCACTCGCCGGTTTCGCGCGCGGCATAACAATTGAGGAACGCTTCGATCCGTCGCTCCCGCCCGCGCAGATCAACCGGGATGCGCTGCTGCAGATCGTCATAAACCTGCTGAAGAATGCCCGCGAAGCCGTTAGAAACGAACGCGAACCGCGGATCGTCATGACCACTGCGTACCGTCATGGCATCACCGTCAGTTCGGCACCCGGCAAGCCGCGCCTGCCGCTGCCGATCGAGATCTGTATCTTTGACAACGGTCCCGGCGCCCCCGCCGACATCGCCGATCACTTGTTCGACCCGTTCGTGTCCGGCCGTCGCGAAGGGCAGGGGCTTGGTCTCGCGCTGGTCGACAAGCTGACCAGGGACATGGGCGGCATCGTCCAATACGGCCGCGAAGGAAACCCCGAGATGACCGTCCTTCGCCTCTTGCTGCCGAGAGCCGCGTCATGAGTACGGTCCTGGTCGTCGATGACGACGCCGCGATTCGTACCGTCGTCGCGCAGGCTCTCCGTCGCGCCGGCCATGACGTCACCGTCGCCGACAGCCTCGCGCAACTCGAACGCGCGCTTGCGGTGACGCTGCCCGACGTTCTCATCACCGACGTCATCCTCCCCGACGGCGACGGCATCGACCATGTCCGCAGCGTCGCCGCGCGGTTTCCGCTGCTCCCGATCATCGTCCTCTCGGCGCAGAACACCCTGACCACGGCGGTCCGCGCGGCCGAGGTTGGCGCGTACGAATACCTACCCAAGCCGTTCGACCTCGACGTGCTGACCCGCGCGGTTGCCGGTGCGCTCGCGCGGGGCGGGATGGTATCTGAGGATGCGCTCCACGAGGCGGACCGCGCGCTGCCCCTGATCGGGCGCTCGGCCGCGATGCAGGACGTCTACCGGATCATCGCTCGCGTCGTATCGAACGATCTGACCGTGCTGATCTCGGGCGAATCGGGGACCGGCAAGGAACTCGTCGCGCGCGCGATCCATGATCTTGGAACTCGTAGCGCGGCACCGTTCGTCGCGATCAACATGGCCGCGATTCCGCGCGAATTGATCGAAGCCGAACTGTTCGGACATGAACGCGGCGCGTTCACCGGCGCAGCGACGCGCAACGCCGGCCGGTTCGAACAGGCGTCGGGCGGCACGCTGTTCCTCGACGAGATCGGCGACATGCCGATGGAAGCGCAGACCCGCCTCCTCCGCGTGCTCCAGTCGGGCGAGTTCACCAGCGTCGGTGGCGCACGGACGATCCGCGTCGACGTTCGCATCGTCGCCGCGACCAACCGCGATCTGGCGTCACAGGTCGCGACGGGGCAGTTCCGCGAAGACCTGTTCTACCGGCTCAATGTCGTCCCGATCACGTTGCCGCCGCTGCGCGAACGACGTCAGGACATTGCGTTGCTCGCGCGGCATTTCCTGGATCACGCCGCTGCGCAGGGCCTTCCGCGGCGTCAGCTTGCCAGTGACGCTATGGTCGCGCTTGGCGGGCATGACTGGCCGGGCAACGTTCGCGAGCTCGAAAATCTCATGCGGCGGCTGGCAGTCTTGTCGCGCGACGAAATCATTGACGCGGACGCGATCCGTACCATGATCGGCCGCCACGCCTCGCTCACCGACCCGGTCGACCTGGATATCGGACAAGCCGTCCGCGCGATGATCGAGCGCATCGCTCAAGACGATCCAGCCGCACTCGATGACGGCACGCTCTATGACCGCGTGATCGGCGAAGTCGAACGGCCGCTGATCGAGGCGATGCTGGCGCGTCATGGTCAGAACCAGCTTCGGGCCGCGCGCGCTATGGGGATCAACCGCAATACCCTGCGCAAACGCCTCGATACGCTCGGCATCGATATCGGCGGTGCGATCGGCAGCGACGCGCCTCGCGTAGACGAACCGGAACGGCGGTAATTCTGTCATTATGTGGTTTCACGGCAACGGTTGACGTTGTATCGGGGCAACGATGATCGCTTCCGCGACGCTACCGATGGACGATGACGGGCCTGCACACCGGTTTGCCGTGACGCCTGCCGTAGAGGCGGTCGTGCTCGGCGTGGCGATCGCGATCGCCGTCACGAGCTACTTTATCATTACCGGCAGCGACGCACCGCAGCGCCTGATCCCGCCACCCCTGGTAGCGCTGCTGCTGGTCGCGAACCTCGTGCCCGGCATAGCTCTCCTCATGTTGCTAGGGCGACGTGTGGCCATGCGCCGTGCAGCGCGTTCGCCGGTCGGCGGTGGCGGTCGCCTCCACGTTCGCCTCGTCGCTTTGTTCTCGATCGTCGCCGCCGTGCCGATGTTGCTGGTGACGATTTTTGCATCGCTGCTGTTCCAGTATGGCGTCCAGTTCTGGTATTCCGATCAGGCGCGCGGGATGCTCGAGAATGCGACCGGGCTTGCCCAATCGTCCTACGCACGCCAGCTCAACCGATGGCAGGAAGCCACCGTGACGATGGCAAGCGACATGTCTGCCTACCTACGGGAGCGCTCGTTGCAGAGCCCGGATTTTTCCGGCTGGTTCCTCCAACAGGTGTATTTCCGCAGCCTCTCGGAAGCTGCGTTGTTCAAGCTGTCCCCTCAGCAGGGGATCCAGACGCTGGCGATCGTCAACCCGTACGAAATTGACTTTACGCGTCGTGTCACACCCTCGGCGATCGCCGAGTTGCGGTCGGGCAAAAGCGCGGTCGTGGCGGTGACGGGCGATCGTATCCAGACGATCACGATGCTGCCGGGATCTGACGAACTGTTCCTCTATGCGGGCCGCGTCGAGGATACGAAATCGCTCTCCGAACAGACCACGCGTGCGAACGACGTGCTGAAGAGTTATCGATCGCTCCTGGCCAGGGCGCGCAGTCTCCAATTGCAGTTCAATGCAGCACTGTTGTTGATCTCGTTGCTGATCGTGGGGATTGCGGTGTGGATCGCGCTGGCGGTTGCGGATCGTCTCGTCCGGCCGGTTGGCGAGCTCGTCGACGCCGCACGTCGGGTGGCAGCTGGCGACCTGACCGCGCGTGTCCCCGATCCGCGCAGCCGCGATGAGGTCGGCACACTCGCCAACGCGTTCAACCAGATGACCGGGCAGCTGGAAGCGCAGAACACCGAGCTCGTCACCGCCAACGGCCAGCTCGAAAGCCGTCGCGCACTGATCGAGGCGGTGATGGCGGGGGTTTCCGCAGGCGTCGTCGCAACTGGACGCGAGCGGACGATCACGATTGCGAACGATTCGGCCACGACGTTGCTAGGCACCGATACTGGCGGGCTGGTCGGACGGCGCCTGGTCGATGTCGCGCCCGAGCTCGACGCGATGCTCGATGGCGGCGACCGAGAGGCGATCGTCGAAGTCGGGCAGGGGAGCGAGGTTCGTACGCTTGCCGTGCGGATTGCCCGGCCGGCCACTGGCCCGATCCTGACGTTCGACGACATCACGCAGCAGCTGCTCGATCAACGCCGCGCGGCATGGTCCGACGTCGCTCGCCGGATCGCGCATGAAATCAAGAACCCGCTGACACCGATCCAGCTTGCGGCCGAGCGGCTTCAACGCCGGTATGGTGGCAAGATCGAGGCCCAGGACGGCACGTTCTCGCGATTGACCGACACGATCATTCGCCAGGTTGGCGATCTTCGTCGCATGGTCGATGAATTCTCCTCGTTCGCGCGAATGCCGAAGCCGGTTTTCCGCGAGGAATCGCTGGTCGATGCCGCGCGCCAGGCGCTGTTCCTGCACGAGGTCGCGCATCCCGCGATCAGCTTCCAGCTGGTGCAGGACGATCCGGGTCTCACGCTGGTTTGCGACCGCCGCCAGATCGGTCAGGCGCTCACGAACATCGTCAAGAACGCGGTGGAAGCCATTGAGACGCGCGGTGAACCTGGCGGATCGGTGACGATGACATTGACGAGCGATGCCAACACGGTCGGTATCGCAGTGGCAGACACCGGCATCGGGCTACCGGCGGAGCGGGACCGGATCGTCGAACCTTATGTAACGACCCGTGCCCGCGGCACAGGCCTCGGCCTTGCCATCGTCAAGAAGATCATTGAGGAGCATTGCGGCACGATCGGCTTTTCCGATCGGCCGGGGGGCGGTACACTCGTCACCATGACCTTCGACGCCAAGGCGCTGGCCGCGCTCGACCAAGGGGCATCCGCATCCGAGTTGGCTGGGGAGGGCCGACTCGACACGATGACCCGCAACCGGACATGATTTAATGGCGCTCGATATTCTCGTCGTGGACGACGAACGTGACATTCGCGAACTCGTGGCCGGCGTCCTGGAGGACGAAGGCTATGAGACCCGCGACGCTGGCGACAGCGATTCCGCCTTGGAAGCGATCGCAGCGCGGCGTCCGTCGCTGGTGCTGCTCGATGTGTGGCTGCAAGGCTCGCGTCTCGATGGGCTGGAGCTGCTCGACGAGATCAAGCGGCGCGATCCGTCGATCCCGGTGCTGGTGATCTCGGGCCACGGCAATCTGGATACCGCCGTCGCCGCAATTCGCCGCGGGGCGTCCGACTTTATCGAAAAGCCGTTCGAGGCCGAACGATTGCTACTGATGGTAGCCCGCGCGACCGAGACCGAACGCCTTCGCCGCGAGGTCGCGACGCTGAGGGCAACCGTCGGGCGCGAGACCGACCTGACCGGCAGTTCCGGATCGATCAACGGCGTTCGCGCGACCTTGAAGCGGGTGGCGGCAACCGGCAGCCGGGTCCTCATCATGGGCGCGGCGGGGGTCGGCAAGGAAGTCGCCGCGCGCCTGCTGCACGGCTGGAGCCTAAGGACCGACGCGCCGTTCATCATCGTCAGCGCCGCGCGGATGACGCCCGAGCGCATGGACGAGGAACTGTTCGGCGTCGAGGAAGCGGGCGATCTCGTCCGCCCCGGTCTGTTCGAACAGGCGCATGGCGGCACGTTGTTCCTCGACGAGATCGCCGACATGCCGATCGCGACGCAGGCCCGCATCCTGCGCGCGCTCACCGACCAGAGCTTTACGCGGGTAGGTGGTACGCGCGTCGTCAAGGTCGACGTTCGTGTCGTCTCGGCGACCGCCCGCGACCTCGTTTTGGAAATCGCCGAAGGACGGTTCCGCGAGGACCTGTATTACCGGCTCAACGTCGTGCCGGTAATGATTCCGCCGCTGTCCGATCGTCGCGAGGACATCCCCGCGCTGGTCCAGCATTTCATTGCGCATTACGCGTCCGAGCGCCGAGTGCCGACGCCGGAAATCGCGCCGGATGCGATGGTTGCGTTGCAATCCTACGATTGGCCGGGAAATGTCCGGCAGTTGCGGAACGTCGTCGAGCGCACGATCATTCTGGCGCCGGGAGACCGCATCGGCCGGATCGACCTCGACCTATTGCCGGCCGAAGTTCTCGGCGACCAGGGCGATATCGGATCGGCTGGATCGACCGCGATCATGGGGTCGCCTTTGCGGGAAGCGCGCGAGACGTTCGAGCGCGAATATCTTCGCGTGCAGATCCGACGTTTTTCGGGAAATATCTCACGGACGGCGAGCTTCATCGGCATGGAGCGTTCCGCGCTTCATCGAAAATTGAAGCTGCTCGGCATCACCGAAACCCGCGAGGAATAGACGTCGTAATTTCGCCGCCCTCTGGATATAGCAGGGCGGCGATCATAGATCAGTACCGCGCCCGGTAACCGGGTACATCTCCGACGCCGGGAAACGGCGCCTTGCGGGCAAAGTCCCGCCAAAAACAAAGGGTTATCCCATTGGCCGATAAACCAGGCTCGCTTCAGGATTTGTTCCTGAACGCGCTCCGGCGCTCCAAGACGCCGGTCACCATGTTCCTCGTCAAGGGCGTCAAGCTCCAGGGCATCGTCACATGGTTCGATAATTTTTCCGTCCTGCTGCGCCGCGATGGCCAGTCGCAACTGATCTACAAGCATGCGATCTCGACGATCATGCCTGCTGGGCCCATGGACGTGTCGGCGATCGTCGATGCGGTGGGAGAAAACCAGAAGAAGCATCCGCTGTTGCAGGATATCTTTCTCAACGCGGTGCGCAAATCCGAAGACAGCGTGACGATGTTCCTCATCAACGGCGTCATGCTGCAGGGCCAAATCGCAGGCTTCGACCTGTTTTGCATGCTGCTCCAGCGCGAAGGCATGGCACAACTCGTCTACAAGCACGCTGTCTCGACGATCCAGCCGGCACGCCCGTTGAACCTTGCCGAAGAGCCAACTGATACGGATGATGCCGAAGATGCGGACGGTGACGATTGAGTAGCGGGTTCGAACGCGATCGGGACGAGTTCACGCGCGGCGCGCGCGCGATTGTCGTGCTGCCCGACCAAGGCGACGCGACGCGCGATGTCGATGCTCGTCTGGAGGAGACCGCAGGTCTTGCTGCGGCGATCGGTGTCCAGGTCGTCGAACGGATCGCCTATCGCGTGCGCCAGGCCAAGCCGGCGACGCTGATCGGGAGCGGGCAGGTGGAACTGCTTGCGACGCAGGTGCGCATGGAAGAGGCGGGGCTCGTCGTGTTCGACGCGAGCCTCACCCCTATTCAGCAGCGCAACCTGGAGAAGGCGCTCGAAATCAAGGTCATCGATCGTACCGGTCTCATTCTCGAGATTTTTGGTGAACGCGCAGCGACGGCCGAGGGGCGTTTGCAGGTTGAGTTGGCGCATCTTGATTATCAGGCGGGCCGGTTGGTCCGCAGTTGGACCCATCTCGAACGCCAGCGCGGTGGCTTCGGCTTCCTCGGTGGCCCTGGCGAAACCCAGATCGAGGCGGATCGTCGCTTGATTCGCGACCGGATGGCGCGATTGAAGCGAGAGCTCGAGCAGGTCAGCCGTACTCGCGGTCTCCACCGTGAGCGACGCCAGCGTGCGCCGTGGCCGGTAATCGCGCTGGTCGGTTATACCAATGCGGGCAAGTCGACGCTGTTCAACCGGCTGACCGGCGCCGATGTCATGGCGGAGGACCTGTTGTTCGCAACGCTCGACCCGACGCTACGGCAGATCCAGCTTCCGGGCATTGACAAGGCAATCCTGTCCGACACGGTAGGCTTCGTGTCCGATCTGCCGACCCAATTGGTCGCGGCGTTCAAGGCGACGCTAGAAGAGGTGGTGTCGGCGGATTTGCTCGTGCACATCCGCGATATTGCGCATCCGGACACCGAGGCGCAGCGCACCGACGTCGAGACCGTGCTCGCGGAGATCGGCGTTGATGAAAACACGCCACGCTTCGAAGTATGGAACAAGCTCGATCTTCTCGACGCCGACACGCACGATGAGATCGCCGGGCAGGCAGCGCATCGTGACGACGTCGTGGCTATTTCCGCGCTGAGTGGGGAAGGGGTCCAGCAGCTCATCGAGCAGGTCGCGGCGAAGCTCACCGGCGCTCACCGACGCTACAGCATCACGATCGAGGCTAGCGACGGAGCGGGGGCTGCGTGGCTACATGCTCACGGCGAAGTGCTGGGCAGCGTCAGCGACGAACTCGATACGACGTACGATGTCCGACTGTCCGAGACCGACTACGACCGGTTCAGCCGCCGCGATGCTTGACCGCTTGCCATAGCGCTTCCTTCTGATCGAGTGTCATGGCGGCGAACGCGTCGCCGCCATCGACCTCGATTGCCCGGAAACGCGCTTCGAACTTGGCGTTGCCAGCCCTGAGCGCGGCTTCGGGATCGACACCGAGATGCCGTGCCCAGTTGGTCACGGCAAACAGCAGATCGCCGATTTCCTCTTCTACCGTGTCTGAGCCGGCCTCACGAACCTCTTCTATTTCCTCGACAACCTTGGCAAGGGGCCCAGCCGCATCCGGCCAATCGAACCCGACACGGGCGGCACGCTTCTGTAGTTTTTCCGCACGAGCTAGGGCGGGCAGGCCGATCGCCACGCCGGCGAGAACGCTGTGATCGGACTTCTCCGCGCGCTCGGCGGCCTTGATCGTTTCCCAACCTGGCGAGGAGGTTGCATCGCCGAATATGTGAGGGTGACGACGCTCCATCTTGTCACTGATTGCGGCGACGACATCAGCCAAGGTGAACGCGCCGGACTCTTCGGCGATACGGCTGTGGAACACCACTTGAAGCAGCAGGTCGCCGAGTTCGTCCTTGAGGTCCGCCGGGTCATCGCGCGCGATCGCGTCCGCGACCTCATAGGCTTCCTCGATCGTGTAGGGCGCGATGGTCGACCAGGTTTGAACGCGATCCCATTCGCAACCTTCGACCGGATGACGCAGTCGCGCCATGATGGAAACGAGCCGTTCGATCATCAGGGACTCCCATTGATAGCCTGCGATCTAACGCGTAATGAGAGATCGATAATACACATTATGTAAAATCTATTGCCCGCTCGGCGTAAGAACGAGCGTGGCATTCTCGACCCGCCACGATCCCAGCCTCGACAGGAAGTTCATGCCGATCACGTCGGTCTCGCCGAACGCCGGCGACGTGACGATGCCGAGGTTGGTTGCGGTGATCGTGCCGATCGTCACGCTCCTGGCGGTCGCGGTGCGCGCCGACACCGTACCGTTGGCGGTCTCGATGATCGCTGGAAACGGGCTTTCGTCGCTATCCAGGCCGGCGGCCTTGGCCGTAGCGGACGACAAGGCAGTCGTCGTCGCGCCGCTATCAATCAGCATCCGGCGGCGGACACCGTCGATATCGACATCCGCCCAAAAATGCCCGTCTTCCGCCATGTGAATCCGGGTTTCGGTTCCGCTCACCTGCTGATCGGCAAACATGGTCTTCAAGCCAGAAAGCCGATCCCGCTGGCTCGCGATCAGCAGGCCAACCGCGAAGATCGCGACCCAGGCCAGCGCCATCTTCAGCACCGGCTTCAACGGTAATCGGCGCGCGACCAAGGCCGACAGCGGCAGGATCAGCATGACTGCGTACAGCGCGAACTGGGCTGCACGGTCGTCAGTCATGCGGTCAGGATCAGCCCGTCATAGCCAGGCTCGACGCCGGCTGGCAGCTCATGACGCAACGTCGCATAATCCATCGTGTTATCCATATGGATCAACGCGGTCCGTTTCGGCGTCAGGCGCTCCACCCAAGCAAGCACGGCGGGAAGTTCCATGTGCGTTGGATGCGGTCGCCGGCGGAGCGCGTCGACCACCCAAATATCCAGATCCTGATACAGGCTGGCCATGTCGTCGGTCATCAGGTTGAAATCGGTCGCGTATCCGATCGACATCCCAGCCGCTTCGAACCTAAGGCCAGCGGCGTGGATACTACCGTGCGGTTGATCGGTAATACGGATATCGATCCCGCCGATCGTCAACCGATCAGGCAGGACTTCGGCGGCGATCGTCGGCGGATAGCCGGGGCGACCGTGAAAAGCATAGGTAAAGCGGGCGTCCAGCGCTGCGAGCGTGAACGGCCGAGCGTAGCCGCGAACGGGCTCTCCGGCTGCGTGGAAAAGTTGGCGGAGATCATCGATGCCGTGGCAATGATCGGCATGGTCGTGCGTCCAGATCACCGCATCGACCCGGTCGACATCGGCGGCCAGCAACTGCTCGCGCATGTCGGGACTTGTATCGATCAGGATCCGCGTACCGTCATGCTCGACGATCGCGGACGCACGGCTGCGCCGGTTGCGCGGCTCGGCCGGATCGCATTCGCCCCAATCGTTGCCGATCCGCGGCACGCCGGAGGATGTGCCGGAGCCGAGGATCGTGATCTTCATGCCGCCGCCCCTGACACCCGCGTCTTGCCGAACAGCATGTGGAAGTTCTCGGCCGTACGGCGCGACAGTTCCTCGACATTTTCGCCGCGAAGGTTGGCGAGAAACGCCGCGGTATCGGCCACGAACCCAGGTTCGCCGGTCTTGCCCCGATGCGGCACCGGCGCGAGGAACGGCGCGTCGGTCTCGATCAGTAGTCGTTCGATCGGCAGGCGTGCGGCGGTCTCCTGAAGGTCCCGCGCGTTCTTGAACGTCACGATCCCCGAGATCGAGATATAAAGCCCCATATCCAGCGCCTTGTCCGCGAAAGCTCCACTCGCGGTGAAGCAGTGGATGACGCCGGGATAGGCCCCCTTCCCCATCTCCTCGGCCATGATCGCCGCAGTATCGTCCTCGGCATCGCGCGTATGAACGACGATGGGCAGCCCCGTTTCGCGGGACGCGGCGATGTGTGCGCGGAAGCTCGTCTGCTGGCGGGCACGGTCCGAGGTATCGCGGAAATAGTCGAGGCCGCTTTCGCCGAGCCCGACCACGCGCGGATGCCGTGCGCGCTCGATCAGCTTGGCGGCGTCCACCTCGGGATACACGTCAGCCTCGTTCGGATGGATTCCGATTGTCGCCCAGACGTCAGGCTCGCGCTCGGCGGTGGCGACGATATCGTCCCATTCGCTCTCGCGCGTCGAGATGTTGAGCATCGCCGTGACGCCGCGCGCCCTAGCCCGTGCGAGCACCGCCTGCTGGTCCTCGACGAGGCCCTTGTAGTTCAGGTGGCAATGGCTGTCGGCGAGCATCAGGCCTCCGCAGGCAGTTCGAGACGCGGGAATACGGGCGCCGGCGGTGCGATCCGGAAGTCGGAAGCGGCCACACGATCATACCAGCCGTCGTCGTCTATCGCGGCATGGTCGCGCTCGGTCGCGCCGATCTGCTCGAGCACCTTCCCAGCGGAATCCGGAACCACCGGCAGGATCGCGATCGCGAGCATGCGGATCGCGCGGACCAGCGTACGAAGAACCGCGTTCATCCGCTCGGGATCGGTCTTGCGCAGCGCCCAGGGTGCCTGCGCGTCGATATACTGGTTGCACGCGAACACGCCGCGCATCCACGCCTCGATGCCTTGCGACAGCGCGAGATCGGTGAAGGCGGACTTGAACCCGGCACAGGCGACGACGACCTCCTCGATCAGTATCCCGTCGGCATCCTGGACCGTACCAGCCGTGGGAAACTCGCCGCCCAGGTTCTTGGCGATGAACGACAATGTCCGCTGCGCAAGGTTGCCGAAGCTGTTCGCCAGCTCGGCGTTGACGCGGGTCACGATCGCCTCGGGCGAGTAGCTGCCGTCCTGGCCGAAGCTCACGTCGCGAAGGAAGAAATAGCGCAGCGCATCGACGCCGAACGCATCCGCGAGCGCCATCGGATCGACGACGTTGCCGATTGACTTCGACATCTTCTCGCCGCGGGTCAGCAGGAAGCCGTGGCCGAACACGCTCTTGGGCAGCGGGATGCCCGCCGACAGCAGGAACGCCGGCCAATAGACGGCGTGGAAGCGGACGATGTCCTTGCCGATCAGATGGATATCCGCGGGCCAGTATTTCGCCTTGTCACCGGTCATGTCGGGATAGCCGATCCCGGTCAGGTAATTGGTAAGCGCATCGACCCACACGTACATGACGTGGCCGGGGCTGCCCGGCACCGGCACGCCCCAGTCGAAGCTGGTCCGCGAGACGGACAGATCCTTCAGGCCACCCTCGACGAAGCGCATCACCTCGTTGCGACGGCTTTCGGGGCGGATGAAATCGGGGTTGGCGGCGAAGAGGTCGAGCAAGGGCTGCTGATATTTCGACAGGCGGAAGAACCAGGTCTCCTCCGCGGTCCATTCGACCGGCGTGCCTTGCGGCGAGCGGCGATCGTCGCCCTCCCCGGTCAGCTCTGACTCGTCGTAGAACGCTTCGTCGCGGACCGAATACCAGCCTTCGTAGCGGTCGAGATACAGATCGCCTGCGTCCGCCATCGCCTGCCAGATCGCGGCGCTCGCGGCGTAATGATCCTCGTCGACGGTGCGGATGAAACGGTCATACGAGATGCCAAGACGGTCGGCCATCTCGTGGAAATACGACGACATTTCATTGGCGAGTTCGCGCACCGGCATATCGCGGTCACGCGCGGCCTGGACCATCTTCAGACCGTGCTCGTCGGTGCCGGTCTGGAACAGGACGTCACGCCCCGCCTGGCGCTGGAAGCGTGCGATCGCATCGGCGGCGATCATCTCGTACGCATGGCCGATATGCGGACGGCCATTGGGATAGTGGATCGCGGTGGTGATATAGAAAGGGTCGGCCATGCCGCGCTCCTAGAGCATCGCCCTGATCAGGTGAAGCCTGCGCGGGCGGATCAGTGGCGCAATGTCGCGACTATACCGGCCATCTCGAACACGGTGGCCTGCGCATCGAGCGACAGGCCGATCGCGGCGCCTGCCAGTTCGCGTGCCGCGGCGTGCGCGTCGAGTGCGGATCGCAGCGCTGGCCCCGACCGCGTCCGGGCGGCGTCGGCGATGAACGCGGGGGCACGATCGAGGAACGCCTCGTAGCGGGGTTGCGCGGCCTTGAGCCCCAGAGCCTTGGCGAGCTTCAGCCGGCGTCCATTGTCGCGGTCGCCGTCCTGCGCGATCGCTGCGATGGCATCGTCGATCGCGGCGATGTCGAGCCCGGCATAGCGGAGCGCGCGTCCAGGCGCGCCGTCGCTGGCCCGAACCAGTGCCGCGACCTCGCCCTCGTCCGCGTCGGGCTGCAACGTCCGGATCGCGGTCGCGACTTCGCCGTCCGAGAGCGCCTCGAACCGCAGCAGACGACAGCGCGAGCGGATCGTCGGCAGCAACCGCCCCGGCGCATGGCTTACCAGCAAGAATATCGTCCCCGCGGGTGGTTCCTCGAGGTTCTTGAGCAGCGCATTCGCTCCGCCCCGCTCCAGATCGTCGATCGCATCGATCACGACCACGCGGCGGGGGCTCATCGACGGCGTGGTCGCGAACAATGGTTGCAGTGTGCGGACCTGGGCGATCGTGATGCTGCGGGCGAGATCCTGGTCGGGCTTCTCGGGATCCTTCGGCAGGCGCGCCAGCACGCGGAAGTCGGGGTGCGACCCGGCCTCCATGAGCGACCGCGTCCTGTTCCCCTCGGGAACCGCTAGATCGGTCGAGCCGCCATCGGGCTCGGCCGCATCCGCCAGCATACGCATGGCTGCGGCGCGTGCGAAACTCGCCTTGCCGACGCCTTGCGGTCCGGCGATCAGCCATGCGTGATGCATCGAACCGCCACGCATCGCCGCTATGAAGGCAGCCTGCGCGGCGGCGTTGCCGATGATCGGCGTCATGCCGGCAACGCCGTCGGCGCCGGGATCATCAGCCGAAGAAGCCGGTCAGCCCTGCCCAAGCGCGACCGAAAAAGCCCGCGACCGCGACGTCCTTCTCGGCGACCAGCGGCATCGTCTGCTGAAGACCGTCCGACGTCGTGACGACGAGATCGGCGATATGCTGGCCGGCCTTGATCGGCGCCTTGATCGGACCTTCATAGACCACTTTGGCGGTCATGGTCGGCGAGGTGCCGGCGGGCAGCGTCACCGTCAGCGCCTTGGGGGCGACGAGGCCGACCGACGAGCTGTCGCCCATCTGGACGGCTGCGGTCTCGATCTTCTTGCCCTTCGCGACGATGGGCTTCGACTGCCATGCGCGAAAGCCCCATTCCATGAAGCGGACAGACTCTTCTGCGCGCTGACCCGCACTCGTCAAGCCGGCGACGACCATCACGAGGCGGCGGCCGTTCTGGATGGCGGACCCGGTGAAGCCATAGCCGGCTTCCTCGGTGTGGCCGGTCTTCAGGCCATCGGCACCAGCGACGCGGCCGAGGATCGGATCGCGGTTCGCCTGGGTGATGGCGCTGCCGCCCATCGTCTTGCCCCAGGTAAAGTCGCGCTTCGAATAGAACTGCTTGTAGAGATCGGGATAGTTGGTGATCGTCGCCGCGGCGAGCTGCGCAAGATCATGCGCGGTGACATAGGTGACGCCGTTGTCGGGCCAGCCGTTCGCGGTGCCGAAATGGCTGTCCTTGAGCCCCAGTTCGGCGGCCTTGCGGTTCATCCGCTCGGTGAACGCCTGCTCCGACCCGGAGATGCCCTCGGCGAGCACGATGCACGCGTCGTTCCCCGACAGCGTGACGATCCCGTACAGCAGATTGGCGACGCTGACGTTCTCACCCGACGACAGGAACATCGTCGAACCCGCGGAAGGACCATGCCATTTTGCCCAGGTCTCGGGACGCACCGGCATCATTTGGTCGAGCTTCAGCTCGCCCTTCTTGACCATGTCGAACGCGACATAGACGGTCATCATCTTGGCAAGCGATGCTGGCGGCATGCGGCGATTGGCGTCACGCTCGAATAGTACCGCACCCGACGACAAGTCCTCCATGTACGCGATCGGTGCCGCGGTCTGGAACTGCGGCGCGGCGGCGATGGACGGGTGCGCCAGCGCGATGGCGACGAGCGGTGCGACGATCAGCTTCTTCATGCGGTATTCCGTGAGCAAAAGGGAACTCAATCCGTAGGCAGGACTTGTGCATCGCCATAGCCGCGCTCGGTGACCGCGTCACGCGCCCGTTGCAGGCTGGCGGCATCTTTGAACGGGCCGATGCGGACGCGGTAAAGGCCACCGCGTTCGACGACATCGGCATCGAGGCGCTTCGCCAACGCCGTCGCACGATCTTCGTTCGAGAAGGTCGCGACCTGTAACACGTACCGCCGTCCCGCGATCAACGCAGGGAGCGGCTTGCGGACGGGCAATGCATCGAAACTCGCCACTTGGGTGAAGGCCGGCATCCGCGCCGAAGCGGCTTTCCCGGCGCGCAACAGCGACGCATCCTGCGCGGTCGGAACGATCACGCGGATCCGTACTCTGGCGATCTGTCGCCCATCGGTGCCGAGCAGATGCGCCGCGGCGCGCGATAGATCGATCATCCGGTCTTTCCTGCCGGGTCCACGGTCGTTGATTCGCACCAGGACGGAGCGCCCGGTCTCGACCGACGTCACCTCGACGAACGAGCCCAGCGGCAACGTGCGGTGGGCTGCGGTCATCGCGCCAGGATCGAACGCCTCGCCCGATGCCGTGCGGTTACCCGACAATTCCTCGCCATACCAACTCGCGAGCCCGGTATCCTGATAGCTGCCGTAAAGTCCCCCGCCTGCGGGAAAGGTCGCACCGACGCTATCGTGCGCGTTGCTGCATGCCCCCAGCGCGAACGCCAGGCAGAGGGCCCTAGCGCTCGACCGCATCGGCCAGCAATCCAACCGACAGCGCGTAGAAGTTCGAGCAATTGTAATCGAGGATCACGCGGTAGTTGCTGGTCAGCAGATAGGCGGTAGCGCCCTGCCCGTCCGGCTCGAGCAATGTCGCCATCACGCTATCGACGGGCAAGCTTCGGCCCTGCGGCGTCACGCCAAGCGCACGCCACTCGGCGATCGTCCGCCAGCCGCTATGTCGCTCGAACACACGAGGGCAGCGCGGCGACACCAGCCGGTTGCGGACCTGCGACCGATCGAGGCCAGCCGGCACGTTGACTGCGACGCCCCAGGGCTGGCCTGCGCGCCAGCCGGCGTCTGTGAAGTAGTTGCCGATCGAGGCCAGCGTGTCGGCCGGGCTGTTCCAGATGTCCGCGCGGCCATCACCGTCGCCGTCGCGCGCCAGGCGCAGGTAGATCGACGGCAGGAACTGCGGATTGCCCGTAGCCCCTGCCCAGCTGCCCTTCAACTGCGAGCGGGTGACGCCGCGATCGAGCATCTTGAGCCCTGCGATGAACTCGCCGGCAAACAGCGACCGGCGCCGTCCCTCGTAAGCAAGGCTGGCAAGCGAGCGGAGCAGATCGAAGTCGCCGGTATAGCTGCCGTAATTCGTTTCATGCCCCCAGATCGCGACCATGATCGATTCGGGAACGCCGGTCTGCTGTTCGATCCGTTGCAGCCTAGACCGCTGCGCCAGATAGGTTTGCCGACCGCGTGCGATCCGCGCCGTATCGACATGCTGCGCCTTGTAGGGCGCGAACGCGGGTATCGCGTTCGGGTTGGTCGACCCCGGTTGGGCGCGGTCGAGTTCGATCACCCGCGTGTTGAGCGTCAGCGTCGGGAAGACCGCGTTCGCGGTGCGTGCACTGACGCCTTCCGCGAGCGCCTGCTGACGCAGTACGCTCATGTACGATTGAAACCCTGCGTCGTCCTGCGCCGTCACCGGTGTGCTACCGCACAGCATGGCGATCGTGCCGAATACGCCGTTGCGCAGCCAAACTGCTGCTCGTGATACCCCACCCATGCCCAGGATGTGCCACATGCACCGGCCGATCGGAACCTCGCGTCATCGCACGGTTGGCACGCACAGCCGCGCGAACGATGTCGTGACGGACGTTTGCGATGACACACCGGTAGACGGCGTTTCGACGTCGCGAATTGCCCAGTCGCTTAGGTCGCCGATTTCGGCAAAGGGGAGCGATCAACAATACCGCGCTAGGCGGCATATCAGGGGTCCGATAGCCATATGGCTCGCAAGCATTCGAAACACGGTTTCAGCGACGACGTACACACGGAAGACGAGGCTCCGGTGGAGGCTCCAGCGTGCTGGCTCTGCGGTCGGCCCACCGGCAAGATCGTCGTCTGGCATCATCCCGTGCCGAAAAGCCGCGACGGGCGAGACGTCGTCCCCATGCACCCGATCTGCCAGCAGAATTTGACCGCGAACTTCACCAATTCCGAACTCCAGCGTCACGGGCTGGATGTAGAGGGCCTTCTGGCCAACCCAGCCGTGCGGAAATTCGTCGACTGGGTAGCGAACAAGGATCCCGACTTCACCGCCAGCGTCACGAAGAAACAGCGGTAGACGCGACTTTATACTATAGCCGAAGCGCACTCCGCGGCGTCCAAACAAAACGCCGCGGAGCGTGTGGTTACCTGACCGCGAGCGCTGCCGCGATTTCCGCGGACTTTGCCTCGCGCAAGACGCCGCAATGGCGGATGTTCTCCAGCGTGCGCTCATATCCGAGAACCCCGGCATCGGCCTTGCGGATCAGCGCGCCGACTTTCGCGTCGATCAAGTCGGCACGGTCGGCCCCGCACTGCGTCCCGAGGGCCTGAGGGAGGCGGCTGGTCAGGAAGATGCCGTTGCCGTCAGCGAGAAGCTTCTCGTAATTGGCCAGGATCCAGTCGGTACCGAGATTACGCGTATCCGCATTGCCGACGATGCCGAAGATCACGCCGATCCGGTCGTAGCTTCGCATCCTTTTGTCCTCCAGTCCGAGGAGGTAGGCGGCGGCATCAGCGTGCCCGCTGGAAGCTGCCGCGCCGATCGCTGTCTGGCGGAAAGTCGGATCCTCGCTGGCGAGGGCCTTGTCGACCAGCGACTTGACGACGGGCAGGCCACCCTCCTGCGCGACGACGGTCAGCGCGCTGCCGAGGAAACCGGAGTCGAGTGCGCGCGTATCGCCGGCGAGGTACTTCTCGCCAGCAGTTTTCAGCTTGGCGCGGACCGCGACATCGCCGGCCTCGTCCGAGACCAGTTCGACGAGTTCATGGCGCAGGCTCTGTCGGTCGGGGTCGTCCTTTGCATACGCACCGGCAGCGGGATCGAAGCCGAGCGCGGCAAGGCGCGGCGTGTAGATCGACGCCAGCAATGCACGGTAACCGGGCAGCGAGGCCGGTGCGATCAGACCACGCGCGCGCAATCCCGTGATCCGTTGACCGCCGTCAATGCTGGCGGTCGCGTCGGGATTCGCTGCGACCGCACGGGCCTCCGCGAACAGCCAGGCCGCGGGAGCCTTGCCGGCGCGGAACGCCGCCCAAAGGCTGTCGGTGGTGGCGAGCGCTTCACCCGGCGACAATGTCCCCGAGGCTGCGATCAGTGACTGCCAGTCGGCGGGCGCGAGATTGAAGCGATAATAGCCCGCGCCACCGACATTGGGCATGATCACGCCCGCAGCAGGCGCGGCCAGAGAGGTCGCCGGCTTGTCGAGCAGGGTGCACTGCTTTGCCGCACCGACACGCACGCAGAACGGGATGGTCCAGCTGAGCGGTGGCGGCGTCGAGCCCAGAAAGGCATAGCGTGACTGGGTCGCAACGATTCCGCCGCCCTGCCGGCGAACATCGACGACCGGAACGCCCTGCTGGTCGACGAACGACTTCAGCGCGGCGAGTACGCGCGGGTCCTTCGCTGCATCGGAGATCGATTCGAAGAACTGCTCGGACGTCGCGTTGCCGTAAGCGTGGCGCTTCAGGTGTAGGCGTACGCCCGCCTTGAACTTCTCGTCGCCGAGATACGCGGCGATCATCGCCACGACCTGCCCGCCCTTGCCGTAGGTGATGTTGTCGAACGCCGAGTCGATCTGGCCATTCTCCGTGATCGGCTGGTGGATCGGGCGGCCGACCTCAAGCGCGTCGGTGTTCATCGTGCCGAAGCCCTCGGCAAGCGCGCCAACGCCGATGTTCAGTTCGGGCCGCCATTCGTTGCCGATCCGGTAGCCCATCCAGTTGGCGAAGCTCTCGTTGAGCCAGATGTCGTCCCACCACGCCGGCGTGACGAGATCGCCGAACCACTGATGCGACAGTTCATGCGCGACGACCATGCCGAACGTCTGCTTGTCGCGGGTCGTCGCCCCAGGTGCCAGGAAAATGATGCCGTCGCCGTACGTGTCGGCGCCTGCATTCTCCATCGCGCCGGCCATGATCGGCGTGCCGATCTGGTCGAGCTTGGGAAACGGGAACGGCTCACCGAAATAGTTTTCGAGCAACGAGACGATGCGTGGCGTCTCCGCCATCACATAGTTCATCTTGTCCTTCTGCGCCGTGGTCGCCACCGCGCCATAGGGCATCGGCGCGAGGCGTTCGGGCGTCGGCGGGATCATGCCGGTCTGGTGAACGAACGGCCCGGTGTCGAACGCGACGAGGTAGGTCGGGAGCGGCTTGGTCGGTGCGAACTGGTGCTTCTCCATCCCACCTGCGACCTTGCTGACGGAGACCTGCGGCGCGTTGCTCACCGCGACCAGGCCCGGATGCGTGGTGACGGACACGGTGAACGGTGTTTTGAACCCGGGCTCGTCGAAGCTTGGGAAAGCAGCACGCGCGTCGATGCTCTCGAACTGGGTCCAGCTATACCAGGCGTCGCCAACCTTGACGTGGAACAGCCCCGACGCGCTGTCGCCAAGGTTGCCGGTGTAGTCGAACACCAGCGTAGCCACGCCAGCGGGCAGCGTCTGCGCGAAGTCCAGTCGTGCGGTACCGGTCTGGTCGACCTGCGTGAAAACCGCCGGCGTCGCCTTGCCGCCGACCATCGCGATCGCCTTGGCGATCTTGAGATCGCGACCGTGCATGTAGAGCGATTTGGTCGGCGCTTTCAACGTAACGTCGATCTCGTTATGCCCCGAAAAACTGTCCTTCTCCGACAGGATCGTGAAATCGAGGCGATACGCCTTCGGTATAGCGGCATCCGTCAGCCTGCCTTTGGGCGCGTTGGCATCTGCAATTACCGCCGCCTTGGTGGGCGCCTCTGCTGCAGGTGCGACGCCCGCCTGGGCCGCCGTCGAGAGCAACAGAGCCGTGAAACCGACAAGAGAAGAAGCGCGCATCAGAATTCCCTGATATAGTGTAGTAGTAGCGTAACTCAGCTGCCGAGGGGGAGCAAGCCCGGCAGACACCCGAAATCGACCACCCGGCACGCGCTCGGCGAGATCGGCCGTGTGAAAAGATTGTGTCGTGGGAAAGCCATGTTCCCGATGAAGATCCCGCGACGGCGTTCGAGCGTAAGCCACCTACTATGCCGCCACCCGCGAGCGAATTCGTCACCTTTTACGCCCTTGCCAAATCCGGCTATCGGTTCCGTAAACTGAAGACGCGCCGCGATGAACGGCGTGAAGATAGGGCGAAGGAGCGATGCCGTGATCGAGATTAATTTCGATGGAATTGTCGGCCCCACGCATAACTATGCCGGGCTCTCGATCGGCAATCGCGCCTCGTCCGCCAATGCAGGTGCGGTATCGGCGCCGCGTGTCGCCGCCCTTCAGGGCATCGCCAAGATGCGGCACATGATGGCGATGGGGCTCAGACAGGGTGTTTTCCTGCCGCATGATCGGCCGAATGTCGCGTGGCTCCGAACGTTGGGCTTCGGCGGCAGCGATGCTGAGACGCTGGCGTCGGCCTGGGTCGCCGACCGCGCACTGGTTGCCAATGCGATGTCGGCGTCGGCGATGTGGACGGCGAACGCGGGGACCTTTTCCCCAGCGACCGATACGCGCGACGGCCTGTGCCATATCTCGGTCGCGAATTTATCGACGATGCCCCACCGCGCGAGCGAGGCAGCGCAGACCGAGCGTCAGCTTCGTCTCGCCTTCGCCGATCCGCGCTACTTCCGGGTCCACGCCCCCCTGCCCTCCGCGTTCGGTGACGAGGGGGCGGCGAACTTCATGCGGCTGGTGCCGCCCGATGGCGGCGCTGCCGTCGAATTGTTCGTCTATGGTGACGGTCAGGCCGGCGGCTTTCCGTCGCGTCAGCACCGCACCGCCAGCGAAGCGATTGCACGACGTCACGGGCTCGATCCGTCGCTTACGTTGATGGTGCGGCAGAGCGAGGCGGCGATTGCGGCGGGCGCGTTCCATAACGACGTGGTCGCGGTGGCGAACGGTCATGTCCTGTTCGCGCATGCCGAGGCGTTCGCTGACCCTGCGGCATTGTACGATGACGTCGCGGCCCACGTTCCGGGTGCAAGGATCGTCGAGGTCCCGGCCGATCGCGTGAGCTTGGAAACCGCGATCCGCACGTACCTGTTCAACTCGCAACTCGTCACGATGCCCACAGGCGGCATGACCCTCGTCCTGCCCGCAGAAGCACACGAGAATGCGGACGTCTGGGCGTGGCTGTCGGAACTGATCGCGAGCAAAGGCCCGATCACGTCCCTTGAAGTCGTCGACGTCCGCGAGTCCATGCGGAACGGTGGTGGTCCCGCATGCCTCAGGCTTCGCGTTCAGGTCGATGCCGATGCATGCGCCGCGATCGACCACCGGTTCCTGCTCGATGATGACGCGTGCGACCGGATCGAGGCAGTCATCGCCCGCGAATGGCCGGAAGCGATCGCCCCCGACGACCTCGGCAACCCGCGTCTTTGGGAGCAGTGCGCGCGCGCCCGCGCTTCACTGGCTGCATCACTCGGGTTTGGGCCCGACGAGATCTAACGCGTCGGTTGCGCCCGATCCGTTCTGCAATCAGCGGCGGACATCGAGTCCACCGGCCAGATATGCATCGATATCGGCCTGCCGGAACAAGCTGGCGTCGCCGGGCAACGAGTGTTTCAGGGCGGCCAGCGCGAGGCCGATACGCGCGGTCGCGGCGATGTCCTCGCCCGAGCGGAGTCCGTGCAGCACGCCGGCCGCGAACGCGTCGCCGCCGCCGATTCGGTCGACGATCCCGGCCAGTACCACCTCGGCGGTCTGGACGTGATCGTCGCGGGTGTCGATCCTGGCGGACAGGCGGTGAAGGTCGACATGTTCAACATGCCGTGCGGTCGATGCGATCGTCTGCAGGCGGGGGAACGCGGCGAACGCGGCCTCTGCGGCTTCGCGTCGGCGATCGTCCGCATCGCCGGCGAACTCGCAGTCGAGCAGCAGGGCGATGTCGCGGTGATTGCCGAACATCAGGTCCGCGTATTCTACGAGTTCCGTCAAGATCGTGCGCGGGTCGGAGTCCCACCGCTCCCACAATTTTCCGCGCCAATTGCCGTCGAACGAGACTGGAATGCCCCGCTCCGTCGCGGCGCGAACGGCAGCGAGCGCAGCCTTGGCGGGAACCGGGCCGAGCGCCGGCGTGATACCGGACAGATGGAAGCGATCGACGCCCGCGAGCAGCGAACGCCAGTCCCAGCAATTCTCGGGTGCTTCCGCGAAAGACGACCAGGCGCGGTCGTAAATCACTTCGGTCGCGCGCAGCCCTGCACCCGACGTCACGAAATACAGTCCCATCCGCTCGCCGCCAAGTGAGATCGTCGACGTGTCGACACCATGCCCACGCAGCGTCGTCATCGCCGCTCGTCCCAGGTCGTTATCCGGGACCATCGTTGCCAACCCGACATCATGCCCAAGCCGGGCAAGCTGCGTGACGACATTGGCTTCCGCCCCCGCGACCCAGACGTCGAACCTGGGCGTCTGCATCAGCAACTCGCGCCCCGGCGGGGAAAGTCGTAACATGATCTCGCCGAATGCCAGAAATCTCGTCATGCCGTCACTTTCCTACGTCCACGGTGAACGGGACCCGCCACGTCGGTGACGGGACGATTCCGCACGCGTACCGTACGCGGCCGGCCGCCTCCACCCCCAAGGCGATTTCAACGATCTCGCCAGGGTCCGGTGCACTGGAGCGTGCAGTGTCGATCGTGGCGCCCTTTCGAAATCATCGCTTCCCTGCTATCCCTGTGGGATACCCTGCCGGTCCTGTCGACCGCCTGCCGCGTGCGTGCCGCGCTTTTACACTTCGGGGAATCCAGTTTGCAGATTGTGACCTTGTGCCTGTTTCTGTTGCTCGCCGTCGTGGTGAGCGGGATCGCGTCGCGGATGCTGCCGTCGGCCTTGCCCCGACCGCTCGTCCAGATCGCGCTCGGCGCACTGATCGGCATGATCGCGCACGTCCGGGTCCAACTCGATCCCGAACTCTTCTTCCTCCTGCTCGTGCCGCCACTCCTGTTCCTCGATGGCTGGCGTATCCCGAAGGATGAGCTGTTCCGTGATCGTGGCACGGTTCTTGGGCTCGCGCTCGGTCTGGTCTTCCTCACGGTTCTGGGGATGGGGCTGTTCGTCCACTGGCTGATCCCGGCCATGCCGCTCGGGGTCGCGTTCGCGCTGGCAGCCGTGGTGTCGCCGACCGACCCGATCGCAGTGTCGGCGGTGGCGCAGAACGCACCGATCCCGAAGCGGATGATGCACATTCTCGAAGGCGAAGCACTGCTGAACGACGCATCCGGTCTCGTCTGCGTCCGGTTCGCGATCGCCGCCGTGCTGACCGGCACCTTTTCCTTCGCCGACGCTGCCGCGACCTTCGCCTGGATGGCGATCGCCGGCGTCGCGATCGGTGTCGGCGTCGCACTAGGCATCGTCGCGACCAAGAGCGCGTTCGCCCGACGGTTCGGCGACGAGGCCGGCTCGAACATCCTCGTCAGCCTGCTGATCCCGTTCGCCGCCTACCTGTTGGCCGAACATATCCACGCGTCCGGCGTTCTTGCCGCCGCCGCCGCCGGGATCGCGATGACCTTCACCGACGCGACCACGGCGGTCGCTGCCGGAACGCGGATCCGCCGCCGTGCCGTATGGGACATGCTGCAGTTCACGCTGAACGGTGTGATCTTCGTGCTGCTGGGCGAACAATTGCCCGAGGTGTTCGTGCGCGCGCGCGACACCGTGACGTCGACCGGGCACGTCAGCCCATGGTGGCTCGCGGTCTATGTCGTCGCGGTCGTCGTCGGACTGGCGCTGCTGCGCTATGGCTGGGTATGGATTTCGCTGCAGTTCACGTTGCTGCGGGCTCGGCGGCGTAACGACGCTACTGCCGGCGAAAGTCCGCCTCGTCGGATCATCGCGGCGATGTCGTGTGCAGGCGCACGGGGCGCGATTACGCTCGCTGGCGCACTGACGCTTCCGCTCAGCCTGAACGACGGCGCGCCGTTCCCGGCACGCGATCTGGTCATCTTCCTGGCATCGGGCGTGATCCTCTCGTCGCTGGTCATCGCGGCCGTCGCGCTGCCGTTGCTGCTGCGCGGCCTTAGCCTGCCACCCGAAACCGGAGTCGGTGCCGCACGCGATCAGGCTCGGCTTGTCGCAGCCAATGCGGCGATCGCCGAACTTGACCGCGTTCAGCATCGGATGGCCGAAGGGCGCGACGATCCCGACCGGTTCACCGATGTCGCCGCACGCTTGATGGACCAGTACCGCGAACGTATCGACAGCCTTTCGTCGTTGCCCGAAGACCGCAGGCGACAGGGCGATGTGAAGATCGAACGTGACATGCGCCTTGCGGCGGTCCGCGCCGAACGCAACGCAATCTTCGACTTGGCGCGGCGCCGGGAGATCGGTGTCGAACTGGCGGAGCAACTGGGACGCGAACTCGACCTGATCGATGCGCGGTTATCGCGGCAGGGCCTGGCCTGACGGCGAAATAGCGCCCCGCCCGTCCGTGTGACTGAAACCGGCGGGGCGCTGAAGGTACGCGTTACTTGGGCGATGCCTCTGCATCGCGCTATGCCGTTCGAAGGTGAATTTGAAATGAACGAGGTGCCCCGCCCGTCCGTGCGACACTCTCGTATCCGGGCAGGGCACCGAGGACGCAGCACCTGTCGGCAGCGCGTCACTGTGACCCAAGCTAGCAGGCGGTGGCGAACTTAGAAGCGCAGTCCGTCACGCGAAAATCTCGCTTTACCCTATATTTGTTCCCGTAACCGGGGATGCCGAACCTGAAGCGATGGCTTCAGCATTCGGGCATGTCCGGCAACTTAACCTGGCGCAATGCGGCGATCATCTTTCGAGCGCCGGGTGGGGCAACGCGCAGGAACAGATCGAACAGATCGTCGTCGTGAAATGCATCGACATCCATACCGATCGGAAGCGCGATCACCTGGCGGCTACGGGCGCCGGGCTGCGCTTCCAGGACGATTGTCCGCCACGCCATGCCGACCGGAGGCTTACCGCTCACGTCACTGAATTCGCCCACTACCATATTGCGAAGTCGAAGTCTGCGATCAGGATGCTTGACGAACCAAGACGCGTCCCCCGTCGTCGCGATTTCAACCGCCAGTATCTTACCACTCATTTCTGTCGTCCGTTCCACCCATACAGGCTGTCGTGAGTGTGGCCCCATTGCCGCAGACACAAGCGGCATGTGACCTCAATACATGGCAGCTATTGATAATAGTTATCAACAACAGTAGCGGGGCGCCACAACGTAAAGGGAATCACATGACACGTCGTCTTGGCATCGCCGTCCTGCTAGGCTCCGCCGCTTTTGCCGCCGCACCCGGCTATGCACAGACCGTGCAGGAAAACGCCTCCGACGTGATCGTCGTGACCGGCCAGCACCCGCGAGATCAGGCGTCCTCCGGCACGAAGACTGACACCCCGCTCGCCGAGACGCCACAGTCGATCACGGTCATCACCGCAGACGACATTGCCGGACGCAGTTTGCAGAACCTCAACCAGGCGCTCCGGTTCGTCGCCGGCGTGACCCCCGAAACACGTGGGTCGAGCGGCGAGGTCTATGACCAGTTCAAGCTGCGTGGCTTTGATGCGCCGGTCTATCTCGATGGCCTGAAGCAGTTCGGCAGCCCGTCCGGCTACGCGGTGCCGCAGGTCGACGTCTCGCGGCTCGATCGGATCGAGGTCATCAAGGGTCCTGCATCGGTATTGTATGGCCAATCGAGCCCCGGTGGCCTGGTCGCCGAATCGAGCAAGCTCCCGCTCGACCAGGCGCTCTACGGCGCGATCAGCGGCACCTACGGCAACTACGATCTCTACCGCGTCGATGCCGACATCGGTGGCCGAGCGGGCGAAGGTGTGCTCTGGCGGATCAACGGCAGCGCGAACGGTGCCGACACGCAGCAGAAGTTCGGCAAGCGCGAGCGCCAGACGATCTCGGGCGCAGTAACGGCGGGTGCGGGCAGCTCGACCAGCTTCACTCTGCTCGGCGCCTATTCGCATGATCCATACAACGGCGACTACGGCGTGTTTCCGGCCAGCGGCACGCTGCTCGTTAACCCCAACGGCAAGTTGCCAACCAGCTTCGACGGTGGCGAGGCCGGCAACCGCTTCAGCCGTGAGCAGGCGGCACTCACCTACATCTTCCGTCATGATTTCGGTGGCGGCTGGGCGTTCCGCTCGTCAGGTCGCTATCAATATGTGAAGTCGGCGCTCGGGCTCATCTATACCGCAGGCGGCCTCGACACGACCGACCCGACGCAGCAGACTTTCAGCCGTGCGTCCTACGCGACCCGCGAACAGCTCAACAACTGGACGTTCGACAACCAGCTCTCCGGCACCGTCCAGACCGGCCCGATCAAGCACACGCTCCTGTTCGGTGTAGACCGCCAGGTCGCGCATTCGCGCGAGCTTGCCGCGTTCGGCGTCGCGCCACCCCTTAACGGCTTTGCCCCGGTCTACGGTACGGTGACGGTCCCGACGACCCCGGAACAGATCGGCGGTCAGTTCGCGATCGATGTGCAGCAGCGTCAGCAGGGCGTCTACGCACAGGACCAGATGGCGATCGGCGACCTTCGCGTGGTCTTGAGCGGCCGGCAGGATTGGGCGCGTGCGCATCAGGACGGGCGTGACGCCAAGCACGACGAGAAGTTCACGTATCGCGCAGCCGCACTTTATACGCTGCCGTTCGGTCTTGCGCCGTACGTCAGCTATTCGACGTCGTTCGAGCAGCAGGCGAGTCCGATCACGCAGAGCAACGGCCAGCCGGGGCTGGCAGACCCATCGCTCGGCAAGCAGATCGAGGCCGGTGCGAAGTTCAGCATTCCGGGAACGCAGATCCTGCTGTCCGGTGCATGGTTCCGTATCGACCAGACCAACGTCCTGACGTCGACACCCAATTTCAGCGTTTCGCGGCAGACCGGCGGCGTTCGTTCGCAAGGTGTCGAGTTCGAGGGGAGTGCTCCCCTGCCCTACGGCTTCAACGCGCGCGTCGCGTTCAGCCGGCAGCGCGTCAAGGTTACCAGCGATGCCGATGCGCCGGCACGCGTCGGTCGCGGGCTCGAAACCGTCGGGCGTGGTGGCACGTCCGCCTATCTCGATTGGACGCCACGTAGCGGTAGCCTCGAAGGGCTGACGATCGGCGGTGCGGTCCGGCATGTCGACGAAGTCTATGCAGGCGTCACGCCTATGGAGATTGTAGGCCGCAACAGCCCATCCTACACAGTCTATGATGCACTGATCCGCTACGACCTGGAGAAGTTCGCCCCATCGCTGCGGGGCCTCAGCCTCGCCGTCAACGGAGCCAATATCTTCGACAAGAAGTATCTGACGTCGTGCTTCGCCAACTATAACTGGTGCTGGTACGGCAACCGCCGGACCGTGCAGGCGACGATCGGCTACCGTTTCTGAGTTGACGCCTTGCCGCGATCGATGCCGTTCCGCGGTATCGATCGCGGCAGCGCCGGCTGTTTTCAGGATCAGGCGACCTGGACGCCCGCTCGGGTTATGCAGGTCCGATGATGCCGATCCTCTACAGCTTCCGACGTTGTCCCTACGCGATGCGCGCGCGTCTCGCGATCGCGGCGAACGATCATCAGGTCGAACTGCGTGAGATCGTCTTGCGGGACAAGCCGGCGGCAATGCTCGACGCGTCGCCCAAGGGAACCGTGCCGGTGCTGGTGCTGCCGGACGGGACGGTGATCGACCAGAGCCTCGACATCATGCGCTGGGCCTGCGCGCGTACGCCCGGCGCCGAGTGGCCAACCAATAACGACGCTGGATTGATCGCAATGAACGACGGCGCCTTCAAACACCATCTTGACCGCTACAAATATGCCGATCGCTACGACGTCGATCCGATCGAGCACCGCGATGCGGCTACCGTGCTGCTCCGCGATATGGATGAGAGGCTCCGCGCTACCGGTAGTCTCGGCACCGGCTTGCAGTCGATGACCGATCTCACAATCATGCCGTTTGTTCGCCAGTTCGCGCAGACCGATCGATCCTATTTCGACGGACTGCCGTTCGAGCGGCTGCATGCGTGGCTGACAATGCACCTGGCATCGGCGTTGTTCGCTCAGGTCATGATACGCCCGGTGCCTTGGCAACCGGGCGATCCTCCGATGATATTTCCGACAACCACGGACGTACAGTAGGAGGCCCCGGCAAGACCGAGGCCCCTGACCGCGTCAGAAGCCGACGCTGATCGTCCCGAACACCTGGCGGGGTGCGACCGGGAACTGGTTGAACGTCCCACTCGCCGCGCCAATGCTGAGCGTCGAGGCCGCGCGCTTGTTCGTGATGTTGGTGACGTTCAGGCTGACCGTCGCCGTCTTGACGATCTCCCCTTCCGACAGCGGTACGTGCGCGGCGATGCGGCCCGACAGCGTGAAGTAGGACGGCACCGACAGGTCGTTGGTATAGGTCGCGAACCGCTTGCCGATATAGTCCCCGACGAGTTGCGCGTCGAAGACGTCGTAATTGGCCGAGGCGGTGAACTTGTTCAGCCAGTCGGGGCTGCCCGGCACTTTCTTGCCCGCCGTGGCGACGGTGCTCGTCCCGCTGATGTAGTTCTCCTCGTAGCGCGAGTTGTTGTACGACAGCGCATCGTAGAACGAGAAGTGCGAGCCGAACCGGAACGTGCCGGCGACGTCGAACCCGTCGGTCTTCACCGCACCGACATTCTGCAGGATCGCCGCACCGCTGACGACAGCAGTCACAACCGGGTTCGGACTGATCCCGAGCAGGCGGTCGCTGAAGTCCACGTGATACACGCTGATCTGGCCATCGAAGCCGGTGAGCGGGCCAAGGTTCAGTGCATGATGCGAGCGAAGGCCCGCCTCGTAGGTCCAGCTCGTCTCGGGCTCGACGTCCTGCTTGAACAGGTCGAACGCCGCTTGGCTGCCGAGCGCGAACGGCGACAATCCGGCGGCGGCACTCGTCTGGAACTGGCGGATGTTCTTCTGGACGTTGACGAACACCTGCTCGTTGTCGGTCGCATCCCAAAGCGCACCAAGCTGTGGCAGGAAGTATTTGTGCGTGTCGATCTTGCCGACCGGCAGCGCGACCGAGCCGGTGAACGAGCCCGGGATTGGCTGCGTCGGAACGCGCTGCGACGCATTCTGGAACGTGCTCTTCACCCCGCCCTGGATCGTCAGCGTCGGCAAGACCTTCCAGCTGTCCTGGATATGCGCCTGGTATTCGTCGACGCGGACTTCGCTGTGATATTGCGTGATCAGCGGTGTCAGTTCCTCGCGCGGACGCTGGTACGGTGTGCTCGGATCGTTGACCGGGAACGGATACCAGCGGCGATACGCGGACGAACTCTGATGCTCGTACCATGCGCCGAACTCGACATGATGCGCGCCGAGATCGAGCGCGACGGTCGAGACGAGGCCACCGCGGTCGATGCGATATTCTGTCGTGCGCGTCGCGAGGCCCGAGCCGCCGAACACCTGGGTGAGGTTCTGGCCGGGGTAGTAGAACGAGAACAGCTTGGGCAGGCCGGCGACGTCGATCGGGCCGCCGATGACACCGACGCCGTCATTGTGATGATAATAGGCCTGGTTCGAGAAGGTCACGCGGTCGCTGACGTTCCAGTCGTATTTGACGTAGCCCAGGTAATCGGTACGCGCCGCGACACCGTAGTAATTGCGGTAGTTCGACCCGTCCGCCTTGTACGCGCCGGAGTTGAGATAGGTCAGCAATGCGTTGAAATCGGGATAGACGAACGGGCGGACATACGGCGCGGTGCCTTGCGTCGCCGTCGTGACGACGGTCGCGTCCTCGTTCGGCTCGGTCTTGTCCGAATACGCGCCGTAGAGCGTCAGCTTGCCGTTCGAGTCATCGTGGACGAACTTGGCATTAGCCTGATAGCCGCCTTGGATACCGTTGAAATCCCAAGCCTTAGCCTTCTGCCGCGAGCCCGAAATGTAGAACGCGTTGCCGTTGCCAAGGTCGCCGCTGTCGATCCGCGCGAACAGTCGCGAGGTCGAATGGCTGCCGAGCGTCTGGTCGACCTGGACGCCCATGTCCTTTTTGGGGTCGCTCGAGAAAGTATCGATCGTACCGCCGAGGTTGCTGGTCGATGCGGTGCCGAGGTCGCCTGCGCCGCTGGCCAGCGTCACGCGCGAGACGTTCTCCGAGATGATCGCACGTTGCGGCGACAGGCCGTTGTAGTTGCCGTAATTCTGGTCGCCGAGTGGCAGTCCGTCGAGCGTGTAGCCGAGCTGCTGCGCGTTGAAGCCGTGGACGAACAGCGAGATGTTCTGCTCGTTGTTGCCCCATGGATCAGCGGTGAGGAAGGTAACGCCGGGGAGCGTCTGGAGCGCCTTCAACGGGCTGACGCCGGGAAGGATCTTCTGCATGTCGACGCCGCTGACCTGCGTCACCGATCGCGTGTTCGCGCCGGTGACGACGATCGTGTCATCCTGCCCGGCGGGCGGGGTTGCTGGATCGGCCGGATCGGCCACTGGAGCAGACGAACCCGGCTCCGCGTCCTTGGCAACAAGGGACTGCGCCGTTGCGGTGACTGGCACGCCGACCACGACAAAACCGATAGCGCCGCACAATAGCCGCGCGGCCGTACGAGAAAAACATCGTCATTTTTGAAAACCCCTAGCGAGATCGATCGATCGTCACTCCCGGGGCTGCGCCTATTGGCACGGCAAGACAGTCGAATGACCGTTACGCTACAGATTTAATATGGTGCGGTGCAGCGCTCCAAAAGGCCGCTGCACCGCCGCCGCATTACTTCGCGCCCGCCGTCAGGCCCCGGTCTTCGAGCATCGGACCGATATCCGGGTCCTTGCCGTAGAACGCCTTGAACATCGGACCGTAATCCTCGGTATGCCCCTTCGACAGGATCATGTCGCGGAAGCGCTGGCCGTTCGCGCGCGTGAGGCCGCCATGCGCCATGAACCACGCATACGCGTCGTTATCGAGCATCTGCGTCCACAGATACGCGTAGTATCCCGCCGCATAACCACCCGCCCAGATGTGCGCGAAATAGCTCGTGCGATAGCGCGGCGGCACGTCCTTCGTGTCGAGCCCCATCGAATTCAGCGCCTTGGTCTCGAACGCGTCGACATCCTGCGGCCCGGCCGAGGCCGGCAGCGAATGCCAGTCCTGGTCGAGCGTCGCCGCCGCGACCAGTTCGCCAAGCTCATAGCCCTGGTTGAACTTCGCCGCGTTCTTGATCTTCGTGACAAGCGCCTGCGGCATCACCGCACCGGTGCGGTAGTCCTTGGCATAGTTCGCAAAAACTTTGGGATCGAGCGCCCAATGCTCGTTGAATTGCGACGGGAACTCGACCCAGTCGCGCGCGGTGTTGGTGCCCGACACCAGCGGATAGGTCTGGTTCGCGAACAGGCCGTGCAGCGCATGGCCGAATTCGTGGAACATCGTCGTCACGTCGTCGAACGTGATCAGCGCAGGCTGGCCCGGCGCGGGCTTGGTGAAGTTGCCGACGTTATAGACGACCGGCTTGGTTTTCAGCAGCTTCGACTGGCCGACGAAGTTCGACATCCACGCGCCGCCCGCCTTGTTGTCGCGCTTCCAGTAATCGAAATACATCAGGCCCAGCTCGGAGCCGTCCTTGTCGTAGACGGTGAAGACGCGGATGTCCGGCTGGTAGGTCGGGATGTCGCGGCGTTCCTTGAAGGTGACGCCGTAAAGCTGGTTCGCGGCGAAGAACACGCCGTCCGTCAGGACGCGCGAAATCTCGAAATACGGCTTCAGCTCGTTCTGGTCGAGGTCGTACTTCGCCTTGCGCACCTTGTCCGAATAGAAATCCCAGTCGGACGGGGCGAGCGGGAAGGATGCGCCGGTCGCGTCGATCGTCTTCTGTAACTCGGCCGCTTCGCGACGCTGTTCCGCGGCGGTCGCGGGGACGAGCTGCGTCATGAACCCCTTCGCCGCCGCCGGGGTCTTCGCCATCTGATCGTACAGCGAATAGGCGGCATAGTTCGGATAGCCGAGCAACTGTGCCTTCTGCGCGCGCAACTGCGCGATCTTCTGGATCAGCGCGCGCGTGTCGTTGGCGTCGCCGCGCTGCGACCGGTTCCAGCTCTTCTCGAACAGCGCCGCGCGGGTTGCGCGATCGGAGAGCGAGGCGAGCGCCGGTTGCTGCGTCGTGTTCTGGAGCGACAGCACGTACTTGCCGGGCATGCCGCGCTCCTTCGCGCCCTCGGCAGCGGCTGCGATCTCAGCGTCGCTGAGGCCCGCGAGCTTGGCCTTGTCGTCGACTACCAGCGCGCCAGCCTTGGTGCCGGCGAGCAGCTTCTGCTGGAAATCGGTCGTCGCGGTCGAGATCTGCGTGTTGAGCAGGCGCAGCTTGGCCTTGTCGGCGTCGTTCAGCTGCGCGCCGGCGTGGAGGAAGTCACTGTGATAGATCTCGAGGACCTGCTTCTGCTCGGCATCGAGACCGAGCGAGTCCTTCTTTGCGTAGAGCGCCTGGACGCGCGCGAAGAGCTTCGGATCGAGATAGATCGCATCGCTATGCTGCGCGAGCTTGGGTGCCTCGGCGGACCGTACCGCGTCGAGCGCATCGTTGGTATTCGCCTGCGACACGCCGAAAAACGCCTGGCTCGCGCGGTCGAGCGTGCGGCCTGAGCGCTCCATCGCCTCGATCGTGTTGGCGAAGGTGGGGGCCGCGGGGTTGTTCGCGATCGCCTTCATCTCGGCGATCTGTTCCGCCATGCCTTGTTCGAGCGCGGGCTGGTAATCGGCGTCGGTGATCTGGTCGAAGCGCGGCGCCTGGAACGGCAGCGTGCTGGGGACGGTCAGCGGATTGACGCGCGACGGTTTGGCGGAGGTTTGCGCAGAGGCGGCGCTGGCGATGCAGCACAGGATGGCGGCGGAACGAAGCAGGCTGGAACGCGACATTGACGACTCACAATGGCAGGAGTGATGCCCCTATCATTGCCCTGCCGCAGCCCTTGTTACAATCGGTTAGCAAACCACCGGGTTGAGCGCTTGCGCTGCCGCCCGCTCGCAGGCAGTAGGCGGTCAAACCCCAGGAGTTCCGACATGGCAAATACCCTCGAAATCGATCAGGCGAGCGTCGTCGACAACGACATCCAGAAGCAGATCGAATTTTCCGGCGAGTTCGACGGCGACGAATATGAGTTCGCGGTCAAGTACGCCGTCCTGAAGGAACTGAGCGGCGACGAACCCGAGGACGACGGCATCGAGCTGTTCAACCGCTTCAACGACGACATCGTCGACGCCTGCCTCGCGGCCATCGAGCGCAAGCCGAATGCATCGACGATCATCGTCGACGAAGACGACCTCGAATAATCAGCGCTTTTGCGGCGATCGGCGCCGTCTCCAACGCGCCGATCGCTCCTTTCGAGCGTACTCAGTCTCCGGTCACGAACCGGCGGATACGGGTCGAGTAGCGACTGCCGACCAGCAGCGTGACGCCGAACAGCATCGACGCTCCCCATATCGCCGCGAGGGCGATTATGACGATCTTCATCATGGCCGGCCTCCAAACCTGTTTCGCTGCGGGGCGCTTACGCCGCACACCCCGGATTCTCTCTGAACGCGCTAGCAATCGGAGGTTCAGGGTAACCCCAGCTGATCGACCAAGGCAGGTCGACGCAAAAGATAGATGTCCATGATCCAGCCATGGCGCCTGCGAAGGCTGGCTCGCGCCTGGACTATCTCGTCGGCTACGTCCTCCAGCAGACCGGCAATTAACACCTGCTGCGCCATGCCGAGATAGGCACCCCACCAGATACCGATACCAGGCCGATCGAGTGTCTGGAACGCGCAGTCGCCGTCGAGCATGACCGCGATCGTATCGACGCCCGCGGGCCACCCCCCTGCCCTCAACCGCCTGCCCGTCGTAATGAGCACCGGCGCGCCGACCGTGTTCAACGGTAGGGCATGAGCGGCCGTCAGCGCCTGGAGACTGGTGATGCCGGGTTCGACCGTCACGGTCATCGCCAGACCATCCGCGCGTAGTCGGTCGGCGATCCTGAGCGTGCTGTCGTACAGCGATGGATCACCCCAAACGAGCAACGCCAAGCCGCCGCCGTTCGGCAAATGGCGCGCGATCTCGTCGCGCCAGGCGACCGCGATCGCGTCATGCCATTGCTCGACAGCGCCCAGGTACGGTGCAGCCGTATCGCGCTCTGGCAGGTCGAACTCGACGACGCGGGTGGCACCGGTCAGGACGTCTGCGCAGATGGTGCGGCGCAGTTCGATCAGGTCGGACTTCGCATCGCTCTTACGCGGGAGGAGAATCAGGTCGGCGGCGTTCATCGCGGCGATCGCGGCGCGAGTCAGGTGATCGGGGTTACCGGTGCCGATCCCGATGAGGTGAAGGTCGATCACTCCCCGGCCTCGGCATCCATCAGCGGACCGTAGAGGATCAGCGCGGGCTTGCTGGAGAAGCCTGCCTCCAGCTGCGCGGCTAGGTCTGCGATCGTCGACCGCGTCAAGGACTGGTCAGGGTGACCGACATTCTCCGCGATCAGCGCCGGCGTATCCGGAGATAACCCGTGCTCGATCAGCGATACGGCAAGTGCTGGGAAGGTGCGCTTGGGCATGAACACCACCGTCGTCGCCTCGGGATCAGCGAGTGCGGCCATGTTGCGCTGTTCGGGCAGGTCGCCGGTGACGTCGTGGCCGGTAACGAACTGCACGCGACGCGCGTTGAGCCGGCGTGTGAGCGGAATCTGCGCGGCGGCAGCGGCGGCGCTGGCGGCGCTGATGCCGGGGATTATCTCGAAGGCTATGCCTGCTGCCCTGAGCACAACGATCTCCTCCTCGAGACGGCCGAACATGCCTGCGTCGCCAGATTTCAGGCGGACGACGCGAATGCCGGTCTGTGCGTATTCGACCAGCAGTTGGGAGACATGCGCTTGGCTCGGCGAAGGGCGACCGGCACGCTTGCCGACTGCAACAAGGTCTGCGCCGGCGCGCGCGTGGCCGAGCACCGTTGACGACAGGTCGTCGAACAGAACTGCGTCCGCCTCCCGCAACCGCGTCACCGCCTTCAACGTCAGGAGTTCGGGGTCACCGGGCCCGGAGCCGACGAACGAGACGAAACCGGTCATGGATTGGCTGCGATCATGTGGAAGAAACTGCCCGATACGTGGCCGCGATACGAGCCGGTTTCCGCTACAGCGTTGCCCTCTGCGTCGGTAACGTGCGCAAGCGCGGCGTCGGGCTGTTCGAGGATCGTGGAATAGTGGAACTCATGGCCAGTCAGCGCTTCGCCGACCGCGACGCCGCACATCGGTGCGAGAAGAGTCGCGCGCCGATAGCCGAGGTGCATTTTCCGCTGGGCATAGCTGGTAACGAGGCCGAGCAGGCCTGCCATCTCGTGTCGAACACCGTCCGCATCGATCAGCGCCTCGCCCAGCGCCATGTAGCCGCCGCATTCACCGTGGACCGGGCGGGTCTTGGCGAACTCCGTCAGGCCTGCCTGGAACCGATGGGCTTCAGCGAGCTTGCCGGCGTGAAGTTCGGGATAGCCGCCGGGAAGCCATACTAGATCGGCATCCGCAGCGGGGGGATCGTCGGCGAGCGGGGAGAAGGGCAGGATTTCCGCGCCCGCACGCCGCCAGCCTTCGAGGACATGCGCGTAGGTGAACGAGAAGGCGGCGTCCTGCGCGAGGGCGATACGCTGAGCCGGGGGGCGTATCCAGCTAACCGCGCTTGCAGGCCTGGTGTTGGCGGTCGCGGCGTCGCGAAGCGCCGGGATGTCGACATGGGCGCGCAGGAAGCTGGCATATTCGGCGATCCGCGCGTCGAGATCGGGATGCTCGACCGCCTGCACCAGTCCGAGATGACGCTCGGGTAGTTTCAGGTCGCCGCGCCGTGGAAGTGCGCCGAACACGCGTATGTCGACAGCGTCCATCCCGCTGCGCGCGAGGCGTTCGTGGCGGGGGCTGGCCACGCGGTTTAGGATTACGCCGGCGATCCGGACGCTGGGGGCGTAACGGCTGAAGCCGAGCGCGGTAGCGGCGGCTGACTGCGCCTGGCCAGAAACGTCGATAACCAGCACGACCGGCCAGCCCATCCTGCGGGCGATATCGGCACTGGCACCGTTGCCGGTCGCGCCAGGTTTCGCGACGCCGTCGAACAGGCCCATCGAGCCCTCCGCTAGCGCGAAGTCGGCATCGTCGGCCTTCGCCGCAAGCGTATCGAGCATGGCGGCGGGCATCGACCAGCTGTCGAGATTGAACGATGCCCTCCCGCTCGCCGCGAGGTGGAAGGCGGGGTCGATATAGTCGGGGCCACTCTTGAACGGCTGCACCGCGAGGCCATCGTCGCGGAGCGCGCGAAGGAGGCCGAGCATGACGGTGGTCTTGCCGGTACCGGATGCGGGCGCGGCGACGAGCAGGCCGGGGGTCAAGCCTCGCCCCCTGCGAACTTTGAGCCCGCCGATTGTGGGCGGAAGCGGCGGTCATACCTTGTCGCGTAGAGGCTGCTTTCAACGAAATCCTGCGCGGCGAGGGCTTGGCCGACCAGGATCAGGGCGGTCCGGTCGGGTTTGCCCGCCACGGCGTCGGCAATCGTTGCCAGCGTGGCGCGTGCGATCTGCTGGTCGGGCCAGCTTGCTCGCCAGACGATCGCGACGGGGCATTCCGGGCCATAGAACGGCGTTAGGTCGGCGATCACCTGCGCGAGATTGTGGACCGAGAGATGAATCGCCAGCGTCGCGCCGGTCGCAGCGAACGCGGTCAAGGTTTCGGCGGGCGGCATCGTGCTGGCGCGGCCAGGCGTGCGAGTCAGCACTACCGACTGCGCCAGTTCGGGCAGCGTCAGTTCGACCTCCAGCGCGGCGGCGGCGGCGGCGAAGGCTGGTACGCCGGGGGTGATCGTGAACGTGATGTTGAGCGCGCGGAGGCGGCGGAGTTGCTCGCCCATCGCCGACCAGATCGACAGGTCGCCGGAGTGGAGCCGGGCTACGTCCTGGCCGGCGTCGTGCGCGGTCTGGATCTCGGCGATGATCTCGTCGAGCGACAAGGGCGCGGTGTTGACGATCCGCGCGCCGGGCGGACAATGATCGAGCATCGCCGCAGGAATCAGCGAGCCCGCATAGAGACATACGGGCGATCCGGCGATCCGGTCGCGCCCGCGGAGCGTGAGCAGGTCGGGCGCGCCGGGCCCTGCGCCGATGAAGTGGACAGTCATGCGGTTCCTTCTGCGATGGCACATGTCGCCATGCGGTCGTGGGAAATGTGGCGCGGTGTCAGCAACCGCGCGCCGGGTCCTGCCGCAGCGAGTGCGCAAGCTTCGGCGACGCTGCCAGTCTGGCGTATCTTCAGGCTAAAAGCCGACTTCGTGGCCGTTTGTGCAGCGCGTAGCGCATCTGGGTCGATAGCGACCAGGAGCAGATCCAGCGCTTCGGCAAGCCGTTCGACCAGCGGAGCCTTGTCGCGAGGAGTGGCGAGCCGCGTGACTTGCGCCTGGCCGTGCTGCGCACTGGCAAGCGCATCTTGCAGCGATGCCAGCGTTGCCCCCGCGCGAAACCCGAAGCCGGCGACGATCACAGCGTGACGCTCCACTGGACAACCGGATAGCTCGCGCGCCAGCCGCGTCGCGTGCCGAGCGGGGTGGCTTCCGACAGTTCGACGCGCAGCAGGGTGCCGCCCTTCAGCCCATGCCAGCGCGACAACAACGCCTCGGATTCGAGCGTCACTGCGTTGGCGACCATGCGTGCGCCCGCTGGCAGTCTGGCCCATAATGTTTCGAGCAAGGCTTCGGAGAGCCCACCGCCGACGAAGACCGCATCTGGAGCGGCGTAACCTTCGAGTGCCTCCGGTGCACGGCCCCGGATTACACGAAGTCGATCGACGCCCAGGGCTGCGGCGTTGCTCTCGGCTCGGCCAGCGCGGACGGGGTCGGCTTCGAATGCGGTGGCATGCGTCGATGGATCAGCGAGCAACCACTCGATGCCGATCGAGCTAGAGCCCGCGCCAATGTCCCACAGCGTCTCGCCGGGCCTTGGGGCGAGCGCGGACAATGTCAGCGCGCGAACCGGGCGTTTGGTAAGCTGGCCGTCATGATCGAACCACGTGTCCGGCAGGCCGGATGTGCGAGGCACAACCTTTCCCTGCCCCGCAAAGACGATCCCGACCGCGACGGGATGCACGATGTCGACATCATCGAGGTCGGCTGCTGCGATGTCGCGAACACGCTCGCGCGGCCCGCCGAGCGCTTCGAGGACGTGCAGGCGCGATTGCCCGAAGCCGAGGTCGGAGAGATACCGTGCCAATCCGGCAACCGCTGCGCCGTCGCGGACCAGCACGATCGCGCGTCGACCCGGGACTATGTGCCGGCGGAGGCGGGTAAAAGGTGCGGCGTGGAGACCCAGGCAACTGGTCTCCTCGATAGGCCAGCCAAGGCGCGAGGCGGCGAGACCAAAGGTCGAGGGCGCGGGGTGCGCTACCCATTCGCCGGGATCGAGGTGGCGCGTGATCGACGTACCCGCGCCGAACCAGAACGGATCGCCGGACACGAGCATCGCGACGCGCTTGCCGCGGTGCGCGAGCAGGTGCGGTATCCCGTCGCCGAACGGGACTGGCCAGCGTTCAACCGCGCTCTTAAGGTCCGGGAGCAACGCGAGGTGGCGGGTCGCGCCAGTCACCAGCTCGGCTTGCGCCAATGCGGCCTTCGCCGACGCGGACAGGCCGTCCACGCCGTCTTCGCCGATACCGATGATCGTCAGCCAGGGAGTGTCAGCCATGTCGAACATCCTGGTGCTGGGTGGCACGACCGAAGCCAGCGCACTTGCTGCGGCGCTGGCTGCGCGGGGCAACGATGCGGTGCTGAGCTATGCCGGACGCGTCGCCGATCCGAAAACTCAACCGATCCCGGTGCGCATCGGCGGTTTTGGCGGCGTCGAGGGGCTTGTCCGCTATCTGATCGAACATCGCGTGACGCATCTGGTCGACGCGACGCATCCGTTCGCGGCCCGGATGAGCGCGAACGCGGTCGTCGCGGCGGAGCGCGCCGGTGTCGCGCATATTGCACTGACGCGGCCGGCTTGGTTGCCGGTCGCTGGCGATCGGTGGACGCGCGTGGCCGATATCGACGCTGCGGTTGCGGCGCTGGACGGGCCGCCGCGGCGCGTGATGCTGGCGCTGGGGCGGATGCATGTCGACGCGTTCGCCGAGCAGCCGCAGCATAATTATCTGCTGCGGTTCGTCGATGTGCCCGACCAGCCGCCGGGGTTGCCGCGTCATCATCTCGTGGTCGACCGCGGACCGTTCGATGTCGAGGGCGATCGGCGGTTGATGGCGTCGCACGGCATCAAGGTCGTAGTCTGCAAGAACGCCGGCGGCACGGGGGCGTCGGCCAAACTGCATGCGGCGCGCGCGCTTGGGCTGCCGGTGATCATGATCGATCGGCCTGCCCTGCCCGCTCGATGCGAGGTGCACGCGGTGGCGGATGTGATGCGCTGGCTTGATCATGGCGCCGACCGGGGGGTGTAGAGGATCGGTCCCGCCGGGCGATCGATAACGCGCGTCAGGCTGGAGCCGATGATGATCATCGTTCGCATGTCCGCCATGTCCGCGCGAGCTTCGGTCAGGGGCACGATGCGAAGCGTTTCCTCGGGTGTCGAGACGGCGCGGGCGAACAGGACGGGGCGGTCGTCGGCGCAGGTCTCGCGGAGGATTTCGAAGATCCGGATCAGGCCGTCGGGGCGCGCCTTCGATCGCGGATTGTAGAAGGCGATCGCAAAGTCGGCTTCTGCGGCGAGGCGCACTCGGCGTTCGATGACTTCCCACGGTTTCAGGTTATCCGATAGATTGATTGCGCAGAAATCGTGTCCGAGCGGCGCGCCCGCACGCGAGCTCGCGGCGAGCATCGCGGTAATGCCGGGGAGAACTCGGATATCGATGTCACGCCATTCTGGCAGACCGGCTTCGAGGGCTTCGAACACCGCGGCCGCCATTGCGAACACGCCGGGGTCGCCAGAGGATACCACGACCACGCGGTGGCCTTGGGCCGCGAGTTGGAGCGCGTGCGTGGCGCGATCGAGTTCGACGCGGTTGTCGGTAGGATGGAGCGTGAGGCCCTCACGCGGGGCGACGCGCGCGACATAGGGAATGTAGCCGATCACGTCCGTCGCGTCCGCGAGCGCTGCGGTGACTTCGGGCGTCACGAGCGCTTCGTCGCCGGGGCCGAGACCGGCGATCGCGAGCCAGCCGGTCATGGCCGCCGCCCCCGCCCGTGGATCAGCAGGATCGAGAAATAGGGCGTGATCGCCTCCGCATCGCACAGCCGCGTGACGCGCTGGTCGGCCATCGCGGCGTATTCGACCAGCCACGCTTCGGCCTCGCGCCCCGCAGCGGCGACCGCGCGGCGGAGCTTGGCGAGGTGGCGGCCGATCTTCATCACCACCAGCGCGTCGGTGTCGCGGATGCGGCGGACGAGGTCGTCTTCGGGGAGCGTGCCCATCAGGACCGTCAGTACGTCATCGCCCCAGGTGATCGGCACGCCGCTGGCCGTCCAAGCGCCGGACATGCCCGTGATGCCAGGCACGACCTTCACCGGCGCGATCGTCTGGAGGCGGGTATAGAGGTGCATGAACGAACCGTAGAAGAACGGGTCGCCTTCGCAGAGGACCACGACGTCCTCGCCTGCGTTTGCCAGCGTTGCGAGGCGGTCGATGCAGGTGGCGTAGAACGCGGACAGGCAGTCGTTGTAGCGCGAGTCCGAGACCGGGATCTCAGTGGTGACGGGGTATTCCATCGGGAATTCGATCACGTCGTCGCGGAGCATACCGTCGACGATCTTTCGGGCCTGGCCGGGACGTCCGGCCTTGCGGAAATACGCGATGTGGCGCGCGCCGCGGACGAGGCGGTCCGAGCGGACGCTCATCAGGTCCTGCGCGCCGGGGCCCAAGCCGACGCCGTGGATCGTGCCCCCAGTTCGTACGGGTGTCATTCGGTGCCGCTCGCTAGCGCGTTGATCGCGGCGACGGTGATCGCGCTGCCGCCCATCCGGCCCTCGACGACGACGCAAGGCACGGGCTGGTCGGTCCACAGCGCCGCCTTGGATTCGACTGCGCCGACGAAGCCGACCGGGCAACCGATGATCGCCGCGGGACGCGGGCAATCGGGGTCTTCGAGCATATTCAGGAGGTGGAACAATGCGGTCGGCGCATTGCCGATCGCGACGACGGCGCTGGCGAGATGCGGGCGCCAGAGTTCGAGTGCGGCGGCGGATCTGGTATTGCCCATCGTCCGCGCGAGTTCGGGCGTTTCCGGGGCGTGGAGCGTGCAGACGATGCGGTTGTCGGCGGGCAATCTGGCGCGGGTAATGCCTTCGGTGACCATGCGGGCGTCGCACAGGATCGGGGCGCCGGCTTGAAGCGCGCGACGCGCCTCGACTGCGAACGTCGGCGTGAAGCGGATGTGCTGGGCTAGGCCGACGAGCCCGGCGGCGTGGATCATGCGGACCGCGACGGGCTCCTCCTCGGGCGAGAAGCGGGCGAGATCGGCTTCGGCGCGGATCATCGCGAAGGACTGGCGGTAGATCGCCGCGCCGTCGGTTTCATAGGCGTAAGGCATTCAGGCGGCTCCGAACTGGACGAGGATCTGCGCGACGTCGAGGCCTGCGCGGGAGGGTGGTGCGCCGGCACGCGCGTCGAACGCGAGGTCGTAGCGGCCTTCGCGACCGGTGAGCGTGACGTCGGCGGGGGCGGCGTGCGCGCATCCCTTGGCGCAGCCGGAGACGTGGAGGCGGCCGGCGATGTGCGGCGCCAGGCGTCGGGCGAGCGCGCGCGTCTCGACACTGCCCTGCGGACAGGCTGGTGCGCCGACGCAGGCGTCCGCGTGAAGCGTTGGCGAGGCGGGGTCGGTGATGAAATCGACCGGGTCGGGTTCAATTAGAAGCGCCGCGTCGGCTTCGCAGATCGCGATATGCCAAGGGGTAATGCGGATCGCTTTAATTGCTCGCTCGGTGTCGACGTAGCGTGCCAGCGCGCTCGCTGTGATCCGACCGAATGGGAGGCCTAGTGCGAGTCCGAGGGAATGCTGTCCGACGTGAAGCGGTGGCGCGCTTGCGGCAGGATGGGTTGTTGGGGCTGCCCAATCCGGCAGTATGGCGCTGTGGCGTACCATGCGGCCACTGGCGATGCCGCCGCTGTCGACGAACCAGTGCGCGAGTGCGATCAACCGGTCGACTTCGGTGCCGGGCGATACTGGCGTGCCAAGGGTCCGGCCGTCGCCGCGGAGGATAAGCGTTCCAGATGCAGCGCGCTCGATGCGGAAGTCGGCGGGGGCGTCTTGCAACACCGGCGCTACGCCAGCGTCGATCGCGAAGCCGACCTTGCCGGGGAGTTCGGGCAGGTCCGCCAGACGCGCGCGCAAGTGTTCGGCGATGCGGTGGGTGTCGTCGCCCGTCCGCCATTCCGGCGCGACGAGGATGTTCGCGCGCGCTTCCCGGATCGGATCGGGATCGATGAGGCCGAGATCGAGCAGCGTGTCGATCAATGGACGCCAGCTATCCTCGCGGACGCCGCGGATCTGGAGGTTCGCGCGGCTGGTCAGGTCGATCAGGCCGTTGCCGTGCGTCGCCGCCGTGTCGCACAGGCCGAGCGTTTGCTCACGCGTCAGGCGACCGAGCGGTGGGCGGATGCGGACCAGCAGGCCGTCGCCCGCCATCATCGGGCGCCATGCGTCGGGGCACCAGCCTTGCACGACAAATGCGCTCATGCCGGCAGGTCCAGCGCTGCGAGGATCGAGTTGCGGCGGGTCGGCCAGAGGTCGGCGGCGTGCAGGGCTGCAAAACGCGCCTGCATCGCCGCGAGCGCGCCGGGGTTGGCTTCGGCGAGGAAGGCGTGGACGTCGTCGCGGCCCAGCGTGGCGTCGTAATAGAGGTCGATCAGTTCGGGACGGACTGCGCTGGCGAGATGCGCGAAGGCGCCGAGGTGATCGAGCGTGGCGGCGATCTCCGCGCCACCGCGAAAACCGTGGCGCATCATGCCGTCGACCCAGGCGGGGTGTGCCGCGCGGGCGTGGACGACGCGGGCGATCTCCTCGTTGAGCGGGCGGGCCTTGGCCTGGTTCGGATCGCGTGCGTCGAGATGGTAGAGCGTGGCGCTGCCCCCCGCGACCGCCTGTGCGGCGGCGAAACCGGCTTCGTGCGCGGCGTAGTCCGCGGCGAGGAGGAGGTCGGTTTCGGGCAGGTCCTGGACGTGGACGAAGGCATCGGCGGCGGCGACGCGGTCGCGGATGCCGGCGGGGTCGAAGCTGTCCTGGCCCCCTTCCCCATCGGCGTCGAGCGCGTGGCTGGAGGCGGACAGCCAAGCTTGGCCGGCGGTCAGGCGCGCTTCCGGCGTGTAGGTCTCGGCCGCGTCGCCCATGCTGAGGCCGTAGCGGCCGGGTTCGGGACCGTAGACGCGCGCGGTGGCTGGCTTGCCGACGAACGGGTTCCAATCGGCCGGTTCGTCGCGTGCGCCTAGGGCTCGAACGGTCTGGCCGAACATCGTGCAGAGTGTCGGGAAGGCGTCGCGGAACAGGCCGGATACGCGCAGGGTGACGTCGATGCGGGGGCGGTCGAAGTTGGCGAGCGGGAGGATCTCGACGCCCGTCACGCGGTCGGATTGCATGTCCCACACCGGTTCCGCGCCGAGCAGGTGGAGTGCCATCGCGAACTCTTCGCCCGCGGTCCGCATGGTGGCGGAGGCCCATAGGTCGACCACGAGGTTGCGCGGGTAGTCGCCGTGGTCCTGTAGGTGGCGGCGGACGAGTTCGTCGGCGAGCTTCATGCCTTGGGTATGGGCGGCGCGGGAGGGGACCGCGCGAGGATCGGTGGTGTAGAGGTTGCGGCCGGTCGGGAGGACGTCGGCGCGGCCTCGCCACGGGGAGCCGGAGGGGCCGGACGCGACGCGTTTGCCTTGGAGGGCCGACAGGAGACCGGCGCGTTCGCCGGCGCCGTGTTCGCCGCGGCCGTAGATGTGGAGGCCGTCACCGTACTGGCTCTCCTTCACGTCGCAGACGAACGTGTCGATGCGGGTGATCGCGTCGGCTTGGGATTGCGCGTCGTCGAGGCCCAGCGTAGCGGCGAGACCGGTGGCGGTGGCTTCGTCGCGGATGTCGCGTTGCAGGCGATCGCGGCGCGCGGGATCGAGTCCGTCGGCGTTGGAGAATTCGTCGAGCAGCGCTTCGAGGCGGCCGAGGCCGGCGCCGGTGCGCGTGCGTTCGAGCGGTGGCGGGACATGGCCGAGCGTGACCGCGCCGATGCGGCGTTTGGCTTGGGCTGCTTCGCCGGGGTCGTTGACGATGAACGGGTAGATGACGGGCATCGCGCCGGTCAGAGCCTCGGGCCAGCAGGCATCGGACAGCGCAACCGACTTGCCGGGGAGCCATTCGAGCGTGCCATGCGCCCCGACATGGACCAGCGCGTCGGTGCCGCGCGTGCGGAGCCACAGGTAGAAGGCGACATAGGCGTGGCAGGGGCAGCGCGAGAGGTCGTGATATTCCTCGGCGCGTTGATTGGTGCGGCCGCGTTCGGGTTGGAGGGCGACGAGCGCGCCGCCGTGGTCGATCGCGGTGAAAGCGAAATCTTCGGTCGGTTCGCCCCAGGTTTCCTGAAGGTCTTTCCGCAGGGTTTCGGGAAGGTGCGCGAGGGCTTTGCGGTACTCGGCGAGCGGCCAGTGAATGCGTGAGGTAGCTAGATCAGTTGCGTCAGGGGTGATCGCGTAGCCGGCCTCGATGAGGTCCGCGAGGATCGCTTGCGTGGAGGCTAGCGCGTCGAGGCCGACGGCGTGCGCCATCTGGTACGCCTTGCCGGGGTAGGTCGAGAGGACGATCGCGATGCGGTGGTCGGCTACCGGTTTGCTCGAGAGGGTCGTCCACGCTTCGATCCTCGCGGCGATGGCGGTGATGCGGGCTGGGTCGGCGCGGTGTTCGCGGCGGGTGTATTCCAGGTCGCCGTCGCGCGCGGCGGCTTCCTTGAAGCTGGCGACGCCGGCGAAGAGGCGGCCGTCCACTTCTGGAAGGACGACGTGCATGGCAAGGTCGGCGGGCGACAGGCCTCGGGTCGCGCCGATCCAAGCCGCGCGGTCGGAGGTGGCTAGCGCGATCTGGAAGACCGGAACGTTGGCACCGTCGAGCGGCGTGGTCTCGGCGGTGCCTCGTGCGGAGAAGGCGGTGGCGTTGACGATCGCGGCAGGCCTTAACGCTGTGGCCCAGCGGCTCAGCCAGCCGGCTGCGTCGGGGGCTTTCAGCGAGGGCGCGAAGAGGCCGATGACGTCGAAGCCTCGCGCGGTAAGCTCGACGTGAACCGCTTCGATCGGGTGGAGGTCCGCAGCGGTCAGGTACGAGCGGTAGAAGACGATCAGGACGCGGGGGCGTTTCGCGTTGAGCGCGAATGCGGCTGGGCACGTCACGCCGTCATTCGGCTGCCAGCCGCCGACGTCGGCGATCGCGCGGACGCCGGTGACCGGGCCGGCGTAAATGCCCGCGGCGAGCGCGAACTGCGCCAGTGCCGCTTGCGCCGCGACGGCGCCGCCGGTGTCGCAGAGATGCGCCAAACGGCGGAGCGTCGAGAGCGGGATCGTCGAGGCGGCGTCGAGGCGGCTGTCGATGCGACCGTCTGCTGCGAGGACGGCGAGCGCGATGCCCTGCTCCCGCGCGAGGTTCTCGACCTGTTGCAGGCCGTAGCTCCAATACGACCGCCCGCCGATCAGCCGGATGAGGATGCCCTTCGCGCCCGCCAGCGTCTGCTCGACATAGGTGTCGACCGACAGCGGATGCTGGAGCGCGGTCAGGTTGGCGAGGCGTAGCGACGGCAGCCGGCTTCCGGCCGCATCCGCACGTTTCCAGCCCGCGGCGAACGCGCCGAGGTCACCGTCGGAGAAGGACAGGACGACGAGGTCCGCGGGGGATTGGGCGAGGTCCTGCGGGACCGCGCTTTCCTCCAGCCCGTGGGTCTCGCGGAAGACGACGTGCATCGTGGGCCTCAGTCGTCCAGCGCGGCCTTGATGCGGGCCTCGTCGATCCGGTCGTGCTCGGCGATGACCACGAGTTGCGTGCGGCGCGGTTCGTCGGCACGCCAAGGGCGGTCGTATTGCGTACGGACGCGCGCGCCGACAGCCTGGACGAGCAGGCGCATGGGCTTGCCGGTGACGGCGGCGTAGCCCTTCACGCGGAGGATGTCGGCGCCGCGGGCGAGCGCCTCGATCTTCGCGGTCAGGTCGGCGGGGTCGGCGATCTCGCCAAGCTCGACGACGACGCTGTCGAAGTCGTCATGCTCGTGATCGTCCTCGCCGTCGTGATGCGAGGGGCGGCTGGCGATGTCGTCTTCGGCCGCGGCGTTCAGGCCGAGGATCACGCGGGGATCGATGATGCCGTCGGTCAGGTCGATCACCGGGAGCGGCCGTGCGGACTCCGCGGTGATGACGGCGCGTGCCTTGGCGACGCCTTCGGGGCCGGCGAGATCGACCTTGGTGAGCAGGACGAGATCGGCGCAGGCGAGCTGGTCCTCGAACACTTCCGACAAAGGCGTCTCGTGATCGACGCTCGGGTCGGCGGCGCGCTGGGCGTCTAGCGCGGCGACGTCAGGCGCGAACCGCCCCGCGGCGACCGCCTCGGCATCGGCGAGCGCGATGACGCCGTCGACGGTGATGCGCGAACGGATCGCGGGCCAGTCGAACGCCTTCAGCAGCGGCTTGGGCAATGCGAGCCCGGACGTCTCGATCAGGATGTGATCGGGGCGCGGGTCGAGCGCGAGGAGCGCCTCGACGGTCGGAATGAAGTCGTCGGCTACCGTGCAGCAGATGCAGCCGTTCGCCAGCTCGATCACGTTCTCGGCCGGGCAATCGGGGATCGCGCAGCCCTTCAGGATGTCGCCGTCGATGCCGAGCGTGCCGAACTCGTTGACGACGACGGCGAGACGACGACCGCCGGCGTTGCGGATCAGGTGGCTGATGAGCGTGGTCTTCCCGGCTCCGAGAAAGCCGGTGACGATCGTGACGGGGACCTTTGAAAGATCGGGCATTGGTATTCTCCTGCGAGCACACGCACGCACGACCATAGGGCCGCACGCGTTCGTCGCTCAGACGGAGTACCGTGCCGCGACCATCCCCTGGATCGTAGCAAGAGCGACCGTTGCGCTGGCAGGTCTCCTGGCTCGCGGGTCGAGGCTCGACGTACGCCTTCCCAGGTTTTCACCCAGTGGCTGCCCTTCTCGTGAAGGGCGTGTGCGTCTCGCTCACCGCTTACAGTTGCAGGGACAGCCGCGGCATTGGGAGGAACTCCCGCACCGCATTCCCATTCAAGCCCCGAAGGGCACCGGCGCGATCTGTGAGGTTCGGTGAAACCGAGCCTCGAGGGTTGGTTAGAGTAATTCCGAGAGCGTGCCAATTCGCATATCGGTAGTTTTCGATCCTCCCCCGCCAGGGGGAGGTGGCACCGGAGGTGACGGAGGGGGCGGACACGGAACAAACGTGATCGCCGTCCTCCCCCTCCGTCGCTTCGCGCCACCTCCCCCTGGCGGGGGAGGATCGAGAGCGCGTCGAGCTTGGGGAACGGAAGAGCTAGCCTATCCGTGCACGACTTCGATCTCGTCGAATCGTTTCCAGCGGTAGATCGCGAAGCTCAGCACCCAGCAGAGCACGAACAGGCCGATGATCGCGAAGCCAAGGCCGTTGAAGTTCTCGCCGAGCGCCGTTGCGACATCCCATATGCCGCCGGTGAAGCCGAGCTTCGATCCGAGCAGCGCCAGCGTCTCGATCCCGCCGATCGCGATCGCGACGATCGCGGAGATCAGCGTGATGGTAATGTTATAGTAGAGCTTGCGGATCGGCTTCACGAACGCCCATTCATAGGCACCAAGCATGACGACGCCGTCCGCCGTGTCGACCAGCGCCATGCCGGTCGCGAACAGCACGGGGAGGACTAGGACGACACCGATCGAGAGACCGTCGGCGGCCTGGCTTGCTGAGAGGCCGAGGATCGCGACCTCCGTTGCCGTGTCGAAACCGAGGCCAAACAGGAAGCCGAGTGGCGCCATGTGCCAGCTCCGCGTGACCAGCCGGAACATCGGGCGGAACAGACGTGCGAGCAGCCCGCGGTTGCCGAGGAGGAGGTCGAGGTCCTCCTCGACATAGGTGCCGCCGCCGCGGACATGGCCGAAGGTGCGCCACACCGAGCGCAGGATGATCAGGTTCATCGCCGCAATCGTGAACAGGAACACGGCGGAAATGACGGTCGCGACCACCCCGCCGACCTGCTTGAATGCCTCGAACTGCGACAGCGCATTGGCGGTCAGTGCGATCGCGACGGCGGCGATGAGCACGATCCCCGAATGGCCGATCGCGAACCAGAAGCCGACCGCGATCGGGCGCTGGCCGTCCTGCATCAGCTTGCGCGTCACATTGTCGATTGCCGCGATGTGATCCGCATCGACCGCGTGGCGCAGCCCGAGGCCCCAGGCGAGCAGCGCGGTGCCCAGCATCAGCGGTTGCGCGTGGAACAGCGAGAACGCCCAGCACCATGCGGCGATGTTGGCCGCGATCAGGCCTGCAAACATCCAGCCGATGCGCTTTCGGGTCGAACCCCGTGTCGGTCGTTTCATCGTCAAAGTCGTCATGCACAAACCCCGCAGCGTCCGACGAGGACCGGGGCCTGCCGCGAACGGCCGGGCCATGCGACGACCGGACGCCATGAGCGACCGACGCACGACGCCGATGCGGCCCCCGCCACATGGTCGTCGCTCAGCCAGTGTCACGCAGGCGGCGTTCACCGTGCCTCGGTCACCCCCTGGACCGGGACAAGAGCGACCAGACGCCGGCAGGTCTCCTGGCTCGCGGGTCAAAGCTCCTCGCCACGCCTTCCCAGGTCGTCGACCCAGTGGCTGCCCTCGCGAAAAGGGCTCGTGCGTCTCGCTCACCGCTTACAGTTGCAGGGACAGCCGCGGCATGGGACGGCGAACCGTCCGCACCGCATTCCCAATCAAGCCCTTCCGGGCACCGACGCGATCACGGGAAACGGCTGGAAGCCGCTTCCCGCACGATCGGTACCCTGCTTTGGGTCGCGTGCCAACGGTCGCGCTATTTCGCCAGGCCAAGCTGTTGCAGCATGAACGCCTGCCATTCGGAGTTCTGGCGGTAGCGTTCGAACCGGCCGGACTTGCCACCATGCCCTGCCTCCATATTGACGCGGAACAGCAGCGGGTTCTTGTCGGTCTTCAATTCGCGGAGCTTGGCGACCCACTTGGTCGGCTCGTAATATTGCACCTGGCTGTCCCATAGCCCGGTGCCGACATACAGCGCGGGATACGCCTTCGCCTTGACGTTGTCGTACGGCGAATAGCTCAGCATGTAGTCGTACGATGCCTTCTGCGCGGGGTTGCCCCATTCGTCATACTCGAATGTCGTCAGCGGGATCGACGCGTCGAGCATCGTCGTCACGACGTCGACGAACGGCACCTGCGCGACGATGAGCTTGTAGTCCGCCGGCGCCATGTTCGCGACGCCGCCCATCAACAGCCCGCCCGCGCTGCCGCCCATCGCCGCGACGCAATCTTTGGCGGCGTATTTCTGCGCGACGAGATAGCGGGTGACGTCGATGAAGTCGGTGAAGCTGTTCTTCTTGTTGAGCAGATGGCCGTCGTCATACCAGCCGCGGCCCATCTCCTGCCCGCCGCGGATATGCGCGATCGCATAGACCACGCCGCGATCGAGCAGGCCGATACGACCGGGGTCGACCGCTGGGTCGCTGGATATCCCGTAGCTGCCATAGGCGTATTGGAAGAGCGGCGCGGTGCCGTCGCGCTTGGTGCGCTTGGCGTAGACCAGTGACACGGGGATCCGCGTGCCGTCACGCGCGGGCGCCCAGACGCGTTCGGTGACGTATTTCGCGGGATTATACCCCGGCACCGGCGCGACCTTCAGGACGCGGCGCTCGCCGGTCTTAGCGTTGACCTCGTAGGTCGTGGTCGGCGTTACGAGCGAACCATAGGTGTAGCGCACCCACGGCGTCGCGGTGTCCTCGTTGACCTCGAGCGCCATGCGATAGGCAGGCTCGTCCGCCGTGACGGGCATCGACTTCCCCGCATCGTTCAGCACGCGGATCATGCGATTGCCGCCCTCGCGCTGGTCGATCGCGACGAAGCCATCGAACGGCTTGAAGCTTTCGATGAAGACGGTGTCGCTCGCCGGCGCAAGGTCACGCCATGCCGCCGTTCCCTTCGCCAGATCGGCGTCGGCAACGGTCACGAGCTTGTAGTTCTTTGCGTCGCGATTGGTGCGGATGATCCAGCGCTTGCCGATATGATCCGACCTGTAGCGGAACTCCCGCGCACGCGGCGCGACGATCGTGAAGTTCGTTGGGGCGGCGGCGGAGGCGCAGCGCTGCTCGTCGCTGACCGTGCTGCTCACGCCGATGCAGACGAACTTGTCGTCGGACGTGCGCGAGACGTCGATCGAGAAGGTGTCGTCCTTCTCCTCGTACAACAGCCGATCGCTGGCGACCGGCGAGCCGAGGACGTGCGCCTTCACGCGGTAGCCACGCAGCGTCACCGGGTCCTTTTCGACGTAGAGCAAGGTCTTGTTGTCGTCCGCCCAGACGACGTTCGGCTCGACGTTCGAGAGCGTATCCGCGATGATCGCTCCGGTCGCCAGGTCCTTCACCTTCAGCACGTACTGGCGCCGCCCGATGGTATCTTCGGCCCAGGCGATGCGGCGGTTATCGGGGCTCACCGCCCAGTCGCTCAACGCGAAGAAGCTGTGGCCCTTCGCCATCGCCGGCTCGTCGAACAGCGTTTCGACAGGTGCGGTACGGCTGCCCTTGCGGCGTTCGAGGATCGGATAATCCGCCCCGGTCTGGAACCGCGAGCCGTAATAATAGCCGTTCTTCGCATACGGCACCGAGCTGTCGTCCTGCTTGATGTGCGAGACGGTCTCTTCGTACAGCTTGGCCTGGAGCGGCTTCAGCGACGCGAGTTGCGCATCGGCATAGGCGTTCTCCGCCGCGAGATAGGCGAGCATCTCGGGGTTCTTCCGCGTGTCGTCGCGCAACCAGTAATAATCGTCCTCGCGCGCGCCGTTGGGCGACGTCACCTGGAACGGCTTCTTGGCCACGCGCGGAGGCTGGACTTGCGCCGCAGCAGCCGTGGAGAGCAACGCCGCTCCCGCCAGGATCATGGACCGTGTCATCATTGTGCTGCTCCCGTTGCGGTTGCCGGCTTACGATACCGGTCGAACCAGGCGATGATCGCCGATGCCTTTGCCGCCGATTGCGACGGCCGTGCGGCGAGCCCGCCGTGGCTCGCCCCCGGTACCTTGACCAGCGCGGTCGGCACGCCGCGGATCTGCAGCGCCGCGTAATACTGCTCGGACTCGCTGACGGGCGTGCGGTAATCGTCGTCGCCGACCACGACCAGGGTGGGCGTCTTGACGTTGCCGACCAAACTCAGCGGCGAGCGGTTCCAATAGCTCATCGGATCCTCCCACGGCAGCTTGGTGAACCAGTAGCGCGAGGTGAACAGCGTCCCGTCCATCGTCAACGCCTCGCTGATCCAGTTGATCACCGGCTTCTGCGTCGCGGCGGCCTTGAACCGGTCGGTCTTGCCGACGATCCACGCGGTCAGCAGCCCGCCGCCCGATCCGCCCGTCACGAACAGATTGTCCGGATCGGCGGTGCCGTCCTTGATCGCCGCGTCGACCGAGGCGATCAGGTCGTCGTAATCGGCGGCGGGGTAAGTCTTGTCGATCAGGTTGGCGAACTCGGCGCCATAGGAGGTCGAGCCGCGCGGATTGGCCCACAGCACCGCGTAACCGGCCGCGGCATAAAGCTGCATGTCGGTGGCGAAACCAGGACCATAGGCCGCGTTGGGACCGCCGTGGATCTCGAGGATCAACGGCACGCGTTGACCTGCGACACGGCCCGGCGGAGTGGCGAGCCATGCGTCGATCGGGCGTCCATCGGGCGCGGTTACCGCGATCTTCCGCACCTGCGCGAGCGCCTTGGATCCGGTCAGCACCGCGTTGAGCATCGTCAGGCGGCGCGGCTTGCCGCCCGCAAGCACCCAGACGTCGGCGGGGGCGCTCGCATCGCCGCCGGTGTAGGCGATCGTGCCGCCCTTCGAGACCGAGAACTCGCCGCCGGTATAGGGCCGGTCGAGCCCACCGCCCGCGACGTTGTCGATCAGCGGCGTGACGCGGCCATCGACCCCGATGCGTGCGACGCGGCGCTGGCCGTGATCGTCGTAGCTCGCATACAGGCTGCGACCGTCGGCTGACCACACCGCGTCGTCGATCGCACGGTCGAGCGTGGCGGTCAGCGAGCGCGGCGAGGCGGCGTCGCGGTCGCCGACATAGAGCTGCGTGTTCTCGTAGCTGCGGCGCTTGTCGTCGAAACCGAGCCACGCGATCTTCGAACCATCCGGTGACACGTGCGGCTGGGCATCGGGACCGTCACGCGTCGTCAGCGTCCGCATCGCGCCGCTCGCCGCATCGACCGCGATCACGTCGGAGTTCATCACCTGGCGGTCGGCGGCGGGTCCGCGGATCGCGGCGAAGACGATGCTGCGGCCGTCGGGCGTCCACGACAGCGGGCCGCCATCGTCGAACTTGCCGTATGTGAGCTGCCGAGCCGCGCCCCCATCCGCGCCGACCACGAACAGGTGGTCGTAGCCCGGCTTTACATAGCCCGGCCCGTCGTTGCGGTAGTTGACGCGGTCGATGATCGTCAGCGGCTCGGCCCATTTGGCGCCCTCGGGCTTGGGCGGCTGCGTGCCGAGCTTGGTCCCCTCGCCTGCTACCGTCGCGATATAGGCGAGCTTGGTACCGTCCGGCGACCAGGCGAGCGCTTGCGGATCGCCCGGAAAACTCGTGATCCGCGCGCTCTGCGCACCGCCGATCCAGCGGACGAACAGCTGCGATCCCTCGCCGTCGCGCGCGGCATAGGCGATCCTTGCCCCATCGGGCGACCAGCGCGGGCTGCTGCCGTCAGTGGCGAACGGCATCTGCCGCCCGCTGGCGACGTCGATCAGCCAGAGCGAGGACTGCATCTTGTCGGTCATCACGTCGCCGGTGCGGCGGACGTAGACGATCGTCTTGCCGTCTGGGCTGATCTGCGGGTCCGCCGCGATCGTCAGGCCGAACAGGTCGCTCCCGGTGAAGCTTCGCGTCGGGCCGTCGGGTGTGGGCGCAGTCGGCTGTTGCTGGGCAAGGGCCGGCGTCGCCGCGAGCAGGAGGAGAGCAAGGGTCAAGCGCAACGAACGGCTCCTTCGAATGAACCGCGCGAAGATGACACACTATTACGGGGTGGCAAGCGGTACGAACGTAACCGGCAAACCATCCTTCGGGCGCGGGATCGGGAACACCTGCCACGCGTCGCCGCTGCCCGCCGCCGCCTCGATCCGGTAGCGCGTGAGCAGGTGCGCGATCAGCAGCCGCATCTGCATCGTCGCGAAGTGCAGCCCGATGCACATGTGTGCGCCGCCGCCGAACGGCACCCACGCGAAACGGTGACGGCCCTTCGACGCTTCGGGGGTGAAGCGGAGCGGGTCGAACTTGTCGGGATCGGGCCAGTGCTCGGCCATTCGATGCGTGTAGGTGATCCCCGTGCCGACGTTCGTGCCCGCGGGAATGTCATAGCCGCCGAAGCTGAAATCCTTGAGCGCACGCCGCGGGATCGACGGGACCGGCGGCATCATCCGCAGCGATTCCTTGAACGCGTATTCGGTGAGGACGAGGCGATCGAGTTGCTCGGTCAGCGGCACGGCCGGGTCGAGCGCAGCGACCTCTTCGCGTAGCCGCTCCTGCCATTCCGGGTTGCGCGCGAGTAGCATCACGAGGCTGGTCGCGGACGAGGTGATCGTGTCGTGCGCGGCCATCATCAGGAAATTCATGTGGTCGGCGATCGCCAGCGCGGTCAGCGGCGCGCCATCGTCATCGGTCGCGCGGCAGAATTGCGAGAAGAAATCCTGGCCGTCGCCGGTCCGGCGCGCGGGGATTTCGCGCTCGAAGAAGTCGACCAGATACGCGCGCGCCTTCACGCCCTTGCGCATCGGCGTACCGGGCCAGGGTTTGCGGATCGGCGAGACGCTCGCCTGGACCTCGTCGACGAATGCCTGGTTGATCCGGTCCGCCTCCGCGCCAAGCGGCACGCCGAGGAAGCTGGTCGCGGCGAGATCGAGCGTGAGCTTCTTCACTACATCGTAGAAGCGCAAGGTCTGCCCGGCCCAGCCGCCGATCGCGGACTCGATCCCAGCATCGAGTTCGGCCGCATAATGCCGCATCGGTTCGGGCTTGAACGCAACCGACAACGCCTTGCGATCGGCGCGGTGCTTGTCGAAATCCATCAGCATCAGGCCGCGCGGGAACAGCAGATTGAGCAGCGGGCCCCAGCCCTGTTCGGACGAGAAGATCTTGTCTCGATCGAACAGCACCAGCTCGTTCGCATCGGGACCAAGCAGGTTGACGCCGGTCCCGCCGAGCGCGCGATTGCGATAGATCGGGCCGTACCGCGCCGCCATGCCTTCCGAGAACGCGATCGGATCGGCCAGCAACTTGAACGTGTTGCCGACGAAGGGCAGGCCGTTGCTTCCCGGAATATGATCCAGCGCACCCTTGGGCTGGCGCGGAAGCCAATGCGGGCTGGCGTTCTGCAACATGGCGTGGCTCATCGTCGGATCCTCAGCGACATGCCGGCTTGGCAAGCCTCGAATACCGGCATAACTAATGTTCTGCAACCGGGGCGCGGACCTCGGGGCTTTGACAGGAGAGATGCATGGACCTCGCAAACACTGCTGCCGTCGTGACCGGCGGCGCGTCGGGCCTGGGTGCCGCCACGGCGCGTGCGCTGGCCGCCAAGGGGGTAAAGGTGGCGATCTTCGATCTCCAGGCGGACAAGGGCGAGGCGCTGGCGGACGAGATCGGCGGGGTGTTCTGCAAGGTCGATGTCACGTCCGACGACAGTGTTGATGCGGGGTTCGCGGCGGCGCGCGCGGCGCACGGCCAAGAGCGGATCCTGGTCAATTGTGCGGGCACGGGGAACGCGGCGAAGACTGCGGGGCGATCGAAGCAGGACGGGTCAATCAAGCATTTCCCGCTCGATGCGTTCGATCGGATCATCCAGATCAACCTGGTCGGCACGTTCCGCTGCATCGCCAAGTCGGCGGCGGGAATGCTGACGCTGGAGCCTGGCGAGGATGGCGAGCGTGGGGCGATCGTCAACACAGCGAGTGCTGCGGCGGAGGACGGCCAGATGGGCCAGGCCGCATATTCGGCGTCGAAGGCGGGGGTGGTCGGGATGACCTTGCCGATCGCGCGCGATCTTATGAGCGAGGGGATTCGGGTGAACACGATCCTCCCGGGGATTTTCGACACGCCTTTGCTGGCCGCAGCGCCGCAGCAGGTGCGTGATGCGCTGGCGGCATCCGTGCCGTTTCCGAAGCGCTTGGGACGACCCGAGGAATTCGCGGCGCTCGCGCTGACGATGATCGAGTGCGGGTATTTCAATGGGGAGGATGTGCGGCTGGACGGCGCTATCCGGATGGCGCCGCGGTAAATCGCCCTCGCCATTCCCACGGCCAATTCGCTGCCGGCTCTTTCCCTGTCCCAATTTGAACAGAGAGACATCCGAGGCGACGAAGGGTGAGGATGGTCGGTGCGCGATACGACAACCTACCACCACCCCGGCGGAGGCCGGGGCCCAGTTGGAAAGGTAGCAATAACGAAGCGCGATCCTTTGTTAACACCGTTCCCCAACTGGGCCCCGGCCTCCGCCGGGGTGGTGGACTATGTGGTTAAGGTGGTGGAAGCCGCGCGGCGCCCTCAAGCCGCCCGTGCAAGTTGCCGCCCCTTGATCATGTCCGCCGCCTTTTCCGCAATCATGATCGTCGGCGCGTTGGTGTTCGATCCGATCAGCGTTGGCATGACCGAGGCATCCACCACCCGCAACCCCTGAAGCCCGCGCACGGCCAAGGTCGCGTCGACCACCGCCAGCTTATCGTCCGAAGTGCCCATCTTGCACGTCCCGACCGGGTGGTAGATCGTCTCCGCCGTCCGCCTTACCCAGGCGTCGATCTCGTCGTCGGTCCGCACATCCTCGCCCGGCGACAACTCCCCAGCGCGGTACGGATCGAGCGCCGCCTGCCGAGCAACGTCGCGCCCAATCCCGACGCAGGCGCGCATCACCCGGCGATCCTCCGCGGTCGCCAGATAGTTCGCGACGATCGTCGGATCAGCAAACGGATCGGCCGAGCGCAGCCCGATCCGTCCCCGGCTTTCGGGGCGCAACTGGCAGAGATGCAGCGTGAAGCCGTCCTCGGTCGCCTTCACCTTGCCGTGATCCTGCATGATCGCGAGCACTGCGTGGATCTGCACGTCGGGCCGCAGCCCCTCGCGCGACGACACGAACGCACCCGCTTCGAGGAACTGCTGCCGCCCTGCCCCCTTGCCGCGCAACAGGTAATTGAGCCCGACGCCGATCATCCCGACGCCTTTGGTCATCGCGTACCCGGTTCGCAGCCCGCGCGATTTCCAGTTCATTACGACGTCGAGATGGTCCTGCAAATTCTCGCCGACACCGGGCAGCGCGTGCACCACGCCCACCCCCGCCGCGGTCAGCCGATCCGGATCGCCGATCCCCGAAAGCTGGAGGATATGTGGCGACTGCACTGCCCCCGCGCACAACAGCACTTCACGCGCCGCGGTCACCGACTCCGCCCGTGCCCCCTTGTCGAGCACATAGTCGACACCGACCGCACGCCCCTTGTCGATCCGTATCCGCGTCGTCCGCGCGCCCGTCACGCAGGTCAGGTTGCGCCGCGTCAGCACCGGGCGCAGATACGCCGCTGCCGTGCTCCAGCGCTTCCCGTCCGCGACGGTCAGGTCGTAGCGCCCGAAGCCCTCCTGGCTCGCGCCGTTGAAATCCTCGGTCACCGGATAGCCCGCCTGCCGTCCCGCCTCGACCAGCGCGTCGTAGAACGGGCTGTCGGACTCGCCGCCCGAGATCGTCAGCGGCCCGCCGCCGCCGTGCAGATCGCACTCGCCGCGGTGATGCCCTTCGAGCCGCTTGAAATACGGCAGCACATCGTCGAACGACCAACCGGGCAGGCCCATTTGCCGCCACTCGTCGTAATCCTGCGGATGGCCTCGCGTGTAGATCATGCCGTTGATCGACGAACTCCCGCCCAGCCCCTTGCCGCGCGGCCACCACAGCCGGCGATTGTCGAGATGCGGTTCGGGCTCTGTCGAAAAGCCCCAGTTGCTCGCATTCTTGCTCTTGATGAGTTCGCCGACGCCCGCCGGCATCCGCACCAGCACGCCGTCGTTGCGCCCGCCCGCCTCGAGCAGTAGCACCGACACATCGGGGTCCTCGGTCAGTCGCGCGGCGAGCACGCAGCCGGCCGAGCCCGCGCCGATAATCACGTAGTCATACGTCTGCATGCCCGCATCCTCTTGTTCGCGCTCCGCTTTTTTACGGAGTCGCGTTAGTCCACTACGCTAGCGCTCGCACAGCAGTGTCAGCAATCCCTCGCGAACGACGCTGCGCTCAATCCCTTCGGCGGCATGGACCTGGCTAAGACCGATCGCCAACAGCGCATAGCTACGAATCCCCGCCTCGGCAGGCGCGAACCCATGCGCCACGAGTTGCTCGACGAGGAACGCCATCACCGTGTCGTCATGCTCGCGGATCGCCGCGGCCACCCGCGCGTCGCTTTTTGCCCAGGCGCGCATCGCCAAGGCCAGCTGGGCCATGTCGTGGTCGCGAACATGATCCGCGAACGCGCGAATCCGCTCGACCGGTGGAAGCTCCGACGCGGACAGCGCGACGATCAACGGATCGATATGCGCTTCGACGAAATATCCTGCGAGCGCCGCATGATACCCGTCGAAGTCCTTAAAATGATGATAGAAGCTTCCCGTCGATGCACCAAGCGCCTGCGCCAGGCCGCGAAGCTTGAGCGCGCGAAGCCCGCCATTCTTCAGCAACTGCAAGCCGATTTCCAACCAGTCGCGCGGCGCCAGATCTGCGCGTGGTGCCGCCCCGTCTTCCAACAATACCCTGCTTGACAAGCCATTCCCCATAACGAATGTTACGTCGTACCGAAGCCGGACGCAATCCGGCATCAGGCACCACGATCGAAACCGGCGGGTGCAACAGGAGAGCGATGTGGCCGAGGCACTGATCATCGACGCCGTCCGTACCCCGCGCGGGATCGGCAAGACCGGCAAGGGCGCGCTTGCGCACATGCACCCCCAACATCTCGCCGCGACCGTCCTGAAGGCGATTGCCGAGCGAAACAAGCTAGATACCGCCGATGTCGACGACATCATCTGGTCGACCTCGAGTCAGCGTGGCGAGCAGAGCGGCGATCTCGGGCGGATGGCGGCGCTCGACGCGGGCTATGACGTCAAGGCGAGCGGGACGACGCTCGACCGGTTCTGCGGCGGCGGGATTACCGCGGTAAACTTCGCCGCGGCGCAGATCATGAGCGGGATGGAAGACCTCGTCATCGCCGGCGGGACCGAGATGATGTCGCTGACCACGACGATGATGCAGGACGACATGGCGGCGGGCAAGCGGCCGCTCGGCATCGGCTCGGGAAACGCACGGCTCGACGCGGCGCATCCGCAATCGAACCAGGGCATCTGCGCCGACGCGATCGCCAGCATCGAGGGGATCGACCGCGCAACGCTCGAAGCGCTCGGGCTGGAAAGCCAGCGCCGGGCAGCGGTGGCTATCGCCGAAGGGCGGTTCGATCGCAGCCTCGTCCCCGTCACCGACGATACCGGCGCAATGGTGCTCGAAAAGGACGAATATCCACGGCCCGACACGACCGCAGAGGGCCTCGCGGCGTTGCGCCCCTCGTTCGCTGGGATCGCCGACATTCCGCTCGACGACAAGGGTACGACGTATCGCAAGCAGATCAATCGCCGCTATCCCGACGTCGATATCAAGCACGTCCATCACGCCGGCAATTCGTCCGGTGTTGTCGACGGCGCCGCCGCCGTGCTGCTCGCCAGCGCCGACTATGCGGCCAAGCACGGACTGAAACCGCGCGCTCGGATCGTCGCGATGGCCAACATGGGCGACGACCCGACGCTGATGCTGAACGCCCCCGTCCCTGCGGCGCGGAAGGTGCTCGCGAAGGCTGGGCTCACCGTCGACGACATCGACCTTTGGGAGATCAACGAGGCGTTCGCGGTGGTCGCCGAGAAGTTCATCCGCGACCTGAAGCTCGACCGCGACAAGGTGAACGTCAACGGCGGGTCGATCGCGCTCGGCCATCCGATCGGTGCAACCGGGGCGATCCTGATCGGCACGATATTGGACGAACTCGAACGCCGCGACCTGAAGCGCGGGCTCGTGACGATGTGCGCGGGCGGCGGGATGGCCCCGGCGATCATCATCGAGCGCGTCTGATGCACCCCGTCGCGCACGCGCTGACGATGCCCGACAAGCCCGCCTACATCATGGCGGCGACGGGCGAGACGGTAACGTATCGCGACCTCGACGCACGGGCGAACCAAGGGGCGCATCTGCTCCGCTCGCTCGGATTGAAGCGCGGCGACGGGATTGCGGTGCTGATGGACAATTCGCCGCGCTATCTGGAGGTGATGTGGGCGGCCGAGCGCACCGGCGTCTATTGCACCTGCCTGTCGTCCAAACTGAACGCTAGCGAGGCGGCCTACATCATCCGCGACGGCGACTGCCGTGTGCTGATCGCGAGCAAGGGGTGCGGCGAGGTGGCGGCGGCGCTGGTACCGATGCTCGACGACGTGCGCCGCTACGTGGTCGACGGCGCGATCGACGGGTATGCGGCGTACGAAGCCGCGCGCGATACGAAACCCGCAACGCCCATTGCCGACCCCTCGCCCGGCGGAATCCTGCTCTATTCGTCGGGCACCACGGGCAAGCCCAAGGGCGTCAAGCACGCGCTGTCGGACGAGCCGTTCGGGACCAACGTCTCGCCGCTCGTGATGCTCGGCAAGGGGCTGTACGGGTTCACGCCAGAGATGATCTATCTCTCGCCCGCGCCGCTCTATCACGCCGCGCCGCTGCGGTGGTCGATGGCGGTGCATCAGGTCGGCGGCACCGTCGTCGTGATGGAGCATTTCGATCCCGAAGCCGCGCTCGCCGCGATCGAGCGGTTCCACGTCACGCACGCGCAATGGGTGCCGACGCACTTCATCCGGTTGCTCAAGTTGCCGCCCGAAGTCCGCGGCCGTTACGACGTGTCATCGCTAAAAGCGGTGTGGCACGCCGCCGCGCCCTGCCCGCTTCCGGTCAAGCAGGCGATGATCGACTGGTGGGGCCCGATCATCGGCGAATATTACGCCGGCACCGAGGGCAACGGGTTCTGCGCGATCTCCAGCGCGGAGTGGCTGACGCACAAGGGCTCGGTCGGCCGCAATCTTACCGCGCAGACGATGATCTGCGACGAGGAGGGCAACGCGCTGCCCCCGCGCGCTGAAGGCGACGTGTATTTTGCGGGCGGCGGCGCGTTCGAATACCACAACGACCCCGGCAAGACCGCGGAGGTCGCCAATGCGCACGGCTGGACGACGCTGGGCGACGTCGGCTGGCTCGACGAGGAGGGCTATCTCTACCTCACCGACCGCAAGAGCTTCATGATCATCTCGGGCGGCGTGAACATCTATCCCGCCGAGATCGAGAACCTTCTCGTCACCCACCCGAAGGTCGCCGACGTCGCGGTGATTGGCGCGCCGGATGACGAGATGGGCGAGCAGGTGGTGGCGATAATCTGCCCTGCCGACCCGACCGAGGATCGCGCGCAACTCGCCGCCGAACTCAGCGCGTTCGCCCGCGCCAACCTCAGCCATGTGAAAGCGCCGCGCAGGATCGACTTCCGCGACACGCTGCCGCGGCATGAGACGGGGAAACTCTACAAGCGCCTGCTCCGCGACGAATATTGGGCGAAGCCTAAGGAGTCCGCATGAACTTCGATTATTCCGACGACCAAAAATTCCTCAAGGACGAAGCGCGCAAGTTCCTCGGCGCGCATTGCGGCAGCGACCGCGTCCGCGCGGTGCTCGACGATCCCGCCAAAGCATATGATGCGGACCTGTGGAAAGCGGTCGGCGCACAAGGCTGGCTCGGTGCAGCGATCCCCGAAGAGTTCGGTGGGCTAGGTCTCGGCCACATCGAACTCTGCGCGATCGCAGAGGAACTGGGGCGGGCCTGCGCGCCGATCCCGTTCGCCTCGACCGTCTATTTCGTCGCCGAGGCCCTAATGCTCTACGGGAACGCGGAGCAGAAAGCGAAGTGGCTCCCGAAGATCGCAGCGGGCGACGTCATCGGCGCGTTCGCCACCTCGGAAGGTGCCGGCCCGGTCACCGCGCGCTCGGTCCGCACCGCCGTCTCCGGTGGCAAGCTTACCGGCGAGAAGATCCCCGTTACCGATGGCGACGTCGCCGATCTGATCGTTGTCCTGGCCCGCGACGGCCTCTACCTGGTTGAGGAGTGCGCAGGCGTCACGGTCGAGGTGCTCGAAACGCTAGACCCGACCCGCAGCGCCGCTCGCCTGACCTTCACCGACGCGCCTTGCGAGAAACTCGGTAGCGACGACGGCATCGCCGCGATGCAGGCCGTATTCGACCGCGCCGCCGTCCTCCTCGCGTTCGAGCAGCTCGGCGGCGCGGATCGCTGTCTTGAGATGGCGAAAGGCTACGCGCTCGATCGCTACGCCTTCGGCCGGCAGATCGGCGGCTACCAAGCCATCAAGCACAAGCTCGCCGACATGTATGTGAAGAACGAACTCGCGCGCTCGAACGCCTATTATGGTGCGTGGGCACTGAACGCGGGCGCCGCCGAACTCCCGCTCGCCGCCGCCACCGCGCGGGTTGCTGCGTCGGACGCGTATTGGTTCGCGTCTAAGGAGAACATCCAGACGCATGGCGGGATGGGCTTCACGTGGGAGTCCGACTGCCACCTCTATTACCGCCGCTCGCGCCAGCTCGTACTCGTCGCCGGCAGCCCCGCGGCTTGGCGCGAACGCCTCGTCGGCCAACTCGAAATGCGCAACGCCGCCTGATCGGAGCAGCACATGGACTTCAAGGACAGCGACGCCGAAGCCACTTATCGCGCCGCCGCGCGCGACTGGCTCGACGCGAACATCGCGGAGCACGACGCGGGCCATTACCCCGACGACATGACCAAGGCTAAGGCGTGGCAGGCGCGCAAGGCTTCCGGCGGCTATGCTTGCATCACATGGCCGCAGGAATGGGGCGGCGGCGGTGGCACGCCGATCGAAAGCGTCATCTTCGGGCAGGAAGAAGCGCGCCACGCGGTCGATGGCAGCTATTTCACGATCGGGCTCGGCATGTGCGTGCCTACCGTGATGGCCTATGCGGACGACGCGACCAAGCACCGCTTCGTCGGCCCCGCGGTGCGCGGTGACGAGATCTGGTCGCAGCTCTTCTCCGAACCCGCCGGTGGCTCGGACGTCGCCGCGATCCGCACCCGAGCGGTCAGGGACGGCGACGACTGGATCATCAACGGCCAGAAGGTCTGGACCTCGGGCGCGCATTACAGCGATTACGGGATCGTCCTGGTCCGCACCAATCCCGACGTCCCCAAGCACCAGGGCCTGACGATGTTCTGGCTCGACCTGAAGGCACCGGGGATCGAGATCCGCCCGATTCACCAGATGTCCGGCGGGTCGAGCTTCAACGAAGTCTGGTTCGAGGACGTCCGGATATCCGACGCGCAACGCCTCGGACCCGTAGACGGCGGCTGGAAGGTCGCGCTGTTCACGCTGATGAACGAGCGCCTCGCGATCGGCACGAGCGGCGGCGTCGGCCCCGAAGACATTCTCGCCTTCGCCGCCCAGGCCAACGGCGCAGACGGGCCGCTGCTGAAGGATGCCGCGTTCCGCCAGACGCTTGCCGACTGGTGGGTGCAATCGGAAGGCTTGCGCAACACCCGGATGCGGACGATCACCGCGCTGTCGAAAGGCCAGGTCCCCGGTCCCGAAAGCTCGATCGGCAAGATCGTCGCCGCCAACCAACTACAGGCCATCGGCAACACCGCGGTCGAGGCGGGCGATCAATACGGCATCATATCCGACCCTGCGCTCACCCCGCTGAAAGGCGCGTTCCACGCCGCGACGATGTGGGCACCAGGTCTCCGTATCGCCGGCGGCACCGACGAGATCCTCAAGAACATCATCGCCGAACGCGTGCTCGGCCTGCCTGGCGAAATTCGCGTCGACAAGGATCAGGCGTTCCGGGACCTCCCGGTCGGCGCGTGAGAGCGGTACGCGTCTCGGGGCTGTCGGCGGACCTGTCGGGCGTAGCGCTCGACGACATACCCGAGCCAAAGCGGTCGCCGGGCCAGTTGCTCGTGCGGATGCGTGCGACTTCGCTCAACTATCCGGACTTGCTGATGACGCGCGGCGAGTATCAGCTGACACCGCCGCTCCCGTTCGTGCCGGGCATGGAAGTCGCGGGCGACGTGATCGAGGCGGAGGCAGCTAGCGGTTTCGCTCCCGGTGACCGGGTGCTGTGCGGCACGCGGCTCGCCGCGTTCGCCGAAATCGTCGCGTGCGATGCCAGCGCCGCCCGCCTTATTCCCCCGCGCCTCGACTATGCAACGGCAGCCTCGATCGGCGTCGCCTACCTGACCGCCTATGTGGCGCTCGTCCGTCTGGGCGCACTTGCAACCGACGACTGGGTTTTGGTCCACGGTGCTACCGGCGGCGTCGGGCTTGCCGCGGTCGATCTAGCGCAAGCCCTGGGCGCGCGCGTGATCGCCACGTCGCGCTCGGCGGAAAAGTTGCGGGTCGTTGCCGACACGTACGCGCCCGCCGTCACCATGCCTGCACCCGGCTTTCGCGACGCGGTGCGCGACCTGACCGGCGGGGGCGCGGATATCGTCGTCGATCCCGTGGGCGGCGACGTGTTCGACGAGTCGACCCGCTGCATCGCATTCGGCGGACGCCTGATGGTCGTCGGGTTCGTCTCGGGCCGGATCGCGACGCTGCCGACCAACATGGCGTTGATCAAGGGCTTTTCCGTCATCGGCGTCCGCGCCGGCGAATATGCCCGCCGCTTCCCGCGGCTCGGCACCGAGAACCTCGATGCGATATGGGCGATGGCGGGCGAAGGTCGCCTCCGCCCCCGCGTCCATGCCATATATCCCCTGGCCGAATGGCGGGACGCGTTTGCCGCCATGGCCGCTGCAACGCATGTCGGCAAGATCGTGCTCGTGCCCTGAAGGACCGCCAATGACCGATATGCAGACTATCCTCGCCGGCCAGCGTGATGCGTTCATGGCTGAGCTTCCTGTCACCAGAGCGGTGCGCCTCGACCGGCTCAAGCGCGCGGCGGCGATGGTGCGGGATAATGCTACGGCGTTCTGCGACGCGGTATCGGAGGATTTCGGGCATCGTAGCCGCGAGCAGACGATGATCACCGATATCGGTGCCTCGCTCGCGCCGATCGCGCATGCCGCGAAACATCTCGATCGGTGGATGCGGCGGGAGCGGCGCGCGGTCCAGTTCCCACTGGGGCTGCTCGGCGCGAGGGCGTGGGTCGAATATCAGCCCAAGGGCGTTATCGGCATCATCGCGCCATGGAATTTCCCGGTAAACCTTCTGATGGCGCCGCTGGCCGGCGTGTTTGCAGCGGGCAATCGCGCGATGGCGAAGACGAGCGAGTATACGCCCGCGACGGCCGCGCTGTTCGACGACCTTGTGCCGAAGTATTTCGCGCAGGACGAATTCGTCATCGTCTCAGGCGGTGCGGATGTCGGGAAGGCGTTTGCCGCATTGCCGTTCGACCATCTCATCTTCACCGGCGCGACCGCGATCGGCCGCCACATCCTTCACGCGGCCGCCGACAACCTGACGCCGGTCACGCTCGAACTCGGTGGCAAGTCGCCAGTCATCCTCGGCACATCGGCGGATATCGCGCGGGCGACCGAACGCGTGACGCTCGGCAAGATGATGAACGCCGGTCAGATCTGCCTCGCGCCTGACTATCTCCTCGTCCCCTCGGCGAACGAAGCCAAGGTCGTCGACGGCATCAAGGCGGCAGCTAGCACAATGTACCCGACGCTGCTTGCCAACGCCGACTACACCTCGGTGGTCAACGATCGCCACCACCAGCGCCTCACCGAGTGGATCGCCGACGCCCGCGCGAAGGGGGCGACCGTCGAGGTCGTGAACCCCGCCAATGAGGATTTCGGCGCCGCCAATTCGCGGAAGATGCCGCTGCACATCGTCCGCGACGCGAGCGACGACATGATCGTTATGCAGGAGGAGATCTTCGGCCCGGTCCTGCCGATCCGCCGCTATGACGGGATCGATGACGCGATCGCGCAGGTGAACCGCCGCGACCGTCCGCTCGCGCTCTATTATTTCGGCACCGACGACACCGAGCGCCGTCGCGTCATGGACCGGACGATCTCGGGCGGCGTGACGCTCGACGACGTGATATTCCACGTCTCGATGGAGGACCTTCCCTTCGGCGGCAGCGGACCGTCGGGGATGGGTGCGTATCACGGGATCGACGGCTTCCGGACGTTCAGCCATGCGCGGGCTGTCTACAAGCAATCGAAGCTCGATGTGGCCAAGCTTGCCGGGCTTAAGCCTCCTTATGGTGCGGCGGCGGCGAAGACGATCGCGCGGATGATGCGGGGGTGAATGCAGGCATGATTATCATAAGTGCCCTCACCCTTCCCACGGCTAAGTAGCCGCGTGCCCCTTCCCTCTCCCCGTTGGGAGAGGGAGGTCGGTCGTCCCGTTGAGCGAGGCATTCGGGTCACTACCGTAACAATATCGCCGATCGTCTCGAAATCGTCTTCGAACTGTCGCCGACGCGTCACGTCGATCGGCAAAGGGCCGCTGAGCGCCGTCGCGCTTCAGGGGACATCATGCAGACCATATCGTCGCTTTTCGCCGGTGTCGCACTCGCGGCGCTCGCCACGCCTGCCGCGTTTGCCCAGGCCGCACCGGAAACCCCGGTAGTTGCGCCGGCAGAAGTCCAAGCCGATCCGGCACCTGAGACGTCGTCCGACATCGTCGTGCTCGGCTTTGGCCAGAGCCGCCAGGTGCAGAGCGTCAGCGCCGTCGACCTCGCGCGCCTTACTCCCGGTTCGAGCCCGTTGAAGGCGATCGAAAAGCTTCCCGGCGTCAATTTCCAGGCGTCCGACCCGTTCGGCGCGTATGAATGGGCGGTCCGGATTTCGCTGCGCGGGTTCAACCAGAACCAGCTCGGCTTCACGCTCGACGGCGTGCCGCTCGGCGACATGAGCTACGGCAACGTCAACGGCCTGCACATCAGCCGCGCGATCATCTCCGAGAACGTCGCCCGCACCGAAGTCGCACAGGGCGCCGGCGCGCTCGGCACCGCATCGACCAGCAATCTCGGCGGCACGATCCAGTTCTTCAGCGACAAACCGCGCGACACCGCCAACGTCACCGGCGGCGGGACCTATGGTTCGGACAACACGTACCGCGGCTATGCGCGTATCGACAGCGGCGATCTCGGCGGCGGGCTGAAGGGCTATCTCAGCTACGGCTACCTCACCACCGACAAGTGGAAGGGCGACGGCGTCCAGCGCCAGCATCAGGCGAACGGCAAGATCGTCAAGGATCTGGGCAGCTTCGGCAGCCTGTCCGCGTTCGTGAACTTCTCCGATCGTCGCGAGCAGGACTACCAGGATCTCAGCTACGACATCATCCGCCGCCGCGGCCTGCGCAACGACAACATCGCCGACAACTATCCGCTCGCGTTGCAGATCGCGAAAACCTACCAGAACCAGGGTGCGCTCGCGACGTATACGAAGGCGAACAACGGCTCTTCGGTCGGCTTCGTCGCGCCGTGGTCCGGCGTTGGCACGACCTTCCCGACCGGGTTTGGCACTGTCGACGATGCGTACTTTGACGCAGGCGGCGTCCGGCGCGATTACCTCGGCGGCGTCACGCTCGACGCAAACCTGACGCCCGAGCTGACCATGACGACGACCGGCTATTATCACAACAACAAGGGCCAGGGATCGTGGATCACGCCCTATTCGCCCACCCCGGCCGGCGCGCTGAACCAGGACGGCAGCGCGATCACCGCACCGAGCCCACTCGGCTTCCGGACGACGGAATACAGCATCAAGCGCGGCGGTGCGCTCAGTAACATCGCCTATGAGACGGGTGCGAACACCGTCGAAGTCGGCGGCTGGCTGGAGACGAACACCTTCACGCAGGCGCGGCGCTTCTATGGGATGACGGACAGCGCCACGCCCAACCGCGACGTGCTGAAGTTCCAGAAGAATTCGTACGCGACGCAGTGGGACGGCAAGTACGGCACCGACACGATGCAGTATCATGTCGAGGACACGCTTAAGCTGGCGGGCGATCGGTTGATCGTCAACGCCGGGTGGAAGGGCGCCTATGTCGTCAACAGCGCGACGATGCTGCCCGATACGACCGCGCCGCTGTCGATCGGCCGCATCTCCGCCAAGGACTGGTTCCAGCCTCAGGCCGGTATCCTGTTCAAGCTGACGCCGGCGGCGGAAGTCTTCGCGGACTATACCGAGAACATGCGCGCGTTCGTGTCGTCGGCGACCACCGGGCCGTTCGCGGCGACGCAGACGGGCTTCAACGCCGTCCGCGGGCGCCTCAAGCCCGAGCGCTCGAAGACCGCGGAAGGCGGTGTCCGCTTGCATAGCGGACCGTTCCAGGCGTCGGCGGTCGGCTATTATGTCGACTTCTCGAACCGCCTGCTCGCGTTTGCGAACGGCGTCGGTATCCTCGGCAACGCACCGACGCTCAACAACGCGGGCAGCGTGCGCACGTACGGCGCCGAAGTCTCCGCCAATTACCGCGTGTTCCGCCCGCTCTCGCTGTTCGCGAGCTATTCCTACACCAACGCGGAATATCAGGACACGGTCACCGACGCCTCCGGATCGGTCCAGGTCCGCAAGGGCGACACCGTCGTCGATACGCCCAAGCACATGGTCAAGGGCGAGATCGTGCTCGAACAGTCGGGCTTCACCGGTCGGGTCGGCGCGGATTACATGAGCAAGCGCTACTTCACCTATCTCAACGACCAATCGGTGCCGAGCCGCGTGCTGGTCGATGCGAGCATCGGCTACCGCTTCGAAGGCGATGGCGCACTGCACGGCGTCGCGATCGAGGGCAACGTCACCAACCTGACCAACAAGAAGTATATTTCGACGATCGGGTCGAACGGTTTCACCGCGAGCGGTGACAATCAGACGCTTCTCGCCGGCGCACCGCGGCAGTTCTTCGTTTCGTTGAAGAAGGGCTTCTGAAACTGGGACGAATATCGGACCGGGGGGTATCCGCCCGGTCCGATCTCACTCGACCGCGCGCAGCTTCGGGCGGCCCGGCGGCGACTGGCGCAGCAGTTCGTCGACCCGCGCGGCGAGATCGGTCTGGCGGAACGGCTTCGACAAACGGGTGACGCCCTCGGGCACGTCCTCGCCCGCCGCGGCATAGCCGGTCACCAGCAAAGCCGGGATGCGGTTGCCTGACGACCAGAGTTCGGTGATGAGTTGTCCTCCGGTCATGCCCGGCATCAGGTAATCGCTGACGAGGATGTCCGCATCGACGCCGGATCGGATTGCCGACAGCGCCTGGCTGGCGGAGGGGACCTCGACCACGACATAGCCGATGTCGCGCAGCATGTCGGCGGTCGCCGCGCGTACCAGATCCTCGTCGTCGACAAGCAACACCTTGGCCGCACGCCGCGCGATGACCGGCTCTGCGGTATTCTCTACCGTTTCGGTCGCCGCTTCCTCGGTTGCCGGCAGCCACAGCTCGACCGTCGTGCCGGAGCCGGGTTCGCTGGTCAGGCGGAGCGTGCCGCCCGATTGCGCGGCGAGGCCGTGGACCATCGACAGCCCCAGCCCGGTGCCCTTGCCGACGCCCTTGGTCGAGAAGAATGGCTCCGTCGCGCGGGCGAGCGTGGCGCGGTCCATGCCAACGCCGGTATCGATCGCAGCGATCCGTACGTAGCGATCTGGGGCAAGGCCGACCATGTTGCGATCGTCGACGACGACCTCGCTGACCGTCAGGGTGAGCTTGCCACCGCCTGGCATCGCATCGCGCGCGTTGATAGCGAGATTGAGCAGTGCGAGTTCGAGCTGATTGGGATCGACGCGCGCCGATGACAAATGTCGCGGAATCTCAAGCGTCACTGCGATCGACGGCCCGAGCGAGCGCCGCATCAGGTCGACCAACCCGTCGATCAGCGCGCCAATATCGACGGCGCGTGGCTGGAGAGCTTGCCGCCGGGCGAACGCCAGCAACCGCTGCGTCAACGTCGCCGCCCGCTCCGCCGCCTGCAACGCGCCGCTGATCATCCGCTGCGTACGCTCGTCGTCCTTGTGCCGACGTCGCAGCAGATCAAGGCTACCAACGATCGGCGTCAACAGATTGTTGAAATCGTGCGCGACGCCACCGGTCAGCTGGCCGATCGCATCCATCTTCTGCGCCTGCGCGAGTTGCGCGTCGGCTTCCTTCCGATCGGTGACGTCGGAGACCACGCCAGTCATCCGCGCGGCCTTGCCGGCATCGTCATACTGGACGCGCCCCTTGGCGACGAGCCACCGTGACGCACCGTCGGCCGCATCGATGCGGTACTCGACGTCGATAACGCCGGTTCGGGTCGCCTCGGTCATCGCGCGCGTGACGGTGCCCCGTTGTTTGACGTCGATATGGCTCAGGAAGGTTTCCATCGTCCAGTCGGGCCGACCCTCCGGATAGCCATAGATCGCATCGTGCCGCAGCGTCCGTCGGGATTCGCCGGTCGTCAGGTCGATGTCCCAGCTTCCCATGCCGGCAGCTTCGAGCGCGATTTCCAGGCTTTCGCGCGCGGTTCTGAGTTCGCTGGTCCGGTCGAGTACCGCGCGTTCGAGCGTCACCGCGACGTCGCGCAACTCATATTGCCGCCGCCGCGCCGTCAGCGCCGACCGGATCGCACCCAGCATCGCCTCGGCATGCAGCGGGCGCTCCAGCAGCAGGACATTGCCCAGGTCAGTAAGGCGTTGCGTGGCCCGCGGCGTGCGCGGCGTCCGCGTTCCGTTGGCCAGCACGACGAACTGGATATCCGCCCAATTGGGTTGCGCCGCGACCCATTCCGCCAGCGGAGCGACTTCCTCGGTGGCGAGTGCTTCCTCCGTCAGCATCACCGCGCCCGCGCCCTTGGCGAGTTCGGCGATCAGGTCCATCTGATCGCGGCACACATAGGCGACGATGTCATTCCGCCCGAGCAGGTCCGACGCGATTGCCGCATCGCGCCCACGGGGCGCCAGGATCAGGACGCGATCGTCCATATCAGACGCGCGAGTCCTGCATCCCCATCCGACTGGCCATCAACGTCTTTCCTTCGCCCGAGAATGTCGGAACGCCGGTCAGCACGCCCTGGAATTCGCGAAGGGGCTCGCCGACCAGCAATCCGTTGCTACCGATCTGAAACTCCCGGATCGTGCGTTCGTGCCGTGCGGTGCGCGTCTTGATGACCGAAATCGCCTGCCGCACCTCGCCATGCGCCTCGAAATAGCGGAGCTGGACGATCGTATCGGACAGATAACTGAGATCGACATCCGAGCGAACGTCGCCGGTGATCCCGTGCAGGCCGAGGATAAGCAAGCTGACGATCCCCTTCTGGCCGAGATACGTCAGCATCTCGTGCATCTGTAGGATCAGGAACTGTTCGTTCGGCATCGCCTGAAGATAGGCATTGAGGCTGTCGATGACGACGATCTTCGCTCCGTGCTGCTCGACCGCATTTCGCACCGCACCCGAGAATTCACCCGGCGACATTTCGGCCGGATCGATCGCCCGCAGTTCCAGTTGCCCGTTCTCGACGAACGGCGTCAGGTCCATGCCGAGCGACGCACTCCGCTTGAGCAACGTCGGCAACCGCTCGTCGAACAGGAAATACGCGGCGCGCTCGCCCCGCTCCAGCGCTGCGATCACCGACTGGACCGACGCGGTCGTCTTGCCGACACCTGCAGGCCCCGTCAGCAATGTCGCGGTGCCCGGGATCAAGCCACCACCCAGCAACGTGTCGAGTTCGGTCGAGCCGGTCGAAACGGCCTCGTCCGAATATTTCATGACGTGTTCGGATGCGACGAGGCGTGGGTAGACGCACAGTCCACCACGCTCGATCTCGAAATCGTGATAGCCGCCGCGATACCGCACGCCGCGCATCTTGACGACGTGGAGGCGGCGACGTTGCGCGCCGAACCCTGACAAGGTCTGTTCGAGCGAAATCACGCCGTGCGCGATGCTGTGTAACTGGAGATCGCTGCCCGAGCCGCTCTTGTCGTCGAGGAACAGCACGGTGCAGGCGCGCGTCGAGAAGAAGTGCTTGAGCGCGAGGATCTGGCGGCGATAGCGGATCGGGCTCTGCGCGAGCAGGCGCAGTTCGGACAGGCTGTCGATCACGACGCGCTTGGGGCGAAGCTCATCGACCTTCGCCATCACGTCGCGGATCGTCTCGCCGAGCTCGACCTCGCTCGGATGCAGTAACGTCTGTTCATGGTCTTCGCCGAGGCCGTCGGCCGGCACCATCTCGAACAGGGTCAGCGGGTCCAGCGACCAGCCGTGCGTCTGCGCCACCGCGCGCAGCTCGACTTCGGTCTCGGCCAGCGTGATGTACAGCCCCGCCTCGCCGACCGAAGCGCCGGCGAGCAGGAAGCCAAGCCCGAGCGTCGTCTTGCCCGTGCCGGGCGTACCCTCGACCAGGTACATCCGGTCCGGTGTCAGCCCCCCATTGAGAATGTCGTCGAGCCCGTCGATACCGGTCCGTGCGAGCGCCGGTAGTTGTCCGTTCAGTGCCAAGTGGCAGTCCTTCCTGTGATCGTACCGCGCGTGTTGCGACCATATGTGCCGACCCTAGGATATAACCGGCGTATCGCATAGTCTTGCGGTCGTGACAGTCCGGGGATCTTAATGTCGCTCAAGCACTCGTTTCCGCCGATTTTCGATTTCGAAGCGCGTGTTCTTGTTTTGGGTAGCCTGCCGGGCGACCGCTCGCTTGCCGCGCAGCGCTATTATGCGCATCCGCAGAACCAGTTCTGGCAGCTGATGTCGCCGGTCATCGGCTGCGATCTCGTCACGCTCGACTATGAGGATCGGCTGGTGGCGTTGCGGGCGAGCGGCGTGGCGCTGTGGGACGTGATCGGGTCGGCGCAGCGGACTGGAAGCAGCGACGCGGCGATCCTCGACGCCGAAGGCAACGACATCGTCGCGCTCATCGGCCGATTACCGAAGCTTCGCGCGGTCGCCTTCAACGGCGGTACCGCGCTCAAGCAGGGTCTTAAGCTGCTCGGACCGAACTTTGCTGGACCGAGCGTCGTCGCGCTTCCCTCCAGCAGCCCGCTGCATACGATTGGCGTCGCGGCAAAGCAGCCTGCCTGGAACCAGCTTGCCGCGTTCCTCCTCGACCGGACGTGATTGCGCGCCTACGCCTGTGTCCATGACCCCGCTCTATGACCTCACCGTCCCCGCGTTTCGCCGCGGTTTCGCCAGTCTTTCGGCGATCCTGAAATCGGGCGAAGCCTATGCACAGGAGCACGGCACCGCCGAGGCGGACATGCTCGGCACGCGACTGATCACCGACATGGCGCCGCTGACCGCGCAGGTCCAGCGCACCAGCGACACGGCCAAGGGTGCGATGGTCCGGCTCGGTGGCGTCCCGACGATCGCGATGGCCGACGACGAGACGAGTTTCGCAGCGCTGCAGCAGCGCATCGCCGCAACGCTCGCGTTCCTCGATGGCGTCCCGCGCGAGGCGATCGACGGCAAGGAAGATGCTGTAATCACGATCGTCACGCCCAGCCGGACGTTGGACTTCACGGGCCAAAGCTATGTCCTCGGGTTCGTGCTGCCCAATTTCTATTTCCACGTCACGACCGCCTACGCGCTGTTGCGGATGCGCGGCGTACCGATCGGCAAGATGGACTATCTCGGTCGATAGCAGCCCGCACCGACGTCGATAACCGCCCGTAGCGAGGCGGATAAATGATACTGGCGGAGAACTCCGCGCTGCGGCAAGGGCGAGCGATGTCGATCGAAACGCTCATCGCCCAATACGGCCTCGCCGCGATATTCCTGGGTGCGGGGCTCGAAGGCGAAACCGCGGTCGTGACCGGCGGCGTGCTGGCGCACCAGCACCTTCTGCCGCTTTGGGGCAGCGCCGCCGCGGCAGTCGCGGGATCGTTCGCCGCTGACCAACTCTTCTTCCTCGCCGGGCGCCGCTACCGCGACACCGCCCGTGTTCGGAAGATCGCTGCCAAGCCAGCCTTCGCCAAGGCACTCGACACGCTGGAACGTCACCCGACGGTCTTCATCCTCGGCTTCCGCTTTCTCTACGGCCTGCGCACGATCAGTCCGATCGCGATCGGCACGTCGCGTGTCCCCGCACGCACGTTCATGATGCTCAACGCGATCTCCGCGGTGGTCTGGGGCGTGATGTTCACCGGCATCGGCTATCTGTTCGGGGATACGCTGCTCGACGCGGTCCACAGCATCATGCCGAAGCACAAGTTGGCGGGCGTTGCGATCCTCGCAGTCGTCGTCGCGGTGGTGATGACCGCGATCCGCTATTGGCGCGGACGTCGATCCAACGCGGTACCGAAGACCAGCTGACTAATAGCGAATACTCGAGAATACGGCCCCTGTCAGATGCCGGCAGGTCGCGAACTCTTCCAAAGCTCGCACTCAAAAATGGTGGCCCAGCAGAGGGGATCCGCTGGACCACGAGGTTCCGTCTAGGGAGCTTCACTTCGCCTTGACGTTGCCCCGTTGTAAAACCCACTCATCAAATAGGAATAGAGTTATTCGCCGACTTCGGTGAGTAGAGTATAAATTGCGCCGAAATGCATTGACTCGATAACGTACTTCGACCGCTCAAAAATACAAAAGGCGGCTACTCCCCAGAAATGGGAAGTACGCCGCCTTTCGAGTTTTCTAACAGATGTTCGGCTACCGAACCAAGCCACCTGTTGCAATTTCAAGTCATTGATTAGAGCGCGTTGCCGCTCGAATTCGAATCGACCGAGTTCTCAAGGTCCGTCGAGTTGCTCGTTTCGATACCGTCTACCGCGGAAAGATTCGCATCCGACTCTTCGACGACCGTGTTCGACTGAATGTCGGTAACGTTCTCGGTCGCTGCGGGCTTGGTGCATGCGGCGAGGCCAAGCGCCAGGACTGCAATCATTGGCACGATCGTGATCTTCTTCATCGAATGGTCTCCGTGATGACTAGTGCAGAATTACGACCGCAATGCGCGAAATCGATCCTGGAACCGAAAGCTACCCAGCGATGCGGCCGAACGCAATACCCTATCGTACGACTATGATTTAATCACCAGCTCAGGCCCGCACGGGCGTAGACGTAGCGGCCGTTGAACCCGAACGGCGAGTAATAGGGATAGCCGATCACCCCGGTCGGGTTGTTCGCGATGCTCGTCGCATCGGGATAGACGTCGAACAGGTTGCTGACGCCAAGGCCGATCTGTGCGCCCTTCTTTGCCTGGTAGCGGAGTTCGAGATCGGTGATCAGGTGCTTGCCGCTGTGCACGTCGCCGGCCGCGGTCGTGCCCGGCTGCGTCACGTCGCCATAATAGGTGACGCGGGCCAGTGCCCCGAGCTGGTCGAGCGACCAGTCGATCGAGCCGGTAACCTTCTCGCCCGGCGTACCGTTCTCCAGCGATTCGATGCGGTTGCGGGCGAACAGCGTCGGTGCCGGGTTGAGCGTCGAGGTCGATGTCGGCACGCGGGTGACGTTCACGTCGTTGACGTTGCCGGCGATCGTCAGGTCGAACGTCCCCGCAGCATCGGTCGGCAGCCGGTAATGCGCGACCGCGTCGATGCCCTTTGTGGTCGAGGCGATGCCGTTGACGAAGAACCGCGCCGCCGTTGCCCCTGATCCTGCGAGCAAGTTGAGGATCTGCGCATTGACCGCGGCGGATTGGGTCGACGACGTGGTGATGTTCTCCGAAAGACCGATCTGATTGCGGATGCGGATGCGATAGGCGTCGACGGTTAGCTCGAACCCGCCGGCGCGGATCACCGTGCCCACCGAAAGATTGGTCGACTTCTCGGGCTCCAGCGGAAGGCCTCCGAGCCTGGCCGCGATGGGGCTTACCGATGGGTAGGTGCCGGTCTGAATTGGGTTTCCGTTTTGAATGACGGTTGCGACCGACGTGAAATACTGTTGCTGTAGTGCCGGCGCGCGGAAGCCGGTCGACGCCGTTCCACGCAATGCAAACCAGCGCGCGAAGTCATAGCGTGCGGAGACCTTGCCGGTGCCGGTCGAGCCGAAATCGGAATAGTCTTCACCGCGTCCGGCGAGCCCGAGCAGCAACTTGTCCGTCACCTGCGCTTCGACATCCAGATAGACGCTGCCGTTGCGACGGCTCCGCTCGATCGCGTTGTCCGGCGAGAATCCACCAAAGCCCTGCGCACCTGGGGGTGCGGTCGGCAGTGCGCCGGTCACTGTCCCCGCGGCGGGATAGCCATAGGATGCGAGTTCGCCCGACTGGATCTTGAACCCCTCGCGGCGGCCTTCGAGCCCGAATGCCACGTTCACACCTTGCAGAAGGTCGAATTTGCGATCGACGTCGAGCCCAACGATGTACTGGTCGTAGATCAGCGCGCCGTCCGAGAAATCCCTCTGCGTGGTGCGGCCATAGGCATAGTTCGCGGAATCCAGCGTCCGGAACCCGATCTTGTTGCGGCCATAGCTCGCGTTCAGGTCGACGTTCCAGTCGGCGACCACGCCCTTGATTCCGATCGCCGAGTTGATGTCGCGCGACTTGGTATTGATCAGCGGCAGGAAACCATCGGAAAGCCCTGCCAGCTCCAGTCGCGCGACTGCTACGGGGTCCGACTGCAGCGGCAATCGCGGGAAGGCCGCGCTGCGCGTGTCGCGGTCCTGATAGCCGAGCCAGCCGTACAGCTTCCACGTGCCGGTCAGCGTCGTGCCGGCGTTGGCGAAGATGCTGTATTGCTCGACCTTGGGATCGCCGAAGAGGCCTGTCACACGGCCCGGCGTCCCGGGAATTTTGACCAGCGTGCGCGTGTCGAAGTCGGCGCGGTTGGTCGCCTGGCGATCCAGATACTCGCCCGAAACGGTCAGGAAGCCGTCCTCGCCAAAGCCGATGCCTTGCCAGCCGGACACGGTCAGCGCATGCTCGCCATTCGTGCTGCGGCTGCCGCGCGCGGTGTCGATATCGGTGTTGTAGAAGCCGTAGTTGACGGTCATGCCACCGCCCGATCGTGCCTCGCGTAGCCGCAGGTTGACGACACCGGCGATCGCATCCGAGCCATATTGTGCGGACGCCCCGTCGCGCAGCACCTCGATACGGTCGAGCGCAACCGTCGGGATCGTGTTCAGATCGACCGCAGCCGAGCCGCGCCCGACCGACCCGCCGACGTTCAGCAGTGCCGCAGTGTGGCCACGCACGCCGTTGACCAGCACGAGCGTCTGGTCGGGCGAAAGGCCGCGCAACGTCGCCGGGCGGATCGCGTCGGTGCCGTCGACGGCGGACGGCCGCGGGAAGTCGATCGACGGCGCGATCGCCGACAGCGCTGCGCCGAGCTCGGTCGTCCCCTGGCGCTGGATCGCGGCCGAACTCAGCACGTCGACCGGCGACGCGCTGTCGAGCCGCGACCGACCAACCGCGCGTGTACCCGTGACGATGATATCGTCTCCCGTGTCGGGCGCCGCCGCGGGGTCTGCGGCAGGCGCGGTCGCCGTTTGCGCGGGCACGTCCTGCGCATAAGCAACATGCGCGCTGGCGAAGGCGAGGGTCGAGGTGGCGAGCGTCAACGCGGTACGATAAGCAGTCATGATAGTGTCCCTGTTAGTGGATCGCTCTGCGACGATCTCCGTGCGAACCAAACGAGTGGTCGCAGTCATCGGTCCCGATAGGTCCCAAGCGACTGGCCGATAAGTGAAAAGAATGCGCGGCTGGATGCGCTGGCTGCAACGTCCCATTCGGGATGCCATTGCACCGCCAGGACGTCGCCGCCGCACGGACGCGCCGAGAACGCCTCGACCAGCCCGTCCGAAACCGCATGCGCCTCGACGCTGAGCCCCTCCCCCAGCCGATCGATACCCTGCCGGTGAACCGACGTGACCGAGATGCTGGGCTCGGCGATCACTGCTGCGAGCATCCCGCCCGATCGCAGTCTCACGTCGTGGACATGGTCGAACAACGTCTCGTACGCTGTCGCGTCGTCGGTCGACCGGTAATGGCCATCGTCCAGCGCATCGGTCAGCGTGCCGCCGAACAGCACGTTCAGCTCCTGCAACCCGCGGCAGATACCGAACACCGGCCGCCCCGCCTCGATCATCCGGCCCGCCAGTTCGATCGCCACCGCATCACGGTCCAGATCGAGAGCGTCGTCGGCCGCGTCCGACTTGCCGTAGCGTGCCCCCGCGACGTTCGACCGCGATCCGGTCAGCAACAGGCCGTCGAGCCGTCCGGCCAGCGCCCGCGTGTCCATCGCATCCGCCACGGCCGGCACCAGCAATACGGTGGCGCCGGCATAGCGTACCAGCGGCTCGACGAAGCGGGTGGCGACCGCCTGGATCGGCCGATCGACCACTTCGTTGCAGCACAGCACGCCGATCACGGGCTTGGGCGGCCCATCCTCGCGCCGGCAACAGGCAAAGCGTCTCATGCGGCGCGCCCTCGCAGCGTCTCGTGCAGTTGATCCGCCGCATCGCCCGCCAGGATCACCGCAGTCGGCTGCGCGACGACGCTTCCCGCGGGCACGTCCTCCAGCAGCCAGACATTGCCGCCGATCGTCGCGCCCTGCCCGATCGTCACGCGGCCGAGGATCGTCGCGCCGGCATAGATCACCACGTCGTCCTCGACGATCGGATGCCGCGCCAGCCGTTCGCGCGCCGACACGTCGGTCACGCCGAGCGGACTGCGCGCGCCGAGCGTGACGTGCTGGTAGATCTGCACCCGGTCGCCGATGATCGCGGTCTCGCCGATCACGACGCCGGTACCGTGATCGATGAAGAAGCTGCGGCCGATCGTCGCGCCGGGGTGGATGTCGATGCCGGTGCGGTTGTTGGCGAGTTCGGAGATGATCCGCGCGACGATCGGTGCGCCGAGCCCGTAGAGCGCGTGCGCGATCCGGTGGTACAGGATCGCGACGATGCCGGGGTAGCAGATCAGGATCTCGTCCGCGCTGCGGGCCGCCGGATCGCCGAGGAATGCCGCGCGGACGTCGTCGTCGACCAGTTCGCGGATCGGCCCCAGTTCCGCGCAGAACAGGCCGATGATCATGCTCGCATGGCTGACGTCGAACGACAGCACCGCCTCTTCCTGCCAATAGGCGAATTCGCGTTCGACCTGCCGTTGCAGCCGTTCCAGCGCCTGACGGAGCCGCGTCTCGACGAACGCGTCCTCGCGCTCGACCGGACCTGCGAACATGCCGAGCCGCCCGGGAAACAGCGCGGCGACGAGATCGTCGAGCGCGCGACCGGTCTCGTCCAGCGACGGGAAGCGCGCGACGCTATGCCGGCCGTCCTGCTCCTGCCGCCAGGCGCGACGCGCGCTGCGCAGTTCGTCGATCGTCGTCGAGAGGTCGACCGGGTCGGATACTGATGACACGGCGTTGTCCTTCATGTCAGCGGAGTGTGAAATAGCCGGCCCGGACAGCCTCGGCTTCCAGCGTCGATATCGGGGTCAGCGCGTCCGGCTCGGCGGGTATGATCCCGGCAAGAAACAGCGTCTCGCGCACCGCCGCCAGATCGGGATCGGCGGCGACATGATCGAGCGCGCTTCGCAATGCCGCCACCGTCTCGGCGTCGGTCCCGGCCGCGGTCACGAAGGGCAGGCTCGGCGATGCGGGGCTCGGTGCGACGATCTTGAGGCCCGTAACCAAAGCCGGCTCGAACCGCGCGATCGCCGCATAGGTCACGCTGTCGATCGCCGCGAGGTCCGCCTTGCCCATCCCGACCGCGATGATGCTGGCTCGATGCGCGCCGGTTTCCAGCACCTCGGCAAAGAACGCCCCCTGCCCCGCAAACGGCGCGATCGTAGCGCGGAACAGGTTCATGCCGGTGTTCGACTGGCGATCGTTGATGGCCGCGCGGCTACCGCGAAACGCCGCTACCGACCCGCGGGGATCGTCCGCTCTCGCCACGATCACGCTGCCACTTTCTTGCCCGGCGTAGATCGGGAACGCCAACACGTGCAGATTCAGCGTCGGATCGGCGATCAACGGATAGCCACAGGCCTGACCGACCAGCAGCGCCGGATCGCGCCAGATCGCCTGGACGTCGCGTGTTCGATCGAGCCGATCGGGCACCTCCGCGACACCGCGTTCGCGCAGGACGGCGGCAATCGCCGACCACAGCCGGTCGTTCGCAGCATGCTGCGCGGGGTGATCGTACATCCCGAGCGAAGCGATCCGGTCCGTCAAGACACGGGCGCGCGGTGGAGGGGGTGGACCATGTCGTCATGCGGGCTGAATGCGAACCGCCGGACGATCTCGCCATACCCCTGATAGATCGGTGCCCCCGCGTCGGCGAACCGCGCTCGGTTATGTCGGTGATACGCTGGCAGGTCGTACCAGGGGAGCGAGGGCCGCTCGTGATGCGCGGCATGCAAATTGTTGTTGAGATACAGCAGCCCGAGCAGCCCGCCATGCTCGACGCTGGCGGCGCGGCCGGGGCTCGCAAGATCGGCGCGGTGCTCGGCGTAGGAGCGCACCATGGTCAGCGCCATGCCCGGGTAGACGAAGCAGAGCACGTAACGGACGACGCCAAGACCGACATGATCGAGCCACCAAAGCACCAGCGCGACCGCAATGAGGTGCGGCGCCCAGTCGCGCACGACGTGCGCCGGTCCGCGCACCAGTCGGCGGGACTCTTGCAGGAAGAAGCGCCCGACCGAAATCGCAGGTCCGAAAACCATCTGACCAAGAAGCGTGGATTGAAGCTGGCCGAGGACTGTGGCGAAACCACGCACCTGCACGCGGTAGCGGGACTCTGGATCATGCCGCGGATCGGTGATGACCTCCGCGCGGTGATGCGCGACATGGCTACGGCGGTAAAGGCGATAGGGCAGCCACAGCGACAACGGCGCAAACCCGATCGCGTCGTTGATCCATCGGATCCGCGTCGGATGCCCGTGAATGACCTCGTGCTGCAGCGATCCCTGCCAGGCGAGCAACCACCCGCCGATCAGCACCAGAAACGGCGTCGAAATGACCGCATGCCACGCCGTCGCGACCATCCATCCGCCGTACACGATACCTGCCAGAAGGACGGTCGGCCATCCTACCGTCGAACTCGAAGCCTCTCGCTGCATTCCCATCTCCGTCCGAGGAGACGAATATCCCCTTGGTGAATGGGAATTGACAGTCGATTGAACTTTGCGGCGGAAAAACTTTGATTGTCAGGCGCTAGCCCGAGCGATCGGCGACCGGTTTCCGATCCTATTCGAACGGAGGATCGTTTTAGGCAATCTCTTCCAGCGGCAGTTCGGGCCGAGCAGCCTGTGCACGAAACCGCTTAACGGTCGCTTGGGTGAACGGCTTGGCAAACACCGTCGACACGGTCACGAAATCGGCGGTCGCCTGCTCAGGCGTGAGCGTCAGCAGCGTGAAGCCCTTGGCGTCCTGGTCGCAGAACCGGACCTCACCCTTGTTGGCGTCTGCGATCAAGGCACCGATCCCCGGCAACAGCGAACCGTAGGACGGACTGGTGATCGCGGTGCAGCCGAATTCGACCGCGACCAGCTTGCCCGCGTCGTCGTGCAGATCGTTCGCCCAGGCGGCGTGACTGTCACCCGACAGCACGATCGGCCGCGACTTCGCCCGCCGGAACGCAGCGTACAGACGCTCGCGCGCGGGCGGATAGCCGTCCCAACTGTCGAGACCGAACGGCATGCCGGCTCGGTACGAAGCGATGCCCGCCGCCAGTCGCTCGCGCCACATCGCCGGCAGCTTCGCCATCGTCTCGCCGAACTTCACCGGTCCGAGTTGCCGCTCCATGTCGGGGCCCGCGACCTTCGCCATCACGATCTGGTTGCCCAGCACCTGCCACGGTTTCCCCGCCGACACGGACGTTGCCATCGTCTTCTCGACCCAGGCGAGCTGTGCCGGCCCAAGCAGTTCGCGGTCAGGCCGCGCGCGTTCCGCCAGCATCGGCGCGTATTCGGCGGGTGTGATCGCCTCGCCCTTCGACACGACCTGATGACTGCGCGCCAGCAGCCGCGTCTCGACCATCACCAGCGTCGCGAGATCGCCGAAATCGAAGCTGCGGTTGATCGCCGCCCAAGGCTGGCCGGGCTTGGGATCGCGGATCGGCATCCATTCGAAATACGCCTGCATCGCGGCGGCCTTGCGCACGTCCCAGTCGCCCTCGGTCTTGGGATCGTGGTTCTCGGCACCGTGCATCCAGTCGTCGTTGGCGACCTCGTGATCGTCCCAGACGCAGATGAACGCGGCGCGTGCGTGCGCCGCCTGCATGTCGACGTCGCGCTTCACCTGAGCGTGGCGCATCCGGTAGTCGGCGAGGCTGACGATCTCGTGACGCGGCTCGACTAGACGATTGATCTTCTTGGCGATGTCGGCGCCGTAACCATCGGCGCCGTATTCATAGATATAGTCGCCGAGGTGCAGGACGGCGTCGAGCCGGTCGAGCTTGGCGATCGTGTCATATGCATTGAACAGCCCGCCCGCGTAGAGCTGGCACGAGACGACTGCCATGACGACGTCGGCGACCTTGCCCTTCGGCAGCGTCCGGAGCCGGCCGACCGGCGAGCGCGTGCCGTCCGCGGCGTCGAACCAATAGCGATATTCGTGCCCCGGCTGGAGCCCGGTCGCCTCGACCTTGGCGGTGAAGTCGCGCGCCGCGCGGGCCTTGACCGTGCCCGAGCGGATCGGCTTGCCGCCTTCGGTCTCCGCAACGTGCCAGGTCAGCGCGATATCGCCGGCCTGCGCCGCATCGACCGGTGTCGCCCGCGTCCAGAGGATAGCGCCGTCGACCGAAGGATCACCGCTCGCTACCCCGTGATCGAAGCGCGCTTTCGCCGTACCTGCCGCTTGTGAAGCTACAGCGGGAAGCGCGAGCGTCGCGCCGGAGCCAGCGAACTTAAGGGCATTCTTTAGCGCATCGCGGCGGTTGATCGTCATCGTCTCGGGCTTTCGTAACGGGTGTTGCCCGCCTGCTAGCCACGATCGAAGACACCCCGGCGGCAACGATGTGACAGCGCCGTTACGGAATAGTCATTTTGCTTTCATGAAGACGCCATCGAAACGTCACCTCGTCCCCGTAGTGCGACGGCAACGACACGGGGGACTTAATGACACGTATCTTCACGCGGCTCGCGGTTGCGACGCTCGCCACGACCTGCTCGACCATGGCGCTTGCACAAGCTGGCACCCCAGCCACTGCCCAAGCCGAAACCGAGGCCGCAACGTCGGACGACGAGATCGTCGTCACCGCGCAGAAGCGCGAACAGCGGATCGAAGACGTCCCCATTACCGTTACCGCGCTGACCGGCGCTCGCATGGCGTCGATCGGTGTCAACTCGCTGAGCGAAGTCGCCGCCTTTATTCCCGGCCTCCAGATCCAGGAGCAGAGCGCGAACAACCCGGGCTTCGTGATCCGCGGCATCACCTCGGACAACGGATCGTCGCAGCAGGGCGCGCGCGTCACGCTCTACTACAACGGCATCGACATCAGCCGTTCGCGCGGCGCCTATCAGGATTTGTTCGATCTCTCGCGGATCGAAGTCGTGAAGGGACCGCAGGCGACCTTGTTCGGCACTGCGGCTGCAGTCGGCGCGATCAGCCTCGTCTCGGCCAAGCCGGAGGCCGGCGTATCGGGCGCGATCAACGGCACGTACGGCAATTTCGACCGCACCCAGGTGTCGGGCTTCCTGAATGCGGGCAACGATGTGCTCGCCGGCCGCATCGCCTTCGCGTATAAATATCGCAAGGGCTACGTCCGCAACATCGCGGGCGATGCGAACGTGCCGAACCAGAACCAGGGTGGCGTCGACCAGGACGATCTAAACGGCCAGGACCAGCGCGGCATCCGCGGCTCGCTCCGCTATCGCCCGAGCGACAGCATCACCGCCGACCTCGTCCTGACCTATGACGGACAGCGCAACCCCGGCACCGCATTCAAGAGCCGCGCGCACGCCCCGACCGGCGGCCAGACTGGCGACTATGGCTACGCGGAACTTTCGGGCTCGCCGTACAGCGCGACCGCACTCGGCGCGCGCAAGCTTGGTCTCGACCGCAACGTCTATGACGCGAACCTGACGATCACCGCGGAGCTGTCGCCGGGCATCACCTTCACCACCGTCAACGGGTATCGCAAGTTCGACGCACTCGAAGTGTTCGACGCCGATGGTGGCCCCGCCGCGTATCTCGAATTCGCCGAGGACGCGAAGGGCGACCAGTGGAGCCATGAGAGCCGCTTTGCTTTCGAAGGGCCTAAGTACCGCGCCTCGGTCGGCTGGAACGCGTTCTTCGAGAACGGCTTCCAGCGCGTCCCGTTCGCGACCGAAGAGGGCACGTATCTGGCCTGCTCGGTCACGCCCGCCTACGCCCCGATCCGCTCGGCGCTGAACGGCGCGGGCATCCCGACCGGGACCGGATGTGTTGCACCGAACGGCACGGTTCCCGCGACGCGCGCAACCGCGGCGCTTACGGGTGGTCGTGCAACGGCAATACCTTACGCCGCGGAGTTCACGAACTACGGCAACAACGACACCTACTCGGTATTCGCCGACGCGACGTACATTCCGGTACCCGCGCTCGAACTGACCGCCGGCGCGCGCATCCTGATCGAGGATCGCCAGTCGGGCTATTCGTCGGTCCAGCCGAACTCGGTGATCCTGGCAGCCCTCGGCATCCAGTCGAGCCTGCTCGGGACGGCCAACACCAACGGCAACAAGTTCGTCGCGGAGAAGAGCTTCACCGCGATCCTGCCGCGCTTCAACGCGCTGTTGAAGCTCAACGACGCGGTCAATCTCTATGCGACGATCAGCAAGGGACGCCGCTCGCCGGTGGTTCAGCTCGCCGCGCAGCGCACCGCGTTCGGCGTCGGCCCCAACCTGCAGGTCGTCCCGCAGGAGAACGTCTGGAACTACGAGGGCGGCATCAAGGGTCGCGTCGGCCCGTTCAGCGGCGCGGCATCGGTCTTCTACCAGACCTATGACGGCTTCCAGGTGTCGGTGACGAACAACGGCGTGACTACGACGCAGAGCGCTGGGTCGGCCAAAAACCTCGGCGTTGAGCTCGAAGGCAATCTGAGGCTCGCCTCGTATCTCTCGGTATTCGGGACGTTTGCGTACATCGACGGCGGCATCGGCGACGAAGCGGTGAACGGCGTATTCGCCGGCAACCGCTTCCGCCTTCAGCCGGACACGACCGCGTCGGGCGGCGTGATCCTTCGCCTGCCGGTCGGCGGCGCGACGGTCTATGCCACGCCGAGCGTTACCTACCGCACCAAGGCGTTTTTCGAGCTGCCGAACAATCCGGCGATCAGCACGCCCGGCTACACATTGGTCAACGCCCGCGCCGGGGTCGAGTTCGCGCAAGGTCGCTACAGTGTCGGCGGGTTCGTCCGGAACGCGACAAACAAGCGCTACCTGATCGACGCGGGCAACACCGGCGGCGGCTTCGGTATTCCGACCTACATCGCCGGCGAGCCACGCTTCTATGGCGTCGAGCTAGGCGCAAAATTCTAACTCTCACGCATCGTTACACACCACGCAACCATCCCCGGGGGGACCAAGCATGACGTTCGAGACCATCTATACCGACGGCGATATCGATACCAACCCGACCGCCAATCCGCATATCAACGACCTGATCGAGTCGCGCTATTCGCGTCGCCAGACCTTGATGGGCGGCATGTCCGCGACCGCCGCCGCGGTGTTCGGCGGCATGTTGCTGACCGGCTGCGACGATGACAATGACGGCAACGGCTCAAGCCCAGTCACGGTGACGGCGACCGCCGGCGGCAGCTCGACCGCGGGCCGCGTCGCGACGCTGACCGGCGCAGCGATCGGCCAGGTCGACAGCGTAACCTGGACCCAGACCGCCGGCCCCGCCGTCACGCTAGCCGGTGCCTCGACCGCCACCGCGACCTTCGTCGTACCGGGTGCTGCTGCCGGGACCGTCCTCAGCTTCCAGTTTACCGCGGTTTCGGCCAGCGGTTCGGTCAGCGCGACGACCAGCGTGACCGTCGGCGCGGCCTCGTTGGGCTTCACGGCCGTTGCGAAGAGCCTTGCGGATGTCGTTGCAGTGCCAGCGGGTTACGCAGTGACGGTCTTGTACCGGCTCGGTGATCCGATCGGCAGCGGCGTTGGCGCGTATGCCAATGACGGCACCGACGCGACCTTCTCGAAGCGCGCGGGCGATCATCATGACGGCATGAGCTATTTCGGCATGTCCGCCACCGGCACGCCCGACGCGAACGGCAACACCCGCGGCCTGCTCGTGCTCAACCACGAGAACATCACGCAAGCCTATCTGCATCCCAACGGCCCGACCACGACCGCTGGCGTCCGCCCCGAAGCCGAAGCGCTGAAGGAAATGGAATGCCACGGTGTGTCGGTCATCGAAGTCAACCGCGCGGCCGCCTGGAGCTACACGACAGCGTCGTCCTTCAACCGCCGTATCACGCCGCTGACGCCGATGAGCTTCTCTGGCCCGGTGCGCGGCGCCGATAGCCTCAAGACGCGCTACTCGCCGGATGCTACCACGGGCCGCGGCACGATCAACAATTGTGCCAACGGCACAATGCCTTGGCACACGTATCTGACGAACGAAGAGAACTGGGTCGGCTATTTCAGGCGTGAAGTCGGCGACGCGGCGCGACGCGCGGCAACTGGTCCGGTGGGCGTAAAGGCGAACACCTCGCTGACGCGCTACGGCAAGGGCGAGAGCAACACCGGCGGTAACTATGGCTGGTCGACGGTCATGCCAGCCGACACGACCAGCACCATCTATTCGCGCTGGAACATCACCGCACAGGCCAGCGCGCCTGCCGATGGCACGGGCGATTTCCGCAACGAGATCTTCCAGTACGGCTGGGTGGTCGAGATCGACCCGTTCGACGCAGCCTCGACGCCGCGCAAGCGAACCGCGCTGGGTCGTATGAACCACGAAGGCTGCCAGATCGGCCGGACGATCGCGGGCGTGAAGCCGGCCTTCTACATGGGCGACGACGCGCAGAACGAGTATATCTACAAGTTCGTGTCGGCGACGCCGTGGTCTGCGGCGGATGCGAGCGCAGCGAACCGTCTCGCGATCGGTGACAAGTATCTCGACGCTGGAACGCTCTACGTTGCGAAGCTCGCAGCGGACGGCAGCGGTCAGTGGTTGCCGCTGGTGTTCGGCCAGGGGCCGCTCACCTCCGCCAACGCCGCCTATCCGTTCGCAAGTCAGGTCGATGTGTTGATCAACACGCGGCTGGCGGCGGATGCACTGGGTGCGACCCGCATGGATCGCCCGGAGTGGACCGCAGTCAATCCGGCGACCGGCGAGATGTATTGCACGCTGACCAACAACTCGTCGCGCACGGTGGCTACCGCGGACGCGCCCAACCCGCGCGCCTATGTCGATCCCAAGACCACGGGCGGCCAGACCACGGGTAACGCCAACGGCCACATCATCCGCCTGCGCGAGACTGGCGACACATCCGAGGCAACGACGTTCGCTTGGGACATCTATGCGTTTGGTGCCGGCTCCGATCTGGATGCGACCAACATCAACCTGTCTGGTCTCGATGCGACCAACGACTTCTCGTCGCCCGACGGCCTGTGGTTCGGCCTGCCGAGCAATGCTTCGGGAACGATCGCACCGGTGATGTGGATCGAGACGGATGACGGCGCGTACACCGACGTCACCAACTGCATGCTGCTCGCCTCGGTACCGGGGATCGTCAACGACGGCGGCACGCGGACAGTGATCAACACGATCGGTGCGGCAACCGGTTCGGTAACGACGCGGGTCGGCAAGGCACCGGGCGCGGCACTGCGCCGCTTCCTGGTCGGGCCGAAGGAGTGCGAGATCACCGGTATCCATACGACGCCGGACGGCCGGTCGCTGTTCGTCAACATCCAGCATCCCGGCGAGAATGGCGGGCCGACGAACATTACGAGCAGCTGGCCGGCTAACCAGGCCGGCGCGGTGACGGCTCCTTCGCGACCACGGTCCGCGACGATCGTGATCACGAAGACCGATGGAGGTGTCGTGGGACTTTAAGCTCGAGAACTTTTGCGATCCTCCCCCGCAAAGGGGAGGTGGCACCGAAGGTAGCGGAGGGGGAGGACACGGAACATCAGTTTCCGTGTCCTCCCCCTCCGTCTGGCAAGCGCCAGCCACCTCCCCCTGGCGGGGGAGGATTTTAGTGTCCCTCCATCACACCGACAAACCCCGCCCCGGCGGAGGCCGGGGTCCAGTTGGGGGAGGTTGCTGACCCGCGCTGCGCTTCGTTATTGCCACCTCGCCAACTGGGCCCCGGCCTTCGCCGGGGTGGTGCAGCTTCGAGCGCGTCGTGCAATTTCGGGGGGGCGACCTCCCGTCTTACTTAGACCGTTCCCGGCGGAATCCGCGCGAGAGCCTCCTGCTCGATCTTCTCCAACTCGTCGCGCGTCTGGACGATCGCCTCGCGTTGCGCGTCGAGCAGGTCGATCCGTTGGCGGCAGCGTTCGGCCAGCGCGCGCATCTGCTCCACATGCTGCGGGTCGGCGTCGTAGAGGTCGAGGAACTCCTCTATGTCACGCAGGGTGAAACCCAGCCGCTTGCCACGCAGGATCAACTGCATCCGGGCGACTTCGCGCCGCGTGTAGACCCGCGTCGTGCCGATCCGGCAGGGCTCGATCAGCCCCTTGTCCTCGTAGAACCGCAGCGTCCGCGCGCTCACGCCGAGCATGCGCGACACCTCCTGTATGCCGGTAAGATCGTCCTGTCGGTCGTTCACGCGTCCACTCCCCTCGCCTCCGACGCCGCCGCCTTTGCGGTCTCTTCAGCGACAAGTTCCTTTTTGGATAGCTTGCCGATCAGCGTCTTGGGGAGACTGTCGCGGATTTCGACCTCGCGGGGAAGCTCGATCTTGCTGATCTTGTCCCGAAGAAAATCGCGCAGTTCGAGCGGGGTAGCGACCGTACCTTCGGCCAGCACGACGAAAGCTTTCGGCGCCTGGCCGCGGTATTTGTCGGGCACGCCGATCACCACGGCTTCGAGCACGGCGGGGTGTTCATACAACGCTTCCTCGATCACACGCGGATACACGTTGTAGCCGCCGGCGAGGATCAGGTCCTTGATCCGGTCGACGATGAACAGATAGCCGTCCGCGTCGAGATGGCCGACATCGCCGGTGCGCAGCGCGCCGTCCGCGAACAGTTCGGCGGTGGCAGCGGGCTTGTGCCAATAGCCTTGCGTGATCTGCGGACCGCGCGCGCAAATCTCGCCATTGTCACCGATCGGGAGAAGCCGGGTCGAGTCTTCGCGATCTCGGATCTCGATCGTCGTGCCGGGAAACGGCAAGCCCGCCGAGCCCGGCTTGTTGAGGCCATCGATCGGGTTGCAGGTGATGATCGGCGAGGCTTCCGACAGACCATACCCCTCGCACAATTTGGCGCCGGTCGCTGCCTCGAACGCGATCCGCACCTCCGCTGGCAGCGGTGCCCCGCCGGAAATGCACGCGTGGATCGAGGACAAGTCGATCTTTTGTGTCTCGGCGGCGGTGGTGATCGCGGCATAGATCGTCGGCACCGCGGGGAAATAGCTCGGCTTGGTGCGCGCGATCGTTTTCAGCAGCGCTCCGAGTTCGAAGCGCGGCATCAGGATCATCTCCGCGCCGGTGCGGATCGAATAGGTCAGCACGGTGGTCAGCGCAAAGACGTGGAACAGCGGCAACGCGCCGAGCACGCGATCCTGATGCGGCTGCTCGCCACCGACGAACACGACCATCGCATCGGCGTTCGCGACGAGATTGGCGTGACTGAGCATCGCCGCCTTGGGCTCGCCGGTCGTGCCGCCGGTATATTGCAGCACCGCGACCTCGTTGGGGGACACGACAACGGGGGATGGTGCACCCTTCGCCTTGAGCAGCGCATCGAACGTCGAGTGGCGCGCATCGCTCGGCGCATGGCCGATCTCGGCGCGCTTGAAAATGCGGTAGGCAATCGACTTCAGCGTCGGCAACGCGCCGGCGATCGGACAGGTGATGACATGCTTCACGCCCATCTGCCCCGCGACCTTCAGCACGCGCGCGTGGATCTCGGCGATGTCGCAGGTGGCGATGATCGTCGCGCCCGAATCCTCGAGCAGATGCGCCAACTCGCGCTCGACATAGAGCGGGTTGACGTTGACGACGACGCCGCCGGCTTTGAGGATCGCGAAGAACAGGATCGGATAATAGGGCGTGTTCGGCAGGCAGAGCGCAACACGCGTACCCTTCACGACGCCCATGTCCTGGAGCCCCCGCGCCGCCCGATCGACCGACTCGCCGAGCGCGGCATAGGTCAGCGTCCGGCCCATGAAGTCGAGCACGTTGCGCGATCCGAACCGCTGCACCGACAGGTCGAGCATGTCGCCCAGCAGCCGCGGCTTGCCCAGCAACGGAACGCCGATCGCCTTGCCCCCGGAAGTGTCCTGCATCTCGCTCTCCATTGCTCAGTGTGCGTAAGCCATATTGTCGGCCGCTTCACCTTGACGTAAAGGTGAGGTATCGCACCTTAAGGGTAACTCGCAAGCGTTAACCGGGTCGACCGCAATATGAGAGGATCATCGTGACCAACGTCGTCATCGCCGGGTACGCCCGTTCGCCGTTCCACCTCGCCGGCAAGGGCGAGCTCGCCCGCGTCCGTCCGGACGATCTCGCCGCGCAGACGATTCGCGGGTTGCTCGACAAGACCGGCGTCGATCCGGCCGAGATCGAGGACATCATCCTCGGCTGCGCGTTCCCCGAGGGCGAGCAGGGCCTCAACGTCGCCAAGCTGATCGCGCAGATCGCCGACCTGCCGATCTCGGTAGGCGGCATGACGGTCAACCGGTTCTGCGGCTCGTCGATGAGCGCGATCCATATCGCGTACGGCCAGATCGCCGTCGGCGCGGGCGAGGCGTTCATCTGCGCGGGTCTCGAATCGATGAGCCGCGTGCCGATGGGCGGCTACAACCCCCTCCCCAACCCCGAGCTCGCGAAGAAGAGCGCCGGCGCGTACATGGGCATGGGCGAGACCGCCGAGAACGTCGCGCGCAACTACCAGATCACGCGCGCCGAGCAGGACGCGTTCGCCGTCAAGAGCCAGGACAAGGCCGCCGCGGCACGTGCCGATGGTCGGCTGTCGGATGAAATCGTGACGATCCAGACCAAGGCGGGCCCGGTCAGCCAGGACGGCACGATCCGCGCCGGCACGACGACCGAAGCGCTCGCCGGCCTGAAGCCCGCGTTCAGCGCTGACGGTTCGGTGACCGCCGGTACGTCGTCGCCGCTGACGGATGGCGCGTCCGCGGTGCTGCTCACCTCGGAAGAGTTCGCCAAGAAGCACGGGCTGACGATCCTCGCGCGGATCAAGTCGATCGGCGTGTCGGGTTGTGCGCCCGAGACGATGGGGCTTGGCCCGATCGGTGCGTCGAAGAAGGCGCTGGAGCGTGCCGGGATCACCGTCGCCGACCTCGACGTGGTCGAGATCAACGAGGCGTTCGCGAGCCAGGCGATCGCCTGCATTCGCGATCTCGGGCTTAAGGACGAGACGATCAACCTCGATGGCGGCGCGATCGCGATCGGCCATCCGCTCGGCGCGACCGGCGCTCGGATCGTCGGCAAGGCGGCTGCGCTCTTGTCACGCGAAGGTGGCCGTTATGCGCTGGCGACCCAGTGCATCGGCGGCGGTCAGGGCATCGCAACGGTGCTGGAGCGCGCATGATGGTCGATCAGGTCAAGCCAAAGGGCGTCCAGCCCGACTCGATCAAGAAGGTCTGCGTCATCGGCGCTGGCGTCATGGGCGCAGGCATCGCGGCGCAGATCGCCAATGCCGGCATCCCGGTGCTGCTGCTCGACATCGTTCCCCGCGAGGGTGACGACCGCGATGCAGTGGCCAAGAGCGCGGTCGCCAAGATGCTCAAGACCGACCCCGCCCCCTTCATGTCGAAGCGTGCGGCCAAGCTGGTCGAGACGGGCAACATCGACGATCATCTGGGTCGCGTCGTCGAGTGCGACTGGATCGTCGAGGCGATCGTCGAGCGGCTCGATATCAAGCAGGCGCTGTACGCCAAGCTGGAAGCGCTCAAGCGCCCCGGCACCGCGGTGTCGTCGAACACCTCGACGATCCCGCTCGGCAACCTCGTCGAGGGGCGGTCGGACCAGTTCAAGGCCGACTTCCTCATCACGCACTTCTTCAACCCGCCACGCTACATGCGGCTGGTCGAGATCGTGCGGGGCGAACACACCGATATCGCGGTCGCCGAAAAGGTCGAGGATTTCGTCGATCGCTTCATGGGCAAGCGGATCGTCCGGGCGAAGGATACGCCGGGCTTCATTGCCAACCGCATCGGCACCTACTGGCTGGCGATCGCGATCAACGCGGCGATGGACCAGGGGCTGACCGTCGAGGAAGCCGACCAGATCGGCGGCCGTCCGATGGGCGTGCCGAAGACGGGCATCTTCGGGCTGGTCGACCTCGTCGGCGTCGACCTGATGCCGCTGCTGTCGAAGAGCCTCTCCTCCACGCTCCCCGCGGGCGATCCGTATTTCGATACGGTGCGCGAGCTGCCGCTGGTCGACAAGATGATCGCGGACGGGTTCACCGGCCGCAAGGGCAAGGGCGGGTTCTACCGGTTCGACAAGGCGACGCGTACCAAGTTGTCGCTCGATCTCGCGACCGGCGAGTACCGTGCGGAAGCCAAGCCCGCTGAATTGCCGGGCAAGACCGGCAAGGACCTCGCGGCGCTAATCGCGGAGCCGGGCAAGATCGGCACCTATGCGTGGTCGATCCTCGGCAACACGTTGTCCTACGCGGCGATGCTCGTCGGCGAGGCGGCGGACGATATTGTCGCGATCGATGACGCGATGAAGCTCGGCTATAACTGGAAATACGGACCGTTCGAGTTGATCGATCGGATGGGTCCCGGCGTGCTCGCCGCGCGGCTTGCCGAGGAAGGTCGCGACGTTCCTGCGATCCTGGCGACCGCGGGCGATCGTCCGTTCTATCGCGTCGAGAACGGCCAGCGTCAGTATCTCACAGCGACCGGCGAGTATGCCGACGTGCCGCGCGCGGACGGCGTCGAACTGCTGGAGGACATCAAGCTCCGCTCGCAGCCGATCCTCACGAACCTGTCGGCGTCGCTCTGGGATGTCGGCGACGGCGTCGCGGCGCTCGAGTTCCACACCAAGATGAACGCGCTCGACGATCAGGTCGTGGCGCTGATCAACGAGGCGATCCCGGTCGTCCGCGAGCGCTTCAAGGCGCTGGTGGTGTATAACGAGGCGTCGAACTTCTCGGCGGGTGCGAACCTCGGCGCGGCGATGTTCGCGGTCGGTGCGGGCCTGTGGGACATGGTCGAGGCCAGCGTCTCCGGCGGGCAGCAGGCGTACAAGGCGCTCAAATACGCGCCGTTCCCGGTCGTCAGCGCACCGGCCGGGCTCGCGCTGGGTGGCGGGTGCGAGATCCTGCTTCACTCGGACGCGGTACAGGCGCATGCAGAGACCTATGCGGGGCTCGTCGAGTGCGGCGTCGGGCTCGTCCCCGGCTGGGGCGGCAATGGCGAGATGCTCGATCGCTGGACCAAGTCGCGCACGCTGCCGAACGGGCCGATGCCGGTGCTGACGAAGGTGTTCCAGGCGGTCTCCACTGCGCAGGTCGCCAAGTCGGCGGCGGAGGCGAAGGAGATGATGATCCTGCGCAAGGCCGACGGCATCACGATGAACCGCGACCGATTGCTGGCGGATGCGAAGGCCAAGGCGCTGTCGCTGGTCGAGGGCTATGTCGCGCCGGAGAAGCCGACCTTCCGCCTGGCGGGCGCGAGCGGCCGGACCGGTCTCAACATGGCGGTTGCGGACTTCCACAAGAAGGGCATGGCGACCGACTACGACCTCGTCGTTGCGGATCGTCTCGCCGAGGTGCTCACCGGCGGCGAGGCCGATCTGGTCGACACGGTGACTGAGGACCAGTTGCTCGACCTCGAGCGCGCCGCGTTCATGGCGAGCGTGAAGGATCCGCGGACCCAGGCGCGAGTCGTGCACATGCTGCAGACCGGCAAACCACTGCGGAACTAAGACTATTACCCTGCGAAAGCGGGGGCCCAGGGTCAAGCAGCGCTCCGTTCGTGAACCTGGGCCCCCGCCTGCGCGGGGGAACACCGTGCGCATGAACACTTTTTCACCGCCCGAAATCAGTAAGAAGACTTGACTTGTCTTCGTACAATTCTAGTCGGGACCGATAACTGCCGTATACGGCAACGAGGTCGCGGTAACGTCGCCGACTTTACGAGATTTTAGCGACCGTACGCATACGGCGCGCCCAACGACACTAGGAGAGGATAGAAGATGTCCCTGTTGTTCGCCACCGCCCTGCTCGCCGGCGCGTCCGCCACGCCCGACACCGTCATCGGCCGCTGGAAGACCGAGACACACAACGCCATCGTCGAGATCGCTCGTTGCGGCCCGTCGATCTGCGGCAAGATTCTCACCTCAGACGCGCTGCGCGCCAATCCTTCGATGAAGGACGCGAACAATTCCAACACCGCGCTGCGCAATCGCCCGATCCAGGGCCTGCAGATGCTCAGCGGCTTCAAGTCGGACTCAGACGGTGTCTGGAGCAGTGGCCAAGTCTACAATGCCGAGGACGGCAAGACGTATAGCGGCAAGATCACGCCGCTCGGCGCGAACCAGTTGAAGCTGCGCGGCTGCGTCTTCTTCCCGCTCTGCAAGACCCAGACCTGGACGCGCGTGCGCTGAGGCGCGGCTTCCACCTCCCTATTATCAGTATAGCTTTCAGGACCTTACCCATGATGCTTCGCACCAAAGCTCCGCTTCTCGCGGTATCCGCGCTCGTGTCCGCCTTCGGCTTCGCCAGCACAGCCTACGCCGACGCCTTCTATCTCCAGGCGCAGTCCGCGCGCGGCGCAGGCCGCGCATTCTCGGGCGAAGGCGCCGATACCGGCCCTGACTCGCTGTGGTGGAACCCGGCCGCGATCGCCGGTATCCGCGACGGCAGCGCGACGCTGAGTGCAAGCGCGATCCTGCCCAAGGGCGACGTGGTCGACACCGGCACGCTCATCGGCCGCCCGACCTTCTCGCCCACGACCGGCCGGCCAACCGGGTTCAATTACGCGCCGGTCGGCGGCAACGGTACGTCGAGCGATCCGATCAACAAGGGCGTCGTTCCGTCGGGCGCGATCGCCTATCCGCTGACCGACCGGATCGCCATCGGCGTCGCGGTGACGTCGCCGTTCAGCTTCACCACCAACTACGAAGCGAACAGCTGGGCACGCTACAGCGCGGACAAGACGCGGCTGCGGACGATCGACATCCAGCCGTCGATCGGCGTTGCAGTGACCGACTGGCTCCGGGTCGGTGGTGCGCTGAACGTCGAATATACCGACGCGACGCTGAACAACGCCCTCCCCAACCTGTCGGCGGCGCTGCCCGACGGCTTCCAGGAGCTGAAGGGTGACGGTTGGGACTTCGGCTGGACCGCAGGCGTTCAGCTGCACAACGACTTCGCCACCGTCGGTGTCAGCTACAAGTCGAGCATCCGGCACAATCTGAAGGGCAGCCTCAACATCACCGGGCTGGTCGGTCCGCTGGCGAGCTCGAACGTCTCCATCGACGGCGCCAAGGCGAGCTTCAACACGCCGGGCCAGGTGATCGTCGCTGGCCGCATCCGCGCCACCAACGCGCTGACGCTCAATGCGCAGGTCGTCGCGTACAACTGGAGCAAGTTCGACACGATCGATCTCGGCGCCCCGCTGAACACCGCGATCCCCGAAAACTACCAGGACAGCTGGAGCCTCGCAGGCGGCTTCGACTACGCCGTCACCCCCAAAGCGACGATCCGCGCGGGTGTCCAGCGCACCAAGACACCGACGCAGGACGGATTGCGCGATGCCCGCGTACCCGACGCCGACCGCTGGACCTATGCGGCTGGCGGGTCGTACCAGCTGACCTCGCGCATCGCGCTCGATGCCGCCGCGCAATATGTCGACTTCGAGAACACCACGATCGACCGCAGGACGGCCGCCTATGTCGGCACCGCCGCACAGACTAACATCCTGACCTCCGGTGCACTGCGCGATGCGTCGGCCGTCGTGCTGTCGCTCGGTGGCCGGCTGAGCTTCTAAGGGTCCCGCCTTCACGATCCTCCCCCGCAAGGGGGAGGGTTTTATACCTCGACCAGTCTCAAGCCGTCGGCGTAGATGCGCTGCTTGGCCGCGTACGACGCCGCGGACATCTTCAGCCCCGCAATCGCCTCCGGGGAGAGTTCGCGGACCGCCTTGGCTGGCGCGCCGACGATCAGGCTCCCGGCCGGAAACACCTTCCCCTCCGTCACCAGCGCGTTCGCACCGATCAGGCAATCGTCGCCGATCACCGCGTTGTTGAGGATCGTCGCGCCCATCCCGACCAGCACATTGTCACCAATCGTGCAGCCGTGGAGGACCGCATGATGGCCGATCGTGCAACCCTCGCCGATGGTCAGCGGCGCACCGGGATCGGAATGCAGCATCGCGCCCTCCTGGATGTTCGTTCGCGCGCCGACGAGGATCGGCGTGTTGTCCGCGCGGATCACCGCACCGAACCAGACGCTAGCCCCCTCCCCCAGCCGTGCGTCGCCGATCACGTCGGCGGAGGGCGCGACCCAGACGTCGTCAGCCAGCGTCGGTCGTTTACCCTCGATCGCGTAGAGTGGCATCAGGCAGCGTCCCTTTCCTTTGCCCGCGCGCGAAACGCGTGGAGCAGCGGCTCGGTATAGCCGCTCGGCTGCGCGAGGCCATCGAACACGAGCGCACGGGCGGCCTGGAACGCGAGGCTGTCGTCCTCATGACCCGACATCGGCCGATACAGCGGATCGCCGGCATTCTGCACATCGACCTTCGCCGCCATCCGCCGCAGCGCCGCGTCAGCCTCGCCGGGCGTGGCGATGCCGTGAAGCAACCAGTTCGCCATGTACTGCGAACTGATCCGCAGCGTCGCGCGATCCTCCATCAGGCCGATGTCATGGATGTCGGGTACTTTCGAACAGCCGACGCCCTGGTCGACCCAGCGCACGACATAGCCGAGGATGCCCTGCACGTTGTTCTCCAGTTCCTCGCGCACCTCGTCCGGCTGCCAATTGTGCCCGGTCGCAACCGGGATCGTGAGGAGCGCATCGAGCGAGGCGATCGGTTCGGCCTTCCGCTCCGCCTGCCGCGCGAACACGTCAACGCGGTGGTAGTGCGTCGCGTGCAGCGTCGCGGCGGTCGGCGACGGCACCCAGGCGGTGTTCGCACCGGTCATCGGATGCGCGATCTTCTGCTCGAGCATGTCCGCCATACGGTCCGGCGCGGCCCACATGCCCTTGCCGATCTGTGCCTTGCCGCTGAGCCCGCAGGCGAGCCCGATCTGGACGTTGCGATCCTCATACGCCTTGATCCACGACGAGGCCTTCATCTCGCCCTTGCGGATCATCGGACCGGCGCGCATCGAGGTGTGCATCTCGTCGCCGGTGCGATCGAGGAAGCCGGTGTTGATGAATACCACCCGGTCCTTCACCGCGGCGATGCACGCGGCGAGATTGGCCGACGTGCGCCGCTCCTCGTCCATCACGCCGACCTTGATCGTGTGACGCGCGAGACCGAGCAGGTCCTCGATCGCGTCGAACAGGCGGTTGGTGAAAGCGGCTTCGTCGGGGCCGTGCATCTTCGGCTTGACGATATAGATCGAGCCCTCGCGGCTGTTGCGGATCGGGCCGGTGCTCTTCAGGTCGTGCAAGCCGATCAGCGTCGTGACGATGCCGTCGAGGATGCCTTCTGGTGCCTCGCTGCCGTCAGAGAGCAGGATCGCGGGCGTGGTCATCAGGTGGCCGACGTTGCGCACGAACATGAGGCTACGACCAGGCAGCGTCAATGCGGTGCCATCAGGGGCGGTGTACTGCCGGTCCGGTTCGAGTGCGCGCGTGACCGTGCGACCGCCCTTTTCGAAGCTCGCGGTAAGGTCGCCCTTCATCAGCCCTAGCCAATTGGCGTAGGCGGCGATCTTGTCGTCGGCATCGACCGCGGCGATCGAGTCCTCGAGATCCGCGATCGTGCTGAGCGCGGATTCGAGCACGACGTCGGCGAGGTTCGCGGGGTCGTCGCGACCGATCGGATGCTGAGGGTCGATCACCAGTTCGATGTGCAGGCCGTTGTGACGCAACAGGATATGGTCGCCCGCATGCCCGACGAGCTGGCTCGGCTCGGCGAGCTCAGGAGGGCCACCGGTCCAGTCGGTCCACGATCCGTTCGCCAACGGCACGGCATCGTCGAGGAACGCCTTCGCCCACGCGATCACCTGCGCGCCGCGCGCCGCGTCATAACCCTTGCCGGACGCCGCGCCCTGAATCGCATCGGTCCCGTAGAGTGCGTCGTACAGGCTCCCCCACCGTGCGTTCGCCGCGTTCAGCAAGAAGCGGGCGTTGAGGATCGGCACCACCAGCTGTGCGCCGGCGAGCGAGGCGACCTCCGCGTCGACGTTGATCGGGGCAACCGAGAACGGCGCAGGCTCGTCGACCAGATAGCCGATCTCGCGCAGGAACGCCTGATAGTCCGGCTGGTCGATCGGCTTGCCGGCCCGGGCTTCGTGCCACGCGTCGATCTTCGCCTGAAGGTCATCGCGGACAGCGAGCAGCGCGGCGTTCTCCGGCGCGAACCGGGCGTAGATGTCGGACACGCCCTGCCAGAACGGCTCGGCGTCGAGGCCGGTCCCCGGCAACGCCTGCGTTTCGATGAAGTCCATCAGCGATGCGGCGATCTTCAGACCTGCCTTGTCCCGATAGGTGTCGATCATCTCGGCCATGCTGCTCTCCTATGCTCTGCCGGCACAATAGACGCGCGTCACCTTCGCCACTAGACACTATAAACCGAAAGCTGTTGATCGCCTGGAGAACGAATGGATCCCGACATCGTCCTCTTCGCCGAGGTCGTCCGCACCGCCAGCCTCAGCGCGGCGGGGCGTTCGCTCGGCATCTCGCCGGCGATGGTCTCGAAGCGGATCGCGCGGCTGGAGGCCCGGCTCGGCGTGCGGTTGCTCAACCGGACGACGCGCCGGCTCGACCTCACCGCACGCGGCGCCGCCTATCACCGCGACATGGTGGACATCCTCGCCGCGATCCGCGACGCAGAGGCGCGCGTGTCGGACCGTACGGATACGCCGGCCGGACCATTACGGGTCAGCGCACCCACGTCGTTCGGCCGCCTCCACGTCGCGCCGCACCTCAAGCCGTTCCTCGACGCGTATCCGGCAATCGAACTCGATCTCGACCTGTCGGACGGCTTCTCGGATGTGATCGGCGACCGGCTCGACCTCGCGATCCGGATCGCGCCTGCCGTGCCGCCAAGCCTGACCGGCCATCGCCTCGCCGACAGCCGTCGCATCCTCTGCGCCGCACCGAGCTACAGTGCGCCGTGCGACGCGGCCGATCTTGCGGAACACCGCCTGCTCGCCGCGAAAGGCCAGATGCCGTGGCGCTTGGCCGGCCCCGAGGGTGACGTCACCATCGACCGCCCGAGCTACGTCGCGACGAATTCGAGCGAAGTCGTCCGCGAACTCACGCTGGCCGGCGTCGGCATCGCGCTCCGCTCGCTATGGGATGTCAGCGCGGACTTGGCGAGCGGTCGCCTCGTGCGTGTCCTCCCAGAACTGGCCGGTTCGGCGGACGTCGGCATCTACGCGGTCCATGCGCGCGGGCCGGTGTCGTCGGGCACCACCGCGCTGCTCGATTACCTGCGCGGTCTCTGGTCGCCAACGCCGCCGTGGGAGTCCTGAACGAGGTCGGTCGTCACCGCGTCGATCCGCCGCAACATCGCGACGAACTGCTCGACTTCCGCCCCCGAGAAGCCCGCGAAGATGCGCCGTTCCAGATCGAGCGCCTTCGGTGCGACCGACGCATAGAGCGTGTGGCCGTCGTCGGTCAGCCTCAGCAGGTGCGAGCGACGATCCTCCGGGTTCGCATGCCGCTGCATCAGCCCACGTTCGACCAGGGCGATCGCCGCGCGGCTGACGGTGACCTTGTCCATGCGGGTCTGCTGGCCGACCTGCTGCTGCGTGATACCGTCCGCCTCGGCGACCACCGCCACCAGCCGCCACTCCGGGATCGTCAGCCCGAACAGCGCCTCATACGTGTCCGCCACCGCCTCGCTCACGAGGTTCGAAGTGATCGAGAGGCGATACGGGATGAAATCTTCCAGGACGAGTGCGCGGGTGGCATCGGAGTTGGGCATATCAAAATCGTAACGATTGACACCAGTTGTTCAACCCGCCAGATTGGTAACAGCGGATACCAACTGTCAGGATGTGATCATGGACCATATGGACGTAAACCCGATGGGTCTCGACGGGTTCGAGTTCGCCGAGTTCACTTCGCCCGATCCCGACCGGATGGCTGCGCAGTTCGAGCAGTTCGGCTTCGTGGCCGCCTCGACCCACCCGACCAAGGCCGTCACGCGCTATAAGCAGGGCCGCATCAATCTGCTGCTCAACCGCGAGGACGGCGGCCACGCGGCGGCGTTCCGCGCGGATCATGGCCCGTCGGCGAGCGGCATGGCGTTCCGCGTCCATGACGCCAAGGAAGCCTTTGACGCGGCGCTCGCGCGCGGCGCCAAGGCGGCCGATGCCAGCACGGGCGCGCTCGGCGAGGGCAGCTACGTGCTCGAAGGGATCGGCGGTTCGCTGCTGTATCTCGTCGACAAGCATGGCGCGGCCGGCAGCTTGTACGACGACTGGAATGCGGTTCCGGGCGCGGCCGAAGCCGAGGCCGAGAACAACGTCGGCCTCGATTTGCTCGACCACCTCACGCACAATGTGAAGCGTGGCCAGATGCGGACGTGGGCCGAGTTCTACGGCCAGATCTTCGGCTTCGAGGAGCAGAAGTATTTCGACATCAAGGGCAAGGCGACCGGCCTGTTCAGCCAGGCGATGATCGCCCCCGACCGCGCGATCCGCATCCCGCTCAACGAGAGCCAGGACGACAAGAGCCAGATCGAGGAATTCATCAAGGATTACAACGGCGAGGGCATCCAGCATCTGGCGCTGACGACCGACGATATCTTCGAGACGGTCGAGAAGCTGCGCGCGCGCGGCGTCAAGCTGCAGGACACGATCGAGACCTATTACGAACTGGTCGACAAGCGCGTGCCGAACCACGGCCACGACCTGGAGCGCCTGCGCCGCAACCGGATCCTGATCGACGGGAATGTCGGTGAAGAGGGGCTGCTGTTGCAGATCTTCACCGAGAACATGTTCGGGCCGATCTTCTTCGAGATCATCCAGCGCAAGGGGAACGAGGGCTTCGGCAACGGCAATTTCCAGGCGTTGTATGAGAGCATCGAGCTCGACCAGATCCGCCGCGGGGTCATAACGGTCGACGCCTGAGGACTTAAAACCCTCTCCCTTCAGGGGAGAGGGAAAGGCGCGTCAGCGCCGAGGGTGAGGGCACGCGCAACTGCCAGCACGTGCCCTCACCCTTCCGCCGCGCAAGAGCGCGTCTCCCTCCCTCTCCCCGAGGGAGAGGGGTAGAAAGAGTTTGAACGGCCGGCGGTTCGGGCGTTGATCGGAACAGGTGACGGAGAGGAAGCCATGACAATCCACCAGCCGACCAATGCGGTAGGCGAGACCGCCGGCCAGACCGAAGACACGGCGTATCAGCCCGGCTTCGGCAACCACGTATCGACCGAGGCGATCCCCGGCGCGCTCCCGATCGGCCGCAATTCGCCGCAACGCCCGGCGTTCGGGCTTTACACGGAGCAGCTCTCAGGCACCGCGTTCACCGCGCCGCGCCACGAGAACCGGCGCAGCTGGCTCTACCGGATGCGCCCGACCGCAGAGCATCCGCCGTTCGAGCGCTACACGGGCGCCAAGCGGTTTGCGCCCGGCACCACCGACGCGCCGCTCGCGCCCAACCGCTTGCGCTGGGATCCGATCGCCGCCCCCGCCCCGAATACCGACCTGATCGACGGCATGACGACGATGCTCGCCAACCGCGATCCCGCCGATCTCGAAGGCGTGGCGCTGCACGTCTACGCCGCCAATACCGACATGACCGACCGCGTGTTCATGGATGCGGACGGCGAACTGCTGTTCGTGCCGCACGCCGGACGGCTCCGGTTGCTGACCGAACTCGGTCGGATCGACATCGCCCCCGGCCAGATCGCGCTGGTCCCACGCGGCGTCCGCTTTCGCGCCGAACTCCCCGATGGCGAAGCGCGCGGCTATGTCGCGGAGAATCACGGCGCGCTGTTCCGGCTGCCCGATCTCGGCCCGATCGGCGCCAACGGGCTCGCCAACCCGCGCGATTTCGAGACGCCGGTCGCGTGGTTCGAGGACCGCGACGAGCCGCTCGAGGTCGTCCAGAAGTTCATGGGGTCGCTGTGGACCACGATGCTCGATCACTCGCCGCTCGACGTAGTCGCCTGGCACGGCAATCTCGCGCCTTGGCGCTACGATCTGTCGCGGTTCAACACGATCAACACGGTCAGCTTCGACCATCCCGATCCGTCGATCTTCACGCTGCTGACCTCGCCCAGCGACGTGCCGGGCCGCGCGAACGCCGATTTCGTGATTTTCCCGCCGCGCTGGATGGTCGCCGAGGGGACGTTCCGACCGCCGTGGTTCCACCGCAACGTGATGTCGGAGGCAATGGGTCTGATCACCGGCGCGTATGATGCGAAGGCCGAGGGGTTCGCGCCGGGCGGCATCTCGCTGCACAATCTGATGTCCGGCCATGGCCCCGATCTGGCGAGCTGGCAGGGTGCAAGTGCCGCAGACCTGAAGCCGCACAAGATCGACGGCACGATGGCGTTCATGCTGGAGAGCTGCTGGCCGTACAAGCCGACCGCCTTTGCGCTGGAGCATGCGCAGCTAGATTACGACGCGGTGTGGTCCGATTTCCCCAAGGCGATCCTGCCGAAGTGAGCCTCGTTCTGCACGGCTATTGGCGCTCCACCGCTGCCTACCGCGTCCGCATCGCCCTGGCGTTGAAGGGCGTAGCGCACGCACAGGTGACGCACGATCTGCGAACGGGCGCACACCGAGAGGCTCGGTACCGTGCGCTCAACCCGCAGGGTCTGGTGCCGGCGCTGGAAACCGACGACGCTGTCCTGACGCAGAGCCCAGCTATCCTCGAATGGATCGACGAGACCTATCCCATGCCGCCTTTGATGCCGGCGGACATGACCGGCCGGGCGATCGTCCGCGCAACGGCCGCGACGATCGCCTGCGACATCCACCCGGTAAACAATCTGCGCATCCTGAACGCCTTGCGCACAGAGTTCGGAGCCGAAGAGGTGGCGGTAAACCGGTGGATCGCGCGCTGGATCGGCGACGGTTTCGCCGCGCTGGAGACGCTTATCGCACACCACGGTGACGGCTTCGCATTCGGGTCGACACCGACGATCGCCGATTGCCATCTCGTCCCGCAAATCTACTCCGCCGAACGGTTTGCGGTCGATCTGGCTCCCTACCCCCACCTTCGAGCTGCGGCCGACACCGCCCGCGCGCTCCCCGCCTTCGCCGCCGCGCATCCGGATCGGCAACCGGACGCCGACCGCGCATGAGCGACGGCGAACGTCTGACCGCGACGCCCGGCGGGATCAAACTAGCGCCTCTCGACGCGATCGCGGACGGCAAGGCGCGGAATTTCGTACTCCAGATGCGCGCCGGGCGTTTCCACGGCTTTGTCGTGCGCAAGGACGACGCGGTGTTCGGGTATCTTGATCGATGTCCACATATGGGCCTGCCGCTCGCGCAGGTGCTCGACGAGTATCTTACGCCACGCGGCGACCTGATCGCGTGTAGCTGGCATTCCGCTCTGTTCGAGATCGACAGCGGCGCGTGCGTCGGCGGACCGTGCGGGGGTACGCGGCTGACGCCTTGGCCGGTCGCGGTGGTCGATGGGATGATCGTCACCGCAGGCTGACGCGGCGGGCGACTTGCGCTAAGGAAGCGCCCCTCCTCCCCTGCACGATGAACCGATGACCGAAACCCTGCCCATCCGCGTCGTGGCGCTGTACCGCTTCACGCCGTTCGCCGATATTGCCGCGATCCAGCCGCCGCTCGCGCTCGCCTGTTGTTCGAACGGCGTGAAGGGGACGCTGCTACTTGCCGCCGAGGGGATCAACGGGACGATCGCCGGGTCCGAAGAGGGGATCGATGCGGTACTCGCGCATATCCGCGCGCTGCCGGGATGCGCCGATCTCGACGTCAAGGAGTCGCGCGCGGAGACGATGCCGTTTCACCGGATGAAGGTTCGGTTGAAGCGCGAGATCGTGACGATGGGCGAGCCTGCGATCGATCCGCTGGAGGGCGTCGGGCATTATGTCGAGCCTAAGGACTGGAACGCGTTGATCGCCCAGCCGGGGACGATCGTGATCGATACGCGCAACGACTATGAGGTCGCGGTGGGCACGTTCGCCGGCGCGGTCGATCCGCAGACGCGGACGTTCCGGGACTTTCCTGCGTGGTTTCGCGAGCACCGCGACGAGTTGGTTGGGAATGGGCCGCCGCCGAAAATCGCGATGTTTTGCACCGGGGGGATACGGTGCGAGAAGTCGACCGCGTTCCTGAAGGCAGAGGGGCTGGACGAGGTGTATCACCTCAAGGGCGGCATTTTGAAGTATCTGGAGACCGTGCCCGAGGCGGAGAGCCTGTGGGAGGGGGAGTGTTTCGTGTTCGATCAGCGGGTTGCGGTCGGACATGGGTTGGCGTTGGGAAGCCACGTGCTGTGCCATGCGTGCCGGATGCCGGTAAGTGTCGCGGATCGGTCGTCGCCGTTATACGTGGAGGGGGTGAGTTGCCCGGCGTGTCATGATGCGCGGGATGAGGCTCAACGGGCAGGCTATGCCGAGCGGGAGCGGCAGATGCGGTTGGCGGAGGCTCGAGGTGAGGCGCATGTCGGGGCGGTGTTGCTGAAGACGCATCGAGCGGACGACACTCCCTAGACGGCCGGTCGACGTCCACCCCGGCGAAGGCCGGGGCCCAATTGGGGGACGGCGCTAACGGAGCGCAGTTTGCCGTTACTGCGCCCTTTCCAATTGGGCCCCGGCCTTCGCCGGGGTGGTGGTGGTGGCGTAGGGGGCTAACCGGTAGTTGCGAAACGGGCGGCCAACATCGCGTTCCCCTGCGACACCGCCAGCGAATGCATGCTATTTCCGGCCGAATCCACGATCGCCGGGTCCGCACCGTGCTCCAGCAACAGGTCGATGATCGCGGTCTTGTTCACAAGCGCCGCCATCATCAGCGCGGTCTGGCCAACGCCATTGCGCCGGTTCACGTCGGCCCCGGCGTCGATCAGGATCTGTGCGATCTCGGTATAGCCCTTGAAGCAGACGCCCATCAGCGCGGTGTTGCCGCGAGCATCTGCTGCGCCATCGACCTGCGCGCCTGCCGCGAGGAGCGCTGCGGTCGCCTCCGCCTGGCCGTTGTAGCTGGCAATCACCAACGGCGTGTAGCCCTTCACATCGGTCACCTCGATATCGACCCCAGCCTGCAACAACGCCGGGATCATCTCGTCGCGCCCCGTCCGTGCGGCATCGAACATCAATTCGATCAGCCGCTCCATCGGCGGCAACGGGGGTAGGTCTCGCACGTCAGTCATCATTCGCCTCGATGATATGCGGCACGAATCGCGCGAGATTGCGCGTGACCACCGTTTCATCTTCCCGAACGCCGATCCCCGCGGCTTCGTTGCCGACCATCCAAGCTCCGATCACCGGATGACGGCCGTCGAATACTGGTGGCGGCGCATAAGCCTGGCGGATCGCACCCTCGGCACCATAGCCTTGGTCGAGCACAGCGTGGCCGCTGTCGCCGATCACCTCGACGTTTGCGCCCTCACGCGAGAACAGCGGCTTACGCACATATTTCGGCCCGAGGATCGTTGCGGCGGGATCGTCGTCGAAGAACGCGGGCAGCAGGTTCGGATGCTCGGGATGGCGCTCCCACAGCAGCGGCAGAATGCCCTTGTTCGATAGGATCGACTTCCACGCGGGCTCGATCCAGCGCACGTCGGCTCGCGACAGGTTCGGCGCGTACGGTTCGCGCAGCATGAACTCCCATGGATACAGCTTGAACGCGGCCTGCACCTCGAAGCCATCGGTATCGATGAAGCGCCCGTCCGCGGCGAGGCCGATATCCTTCATCTCGACGAACTTCGGCTCGATCCCGACTTGGCTCGCCAGATCTTCGAAGAACCGCACGGTCTGGCGGTCCTCGATCGCCGATGCGTCCGCCGCGAAATGGACGAAGCCCCCGCTCGGGAACAGCGCGCGGAACCGCTCGCGCAGCTTGTCGAACAGGCTGTTGAACTGGTCCGTCCCCGCCGGCAGCGCACCGCTGGCGAGCAGGCCCTCGAGCCACATCCACTGGAACGTCGCGCATTCGAACACCGACGTCGGCGTGTCGGCATTATACTCGTAGAGCTTGGCCGGTCCCGTCCCGTCATAGGCGAAATCGAACCGCCCATAGAGCGACGGCTGGCGCGTCCGCCACGTCTCCGCGACATAGTTCCACTGCTCGCGCGGGATCGCGAGGCGTTCCATCAGTTGCTGATCGCGGACCACCTCGTCGACCAGATCGAGACACATCGCATGCAACTGTTCCGCCGCCGGCTCAAGGTCGTCCTCGATCTCCGCGAGCGTGAAGGCATACGCCGCACCCTCGTCCCAATACGGTTCGCCATCCGTGTCGTGATAGACGAACCCGATCGCGTCGGCCCGTTCGCGCCAGTCGCCGCGCGGGTCGACCGCGATCCGGCGCATCAGGAGTCCGACGTCTTGGAGTCGTCGCGCTGCTCGATTTGCAACGTCTGGCCGACCTGCGGCGTCTTCGGCGCGGTCAGGCGCGCGAGCACGTCGTCCGCGGACGACTGGCCGGGGCCAATACCCGCAAGCCGGAGCTTCTCGTCGAGATCGGCGCCGGTGCGGCGGTCTTCCAACTCACCCGCCGCCTTGATCCGCTCGCCGCGGATCGCCTGGCGTTCACGAATACGCGCGAGGCTGTCCGCCGCCGAGCCGAGCTTGTTACCCGCGCCCATGCTGCCCGACGCGACCGAGGCCTGCGCCTTCTGCACCGACTCGTTGACCTTGACGACCTCTACCTCGCGGCGGAGCTGTTCGATCTTCCGATCGGTCTGCGCGACGGCGGTGTGGATCTGCTCCTCGGCGGCGCGCATGTCCTCGACCTGCGGGCTCTTCAGCGCGATGTCCTGCTCGAGGTCCGCGATCCGTTGCGCGACCTGGCGCGCGAGGTCCATGTTGCCCTTCTCGACCGCGATACGCGCGGAGGCCTCGTACTTGGTCGCCTGAGCGCGGAAGCTCTCGACCTCGGTTTCGAGGATGCGGCGACGTGCTACCAGCCCCGCGAGATCATCGCGTGCCTTGCCCTGCGCCTTGTCGGCATCGCGAATTTCCTGGTCGAGGATACGCAGCGCGTTCGCATCGACGACCGCCGCGCCCGCTTCGTGCGCACCGGCGCGACCTAGGGTGAAAAGCTTGCTCCAGATGGCCATGCCAGTCTCTCCGTTTGTATCTAAATCAGGCGGCGATGTCAGACAGCCGGGATCTGCGCGTGGCGCAGGTCGGTGGCCGCATCGATCGCATTCTCGGCAAGCGTGCGCAGCTCGATGATCACGGTATCGAGCCGGCTCGACGTCGCGAGTTCCCCGAACAGCTCGTAATAGTCGCGGCCATCGACCGTACCGATCCCGAAGTTCGACAGCGGCACCAGCTTCTGCGACTTCAGCAGGAAGGTGTTGAACGCCAAAGGATCCTCCTGCTCGTCGCACGGCCACAGCAACGTCGAGCACGCGATCTGCGCCTCGCTGACGTTGACGAACAGTTCGAGGTCGCCGTGGTGGTGCATCGTCACGAGCAGCACCGGATCCGCGCCCTCCAGGATCCGTGCGGAAAACTCGCCGGCTTTCGCGGGCTCGGACGTGTCGAGCGCGGCTTTCAGGCTGCGGACGGTCCAGATGTCGGTCAATGCAAGAACTCCCGTGCTTGTCGCTCGACCGCACACATAGGCTTTTCGCGAGCGCCTGCCACCCTCCCCACTTCCGTCATCCTACTCTTCCTTCCGTCATCCTGACGAAAGTCAGGATCCAGGGTAGCCAAGCGCGGCGTTTACGGCTCTGGGTCCCGACTTTCGTCAGGATGACGGGGATGCGCTTTGCGAGCCCGCCCGCTTTGGCCTAAGAGGCATGCCAACCACAGAGACGCGAGGATTGCATGTTCGATCGCCTGTTCGGCCGCAAGCCAGCGCTTGACGGCAACGCCCTGCCCGTCGTCCGCAACGTCACGCTGGGGCGGACGGTGACGGTCGATCCACTGGCATGGCGCCGGTTCGGCTCGGAACTGCTGTTCCCGTTCGACCGCGATACGCTGGTGATCGTCGCGCAGGGGCTGATCGACCTCAACGAAGGCGGTTTCGTCCACCGGTTCTACACCGACGACGACATCATGTTCCAGGCGGTGTCGAACGACCGCGACGGGCAGGACGTGACGGACGTCACGCTGTTCGCGCCGTGGGACAGCAGCTACCCGTCGTCCGCCGCCGAGCGCCCGGCGTGGAAAAGCCGGCTCAAGGCACGCACCTTCACCGCCGAAGGGCTGCCCGAATACAGCCGCGCATGGTTCGGCCCCGAAGCCAGCGAGCAGGAGCCCGTGACGTTCTGGGAAGAACTGCACGACGACCGCGACGGGATCGTCGATCGTCGCATCTTTCAGACCTGCATGCTGTTCAGCCGCGACCTGCCGGGCGATGACGGGCGCGAATTGCTGCTCGCGATCGACATGGAGACCGAGTCCGGCGACGTCTCGTTCGAGATCATGCTGGGCGTGGCACTGGAACTCGGCGAGTTCAGGGCCTAGCGTCGCGCGCAGACGGCTCCGGGGGAAATGCCATGATCGACCAATACAGCTTCGGCGCCAGCGCGCTCGCCTTCCTGATCGCATTCGTCGCGGCGGGGGCGTTCACGATACTGTTCAAGATCATCTATCAGATGGCGACGCCGTATCACGAGAAATCGTTGATCCGGGAGGGCAATACCGCCGCGGCGATCACGCTGGGCGCGGCGCTGCTCGGCTACGTCCTGCCGCTCGCCTCCGCGCTGACGCATACGGTTTCGCTGGTCGAGTTCGCGGTGTGGGCTTTGCTCGCAGGCGTGATCCAGATCGTCACGTTCTTGGTGGTCCAGCATTTCGTGATGCGCGACTTCAACGACCGGATCGTCCGCGGCGAAATCGCGGCGGCGACCTATATGGGCAGCATCTCGCTGTGCGTCGGCATCCTCAACGCCGCTTGCATGACGAACTGAGGGGCATTGCGATGAAGCGTTCCAGATCGATCGTCCTCACCAGCCTGATCGCAGGATCGGGCATTTCGCTGACCGCGTGCGACGGCGATGTCGGTGGCAAGCCCGTCGAGGCGCAGAGCTATGCGTCGGTACAGGAGTGCCGTGCGGCGGGTGCGTTGTCCGCGGTCCAGTGCGACACTGCGTTCGAGCAGGCCAAAGCCGATGCCGCGAAAACCGCGCCGCGGTTCCAGGATCGACAGACTTGCGAAGAACAATACGGCGCCGCGCAGTGCGAGCCGCGCAACAACGGCAGCGGCGGGAGCTTCTTCACGCCGCTGTTGACCGGCTTCCTCGTCGGGCAGGCGCTCAACGGCGGCTTCGGCAACCGCGGCGCGCCGATGTACCGCGACCGTGACGGCAATTATTACGGTGGCGCGGGCGGCCGGATCAACCGGGACTATGTGACCGGCCGGACCCGCGTGGGCTCCGACGCCTTCACGCCGACCACCGCCAGGGCCCCTGCCCGCGTCCAGTCGCGCAGTTCGGTGATCTCGCGTGGCGGCTTTGGCGGCGGCTTTGGGGGTCGCAGCTTCGGGGGGTAACGCGGCCGTTACCCCCTTGCCGTATCGCGTTTAGCGGCGGGCCGGCATCAGCGGGCCACCAATTTCGGTCGCGGCGATGAACGCCGGACGGGCGCGCAAGCGATCCAGATACGTCGCGACGTCGGGGTGCTCTCTGAGCAATCCTGCGCTCTCGGCGATCGCCAGGATGTAGCACATCTGGATATCAGCCAGCATCAGCTGCTCGCCCATCAGATACGGGCCATCGCCAATCCCCGCGCCGATATAGTCGAGCGTCTTGGTCACTTCGGGGCCGGTGAACTTGGCAAGGCCGTCGGGCAGACCGCCCATCCGCTTGCCGAGCGACGTCATCATGATCGGCAGCGACGCCGAGCTTTCGACATATTGCAGCCACTCGTCGTGCACGGCGGCCGCATCGCTGTCGACCGGCGGCGAGAAGCGGCGGTCACCGTAGCGCTCGTCGATATACGACAGGATCGGCGCGCTCTCGGCGAGTGTCAGTGCGTCGTCGACCAGCACCGGCGCCTTGCCGAGCGGATGGATTGCCTTGAGTTCGGCCGGCGCGCGGAAATTTTCGTCACGCTCGTATTTTACGAGTTCGTATTCGATGCCGAGCTCTTCGAGCAGCCAGAGTACGCGGATCGAGCGCGAGTAGTTCAGGTGGTGGAGCGTTAACATAAGCGTCCTTCGACTAGGAATGTGCTGCACCGCGGAACGGCTGGGCGGCATCGAAGGTTTCGTTGACCGCGGCCCCGGAATTCTCCGGCAACGGAGAGACTTATGACCAAACTGACCTGCGACGTGGCAATCATCGGTGCCGGAACCGCCGGCCTCGCCGCCGAGCGCAGCGCCCGACGCAATGGCGCCAAGACGCTGCTGATCGACGAAGGCTTCGGCGGCACGACCTGCGCTAGCGTGGGATGTATGCCCTCCAAGCTGTTGATCGCGGCCGGTAACGCGATGCACGCGGTCGAGCACGCGTCGGTGTTCGGCGTCGAGGCTTCAGGCAAGGTCGACGGCGTCGCGGTGATGGCGCGGGTCCGTAAGGAGCGCGATGCGTTCGTCGCAGGTGTCGAGACCTCGATCGACAAGCTGCCCGCGGAGGTGAAGATCGAAGCACGCGCGAAATTTGCGGGCGCGACGATCCTGTCGCTGAGCGATGGCCGCGAGGTGCACGCGAAGTCGGTGGTGATCGCGACCGGATCGAGCCCTGCGATCCCCGAGATGTTCGACGCGGTGCGCGACCGCGTGCTGACCAACGAGAGCATCTTCGACCTGAAGGACCTTCCGAAGTCGCTCGGCGTCATCGGCGCGGGCGCGCTGGGCCTGGAACTGGCACAGGCAATGGCGCGGCTCGGCGTCGAGACGATGGTGTTCGACACCGGCGAGACGATCGGCGGGTTGAAGGACTCCCACGTCGCCGAGGCCTATGATGCGATCCTGTCGCGCGAGATGCCGATCCTGCTAGGTGTCGAGTTGACAGTGGAGCCCGACGGCGATGGGGTCGAACTGGCGTGGACCGGTTCGGCGTCCGGCAAGCAGCGCTTCGACTATCTGCTCGTCGCCACCGGGCGGCCGCCGCGGATCAAGGGCATCGGACTGGAAACGACTGGCCTCGCGCTCGATGAGCATGGCATGCCGGACTATGACTGTGAGACGATGCAGTGCGGCAGCGCGCCGATCTTCATCGCCGGCGACGCGGACCATGACCGCGCGGTACTGCACGAGGCATCGGCAGAGGGCATGATCGCGGGGCGGAACGCGGCGAGCTACCCCGAGGTTACGCCGGGTAAGCGTACCGTGCCGTTCGCGATCACCTTCACGCATCCGAACGTCGCGGTCATCGGCAAGATCGCGAAGGATGACGATGCCGACAGCGTGATCGGCACCGCGTCGTATGACGATCAGGGCCGGGCGAAGGTCGAGGCGTGCAATGCCGGGTTGGTCCGCTTCTACGCCGATCGCCGCGACGGGCGCCTGACCGGTGCGACGATGGCGGGGCCCGCGGTCGAGCATAGCGCGCATCTGATCGCGTGGGCGATTCAGAGCGGCTGGACCGCGACCGAAGTGCTCGACCTGCCGATTTACCATCCGACCTTCGAGGAGGGGATGAAGGGTGCGCTTCGTTCGATATGTAGCGAGGTGCATTCGCCGACCCCGCCGGATCGCGACGACGGTTTCACGCCGGGGACGTAATACTCGATTCTCCCCCGCCAGGGGGAGGTGGCGCCGAAGGTGACGGAGGGGGAAAACACGGCGCAGAGGTTTTCTCTTACCTCCCCTTCCGTCTGGCAAGCGCCAGCCACCTCCCCCTGGGGGGGGAGGATCGAAAGGTGAGCGCTACTCTTCCAGATCCAGATACGCGACGACGTCGTTCTCCGTGGCCAGATACAGCCCCGCCTGCACATCCTCTTCCTGCTGCGCTGCGATCGTCAGGGCCTCCCCGAGCGGACCATAGAACAGCGTGGTTGCCGCCCCGCCCTCGCCGCTGTCGTCGAGGTGATACAGCCGCACCGACACGATGGAAGAAACTGTCCGCATTTCAATACCCTATCGCAGATTTCTATGACGTCAAATTCACGGAACCAATTGCGAAGCAGCGCAACTTTGCCCGCTCTCGCCCGTTACGCTAGCAGATACAGGGATTTGATATGCATCAGGATGAAGGTTTTCCGGTGTCGCGCCGTGGTGTGATCGCCGGCGGTGTCGCGTCGGCTACGTTGGCGGCAGCACCTGCGGTACAGGCACAGACGCAGGGTACCGCGCAGTCGGCCCCGCCGACCATGCCCGTAACGCTCAAGGTCAATGGTCGGACGACTAAGATCAACGTGGATACGCGGACCACGCTGCTGGACGCGCTGCGTGAGAATCTGAAGCTCACCGGCACCAAGAAGGGCTGCGATCACGGCCAGTGCGGCGCATGTACGGTGATCGTCGAGGGGCGCCGCATCAACAGCTGCCTGACGCTTGCGGTCATGCACGAAGGCGAAGAGATCACGACGATCGAAGGCCTTGGCACGCCCGAGAAACTGCACGCGATGCAGGCGGCGTTCGTCAAGCATGATGGCTATCAGTGCGGCTATTGCACCCCAGGCCAGATCTGCTCGGCGGTCGCGACGCTCGGCGAGATCAAGGCAGGCATTCCCAGTCACGTGACCGGGGATATTGCGGCACAGCCAACGGTGACCACCGACGAACTGCGCGAGCGGATGAGCGGCAACATTTGCCGCTGCGGTGCCTATGCGAACATCATCGACGCGATCCACGACGTCGCGGGTACGGAGCGCAGCGCATGAAGGCCTTCACCTACGAGCGCGCCACCTCGGCGAAGGAAGCCGCCAGCGCTGCAGTCCGCACGCCAGGCTCGAAGTTCATCGCCGGCGGCACCAACCTGCTCGACCTGATGAAGCTCCAGATCGAGACGCCGCAGCACCTGATCGACGTCAACGGCCTCGGCCTCGACAAGATCACGCCGACCTCGGACGGCGGTATCCGTGTCGGTGCGCTCGTCCGCAACACCGACCTCGCGGCCGATGCGCGCGTGCGGAAGGATTACGGTGTGCTCAGCCGCGCGCTGGTGTCCGGCGCGTCGGGCCAGCTACGCAACAAGGCGACGACCGCAGGCAACCTGCTCCAGCGGACACGGTGCCCGTATTTCTACGACACCACGAAGCCCTGCAACAAGCGCCAGCCCGGCAGCGGCTGCGCGGCGATCGGCGGCTTCAACCGCAACCTGGCCGTGATGGGTACGAGCGACGCGTGTATCGCGACGCACCCAAGCGATATGGCCGTCGCGATGCGCGTACTCGATGCTACGGTCGAGACGGTGAACTCTGCTGGTCAGACGCGCGCAATCCCGATCGCGGATTTCCACCGCCTTCCCGGTGCGACGCCGAACATCGAGACGTCGCTCGCGCCCGGCGAACTGATCACGGCGGTGACGTTGCCCAAGCCGATCGGCGGCACGCACATATATCAGAAGGTGCGCGATCGTGCGTCCTACGCATTCGCGCTGATCTCGGTTGCCGCGGTGATCCAGCCCGGCGGTCGCGGCCGCCTTGCCTTCGGTGGCCTCGCGCACAAGCCATGGCGCGTCGAAGCTGCCGAGGCACAGATGCCGAATGGCGCCAAGGCGACCGCATCGGCAGTCCTCGCCGGCGCCCGCACCACATCACAGAACGCGTTCAAGCTGCCGTTGGTCGAGCGCACCATCGGCGCCGTGTTCGAAGAAGCGAAGGCCTGATCGCTATGAAGTTCGATACCCCCGCCACGGCGAACCCGACCGACCGGATGAAGGTGCTCGGCCAGCCGCTCGACCGCGTCGACGGCAAGCTGAAGACCACCGGCACCGCGCACTACGCCTATGAGCGCAACGATGCTGCGCCGAACGCCGCCTATGGCTACATTGTTGGCTCGGCGATCGCCAAGGGCCGGATCGAGAGCATCGACGACGCCGACGCGAAGGCCGCCCCCGGTGTGCTCGCGGTCGTCACCTACCAAAATGCCGGCAAGCTCGGCAAAGCCAAGAACCACACGGCGCGGATGCTCGCTGGCCCGGACGTCCAGCATTACGACCAGGCCGTTGCCGTCGTCGTCGCCGAGACGTTCGAGCAGGCCCGCGCCGGTGCCAAGCTGCTCCGCGTCAATTACGCGCGGACGGCCGGCCGGTTCGATCTCGCCGCATCGCAATCCTCGGCGACCAAGCCGAAGAGCGGCACGCCCGACACCGCCGTCGGCGACTTCGCCGGTGCGTTCGCCAAGGCACCGGTCAAGCTCGACGAGCGCTACACCACGCCCGACCAGAGCCACATGATGATGGAGCCGCACTCCACCACCGCGGCGTGGAAGGACGGCAAGCTCACGCTCTGGACGTCGAACCAGATGATCAACTGGGCAGTCGGCGACATGAGCGAGACGCTGCTCCTGCCGAAGGAAAGCATCCACGTGATGTCGCCCTATGTGGGTGGCGGGTTTGGTTCGAAGCTGTGGGTCCGCAGCGATGCGGTGATGGCAGCGCTCGGCTCGCGCGCGATCGGCGGACGCCCGGTGAAGCTCGCGCTCACGCGGCCGCAGGTGATGAACAACACGACGCATCGCCCGGCAACGATCCAGCGCCTTCGCATCGGTGCGCAGAAGGACGGCAAGATCACTGCGATCGCGCATGAGAGCTGGTCGGGCGATCTCCCCGGTGGCGGTCCCGAGACCGCGCCGAATGCCACCCGCTTGCTCTACGCTGGTGCGAACCGCATGACCGCGACCCGTCTGGCCGTGCTCGATCTCCCCGAGGGCAACGCGATGCGTGCGCCGGGTGAAGCCGTCGGCCTGCTTGCGCTCGAAGCGGCGATGGACGAACTGGCCGAGAAGCTGAAGATGGATCCGGTCCAGCTGCGCATCATCAATGATACGCAGGTCGACCCGGAAAAGCCGTCGCGCCAGTTTTCGCAGCGTGATCTCGTCGGTTGCCTTAAGACCGGCGCCGAACGCTTCGGCTGGAACAAGCGCAACCCGGTTCCGGGTCAAGTCCGCGACGGCCGCTGGCTGGTCGGCATGGGGATGGCGTCGGCGTTCCGCGACAACGTCACGATGAAGTCGGGCGCGCGCGTCGGGATCGACAAGAAGGGCGTCGTGACCGTCGCCACCGACATGACCGATATCGGCACCGGCAGCTACACGATCATCGCGCAGACCGCGGCCGAGATGATGGGCGTACCGATGGACAAGGTCATCGTCCTGCTCGGCGACAGCAGCTTCCCAGCCTCGTCGGGCTCGGGCGGCCAGTGGGGCGGCAACAGCTCGACTGCGGGCGTCTATGCGGCGTGCATGGCGTTGCGCGAGCGGGTCGCGCAGAAGCTCGGCTTCAACTCGACCGACGTCGTGTTCGAGGACGGCAAGGTAAAGTCGGGCAACCGCAGCGTCTCGCTGTCGGAAGCCGCAGGCGATGCCGGCATCTCTGCCGAGGACTCGATCGAGTTCGGCGACCTGACCAAGACGTACGCCCAGGCCACGTTCGGTGCGCATTTCGTCGAGGTCGGCGTCGATTCGGCGACCGGCGAGATCCGCGTCCGTCGGATGAGCGGCGCGTTCGCCGCGGGCCGTATTCTGAACCCGAAATCGGCGCGCAGCCAGGTGATCGGTGCGATGACGATGGGCGTCGGTGCGGCGCTGATGGAAGATGCGATCGTCGACACGCGGTTCGGCTATTTCGTCAATCACGACCTCGCCGAATATCATGTGCCCGCGCATGCCGACATTCCGATGCAGGACGTGTTCTTCATGGACGAGCTCGACGAGAAATCCTCGCCGATGAAGGCCAAGGGCATCGGCGAACTCGGTCTGTGCGGTGTCGGCGCAGCGATCGCCAACGCGGTCTACAACGCATGCGGCGTCCGAATCCGCGAATACCCGCTGACGCTCGACAAGGTCATCGGCAAGATGGCCTGATACCCCGCCCTTCGCCCGGCCGCCTCAGCAGCCTGGGTGGAGGGCAAAACCGGCTCTGGCGCGCGCGAATAGGTTGCGCTAGAAAACTGGCATGACCGTACCCGCCATTCTAAAAAACCTGCGCCTGCCAGTCATCGGCTCGCCGCTGTTCATCATTTCCGGCCCCGATCTGGTGATCGCGCAGTGCAAGGCGGGCATCGTCGGATCGTTCCCCGCGCTCAACGCGCGCCCGCAGGCGATGCTCGACGAGTGGCTGCACCGGATCACCGAGGAACTCAGCGCGCATAACCGCGCCAATCCCGACCGCCCGGCAGCCCCCTTCGCGGTCAACCAGATCGTCCACAAATCCAACGATCGGCTCGAAAGCGACCTCGCGACGTGCGCGAAGTGGCAGGTGCCGATCGTCATCACCTCGCTCGGCGCGCGCGAAGACCTCAACACCGCGGTGCATGGCTGGGGCGGCATCACGCTCCACGACGTGATCGACGACCGGTTTGCGCGGAAGGCGATCGAAAAGGGCGCCGACGGCCTGATCGCAGTCGCGGCCGGCGCAGGCGGCCATGCGGGTCGGCTGTCCCCGTTCGCGATCATCCAGGAAATCCGCCAGTGGTTTGACGGTCCGCTCGCGCTATCGGGCTCGATCGCGACCGGCGACGCCGTCCTCGCCGCGCAGGCGATGGGCGCGGACTTCGGCTATATCGGCTCGCCGTTCATCGCGACGACCGAGGCGAACGCGGATCAGGCGTACAAGGACGGCATCGTCGCCGGCAAGGCGTCCGACATCATCTATTCCAACCTCTTCACCGGCGTGCACGGCAATTACCTGCGCGCGTCGATCCAGGCGGCGGGGATGGACCCGGACAACCTCCCCGAGGGCGACCTCAAGACGATGGACTTCGGTGGCGGCAACGGCTCCAAGCCCAAGGCGTGGAAAGATATCTGGGGATCGGGCCAGGGTATCGGCGCAGTCACCGAAGTCGAAAGCGTTGCGGACCGCGTCGATCGTCTCGAACGCGAGTACCGCGCGGCGCGGGCCCGTCTTTCGCTCTGACGGACCCGGCACCGATTGATCTCGGCTCGCTCAGAACAGACGTTTGAGCAAGCCGACATTGGTCTTGCCCAGTTCGACCACCTCGTCGCCCCGGCCGCTGATGATCGCCTTTGCCATATAGAGCGTGAAGCCCTTCATCTGCTCCAGCGTGATCTTGGGCGGCATCGACAGTTCGGTGCGCGCGGTGACGGCGTCGAGTAGCGCCGGGCCCGGATGCGCGAGCACCTCCTGGATGCCGGCCTCGACATCACCCGGATCGGTAACGCGCACGCCGTAGATCCCGATCGCTCGCGCCATCGCCGCAAAGTCGGGGTTGTCGAGCGCGACGCCGGTCTCGACCAAGCCCGCAGCCTTCATTTCCATCTCGACGAACCCGAGCGTGCCGTTGTTGAAGACGATGATCTTCACCGGCAGACCGAGTTGGCGCACCGTCAGCAACTCGCCCATCAGCATCGCCAGCCCGCCATCGCCCGACAACGTCACGACCTGACGCGTCGGGTATGCCGACTGTACGCCGATCGCCTGCGGCAGCGCGTTCGCCATCGATCCGTGGTTGAACGATCCGATCAACCGCCGCCGACCGTTCATTGTCAGGTAGCGCGCAGCCCACACGGTCGGCGTGCCGACGTCGCAGGCGAAGACCGCATCGTCCGCCGCCTGCTCGCTGAGGACGCGGGCGACATGCTGCGGATGGATTACACCGCTGCCGGGCGTTCCGTCGGCAAGATCGTCCAGCCCCTTGCGGGACTCGGCGTAATTCTCGATCGCGGACTTGAGGAAGCTGCCGTCGCGTCCGGTCTTCACTCGCGGAATCAAGGCCGCAAGAGTAGCGCCGACATCGCCGACCAGCCCGATATCGATCGCCGTCCGCCGACCGAGGTTTTCCGGGATCAAATCGATCTGCGCGACCTTCGCCTTCTCCGGATAGAATTGCCGATATGGGAAATCCGTGCCGAGCATCAGCAGCACGTCGCACGCCATCATCGCGTCGTAGCCGCTCGCAAAGCCGATCAGCCCGGTCATGCCGACGTCATAGGGGTTATCGTATTCGACAAACTCCTTCCCGCCCAGCGCGTGGACGATCGGCGCCTGCAAGACCCCCGCGAGCGTGACGAGCTCGGCATGCGCGGTGCGGCACCCCCGCCCCGCCAGGATCGTCACCTTCTGCGCGCCGTTCAACAGCGCGGCGAGTTCGGCGATGTCCGCCTCCGCGGGTATCGTCACCGAAGGCGGCGGCAGGAGTGCGCCCTTCGACCGTGCCAGCGTACCCGTCGTCGACCGCAGTGCTACGTCGCCCGGCATCGCGACGACCGAAACACCGCGATGCCCGACCGCCGCCCGGATCGCCGTCTCCAGCGTCCGCGGCATCTGGTCGGCATCGGAGATCGTCTCGCAATAGACGCTGCATTCGCGGAACAGCGCTTCCGGGCGCGTCTCTTGGAAATAGTTCGAGCCGACCTCGCCGCTCGGCACCTGCGCCGCAATCGCCAGCACCGGCACGCGCGTCCGGTTGCAGTCGTAGAGCCCGTTGATCAGGTGCATGTTGCCGGGGCCGCAGGATCCGGCGCATACCGCGAGCTTGCCCGTCAGTTGCGCCTCCGCACCCGCCGCAAACGCCGCAGCCTCCTCGTTGCGAACGTGGATCCACTCGATCTTGCCCTGTCGCCGCAAGCTGTCGGTCAAGCCGTTCAAGCTGTCGCCAACGACACCGTAGATCCGCTCGACGCCCGCCAGGTGCAGCGTCTCGGCAAACAGGTCGGCGATGATGGTCTTGGACATGAGCAACTCCTCGCAGTGACGCCCGCCTCAATCGGCCGGCGAGGCAACACGGCACAAACGCGTTCTGAAGCGATCGGGATGCAAATTATGCAGGTGACGCGAAGCCTGCTCGCGTAAAATCGTTCTCCAGATATAAAATCGACGCGTCTGCTGCCGCTGGTGCCTCTGCGACCCCGCGCGAAAACAACCAAATGATTTGCGCGACCGCGCCGTCACCCGGTAGCGAGTGGTCGAGAACACGGATCGCATCAGCGTACCGACTGGGGAGAGTATGATGTCGGCAAGTTTTTCCACCCTCATGACCGCACTCATGCTGCAATCGGCGATAACGCCCGTAACCGCGCCGCCGCCCCCTTCCGCCGTCGCGGATCTAGAGATCTGGCCGACCGCCAACGCCCGTCCTGCGCGCGATCCGAAAGTCGAGGCGCGCGTCGATGCGATCATGAAGCGCATGACCGTCGCGGACAAGATCGGCCAGCTCATCCAGGTCGACATCGCCAGCATCACGCCTTCCGACCTGCGCACCTACAAGCTCGGCTCGATCCTGAACGGCGGCAATTCAGGGCCCGGCGGCAACGACCTCGCAGCCCCGGTCGAATGGCTTAAACTCGCCGACGAGTTCTACGACGCGTCGATGGCGCGCAGCGACGGCCGCCCCGCGATCCCCGTGATCTGGGGCACTGACGCGGTCCACGGTAACAACAACATCCCTGGTGCCACCCTCTTCCCGCACAACATCGGGCTCGGCGCGGCGCGCGACCGCGACCTGATGCGCGAGATCGGCCACGTCACCGCGATCGAGACCGCCGCCGCCGGCATCGACTGGACCTTCGCGCCGACGCTCGCCGTCGTCCGCGACGATCGTTGGGGCCGCACGTATGAGAGCTACTCCGAGGAACCGACGATCCAGGCCGATTACGCCGGCGCGGTGATCGAAGGCGTCCAGGGCAAGGTCGGCACCAAGGAGTTCCTCGCCCCCGACCACGTCATCGCGACCACCAAGCATTTCCTCGGCGACGGCGGCACCGGCGGACGCGACCAGGGCGACGCGCGCATTTCCGAGACTACGCTGCGCGACATCCATCTCGGCGGCTACCCCGCGGCGATCGAGGCCGGTACGCAGTCCGTAATGGCCAGCTTCTCGAGCTGGAACGGCGCCAAGATGCACGGCAACAAGAGCCTGCTGACCGGCGTGCTCAAGGACCGCCTGCATTTCGACGGCTTTGTAGTTGGCGACTGGAATGGCCACGGCCAGGTCGAGGGTTGCTCGAACGAGAGTTGCGCCGCGGCGATCAACGCCGGCCTCGACATGTTCATGTATTCGGGCACCGGCTGGAAGACGCTTTACGACAACACGCTGAAGCAGGCGCAGTCCGGAGAGATCCCCGCCGCACGCCTCGACGACGCGGTCCGCCGCATTCTCCGCGTGAAGATCCGCGCTGGCACGTTCGATCGCGGTCGCCCGTCATCGCGCGCACTTGCCGGCAAGATGAACCTCATTGGCGCCGCAGACCACCGCGCGATCGCCCGCCGCGCCGCGCGTGAATCGATGGTGCTGCTCAAGAACGAAGGCGGACTGCTCCCGCTGAAGCCCTCCGCCAACATACTCGTCGCGGGCGCCGGCGCGGACAACATCCCGCAACAGGCCGGCGGCTGGTCGCTAACATGGCAGGGCACCGGCACCACCAACGCCAATTTCTCCAACGCCGAGACGATCTGGTCGGGGATCAACACCGCGGTCAAGGACGCCGGCGGCACCGCGACGCTATCGGCCGACGGCAGCTTCGCGAAGAAGCCCGACGCGGCAATCGTCGTGTTCGGCGAACAGCCCTATGCCGAGTTCAAGGGCGACCGCCCCAACCTCGAATACAGCGCCGAGGACAAGTCCGACCTTGAACTCCTGCGCAAGCTGAAGGCGGCAGGGGTGCCAGTCGTCGCGGTATTCCTGTCGGGGCGCCCGCTCTGGGTGAATGCCGAGTTGAACGCCTCCGATGCGTTCGTTGCGGCGTTCCTGCCGGGCAGCGAAGGCGGCGGCGTTGCTGACGTGTTGTTCCGCAAGAAGGACGGCAGTGTCGCCAACGACTTCCGCGGCAAGCTCAGTTTCTCCTGGCCGAAGGGCCCCGACCAGTATGTCCTGAACCGCTCCGACTCCGGCTACGATCCGTTGTTCGCATTCGGCTACGGCCTGAGCTACGCCAAGCCGGGCAGCGTCCCGAAGCTCGACGAAAACCGCCCCGCCGGCATGGCTGCAGCATCGAACGGCACGATCTTCGGCAAGGGCCGCGTTCCCGAGGGCTGGTCGTTGACGCTGGTCGAGCCGGGCCAGTCGAAGGTGCGCATGGTCGGCGTCAACGCGACGACCGCGACCAAGCGTCTGACTGCCTCCGCCGTCGACCGCCGCCGTCAGGAGGACGCGCGCGCGTTCGTGTGGACCGGCGGCCCCGCCCAAACGCGGGTCGAGGCGTCGGGTCCGCTCGACCTGACACGCGAGAGCAACGGCGAACTTAGTCTGGTCGTCGACGTCCGCGTCGATCGCGCCGGCACCGCACCGGTCGGTCTCGGCATGGTCAGCAACGACGGCAAGGCGGTCACCGTCCCGATCACCAAAACGCTCGCAACCGGCAAGCCGGGCGACTGGCAGCAGGTCATCGTCCCGCTGCAATGCTTCGCCAAACGCGGCATCGACATGGCGCAGGTCACCGCTCCCTTCGTGATCGCGACCGACGGCAAGCTCGGCGTGTCTATCTCCGACGTGAAGATCGACTCCGCCCCCGTCCCGATGACGAAGTGCGGCGACTGAGGCCGTTGGCGAATTCGACGACGGGATGCCCCCCGTCGTCGAACGAGCGATCGGTTGGGAACAATTGTCAGGCTCGACGCGCTCCGACGGCGCATAGGCGCATAGGCGCATAGGCGCATAGGCGCATAGGCGCAGTCAGCCGCCAGCGCGCAGCCAACTGGTGGCACTCAAGGCGTAACGCGACGACCGTTCGCCTTCCGTATCGCTCTACGTTTGGCATTCTCTAGCTCGTGTCAGTAGCGACGGCTGTTGGTGGCATGTCGCTTGCAGCGAAGCATCCGGTACGCGGCGATCCTTCCGTGCTGCGAGACGTTTCGCCCACGTGACACGCTCTTGGACAGCGCGTAGACCCTACGTCGTGGCCACGCTCCGTCGTCTTCTGCTGGATCATCGCGCGCTGGCGGGGTGGGTGTTTGCCTGTGCGCTGGTGATGAAGGTCCTGGTGCCAGCTGGTTTCATGCCGGTCGTCTCCGCGGGGCGCGTGACGATCGAGATCTGTGCGGGCACTGCACCTGCGCCGATGACGATGGCAACGACGATGTCGATGCCCGCCATGGCGCATCATTCGGGCAAGTCCGATCATCAGGAGCGGGAGATGCCCTGCGCCTTTTCCGGCCTGACCGCGCCGTCGCTGGCGGCGGTCGATCCGGTGCTGCTGGCGATCGCCATCGCGTTCATCGTCGGTATCGTCCGCCACGTGAGAACCGCGGTACCGATCGCCGCGCAAGCCTATCTTCGGCCACCGTTGAGAGGCCCCCCGCCCTTCCCCGCCGCGTGATCCGTTGGTCTTCGGACCGCGCGCGATCACGATGCTTCGGCTGGTCCACCACGTCGGCGGACCGGTTTCGACACGCGCGGCAAGTCCGCGGGGATGACGGTATCCGATCCGCACCTTGATGTGCGGACGGGTCCAGCAGGGATTCACATGTTCAAAACCATAGCCTTCGCGTCGGCATCGATCGTCGCGTTCTCGGGGCCCGCCCATGCGTCTGACAAGGAGGACGCGATCGACAAGAAGGCCGAGATCGTCGTCACCGGCCAGCGCGACCAGCTGAAGCTGGATCGCAAGTCGGATACCGGCAGTCGCCTAGGCCTGTCGGTGCGCGAGACGCCCGCGACCGTCGAGACGCTGACGCAGGCGGACATGCAGGTGCAGGGGCTGCGCACCGCACGCGAGGCCTTCAACAGCGTCGTCGGCGCGATCGCGGGCAACGTCCCCGGCAACCCCGCGGTCGTGACGTTGCGCGGATTTTCAGGCGGCGCCGTCTCGATCCTGCAGGACGGTGTCCGTATCTCCACCTCGACCGTGGTCCAGCGCGATACCAACGTGTGGCATTTCGACCGGATCGAAGTGATCAAGGGGCCAGCCTCGGTGCTCTACGGCGAAGGCGCGCTCGCCGGCGTCATCAACAAGGTCACGCGCAAGCCGACGTTCGACGGGGACCATCTCGATGGATTGCTGAGCGTCGGCAGCTTTGCCACGGTGACCGCGGCCAGCGGTGTAAACCTGAAACTGTCGGACACCGTCGCGATCCGCGCGGACGCTAGCTACATGCATTCCGACAGCCTGTACGACGTCGACGATAATGCGACGCGCTCGGTCGGACTGACGGGCAGCATCCTGTTCAAGCCGTCGACCGACCTGAGCCTGCTCTTCGCCGTCGACCATTACGAGGACCGCTACGACAGCAGCTATCAGGGGCTGCCGTTCGTCTCCGCCGCCGTCGCACGCGATCCGAGCGACGCGCTGCGGAGCGGTAACGGCATGGTACTCGACAAGGCACTGCGCCATCGCAATTACAATCCGTACGGTGCCTATTCCGGCGCACGTGACACGACGCTGCGGTCGCGGATCGATTATGCGATCGGCGGCGGCTGGTCGGTCGCGAACGACTTCACCTGGTATCACGCCAAGCGCGACTTCGTGCTGAGTGGCGATCAGAACTTCACCGCCCCCACCGCCGCCTTCCCCAATGGCAGCTTTGCGCGGTCGGTCCAGCGGATCTACCACGACCACAAGTTCTGGAACGAGCGGCTCGTGATCGCCAACGACAGCGTGATTGCAGGACTGCGCAACCGGTTCAGCCTGGGCGGCGAATATAACGACACGAACTTCGTCAACCCGCGCCAGCAAAGTCCGGTGGGTGGCAATGCCGCCGTGCGGATCGCGAACGTCGATCCGTTTGCGCCGATCGTTGGCGTCTTCCCGGCCAGCGATGCCGCCTATTCGACGACCAACGTCGTCTATGACTCGAAGCTCAAGACGGCGTCGGTGTTCGCCGAGGATGCGCTGAACCTGACTCCGGGCTGGCTGCTGGTCGGCGGCGCGCGCTACGATCACATCGACCTGACCCGCGTCATCACCAACCTCAATGCGAACGGCGCGGTGACGCGGGGCGCGCCGACCTATGATCCGTTCTCGTGGCGGATCGGCACCACCTACGACCTTACGCCGGGTATCACCTTGTACGGCCAATATACGACCGCGGTCACACCGGTATCTTCCATCCTGCTCCAGTCGATCGTCAACACGACGTACAAGCTAACCAAGGGGCGCTCGTACGAAGTCGGTTTCAAGGCCTCCGCGTTCGCCAAGCGGGTGACGATGACCGGCGCCGCATACCGGATCGAGCAGACCAACATCCTCACGCGTGATCCGAACAATCCGCAGCAAGCCATTCAAGGCGGCGAGCAATCGTCGCAAGGGGTCGAGCTGAACATCGGCGCCACGGTGACCGACGCGCTCTCGCTATCGGCGGGTGCCGCCTATACCGACGCGCAGTATGATCAACTGAGCGAACTGATCGCCGGCGCCCGCATCGACCGCGCCGGCAACCGACCGATCAACACGCCCTCCACCACCGTCAGCGGCTCGGCGCTCTACACGATCAAGGCTATCCCGGTGACGCTCGGCGGGTTCGTCCGGCACGTATCCGGCTTCTACACCGACACCGCCAACAGCTATTTCGTCCGCGGGCATACGACCATCGATGCGTCGATCAGCTATCAGGTCGCACCGCAAGCCTCGGTATCGGTCCGCGGCCGCAACCTGACCGACGCGTTCTACGGCGAGTATTCGGGCTACCCGTCGACCAACGTCTATATCGGCGCGCCACGCAGCGTCGAAATCGCGCTTTCCACGCATTTCTGAGCAGGGGTATCCAAATGGCATTCACCGGTTCGGTCGATCCGAAAGCATACCGCGCACTGTGGCGCTGGCATTTCTATGCCGGCCTCATCGTCGCGCCCTTCCTGCTGATCCTGGCGGTCACGGGCTCGATCTATCTGTTCAACGACGAGATCGACGATGCGCTGTATCCGGCGCAGCGCTTCGTCGCGGTCCATGCAACGCAGATGCCGCCGTCGCGGATGATCGATGCCGCGCTAAAGGCGCATCCGGGAGCAGCGACCCGGATCGACCTGGCGGGCGCGCCCAATCGCTCGGCGGTCGTCTTCGTCACCCCCGATCACGGCGAGCCGCTCCGCGTGGCCGTCGATCCGGGGACGGGGCGCGTGCTCGGCTCGACGATCTATACCCGCACGCTGGTAGGGTTCGCCGACGAGATGCACGGATCGCTGACGCTCGGCACGGTCGGCGATCGGATCGTCGAGCTTGCCGCCTGCTGGGCGCTCGTCCTGATCGTCACCGGACTGTATCTGTGGTGGCCGCGCGGTCGCGGTGGCTTCGGCGGTATCCTCTATCCCAGGTTGAGCGCGAGGGGACGCCTGTTCTGGCGCGACCTGCACGCGGTGATCGGCGTCTGGTCCGTCGCGTTCATCGCGTTCCTGCTGCTAACCGGCCTCCCCTGGGCGGGGATCCAGGGCGACCTGCTCAACCGCGGCACGGCGGCGCTCGGCATCGGCTACCCGGCATCGAACCGCACGCATAATGCGCCGGCGAGCGTGCCGATGAAGATCGCACTCGGCGAAGCACCGTGGACGATGGAACTCGCGCCCATGCCAACATCGACGGCATCCTCCGAACATGCCGGTCATGCCGGCCACGAGATGACCATGGCCGTCCGCGACGATGCAGCGGTGGCCGGGATCGACCGGATCGCAACCTCAGTGACGCGCGATCATCACGTCGCGGGCGCGTATCGCCTGTTCCTGCCGAGCGGGCCGACCGGCGTCTATACGGCCTACACCTATCCCGACCGGCCGCAGGGGCAGCGTACGCTGTATTTCGATCGCTGGACCGGCGGCTTGATCCGCGAGGTCGGCTACCCCGATTACGGCTGGGCAGCGAAGGCGATCGAGCTCGGCGTCCAGCTGCACATGGGGAATTACTTCGGGCTGGCGAACCAGCTCGTGATGCTGACGACCTGCCTCGCGATCGTGCTGCTCGTGATCAGCGGTGTCGTGATGTGGTGGAAACGTCGCCCTAAGGGCCGTCTTGCCGCGCCAGTGCGCGTCTCCCCGACGAGGATCAAGGGCGCCATCGCCATCCTGATTCTCGCCGGAATACTATTCCCGATCCTCGGAATGTCGGTGATCGTGATCTTTCTGATCGACCGGCTGGTCCTGCTCGCTGCCATGAAGCGGTAGCCGGAGGATCAGGGGAACGCCGCGGCGAGGCATTGCAGCGCTGCGGCGTAATAGTCGGTGGCGAGCGTATCGGGGGGGTGCGTGCCGAGCGTGCGGCTCACCACCGCGCGACCGCCGGCGGACAGGGGGTATTCGGCGACCTGCCCCGATACCACGTCTGTCCAGGCAGGGATGCGGTCCGTGGGCATCGATCGCCACCAGAATCGGATCGGCTCGACCAGTGCACTGCGGCCAGACACGCTGGCGAACAGCGGGACGCGGATGGCGTCGAAGCCGAACCGTGGCGGCTTGTCGGCGGCGGGTGCGACCGCGCCGGTATTCGAGACGTCGATCCAGTCGGTCGGCAGGCGGTGTGCGCCGAACCGTGCGGCAGCAATCAAGGCCTCGCCGTCGGTGATGACCCGCCGCCAGACCGCCGCGTTACCGGTCTTCGCAAACAGGTCTAGCGCGGGCCAGACGTAATAGCAGGGGTTGATCGTCGTTCGTGCCGCCGTCGAAAACCCGTCCAGGCCCGGCAATAACAGCATCCGCCCGCCGACCGTCTTGACGAGGCGGGTGGCGATCGCATCGACGATCGTCCGCGACCGGGCCGCATACCGGGGCTCGCGCCACCGGTTCGCCGCCTTTGCGAGAGCGTAGGCGATGAGCAGGTCACCATCGGTCGCGTTGTTGCGATCAGCTACGGGATTAGCGGCGCGCGGATCGTAGCGCCAGACGTAGAGCGCGACGTCCGGCCGAGTGAGTTTGGCTTCGGTCCAGGCGAGAATCTTGTCGAACGCCACGCGATCACCCGCTGCCTGGGATAGCAACAGGCCATAGCTCTGGCCTTCGCTGTGGCTGACGCCGCCATTGCCGTTATCGACGATCCGCCCATCGTCGGCCATGAACCGCTGTTTGAAGCTTGCCCAGTTCACGCCGTTTGCCGCGCCGGTTGCTGGCAAGGTCGGGGGTTCGATTGCCGCGCTGTTCTCGGTGGCGAGTGCCCTGTCGTCCGGTGCCCGTGCCTTGCTGCATCCGGCGATAGCCAGACCGGCCATTCCCGCCATGACGTGTCGACGATCAACGTCCATGCTTCAATCGTGCCTCCGTATCGCTCCACCACAGGGTGCGTGTCGTTAGATCGGCACCGCTGCCGAGCGTATGAAGCCAAGCGTCATACGCCCCCTCCAGCAACGGTCGCAGCGTCTGTTCGGTTGCACTGCCGAGGATCGGCGCCAGCCGCCGGGCAAAACCGGTATGCGTGATCAGCAGGCCGTCCTCGGCCAGTTCGAACCGCACTTCGCCGCAATCATGCTCGCGCCACAACCGGTTGATCGAGGCGGCGAGCGCACCGATATCTTGCGCGTCGCCGACCGGATGCGCGCCTGCGATCCGTGCGCCGACCGCGCGAAAGAACGCGCGTCGCTGCGCGGTGGTGGCGCCGCCCCCGACTTCGGCGACGATGCTGCCCAGCAACAGGGAGGCGGCAGTGGTCTCGGTCGCATTGTCGGTGGACCATTCACTCATCGCGTTCATTTGGTTCCCCCCAGGGACTGGCGCAATTCGAAAGTCGATCGGTAGTCGTCATAGGTCCCGAACGTGTTGGCGCTGGCCGAGGCGCCGATCCGGGTATTCGGGTTAAGTCGGTAGAACAACGATCCGTCCGCCGAAAAGGCGAAACCGGTGTTGCTCAGGCTGTCGTAATAGGACCGGACGTCGGTGTTCCGCGCCTTCAACACATCGAGCTCGGCCTGCGCATTCGGATCGGTCGGATAGATCGGCGCACGTTCCTGTTCGAAGCTCTGATAACCCGGGGCGACGCCGAGGCGCCCCTCCCACCGTGTCGAAGTATACGCGTAGCGGATCGGCAGGCTCATGCTGAGGAAGCTCTGCGGGCTGAAATAGCCGCCATGCCCGTAGGTGAAGTAGTTCTGGTTGTTGTCGAACGCCTGCCAGTTGAGGTTGAGGCCGCCGGTGAGCGTCGAATGCCCGTCGCGATAGAGCGGGAGATAGCCACCGGCATTCGCCTGGTACCCGCGGTTATTGCGGACGTTCTCGCCGGTGTAGCGATAGCCGGAGACATCGGCGTAGACGCCCGTCCCCTCGTCGTCCCACGACAGCGACGCGCCGCCGCCGGTCCGCATGACCTGGCCCCAGCGTTCACCTGAGACGGGATCGCGCGTGCCGGCATAGGACACGACGCTGTCCGTGACCGGCTCGCGCTTGACCCAGCCTTGCGCCGACACCGTACGCGAGATCTTGGGTTTCCCGGTGAAGCCCCACGTCACTTCGGTATTATCGAACCCGATCGGCGTCGATCCGACCTCGATCCGGACGCCGGGGCTGTCGTAGGATGCCGCGACCGCGACGCCGGACGCGTGTTGCGTATCGGCTTGCGTCAGCACGGAAGGAAGCTTGTTGACGATGCCCTGAGCCTCGGGCGTGGCGTTGCGGCCGAACCGAGCGAGCGCGGAGCCAGTCGGGCGTCCGGAGTCGATCACGACCGGTGTCGCCGAGACGGAGACGCGACCGCCGACGACGCCGGTGGAGAGCGTTGCGGTACCCGACAGTTCGCGCATCTCGCTCAAACCGGTTTCACCCGAGCGTTCGCGGAAACCGAGCTTCATTTCCGCACGGGGGCCGGTGTCATCGCTCAGGCGGGCGATGTCGTCGCGCAGGCGGATGAGCGTGGCATCGCCGCCCGCAACGCCTGCTTGGGATACGGCGCCGTTCGAGGATGCGTAGCCGCCTCGTCCAAAGCTCGCCGGTGCCGGAACGCCGGGTGAGCCTGCGCCGTATCCAGGTGCCACGGTGAAAGCCATCGGCGTCGAAGACCGTCCTGCGGACGAAGCTTGGATCGGTCCTGCGCTGAGGGTGAACGGGTTTGCAGCGACGACGGGCGCCTGTTCCGCCTGGCGGAAGGGATTGCCCGAGCCCATGCCCGCGGCGAACGGATTGGCACCGCTGAGGGTGGCACCGGTGCCGGAGCGCGCGGCATAGGCCGTTTCGGCGCGACGCAGATAGCGTTTCGCTGCCCCTCGGTCGCCGCGGGCCTGCTCCATCTGGCCGGCAGCGGCGTAGATCTCGTAGTCGTCTGGATAGGCCGCGAGCGCGCGGTCGACGGTGGCGGTGGCGACGTCGTGATTGCCGCCGGCCCCTGCGCTGCCGATCAAGCCGATCAGCGCGCCCTTGTCCCGTGGATTTGCGGCGAGCACCATCTGATACGTCTGAGCGGCCTGCGATGGCATGTTGCCCGACTGGTACAGCCGGCCGAGCGCCCCCAGCACGTCCGCATTGCCTGGCGACGCGGCCCATGCCTGTTGCAGCAGGTCGAATGCCTGTGCGTTCTGGCCTGCCAGCCTCATCCGGTCCGCTTGCGACGACGCGGCGATCCCCTCGAGACGCGCGATTGCCGGCGCGGCGGAGGCGGATCCGGCCGATTCCGTCCGCGCGCGGTCGATCGCGCTGGCGACTGCGGCATCCTGCCCGGTCCGTGCCAGCACGCGGACGATCGGCTCATAGTCCGCCGCCGTTGCGGGGCTTGCGGCCAGCGCGCGCTCGGCCAGCGGAACGGCGCCGGCCTGATCGCCGAGATCGTTCAGACCGCCGGCGATCGCCGCGAGCGACGCCGCGCTGAGCGTCGGGGTCGTGCCGATCTGGCGCAGCGTCGCGATCGCCTCGCCGCCGCGACCCTGCGCCGCGATCGCCTTGGCCCGCGCGACGGCGGAGTCCACCGCGATCTGCGCCTCGAAACGGCGGATCGCGGGCGTCTTCTGGGCTTCGGTCAGCCGCGACAGCAACGACGTCGCCTGCGCCTGCCGACCGCGCTCGTTGTGGAGCATCGCCGCGGCGTAGAGCGCGTCGGCGGTACCGATCGTCTGGATCGACTGGATCAGCGCCTCGGCCTCGGGCGCGCGGCCCTGCCCGATCATGTACCTTGCGTATTCGTAGCGGATCCATGGGTCCGCGGGGTCGAGCAACAGCCCGCGTTGGAACAGGGCATCGGCCTTTGCCGGATCGCCGTGGGTGGCCGCCTGCAACGCGTCGTTGCGCACTACGCGGCTTTCGAGCTGCGCTGCGCTGCCTCCGGCGGATCCTGCTTGCCGTGCGAGATCGGCCGAGTCGGCATAGCTACCCTGGCGTTCGTAGATGTCGGCGAGCAGTGCCAGTGCGGGTGCGCGATCCTTGACGCCGCTCCGTGCGAGCGCTTCGGCCTGGGTCTGTGCGCCAGAGACATCGCCGCCTGCGAGACGCGCGCGGGCGTCGTCGAGCCCGGCGTAGAATTGCGCGGATGCCAATGCCTCCGACCAGCGCGCCCGATTGCCGCGTGCCGAAGCGCGCGACAGGAGTTCGGCGGACTCGGCGAAGCGCGACTGCCGTAGGCGGACGACACCGAGGCCGCCTGCCGCGTCGGCATCGTTGCGGTTGTTGGCCAGCGCCGCCTCGAACTGGCGTTGCGCCTGCACCAGGTCGCCCTGTTCGAGCGAGCGGAAGCCTGCCGCGCGCGAATCGCCGCCGCGGTCGGATGGCGTCGGTGCTGCTCTGCGTGCGGGGGCTCGAGTAAGAATCGTCCGCGATGCGGTGGCGGGCGTCGGTGCAGGCCCGGTCATGCTCGACGGAGCCTGCGCTGGCGCTCTGCTCGGTCGTGCGGCAGGTGCCGCAGCCGGGGCGCTCGACGCTGACAAGGCGCGGCGGGCTTCGGCGTTCGAAGGATCGATCGCGAGTGCACGGCGATAGGCTGTCCGCGCAAGGTCGGCCCGACCACGTGACTGCCAATACCGCCCTTGCTGGACGAGCGCGCCGACCCCGGCCACCTGTGCCACCGCGGGCTGGACGAGGAGCGGCGACGCGATCCCCGCGGTCAGCAGCGCGAGCGTGGTGAAGCGGATCATGCCGCGTCCTCCGACCCGAGCCGGCGACGTTGCTGGCGCACCAGCAGCAGGTACAGCGGCCCTGCCAGCAGCAGCGCGATCAACAGCCCGCTAAGCGCCATCAGCAACGGCCGTTCGCTGAACCACCAGCCGATCCGCATCCACACCGGCAGCGATCCCGACCAATAGGTCTGTCCGACCGCGAAGCTGCGCATGCCCTCGCCATTGGTCACCGACAGATCGCCTTGGACCTGCGCGTTGATCCGCTGTTCGGCGAGGCCCTGGACCATTTCGGGCAGGTCGGCGGTATTGGTGCTCATCACCGCCACCACCGTCCGCGCCGCATCATAGGGCGAGCGGAAGCTGACGAACCCGTCGAACCGTTCGGCCGTGGTCAGGAACGCGTTGGTCTCGCCGACGTCGCTTGCACCATAGGGCGAGATCAGGCCGAAGACGCGCTCGATCGGATTCCGTTCGACGACGCGCAGTCTGCCGTTCTCGATCCGCACCGGCGCACCGGCGAACAGCGCGGTCGCGCCGGCGGTCCGTGGGATACCGATGACCAGCACGTCATGGCCTTCGAGCCGGTCGCTGTCCGAGGCCTGCGTGACGGTCACGCCCGTCGTCGCGGCACCGGTCGAGTCGCCGAAGCGGCCCATCATCGCCAGGAACGCCTCGACGATACCCAGGTCGGGCGAGGCGGGGACGACGACGACGGTCTCGGCAAGGTCGGGACTGATCGTGAACGGATAGCCTGCGTTGGCGAAGGTCGCGAGGCTTGGCATCCGCTGCGCATGATAGGCGTGCGTCAAGTCGATCGCGCTGTCCGGGTCGATCGCGACATGGACGTTCTCGGGCAGCGTGCCCTCGCACTTCTTCTTGGTGCCGAGGATCAGGTTGTAATCGAAGATCAGCTCGTTCTGGCCGAACAGATTGTAGTTCGGCAGTTCGACTTTTGCGCGGGCCTGGCTCGACGATGCGCCGTCCTGGCCGCCGATCAGCGCCTTCCACCACGCCGCGCCGGCGAGCGGGAGCGTCCGCAGATACTGGTTGTTGATCGAGATATCGAGCCGCGACGCGCGCCGGTCGAGCCACGACGCCGACGGATAGCGATAGCGCAGGTCGAGCGATGCGCCACCCCGCGGCCAGAAGAACAGGTCGGGCGCGGTCCGGAACGCCGCGGTGAGCGGGCCTGGCGGCAGGCCGACGCCCTGCAGGGCGCGGGGGTCCATGATCTCGCCCAGTTTGACGGCACGGTCCGAGCGGAGCCAGCGCGGTGCGGCGTAGCGCGCATAGGTCGGGATGCGGACACCGTCGAACGACGCCGCGGCGCCACCGATCGTGCCGCGGCCGGTGGCGAGCGCGGCGGCGGCGAGCTTCAGTTCGCGCTCGTCGCGGCCCATCACCAGCAGCAGCTGGCCGAAACCGTCGAACGGGTTGCGGATCACATGCGCCGATGGGCCGGCGATCGTCGGGACGTAGCTGCCGACCCGCATGCCGGGACGCAGGAACACGATCGCGTTGCCGCGCGGGATGCGGCCATAGCTCGGCTTGAACGCGAACCCGCGATAGCTGGCCAGCCGTCCGAACCAGGATGCGACGCTGGCCGCGGCCTCGAGTTCGCCATTCGACGGCGCCGCCCCGAACACGAACGGCAGGTTGAGCGGCAAATTGTCGGCGCGATCGAAGAATGGCGACGGCAGCCGTGCAAGGTCCGGCCCGAGCGGCAGACGCTGGATCGTCAGGTCGAGCGCCGAGCGCGTATTGCTGACGTTCGCCCAGAGCGAGCTGTGGAACGGATCCTCGCAATCGCGGGTGTAGTGACCGATCAGGCGCAGGTTGAGCTGGTTGTCGCCCGGCAGGAACAGCGCGGGATTGACCGCCATGGTGAGTTGCTGGCCGCCGGCACCGTCGGGCGTGAGCCGAACGGTGCGGACGACTTCGCCGTTCAGGATCACCACGAACTGGCTCAGATCCGGCAGCAATGCGGGCGACCAAGCGAGCGCCAACGTTAGGTTAGCGGCCGTAACGACCTCGTTGCTGCGAAGCCCGAACGGGATCGCGATCTCGCCGCGGGTGCCGGCAAGACGGATCGCACTGCGGATACGCAGGTCGCGCAGTGTGAGGCGCTCCTGGCGGATACCACCCGGTGCTTCGGGTGCGGATACAGGTATGGCCGGCGCCTGCGCCGCGACCGGCTGCGGCAGGCCGACGCTCATCACCAACGCGGCAGCGGCCAGCGCGGCGGTCGCGGCCTTCAGCCGGGTGCGCTCGCGGCGACGTTCCGCGCGATTGAAGCCGAGCAAGCGCTTCAGCGTGACGAGATCGACGACCAGGATGTCGCGAAGCGATCGAAGCGTCGAGATCGGAGCGCGGGGCGCTTCCGGTTCCCAGGCATCGTTGCGGCCCATGACGGCGCGGACGAGTTGACGTAATTGAAGCATGTCGAGTTCCAGAAACCGCATGGTGGCCATGTTCTTGTCGACGCGTTGCGTCTGGACGGGGAGCGTGAGGACTTCGTCGCCCATCGGCAGCGCGACGTGCGTGACCTCGCGGTCGGCGAGCGTCACGCCGGGTGGCGCGGTGATCGCAAGCCCGCCCATCGACAGGTCGATCGTCTCCGCATCGACGACGTGGCCGTCGGCGAAATAGAGCGTCGCCGGCAACTGAACGGGGATGCGGATATATTCGCGGACCTGCCGCGTCTCGCGCGCGACCGATACAGCTGCGAGCAGGATGACGAGGCTGAAGACCGCCCACACCGTGTTCAGCACCAGCGTATCGCCCTGGATGTTGAACAGATGCGCGAAGAAGAAGTATTTGACGCACCCGAAGGCGATCCCGAACAATACCAGCCCGATACAGATCAGATGCGGGCGCGCGGTCGCGGTGTCGAAATGCGTCTTGTCGAGCAGAGAGCCCTTGTCGGTGACGTTGAACTTGCCGCCGTGCGGCCGGAACAGCGTGACCACGGTCGGCCTGACGAGGTGGAACGCGAGGATCGTCTCGTACACTTCGCCCCAGAACGGCCGGCGATCGCCGCCCTGCAACCGCCCGCCCGAAACCTGTGCGCAATAGAGATGCGCGGCGGCGTAGGCGAAGATCATGCCCGCGGACGCGTGGATGATGTTCTCGCCAAGGATCAGATACGCCAGTGGGCTGGTCAGGAAGGCGATGCGCGGCAGAGGAAACTGGAAATGCAGCATCGCGTTCAAGTAACAAAACCGCTGCTGAAGGCTGAGGCCACGCCCGAACAGCGGATTGTCGATACGCAGGATCTGCGTCATCCCGCGTGCCCAGCGGATGCGCTGGCCGATGTGCAGCACGAGCCGCTCGGTCGCGAGCCCGGCCGACAGCCGGATGCCGAGATACGCGGTCGACCAGCCCATCCGTTGCAGGCGCAGCGCGGTATGCGCATCCTCCGTGACCGTCTCGAACGCGAACCCGTTGGTGTCGGCAAGCGCCGCGCGGCGGATGATCGCGCACGACCCACAGAAGAAAGCGGCGTCCCACAGATCGTTGCCGCGCTGGACCGCGCCGTAGAACAGGTCGCCCTCGCCCGGCAGGTCGCGAACCGAGCCCAAATTGCGCTGGACCGGATCGGGCGAATAGAAGTGATGCGGCGTCTGAACGAGCGCGAGTTTCTTGTCGCGCTGGAACCAGCCGACCGTCATCTGCAGGAAGGCGCGCGTCGGCACGTGATCGCAGTCGAAGATCGCGATCAGCGAGCCCTCGGTGTTCGACATTGCCGCGTTGAGGTTGCCCGCCTTCGCATGGTTGTTGTCGGCGCGCGTGATGTAGCCGCAGCCGACCGATCGGGCGAACGCGCGGAATTCGGGGCGGCGGCCGTCGTCGAGCAGGTAGACGTGATAGCGATCGCGCGGATAATCCATGTCGAGCGCGGCGAGCACGGTCGTCCGGACGATCTCCAGGCTTTCATTGTAGGTCGGGATATAGACATCGACGGTCGGCCATTCGTGCGGCTCGCCCTCCGGCTCGACCGACTGTCGATCGAGCGGCCACGCGGTTTGCAGCACGCCGAGCGCGAGGATGACCCACGCATATAGCTCGGCGAGGTACAGTCCCATGCCGAGTACCGTGCCCAGCGCGCTTTCGAATTCGAGCGTCGCCGTGGTCCGCCAGAACAGATAGCGCGTCGATACGACCAGCGACAGCAAGGCGAGCACCAGCGTCCCGCGACGCGACTTCGACCGGCCGAGCACGATCGCGCCCAGGATCGATACGCCCGCGAAGATCCACTGCGACTTCAGGTCGAGCGGGACGGTCACGACGACCAGCGTCAACAGCGCCGCGACGACGATGCCGAGCGTATCGGCGCGAAACATCTTGCGGACCGAACCGCGCGTCATTCCGCCGGCTCCGTGGCGGCGACGAGGCCGCATCGCGCCTCGATCGCGATGGTCATCGCGGCGAGATCGGGGAGCACAACGCTCTGCTTGGCGTAGCGGGCGATCGGCTGGAACGACGCCAGCGCCTCGTTCACCGCCTCGTCGCGGCGGACCGTCGCGATCAGATTGTCGCCGAACAGCGCGCGTAGGAATATCTGCGAATGGCGCGACAATTTGCGCGTGTCGTCGACCTGGTTGAGCACGAACACGGTCTGTTCGAGATCGATTGTCGGCGTGCCCGGCTGGACCTTTGCCAGCGCTGCGAGCGACGTCGGTTGCGGCACGAGCGTGCACAGGTGCAGCGCGGCGTGCGGCAACAGGCTGGTCTTCAGCGCAAGGTCCGCACAGGCGACATCGGCGATCACGATCCGCTCGCTATCAAACGGCGACGCGCCCGACCGCGCGATCAGGCGCCCGAAGGCGCCGCTCTGGACGGCGGCATAGCCCGACAGCAATTCGACCCCGTCGACGACGATGCCTTCGGTCGTGGCGTCGGTCATAGCCGGAATTTCCTGCGCGGGGAGCATCCCGAAGAACAGCTTCAACGCGTCGGCGTGCGTAAAATCGATCGCGGAGACGTCGTGCCCCCGTGCGGCAAGGCCGAGCGCGAGACGCGCTGTCAGGAACGTGGTTCCAACGCCGCCGACGGGCGAGTGGCACAGGATCAACGGCATCAGCGGCGCTCCGCATTGTCGTCGGAAAGCCCGGACAGGAACGCTCGGAGGCTACCGCCCTGGCGCTGACCGGAGTCGCCACGCGTCGATATGTCATCGTAATCGCTCAGGAAATTCTTGGCGGGCGCCCTCTCCTCCGTCGAACGGTCGGCACGACCGACGACGCGCTCGTCCTCAAGCAGCGCCGCGAACAACGGCCAAGGCTCGACGTCGGCAATTGGGTCGGCGAACTGGCGATACTGGAAATCGCGCTGTCCCAGTCTTGCTAATAGTGCCTTGGCATCGGGGCGCATCGAAAACTCCTTGTTTCCGGACCCTCGCCTAAAATGCACATCAAGTGGTTAATACTAGCAGTAACTTATCTACAACTGCAAGGTCGCCAGGGATAATATGGGAGGAAAATCCCCTAGTATCGGGAGTTTATGGCGCTAACGCATACCGAATATACCGATGAGAGATGATCCAGATAATTCTGTGGATCCTTCAGGAAACCGTTTTGAGGGGATGCAAATCGTAACTTCAATCGTTTTGACAATCGAATCGAACGGCAAATCCTCCCAGCGTTTTTCTAAAAACCGAAACGGGAAAACCTAGTTGGCTGGTAACAGACGACTAAACCACCATAAATTGTAATTTTGTGATCGACCAATCGAAGGTTTTAGCTTGAATTTGATCCAGGTTTCAAACATAGATCAATTTAGCTGGTATAGGCGGCCAGCCCGAACGTTGCGGCCGACTATTTGACGTCGACCCTGACAGTTCGCGTGTACATGCGTTGGAAGCGACAATAGTCGCGCCATAGTATCTTCGAAGGCTTCGTCCTCGCTTCGGGCGCTCTACCCCCCTCCTCGAACGGCTCCCGCTGCTGCGGATGGGAGACCCGTGCCTTCCATCCGCGGTGACTTTCGAGGTGTTCATGTACAAGTCGACCCTTTGGGCGGCCGCGCTTGCGGCTGTGAGCCCGGCTGCCTTGCTGATTTCGACGCAATCGGCACAGGCACAGGTTCCCGTGGGGGCCGGTGGACAGCTCCAGCAGATCCCGCCCGTACCGCTGAACGAGACGCCCGCACCAGACTTCGGGTTCGAGCGCAAGACGCCGGTCGTCGTTGCCGCCACGAGTGGTCCGAAGACGCTCGTCCGGTCGCTGCGCGTAACCGGGGCGACGCTGTTTCCGGAGGCCGACTTGATCGCCGCGTCGCAGTTCACGCCGAACAGCGAGCTCGACCTGTCCGACCTGAAGACGCTCGCCACGCGGATTACCGCCTTTTATACGAGCCGCGGCTATTTCGTCGCGAACGCCTACCTGCCCGCACAGGACGTACGGAGCGGCGCAGTGACGATCGCCGTCATCGAGGGACGCTTTGGCGCAGTCGGCGTCAAGAACGAGTCGCGGCTGTCGGACAGCGTCGCGAACGGCATCCTTGCCGGGCTCGACGTTGGCGATCCGGTCGCGGTCGCGCCGCTCGAACGCCGCTTGCTGATGCTCTCGGACCTGCCCGGCGTGCGCGTGTCCTCGACGCTGAGCCCCGGCACCGCGGTCGGCACGTCGGACCTGCTGGTTGCGATCACCCCCGGCCAGAGCATCACCGGCAGCGTGGAGGCCGACAATGCCGGCAACCGCTACACCGGCGCCTACCGCGTCGGCGGCGTGGTCAACTGGAACAATCCAACCGGCTCGGGCGACGTGCTGAGCCTGCGCGCACTGACCTCGTTTTCCGGGCTCGCCTACGGCCGCGCATCGTATCAGGCACCGATCGGGCAGGTCACACTCGGCGTCGCCTTCGCGCATCTCGAATACTCGCTGGGCAAGGAATTCGACAGCCTCGACGGCAGCGGCAACGCCGATGTTGCCAGCGTCTATGCCAGCTATCCGCTGATCCGGTCGCGCGACAATAATCTGTACGTGACGCTTGGCGGCGACGTGAAGTGGTTCGAGGACAAGATCGGCATCGTCGACGTCACCACTTTCCGCCGCGCGCAGGTCGTCACCGCAGGACTTAGCGGCGATGAGCACGACACGCTGCTCGGCGGCGGCTGGAGCGCGTATTCGCTCAGCTATTCGGTCGGCAATCTCGACATCCGCGGCGCCTATGAGCGTTCGGTCGACGCGCTGACCGCGCGCACCGACGGCAGCTATGGGAAGGTGCAGTTCAGCTTCGCGCGACTGCAGACGATTGCCGGGCCACTGTCGCTGTTCGCCTCCGCGCGCGGCCAGATCGCGTTCAGCAACCTCGATATCTCCGAGAAGATGGAACTGGGCGGCGCCTATGCGGTGCGCGCCTATCCCGAGGGCGAGGCGTACGGCGACCAGGGCTATGTCGCCACCGCCGAGGCGCGGCTGGCCTTGCCGCAGGTCGTGCCGGGTGCGCTCCAGCTGTTCGGGTTCGTCGACGTCGGCGAAGTCGATTACGTCAAACACCCGTATTTCGACGGATCGAACCACGCGAAGCGCAGCGCGTACGGCGCTGGGCTGAGCTGGGCGGGACCGTACGGTATCGCCGCCAAGGCGACCTATGCACGCAAGCTCGGCGATGCCGATGCGACGTCCGCCCCCGACAAGTCGGGCCGCGCCTGGTTCCAGCTCTCGAAGACCTTCTGAGCGCGCCAGCCCACCAAAATTTAGCGGCCATCCGCCGCCACCGAGGATACCGCACATGACCCCCATCCCTTCGTCGATCAGAAACACCAGTCGTCCCGCCCCCACCGTCACGCGCACGCGGCGCGGCGGGCTGTTCGGCACGACCGGCCTCGCACGGTTCGCCTGGCTGATCGGGTTCAGCCTCGCCGGCACGATGGCTGCCCGCCCGGTTGAGGCGCAGACGCTGCCGACGGGCGGCGAAGTCGTCGCGGGCCAGGCGAGCATCGCGACCGGCAGCAAGTCGCTGACCGTGACGCAGACCAGCGACCGCGCAGCGATCAACTGGCAGTCCTTTTCGATCGGCAAGGGCAAGAGCGTCGTCTTCGAGCAGCCGACCAGCAGCTCGGTCGCGCTGAACCGCGTGCTTGGGTCCGATCCTTCGGTGATCCTGGGCAATCTGTCGGCGAACGGGAAGGTGTTCCTGGTCAACGCGAACGGCATCCTGTTCGGCCAGACCGCGAACGTGAACGTCGGTGGGCTGGTGGCCTCGACGCTCAACATCTCCGACTCCGACTTCCTCGCGGGCAAGAACAGTTTCGCAGGGACCAGCGGCGCGAGCGTGCAGAACGACGGCACGATCACCGCGAAGAACGGCTATGTCGCGCTGCTCGGCGCGAACGTCGGTAACGGCGGCACGATCAAGGCGAATTTCGGCACGGTCGTGCTGGCGGGCGGCGAGGCGATCACGCTCGACGTGGCGGGCGACGGGCTGCTCAACATCGCGGTCGACAAGGGTGCGGTCGGCGCGCTGGTCCGCAACGGCGGGCTCATCCGCGCCGACGGCGGCAAGGTCGTGATGACCGCGCAGGGTGCGGGCGACCTGCTCCACACCGCGGTCAACAACACCGGCATCGTCGAGGCGCGCACGTTGCAGAACCGCGGCGGCACGATCATGCTGCTCGGCGACATGAAGACCGGCACGGTCAGCCTCGCCGGCACCCTCGACGCCAGCGCACCGGTCGGCGGCAATGGCGGCTTCATCGAGACGTCGGCGGCGACCGTCAACGTGGCGGACAGCGCCAAGGTCTCGACCTTCGCGCGGTCCGGCATGACCGGCATGTGGCTGATCGATCCGCAGGATTACGTGATCGGTGCGGGCGGCAACATCTCGGGCGCGACGCTGTCGGCGCAGCTCGTGACGACCAGCATCACGATCAGCACGATCCCCGCGGCGGGCGACACGACCACCGGCAACGGCGACATCTTCGTCAACGACGCGGTCGCGTGGACCGCGTCGGGCGTGCCGACGACGCTGACGATGAACGCATTCCGCGACGTCAACATCAACGCGCCGATCACCGCGACCAACGGCAACATAGTCGCCTGCTGTGGCCGCGACGTGAACGTCAACGCGGACCTGACCACCACCAACGGCAGCATCCTGCTCAACGCCGGGCGCAACGTGCAGGTGTTTCACGCGATCACGACGACCGACGGCAACATCGCCTTGTGCGCAGGCCATGACGTGATGATCGACGCCGCGGTTACGCTGACCCGCGGCACGACAATTCCGGCGCAGAGCCTGGGTCTTCCCGTCGGCCTCACGCTGATCGCAGGGTCGGACGGCACCGGGCCGGGCGTCAACGGCGGCACAATCGTGTTCTCCGCGTTGTCGCCGCCGACCACGGTCACCGCGGCGCCGGTGTCGATCAACTACAACCCCGTTTCGTACACGACGCCGACCGACTTCTCGACCGAGTTCGTGCTAACCGAAGGCGCGGCGATCACCCAGCGGATGCTGCTGTTCCCGACCGCGCAGAAGGTCGCCGACGGCACCAATGCGGCGGTGCTGAGCGGGTTCAACACCAACGGCACCTCGGGCACGCCGACCGGCGTTTCGCTGGTCGCTGGCCCGGATGCGACCGCGACGTTCGACAGCACCGGCGAAGGCACGGGCATCGGCGTCAGCTTCACCGGCTACACGCTGACCGGCGCGAACGCGGACCAATATGCGCTGGCGAGTTCGTGCTGCGTCGCCGGGTTCCGGACGACCGGGACGATCACGGCTGCGGCACCTGCTCCAGCACCAGCGCCTGCTCCAGCACCGGCGCCTGCTCCAGCACCGGCGCCCGCTCCAGCACCGGCGCCCGCTCCAGCACCGGCGCCTGCTCCAGCACCGGCGCCTGCTCCAGCACCGGCGCCTGCTCCAGCACCGGCGCCCGCTCCAGCACCGGCGCCTGCTCCAGCACCGGCGCCTGCTCCAGCACCGGCGCCTGCTCCAGCACCGGCGCCTGCTCCAGCACCGGCGCCTGCTCCAGCACCGGCGCCCGCTCCAGCACCGGCGCCCGCTCCAGCACCGGCGCCTGCTCCAGCACCGGCGCCTGCTCCAGCACCGGCGCCCGCTCCAGCACCGGCGCCCGCTCCGGCACCGGCGCCCGCTCCAGCACCGGCGCCCGCTCCGGCACCAGCGCCCGCTCCGGCACCGGCGCCTGCTCCGGCACCAGCGCCCGCTCCGGCACCGGCACCGGCACCGGCGCCCGCCCCGGCACCAGCGCCTGCCCCCGCTCCAGCTCCAGCTCCAGCTCCAGCTCCAGCTCCAGCTCCAGCTCCGGCACCAGCGCCTGCCCCGGCACCGGCACCGGCGCCCGCCCCGGCACCAGCACCCGCTCCAGCACCAGCGCCCGCTCCGGCGCCAGCTCCGGCACCAGCGCCAGCTCCGGCACCGGCGCCCGCACCGGCACCAACCCCGACGCCTCCGCCAGTACTCGCGCCGCCCCCGGCCGCGACACCGCCCGTTACCCCTGTTCCGAACCTACCGAATGCTACGCGGCCGTTTCTGGAGGTTCCGCCGGTGACGGTGCGTATCCCGACGCCGCCGACGATCGAGGTCGTCGTGGGTGGCGTGACGTATCCGACGCCAGAACGGCCCGGCACCGTGATCGTAGAAACGCCCGAAACGCCGCAGGTCGTGCAACCGGTCGTCGAACGCCCGTTCGTGCAGCCTACGCCGCCCAATACGCCAGCCGTGCCCAATTATCCGCGGAAGCAGGCGCGTCATTGAGATGATCGGGACCGCGCGGCGTGGCGTCTCGGCGCCCCCTCGCTGGTTTTCGCGCTGGCAGGCACTGCTAGGCTGGGGAATCGTTGCGGGCGCCGCCGCCGTACCGGGCATCGCGGCGTCCCCCGCGCCGGCGTCCATCGTCGCCACCGCGGCGCCGGACGAGGCTGGCCGGTTCGGCGGCGTGACAACGTCCGACGACGTGCGCGACACGGTGAACTGGGTGTCGACGTCGCACGACAATCACGCGCTGCCGTTCGTCGTGATCGACAAGGTGAACGCGGTGGTGCTCGCGTTCGACGGCCGCGGTATCTTGCGTGGGCGGGCGCCGGCGTTGCTCGGGATGGCACGCGGGGACGCCAGCGTACCGGGTATCGGCCAGCGCAAGCTAGCGACGATTACGCCCGCCGAGCGCACCACGCCGGCCGGTCGCTTCCAGGCTTCGCTCGGGCGCGATTTCGAACAGGATATCCTGTGGATCGACTATGATGCCGCGCTATCGCTGCACCGCGTGATCAAGGGGCGCCGCGTCGACGATCGCGCCGGACGGCTCGCATCGGCGACACCGAGCGACAACCGGATCTCGTATGGCTGCGTCAACGTGCCGCCGGGATTTTACGACGATGTGGTGAAGCCGCTGTTCACCGGCACGGTGGGAATCGTTTATATCCTGCCAGAGACCAAGCCGCTGCGAAGCGTGTTTGCGGTTCCGGTCAGCGAGAAGTAGCGGATCTTGCTAATCCTCCCCCGCTAGGGGGAGGTGGCACCGCAGGTGACGGAGGGGGCGGACACGGAACAGGTGTTACCCTTTCCTCCCCCTCCGTCTGGCAAAAGCCAGCCACCTCCCCCTGGCGGGGGAGGATCAGGAGGGGCCACTTCACTGACACCAAGGCCGTTCGCGATACCATTTCGTCAGTACGTACTTCACGCCCTGCTCGACCGGCATGCCCTGGTGAAGCGAGCCCGGGTTCGGCGCGCCGTACTCGTCCATGTTGTTCCAGATTACGAGATTGCCCGCTTTCGGCGTGATCATCACCCCCGCGGTCGGGTAGTTCGTGCGCCCCCCTGCCTCGGGTTCGTTGAGGAAGGTCATCGCCGACCAGGTCCGCTGGCCGCCCATCGTCACCTGGTCCAGCCAATAGGGCTGTTCGGTATCGAAATAGTCGTGATGCGGCTTGAACTCCTGCCCTACCGCGTAACGCTGCCCCTGCAACGCCTCGCCGTAGCGCGGCTCGAGTCCTGTCAGCAGGTCGAGCTTGCTCTCGACCGCAGTCACGGGCGCGGGGCCCAGATAAAGGTAGCACGTCTCGCTGGTACGGTGCGGGGACACCGGGGCATCGCCGACGACCGGCGACGGCACGCGATTGGCCTCGATGAGCGCGATCACCGCGGCGCATTCGTCGAGCGTGAGAAAATCGCGAACGATGTAAAGCTCCACGCCGTTCGCCGGCATCCGGACCGCGCCGGGATAGCACAGGATCCGATCGCGCACCTGCTCGGCAGAGTTCGCCCTGCCAAGCGCTTCGCTTTGACCATCGCGACGATCGGTGGATCGTGCGTACGAATTGGCGCCCAGGCTTTCAATACTAGTCATAAAGTCCGCAATACTCACAAGAATCACGATATGGATTATGACCTGGATCTATAAAGCAGGTTAAGTTTCGTACAACGTGCATCCTTATCAGATAACCGACGTTTATCCTGTACGACCAACATAGGTTAGGCCGGTTGCGCGACTACATCGCGAACCGCAGCCCTCATGGATGCGCATAAGTCGCACCTACCGAAGAGTTCGGGAACATCCCCCGCTCCGCTGCCGGCGTGAGCCTTGGGTGACGCGATTGAACGACATCGGCGGAGACTTACCATGAACCCGAGATTTCTCGTGGGCGCTGGACTTTGGTCCGGCGGGCACACCACCCTGTCGGTCGCGACCGAAGCGCAGAACCAGCGCATCCCCCAGCGGATCAAGGACCGGCAGACCGAACGCTTTCGGTAGGCGCTCGCGGGTCGCGCGCTGAACGCTCGACCCACCAACGCTTCCCCAATTCTGCTCTTACTCGTCCTCGCGCCTCGCGGGGCCAGGATAGTCATGTTCAAAAATCTTCTAGCCGGCGCCGCCGCGGCGTTCCTCGCAGTCATCCCGCAACCCTCGGCCGCGCAGACTGTGGTATTGCCGGGCGCGCTCCTGCTCGCCGGCTACCGCGCGACCTGCGGACCGGTCGACACGATGATCCAGCCGATCAACGATATCGCCGCCGCGTACAAGGGCCGCATCATCCTCCACCCGCGCGTCCTCGACTTGCCGCGCGCGCAGCAACTGTTCTGGTACACCCACGAATGCGCGCACCAGATCTTCGGTCCGGGCGAAGCCGCCGCCGATTGCTGGGCGGTGCAACAGGGCAAGATCCAGGGCTGGCTCACTCGAGACGAACTGTCGAAGCTGGGCGGAACGATGCGCTATTATCCAGGTGACGCGACGCATACCGACGGCGCGGCGCGGGTGGTGGCAATGGACGCCTGCTTCGCACGATAATCGAACGACATTCCCAAAAGGTGATGGGGACTGATCCAGGTCGTTGACAAGGGGTCACCGGGCGCTTCTGTATCGTTAGCGTAACGATACTGCCCCGCCGTGGTGTCGGATCGCCTCCGTCTGGATTGCACACGCCATGCCTGGTTCTCTACCCGAGGCGATAGACGGCGGTGCACGGTCGCACGGCCCGGACGTTTCCGCCTGCGACCGCGAACCTATCCAGCGTCCTGGATCGATCCAGCCGCACGGCCTCGTCCTCGTTGCCGACGCCTGCACCTTCAAGATCATGGCGGGCGCGGGCGACATCGAAAAATTGCTGGCGCCGCAGTGGCTCGGCGCGAACCTCGACGACCTTCTCGGCCAGCCCGTCTCGGCGCAACTCGCGGCCAAGCCCAACGTCAGCACGGTCGTGCTCGCGCGGATCGTCGGCACCGAAACGCCGTTCGACGCGATTGCGCACCGCGTATCGAACACCATCGTCGTCGAACTCGAGCCCGCCCCCCTAGCGATGCCGTCCCCGATCGACGTTCTGGTGGAGATGGACGAAGCCGCGGCAACGTTCGAACAGGCGTTCGGCCTGCGCGAACTGTGCGAGCGCGCCGCGAGAACGTTTCGCCAATTGACCGGCTTCGACCGGGTGATGCTGTACCGCTTTCTCGACGATGACGCCGGGGTCGTCCTGGCCGAGGACCGCGATCCCGCGCTCGGCAGTTTCCTGAACCAGCATTTCCCGGCGTCCGACATCCCGAAACAGGCGCGCGCGCTGTACGTGCGGAACCGTGTCCGCATCATTCCCGACATCACCTATGAACCGGCATTGCTCCGTCCAGCCGGTGCGACGCCGCTCGACATGAGCGATCTAGCGCTGCGCAGCGTATCGCCGATCCACCTGCAATATCTCGCCAACATGGGCGTCGCGGCGTCGGCGTCGGTGTCGATCGTCCGCGACGGCGCGCTGTGGGGCCTTGTCGCCTGCCACCATCCGACGCCGAAGTTCCCGCCACTGCATGTCCGCATGGCCTGCCGTGCGCTCGCCGGGAGCCTTGCCCGCCAGATTCGCGCGAAGGAGGATGCCGAACTTTACCGCGAGCGCATTCGCCTCCGCACAGCCGAAGACGCGGTCGTGCTTCGGCTCGGCAGCGACATCTCGCTCGCCGGCTTCTTCGCGACCGCGGGCGACGACATGTGCCGGATGCTCGGCGCCGACAGTTTCGCGGTGGTTCGCGGGACCGAATTGTTCGTCGCAGGTCGCTCCCCCCGCCATGACGACATCCGCGCGGTCGCCGCTCATGTGATCGATCTCGGCCGGGCGCTGCCCTTCTCGACGGATCGGCTATCGGAACAGCTGCCCGCAGCCACCAGTTTCCAGGATCTCGCCAGCGGCGTTCTCGCGGTGACGATGTCGACCGACGAGCCGACGATCCTGATCTGGTTTCGCGCAGAGCAGATCGAGGTGATGAACTGGGCCGGCAACCCGCATAAGGATCTGGGCGTCGATCCTCACATACCGTTGACACCCCGCGACTCGTTCGAGAGCTGGAGCGAGGCGGTTCGTGGTCGATCGGTACCGTGGACCTTGTTCGAAATCGAGGCGGCCGGGCGGCTGAAGCGGACGATGTTCGATGCCCGCCAGAACCGTCGCCTGTTCGAGGTGAACCGCGAACTGACCGCGACGATCGCCGACAATGAGAGCCTGCTGCTGCAGAAGGACTATCTCATCAAGGAGGTCCATCACCGCGTCCAGAACAGCCTGCAACTCGTCTCCGCGTTCCTCGGCCTTCAGGCGCGGGCGGTCGGAGACGACGTGCTGACCGCGCATCTTGCGGAGGCGCAGCGTCGGCTCTCGGCGGTCGCGATGGTCCACCGCCGACTGCATTCCGACGAGCACGTCCAGGCGGTCGATCTGGCGCGGTACATCGGCGACCTGTGTACCGAGATCAAATCGACGATGGACAAGTCATGGGGCGGCCAGATCGAGCTCGAACTCGCGCCGATCCTGATCTCCACCGACCGCGCGGTCAGCGTCGGGCTGATCCTGACCGAACTGGTGATCAACGCCAACAAATATGCCTATGCCGGCGCGTCGGGACCGATCACGATCGCGCTCGAACAGCATCGCAACCGCTTTCGCCTGATCGTCGCCGATCGCGGTCGTGGCAAGGCGAGTTCCGGGGCCGGGTTCGGGTCGCGGATGCTCATGTCCATGGTCGCGCGACTGTCGGGCACCATCGAGGAGGCCGACAATGGCCCCGGCCTATGCGTAACCATCGGTGCGCCGATCGCCGACGAGTCGTCACATGTCTGAACAGCCCAATCCGTCGCGGGTATACCATCGGGCTTAGTGCCGACGACGTTAGGTCTTTAGACGGCGCTGCCGACGAACTTCGGATCGCATGACGGCGAGGTGAAAAGCGCGTCATCCCGCCAATTCCTGCAACTCAGCGCGGCATCGCCTGTTGGGGAAGAATGACCATCTTCAACGATCAAATCGCCATCGTCACTGGCGGTGAATCCGGCATTGGTGCTGCTTGTGCCAAGGCGCTCGGCGAGGCCGGCGCGCGCGTCGTCATCACCTATTTCAAGGACGCGGCGGCGGCGCAGGCGGTATGCGCGGCGATCGGCGGCGCCGACCGCGCGATCGCCGTCCAGGCCGACGTCGGCGACGAAACCGCGATCGAACATTTGTTCGCGCAGGCGGAAGCGGCGTTCGGCACGGTCACGCTGCTCGTCAACTCGGCGGGCCTCAACATGAGCGGCGTCATGCTGGTGGACATGGAGCTGGCGCAGTTCGACCGGGTCATCCGCTCCGACCTCTACGGCCCGTTCCTCACCTGTCGCCGGATGGTACGCGCCCTCGAAGCCAAGAATATCAAAGGCCGCATCGTCAACATCTCGTCGATCCACGAACGTGCCCCGCGACCCGGCGGCGTCGACTATGACTCCGCTAAGGGCGGCCTGTCGCAACTGACGGCGACGCTGGCACTGGAACTTGCGCCGAAGGGCATCGCGGTCAACGGCGTCGCACCGGGCATGATCCTGACGCCAATGAACCAGTCCGCGCTCGATCATCCGCAGGAGCTCGCCGCCAAGGAAGCCGCGATCCCCTGGAAGCGCGCCGGACGGCCCGACGAGGTGGCGTCGCTGGTGACGTTCCTGCTCTCTCCCGCGGCGGACTATATCACCGGCACGACGGTGACGATCGACGGCGCGCTGTCGCTGACCGTCGCGCAGGGCGCGTGATGATCACCTACGCGGTCGAGCAACTCGACACCGTCGCGATCTCGGCCAATTCGATGATCGACGGCATGGACCTGATGAGCCCGTTCGTCTGGAAGGAAGGCGACCTGTACCGGATCATGGTCCGCGGCGTTCCCCATCCGCTCGGACCGCATGATCCGACCGGGATCATCGCCCGCGGCGAAAGTCGCGACGGTCTGTCATTCACGATGGATCCCGGCCTCGCGATCACCCCCGGTCCCGGCGCGGAGGACATGGGTGGGTGCGAAGACCCGACCGTCCTGGTGACGCCCGATCACGAGTATCTAATCTATTACACCGGTGTCGATGCGGACCGCTCGCAGGGCTGCATGATCCTCGCTGCCGGCCGTGACCTGACGGCGATGGTCAAGGAGGATCTGGTCCTCAAGGCGCCCCCGGGCGAGGGCAACATCAAGGAAGCCACGCTGGTACAGACGAGCGCCGGCGACTGGCGGTTGTTCTACGAATATGCGGCAAACGGTGCTTCGCGGATCGGCATGGCGGGCGGCCCGACTGCGAAGGGACCGTGGACCGTGCTGCCCGATCCGTTCGGGATACGCGAGGACAGTTGGGACAATTGGCATCTGTCGACCGGGCCGATCTGGCAGGCGGAGGGTGCCGATCCCGTGATGTTCTACAACGGCGCGACGCATGATGCACGGTGGCGGATCGGCTGGATCAGCTTCAGTCCCGATCTCGCACGGGTCACGGGGCGCGGGTTGGAACCGCTGCTCGTGCCCCCGCCTGCGCTGAGCCGCGAGGCCACCGATATTGCGTTCGCCGCGTCCACCGTCGCGGAAGGCGACCGGATTGCATTATATTATTCGCTCGAGGACCGCATGCTGCGGCGCGCGTTGATCGGACGTTATAGCCGCTGACCAAGAGAAAGGTCGCGGGCGGCATACCGTCCGCGACCTTTGATCATCAGCCGTGAGTGCGAGCAGCGGCTTTCTGTGCGCGTGCCTGCTTGGCATAGTGGTGATGCGCTGCAACACAGCCGATCGCGGCCCCCGCAACCGCATGGCCCTTACCGACGAAATGCCCGCCAACGCCGCCAGCGGCAGCGCCGCGGATACAGCCCTTCGCCAGCACGGGCGACGCCGTCATTGCGAAGAGCGGAAGAGCGAGCAGGGTAATGAAGCGCATGGCGGTATCCTTGAAAGCACTGCAGGAAGACCTGAAATACCGTTCAAGCCGCCACCGTGTTCCGTGAGAAATTCGTCATGTTCTGCATGCGCGAGGATCTCTCCAACGATACGAACTGTCCGTCCTAAGATATTGAAGATGCGGTAGTCCTGTAACGAGCGGCACATCCACCGATCCAGGGTATGACGCGCCCGCGTTGCATCCCGATCCCAAAGAGCCGAAAGCCACGAACCATGATTGCCCTGTATCTCGCGGCGTTGTCGATGACGCCCAATGCCGCCTTGAAACCGATCGGTCCCGACGCGGCGAAATGCACGGCGGGTAGCACCCACCCGGCGATGCTGGTCATCGTCGAGGGGTTCAAGGCGCGCACCGGAACCGTTCGCGTCCGCACGTTCGGGGGATCGCCCTCGACCTATTTCGACAAGAAAAAGACGCTGTTGCGCACCGAAGTTCCGACGCCGCGCGAAGGTCGGGTCGCGATCTGCATGCCGGTCGATCGGCCGGGCGTCTACGCGGTCGATGTGCGTCACGACATCAACGCCAACGACAAGACCGACCGCAGCGACGGCGGCGGGGCGTCGGGCAACCCGCACGTCACGCTGTTCGACATGCTGTTCTCGCGCAAGCCCGATCCGAAGATCGTCCAGGTGCGTGTCGGATCGGGCACGACAGTCGTGCCGGTCACCCTCACTTACCTGCAAGGCGGATCGCTGCAGCCGATCCGCTGATTGATCACCAGCCGATCGCGCCGCCCAGCCGGAACGTGCGCGGGCGCAGTGGCGTGTATTCGTTACGCGCCGCCAGCGCGAACGGGTTGCCGCCCGCAAAGCGGTCTCCCTTGACGTCGAACAGGTTGTCCACCGTCGCGGTCAACCGGACCTTGTTCCTGGTCCACGTACCGCCGAGGTGCGCGCTGCCATATTCGCCCTGCGACACGTCGAGCGGCGCTTGCGTGCCGACGGTCGATCGCCCGACATAGCGCCAGCCCGCATCGACGCTGGCCTGCGTACTGGGGCTGAGCGACCATTCATAGCCGACACTCCCCGACACCGCGAACGGCGGCGTGTTGGGCAGTCGTGCGCCGACCTGCCGGCGTAGTGCGGGGTCTGGGTCGGCGACGTGGGTCTCGTTGAGGAACATCGCCATGTCGATCTTCAAGCCGGTCAGGGGCACCCAGTTGGCGCTCGCCTCCAGCCCATAGATATGGCTGTTGCCCAGATTGGTGGTGAACGGAAAACCGGATTTGTCGACCAGATCCGCTTGGATGTGCCGCCAGTCGGTCAGCGATGCACCGATCGACGCCGCAAGGCCCAGCGGTCCGTGCCGCTCCTTGCGCACGCCGATCTCCCCGACATGGATGGTATCAGGCACCAGGTCGGCAACGCGGCCTACGCCCGGTGCCACGGTGATCCCCCCGGTCCGAAAACCCGATTGGTAGCGCGCATAGGCCGCCAGCGTCGGCGTCAGCAACCAGGACGCGCCGAGCGTCGGATCGAGCCGGGTCGAACTGCGTCCCCGGATAAAGGTCGTCGTCTTGAGGCTCGCGATCGGATCGCCATCGGTACGCTGATGCGTCAGCCGGACGCCCGCGGTGATCGTCAACGTCGGGCTAATCGCGATCCCCGCCTCGCCGAACACCGCTGCGTCGAGCGTCCGGTTGGTGACGCCAACGATGTCGCGCAACTTGTCGGGCGCGCCGTATCTGCGCGCATAGGCGTCGCGCGCGTGAATGAGCGCGACGCCCACCAGCCAGCCGGCGCCGTTCGGCTTTGCGCGGGAGAGTCGTGTCTCGTGCGAGAACAGACGACCGCGTTCGTCGGTATCGTAGGCGATCGGGGCGTTCGGCCGGTTGGGTCGCGTGGCGTCGAACCGGCTCTCCGCATCGCGGTGAACCAACCCGGTCGCGGAGACGAGGTGGAGACCGTCTTCCCAACGCCTGTCGACCACGACACGCCCAAGAAAATACTGCTGCTCGAACGGCTGGGCGAGCAACGACGCGCGTGACAACGGTCCCATGCCACGTTCGGCATATTGGAGGTCGGGAGCGGTCACGTTCTGGATCACGGCGCCGGCGTCGATCGTCCAGCCGCTTTCCGGAACGATCCGAAAATCCAAGCGTCCACCGGTCGTCGCCACCCGGTTGACGTTGCGAAGGTTACGGCGGACGTCGTCGATATAACCGCCTTCGACGACCCGGTAGCCGACCGCGCGTACGCCAGCGACGCCCTTCTCGATCGGTATGTTGACCATCCCGGCGATATCGCCGCCCGGATCGCCCGACTTGGTCGCGCTGACGCCGCCCGACACATCGGCCGACACACCCGACAGATCCACCGCGTGCGGCACCAGCCGGACGATTCCCCCGATCGCGCCTGCGCCGTACAGCGTGCCCTGCGGGCCCTCGAGCACTTCGACCTGGTCGACATCGTACAGGTTCAGCCCCGGTTCGGGTCCGTTATAGGCGACGGGCACCTCGCCGAAATAGACGTTGGCGGTCGATTGCGTGGGGCCGGTGAAGCTGCTGTCCGCGACCCCGCGGATGAAAAGCTTGTTGCGACCCGCCCCCAGCGCCGTGCTCTGCAGGATCGGCGTCGCGGCGATCGCCTCGTCCATGCCGTTCGCGGCATCGTTGCGGATGTTTACCCCGCTTGCCGGTCGCAGGATCGTGAGCGCACCGGGAAAGCGAAGTCGCGACGTCGCGCGCTTGGTCGCGGTGACGACGATTTCGGGTGATACCTCGACCGGCGGCGGCGTCAGGGGGAGTTTCGGTTTTGGTTGGCGTTCGCGCGCGACTGGCTGCCGGACGACAGCGCGACGAACGATCCTAAAACTGCCCTCCCCCAATCGTTGGGCCATGTACGGCGTGCCCGCTAGCATCTGATCAAGTGCCGCGGCGGCGGTCAGTCGACCTTTTACCCCCCGCGTCATGACTCGCGACAATCCAGGCTCCGCACTGCCGATATCGACGCCCGCCTGCTGTGCAAGCACCGCGATCGCGCGATCGAGCGGCCCCGGCGCAACGGCGATAGAGCGCCGCTCCGCTGCGTGAGCGGGCGTAGACAGCGACGGTGTTATCAGGGTGGCGGCGAGGAGCGATACGGCCAGGTTGAAATTACGGACCGGCATGGCCTCCAACCAGACGCCAGCGGCCATTAACATTCTCCGCCTTCGCGCCGATCAGCGCTGCGGCGCGCGGGATCAGGCTGTCGGCACCGCCCGTCACGCCGATCGATCCGGTGAACCGCGTTTCCGCCAGCCCGGGAGCGACGCGTACGACCGTACCGGTACTGCGTTCCAGCGCCTCGGCGACGAGCCGGACCGGCGTCTGCTGAAATACCAGCCGGCCTTTACGCCAACTGCCGACGTCGTCGATCGCAATACCCGACATCCGTGGCGCGCCGCCATCGACATGCGACAGCGCCGCACCCGCGGTCAGCATGATGCGTTCCTGTTCAGGCTGGAACATCACCGCACCCTCGGCAACCTGGACGCCAAGATGCGTGCCGACGCGGGCGACGTTGAAGACGGTACCGACGTCCTGCAACCGCATCGTGCCCGATTGGACGACGAAGGGATGCGCGGCGTCGTGCGTGACGCGGAAGATCGCTTCGCCGCGTTCCAGGGTAACCAGGCGCGCATTACCGTCGTCGACCGCGAGCCTGGTGCCGCCGTTCAGGTCGATACGGCTACCGTCGGCGAGCGTCACGCTACGGCGAACCCCGGCCGGTGTCTCGATGATCCTCGCTGCCGTTTTCGACGGATTTTCGAGTGGCAGCATGACGCCGACGATCCCGGCCACCGCCAGTCCGCCGACGGTTCCCATCACCCAGCGCCGCCGCGGTGTCGGTCGGTCGTCGTTGGCGGCAACTGGCGGTATTGCTTGCGACCAGTCTGGCGGGCTCAGCGCGTCGGTCAGTTCCGCGTCCGCGACCGCCAGGGCGTCATAAGCGCGTGCATGCTGCGGGTCAGCCTCCAGCCAGTCGGCGAACGCCGACCATGCGCCACCATCGGCAGTCGCCAAGCGAAGGTGCCACGCGACCGCCTCGGCTGCGGCGTGTTCGCCGTAGCCCGGGCCGTAATCGCCGTCCTTGCCCCACTCACCGACCATCGCGCTGGTCCTCCTCATGAGCGAGACGTCCTGCCTGCGGGATATCCACACCGGAATTGCTCCGTTGCAAGTGAATTCGCAGGTATGCGCGATGTAGCAGCTTCTCGACGCCACTGACGGTGATCCCCATCTGCTCGGCGATCGCCTTCTGCGGCAGGTCCTCGAACCGGTAGAGGCGGAACGCGGTCGCGACGCGATCGGGCAGGCCGGTGAGCGTCGCCTCGACCCGCCCGAGCCGTTCGCGGGCGATCAACGCGCGTTCGGCATCGGGATGCTCGTCGGCGGTCGCCTGCGTTTCCAGCCAGTCGGTGTCGCGGTCCGCCCGCCGCGCCGCGCGACGGCGACGATCGACCGCGATGTTGTTCGCCATGCGGCAGATATAGCCGAGCGGTTCGGCGATCGGACCGCCGGTCACCGTCTCCAGCTTTAGCCACAGATCCTGGAGCGCATCCTCCGCCTCCTCGACGCTGCCCAGCCGCGCGACGAGCAGTCGCAGCAGCATCGCGCGTTCTGCGAGGAATACGGCACGGAGCCCGCCCAGGGTCACGCCGGGTCGACCTTCGCATCGCGGCGGAACAGGACCGCCAGCGCGACGATCGCGACGCCGTTCTGGAGCAGCGCGTGCCACCCTGCCCCGTCGGTCCCGAACGCCCACAGCATAGCCGGCAGCAGCGGGTAGAGCGCGAGGCTGGTGACGAGGCCGATGGTCATGGAGCGGCCCGGCAGTCCGAGTGCTGTCAGTCCCGAGGCTAATGGTGCGCTTGCGAGCCCTGCGGCACGCGCGCCAGCGATCAGGATCAGGAGGACCGTGCCGCCTTCGAAGCTTGCGCCACCGAGTGTGACCAGCAACCAGTCGCCTGCGAAAGCGAGGACCAGAACAATCGGCAGCGCTACTGCGAGCGCCAGTCCCGCACTGCGCCATACCGTGTGCCGCAACGCCTTCAGATCGCCGCGCGCGACCTGGGCTGCGAGCACGGCGTAGCTGGCCTGGCTCAGCAACACCGTCGGCTGGGCGAGCAGCGACGTCGCGCGCTGGGTCAGTGCGAGCAGCCCTGCCGCCGCCGGCCCGAGTAGCCAGCCGACGGTCAGCGGCGCGAGGTTCGGTGCGAGCTCGCGGACAGTGATATCGAAATTGGTGATAAGGATGAAGCGCTTGAGGCCCTCGGTATCGCGCGCCGTGCCGCGCCACGGTCCGCGCAGCCGCTCGCCGGCGGCGAGTTTGCGCCACGCCACCCAGCCAAAGCCCCACATCGCCAGCCCCTCGGCGACGGCCGCGATCAGCCAAACCGTGATGAAGCCGATCAGCCCTCCGCCCGCGAACCAGACTCCGAGCGCGCCGACAAGGCGGATCAGCGGCGACACCGCCTGATGGATACCGATCAGGTCGAACCGGTCTGCGATCTGGAGCAGGCCCTGCGGCGTCGCGCGGACCGTCGCGATCACCGCGAGCGAATACGGAATGGCAATCCGGATCGTGTCGGGCGACCAACCGAGCCGTGGTCCGATCAGCGGCACCAGCAACGCGGCCACGACGACCGCGATGGCACCACAGCCGAGTTCGATCACCGCCATGAACCGGACGATCCGCGCGAACCCGGCCCGATCGCCTGCCTCCAGCGCAAGCCCGCCATACCGCACCACGCCGTGGAATCCGGAGAACGCGAGGACGCTGCCGATCAGCACGGCGTAGGCGTTGACCAGCACCAGCACGCCATAATCGGCCGCACCCAGCCGGTGCGTCACCAGCACGAGGTAGACGAGGCTCATGATGCCCGCCGCCGCCTTGCCGCCGAGCAGGTGACCGAGGTTCGCCAGCACCAGCCACAGCCCCGACCGATCGCCGCGTCCCGCCCCAGCTTTGGCGGAGTGCGCCTGCCGGGACGTCATACGGTGGAGAAGCGAACGCATCGCGAGCGCTTAGACGCCCAGCGTTGCGCCGACGAACGGAAAGTTCCCCTCGATTGCGCAGATGACAAAATATTTAGTGAGGATGACCGGTGCCGGGAACGTCTACCGGCCATGAAGATCGGTTTTCTGTTCAATCACGACCAGGTTCATCAGGTCGCGCACTCCCTTCCGACTGCCCTGGCAATGGCGGAGGGCTATCCCGATGCGGAGATCGTCGTCGCGACCACCAACGCGCGGCTGACCGACGAAGTGCGACGCCTGTGCGCACGGCTCGGCGTTACCGTCCCGCTGGTCGAACTGGGCCTGCGTCGTGCATCGACGCGTGCGCTATCCGGCGCGCTCGAATGGGCACTCCCGGTGACGAAGATCGGTATCTACCGCGACAATCTCGATTTCTTCCGGTCGCTCGATGCGCTGGTGGTCGCCGAGAAGACGTCGTTGTTGCTCAAGACGCGCTATGGTCTCGACGATCTCAAGATCATCCACACGCGCCACGGTGCGGGCGACCGCGCGATCGGCTTCAACAAGCACAGCGCGACGTTCGATCACGTCCTCGTCTCGGGCAGTAAGATCCGCCAGCGCCTGCACCGCGAGGCCGGCGTGCCGTTCAACCGGATGAGCCTGATCGGCTATCCCAAGTTCGACCTGATGCCCGATCCCGCGCCGCGCCTGCCGTTCCAGGCTAACGGCAAGCCGACCGTGCTCTACAACCCACATCCGTCACCGCATCTGTCGTCCTGGTATGCGCAGGGCCGCGCGGTGCTCGAGCATTTTCTGCACGACGACCGCTACAATCTGATCTTCGCGCCGCACGTCATGCTGTTCCACCGCAAGTTCGTGCTGACGATCGACAAGTTCCGGATCGACCGCGCCGGCGTGATCGAGCAGCGCTTTCTCGACGCGCCGAACATCCATGTCGATCTCGGATCGGCCGCATCGACCGACATGACCTATACCGCGGCGGCGGATATCTATCTCGGCGACGTCAGCAGCCAGGTGTACGAGTTCCTCCACACGCCGCGGCCGTGCCTGTTCCTCGATGCCCATGCGACGGCGTGGGACGGCGATGCGAACTATGCGCACTGGCAGGCGGGCGAAGTCGTCACCGGCACCGAGAACCTAGGTGCCGCGCTCGATCGCGCGGTGGCGCAGCATGATCGCTATCGTCCGGTGCAGCGCGCGCTGTTCCAGCGGAGCTTCGAACTGACCGCGGAGCACTCCGCCGTGCGTGCGGCGCGCGCGGTGATGAGCGTGCTCGGCGATACCGTCCCGACCGTGCTGCCCGAGCGCGAACAGGAGACAGCAACCGGATTGCAGGGGTTGCGCGTAGCCTGATCCGCCGCGAGAAGGCCCGCGCGGCGCCCCTGTCGGGCGCGGCGTTTGGGATCGATCGACCACCGTGGCTCTACGCAAGGATATCTGGCGCCCCGCGATCGTGATGGCGACTGCCAAGGCGATCGTCGCGCGCGGCTCGATCGAGGGGTTCCCCCTGATGTGGCTGCCGCCGATGGGCAGCTTCCAGTTTCTCGCCGACCCGTTCGGCCTGTGGCGCGACGGGCGGCTGTACGTGTTCGTCGAGACCTATGATTACCGCGTCCGGATCGGCGCGATCGAAGTGCTGGTCTATGATGCCGACTTCCGTCTGGTCGACCGTCAGCCAGTGCTGAACGAGCCTTGGCATTTGTCCTATCCGCTCGTGTTCGAGGCGGAGGGCGAGACGTGGATGCTGCCCGAAGCGCATCGCTCGAACCGGCTGACGCTGTACCGCGCGGTCGATTTTCCGACCCGGTGGGAGCCAGTGCATGTCATCGAACTCGATCACGTCGCGGTCGATGCGACGCCAGTTTTCCATGAGGGGCGGTGGTGGCTGTTCTACACCTCGGCCGACCGCGAGCCGGACAAGATGAGCGCGCTGCACGTCGCCTATGCGGACCGGCTGGCGGGACCGTGGACGCCGCATCCGATGAACCCGGTGCGGGTCGATGTCGCCAGCGCGCGACCGGGCGGGATGCCGCTGGTGATCCATGGCCGAATCGTGTTGCCGGTGCAGGATTGCAGCCGAACCTATGGCGGCGCGATCCGCCCGCTGACGATGACCGTTTTGACGCCCGATCGGTTCGAGGCCGAGGTGGGTGACGCGCTCGTCCCGCCGGCCTCTTCCGCGCCGTTCGTCGAGGGGTTTCACACGCTGTCGGCGGCGGGGCCGGTGACGCTGGTCGATATGAAGCGCACCGAATTGTCGCTTCACGGGCTCTCGATCGAAGTAGTCCGCGAGGTGAAGAAACTGGGCCTTAAAAGGCGCGTATCCGTTCGAGGATAGCAAAGCCGGTTGCCGCGAACCGCTCCGGCCCGAACGTCGCGAGAACGCGCGCGCGACCCGCCTGCCCCATCGTCGCCAGTTGTGTCGGCTCGGCCAACGCTCGCGACAACGCAGCGGCGAGTGCAACCGGATCAGCCGGTGGGACGGTGAAGCCGGTCTCGCCTTCGACGATGCTGCCTGGGAGTTCGCCTACCGCCGAGGCGATAACGGGGAGGCCCGCCTGCATCGCCTCGTGCGCCGCCACGCAAAGGCCTTCGGAGCGCGATGGCTGTACGTAGAGATGGCAGCTTGCCAAAAATGCCGCAGGGTCAGCTGCATAGCCCGCGAACCGCAGCGTCTTTATGCCGAGAGCATTCGCGCGAGCTTCGAGAGCGTCCCGTTCTGCGCCGCTCCCCGCGATCACCATCTCGTACGATGTCGAGGTATCGAGCAACGCCAGCGCTTCGACCAGTACGTCGTAGCCCTTCACGCGGTGCAGACGACCGAGGCTGCCGATCCGGATCGGCTGGCCCGGCCGCCACGACGTCGCTTGAAGCGCTTCGGGATCCGCGCGGAAGATCGACCATTGAACTAGACGCTCGGGGAGAACGTGCAGTCGTTCCGCGGTCAGTCGCGTCACCGCGGTGGAGTCGCCGACCCAGAGCCGCGACAAGCGCTGCATCGCGCGCAGCAAAATGCGGTTGGCCGGCTTGAGGAAGGCTGCATGCTGCCAGCTGACGACCGGCCACCCCCGGCGCACGCCGACGATCTGGCCGAGCAGGGTCGCGCGGGTAAGGGAGGTCCAGAGATGCGTCGGCGCCCAGTCCTTCAGGATCGCGTCGAGCCAGCTGAGTGCGGCCGCGTGATCGGTCTCGCCGCCATCGCGGACATGCACGTCCAGCCCGGCGGCGCGCATCGCCATCTCGCCGCGACGATCGCGTGCGGTCAGTGCGAACACCGCCACCTCCGCACCGCCTTCGCGCAATACGCCGAGCACCGCGGGTACCGGCGAAGCGGCCCCGCCGCCCTCGACCGAGTTGATGACGTAGGCGATCCGCATCGGCCCTGTGCTCACGCGCGCAACCCCGCAAACAGATCGAGATACGCATCCGCAACTGCGCCGATCCGGTGATGCGCGACCAACGCCGCCAGTGCTTCCGGATCGGGCGGAGACTGCGCGAGCATCGCGGAAATCCCGCGCGCCAACGCCTCGCTATCGTCCAGTGGCACGACCATGCCCGCACCCGGCGCATCGAGCAGTCGTGTCGCCGGGGTACAGTCGGTCGCGACTACCGGCCGCCCCGCTGCCAGAGCCTCCACCAAGACCGCCGGATACCCTTCGAAATCGGACGAGAGCACGAACAGCCGCGCGGCATCAAGCCAGAGCCGGATATCCGTAACGTACCCGACAAGCTCCACCCGATCTGCAAGCCCCAGCGTATCGCTCTGCCGGCGCAATGCATCCGCCTCCGGGCCGTCCCCGACGATGACAAGCCGCGCCGTACCGTCCGGCAGTTTTGCAAAGGCGTCGATCAAGCGCGCGAACCCCTTTTCGGGAACCAGTCGCCCTGCGGCCAGCACGATCGGCGGTTGCGTTCCGGGAATCGGCGTAGGCGGCGCGGCGTCATCGCTCAGCGCGGGCAACGCGATCGTCGTTGTCACGGGACGGCGCAGGATCCGGTCAGCCTGATCGCGCGCGACGTCCGACAGCGCGACCACTGCCTGCACGCCGCGAAGAAGGTGTCGCATCCGAACCTCGAACGCCCACTGCCGCAGCCGACCGCGCTGCGGCTTGTCGAGCGCTGCGCTGACCTGCGCGACCACGGGTATGCCCGATCCGGCCAGCGCGGCGGCGACCGGCCAATGGAAATTACCGGGAACGAAGACGCCGTCGAACCGACGCCGCTCGACGAACGCGCGCGCGGCCTGCGCCAGTCGCTTGCGCGAGCCCGATCCACGCGGGATCGAAGGCTCTGCAACGACGATCTCGACCGCTTCGCCGGCCAATGCCCGAAGCGGCCCGGCGTCCGAGCCGGCAAAGATGGTGACCGCGACGCCCTGCTTCGCCCACGCCTCGGCAAGCCGCACGGCAACGCGTTCGGTGCCGCCCAGCGCGAAATCATGAAGGACAACGAGGATCGACGGCGGGGCCATGACCACGCGGTTAGCGCCGACACCGCGCCGACGCCAAGCTTTGTTGGGTCGGGACCCGTGCCCCGACACGAAAGAGAAGAGCTAGGCTGGAGACAGAGACCCCAGCGTATCCGTCACCCGCCGCCGTAGTTCGGGATCGCGGGTGATCTCCAACATCGCGCTCAGGCTGCCCCGCGCGGCCGTCACGTCGCCGTCGACCAGTTCCAGGCGCGCGCGCTCCCACCACGCGTGCCCGTAGGCAGGCGCCATCAAAGTCATCCGCGTATAGAGTTCCAGCGCGCGTCGGCCCTGCCCCGCCTGCTCGGCGCGCGTCGCCTGGTTCACCAACAGCCGCACCAGGATCGCGCGATTCGGCATCGTCGCGATGTGATTCACCGCGGCGGCAGGCCCGTTGTTCGAGGCGAGCACCAAAGCGGCCAGAGCCTCGCGATCGACGCGCATACCGCCCCGAAATGGATCGACGATCACGGGTGATGCTTCGGCCCCCACCATCACCAATACGTGCCCGGGAACATCGAGCGCGTCGGCCGCCCACCCAATCCGGCGTGCCGCACCCACGTAGAGAATGGACAGGCTTACCGGCAGGCCGCGGCGCCGGTCGATCACACGGATCAGGTCGGTGTTGGCGGGGTCGTCATAGGTCTCGCGGTCGCCGACGAAGCCGAACTCCTCGCCCAGCACCTCCGACAGGACATCGGCACGCTCTTCGGCGGTACCGGCGCCTCGGCCGACCGTCTCGAGACGTTGCGACACCGCATCGATCAGCACACGATAGGGTGTCGGGTCGGTGTCTGGATGATCGAGCAGCGCCAGCGAAAGCGCGGCCTCATCGATAATGATGTCGTCCTCGTCGAGGAGACCGAGGCGGATCAAATTGTCGTTCATCGACCGGAGATGGGTGCGCGTGGCGGTGCTGCAATAGCGGGGATCAGGTGACGGTCGCAGCTATCGGCGGCCTTGCGCGTTCAGGAAGACCAACGCGGAGACTATCGATGAAGCTCTATTATTCCCCCGGCGCTTGCAGCCTCGCAGATCACATCGCGCTGCACGAAGCCGGGCTTTCGTTCGAACACGAGAAGGTCGATCTCAAGGCCAAGCAAACCGAGAACGGCGCCGACTATACAAAGATCAACCCGAAGGGTTACGTCCCTGCCCTGACCCTGGATTCGGGCGAGACGCTGACGGAGAACATCGCCATCCTCGACTGGATCGCGCATCAGGACGGCGCGCTAAAACCAAGCGGGGCGATGGGGCATACACACCTGCTCATGGCTCTCGCCTTCATCTCGACCGAGATCCACAAGAGCTTCAAGCCGTTCTTCTCCGGCGGGAGCGACGAAGAGAAGGCGAAGGCCAGCGAGACGATCGTTAGGCGGATGGGCTATCTCGCCGATACGATCGAGGGCGACTATCTGTTCGGCGACACCGTCAGCGTGGCGGACTGCTATCTGTTCGTGATGCTATTGTGGGCGGCGAAGAACCAGATCGAAGCACCCGCGACGCTGGTCGCGTTCCGCGAGCGGATGAAGGCACGCCCGGCGGTGCAGAAGGCAATGTCGTATGAGGGGCTGATCTAGTGTTCGAACACCGGACTGGGACGAGAGATAGACCATGAAGACCGTGACGCTTCCGGGCGGGGAAACGATCCCCGCCCTCGGGCAAGGCACCTGGATGATGGGCGAGCGCGCGAGCGAGCGCAAACCGGAGGTCGCCGCTTTACGGTTGGGGGTCGAACTCGGGATGACGCTGATCGACACGGCCGAGATGTACGGTGACGGTGCTTCCGAAATTCTTGTTGCAGAAGCGCTTGACGGCGTTCGCGACGACATATTCCTGGTCAGCAAAGCCTATCCCCAGAACGCATCGCGCAAGCGCCTCGAACGCGCCTGCGACGCCAGCCTCGAACGTCTGAAAACGGACAGGCTTGATCTGTACCTCCTGCACTGGCGCGGATCGGTACCGCTTGCGGAGACGGTCGAGGCGATGGAGGCGCTCAAGGCGGCGGGAAAGATCCGTCACTGGGGCGTCAGCAATCTCGATACCGACGACATGGACGAGTTGCTGGCGGCTGGCGGGAGTGCGTGTGTGACCGACCAGGTTCTGTACAACCTGACGCGGCGTGGCCCGGAACATGACCTCCTGCCGTGGCTTCGCCAAGCGCACATGCCGGTGATGGCGTACAGTCCGGTCGAGCAGGGACAGCTCGTTTCGGACCGAACGCTCATTCGCATTGCAGAAGCCATCGGTGCGACGCCCGCGCAGGTCGCCTTGGCTTGGGTCCTGCAAACCGACGGCGTGATCGCGATCCCGAAAGCTGGGAACGTCGCGCACGTACGGGAGAACCGCGGCGCGGCGGACCTCGTGTTGTCGAGCGAGGACCTGGCGGCGCTGGATGCCGCATTCCCGCGGCCGATGACCGCGGGACCGCTGGAAATGCTTTGAGACGATACTCGATCGTTACTGCAGGTGGCGACGCTGACAGCACGGGCATGTCCAGCTGTTATTACTGGTTAACGTGTTCGCATCGCCTGACTAAATACGACAGATCGCAGCGTGCCGGCCGATTTGTTCGTTTCTTTTACACGCTTGCCGTTCAAGGATAGTCCGATGAGTGGCTTGATCTCCCGTCTCAGGCAACTGCGACATTCCGACGAGTCGATTGCGGCATCGGTACGCGCGACGCTGCTTGAGTCGCTTTACGCGTCGCCGCAATCGCTGGTGATCGGTGCACTGACCAGCAGCGGCATCATGGGGATCGTCGCGTACGTCAGCGGAAACCCGGCGATGATCGCGTGCGCCGTGGCTATCGCGCTCGTCGCCGGTATGAGGGTCAGTGACGCGCTCGGCCGGGAACGGCGACGGCGGCCGGCACCAGAGCGTATGAGGGGAAGCTGGGCTAAGCGGCAGGAGTTTCTCTATCGATCCGGCGCGCTCATGTATTCGGCGTTGCTAGGTACGTTCGGGCTTCTTACGCTGGTCAATACCAATGACGGCGTGCTCCAACTGCTCGCGGTGACAACGACGATCGGGTACGCGGCGGGTATCGCCGGTCGCAACGCCGGGCGTCCGTGGATCGCGCTGTCGCAGCTGTGTTTCGCGTCGCTGCCGCTGACGGTGGGGCTGATCGTCTCGCTGCAGCCGCTCAAGATCGCATTGGCGCTGGTGATCATGCTGTTCGTCGTCGCGATGATGGACATCACGTTGCAGACCTATGGCGTCATTCTGAAGGCGACACTCGTCTCGCGAGAAAAGGCGGCATTGGCGGAGCATCATGCCGCCATCGCGCGTCGCGACGACCTGACCGGCGTCGCCAACCGAACCGCGTTCCGCGAACAGTTCGAGGCTCGCTTGCAGGCGCTCGGCCGCAGCGAAACCCGGCTCGCGGTATACTGGATCGATCTCGATCGGTTCAAGGAGATCAACGACTCGTTTGGGCATCTGGCAGGCAACGCGCTGCTAGCGGGCGTAGCGCAGCGGCTGAACGACGCGTTCGGCACGACCGGCATCGTCGCACGGCTTGGCGGCGACGAGTTCGCGGTCATTTGCGACGTGATCCAGCAAGAGGACGCCTCGGCGATCGGCCAGCGTATCATCGAACTCGTCGAGCAGCCGGTGCATCACGACGGACGCAAGCTGCACGTCGGCGCATCGCTCGGCATCGCGATCGCGCCGCCCGACGGCACGGATGCCGACACATTGCTGAAGAACGCCGACCTTGCCCTCTACCGTGCGAAGGACAGCGGTCGCAGTCAGATGCGCTTTTACGAACCGTTGATGGACGAGAAGATCGAACGGACGCGCGACCTCGGCGCGGAGATGCAGGGTGCGCTCGAGCGTGGCGAGTTCCATCTCGTCTTCCAACCGATCTTCGACCTGACCGGCGACCACATCCTATCGTGCGAGACGTTGCTGCGCTGGACCAACCGGCGGCATGGCGCGATTTCTCCGGCCGAGTTCATCCCGATCGCCGAGGACAATGGCCTGATCGTCGCGATCGGCAGCTGGGTGATCCGCGAGGCGTGTCGGATCGCGAGCGGCTGGCCTACCGACGTCACCATCGCCGTCAACCTGTCGCCGATCCAGCTGCGATCGGCGAACCTGCCGATGGTCATCATGAGTGCGCTTGCGGCAAGCGGATTCGCCGCCGACCGCCTCGAACTCGAGGTAACGGAATCGGTTCTGCTCGAAGACATCGAGGCGTCATTGGCGGCATTGGATGCGATCAACCGGCTGAACGTGCGGACGACGCTCGACGATTTCGGCACGGGTTACTCTTCGCTCAGCTACCTGACGAAGTTCCCCTTCCAGACCTTGAAAATCGATCGTTCCTTCATCGCCGACCTGGAGCAAAGCCCGGCCTCGGTGGCGATCGTGCAGACCGTGATCGAGCTGGCGGCCAAGCTCGGCATGCGAACGGTGGCGGAGGGTGTCGAGACGCCTGCGCAACTCGAGCAGCTGCGGCGTACGCGGTGCGATGCGGTACAAGGGTTCCTGCTGGCGCATCCGATGCCGGCAAGCATGGTCGCGACCATGCTTGCCGGCGACGACGTCAAGGCACAGGGGCGCTCCTGACCGCTGGGCTACGCGGCCTTGTCCAGCAACCGCATCTGCGCACCGACGAGGCGGCGCATGAGTTTCAGGTCGGCCTCGCTGAGCCGCAAGGCGGCATCGGCCCAGAGGTCGACCACGGCCTCGAGTTCCCCGAGCGGCAGTGGATTGACCGATCGCGACGCCTCGTAAATCGCGCAGTGCCCGCTATGCCGACGACGGTTCTGGCGGATATAGCGCTCGACTTCGGCGCTGCCCATGCCGGGATCGGCGAGCGCGTGGACGATGCCGAGATCGTACAGTTCTTCGGCGGTGTATGATCGGCCGCTCAAGATCATCTGTTCCGCCCGCGCCGCGCCCAGGCGCCGGGACAGGAAGCAATGCGCGCCCATGCCCGGAAAGAGGCCGAAATTGGTTTCGGGCAGGCCGAAATGCGTGCCGCGCTCGGCGATCACGACGTTGAACGACAACAGCGCCTCGAACCCACCCCCCAGCGCATCGCCTTCCACCAATCCGATCGTGATGATCGGTTGATCAAGGCTCAGCATGTTGCGGTGCAGGATGCGGACACACGCACGGCCGTAGCGAACGAGTGCCTCCCGATCTCCGTTGCGGATGTGCGCCGAGAACAGATCGAGATCGCCGCCGAGCGAAAAAACACCGGGAAACCGCGATCCGAGCACGACATACCGGATCGGCGTGGCAGCCGAAGACCGGGCTGCGGCGATGTCGTTCTGCCATTGCTCGAACTCGGCGAGCAAACCCGGGTTGAAGCTCGGCCGGCTGCGTTGCCGCATATAGGTCCACAGGGTTTCGAGTTCGCTGTCGAAATGCGTTTCCAGGTCGACGAACTCGAACGGGCGCCGGCTGGGCACCGCGCTCAAGGAATGGATCGACGCCTCGTGAAGCTCTTGGTGCCTTTCGGAGGGTGTGAAGGGGGAATGTTCGAAGGTCATTGCGACGTCCTTTTTTACAAGCAGCGATCTGCTGCGCGAAAAGGTTACGTCGGAATCCGAAAACCAAGCTGCGATTCGGTCGGCGATTGCGGTGGTTGGTCGTGCGTTCGGGACTTTACAGCCCGATCGCGGCGCGCAGGGTTATGGTCCTCGGCCGGATGGGAACGGTCTGCGTGGTCGTGGCCAGGGTGAACGGATTGCCGAAGCCGAAACTGTTGCCGCGGCTGTCGAGCATGTTGGCGATGCCGATCGACCAACGCCACGGCCCGCGGTCGATCGTGGCGCCGGCATCAACCGTCGCGTAGTTCCCCGCCGGACGATCCAGTAGCGGATCGAAGCTCAGTCGCGTGCGACCGGTGTAGCGCGCCACACCATAAACCGACGCGGGCAAGCCGAACGCGATGAGGGTTCGCGATACCGTCAGTCGGGCCGATATGTCGGGAACGACCGGCAAGCGCCGATCGTCGCGGTCGAGGCGGGTGTTCGACGACGGCGAGGTCAGGCGGGCGCGTTGCAGCGTGGTGCCGAAATCGATCGTCATCGGGGACAGGTTCAGGACGCCGCCGAGCTCGACGCCGTAGTTGACCGCATCGCCCGCATCGACCGTGCCGAGAAGTCCGTCGGGCCCGACCGTGTCGCTGCGCAGATGCTCCCACGCCGAACCGAACACGGCACCGTGGAAGGCAAGCCGGTCACGTGCAACACGGATGCGCCAGCCGAGTTCGAGGCTTTGGAGTTCGTCGCCCGGAATCCGGAGATTGGTCGGATCGGCGGTCCGGCTGATGCCCGCGGGACGCACGGCGCTGGCATAGCGAAGCCAGACCAGGCCCAGATCGTCGCGGTGCCAGCTGAGCGTCCCGCTGGGCGTCACGCCGATGCGGTTGGCGCGAACCCGACCGGGGTCCCGCTGTTCGAGATGGCTCACGGTCGAGAATGCGCGTAAACCCAGCTTGAAATCGAGCGAGCCGGTCAGTCGCTGTGTGCCCTCGGAAAAGAGCGCGAGATCCGTGACGTCTTCCTCGTCGCGACGGGCGGCAATCGTATTGCCGCCGAGCGATGTGAACCGACCGCCGAGCAGGCTGGTCGAATGCAGAACGGTCGCGCCGATGATCCAGGGATGGCGCGCGGCTGGATCGCTCAGCCGCACCTCCTGCGACAGTAATCGCGCCGAGCGGTCCTCGATATAGGCGACCGGCGCCGTGACGCCGAGCGACGGCGCCAGGATGCTGGCGTCATAGGTACTGCCGATCTCCTGATCGACATAGGCCGTCGTCGCCTGCGCCTCGAACCTGCCGATCGGGCCACGCAGGGTGAGCGCACCCGATGTAAAGTCGTTGTCCTGCGGTTCGGCGATCCGGGTCGTGCGCGAAAGGCCGCTGGTCGCGTATTGGCTGTCACGCGCGTCGATCCGCTGCGCGACACCGCTGAGGGTCGCCGACCAGCCGCCGCCGATCGCCCAGCGCAACGCGGCGCGGCCGCCTACCCGACGCGTGCGGTTGACGTCGGTACGACCGCGTCCGGTGTCGTCGATCCATCCGGGCATCGTCTCGGCCCAGGCCGACGTCCGTAGTGCAACCTTGTCCGTAACGATCGGCAGGTTCACGATACCCTCGACCGCGCCACCGACGGCACCATTGGTGATCCCCGTTCCCTCGATCGCCGCGCTTCCCGAAAAGCGGCCAAGATCTGGGGCGTTGGTCACGACGCGGACGACGCCGCCGAGCGCGCCCGTGCCGTACAGCGTCCCCTGTGGCCCGCGTAAAACTTCGATCCGGTCGACGTCGACGAGGCGAAGGTCCGGATCCGGTGAGGCGTAACCAATACGCGCGTCGTCGAGGTACAGGCTGACAAGCGACTGGCTGGTACCGTTGAACGCGCTGTCGGCAACGCCGCGAAGGAAAATGCGATCGCGCCCCGGACCGAGGTTGGTCGAGAACGCTCCGTCGGTGGTGGCCATGACGTCGGTCAAACCGCGCCGGCCGGCAAGGCGATCGAGCGTAGGCCCTCCGGCAATGCTGATCGAGGCGGCAAGATCGGATAGCCGCTCGTCGCGCTTGCTGGCTATCACGACGATATCGCCGGTCGCGAGCGCTGTTGTGGCAGCGTTGGATACGATAGAAGCGCGCTGCAGTTTCGCAGGCATTTCCTCGATGCGCCACGTGGTCGAATCGACCTGCACCGCGCGCAGCCTGCTGCCCGACAGCATGCGCCGCAGCGCCTGAGCGACGTCTTTGGCATGATCGATTCGCTTGACGTTCAGATCGGGCAACGTGCCTGCCATGCCGATTGATATTCCGGTCTGGCGCGCTAGCGATTCCAGTGCGGACCGCAACGTTCCCGCCGGGACGGCGACCGAACGGGTCGAGCTTGGCGTTTGGTCAGCGTGTGCCGGTGGCACCCAGATGCACGACGCCGTCAATCCGGCGAGCGCGTATCGGCAGCACCGCCCGAAGCTGATCGACGAGCCGCGAACCATCACCAATCGTCAACACCCCGGAAAAGCGCAGGTTCGCCGCTGACGGATCGACCGTCAACGGGCTGTCCGCATACCGTGAGATATCCGCGGCAACTAGTGGCAATGGCGCACCGTCGTAGTTGAGCAAGCCGTCCGTCCAATCGGATACGCGCGCCGGATCGACCTGCCGCCGTTCCGCGATCTGCTGGGCTGGAATGATGTTCAGGCTTTGGCCCGCCCGCAGAATCGTGGCATCGGTCGGCGCGCCGCCGATCGGCGTCACGTCAACCGAGCCTTCTGCCACCGTCACGGCAACCCGCCCGCGCGCGCTGACGACGTCGAACCGGGTTCCCAAGTCGCGGATCTCGTATCCGCCGGCGCGGACTATCAGCACGCGCGACGGGTCGTGCCGAACCGCGAAGTTCGCCGCTCCCCGACCGATCTCGATCACAGGGCTCGCGCCACCGGTCACCGACACGCGCGAGCCGCGGTCGATCTGTATGCGGCTGCCATCGGCGAGCATCACCGACCGCGTCTCGGTCCGGCTGGTTTCATAGGCTTGCGCGGCGTCGTCGCCCGACGGTGTGACCAGGATGAAAGCCAGGCCCGCGGCCAGCGCGCCACTGGAGGCAAGCGCAGCCCATTGCCAGCCGCGTCCGCGCGGTACCGCGATGGGCAGGACTTGGTCGTCGTTCGCCGGCAGGCGCGCCGCGATCGCCGGAGCGGCGTCACCGATCTCGGCATCGAGCAGTGCGATCGAATCATAGGCGACGCGATGCGACGGGTCGGCTCCAAGCCATTCGCCGAAGTCGTCCCAGTCCATGTCCGGCGAGTCGAGCCGGGCGTGCCAGGCCGCCGCGGTGTCGGCAATCGTGTCGATCGCGGTGTGCGTGTCAGTCATGCGTCCCCCTTTCCGACGGATGCCCCCCGTCCGCACCGGTCGCGGCGCAACCTGCGCCGATCGTGCGATATCCGTCCGTCGAATATTGACCTGACTGATAGACGCCGCCGCTCCAATCGAACCGCAGCCCTTCCGCTACATCATTCATCCAACGCCCTTCTCAGATGCCGGAGGGCGACTGCGACGTGCTTCTCGACCGCGCTGCGCGAGATACCGAGTTCGGCCGCGATGTCGGCATGGGATACCCCGTCGATGCGGTGGCGCCGGAACACCCGCATGGCCCCTTCAGGTGGGCCGGACAGGGCCGCCGCCAGTCGGTCGAAGCGGTCACGGCTGGCAACCGCGTCAAAAGCGGAGGGAGTGTCGTCGACCGCCTCCGCGCCGACGATCGACGTCGTCGCATCGACATAGCCGGTATCGCGGCGTTGGCGACGACCGTTCGCACGGACGCGATCGAGCACGATGTTCATGCCGACGCGGTGCAGATACGCGAGCGGGTTCGCGATCGGTCCGGCCGCGTGTCCCGGCGACGGTTGCGCGGTGTGAAGCCAGATCTCCTGCACGACGTCTTCGGCTTCCGCGACGCTGCCCGTACGTCCGGCGAAGAACCGGACGAGTTGGGCACGATTGGCCGCTAGCACACCGGACAGGCCGTCGGCATGCCCAGGACGCGAAACTATATTGGGGTCGGCTACGGCATTCCTCCGAGGCTCATCGTCGCGTGGCAGGGGTATTGCTCCCACCCGTCAGAGAAGTCGTCCGGAAATTTCGTTGGAGGCGGGTCGCAGATCAGGATGTCGGGCGGTTCAACATAGCGAAGGCCAGTTCGCACAGGTGGATCGTCATCGCAGCGCAGGCCAATACAGCATAGGCCGGAATAGCGAGGTAGAAGATCGGGCAAGTCCATGCCGACCGCGTGTCTGCGATCGCGCCGACCAGTCGCCCGTCCCCGCCAAAATCGCATCCTGGCGCGTGCTCACCTGGATCCGAAATCGCCGGGCTTGGCGGGAAATCGGCGACAATCGTCGGGTGAAGGGCGAGGCGGGCCGCGCTCATCGACATGCTGCTGCTCTCCTTGGCGTAACCTGGTTCGCGTACAGTGCAAGCAGCGCATCGAAGTGATCGTCCATCGTGCGCACCGCCGCCGCCGCGCATGGCATGTGTTTAGTACGTGCGACTGAGAGGATCGCCTGCGATGCCGCCAGCGCGTCGCTGGACCGATACAAGACGCCACCGGATTTCCGCGCGAGGTCGGCAGCGCCGCCGCGATCGGGGGCGATCAGCGGCAGGCCCGACGCGATCGCCTCGGCGGCGACGAAGCAGAAGGTTTCCGCCTCGCATCCGTGGATCAAGGCATCCGCGCTCGCCATCATCCGCGCTAGTGCCGCACGATCGGTGGTCGGTTCGAGCAGGCGGACATGCGGATTGCCGTCGATCGCCTCGATCACTGGCCGCTGGCGCGATCCGCCGCCGACGATGACCAGACCTACCGGGGCCTGCGCCCCCGCCATGGTCGCCGCTTGCGCCACCATCGGCCAGCGCTTTTCCGGTGCGTGGCGGCCGACGCCGATCAGCAGCATCGCGTCTTCCGGGAGCCCGCATAGCGCCAGCATCTCGCGGCGCACGGTCATGTCGCGAAGCGCCGGCGAGAACTGGCCAGGCTCGACGCCCATCGGGTCGGTCCGAACCTTTTGCAGGCCGCCCTCCCGCAGCCGTTCGCTGAGGCTATCGCTTGCGCTGACGATCATGTCGAAGCGCTGGTCGAGGCGGCGTAGATGGCGCCAATACCAGTCGAACGCGCGATCGATCGTCTGCGTCGTGGCGACTCCGCCGAACCAGCGATAGGCATAGGCCGCCAGCGGATCGGCATGTGCGATCAACGCGAGGCGCGCCCGGGCGCCGCGTTCGCTCTTCCAATCGGCGACCATCGACGCGCTGCGCCACGGCGACGAGACTTCGACGAGGTCGGGATCCTCCTCGTCGAGCACGCGGTGCAGCGCCACCCGGTCGGAGAAATAGCGGTAGGAACGGTCGAGCAAAAACCGCGGCGAGCGTACCCAGCGGATGCGCGCGTTCGGCCCGCGACGTTCCTCGCCATCGCGTTCGCCCGGCGCGACCACCACCATCTCGTGGCCCCGGTGGGCGAAGGCGACGAGCTTGCGATCGACATAGGTCCGCACCCCGCCGCCGCTGGGCGTGTAGAAGGCGCAGACATCAACGATCTTCATGACGGCCCTCCCCTTCCGACATAGCTGCGCCCGGCAACAGATCGGCGTAGCGGGCAACCGTGCGACGGCCCGCCAGACACCGGATGGTCTGATCGATACTGGTCATCAGCGACTCCTTCGTGACGTCGCCGGGATGCACGGCCACCCGCAGCGTCGGGAGCCAGTCCGGCAGCGTGCGCGCGGCGGCGGCGACCGCGAGCGAACTGGCGGTGCGCGCGGGGGATCGGCTTGCCCAGGTAATGACGGGACCGCGCGCGACGACCGCGTCGTTCGCAGGACGCCAGACCCGGAAATGATCCTCCGCGAGCGCGAAATCGCATGCCTTCAGCGCCGACCTCGCGCCCGGACCGTAGAGCCATGCCGGCGCGATGAAGCCCGCGACGGGTCCGCCGATCGCCTGCTCGACCATGTCGCGTCCGGCGCGCATCCGGTATTCGGCCTCGTCCGCGCTCAGCCCGAGGAACTCGCCCTCGCCTGCCGTCATGTAGCGCGCCTTCATCGACGCGGCCGTGCTGCTGTGCGCGCTGGTGTCGCGGTGGAACCAGCCGTGGAGGAACATCTCGACCCCCGCATCGGCCCATTCGCGTAACCGGCGCGCGAACGCCGGCGTCCGGTCGAGCGGCGCCGCGCCCCAGTGATCGGGGACGACCAGCATCGCGAACCGCGGCCCGCCCAGGATCGCGCCGATCATCTCCGCCAGTCGCTCGATGGGCTCGGCGAATGCCGGCGAGACGTCGTGGATCGACACGATGAGGCGCCGGTCCGGTAACGGCGGGCGCACGCCCCTTGGCAGGGCGTTCACGACGGAAGTTCGAGGAGCTTGGGCATACACATGCCCCGGAGACGGCACCGCGCGATCCGAACCGCAGTCCGCCAAGATTATTTTTTGCGGCGAATTTTTCGGGCTGCGGATGCTGCGATGCGGTGACGTCCAGAACCCATGACACATCCCGGCTCCCCTGCCATCGCGGCACCGCTGCGTCATGGAAACCCGATCGCCGCCCCGATCCCCGTGAGGCGCAGGGCGGCATGAGCAACGCCCTCAACCCGCCGGCCCTGTCCGCCCCCAAGCTTCCGCTGAAGACGATCGAAGTCCGCAAGGGGATCGTCGCACGGGGCCTGACGCCGCTGCTGTCCGCGGCGATCCTGATCGCGGCTTTATGGCAGTTGCGGTATCTCGATGTCCGCGGCGTGATCGCGATGGTGCCGCGCTCGCCGCTGTTCTGGCTGCTGTTCGCCGCCGGCTATCTCGCGCTGCCGGCAAGCGAGTGGGTGATCTACCGCCGCCTGTGGAACCTCCCGCCGCGCGGCTTCCTCGCGCTGTTGCGCAAGCGGATCAGCAACGAGATCATCGCAGGCTATTCCGGCGAGCTGTACTTCTATGCCTGGGCTCGGCGGCACGCGTCGCTGGTCGGCACCCCGTTCGGCGCGATCAAGGACGTGTCGATCCTGTCCGCGGTCGTCGCCAACGTCTGCACGCTGGCGCTCGCCGCGGTCAGCTGGCAGTCGCTGGTCGCGCTGAACCTCGGCACCGATGCCAAGGTGATGATCGTATCGGCCGCGAGCATCGCTTTGCCGTCGGTCGTCGCGCTCGTGATGCGCAAGCGGCTCTTCACGCTGCCTCGCGATGAACTCGGCCGGATCGCGGTCATCCACCTGCTGCGGATCGTCGCGACCACGGTCTTCGCCGCCGCGCTGTGGGCGGTCGCGCTGCCCGCGGCACCGCTCGCGTGGTGGCTGGTGCTGGCGACGTTGCGGTTGCTCGTCTCGCGCCTGCCGTTGTTGCCGAACAAGGACATCGTCTTTGCCGGCCTGGTCGCGTTCACCGTCGGGCAGGCGTCCAACGTCGCTGCGATGCTGACGATGATCGCGGCACTCTGGCTGGTCACGCACCTCCTGCTCGGCGCGGCGCTGACCGCAGTCGAACTTCTCAATCCGGAGCATAACCAATGATCGTCGCGCTCCTGGCCCTCGCCGCAACGCAGATCCCGTCGACGCCTGCGCTGGGGACTGCGGCGGCGCAGTGCCGACCGCACGAGCCGGGCCCGGCGATCGTCGTGACCGTCGAAGGGCTGAAGGACCGCGCGGGTAACCTTCGCGCCGAGGTCTATCCCGCGGTCGAGGGCGAGTTCCTGGCCGATGACAATGTGCTGGTGGCGCAGGGCAAGACGTTTCGCCGCGCGGTGATACCGGTTCCGGCATCGGGTCCGGCCCGGCTGTGCCTGCGCGTTCCGGGCGAGGGTGCGTATGCGCTCAGCGTCGTCCATGCCCGCAGCGGCGGGCACGGGTTCAGCCTGCTCCACGACGGTATCGGTTTTGCCGGCAACCCGCGGCTCGGCCACTCCAAACCGAGCGCGGAGGCGGCGCGGGTCGTCGCGCATGCCGGGATCACGCCGACGACGGTGGTGATGAACTACCGAAGCGGGCTGTTCTCGTTCGCGCCGCTGAAGCGCTGACATCGACATAAATTAGGCCGGGGCTGGTGTGGTTCCGTCCGGACCGTGGCGTCTCCCACGCACATACAGGAATTGGATCGCCAATGGTTTCGCGTCGTCTCGGTCGGCTTGCCGCTCCCCTCGCTCTGCTCGCAGCGACCGCGTCGCCCGCAATCGCGAGCGGGGCGGAGTCAACCGTATCGGTCATGACCTACAATGTGCACGGCCTGCCCTGGCCGATCGCCGAGGATCGCACGGCGTCGCTGTCGGCGATCGCCGCACAGCTGAAGGCGATGCGCGCCGCCGGGCACCAGCCGAGGATCGTCGCGTTGCAGGAGGCGTTCGTGCCCGACGCGAAGGCGATCGGTGCCGCCGCGGGCTATCGCTACATCGCGTTCGGTGCTTCCGCCGACGCCGCCGCGACCGCCGAGACGCCGACCGACCGCAGCTTCGTGTCCGCCGGCAGCATGTTCCGCGGCGAGCAGGTCGGCAAGCATGTCGACAGCGGGCTCGCGATCTTTTCCGACTATCCGATCCTGGCGGTACGGCGGATCAGCTATCCCGTCTGCGCAGGCTATGACTGTCTCGCCAACAAGGGCGCGATGGCGGCGATGATCGCGGTGCCCGGACTGGCGGGACCGGTCACGGTGATCAACACGCACCTGAATTCGAACGGTGCCACCGGCGTGTCCGAGCCTCGCGCGCTCTACGCGTATAAGCGCCAGATCGACCTTTTGAGCGCCTTCATCGGCTCGATGGAACGACCACATGAGACGCTGCTCGTGGCGGGCGACTTCAACGTCGGGCAAGATATCGCGCGCCGTGCGTATTTCGCGCAGCACATGTTCGGCGGGGCAATGCCGCTGACGGGCGGCGAGCAGCGGTGCCGGTCGACCCCGACATGCCTGGTGACGCAAGCCGCCGACGTGGCGACCTCGACCGGTCGTGCCAAGGACTGGCTGATGTACCGCGCGTCGGATACGTTGTCGGTGAAACCAATCGCCTTGAGCGCGCCGTTCGGCCGGGTCGGCGACAAGACCATGCTGTCGGATCACATCGGCATGATGGTCAGCTACAGGCTCGACGGGGTCGCCGTCCGGCCAAAGATAGCGGCGATGCTCGCCAGCCGCTGAGGGGTTTCCGTACGGGTTGCGGTCGTCCCGCGCCTACCGTATCCCGGCTTCATAATACCATTATGATACCGGAGACGAGCATGACGCGACATATTGGCAAGTTCGGCCTCGTGCCCTCGCTGATGGTTGCCGCGAGCTTGGCGGGTCTGGCATCGGGGTCGGCTTCGGCTGGTCCGGTGACGATGCCCGCGCTGTTCCCGACGCCGACCTCGATCGAGCTCGGGTCGGGGACGATCGCGTTCGGGCGTTCGGTATCGCTGATCGCGGCACCCGGCGTCGATCCCGACACGATCGCGCTCGTCCGCAGCATCCTGACGACATCAGGCGTCGAGACGATTACGACCGCCCGGCGCCTGCCGTTGGTCATCAAGGGAACGTATGTCGTGCTCGGCACCGCGGCCGTGCCGATCGTCCGCGATGCGCTCGCCCGTAGCCGTGCGGTGGCCGACAGCCATGCAGAGGGCTACACGATTGCGAGCCTTGCATCGGCATCGGGCGGTGTCGTCACGCTGGCCGGGCACGATGCGGACGGCCTGTTCCATGCCGCACAGACGTTTCGCCAGCTTGCCCGGCGGTCGGCGATCCCGGCGATGGTGATCCAGGATCATCCGGCGATGCCGATCCGCGGCACGATCGAGGGATTCTACGGCGCGCCGTGGTCGATGGCGGACCGCACCAAGCACCTCGACTTCCTCGCCACGGTCAAGGCGAACACCTATGTCTACAGCCCGAAGGACGATCCGTATGCGCGCGATCGCTGGCGGGAGGCGTATCCGGCCGCGACGCTGAAGGCGCTGGGGACACTCGCGACGACGGCGCGACGGAACCATGTCGACTTCGTCTATGCGGTCTCGCCGGGGCCGTCGGTCTGCTTCTCCGATCCTGCGGACGTCCAGGCGCTGGAACGCAAGTTCGACGCGATGCGGTCGATAGGCGTCGGCAGCTTCTACGTCGCGCTGGACGACATCGAATACACCAAGTGGAATTGCGAGAAGGACAAGGCGGCGTTCGGTCCGTCGGGCGCAGAGGCGGCGGGCATCGCGCAGTCGCAATTGCTGAATGCGGTGCAGGCGAACCTCGCGGCCAAGGACCCGTCGGCGCGGGCGCTTATCATGGTGCCGACCGAATATTACGACGCGAAGGAAACCCCGTACAAGGCGGCGCTCCGGAAACATCTCGACCCGCGGATCGTCGTGCAGTGGACCGGTACCGACGTCGTGCCGCCGGCGATCTCGATCCCCGACGCCAAGGCCGCGACCAAGGCGTTCGGTCGCAAGACGCTGTTGTGGGACAATTATCCGGTCAACGATTACGCGCAGACCACGGGCCGACTGTTGATGGCACCCTATACGCGGCGCGAGGCAGGGCTGTCGGGTGAGTTGACCGGCATCCTGTCGAACCCGATGAACCAAGAGGCCCCCAGCCGCCCGGCAGTGACCGGCGTCGCCGCGTTCGGTTGGAACGACAAGGCGTATGATGCGCAACGGACGTGGCATTTCTCGGCGCGGGAACTGGCGGGTGGCGACGAGCGCGCCACCGCCGCGCTGCTGACGTTCTTCGATACGCAGCACATGGCACCGACCTTCGGCAGCCAGCCCTGGCAGGAGCAGGCACCGCGATTGAAGGCGGTGCTGGACGGCGTGCGCGAGGCGCTCGCCGGTGGCGATGCGGCGGCGCGCCGTGGAGCGATCGCGGACCTGACCGCGCGCGCTGACGAGATCACGAATGCGCCCGACATCATCCGGTCCGGGACTATCGACCCCGGTTTCGCGGCGCAGTCGCAGCCGTGGCTGGACGCGATGCAGCGCTGGGGGCGTGCGCTCCAGTTGACGGCGGCCGGCCTCGACGCTGCCGACCAGGGCAGCAGCGCCGCGGGGCGGTATTTCGCTGATGCCAAGCGGATGGCGGCCAAAGCCGCGGCGGTCCAGAGCATCCCGGGTGCGACGCGGTTCGACGGACCAATCAAGATTGCGGACGGCGTGCTCGACACGTTTGTTGCCGACGCGCCGACGCTGATCGCGTTCGACCGCGCCGGCAGTGCTTCGACCGCCGCCGAGCGGTGACCGATCGATCCGGTAGAGACAGCGCGACCTTCCCGGGTTTCGATCGTTGCGACCGGATGGAGTCCGAAGACCGCTCTGCTGCCGAAGCCCGGTGGCTCAAACTCACCCGCGAGAGTTTGCCGGCGGTCGCGCGTACACGCCGCTGGCCGGTCGAGGCCGATCATTGCTTCCAGCGGATCTTCCTCGACACTGCGTGCGACGGCGTGTGGTATGACCGCATACCCGGCCGCCCCGCCTACGCGCATGCCGATCGCGCGCTATTGGACCGCGCGACCGCGCTGGCCGAGGCGGCGCTTGCCGATGAAGTGGACCTTGCCGTCCTGAACCGACGTTCGCTTGCCTGGCGAAAGGCAAGAAAGAGCGAACCGCAATCGTAGGTTCGTGCATCGACGACCGGTTGCCGGACGGCCTACCCAATCGATATGCTCGTACGTCGGATGTGGAGGGCGTGATGAAGGACTGGAAAGCAGTCGTCGCGGCAGGTCTCGCGCTGCCGGGCGTCGAACTCGGCACGACGTACGGTCAGCCGGCGCTGAAGGTTCGCGGCAAGATTATCGCCGCGACGACTGCGCCGGAACCGGACAGCTTCGTCCTTCACGTATCGGAGCGCGACAAGACGGTCCTGATCGAGACCGATCCCGCGACGTTCTGGGAGACCGACCATTATCGCGGCTGGCCCGCGGTCCTCGTCCGCTTCGGGACACCTGCGACCGACCGTATCGTCCTCTTGATGACCCGCGCGTGGTGGGACCGGTCGAAGGTCGCCGAGCGCGCGAGATACGGTGCTCGTCCCTGATCGCCGCGAACCTCTCACCCAGCGACGATACGGGATTTTGCTTGAAGGACCGCCCCGAAGGCATGACATGACGTCCAGCCAATCGAAGCGGACGTTCGACGTGAAGCTTTGCCCCCCGCCATCGACGGAGACGACCAATGACCACCGCCTATGACACGAAACTCGGGCTCTACATCGCCGGCGAATGGCTGACGGGCGAAGGCCGCGATACGCGCGACGTGCTCAATCCCGCAACGGGTGCCGGGCAGGCCGCGCTGCCGCTGGCCAGTGCCGCGGATCTGGATAGTGCGCTGGAAGCGACGCAGCGCGGGTTCATCGCGTGGCGCGCCACCCCGCCCGAAAAGCGCGCCGCGATCCTGATCCGGACGGCGCAGCTGCTCCGCGAGCGGGCCGATCATATCGCCCGGATCGCGACGCTCGAACAGGGCAAGATCCAGGCCGAGGCGAAGGGCGAGGTCGCGTTTGCGGCGGCGTTGCTCGACTTCCATGCCGGCGAGGCACAGCGCATCTACGGTCGCGTCCTGCCCCGTCCGTCGGGTACGCGCAGCATGGTCCTGCACCAGCCGGTCGGCCCCGTCGCTGCATTCTGTGCATGGAATTTCCCGATTATGAACGTCGTGCGCAAGATCGCACCGGCGCTCGCGGCAGGCTGTTCGATCATTATCAAGCCGTCCGAGGAAACCGCGGGTAGCGCGGTCGAAGTGCTGCGGTGCTTCCAGGATGCGGGCCTTCCGGGCGACGTCGCGCAGTGCGTCTTTGGCGTACCCGACATGGTGTCGCGCCACCTGCTCGCCTCGCCGATCACGCGGAAACTGAGCTTCACCGGGTCTGTGCCGGTCGGCAAGGCACTGATGAAGCTGGCGGCCGACACGATGATGCGGACGACGATGGAGCTTGGCGGGCACGGGCCGGTGCTGGTGTTCGACGACTGCGACCTTGAGAAGACCCTGGACACGCTGGTCGCGCACAAGTTTCGCAACGCGGGCCAGGTCTGCGTCGCGCCGACCCGCTTTCAGGTGCAGGACGGCATCTACGACCGCTTCGCCGCTGGGTTCGCGGAACGCACACGTGCGCTGAAGATCGGCGATGGCATGGACTCGGCGAGCCAGATGGGACCGATGGCCAACGCCCGACGTCCTGAGGCGATCGCCGAACTGGTCGGCGATGCGACGGGCCACGGCGCGAAGCTGTTGGCGGGCGGCGATTACGGTGGCGTAGGCGGGTTCTTCTTTCAGCCGACCGTGCTGTCGGACGTTCCGTTGTCCGCGCGGGCAATGAACGAGGAACCGTTCGGCCCCGTGGCGCTGCTCAGCCGCTTCGGGACCGACGAGGACGCGATCGCCGAGGCGAACCGCTTGCCGTTCGGGCTGGCCGCCTATTGCTTCACCGAGAATGGCCGACGCCAGAACATGCTCGGCGACGCGATCGAGGCGGGTATGGTCGCGATCAACAACGTCCGCCTCAGCTATCCCGACAGCCCGTTCGGGGGCGTGAAGGACAGCGGACACGGTTCCGAAGATGGCCCCGAGGGCGTTGCCGCGCATCTCATCACGAAGACAGTCCACATCAGCTGAGGCAGAGAGCTCGCACGACGGCGGCGCAGCTCACGCCGCCGTCGTGCAACGCCAGGGCTTACCGTATCACATCATCCGCCCGCGCAGGTTGAACAGGATCACCAGCGTTCCCGACACCATCAGCGCGATGATGAGCGCGGAGAAGAGGATCAGTTGCAGGTCGTGGCGCGACGACCGCTTGAGGCTGATGTGGAGGAAACAGCGGAACTGCACCGCCATCTGGACGAGGCCCAGCGCCAGCACGGTCCCGAAGATCGCGCGCGCACCGAACGACGGTGAGCGGACCATCGCGAAGGCCGCCACCGTCAGCGCTAGCGACAGGCCGTAACCGATCGCATAGGTTCTGAGTTCGCGGGTCCGGTCGCTCATCCGATGTTCCCTTGCAGATAGACGACCGAGAAGATCGCGATCCAGACGATGTCGAGCAGGTGCCAGAACAGCCCCAGCCGCAGCAGGTTGATCCTTACGCGGGCATCGAGGCCATAGGCGCAGACCTGGGCGACCATCACCACCAGCCAGAAGCACGCGACGGCGACGTGGAGTCCGTGCAGCCCAACCAGCGCGAAGAACGACGACAGGAAACCGCTGCGCATCGGATAGGCGCCATGCGCGAACATCGTCGCGAAGTCGTTCGCCTCGAGCGCAAGGAAGACGAGCCCCAATCCCAGCGTCGCGCTGAGCCACCCGAACAGCACGCGGCGCGGTTCGTCGTACTTCATGGCGATCGTCGCGCGGCCGAACGTTGCGCTGCTCGTCAGCAGCAACAGCGTCTCGACGAACGCGGGCAGCAGCTTGAATTCTGAGGCGGGCGTCGGGCCGCCGACGGTGCTGGCGATCATCGTGCCGTAGGTCGCGAAGAGCAGCGCGAAGATCACTGCGTCGCTCATCAGGAATATCCAGAAGCCGAAGATCGCGTTCTCCGCTTGGTCCTGCGTCAGCGCGCCGGTGTCGCCGAGGTTGAGGCCGGCATGCGCCAGTTCGGGTTCGCTCACGCCACGATCTCCGCAAGGCCACGATTGACGGCGGCGGTCTCCAGCTGACGCGGAATCGCGGGCGTCGCCCGGACGCGTGTGAGCCACGCCTCATGCTCGCGCGCGACCTCCGTAGCGGGGATCGTGCGATGCTGGTCGCGACCGAAGCTGCGCAGCACGACCGCCGCGACGATCACCTGCAGCGCCACGATCGTCAGCCCCCAGATTTCCCAGATCAGGCCGAACGCGGCGACCGCGGCGGTAAGCCCGATCACGACGCTGGTCGCGCTGCCCTTCGGCACGACGATGTCCTCATATGCTAGCGGCGAGGCGTAAGGATCAGGCTGGCCCTCGTCATGCTTGTGATCGTAGAACGGGTTGCGCCCGTCGATCAGCGGCAGCACCGCAAAATTATATTCGGGCGGCGGGGCGCTGACCGACCATTCGAGCCCGCGGCCGTCCCACGGGTCGCCCGCTTCCACGCGTGTCTTCGCACGGTCGCGGATGCTCACCCACAACTGGATGCCGAGCGACGTCAGTGCCGCCAGCAGGACGAACGCGCCAACGCCGGCGACGTACAGCCACGGCCGGAACGAGGGTTCGAAGATCGCCTGCGTCCGCCGCGCCATTCCGCTCGCGCCGAGCACGTAGAGCGGGAAGAAGGCGAGGTAGAAGCCGACCACCCAGCAGCTGAACGCGATCCGTCCCCAGCGCTCGTCGAGGCGGAACCCAAACGCCTTGGGAAACCAGTAATGATAACCCGCGAGCATCCCGTACAGTAGCCCCGGGATCAGCATATTGTGGAAATGCGCGACCAGGAACAACGTGTTGTGGACGAGGTAATCGAGCGGCGGCATCGCCAGGATGATGCCGGTGAAGCCACCCAGCACGAACGTCATCATGAACGCGAGCGCGTACAGCATCGGCACGGTGAAGCGCACCTCGCCGCGAAACATCGTCCAGATCCAGTCGTAGATCTTGACGCCGGTGGGCACGCCGATCGTCATCGTCGCGATCCCGAACGCCGCGTTGACGTTGGCCGACTGCCCCATCGTGAAGAAATGATGGACCCACACGGTGAAGCTCAGCACCGCGATCGCCATCGTCGCGATCACCAGCGAGGTGTAGCCGTACAGGTCCTTGGTAGAGAAGGTCGACACGACCTCCGAATACACGCCGAACGCGGGCAGGATCAGGATGTAGACCTCGGGATGACCGAACAGCCAGAACATGTTGGCATAGTTCATCATGTTGCCGCCAAGGTCGTTGGTGAAGAAATGGAACCCCAGATAGCGGTCGAGCGCGAGCAGCAGCGTGGCGACGGTCAGCGGCGGCATCGCGAAGATCATCAGGATCGACGTGCACAGGCTGGTCCACGCGAACATCTGCATCCGCATGAACCGCATGCCGGGCGCGCGCAGCTTGTAGACGGTGCAGGCGATGTTGATCCCCGCCATCGTCGAGCCGATCGACCCCAATGTCACCGCCCAGATCCAGTAGTCCACACCGACGCCGGGGCTGAACGCGCGCTCGGTATAGGGCGGATAGCCGCTCCATCCACCGGTCGAGAATTCGCCGACCACCAGCGACGCCATCATCAGGCCGGCGGCGCCGATCGTCAGCCACAGCGCGATCGAATTGGCCCAGGGAAACGCCATGTCGCGCGCGCCGATCTGGAGCGGCAGGACGTAGTTGATCATGCCCGTCAGGAACGGCATCGCCATGAAGAAGATCATGATCGAGCCATGCGTCGAGAACAGCTGGCCGAAATGATCGGGCGACAGGAAGCCGGGATTCTCGATCGCGACCGCCTGCTGCATCCGCATCAGCACCGCCTCGACCAGCGCGCGCGACAGCATCACGAACGCGACGACGATATACATGATGCCGATCTTCTTGTGATCGAGGCTGGTGAGCCACTCGGTCCACAGATACCGCCACTTGCCATAGTGCGTCAGCAGCGCGGTGACGACGATCGCGCCGACCACCACCAGCGCCCCCGCGAATGCACCGATGATCTCGCTGATCGTCGGGTTCTCCCAAGCGCGCACGAACGGCAGGTCCTGCCAGCCGAACCGGCCAAGCACGGCGGGCCAGAGGGGAACGGAAACGGTCATCGAACGGCTTTCACGGGAGAATGGGGCGCAGGAGAATGAGTCATGCCGCCAGTCGCGGCGACGACGTGCTCGAACAGGTTCGGCGTGACGTGCGCGAACTCGACAGGGTGCGTGATGATCGACCGCGCAGACAGCCGCCGCCACGTCTGCGCATCGAGCGTGCGCTTGCCGCTTCCTGCAGTCGCAGCCCAGCGATCATAGTCCGCCGGCGACACCGCAACGACGTCGAACTTCTGCTGCTGGAAACCGGCGCCGTTATACTGCGTGTTCTCGCCGCGGAACCGCCCCGGCCGGTGCGCCTGGATATTCAGCTCGGTCGTCATCCCGCCCATCGCATAGATCTGCCCGGCGAGTTGCGGGATCAGCATCGACTGCATCACCGTGCCGCTGGTCAGCTTGATATGCACCGGGCGCCCGGCGGGAATGGTCAGCCGATCGACCGACGCGACGCCGAGGTCGGGATAGACGAACACCCATTTCCAATCGAGCGCGATCGCCTGCACCTCGACCGGCGCCGCGCCCGGCAACCGCCGATACGGATCGTCGATCTGCGTCCAGTGCCACAACAGTACCGCAAGCCCGATGACGATCCCGGCAGGCGGGATCCAGATCAGCCCTTCCACCCACCAGGAGAAATTCCACTTCGGCCGGTACGCATCGCTACGGTTGGACAGCCGGTAATGCCACGCGAACAGCGGCGTCAGCAGCAGCACCGGTCCCGCGACGAACAGCAACACGATCGACACGGTGACGAACAGGTCGCGCTCGTGCCCCGCGACCGGCCCCTGCGGGTTGAAGAACCCGTGCGACAGCGCGGTGCAGCCCCCGACGCCGAGCAGCATCGAGAGCGCCGCCAGACGCCGTAACCGCCGAATGCATCCTACAATCACCCGTGTCCCTTACCGTCCCGCAGGATGTTGGCCATCACTTGGGATAACACCGACGGGACGGCCGACAAACCGGTTCGCGTGGCATTCATAAGCAATAAGTCGTGTGCATCCGCAGTATCGATGGCATCGACGATCACACGCGGCTGATCCGATAAGGTCCAGCGCGTGACGCGAGCGCCTGGCCATTCCAGCTCAGACGAACGCGACCGTCGATGACCAGTTGATCGATCGCGGCGTGTACGGTCGGCATCATGCCTCGCCAATCCAGCCCCTGCCCGTCCGGACCGGTCGTGGTGGCAAGAACCCGAGCCACTTCACTCGGGCAAACCGTCGCGCCGGGCGCGCGCGCCGCGATAAGCGCGAATACGGCATCATGCGCTTCGGTGGCGGTCATCGTCGTTCTTCGCTCCTGTACTAACACCATGACCCTCCGCCCCTAGCCCCCCATTGCCGAGCAAGTGCCATCCCGCGAATGCCAACGCACCTAGGCCGGCTTCAGGCACCCCATGCTTGCCAGTGTACCGCGAACGGCAAGGTGCAGTGGGGTACTCGGTTCGGATCCCAGTTGCGCGATCAACTTCCCGTTCACCATGCGAACCGGCTGGTCCCAGAGGTACTTCATCTCGATCACCTCGCGCAGCATCGTCACGAACGGTGAAGCCAGTCGCATGATCCACCACGGTGTTCGCCGGACCGGCACCGCCGGGTCGCCCAGCGCGCGGCAAAGCGCGTCGACCATCTGCGTGCCGTCGGGATCCCATACGCCTTCCATGTGGAAGGTCGCGAACGCGTCGAGGCCATCGGTTTCGATCAGGCGCACCATCGTCTCGGCCACATCGGGAAGATAGGCCCATTGATGCCCTACCCCGCGCCGGCCTGGATAGGTGATCGCGGTCGGCCGCTTGCCCGCCGGCACGATCTGGCTGAACCAGGTATTCGCGGCCCCTGGACCGAAAAAGTCGCCGGCACGAACGACGAGTACGCGACCAGTCCCGGTCTCGACGAACGTGCGCAGCCGCCGCTCCATCTCGACGCGAATGGCGCCTTTACGCGTCCGGGGGTTCTGCGGTGCATCTTCCGTGAGTTCGGGGAACGCATCGGGCCCGTAATTATACACGGTGCCCGGCAACAGGATCGTGGCGCCATTGGCACGCGCCGCCGCGATCGTGTTATCGATCATCGGCAGCACCAGTCTGGCCCAGTTGCGATAGCCGGGCGGGTTGACGGCGTGAACGATCAGCGAAACGCCCTTGGCGGCGGCGGCAACATCGCTCGCGATCATCGCGTCCCCCTGGCGCCAGTCGAAGCCGTATTTCCCTGTCACCGCGTCCGGGTTTCGGTGAAGCGCCCTAACCTGCCATCCGCGCGACGCGAGCACCTGTGCGACCGCACTTCCGATTCCACCGGTTGCTCCCAATACCAAAGCGACGTTGCGTTCCATGTCTCGTCTCCGCTGCGTGTGAGGGAGAATTGCAGCGTCACACGGTGAAACGAAATTGCCGATATGTGTGGATCGGCTATACGAAATTGCATGGACAGATCGCCAAGCTGGGATCTCTACCGCACGTTCGAGGCGGTCTTGCGCACGGGCTCCTTATCGCGTGCCGCGCGCATGCTCGGCCTCACGCAACCCAGCGTCTCCCGGCATATCGACGCGCTGGAACATGCTGTCGGACGCGATCTGTTCGTGCGAACACAGCGCGGACTGACACCGACCGCAACCGCGTTGGAACTCAAGCCCTATGCAGACGCACTCGCGGCTACCGCAGCAGCGTTGCTGCGCGCCGCGACAGGACGCGCAGGCGCCGTCGAAGGGACGGTCCGGATCAGCGCAAGCGAGGTTGTCAGCGCCGAACACCTGCCGGCAATGCTGGCACGACTGAGGCTTCGCCATCCTGCGCTGACGTTCGAGATCTCCGCGTCGAACGCCGTCGACGACCTGCTCCAGCGTCAGGCGGACATCGCCGTGCGCATGACCCAACCCGTCCAGCAATCGCTGGTCGCCCAGAAGGTGGCTTCGATCGCCGTCGGCCTTCACGCCCGTGACGACTATCTGGCACGACGCGGTACCCCCGCGACGATGAGCGAACTCGCCGGTCACGACCTGATCGGCTTCGATACCGAAACCCCGGCGATCCGAGCCTTTGCCGAACGATTTCCCGATCTCCGGCGCGGTGCCTTTGCTTTGCGGATCGACAGCGACGTCGCACAGCTTGCCGCGATCCGATCGGGTTTCGGTATTGGCATTTGTCAGGTCCCGATCGCAAAACGCCACCCACACCTCATCCACGTGCTGCCGGATGCCTTCGCGATCGACCTTCCCGTCTGGATCGTGATGCACGAGGATCTTGGCAGCAGCCCGCGCTGCCGCACCGTGTTCGACGCGCTGGTGAGCGAATTCACATCGCTGGCGCGGTGACGTCGCCGTGGCTGTTCTCAGTAGCGAGGCCGGCCCAGGGATGAATTCACGTTACGTCGTCGCACGCTGATGCAAGTATGTCCGCAGCGAACGAGGGACGTCGACGACGTACCTGATTCGGCGTCCAACGAGGAGAGCATAATGTCGATCGACCATGCCAGCCCGGATCGGAACGATCGGCCGTCGATGTCGTCGATCGGGACATGCCGATGACCCCGGAAGCAAAGGTCTATCTCGGCGAGCTCATTTCCGAAGCGGTCGCGATCTGCATCGTCATGACGTTCGGTCTGTCGGTTGCGGCGATGTACACGCTCTACGATCCCAGCCCGTACAAGACGGCCTATTGGGGCGTCTGCATCACCTGGGGCATGGCGGTCTCGATCTCGATCTACGTCACCGGCGCAGTCTCCGGAACGCATGCCAACCCCGGCGTGACGCTCGCGCTGGCGTTGTATCGCGGCTTCCCGTGGAAGAAGGTCCTGCCCTATTGGTGCGCTCAGCTGGTCGGCGCGTTCCTCGGCGCGGCGATCGTCTATGCGCTGTATTACAACGTCATCGATCACTTCAACGCGACGCAGCAGCTGACGCGTGCCGGCGGCGGCGGTGCGGGTATCTTCTTCACCGCGCCGGGTGTCGCGGTGACGACGATGAAGGGCTTCATCGACGAGATCATCCTGACCGCGATCCTGATCTTCGGGATCTTCGCGATCACCGACGAGTTCAACACCATGGCTCCGCAAGCGAACTTCGGGGCGATCGTGATCGGCCTGCTGGTCGCGGTGATCGGCGCGTCGATGGGGTATCTGGAGGCTTGGGCGATCAACCCGGCCCGTGATCTTGGGCCTCGAACCTTCGCTTGGCTGATGGGCTGGGACAAGTCGGCGTTTCCGGGCGTCGGCAACTATTGGTGGGCACCCATTGCGGGTCCGCTGATCGGCGCCGTCATCGGAGGTGGCCTCCAGCATCTGCTGATTCGACCATTCCTGCCGCGCGACAAGCCCGTCGCCGGCCCGCAATGATCCCCGAACTGACGAAGGAGAGTAAGGCGTGACCGACACCATCATCCTGGCAATCGACCAGGGCACGACTTCGACCCGGAGCATGACGTTCGGCACCGACGGCGTCCCCCGCCAGACGGTGCGACGCGAGTTCGCGCAGCATTACCCGCAGTCCGGCTGGGTCGAGCATGATGCCGAGGATATCTGGCGCGATACCGTCGCTACGCTGAAAGAGGCAGCCGACGCAGACGGCGGCAAGGTCGCGGCGATCGGCATCACCAACCAGCGCGAGACGGTGGTGGTCTGGGACCGCGAGACCGGCAAGCCCGTCCACAACGCGATTGTCTGGCAGGATCGCCGTACTGCCAAGCTGTGTGCGGAATTGAAGGCTGACGGCAACGAGTCGCTGGTCCGTGAGCGTACTGGGCTGATCCTCGATCCGTATTTCTCGGGGACGAAGCTCAAATGGATCTTGGACAATGTCGATGGTGTCCGTGCCCGCGCCGACCGGGGCGAATTGGCGTTCGGGACGATCGACAGCTTCCTGCTCTGGCGGCTGACCGGCGGCAAGGCCCACGCGACCGACGCATCGAACGCCTCGCGCACGCTGCTGTTCGATATCCACAAGGGCGCGTGGGACCCGGACATGCTCCGGATGCTCGACATTCCCGAGAGCCTGCTGCCCGAGGTCAAGAACAACAGTACGATCTTCGGCGAGACCACGCCGGACCTGCTCGGCAAGGCGGTTCCGATCGGCGGAATGGCGGGCGACCAGCAGGCGGCGGTGGTCGGCCAGGCGTGCTTCCAGCGCGGCGACGCCAAATCGACCTACGGCACCGGCTGTTTCGTCCTGCTCAACACCGGCAAGGAGGCCGTGACGAGCAAGAACGGCATGCTGACGACGATCGCCTACCAGCTCGACGGGGAGATCACCTATGCGCTCGAAGGATCGATCTTTGTCGCGGGTGCTGCGATCAAGTGGCTGCGTGACGGGCTCGGGCTGATCAATCGGGCCGCCGATACCAACGACATGGCGACCAAGCTTGACGGTAATGGCGGGGTCTACATGGTGCCGGCCTTCGTCGGGCTCGGCGCGCCGCACTGGGACCCGGACGCACGCGCGAGCATCACCGGGCTCACCTTCGCCGCAACCGGATCGCATATCGCCCGCGCCGCACTGGAGTCGGTCGCCTACCAGACCACCGACTTGATGAACGCGATGGTCGCCGACGGTGCGCGCGATGCCCGTCAGATCCGCGTCGATGGTGGCATGGCGGCGAACGACTGGTTCTGCCAGTTTCTCGCCAACATGCTCGATACCGACGTGGTCCGCCCGGCCAATATCGAGACGACGGCCGCAGGGGCCGCGTTCCTCGCCGGCATGGCGGTCGGCATCTGGAACGGTCCGGACGATATCGCCGGAGCCTGGAAGGAGGATCGGACGTTCACCCCGAAGATGAAGACCGACGAGCGGACGGCCCTGATGGCGGGGTGGCAGGACGCGGTCGATCGAACACGTTCGAGGACCAAGGCATGAGCAGTGACACCGGATCGGACAGCAGCCGATCGAACGAGGTAGATCTCCTCGTCATTGGCGGCGGGGTGAACGGCACCGGGATCGCCCGTGATGCCGCCGGCCGCGGATTATCCGTGATGCTGGTCGAGCAGGACGATCTGGCCGCGCATACGTCCTCCGCGAGTTCCAAGCTGATCCACGGTGGCCTGCGCTATCTGGAGATGTACGAGTTCCGGCTGGTCCGAGAGGCCCTTGAGGAACGGGAAAAGCTGCTCGACATCGCGCCGCACCTGATCCGCGGGATGCGGTTCGTCATGCCGCTGGCCGATGGCATGCGCCCGGCGTGGCTGATCCGGATCGGCCTGTTCCTGTACGATCATATCGGTGGCCGCAGCCGACTGCCCAAGTCGATCGGTGTGCGGCTCGACCATACGGCATGGGGCAAGGGACTGAAGCCCGTGAAACGCGGCTTTGTCTATTCCGACGGCTGGGTCGACGATGCGCGTTTGGTCGTGCTGAACGCGGTTGATGCCGCAGAGCGCGGCGCCGACATCCGCACGCACGTGAAGTTCGAAGGGGCGACGCGCGCGGCGGACCGGTGGGTCGCCAAGCTCGGCGACGGCAGCATCGTCCGCGCGCGTGCGATCGCCAACACGTCGGGGCCCTGGGTGGGCAAGGTGCTCGACAATATGCCGGCGGCGCATCACGAGCCCCCGCCGCGACTGGTGAAGGGCAGCCATATCGTCGTGCCGCAACTCTTCGAGGGCGATCACGCGTTTATCTTGCAGAACGACGACAAGCGGGTGATCTTCGCGATTCCCTATCAGGACAATTTCACGCTCGTCGGCACCACCGACAAGCCGTTCGACGGTGATCCCTCGGCGCCGACCATCGACTCGGACGAAACCGAGTATCTTTGCGCCAGCGTGAACCGGTATTTCACGCGCCAGACGACTCCGGCGGACGTCGTGACGAGCTATTCCGGGGTCCGTCCGCTGTTCGACGACGGCAACGCGAACGCGTCCAAGGTCACGCGCGATTACGTCCTCAAGCTTGGTACCGGCGAGGCGCCTCAAATCCTGTCCGCGTTCGGGGGCAAGATCACGACCTATCGACGCCTGTCCGAACACGCGTTGCAGGAGCTTGCGCCATTCCTTCCGACGATGACCGAGGCGTGGACCGACGACGCGCCATTGCCTGGCGGGGATCTGCCCCCGGGCGGGATCTCGGCGTTTGCAAAGACGGTTGGCGAACGCTGGCCATTTCTCGACACCGCGACGGCTGTGCGGATGGCGCACGCGTATGGCACGCGAATCGACGCCGTGCTGGGCGATGCGACCCATGTCGAAGACCTAGGCCACGGCCTCTCGACCCGCGAAGTGGACTATCTGATAGAAAAGGAATGGGCACGCTCCGTCGACGACATCCTGTGGCGACGGACCAAACTGGGCATTCACGGTGGCGAGACGCTACGTGAGGCCGTCACCGGTTATCTCTCGAGGCGAGGACTGGTCTAACGCAACGCGCGATATTTGCGCCTTGGCTTTTGCGGATGCCAGTCATAAAGCAACTCCGACCGCTAAATAACAAAGACAGCCGAGAGCCTCAGTCGAATGCAGATCATCGTCCGTGACAATAATGTTGACCAAGCCCTCCGCGCGCTGAAGAAAAAGCTGCAGCGAGAAGGTGTTTATCGCGAGATGAAGCTGCGTCGGCACTACGAGAAGCCGTCGGAAAAGCGTGCCCGTGAGCACGCCGCCGCAGTGAGTCGCGCCCGCAAGGCCGACCGCAAGCGCGCCGAACGGGACAACTGATCGGTCTAGGGTCGGTATGCCGCCAATCGATCGGTAACCGACCGTAGCCCGCGTGAGATTTGCACGCGCGTATGCAACGCGGAATACAGTGCCGCCGCAGCTTGTTTGAATGCTGCGGCGGCTGCCGTGCGTTCGGGCTACCTAAATGCCTCGGTGGATTGGAGTTGAAGCGGTTGCCCGTTGCTTCTGGACGCGAGGTATCCCCGCAATCAGATCGTGGTTAAACGTCAGCTTCCCATACGCGATGCGGCCGATTACCCTGTCGAGTGATTTTGGGCTATCGACGTTGGCGCGCTGTGGGTGCACCGCCGACCGGCACGCGTTCAGGACCAAGGCAGCAAACCATAAAATGACCCACGACAAGTTTCGCTGGCACGACAACAGGTTGCGCTGGTGCCTCTTCGCCCGCCAGCTCGGCGATGATAATCTCATGGCGCGTACGGCCACATCGGCAATCGGCTGGTCGATTGCGGACAGCGGCGTGTGGGTGAAACGCAGGATCGGCGTACTGTCTAAGCTGACCAGCGACACGTCGTCCGAAATAGCAATTCCCCGCTCGCGACATACTTCCAGCGTCGTCATCGCCAACTGATCGTTGCTGGCGATGATCGCGGTCGGTGGATCGGCGGTATTGAGCAGCGAGATCGCCGCCGCATGTCCCGACCCATAGCCAAAATAGCCGCGCGCAAGCAGGCCGCCGACGCCGAGCCACGCGTTCGCCATTGCCTACCACGAGCCGGTCATCCGCCAGCGCTCAACGCAAAGTCGAACGGACTCGCGGTAAACCGATCCGCTGGTGGCCAAGCGCAACCAGATGCTCGGTTGCAAGCCGCGCCGCGCGCAGTGGATCCAGTCGGTGCCCTGCCATGCCCGCCAGTCCGCGATCGTCCGCTCCCAGTCGTTGCCGCGACGATCCAGGGTAGGAGTGTGATCCGCGCATTCGCTGTGCCGCGATCGACGGGACATAGCCGAGGCGGTCGATCGCCGCTGCACCCGCGCGATCATCTCGGGCCGGACGTCCGTCTCCCGGTTGATGACGCGACTGAGGGTTTGCAGCGACACGCCCACCCCTGGCGCAGCTTGTCGGCGATCGGAAGATGCGCTCGGGAGGATGCCCTGCCCCATGATCACCTGCCCCAACTGTTTTCCGCAAAACAGTCCCTCGTTACGGCGGATCACCGGCCCGTTTCGAGGAACAGATCGATCTTCTGCGCCAGGCTCTTGAGGATCGGCATTGCCGCACACTGCCGCCAGAACGGTGGCAAGTTCCAGGCAATAGGCGTCATAGACTCGTCGTGCCTGCGCGTCCGGCCGTTCAGCCAGAAATGCTATAGGCTGGCGGACCAATAGTCCTTGCCCGTGGTCCCGAACGAAGGGAATAATGATCTCTGCCGTCTTCCCAGCCGTCGAACGGGGTGCCGAGCTTGGATGCCGCCTTCGTCGCCTACATGAAGTCGGCCTCGCCGATCCCTAGCAGCCGGTTGGATGTGACGAGCGGCGGGATGGTGGACTCGCCAAAGTCGACGGTGCCGACCGAATCGGGGTCGACTAGCGTTACCAGCGCCGTGTTGCCCATCGTCCGCGCCATCGCAGCCGCGGCCATCCTGCCCGCGGTACCGCTTCCTGCCATGACGAGCCAACGGGTGGTATGGTCATTGGCGAGGAACAACCAACTGCCCGTCGTCATGTCGAGTATGCAGGCTGCTGGGCAATGTTGGCATAGTGTCTGACCCGGTCACTAATTCCAGATCGCATTCGACGCGTCACATTGCTCGTGTATTGCCGCGTGCGAACAGGGTGCAAAGCTCCTGTCGGAACAGCGCGTCGCGTAGCAATGTTTGGAAGACAAAAATGGCGATTGGTCGAAGGGCGTTCCTGCTTGGTGCATCCGGCGTAGCCGCCACCGCGCAGACGCGCGCAACGAACCGCGTGCATCGGACGGTTACGAACGGCTCGATCATGGACGTCGAACACGTCGTGATCCTGATGCAGGAAAACCGGTCGTTCGATCATTATTTCGGCACGTTGCGCGGCGTGCGCGGCTTTGCGGATCCGCGCCCGGTGACATTGCCCGGCGGCCGATCGGTCTGGGCGCAACGTGGTGCCGACCGTGATGGCGGGCGAATCACCTGGCCGTTCCGGCTCGACTACAACAGCAGCAACGCGCGCTGTTTCACGGGGCTCGACCATAGCTGGAAGGACAGCCAGGCGCGCTGGCGCAACTGGGACGTCTGGGCGGAGCAGAAGGGCCCGCTGACCATGGCGCACCTGACCCGCGCCGACATTCCGTATTATCATGCGCTGGCGGACCAGTTCACGATCTGCGACGGCTATCACTGCTCGCTGCAAGGCCCGACCGGCCCGAACCGGCTCTATCATTTCAGCGGCACGAACGGCCTGAGCGTCGGGCAGGACGGCGTCTATTGCGTCACCAACGGCGGCACCGATGCCAACCCCGGCGCCGACATGGCCAAGGACGACGCGACGCAGGGCCTGCCGTGGCGCACCTATGCAGGTCGACTCGAGGAGGCGGGAATTCCCTGGCGCGTGTACCAGGAGGTTGCCAATTATTCGGACAATCCGCTCGGCTATTTCAGCGAGTTCCGAAAGCTGGACCGGTCGTCGCCGCATTACCGTCGCGGGCGCGCGTACGTCGACTGGATCGACGGCGTGGCACCAGAAGATCCCGAGAAGACGCAGGCCAAGCACCTGATCGCCGCGTTCACCGCGGACGTCGCCGCCGACCGGCTGCCGGCGGTGTCGTGGATCGTGCCGATGATGCAGATGAGCGAGCATCCCGACGCGCCCGTACCGTTCGGCGAGGTCCTGATCAGCAGTGTGGTCGCGGCGCTCGCGTCCAACCCGAAGGTGTGGGCGAAGACCGCGCTGATCCTCAACTATGACGAGAATGACGGCTTCTTCGATCACGTTCCGGCCCCCGTCCCCGCGATCGCACCGCGCTACGGTGCGAGCAACGTCGACGTCCGAAGCGAGACCTATCAGGGCGAGCCGGTCGGCCTGGGGCCGCGGGTGCCGATGACGGTGATCTCGCCGTGGACACGTGGCGGATGGGTCAACTCGCAGTTGTTCGACCATACGTCGGTGCTGCGGTTCCTGGAGAAGCGCTTCGGCGTTGCCGAGCCGAACATCTCGCCGTGGCGGCGAGCGGTGTGCGGCGACCTCACCTCGATCTTCGACTTCGACGTGCCGCACAGCGCACGCCTCGACACACGCTGGGCGGCGGCGCTTCCGTCGGTCGCCGGCTATGTCGAGGAAACCGAGCGACTTTGCGCGACCGCGCCCGCCCCGATCATCGCCAAGGGCAAAGGCGTGCCGGTGCAGGAACCCGGAACCCGGCGCGCGCGGCCGCTGCCGTACCGTTTCGCCGTCGAGCCCGCCTGGTCGGACGCGGCGCTCACGCTGAATTTCGTCAACCAAGGCCCGATCGGGATCGTCTTCGGCGTCCAGGACGAAGTGAATTTTCCCGGTTGGCGCTACTTCACCGTGGCGGCGAACTCCCGTCTGAGCGAGACTTGGCCGATCCAAGCGGACCAGCCGCACGCGCTGGTCGTTCGGGGACCAAACGGATTCCAGCGCGACTATCGCGGCCAGGCGGGGAGCGCAGGGGTCGAAGCAGTGCCGCTATGGCGTGAAGACGGCACGGCCGGCATTTTGCAGCTCTGCAACCGCGGCAATGCGCCGGTGACGATGGCGCTGCACTGCGCGCACAGCGGCGAGCGACGCGAGATCGCGGTCGCTGCCGACGCCACGGCAAAGGTTCCGATCATCTTGGCCGACCATCACTGGTACGACCTGTTGCTGACTTCCGCGAATGGCGTCCGGCTGCGCCTGGCGGGGCATGTCGAGACTGGGCGGCCCGGCATCAGCGAGCCCGCCGCGGCGTTTCCGCACCCCGCCTGAGCCGCTCCTACTGTCATGGCCGTGTCGCGAAGCCTGCCTAGTTGCGGCGCTTGGCAGGGGCGGACGCAATGCGAAGAGACGGCGCGGTAGAAGGCGAGCGCTTGCTGAGCGCGAGCTTTCTGTCGCTCGCGACGATGGAGTTCCTCGAACGCTTCGCCGTCTCGGGCGTGAAGTCGGTCCTGGTACTGATCTTCCTGGACCGGGTGCTCGTCGGCGACGTGTCGCGCGTCGTCGGCGCGACCGCCTTCAGCGAGACCAGCACGGCGATGTTCGGACCCTTGTCCGCCACCGGACTTGCCTCGCAGCTATACGGCTATGCCAATGCGCTGATCTATCTGGCAATACCGATTGGCGGGCTGATCGGTGATGTGGTCGGAAACCGGCGCGCGATGGTCGCGGCAGGCGGTGTCGGGATGCTGCTCGGCCTGACACTGATGCTTGGCGATCCGACATTCCTGGTCGGGCTCGTCCCCTTCGCGATCGGCGCGGGGGTGCTGAAGGGCAACCTGTCCGCACAACTGGGCGCGCTTTTCCAGGACGAAGCGCAGCGCCGACGTGGTTACGCGGTCTATCTCGGCTTTCTCAACGCCGGAGTGATCTGCGGGCCGCTGGTCTGCGGAGCGCTCGCCGCGTTTGCCGGCCAGGACTATGCGATCGGCGCAGCGGCCGCGGCCGTCGCACTGGGGCTGGCGATCTACGCGGTGACCGGCCGTGCGGCGCCAGCAGCCCCTCCCGCGGACTTGGCGGCGTCATCACCCGACCCAGCTCGATCGACCGCGCTGCTCGTCTTCGCGCTGGCCGCGGTGTACCTCTGCTATTCCGCCTATGATCAGCTCGGCAACATCTTCCTGGTCTGGGCGCGGACGCGAGCCGACCGGCATGTCTTCGGCTGGACCATGCCGGTGGCGTGGTTCCTTTCGCTCGACGGTGCCTTCACGCTGGCTTTGATCGCGGTGTCACAGGTCGCGTCGCGGGCGCTGCAACGGCGGGGCATCCGGATCGGCGCGGTGACGCAGATCTTCCTCGGCGGGGTTTTGTGTTCGGCGGGCTATCTGGTCCTCGCGCTGGGAGACGCGACCAGTGGCGGCCACCCGCTCGCGCTGCCCTGGACGCTCGCCTATCTGATCCTCATCGACGGTGCGATCGTGCTGATCTGGCCGTCCGCGCTAAGCCTGATCGCGGGCACCGCACCGCGCCATCTCGTCGGCTTCTGGATGGGGCTGTTCTACCTTCACGGCGTTTTCGCGAGCCTGTGGGCCGGGTTCAGCGGCGTCTTCTACGAGCGGATCGCGAGCCCGCAATTCTGGTTGCTCCACGCCGCCGTCGCAGCCGCCGGCGCGCTGCTGATCCTCGTCGCGGCGCCCCCGCTTATCCGCGCCGGGCGGCGGCGTCAGGCGATCACCACCTCGGCGTGAGCAAAGGCGCGGGCATAGTCGTCTTCCAACGGCTTGTCGGTCACTAGGATGTCGACATCGCTCATCGCCGCCGTCTGGATCAGCGCGTACCGCCCGAACTTCGAAGCATCCGCCGCGAGCAGCACCTGCTTCGACGTGGCATAGGCGATCCGGCTCATCGCCGCTTCGCCCGGATGAAAGTCCATCAGCCCGCGCTCCAGGCTGATGCCGCCGACCGACAGGATCGCCAGATGCGGGGTGAAACCGCGGACATAGTCCTGCGCGACGTGATCGGAGAATGCGCGGTAGTCATAATCCATCTGGCCCCCCGCGAGGAACAGGCGGTTGTTGTTGATCCCGCCCAGATCACTCGCGACGCGCAGCGAGTTGGTGATGACCGTGAGCGAGCGCCGGTCGGCCAGATGCCGCGCGATGAAGCAGCTCGTCGTGCCGGAGTCGATGAACACGATCGCGCCGTCCTGCACGAACTCGGCCGCAGCGCGTGCGACACGGATCTTCGCGTCGGCATTCTCCTCCATGCGCTGGTGCAGCGGCCCCTCGTGCACGGGCGTCGTCATCCGCGCGCCGCCATGCTCGCGGATGATGACGCCGTGATCCTCGAGCGCGCGCAACTCGCGGCGGATCGTCTCGTCGGACACTGCGAGGTCGGCGGCCAGCGCCGTCACCGACAAGGTCCGGCCACCCCGTAGCCGGGCCATGATCTCGCTCTGCCGCTGTGATCGCTTCTCTATCGTGCCCTCCATCATAGGCTTCACCGGTAAACCAGCGTGGGCGAGACATGCTCCATGCCTCGCTCCACGCGCAAGCGATGCCTAGAAGCCGACGACCGCCGTCAACCGCACGGAGCGCGGCGTCTGGTAACTCACCGGTGCGCGGTAGTCGGAATTGGCCGACCCGTCGCTCAACTCGCCGAAGTTGTTGAACGACGTGACCGCCGAGCTGGCGAACAGGTTGAACACGTCCATTCGCAGCGACGCCTGGAGATGCGGGATCGGCAGGTGAACGACCGCGCTGACGTCGACCTGCGCCAACCAGTCGCCGGTGAACGCCGTACCGCGTGGGATCAGCTCGCCTTGGCAGTAATAGCCATAGCCATGATAGGTGTTGGCATAGGCGTCGACCGCGAGCGGAACGGCGCCGATGCAGCTGTAATGCGGGGCCGATTGCACGAGCATGTTGGCGCCGAGGTCGAGGGCTTCGAACAGGCGGTAGCGGCCGTAAGCCTTGAAGCTGTGGCGGCGATCGTTGGGCAGATAGCCATAGGCGCCGTTGACGAACCCTGGTGAATCGAAATCCGCGGTACGGTTGATCGCGAGCTGTCCGTTCTCCGATCGCACGCCGCCTTCGTAATTCCCCTTGTCGAACGCGAGCGTGTATGAGGCGGACAGGCTCCACTTCTCGTCGAAGCTGCGATCGAAGGTGAGCGTCAGCGCGTTGTAGTTGCGGCTCGGTTTTGGATAGCCGAGATCGTCCTTCTTCAGCGTCACGGTCGGGGTCGAGCCGTCAGGCAGCTTGTTGATCTGCGTCGTGATGTCCTTGCCCGGGTTACCGATGACGAACTGGCTGCCGCCTGGATACGCCGACAGACACGCCGCCGCGGTGAAGCCCTTGCCGACGCAATAGGCGCGCGCGCCGGCGTCGATCGAGACGTCCTCGATCACGTTGGTCAGTTCGCGGTGCGTGTAATAGGCGCCGATCCGGATGCGGTCGCTGAACTGGTGCTCGGCACCAATGATAAACTCCCGATCCGACTGGGGCTTGATGTTGCTCGCGATCGCGCCAGCCGGATTGAACGCCGAGCCATCCGCCGAAACTTCGCAATTCTTGATGCCGGTGTCGGGACAGTTCGTGGTGTTGACGACCGACAGAAGCGGCGTGCCGGCGACGGGAACGCTGCCCGCGCCGCTGACGCCATTGAAAAGGTTATAGCGCGTGTACGTCACCAGGCTGCCGGCAACGTTCAGGTTGATGTCCCCCGCCATCGGCAGGAAGTATTTGGAATAGGACCCGAAGATCTTGGTGCGACCGTCGCCGACCGGGTCGAACGCGGCGCCGAGGCGCGGCGCCCATAGGTCGCCCGATTTGAAGAACGATTTCCCGTTCACGCCCTGGTTGCTGAAGCGATCGTTGCGGACGCCCAGATCGAGGCGCAGGCGGTTGTCGAGCAGCGACCATTGGTCCTGCAAATAAAAGGCTTCGTTGCGGACATGCGCGACGCCGCTCTGCTCATAGACACGCGTCGTGTAATATTGCGTGCCGACCGGCGCGCCGATCCTTGCAGCCGACTGGGCCGTGACGTTGAAGATCTTGTAAGCGCCGCCGCCGATCGTCTCGAACGTCTGCGACTGGGTGTTCTTCTCGTGATCATAGCCGAAGCGGACATGGTGCGCGCCGAGCAGCTGGAACTGGAGATCGGCATCGGCGCGGTAGAATTCACGCTGGTTGTCGGTGCTGCTGAACGCGTCCGTCACCTTGTTGGCGCCGATCTGGATACCCGCCGGATCGGTACGGTAATCGATCACCTGCGGGTTGGTGACGTCGAGCGGGACGTTGCCCGAGCGCAGCTTGTTCACGCCGTATGCACCCGACAGCGTCAGCCACGGCGTGAACGTCCCGGTGTAGCGACCGACATAGTTGATCCCGCCCGCCCGCGCATTGGTGCCGCCGGTCTTGTCGCCGAGACGGTGGTCGGTGCGGTCCCAGGCGTAGCTGCGGTTGCGCGTCTCGTTCGTGGTGTCGAAATAGGTGAATTCGAAATGGTGATCGCCATTGATGTAGCCGTCGACCTTGCCGCCCCAGAACGGGCTGGTGTTCGCCACGCCCGTCGCGTTGTTCTGGTTGGCCTGCGGCGTGAGCGTGCGGATTTCGCGCATGTTGTAGAGGCCGTAGACGAACAGATGGTCCCTGATGATCGGGCCGCTCGCCTGGAACACCAGCTCCTTGCGGCTTGCGGTCGCGTTGCGATAATCGACGGTGCGGGTCGACGGCGCGCTGCCGCGAAGATCGTCGGGCTCCCAGATGCCGGTGACGCTCGCGTGATAATCGTTGGTGCCGGACTTGGTGGTGGCGACCACATAGCCGCCGGTCGCGCGACCGAATTCCGCGGGGGCGCCGCCGGTCTTCACTTCGACCGTCTGGTAGAAGTCGAACGGCACTTCGGCCGGCTGCCCGCCCGACACGAAATCGGTCACGTTCAGGCCGTTGATGTAGAACGCGTTTTCGGTGAACGCTGCGCCGCCGATCGACACCTGGTTGGAGAAGCCGCCATTCGACGGCGACGAGCCCTGGACCGCGCCGGGAGTCAGCAACATCACGTCGCGCAAGGTGCGCCCGATCGGCACGCGCGTCGTCAGCGAGCCGAGATTTATCGTGCTGCCGACCGTGGTGTCCTGGAAGTCGGCCGTGCGCTGACGCGTGCCGACGACGACGATGTCGCCGCTCTGCTCGGCCGGAACCAGGCGAAAGCTGTTGGCACCGCCCGTTTCACGGGTTAACGCGATCCCGCGTTCGCTGTAAGTCGCGAAACCCGCCGCTGCGATGGCAACGTCATAGGCGCCAGGCGGAAGCTGCGGGATCGTGTAGGCGCCCGTCGTATCCGTCATGCCCACACGGCTGACGCCACGATCCGAGGACGTGATCTTCACCTCCGCGCCGGCGATTGCGGTTCCGTCCTGAGTTGTGACGCGCCCGGAGGCGGCGATGTTGGTATAATCCTGGGCCTGAGCGGAAACCGTTACCGCCATCACGGCAGAAGCGGTGGAGCCGAGCATCAACAACGCGCGCAAAGCCGCGCGCGACGAGAGTCGCATGGAACGAAGCATCGAAACCCCTTTTGAAATCACAGCGCGCGCTTCCGCGTTGCTGCAAATCCCTTAGGTGGGCGATGTGGATCTTCTGTGACAATTCCACAGATTATTCACGATTCCTGATATTGGAGAGTTTCTGACGAACCGCCTGTTCAATCGCCAGGTCAGTTGGTCCTCAATCGATCTCGAGATCTTTAATGCGGGCAGCATAAGGGGGACAGTAAAGCCCGTTGGGATCGGTGGATATGGCAAGCACTGAGCCAGCGTTGATGACGCAACCTTCGCGTACCGTAACGCCGGGATAGATCGTGACGTTGGCGCCGATCCAGCACCCTCGTTCGATGATGACTGGACGATATCGGTCACCGTCTACGCCACGCCGCCAGACGGAGCGGGTGATGTGGTGCGTGAGAGAAATGATGGTGCACCGGTAGCTGATACGGACCGCCTCGCCGATCTCGACCGTCCCGCCCGCGTCGATCAGTCCTCCGGGACCGACAAACGATCCCTTGCGCAGCGTCAGGAGATGGGGATCGATCACGGTGCAACTGGGATCTATAAAGGATCCTTCCTCCCTTGTGATCAGGCTCATCATGTGGTCGGTCAGCAAAGGCTTCTTTTCTCAAGTAGGCAACGCACCCCTATCTATCGGGCGTTGCGGGTACACCGTCGAGGAAAAACTCGGGTAGGCGTATTGCGGCACGCTTGTTCAATGCCCGCCGGTCGTGACCAAAACCACGTCAATAGCGCAGCTTGGCGCCTGCATAGAGATAGCGGCCGACCGGTGAAATCGGCACGTTGGTCTGGAAGCCGATGTCCGGCTTCTGGTCGGCGAGGTTGTTGACTCCGCCGTAGAACGAGAAACGCTCGTTGACCGCGATGTTCGCCTGGATGTCGTGCTGCCAGAGTTCCTTGAAGCGGAAGTATCGCGGGTCGACGAGGCTAGGGTTGGCGTCGCTGTCGATCCGGGTGAAGCGGCGAACGCCGTCCTGCCAGCGCAGATTGTAGCCCAGTGTCAGCGCGCCGGCCGTCCAGCTCGGCGAGAAGTTGAAATTGTATTTGGGGCGGAAGATCTGGTCGACATTGTTCTCGATCACCGCACCCGGCGTGGCGATCTGCTCGAGCTTGTTCAGATAACCGCCGACGAAGCGGATATCGAACGCGCCGATCCGTGCGGTACGGAACCGATACGCGATGTTGAGTTCGGCGCCGGCAGTGCGGAATGCGGCGACGTTCTGAGGCTGGACGACGTAGCCATCGATGAACCCCGTGCCGCGCTGGCGGCTGATCGAGCCGCAATAGGCGTTGTCGAGCGACGGCTGGTCGACGCAGAGCTCGGCGATCGCGTTGGCATCGGGCGTGTTGATCGCGTCGCGCAGGCGGATGTCGTACCAGTCGAGACCGATCGACAGACCCGAGACCGGGCGCAGCACGACGCCAGCCGTCCATGTGCGGGCGACCTCCGCACGCAGGTCCGGATTGCCCTGTTGCGTGCCGGGGATGAAGATCGTTGCGTTCGGATTGTTCTGCGCCGTGAAGGTGGCCGGGTCGCCGCCTACGCCGGTGATCAGCGCCTGGCAGTTCGCCGCGCGGGACGGTGCGCCGAGCGTGCGATTGCTCAGATAGCACGGATCGGAGAAGAAGTTGCTGGTGCCGGTCTGCGGGCGGAAGATCTCGCCGATGTTGGGCGCGCGGACCGAGCGACCGTACGAACCACGGAAGCTAATTTCGCGGATCGGCGCGTAGATCGCGTTGAACTGGTAGGCGCGGGTCGAGCCGACCGTCGAATAGTCCGAATAGCGCCCGGCCGCGCCGACCGACAACAGGTTGGCGAAGGGCACGTCCTTCAGGAGTGGCGCGTTGAGTTCGCCGAACGCTTCCCATACATCGAAATGACCGCTCGACGGGGTTGGGATGATGTATTCGTCATATTGGTAGAATGCGTTGTCGGTAAGCGCCTGCGCGGGGCGGAAGCTACTCGATTCACGGCGATATTCGCCACCTGCCGCAAACGCGATCGGCCCGCCGGGCAGCGTAAAGACCTGTCCGAAGTCGCCGGTCAGCGAGGCGTTGGCGACGTGTTGCGTGATCCGCGCATCGCTCGCCGGGTTGCTGAGGAAATAGCCAAACGCGGCTAAATCCACCGTGTTGCCGCCGAATGTGTTGACCGGGACACAGCCCGCCGCACGCGCCTGGGCCGAGCGGCAGACGATCGTTCCCCCCGGCCCTCGCACCGCGTCGAGTGCGTTCAGGAAGCGATCGTTGAGGCGGTCGTTGAGCTTGGTCGCACGGACATCGGTCTGCCCGTAGGTGTACGACACGTCGTAGCTGGCGTGCTCCGAGATGCGGCCGGTGACGTCGACGACACCGCGATAGGTGCGGCGCCGATCCTCTTCGCCACGCCGCGGAATGTCGAAATTGTTGCGGTTGACGTCGACCGAGCCGAGACCGGCCGCGGTCGCCGCTGCAAGGATGCTCGCGGGGATGAACGGATTGTCGAGCGCGATCGTCGCGGGATAATTGCCACCATAACCGCTGAAGCTCGTCACGGTCGACTGGACGAACTTGCCCTCCAGGCTGATCTTGAACGCGTCCGACGCGTCGTAATGCGTCAGCGCATTGACCGCGTGGCGGCGGGTGCGCGGGAAGATGTCGCCGATATACCCCGCCACTGGGGTATCGTCGCCGCCGATCGAATAGCCGTCGTTCTGCAGGAAGCGGCCCGGCGTGTAGAGCGCAGCATCGCCGCGGAAAACCTGGTCGCCGATGTACACGATGCCCTGGTTCGAGCTGTACGGATAGCGCAGGTCGCCAACCGGTCCGATCTTGTAGCTGCCGGGCCGCGCGGGGTCATAGCCGTCGAGATTGACGAAATACTGGCGCTCGCCCTGCGCCAGATAGCGGCGATCGTCGTTCGCAAGCGGCTGGTCGGCGTTGTATTCATACGCCAGCGTCAGATTGCCGCGGCCATCGGCGAAGTTGCGTCCCGCGATCAGCGATGCGAACCGGTTGGCGGCATCGCCGCGGTCGGAGATGCCGAACTGGCTGCGCGCCGCGACGCCGTCGAAATTGCGCTTCAGCACGAAATTAACGACGCCCGATACGCCGTCGGCGCCGTACACCGCGGAGGTCGCGCCGGTCAGGACGTCGACTCGCTCGATCAGGTCGGTCGGGATCGCGTTGATGTCGACCGCCGCAGTATCAGGCTGGCCTGCCACGTGGCGGCGACCGTTGACGAGGACGAGCGTGCGGTTCGGACCGAGCCCACGCAAGTCGAGCAGGTTGAGGCCGACCTGCCCGAAGCTACCGTCGGCCTGGTTGCTGCCCGCGGTGCGCGTGCTGTCGAGCGAATTGGTGAGCGCCGGCACGCGCTGAAGGAAGGTCGTGACGTTGGTGTTGCCCGACTGCTGGAGGTCGGCCGCGCTGAACGATACGATCGGGTTCGGCGCTTCGTAATCGGGCCGGGCGATGCGTGATCCGGTGACGACGATCTCGCTGGCTGGATCGGCAGCGGACGTCGCGGCGGACGCATCGTTCGTCGGCGGCGTGTTCTGCGCGTTGACCGGCGTCCCGGCAAGCAGCGCGACGCTGGACAGCAGATAACGGCGGCGAAGGATGCGCATGACTTCTCTCCCTGTTCGCCGGCATTGGCCCCCGCCAGCGTTCGTTATGCTCGGCTTAGGCGCAACGTCGGCGGCGGAGCAAGCATCTCGGCTGCGCAAACCCAGCCAAGGCATTAACCTGGCGCAATTTTCTCGTCATTATCGGGTCGAAATGGGGGTGGCGTGACACGCCGCAATGCGCCACGATCCTGCGATGGGGGAGCATGCGCAGGACTGGACGCGGAGGGGTGCATTGGCGCTCCTGCCGACGCTGGGTCTGGCGGCCTGTACCGGCACGCGCGGCCCCGAACCGCTAAAATTCTGGGCGATGAGTTACGAGGGCGATTATTCGCCGATGCTGATGCCGGCCTTCACCGCCGCGACCGGGATAGCGGTCGACGTGCAATCTCTGCCCGCGACCGCGAGCCACGAGAAGTTGCTGACCGCACAAGCTGGCGACGCCATGCCCGACGTGCTAATGCTGTATAACGGTTGGGTGCAGGAGTTCGCGACGATCGGCGCGATCGCCCCAATCCCTTCGCCCGCTCTGGTCGGCGACATGTTTCCCGGGGTGCTCGACGCGACGAGAGTCCGTGGCCGCGACTTTGCCGTACCTTGGTCGGTCGCCCCGCAGATCCAGTTCTACCGTCGGGATATCCTCGCCAGGGCAGGCTATGCGGAGCCTGCCGAGGATTGGGACGGCTGGCTCCGCATGGGTCGTGCAGTTAAGCGACAACGGCCCGACGATTTCGTGTTCATGCTGCTGCTCAACTGGCCGGACACGCTCATCACGATGCTTAGCCAGACCGGCGCGACGATGCTCCGCGACCACGATACGCGCGGCAATTTCCAGACGACGGAGGCAAAGGCCGCGTTCGCCTATTACGCGCGGATCTTCGCCGAGGGGCTCGCACCGAAAGCACTCTCGACCGAGATCCAGGACCCGGTTGCGGCCTTCGCGCAGGGCTATTTTGCGATCTGGCCGACCGGGCCGACGACGTTGCTCGATCTTCACCGCCGCGCCGCGGAGATCCCCGCCGCGCGTTGGGGGACGGCACGGCTCGCCGGTCCGCATGGGCTCAGCGCGGTATCGGGGCTGAGTACCAGCCTGTGCGTGTCCGCCTCGACGTCGCGCCCAGCCGAGGCGTGGGCACTGGTCCGCCATCTCAGTTCGCCGGCAAGCGAACTCCGCTACCAGAATATGATCGGCAATCTTCCCGCCCGTCTGAGCGCCTGGTCCTCCCCACAACTGCGCGCACCGATACTCGCACCGTTCAAGGAGCAGATGCGCTTTCCCGCCGCCGCGCCGAAAGTAATCGAGTGGGAGCGGATCAAGCTGGAGATCCAGTTCGCCGCCGAGCGCGTCGTGCGTGGCGTCCAGACGATTCCGCAGGCGCTCGCCGGTCTCGACACGCGCGTCGATCAGTTGCTCGCCAAGCGCCGCGCGCTGGTCGAGGCGGGGACGCTCGCATGACCCGACAAGAACGCGCCGCCTGGCTGTTCTCGGCGCCGGTGCTCGCGATCATCGCGCTGGTCTTCGTCATCCCGACCGCACTGGCGATGACGTTATCCGTCACCGACTACTCGATCTACGCGCTCGCCGACTGGGCGAACTTGCGCTTCGTCGGGCTGGGGAATTTCATCGACCTGTTCTCGACGCCGCTGTTCTGGCGCGCATTGGCGAACACCGCAGTGTTCGCGGTGCTCGGCGTGCCGATGGCGATCGGTACGTCGTTGGCGGTCGCATTGCTGCTGAACGATGCCACCGTGCGGTGGAAGCCGCTGTGGCGCGTGCTGCTGTTCGCGCCCTACGTCACCAGCATTGTCGCGACCGCGGTGGTGTGGCGGTTCCTGTTCAACGAACGCTCTGGGCTTATCAACCGTGCGTTGGCGACGGTCGGGGCAGCACCGGTCGACTGGCTGGGCAACCCGCATACCTCGATTCCGGCGATCCTGATCTTCGTCACCTGGAAGATCTACGGCTACAACATGATCGTCTTCACCGCCGCGCTGTCCGCGGTGTCGCAGGACCTGATGGAGGCCGCACGGCTCGACGGCGCCGGCCGCTGGGGCCGCTTCCGCCACGTCACCCTCCCCGCGATCGGCCCGACGTTGCTGCTCGCCGCAGTGATGAGCGTCGCGGGCTTCCTCCAGATTTTCGCCGAGCCCTATGTCATGACGCTTGGTGGCCCTGCGCAGAGCACGACGACGATCCTGTATTTCATGTTCGACGAAGGCTTCAAATGGTGGAACCTGGGCCAGGCGAGCGCGGTCGCGTTCGTGCTGTTCCTGATGATCCTCGCGCTGACGATGGTCCAGACGCGGATCGGGAGGCGCTACGAATGGCTCTGATGAAACCGCGTGCGATCCTCGCAAATGCGCTCGTCGCGCTGCTGACCGCGCTGACGATCGCGCCGCTGCTCTACATGGTGGTGGTGTCGTTCATGCCGCGCGGCGAATCGAGCAACCTCCCGACGCCACTCTGGCCATCGCATTGGTCGCTGGAGAACTACCATGAGCTCCTCGTCCGGCGGCTGATCGACGGCGCGTGGTTCGACTACCGGATCGTCCCCGCATTGTTAAACAGCGTCGCGATCGCTGCGATCTCGACGCTACTTGGACTGCTGCTGACGGTGCCGGCCGGCTACGCTTTCGCCAAGCTCCGCTTCCGCGGACGCGAGCGGCTGCTCAAGATCCTGATCGCGTCGCTGGTTGTACCGGGGCAGGTCGCGATGCTGCCGCTGTTCCTGATCTTCAAACAACTCGGGTTGGTCAACAGCTATGCGGGCGTCATCCTGCCTAGCCTTGCAGGTATCTTCGCGATCCTGTTCGTGCGGCAGGCGACGCTCGCGATACCCGATGAGATGATCGACGCGGCCCGGATCGACGGCGCGAGCGAGGCGCGGATCTTCGTGACCATCGTCCTCCCGCTCCTTACCCCCATCGTCGTCACGCTGGCGCTGTTCATGTTCCTCGGCTCGTGGAACGACTTCCTCTGGCCGTTGATCGTACTTTCCGACCAGCATCTCTACACGCTGCCAGTCGCGGTCGCGGCAATCGCGCGCGAGCATTCGGCGGACGGCGAACTGATGATGGCTGCGGCGGTCATCACGACGATGCCGGTGCTACTGCTGTTCCTCGCGATGCAGCGTTATTATCTTACTGGACTGCTAGGCGGCAGCTTGAAGGGATAGGCGCGGCCATCGGCACCGAACACATGCGCGTCCTCGGCCGCGACGCCGACGCGCAACGTCTCGCCGAGCGTCACCGACCGATCGCCCGGCAACTGCGCAACGATCGTATCCGCCGCCCCGCGTGCGCCGAGATGCGCGAACGACAACGGCCCGAGCCGCTCAAACAGTTCGACCGCTCCAACGAACGGCCCTGCGTCATCTACGCGCAGATGTTCGGGCCGGACGCCGAGCGTGACTGCCGCGCCTACCGCATCCTCCGGGACGATCGCGCCGGTCCTCACCGTCTCACCGCCTGCCAGTCTTACCGTCGTGCCGTCAGCATCGACCGACGCGATCGTCGCCGCCAGCAGGTTCATCCCGGGCGAGCCAATCGCCGCGGCGACCGCCAGGCTCGCCGGTCGCCGGTACACGTCGATGGGCGGCCCGACCTGCTCGACACGCCCCTCGCTCATCACAACGATGCGGTTGGCGAGCGTCATCGCCTCGAGTTGATCGTGCGTCACGTAGATCATCGTAGCGCCAAGCTGCTGATGCAGCCGCGCAAACTCGTGCCGCATGCGCGCGCGAAGATTGGCGTCGAGGTTCGACAACGGCTCGTCGAGCAACAACACCTTGGGTCGCCGCACCACAGCGCGGGCGATCGACACGCGCTGGCGTTGCCCGCCCGACAACGCACGCGGCCGCCGATCGAGTAACTCGGACAGGTCGAGCATAGCCGCGACCTCCGCAACTCGCTCGGCAATCTCCTGCTTGGCGACCTTCGCAACCTTCAACGGAAACGCAATGTTCTTGGCGACCGTGAGGTGTGGATAAAGCGCGTAGGACTGGAACACCATTGCCAGCCCGCGATCCGATGGGGCAGCATTGGTCACATCGCGGCCGCCGATCGCTACCCGCCCCGCGCTTGGTACTTCCAGTCCTGCAATCATTCGTAAGAGCGTCGATTTGCCGCACCCCGATGGCCCTACGAGGACTACAAACTCGCCCCCTTCAATCACGAGATCGGTCGGTTGAAGAACCGTTACGTCGCCGTAGCGCTTGGAAAGTCCGCTGATCTCGACGCCCGCCACTGCATGTCCTCTGATGCCCACGCCCCTCGGTAGCTGCACGGCATGTGTTGAGCAAAGCCCTTGTGTTTGCGCCTATTGTTCACGTGCCGATAGAGGAGCAAACTGGTTCTTCCGCCACCAGGAATAGCGGGCGCATCCAGTCAGCCTCGGTGACGTGGTCGCTGGTCAAGTTTGCATGACGATGGTCACGCCGTGCAGGTGCTCACGGCTAGTAGCCCTAGGCTGGTGACCTTGCGGCAACTGTGGCGCTGGCAATGCGGCAAATCGTTTAAGATGACCGATCCTGTCGGGTTAATTTACAGTTAACTATATCATGTTATCCGAAAACGGTGGATTGCCGGCGTTGGCATGAACTTTGCGTAGTATCTTTCCATGTGGAAACGTTTTTCGCGCCTGTTCATCATCAAGACCAAGTTCGAGGCTTTCCTCGTCATCTACGGCCTCGGCGTTGGCGCGGTCGAACGCGGGATGCATTATCTCCAGCAATATCCCGGATACGGCGGCTGGCTGCTGTTCGCCGCCTGCCCGATCGCCGTCTTCATGGCTGGTGGGCGGATTATCGATTCGGTCGATCACGCGCACCAACGATCGGACCGTTAGCTGGTCTGTTGCGCGAGATGCAGGTAGCGGCTCGAAAAGTCTGCGAGTTCGCGTAGCGCATTCCACTGCGGAAAGCTGATCCGGCGACGATTGCGCCCGATCAGTCCATCCGCCTCGAGCGACTTTATCGTGCGGTTCACATGTACCGCCGTCAGTCCGAGCGCATCGCCGAGTTGCTCCTGGCTCATCGGCAATTCATAGCCATCGGCGCCGGTCAGCCCCTGCATGTCCAGACGGATCGCGAATTCGCACAGGAAATGCGCCAGCCGCGACCGCGCATCGCGGCGACCGATGTTCAGAATCCATTCGCGAAAGATCGATCCCTCGACCAATGTATTTACGAAGATCGCGTTGCTGATCGCCGCACGGTTCCGCGCCAGTTCGCGCAGCGCCGATCGCGGGATCGTCGCAACTTCCGCGCGGGTCAGCGTCTGAACGTTGTGGTCCGCGACGTCGAGGAACAGATGCTGGAAGTCGAGCGGCTCACCGGGGATGTGCAGCGACACGATCTGTCGCATGCCGGCGCCGGTCAGCTTCTGGCGATACGCGAACCCCGACAACAGTACCGCGCATTGATCCGGCGCATCGCCTTCGCGCACGAGGTAGGAGGACGGCTCGAACGTGCGAAGGGTATATGGCAGCGCGAGCAGCGCCTTGCGATCGCCGTCGTCCAGCACAGCGTGCGTTTCCAACTTCCGAACCATCAGCGCCAAGGGGCTGAGCGTCGTAGCCATGAGAGTAATCCCGCAAAATTCGGGGCGGGAGCACATGCATCTCTCGGTCGTCAGGGCCCAAAAATCGGCTGGCGATAAGCTCTTTTAACATAGCTAGAACGGAAATGTTTTAATTAATGTTTGAGCGGACCGATCTGCTCCAATTAATTTTAGGGTCGCACAAATAAAATTAAAAATATCGGTTTCACGATCTGCCGATCATATTGTCGAAATTCGAGATACTAAAAACCAGATCAGTTTTTTTTATCGCACAAATGATCGCTTCCGGGCGTCGCGAATACTTGCTTAACGCGAAAGAGATGATCGCTAGTCACTCTGAGATGTATAATCTGCGTTCGGCGTCTTCCAGCGCTGAACCAACCCGGCCATGACGATGTCGACGGAATCGACCTCCGCGGCGATCCGCTGATGCAGCAACCCTGCCGCATCCCGGAAACGCCGGGCCAACACATTGTCCGGGACAATACCCAATCCGACTTCGTTCGACACAAGGATGACGCGGCCTTCCAACCGCGCGATCGTCTCGGCCAGATCGTCCACGCGCGCGGCGATAGCCTCGTCGGCTAGCAGCAGGTTCGACACCCACAGGGTCAGGCAATCGACCAGCATCACGACGTCCGGGCCGTCTTCGCTCTTCAGCGCCTCGCCAAGCGCCAGCGGAGCCTCGACCGTCCGCCACCGATCGTCACGGTCGGCGCGGTGACGCGCGATCCGATCCTCCATCTCGCCGTCGAACGCCTGCGCGGTCGCGATATAGACGAGGCGCGTCGCGTGGTCCGTCGCCGCGGCTTCGGCCAAGCCTTGCGCGTGGCGGCTTTTCCCCGAACGCGCGCCGCCCAGCACGAACAGGCTTTTTCCGAACGGCGTCCCGACCGATTGCACCCTACCGTTTCCTTCACGCTTGCTCGACGGGCCCGGAATGACGATGACGCTCAGAAGATCAAGCGAAAGCCCGCGGGCCCGAGTGAAAGACAGTATGAACGCCCTGCGCATCCACGGTGGACGGACCGACCTCGCCGCCGTCCACTATCCGGATGCGCCGCGACCCTGGCTCGACCTGTCGACCGGCATCAACCCCTGCGCGTGGCCTACCGATAGTGTCCCGACGGTCGATCTGCACAGCCTCCCCTCGCCCGCCGCGATCGCCGATCTGGAAGCCTCCGCTGCTGCCGTATTCGGCACAACCGCGGACCGGATCGTCGCGTTGCCCGGCAGTGAACTCGGTCTGCGAATGCTGGCCGCACTGGACCTGCCTACCCCCGCCCGGTTCGTCGTGCCGAGCTACGCCACGCATGCCGAAGCAATCGTCGGCACCGTTCCGATACCGCGAGATGCGATCGGGACGGTCGCAGACGGCACGCTGTTGCTGGCCAACCCCAACAATCCCGACGGCCAGCGCGACACGCCGCAACGCCTGCTGACGATCGCCCGCAGCGGTGCCTTCCTGATCGTGGACGAAGCGTTTGCCGACGTCGCGCCCGAATCGAGCCTCATCCCCCTGCTCTGCCCCGACGATCGCGCGATCGTGTTCCGGTCGTTCGGCAAATTCTTCGGCCTGCCCGGCCTACGGCTCGGGTTCATGATCGGGCCGCCGGAACACGTGGCCGTTATGCGCCAGCGGCTCGGCAGCTGGCCGATATCGGCGCACGCCGTGGCCTATGGCATCGCCGCCTACCGAGACGCCGAATGGATCGCCGCCGCGCGGGTCTCGATCGTTGAACGCGCCAAGAGGCTCGACACGATGTTGGCACGCCATGGCCTCCAGGCCCGCGGCGATTGCGCGTTGTTCCGGCTGATCGAGACCGACACGGCACCCGCGCTGTTCGAACGGCTTGCACAGGTCGGCATCCTCACCCGCACTTTCGATCACTCGCCCCGCTGGCTGCGTATGGGCGTCCCGGGCAGCGACGACGCCTTTGCACGGCTCGACGAGGCGCTTGGCGGTGGTTGAGCCGGTCGCCGTGCTGGCGATCATCATAGACGCGGCGGTCGGCTGGCCGGCGCCACTCTATGCGCGGATCGGTCATCCGGTCGGCGGTTTCGCGCGAATGATCGGATGGGCCGAGACGCGCTGGAACCGCCCTACGCTATCGGACACGTTCCGCCGTGCCGCCGGTGTCGTAACGATCGTTGCACTCATCGCAGTGGCGGTCGGCGTCGCGCTCGCTGCGACTTCCCTCGTGCGGCTCGTTCTTGGTCCCATGACCTGGATCGCGATCGGCTTGATGGCGGCGCCCGGCCTCGCGATCCGCAGCCTGTACGACCATGTCGTGCCGGTCGCGCGCGCCCTTGAAACCGGTGACCTCGAAGCCGCACGCGCCCGCGTCGCGATGATCGTCGGCCGGGACGTCGCGACACTCGACGAAACGGGCGTCGCGCGCGCCGCTATCGAGAGTCTCGCGGAAAGCGTCTGCGACGGCGTCGTCGCGCCGCTGTTCTGGCTACTGGTCGCCGGCCTGCCGGGCCTCTGGGCGTACAAGGCGATCAACACCGCGGACAGTCTGATCGGACACCGCGAGGACCGGTGGCGTGCATTCGGCTGGGCGGCGGCACGGACCGACGACGTCGCCAACCTCATCCCCGCGCGTATCAGCGGCGTTTTGCTTTGCATTGCCGGCTGGGGCGGTTGGCGGACGATGGTACGCGATGCCGCGAACCATGCCTCGCCCAACGCAGGGTGGCCCGAGGCGGCGATGGCCGGCGCGCTGGGCCTTCGTCTTGCCGGACCGATCGCCTATGACGGTGTCATCACTGCCAAACCCTATATCGGCGAAGGTCGCAGCGACGTAACCGCCACAGACCTCCGCGCGGCGCTCGGCATCTATCGTCGGGCCTGCATCCTTCTCCTCGTCATCGTCGGAGTACTCGCATGGCCGCTCTGATGCTCCAGGGCACCGGCTCCGACGTCGGCAAGTCGGTACTCGTCGCGGGACTGTGCCGCGCATTTGCGAACCGTGGCCTGTCGGTCCGCCCGTTCAAACCGCAGAACATGTCGAACAACGCCGCCGTAACCGCCGACGGTGGCGAGATCGGCCGCGCGCAGGCGACGCAGGCGATCGCGTGTCGGGTCGAGCCCAGCGTCGACATGAACCCGGTTCTGCTGAAGCCGCAGGGTGATCGCACGTCGCAGCTGATCGTCCGCGGGCAGGTCCGCGGTACGCTCGCCGCCGCGCGCTGGCGCGAGGGCCGCGAAGGATTGCTCGTCGACGTGCTCGACAGTTTCACACGACTGTCGGCAAGCTGCGATCTCGTCGTCGTCGAAGGCGCAGGCAGCCCAGCGGAGATCAACCTGCGCGCAGGCGACATCGCCAACATGGGGTTCGCCCGCGCCGCCAATGTCCCCGTGATCCTGGTTGGCGATATCGATCGCGGCGGGGTGATTGCCTCGATCGTCGGCACGCGCGCGGTGATCGACCCTGCCGACGCGGCGATGATCCACGGCTTCCTCGTCAACAAGTTCCGCGGCGATCCCGCACTGTTCGACGACGGCTATCGCGCGATCGAGGCACGTAGCGGATGGCGCGGCTACGGCGTCGTACCGTGGCTAGCGGACGCCACACGGCTGCCCAGCGAGGACGCCGTCATCCTCGAACGCCCCGTCGTCAGTGCGGAACGGCGCGTAACGATCGCCTGCCCGATTACGCCAAGGATCGCCAATTTCGACGACCTTGACCCGCTTCGCCTCGAACCTGGCGTCGCACTCGTGATGGTCCCGCCCGGCACGGCGATCTCCGAGGCGGACATGATCGTGCTTGCGGGCTCGAAAGCCACGATCCCCGATCTCGCCTTCCTGCGCGCGCAAGGCTGGGATATCGACATCCTGGCGCATCACCGCCGGGGAAAACCTGTGCTGGGGCTCTGCGGCGGCTACCAGATGCTGGGTCGCAGCATCGCCGATCCCCACGGTATCGAAGGCGCGGCGACGACGATCGCGGGGCTGGGGCTACTCGATATCGACACTGTTCTAACGGCGACGAAGACGCTAGAGCGGATCGAGGGGATCGCCAAGGGCGCGCGCTTCGAAGGCTATGAGATGCACATGGGCGCGACGACCGGCGGCGACCTGAACCGCCCCGTCGGTCACCGTGCCGACGGCAGCGCGGAGGGTGCGACAAGCGCCGACGGACTGGTCCATGGGAGCTACGTCCACGGCCTGTTCGGGCTTGCCGAGCAACGCGCGGCGTGGCTGGCGCGGCTCGGCGTCGACGCGGTCGGACCTGACCATGCGGCCTCGATTGATGCCGCGCTCGACGCGATCGCAGCGACGCTCGAACGTCATCTCGACCTCGATGCGATGCTCGACCTAGCCCAGCGCGCCGGCTGACGCACCGGCGATCGCAAAAGCGAGCAGGACGCCGGTCTCGACGAGCTCGATCCCCGCCCCGTGCGCGTCTCCGGTGATACCTCCCAATTTACGCCGCAACCATGCCGCGACGGCCAGTATCAGGAGCGGAACCGCCAACATCGCGGGAGCCGCGACGGCAGCTAGCGCCAGGAGGAGCGCCCAGCCGATCAGGTCGCGCAATCGGACTGCGCCGGCGACCGCGGCGCCCAATCCGCCCGCCCGCAACGGCGGCAACAGCACTGCCCAGGCCAGCGGCCCCATCCTCGCAGCAAACGGTACCAGGATGACCAGCCACCACGCCGTCAGCCCGACCGCGTGCAGCAAAACCAGCTTGGCGATCATCTGGGCGACAATCGCGACGACGCCGAAGCTGCCGATATGCGGATCGGCCATCACCGCGAGCAACCGCGTCCGATCGCCATGCGCTGCGCCCAGTCCGTCAGCGAGATCGGCCAGCCCGTCGAGGTGCAATGCGCCCGTGACGGCGATCCACGTCAGCAATGCGGCGCACGCGCCGGTCCAGGGGTCGACCAGCGCGCCTACCCAGCCCGCCGCGGCGACCAACGCACCGAGGGCCAGCCCCACGAGCGGATAGCACCGGATCGCCGCGGCAAAGTCGTTCGCCCCGGCCTCGACGCGCGGCATCGGCAGGCGCGTCAGGAAACCGAACGCGATGACCAACTGCTTCACGTCGCCAGCCCGACGATCTGCACCGTCCGATCCAACCCGGGCCAGATCCGCAACGACACAAGCGCGGCATAAGGCAGGTCGAACGCCCATGTCTGGCGACGATCGAACCCGCACAGGTCCGCCAGCGCCGCCCGGATTGCGCCACCGTGCGTGACGACCAACGTCGGCACCGGCGGAAGTACCGCCAAGGCATTGCCGACCCGGTCCAGCAACGACGACCATCGCTCACCGTCCGGCGGCGGGGCGGCGTCCGGATCGTCTTGGAACCGCGCGAAGGCCGCCGGATCGATATCGGCGGGACGCATTCCGTCCCACGCTCCAAAGTCGAGTTCACGCCACCGTCGATCGGCCTCGCCGACGATGCCCCGCGCGCTGCCGATCGCCGTCGCGCAATCGCGTGTACGCTTCAGGTCGGACGAGACGATCGCGGCAACCTCCAGCCCTGCGGATCGCTGGACGCATGCCGCAACGCCGGCCTCCGTTACCGGTTCGTCCGTTCGCCCCAGCAACAGGCCTTCGCGGACGGGAGCACCATGCCGCATCAGGTACAGCATGTGCGAACCGGTCACGCGACTGAGACCCCCGCCTCGGCAAAGGTCGCCATCTCGTCATGCGCCGCCAGCGCCGCGCGAACGAGCAAGGCCGCAGTCGCCGCGCCGCTTCCCTCGCCGAGCCGCATGCCTAGCGACAGCAGAGGATCGAGCCCCAATGCTCGCAACAGGCGCGCATGACCCGGCTCGGCCGACACGTGGCCGGCAAGACAATGTGCGAGGATATCCGGGCACGCAGCGGCGATCGGCGCGACCGCGGCACAGCATATGAAGCCATCGAGCATGACGGGTACGCCTGCGAGACGCGCAGCGATGACCGCGCCTGCGATCGCCGCAAGTTCACGACCGCCAAGCCTGCGTAGCGTCTCGAACGGCGTGCTCAGTGCGTCCCGGTGCAGCGCCAGCCCGGCCTCCACGGTCGCGATCTTGCGGGCCATGCCGTCGTCGTCGACTCCGGTACCGGGCCCGACCCAGTCGCGTGCCGATCCATCGAAGCTGGCGAGGCACAGCGCGGCGGCGGAGGTCGAGTTGCCGATCCCCATTTCGCCGAGCACGATCAGATCGGGCGCGTCCGCAACGACGGCGGCGCCCGCGTTGATCGCCGCGAGGCATTCCTCCTCCGACATCGCCGGGGCGACCGTGAAATCGACCGTCGGCCGGTCGAGGTCGAGCGGGACGACTCTGAGATCGAGCCCCGCCGCGCGCGACAGCGCGTTGATCGCCGCGCCGCCATGTTCGAAATTGGCCACCATCTGCGCGGTGACGGAGGCCGGAAACGCACTGACGCCGCGATCGACGATGCCGTGATTACCCGCGAAGATCACCACCCGGCCGCGATCGAGCTGCGGGCGTTCATGGCCTTGCCAGCCGGCCATGAATACGGCAATCTCTTCCAACCGCCCGAGCGAGCCCGGCGGCTTGGTCAGTTCGCCCTGCCGCGCCACTGCCGCCAATCGAGCAGCTTCGTCCGGCTGCGGCAACGCGCTCAAGGATGATAGAAATGCCCCGGCCGTCGGAAAAAAGGTCATTCCACGACGAACCCGGCAGGCGGCGTGCGGGTGATGAAATGGCCCTTCACGCCCTGCGGCCATTGCTTGAACGGCACCTGCCCGAATGCGCTCTCGCCGTAGAGCCGTGCGTAATCCAGGATCGCGCGCGCGGCGTCTTCGGTGGGCTCGAACCGGCCGAGCACATAGCCGACCTTGGCGGGTGCGCGCAGGTGGATCGTGCAGAAGTCCTGGCACGCGAACAGGCACGGCATCTCCTGCACCGCGACGTCGGCATAGGCGGCATCGCTCGCCTGCACTGTCTTCAGCGCGCTCACCAGCCGCGCGCCGCCGCGCTGACCGTGCTCGTCGTCGCGGGCATCGGTGGAATGGCGGCACGTATTGCACGCGACCACCGCGACGCCGTCCTCGACCGGCTTCAGCATGTCCGTTCCAGAACGATCTTAGAATGATGTGAACTTGGCATAGGAACCCCTTCGGACAGTCGGTCCCGCACCGCACGAAGAGCAAAAGGCGCACGCCTCCAGCCTCCGCGCGACGCGAAGCGATGTCGTCGCTCGGGGTGTTCCCCGTCCGTTCGGCGCACCCTGGCCGGACGAAAGACGACCGCGACGGGCAGGTCTCCTGGCTCGCGGGTCAACGCCGTCCGCACCGCCTTCTCGGGAGTATCCCAATGGCATGAGGCACGATGGCTCGCCGCGTACAGTTGCAGGGGCAGCCGGGTGTTTCCCGTTCCCATTTTCATCCCCCTCCGCGCGAACGTTGGGGGAACCTGTCGCGCGAGAAGCGATAGGCGTACGATCGACCGCAGACAAGCAGCCTCTAATCCTCCCCTGACAGGGGAGGTGGCAGCCCGTTTGGGCTGACGGAGGGGTGACCCGCCATCGAGATCGCAACACCCCTCCGTCTGGCAAGCGCCAGCCACCTCCCCTGCAAGGGGAGGATCAAGAAGTCAGAACTCCACGCCCGCCTGCGCCTTCACCCCCGACCGGAACGGATGCTTCACCTGCGTCATCTCGGTTACCAGGTCCGCCATCTCGATCAGCGCATCCGGCGCATTCCGCCCGGTCACCACGACATGCGTCATCTCCGGCTTGCCCGCCAGTACCGCCAGCACCTCGTCCACCGGCAGATACTCATACCGCAAGACGATGTTCAGCTCATCCGCCACCACCATCGCATAGGACGGATCAGCGATCATCCGCTTGACCTCGTCCCACGCCTCCCGCGCCACGGCGATGTCGCGCGCACGATCCTGCGTGTCCCAGGTGAAGCCCTCCCCCATCGGCTTGAACTCGCAAAGCTCCGGGAACGCGTCGAAGATGACCTTCTCGCCAGTCGCCATCGCGCCCTTGACGAACTGCACCACGCCGACCTTGCGGCCATGCCCGATCATCCGCACCGCCATGCCGAACGCGGCGGTCGACTTGCCCTTGCCCTTGCCGGTGTGGACGATGACCAGCCCCTTCTCGATCGTCTTGCTCGCGACGATCTTATCGTGGACCTCCTTCCGCTTGGCGCTCTTGGCATTCTGCTCGTCGTCGGTCCGCATGATCATGTCCTCTCCCGCACCCGATGGCGGATCGCGCCGTGCGGCGCTAGAGCGACCGACATGCTCCGCATCACCGACCTCAAGCTCCCGCTCAACCACGCCGATGAAGCGCTCCCCGCCGCGATCCGTGATCGCCTGCGCGTCACCCCGCGCGACCTGATCCGTTACACCGTGGCGCGTCGCGCGCACGATGCCCGCGACAAGATGGACATCCAGCTCGTCTATTCGGTCGACGTCACGCTGAAGAACGAGGACATCGTCCTAACCCGCTTCCGCAAGGATCGCCACGTCCAGCGCACCCCCGACACAGGCTACCGCTTCGTCACCAAGGGCGGCGCGAGCTACACCGGCCCCCGCCCTGTGGTGGTCGGCGCAGGCCCCTGCGGGTTGTTCGCCGGGCTCATCCTGGCGCAGATGGGGTTCCGCCCGATCATTCTCGACCGCGGAAAAGTCGTCCGCGAACGCACCAAGGACACCTGGGGTCTCTGGCGCAAAAGCGTCCTCAACCCCGAATCGAACGTCCAGTTCGGCGAGGGCGGCGCGGGCACCTTCTCCGACGGCAAGCTCTGGAGCCAGATCAAGGACCCGCGCCATCTAGGCCGGAAGGTCCTGACGGAGTTCGTGAAAGCCGGTGCGCCGCCCGAAATCCTCACCGAAGCGCACCCGCACATCGGCACCTTCCGCCTCGTCACGATGGTCGAGAGCATGCGCGCGACGATCGAGGCGCTCGGCGGCGAATACCGCTTCTCGACGCGCGTCGACGGCCTCGATATCGTTGAGGAGGCGGGCGCGCGCCAACTCCGCGGGCTCCACCTGAGCACCGGCGACTATCTCGAAGCCAACCACGTCGTCTTCGCGGTCGGCCACAGCGCGCGCGACACGTTCGAGATGCTTCACGCCAAGGGCGTCCACGTCGAGGCCAAGCCGTTCTCGATCGGCGTCCGCATCGAACATCCGCAGTCCTGGATCGACGAAGCGCGGTTCGGCCCTTGCGCGGGCCATCCCGACCTCGGAGCCGCGGCGTACAGCCTGTCGCACCACTGCAAGAACGGCCGCACGGTGTATAGTTTCTGCATGTGCCCAGGCGGCACCGTCGTCGCCGCGACTTCGGAGGAAGGCCGCGTCGCCACCAACGGCATGAGCCAATATTCGCGCAACGAACGCAACGCGAACTCCGGCATCGTCATCGGCATTGACCCCGAGCGCGACTATCCCGGCCATCCGCTCGCCGGGATCGAGCTGCAACGCCACTGGGAATCGCGGGCCTATGTCGCAGGTGGCTCGAACTACAAAGCACCCGCGCAACGTATCGGCGATCTGCTCGCGGGGCGCGCGTCGACTGCACTCGGAACGGTAATACCGTCGTACAAGCCGGGCGTGCACATGACCGACCTGTCGGAGTGCCTGCCGGAGTTCGCGATGACTGCGTTGCGCGAGGCTTTGCCCCTGTTTGGGCGTGAGATTCCGGGTTACGATCATCCCGACGCGGTGCTCACGGGGGTCGAAACGCGCACCTCGTCGCCGGTGAGGATCACGCGCGGCGACGATTTCGTCAGTCTCAACACCGCGGGATTGTTCCCGGCGGGCGAAGGCGCTGGCTATGCCGGGGGCATCCTTTCCGCCGCGGTCGACGGCATCAAGGTCGCGGAGGCGGTTGCGCTTAGCCTCACTGCCTAAGCCGTTTCGTTCCCCCGCGAAGGCGGGGGTCCAGGAGCCACAAACGTTGGCAGTCGTGACCCTGGGCTCCCGCCTTCGCGGGAGAACAGAGGGTTGTGACAACTGATTTAAGGGTCTGCGGGGACCAGTTTCCACAACACCACCCCGGCGGAGGCCGGGGCCCAATTGGGGGAGGCTGCTGACCTAAAAGGCAAACAGCCATCATTTTGACCTTTCCAGTTGGACCCCGGCCTTCGCCGGGGCGGCGCAGAAGTCGATGGCGACCACCTTTGCGCCAGAAGCATGCGAAGGAAACGCCACTCCACTAACCAAACTGACAAACGTTCGAAGCGACGCGCAGCCGCCCCCACCCCTCACTTCCGCCGCTGCGGCCCAGTTTCGATCAACCACGCCCGCGGCAGTCCGGTCGGCTTGGCCACCCCGTCCAGCCGCCGCGCACTCACCAGCGCGACCCGTTTCAGGATCATCTGGTCCTTGAACGCGTCCATCCCGCCGCCGGTCGGCTTGGCGAGGATGCGCTTCACCACGTCCATCCCCGCGACGACATGCCCGAACGCCGCATAGCCCGGATACCCCGCGCGCGCGTCCATCGCCGGCGCCGGCCCCACCGTGATGAAGAAATTCCCGCCCGCCGATGCCGGCGTCATCCCCCGCGCCATCGAGATCGTCGCGTCGAGATGCTTGATACCCGTCATCGCTGTGGTCTCGAGCGGAAACGGCGGCAGGATCCGCCGTGCATCGGTGCGGATGCCCGCCTGGATGAAGCCGAGCTTCGGCGCGGATTTCTGGCGGCTCGCGCGGTAGAAATCGGTGCCGTCGAACCGGCCGTCATCGACATAGGCGAGGAAATTCGCGGTCGTCTTTGGCGCGTGACGTGCATCGAGTGCCAGCAGGATCGGGCCCTCCGACGTGACGATGCGGACGCGAACCAAGCCGGGCTTCGGTCCCGGTTCGGTGCGCTGTGCCTGCCGCCTTGCCGGCTGCGCCGTTCCTGCCGTCGCCAAGGCCGCAATGGCTACGAAGCCGATCATCAAACGCCGCATTTCGATCACTCACGCCTTTACCGATGGCGTCGGCTACCCTTCCGTATGTGGTGAGGCAAGCGTGGAGGGGTATCTAGTGACGTGGAGTAAACCGGTGATCGCCCTCGGTACCAACGTCAGTTTTGCACCGCTCAGCATGCACCAGCGAGCGCTTCGGCTTAGTTCCATTCGTCCGAGTAGGCGCCTCCCCGGCGGAGGCCGGGGCCCAGTTGGGAAACGCCGGTGATGTAGGTTTGTGCTTTGTCACTCAGGCCATGCCAACTGGGCCCCGGCCTTCGCCGGGGTGGTGTACCTGTGGGCAGTTCGTCCTAAACTTTCTTGCGCGCAGGGTAGCTCGTAATGCCGAAACACACCGCTACGACCGCCCCCCGCCCTCAAACATAGCGCGGGATCGGCCCCACCTGCGGCGTCTGGTCCGGCAGGTCCACCATCGTCTCGTCCACGAAGCACCAGCCCCAGCCCTCCGGCGGGTCGTACCCCTCGATGATCGGATGCCGCGTCGCGTGGAAGTGTGCGGTCGCGTGGCGGTGCGGGGAGTCGTCGCAACAGCCGACATGACCGCATTCGCGGCACAGCCGCAGATGCACCCATTCGCTGCCGATCCGAAGGCACTCCTCGCACCCCTTCGCGCTCGGCGTTACCTCGCGGATCGTATCCCTGTGCGTGCAACCGTAGCTCATTCCGCATACCTTTCCGCCATGTCCGCCAAAACCGTGTGGATCTGCGCAACCACCGCTGCGCCTTCGCCTACCGCCGCCGCGACGCGCTTGGTCGATCCGGCCCGTACGTCACCGATCGCGAACACGCCCGCGCGGCTCGTCTGCAACGGCAGCGCGGCGGCGCCGGTGACGATGAACCCCTTCTCGTCGGTATCGACGCAGCCCTTCAGCCAACCCGCATTCGGGTCCGCGCCGATGAACAGGAACAGGTGTCGCATCGCGCACCGCGTCTCCAAGCCGTCGCTGCGTTGGCGGAAGATTGCCCCGGTTAGCCCTGTCGCGCGCTCGCCCTCCAGCCCGACGATCTCGGTGCCGACGCGGATCGTCACGTTGGGCAGCGCGGCGATCCGGTCGATCAAATATTTCGACATCGTCGCGGCCAGCGGGCGGCGGACGATCAGGTGCAGGTGCTTCACGCGGGGTGCGAGGAACACCACCGCCTGCCCGGCCGAGTTGCCGCCGCCGACCAGCGCGACCTCCTCGCCCTCGCACAACCGCGCCTCGATCGGCGATGCCCAATAGGACACGCCGGCACCCTCGAACTCCGCCAAATCGGGGATGTCCGGCCGCCGATAGCGCGCGCCCGACGCGACGATAACGGTCCGCGACTGGACGCGTCGATCGCCCGGCAGTTCGAGCGCGAGTGGGTCACCCGCGGGCCGATCCTCGTCGCAATCGAGATGTTCCACGGTCAACGGGATTGCGATCTCCGCGCCGAACTTCAGCGCCTGATTGAATGCGCGCCCGGCCAAGGCCTGCCCCGAAATGCCGGTCGGGAAGCCCAGGTAATTCTCGATCCGCGCCGACGCCCCCGCCTGCCCGCCGATCGCACGCTCGTCGAGCACGATCACCGACAACCCCTCGGACGCCGCATACACCGCCGCCGCCAGCCCCGCCGGCCCCGCACCGACGATCGCGACGTCGTACACGGTGTCGGGATCGAGCTCCGGCGTGATCCCGAGGCAGGCCGCGACCTCGATATCAGACGGCCTTTTGAGCACCGTACCGTTGGGACAGACCACGAGCGGCAGATCGCTCGACGCGACACCGGTCCGCTCGACCAGCGCACGCCCCTCATCGTCCGATGCCGCATCGAGGACGATGTTCGGATAGCCCGATCGCGTGAGAAACCCTTGTAGCCGGACGACGTCGGGACTGTCCGGCAGGCCGACGATCACCGTCCCCCCGCTGCCCTGCTCGATTAGGCCGACGCGGCGGAGGATCAACGCGCGCATCACGATCTCGCCGACGTCCGCCGAGCCGACCATCAGCGCGCGCAGGTGCGCCGGATCGAACGGCAGCGCGGTACAGCCTTGGGGCCCAGCGGTGCCTCCGGCGATCGTCGGGCGTCCGGCAAGCTGGTTGACCTCGCCAGTCAATTGCCCCGGGCCGTGCGTGGTGATCGGCGCCTCGTGGCTGAGCCCGTCGCGGCGGACGACGTCGATCGTTCCTTCGAGCACCAGCCAGGCCGCGACGCCGTGCTCGCCGATCGCATAGACCTGCTCGCCCGCGGCAAACACGCGCGCCGGACCGCTCGCAAAGCGCTTCGCCGTCTGAAGCTGTTCCGCGTTGAGCACCGGGAACATCTGGTGATCGCGCGCGCCGAGATCGCTCATGTCTGCGCCACTGGTTCGAGCCCGAGCAACAGCGTCGGGATCAGTTCGGACACGGTCGGATGGATCGGCACCGCCCAGCGCAGCGCGGACACCGGCTGATCGGCGTTCATCATGTCGAGGATCCCGTGGATCGCTTCGTCGCCGCCGGTGCCGAGGATCGCCGCTCCCAATATCCGCTGTGTATCCGCATCCGCCACGATCTTCATGAACCCCTTCGTCTCGCCCTTTTCGACCGCGCGGCCGACGCGGGTCATCGGCCGCTTCGAGACCAGGATCGGCCGCCCGGTCTTCTCCGCCTGCGCCTGCGTCATCCCCACCCGGCCGAGCGGCGGATCGGTATAGAGCGCATAGCCGACCAACCGCTGGCTCAGCGTCCGGTCGCCACGATCGAGCAGGTTCGCGGCAACGATCTCGAAGTCGTTATACGCAGTATGCGTGAACGCGCCGCGCCCGTTGCAATCGCCCAGCGCCCATACGCCTGGCACGTTGGTCTGCAACATGTCGTCGACGGTGACATAGCCCTTCGCATCGGTTGCGATCCCGGCAAGATCGAGCCCGAGATCATCGGTATTCGGGCGGCGGCCGACCGCCAGCAGCACGTGGCTGCCGATCACCTTCGGATCGCCGGCCTGGCAATCGACCGAGACCGCGACGCCGTCCGCATGGCGCGCGAACGCGATGCAGTTCGCGCCCGTCCGCACCGTGATCCCCTCGTCCTCCAATATGCCCCGCACGGCTTCCGACACGTCGGCATCCTCGTGCCCGATCAGCCGTTCGCCGCGCTCCACCACCGTCACCGCGGCGCCGAACCTTCGGTACATCTGCGCGAACTCGAGCCCGACATAGCTTCCGCCGACGACGACGAGATGCTCGGGAATCTGTTCCAGCGCGACCATGTCGGTATTGTCGAGATGCGGCACGTCGCCGACACCGGGCATGTCGGGCACGATCGCCCGCCCGCCGACGTTGAGGAAGATGCGCGGCGCGGTCATCTCTTCGCCGTCGACCGCGATCGTCCGCGGTCCGGTAAAGCGGGCGTGGCCGCGCAGGAACGTGAGGCCCGCCATCCCCTCGAGCCAGCGCTCGTTGCCCGATCGCGCGTCCATCACGACCTTGCGCGCGCGCGTCGCGACGGCAGGCATGGCGACCGTGACATCGCCGGTCGCGATGCCGAAATCCGCCGCGCGCCTCGCGAGGTGCGCGGCATAGGCGCTCGCCACCAGCGTCTTGGTCGGCATGCAGCCGGTATTGACGCAAGTCCCGCCGACCAGCTTCCGCTCGATCAGCGCGACCGTCATGCCCGCAGCAGTCAAGCGGCCCGCCAGCGGTGGTCCGGCCTGTCCGGCACCGACGATGATCGCATCGAAATTCCGCATCAGATCGACAGCACCACCAGCACCGCCAAGAGGATCGCGACGGAATCCTCGATCAGCGCGGCCGGTCGATCGCTGCCGAACGTTGCCGCCAATCGCGCGCGCAAAGCCGAGCCGCCATAAATTCCGAAGACCGCACCGACGATCCCGAGAACGATCCCCGGCAACGGCGCACCGATGCCGTACCCCACGGCAGCGCCCGACACCCCGCCCGTTAGCAGGCGCGCGGCGAACTGCGGCGGCACCTTGCGGCTGGGCGTGGATGGCAGCTGATCGGTGACAAGTTCGGTGGCCGCGAGCAGCGTGAAGATCCACGGCGTGAACCGGTAGCCAAGGAACGCGAGCCATGTCGCCTGCAACGGCAACGTCCCCTTGCTCGCGGCCCAGGCTACCGCGGCAGGCGCCAGCATCGCGCGCAACCCCGCGACGATGCCGATGACAAAGGCGAGGATCAGTCCGTGAACGATCTGGGGGACGAGCATGGCGGTTTCCGATCCGGTGTGTTCGACATCGTCCCACGCACCGCCCCGAGCGTCAATTCGTTACGCATCCGATCTGGCCTCGATCCAGTATTCGCGAGGGTCAACTAACCGCCGACCCGGACTAAGCATCTGAAATCGAAAGCGGATACGGACTAGCGCTCGCGTGGATTCTAATTCGCAGTAGTGACTTCGATCTCTACCAAAAATGCCAGTCTGGCCAGCGCCGTGACCCGAACGGTCGGTCACGCTACCACGTTCCGGTTCTCTGCTATCCCGAATACCTATTGAAAGCGTTGATCATGCCAGCACAGCCAATCTTGCCGCCAACATTTGGGTTGGTCGCGACGACCGCGATCGACCTGTTGATAGCGCGCGCTACGTAGTAGTGCTTGGTGATGATCGCTCTGGTCTGGTGAACGCGCTCGACGCAGATCTAGACCTTTACCCGGCATGCGCGCTCGACCGGTCATCTCTGAGGTCTTGAATTCCGTTCACTCTCCGGCCAATTCCCGGACTGATACTTCTCTTCAGAGACCTGCCACATCCATGACCATCGAAATCGCGCCCGCTTCCAATACCGCCGCGCCCGAGACCCACGCCTTCGAGGCCGATGTTGCGCGGTTGCTCCATATGATGGTGCATTCGGTTTATTCGGATAAGACCGTGTTCCTGCGTGAGCTAATATCGAACGCGGCGGATGCCTGCGAAAAACTTCGTTACGAGGCGTTGAGTGCACCCGAATTGCTTGGCGATGAGACCCGGCTGGCGATCGCGATTACGCTCGATCCCGATGCCAAGACGCTGACGATCGAGGACAATGGCATCGGCATGACCGCCCAGGACATGGGCGAAGCGCTCGGCACGATCGCGCGCTCGGGAACCAAGGCGTTCATGGATCGGATCGCCGCGACGAGCGGTTCGGATGGCGCGCAGCTGATCGGCCAGTTCGGCGTCGGCTTCTATTCCGCGTTCATGGTCGCATCGAAGGTCGACGTGATCTCGCGGCGCGCCGGGGCGGACATCGCCTCGCTCTGGTCGTCGGACGGCCTCGGCACCTACACGATCGCCGACGTGCCGACCGCCGACGCCCCTGCCCGCGGCACCCGCGTCGTGCTGCACCTGCTCGACGACGCCGCTACCTACGCCGACCGCTTCACCGTCGAGCGCCTGATCAAGGACCAGTCGGGCCACGTACCCGTTCCGATCACGCTGCGCGAAAAGCCCGATGCTGAACCGGTCGACATTGCCGACGGTGCTGCGCTCTGGACCAAGCCGAAGGCGGATATCTCGGCGGAGGACTACGTCGATTTCTACCGCAGCGTGTCCGGCCAGTATGACGAACCCGCGCTGACGCTCCACTACCGCGCCGAAGGGCTGCACGAATATACGGTGCTCGCCTATGTCCCGGGCACCAAGCCGTTCGACCTGTTTGACCCCGACCGCAACGGCCGGACGAAGCTGTATGTGAAGCGCGTCTTCATCACCGACGATGCCGAGGTACTGCCACGCTATCTCCGCTTTGTGCGCGGGCTGGTGGATTCGTCCGACCTGCCGCTGAACGTATCGCGCGAGATGATCCAGGAGAGCCCCATGCTCTCCGCGATCCGTAAGGGCGTGACCGGCCGCGTGCTGTCCGAACTCGACAAGCTTGCGACGCGCGATGCGGAGGCATACGCGAAGATCTGGGATAATTTCGGCGCGGTCCTGAAGGAAGGACTGTACGAGGATTTCGAGCGGCGCGAGGCCTTGCTGATGCTCGCGCGGTTCAAGACCACGACGTCCGCGGGCGCTTGGCGTTCGGTGGCGGACTACGTTGAAGCGATTAAGGACAACCAAACCGCGATCTATTACGCGGTGGGGACCGATCTCGATCGCCTCGAAGCGTCGCCGCAGCTCGAAGGGTTCCGCGCGCGCGGGATTGAAGTGCTGTTGCTGCCGGACTCTGTCGACGGGTTCTGGGTGACGGCGGGCATCGACCATGACGGCAAGCCGTTCAAGTCGGTCACGCAGGGTGCCGCCGATCTCGGGCTGATCCCGTTGGTCGATGGCGCCGAGCAGCCTAAGTCCGATGCAGCGCCCGAGGTTGCCGACTTTATCGCCTTCGTGAAGGCGACTCTAGCGGATGCCGTGTCCGACGTGCGCGCATCGGAGCGCTTGACCGACAGCGCGGTGTGTCTCGTCGCGGCAGACAGCGGCATCGATCGCCAGCTCGAACGCATCCTCGCCATGAGCGGCCAAGCGCCCCCCGCCGCCAAGCCGGTACTGGAGATCAATCCGACCAGTCCGCTGGTCGCAAAGCTGGCGTCGCTTGGCGACGCAGATGCAACGTTGCGCGAGGACGCGGCGCATCTGCTGTTCGACGAGGCCCAGATCGCCGACGGTGAACGCCCGGTCGACGCCCGTGCCTTTTCCGCGCGCCTCGCCCGCCTGTTTACGCGCGCGCTAGGATAAGCCGTTGACCGTCTCCCTTCCTGATGGTTGGGGGACGGTCACCGTTACATTTGCACCACGCGCGTCCCGATCCGTTCCGCCTCGGCGGGGTCGTGAGTTACCATCAGGATCGGCAGCTTTAGCACGTCGCGGACGTGTTCGATCGCGACGAGCACTTCCTCGCGTCGAGCACGATCCAGCGACGATAAAGGTTCGTCGAGCAGCAAGAAGCGGGGACGGCTGAGTAGCGCCCGACCGATCGCGACGCGCTGCGATTCGCCTCCCGACAACGTGCTGGGCCAGCGATCGAGAAGGTGGCTTATGCCGAGGAATGCGATCCGGTCCTCAAATCCGTCCTGCCCGCGCGCGGCGCCGTAGACAAGGTTCGCACGGACGCGCATATGCGGGAACAGGCGCGCGTCCTGGAATACATAGCCGGCGCGCCGACGTTCGGGGGGTACATCGGCACCACCCGCCTTAGTCGCATCGAAAAGCGTTTCGCCGTTGACCGCAATCCGACCGCGGTCGGGGCGGAGCAACCCGGCGACCATGTTGAGTACGCTGGATTTGCCGATGCCCGAGGGACCGAACAGCACCGTAGCGCCCTCGCCTGCCTCCAGCGTCAAAGCGATGTGTGTGTTCCCAAGACGCTTCTCGATATCGATCTCAAAGGACATTGAGACCCCGGCCTGCGCGCCGCGTCAACAGTTCCGACGCGATCAGAGCTATCAACGACAAACCGACGGATACGCACGACAATCTCCACACGAGCGCATCAGCACCGGGTTGCTGGAGCGCGGAATAGATGGCCAGCGGCAAGGTCTGTGTTTCACCGGGTACGTTGGAGACGAAGGTGATCGTCGCGCCGAACTCACCGATCGACCGCGCGAACCCGAGCACCGCGCCGGCCAGCACGCCGGGGATACTGAGCGGCAACGTCAGCGTCCAGAACACGCGCCAAGGCCCCGCGCCCAGCGTCCGCGCGGCGTTCTCAAGCCGCCTGTCGACCGCTTCGATCGAGATCCGCATTGCGCGCACCATCAACGGCAGCGCCATGACGCCCGCCGCGATCGCTGCGCCGGTCCAGCGGAACAGGACCGTCACGCCGAACCAATCCTGCAACCACGCACCGATCCGGCCATTGGGACCGAACGCGAGCAGCAACAGCCAACCGGTCACGACCGGCGGCACGACCAACGGTAGATGAATCGCCGCATCGACGACGACTTTCCCCGGAAAACGGATGCGTGCCAGCAGCCAAGCGAGCGCGAACGCGATCGGCAAAGTCACCGCCATCGCGACGCCGCCGACCCTCAACGACAGCGCGACGATTCCCCATTCGGTCGCGTCGAGCACTAGCGCGCGGAGAACCCGTAGCGGACGAAGATCGCCTTGCCCGCAGGCGAGACGAGGAAGCGGCGGAAGCCCTCGGCCTCCGGGTTCGACGACGTCTTCAGCCGTGCGATTGGATAAGTGATAGCCGGGTGCGTCGCCTCCGGAAAGACGCCGGCGATACGAACCTTGGCCGATGCCTTGACATCCGTCGCGTAGACGATCGCGAGCGGTGCCGCGCCGCGCTCGACCAGCGCCAGCGTCGCGCGGACATTTTCCGCGCGCACTACCTTCGGCGACACCTGCGCCCAGACGCCGAGCTTTTCCAGCGATGCCTGCCCGTATTTTCCGGCTGGCACGGCGGTATCCGCCATCGCCAACGGTCCGGCGGTCAGTACGCGAACGAGCGCAGCGGGCGGGCGCACCGGGATTCTTACCTGGCTACCCGCCGGCGCTGCAACGACGAGGCGATTGCCGAGGAACGTGACGCGGGTGCTGGCGACGATCAGGTTCTTCGCCGCGAGTTCGTCCATCCAGTCCTCGTCCGCGGATACGAACAGATCGGCGGGCGCGCCAGCTTCGACCTGCCGCGCGAGCGCCGACGATGCCGCGAACGAGATCGTCGGCTTTACGTGGCCTTTCTTCGCCCACGCATCGGCGGCCGCGGTCAGCGACTCCTGCAACGAAGCTGCGGCAAGCACCAACGGAGGACGCTGTTGTGCCTGCGCACCCGTCGCCCCAAGACTTGCCGCCATCATAAGCGCCGTCGTCAGATACCGCATGCCACCTACCTCTCGAACTCTGCGCGTACCGATATATAGCGCCGGGCCATAACGCCAGCCGGTTCGATATGTTGCGTGCTCAGTTCGCCGTGACCCGCCCGGTCCGCGCCAGCTTGCCCCAGCCGACCAGCGGTCCGCGCAACGCCTGCGCGATCGCCTTCAAGACGACGTAGTACATCACCTGACGGTAACCGATCCGCTGCGGGATCAGCAGCCAGAGCAGCCGCCAGCGCTCCTTGCGCTCCAAGGCGAACGCGATCGTCGCGGCGAGCAAATCGATCGCGGTGAATATCAGCCAATAGGCGAGCATCGTATAGACGTCGTGGCTGGTCTGCTCCCAGCCATGCGCCTGGACAGCAAGATAGGTCGAGGCGAAGCTGACCAGCAGCGCGAGATCGATGATCGGCGAGATCGAGGCGAGGACGATCTGGAACACGATTGCCTGCGGCAACCCTACCCAACCCAGCCCGCGCGGATGCGAACTCCCAATCGCCGACCGGTGCTTGTAGAGACACTGCAACGTCCCGAACGCCCAGCGGAACCGCTGTTTGGCAAGCGCGCGCATCGTCTCGGGCGCCTCGGTCCAGGCGATCGCGAACTGGTCGTACTGCACCTTCCAGCCATGGCGCTGGATCGCGATCGTGAGGTCCTGATCCTCCGCGAGTGTGTCGTCGGGATAGCCGCCGACGCTGCGGATTGCCTCCAGCCGCCACGCGCCAACCGCACCCGGCACGACGGTCATCGCGTTCAGCCGAGCGAGCGCGCGGCGTTCGAGATTCTGCGCAGTGATGTATTCGAGCGCCTGCCATTTGGTGATCAGATTGACGCGGTTGCCTACCTTCGCGTTACCCGCAACCGCGCCGAGCTTGGGATCGTCGAACCAGCGCGCGAGGCGGGCGATGGTCATCGGCTCGAACTGCGTATCGGCGTCGAGAGCGATTACGATCTCGCCGCGCGCCAGTTCGAGCCCGCGGTTGAGCGCGCGCGCCTTCCCGCCGTTCTCCAGCGTCAGCAGGCGAACGCGGTCGTCGCCGGCGAACGCCTCGGCCACGACGCGGCTGGTGCCGTCGCTCGATCCGTCGTCGATCACGATGACCTCGATCGCGACATCGTTCGACGCGAGCACGCCCTCCACGGCGCGGACGATCACGCGCTCCTCGTTGAACGCCGGGATCATTACAGTCACGAACCGCGACGGATCGATCGCCGGGAACACCGTCTTCAACTCGCGCCGCCCCTGGATCAACGCGAGCGCCGACAGCGCCAAAGCGCGCAAAATGCCGATCGTGATCGCGATGCCGAAGATCCAGCGGAGCGCTACGACGATGCCGCCGAGTGTGCTGAACAGCGCGAGATCAGCAACCGCGGCGACGCGGTCACTCGACGAGATAACCGGCATCGACTGGTTGCGCGATAGCCCCGCGAGCGTCGAAACGGGGACGAAGCGGTAGCCCATCGCCCGCAACCGCTCGATGATGACCGGCAGCGCCGCGACAGTCTCGGCGCGGTTGCCGCCGGCGTCGTGGAGCAAGATGACGTTCCCGCTGCGCTCGGGATTGCCCGCCTCGACGCCGGCGATCGTCCGATCGATGATCGCCTGCACACCGGGCCGCTTCCAGTCGTCGGGATCGACGTGGAGACCGACCGAAATATAGCCGCGCTGCTGTGCTTCGAGAGCAGGCAGGATCTCGTCCGCGGTGCTCGGTTCGGCATCGCCGAAATAGGGTGCGCGGAACAGGCGGAGCGAACGCCCGGTGAACGCCTGGAAGAGACGCTGCGTGGTATTGAGCTCGTACTTCACTTGGCGCTGCGAGACGTTGGCGAGGTTCGGATGCGTATAGGTGTGGCTGCCGATCTCATGGCCTTCGTCGACCATCCGTTGAAGAAGCGGCCGCTCGGTTAGCGCATTCTCGCCGATGACGAAGAAAGTCGCGGGAACGTGTTCGCGCTTAAGGATGTCGAGGATCTGCGGCGTCCATTCGGGGTCGGGCCCGTCATCGAACGTCAGCGCAAGCTGCTTCGGGCGATAGCCGGTGCGGACAACGACATAAGGCGACGGCATCCGTGTAAAGTTGACGTCGGCAATCGTGCCGTCCTTGGCCGGCACCGCGTCGCGGATACCGGTGACGGGCTCGGCGGCGATCTTGAGGATCTCGCCGCTGCCTTCGATATCGACGTTGGTGCCGGCGGGCATGTTATCGATGGAATCGGGAATCGGCAGTTTCCGATGATCGCGACCCCAGATCGACCAGAGCCCGGGATCTTCGGAGCCGAGACGCCAGAGCGCCACGCTGCCGAGACCCGCCTTTTGCAGGAACGCGATCTGGTTGTACGCCGACGCCGCGTCGAGCAGCCAGACCTGATGCTGCACGCCGCCCTCGGAATAGGCGAAGCTGCTGTTCCCGCTAGTCTTGTCGAAGGTCGGCATCGTGCCCGAGTCCGCTGCGTTCTGCCAAGCTTCCTCGACGTCAAGCGCATCGGCGTTGCCGCTGTCCGCACCAGCGTGCCAATCATACGCGTAGGAGCCGATCGCCACGACCAGTTTCGACGGGGGGATACCGCGCGCTGCGTCCGCGACCATGCGCGCGAACCAACGCTGTGACGCGATTGGGCCGGGCGCGCCGCTCGGCTCATGCTCGTCATACGCCATCAGGAAGACCTTGTCGGTCACTTTGGCATAGGCGGGCAGGTTCCAGTCCGGGTTCGCGACCGGCGCGGCGATCGCGACGACCCAGCCACGGGGTGCAAAGCGCGCGCGCGTTTCGGCGAGGAAGGCGCGGTAATTGGGCTGCGCCGATGCGGGCAGCTCCTCGAAATCATAGAACACGCCGCCGGCATGGTTCGCGCTGAGGAACGGTACAAGCTTGTCGAGGAAGGCGGCACGTGCCTTTGGATCGGCGAACATCGCGGCACTACCGGCGCCGTCCCAATTCCCGTCGACCGCGTTCTGCACCATCGGCAGGATCATCGGGCGGTGGACCGCCTTGTTCAGGATGTCGCGCCCGGCTTGGTCGCGGAACACGGTGATGTGGTGATCCTTGCCGGTGATCGAGACCCAGCCGGGGATCAGCCAGTCGAGTTGTTCGACGTGCCGCGCGAGGCTTGCCGTGCTGGCTTCGTCCCACGGCGCGTGGAAGGCGATCGCGAGCGGCGGGTTGGCGCCGTTGCCGACACCGGGCTTGGCCGCGCTCGTCCCGAACAGTTGCTTGGCGTAGTAATTGAGGTCGCGCCGGGTTTCACGAAGGATGCCGCCGCGCGGGGCTGGCAGCTTGTGGAGCGCGGGATGCTCGGGCTCGATCGGCAGCAGCGGCGCAGTCGGCACCGCACCGATGGAGACGGCGAACATCACGATCGACAGCAGCAGCAGGGCGATGAACGCGGCGACGCCAAAGGTGAACCGCCGACGACGACGGCCGCTTGCATCATAGAATACGGGATTGAGCGACATGGAGCGAGTATCAACCGGCCGAACGAAAACGGCAACTCGCCGCAATGATTCGCTACAATGCCGTTGGCGCGAACGCTGCTGAAAAATGCGTCACGCGGGCGTTAGACGGAGATCGAAAGCCCGCTGCATCCCCTCCCGCATGAAGTCGGCAATTCGAACGATCCTCCCCCGCCAGGGGGAGGTGGCACCGAAGGTGACGGAGGGGGAGGAACACGCAACAGCGGTTTCCCTTACCTCCCCCTCCGTCTGGCAAGTGCCCGCCACCTCCCCCTTGCGAGGGAGGATTGCCGGCGCCCTACCCGATCAGCGGAACTTGCCGCTGAGCGAGACGCCAATGATCCGCGGCTCGTTGAAGACGGCCGCCATGTAGTTCTCGATCACGCCCTTGAGGTTCTTCTCGCCGGTGATGTTGCGCGCGAACACGGCGAACTCATACGCATCGTCCGGCGCCGCGTAGCCGATCTTCAGGCCGCCCTCGAAGTTGCCGTTCGCGGTGAACTCCTTGGTCTTGTACAGCACGAACTGCGTATAGCCCTGGATGTTGAAGTCGCCCGCGATGAACGCGCGGCCGCCATTGCCGAGCGGCTGGTCATACCGTGCGGTCAGGTCGACGTTATACTCAGGTGCATTCGGCAGCGGCTCGCCGTCGATCTTGACCAGGTACGTCGTACCGAACGCGCCGACGACCGCGCGCGGCGTTCGCGAGGGCGTGCAGACCACGATATTGTTGAGCGCGCAGATCTGCACTTCGGTCGTCTTGTCGCGGATCGCGCTGTGCAGCAGGCTCAGGCCTGCACCCAGCGTGAGGTTCGGGACCGGCCGCCAATTGGCTTCGGCTTCCATGCCGTATGCCTCGGCCTTGTTGCCGTTGAACAGGATGCCGTTGCCGTTCACATCGTTGCCGTTGAGCTGGATATCGTTGACGCGGTAGCCGAACACCGTCGCGTTGAGGCTCAGCGTGTTGTCGAGCAGGCGCGTCTTGATCCCCGTCTCCCATGACAGGATTGTCTCCGAGTTCGCGGTCGAGAAATCGGAGTTGAACACCGCCGAACGGCCCTGGATCGTCGGTCCGCGGAAGCCTTGCGCAACACGCGAATACAGGCTGATGTCGGGGTTCGCCTGGTACAGGATGCTCGCATCCCAGCTCGGCTTGGTCGACTTCAGCGTGACGTCGCGACGGAAGCCCGACGGATACTGGTTGACCCCCAGCGCATTCTGCACCGTCTTCAGCAGCTCAGTACGCTTCTTGTCCTCAGTGATACGGCCACCGAGTGTGACCGTCAGCTTGTCCATCAGCTCGTAGCTGATCTGGCCGAAGCCCGCCCACGAGGTGTTGACGTCATGCAACCGCACCCAGTTGTTGGGGTTCGGGCGCGTGCCGTTCACGTCCGGTGCGGTCAGGAAGAAGGTCCGCTGATAGAAATCGGTGATGTCGCGGTTGTCGAAATACAGTCCGCCGACCTGCCAATTGAAGCGGCCGCCGGGCGTGCCGGCAATACGCAGTTCCTGCGACCATTGATCGAGATCGCGGATTTGACCCTGCGATTCGCCGAAACCGTTCGCTCGCCCGTTGAAGGGGAAGCTAACCGCTGCACCACCATCGGTATCGCCGCGGCTAAACCCGGACGTGGTCTCATATGCGGTAATCGAGGTCAGCGTGGCCGGACCGAAGTCGTAGGACGCGCGCGCCGAGCCGCCATAGGTGTTGTAGCTCTGCGGGTTGTCGTTCCCCTCATCGAGCGAGACGGTGTTGCGCGGCTCGGCCGACGCATCGTTCGAGCCTTTCTTCAGTGCACCGCGGTGGAACAGCGTCGATGTGCCGTCATACCAGCGTGCGTGGCCGGACAGGTCCAGCGTAAAGCGCTCGCCGGGGGTCAGCGCAAGCTGGACGCGGATGTTGCGATCGTCGAAGCCGCCCATCGCGTCCTTGCGCGGCGTCGCGGTGCTGTCCGCGCTGAAGCCTGAGAACCGGTTGTCGATATAGTTCTCGCGGTGCTGGATCAGCGTCGACAGGCGGATCGACAGCAGGTCCTTGATCAACGGGCCACCGACGCCGGCGTCGAGGCTGACGCTGTTGTACGAGCCGACCGAGGCGGATGCGCGGCTCTCGAAGTCGTTGGTCGGCTTGTTGGTATCGAACTTGATGATGCCGGCGGTGGTGTTGCGCCCGAACAGCGAGCCCTGCGGACCGCGCAGGACTTCGACCTGGCGTACGTCGAACACCGGGTTCGACTTTAGCACGACATGCTCGAGGATCACGTCGTCCTGGATGATCGTGACCGGCTGCGACGCGCCGAGGTAGAAATCGATGTTGCCGAGGCCGCGGATGTAGAAGCGCGGGAAGATACGGCCGGTAGTTGATTCGACGTACAGGCCGGGGACGCGGCCCGACAGCGCGAGCAGCGTATCGTCGCCGCCTGCGGTATAGGCGCGCAGTGCGTCACCCGACGCGACGCCGACCGAGAGCGGGACCTTCTGGAGGTTTTCCGAACGACGCTCAGCGGTGACGACGATGTCGTCCAAGCCTTCCTCGGGGGCAGCCTGCCCAGCCTGAGTTCGGGCCTGATCCTGGACCGGCGCGGCCTGTGCGAACGCAGCCGATCCACCCACAACCGAACCAAACGCGACGCCGAGCATCAACGCCGACTTAACGACCGAAATCTTCAAGATGATATTCCCCAATAGTGCAGCGGCGTCCCTGACGACCGGCCGCACATCCCAATACGCAACGTCGCTACGCGCCATCGACCGCCCTCCCCGGACGGCCCGACGACGCCTCGCGACGCTCACTCCCCGGTTGGGCGGTTAGGCCGGGAATGTGTTGGTATGATGACAGTTGGTTACGGCGTTTCGGGGTGAGTGCGGGTTTGCGACACGGTGCGATATTTTTGCCGATGGCAGGGAGCGTAAGCGCCATGCTAGCGTCACCATATGGACTTGGTGATGCGATTTTGGCTGACCATTCGGGGTTCGGGTTGGTTCCAACCCAGTGCGACCGGCGGCATCTTCCCGTTCCCGTTCGCCTGGCAGGCTTGGGCGATCATGGCGGTGTTTATCGCCGCGATCGCGGCTAGCGTCGTACTGCACGGCGAAGCGGCGTGGCTAACGCGGATTATCCTGTGCATCGGCTACATCGCGTTTGGGGTCGCGACGTACGAGTGACGGCGACCGCGGTGATGCGCCGTTCCAGCAGGGGTAGGCATTCGGGGTTTGGGTTGACGAGTGTTTCAACGTCGCTCCTCCACTCCGGACAGGTTCGGCGTCGATGCCCACGGGCTAGGGTAGCATGTTTCCCCGCGAAGGCGGGGACCCAGACTGGGCTCCCGCCTTCGCGGGAGAACAACGAGTAGCGGAGTGTCGTTCGAATGCGGTCGCAGTACCGGCGCGGTAAAGCCGCGTCGTCGAACGAAACGACCGAGTACGATCTCGGCCGGTCGCCGTCCGGCTATACGCCTATCCTCATCAGAGTAGAGCTTGGCCTCAGGCGTCGTCGCCCATCCTCAGCGCCGCGATGAACGCCTCCTGCGGGATGCTGACCGAGCCATACTCGCGCATCTTCAGCTTGCCCTTCTTCTGCTTCTCCAGAAGCTTCTTCTTGCGGCTCGCGTCACCGCCGTAACACTTCGCGGTCACGTCCTTGCGCATCGCGCTGATCGTCTCGCGCGCGATCACCTTGCCGCCGATCGCCGCCTGGATCGGGATCTTGAACAGATGGCGCGGGATCAGTTCCTTCAAGCGCTCGACCATGCCACGGCCGCGCACTTCGGCGGTGCCGCGGTGGACGATCATGCTCAGCGCGTCGACCGGCTCCTCGTTGACCAGGATACCCATCTTGACGAGATCACCCTCGCGGTAGCCGATCTGGTGATAATCGAAGCTCGCATAGCCCTTCGACATCGACTTCAGCCGATCGTAGAAATCGAACACGACTTCGTTCAGCGGCAGTTCGTAGGTCGCCTGCGCGCGACCGCCGACATAGGTCAGGTTCTTCTGGATACCGCGGCGGTCCTGGCAGAGTTTGAGCACCGACCCGAGATATTCGTCGGGGACGTAGATCGTCGCCTCGATCCACGGTTCGCTGATCGTCGCGATCTTGTTCGGCTCGGGCATGTCGGCGGGGTTGTGCAGCTCGATATGCGTCGTGCCGGACGGATCGGGATGAGTCAGCTCGATCTCGTAGACGACGGAAGGCGCGGTGGTGATCAGGTCCAGATCGTATTCGCGCGTCAGCCGCTCCTGGATGATCTCCAGATGCAGCAGCCCGAGGAACCCGCAGCGGAAGCCGAAGCCCAGTGCCGCCGACGTCTCCATCTCGAACGAAAAGCTCGCATCGTTCAGCCGCAGCTTCGAGATGCTCTCGCGCAGCTTCTCGAACTCGGCGGCATCGACCGGGAACATCCCGCAGAACACGACCGGCTGGACTTCCTTAAAGCCCGCCAACGCTTCGAGTGCAGGCCGCTTGGCGTCGGTGATCGTGTCGCCGACGCGCGTCTGCGCGACCTCTTTGATCTGCGCGGTGATGAAGCCCATCTCGCCGGTGCCGAGTTCGGTCAGCTGCTCGATCTTCGGACGGAAACAGCCGACCCGGTCGACAAGGTGCATCGTCCCCGTCTGCATGAACTTGATCTGCTGGCCCTTTTTCAGGACGCCGTCGATCACGCGCACCAGAATCACGACGCCGAGATACGGATCGTACCAGCTGTCGACCAGCATCGCCTTCAGCGGCGCCTCCGGGTCGCCGCTCGGTGGCGGGATCTTGGTGACGATCGCCTCGAGGATCTCGACGATGCCGATCCCCGATTTCGCCGACGCGAGCACCGCCTCCGATGCATCGATGCCGATCACGTCCTCGATTTCCTTGCGCACCTTTTCGGGCTCGGCGGCGGGCAGATCGATCTTGTTGATGACGGGCACGATCTCGTGGTCGTGCTCGATCGACTGGTAGACGTTGGCGAGCGTCTGCGCCTCGACGCCTTGCGCGGCATCGACCACCAGCAGCGCGCCTTCGCACGCAGCCAGGCTGCGGCTCACTTCATAGGCGAAGTCGACATGCCCCGGCGTGTCCATCAGGTTGAGGACGTAATCGAGACCGTCCTTGGCGTGATACGCGAGGCGCACGGTCTGCGCCTTGATCGTGATCCCGCGCTCCTTCTCGATGTCCATGTTGTCGAGCACCTGCTCGGACATTTCGCGCGCGGTGAGGCCGCCAGTTTCCTGGATCAGCCGGTCGGCGAGCGTCGACTTGCCATGGTCGATATGGGCGATGATGGAAAAATTGCGGATGCGGTCGAGCGGAGTCATGGCGCGCTCCTAGCAGCGACACCGCGTGCGCGATAGATCGCGGACACACTCCATAATTGTCTTGAACGTTCGGGATGTCGCGGCTAGGGCGTTCACCGGCAATGTTGTCGGGGCGTGGCGCAGTCTGGTAGCGCACTGGTCTCGGGGTCCAGGGGTCGTAGGTTCGAATCCTATCGCCCCGACCATTGCCGATTTACGGGGTGAGTTTGCCCCCTCCCCGAACCCAAACTCTCCGTGATGATGTAAGCACACACCGCCCAGCGGGCCGCTCTGCTGCCGAGTTAAACTCAGCGCCCTAGAACGCGTTGGCGATCCGCTTCTGCATCGACCGAACGGGGCTCGCGATTACCGCCGGCATATCCTGCGCCTCATCCATCAGGGCCACGCGTCGATGCAGGTCGGTGCTGGACCCGATCATCTCACGCGCCCGCGCCGGCAGCATCGCGAGCAGCGCCGCATCGGTAATCGGCGCATCGCCCAGCCGCCGCGAGGGATCGAGCGCGTCGCGCAGGCGCAACTCCCCGGCCTGGACCGCGCGCTGCGTCAGCAGCCACGCGATGACGTGCATCAGCCGCGTCGTCACCTTGAGCGATTCGCAACTGAAGCTGACCCGGATCAGCGGATCGAGCGCCTCGCGTTCGACCCGGCCGGCTTCGTCGAAATAGGTCCGCGCCTCGTCGGCCAGCAGCATCGCTTCGCTGTACAGAGCGTCGATCAGGCGGCGCTGCATCCGCGATTCATAGCCGGCGTGGGTCATCGATTGGACAAATGGCACACCGGCCGGACGCCATCCAGAGAGGTTAACGACACGCTAACCATCACCTGTCCCAAAATGCGCCAGTACGTGCGCGTTCCAGTTTAGGACGTTGCAATCACGCGATAATATCCGGGATCAGCAGGTCTTCCAGTGAGGCAATTTCGTCCCGAAGCCGTAATTTGCGCTTCTTGAGCCGCGCCATCTGCAACTGATCGGGCGTCGACGCCAACGCGAGGGCGGCGATCGCGTCGTCGAGATCGCGATGCTCGATCCGCAATGAATCAAGTCGAACTCTGGTCTGCGCGTCGTCCACTCGCCCCCCGATGGCTGCCGTCGTATCCGGTGCCCTTAGCAAACGCAGCGCAGTGCGCGAGTGCGAAACCGTCCCTGCCCGTCAGACCGAGACCGAAAACGTACTTCGCGACGAATCGCGACCTCTCTGCGCACGATCGGTCCGTCGCGCCAAATCGTTCGACCAATCGATTTGGTCCGTTTCCGATGAAGACATTTCGATGACGGAGTGGTTTACTCCGTTCCCCAACCCGAATGCAGGAGGCATCCCACCGTGCAGACGACTCATCAGACAGCCCTGGAAACCAAGCATGCCGTGCTGGAGCAGCGGATCGCCGACGAAACGCACCGTCCGCTACCCGACGCGAACCTGCTGGCGAGCCTGAAGAAGCAGAAGCTGCGACTGAAGGAAGAGATCGTCAGCGTATAACGGTTGCAGATACTGCTCCCCGGGTAAATCCGGGGAGCCACTTGCCGGAGCTACAGTGGCTTCGGATTGCGCAAGGCGTACGCACTGTCCGACGCCTTGACGGTATAGGACGGCGACAAGGGTTTGGCCCCACCGGGAGATTTGCGCACCAGCAGCGGATCGATCGACGAGTCGAGCGATATGCCCATCCGCCCCTCGGTGCACCACGCGACCGTGCCGGCAACTTCGCCGATCCCGCGCAATGTCACCGTAACCGGCGTCCCGACATCGACGACCTTGGCGAGCTCGGCCATCAAACCCGTCTCGGACAGATTACGAACCCTCGCCTCGCGGGCAGTCGTCTCGTCGCCGACCCGCACCTGCGCGACCAGCAGCAAGCTGTCCCGCTCGCGCTGTCGGCGGTTCTCGTTGCCGCCGGCCGACCCGGTGTCGATGCTCATGCCGCGACCGATTTTACCATGATCGAACACAGCTTTCTCTTCCCCGTCGGTGGGCGCGATCAATCCTCGCGCGACACCTTCTCGTTACGCTCGTGTCGTTCCTGCGCCTCGACCGTCATCGTCGCGATCGGCCGCGCTTCCAGCCGTGCGAGACTGATAGGCTCGCCGGTGACCTCGCAATAGCCATATTCGCCTTCGTCGATACGCCGGATCGCGGCTTCGATCTTCGAGACCAGCTTGCGCTGACGGTCGCGCGTGCGCAGTTCGATCGACCAGTCGGTTTCGCTCGAAGCGCGGTCCGTCAGATCCGCCTCACGCAGCGAATCGACCTGCAGCTGGGAGAGCGTTTCCTGCGACTCCCGCAGGATCGACTCCTTCCACTCCTGAAGCTTTCGGCGGAAATACGCCTGCTGCTTCAAGCTCATGAACGGCTCGTCCGCGTCTGGACGATAGCCATCCTCGCCGCTGTCGTTGGCGGCCTCTCGACTGGAATTCTCGGTATCGTCCATACGATTCATCACGGTCGCCATACCACTCTCCCTCTGGCCCCGTCGTATCAGCCTCGCTGATTTCCAAGGACCGCCCCCAAATGGTGAAAGCGCCTATAGTCTCACGTGCTGGGGACCACAAGCGACAGGACTTGCGCATTCTGCCCCGAAACCGACATTATATTGCGGTCGCGAGATCGGGGATGTCGCAGTCGCTGTCATACGTTTGAAATGCGCGCGCAGGACGGCAGGCAACGACTGTGTCCCAGTGCGGCACGTTAACGATAGCATCCAGTATTCCGCACAGGTAAATCCTCGTTTAACCATGTCGAATGTGGTTAAGCCACTTGCGCTTAACGCTTTGTTTTGCAGTTAGTCGGATAGCAGTTCCGAATACTGCGTACGGGGATCCGGCAACACGAGGGTGCCGGCAACGAAAGAGTGACGATATGTCGGTGAGGATGGCCCTGGCGAAATTGTGCGCGTGCGCGTGCGGCGGCGCTTTGATCGGCGGCGGCGCGGTGCATATCGCCGAGCGTCCGCAGCGTACTGCCAATACCAAGCGCGTACTGGTCAAGCGAGTCGCGCGCCCGCAGATCGCTGCCGTGGCTCGACCGCGCGTGCGCCGGGTCGTCACCACGACTCGCCAGACGTGCGCGCCGACCGTGGTGACGGTCGCGAACGCAGCACCGGTTCCGGTTCCGGTCGGCGACGGCTATATCGGTGGCGGCGGCGCGGGCCCTGTCCCGGTGGTGGTCGGCGGTAGCGGTGGGTTCTTCGGCACGCCCGGTGGATTTGGCGGTTTCGGTGGTGGCTTTGGCGGCGGCTTCGGCGGCAGCGGCGGATCGAGCGGGAGCATCGTGATCTCCTCGACGTCGAGCGGCGGATCGACCTCCACCGGCGGATCCTCGACCAGCAGCGGCGCGTCTTCAACGTCCAGCGGTGGTTCCTCGACCAGCACGGGCGGCGCGACCATCTCCAGCACGTCGTCGACGGGTGGGTCGAGCGGCAACGTCTCGTCTGCCTCGGGTGGATCGAGCGGCAATGTATCCTCGGCGTCGGGCGGGTCGAGTGGTAACGTCTCGTCCGCATCGGGCGGATCGAGCGGCGACGTGTCGTCGTCGACCAGCAGTGCATCCTCGGCGTCGTCGGCCTCGTCCGCGTCGTCGGCCAGCAGCGGCAGTTCTTCGGGTTACGGGTCGAGCAGCAAGGGTTGGGGGTCGAGCGGCGGCTGGAACTCGACAGGCGGCTGGAGCTCGAACGGATCGTCGGGCAGTTCCGCGTCCTCGGGCAGCAGCGGCTCGTCCGCCAGCGGATCGAGCGCGAGCAGCGCCAGCAGCGCGTCGAGCGCCAGCAGCGCCAGTTCGAGCGGCAGCACAGGGTCGAGCGGTGGTCCGCCGGCACCCGTTCCTGCTCCGCCGATGGTCCTGCTGTTCGGTGCGGCGGCCGCTGCGCTGGTAGCGCGCAAGCGTTTCGCCAAAACAAAGGCGGTTGCAGCTTAACTTCTGGAACTTTGCACAGAAAAGGCCCCGCCGGAGATCCTCCGACGGGGCCTTTTTCGTATCGGTCGATCAGGCGTTCATGAGGGCCTTTTCGATGTCCTTGATCGGATGCCCGGTCAGGTCCTTGTCAAGTTCGCCCTTGAGGCGGCTGCTGACTTCCTTGTGGTAATGCTTGCGCAGTTCGCCGAGCGTCTTCGGCGGTGCAACCACGATCAATGAGTCGTACTTGTTCTTCAGCGCACCGGTCTTCAGAAAGTCGGCCGCGTCGGCGGCGAAGCGATCTTCCTCGATCTGGTGGAAATCGGTCGGCTCGACCGAACTCTGCACACCGCCCTGTGGCGACGACGCGCGGCCTGCGGAATCGGTCGCCTGTTCACGCGTCGCCGGGTTGTCCTGCTCCTGCGCCTTTTCGACGACGAGATTGGGGAACTCGGTGTCGCCCTCGTTGCGCAGGAACAGCATTTTCCGGCCGTCCGCGACTAGCACGACGGAGTTGTGGGGAAGATGCATGCGTGTCTCTCCTTTTCGCTATGCGTATGCGGGGTGAACGCGCCGCATGCCGGGGAGGTTGCGCTGCCTTGCGTACGCCCCCGCCGGTCGGCATAGCCCGACCATGCACGACATACGCCTGATCCGCGACGATCCCGCCGCCTTCGACGCCGCCCTCGCCAAGCGGGGTGTCGCACCGCAGTCCGCTTCGCTGGTGACGCTCGACGAGCAGCGCCGCGCGACGATAGCGGACTCGCAGACGGCGCAGACCCGCCGCAACGAACTTTCGAAAGCGATCGGACAGGCCAAGGCGCAGAAGGACGAGGCCAAGGCGCAGGCTTTGATGGCCGACGTCGCAAGCCTGAAGGAGGCGTTGCCCACGCTGGAGGCCGACGAAGCGCGGCTTGGTGGCGAACTCCAGGCCATGCTTGCCGCGATCCCCAACCTTCCCGCAACCGACGTGCCCGAGGGCGGCGGCGAGGACGACAACGCGCTCGTCCACACGCGGGGCACGCCAACGACGTTCGCCTTCACCGCGCGCGAGCACGACGCGATCGGTCCTGCGATCGGTCTTGATTTCGAGACCGGCGCGGCGATGTCGGGGGCGCGCTTCACGCTGGTCCGCGGGCCCGCCGCCAAGCTTCAACGCGCGCTTGGCCAGTTCATGCTCGATCATGTAGCCGACGCCGGCTTCGAGCAGGTCTCGCCGCCGTTGCTGGTCCGCGACGAGGCCGTGTTCGGCACCGGCCAGCTACCGAAGTTCGCGGAGGATCTGTTCCGCACCACCGACGGTCGCTGGCTGATCCCGACCGCGGAGGTGAGCCTCACCAACATCGTCCGCGAACAGATCCTCACCGAGGCCGAACTGCCGCTGCGCTTCACCGCGCTGACGCCGTGCTTCCGCTCCGAGGCGGGCGCTGCGGGTCGCGATACGCGCGGCTACATCCGCCAGCATCAGTTCGACAAGGTCGAGATGGTCTCGATCGTCACCCCCGACATGTCCGAGGCCGAGCACGAGCGCATGACGGCGTGCGCGGAGGGCGTGCTCGACGCGTTGCAGCTACCGTTCAGGCGGATGCTCCTATGCACCGGCGATATGGGTTTCACCGCGGCACGCACCTACGATCTGGAAGTCTGGCTGCCGGGCCAGGCGCGCTACCGTGAGATCAGCAGCGTCTCGACCTGCACCGATTTCCAGGCGCGGCGGATGAACGCACGCTACCGGCCCGAGGGCGAGAAGGGCACGCGGTTCGTCCACACGCTCAACGGCTCCGCGCTCGCGGTCGGGCGAACGCTCGTTGCAGTGCTGGAGAATTATCAGCAGGAAGACGGCTCGGTCGCAGTTCCCGCCGTGCTCCAGCCGTATCTTGGCGGGCTCACCGTCCTGGAGCCAAAGCGCTGATGCGGATCCTGCTCACCAATGACGACGGCTATCATGCGCCCGGCCTGAAGGTGCTGGAGACGATCGCACGTACGCTGTCCGACGATGTCTGGATCGTCGCGCCCGCCGAGGAACAGTCGGGCGCCGGCCATTCGCTGACGCTGTCGCGGCCGATCCGGGTGCGGAAACACGGCGAAAAGCGCTACGCCGTCGCGGGCACCCCGACCGACGCGGTGATGATGGCGCTCGCCAAGATCATGAAGGATTGCCCGCCCGACCTGATCCTGTCGGGCGTCAACCGGGGCGCGAACCTGGCCGAGGACGTGACCTATTCGGGGACCGTCTCGGCTGCGATGGAGGGTGCGCTCGGCGGTATCCGTTCAATGGCGCTGAGCCAGATCTACAGCCGCGAGGGCATGGGCGACAGCGTGCCGTTCGAGGCGGCGGCGGCATGGGGCGAACGCGTGTTGCGGCCGTTGATCGATGCTCCGCTCGCACCGCGTACGCTCGTCAATATCAACTTCCCCGCGGGCCCGGCCGATGCGGTGAAGGGCATTCGCGTCGTCGGCCAGGGTTTCCGCGACTATGGCCGGTTGCAGATCGTCAGCAACACCGATCCGCGCGGGTACGAATATCACTGGTTCGCGCTTGGCCGAACCGTCGAGACGCCGGCGCCCTCGACCGACCTTGAAGCGACCGCGGCGGGGTACGTCTCGGTCACGCCGCTGCATCTCGACCTGACCCATTTCGAGTCGATGGACATGCTGACGCAGGCCTATCGTTGATGCGGCGTGCGGGCGTCCTGGTTCCGCTGGCGACGCTCGCGCTGGCCGCGTGCATTCCGCACGTCGATCACCCCGCCGGCTACGGTAATCCGCCACGGCGTCCGTACCGCGATCCGCCGCCCCGCCGCGACGATCCGCCGCGTCCCCGTGACGATTCGCCGCGGGAGGATACGCCGCGCGACGACCGGCAGCCGCAGGACATCCCCGGACGTGACACGGGCGAGGTCACCACCCTGCCCGCCCCGCGCCCCGCCTGGGAGGCGCGGCCGGTCAGCGCGGATGCGAAGACGATCCCTGACACGACCTATGTGGTCCGCCCCGGCGATACGTTAAGCCGCGTGGTCGATCGCAGCGGTGCGAGCCTCGAAGCGATCGCGCGCGCGAACGACCTCGAATCGCCCTATTCGATCCAAGCCGGCCAACGGTTGCAGATCCCTGGTGGCCGCTATCACCAGGTCCGCCGCGGCGAGACTGGGATCGCGATCGCGCGCGCGTACGGCGTCGAATGGTCGCGGATCGTCGCTGCCAACGCGCTCGTCGAGCCCTACGTGCTGCGCGCCGACCAGCGCATCCAGATCCCCGGCGAGCCGAGCGGCGGCACTGCGACCGCATCGGAACGCGCGCGCGCCTTCACGCTCGATATCGACGATATCCTGACCGGAGGCGAACCCGCGCTCGCCAGCAACCAGGCGCCGGCGAGGCCGATCGCGACACCGCGCCGCGTGCTGCCGTCGAATGCCGTCGTCACCGCGCCGGCGCGTCTCGCGAGCGGCGGGTTCCTGTGGCCGGTCGACGGCAAGGTCGTGAAACGCTTCGGCCACGGCGCGAGCGGCGAACGCAACGACGGCATCAAGATCGCCGTACCGGTCTCGACGCCGATCCATGCGGCCGCGGACGGCGTCGTCGCCTATGTCGGCGACGGCATCGCTGCGCTCGGCGGGCTGGTGATCATCAAGCACGGCGGCGGCTGGACGAGCGTCTATGGCCACGCGTCTAAGCTGCTCGTGCAACGCGGCCAGAGCGTCAAGCGAGGCCAGACGGTGGCGCTGTCGGGGGATACCGGCTTCGCGGATCGGCCGGAGTTGCATTTCGAACTGCGCAAGGGGCGGACGCCGGTGGATCCAACGTCGCAATTGCCGCGAACGTGATTCTCCCCTCCCGCTTGCGGGAGGGGTCGGGGGAGGGCATGGGGGCAAGGAAGCCCCTCCCCTAACCCCTCCGCACGCGGAAGGGGAACGAGACGCACCATGACCTACCAGTCCGACCTGCTCACCACGCTGACCTCGCGCGGCTATGTCCACCAGATGACCGACGCGGCCGCGCTCGATGCCCGCGCCGCCAAACAAGTGGTGCCCGGCTATATCGGCTTCGATCCGACCGCGCCGTCGCTCCACGTCGGCAGCCTCGTCCAGATCATGCTGCTCCGTCGGCTCCAGCAGACCGGACACAAACCGATCGTCCTGATGGGCGGCGGCACCGGCAAGATCGGCGATCCGAGCTTCAAGGACGAGGCGCGCAAGCTGCTCGGCGAGGACGGGATCAAGGCCAACGTCGCCTCGATCCGCCGCATCTTCGAACGCTTCCTGACCTTCGCGCCTGAGGGTGAAGTGGGGGCCCCGACCGACGCGGTGATGCTCGACAATGCCGAGTGGCTGGACGCGCTCGAATACATCCCGTTCCTGCGCGACGTCGGCCAGCATTTCTCGGTCAACCGGATGCTCGCGTTCGATTCGGTCAAGCTCCGCCTCGACCGCGAACAGTCGCTGAGCTTTCTCGAATTCAACTACATGATCCTCCAGGCGTACGACTTCCTCGAATTGTCGCGTCGCGCCGACTGCCGGTTGCAGATGGGCGGCTCGGATCAGTGGGGCAACATCGTCAACGGCATCGAACTCGCACGCCGGATGGACTCGACCGAGGTCTACGGTGTCACCACTCCGCTGATCACGACCGCGGATGGCGGCAAGATGGGCAAGACGATGTCGGGCGCGGTCTGGCTGCACGAGGACCAGTTGCCGCACTTCGACTACTGGCAGTTCTGGCGCAACACCGACGACCGCGACGTCGGCCGTTTCCTGAAGCTGTTCACCGACCTCCCGCTCGACGAGATCGCGCGTCTCGAAGCGCTCGAAGGCGCGGAGATCAATGCCGCCAAGATCGTCCTCGCCAACGAAGCGACCGCGATGTGCCGCGGTCGCGATGCTGCCGACCAAGCCGCCGAGACCGCACGTAAGACGTTCGAGGAGGGCGCGTCGGGCGACTCGCTACCGAGCTACGCCATTACGGGTGGGTCGATTGGTGTCGTCGAGGCGCTGGTCGGGTTGGGCTTCGTGGCGTCCAATGGCGAGGCCCGCCGGAAGATCGCCGAGGGCGCCGTGCGTGTCGATGGCGAGGCCGTCCGCGAGCCGACCATCAGCATCGACGTCGCGTCGCCCGTCCGGCTCAGCCTCGGCAAGAAACGACATGGGATGCTAACCCCCTCGTAATAGACGCATTCTCGTTTCGAAGAACGTCGCGTTAAGCATCACCGTTCGTATCGGGTTCACGCCGCGCGCCGTACACAAGCGGGATGGTTATTCCAGGGGAGCGATCGATGCCACGCTACGCAATGGCCGTTCGCGATGCGCGCGGCGAGCCCCGCGACGAAGTCATGCACCGCACGCATGCGCTCGACGGCGACGACCGCATGGTCAAGCTGGTGCTTGTCAACATGTCCGCCAATGGCCTGATGGCACGGTGTGACGGCGATCCGGCCGCGGGTGATCGACTGCGGATACGCCTGCCGATCTTCGGCTATGTCGACGCGGTCGTACGGTGGTCGCTCGGCGGTCGGATCGGATGCGAGCTCGAACGGACGATCCCTCTCGCCGAATATTACACGATGCTCACGGTGATGATCCGCAACAGCTGACCGTTCAGCCGGAGCGGAGCAGCGCCACGCCGGCGTCGCGGTCGAACAGATAGAGGGCGGTGCGCGCTGCCTGCCCTCTCGGTCCCTCCAACCCACCGTCGCGGTCGATCAGCAGACGCGCGTCGTCATGCGCGCATTGCAGCAGGTCGGCCATCATGTCTGGCGTGGCCAGACGGAACGCCATCTCGCCAGACTGTTTCGTGCCGAGCAGTTCGCCCGCGCCCCGCAACCGCAGATCCTCCTCGGCGATCCGGAAGCCGTCGTTCGTCTCGCGCATCAACGCGAGGCGCGCGCGGGATGTCTCGCTAAGCGAGGACCCGCGCATCAGCAAGCAGATCGACCGCCCGGTGCCGCGCCCTACCCGTCCGCGGAGCTGGTGGAGCTGGGCGAGGCCGAAGCGGTCGGCGTGCTCGATCACGATTAGCGTCGCGTTGGGGACGTCGACGCCGACCTCGATCACCGTCGTCGCGACCAGCACAGAAGTTCGCGCGGCGGAGAACTCGGCCATCACCGCATCCTTTTCCGCTGGCTTCATGCGGCCGTGGACGAGCGCGACCTTGTCGCCGAAGCGCGCGCGCAGGGTTTCCGCGCGCATCTCGGCGGCGGCGAGGTCGCTCTTCTCGCTCTCCTCGACCAGCGGGCATACCCAGTATGCCTGCCCGCCGTCCGCCAGATGCCGGCCGAGCGCGTTGACCACGTCGTCGAGCCGGTCTTCGGAGATCACGCGGGTTTCGATCGGCTGGCGGCCCGGCGGCATCTCGTCGAGGCGGCTCACATCCATCTCCCCGTACTGCGCGAGCGTCAGCGTACGCGGAATCGGCGTCGCGGTCATTGCCAGCAGGTGCGGCGGCGCGACCCCCTTGGCCTGCAACGTCATGCGCTGCGCGACGCCGAAGCGGTGCTGCTCGTCGACCACCACGAGCCCGAGATCCTTGTAGCCGACCGCGTCCTGGAAGATCGCGTGCGTGCCGACGAGGATGTCGATCTCGCCGCTCGCCAGCGCCATCAGCGTCGCCTCCCGCACGCGGCCCTTGTCGCGACCAGTCAGCACGCCGATCTCGATCGGCAGGCCGGCGAGCGTTTTCCGCAGCGTCTCGTAATGCTGGCGCGCGAGGATCTCGGTCGGCGCGAGCATCGCCGCCTGCGCGCCGGCCTCGACCGCGATCAGCATCGCCATCGCCGCGACCAGCGTCTTGCCCGAGCCGACATCGCCCTGCAGCAGCCGTAGCATCGGCGCGGTCTGCGCGAGATCGCCCTCAATCTCGCCGACCGTCCGCGATTGCGCGCCGGTCAGCGTGTAGGGCAGCTTCAGCAAGTCGCGCAGCCGGCCGTCGCCCTGCAACGCCCGCCCTCGCCGCTTGCGGGTATCCGCGCGGACGATCGTCATCGCCAACTGGTTCGCGAACACCTCGTCATAGGCGAGCCGCTCGCGCGCCTTCGCATCCGATGGGTCAGCGTGGATGCGCGCGAGCGACTCGTGCCAGCCGGGCCATTCGCGTTTCGCCTTCAGGCCCGGCTCGATCCACTCGGGCAGGTCCGGCGCGCGCGCGACCGCCTGCGCGGTCAGCGCCGCCAGTCGCCGCGACGTGAGGCCTTCCGACAGCGGATAGGTCGGCTCGCGCTCGCGCAACTCCTCGTCGGGTTCGACGATGTCGGGATGGACGATCTGCAATTCCTGGCCGTATTCGTCGAGCCGGCCCGAAATCCGCTTGGCCTCACCGATCGGCAGCAGCTTCTTCGCCCAACCGGAACTCCCGCCGAAGAAAACCAGGCTGACGTAATTGCCAAGCTCGTCGGTAGCCTGCACCCGCGTAGGCCCCCGCCCCGCACTGATCTTGTAGTCGCGCGGCGTCAGCGTGATCGTGATGATCCGCCCCGCATCGCTCGACATCAGCTCGGTGCGCGGCAGGCGATCGACGTAACCGGTCGGCAGATGGAAGGCGACGTCAACGACGCGCGCGAGCCCGAGCCGGTCGAGTGGCTTGGCGAGCGCGGGCCCCACCCCTTTCAGGACGAGGGTTTCGGCGAACAGCGGATTGAGGATTTCGGGTCGCATGACTATCTGCTCCATATAGCCAAGCCGACGCCCGCCGCCAGCGGTCGCCGGTCTATCGGCGTTGGAGATACGATGGATCACGAAACCCGCCTGAAGCGCCTCGGCTTTCGCAGCTCGCACCGCGGCACGCGCGAAGCCGACATGATGATCGGCGGCTTCTTCGCGACCTATGGCCGGACGTGGACGCCGGAAGAGCTCGACTGGTTCGAGGCGCTGCTCGAGGAGCAGGACGTCGACATCATGGGCTGGGCGATCGGCTCGATCGTGTGTCCGCCCGAGTGGGACGGGCCGATGATGCAGGCGATGCGCGACATTAATTACGTCACGGTCGTGAAGTAACGCACTCCCTCTCCCCTCCGGGGAGAGGGTCGGGGTGAGGGGCAGCCGCAAACGCAGCGCCCGGAACAGCCCCTCACCCAACCCTCTCCCCGACGGGGAGAGGGCTTTAGGAAAACGATGCCAGACCTCAAGACGATCCTCTCCGCGAAAACCCCGCTGACGCTGTCGGGCGTGCCGTCCGGCTTCCAGCCGTCGCTGCTGGCCGACCTCGCCCGCGCTGCGAAGACCCGCGCGGTGTTCATCGCGCCGGACGATGCGGCGATGCGCGCGGTCGCCTCGACCGCGGCGTATTTCGCGCCCGATCTCGAAGTGCTGAGCTTCCCGGCATGGGACTGCCTCCCCTACGACCGCGCCTCACCTACGCTGCGCATCATGGCCGAGCGTGTCGCGGCGCTGCAACGCCTGCAGGGTAAGCCGAAGGGGCCGCAGCTCCTTCTCACGACCGCCAACGCCGCGACGCAGCGCGTCCTCACCCCGTTCCGCATCCGCCAGCTCGTCGCGCGGCTCGCGCCCGGCGAGCGGATCGGCCGCGACAAGCTCGCCATGCTGCTCCAGGCGAACGGCTATGTCCGCACCGACACCGTCCACGATCAGGGCGAATATGCGGTCCGCGGTGGGATCGTCGATCTCTATCCGTCGGGCGAAGACCACGCGCTCCGCCTCGATTTCTTCGGCGACGAGATCGAGAGCGTCCGCACGTTCGACGCGGCGGACCAACGCACCACCGGCCGGATCGACGGCTTCGTCCTGCTCCCCGCATCCGAGGCGCTGCTCGACGAGGACTCGATCAAGCGCTTCAGGACCCGCTACCGCGACGCGTTCGGCGCGACTGCGACCGGCGATCCGATGTACCAGGCGATCTCCGAAGGCCGCCGCATCGCGGGCATGGAGCATTGGCTGCCGCTGTTCGAAGAGAAGATGGCGACACTGTTCGACCATCTCGGCGCCGACGACGTGGTGGTGCGCGACAACGGCGTCGCCGCAGCGGTCGAAAGCCGGCTCGAATCGATCGCCGACTATTACGAGAACCGCAAACGCGCCGAGGCCGCCCAGCCCGGCAGCTATCGGCCGATGCCCGCCAAGGCGCTCTATCTCGACGCGCAGGAATGGTCCGGCGGGGTCGAGGCGTTCGCCGCGCACATCACATCGCCGTTCCACGAACCGCCGAGCGACACCGTGCTCGACTTCGACGTCGACGGCCCACGCGATTTCGGCCCCGAGCGCGCCGCGCAGGCGAACATCTACGAAGCCGTTGCCGACCACGTCGAGAAGCTCCGGGAACAGGGCCGTAAGCCGATCCTCGCCAGCTATTCGATCGGCGCGCGTGAACGCCTGGGGAGCCTGCTCGCAGACCACGGCATGAAAGGCGGCAAGCACGCCGAGACGTGGCAGGAAGCGCTCGGCGTCGCCGACACCGCAAAGAGCTTCGGCGTCGCGCTGATCGTCCTGCCGCTCGACCACGGCTTCACCGCGCCGGGGATCGCGGTGCTCACCGAGCAGGACATGCTCGGCGACCGCCTCGTCCACCGCAAGAAGCGCAAGAAATCCGCCGACGCGTTCCTCGCCGAACTCGCGACGCTGACGCCCGGCGATCTGGTCGTCCACACCGAGCACGGGATCGGCCGCTACGAGGGCCTGACCTCGATCCCGGTCGGCCAGAGCCCGCACGACTGCGTTGCGCTGAGCTATGCCGGCGGCGACAAGCTGTACGTGCCGGTCGAGAATATCGACGTCCTCTCGCGCTACGGTTCGTCCGAGGAAGGCGCGACGCTCGACCGGCTTGGCGGCGAAGGGTGGCAGCGTCGCAAGTCGAAGATGAAGGAGCGGATCCGCGAAATCGCCGGCGAACTCATCGCGACCGCCGCCGAACGCGCGCTGCATCCGGGCGATGTGCTCGAACCCGATGCAAGCGGCTATCCGAGCTTCGTCGACCGCTTCCCGTACGAGGAAACCGAGGATCAGGACCGCGCGATCGAGGACGTGCTTGGTGACTTGGCCGCGGGCAAACCGATGGACCGTCTAGTGGTCGGCGATGTCGGCTTCGGCAAGACCGAGGTCGCGCTGCGCGCCGCGTTCGTCGCGGCGATGGGCGGCAAGCAGGTCGCGATCGTCTGCCCGACGACATTGCTCGCCCGCCAGCACTACAACAACTTCGTCGCCCGCTTCGAAGGGTTCCCGATGAACATGGGTCGCCTCTCCCGCCTCGTCACCGCGAGCGAGGCGAAGGCGACCAAGGAGGGGCTGGCGAACGGCACGATCGACGTCGTCATCGGCACGCATGCGCTGCTCGCAAAGAACATCGACTTCAAGCGGCTCGGTCTCGTGGTGGTCGACGAGGAACAGCGGTTCGGCGTCACGCACAAGGAGCGGCTCAAGGCGCTGCGGGCGGACGTCCACATGCTGACGCTGACCGCGACGCCGATTCCGCGCACACTCCAGATGGCGATGTCGGGGATCCGCGAGCTGTCGGTGATCCAGACCCCGCCGGTCGATCGCCTCGCGGTGCGGACCTACATCATGCCGTTCGATCCGGTCGTGTTGCGCGAGGCGTTGCTGCGCGAGCATTACCGTGGCGGCCAGAGCTTCGTCGTCACGCCAAGGGTCGCGGACCTGCCCGAGATCGAGGATTTCCTGCGCGAACAGGTGCCCGAGATCCGCTTCGTCGTCGCGCACGGCCAGATGTCGCCGACCGAGGTCGAGGAGCGCATGTCCGCGTTCTACGACAAGAAGTTCGAGGTGCTGGTCTCGACCACGATCATCGAGAGCGGGATCGACATCGCGTCCGCCAACACGATGATCGTCCACCGCGCCGACCGCTTCGGCCTCGCCCAGCTGTACCAGTTGCGCGGGCGCGTGGGGCGCTCGAAGACGCGCGCATACGCGTATCTGGTTACCCCGCCCGAACGGCAGATGACGGTGACCGCCGAAAAGCGCCTGAAAGTGCTGTCCGATCTCGATTCGCTGGGGGCTGGCTTCCAGCTGGCGAGCCATGATCTGGATATCCGCGGCGCGGGCAACATGCTCGGCGACGAGCAGACCGGGCATATCAAGGAGGTCGGCTTCGAACTCTACCAGGCGATGCTGGAAGAGGCGATCATGGACGCCAAGGCCGGCGGCATGACCTCGTCGCGGCCGCGCGATTTCTCGCCGCAGATCACGGTCGACGCGCCGATCCTCATTCCCGAGGATTACGTCCCCGATCTCGACCTGCGGATGGGGCTGTATCGTCGCCTCAACGATCTCGACGAGGGCCAGGAGATCGAGGCGTTCGCCGCCGAGATGATCGATCGCTTCGGCCCGCTGCCGGATGCGACCGAGAATTTGATCAAGGTCATCGAGATCAAGCTGAACGCGAAACGCGCGTGCGTGTCGAAGATCGACGTGGGGCCGAAGGGCGTGCTGGTGTCGTTCCATGACGACAAGCCGCCGAACATCGACAAGCTGCTGGCGTATGTCGAGCGGCTGAACGGCGTCGCGCGGTTGCGGCCTGACAGCAAGCTGGTGCTGCAACGCGCGTGGGGTGATCCGAAGGCTCGGCTGCATGGCGCGTTGCAGTTGTCGAAAGGGTTGGCGAAGGCGGCTTCTTAAGCCCTCTCCCCTCTGGCGAGAGGCTTGGGTGAGGGGCGCCGCGAACGCTGCTGCCGACAACAGCCCCTCACCCCGGCCCTCTCCCCGAAGGGGAGAGGGAGCAGCGCAACAAAAAGGCCGGACTACCCTGGGGTAGCCCGGCCTATTTACCGTCTCGAAAGCCTTAGCTTACTTTGGCAGCACGACGCTCGGGCCAATGCTATCGACGACCTTGCGCGCATCGAACGCCCGGATGTTGTCGCGCGGGATCGGGCCCTTGCGCATCACGATCTCCGCGGTCGCCTCATAGCGATCGATCGTGCGGATATCGAAGTCGTTGCCCCATGGGCCACCACCGAACCCGCCATAGCCGCCGCCGAAACCACCACCGAAGCCGCCATAAGGGCTCCAGTTGCGCCAGCCGAAGCCGCGGCCGTAATAGCGCCACGACGGACCCCAATAGCCGCCGAAGCCGCCATAGCCGAACCCGCCACCGATCCCCGGCGTCGAGTAGGTCCGCGACTGGAGGTTGGTGTCGCGGTCGGCCATCAGGTAATAGTCATAGCCATTCTGCAACGTCAGCTCGGCCGCGCGGAAGAACAGGTAACGCTCGACCGTATCGCGCGACGTGACGCTGTTGCCGGCGAAGCTGACGAGGAAGCGGCCCGGCTCTACCTGCCGGTCGCTATAGCCGGTGCGGCTGAACCCCTGGCCCGTCGCCGGCCGATAGGTGGTCTCGGTCGCGCAACCGGCCAGCAATAGAGCGCCCGTTGCGAGCGCTGCCAATGCGACCTTGCGACCAGGTTTCATGAACATGGTATGTCTCCGTTCGCGGCGAGTGCGGCGAAACGCCTCTTAATAGCCGTCAGTGGTGGAACGGTTGATGAACGGGTTCGCTCCAATGCGCCACCTTGCTGACTCATTTTTCACGTTTCGTCTAAACGCCGATCAAGTGCAGCGCCAATGTGCGGCGATGCGGGCGGCGGCGATGCTCGAACAGGTAGATGCCCTGCCATGTGCCGAACGCGAGTCGGCCGTCGATCAGTGGGATCGAGAGCTGGACCTGGGTAAGCGCGGTGCGGAGGTGGGCCGGCATGTCGTCCGGGCCTTCGTCGTCGTGTTCGTAGTCACGTGATTCCGGGGCGATGCGGGCGAAGTAGGCTTCCAGGTCAGTCCGAACTTCGGGCGCGGCGTTTTCTTGGATCAAGAGGGAGGCGGAGGTGTGGCGACAGAACACCGTCAGCAGGCCCTCCGATATGCGTTGGTCGCGGGTCCAGCGGGCGATCTGGTCGGTGACGTCGACGAGGCCTTGGCGGGTGGTGTCGATGGTTAGGATCGTGGTGGCTTGGCGCATGGGGTCCTAACGATCGGTTCCGAGGGTTGCTCCGTGTCCCGTTCCCCGAGAGTAACCGTTCCCCCGCGAAAGCGGGAGTCCAGGAGTCCCATAGACCACCGCCAATGGCCTGGACTCCCGCCTTCGCGGGAGAACCGGAGGGTGCGTCATATAGTGGATGCACGCCGACCGAGTATCCCCACCCCGGCGGAGGCCGGGGCCCAGTTAGGGGACGTTGCTAACGGCCGGTGCGCTTCGTTACTCCGACCTTTCCAGCTGGGCCCCGGCCTTCGCCGGGGTGGTAGTAGATCGGGAGGGTCTCGTTAGTTCATCCAAATATCAAACCGCCCCGTGGCACTGCTTGTACTTACGCCCCGACCCACAAGGGCAAGGCGCATTGCGACTCACCACACCCTCCCAGTTCGCAGGATCCTCACCGATATCGGCCTCCTGCGGCTGAGGGATCTGCAACGGCGGCATCGTCGAGGTGATGTGGCCGCGCGTTCCCGCATCGAAGTCGTTCGAATCATCCTCGCCTGTGAACGGGTCGAAATGCGTCGTGATGAAATCCGGCAGTTCGGGCAAGCCGACCGGCGCCTGCATCTGGAACTGGGCGTGCGCGATCGTCTTGGTCACGTCCTCGCGGATCGTCTCGAGCATGCGCTGGAACAGCGAGAACGCCTCCTGCTTATACTCGTTGATCGGCGTCTTCTGGGCGTAGGCGCGCAGATGGACGACCTGACGCAGCGCGTCGAGCGTCGCGAGATGCTCCTTCCAGTGATGGTCGAGGTTCTGCAACAGGATCGACTTCTCGACCGAGGTCCACGTCTCCGCATCGAGATCCGCCGACTTCTGCGCGATCGCCTCGTCCGCCATTGCGCGGACGCGCTCCTCGATCACCTCGGGGTCGACCGACTCCTCCAGCAACCACGCGTCGATCTGCGGCTCGAGGTTCATCACCTCGGCAAGCCGCGTCTTCATCCCCGCGACGTCCCACTGCTCGGGATACGAGTTGGGCGGGCACGCATCGCCGACGATCACGTTGACCGTCTCCGCGCGCATGTCGGTCACCACATCGCCGACCGTATCGGCATCCATGATGTCCGCACGCTGCTCGTAGATGACCTTGCGCTGTTCGTTCATCACGTCATCATATTCGACGACCTGCTTGCGGATGTCGTAGTTGCGCGCCTCGACCTTCTTCTGCGCGGTCTCGATCGCCTTGCTCAGCCACTTGCTGCCGATCGCCTCGCCGTCCTCGATATTGTTGCGCATCATCTTGGCAAACAGCGTGTCCGGCCCGAAGATTCGCAGCAGATCGTCGTCGAGGCTGAGGTAGAAGCGCGACAGGCCCGGATCGCCCTGACGACCCGACCGCCCGCGCAGCTGGTTGTCGATACGCCGGCTCTCGTGCCGCTCGGTGCCGAGCACGAACAGCCCGCCCGCGGCGAGCACCGCCTGCTTCTCCGCCTCGATCTCGATCGTGATCCGCGCCGCCGCCTCGTCATACTCCGGCGTGCCCTCGACCAGTTCGGGATGCTCGTCGAGCATGCGGAATTCGAGGTTGCCGCCGAGTTTGATGTCGGTGCCGCGGCCCGCCATGTTGGTCGCGATCGTCACCGCGGACTTGCGCCCGGCCTGCGCGACGATGTGCGCCTCCATCTCGTGGAAGCGCGCGTTGAGCACCTTGTGATCGACGTTCTCGCCGACCAGGAACTCGCTCAGCATTTCCGACTTCTCGATCGACACCGTGCCGACCAGCACTGGTTGACCGAGGTCCGCGTGATGCTTGATCTTCTTGGCGATCGCCGCGAACTTGTCCTTGGTGTCCTTGTAGAACTCGTCTTCCTCGTCGACGCGCTTGACCTCGACGTTGGTCGGGATGCTGACGACGTTGATCTTGTAGATGTCGTAGAATTCGGCCGCTTCGGTCGCCGCGGTGCCGGTCATGCCGCCGATCTTCGGGTACATGCGGAAATAGTTCTGGAACGTGATCGAGGCCATCGTCTGGTTCTCGGGCTCGATCTGGACGCCCTCCTTCGCCTCGACCGCCTGGTGCAGGCCGTCCGACCAGCGCCGACCATCCATCATGCGACCGGTGAACTCGTCGATGATGATGACCTTGCCGTCCTTGACGATGTAGTCGATGTCCGACTTGAACATCACGATCGCGCGCAGCGCCTGGTTGAGGTGATGCACGACCTGCGTGTTCTCGAAGTCGTACAGGTTCTGCCCCTCGAGCAGCCCGGCCGCCTCGAGCATCCGCTCGACCTTCTCGGTGCCGTCCTCGGTAAGGATGATCGTCTTCTGCTTCTCGTCCTTGTCGTAGTCGGCGGGATCGAGCTGCTTCACGACTGCGTCGACCTGCATGTACAGCTCGGACTTGTCGTCGGTCGGGCCGGAGATGATCAGCGGCGTGCGGGCTTCGTCGATCAGCACCGAATCGACCTCGTCGACCACCGCGAAGTTGAACGCGCGCTGCGTCATCGCGCTGCGCTCGTACTTCATGTTGTCGCGGAGATAGTCGAACCCGAACTCGTTGTTCGTGCCGTAGGTGATGTCCGCGGCGTACGCGGCGCGGCGTTCCTCGTCCGACAGGTTCGGGATAATGACGCCGATCGTCATGCCGAGGAAGGTGTAGACCTGCCCCATCCACTCCGCATCGCGCGCCGCGAGATAGTCGTTGACGGTGACGACGTGGACGCCATCACCAGGGAGCGCGTTGAGGTAGGTCGCGAGCGTGGCGACGAGCGTCTTCCCCTCGCCCGTGCGCATCTCGGCGATCTCGCCGCGGTGGAGGACGATGCCGCCGACCATCTGTACGTCATAATGGCGCTGGCCGAGCACGCGCTTGGCGGCTTCACGGACCGTAGCGAACGCCTCGGGAAGCAGGTCGTCGAGCTTCTCGCCCTCTGCTAGCCGGGCACGGAACTTGACGGTCTGCGCGGAGAGCTCCGCGTCCGACATCGCCTGGAGCGACGGCTCGAACGAGGCGATCTTGGCGAGGATCGGGTTGAGCGACTTGACGTAGCGGTCGTTGGACGAACCGAACAAGGATTTGGCGAGGCCACCGAACATGGGCTGATTTCCTGAATTTGAGACGCGGCGGCACACGGTGGGCGCACGCGGAAGCGGATCGCTCGGATCCAAAGGTTACGATAAGGTCACACCAAGACGCTATTCGCGGCGGCGCTCTGCCCATAGCGGAAGCGAGACGATTGCGATGGTGCGCAACGTGGTAGCGACTGCAACCTGAAGCAGCGCGGGAAGGCCAGATACGGGCCTTACCAGCACCTTGGCTGGCGTTGCTGCTATCGACTGCGAGCAAACGCTGCCTTGTGCGACGGCCTGTGCCGACTGCCCACGTACGCCAGGTACCGCGCCGGTCAGCGCGGACAAGAGGGCAGAGAGGAGCAGCAGCAGGTTCATGCAGCACCGGCTGTATGCGAGCCGGCTCGGAAAATCTACCGTTCGTCTCAGGGCAGAGCCCATCGGACGCGCGGCAATTCGATGCGCGAGGGGATTGCACGCCCCTTCGCGTCGCGCGCGGGGGTGAACTGGCCGTGGCGAACCGCGGCGCGGCACGTTCCTTCATCGAGTGCGCTGGTCCCACTCCCCACGAGGACTTCGCACGCCTCTACCGATCCGTCGGCCGCAACGAGCAAGGCTGCTTTGACGGCACCTTCCTTGCTGGCCTGCCGCGCGGGACACCGGCGAACGTCAGCGGGTCAAGCGCAACCGCCGATCTTGCCCGCCGGACCGCAGAGACTATGAAGGCGTCATGCAGACCTCGCCCCTCGCCTTGCCCTTCCCCGCCGCCCCTTCGATCGACGGAGTCGCGCTGCATGTCGCGCGCGCGCAGTACAAGGCGTGGGACCGGTGCGACCTGACGTTCGTGACGCTTGATCCGGGGACGGTGGTGGCGGGCGTGCTGACGACCAGCAAATGCCCGTCGGCCGAGGTGGAGTGGTGCCGTGCGGCGCTGACGCTTGGCCAGGCGCGGGCGCTGGTCGTGAATGCGGGTAATTCGAACGCGTTTACCGGCGCGCGTGGCCGCGCGGCGGTCGAGGCGATCGCGGCGCGGACGGCGGCGCACCTCGGGTGCCAGCCTTCGGACGTTTTCGTGTCATCGACCGGCGTGATCGGGGTGCCGTTGCCGATCGACAAGGCCGAGGCTGGGCTCGACGCCGCGTTCGCCGCGGAACCCTGCGGCTGGGAGGATGCCGCCGCGACGATCATGACGACCGACACCTTTACCAAGGGCGCGGTGACGACCGCGGTGATCGGCGATCGCACCGTGTCGCTGGTCGGGATCATCAAGGGTTCGGGAATGATCGCGCCGGACATGGCGACGATGCTCGGCTTCATCTTCACCGACGCCGCGGTCGAGCCGGAATTCCTGCAGGCCGCGCTGTCGAAGGCGAACGCGCCGAGCTTCTCGTGCATCACCGTCGACAGCGACACCTCGACCAGCGACACGGTGCTGGCGTTCGCGACAGGCAAGGCCGGCAATGTCCCGCTGGCGGACGATGACAGCCTGGGAGCGGACGCCTTCCGCGCTGCGCTGGCAGACCTGTGCCATCAACTCGCCATGCTCGTCGTTCGTGACGGCGAAGGCGCGCAGAAGCTGATCGAGATCCAGGTGACCGGCGCGGATAGCGACCGCAGTGCCCACCGCATCGCGATGAGCATCGCCAACTCGCCGCTGGTGAAGACTGCGATTGCCGGAGAGGATGCGAACTGGGGGCGTGTGGTAATGGCAGTGGGCAAGGCCGGCGAACCCGCCGACCGCGACACGCTCTCGATCCGCTTCGGCAATACACAAGTTGCCGAGGGCGGATTGGCGCTTAGCGGCTATGACGAAGCACCGGTCGCCGCGCACCTGAAGGGACACGAGATTGAAATAGGCGTCGATCTGGCGCTTGGCGAGGGAAAGGCCACGGTGTGGACCTGCGACCTCACGCACGGCTATATCTCGATCAACGCCGACTATCGGTCATGATCACGACAACAGGCTAGAGTGCCTCGATCGCAAGAATCTTCTCGACCACTACCATGCCTGGAAAAGCGCCTTCGTGCCCAAAGCATGACGGCAGTCCGAACGCGTCGCGCTCATTGCAAGACATGTTCAGCGTTTCGGCCCCGACGAACCGCACCCGATAGGCATGTGGTGTCATAACCTCGGCAATGCGCCCCGGCAGATTGGCGCGGACGAGCGCATCCTTCCGGTTTATCTCCAGCCAAACACTCGAATGCAAAGCGTGATTGACCGCCAACGTCGTCGCACGGTCAAAAAATTCCTGCCCTTCGAACGTGTCGTACCAAACGCCTTCGTATGTCCGAGTCGACTTCATCGGAATACAAGCTCGGGTCATGGCAGCTTGGTCTTGGCGTTGACGCGCTGTCTCGCACGCGTCTGACTTATAGAGGTCAGACGATGACGGCGCCGCCGCCAGAAGCAACAGCGCCGTCAGTAGCATCAGGCCAGTTCGCCTTCAAGCCACGCCTTCAGCCGGCCCTTGGGCTCGGCGCCGACCTTGGTCGCCGCCGGTGCGCCGCCCTTGAAGAGGATCATCGTCGGGATGCCGCGGACGCCGTACGCGCCCGGCGCGTCGGGGTTCTCGTCGATGTTGAGCTTGGCGATCGTCACCTTCTCGCCGAGTTCTTCCGAAATCTCCTCGAGCGACGGCCCGATCATCTTGCAGGGGCCGCACCATTCCGCCCAGAAATCGACGAGCACGGGGCCGTCGGCGTTCAGTACGTCCGCATCGAAGCTGGCATCGGTGATCTGCTTGGTCGCCATCGTGAATTCTCCTTGGTTGAGTCGTATCTAAGGTCGCTCGCGTGCGCGCTCAACCACCGGGGCGCTAGCTTTGCTCCGTGGGCCGATAGTGCGGCTTGTTTGCGGCCAGCGTCTCGTCGGTCAGCACGATCAACCGCGGGCCGGCCGTGTACAGCAACGCTGCCTCGACCGACCGCCCCGGAAAGATCACGCTCAAGGCTTCGGCATAGGCCGCCATCTGCTTCAGGTGATATTCCGGCACGTCGTCGAGGCCGCGTGGTGCGCGCCGCCCGGTCTTGAAGTCGACGACGCGGATGCGGTCGGGCTCGATCAGCAGGCGATCGACCGTCCCCGACACGACCATGCCGTTCGCAAGGGTCGCGGCGATCGGCGCTTCGGCCAACGTATCCGCGCTGAACAGCCCGGCAAAGCGTGGATCGTCGAGCACGGCGACCACGCTTTGCACGATTTCGGAGCGCGCCGCGGCATCGTCGACGCCGCCTGCTTTCGCCAGCCAGCGATCCGCTGCCGTCGCGCGGTCGGTGGCGGCAACCGCCGGCAGCCGCTCGAACAGCGCATGGATCAACCGGCCTCGCTCCGCTGCGACCCGCATCGCAGGCGTCGGCGGTGGATCGGACACGGCGTCGTCACCCAGCGCCGAGGGTGACAGTGGACGAGGCGGACGTGCTTCTTGCGGTGCGGGTTCATGCGCCCAGGCCGGCAGCTGCGCGTTAGCCGCAATCTCGATCGATGCCGAAGTCTTGGCGATCACCGCAGGCTGGGGCTCGACCCCGGCGAACGTCCGCGCGCGCTCGCCCACCGGTACCTCGAGCGCCGTCAACGCGCGGTCGGACGCCGCGTACCAGCTGTTCTCCGGCGGCACGCCCTTCGCACGCGGCCCGAGCGCACCGGCGATCACGAGCCGCTCTTCCGCGCGCGTCGCGGCGACGTAGAACAGCCGCCAATGCTCCTCCAGCTCGCGCTGCTCGGCAGCCGACACGACCGCATCCAACGGCCCGCCACGCTCGCTCGACCGCGGCCGGAATACCGGGATCGGCGCGGCCCCAGGCTCGGGCACCCATTTCAGGATCGAGCGTGGTGCCGCCGACGGGTCCGCCGTTGCATCCGCCAGGATCACGAGCGGCGCCTGCAGGCCCTTCGCGCCGTGCGCGGTCATCACCCGGACCGCATCGAGCGGCGCCGACGGATCGCGCACGATCTCGACATCGCCGCGATCGAACCAATCGAGGAAGCGTTGCAACGACGGCGTCGTCGTGCTCTCGAACGTCAGCGCGGCGTTGAGCAGTTCCTCGATCGGATCGCGCGCCTCGGTGCCCAGCCGGCGGATCAGTTTGCGGCGTCCGTCGAGGGGGCCCGAGAGCAACTCCTCCAAGAACTGGTACGGCGTGGCGATGTCCGCGCGCGCCAACATCGCCAGTAATGGCGCGAGCCGCGTCGCAGGTTGCGTGCGTTGCAGGTGGCGCCAGAGCGGCCCCGCCTCGCGCGGTGCGGCCTCCATCAGTTCGTCCTGCGTCCAGCCGATCAGCGGGGACACGAGCAGCGCGGCGACGCTCAGATCGTCCTCGGGCTGCAACACGAAGCGGATCGTGGCCAGCAGATCCTGTACCGCGAGCGGCGCGTTCAGCCGCAAGCGATCGACGCCCGCCACCGGCACGCCCTCGGCATAGAGCCGCGCGACGATCATCGAGGCGAGATCGCCGCGACGCTTGACCAAGATCATGACGTCCTCGGGCCGCAACCGCCGCCCCTTGCTCTCCAGCATCAGGCCGGTCTCGGGCGCGAGCCAGGCCTTCACCGCGCGGGCGATATCGCTGGCGAGTTTGCGCACTGCGTCGTCGACCCAGCCCTCTTCGTCGTCCTCGCTGCCGCCCGCCGACACCGGCGGCCACAAGGTCACGGTGCCCGGACCGGCGACCTCGCTGGCGTGCTGTTCGACCTCGCCCGCAATCCCGAGCCCCGGCTCACCGATCGCGTCGATCGCCGCGTCGACGAACTCAAGGACGGTTCGGGTCGATCGGAACGAGTGGCGAAGGGAGAGGCGCGCCAACGGAAGCCCGCGCTCCTCCTCGGGCCAGTCGTCATCGCCTTCCGCCTCGCTCGCACGGCCGCCGAAATACTGTTCCGCCGCCTGGAAATTGAGCGGATCGGTGCCCTGAAAGCCGAAGATCGCCTGCTTGTAATCGCCAACCGTGAACAGGGTGCGCGTCGACGGCGCATAGATGCCGCGGCCGACGAAGAACTCGTCCGCCAGCGCGCGGACGATCCGCCACTGGTGGCCGTTGGTGTCCTGCGCCTCGTCAATCAGCAGGTGCTCGGTCGCCTGGTCGAGCTTGTAGCGGACCCATTCGCCGATCCCCGGCTGGTCGAGCAGCGCCACCGTCGTCGCGATCAGGTCGTCGAAATCGACCGCGCCTGCGCGTCGCTTGGCCAGCGCATAGCCGCGCGCATAGTCGCGCCCGACCTCCAGCCCGTCGGCGAGCAGGTCGCAATAGGTCGCGCGCTGGACCATCGACAGCACGTCGGTGCACGCCTCGCCCAGGTCCCGCGCGAGGATTTCGTAATCCGGCTCGGCATCGATCAGTTTCTTCGAGGCTTTGCGCTGGGTGCCCGTGCCGGTGAGCACGACGCTGGCGAGCTCGTCCAAGGTCGCCGCGCGATCTTCGGAGTCAAGCCAGCGCTGGACAGTCGCCGCCGCGGCCTGCCCGGTGGCCGTCCCCCAGGCGCGATTGGCCGCGGCGATGCGCGCGATCGCATCGAGGTCGAGCGCGTCGCACCACTCTTCGATCGCCTCGTCGATATCGCCGGAGGGCAGGCCGAGTTCACGTCGCAGCCACGGCTGGATGCCGACTGGGAGGGCCTCCAACGCGGGCAGCGCTCGGGCGCAGGCGAGCAGGAACGCCTCAGCCCCGCCCTCGCCCATCCGCAGGGACAGCCGACCGACGATCTCGACCGGACGTTCGCGGCCCTCGCGCTCGGCGTCCGACAGCATTGTTGCCAGTGCCTCGCGTGCGAGGCCTGCCTCTTCGCGTGCCTCCAGCGGTCGAAAGCCCGGCGTCAGCCCGGCCTCGACCGGGAACGCTGCCAACAATCCCTGGCAGAATCCGTGGATCGTCTGGATGCGCAGGCCCCCGCCCGGCGCGTCGAGCACCTTGGCGAACAGGGTGCGCGCGCGGTCCTGCAACGCCTGCACCGGGCTCTCGCCGAGCGCGATCAGGTCCGCCGCGAGCGCCGGCGGGGGCATCCGCACCCACGCCGCGAGGCGCCCGTTGATCCGCTGCGCCATCTCGGCCGCGCCCGCCTTGGTGAAGGTCAGGCACAGGATCGCGCCGGGATCGACGCCGCGCAACAGCAGCCGGAACACGCGGGCGGCCAGCACCTGCGTCTTGCCGGTGCCCGCCGACGCGGACAGCCAGACGTGCGAGGCCGGGTTGCTCGCATCGGCCTGCGCGCCTCTCAGCCGGGGTAGCGTGGCGAGCGCATCACCGCTCACGGCCATACCATTCGTCGCGTCGCATCAGCTGGTCATACTCGGCATAGGGGGCGTATTCGGGGACGAGTTTGGCGGTGAACGCGGCGCTGCCGGTCAGCCATTCGCCGACGACTTCGGTGAAATTGTGCGCGGCGATTGACGTGAACTCGGCGGTCGGGATCTTGTCGCGCTTGCCCTCGGGATCGACCGGGCTCTCGATATAGCCGAACGCGTCGCGCTTCTTGCCGAGCGACCAATATTCGAACGCGCCTGCGATGCCGCGCACGTCCTCGAACCCGCCGCGTTCGGCGATCAGGCCGAGTAGGCCGAGTTGGAGGCTGTAGCCGGCGCGCACCGCGGTCGGCGAAGGCGGCTTGCCGGTCTTGTAGTCGATCACCGCGAGGCGCCCGTCGGGGAGCTTGTCGATCCGGTCGTAGCGACCTGACAAGGTCACGCCGGCGATCTCGATCTTGCCCTTGCCCTCGGCGCTGGCGACGCGGCGGCCGTCCTCGCCCTGCGCGACTATGGCGCCGGCGATCCAGTCGATCGCTTCGAGCAGGCGCGGTTGCCAGAGCGCGCGCATCATCGGATGCGTCCGCTCGTCGTCGAGCATCGCCTTCGCGCGCAGCCGCAGCGTATCGACGGTGCAGTTGTCCTGCTTCCACCATTGCTCGAGGATGTCGTGCACCGCCGTCCCACGCCACGCCGCGCTCGGGTCGGCATCGACCGGATCGAGTGGCATGAGGCCGAGCACGCGGCGCGCGTAGAAGGCGTAGGGGTCGGCCTTGAGGCGATCGACTTCGGTGACGGAGATCGCTTTCGGACGTAGCAAAGCTGGCGGCGAAGGGGCCGGACGATCGGCGGGGAGATGCTCGCCCGGATCGTCTAGCGCTCGCGTCCAGCCTTCCAGCGCCGATGCCCGCTCGAACCGATCGCCCGCGAGCGCCTGCAACCGCAACCAGAGACGCGAAGCCAAAGCCGGCGACTTCGCATCTCTTCGCGCTCGAGTGACGACCGCGCGGGGTGCGCCTAAAGCCTGCGCAAAATCATGCGCCGCCGTGCCGACACGCCGCTCCAGGCCGGGCAGACCCAGCTCCATGCGGATGCGCGGCGCGAGCCACGGGTCAGGCGCAGGACGACCCGGCCACACACCTTCGTTCAGCCCGCCGAGCACCATGACGTCGGCGGTCTGTAATCGCGCTTCGATCAGGCCGTAGATCGCGAGCCGTGGGTGGCCGCCCGGCGCCGGTCGCACCGCGACTTCGTCGAGCAGCGTCCGCAACAGCTGTGGCAGTTCGCGCGGATCTATCCGCGGCGGTCCGGCCGGAGCTTCCGCTTCCAGATCGGCGAGAAACTCCGCTGCCGCACGCCCTGCGAGGCCCGACCAGAGATTGTCGCCGCACAAGGTCTGCGCCGTCTCGCGCAGGCAGGCGAGCACCGACGCCAAGGGCTGCGGTCCCTGATCGAACGCGTTCGCCAGCGGCGTCAGCAACGGCTGGACATCGGTCCACCATGTTGCTGCCGTGCCTTTACGCTCCTCCAGATGTCCGGCGATCCCGTCGAGCCCCGCCGCCGGCCGCGGTCCACGGAGCCGTCGGTCGAGCGCACGCGCGCCGTCGAGCCATAGCAAGCGATCCTCGCCCGCGCGGACCAGCGGGTGCTTCAGCAACGCGAGCAACGCGAGCGGCGAGAAGCGTTGCGCTGCCGCCTCAGCCAACGCGAGCAGCAGCGTACCCGGTGGCAGGATCGACAAGGGTCGCCCCGCGCTGTCGTCGATCCCGATGCCCCAGCGTCCGAGATGTGCCGCCACGCGCCGTGCGAGCGCGCGATCCGGCGTGACGAGGGCGGCGGTCCGCTCGGGCACCTCCAGCGCCTCGCGCAGGACAAGCGCGATCGCTTGGGCCTCCTCCGCCGGGGTGGCGAGTTCGGCGGCGGTCACGCCCTTCAGGCGGCGATCCTCAGCGGCGATCTGCGTCCATTTGCCCGTGAAGTCCGCGGGCGCCAGCGCGTTGGCGATCGCGCGGCCGCGCGCGGGGTCGGCGTCGTGTCCGCCGCCCTCGCGCCATGTCTGCACCTCGCCTCGGGCGACGCCCATGCGCAGGAGCATCAGTTTCGCGTCGAACTGGGGATGCGTCTCGATCGATCTCCGGGTGAGCCCGGTAACCGGGTTCGCGTCATGCGGGCCAAGCGCATCCCATTCCTCGTCCGGCAGCGCGAGGTCGAGGCCGGCGAACACCACCATGCCCCGCGGCATGTCGGCGATGCAGCGAAGCAACCGCGCCACCGCGGGCGCGGAATCGGTCACGCCCGCGGCACAGACGATGCCGGCTGGCGGTGCACTTCGCCAACGCTGGGCGAGCCGGTCGAGCAACGCCGAGCGTCGCGTCGCCGCGTCGATCCGCTCCAGACGCGCGAGTTCGCCGGGCCAGCGTTGCAGCACAATCTCGAACGTCGCGAGCGCACGCCGCCAATGCTCGGTCAGTTCGGGCCCAAGCTCGATATCGCGCAGCTTGGTCGGCGGCACTTCCTCGACCAACAACTGATCGAGCGTCCGTGCAAGTTCGCCTGCGAGGCGCACCGCTTCGGCCACATCGACCGGATGGCCTTCGCGCGCCCGCTCTTCGGACACCAGTCGCGCGAGGATCATGCGCCGCTGATACGGTGGCACCGCGGGCAGCGGCGGATCGATGTCATCCGCCGGATCGAGCGCAGCGCCGACCGCCTCGCCCATCTCAGGATCGCCCAGTGCCACCAACCGGGGCAGCACGAGCCCGCCACCGCTCGCGCGAACGAACGCCTCGGTAACCGCCTTCACCGCGCGGTTGTTCGGCAGCACGACCAGCGCGCGGGCGAGCGCCAGCGGATCGCGCCCCGCCCGCCGGGTCAGCCCGGCAACCAGCGCGTCCGCAAACGCCCGGTGCGCAGGGATCGTGTAGAGCGTCGGGTGATCCGTCGCGACGAGATCAGCCATCTGCGAGGATCGCCTCGGTCTTCGGGATCGCGGCGGGCGTGCCGACGTCGAACCAGAGACCCTGGTGGACCTGACCGTAGGCGCGTCCGGCGGCGATTGCGCGGTCCCAGAACAGGTTCGTCGAGAACGGCCCCTCCGGCCAGTCCGCGATCAGGCGGGGGTGGAGGATCTGAATGCCGGTATAGGAAAACGGCGCGACCCGGCCCGGCTTGCGCCGTCCAACGATCCGCCCGTCACCGCCCAGATAGAAATCACCCATGCCGCTATGGTTATGCGCGCGCGCGAGCGGGACCATCAGCAGAAGCGCATCCATTTCGGCGTCATCCCAGCGCGATGCGAGCAGCCTGATCGCATCGACCGGTCCGTCGATCCAGAGATTGTCGCTGTTGACCACCAGCACCGGTTGATCACCGAGCAGGTGTCGCGCCTGGACGAGTCCACCGCCCGTCTCCATCAGTATTTTCCGCTCGTCGGAAATTACCACGTCGATCCCCGCGAACCGGTCGGTGACGTGCGCCTCCAGCGTGTCCGCGAGGTAATGCACGTTGACGACCGCGCGCTTGATCCCTGCCGCCTGCAAGCGTTCGAAGACGTGATCGATCAGTGGTTTCCCTGCGACCTGCACCAGCGGCTTGGGTCGCGTCGCAGTCAGCGGGCGCATCCGCTTGCCCAGTCCCGCCGCCATCACCATCGCCGTCTCGGGCACGATCCCGCGCGGGACAGGGCGGATCGTCTGCTGGCGGCTCACGCGCTCAAGGCCAGCGGATCGCCGCGCAGCGCGGGCGGCACGTTCGCCGCGAACCACGCCGCGACCGGCGCCATCACCGGCTGTGCCAGGTCGCGCTCCAGATACGTCCACACCCGGGGGCACATCGTCGCGTAGTGCGGCTTGCCGTCGCGCTTCCACAGCCGCGTGAAGATCCCGAGGATCTTCGCATTCCGCTGTGTGCCGAGCACGTGATACGCGTTCATGAAGTCGTCCCCCGCGTCCGCCGCCGCGCCGTATCGTTCCAGCATCGCCGCCTCGACCGCCGGATCGACCGTCCGCCGCGCATCCTGCAACAGCGACACGAGATCATAGGCCGGATGTCCCGCCAGCGCGTCCTGGAAATCGAGCAGGCCGAGCGAGCGCTCAGGCCCGACGAGCATCAGGTTCTCGGCGTGATAATCGCGCAAAACCGTGACCGGCGTCTCGGCGATAGCGTGGTCAAACACCGACTCCCAAGCTGCGTCCCAGCCTTCCAGGTCGGGCTCGATCCCGACCGCCGGGCAATACCATTCGACGAACAGCCGCGCCTCGCGCATCAGCACGACGCGATCATAGGGGGGGACCGGCCCAGCCGGCTCGGCACGCAGCCGGACCAGCAAGTCGATCGCGGGCGCATACAGCGACAGTTCCTCCCCCGGTGAAGCATCGACCGCCTCGCGCAGCCGATCGTCACCGAAATCCTCGATCAGCACGAGCCCCTGGTCGAGGTCGCACGCCAGAATTGCTGGCGCCGCGAAGTCACGTTCGACGAGCCACTCGGCGACCGCGATGAACGGTCGAGGGTCTTCGTGCGGCGGGGGTGCGTCCATCAGGATGGCCTGGCGCCCTCCTTCAATCGCACGGAAATACCGGCGGAACGAGGCATCACCTGCGACCGGGAGGATCTGCGCGCCTCCCCAGCCATGGGCGTTGAGAAAAGAGGCGGCGCCGGGCGGCGGGGTCATGTCGGCCATCGCGACCTCCAAGCTTCCGGCACGCCGATAGTCAAGCCACGCGTGCCGTCCGGCTCGATCGTCAGGCTCAGGCGAAGGGCATCCGGCCAGTAATCGGGGCCTGCGCGCTCCGGCCATTCGACCAGCAACAGCGAATCATAGCGCGCGTCGTCGAGCGCGAGCTCCTCGATCTCGGCTGGGTCGTCGATGCGGTAGAGGTCGACGTGGAGTACGGGGAAGCGCACCTCGGGCGGCTCGTAGGGCTGGACGATCGCAAAGCTGGGCGATGGCGCTTCGCCGGCGAGCCCGAGTGCGGCGAGGAGTCCGCGGGCGACGCTGGTCTTGCCGGCGCCGAGCGTGCCCACAAGCGTGATGACGTCGCCGGGTCCGACCAGGTCGGCAAGCATAGCCCCGAACGCTTCGGTAGCTTGCGGGTCGGGTAAATGGATCACGCGCACGAGCCCTCTCCCCTCCGGGGAGAGGGTTGGGTGAGGGGCAGTTCCAAGCGGTACATTGCTTGGCGGCCCCTCACCCCAACCCTCTCCCCGGAGGGGAGAGGGAGTAGGTTCAAAACGATCATCGCCGCGGCAATTCTACGGTGATCAGCGTGCCAGCTCCCGGTTCGGACACCAGTTCGATCGTCCCGCCATGTGCTTCCACGAACTGCTTCGCCAACGGCAATCCCAACCCCAAAGCCCGATCCCCCATCGGCTTCGACTCCGCGAACCGGTCGAACGCATGCGCCACCGCCTCCGCATCCATGCCGACGCCATCATCCGACACCACGATCCGCGCCGACGTCGCATTGCCATCGGTATGCAGCAGCACGCGCCCACCGTCGGGCGTCGCCGCCACCGCATGCCGCAGCAGATGCTCGACGACCTCCTTCAACCGCTTTTGATTGCCGTTCACGCGTCCAGTCGACCGCGCGACCTCGATCGCGAAATCGAGTTTACGTCGCTTGGCGGACGGCAGGATCGTCTCCGCCGCCGCGCGCACGGTAGCTGCGAGGTCGACGTCACTCCGATCGGTTTCCGCCCGATCGCTCTCCGCCCGCGTCAGGTCGAGCACGTCGTCGACCAGCAACCCGAGCCGCTCGACCGATTCGAGGATCGCCCCGACATAGCCCTCGGCCTGCGGCGTCAGCGCACCGGCATATCCGCCATGCAGCATCTCCGCGAACCCGCTGATCGAGGTCAGCGGCGTGCGCAGTTCGTAGCTCATGTTCGCGACGAAGGCGGTCTTCACCTTGTCGGTCGCTTCGAGCGCGTCCGCACGGTCGCGCAAAGCCTGCTCCGCGCGCCGGCTGTCGGTGATGTCGAGCATCGTGAACAGCGCATTCCCATCGGGTAGCGGCACGCCCGCGAACTCAAAATGCCGCCCGTCGGCGAACGCCACGCGCCCGCCGCGCTGCTGGCGCCCGACCGTTGCCGACCGCACTAGATCGGGGATCAGTGCCGACCGTCCGGGCGTGGCGAGCTTGGCCCCCGCAGCCTCGGCAAACGCGTCAACGCGGGGATGGGAGGCCAGAAACTCCTCCTCCAAACCCCATAGCGCGCGAAACCGGTTGTTCCACAACTGCAACCGGCCGTCAGCGGCAAACACGCCGAGCGCCTCGAACAGATTGTCGAACGTTGCCGTTCGGACGCGCAGCAAGGTATCGCGTGCGCTGGCGAGCTGGACCTGCTCGGTCCGATCCTCGAAGATCAGCAACAGGCCGCCATCGGGAAGCGGCTGCGCGACGACGCGGAGATGCGTGCCGCCGCGGAGGTGCCAGTTCTCCTCCATCGCGCCACCGCTTTGCGCAGAGCCGGTCTGCATGAACCAATCGCGCCGCTCCGCCTTCCAGCTTGGGAAGTCGCGTACCTCGGGCAGCCGGTTCGCCTCGCGCATCCGCTCGAGCACCCGGTCGAACTCGGGCCGGTCGGCGAGCCATTCGCTCCGCATCGCGAACATCCGCCGAAACGGCTGATTGCAGAATACGAGCGACCGATCGCCGCCGAACTGCGCCACGCCAGCCGACAGGCGGTCGAGCATTGCGCGCTGGGCTTCGGCAAATCGCTTGGCGCCAGACCGCGCCTGCTCCAGTTCCTCGATATCGATCGCAAACCCGGCCACGCCGCCGCTCGGCAAAGGCACGTCGTAGATTTGCAACGATCGTCGCGCACCGTCGATCGTCGCGGGCAGGACCTGCTGGTGTGGCCGTCCCTGCTCGCGCGCGACCGCGGCGCCAGCGAGCGGCCCGCCACGCCCAGATCCCTCGACCAATTCCAGTCCACGCGCAACGACGTCCGCGGCATCGCGTCCCTCGACCGCGTCGACATAGGCAGTGTTGACCATCGCCAGCCGGAGATCGGTCGCACGGTACCACATCGGCATCGGCGCGGCCTCGATCAGCCCGGTCAGCGACTCGTATGCCTCACCCAGTCGCGCGGTCTCGGAACCCAGTCGCGCGATCTCCGCCTCGCTGTCGGTCGCATCGAACGCCCATAGCAGCACCGCCCCGGTCGCACCCATCTCGCCCGGCGCGCGCGCGCCGCGAAACGTGATCGCCCGCGTCGAGCCCTGCAACCGTACCGACCGCACGAACGCCCGCCCCGACCGCTGCGCCGCCGTGATATCCGCAATCAATCGCGCGGCATCGTCGGCGGATAGCCCTGTCCCCCCGGCAGCAAGCTCCGCGATCGACCGCGGCGGCGCGTCCAACCCGAGCCAATCCGCCATCCGCTGCGTCATCTCGATCCGCCCGCCCGAGCGGATCACCGTCACAATCGCCGGCGACCCATCGAGGATCGTCTGTAGCTGCGCGTTGGCGTCGATGATCTCGGCCGCGTTGGATCGCGCCCGCAGACCCATGTAGAGCAGCGCCGACCCCGCGACGATCGCAAAAAAGACGATCAAGCCGACGGTCACGGCAACACCGGTCCCGAGGACCATTATTGGGAAGCCCATGGCGACATCATTCGACCATGTAGGCCAATCCGTCCCTCCGGGGAAAGCCACGACACAAGGAAAAGGGCGAGCCCGACATGCGGACCCGCCCGTCGCGGTCTAGCAGATGAACATTGCTAACGCTTACAGCTTCACTGAAGCGCCGATGTACATGGCGCGACCGATATTGTCGTAGATCGCGTCGCCATCGCCGTTACCGAGCAACCCGTAGGGCGGCTTTTTGTCGGTCAGGTTGTCGACACCGCCGTACAAGGTAAAGCGCTTGTCGACGTCGACCGATGCTCGGATCGCATGATAGATCACCTTCGGGTAATATACGACATCGGCGTAGGTCGGATTGAGTGCAGGCACGCCATTGGTGTCGTGCTGCGCTTCCCAATCGGTGATCGACTGGCGACCGATATACCGCACCTGATACCCGAGCGTGAAGTTCTTGTGCGTCAGGTCGACCGATCCGTTGACGTTCCAGATCGGATCGCCAAGCTCACCCCTTACCCGATCGGGCCGGCTCGGCTCGTCGAGATACGGGAAATCGGTCCGGTCGCGGACCCAGTTTCCAATCACGCGGAACGTGGCCTTCGTGTCTGCGCCGAAGTGGCGATTGTAGCTCGCGTCGAAATCGATACCCTTGGCGCGGCGACCGGCATAGTTGACGGGGCTCTGCAGCAACGCCGGCCGTGCGAACAACCCGTTCGCCTGGCGCGGGTTGATCAGGCTACAGAAGCTGTTGTCGAGCGTCGGCGCGTCGTAGCACGCATCAAGAATGGTCTGGGCATCGACCGACTGAATGACCTTGCTGATCTTGATGTCATAGTAATCTACCGTCAGCGCGAAGCCTGGAATAAAGCTTGGCTGGAAGATCGCACCATAGGTCCAGCTCCGCGACTTCTCGGCTTGGAGATTGGGGTTGCCCCCCGAAAGGAATTCGGTGCTACCGGCCCGTGCCACGTTATTCACGAAATTGGCTGGAACACCTGCCGCGGCGCAATTCGCGGCACGGGTCGACCGCCCCGTGTTGATGAAATTGACATCGCAAGGATCGTCAAGCTGATCGAAATTCTGGAAGTTCGACGAATAGAGATCGCTCAGCGTAGGTGCGCGAACCGACCGCGAATAATTTACGCGGAACTTGATATCGTTGATCGGCGCGTAGATCCCGCCGAAGTTGTAGGCGTACACCGTTCCCGTCGAACCCCTGTAGTCGGCGATGCGACCCGCCGCATTGACCGTCAGCTCCTTGGCGAAGCTGATGTCCTGGAGCAAAGGCACTTCCAACTCGCCATAGGCTTCCTTCACGGCAAACGCCGGCGGGCGGAAGTCGGGAATGACGTTGAAGAACGTGTCGCCGCCCTTGATCGTGTCGTCATAGGCCGAGAACGCCGTTTCGCGACGATACTCGCCGCCGATCGCGAACCGAACGGGACCGCCCGGCAGTTCGAACAACTGCGAGCTGTCGCCGACGATATTGGCCGTCACGTCGAACTCGGTCGCCTTGCCGCGGCTGGTCGAGGTCGTGTTGATGTAGTTCAGCGCAGCCTGGCTGGCGCGCCCCTCCCCCAGGATATTGAGCGGTGCGCACGACGCATCGACCACGCTGGCCTGGTTGATGCGGCACACGATCTGGCCGGCACCATTACGAACGGCATCGATCGCGTTGTAGAAGCGCGACTGGAACTGGTTGTTGTAGAATTTCGACTTGGTACGGAATTCGCCGTAGTTCACCGAGAAATCGTACTTCCAATCGTCGTTGAACCTGCCCTCGGCACCGACCACGATCCGATACGTGTCGCGGCGGTCCGCCTCGTCACGCGTCCCCAAATCGGAGTTGTTGCGGTTGACCCGGAAATAGTCCGAACCCGCCGGCAACAGCGAACGGATGGTCGCGGCCGCCTGTGGGTTGAGATAGGCATTGTCGAAGGCGATCGGAATGCCGCTGGCCAGATACGTCTCGCCCTCGGCGCCATCGCCCTGCGAGCCGCCCTGGTTGAACGTGCCCGTGCCCTGCGCATAGCTGTCGACACGCACGAACTTCGCCTCAAAGAACGGCTTGAACGCCTCGGACACATCGAAATGCCCGATCAGATTGGCGACGTACCGCTTCAGGCCGGGGTTCAGCGTACCCTTGTCTCGCAGGGTGGGACCGCTCCCGTTCTGGTTGTTGTTGTTGCCCGACGGACGAAGATCGTTTCCGTAATTATACTCCGACAGCGTCCCGTCGGTTCCGAAGCCGAACACGCGCGGGGCGCCGTTGGCTCGGCAGGCCGCAGCGACGCTGTTGCAATCCAGCAAATTGCCGTCGCCGTAAGGGATGAAGTTGCCGCCATTGTCGTAACCGAAGCTATGCAGGCCGTTCAGGAACGTCCGCTCTGGAACGCCGGCGCCATTCGGCGCGACGCGGGTGATCTGGCTCCGACCTGAATAGATTCCGGTAAGTTCGGGCCGGTCGGCATAGGTGAGCAGGTCGGCCTGGTTATACTCAAGGCCGAGCGCGATGTTACCGCGACCCTCGGCGAAGTTCTTGCCGAACGTGCCCGATAACCGGTACGTGCCACGATTGCCGTTGTCAGCGATCCCGTTCTGCGCGTTGAGCGAAACGCCGTCGAAATTGCGCTTCAGCACGAAGTTCACGACACCGGCCATGGCGTCCGAACCATACACTGCCGAGCTACCGCCGGTGACGATGTCGACGCGGTCGATCAGGTCGGTCGGGATCGTGTTGGTATCGACCAGGAAATCCCCGGTCGATCCGGTGATGTGACGACGCCCGTTGACGAGCACGAGCGTCCGCGTCGGCCCGAGGCCGCGCAGATCGAGCAGGTTGATGCCCGCAGTGCCGATGAACTGGGTCGAGTTTGCCTGGCTGTACGTCGAGCGCAGCGATGGCAGATCGTTGAGCACGTCGCCGATGACGATTGCGCCGGTCCGTGTCAGGTCGGCCTGCGTCACAGTGGTGACGGGAATAGGCGAATTGAGTGTCGGCCGCGCGATGCGCGAACCGGTCACGACGATATCGCCCGTATCTGGCGCCACCGTCTGCGCAACCGTGCCCGTGGTGGTGTCGGAGCCAATCGGAGCGGCTGGATCGGTGCCTGGAGCCTGGGTCTGCGCGTCTACCGGCGTCGCGGTCTGCGCTGCTGCCGGGATCGCCGAGGCCAATACGAACGCGACCGTGGACGCGGTTACGAACAATCCGGACTTCCGGACCGATATGCCACTCATACTAATAACCCTCTGAACCCAAGCTTTTACTGAGGCAGGAAGGACACCTTTTATGACGCTTTTTCAATCCGGTCGGCGAAACATTACAAACATGTTGCATCGCTGCAACACGGATCCGCAACGAAAAAGCCGCGCCCGCCTGATGGCGGACGCGGCTTTCGAAAACCCTACGGAATCCTGAGAGTCAGTAGCGGTAATGGTCCGGCTTGAACGGGCCTTCGACCGGCACGCCGATGTAGCCGGCCTGCTTGTCCGAAAGCTTCGACAACTTCACGCCGAGCTTCTCGAGGTGGAGCATCGCGACCTTCTCGTCGAGGTGCTTCGGCAGGACGTAGACTTCGTTCTTGTAGTTCTCGCCCTTGGTCCAGAGCTCGATCTGCGCGAGCGTCTGGTTGGTGAACGAGGCCGACATCACGAACGACGGGTGACCGGTGGCGCAACCCAGGTTCACCAGGCGACCCTTCGCCAGGATGATGATCTGCTTGCCGTCCGGGAACTTCACCAGGTCGGTGCCGGGCTTCACTTCGGTCCAGTCGTAGTTCGACAGCGCGGCGATCTGGATCTCCGAGTCGAAGTGGCCGATGTTGCAGACGATCGACATCGGCTTCATCGCCTTCATGTGATCGGCAGTGATGACGTCGGCGTTGCCGGTCGCGGTGCAGAAGATGTCGGCGCGCTTCACGGCCTCTTCCATCGTCACGACCTCGAAGCCCTCCATCGCCGCCTGCAGTGCGCAGATCGGATCGACTTCGGTAACCATCACGCGCGCGCCGCCATTGCGGAGCGACTGGGCCGAACCCTTGCCGACGTCACCAAAGCCGGCGACGCAGGCGACCTTGCCGGCGAGCATGACGTCGGTCGCGCGACGGATCGCGTCGACCAGCGATTCCTTGCAGCCATAGAGGTTGTCGAACTTCGACTTGGTGACCGAGTCGTTGACGTTGATCGCGGGGAACGGCAGCTCGCCCTTCTTGGCGATCTCGTACAAGCGGTGGACGCCCGTGGTGGTCTCTTCCGAGACGCCCTTCAGGTTCTTGACGGTCTCTGTCAGGTAGCCGGGGTTCTTCGCGACGTACGCCTTGAGCGCACGCTGCATCTCGACCTCTTCCTCGTTCTCGGGCTCGGGCATCGTGTGGCCGGCTTCGAGCTTGGCGCCCCAGAGTGCGAACATCGTCGCGTCGCCACCGTCGTCGAGGATGATGTTGGCGGTCTGGCCCTCGACGTCGCGATCCCACGAGAAGATGTCGCCGACATAGTTCCAGTAATCCGCGAGGCTCTCGCCCTTGATCGCGAACACCGGCACGCCGGTCGCGGCGATCGCGGCGGCGGCGTGGTCCTGCGTCGAGAAGATGTTGCAGGTCGCCCAGCGGACGTCGGCGCCGAGTGCGGTCAGCGTCTCGATCAGCACCGCGGTCTGGATCGTCATGTGCAGCGAACCGGTGATCCGCGCGCCCTTGAGAGGCTGTGCGGCGCCGAACTCGGTACGCAGCGACATCAGGCCGGGCATCTCGGTCTCGGCGATGTTGATCTCGGCGCGGCCGAAATCGGCGAGGCTGATGTCGGCGACGACGTAGTCGGTCGCATTGCCGGACTGCGCGGGGGCGAGGGTGGTGGCCACGATGGGTCTCCTGGAAATTCTGTGATCGGCGAGCCTCATGCCCGTGCCGGATGTGGTGCCACTTAGGGGATCGGCGGGCTCAAATCAAATATAAAGATATCTTTATATGACGGATGCAGCCCCGCCCGCATGACAACGCTGCCGCAAACTTTCCTTCCCCGCCAGGGGGAGGTGGCACCGAAGGTGACGGAGGGGGAGGACACGGAACCTACGTTTCGCTTGCCTCCCCCTCCGTCTCGCAAGAGCCAGCCACCTCCCCCTGGCGGGGGAGGATTAAACTAGGCCCGCCCCGTCTCCGCCACGAGCAACCGGGGATCCACGCCGGCCTGCGCAAACGCCATCGTCCACCGATCCTCCGCCGCGGTATCGAACAGCAATTCGGTGTCGCCAAGCACGTTGAACCACCCCGGCCGCGACAGCTCGCCCTCAAGTTGCCCGCCATCCCAACCGGCATAGCCAAGCGCCACCACCCACTCCGACGGGCCCTTCCCTTCGGCGATCGCGCGCAGCACGTCGACCGTGCTCGACAGCTTCCACCGCCCGGCGACGTCGACCGAATCCTGCCCGCCCCAATCGGACGAGTGAACAACGAAACCGCGCCGCGGCTCGACCGGCCCGCCGAAATGCACCGGCGCGTTCGGCGCGTCGCCCGGTTCGATCCCGAACTGTTCGAGCAGATCGTGGAAGCCCAGCCCGTCGATGGTCGCGCCGATGCCGATGCCGATCGCGCCATTCTCGTCATGGCTGCACATCGCGATCACCGCGCGAGCGAACCGCGGGTCGCTCAGCCCCGGCATCGCGAGCAGGAATTGTCCGGAAAGAAAGGGCGTCTTGTCCATGCGTTCCAACATAGCGACGCGGACGAACGCCCGCCACGCTTGAAATACCCGTCCCCCAGTCCAAGGTACGGCTCGCCCGCGACCAATGCGCGGCGACAGGAGATTTCAGATGACGATCAGCGTCGGCGACCGGCTTCCCACCACCACCCTCGTCAAGGCGACCGCAGACGGCCCCGACCAGGTCGACACCGACAGCTTCTTCAAGGGCCGCAAGGTGGCGCTGTTCGCGGTGCCCGGCGCGTTCACGCCAACCTGCTCGGCAAAGCACTTGCCCGGTTTCGTCGAGAAGGAAGCCGAACTCAAGGCCAAGGGCATCGACGAGGTCGCCTGCGTCTCGGTCAACGACGCGTTCGTGATGGGTGCGTGGGGCAAGTCGGCAGGCGCTGGTGACATCACGTTGCTCGCGGACGGCAATGGCGATTTCGCCAAGGCGATCGGGCTGACGATGGACGGCTCGGGCTTCGGCATGGGTACGCGCAGCCAGCGTTACTCGATGCTGGTCAACGACGGCGTGGTCGAGCAGCTGAACGTCGAGGCACCGGGCGAGTTCAAGGTGAGTTCGGCCGAGCACCTCCTGAGCGAAATCTGACCTCTTAGAGTCCTCCCCCGCCAGGGGGAGGTGGCTGGCGCTTGCCAGACGGAGGGGGGAGGAAAGGGCAACATCTGTTCCGTGCCCTCCCCCTCCGTCACCTTCGGCGACACCTCCCCCTGGCGGGGGAGGATTCGAAGAAGCCGGTGGTCTTGCCACCGTAACGTCCGCCACCTAACACTGCCCGATGACAATCGCATCCGACCTCGTCGCCGAACTCGACCGCCTCTACCGCGCCTCCGTCGAGCGCCTCCAAGCCGCCATGAGCGCTTATATCGCCGACGGCACGACGCCCGATCCGGCCAGCCGCACAGACGGTTCGTTCGCCTATCCCGAGATCCGGCTGACCTATAAGGGCGGCGTCGATCGCCCTACCCCGCTCCGTTCGTTCGGTCGCATGGTCACGCCCGGCGAGTACAAGATCAGCGTCACCAAGCCCGCGATCTTCGCCGAATACCTGACCGAACAGCTGACGCTGCTGATCGAGGATTACGACGTCACTGTCGAAGCCGTCGAAGGCCGCCAGGAAATCCCGTTCCCGTACGTGATCGAACCCGGCCACGCGCTGAGCCTTGACGAGGTGTCCGCCACCGAATTGTCGCGCCACTTCCCGGCCACCGAACTCGCGCATATCGGCGACGAGATCGCCGACGGCCTTTGGATCGCGCAGGACGAGACGCGCCCGCTCGCGCTGTTCGACGGTCTTCGCACCGACTTCAGCCTCGCCCGCCTGCGCCATTACATGGGCACGCCCGCCGAACACGCGCAGCGATTCGTGCTGTTCACCAACTATCATCGCTACGTCGACGAGTTCGTCCGCTGGGCCGGAACGCAGTTGGGCCCCAAAACCGATGGAACACCGAGCCGCTTCACCAGCCTGTCGGGCGCGGGCGGGATCACGATCTCGTCGGGCGACGACATCGACAAGATCATCTCCGACAGCGCCTGGCGCCGTCATCAGATGCCCGCCTATCACCTGATGGCGGACGACCGCACCGGCATCACGCTCGTCAACATCGGCGTCGGGCCCTCCAACGCGAAGACGATCTGCGACCATCTCGCGGTGCTGCGCCCCGAGGCATGGCTGATGATCGGCCATTGCGGTGGCCTGCGCCCCAGCCAGCGGATCGGCGACTATGTCCTCGCGCACGCCTATCTGCGCGACGACCATGTCCTCGACGACGTCCTGCCCCCCGAAATTCCGATTCCCGCGATCGCCGAAGTCCAGCTCGCCATGGCCAAGGCGGCCGAGATCGTCTCGGGCCAGTCGGGCGAGGAACTCAAGCGCCGCCTCCGCACCGGCACTATCGTGACTACCGACGACCGCAACTGGGAACTCCGCTACTCGAAGTCCGCGCTGCGCTTCTCGCTGTCGCGCGCGGTCGGCATCGACATGGAGTCGGCGACGATCGCCGCGCAGGGCTATCGTTTCCGGGTGCCCTACGGCACATTGCTCTGCGTTTCCGACAAGCCGCTCCACGGCGAGCTGAAGCTGCCCGGCCAGGCCAACCGCTTCTACGAACGCGCGATCAGCGAGCATCTGCGGATCGGCATCGAGACCTGCGAGCAACTCCGCCTCGAAGGCTCGAAGCTCCACAGCCGCAAGCTCCGCGCGTTCGACGAGCCGCCGTTCCGGTAAAAACCGGAGCGGATCGCACGGGAATGCGTTACGCTTCCGGAATCATTGCTGAGGGAAGATAGAAGTGGCCGACACCGACACGCCCGATACGGAAGCAAAGAAGCCCGCCGCCCGCCGTCGTGCGCCGCGCAAGACGAGCGCACCGAAGGCGGCACCGGCTGCGACATCGTTCGCCAACCCGGTTTCGGCCAAGCCCGCGCCGGTTACGGACAAGCCCGTGGCGCCAAAGCCGGCCGCAAAGCCTGCGCCGAAGCCTCGCTCGACCAAGCGCAGCACGCCGCGCCCGGTCCCCGCGCGCAATACGGCAACGCCGATCCCGGTCGCCAAGCCCCCGGAAAAGTCCCGCGGTAAATGGGGCGCTGCCGCAATCTTCAGCGGAGTAGCGGTTGCGGGAGCCGCAGTCGGCGCATTACTGACGTTGCGGGGGAGCACGCCGAAGAGTCCGATACCGCCCAAGCCGAAGGGTACGCATGCGCATCAGGCGGATGGAGCAGACTCGTCGAAGTCGTTCGACGCCGGCATCGCCGATCCTGGCACGGTACCGGAGTAAGCCGCCCCGCCCTTACCTCGCCATTCCGGCCTTTCCGGGGTGGTCGGGACAAGATGTTCCCGCGCGCGCTTCGTTCTCCCGAGGCGGCGGGGGTTCAGCGGCGCCGCGGTAGCGTTCGTAACCCTGGGCCCCCGCTTTCGCGGGGGAACTGAAAGTTGGCGGATAATTAGCGGGCAAGAAAGTTCGCGATTGCCTGGCCGAGTTCGGGCTTCACGACGGCGCTCATGTGGCCGCCGGGGGTCTCGACATATTCGCCGTGCGGAAGGGCCGCCGCCAGGTCTGGTGCCGAACCATTGTCCTGGTCCTCGCCGCCACACACCACCAGTGCGGCCTGCTGGATAGCCTTCACCGACTCGAGCGGCGTATCGACGAACGTCTCGAGGATACCGAGCAACGCGACCGGATCGCCGCCCGTCGTCTTCAGGAACGCCTCCGCCAGCCACTCCGGCGTACCCTGCACATGCTGCCCCAGCTTGGTCAGGATATTCCGGAAATGCCCGGCGCGACGCGACGTCTGGGTGAGCCCTTCGAGACCCATCCCGGAGAAGATCACGCGCCGCGGCGTCGCGCCCGTCGCCAGCATCCGCGACGTCGTCCGCGCGCCCAGCGAATACCCGCCAAGGTCGTAGTCCGTCAGCCCGAGATGCGCGATCAGCGCGTGGCCGTCCTGCGTCAGCGCATCCGCCGGATACGCCTCGAGCCCGTGCGGCTTCTCGCTTTCGCCGTGCGCGCGCAGGTCCGGCATGATCACCCGGAAGCCCTTGGCGGCGATCTTCGCGGCGTGGCCGTAGCGGATCCAGTTGGTCTTCGCGTCGGAGAAATAGCCGTGGATCAGCACCACCGGCCGTGCGTCTTTCGTGTCGGGGCCAACCTCGCGCCACGCGATCCGCGTGCCGTCGAAGCTCTCGAAAAACTGGGTCTCGGTCGGGGTGCTGGCCACGGTCACATCCTGCATTGGTTCGCCGCCAAGTCGTAGCCGCCGCCGCCCAAGTCAACCCGCGCCCTCGTGCCCTGCGCTCAAACGTCGAGCGAGCCTTAGCCCCAAACGAAAACGGGCGACCCGAAGGCCGCCCGTTCCAAACTTCGAAAGACAGGATCAGAACTGATACCCGATCCCGCCCGATGCACCGGCACGGCCCTGCGAGTCGTAGGTGCCGCTCAGCTTGACGACGGTATGGCCATCGCTGAACGCCTTCGACATTCCGACCGCGACCGCCGACTGGCCGGCATAGGTGCCACCACCCATCGCGATCATCCCCTTGCCCGCTTCATACGCCTGCGGGAGTCCGGCTGCTGCCAGCGCGTTGGAGGTCCCGGCGAAGCTGTCCCGGCGGAGGTTCCGCAGATCGAAGTCGAGCGCCGCGATCCGTCCGTCGGTATAGGCGTTCGCCTGCGTCACCGCGGAGTTGATGCCCGAGTTCAGCTGCCCGACATTGACCGCGTCGGTGGTCGACACGCCCGCCGCGACGTTGCTCAGCACGGTCGCCTGGCCGCCTGCGTTGAACGTCACGTTGGTGCGCGAAGGACCATATTGCACCGAGTTGCTGCCCAGCGCGAGCGCGCTGTTCGCGGTGCCCTGCGCGGTCGCGACCGCCTGGTTGGTGGTGTAGAGCTGGCCACCGTTCACCGCTTCGGCAGACCCGGCCGCGACCGTACCAGCGGCCACGTTGGCGATCGTCACCGGCGCCGCCGCGTTGCCACCCGCCAGCGTCACGGTATTGGTCCGCACGCCGTTCGCGTCGGTGTTGTACGACACCGCATTCGCCGCCGTCAGCGCGAGGGCATAGACCTGCCCGCCATTGACCGCGTCGGTCGATCCCGCCGCGATCGATCCGCCCGCGACGTTATGCAGGCCGACGGGGCCAGCCGCCGCACCGACCAGCGTCAGGTCGTTGGTCTTCGTGCCACCGTTCGGCGTCGTCGGGCTGCCGGGGTTGGAGTATTGCACCGGCCCGGTCGCACCGTTGCTGATCTGGTTGCCCAGGTTGGTGATCGCGGTCGTGTTGTTCGCCACTTGCGTGTTGGTCGCCGCAAGCTGCGCGCCGTTGACCGCGTCGGTGGACCCGGCGGCGACGTTGCCCGCCGCAACGTTGGTGATGACCGTCCCGCCGGCACCGCCGAGCGTGATCGAGTTCTTCGTGCCATTGTCGTACTGGACGGTGGTGGTGCCCAGGGCCGCGACCTGCGCCGCGACGCCTGCGACCTGGCCGACGTTTGCGGCATCGGTCGCCGCGGTGCCGGCCGCGACGTTGGTGATCTGCCGAGCACCACCGGCCGACCCGACCGACACTTCACCGACGGAGTTCTGCAAGCCCGCGAGACCCAGCGCGGCATAGCCAAGCGTACCGCCGCGAAGCGCCGAGGACCCGGTGCCGATGGCGACGCTGTTGTCCGCGGTCGCGGTCGCTTCCGGACCGATCGCGATGCTGTCGGTGCCCGTCACGACGCTGTCGCCGCGGGTCGAGAGGACCCGGAAATACCGGATGCCCGCACCGCCGTTGATCGCGCCATTGACCGCGTCGAAGACCGACTGGACGTTGCCATATTGGACCCCGCCGAACCCGATCGAGGCGAGCACGCGGTTGGTCGCCGCGTCGTAGCTCGACAGGCCACCCAGGCCCGCCGCGACGCTGGTGCCGAGCCCCACGAGCTGGCCGCCGTTGACCGCTTCGGTCGACCCTGCCGCGAGCGTTCCTGCCGCGACGTTGCCGAGAACGACCGGCGCGGCGCCTGCCCCACCGAACGTCACGCGCGTCCGGGTCGGATCGTCATACTGCACCGACAGCGCGGCGAGGTTACCGACCTGGCCGGAGACGGTCGCCAGCTGGCCGCCGTTGACCGCGTCGGTCGAGCCGGCCGCAACCAGGCCATTGCCGACGTTATGCAAGGCGACGGCACCAGCGGCACCCCCGACCAGCGTCACGTCGTTCGACGGTACGCCGCCGTTCGGCGTGGTCGGTGCACCTGCGCTCGAATATTGGAGCGCACCGATCGCCCCATTCGCGATGCTCGTCGTCAGGTTGGTGACGTTGGTGTTGGTCGCGAACAGCTGACTGCCGTTGACCGCCTCGGTCGAGGCCGCGCCGAGCGTGCCTGCCGCGACATTGCCGATCACTACGGGGGCCGCACCCGTACCGACGCCGCCGAGCGTGATCCGCGACCGGCCGACATCGTCATACTGCACTGCCAGTGCCGACAGGCCGCTGACCTGCCCGGAGACGCTGGCGAGCTGACCACCGTTGACCGCGTCGGTCGATCCCACCGCGACATTGCCATTCGCGACATTGTGCAATCCGACCGGGCCCGCAGCCGCACCGACCAGCGCGACGTCGTTGCTCGGCACGCCGCCATTGGGCGTGGTCGGCGTCGCGGCGTTGGAATATTGCACCGCGCCGATACCGCCATTGGCGATGTTGGTCGTGAGGTTGGTCAGCGCGGTGTTGGTGTTCGTGACGTTGGTGTTGGTCGCGAACAGCTGGCTGCCGTTCACCGCCTCGAGCGAGGTGGCGCCCAGCGTCCCCGCCGCAACGTTGCCGAGCACGACGGGTGCAGCACCCGCGCCGCCGAAGGTCACGCGCGACCGGCTGAGGTCGTCATACTGCACCGCCAAACCGTTCAGCGTGCCGACCTGCCCCGAGACCAGGGCAAGCTGACCGCCATTGACCGCGTCGGTCGACCCGACCGCAACAGTGCCGTCCGCGACATTGTGCAGGGCGACCGCGCCGGCGGCACCACCCACCAGCGTCGCGTCGTTCGACGGTACGCCACCGTTCGGCGTGGTCGGTGCACCTGCGCTGGAATATTGCAGCGCACCGATCGCACCATTGGCGATGTTGGTCGTCAGGTTGGTGACGTTGGTATTGGTCGCGAACAGCTGGCTGCCATTGACCGCGTCGGTCGAGATCGCGCCGAGCGTACCCGCCGCGACATTGCCGATCACCACCGGAGCGGCACCCGTGCCGAGACCCCCGAGCGTGACGCGAGCGCGCGTCGCGTCGTCATACTGGACCGACAGCGCTGCGAGGTTGCCGACCTGGCCGGTCACGGTGGCAAGCTGCCCGCCATTCACCGCGTCGGTCGATCCGGTCGCGACAGTGCCATCGGCAACGTTGTGCAGAGCGACCGGGCCTGCCGTTGCACCGACCAGCGCGACGTCGTTGGTCGGAACGCCACCGTTCGGCACGGTCGGAGTCGCCGCGTTCGAATATTGCAGCGCGCCGATGCCGCCATTGCTAATGTTGGTCGTCAGGTTGGTCAGCGCGGTGTTGGTGTTCGTGACGTTGGTGTTTGTCGCGAACAGCTGGCTGCCGTTGACCGCCTCGGTCGAGGTCGCGCCGAGTGTGCCAGCTGCGACGTTGGTCAACGCGACGGGCGCCGCGCCAGTCCCGACACCACCTAACGTCGCCCGCGTCCGCGTGGCGTCGTCATACTGGACGGCGAGCCCGGCCAGCGTGCCGACCCGATCCGTCACGGTCGACAATTGTCCGCCGTTGACCGCGTCGGTCGATCCGGCGGCAACGACGCCATTGGCGACATTGTGCAGCCCGACCGGGCCCGCCGCGACACCGACCAGCGCAGCGTCGTTGGAGGGAACGCCGCCGTTCGGAACGGTCGGCGTTGCGGCGTTGGAATATTGCAGCGCGCCGATCGCGCCGTTGCTGATGTTGGTCGTCAGGTTCGAGACATTGGTATTGGTCGCGAACAACTGGCTGCCGTTGACCGCATCGGTCGAGGTGGCGCCGAGCGTGCCTGCCGCGACGTTGCGGAGCGCCACCGGGGCCGCGCCGGTGCCCACGCCGGCTAGCGTCACGATGGCCCGGGTCGCATCGTCATACTGGACTGCGCCGCTGGCGACCGTACCGATCTGCGCCTGGACGCCGGCGAGCTGCCCGACATTGACCGCATCGGTCGTCGCCGAGCCGGCCGCGACGTTGGTGATCTGCCGCTCGGCCCCGGCGGTACCCACTGAGACCTCGCCTGCCGAATTCTGCGCCGTGCCGAGGCCGATGGCGGCATAGTTCGTCAGCGGTCCGCGCGCGGCCAGACTGCGGGCACCCAAGGCCACGCCGTTCGCCCCAGTGGCGCTCGCATCGGTGCCCAACGCCATCGCACCGGTTGCGCCCGCGCCGACGTTCGCGCGCGTGCCGAACGCGACCGAGCCGAACGCCGTCGCCGCCGTCCTCGCGGAATTGCCGAACGCGACCGAGGTCAGCTCGCCCGCCGACGCGTCCAGCCCGTTGGTGCCGAGCCCGGTGATGCGGTTGCCGCCGATCGAGATACCGGCCTGGTTGCGCAACGAGAAGCTGTCCGCCTGCGTATCGCACCGATCGTTCGGGCCGACGATCTGCCCGTTCGAATTCAAGACCTGCAACGTGATGTTCTTGCCTGCTGCGGCGTTGTCCAGCAGCCCCGTGGCATCGAGGCTGAGGTCTGGCGTGGTGATCCCCAGGTTCACCAGGGGGAGTGCGGCGACGACTCTTACGCTTCCGAGTACGCCGTTGATGGTGTCTTCGGTCGGCGTGGCGATGCCGGTGATTACCGGGCGCAGGATGTCCGTGACTACCGACCGCGGTAGGCTGACGCCCGTGCACGCGCCGACGATGTTGGGGACGGGCGTCGTCTGTGCGGTGGCGGACTGCGCGGCGAACAGCGACGTGGTCGCCAGCCCGATCAGCGAAGCGCCATCGCGCAGGCGGCGCAGCGTGCGGGTAAAGGTGGGCGACTTTGCAGGACGCGAGGCGAACGTCTTGGCGCCAGTCGGCGTCACGGCGTCTCGATCTTGCGGGCGAAAAAACGCGTTGGACATCAAACAACCTCCACTGACGACTGCAACAGCAGCCCTGATTTCCCGCATCGCCGAACTCTAGATTCGACTATCGGAACGGAAGGATGTTCATCCCTGTAATACTAACAGTCTGTTACCGTAATAAATAAGCATAGACGTGGAACAGACAAAGCAAATCATCGTTATTCTACACAACTTCAATCCATACTGACTGAAACATAAAACCGTTCTTGTTGGATAGATGAAGTTCGCGACCAGACTGTTGTTATATCCGGCATTTCTGATCGTTAATGATCACATCCAAACTGGTCACTATCCAACCGCCCAAGCAAATTCACCGCATTTCGGTTCGATCGGTGCGTTCAGCCGCTCGCGCTCGTCATCCGAAGCGAATCGCAAAACCGCGCCGTCACACGAGGTGACGACGCGGTTTCGATCGATCGTTTGGAGCGTGTTGAAGGCGCGATGCCCCCCGGACTACGCCTTCTGCAGATGCCGGCGCCCGAGCAGCTCGGCGATCTGCACCGCGTTCAGCGCGGCACCCTTGCGAAGGTTGTCGCTGACGCACCACAGGTTCAGGCCGTTCTCGACGGTCGGATCCTCGCGCACGCGGCTGATGTATGTCGCGAAGTCGCCGACGCACTCGATCGGCGTGATGTAGCCGCCGTCCTCGCGCTTATCGACCAGCATGATGCCGGGCGCCTCGCGGAGGATGGTCTGCGCTTCGTCGGCCGAGATCTCGTTCTCGAACTCGATGTTGATCGCTTCCGAATGGCCGACGAACACCGGTACGCGGACGCAGGTTGCGGTGACCTTGATCTTCTTGTCGAGGATCTTCTTGGTCTCGACGACCATCTTCCACTCTTCCTTGGTCGAGCCGTCGTCGAGGAAGCTGTCGATGTGCGGGATCACGTTGAAGGCGATCTGCTTGGTGAACAGCTTGGGCTCGGCCGGATCGCCGACGAAGATGTTGCGGCTCTGCTCGAACAGCTCGTCCATGCCCGCCTTGCCCGCGCCCGACACCGACTGGTAGGTCGAGACGACCACGCGCAGGATCTTCGCCGCATCGTGCAACGGCTTCAGCGCGACGACCATCTGCGCGGTCGAGCAGTTCGGGTTGGCGATGATGTTGCGTGCCCGGTAGCCGTCGATCGCCTCGGGGTTCACCTCCGGCACGATCAGCGGCACGTCGGGGTCCATGCGGTAGAGCGACGAATTGTCGATCACGACGCAGCCGGCAGCGGCGGCGATCGGCGCGTAGATCGCCGAACCCTCGGAGCCGATCGCGAACAGCGCCATGTCCCAGCCGTTCCAGTCGAAATGCTCGATGTTCGTGCACTTGATCTGCTTGCCGGTGTCGCCGTAATCGACCATCAACCCCTGGCTGCGCGACGACGCGACGCAGGCGATCTCGTCCGCCGGAAACTCGCGTTCCGCCAGGATGTTGAGGATCTCACGCCCGACATTGCCGGTCGCGCCCGCGACCACCACCCGATAACCCATGTCTTAACTCCGATTGGACTTGGGCGGGCAGTACCGACGTTGCGCGGCGAGGTCCAACGGCTTTCGACTTGTTGCGCGGATAGGGGGAGTTTGGGGGGGCGTATACGCCAGCGTACTGCCCGCCCCCTTGTTCCCCCGCGAAGGCGGGGGCCCAGACTCGGCCCCCGCCTTCGCGGGGGAACAAGCTAGTGCTGGGCGATAGTGATCAGCACCTGCCCCAGCAGTAGCACCACCCCGGCGGAGGCCGGGGCCCAGTTGGGGGACGTTGCCAACTGAGCGCTGCGGTCCATCACTGCGACCTTTCCAACTGGGCCCCGGCCTTCGCCGGGGTGGTGGCTGGGGAAGGTGCACAGCTAGATCCGCCCCCGCCTCAATCGTGCGTCCGCGCCTGCCACGTCGCATGCTCGATCCCGTGCACCTTCGCCAGGTGATCCGTGATCGCATCCAGCTCCTCCGCCGGCACGTTCGTCGCCACCAGAGTCGCGGCAATCTCCACCCGGTCCTCCCCGCGCTCGGTCACGTCCAGCTCCGCCACTTGCAACTGCGCCGCCTCGAGATGCTCCACCACCAGATCGCCGATCGGCCCAGCGTCTCCCGCCGCAACCGTCACCATCACGCTATACGTAGCCTCGATCGTCCGCCCCTCGGTCGGGATCCGGTTGATCCCGTCGACCAGTGGCCGCAGCGCGGTGTTCGCCAGCAGCACGACGAACGTCAGCAACCCCGCCTCTGCGATCATGTCGCTGCCCGCGCACGAGCCTACCGCCGCCGAGCACCACAAGGTCGCCGCGGTGTTGAGGCCGCGGACGTTCATGCCCTCCTTCATGATCACGCCCGCGCCGAGGAAGCCGATCCCCGACACGACATAGGCAATGATCCGGATCGACTCGACGTCCCCGCCCAGCCGCTGCCCGAGATCGACGAACGCCGCCGACCCCAGCGCGACCAGCGTGTTGGTCCTGAGCCCCGCGGTGCGCTGGCGATATTGCCGCTCCGCCCCGATCAGCGTCCCGAACACGAACGCGGCGATATAGCTCACCACCGTGTCGAGGAACGGCCACAGGTGAAACGTCTCGACGAACCGCACTGGCGTTTACTTTACCGGAACCGCAGCCGCCTCGGGCACCGGCTTGTCCTTCACCGTCCGGTCGAGGAAGTTCAGGATCGTCCCCCAGACATGCTCGCTGATCCCCGGCCCCGCAACGCGGTGCGTGTAACCCGGGTAGAACATCATCTCGAACGGCGTCGCGGTCGCCTGCATCCGCGCGGCCACCTTGGTCGAGTTGTCGAGGAACACATTGTCGTCGGCCATGCCGTGGATCAGCAGCAACGGATCGACGATGCGGTTCGCCTCCTCGACCGCCGCCGACGTCGCATAGCTCGCCGGGTCCTTCGCCGGATCGCCGAGATACCGCTCGGTATAATGCGTATCGTACAACTGCCAGTCGGTGACCGGCGCCCCCGACACTGCCGCCGCATACACGCCCGGCGTCTTCTCCAGCATCTTCAGCGACATATAGCCGCCATAGGACCAGCCATAGGTCGCGATCTTGCTCGGTTCGACGAACGGCAGCGACTTCAGGTAATTCGCACCCGACAGCTGGTCCTCGACCTCGACCGTCCCCATCGCGTGATAGATCTGGTCCTCGAACGCCTTGCCGCGGTTATACGAGCCGCGATTGTCGATCTTGAAGTAGATCCAACCGCGGTCGACGAGGTATTGCGGCAGCGCACCCTGCCAGCCGCGCGTGACGACCTGACCGGTGCCGGGGCCGCCATAATGCTCGAAGAACACCGGGTATTTCTTGCCCGGCTCCAGCGGCGGCGTGATCATCTCGTAATGGAGCGTCATGCCGTTCTTCGCCTTCAGCGTGCCGAACTTGGTTTCCTGATGGCTGGCGAGATACGGGTAATAGGGATGTCCCTCGACCACCGCATTCTCGTTGATCCACGAGAGTCTCTTGCCGGTCGCATCCGCCAGATACACCTGCGTCGGTTGCTTCGGGTCCGAGCGCGAGATGATGAACCGGCTCGCGGCCGCGTCCATCGTCGCGCTGTTCCACCAACCGGCTTCGGTCAGTCTGGTGATCACGTTCGGCTTGGCGACGTCGACCGAATAAAGCTGCTGCTCGAGCACGTCGTCCTTGTTGCCGAGGAAGAACAAGCGGCCCTTGGCTTCGTCCACGCCGACCAGATCGGTGACGACCCAGTCGCCCTTGGTAAGCTGCGTCCACTTGCCCGACGCGAACCGGTAGAGCTGGCCGTAGCCGCTCCGCTCCGACCGCCAGATCAGGCTGCCGTCCTTCAAAACGCGATATGCGTCAGACAGGTTGAGCCAGCTCTTCACGCCCGATTTCTCGGTGAACAGTACGGTCGACTTGCCCGTTGCCGGGTCGACACGGAGCATCTCCAGCAGCTTCTGGTCGCGGCTCTGGCGCTGGACCAGCAGCATCCGGCCGTCCGGCGTCCAGTCGACGCGGGCGAGATAGATGTCGGGGTTGGTGCCCAGATCGACCTTCACCTGCCCCGAGCCGTCCGGCTTCATGATATAAAGATCGACCAGCACGTTGGGCGTGCCCGCGGCGGGATAGCGCTGCTCGTAGACCTTGGTGCCGGTCGCGCCGATCGACGCACGCGTCGCGGTGTGGACCGGCGCCTCGTCGAACCGCTCGACTGCGACATATTGCTCGTCGGGCGACCACCAATAGCCCGTGCGGCGATCCATTTCCTCCTGCGCGACGAACTCCGCCTCGCCGAAATGGACCGTGCCGCCGCCGCCCGTCGTCACCGCGCGCGCATCGCCGCCGGCGAGTGGCTGTACGAACACATTCTGGTCGCGGACGAACGAGACGAAGCTGCCCTTGGGGCTGACGACCGGGTTCAGCTCGCCGCCGGGCGTATTGGTCAGGCGCTTCACCTTGCCGTCGAGCCCGGCGAGATACAGGTCGCCGTCGAGCGGCACGAGGATCGACTTGCCATCGGGCGCCCAGTCATACGCGACGATGCCCTTCTGGCCACCGATCCGCGCACGCTCGCGCTGCATCTTCTCGGCTTCGGTCAGCTCGGCGCCGCTGCCGACGGTCTTCGAATCGACCAGCATCCGCGCTTGGCCCGTCGCGGTATCGACCGCCCATAGATCGAAGCGCTCCTTCTCGTCGTCGCGGTTGCGGAGGGACGTCAGCAGCGTGCCGTCGGGCGACAGCCGCACCGCTTTCGGCTGCGATCCCGACAGGTCCGGATTGCCGAACACGCGCGCCATCGTCAGGTCGCCGGGCTTGACGGCCTCGACCGCGCGGATCGGTGCAGGGGCGGGTGCAGCAGGCGCTGCCGGCGGCGTGACCTGATCAGCGGCCATCGCGGCGGTTCCGACCGAAGCAAGTGCAAGCCCGAGCAACCATGTGCGCATCCTGTAGTCTCCGTGGGATCATCCCGCCGGATACCGCCCGGCAGACCCGAAAAATCTTCGGTCGCGCGTTATCGCGGCGGCATACGCCTACGTAAAGGGCGCATCGCAGCCGCATGCTCGTCATGACCCGGGGAGCCCGCACGCCAGCTGCGCCGCCAAACACGGCATAATGAACGCCGCGTACACTTCGTCTTTACGTCCTTCGTTTATGGGGAAGGCCACATCGTCGCGGATCGAGCTTTCCGTGGTGCAGCACGGCCGGGGAATGATGGTTTCGAACGCGGGCATACAGGACGGGGAGCCGAGCGAGCGGAGCGCATGGGACGCGCTCGTCGCTCTTGCCGACGCGGACGGCAGCGCAGCGCATCCGCATCACGCACGCCTGATCGCCGGCGGCCCGGGCCAGCGTAACCTTTCCGATGCGGTCCACGCACTGTGCGCGGTCCACGGCGACCATCCCGGCCTGATCGTCGACGTGCTCGCCCGCGCGATCCAGCCCGAAGCATCGGATTGGCTCGCCGTCGCCGCCAATGGCTTCGCGGACGAGCGCACCTACCTCGCACAGCTTACCGCGGCCGTCGGCCCGCTCCCGTCGACCCCCGGCCAGGCGGAGAGCGAGTCGGCACTGGTCGGCGAACGTCATGCCCTCGAAATGCTGGCTCGCTCGGAGCGCCGTGGATGCGCGACCGGCGCCGTCGCTGCGCTGCTCCAGGATTGGCGCGCGATCCGCCGCGTCCTCGATGTCGCCGCCGATCGGTTCGGGGTAGCAGTCCCCGCGCTCACGCTTCCGTCCGAGACCGATACCGCCGCGCTCGTCGCGGAACTCGGCGCATCGCCCGGTTGCCAGCGCGCGATCCTGTTCGGCGCGCAGCAACTCTTCGCGCAGCACCGAGGCCTGTGGTCGCTGCTCGAAGCGCGATCGAGTGCGCGCGGCGACCTCTGACCGCTTGCGCTGAGCAACGCTTCCCCTCTATCCATACCGGGTATTCAGAACCGGACGGGACATCGCATGAAGCGCTTCGAGGGCACCCAGAGCTACGTCGCGACCGACGATTTGAAAGTCGCGGTCAATGCCGCCGTGACGCTGCGCCGCCCGCTGCTGATCAAGGGCGAACCCGGCACGGGCAAGACCGTGCTGGCCTACGAGATCGCGAAAGCGCTCGGCGCACCGCTGATCGAGTGGAACATCAAGTCGACGACCAAGGCGCAACAGGGCCTGTACGAATATGACGCGGTCGCCCGCCTGCGCGATGGCCAGCTCGGCGATGCACGCGTCCACGACATCGGCAACTATATCCGCAAGGGCAAGCTCTGGGAGGCGTTCACCCAGCCTGCGCCGCCAGTCCTGCTGATCGACGAGATCGACAAGGCCGATATCGAGTTCCCCAACGACCTGTTGCAGGAACTCGATCGGATGGAATTCCACGTCTACGAGACCAAGGAAACCGTGCGCGCGGTCGAGCGTCCGATCGTCATCATCACCAGCAACAACGAGAAGGAACTGCCCGACGCGTTCCTCCGCCGGTGCTTCTTCCACTATATCAAGTTCCCCGATCGCCAGACGATGCAGGCGATCGTCGACGTGCATTTCCCCGGCATCCAGAAAATCCTGGTCAGCAAGGCGATGGACCTGTTCTACGACGTCCGCGACGTCCCCGGCCTGAAGAAGAAGCCGTCCACCAGCGAACTGCTCGACTGGCTCAAGCTGCTGCTCCACGAGGACATGCCGCTCGACATCCTCCAGAACCGCGACCCGACCAAGGCGATCCCGCCCTTGCACGGTGCGCTACTGAAGAACGAGCAGGACGTCATGCTGTTCGAACGTCTGGCGTTCATGGCAAAGCGGCAGAAGAACCAGGGGTGATCGGCTCGGCGAACCGGCGGCAAGCGTTCGCGCCGCCGGTTCACGCCACCCCGCTCAGCCGACGTTGGCACCGGTCGGGATATAGTCCAGCGCGAGGTGCGGGATCGTCACCGGACCACGGAAGTTGAACCGCGTCACGGTTGCCGGGTCGGGAATCCACAGCTTCTTGCCCAACGTCACCAGATACTGGGCGGGCGACGTCACGCTGACCGCGGTGAACGAACCCGAGGATAGCGCAGGTCCTCTCGGCATTTCGGCGACTAGATAGTCGCTGATGATGATGTCGTTCCAATTGTTGAAAACGGTGTTGAAGGTTGCCCCATCGGGAATCGCGAACAGCTGCCCCCACATCGCAAGATATACCGCACCACCACTGGCGTTCGAGGCGATCCGGCTGCCGTCATATTGCTTCCAGTTGATTGTCCCGGCCAGTAAAGCCTGCGCCGTATCCGCACCCATTTTCTCGCTGATGTCGACCGTCACTATCATAATCCTCATTATGTTTTTATGAAAAAGCGAAGCTGTGATCACCCGTCCGACTCGATATCTGAACCGACATGAAAACCACGTGATATGCCTAGTCGACTTAGAAACCCCAAGTTAGCGGGGACGCGACCACTTTGGACGCAAAGCACGCGACGTACTGATTATTGCTAGGATGGCCAATTAATACGGTTACGTATCAAGGGCATCGCAAGACAATGACCCCACATATTCCGATCCATTGTGATCGGAATTGTGGGAACCACGTCGAGCGATCAGTCGCGCCTCCCTTCAACGACGCTGCTAGACCAAATGCTTGATGCACATTAACCATCTGCGGCAACAATAATGCCATACCTATGCTGCAAGGTGACGGCATGAGATTGTATGCTTTCCGTCGTTGGGCGCCGGCACTGCTGGCAATCGGCATGGCCGCCCCCGCATCCGCCTCTCTGCTCGACTATGTCGGCCAGTGCGTCCCCTTCGCGCGCGCGGCGTCGGGCATCCAGATCTACGGCAATGCCTGGACCTGGTGGGAGCAGGCCGACGGCAAGTACGAACGTACGCACAAGCCGAAGGAAGGCGCGGTCATCGTCTTCGCCAAGACCCCGCGCCTGCCGTTCGGCCATGTCGCGGTAGTCAGCCGTGTGGTCGAGAAGCGCGTCGTCATGCTCACCCACGCCAACTGGTCACGCCAGAATGGCGAGCGCGGGCATGCCGAACAGGATGTCACGCTGTTCGACGTCTCGCGCAACAACGACTGGAGCGACGTCAAGGTCTGGTACAAGGACGTCGATGGGCTCGGCGGCGGCGTGTATCCGGTGTACGGCTTCATCTACGGCCACGCGCACGCGGCCGCTGAATTGACGAGCCGGAACCCCGATTATGTCGGTGCGCTGATCGACGCGTATGTGCCGGTCAGCGGCGAACCGATCGCGCGCTGAACACCTTCCCGGTATCGCGACGCCCCTACTCTCCGTCATCCTGACGAAAGTCAGGACCCAGGGTTACAAACGTTGTCCTGCGTGGCTCTGGGTCCTGACTTTCGTCAGGATGACGCAGGAGAGAGGGATTGCCGCCACCCTTAGAACCGTGCCACCACCGTACCGGAAAAGACGGTGAGGATAACGATGCGGTTCAAGGCTCTTACGACGATAACGCTGGCCTTACTCGCGACGTCCGCCCCCGCGGTCGTCGGCGCGCAGAAGGAAAAGTCCCCGCCCCCCGGTGGCGACATCCCCGCGAAGTTCGTCCCCGCCAACACCAGCTTCGACTTCGACCGACGCGAGGTCGACATCCCGATGCGCGACGGCGTCACGCTTCACGCGGTCATCGTCCAGCGCAAGGGCGTCACCGACGCACCGATCCTGCTTCAGCGCACGCCCTATAACGCCGAGAGCGTCGCCAGCCGATCCTCCAGCCCGAGCGGCGTGATGAACCTGCGCGCATCCGACGCGATGTTCTTCGACGCCGGCTATATCCGCGTGTTCGAGGACGTCCGCGGCAAGAACGGCTCGAACGGCGCGTATATCAACGAACGCCCGCTGATCGGCCCGCTGAACAAGACGAAGGTCGATCACTCCACCGATGCCTACGACACGATCGACTGGCTCGTGAAGAACCTCAAGAACAGCAACGGCCGCGTCGGCATCATCGGCGGCAGCTACGACGGCATGATGGCCGCAATGGCGCTCGTAAACCCGCACCCCGCGCTGAAAGCCGCCGTCCCGATGAACCCGGTGATCAACACCTGGAAGGGCGACGACGACTTCCACGGCGGCGCCTTCCGGCAGATCGGCTACGACTATTACTATACGCAGGACGCGGCGAAGGGCGAAGCGGGCGACCTCTGGCGCGACGCGTACGATGATTACGACACCTTCCTCCGCGCCGGGTCCGCCAGCGCGTTCGTGAAAAGCCGCGGGCTCGAACAGCTCCCGTTCGTCAACCGCCTCCACGATCACCCGACCTACGACGCATTCTGGCAAGGTCAGGCGCTCGAGACGATCCTGCCCAAGCAACCGCAGTCGGTGCAGACTCTTTGGGTCGCAAGCCAATGGGACCAGGAGGACATCTACGGCGCCGTCGCGGCGTATGAGGCCGTATCGAAGGTCGACCCCAACCACGTAAACCACCTCGCGCTCGGCCCATGGGCGCACGGCGGCGCGAACGGCGACGGCTCGACGCTCGGCGCGATCCGTTTCGATGCGGACACCGCGCTCTGGTTCCGCAAGAACGTCCTGCTGCCGTTCCTCAACGGCGCGCTGAAGACCGGCGCAACACCGCCCGCGCTTGCCCCCGTCACCGCGTTTCAGACCGGCACGAACCAGTGGCAAACGCTCGCCGGCTGGCCGAACTCGACCGCCACGCAGAAACTCTATTTCCAGCCCGCCAACGGCCTCGCGCCGACCGCCCCGGCGAGCGACGGCCACGACGACTATATCTCCGACCCTGCCAAGCCGATCCCCTACCGCCTCCGCCCGATCCGCCCGACCTACGCGACCGGCTCGACCTGGCGGCAATGGCTGGTCGACGACCAGCGCCCGTCCTCCGACCGCACCGACGTCCTCACCTACCAGACGCCACCGCTGACCAGCCCGGTCGCAATCGCCGGCGCGCCCGTCGCCGACCTGATCGCCAGCACCACCGGCACCGACGGCGATTTCGTCGTGAAGCTGATCGACGTCTACCCCGCCGAATATTCGGACAAGCCCGAGATGGGCGGATACCAGCTCGCCGTCTCGATGGATATTCTCCGCGGCCGCTATCGCGATAGCTTCGAGAAGCCGACCCCGATCGTCGCCGGCCAGCCCACGCATTTCCGCGTCGTGCTGCCCAACGCCAGCCACGTCTTCCTCCCCGGCCACCGCATCATGGTCCAGGTCCAGTCGAGCTGGTTCCCGCTCTACGACCGCAACCCGCAGACCTACGTCGCCAACATCTTCGACGCCAAACCCGCCGACTACCACAAGGCCACGATCAGCGTCTTCCACTCGGCCGCGCAGCCCAGCGCGATCGAACTGCCGATCGCCGCGGCGAAGTGACGGAGTGATCTCATGTTCCTGAACTTCCTCGACGAACTTCGCAGCGCCGGCATCCCCGCTAGCCTCAAGGAGCACCTGATCCTGCTGGAGGCGCTCGACGCCGAGGTGATCGAGCGGACGCCCGAGGATTTCTACTACCTCTCCCGCGCGGTGTACGTGAAGGACGAGGGGCTGCTCGACAAGTTCGACCAGGTCTTCGCCAAGGTTTTTCGGGGCCTAGCCACGAGCTACGGCACCGTCCCCGGCGAGGTCCCCGAAGACTGGCTGAGGGCGGTCGCCGAGAAATTCCTGACCCCCGAGGAGATGGCCGCGATCAAGTCGCTCGGCTCGTGGGACGAGATCATGGAGACGCTCAAGAAACGTCTCGAGGAGCAGAAGGAACGCCATCAAGGCGGCAGCAAATGGGTCGGCACCGGCGGCACGAGCCCGTATGGCAACGGCGGCTACAACCCCGAAGGCGTCCGCATCGGCGGCGAAAGCACGCACAAGCGCGCGCTGAAAGTCTGGGACCAGCGCGAGTTCCGCAACCTCGACAACACCAAGGAACTCGGCACCCGCAACATCAAGGTGGCACTCCGCCGCCTGCGCCGCTTCGCGCGCGACGGCGCCGCCGACGAACTCGACATCGACGGCACGATCGCCGGCACCGCGCGCCAAGGCTATCTCGACATCGTCATGCGCGCCGAACGCCGCAATGCGGTGAAGCTACTGCTGTTCCTCGACGTCGGCGGCTCGATGGATCCATTCGTCAAGCTCTGCGAGGAGCTGTTCTCGGCCGCGACGACCGAGTTCAAGAACCTCGAATTCTTCTACTTCCACAATTGCCCGTACGAGGGTGTGTGGAAGGACAACACGCGGCGCTTTGCCGAGCGGACGCCGATGTGGGACCTGCTCCACAAATACGGCCACGACTACAAGCTGATCTTCGTCGGCGACGCGTCGATGAGCCCGTACGAGATCACCCACCCCGGCGGCTCGGTCGAGCATTTCAACGAGGAGCCGGGCGCGGTGTGGATGCAGCGGGTTACCAACACCTACCCGGCGGCGGCGTGGCTGAACCCGGTGCCCGAGGCGCAATGGGGCTATTCGCAGTCGGTGCGCATCATTCGCGAGCTGATGACCGACCGGATGTACCCGCTGAGCCTTGCCGGGCTCGACGATGCGATGCGCGAGCTGACCCGCAAGCGGTGAGTTTGGCGCGGTGAGCGGCTGACCGTAACGGAACCGTCACGGACGCGATCGGTTTATCGGGCATCATCCCTTACCGAAGGACAAGCCCTATGTCGTCGATCCCCAACTCCGCCATGCCGCACGCCAAGGTCCATCACGACGACGACCACAAGCCGAAGCCCGACGCGAAGAAGACCGCGGCGACCAGCGACTGGGTCGAGGACGCGACCGACGCGGCAAAGGCTGGGCTCGCGACGGCGACCGATGCGGTGAAGTCGCACCCGAAGACCGCGATTGCGGTCGGCGCTACGGTAATTGCAGGGATCGCAGCGGCGATCGCAGCGCCTGCGTTGCGCGCGAAGGATGCAACGGAGAAGAAGGCGCCCCCTAAGAAGCCCGAGCCGAAGAAGCCAGCTAAGGCGAAAAAGCCGCACTGATACAATGCTACCCTGTCCCACCTTCCCAGGTGGGGCCGGCCCCCATTTGGGTAACAGTGGAAATTGTGATCGGAGTTCACCACCCTAACCTTCCCGACAAGGCCCGCTCTGCGCGAGGGCTTTAAAAGATCAGACATGCGAGGGCAAAGAGGCAGCAGCGTAACAGATACTGCTCGCCTCTTTGTCCTCTCGCGGAGGGCAATCTTCCTCATCGACATCAGGCGCCGCCCGGAAGCATCCAGCCAACATCGCCGCATCTTTTTTCCGTTACCAGGAACGATCCGCAAACCAGCCGCTCAGCGCTGAGACTGCGATAGCCGGGACTGCCAGGAGGCACAGCATCAGCAACCCGATTGCCAAAAGTGGGTGCGTCCCAGTGTTGGTCCATATGACGGGAAACTGAGCGAACGTGATTATCCCTCCTGCCGCCCACCTCTGCTGTTTAAAAACCAGTCCCGCTATCGCCGACAAGCCAAGGGACGCGGGATACCAGAGCTTCCAATAGGCATCTGCATCCCAGGGTTCTCTGGCACCGGTCAGCCAGCATACGAAACTCCAGTACAGCGCAGCGCATGCCAGCAGGACGATCGTCTTTCCGGGTCCGGTTTTCATATGCCTATATGCGCATAGCCTGGGCCTGACGCCAACCTGGGCCTGACGCCAACCTCGGCCAGCACCGACCAAAGCGAAAGCCGGCCATCGATCATTGCCCAGATTGACGGTGGGTGCGGGTTGGATAGAGCGCGCCGATAACGGTAATGAGGACCTGAAGTCTCGGACTAACCAAGACGCCAGCGCTCCAACTCCCTTACGATATCGGCAGTGATCTGATCCTGCGAGAACCCGGTCAGGTTTCGATACCCCTTCTCGATGCTGGACTGCGCCGTGAGCGTCCATGTCTGGCTGCGGCCCGCTTCTCTCGCCTCGCGTGCCGTGTATGCCGCCAATGTGCGGGAGCGGGGGATCAGCTTGTACGTGAACGTGCTTGCACCGCCCGCCCCGACGACCAGCGCAAGACCGTCTTGCGTGCTGTCCACCCGGCTGTCCGTCCAGCCCTCGGCTTGCATAGCCTGACAGACGGACTCGAGTGCCGGCTTGCCGTGATGCTCGATCTCGGTCTCGATATCGGCACGTTTGGATGGCACGAGTAACCGCTTCAGGCGCTCGCCAAGCGCTGCGGCGTCGTTCGACAGCGTCACGCCAGCAAGGTCGGCCTTCGTCTGTCGCAGGAGACAAAACGCGAGTAGGAGCATGATGAAACAGAACGGCAGCGCTGCCAGCAGCGTCGCAGCCTGCAAAGCGCCGAGCCCACCCGTCAAGAGCAGCAGGGTCGAGGTAACCGCGAGCAGAAGGCACCAATAGACACGCTGCCAGCGCGGCGTGTCCTCTTCGCCGCCTGATGCCAGTGTATCAATTACCAGTGCGCCCGAGTCCGCCGATGTGACGAAGAATACGCCCACCAGCAGGATGGAAAGCATGGACGTGAATCCGGCACCAGGCAGGTATTCCAGGAACTTGAACAACGCGGTGGAAAGGTTTCCCTGGACCGCTTTTGCGATCCCGCCCGCCGCCGGACCTAGATCAAGCGCGATCGCCGTGTTGCCAAACACGGTCATCCACAGGAAAGTAAACGCGGTCGGCACGAACAACACGCCGATGACGAACTCGCGAATGGTGCGACCGCGCGAAATGCGGGCGATAAACATGCCCACGAACGGCGACCACGCGATCCACCACGCCCAGTAGAAGAGCGTCCAGTCCGCCATCCAAGCGCGCGGTTCATAGGCGTAGAGCGTAAAGGTCCGCTTGACGAAATGATCGAGATACAATCCGAAATTCTGCACCAGCGCGCGCAGCAGGAACAGCGTTGGTCCGACCGCCAGCACGAACAGCATCAGCAGTACGGCGAGGACGAGGTTGAGTTCGGAAAGCCGCCTGATGCCGCGGTCTGCGCCGCTCAGTACCGACAAAGTCGCGGCTCCCATCACAACGCTGATGACGATCACCTTCGTCAGGCTCGTGTCCGCTACGCCGTAATTATAGGCGAGCCCCGCGGTCATTTGCGAAACGCCAAACCCGAGCGAGGTCGAGACGCCGAACACGGTGCCACAAATCGCGAAAATGTCGATCGCATCGCCAAGTGGCCCATCGACGCGCTTACCAAGGATCGGCGACAGACCAGACCGAAGAGTAAGCGGCATGCCTTTGCGGTACGTGAAATAGGCGAGGCTGAGACCAACCAGCGCGTAGATCGCCCAGGCGTGTACCCCGTAATGGTGGAAGGTAATCGCCATGGCCTCGCGAGCAGCCAGGATGGTGCCGCTTTTCGCCTCGGGCGGAGAGATGTAATGCTGGATCGGTTCGGCAACGGCGAAATACATCAGCCCGATACCCATTCCCGCGGCGAACAGCATCGCCAACCACGACACATACGGGAAGTCCGGCTCGGCATCGTCCGGCCCTAGCCGAAGCTTCCCCGCGGGTCCGAAGCCGAGCGCAAGCACAACGACCAGGAACGCCGCCACGGCCGCGATGTAGAACCACCCGAACGTATCGATCGTCCACGCCTGCGCCGCCTTGAAAACAGCATCGGCGGTACCCGGCATCGCGAGGGTAACAGAGAGAAGCGCCGCAATTACAGCGGACGCACCCCAAAAAACGCGGGGATTCATTTGGCTTTTAAGCATGATACCCACTTACCGCTGTTTGGCCGTCGCGACTAGGTCAGGTTGGAGGCCTCCCTTTTGGGCCTGCGACCAGCCGTCAGCGTCGCACCGATGACGTCGACCCATAATGCCTGTTTCTGTAGCTTCGGTCGTCTGTGTGGTCGCTCACTTTCAGCCGTTGCACGAAGGGGAAGACGGTCAACGGGCGCGTCTTGAAGGGAAGGCTAGCTAACAGCTTCCATCACGGCGTCACAGGAATGCCCGGCGTGCGGCACCAGGCGATGCACGGGGAAATTCGTCCCCTCAGCGCCACCCAAGCGCTGGCGCGACGTGGGTCAGGACGGACTCAAGGACATGCGCGTTGTAGTCGACACCGAGTTGGTTCGGCACTGTGAGCAGCACCGTGTCGGCTTCGGCAATGCCCTCGTCGGCGCGGAGTTGCTCGATCAGCTGGTCGGGCTCCGCGACGTAGGACCGGCCGAACACGGCACGCATGTTATCGATCACGCCGATCTGGTCGCTGCTCTCACCACGTCCGAAATAGGCACGGTCGCGATCATTCGTCAGCGCGAAGATCGAGCGCGATACCGACACGCGCGGCTGCCAGTCATGCCCTGCGTCTTTCCACGCCTGACGGTAGAGCCGGATCTGCTTGGCTTGCTGGACATGGAGCGGTTCGCCGCTCTCGTCAGCCTTCAACGTCGAGCTTTGCAGGTTCATGCCGTTCCGGGCGGCCCATACCGCAGTGGCGTTCGACGACGAACCCCACCAGATACGCCGTCGTAGGCCCGGCGCATGCGGTTCGAGCCGCAACAACCCCGGCGGATTGGGAAACATCGGGTTCGGGCTAGGCTGTGCGAACCCCTCGCCCTTCAGCAGTTCAAGCAGCACTTCAGCATGCTGGCGACCCATATCGGCGTCGCTCTCCCCTTGGGCGGGCGCGTAACCGAAGTGACGCCAGCCTTCCACCACCTGCTCGGGCGAACCGCGGCTGATACCAAGCTGCAGACGCCCCCCACTGATCAGGTCGGCCGATCCCGCATCCTCCGTCATGTAGAACGGATTCTCGTACCGCATGTCGATCACGCCAGTGCCGATCTCGATCCGGCTGGTCCTAGCGCCGACTGCGGCGAGCAGCGGAAAGGGCGATGCGAGTTGCTGGGCAAAGTGGTGGACGCGGAAGTACGCGCCATCGGCCCCCAATTCCTCGGCAGCTACGGCGAGGTCGATCGATTGCAGCAACACGTCCGAGGCGGACCGCGTCGCGGATTGGGCCGACGATGACCAATGGCCGAACGAAAGGAACCCGATCTTCTTCATGGCACGATCCTGATGTTGACGGCCGTCAAACCTGGTGGCGGCGAGTTGATGCTGTACCGCTTAGATAGGGTGTGTGCCGCGGCACGTCGCGGCAGCGAACGGAAACTCAGCTATTCTGTCTTGCAGGCGACGAGGCCCGGTCAGCGCGAACCGTGCAAGGCAAGGCCTGCCGCCCGCAGTGAACAGAGACGACCGGGCGAGGATACAGACAAGCTGTTCCACGTGAGTGCGGAGCGCGACGCGGCGCCGTCGGACCAGATGCGCTGCGCGACGATCAAGATTTCCATAGCGGTCGGCGCCCTCCCCTCGGCCATGCAATCGATCATGGCGTCCACAAACAAGGGGCTGGTCGATCGCGACATGTTGAGACACCTCAATGGAGCAGGATCTCGACGTAGGTGCCACAACCCTAACCAAGATGGCCTGCGACGTATTACGCGCCAGATGGAGGTTTGCGCGAGCCAGCCAGCGGGAACGCCGTATCTCCCCGTTTCCAATCGGCGTATGCTGCGGCATCGCCATCACCCCTGCCGCGAGCGCGGTGACGATAGAAAGCTGGGATCAACTTCCGCCCGCAGTGCCGAGTGCCTGCCATGCACACCGTTCAAGATTATGATCTCGCCTACAGCAAGAAGCGCGAACAAGCGGAGCGAATGGCGTCAGCCTTGGCAAACGATATGTGTGCCAAAGCCGTCCATCGATCCTTGGCAAAGCTGTATGGCGATCGCGTTATCTCGGCGCGGCGCGCGATCAATGCATGCCGCACGAAATCGTAACGCAAGCGTAGCCGCGCTGTTCACTCCCGATAAATGCCAAGGTATTTCGACCTATCCTGAGGGGGGCTACCCGGCTGCTGACATTCGCGGCGCCCTCGTCTCTGTCCAGACATAGCCACACATTCAGATTGGAAAACTCTGTTGAAGGTCGTTTTCGTTTCCGGGTCCGGTAAGCGCCGACGCGATAACAATGCTTTATTAGCTGATCGCCTTACCATCCGTCGACCGGCCGGCGTTGGCGATCCCCGGCCTTCAAACGGCGAGGCGCTCGACCAGAAAATCGACGAAGGCGCGGACTCGAGCGGGCGTTTGGCTCCCACCGACGAACACGGCGTGAATTTGCTCGACGTCACCGGGATTATAGTCTTCCAGGATCGGCACCAGACGCCCGGCCGCAATGTCATCTACGACACTGAAGGCGCCGACGCGTGCCACGCCGATACCGGCGATCGCGAGCTGCCCGAGTGTCTCGCCATTGTTCGCTTCGATATTCCCTCTCACCGATAGCACGATATCCTCACTACCCCGGCGGAAAGGCCAGATCGGCTCGACCCGGCGAAAATTGAAATTGAGGCAGTTATGATCGTGGAGGTCCTCGGGAACGCTAGGCGTACCACGCCGTGCGAGGTAGTCCGGCGCTGCGACGATCACGCGCCCGCTCTCGCCAAGCTTGCGCGCGGTCAACAGGCTGTCCGCTAGCGTGCCAAACCGAATAGCGACATCCGCTTGTCCAGCGGCAATGTCGACGATGGCGTCGCTCAGCGCGATATCGATCTGGATGTTCGGGTAGAGCGTGACGAATTCACCCAGTAGCGGCACGATGCGAAGCCGCCCGTGCGATAGCGCAGCGCTGATCCGTAGCCGGCCCCGGGGCGCCCCCTGGTCGGCGATCTGCCGCTCGGCATCGTCGAGATCGGCGAGGATACGCCGGGCGGTCTGCAGATAGGCTTGCCCCTCCGCCGTCGGCGCCAGCGCGCGTGTCGAGCGCAGCAGCAGGCGTACGCCTAGCCGCACCTCGATCCGGTCGATCGACAGCGCGACGGCGGAGGGGGTCAGGCCAAGCACGCGCCCGGCGGCCGAAAAGCTACCTTCGCGCATCACCGCTGTGAAGATCTCCAGCGCCCGGGCACGGTCGCCCCCCACACTCACCTTTGCATCCATGTCAAAAGTCCTTCGCAGTACCGCCGCCTTATCGGACGCGGCGAGATCGACCATCTATGCCTCACGATGTCATTTAGGGAAGCGCGCATGGACTATCGGCAATTGGGATCATCCGGGCTGCGGGTGCCGGCATTGAGCTTCGGGACCGGAACCTTCGGTGGCACAGGGCCCTTGTTCAGCGCCTGGGGCCAGAGCGACGAGACCGAAGCGCGACGGTTGATCGATATCTGCCTGGATGCCGGTGTCACGATGTTCGACACCGCCGACGTCTACTCCAACGGTGCGTCCGAAACGGTGCTGGGTGCCGCGATCAGGGGACGCCGCGATGCGGTGCTGATCTCGACCAAGACGGGATTGCCGATGGGCGACGGACCGCAGGACTGGGGCACATCGCGCGCGCGGCTGATCCGCGCGGTCGAGGCGTCGCTGCGCCGGCTAGGCACGGATCATGTCGATCTGCTTCAGCTCCACGCGCTGGATGCTTCGACGCCGGCCGAAGAAGTGATGGGCACGCTCGACATACTGATCGCGTCTGGCAAGGTGCGGTATGCCGGGGTCTCCAACTATCCCGGCTGGCAGCTGATGAAGGCGCAAGGAATTGCCGATCGCAACGGCTGGCCGCGTCTCGTCGCGCATCAGGTCTATTATTCGTTGATCGGCCGCGCCTATGAGGCCGACCTGATGCCGCTGGGTGCCGATCAGGGGGTCGGCGCGCTGGCCTGGAGTCCGCTCGGTTGGGGTCGCCTGACAGGCAAGATCGGACGTGACCGGCCGATCCCCGCGGGCAGTCGGCTGCACGATACCGAGCAGTTCGCGCCACCGGTCGAGGCCGAACACCTGTACCGCGTGATCGACGCGCTCGAGATCGTCGCGGCCGAGACGGGAAAAAGCGTACCGCAGGTCGCGATCAACTGGCTGCTGCGCCGCCCGACCGTCGCCTCGGTGATCATCGGTGCGCGCAACGAGGCGCAGTTGCGCGACAATCTGGGCGCTGTCGGTTGGGCATTGTCGCGCGATCAAGTCGCGGTGCTCGATGCGGCCAGCGCCGTGCTGCCACCCTATCCCCACACCCCGTATCACCAGCAGGAGGGCTTTGCCCGCCTGAATCCCCCGCTGGTGTGAGGACGCAAACGATGAAACTCAATCCAGGTCTGCTGGCGCTCGCGATCGGCGCGTTCGGCATCGGCGTTACCGAATTCGCACCCATGGGGCTGTTGCCGGTTATCGCCAGCGACCTCGGCGTATCGATCCCGAGCGCCGGACTGCTCATCAGCGCCTATGCGCTGGGCGTCGTGATCGGTGCCCCGCTGATGACGTTGACGACGGGGCGCGTCCCGAGGCGGATGCTGCTGATCCTGCTGGCCGGCATCTTTACCGCCGGCAACGTGCTGGCGGCCGTGTCGGACAGTTACGGCATGCTGCTGGCCGCTCGAATCCTCACGTCGTTCAACCACGGCGCTTTCTTCGGCGTCGGCTCGATCGTGGCCGCCAGCCTCGTGCCGGCCGAGCGGCGGGCCGGTGCGGTCGCGGCGATGTTCATGGGGCTGACGATCGCGAATGTGGTCGGGGTTCCGCTGGCGACCTGGGCGGGCGAACATCTCGGCTGGCGTGCGTCCTTCTGGGGAGTCTCCGCGCTGGGCGTTGCGACCATGGCCGCACTCAGGCTGACGCTGCCCGCGTTGCCAGCGCCGACCGATGGCAATGCGCTGGCCGAGCTTCGTGTCCTCACGCGCGGACCCGTACTCGGTGCGCTCGGCCTGACCGTCGTCGGGTCCAGCGCGATGTTCACGGTTTTCACCTACATCACCCCGATCCTTCGCGAGGCGACACACGCGTCGCTAGGGTTCGTTACCGCGATGTTGGCGGTGTACGGGGTCGGGCTCACCGTCGGCAACTGGCTGGGTGGACGCTTCGCCGATCGCTCGGTTGATCGGACGTTGATCGTCACGCTGGCATCGCTTACGCTGGTCCTGCTAGCCTTCGCTGGCCTGATGTCATTCAAGATGCCGACCGCGATCCTGATCTTTTTGTGGGGCGTCGCGAGCTTTGCCTTGGTCCCACCGCTCCAGGTTCGCGTCATGCACGCGGCCGCGGATGCCCCCAACCTCGCCTCGGCCATGAATATCGGCGCTTTCAACCTGGGTAATGCGATCGGTGCGGCCCTGGGTGGCGGCGTGATCGCAGCAGGCCTTGGATATCCCGCAGTCGCGCTGGCCGGCGCCGCCGCGTCCGTGGTCGGATTGGTCGCAGTAACTGCCGCTATACGGGTTCATTCCCGCAGCAATCTCGCTCGCGCACCCGCAACTCATGTGGGGGTTTAGGCGCCGCGCCTGCCTTCCCCTTATCTTCTCATACGGCGTATCCGCGGCATTCGATCAGCACATTGAACATGCAACCGCAGTGCTGCCAGCATTGAAAATGACATTTTATTCATAAACCGGGTTTACCCGCCTAACTGCCGTCGCTAATGCGAATCCCTATCAAGAGCTAAGGGGAAAAACGTGTTGGCTAGTACTGGCCTGTGGTCGCTTGCGCTCGCCCTATCGGCGGCAACGACGTCGGGCGTCGTTCCCGATCCTGCACTCCTACCGTCGGATGTGCGCGGCGGGGTTGCATCGGATGCCACCCCGGATCCCCAGGATCAGGACATCGTCGTCATCGGTCAGAACGATATGAGGCCGACCACCTCGACCAAGTTGCCGCTGACCCTGAAGGAGACACCGCAATCGGTGACGGTGGTCGACCGGCAGCGGATCGAGGATTTCAACCTGACCTCCGTTACCGAGGTGCTGGCGCAGACTCCCGGCGTGACGATCTCGTCCACCGATGCCGCACGGACCAACTACAATATCCGGGGGTTCGCGGTACGCAACTTCCAGTTCGACGGCGTCCCGACGATCTACCAGGTCAGCGGGTATGAAAATTCCGCCGTCGGCGATATCGCGCTGTACGACCGGGTGGAGGTGATCCGCGGCGCTGCAGGTCTGGTGACCGGTGTCGGTGATCCATCCGCGACGGTCAATCTCGTACGCAAGCGCGCACCATCCGAGTTCGGTGGCTATTATTCGATGCAGGGCGGCAGCTTTTCCAGCTACCGCTTCGAGGGGGATATCGGCGGCCCCGTGACCAAGGACGGCTCGGTCCGGGCACGGGTGGTCGCGGCATATAGCGATCGTGAATCGTACATCGACTTCCAGCACGACCGCACGCCCCTGCTGTACGGCACGCTGGAATGGGACGCGACGCCGCACACACGGCTGCGCGTCGGCGCCGACTATCTCCGCACCGACCAGCAAGGTGCCGGCTGGGGAACCATTCCGCTGCTGTACAACGACGGGACCAAAACGAACTTTCCGCGTTCGTTCACCGGCGCGGCGCCGTGGAACCGTTGGTTGCGCGAGACGACGACGGTCTTCGCCTCCGCCGAACAGGACATCGGCCGGAACTGGCTGGTCCGCGTCAGCTATAACGGGCGACGCAGCGACAATGACAGCACGCTGTTCAATATCCCCAACGGCTATCCCAACCGCGACGGCACCGGCCTAGGAGCGCCGTTCAGCTTCTACGGCGAGGTCGATCAGAACGAGGATGCGGTCGACGGGTATGTCGCGGGCAAGGTCAGGCTGTTCGGGCGCGAGCACGAGGTGGTCGGAGGCATGAACTATTTCGAGCGCGACTTTGCCGTGGGGCGCACCGCGTTCAGCACGATCAACCCGCCCGGCTATCCGGTCGCGGGCGGCTACGACATCGATCCCTGGCTACCCACCTTCGCTCCCCCCGCGATCGCTCGCACCGATGCCCTGCTGTTCTCGCAGGACCTGCGGCAGATCGGCGGCTACGGCGTGGTGCGGCTTAACCCGGCAGACTGGCTGAAGATCATCGCCGGTGCGCGCTACACCGATTATCGCGCTGATCGAAACGACTACAGCGTCATCGGCGCGCTCGTGCCGGACAATCCCAACAGCGTCCAGCGCGAGAAGAAATGGGCGCCTTACGGTGGCGTCGTCGTCGACATGACATCGGCCATCTCGCTGTATGCGAGCTATGCCAGCGTGTTCAATCCGGTGTCGGCGCGCAACACGAACAACGACATCCTGCCGCCGACGACGGGGGCGAACTACGAAGCGGGCGTCAAAGCGACGCCTTTCGGCGAGCGGTTTACCGTGTCTGCTGCCGGGTTCCATATTCAACAGGACAACCTGACCATCACGGATCCGAACGGAGTGCCGAACTCGCTGCCGGGGAACCTGACGCCGTCGATCTCGATCTCGGGCGTCAAGACATGGGGCGGCGAACTGGAACTGGCAGGCGAACCGGTCATGGGCTGGACCGTCAACGGGAGCTATACCTATGCCCGGACCGAGGACCGGTTGGGTGTCCGGGTCAACCCCTTCTTCCCGGTTCATGTCGGCCGCATCTATACGACGTACCGGATGCTAAACAACCGCCTGACGATCGGTGGCGGCGTCACGGCACAATCGCGGATTTTCGATCGCGGTCCCGTGCCGTCGGGGCGATTCACCGCCAACGGCACGCCGGTACTGGTCACAGGAACCGTGCAGCAGAGCGAATATGCTACTGTCGACGTACTGGCACGGTACAAGCTGACCGACCGGGCAACGCTCAGCGTGAACGCCACCAATCTGTTCGACCGGACGTATTACCGCAACGTCCGCTTCGCCTTCGGGGGACCCGGCGGGTTCTATGGTGAGCCCCGCCGGGTAGTCGGCACCATCCGCGTCAGTTTCTGAGCCGAGGGCAGCACGAGGGCTCGAACGATGGCCGTCGCGTGCCGTCGCCACATAACTGCCTGTTTGGTAAAGAAGATCAACGAACCACACGGGGCTTCCTGGCGGCCGTGCGTTTACCCCTCGATATCGAGAGGGTTTAGGCATGGATCAGAAGAATGCTCCGCTGGCGGATGCGCTGGCGGCAATCGAGAAGAGCCCGGTCATCGGCTTCGGAGCGCCCGGCCACAACCAGGGATCGGCTATCCCCGGGGGGATGAAGGCATTGCTCGGCAAGCGGGTTTTCGAGGCCGACGTGCTGACGCCGAAAGGTCTCGATGATCGTACCGAAGGCAAGCTGGCTCTTCAACGTGCGCACGAGATCGCTGCGGAAGCCTGGAATGCCGACTTCTGCCGGTTTGTAACTGGCGGATCCACGCAAAGCCTGCACACCGTGATGGCCTCCGTCGCCGGGCCGGGTGATACCATTTTGATCGCCGCGAACGCCCACAAGGCCGAGCGGACCTACGCACTCGCAACAGGGCTAGATGCCGTTATCGTTCCCGTACAGATCGACGACGCATGGGACATCGAGCATGGTGTCGAGCCGCAGGCGCTGAGCGACGCTTTGGCGGCACATCCAACCGCCAAGGCGTTCATCGTCGTCAGTCCGACCTACTACGGCGTCACCAGCGACATAGCCTCGCTTGCCGCCGTCTGTCACGATCACGGCATACCGCTTATCGTCGATGCCGCCTGGGGTGGCGCCTTCGCGTTCTGTGAAGGGCTGCCGGATGATCCACTTACCAAGGGGGCGGATGTCGCCGTCTACAGCGCCCACAAGACGATGGGGGCGCTCGCGCAAGGGTCGGTGATCGTTGCCAAGGGTACCCTGATCGATCGCCAGCGCCTCTGGATGGCCTATGAACTTTTCGAAACCACAAGCCCCTCGGTGCCAATCCTTGCGACGCTCGACGCGACGCGGCGTGATCACGCGCTGAACGGTGAGCAGATGTGGACCGGCGTCATCGCCTTGGCAAAAAAAGTCCGCAAGACGATTGCCGGTATCACGCCGTTACGCGTGTTCGGTCACCATGACTTGCCGGCAGACGCCGATCTGGACGTCACGAAGGTGCTGATCGACATCTCGGCGCTTGGCGTATCGGGGTATGCCATCGACGACTGGCTCTACAAGCATCACCGGATCAGCATGGGGCTGTCTGACTCCCGGCATATACTCGCGGTTCTATCGCTGGGCACGACCAGGTCCGACGTGCGCAAGTTGGTCCGGGGTCTGCAGGATCTCGTGAAGCAACTCGCTGCCGCCCCCTCTATCCTGCCCAGAATTGCTGCCCCGCCGGGAATTGGTACGCTGTCCGTCGACATGGCCATGCCTGGCCCTGCAGCGTTGTATGGCCTCGCCGAGATGGTCTCGTACGAAGCATCTGCAGGACGGATCGCGGCAGAAATGATCGCGCCAGCGCCGCCAGGCGTTCCTCGCCTGGTTCCAGGCCAGCGCATCACACCTGCTCATGTAGCGTGGCTTGTTGCGAACCGTGATGCAGGAGCCTTCGTGATGGATCCGGTCGATCCCACCGAAGCGACCCTCAGGGTGGTACATAGCTGACACAGAAACCGGTTCGGCAACTTACTCTTGCGGCCGCGGCAATCAGGGGGAAGCACCCGGCAGAGTCCTACCGCTGGACACTGGATGCAGATGTTGCTCGATGTCGCGCGTTCGAAAGGGGCCGATTCTTTTGATCAACACAAGACCTGACTCTAACTCGCGTGGACTGCAGCTCTCGAGAAAACGTTCATCACAATGACGCCAGCGATGATCAGGGCCATCCCAATAACGGCAGCCGTATCGAGCTTTTGGCCCTGAAAGAGCCAGGCAGCGGCGGAAATGAGGACGATGCCAGCGCCTGACCAAATTGCGTACGCGATGCCTGTTGGTATCGTTCGAAGAGTCAGCGACAGGCAGTAGAAGGCGATACCGTATCCAACGACGGTAACGACCGTCCAAGGCACGCGCGTAAAACCATGCGACTGCTTCATGGCGGTCGTGGCACAAACCTCAGAAACAATCGCGATTGCCAGCATCACATAGTTCATGAACAATCCGCTAGCATACCAAATGTGGCGAATTCGCGATATTTATTCCCCCGAGCAGCCGCCCTTAATAGGGCGGGCCTGCGCGGCAGGCCGTGATAGCAGACCTGGCTAAAACCGCTCAATCCCCCTTTAGCCGTTCCACAACACCAGCCACCGGTCGATCCGAGACCGAAGAAGCGTCAAGGCTGCCCTCAACAACTTGCCCCACCACAAAACTCACGTAAGCTCTGGCCTTTCTAATAACGTCCAGCGCGTGATGGACCCTCGCACCATACGATGTGACGATAGAGACAAAGGAATTCGAATGCGCGCCGGTGCCTGCCTGATTGCCTTGCTCCTGACCACTACGGCCTTCGCTCAGACGCCCAGTGGCAGCGCCTATCACCGAGCACCAGATGCGATCGCCAAGGCAATGGAGACGCCGCCCACCCCCGGCGTCGCGGTCAGCCCCGATCACCGCACGCTCGCGATCCTGGGGCGTGAGAATTTGCCGTCGATCGCCTATCTGTCGAAACCGATCTTGCGGCTGGGCGGCTACCGCATCGACCCCGCCACCAACGGCCAGGCCGAGGTCCGCGTGCAATGGCTGAATGCGCTCAGCTTCAAGGACGTCAACTCGGGGCGGACCGTCGCGGTCAAGCTGCCCGCCGGCTTGCGCTTCGCCGCGCCCGACTGGTCGCCCGACGGCACGCGCCTTGCCTTCTACGCGCAAGAGGCCGACGGGCTGTCGCTCTGGATCGCCGAGCGCGACGGCAGCGCCCGCACAGTTGCACGGAGGCTGAACGGCACGTTCGGCACGCCCTTCGCCTGGATGCCGGATAGCAAGGCGCTCGTCGCCAATACCGTGCCCGCCGGTCGCGGCGCCGCGCCCGTAGCGAGCAGCACCCCCACCGGCCCGGTGATCCAGGAAAGCGCCGGTCGCACTTCGGCGGCGCGGACCTATGAGGATCTTCTTGGCGATGCGCATGACGAGGCGCTGTTCGATCATTACTTCACCGGGCAGCTGGTCCGGATCGATCTCGCCGGCGCTGCGCAGCCGATCGGAACGCCGGGCCTGATCACCGATTTCAGCGTCTCTCCGGACGGTCGCTACCTGCTGACCGAGCAGCTCAAGCGGCCATATTCCTATCTGCTGCCCGCCAGCTTCTTTCCGACCGAGATCGCCGTGTCGACGATCGACGGACAGCTGGTAAAGACGTTGGTCGACCGCCCGCTCGCCGACGATCTCCCGGTCGACTTCGACGCGACCGTCAAGGGGCCGCGCGAGGCGGTCTGGCGGTCGGATGCGCCAGCGACGCTGGTGTGGGCCGAAGCGCTGGACGGCGGCAATCCGCGCGCCAAGATCGCGTTCCACGACAAGGTAATGATGCAGGCCGCGCCGTTCGCCGCGGCACCGATTGAACTGGCGCAGACCCCGGCCCGCTATGCCACGACGTTATGGGGGGACGATGGCTTCGCGATGGTCATCGACCGCGAATGGCGTACGCGCACCGAGCATCGCCTGGCCGTCGCGCCATCGCGGCCGGGCCAGACGCGGACGATATCAACACTCAACTATCAGGATCAATATGGTGATCCCGGCGAGCCGATGGTGGAGGAGAATGCTGCTGGAAAACCGGTGATGCGCTTCACGCCAGCGCATGATGGCGTGTACGTCACCGGCGACGGCGCGACAAAAGCGGGCGCGTTCCCCTTCCTTGCGACGATGCCGCTGGCCGGGGGCGAACACACGCGACTGTGGACCGCCAAGGCGCCCTGTTACGAAACGGTCGTCGCCTTGCTCGACGAGCGCGGACAGCGAATCCTGACGCGGCGCGAAAGCGCGAAGCTAGCGCCCAACTACATGATCCGCAGCGTACAGGGCGGCGGCGTCAAGCCCGTCACCGCCTTCGCCGATCCCGCTCCGGTCTTTGCCGGCGTCACGCAGCGCACGATCACCTATCCCCGTGCCGACGGATTGCCGCTGTCGGGCTCGCTCTATCTGCCTGCCGGCTATGACGCGAAACGCGACGGGCCGTTGCCAACGTTACTGTGGGCGTACCCGGCGGAGTTCACCGACGCGAAGGTCGCCGGCCAGACGGTCGATCAGGGCAACCGGTTCGTCCGCCCGCGCGGCATCAGCCACCTGTTCCTGCTGACGCAGGGCTACGCGATCCTCGACAACCCTTCGATGCCGATCATTGGCGAGGGCGCCGCCGAGGCCAACGACACCTACGTCAAGCAGTTGCAGCAAGATGCGCAGGCAGCGGTCGATGCGGTGGTCAAACTGGGTGTCGGCGATCGCAACCGCATGGCGGTCGGCGGACATAGCTATGGCGCCTTCATGACCGCCAATCTGCTGGCGCATACCGATCTGTTCCGCGCCGGCATCGCGCGGTCGGGCGCCTATAACCGAACGCTGACACCGTTCGGCTTCCAGGCCGAACAGCGCACCTATTGGCAGGCGACGCCGACCTATACCGAGATGAGCCCATTCACCTATGCCGACCGGATCAAGGCGCCGATCCTGCTGATCCATGGCGGCGCGGACGACAATAGCGGCACCTTCCCGATCCAGTCCGAGCGCATGTACGCGGCGCTGAAGGGCAACGGCGCGATCGTACGCTACGTCGTCCTGCCCAACGAGCCGCACGGCTATCGCGCGCTGGAATCGACCGAGGAGACGTTGTGGCAGATGACCGACTGGCTGGACCGCTACGTCAAGCCGAAACAGACCGGATCGACGGTCGCGACTGTTGCCGAGAAGAAGTGATCGACGCGCCGATTACTGTCCGGGAGGAAGCTCAGCATTGTGCCAGGAAACGCGTTCATTGGGCCATCGCAGCGACCTACCGCGACTGCGTCGGCGATGCCGTTCGGCCAGCTGTGCTTGGATGAGCTAGGCATCCATACTGAGCGACCTAAATCCAACGTAGCGTCCAGATCGATACGTCGGCGGTATCGTGCTACCATCGTGGTGAAGCTGGCGGATGTGCGGCACCGCCGGCCCGCTAACTTCGACCCGTCGAGCTTCGCAGGGATTTGCCCCGCTCCCTTGCTCCTCATCGATGCACCGCCGATCGCCTTAAAAGCTGGCCTTGGCGGGGAGTCTGCAATCGCGCCGTGCGATTCCGACCCGACACTCACGAGATGATTTTCCAAGAGGCGGGCATCAAGTGTTTATACCAACGGCGCCGGACGAGCGCCACAAATGGGGCTACCGCCTAGTTGTTCGCACCTTGCAAGATCGACTTCCGACGTTCGTTCACCTTCGTGATAGATCCATCCGCGACACCGCTTTATTCGGTCGCAAGGGGATGGTAGTGATTGCATGATTATTCAGGTCGTCAGAGCGACCAGCCGCCGTCCACGGAGATGGCGGCGCCGGTGACGAATCCGCCCAGGTCTGCGCTCATCCAGAGCACGGCGTCGGCGATCTCCTCGGGCTTGCCCAGGCGACCGACTGGCTCGAGATCGAAGGCCTTCTGGATGTCGCCGTCGGTGAAGCGGTTCATCATCGGCGTCTCGATGTTGCCCGGCAGGATCGCGTTCACGCGGATATTCTGCTTGGCATAGTCAAGCGCTGCCGATTTCGTCAGACCGATGATGGCGTGCTTGGAGGCCGCATAGGATGCACCGCCCGCCACACCCCGGACGCCGGCGCCCGACGACGTGTTGACGATCACGCCGCTACCTTGCCGGACCATCTGTGCGAGTTCGTGCTTCATGCACACGAACGTGCCCCGAAGGTTGATGTCCAGGATGCGGTCCCACTCGTCGAGCGCGATCTCGGCGACGGGTGAGGCCTTGTTCTCGACGCCAGCATTGTTGAAGGCGATGTCGAGCCGACCGAAGGTCTCGACGACCTGACGGATCGCCGCCTCGACCTGTTCCGGCTTCGACACGTCGCAAGCGATCACCAGCACCTGGGCGCCCGCATTCCTGACGGCATCGGCAGTTTCGGCAAGCGCATCTTCGGTAAGATCGACGATCGCGACACGGGCGCCTTCGGTTGCGAACGCAACAGCCGTAGCGCGGCCGATGCCGCTAGCCGCGCCGGTGACGAATGCGACCTTGTCGGAAAAACGATGAGCGTTGGACATAAAGGGAGTTCCTGGTTTCAGTTGTGCGGACGGCGGTCGATCACTCGGTTCCGAGCGGCGCGAGATATTCGTCGTCCGTGACCTTCTCCATCCAGGTCACGGGCGAGCCATCGACAGACTCCTGAATGGCGACATGAGTCATGCCTTGATGCGGCGTCGCGCCATGCCAGTGCTTGTGCTCGGCGGGGCACCACAGGATGTCGCCCGCATTGAACTCCAGCTTCGGGCCATCCGCGATCTGCGTCCAGCCGACGCCCTCGGTCACGATCAGCGTCTGGCCGGCGGGGTGGGTATGCCAGGCAGTGCGGGCGCCTGGCTCGAAGTGGACTATGGCACCAGAGACGCGAGACGGTTCGTCGCGCTGGAACTGCCCCGTGATCGTGACCTTGCCGGTGAAATACTCTTCCGGTCCGGGGACGGTCTTCATGTCAGACTTGCGTTCGATGGTCATATCCAAAGGTCCTCTTTGTGTTTGAGCAGGGTTGGCGTGTAGAAATGCGAGTAGCGTCCCCAACGTCAGCAAAGGTGCAGCACGTGTTGGCGTTGATCGGCCTATCACGTCAGCGCCGGCAGCGCGTCGAGGTGCTTTTCGAGCGTGATCGGATATTCGCGCACACGCACGCCGGTCGCGTTGTAGATCGCGTTGGCGACCGCAGGAGCGACCCCGGTCAGGCCCAGCTCGCCAACCCCCTTGGCCTTTACCGGCGAGATCGTCGGATCGACCTCGTCGATGAAGAAGGCGTCGAGATGCGGGATATCGGCGTGCACCGGCACCTCGTAGCCGGCGAGATCGTGGTTCACGAAGAAGCCGAAGCGTTTGTCGATCGCCATCTCCTCCATCAGCGCCGCACCGACGCCCATCACCATGCCGCCGATCACCTGGCTGCGCGCGGTCTTGGCGTTGAGGATGCGTCCTGCGGCGCAGACCGCAAGCATGCGCCGCACCCGGACCTCGCCGGTATAGGCGTCGACCGCGACCTCGACGAAATGCGCTCCGAAGGTCTGCTGCTGGAACTGATCGGCGAGCTTGGCGAACTCCATCAGGTCCCCGATCACGAGGTCGCCGTCTTTTGCCGCGTCGGCAAGCTTCACCGAACGATTGCCGCTGCGCACCTGGCCATCGGCAAAGTCGACGTCTGCGGTGTTGAAGCCGAGCCGCTGGGCGACGGTCTCGCGAAGCTTCATACACGCCGCATAGACGCCCGCCGTCACGGAAGGCGCGCCCTGCTGCCCGCCCGATCCCGGCGTTTCCGGGAAGGTGGAGTCGCCGAGCTTGACCACGATCCGGTCGGGCGTGACGCCCATCATCTCGGCCGCAGTCTGCTGGACGACGGTGTAGCTGCCGGTGCCGATATCCGTCATGTCGGTCTCGATCGTCACCATGCCGTGCCGATCGAGCCGGGCCCGCGCGCCAGCCTTGGCGATCTTGCCGCCTCGGATCGCTCCTGCCATCCCCATGCCGATCAGCCACTGGCCGTCGCGGACGGTACCGGGCTTGCTCTGGCGCTTGTCCCAGCCGAAGCGTTCGGCACCCTCCCGCAGGCAACGGACGAAGGCTCGGGTCGAGAAAGGCTTGTTCGGATTTTCGGGATCGACCTGCGTGTCGTTCACGACCCGCAGGTCGATCGGATCCATCTTCAGCTTTTCCGCCAGCTCGTCCATCGCGACTTCCAGTGCCATCAGGCCAGGGGCTTCGCCGGGCGCCCGCATCGCGTTGCCCTCGGCGAGGTCGAGCGTGGCCAGCCGCATCCGGGTCAGCCGGTTCGCACCCGCATACAGCGTCCGCGTCGAGGTGACGGTCAGCTCGGTCCGCCCACCGACGAGGTTGCCCGACAGGCTGTCATGACCGATCGCGGTCAGCCGCCCGTCATGTCCCGCCCCCAGCTGCACACGCTGGATCGTCTTGGGCCGGTGGATCGTGGTGTTGAACATGATCGGACGTTGCAGCGCGATCTTCACCGGGCGCTTGATCACGCGTGCCGCGATCGCCGCCAGCGCAAGATCGATCTGCACGGTCCCCTTCCCGCCGAAACCGCCACCGATATACGGCGAGATCAGGTGGACGTTCTGCTTGGGGATACCGAGGATCAGTTCGAGGTCGCGCGTTCCCCAGTTCATCTGCTGAATCGACGTCCAGCACGTCAAGCGATCACCGTCCCATTTGGCGATCGAGGCGTGCGGCTCCATCATCGCGTGTGCTTGGTCGGGCACGGTGTAGGTCTCGTCGACCTTGACCGCGGCCGCGGCGAACGCTTTGGCGAAATCGCCGACCTGCTTATCGTTGGGGCCGCCAAACTCGCCCTCTGGTGGGACCGGCGCGCTGGCGTTCTGCGCGGCCAGATCGAAACGCCCCGCCGTCCGTTGATAGTCGACCCGCACCAGCGCCGCTGCCGCCCGAGCCTGTTCGAAGGTCTCCGCAACGACGACCGCGACCGGCTGATGGTAATGGTCGACCTCCGGCGCGGCGAGCATCTTCTGGACGTAGAACTTGCCAACCCCGGGCTTGCCGGCGTTGAGGTACGTGACCACCCCGACCACGCCGGACGCACGTTCGGCATCACGCGTGTCGATTGAAGTGATCCGGCCCTTGGCGATCGAGGCGCCCAGGATGTAGCCGTACGCAAATCCTGGCGCGACATCCTGCCATTCATAAGCATAGGTCGCGGTGCCGGTGGTCTTCAGATGCCCTTCGTAGCGATCGAGTGGCTTGCCGAGCACCTTCATCCGGTCGGTCGGATTGGCGCCTGCGGGCGTGTCGAAGATCATGGCTTCACCTCTGCAATGACCGCCGCGAGGGTGCGCGTCGCGAGTGGGATCTTGAATGCGTTGTCGTCGGTCGGCCGGGCGTCGGCAAAGACCGCTTTCGCCATCTCGACCGCGCCGCGGGGCATCGCTGCCTCCGCAGCCTCCACGCGCCAAGGCCGAGGGGCGACACCACCGAACGCTGCGCGTCCGCTGCCGTCGCGCTGAACGATGGCAGCGACCGAGACGAGCGCGAACGCATAGGACGCCCGGTCGCGCACCTTGCGGTAGACATGCGTACCACCGACTGGCGCGGGCAACGTGACCGCGGTGATGAGTTCGCCGTGATCGAGCGCATTATCCCGCTCGGGGGTGATACCCGGCAGCGTATGAAAGCTGCCGATCGGGATGGATCGCGTCTTACCGTCCGCCTTCATCGTTTCGACGGTGGCGTCGAGCACGCGCATCGCGACCGCCATGTCGCCCGGATAGGTTGCGATGCACGCGTCGCTCGATCCGATGACGGCAAGCTGGCGCGAATAGCCACCGATCGCGGCGCAGCCCGAGCCGGGCTTGCGCTTGTTGCAGGGCTGGTTGGTGTCGTAGAAATACGGGCACCGCGTCCGCTGGAGCAGATTGCCCGCGGTCGTCGCCTTGTTCCGCAACTGGCCCGAGGCACCTGCGACAATGGAGCGGCTGAGGACGCCGTAATCCCGCCGCACCCGCTGGTCGCTAGCCAGCGCGGTGTTGCTGACGAACGCACCAATCCGCATCCCGCCAGCGTCGGTCGGTTCGATCCGGTCGAGCTTAAGGTCCTGCACGTCGACCAGATGAGTCGGCGTCTCGATCTCGAGCTTCATCAGATCGAGCAGGTTGGTACCGCCGGCCAGGAATCGCGCGCCGGGATGGCTTGCGACGATACGTGCCGCGTCCGCAGGCGTCGGTGCCCGCTCGTAGGTGAAGCTTCTCATGCGCTCGCTCCTGCAACGTCGGCCATCGCCTCGACGATGTTGGAATAGGCACCGCAGCGGCAGATGTTGCCGCTCATCCGCTCGCGCATCTCCGCGCCAGTCGGTTGCGGCGCTGCCATCAGATCGACCTGGGCATGACTGGGAATGCCACGCCGGATTTCCTCCAGCACGGCGACCGCGGAACAGATCTGCCCCGGGGTGCAGTAACCGCACTGATATCCGTCATGCTTCACGAAGGCGGCCTGCATCGGATGCAGACGGTCGGGCGTGCCGAGCCCTTCGATCGTGGTCACGGCATCGCCGTCATGCTGGACCGCGAGACTGAGGCAGGCGTTGATCCGCTCGCCGTTGACAATGACCGTGCAGGCCCCGCACTGCCCGTGGTCGCAGCCCTTCTTGGTACCGGTCAGGTGCAGATGTTCGCGCAGCGCATCGAGCAAGGTCGTGCGCGGGTCGAGCGTCAGCGCATGGGGCTTGCCGTTCACGGTCAAAGCGACCTCGTACGTCGGTAGGGCTTGCACCGGCGGCGCGGCTTCGGCCGTTTCACTCACGATGGCGGATGCTGCTGCCGTAGTAGCGGTGCTCATCAGCATCTCCCGTCGTGACATTTGAAAACTCTCGCTAGCCATCGGCGATCCTCCTTGGGCGCGCCAACGGGCGCCGAGCAGGCTTATTAAACGCTTTTGCACTGAGACGGTTACCGCCACGGTGGTTGATGCGACGATGAATCTGCTTCAACATGCCGTGATGCTCGTCACCCGCACCAACCTCACCGACCTCGCCTATTTCCTGGCGATCGCGCGGCACCGGAATTTCCGTCGGGCCGGTCTCGAGCTTGGCGTGTCCGCCTCCGCGGTCAGCCATGCCCTGAAGGGCTTTGAGGCGCGCGCCGGCGTCCGACTGATCAACCGGACCAACCGGTCCGTGACGTTGACGTCGGCCGGCAAGACGCTGGAGCAGTCGGTCTCCGGGTCATTTGCCGACATCGGCTCCGCACTCGAAAATCTTGATCAGCTTCGTGCCAATCCTGGCGGCAAAATTCGCATCAATGCCGTGGTCGATGCGGTAACGTTGGTCCTCGGCCCGGTGCTCGCCGAACTGGCTCGCCGTCACCCCGATATCGAAGTAGATCTCGTCTCCAGCAACCGTATCGTCGATGTCGTCGGCGAAGGGTTCGATGCAGGCGTGCGCTATGGCGGCACCGTGCCCGAAGACATGATCGCCCAGCGTCTTTCAGCCGACCTCAGATGGGTGGTTGCCGCATCTCCCGGCTATCTGGAGGAGCATGGCACGCCAACGCACCCGGAGGAACTGAAGCATCACCGCTGCCTGGGGGTTCGGCTCGGCGACGACAGCATCTACCGCTGGGAGTTCGAGGGGCCGGACGGCGACTTCGACGTGCCGATCAAAAGCGCCATGACCGCTGACGATAGTCGCTCAACATTGGCGATGGCACTGAACGGTGCGGGTCTGACATTTGGTCTTGAGGCCCTGTTTGCCAAGCATGTCGCCGATGGCCGTCTCCGCCTCGTGCTGACCGACTGGGCGACGATGGGGCCAGGCTTCTACCTCTATTACTCCGGACGGCGACAAGTGCCCGCGGGTTTGCGCGCATTGCTGATGATTGCGGGCGAACTGAAACCGCTTGGCTGACACAGACGTAGCGTATGAGGTTTCCGGTCCGATATTTGCTTCGGAACCTCGCGTTTCGGCTTGATCCGGCAACTTGCGAGACCGTGTCCACGCCAACTGCTGAACATCATGAAGACCTGTTCCGCGCCGGCCATGGCCAACGGCATCGACACGCCGGCATCGAGCGAGCATGGTCGCGGGCAACATGCAAACCGACAGCAAGGACCCGGCGATGGCCGGCATGCCCCGCGCCGGGCTATCTCGTTGCCGATGGGCGCAGGGCAACGCGTTGCTGGCGGCGTATCACGACGCCGAATGGGGCGTGCCCGAACGCGATCCGCGCGCGCTATGGGAAAAGCTGATGCTCGACGGGTTTCAGGCCGGGCTTGCCTGGATCACGATCCTGCGCAAACGCGACGCATTCCGCGCTGCTTTCGCGGGCTTCGAGCCGGACATCGTCGCCCGGTTTGGCGAGCCGGACATCGCGACAATGCTCGATAACGCCGGTATTGTCCGCTCACGCGCCAAGATCGTGGCGACGATCGGCAATGCCCGCGCCTATCTCGCGATGCGCGACGCCGGCGAGGACTTCGGCGGCTTCGTCTGGAGTTTCGTCGATGGTACGCCGGTGGTCGGTGACGGTGCCAAGGGCCTGACCCGCTCGACTGCATCCGAAGCCCTATCCGCGGCGCTCAAGCAGCGCGGGTTCAAGTTCGTCGGCCCCGTCATCGTCTACGCCTGGATGCAAGCCTGTGGTCTCGTGAACGACCACGAGACATGCTGTTTCCGTCGAGCCGAACCATGAGTGCGCTCCGCTGGGATCCGGCTTCGGCCCTCATGCAAGGGCCGCGCAGACCAACGCTGTTCGCTATCCGCGCTGGACGATCGCAGGGGCGATGCAGGCGTCGAGCCTTGCCATTATTGACGGCTCGGTGACCAACGTCGCTCCAACGTCTTCGATGGCAGCATGGTTTTCCAGCGAACGAAGTTATCGCGGCGTTGGTATGCCGAACAACGCTGCCGCGTCGAACGACGCGCGCAGTCCGAACGCCAGGAGGTTGCCCGACCGCTTCGCCGCGCGGGGGATGAGGAAATTGTCCGGGCTGACGATATACTGTACGTTCAGGTTGATCCGCACGCTACGATAGGCGGCTATTCCGTAGTTCAGTTCGAAAACGCCCTCGGCTGGAAGAACGCGGTCTGTCCAGCCGACAAGCGCTTGCGCCTTGAACGGGACGTACTCTTTGGTCGAACTGATCACGCCGCCGAAAATCGTAATCGGTCGCTTCGGATCGCTGGGCATCCGAGCCGCAACGATATCGCCCATGACGTACACCCCGCTCTGTCCGTTGTGCATTAACGCGGTGCCGCCCGTACTGCCGGGTCCAACGCGCGGGCGACCAAGCGCGTTGCGGTAAGGATCGGCGACGTCGACGTGTTGCCATAGGCACCGATCCGCAAGTGATAGGCATGCAGAACGGTCGCACCCGGCGACTCGAGTCCAAGTTCGACTGCCGTCCGATGGCCGGTTGCGCCCCTTGGCGACCCGACTTTGCCCTGGCCCCTGAACCTGAGGCTGGGAAAGTTGGTCGAGCTCGACGAACTGCTGGCGCGCACGTTCGGCTGCTCGATCTCGGACTGTTCGATTGGCTTGGTCGGGGGCGGAATCGTCTGAGCCGAGACGGCCATCGGAAGGGCAAGCACGCCGAACACATACGGCGCGCCACAAATGATCGGGGTCTTCACCGGCACGCTCCAGCGACCGCGCGCGATGGCGACGATCTTCCAAAAACTTTAGCAGAGCGCGGCGTCCCCTATGTCCTGGCGCTGCGTACCGGCTCGGTCAGCCTGTCGGCGATCGGCGATGATCGCTCGGGCGGCTACCTCGCCATGCGCCATCTGCTCGATCTCGGTCACCGCCGTATCGGGATCATCGCGGGGCCCGGATACGCCTTCAACTCCCGGGGGCGGCTTGAGGGCTATCATCAAGCCATCGCGGAAATCGGGCTGCCCCCCGATACCGACCTCAAAGTCGAATCGACGTTCAGCATCGACGCGGGCACCGATGCCGCCTTGACGTCGATGACGCTGCCGGATCGGCCCACGGCCATCTTCGCGGTGAACGACAATACCGCGGTCCGCCCTGTTCAACCTCGGCCTCCGCGTACCTGCGGACATTTCGCTTGTCGGCTATATCAGCATTCCGATCGTCGGGCGCCTGCCGACACCCCTGCCACCGTCCGCGTCGCATTCGATCAGATCGCCGTCCTTGCCCTCGATCTACTACTGGCGCGTGATTCCAGCCGCTTGTCAGGCCCGCAACTCATTGCTCCGACACTGATACCGCGCCGCTCGACCGCGGGTGTTCGGGAATGACGACCAATTCGATCCAGAGAGGATACGACCGCACGGATACTAACAAAATCAGGATTGCGTTCTATGCCATCAGGTATCGGGCTGGCCAATAAATTTCGAATTGCGGAATGCCACGCGCATGCATTAATTATACGCTAGTCGATATGGTGATCCCGCTGTTTCTTTTAGCATGCCGACTGTTTCAAATAATGTCGCTATACTGGTATAATTCATTCGGGGGGCCGCGAGTTTGCGTCGTCTTGAGTATTCGATCACACCGCGACCCAGATTCGACCATGACCAAGATCGAAGATCACACGGGTCTTGGCGAACGCGCCGAGGCCCACCGACGGATTGGCGCCGACCGAGACTTCCGCCGTGTTCAGCGCCACCGGTCCGAGTGCGACGCTCTTTCTACTCGCGACAGGTGCCACCACACCGGTCGGACGCAGGAGATCAAGCAGCGCGGCGGTAGGCGCAGCGTCATCGATCCGGAGTGGGACCGTCACCGTACCGTCGGTCTCACGCGTGACGGGAATCGGCGTCATACCGCGTTCCTCGCGCTTCGCATCTCCGGCCAGCAACAGTCGTAATTGATGATGCGCAAAGTCGATCTCGATCGGGTTGGCGTCGAGGATGTCCTGCCCGATCCGGACGTCTGCACCCTGTCCCGGATCGCGCTCGACCCCCGTGATCGAGGCACGGAGATATTCCGCGCGGATACCGATCTTGACCGGCGCGCCCTGCCTCACCCGTTTGGCGAGCGTTTCGCTGATCGCCGAATGCGGCGCGCCGGCCACGATCGCGATCGTGGTGCGCGCATTGTCGACCCGGCCGTGGAACAGCAGGGTTGCTGCCATGAGGACGAACTTGCCGTTCGTCGCGCCCGTGATTCCGCCCATCATTATCCTCCTGAAAAGCCGCCGCCCGCGGCCTGGAACAGAGCGACCGTGTCGGACAGGCGAGCCGCACGCGCCTGGACCGCCTGCCCTCGCGCCTGTGCATCGGTTGCGGTGGCATTGAGCAATGCGGGCGTGCCGACGTCGCCGAGCGCAAGCTGGCGACGGACGAAGGCGAGCGCGCGGCCGGACGCGTCGGTCGCCTGCGTCGCGGAGTCGAGTGCATCGGCATCGGTGCGCAGCCCGGTCAGCGCGTCCGACACGTCGCCGAACGCTTGCAGCACGGCTGCGCGATACTGCGCCTTGGCACCTTCGAGCGCGGCTTCCGCGGCGTGCTGCTGATGGCGGAGTGCGCCTGCATGGAAGATCGGCTGGGTAATCCCGCCGATCAGCGTCCAGAACGGGTTGCCGCTTTTGAACATGTCGCCGAACCGTTCCGACGTCCCGCCCGCCGATCCGCTGAGCGTGATCGCCGGCAGACGCGCGGCGATCGCGGTGCCGACGTCCGCCCCTGCCCCCTCGAGTTGCGCGCGTGCGGCCAGCACGTCGGGGCGACGCGCGACCAGATCGGACGGTACGACCAGCGGCAGGTCGCGCGGCAAGGTCAGTGAGGCAAGCGTCGGCAGCGGTGGCAGGTCCGATCCTGCCGATCGTCCGATCAACGTGCCGATCACCACGCGCTGATGCGCTTCGGCGCGCACGAGCGGTGGCAGTGCACCCTCCGCGGTCGCCAATGCCGCCTGTTGCGTTGAGACGTCGGCGGCACCGACCGCACCGAGCTGCTGGCGCTTGACCAGCGTCTGCAGGATGTCGCGATTGACCGCGATACCGGTCTGCGCCGCAGCGATCTGATCGGCGAGCGAGACGTGCTGGATCACTGCCTCGACCAGATTGGCGATTACCGTCGTCTTCGCCGCCGCCAGCCGCTGGCGCTGCGTCTCGGTCGCGGCGCGCGCGGAGCGGATCTTCGAGCGGGTACCGCCGAACAGGTCGGGCGCATAGCTCACCGTCACCTGCGCGGTATGCAGCGTATAGAGCTGCTGGTTCTGGTCCGCGACCGCAGGCGACAGCGCGTTCGAGATCCGCGTACGCTCCGCCTGATAGTTCACGTCGGCCTGCGGCAGCGCCGAGCCCGCCGTGGCGGAGCCCTGCTCGCGGTACTGGCGCAGCGTCGCCTCCGCCACGGCGATATCCGTCGCATGCGCCTGCGCCTCGCTCACAAGCGTGTCGAGCTGCGCGCTGCCGAAGGTTCGCCACCACTCCGCCGGCACTGCCGCAAGGGTGGTAGCCTGCGCCGCGCCGCTTGACGGTGCGAAGGTCTGCGCGGCGGGAGTCGGTGGCAGGCTGGCATGCGCGTCGAGATTGCGCGGGCCCATCGTGCAGGCGCTGATGACGCCCGCGAGCAGAAGGATAGCGAGACGCTTCATGCCGTGGCCTCCGTATGGCCGTCAGTATTGGGATGGTGCCCGACGTCGCGCCCGTGCGCGCCGCGATCCTCCGGCGGCACGCGCTTCGAGAAGCGGGCGATCAGCACCGGCAGCACCAGCAGGATCAGGATCGGCGCGAGCGTCATGCCCCCGACGACGACCAGCGCGAGCGGCTTCTGCACCTGGCTGCCGATCCCGCTCGACAGCGCGGCGGGGAGCAGGCCGATCGCTGCCACCAGGCACGTCATCACCACCGGACGCAGGCTGTGGCGCACCGTGGTTGCGAGCGCATTCTCGCGCGCGAACCCCTCGTCGACCGCGTGGTTGTAAGTCGTGACCACCAGGATCCCGTCCATCACCGCGATCCCGAACAGCGCGACGAAGCCGATCGCCGACGAGATGCTGAACGCGGTCCCGGTCAGCGCCAGCGCGAGCACGCCGCCGATGATCGCCATCGGGATCGCCGAGAACGCCAGCAGGCTGTCGCGGATCGAGCCGAAGTTCGCATAGAGCAGCAGCAGGATCACCAGCAGGCTGATCGGCACCACCACTTCCAATCGCGCGACCGCGTTGTTGAGGTTGTCGAGCTCGCCCGCCCATTCGAGATGATAGCCCGACGGCAGGTGCACGGTCTGGCTGATCCGCGCATGAGCCTCGTCGACCGCCCCGCCGAGATCGCGGCCGCGGACCGAGAACTTGATCGGGATGTAGCGCTCCTGATGCTCGCGGTAGATGAACGAAGCACCCGTCGTCAGCTTGACGTCGGCGACCTCGGACAGCGGCACCTGGATCGTGCCCGCGCCATCGGGCGACGGTGCACCGATCGTGATCCGGCGGATCGCATCGATCGTGTCGCGCTGTTCAGGTTTCAGGCGCACCACGATCGGGAAGTGGCGATCGGTGCCCTTCTCGTACAGGTCGACGTTCGACTGCCCACCGATCGCCGCGGCGACGGTCGCGTTGATGTCGTCGGGGGTCAGCCCGTAGCGCGAGGCACGCGCGCGATCGACGTCGATCCGCACGGTCGGTTGGCCGAGCGACTGGAATACGCCAAGGTCCTCGATCCCGCGGACCTTGCCCATCTGCGCCTTGATCTGGTTGGCATATTTCTCGAGCGTGGTCAGGTCGGGGCCGAACAGCTTGATCGAGTTCGCGCCCTTCACGCCCGACGCCGCCTCCTCGACGTTATCCTCGATGATCTGCGAGAACGAGAAGTCGACGCCCGGATATTTGGCGCTAAGCCGCTTCGACAGTTCCTCGGTCAGCGTTTCCTTGGTGACGCCGCTCGGCCAGGTGTCGAACGGCTTCAGTGGCACGAAGAACTCGGCGTTGAAGAACCCGGTGGAGTCGGTCCCGTCGTCGGGGCGACCATGCGCGGACAGGACTGCCTGCACCTCGGGATATTGCGTCAGGATGCGGCGGACGCCGTTGACCACCGGCTGCCCCGCCTCGAGGCTGACCGACGCGGGCAGCGTCGCACGGATGTACATGTTGCCCTCTTCGAGATGCGGCAGGAACTCGATTCCGAGCGAGCGCACGCCGACCAGAGCGACCGCCATCAGCAGCAGCGCGCCGCCGATCGCGACGACCCGGTTGCCGAGCGCGAATGCCGCGGCCGGTTCGTAGACGCGGCGCAGCTTGCCGACGATCCACGTCTCGACCTCCGACAATTTGTCGGGCAGCAGCATCGTCGCCAGCACCGGCGCGACCGTGAAGGTCGCGATCAGCCCGCCGGTGATCGCATAGGCATAGGTCTTCGCCATCGGCCCGAAGATATGACCCTCGACGCCGGTGAGCGTGAACAGCGGCAGGAAGCTCGCGATGATGATCGCGGCGGCGAAGAAGATGCCGCGGCTGACCTCCGAACTCGCGCCGAGCACCGCCGAGAAGCGGTTGGCGAGCGTGTAATGCCCCTTCCCGCTTTCGACATGTCCGGATCGCTCGACCATATGGCGGAAGATATTCTCGACCATGATCACGCAGGCATCGACCACGAGCCCGAAATCGAGCGCGCCGACCGAGAGCAGGTTTGCGCTTTCCCCCTGCAACACGAGGATCAGGATCGCGAAGGCGAGCGCGAACGGAATCGTCGCCGAGACGATGATCGCGCTGCGCAGGTTGCCGAGGAATATCCACTGGAGCGCGAAGATCAGCAGGATGCCGACCACCATGTTCTCCAGCACGGTGTGGATCGTCAGGTGAATCAGGTCGGAGCGATCGTAGATCCGGTCGAGATGCACGCCCGGCGGCAGGATGCCCGACGCGTTGATGTCGGACACTTCCTTCTGCACGGCGAGGATCGTCGGCATCGACTGCGCGCCGCGCTGCATCAGGACGATGCCCTGGACGATATCGTCCTGGTCATTGTAGCCGGCGATACCGAGCCGCGGTGCGTTGCCGATCCGGACGTGCGCGACGTCCTTCAGCAATACCGGCTGGCCGCCGCCGGTCCCGACCAGCACGTTCTCTATGCCGCCGACCGACTGGATCAGGCCGATGCCGCGGACGATGGCCGCCTGCGCCCCGAAGTTGATCGTCTGGCCGCCGACATTGCCGTCGCTCTTGGCGAGCGCGGCCAGCACCTGCGACACCGTGACGTTGTGCGCAGCGAGACGATCATTGTCGATCACCACGTCGTATGTGCGCAGCTTGCCGCCCCAGCCGGTGACGTCGATCACGCCCGGAATTCGCTTGAACCGGCGCTGGAGGACCCAGTCCTGCAACGTCTTGAGGTCCATCACCGAATAGCCCTTCGGCGCGGTGATCTTGTAGCGGAAGATCTCGCCGACCGGGCTGGTCGGGGACAGCGTCGGCTGTGCGCCACCCTGGAGCGGCGGGAGCTGCGACAGGCGGTTGATGACCTGCTGCTTGGCCTGATCGTTGGTCAGGTCGTAGCTGAACTGGATCTTGATGTCCGACAGCCCGAACAGCGAAATCGCGCGGATCGCGGTCAGATGCGGGATGCCCGCCATGCCGACCTCGATCGGGATGGTGACGTTGCGCTCCATCTCCTCAGCCGACAGGCCTTGGGTCTGGGTGATGATCTCGACCATCGGCGGGACCGGGTCGGGATACGCCTCGATGTTGAGATTGTAGAAGCCGACGCCCCCCGCCACCAGCATGGCGACGAAGATGCCGACGATCAGCAGCCGCTGGCGCAGCGCGAATTCGACGATCCGGTTCATTCGCCGAGACCGGCTTCGTTGACGAAGAGCGCGCCCGCGGTGACGATCCGCTCACCGGACTTGAGGCCCGCGGTGATCGTGACCTTGCCGTCCTGCTCCTCGCCCGCGGTAACTTTCCGCGCGACCAGCAGGCCGTCGGGCCGCACGACCCACACCCGCGCGTCATCCCCCTCGTGGATGACGGCGGCGGCCGGCACGCGTAGTGCGTCGCCGCTGTGCGGACGCTGGATCGAGAAGCTCGCGAACATCTGCGGCTTCAGCGCGCCATCGGGATTGGCGATCGTCGCGCGTACCGGCAGGCGGCGGCTCTGCGGATCGAGCGCGGCGCCGACCAGGTCGATCGTCGCATGGAAGCTGCGGCCCGGCAGCGCGGGCGTCGTCACGGTCACCGCGTCGCCGACATGCACCGCAGTCGCATCGTTCTCGGCAAGCTGCGCGATCAGCCAGACGCGCGACGGATCGGTGATCGTCATCACCGGCTTGTCGCCGCCCTGCGACAGATATTGCCCCGCCGATACGTCGCGCGACGCGATCAGACCGGAGATCGGCGCATGCAGCGTGGTCACGTCATGGATGCCCGAGACTTCGCCGACAGTCTCCAGGCGCGAGATCTCGCCCTGCGACTTGCCGAGGATCGCCAGCTTGTCGCGAGCGGCACCGAGCGAGGCCGCGGCGGTGCGTGCGGTCGCCTGCGCGGCGGCGAGATCGGTCTTGGCCTGCTGATAATCCTTGAGTGCGCCGCCCGCTGTCTCGTAGATCTGCCGCTGGCGGTCCGCGGTACGCTCCGCGGTGGCAAGTTGCGCCTGCGCGTTCTGCGCAGCGGCGCGCGCTGCGAACAGCCCGCTGCGTGCATCGACGAAATCGCTCGTCTTCACCAGCATCAGCGGCTGGCCTTGCGTCACGCGCTGCCCCGCATCCGCGAGCACGCGCACAACCTGCCCCGAATAGGGCATCAGCACCGGCGTGCTGCGATCGCCATCGACGGTGATCGCGCCGCTCGCCAGCGTCCGCGCATCGGACGCACCATAGCCGACGCGCATCGTCGTCAGCCCGGCCATCTGGTCCCTGGTCGGCCGGAACGTCCCCGCCGGCGTGACGGGCGCCGGGACAGGCTCGTGGTGCGTGAGCTTGCCGATCAGCACGACGATCAGCACCAGCCCGACGATCACGCCGGCGGCGATCCCGAGCCAACGTATCTGCGCGGATCGCGATAGCTTGGTGGCGGGAGGGAGCGTTTCAGGTGTCGTCGATGCGTGCATAATCAGCCCCTTGGGGAATAGACTGGAGCCGGTAGCGTCGCTGGCTTACAGCGCGCTTACGGATGCTGCGCCGCGGCAATTAGGGACGAAGTCGGATGCGGGTGCTGTTGATCGAGGACGACCGCGATCTGGCGCAGGCGCTAACCGCGGCGCTGGCGCCACGTGGTTTCGCGGTCGATCTCGCGCGCAGCGGCTACGAGGCCGAGGCGTATCTGAAGGACGGCGATTACGCGGCGGTCCTGCTCGATCTTGGTCTGCCCGACGAGGATGGGCTCGCGCTGCTCCACCGGATGCGCACACGCGGCGACACCCGCCCCGTCCTCATTCTCACCGCGCGCGGCACGATCGACGCACGCATCCGCGGCTTGAACGAAGGCGCCGACGATTATCTCGTGAAGCCGTTCGACGTCGACGAACTTCACGCCCGACTGCTCGCTGTCCTGCGACGCCAAGGTGGATATCTTGGCAGGTCGCTGACGTGCGGACAGCTTACGTTCGACGTCGAGATCCGCGTCGCGCACGTCGACGGCGCGACGGTCGCGTTGTCGGTACGCGAGACGGAGCTCCTCGAACTGCTGCTGCGCCGAGCCGGCAACGTGGTGCCCAAGCGGATCGCGGAGGATCACCTGTTCGGGCTCGGCGGGGAGCTCGGCTCGAACGCGGTCGAGGTTTACGTCCACCGCCTCCGAAAGAAACTCGACGAGGCCGCCAGCGGCGCGCGGATCGAGACGGTCCGCGGGGTCGGCTACATCATCGTGTGCAAGCCGTGAGACTGCGCCTGCCCAAATCCTTACTGGGTCAGTTCGTAGCACTCCATGTCGTCACCGCGCTAATCGCGACGCTCGCGCTGTCACTTGGCGTAGCAATGCTGCTCCACAGTACAGCGGACCATTACCAGCGCCGGTTGCTCCAGCAGCAGGCGGCCATCGTCGCAAGCGCCCTCCCGTTGGCCGCGCTGCCCGGCGACGTCCTGACCGACGGCATGGCGGTCGCGATCGTCGACCGCAGCCGCGCCGTCCTGATGGCGAAAGGCCCCGCTCGCCCCCGGATCGTCGCCGCCATACCGATGGACCACGGCGCACATTTCTTCCGCCGTGGCGTGATCGAGGCGTACAGCGTACCGGTAGCCGGCGGTCGCTGGATCGTCGCGTCGCAGGACAGCGCCGCCCCCGAAGTCATCACCGACGACATCGTTAGCGCCTTCCTCAAGCGGTTCGCGCTGCTCGTCCTGCCGATCGCCGGGCTGGTGCCCTTGATCGGAGCTTTACTGACTCGACGGCTGACGCGACGGATGCAGGCGGTGTCGGCGACCGCCGCCGCGATCGGCCCGCGCACGCTCGACACGCGCCTGCCGCGCGGCACGTTGCCCTCCGAAGTCGAGCCGCTCGCCGCTGCAACCAACGAAGCACTCGACCGGCTCGAGGACGGGTTCCGGACGCAGGCTGCATTCGCCGCCGATATCGCGCACGAACTGCGCACGCCACTCGCGGTGATCCGCCTTCGCGCCGACGCGGTCGACGACGCGGCCGTGAAGGACGCGCTGCTCGCATCGGTGGACCGCGCCGCCCGCGTCGTCGCGCAAATGCTCGCGCTCGCCGATCTCGAACGCCCGGTCGAAGATGCCGGCGAACCACTCGACCTTGCTGCCTTGGCGGAAGCGGTCGTCGCCAGTCGTGCACCCAGCATCCTTGCAGCCGGCCGAACGATCGCGCTGGAAGACCTGTCAGCCGATACCGGGAGCATCGGCTATCCCGGCGCCATACTCCTCGCGCTCGAGAATCTCGTCGACAACGCCGTGCGCCATACCGCCCCCGGCACCGCGATCGTCGTGCGCGTCGGCCCCGGTGCCCGTATCAGTGTGATTGACGACGGCGTCGGGGTGGCACCCGAGCATCTCGCCCGGCTCAAGCATCGTTTTTGGCGCGGCGACGGATCACGGTCGGAAGGCTCGGGGATCGGCCTGTCGATCGTCGACCGCGTGGCACGCGCGCATCATGGCCTGCTCGACATTGCGCCCGGGCCAGGTGACAAGGGACTGTGTTTCGAGATTGCATTCGGATCGATACAACGAAGAGACCGGTAGCAAACCTCAGCAGTTCGACTAGGGGCGCCGGATACAGCAACGTCGCATCGATCGCCGCCGTTTAGTCTCTGCGAGCCGCCATGCTACAGGCGGATCGACTCCCGCGTCGAGGGCAGCGAGACCGCGCTGACGATCATCGTTGCCAGCCGCGTCGCGTTTCACGGGTCATGCGCCGCGGATCAGGTCCGTCCTCGATGCCCCGGCTGTCGAGCGAAGAAGGCTATTGCGGCCCGATCCGAATGGATCAGCGCGTTTCACGGCGCTTGTCTTTGCCAGTACGTATCGAGGACATGCGTTGGTGCCGGCCGTGCCGCGTTGAACATCATTGTCCTCGGCTGGGCACCCTGCTGTCCTTCAGTAGAACGCTGCTACGTTCAGCGTACCCGTCGCCCGAAGCAGTGCTGTTTCGCTGGTGAGCAGGTCGCTTCGGCTACTTGCAAGCGCCAATTGCGCGCCGCGCAGACGCTCGTCGGCGATCAGGATATCGAGCGTGGAGGGCAAGCCCACCGCATATTTGGCCTTTATGCCAGCGAGCGCGCGATCGGCAGCGATGACCGCTTGCGTGTTGGCATCTACTAGCGTTCTGGCAGCGACCACGTTTGCCCAAGCAGTATCCGACGCGGGGGTCGCGGCGTCTCGATGCGGCGATCCATGCTGGCTCCACTGATCCCGGCTATGCTTTCTGGAAAGTCAGATGTCACGATTAGTCATCCATGCGCGAGTGTCCAGATTCGGACGGTGACTGTCCAGCTGCGGACAGTCACAGCCCCGGCTGCTCAACCACGCACGGAATGGCCGTCGAGCCCGGCGGTACGGTGCGCCTGTTCGACGACGTCGCGACGGCAGGACTGCTCCATTGCGGACCGCAGCCGGTCATCCTGCGCGCAAACCAGGTTCGCCGCGCCAGCGACGCGACGGTCGAAAACGGCCCGACCAGCGGCGTTGCTCAGATCAAGATCGTGATACTTTACCGTGGTTTGCCGGCGAGCGTCGATCCCGACCGTGCTTGCGCTGGCAGGGTTGGAGACGGCGACGAGGCTCGCACTACCGGCAAGGCTGACGATGGAGCAGACGATTTGTTGGGTCATAGTCATGGCAAGATCCTTTCGATCGGCGGTGTTGCCGATCCACCGTCCTCAGCATGAGCCGTGCCAAACTGGCTAAGTATCTATTTTAGCTACCATGCTTTCAGCACAGCTGATCTCAGCCATGTCGTTCGTGGTCATGATCGGACACTCGGTGTCCACGGCTGGACACTGGCACGTATCTTGATTGTGGGGCAGGTATGACCAAAGCTGTGCCGATGTCTCTCACGCCCTCCTTCGATCGCTGCCTCGTCGTCGACGATGACGGGGACATCCTGCTCGCCGCGCGCCTACTGCTCGCGCCGATGTTCTGCGAAGTCATCACGACCACCTCCCCGGACGAAGCGGTGGCAGCGATGAAACGCGGGCATTTCGATGCAGTGCTGCTCGACGCGAACTTTGCGCGGGGTGCGACCGACGGCTCGGAAGGGTTCCGCTGGCTCGGGCTCATGCAGGCGGCCGATCCAGCCGCCGCAATCGTCATGATCACTGCGCATGGCAGCGTCACGGTGGCGGTGGCCGCGATGAAGCAGGGTGCGACCGATTTCGTCTCGAAGCCTTGGAAGAACGATCGGCTGCTGGGGACAGTGCGCAACGCTGCTTCGCTTGGCCGGATGCGTCGAACAGATACCGGTCCCACGACAACCAAAGCGATCGGCTCGCCGTTGCTTGGCACGTCGCCGGCAATGGCGCGCGTCCAGTCACTGATTGAGAAGGCCGCGCCGACCGATGCGAACGTCTTGATCCTGGGGGAGAACGGTACCGGCAAGGAACTGGTCGCGCGTGAACTGCACCGCCTGTCGCGACGGGCCGCGGGTGATCTGGTGACGGTCGATCTCGGTGCGATTTCAGAGACCTTGTTCGATTCCGAGCTGTTCGGCCATGCCAAGGGCGCGTTCACGGACGCGCGTACGGATCGTGTAGGACGGCTTCAGTCGGCCGATGGCGGTACGCTGTTCCTCGACGAGATCGGCAATCTTCCGCTTCACCTCCAGCCCAAATTGCTGACTGCGCTGGAGCAACGCCGCGTCACGCCGGTCGGTACGAACAGACCGGTAGCGATCGACATCCGCGTGGTGTCCGCAACGAACATGGCCGTGACGAGCCTCAGCGACGAGCGGCTGTTTCGGCAGGATCTGCTGTTCCGGCTCAACACCGTCGAGATTGAATTGCCGCCATTACGCGAGCGTCGCGAGGACATTGCGCTGCTGCTGAACACGTTCCTCGACGAGTTCCGCATGCGATACGACAAGCCCGATCGAAAATTACCGGCCGATGTCCTCGCAGCCCTTGTTGCATATGACTGGCCCGGCAACGTCCGCGCGCTGCGCCACGCCGCTGAGCGCGCGGTCATTCTCGCCGAGGGCGGCACCTATGCACTGACCGATTTTCCACTTGGCCGATCGGCACCGGTAGCCGAGGCGACTCCCGTCGACGACCTCAACCTCGACCGTGTCGAGCGGCAGGCGATCGAGCAGGCCTTGAAGAAACACGCCTTCAATATTTCGACTGCTGCCACGGAACTGGGACTGTCGCGCGGCACGCTGTATCGGCGGATGGAAAAGCATGGCCTTTAAACGCAGTTTCGTGGTGCGCCTCGCAGCTCGCGTCTTGCTTTTGCTGGTCGCGTTGAGTGTTGCAAGCCTCCTCGCCGCCTACCAGCGCGCACCGACGGCAATGCTTCTTGCTGTCGGCCTTGCGCTTTTCATCACGATTGGTCTCTGGCGCCTCGTATCTGAGAGCAATGCCGATCTCGCTCGGTTCGTCGCCGCGCTCGATCGCGGCGACCTGAGCCAGTCGTTCACCTGGAGCGGCCGGGGCGCGGGCTTCGACCGGTTGGGAGCAGCGTACGAACGCGCCATCGGTCGGCTACGCGAGGAACGAACTGGAGGCGCCACCGCGGCTACCTTTGCTAGCGCGCTCGCTGACGGCGCCCCCATACCGTTGCTTGTTCTCGGCCCTGGCAACGCTCTAACCCTGGGAAACAAGGCAGCGAGACAACAGTTCGGCCGCGGAACGCCGACGAACGTCGCCGCGCTGGAAATTTACGGCGACGCTTTCGTCGACCTGCTCCGCAGCGCAACGCCTGGACCAAGCCGGCTTGGCCGGATCGTCGTGCACGGCCTGTCGCAGCGCGTCGTCATCGATACCACGCTGATCGAACTGAGCGGCGACGCACGGCGGATCGTCGCGGTAAAGATCATCCAGGCCGAACTCGACAGTGCGGAACTCGCCGCGCAGATCGACCTCGTCCGCGTCCTGACGCACGAGATCATGAACTCGTTGACGCCGGTGACCTCGCTCGCAGCAACCGCAGAGCAGCTTCTCGACGCGCTGGACGCAACCAACAATCCGGCTATCGGCGACGCGCAACTCGCTGTTGCTGCACTGGCGCGACGCGCTGGCGAACTCGAACATTTTGTCGAGACCTACAAGGGCTTCAGCGAGGCTCCGGTACTGCGCCGCGAACCCATCGACATCGGCGACTGGTTGACCCGGACCGCAGCGATCCACGCCGCAACGCCAAACGTCAGTGCGGCCGCGACGCTGGAGATCATGCCCGGCTTGCCGCCGCTCGACGGGGACGTAGCGCTGCTGACACAGGTCCTACTCAACCTGCTGAAGAACGCCGGCGAGGCGGTCGCTGATACTCCACGACCGACTATTATCCTGACCGCCGAACTCAAGCCGCAAAGTCGCATCAGGATCGCGGTAACAGATAACGGTCCAGGCATTCCAACCCACCTGTCGCGCGAAGTGTTCCTGCCGTTTTTCACGACCAAGCCGCGCGGCAGTGGTATAGGTCTCAGTTTCGCGCGGCAGATCGTCCTTCTCCACGGTGGGCGGATCGAGGCCGGTAGCGGCTTGCCAAGCCGGATCGAAATGGACCTCCCAACGGTAGTCGACTAAACATCGCATTTACTGGCAAGCACAGTCGCTTAGGCGACGCAGAAGCTGGTGTTCGGCTGTAGATTTCGCATTTTCCGCTGCTGTCATATGATCATGTCTGCTCCGGCCCGAAGCAACCGGTCTTTCTGCGATAGCGTAGCCAGCGGACGAGCGCGGGGACGCGGTCCATTCCCTAGTTTCAGCGAGCGTGTGGCCGAAATTTTCTGGCCAGACCTGTTCGTTGGTTATCTCAAGTTCGGCTTGGCTCCACCAACGATGGACGGCCATCACAGTATGCTCCATCTTGGTCGAGTTGACGTTCGACACCGCTCACGGATAGCCGCCTCGTCAAAGCCCTCTTCTTCGGCAAGACCGCCTCCGCGCGTCGCCTAGAAGGTTTGCCCCATGAGAGCGCCCTTCTTGTGCTCAAAGCGAAACAGCAAATCGTGATCGTCTGGATCAAGAACCAACAATCGGGAGGACCGTCGCCGCAATATGCAGTCCCCTAATGTCGGAGGAACCGATCCGGCAACCTAGAGCCGCGTCAAACACTCACCATTTGCAGCAATCCGCGAGCCGCACGTCTGCGAACAGCTTGCGCAGATCGAGCCAGGCGGAGCGGCCTGACGGATCGAAGTACGGTGCCGCGTGGCTCAGGCAACCCTGTTCGCGAGCACCACATCGAGAAGGCCGGGAAAGCGCCGGTCAAAATCCACGCGTCGCAGCGTGTTGATCATCTCGCGTCCAGCTTGGGTCGTCTCGATCAACCCCGCGGCGCGAAGCAGCTTCAGGTGATTGGACAGCGTGCTTTTGGGGATCGACTCGCACGGTGCGGCGTCGGTGCAGCTTAACCGCTCGGTCGCGGCCAGTCGCGCCACCATAGCCAATCGATTAGGATCGGCCAGCGCGTGCAGCGCGAGATCGAGTGGAACGTCCTCTAGCCTGGGATGCGTGAAACGGGGCATCAGCCTCATATAAGAGCGCACCCGACTGGAAGCAAAGCGGCACGGATTTAATAGTTCGGATATGTTGAACTGTGGAATCGTCGACTTATCTTCTGTTTTGCCGACAGCGCACGACGGCGTGATCGCGGGCCACATTTCGGAGAATTGACATGTCACTTCAGGGCAAGACGGCGCTCGTCACCGGTGGATCGCGCGGCATCGGCGCGGCAATCGCCAAGCGGCTAGCGGCCGACGGTGCGGCCGTCGCGATCACCTATGCCGGTAACAAGGCTGCCGCAGACGCCACAGTGGCGGCAATCGAGCGCGCTGGCGGGACCGCCTTTGCGTTCCAGGCCGACGCGGCCAACCCAGCGTCGCAGCGCGCTGGCGTGGAGCAGGCTGCAGCAGCGCTGGGCGCGATTGATATCCTGGTCCACAATGCCGGGGTGGCCGAGTTCTCCGCCGTCGCCGACGATACAGATGAGACCTTCGATCGTCAGTTCGGCGTCAACGTAAAGGGCCTCCACGTCGGTACCCGCGCAGCGCTGTCGCACCTGAACGATGGCGGGCGGATCATCCTGATAGGCAGCGTCTCGGGCGAACTCGCCTTTCCGGCGACCGCGGTATACAGTGCGACCAAGGCCGCGGTAGCGGCGTTGGCGCGTGGCTGGGCCAAAGACCTCGCGTCCCGCAATATCCTTGTCAACACGGTACAGCCGGGCCCGATCGACACCGACATGAACCCAGCTGACGGGGAGTTCGCGCAGCAGATGGTCGGTTTCATTCCGCTCGGCCGCTACGGCAAGGTCGAGGAGATTGCGGGCGCGGTCGCGTTCCTTGCCGGGCCAGATGCCAGTTACATCACGGGGACCACACTCAATATTGACGGGGGCGCGGCTGCGTAAAAGCTAGCGATTGGCCCCTCCGCTAGATTGGAGGGGCTGCTTGCACGACAGTGCATCGAGGCGCAGACCCGAAGTGGTCGTCAGGGAGCTCTCGGCCCCCACTGGAACCAGCCGCTCGTCCAGCTTCGACTTTCGCGGCCATCGGATATCTCGCGAACGACTGGGTGGCTTCGAACGACGCAAGAGGTTTCGCTCCTATTGCGCGCTAAGCTTAGTCTAAGCCGGTCTTACCGGGGGCCCAATAGGCCTTGGTAATAAGCCGCGTCGTCGGAACCGACCTCTGTCGCAGGCTCCGTCGAAGCGTTTGGATCGTCGCGGCCTTTCCAGTGAGCACGAAGGAAGCTTCGATCGCAACTGCGTTAGAGAGAGATGCTTCCAGCGCCGCGATATGCGCGCCATCGGTGCGCCGTGCGATCAGCGTGGCGCTATGGATATCCAGGTTGGCCACCACTTGCCGAGCGCCGACAACGTCTTCGATCTCGAGACAGGACGTGACTAGCCGCGTTGGATCCTGATGGATCGCCGCATAAGCAAGGCCGATCGAGGTCTCGTCGCCAACGATGACGAGCGTCCCAGGCAGTCCACCGATGTCCAGCGACGCGCGGGGACCAAAGACGTCGCATGGGTCACCCGGCACCACCGTGCGGACCCAAGCGCTCCCCGGTCCGGCGCCATGGGAATATCCCAGAATGCTCATCCGCCCGGCTGACACGTTCCAACCGATCGGTGTATAAGTCCGGGTTACGAACGCCGAGCCCATGGCGATCTGTACCTTCTGTCCCGGTCGCCACGTCACGTTCGTGAGCGCATCGCCCTCCAGAGTGATCAGATGGAAGCGATCCGCCAATCGTTCATTGGCGGCAACGGTCGCGGGCTTCATCCACAATCGCGACACCGCCCTGCTTAGCCGGCCTGGCCCTTTTGCGGTCGATATCGCCAGCGCATCCATTACGACAGCTTTACCGAAAATTCGTTGCCGCGACCTTCGTCCGGCAAGGCCAGCGACATGTAACCGTTGGCAGGATCGCGGACATACGCCTGATATCCCGGCTCGAACGCATTTTCCCCGAGGATCACGGCACCGGTCTTCAGCCACGGCTCGATCAGCTTGAGCACCGGCAGATACAGCGAGAACGCGCCGTCCACCAACACCAGGTCGACGGCGCCTCCGACATCCTTGAGCGTCTCCAATGCATCGCCGGTGCGGATATCGACGAGGTCAGCGAGACCCGCCGCCTGCAGATTGGCACGAGCTCGCGCGACCTTGCCGACCTCCATCTCGCTGCCGATCAGATGGCCGCCGCCATTGTCGCGCAGCGCCGCGGCAAGGTAGATCGTCGAGATCCCCATCGAGGTCCCGAACTCGACGATCCGGGTCGCTTTGCAGGCGCGCGCGATCGCGTAGAGGAACCGGCCATACTCCGACGAGACCGCAAGAAAATTGTCGGCACGCTCGCGGTAGGTCGCGCGAAAGTCCGCGCGCTCATCGGCCAGCAGGCTCGTCACCAGTGCTTCGATTGAGGCACCTGGTGCCGCGATCTTCGCCTGCATCGCTTCGACGTGGTCGTGGTCCGCCGTCTCGGCGTCAAGGTGCAACCTTTCCAGAAGGTCGGCTAGGCGGGGGCTGTTCAGCGTGTTCATGACGATCCCTGCGGATGCCCGAAGCCGGGATGGCTCGACGGGGCGATAGCAATCAGATAGCCGGGCGCGGCCTTGGCGTCGTTACGAAGGACGGACATAATGTTATTCGATTTCGCCACCACCTCCCCTTTTTGGGACTGCTGCCCATGCCGATCCTGAACGCGTTGCAGGATTTCGAATGGGTCGATCCGGATATCGTGCCGCGCCCAATCGTCGCCTTCGGCGCCCAGATGTCCGATGTCGGGGGGTTCGAACTGGAACCTCATAGTCACGCCAAGGGTCAGTTGCTGCTGGTCCAGCGCGGCGCGCTGAGTTGTGAGGTAGAGGGCGGGTTGTGGGTCGTACCCCCGCGCAGTGCCATCTGGATTCCCGGCGGTGCGGTGCATGCCATCAAGGCGACCGGTGCGCTCGAAGGGTATAACGCGTTCGTCGATGCCGCGGTGGACACGCATTTGCCAAAGACCTGCTGTGCGGTGTCGGTGACTCCTTTGCTGCGCGAACTGCTGACACGCGCCGCGCATCTCCCATATTACTATGAGGAAGGCAGCGCGAACACGCGGCTGGTGGCGGTGCTGCTCGATGAACTCGCCGCAGCGCAGGTTGAAGATCTGCATCTGCCTATGCCGACCGATCCGCGGCTACGTCGCATCGTCGACGAGTTAATGGCGTTCCCGGCGAACCGAGGGACGTTAGCAATCTGGGCCCGACGCGCCGGTTTGAGCGAGCGCACGCTGCTGCGGCTAATCAAGCGGGAGACGGGAATGAGCTTTGGTCGATGGCGCCAACAACTCGGGGTAGTGCTCGCGGTGAAGTGGCTGGCCGGCGGCGCCTCGATCCAGCAGGTGACGAGCGACCTAGGATATGAAAGCGTCCCCAGCTTCGTGACGATGTTCCGTAAAGCGCTTGGCACCTCGCCCGGGCGATACATGGCGGAACGCTACTCGGGCTGACGATTGAACCACGCTCCGGGAGACAGCGAGATCTGAAACGTCCGATCGCCTACATAGCGTTTAGGTGGTCGACCTTGAGGACGATTGCGCAGAACTCCGTCTCGATCGCGCACGGCATGCCGGGGCAATGTGGACCTGACCGTGACCGATGCATCCTATCGCGGCTTCTGCGTCGGTGGATGCTGTCGACGATCGTAGTTTCGGCGAGACGTGGCTCGCGTTAATCCAGTTCGGCTGGTGGCAGGTGCCGTTGCCGATGCTCGCCGCGATCGTGATGGTTTGCGGCCAGATCGATCGCAGCCGCTGGATTGCCACGCTGTTGTCGTCATAGTGATCGTGGACAACGACTGCTTGAGGGACGCTGCATGAGGCAATGGTCATGGATCCTGAAGCGGATCATCCGGCAAATCTGGTTCCGCGCGGCGATCATCAGCCTGCTCAGCGTCGCACTGGCGATCGTCGCCGGGCTCGTCACGCCATATCTGCCCTACACGTTCGATGCGGATATCGGGCAGCGATCGGTGGGCACGATCCTTCAGATCATGGCCTCCAGCATGCTGGCGGTCACGACCTTTTCCCTGACTGCGATGGTCAGCGCCTATTCCTCGGCGACGCAGCTCGCGACACCGCGGGCGACGCAGCTTATGGTGAGCGATCCGACTTCGCAGAACGCGCTGTCGACCTTCCTCGGCGCCTTCGTCTTTTCGATGGTGGGTATCGTCGGGCTGAACACCAGCGCCTACGGCCATGACGGCCGGATCATCCTATTCGCGGCAACGGTGCTGATCATCCTGCTGGTGGTCGGCACGTTGCTGCGGTGGATCGGCCATATCACGGCTTTCGGACGGATGGCCGACGTGATCGACCGTGTCGAGGAGGCCGCGACCAAGGCGATGCAGGATTTTGCCGCGCATCCGTATCTCGGTGGGCGGGCTCCCGTCGCCATCCCCGCCGATGCCGTGGCGCTTAGCGCGCCGCAGACCGGCTACATCACGCATATCGACGTTGCCGCGCTCGGCACCATCGCCGACCGTCACAGCCTGACGGTGTATGTCGCTATCTTGCCCGGCGCGATGATGCACCCCGCGCGTACGCTCCTGCAGGTCGAGGGGGAGGCAAACGACGCCGTCCGGTCGACACTGGTCAAGACCTTCACGATTGAGCGACATCGCTCGTTCGACCAGGACCCGCGGCTGGGCCTGATCGCATTGTCCGAGATCGCGAGCCGTGCGCTGGCCCCTGCAACCAACGATCCGGGCACGGGGATCGAGGTCCTCAACGCCTTGCTTCGCGTGTTCCTGACGCTACGGCCGGGCGCATCGCGCCGCGATGACAAGGTCAAGACCTATCCGGTGCATATCGGCAGACCGACGATGGACGATATGCTGGCCGACGCGTTCGGTCCGATCCTGCGCGAAGGCCTTCAGGAGATCGAAGTATCGCTGCGGCTGACCGCAACGCTGGCGGCGCTGCACGCGAACCTGCCTCATTCCCAGGCTGCGATCGAAAGCTGGGCGCACCGCCACGCAAGGCGGGTGGCATCGACGATGCCGGATCCTGACGACCTGAGGGTATTCGACACGGCCTACAGAAAGCTTTGGCGTGCTTGAGGCTGGGGCATGGCTCCAGTTTGCCGCACAAACCCGTTGAAAAACGGCGCCACCAGCAGCGGCGATACCGGCAAATAGCGACCACACGCCAGAGGGGTCCCACCGCAGCAGCAGGCCGCCCGCGATTCTCACCAGTATTGCGGCCGCAACGAGGATTGGCGCGGTGGCACGAGGTACGCGGCGGTAGTGAGGCACCGCAACCGACACGACGCTCTTTCGCCTGTGGCACTGCGTGCAGCATCAGGAACCCAACCGAAAACCCGACAAGTGGGGGCAGAACGAGAAGTGCTGTCGTCCGACCAGAAGACGTCGATCATGACGCAGAGTGCCGAATTACACGCCGCCTTAAGCAGGGCAATATTGCGCGAGGAAATCATGATGTCGCGGGAGCGTCCGGACCGTGCCCGCTATTCCTCTGGACAGGTCTTCGAAGGAGGTTTGCAGCTCCTGCGCTTTGATAATGCTTGCGATACGATGATGCGCGCGCGGCACGACGCCTTGTCCCAACATAACCGAAACCCAGGAATCTATCCTGAAAAGGTCGTCCTGTCCCTGCCAGGCGCCTGCGGTGTTCGTGAAGAGCGCGATCCGCTCAGCGAGGCTATCAGGAATCGTCATACGAGCGCAGTCGCGCCAGAACGGAGAATCGTCACGTTGGGTGACGTGGTAATGGAGGATGATGAAGTCGCGCACATGCTCCCACTCGTGCCGGGACTGCGCGTTGAAGCGCGCCGCGAGGGCGACGTGATCGTCGCCGCGGAATGGGAACAGCTGGATCAGGCGGATCACCGCATTCATGATCAGATGGATGCTGGTCGACTCGAGGGGCTCGATGAATCCCGCCGCCAGACCCAGCGCAATACAGTTTCGGTTCCAGGCCTGGCGTCGCATCCCGGAGCGGAAACGCAGCGGTCGCGGCTCGAACAGCGGGCGGCCATCCAGAGCACCGATCAACGTGGCGTGCGCCTCGTCGTCACTCATGTGCGCGCTGGAATAGACGAGACCGTTGCCGGTCCGCGTCTGAAGCGGAATTTGCCAGCGCCAGCCGGCACCGTGCGCGATTGCACGCGTGTACGGCACGGGCGGGGCGACCGTCTCGGTCTGCACGGCAAGCGCCCGGTCGGTCGAGAGCCATTCCGACCAGTCCTCAAAGCCGGTCCCGAGCGTTGCTTCGGTCAGGATCGCGCGGAAGCCGGTGCAATCGATGAACAGGTCGCCCGCGATCCGCTCGCCCGATGCCATGACGAGCGCTGTGATATCGCCCCCCTCGCCGTCGCGTTCGACTTGCTCGATGCGTCCCTCGACGCGGCGGACGCCCCAGGGTTCGGCGAGCGTGCGCAGGAAGCGCGCATAGGCGGTCGCGTCGAGGTGATAGGCGTAGGCCAGAGAATGCTGCTCGTCGTGACCGAACAGGCCGGCGCCGGCTGCCTGCTGTTCGAGCGAATAGTCGCCGTACGCGCCACCGAACCCGCGTGCGCGTGCCTCCAGCCAGAAATGCTGGAAGTCGGCGATCGCCACCGACCTGCCGACGCTGCCGAACGGATGGAAATAGCGGTCGCCGACCTGGCGCCAGTTCTCGAATGCGATGCCGAGCTTGAACGTCGCCTGGGTGGCACGCATGAACGAAGCTTCGTCGATGCCGAGAAAGGCGTGGAAACCGCGCGCGGTCGGAATGGTGGACTCACCCACGCCGACGGTGCCGATCTCGTCCGATTCGACCAGCGTCACATCGACGAGCGACCCCAGTTGCCGGACAATCGCCGCAGCGGCGATCCAGCCCGCGGTGCCACCACCCGCGACGACGACGCGGGTCCGTGGAGGTTCAGACGTATCGGTCATCGGTTGAGCCGGTGCAACAGATAGGCGCGCAACTGACGTGCGCCGGTCTCGTCCAGCGGCGCGAGCGGTCCGCGTGCGGGTGGCGGCAGATGCGCCGCGACTGCCTCCGCATCGCCGAACACGTAATGATCGAACATCGCGCGCCACGCGCGCTTCTCCTGCGCGGGCCGGTCGCGTAGGCTCAGCAGCGCATGCAGCATCGTGTCCATCGGCGTATCCATGAAGGCGGGTGCCGCATTCCACCAATAGTTCACGAGCACGTTGAAGTCGTCGAGCGCCTCGACATGGTGCCACCACAAGGCCGGGTAGACGAGGACGTCGCCAGCCTCCAGGTCGGCCACCGATCCGGCGCCGACAGCGGCGGCGAAGCGTGGAAAGGCATCGCGATCGGGCGCGGCGAAATCCACCATGCTCACCACCTGCCCTCCGGGAGTCGGCGAGAGCGGACCGGGATAGAGGTTGGCGACCTGGTCCGGTGGGAACAGCGTGAAGCGTCGCCGCCCGACCGCGCAGACCGCCGCGTTGTTCGACATGTCGTGGTGCGCGGACGCGACCGTGCGGTTGCCGATCCAGATGCTGGCGAGCGGCGGATGGCGATCGAACACGTCGCCGTGCGGCACCAGATCGTTCTCGGCGCGAAAGCCAGGGAGATAGGTGTCGAGATCGGTGGAGCCGATATAATAAGCGGGTGCGTCGGCGTCGCCGAGATGACCGAGCACGGAATCGAGGAATTCGCCCAGCGCGATCCGCTTGGCGGTGAAGTTCATCGCGGTGGCGGTCTCGTCATAATGGAAGCGTCCCCTGATCGCGGGATCGCCGACATAGCCGGTGACAGGACGGCCTGCGTCGAACCGGCGCAGATATGCGGCAGCCTCTTGCGGCGAGCTGCGTCCGGCCTGGACCAACGGCCAGTCGGCGGCGAGCCCGCGCAGGATTACCGGCTCGTCGATTGCTATCAACGCCTCCAGATCGAGGACACCGGAGTGATCGATCTCGCGCACCTTTCGCGATACGCGCAAGGCCTCAGCCATGAAACTCGTTCCGCAGCTTCCGATCGATCAGGTGCCGAAGGTTACCGAGCGACGAGGCGATCCACAACGCCGGACGCAAGAAGTCGTCGCGGTGGAGCCGTGCTAGGGTATCGCCATCGAGCGCTGCGAGCCGCTCCGCATCAATGGTAAGCCGGTCAGGAATATCGTACCGCCGCCCATCGGCGAGATCGAGTTGCAGCGTCGCGGGTTCGAGCAGGCCTGCCGCCTCAAATGCCTCGAACATCGCCTTTTCGGTCTCCAGACCGACATAAATCCGTTGCAGCATCGCAGAGACGTGATCGAGCAACGGCGCGTTACCACCGAGGTCACGGAACACCGGCTCGCCTTTGTCGACGATGCGCGGATGGTCCGGGTCGACGTGGATCATCGGCTCGCCATTGGCATCCACACCGATCGAGAAGGGACCGCGCGCCCGTGCCGCCGGCACGTACCGCGCGTCCCATCGCTCGCCGTCGAGAAACAGGTTTTCGTCCGGATCGAGCCCCAGCAGAACCGTGGCGAAAAGAACGCCGTGCTCGTCGCGCCGCAGCAGGATCGCATAGTCGCGCTGCAGTTCCTCGAACTCGGCCGGGAAGACGCGCGTCTGGTTGATCGCATCGCCGTAGCGTGCGTGATGACCGACCGCGACACGCAGGTCGCGGTGGTCGACATTGTTGAGAAGTATCGGGGACGCCATGAGATGATCCTAGACGAAGAAGGCCGCTGTCGTCAGCGGCCTTCTTGCCGCTTGGTCAGAAGCGGTATCGCGCTCCGACCAGATACCGCGCAGACCCTTCCGCAAGATACCAGATGTTGCTCTTGTCGCGGCCATAGGAGCGCACGCCCTCCTCGGTGATGTTGATGGCTTCGAACCCGAGCGAAAACCGCGGGGTCAGGTCGAAATTCACCGAAAGGTCGAGCTGGCCGTAGGGCGCGGTGAACACCGGATTGCGATCACCGCCGCGGTTGATGCCGCTGAGGAACTTATCGCGCCAGTTGTACGACAGGCGCGCCGAGATTCCGCTCTTGTCGTAGATCAGCGTGGCGTTGGCGGTATCCGAAAGACCGACCAGCGCGAACGTGTTGACGCTCGGATCGGCCGCGATGTCGATGCCGATGTTCCCGCGGACCAGCGTGTAGCTGGCTGCCAGGCCGAAGCCCGTATCCCCGAGGAAATACTGCCCGGCGAGTTCGACGCCGTAGATGTGAGCATCCTGGTTGTTGATCGGCGTATTCACCGCGAAGTTGAACAGCGGATCCTGGCCATTGGCGGTGATATCGTACTGGCCGAGTATCTGATCGACGAACCCCTGGTTCAACGCGCGGCTCTGCGTGTTGTAGTTGGCCGCGAACTGGGCGTTCGTCGTCGCGACATTGCCCGCATTCTGCTGCAACAGTGCCGTGTAGGTGAACAGGTTCACGTCGGTGATGTCGGCGTTGAACGTACCGGCGAGCTGCTGGCGAGCGGTGCCCGAGCGCGTCCCGGCGGTGCCCGAAGTCGGATCGCGCAAACCGAACAGGTTGCGGTTGACCACGGTCTGACCGATGAAGTTATGGACCTTCTTGTTGAAGAAACCCGCCGACAAAAACACGTCCTTGCGCGGATACCATTCGAGCGAGACGTCGATGTTGTCCGACGACAGCGGATCGAGATCGGTATTGTGCGCAGTGCCGGTGGCAATGCCACCGATCGCCGTCGGGCGGCCTGGACCGGCGACGTTGGTCGAGGCGAACAGATCGCCGTAACCAGCACGCGAGATCGTCTTGCTGTACGATGCGCGGGCGAAGAGGTTATCGACGACCTCGAACTTGGCATCCACCGACGGCAGCCAGTTGCTGTAACCGCCACGCGACGACAGCGTCTGCCGATCCGCGGTGTTCGCCACGAAGAAGTCATTGTCGGCAGTCCAGACGACGGCGGTCGGCACCGGCTGGAGCGAAACCGCCCGCACCTTGGTGTTCTCATACCGAACGCCGGCAACCAGCTGCGCGTTGTGGTCGAACAGTTTGCCGTTCCAGGATGCCTGGGCGTAGCCCGACCAGATGTTCTCGCGGACGCGGTTGTCATCGTTCGCGTCGATGTTGTCCGCGTGGTTCACGCCGTCGTTCGTCACGCCGAGATAATAGTCGTGTAGCGTGTTGTAGAGCTTCGTCGCGTCCTGCGTGCGGAATGCCACCAGGGTGTTGGCGTCCGGATTCCCATCGTTGTGCTCGAACTTGCACACGTTGCAGAACTGGAAGACCTGACCGGGCGCGAGACGCGCGATGTCGGGCGGCAGCGAATTGCCCCAGTCACCCAGGACCTGACGCGTGTTGTACTGCGTCTGACGCGTATTCGTGGTGCGGTAGTCAGCACCAGCGTCGAGGCGGAGCTGATCGTTCAATGCCCATCCCGCGTCGGCGCGCAGTTCCTTCACCCGCTGCGTCTGGTTGGACGCGAACTGACGCTGCACGGCGCTCGACAGATCACCGAGATCGATCACGCCGTTGCCGTTGCCCTTGATGAAGGACTGGCCGTTGGGAGTCGTGCTGGCCGAACCATCGTTAATCGCGATCGTCTGTTGCGGGAAGCCATCCTTGCCCAGCGTAAGGGAATGCGCGGCGACGACCGGTGCGTTGAAGGCGACGGTTGTCGAAGTCTGACCATTGGGATTGTCAGGCGAACTGTCGGCCCGACCGATGTGGCCGTCGATCGCCAGTGAGAAGCGCTCGGTAGGCTTCCATTCGATGTTGCCGCCGAAATCGTAAAGCTTGTTCTTCTGCGCACGATAAGCCTGCTCGAAGGCTTCATCCTTCACGCCGTTGATCGTTTCGGACAGGAAGCTCGTCGTCGCGATGCCGTTGCTGGCGTCGTCGAACGTGACCACGCCGAACGGGCGGTTGAACCAGTTGGACTGGGTCGAGCGACGTTCGGACTGGCGCAGCTGGGCGTAGAGACCGTCTGCAGTGAAGGTCAGCGTATCGGTCGGACGGAATTGAATGACGCCCGACCCGTTGATGCGCTCGCGGCTCGCCTCGGAAAAGTGATAGCGCGAGTCGTTCGGTACGGAGACCAGGACATTGCCGTTGCTTGGACGGTTGTTGATCACCGTCTGGCCGTTGACGAAGCCGTTGCCGGGATTGAGGAAATCGGTCAGCGACCGGATGTTCCAGTTGTCGGGGGCGACGCTCGAAAAGCTGAAGTTGCGCTTTTGGTAGCTACCGAACAACGACACGCCAAAGCGCTGGTTGGGATCGCTCCAGCTGGCGGTACCCGACACTTCGGGCGTTACGCGCGCGCCGCAGTCGAAACAGTCTGACGAGCTATTGTCATAGCTACCCTTGACGCCGAGCGAGCCCAGCAGACCCGTGTCCTTGGAGTCGAGCGGACGACGGCTGACGACGTTCACAGCCGCGCCGATGCCACCCGAGGGGATCGCCGCCCGGCCGGTCTTGTAGACCTCCAACGTCTTTACGCCTTCGGAAGCGAGGTTGGAGAAGTCGAACGAACGACCGAAGCCACCGGCACCGTCACCGCCCTGATCGCCGCCCACTGCGACGATGTTCGATGTCGCGAGCTGACGGCCGTTGAGCGTAACGAGATTGTACTGCGCGCCGAAGCCGCGAACCGTGACGGTAGAGCCTTCGCCGTTGCGGCGATCGATCGACACGCCGGTAATGCGCTGCAGCGATTCAGCGAGATTGGTGTTGGCGAACTTGCCGATGTCTTCCGCGCTGATCGCATCGACCACGCCGAACGAATCGCGCTTGATCGCGATCGATCGTTCGAGCGAGGCACGAACGCCAGTTACGACGATCTCGTCGCTTGGGGCCTGGTCGGGCATCGCGTTGGTCGCGGTCGCGCCGGTCTCGACCTGCGGAGCGCCTGGCGACGTATCGGCCTGCGGGGTTCCTTGTTGGGCCTGTTCCGACGGTGTGGGAACTGGCGCGGCCTGCGCATTCGCCAAGGCGGGTATTGTCAGCCCCGCCACCAACGCGAATACCGATGTCGTCCGCGCGAACGCCGACGGAATAGATCCCCTCATATTCATCCTCCCCTTACCGGCATGTCCCTACCGGTATATGATCCTGGCGGTGTAGCCCCGCGTCGCTCAACCGTGCTGCCGTCCGACATCGATGTCAATCAGCGCGTGACATCGATGTCCATCATGCGCCGATTTGTTTCAAGGTGTGTCAAAAGCAGCACGGGCCGACTTCAGACGTCGGTCAGTCAGCCTGACCGTGCCTGCCGCGACCGTGGTCTGCGCGTCCGTTGCGATTTTCAGTGCATAGGTACCGCCCTTGACGCGCCAACCCGCGGTCTCCCACTGCGCCAACGCGCGGGGATCGGCAGTGATCGTCACGGTTCTGGTTTCGCCAGCCGCCAGCGTCTGACGTGACCAGCCAACCAACCGAGGCGCTCCGCCGCCCGGCGACGTTGCGTATAGTTGAGGTACGGCGGTGCCCGTACGTGCAGTCTGATTGGTGACGGTGAACGTCACGCTGGCATTGGTCCCGCCCGAAAACCGCGGGTTGCTGATCTTCGTGCTGGCATAGCTCAGTCCGAAGCCGAACGGGAACAGCGGTGTGTCCTTGCGTGCAGCATACCATCGGTAGCCGACGTTCGCCCCCTCCTGATAGGTGACGGGATAGGCCGGAAGCAGGCTGGCATCTCCGGCGCCGGCATTGGCGGAGGCATCGTTGCTGGTCGCGCCAGTCGGCGATGTGACCGGCCGAGGACGAGGAAGTTGCTCGATCGTCCGGGGGAAGCTGATCGGCAGACGGCCCGATGCATCGACCTCGCCGAACAACACGCGCGCGATCGCTTCACCGCCGCGCTGGCCCGGATACCAGGCTTCGACGATCGCCGGCACCCGCGTGGCCCACGGCATCAGTACAGGTCCGCCGGTCTCCAGCACGACGATGGTGCGTCTGTTGGCGGCGGCGACCGCGTCGATCACCGCATCCTGATCATCGGGGAGCGAAAGCGATGGCGCGTCTTGCGCTTCGGTCTGCCAATGCGTTGCAAACACGATGGCGAGGTCGGCGGCACGGGCCGCCTTGCCGGCAGCGACCGGTTCGGTGCCGTCGACGAACGTCACCTGCGCGTTCGGCGCCAGTGCCTTGATCGCGCGCAGCGGGGATGACGAATGATAGGTGACCCGGGCGAACGACGCCGCCGCGCCAGTCTTGAGTGGAATTTCGATCGGTACGCCGCCGACGGAGCGAACCTGGGACGAACCGCCCCCGGACAGCACGCCGACGTCGGCATGCCCGCCGATGACCACGATCGACCGCACCGTCTTGGCAAGCGGCAAAAGCCCATTCTCATTCCTGAGCAGAACAATTCCGGCCTCGGCGGTACGCTGCGCGATGTCGGCGTGCGCAACATAGTCGATCGGCTGTGCGGATTTAGGCGTGGGATTGTCGTAAAGACCGCTGGCGATGACCCCGGTCAGGATCCGGCGTACCATGTCGTCGAGCCGTGCCGACGAGACGCGCCCGGCAGCGACGGCGTCCGCGAGCAGCGTGCCGAAGTAGACCTTGGCATCCAATTCCTGACCTGACTCCTGATCGAGCCCTGCGTTGGCTGCCTTCTCAGTAGAGTGTACGGCACCCCAGTCGGACATGACGAACCCGGGATATTTCCAGTCCCTGCGCAGGACGTCGGTCAACAGGAACTTGTTCTCGCAAGCATAGTCACCGTCGATGCGATTATACGCGCACATCACCGAACCCGGCTTCCCATCCGCAATCGCGATCTCGAACGCCAGCAGGTCGCTTTCCCGTAATGCCGCCGGATCGATCCGCGCGTCGAGAACGGCTCGTCCGGTCTCTTGGCTGTTCAGGACGAAATGCTTGATCGTCGAAACGATATGGTTCGACTGGACGCCCCGGATCGACGCCGCGCCCATGACGCCTGTCAGCAGCGGATCTTCGCCGAGATACTCGAAGTTCCGCCCGTTCCAGGCATCACGCGTCAGGTTCACGCCGCCCGCAAGCAATACGTTGAAGGTCTTCGCCCGCGCTTCGCTGCCGATCATCGCGCCCCCGGCATAAGCGATCGCGGGATCGAAACTCGCGGCAGTGGCAAGGCTTGCGGGAAGCGCAGTGGCCACATCGCCCTTGCGCTGCTCGACCTGGTTGGCAACGCCCAGCGACGCATCGCTTTCGCGCAACGTCGGTATGCCCAGACGTGGGACACCGGGCACGTAACCGGCAGACGGTATCATGTCGGACGTTACCGGCTTTGCCATCGGCGGAAATATGCCGTGAACGTAGCGCAGCTTTTCGGCCTTGGTCATCGCTTTTACAAGAGCGTCCGCCCGATCCGCTGCGGTTCTCGTCGTATCGCGCCAGATCTCGGACGTGCGTGCGCCCGTTCCGCTAGTCGCCTTCGACGCCGACGTCTGTGAAGGCGGCGTACCCGGCAGAGTCTGCGCCGACAGCGCCATCGGCGCGACGCTCAGCAGCGCGCAGGCGATGCGCGGAAATCCCGTGCTCATCGTAAATATCCTCCCATGCCGCATTTTCCGAGCGGCTTGGCAGCGTGATCGCCAACTCCGACATCGATGTCAATGCGAAGCACGATGCCGTCGTCATAGATTGCGCAGCAGCCCCGCCTTGCTAGGATGAGGGGTGAACACAAGCAGCATACCCCTTGCGCCCGCTACCGGCGAACAGCGCGCGACACTGCTGTTCCAGCTTTGTGTCGGCGTCTATTTTCTTGGCGGATTCCTCAACTCGCTGGTCGGATTGCTGGTGCCCCGGTTGCGGATGATCGAAGGACTCAACCACACCCGCTCGCTGCTGGTGCAGTTCGCGTTCCATTCGAGCTATCTCCTCTTCGCTGTGCCGATCACCGTGCTGGTGGTGAAGTTCGGCTACATGCGAAGCATCGCGGCGGGGCTGGTCGTCATTGCGCTCGGTTGCGGCCTGCTGGCTGCATCGCTTGGGTCGCTTGGATACATAACGGTTCTACTCGCGCTTCTCGCGGTAGCTGGGGGCGTCACCTTCCTGCAGATCGCCGCCAACATAGTCGTTCCGGTGGTCGAACCGGCACGCCGCGCCGTCTCGCGACTGACCTTGCTGCAAGGCTTCAACTCGCTCGGTACCGTGCTCGCGTCGCTGGCAGGGTCCACGCTGCTGCTGGGGACTGGCCGGCAACGATCCGGCGACCTGGCAGACCACTTACGAGTCGTTCTGCCGTTCCTAGCAGTGGGGCTGGTCGCGCTTGCGCTGGCTGCAGCCTTCATCTGCCGACGCGACCTGCTGCGCGCGTCCTCGACGCCGCGTCGCGTGCCGCTCTCCGGCATCGTCGGCGTGCTGTCGAACCGGCGCTTGCTGGCGGGTGGCGGCGCGATGTTCGCCTATGTCGGTGCCGAGGTCACGATCGGGACGCTGCTCGTAGAATATCTGGCGATGCCCGACATTCTGGACGTCTCGCCGGTCGCGGCGGGGCAACTCGTAGGTCTGTACTGGACCGGTGCGCTGGTCGGCCGACTGGTAGGCGCCCGCTACCTCACCCGCTATGGTGCGCCGACGATGCTGTTCGGCTGCGCGATCGCCGCCGCCGCGCTCGTGGCGCTGGCGATGGGCTTGCAAGGGCCGGTTGCCGCCGCGGCACTGCTCGCCGTCGGGCTGTGCAACGCTATCATGTATCCGACGATCTTCGCGCTTTCGCTACCCGACGATCATTCCACCGCGACGTACGCCTCAATGCTGTTGTGCATGGTCGTCGTCGGCGGTGCCATCATCCCGTTGCTGACCGGCGTTGTCGCGGACGTGGTAGGCTTAACGCTGTCATTCACGCTCCCAGGCGCCTGCTATATCGTCATCGCGGCGTTCGCGTGGTGGCGGCATCGAACATGGACACTATAACACGATGATGCCGCCGGTCACCATCAAGGATGTCGCGCGCGCTGCAGGCGTGTCACCCAAGACCGTTTCGCGGGTGATGAATGCGGAGGCGCATGTTCGGCCAGCGGTGCGGGATCATGTCCTGCGCGTCGTCGCGGAACTGGACTATCGCCCGAACGCTCACGCCCGCAGCCTGTCGAGTTCGCGATCCTACCTTATTGCATTGTTCTTTGACGATCCGGCATCGGGCTACGCCGCAGAGGTCCAAGTCGGTGCGATGGCCCGCTGCCGCCATCACGGCTATCATCTCGTCGTCGAACGGATCGACCGCGGCGGGCCTGGGGCGCTCGACGAGGTATCGAGAACGTTGCAGGCCTTGCAGCTCGCCGGGGTCATACTCACCCCTCCGATCTGCGACTGGTCCGATCTCACCGACTTGCTCGATGACCGCGGCATCCCGTTCGTGAAACTAAATTCATCACGAACGGGTTCATCGGCCGCGGTGATCCATATCGACGACTATCAAGCCGCGCGCGATATGACCGATCACCTCATCGCCTTGGGGCACCGCGACATTGCCTTCGTTCAGGGGATAGTTTCACACGATGCGGCCGGCAAAAGACTGGCGGGATTTAGCGATGCGATGCGCTGCGCAGGGATTGGCATTAGAGATGCCTGGGTTCAGTCCGGTGATTTCAGCTTCCGATCCGGCATGGCGGCCGGCGACGCGATTCTGTCGACCGATGACCGACCGAGCGCTGTGTTCGCCGCCAATGACGAGATGGCTTTAGGGGTTCTGGTCAGCGCCGCGCGCAGGAACATTGCCGTACCCGCGGCCCTGTCCGTCGTCGGCTTCGACGATGCGCCCGTTTCTCGCATGGCGTGGCCGCAACTGACGACCATTCGCCAACCCAATGCCGTTCTCGCAAGCGTTGCCATCGATATCCTGGCCGATCACTCGTACCAACAGGCGGGCGACCGGCCCGCGCGATCAGTTCAGGTACCGTATACCTTTATCGGCCGTTCAAGTTCGGGACCGCTTGACGTACAAACAGGCTAAACGAATGCGCTCGATCTGACCGTGATCTCCAGCGTCGCAGGATCGGCCGATCGGAGGCGGCGTCCCCGTTGCCGAATTCGGCCGGCGTATCGGTCAACCCCGTTCGCACCAAGGCTAGAACACCTTCCGCAACCGCAGGCTCATGGCGCGGCCCGACGGGTCGAGATAGGCGGGTTGATAACTCAACGGTGTCTCGCCCAGTCGGTCGCGCACGTTCGGGCGGGCATTGAAAATGTTCGTGACGCCGAGCGTTAGTCGCGTCCCCTTCAACCAGGCGGATGCTGGACCGCCTCGAACGCGCTCCCCAAGATTGACGAAGAGGTTGAAGTCGACGGTAGCGAGGCTCCCGAAATGCAGCCGATCGCTTGCGCCGTCCGCCCCGCCAATGTCGGTCCCGCTGCGCCAGGTCGCGGAGAGCCGTCCCCCCAGACCGCGCTTCGCGGCCCCGGCCACGAGGTCGACCTTGTGGCGACGACGACCGCCAAGGGAGTCGATCGCCCCGCCATCGAGCAGATCGAGCGAGGGCAGTCCACCGCGCAGCCGCAGCGAGTCCTCGAAATACCAGCTATGATACACGCTTACATATAATCGGCTTGCGGCGTTGGCTATATTGCGCGCGAAGGCGCTGCCGGGCTCGGGCGTGAAGGTGAAGCTTCCGTCCGGACCTGGCTTCATCTGCGAAACCATGCTGTCCGGTATTCGAATGATGCCGTCTTGCATATCCGCTGGTACCGGTCCGAGCGGCTTGGTAAGGTTGAAGCCCCATCGCAACTGCTTTTGCCGCGTCTCGGCGACGTTGACAGGCCTCGTGTCGATCTGACGCAGCCGGCCTTCCTGGTCGCGGACGAAACGGTCGGGAAACGCCGCTTCGAGCGCCGGCGTTACGATAGGGAATGCGATGATGGAATCATCGACGCTGGTCGCGACATAGCTGAGATTGAACGTCAGATCGGTGCGAGCGAGCGGACGGATGTTGAGCCCGAGCCGGAACGCGTGCCGATCGTCGTTGCGCAGACGCGGGTTCCCCCCGGAAACTTGCGTGATGTCGACCACCTCGCCTCGGGCAAGGTCGAAGGTGCGGACGTTGGGCGTGACGAGCAAGGGCCCGCCCAGTTGGTCGAGTGTCGGTGCCTCCTGCTCGCTGGAGCCCGACACTATAAGGCTGATCGTCTTGGCCGGAGCCCAGTTCAAGCCATAGCCGAACGTGCGCAGGCGTCCGGCCTCGGACAAGCTTGCCAACGCGATGTTGCCGTTGGCGGAAAGCCGGCCGAGCCTCGACGCGCCTCCATCAACTGATCCCAGCAGTGGCAAGTCGAGGTTGAGTTGAAATCCGGCTGTATCGCGCCCAAGGTTCGATCGCTGCGACGACGTGCCACGGCTCGATCGGCTGTCGAGGTCGCGAACCTCAACGCCGCCCCGCACGGTTGCCGATAGCGGCCCAGCGGGTAGCTGAGCGACCGGGCCCGACAGCACGAGGTCGGTATTGCCAATCGAGCTGATCGAACGCGCATCGTCGCGCGGCGCGGTCGGATCGCTCAGGTCGGTTAACGTCCTGGAGGTGGCGCGGTCGTAATTGCCAAGCGCCGTCCATTGCCACTGGCCGATCCGCCCCCCCAGCGTTGCTCCTAGATGGGCGACATCGCCGTCGCTGTTGCGCCGCAATGGTCCTGTCGCGCCAAGGCCCAGCAGGCTCTCGCTTCGGTTCTCCTCGAACCGTCCGTTCAGCGTCCCGGTCGCATCGCCTAGCACCGGCCCGCTGATCACGCCGTTCAGGGTAAGCTGCTCGGTCGACGGGAGAAGTGTCCGGGCGCGTCCCGCCGTCGGCGCGCCTGCGATTTGTCGGACGTCACGATCGCTCTCCAGCACGTCCGTGGAACGGGCGTAGGTAGCGCCTAACCCGTAGCGCGTGTTGTTGCGGATCAGCAGGAAATCGGCGTCGGTATTACCCGTCGTCCTTCCTCCGTCGGTTGGTCCGGCGACGCCGATCTGACCGATGCCGGACCGATAGCGTTGAAAGGTCACGACGTTCACGACCTTCTGGTCCGCGCGGTAGCCATATTTGAGTGCCACCTCTTCGGGCAGGATCTCCATGCGCTCGATGGCCTCGGTCGGGATACGCGCGATTTCGGAGAAGCTCGAGACACGCCGACCGTTCAACAGAGTCACGGGCGCTCCATCGCCCTGCCCGCGCGCGCTAGCGACCTGTGGCCCGACGGCGCCCAAGAGATCTTCGATGTTGTCCGCGCCGACCGCCCGTATGTCGTTTGGCGAGAACGTCCGTTCAGGCCGGATGTCGCCGACCACCGATCCACGCGGCCGCCTGCCCGCCACGACGATGTCGTCCCCGTCTGCCTTCGCCGACGACGCGCCTTCGGTACGGCGGGGAGGCTTGCCCGCTGGAGAGCGGACGTCGGCACGCACGGTGGCTCCTTCAGCGCGCGGTATCGACACCGGTCGCGGCCCGGTTGGCGCCGTCACTTGCCGTGCCTCTAGCGCAGTGCCGCACGTTGCCGCCAACAGCCCTGCGATCCATTCCGCCTTCATCGTCATGTTGCATTCCCGAAACCAATGTCTCGGGCATCTTCAAGCGGAGTCCGGTAACGTCCTGATGGCCGGATGGTAGCGATCGGCGATACGCAAATGCTACATAAGGTTGGTAAGCCCTGGCCATGGAACAGCGAGTCATCGTCGGCAGCACAATCCTCGTCGTTGACGACGACGTCAGCATCCGTGATGCGATCGCGGAGTTTCTCGGCAGCCACGGCTTCGCTGTCCGCACTGCCAGCGATGCGGCAGCCTGCGAGCGCGAGCTGGCACACACGCCGGCCGATTTGATCGTGCTCGACGTGATGATGCCCGGCGAAGACGGTGTGTCGCTCTGCCGCCGGCTTGCCCCGGCCGGCATTCCCATCCTGATGCTGAGTGCGCTGGACGATGTCACCGATCGAATCGTCGGGCTGGAAGTCGGCGCCTGGGACTATCTGACCAAGCCGTTCGAGCCGCGCGAACTGTTGGCGCGGATTCGCGCGCTGCTGCGCCGACCCGCGGCAGACAGGTCGAACAACGGTCAAGCGAGCGGCGAAGTGACGTTCGCCGGGTGGCGGCTGAACGTCGAAGAGCGTCGTTTGCGCGATCCGGCCGGACGCCTGATCCCACTCAGCGAGGGTGAGCACGCACTGCTTGCGGCCTTTGTCCGTCGACCTGGACGGATCCTGACGCGCGACGCGCTGCTCGACCTGGCGCGGGGGATGGACGCGGCAGCCTATGATCGGGCGATCGACATTGCGATCAGCCGACTACGCCGGAAACTTGCCGAGGCCGACCCCGCCCCGCTGTTCGAGACGGTACGCGGTGTCGGCTATCGCTTCATCCCGACGGTTCGCCCGGCATGAGACGTGCGCCGAGCGCCCTGATGTTGATCGGCGGCTTCGGCGTGGCCGTCGCCATGCTCAGCGTCGCCACAACCGCGACGATCGTCATCCTGTCGCCGTCACCACCAGCAGTTCGCATGAGTGCAGCCGACGCGATCACGGCGCTGCGCGATCCCGTGCCGGGGTTTGACCGCAGTGTCATGGCCGGTCCCCCAACGGGCATGCGTATCCCCAGCCTGGAGGCACTCATCGCCTCGGAACTACACAGCGTGCCGGCGTCCGTTAGAGTTACCTGGTCGGAAGACGTAGACGCATCCGCCGCAGATACCTTCAAGGGAAAACACCCGGGCCCGGCGTTATTCGCTGGCGAGGCAATCGTCTTCGAACAGCGGGGACCAAATCTTTTCGAGAAGGTTAGCTCCGACACCGGTTCCGGCTCTAAAAAGAGGTTGATCGAACTCGCCCGCCCTGCCTTCGCGCTCAGCGTCAGGCAGGACGATGGCCAATGGCTGACCGCTGCACCCCAACGACCTTTGCTCGGCGTTTGGCAGCGCAACATTCTGATTTCGCTTGGTCTTACGCTGCTGATGCTCTTGCCGCTGGCCTGGATCTTCGCACGCCGTCTAACCCAGCCTTTTCGCGTGCTCGCCGGCGCTCTTGGCGAACGTGGCCAGGCCCTCCGGCAAGAAGGGCCGAGGGAACTTCGGGAGGCGGCCGCCGCGATCGATGCGATGCGTAACCGGCTTGCGAGCGAGGCAGGGGAACGTGCTCGCATGCTGACGGCGATCGCGCACGACCTGCGGACGCCGCTGACCGGGCTCCGGTTGCGCATCGAGGCTGCGCCCGAACCTCAGCGCAGCCGCATGGTCGCCGATGTCGAACGCATGCAGGCGATGATCGGTGAGGTGCTGACTTTCGCGAGAGACGCCGCAATGCCGACCGACCTCATTGATGTACGACTTCTCATGGCCGAGATCGTCCATGAGATGAGTGGACACGGGTCTGCGCTGTTTCTGTTGGACGGCGACGACGCGCAGGTTTTGGCCCCTGCCCCCGCCTTTCACCGCGCCATCGAGAATCTGCTTCAGAATGCGGTGGAGTATGCAGGTGGCGGCACAGTATCCGTCGAGCGCGTCGCGACCTCGGTGCGTATCAGCATCTCCGATTCAGGTCCGGGTATCCCGGCCGCCGATCGGGAGCGGTTGCTCCGCCCCTTCGAGCGGGGCGAAGCCTCGCGCAATCGCAATACGGGAGGCGCGGGCCTGGGCCTGAGCATCGTCCGCGACTTCGCTGCGCGCCACCAAGGTCAATTTACGCTGAATGACGCCCCGGGGGGCGGTACTCTGGCCGTTCTCGATTTGCCCACCGCATAGCTCCGCCTTGAAGAAGCAAGCTTCTCGATCGAGGACCCGAATGATGGCGACGATCGCCCGCCAAGCGATGGATCGTCAATCACCTGCGCCGACTCCCTTAATTGGGAGAGCGGCGCTCCTCCGAGTTGAATGGAGCGTCTCCGAACCCAAGGTCATCGCGCTCCGTACGTCGCTCGACGACCAGACGATCCGGGCCTACGCGGCGAGGTGCCGCCCTCGTCGCGTTTGGGCGAAAAACCCCGACGTCGCCCGTACGGGTGGCGCTTGTCGCAGGAAGTTGGTTGCGGGGACGAGATTGGGCCGCTGTAGAACTCGATTTCAATTGCTCGGCGGCACCATCGTGAGCTTGAGACGACGACCCGAGGTGTCACCTAGAAGACGCCGTTTCGTAACCGAAATGACCCACTCCACGTCTAGCCGCGAAGACGGGGGCGGCTGTTCGGCTGCTGCGACAGGGAATCACGATGACATATTTTTCGCGCCGCGGACTGCGGAACGGTCACGGCTACGCCGTTCTGATGGCGTCCGCTGCACTGATTGCTTTCGCACCCGGCGCGCATGCCCAGTCCGCCGTCCCCCAGTTCCAGACTGCCGAGACTACCGCAGATGCCGACACCGCAGCCGACATTGTCGTGGTCGGCGCTGGAGAGACCCGCTCGGTATCGACATTGTTGCCAGCGAACCTCGACGCGCTGCCGCCCGGCACCAGCATTCAAAAGGCGCTGAACATGCTGCCCGGTGTCAGCGCGCAGTCGATCGATGCCCTGGGCCTCAACGAACAGTCGATGTCGCTGCAGGTTCGCGGTTTCAGCACGACGCATCTCGGCTACACGCTCGACGGGATGCCGCTCGGCGACGGCGCCTATAACAACTACAACGGGCTCACGATAAGCCGCGCGTTGATTTCGGAGAATTTGGGTCGTGCCGATCTCGCAACGGGGATCGCCGGTCTCGGTATCGCCTCGACCAGCAACCTCGGCGGCGCGGTGATGTATACCAGCAGCAACCCGAGCAAGGATCTCGGTCTCAAGATCAGCCAGACCGTCGGCAGCGAGAAGGCCCTGCGCACCTTCGTTCGCCTTGACACCGGCGAGTATGAAGGCCTGTCGGCCTATGTCTCGGGCCAATATGCCCGGCAGGACCTGTTCGTCGATCAAGATGCGTATACCCGATCGACCAGCAAGCAGATCAACGCCAAGATCATGTACAAGACCGACGGCTTCCGCCTTACCGCCTTTGCGGACATCTCGCGCACCAACCAGGCCGACGATGCCTATCTGTCCAAGGAGACGCTGGGACGCCGCGGCTGGGATCTCGGCGGTTACGCACCCGACTGGCAGACCTATCTCAGCCGCAACGCCTGTGCCGTGACGACGACGCCGATCAAGTGTGCGCCCTCGGTGCTGCCGGAGAAGAGCGGCGACGTCACCTACACCAATGGCCAGATCCTGCGGAACGACGAACTCTTCTATCTTGCGGCGGACATCGAGATCGCCAAGGGCCTGAGCGCGCGTGTCCAGGGCTATCGCCACACCGACAAGGGTGCCGGCAACAACTTCATATCAGGGCTTTCGACGCAGGGCACGGCAACCATCGCGGACGACCTGCCGGTGCAGATCCGCGACACGCGCTACACCATCGACCGCGACGGCATCCTCGGCAGCCTGAGCTGGCGGATCGGCTTCAACCATTTCGAAGCGGGCGTCTGGACGGAGGGCAACACCAGCAGCGCGGCGCGCTATATCCGCAACGATGTGAAGGGGCCGTTCGACCTGGGACAGTTCCTCGGTGGCCAGCCGGCGACGGCGCAATGGGTCCAGGAGACCGACTGGACGACGCGGCAATTCTATCTGCAGGATACGGTCTCGCTGCTCGACGATGCGCTGAGTTTCGATTTTGGGTTCAAGGGCACCTATTCGCGCTCCGACGCGCGCGCTGTGCCTGGGGTCGCCAAGGCCGCGCCGCCCGCATCCACACAGTTCGCAACGGGGACGCTGGTGGCGAAGGATTACTTCCTTCCAGAGGCAGGCGTGCGCTGGGAAGTCGCGCACGGGCACGAACTGTTCGCGAGCTATGCCGAGAACATCGCGATGTACCAGGGCGGCTTCAAGCTTGGGCCGCAATCGGTGACGCAGGCCATCTGGAACGTGCAGGGATCGACGCTGAAGCCGGAAACGTCGCGCAGCGTCGAGGGCGGCTATCGGTATGTCAGCCGGATGCTGCAAGTCTCACTGACCGGCTATTGGGTGAAGTTCGACGACCGCTTGCTGCAGTACAATCCGTGCCCGACGAACCAGCAGCAGAACCCGGGCTGCGGCAACTCCTTCCACAATGCCGGCAGCGTCACCGCGCGCGGAGTCGAGCTGGGCGTGCTGCTGAAGCCCGCACCGTGGATTACGTGGTATAATGCGGCGTCACTGAACAAGACGACCTATGATCAGGATCTGAACTTCTGCACCACCACCTGCGTGCTCTATGCCACCGAAGGCAAGCAGCAAGTAGATACCCCGAAGCAGCTATTCTCGAGCATGCTCACGCTGACGCAGGGCGGCTTCTCCGCGTCGGTGCTGGGTAAGTATACGGGCAAACGTTATTATACCTATACCAACGATCAGGGGTTCGGCGGGTATGCTACGGTCGATCTCGGTCTCAGCTACAGCTTCGACGACTTCGGCCCGTTGAAGAACACGAAGCTGTCGTTCAACGTGACCAACCTGACGGACAAGCGCTATGCCTCCAATTTCGACAGCAGCGTATTCGCGCCGAGCGACCCCACGGGATCGATCCTGGTATTCCACTCGTCGGCACCACGGCAGGTCTTCGGAACCCTCGGCGTTGCGTTCTAGAGGCCTGCCTGCCCTGCTGATCCTGATGGGTCTCCTCACCGCCTTCACTGGCGGCGAGGAGGCCATCACCCGACCCCATCTCAATCGGACCGCCGGCGCACGCAGCGTCTCGCTCCACGGCCGGACCTATGTCAACCAGGGCTTGGTCGGGGCTGGAATGCTGTCGGCGGAAACGGTCGATTTTCTCGGCGATACGCTCGGTTCCTTCTCCTCGCTGAAGATCGCGCGCGATAGCTGGAAGCGGGTCGGCGATCACTATGAAGGCGTGCTCTGGACCTTGCCAGATCGGGGTCGGAACGATCCCGCCGCCAAGCTCTTCTTCGATTATCCCGCACGGCTGAACCGCTTCCGCGTCCGCTTCACGCCGGCCAGCGGCACGCTCGATCTCATACCCGATGGCGGCCTGGAACTGCGGGACTTTCGCGGCCAACCCTTCACCGGCGCCGATCCGGGGCCGGGCACACTTATCGAGCGCGGCATCGTTCTTCCCGCACCGGCCAATGGCGCAGGCGCCGGCAAGGTGTCGTTCGACGCGGAGTCGCTGCAATTCACGCGCGACGGCGGCTTCTACATCGGCGACGAATACACCGCGAATGTCTATTATTTCGACCGACAAGGTAGCTTGCGCGGCGTGATCCGTCCCCCCACCGCGATCGCGCCACAACGCGCCGGACGAAGCTATTTCGGATCGTTGGAAGCACCCGACACCGGTCGGCGCAACAACCAGGGGCCGGAAGGCATGTCACTGTCGCCCGATGGTCGCACGCTGTTCGTGGCGTTGCAAAGCGCGCTGATCCAAGACAGCGCCAACGGCAACGCTGCCGGCCGGATCAACACGCGGGTCCTTGTGTATGACCTCAGCCGCACGCCTACGCCGGCGCACCCGATCGCGCATCACGTGGTGCAATTGCCCGCCTATTCCGACCACGGTGATGGCAGCTCGCCCAATCGCACCGCGGCGCAAAGCGAGATCTTCGCGCTCGACGATCATAGGTTCCTGATGCTCGCACGCGATGCTGCCGGTCGCGGCGCGGAAAAGACGACGCCCATCGTCTACAAAAGCATTCTACTCGTCGACACCACCGGCGCGACCAATCTTGCAGGTACGCCATACGAGACCGGCACAGCGTCGGTGTTGCGGAGCCCGGCCGGCACGATGTTGAAAACCGGTATCGTCCCGGCCGATCGGGTGGAGTTCATCAACATGCTCAACCCGGTCCAGTTGGCACGCGTCGGACTGACCGTCGCGGACCTGTCTGAAAAATGGGAGGCGATGGACCTCGTGCCCGTGCTGGAACAGGACCATCCGCACGACTATTTCCTGCTTGTCGGCAACGACAACGACTTCATTGCACAGCATTGCAAGATGTCAGGCCTATCCTGCGATTCCAAGCTCGACAATGATAACCGAATACTAGTCTACCGCGTGGCGCTGCCAACTATAATGTGACCACGGAGCGGCGCTCGGCGGCCGTGCCAGGAACATCGATTAGCGCGACTGTAGCGGGTTTTGATGGCGCATGTTCCGACTCCGACGATTTTCTCTATCGGCGCAACGACTCACGCGATTCTCCGCTTTGACAGCTGACGAAAGTCATCACGACATTGTCTCACGGGGCTGATCATCTCGATGTCCTCGGCACGCGGTTCTCCGGCTGAAAGGTCCGCGATTTCAGACAAATCCCGGAGTCCCATGGGAGCGGGACCAGGAGCCATTGTCACGCCCCGCAACGGCAGATCGTTGATCGCGACCGGGCGTCCGTCGAGCAACGTGCTCCGGAACTGCGGCCCGATACCACGGACGCTGACGTACAGCCCCTCGCCGCGGGAGCGCGTGATTGTGCGCGTAGAATGAGCTGGGGTACTTCCGCCACGTTCTGCGCCGGAAACTCGCCGATGTCGGTCGCATCTATCGCGTTTACGCCGCACTCTGCCTGCCGCTTGATCACGGTCGCCGCGGCGAAGCTTCGCACGTCGGAACCGGTAGCGATGATATCCCCGGTGGCATCGACCTTGGGAATGCCTGCGGTATGGACAGCAGTGTCAGCGGCGCGGTTTTGCGCACCGCATCGGACGTGCCAGCGCTGGTCTGGCCGTCGCAGCGCTGGTGGGCGAACAGTAGTTGTAAAATTCCTGGGCGGAAAGTGGTCCTCGAGAACTATTCTTGGCAATTGACCGCTGCTGCCAGATGGTTCGCAGCAAAGGGCGGCTTTCGCATGTTCACCAAGGCTACTGCACTCGAATGCGCGGCCTTGGGCAACGGGGTACGCGCCAACTCCATCCACCCCGGACACGTCGCCACGCCCCTGACAGCGGGAGCGCACGCGTCGGAGGAAGGACAGCTAGCGCTGCTGGCGGACACGCAGATCGGGCACAAGGCCTCGCCGGACGGGATAGCCGATGCCATTGTTTTCTTGGCTGGAGACGGATCGCGCTACATGACGGGCGCCGAACTGGTCGTCGATGGTGGACCACCGCATAATAGGAGACAGTCTTGAAGATCAACGACATAGCCGCCATCGTCACGGGTGGCGCATCCAAACTGGGCGGGGCCACCGCTGCGATGCTCGCGGCCAGAGGGGCCAGGGTGACGATCGTAGATCGGGATCGTGAGGCCGCAGAGGCTCACGCCACTGCGATCGGCGGGCGCGCCGCGATCGTCGACGTCACGGACGATGCCGCCATCGAAGCTGCACTCGCGGAGGCGGAACAGGCCCACGGCGTCGCCCGAATATTGATCAATTGTGCCGGCGTAGCGCCCGCGATCAAGACCGTCGGCAAGGAAAACGTTCCGCATCCGCTCGATGCCTTCCGCCGCGCCGTCGAGATCAACCTGATAGGCACCTTCGCGATGATTGCCCGCTTCTCGGCGAGACTGGTCGCGGCCGAGCCGATCGGAGAGGAACGCGGCGTGATCGTCAACACCGCCTCAGTGGCCGCCTATGACGGGCAGGTAGGCCAGGCAGCCTATGCCGCCTCGAAAGGCGGCGTCGTCGGCATGACGCTCCCCATCGCTCGCGACCTTTCGCAGCATCGCATCCGGGTGATGACGATCGCCCCCGGGATCTTCCTGACGCCGATGCTCATGGGCCTGCCACAAGCGGCGCAGGATTCGCTGGGAACGCAGGTGCCACACCCTAGCAGGCTCGGGAAACCAGACGAATATGCCGCGCTGGTCGAAGCGATCCTGACCAATCCCATGCTCAACGGCGACGTGATCCGCCTTGATGGTGCGATCCGGATGGCACCCCGATGAGCGGCGCCACCATTGCTGCAGCCGTGGCAGGCTTCGTTCGCGACCAGGTGGTGCCGTACGAACACGATCCCCGGCGTAGCGCGCACGGTCCTTCGGACGAACTCGTCCAGGAGTTGCGCGATCTGGCGCGCGCGGCCGGTGTCCTGACCCCGCATATCCTTTCCGACGGTAGCCACCTGTCGCACAGAGATACGGCCAAGGTGCTGCGCGCTGCCGGGTTGTCGCCACTCGGGCCATTGGCGGTCAACGTCATGGCACCCGACGAGGGCAACATGTATCTGCTCGGCAAGGTCGCCAGCATCGAGCAGAAGGCGCGTTTCCTCTCGCCGCTGGTGGACGGCGCGGCGCGATCCGCCTTCTTCATGACGGAGCCAGCGGCCGATGGTGGCGCTGGCTCGGATCCGTCGATGATGCTCACGACCGCCGCTCGCGACGGAAACCACTGGGTCGTCAATGGTCGCAAGGCGTTCATCACAGGCGCCGACGGTGCCAAGGTCGGCATCGTGATGGCGAAAGCCGACGAAGGTGCGACGATGTTCCTGGTCGACCTGCCCGATCCTGCGATCACGATCGAACGCGTGCTCGATACGATCGACAGTTCCATGCCGGGCGGTCATTCGGTCGTCGCTATCACCAACCTGCGCATTCCGGCCGACCAGATGCTTGGCAATCCGGGCGATGGCTTCAAGCTTGCGCAAGTTCGGCTGGCGCCCGCGCGGCTTACCCATTGCATGCGGTGGCTGGGTGCCTGCGATCGTGCGAACGAGATCGCGACCGACTATGCCTGCCGCCGCCACGCGTTCGGCAAGCCGCTGGTCGATCACGAAGGGGTCGGCTTCATGCTGGCCGAGAATATGATCGATCTGAAACAGGCCGAACTGATGATCGATTGGTGCGCCGACGTGCTCGATACGGGCGCGCTTGGTACCGTGGAAAGCTCGATGGCAAAGGTAGCGGTCAGCGAGGCGTTGATGCGGATCGCCGATCGCTGCGTGCAGGTCATGGGCGGCACCGGCGTGACCGACGACACGATCGTCGCCCAAGTGTTTCGCGAGGTACGCGCCTTTCGGATCTACGACGGTCCCACCGAGGTTCACAAGTGGAGCCTCGCCAAGAAGATCAAGCGTGACTGGCGCGATGCCCAAGGTCCGGTTCAACCATGACAGGCCTGTCGTTCGCGCGCGTTGGACGCCCTCTTTTTGTCCTGCCGACAGCGCATCGGACGAAGGGAATTACGGAAACTGTATGACCCCGTCGACGAACACCGGCCCGATCCGCACCGAACGCCATGACGACGTGCTCGTCATCATCTCGAACAACCCGCCGGTCACCGCGCTCGGCGCCGCGGTCCGGCGGGACTCGAAGCCGCGATCAAGAAAGGCGTGGCCGACGAAAGCATCACAGCGATGGTCATCCGCTGCGACGGCATTGCGCAGGTGGCCTAAAATAGGCAGCATACGCGCTTGAGAACGGGAGATCGAATTATGCCTGTTGCTGTTTTGGATCGCCAACCGCTGAAGCTCGTCGCGCTCGTCCCTGCAAATGCCGTATCCATATTCGACCGGTTCCGCGAATTTCCGTGGTTTGGTGAAACCCAAGAGATTGCGGTTCGAGGCCGCACCACCGCGGAGCGAACCGCATTGGCAGCGCGTATCGATGAGGCGGTTTCGGTTTCCGGTCGTGCAGTCATGCTCTTGGCGCAGGGAAACGCGTGCTCGGCGGCTGCATGGTGGGCGAGATTGTCGCCAAAATCATACACGGCAAACGTCTTAGGCGCCTTGTTGGTAGCGCCCGAAGAGGCGGGGCTCCATCATCGTGGCTTCATGTCTCCGAAGATGGTTTACCCTTCCCTTCGTTAGTCGTCGGCGCGAATGACGAAACGCAGCGGCTCGGCGTGGAATGGGGAAGCCGACTGGTCGATGGTCCGCTTCTTACCGCTGCAACCGCACCGACCGGTCGTCTGCGTACCATCATTGAACGTTTCACCGCTGCCGTGGTCGAGCGCGACGTCGGTACCGCGCATCGCATTATCCAGGCGATGGGAGATGGCTAAGTAGAGCGATCGAAACTATCGAACCCAGTGCCAGGGCAGGTATCGACCCGATCCAACGCCCCCCCCACTCGCTGACCGTGAAACGAACGCTCAATGCCTCTGGTAAAGCGTCACCCCGTTGCGGCGTCGGACGCTGCAGCGTCGAGCTTGTCTTGCGTCCGCGTGTCGAAGTCGCCGGCGTCGTGGCGTTCGGGGAGCTGACTGGAAGGATCGCCCATCACGCGATTGACCATACGCCCACGCGCCACCGCAGGGCGTGCGGCGATCATGTCTATCCAGCGCTGGACGTTCTTGTAGTCCTGGACCTGAAGGAACTCGGCGGCATCATATACCAAGCCCTGTACTAGGGCACCGTACCAGGGCCACACAGCCATGTCGGCGATCGAATACTCGTCGCCGCCGAGATACTCGCTTTGACCCAAGCGCCGGTCGAGAACATCGAGTTGCCGCTTCACCTCCATCGCGAAGCGGTCGATCGCATATTCAATCTTTACCGGCGCATAGGCGTAGAAATGCCCGAAGCCGCCGCCGAGTATTGGCCCCGCCCCCATCTGCCAAAACAGCCACGACAGCACCTCGGCGCGCTTGGCAGCATCGGTCGGTAGGAATGCGCCGAACTTCTCGGCGAGATAGACCAGGATCGAGCCGGACTCGAACACCCGGATCGGACTTGCGCCGCTGTGATCGACCAGCGCCGGGATTTTGGAGTTTGGATTGGCTTCGACGAAGCCGCTGCCAAACTGGTCGCCGTCCATGATCTTAATCAGCCAGGCATCGTATTCGGCACCGGTGTACCCAGCAGCTAGCAGCTCTTCGAGCATCACCGTCACCTTCACCCCGTTGGGCGTCGCCAGCGAATACAGCTGGAGGGGGTGCTGACCGACCGGCAGTTCCTTGTCGTGCGTGGCGCCAGCGATCGGGCGGTTGATGCTCGCGAACCGGCCCCCGCTCTCCTTGTTCCAAGTCCAGACCTTAGGCGGCGTGTATTCGGCGGTCTCGGTCATTTGGGGCTCCGCTAAGATATTGCTTGCCGACGAATTGAGACTTTCCAGCATCTGACGCAAGCGCCGAATAGGTCTGGTAAGGCCGGGTGGGATAATCGCGCCTTCGTGACAGTTTGTATTCCGCCTTATCGGGGCTGACATGACGACCCGGTCGCGTCCGTTCGGGCCGTCCTTTGTATCTAGCGGGGCGTCCACACAGGGTCATTCCCGCGCCCTCCCCCCGCCTCCCTATTTAGGCCTTCGCTCACCTCCGTCCTGCCACCACGAGCAATCAAACGGAACCAGCCTTCGAGGGCGAGCGCTTTACCCGTCAGGAGCCGGCACGTCCGGCCATTTTTGAGGTTGAGCATGACAGAAGCAACTTGGGGCGACGATGCAATGACGCCGGACATAGACTGGCGGATGAGTGCGGCTCTGGAGAACGTGCCGCGTGGGGACGAAGACCTCGCCGAGGTAACGAGCTTGGAGAACGCGGTCCGTGCGTGGATGATGCTGGACCACGAGCACCGCGATGCTGCCGTGCTGACCCCGGAGCGTTCCTTGCAAATCGATGGTGAGGCCCACGCGACGCTGGTCGGTGGCGGTATCGCCGCGTTGGCCGAGCGGCTGCCCAGCGCGAATGACGAGGGCTGAGGCATGGCGTCTGCAAGCGTTCGCTTCGAACAGGGCGAGTATGAATGGCTGGCCGAGCGGAACGGCGTCCTGTTTCTCGGCCACACGGACCTCGGCATGGTCGAGTTCCTGATTACGAGCGAGGCGCTGGCAGAGTTCATCGACCCGGACCTCGACGGTATCGACAGCGATACCGCGATCGAGACGTATGAAGACTTCGAGCCCGACATACACCGCATCGCGAGACGAGAGTTCGTCAGCCGGCTGGGCGGGGAGCCCCCTGTCCTGCTCACGGCCGCCGACGTTTGGGCATGAACCTTCGCGATCCCGCAGCGGGTAACGTCACAAGCGCCAATCATATTGGCAGCCAACAAGGACTTATCTGATGGAAACTCGCAAACTGGGCCAGCAAGGCCTCGAAGTCTCCGCGCTGGGCCTAGGCTGTATGGGCATGTCCGACTTCTACGGTGGTCGCGACGAAACGGAGTCGGTTGCCACGATCAACCGTGCTCTCGACCTCGGCGTGACGTTCCTCGACACCGCCGACATGTACGGCGTGGGTGCCAACGAAGAACTAGTCGGCCGCGTCGTACGCGAGCGACGGGAGTGGATCGTGGTCGCGACCAAGTTCGGCAACGTCCGCGGGTCGGATGGCAGCTTCAAGGGCATCAACGGTCGCCCCGACTATGTACGGTCGGCTTGCGACGCGAGCTTGAAGCGGACCGGGCTCGATTTTATCGATCTCTACTACCAGCACCGCGTCGACCCCGACGTGCCGATCGAGGAAACCGTCGGCGCGATGGCAGATCTCGTCCGCGCGGGTAAGGTCAAGTATCTGGGCCTGTCCGAGGCCGCCCCCGCGACGATCCGCCGAGCGCATGCCGTGCATCCGATTACCGCGTTGCAGACCGAATATTCGCTATGGAGCCGTGACGTCGAGGACCAGATCCTTCCGACGGTACGCGAACTGGGAATCGGCTTCGTGCCGTACAGCCCGCTTGGCCGCGGTTTTCTCACGGGCCAGTTCAAGCAACCCGACGATCTCGACGCAGGCGACACGCGCCGCAACCATCCCCGCTTCCAAGGCGAGGCATTTCAGAAGAACCTCGACCTCGTAACCGCGATTGGCACGATGGCGGCAGACATGGGCTGCACAACGGCCCAACTGGCGCTCGCCTGGGTACTGCGCCAAGGCGAGGATATCGTGCCGATCCCGGGTACCAAGCGCCGCAAGTATCTCGAGGACAATCTGGGTGCGCTCGACGTGGAGCTGAGCGATGCCGATCTCGCCCGTATCGATGACATTCTTCCGCCCGGCGCGGCGCAGGGGACACGCTATCCAGACGCCTCGATGGCGAGCATCGACGCGTGAGCGTCCCGTCTTTTGCGGCTATCGCGCCGGGCAAGCTAGCAGTCGTCACGGGCGCGGCTGGCGGCATTGGACTGGCCGCTGCTCGCGCCTTTGCCGACGCGGGCATGCGGGTGGTTCTGGTCGACCGTCCCGGTGAAGCGCTTGAGCAGGCCGCGGCGTCGATGGACGGCGCAATTGCGCTGTCCGCCGACGTTGCGGATCGCGCCGCGATGGCCGCGCTGGCGAAGGAGGTGGTCGTCCGTCACGGTCCTGTATCGGTACTGATGAACAACGCCGGCATCGGCGGGGGCGGTGACGTCTTTGCCGACCCCGCGAAGTGGGACGAGGTGCTCGGCGTCAACCTGATGGGCGTGATCCACGGCGTTCAGGCCTTCGTCCCGGCTATGGTCGAAGGCGAAGCCCCTGCCCTCGTCATCAATACCGGCTCCAAACAGGGCATCACGCAACCGCCTGGCAACACCGCGTACAACGTCAGCAAGGCGGGGGTGAAGGCGCTGAGCGAAGGCTTAGCCCATAGCTTGCGGGAACGAACAGGAAGTCGTGTCAGCGCCCATCTGCTGGTGCCTGGCTTCACCTGGACCGGGATGACGGCTGGCGGACTGACCGAGAAACCGCCCGGCGCGTGGACTCCTGAACAGGTCGTCGCGCTAATGATGAACCGGGTGGCCGAAGGCGACTTCTACATCCTATGTCCGGATAACGAGACTACGTCCAAACAGGATGCAAAGCGCATGGCGTGGGCAGCGGAAGACCTGATCGAAAACCGGCCGGCATTATCACGCTGGCACCCCGAATGGCACGACGCCTTCGCTCGTTTCATGCAAAACTGATCGCCCTGGAGTTCGTGATCACGCCGTCGCCGATCTAACGCACGGCTGTCTCGGCATACTATTCGCCTATCATCAGCGTCGCGACGCGCTTCTGTGGGGCAGGATCGATCGCCGTGGAGATCGAGGTCGAGCCTTGCGGGTACAAGGCGCACCCCTGCCCTTGCCCCTGCCCCTGTCGCGCGGCGTTCAAGGTGAAGCCTATGTGCCCCGCGATCCCCGCCGCCTTCGCTGCCGCACGTAACTGCTGCGGTAGCGAAGGGGTGCCTCGCACGAACGGGACACCTTTGAGAGACCGACCCCGCCGACCGTATCGATCGGCAGGTTCATGCTCTACTTGATCGCGACGCGGATCGTCCCGCATTGCCGTTATTCATGTTGGAGGAGGGTTTAAGGTTGGCTGTTATATTTAAAGATTCTAATAACGGTTCAGACGAAACATCCGAGCCGTTAGTCAAAAGTGAGAAAGGCATGACGTAAAAACTGCCAAACTTCATAAAGTCAGAACTAGCTCTGACTTTATCGACAACGGCTATGCTATTGCATTAACATAATCTGAAAATTCATATTAGTTCATGTAGCCGAAAGATTACCTATCGCTTGAACAATTCGGTCTAGATCGCCATCCGATATGGTCCAATTGATCTGTCGGGCATTTGGCGTATCCGCTGAGGGCATCTCCGGCGTGACGGATAAAACCGTCGGATTATCCATTGCACTGCGGATCATCTGATCGATCACGTTCATATTTGTCGCATCGTTGCTCACGCCTTTGTTCACGCGCAACGCGACGACCCTCAGCGGAGATCTGTCTTCTTGAACACGCAACTCGTTCTCATCTCGAATCATGCGCACTTCAGCTTGGCAGTAGTCGCTATTCGTATATTGATCATTCAGAACAAGCACCGCCACTTGGGACGAACGGACGGCAGACTGAAACAACACCTCCCAATCTTCCCGTCTGATCCCAGAAGGGGGAAAACTGCCATCCGGTCGCATCATCGCAGCGCGCAAGTCAGGCACTTCGGATTTCTTGGGTTTCCGTACTGGTAGGGATTTGATTGTCTGGCCGTAAATTCCGGAGGGTAGTCCGGGATATAAATCTGCCTCGATAGCGCGTTGAAGCGGCCCAACGACCTCTCGTTCCGCGAACGGTACATCCTCCAGGGCGAGATACGGCGCGAGTATGTGGTCTGCGTAAACGGACTTCTTGGAGAGCGCGCAACGCTCCATCAATTTGTTGTGAAGCCAGCGAACGAACATGTCGCCGCCTCCCTTCATAGCAAAGCTGAGAACGACCTTGCTACGGACTTGTCGTGACTGAAAGGCAGGGTCGGCGGTCGTTTCCGTCGGTTGCCAGATCGGTGCCGTCAGGTTCATCCCGACGCGGGGAGGCGAAGTCCGACGGGTGTCGCCTTCCGTAGATTTGCTGGACCATGTCATATTGGCACGATATCACGCGAGACGTGCGGGCCACTCTAGCTTTTGGTTACATCGGTAGGCAATTTGCGACGAAGGATGTTGCACGCAAAAGGTCGTTCGCCAACCTGCCCGTAACCCATAAACGGGGCGGCTGCCTTGTCGAGGAGACGTATCTACCGGGGATGAGCGTGTCGCTCGTCGCCCGCCGGCACGGCATCGGTGGCAATCAGATCTTCACCTGGCGGCGCCTGGAGGCGCAGGGTGCGCTGACCGCCGCGACAGCGGGCGAGAAAGTGGTGCCGGCGTCCGAGTACCGTGCGCTCGAGGCGCAGGTGCGCGAACTACACCGGCTGCTCGGCAAGAAGGCCATGGAGAACGAGCTGCTCCGCGAGACCGTGTCCCCGGCCGCAGGCCCAAAAAAAACTGCTGTTGCGCTCGACCTCGTTGCCGCGGGATGGACGGTGAGCGCGGTCGCAGAGGCGATCGGCATCACTCGCCCACACCTGTCCGCCATGCGCCATCGCCCAGCGTCCCGACCACGCGGACGACCACCACTGCCGGATGCTGAGCTGGTCCACGACATCCGCGCGCTCGTCGCCGATCTACCAACCCCGGCCTTCGCCGGGGCAGGCTCTATGGCTATCGCCGCGTTCATGCTCTGCTGCGCCGGGAAGCCGAGAAGACCGGGCGCGACGCGCCCAATCGAAACGCGTCTACCGCGTCATGAAGGTGCACGGGCTGCTGCTACAGCGAGGCGGCGAACGCCGCGAGGAACGGCGTCACGACGGCCAGGTCGCCGTCGACCTCCGCAACACCCGCTGGTGTTCCGACGGGTTGGAGATCACTTGGCCACAATGGCGAGAAGGTGCGTGTCGCCTTCGCGCTCGCCTGCTGCGACCGCGAGGCGATGGGACATGTGGCAACGACGGGCGGCATCACCGCCGAGGACGTCCAGGACGTGATGGTTGCCACGGTCGAGCATCGCTACGGACAGGTGAACCGCGTGCCCGAGCCGATCGAGTGGCTGACCGATAACGGCAGCTGCTACACCGCTGGCAACACACGGGCGTTTGCCCGGGGCATCGGGCTGATCCCGCGCCAGACCTTAGTCAGCAGTCCTCAATCAGACGGCATGGCGGAGGCGTTCGTTCGCACCCTCAAGCGCGATTATGTCCGTGTGAACCCCAGGCCAGATGCGCAGAGTGTCATCGACCAACTGCCTGGCTGGGTCGCCCATTATAACGACCTGCATCCGCACCGCGCTTTGCGCTATCGATTACCCCGCGAGTTCATCGCGCAAACCTGCGAGGCTCTGTCAGCCTTGAGGGGGGTAACAACAGACCGATCGGAGCTTTGATCCAGACAATGCGCCTACTCTAACATCAGGTTCGTCTAGGCGAACGCGCGACATCCGTAGAGCCGACGTTGACGTTGTAACCTCTGGCTAACCGGTCACAGACCGCGCGAGATCGATCAGCAGCGTATTGTCTGCGCCCCCCAGACAGACTTTGCGATCAATTTACAAACAAGCTAGTTCTATCGACCGCTGGCTTCCAAGATCAACCCCGCAACTTCTCGCGGGTGTGAGATCAGCGAAACGTGACTTGATCGCAGTTCGATCATTTTGGCTTTCATACGCGTGGCCATGAAATGCTGCAGGTTGGGATCGATCGTCCGGTCCTCGGTTGAAATGGCGTAAAAACTCGGTTTGGACCGCCATGCAGCGATCGTCGTGCGCCCCGTCAGCAGAGCTCTATGGAAAGGTTGCTGCACGGCGTAGAGCACCCGCGCCTTGGCAGCAGGCACGTCACCGGCGAAATCGTGGAGGAACGCCTGCTCAGACAATCGCCCTTCGTCTCCGTCAAAAACTATCCCGGCCGACGCAGGTGACGTTGGAAAACGCTTGGCTAGGGCGGCATAATCCTCGCCCGCATCTGGCGCGCGGGCGGCGACATAAGCAAGTGCCGACACTTTTGGATGAAGGCCGGCTTCCGTTACGATCATGCCTGAAAAGGAGTGCCCCGCAAGAACGGTGGGGCCGTCTTGCTGGTCGAGCACCCGCCGCGTCGAGGCGACCGCTTCATCCAGCGTGGTGAGCGGGTTCTGAACGGAGGTGACATTGAGGCATCTAGCCTGCAAAAAGGCGATCACCTCTGACCAGCTTGACCCATCCGCGAACAAGCCATGGACTAGCACAATATTCTTAGCTCTGGGTACATTGGAGCGGGCCTGGGCAAACACCCGAGGCGCGAATGCTGCGGCGCCCATGCTGGCAAGCACTGTCCGCCCGAACAATCTGCGATTCATGGAATGCTGATCCTTAAATGAGGACTTTGTGAACTTAGTTGGGAATTCGGTACCGGGGGCGGCATCCCAGGCGATCGGAGACGCCTAGGTGCATGACCGCCGTTACGTAAGACCAACCGTGCGTCGGGCATGTGAGCGTCCTGTTGTAGATCGACCCAATTCCAGACGTCCAAACCGCCGTACCCGCTTCCCAAAAGCAGCCGTCCGTTCATCCCGCTTCGAAGCGCCTTTCGGCGACTTTCGGCGGCTTTCGCGCGTTCGACGTTAGGCTTTCAATCGGGGAAGCAGGATTTACCCCCTTCGGCAGGATCGACACATGGCAGAACCCTTCATCATAGCGGTACCCGACGACCGGCTCGCCGCCATTCGCGCCAAGGTCGAGGCGTTCGACTGGAGCATCATGCCGGACGCGGGGGGCTGGCAGTCAGGCGTCGGCCTCGCCGATCTCAAGCGGCTCGTCGACTATTGGCTGGCGGACTACGACTGGCGCGCGCAGGAGCGGCGGCTCAATATGCTGCCGCAGTTTACGGCAGACGTTCAGGGGCAGAGCCTCCATTTCATTCATGCGCGCGGCGATGGCTCAAGTCCCCCGCTGCTCCTGCTACACGGCTGGCCGGGGTCGTTCCTCGAATTCGAGGCGCTGATCGCGCCGCTCGTCGCCGATGGTCACGACGTCGTTGTTCCCTCGCTCCCCGGCTACGCGTTTTCGGGCCGCCCCGTGTCTCCGATCGGACCGAAGCAGACCGCAGAACTCATGCACGGCCTGATGGTCGAGCTGTTCGGCACGCAACGCTATCTCGTGCAGGGTGGCGACTGGGGTTCTGCGATCGGTGGCTGGATGGCGCACGCGCATCCCGATGCGATCGCCGGACTCCATCTGAACATGGTGCTGCTCCAGGCCAAGGATGCGGTGCCGAAAAAGCCCGACGAGGTCGCCTGGGCCGCGAAGCGCGCCGAGCTCGCCAAGGAAGAAACCGGCTATTCGCAGGAGCAGGGCACGCGCCCACAGACGCTCGGCGTGGCGATGTCGGATAGCCCGGTCGGCGTTGTTGCGTGGATCCTCGAGAAGTTCGGCGGATGGGCCGACGTGCCGCGCGACGCGCTCGGCCGCCCCGATCTGTGGCAGGCGTTCGACGAGGACCTGCTCCTCACCAACATCATGCTGTATCTGGTCGAGGGGTCGTTCGTGACGTCGACCTGGATGTACCGCGGCCGTGTCCTGGAGGATTCGGGCACTTTTCCTGCGGGAGCGCGGATCACCGTACCCACCGGTGTCGCAGTGTTTCCAGACCCGGTCTTCCCGCCGCCGCCGCGCTCGCAGGCGCAAAAGACCTACGACATCGTCCAGTGGACCGAGATGCCCGCGGGCGGCCACTTCGCCGCGCTGGAGCAACCCGAGTTGCTGCTCGCCGACATGCGTCGCTTTTTTGCGTCCAGATCGGTTTCCGATGACGCCCTGAGGCGCTCGATTGCACTTCGCTCGGCTGGGATCGTCGCTGCGACGCTGGCAGCGGCCGCGGTCTACACTCGCGTGGCGACCAAGCGGATCGAGCAGGACGTGCCCGCGGACGGCCGTTTCGTCACCGTTGCGGGTGCACGGATCCACTATGTCGATCGCGGTGCGGGACCGCCGATCGTCCTGATCCACGGGCTGGGCGCGCAACTGCGCAACTTCTCCTACGGCGTCGCCGATGCGCTGGACGACGGGTACCGTGTCATCCTGGTCGACCGGCCCGGCTCGGGCTATTCGGTGCCGACCGGCGAACAGCGCGGTATCCTGGGCCAGTCGGCGATCATCGCAAGCCTCATCGACAAGCTCGCGCTCGATCGTCCGCCGCTGCTCGTCGGTCATTCGCTAGGCGGTGCGGTCGCGCTCGGCGTGGCGACGCACCATCCCGGTTCGGTTGCGGGACTCGCGCTGCTGGCGCCGATGACGCAACCGCCTAGATCGATGCCCGCCTCGGTAGCGAACGCGATCGAGGGCAACCCCGGCGGGCGGGCGCTCTTTGCCAACCTGCTGGGCACGCCGATCAGCCGTGCGGCGTATGGCTTGCGCTGGGGCAAGATCTTCGCGCCCGATCCGGTCCCGGCCGATTTCGCCACGCGCGGCGGCGGCGCGCTTGGCGATCGCCCGGTTTCGGTAAATGCTGCGCTGGTCGAACTGGCCAGCGCCGATGTCGACCTTGCCGCAATTGTCAGCCGCTATCCTGAACTGACGATACCGGTGACGCTGCTATACGGTCGTGACGACCAGGTGATCGCCCCCTTGATCGATGGCGACCGGGCAGTAGCGGCAATTCCAGGCGCGACGCTGGACATGACCGACGGAGGCCATATGCTCCCGGTCGCGCATCCGCAGGCAAGCGCCGCGTTCGTCCGCCGATGCGCCGAACACGTCTTGCGATAGTGCCAAAGGGGTCAGGGAGCTCGCCGCCCGCTGACCCACTCAGAGATATAATGGCGCGTACCTGCCTTATCCGTCAGTGACCGGCGACCTGCCCACCGTCGACGTGGAGTATCTCGCCGGTCACGAAATTGGCATCCTCAAGGTACAGCACCGCGCCGACCACGTCCGCGACCGTGCCCATCCGGCCGAGCGGGTGAAACGCTCCGAGGCCGGCGCGTGTCTCGGGGGGATGCATCGGCGTTTCGGTGATGCCGGGTGACACCGCGTTAGCGCGGACGCCGCGGTCGGCGTATTCGATCGCCAGGCTGCGCGTCGCCGCGGCGAGCCCGCCCTTCGTCAGGGACGCGAGCACCGACGGGAATTCGACATTGGCGTGCTCCGCCAACGTCGTGACGATCTGCAGGATATGGCCACTGCCTTGCTCGACCATTAGCGGCAGCGCCGCCTGCGTCATGTGGAAGAAGCCATCGAGGTTCGTCTGCGTGATCTGGCGATACTGCTCCGCCGTATAGTCGGTGAAACGCTCACCGATGAAGACGCCGGCATTGTTGACGAGCGTATCGACACGCCCGAACCGGTCGCGCGCGGCCATCACGGCGCGCCTCGCGGTTTCGGGATTGACGACGTCGCCCGCAACGTTGATCCAATCGTCAGCCTGCGAAGGTGCGATCGATCGCGACACGGCAACGACACGCCAGCCGCGCGCGTGATACGCGTCTGCAATCCCCTCACCCAAACCTTGCGAGGCACCGGTGACGTGCTCGGGCGCGTCGTCGGCCGGAAGCGTCCTGGGGGTGTGGCAGCCGCAGCTGTTGAAGTCGTTCGGACTGACGAACTTCCAGACCGGACTGGTCAACGCCATCCCGTACGGCATCGCCGCCTGCATGATGATCCTTTGGGGCCGTCATTCGGACGCGACCAACGAGCGCCGCTGGCACACTGCATTGCCGCTGCTCCTAATCGCCGTCGGCGCGGTCGGCACGTTCATCGTCAGTGGACTGTCCCGATGGTGTTCCTGCTCAGCCTCGTGCTGATTGGTGCCTACTGCTTCAAGGGACCGTTCTGGAGCATGGCATCGGGCTGGCTATCAGCTGGCAACGCCGCGGCTTGGATCGCGGGGATCAACGCCATATCGAATCTCATCGGCGGAGGCCTGATGGTCAACGTCTATGGCCAGATCCATGACGCCACGCACAGCTACGTCCTGGCACTGATGCCGTTGGCTGGACTCACCGTCCTAAGTGCGTTGGCGATCTTGTACGTTGGACGGCAGGCTAAGTCGGACGTGACGATAGCGAGCACCGCCAGATAGAAACGACATGCGGCGCTCGACAACGCAATCTGCGGAGTATGACAAACGGAAGGTTCATACACATGATCAACGACGGTTATGTTCAGCAGCCACGCGCAATAGCCCTACGTCAGGTTGCGCCTGACACAGTTCGCAAAATGCTCGAAAACCTGCCCGGTCAAACGGACGCGGTCCTAATGTCGAGTTTCGGTATTAGCTATAATACATTCCGGAAGATAACATCTGGAGAAGCTGTCAGGTGCTCAGTAGCTGATCGATTAGAAAGTCGATTGCGCCCGTGAACATGATACGTAGCTAATTTAGTTAGTACCCCATCTCTCAGTATATGGATGAGGCGATTCGACCCGCAATTGGACGTTCGAACCGCTCCACATGCATCCCAACTTCGGCCATTTGTTCACGTAGGCATATCTGCAAAAACGGCATCGCGTGGGATCGGCGGCACACTATTCGACTGATTCCTCCAGCAGCGACGTGATACGGCGCAGTTCCCCCCGCAATGCGGGCACGACATGATCGATAAACGAGCGAACCGGCGCGCGCATCCCGCGGTCGGGATGAAAGACGAGATGCGCCGGCGCCGGCGGCGGTTCGAACGATGCCAGAACCTGTACGAGGCGACCAGCTGCTAGGTCGTCGGCCACTTGATACGCGCGCGTCCGCACGAGTCCGTACCCTCGCCGGGCAGCATCGATCGCGGCGCCCACGTCGTTGAGGCTAAGCCGCGTCGGAACGCGCACCGATCGCACTCGCGCACCCGTTTCTTTCGCGCCGAACCGCCAGAGCTCACCGTCCCCCTCTGCGTTCAGCCCGATACAGTCGTGACGTCCGAGGTCCTGCGGATCGCTCGGCGCCCTGACGCGCGCAAGATAATCGGGCGAAGCGCAGACGAGTACCCGTACCTCTCCCAGCCGGATCGCCGTCAGCATAGAATCCGGCAGCGGTGCCAGCCGAACGGCCACGTCCACACCCTCGCCGATCATATCAACGAGTCGGTTGACCAGCAGCACGCGGGCCGACACCAACGGATGTGCGCGGAGGAAGGGTTCAAGGACGGGCATCAGCTTCAGCCGGCCGAAGAGTTCGGGTGCCGTCAGGGCGATGCTGCCGCGAAGCTGGCCGGCCGCCCCTGAGGGCGCGATTGCGCCAAGTTGGGTCATCACGTCGCGCCAGGTCGCCATGTGCCGTTCCCCGGCCGGCGTCAGGCTCAATCGGCGCGTCGATCGCAGCAACAGCGTTTCGCCGGCATTGTTTTCCAGCAGCGTCACGGCGCGCGTGAGGGTCGCGGGAGATCGACCATGATGCCGGGCCGCCGCTGCAAGCGATCCTTCGTCTACTGCCGTTACGAACAGCGCCATCGCCTCCAGCCGATCCATCGTTTCCCTTTCTGCAATCCAGCCTACCAGAATGCGACTATTCTACCCGGTATTGGCAAGGCTTATCTCCCGGCTTCCGAGAAGGAAGACATCATGCACTCCGGATTATCCCTTTCATCGCGCCGCGGCGTTCTAACCGGCCTGGCAGCTGGATCCGCCGCCTTAGCTATGCCGGGCATGGCCAAGGCGCGCCGCACGCAAACTCCGCTGAAGGACAAGGAAATGACAACCGTTCGATACTGCTCGCAACGCGTAGGCGAGGTAGACATCTTCTACCGCGAGGCCGGGCCAGTTGACGCGCCGGTCCTGCTGCTGCTCCACGGCTTCCCGACGTCGAGCCACATGTTTCGCGATCTGCTCCCCGAACTGGCAAACAGCTACCGCGTTATCGCGCCCGACTTGCCTGGTTTCGGCCAGACGAAGGCGCCGCCGCGCGGCCACTTCGATTACACCTTCGATGCGCTCGCCGAGGTCATCGGTGGTTTTGTCGAGGCGCTCGGCCTGAACCGTTATGCGCTCTACATCTTCGATTATGGTGCGCCGGTCGGCCTGCGCCTGGCGATGCGCCACCCCCAGCGCGTATCCGCGATCGTGTCACAGAACGGCAACGCTTATGTCGAAGGCTTCAGCGACCAATGGGGTCCGTGGGAAGCCTACTGGCGTGAGGCGAGCGCCAAAAACCGCGACGCCTGCCGTCCTTCGCTTGCGCCTGACACGATCAAGAATTGGCAATATGGCACCGGCGCGGACCCGAGCCTCCTGTCGCCCGACGGCTACGAACTCGACATCGCCTATATGGCACGGCCCGGCGCTGAGGACATCCAGCTCGATTTAATCTTCGACTATCGCAGTAACGTTGGGCTCTACCCGGCCTTCCAAGCTTATTTCCGCGAACATCGCCCGCCGCTGCTTGCCGTTTGGGGGCGCCACGATCCAGCGTTCGTACCTGCGGGCGCGATGGCCTATCAGAGCGATCTCCCCAATGCCGAAGTCCACCTGCTCGACGCTGGGCACTTTGCGCTAGAGACGCACCACGCTGAGATCGCGACGCTGATGCGCGACTTTCTAGGACGACACATTTCAGCCTGAGGTTCGGGAATGGCAATGTCAGTCAACGATGGCGCCACTCCCGCATATGATCGATGAGCGCATGCAGCTTGGGCGGCTGGAGGCGACATCGAGCGCGGCGCCCGATCGATAACGCCAAGTGGGCGCCAATGGCCCGCGATCAACTGGGGCCGCCGTCCAAATCACCAACGCATTGCACGTCGGGCTGCGCTTTCGCCATGCGTCGCAGGTCCCCGGTCCGCGCGACGATGCCCGGAAAGATCGTATCGGGGTTGGCCGTATAGGTGCGGAGAAGTTGCAACGCCCAGGCATAATGGCGCGCGCCGACTTCGCAGCTGTTGCTGCCGCCATCGCCATCGCCCCATATTTTGCGCCATGCAGCCTGGCCGTCGCGCTTTAGGATGGCCTGGAAGGTGCCGACCGGCCCTGCACCGCGGACATAGGCAATCGCACCCGTGCCCGCCGAAAAGACGCGAAACGCGCGGAAGGTGAAACGCGATTGCGCGCTATCGTCGCCCGCGTGGAGCGTTTTGACGATCGCGATGCGTTCCGGGCTTCCGGGAGCAGGCGTATGGACCGCGGGCGGCGCAGCCAGCGCCGCTGTCGCCAACGCGAGCAGTGGCGCGATGCCCGATGTAGCGTAACCTGTCATATCAACCGAGCAATGCGATAGATCAGCTGCTCGCGCCAGCCATTTGCTCCGTCGATACGGAGGCCCCGCCAAACCAGCCGTGCTGCCCTAATTGCACAGGCAACTGGCCGCCGGACGACCCAGAACCCGTCATTTAGAGTGGACTCGCTGCGCTCCAGCATCAGAAATGCGTAAGCCGTTTTGCTGCGCCACGTATAAAATCGCGCCGAGGTCTCGATAGCTGGGCTGTTGTGGCCAGCGGAGGCGGACGCTTGCAGTCGCGTCGTCCCGTCTGATCGGAATAATCTTCCACGAGTGAGGGCGAGATGAGAGATTTTCCAACGCTTTAAACAGTGCCTCTGTGGACGCTGTTATTGTCAGGGCCCGCTTGCGTTCCGCCAAGGCTGTCGGTCGCGAGGGCATTTTTCGCGACCAATCCTCGCTCGATTGCGCCGCAATTATGATCGGCAGGCCAATAAAAACAGGAAGAATAAAGCGCCTCGTAGGCGATAGGTAACTCAATAAGCGCAGGTCTGCTATTGGGCGAACGCGCCTTGCCCTACGGCTTCCTGGTAGACCCACAAGACGACATTCAGTCGTCGTTACGCGCTTCCCAACTTCCGACATCCGTTCATGTGTCTGCTCAATGCCGATGAGCGGCGGTGAACGAGGCACATCATGATCTGATGCATTCTCGGCTCTTTTGGTAGGTAGCGTGCTAGCTAATCAGGCACAGCGGCGCTGATGATCTCATTGAACGTCGCTATGGCATCAGCCTCGGTGAGCTTGCCGCGAACGATCGCGGCCGACAGGCCCTCTCCCGCTCCAACCAGGCCAACGCACAACCGGGTTGCCGCTGGTCCGTTCAGTCGACTGAACGGGCGAAGGACGGACACGAACATCGCGACGGATTGGTCGAGAAGCTCCGCATAGACTTCTGCCTTCTCTGCGCTTCCAGCAAGCGCGGCGCCGACGACGTAGAACTCGCCGGTGAGGTCTGCCGCACAGCGGATGTAGGCGTCGGCGAGCGATGCGATCGTCTCGTCGCGATCGTTTTGGGCAGCCGCCATCGCCTGGCGGAACGCCTCGACGCGCTCGGTGTCGATCCAGCGATAAAGCTCGATCAGCAAGCCGGATCGCGTGCCGAAATGGTCATACACGATCGGCTTGGACACGCCCGCCCGCGCCGCCAAATGACCAAGGGTCAGGCTGTCGGCACCCTCCTCACGGATCACGCCGAGCGCTGTCGCGAGAAGCTGCTGGCGCCGATCAGCCTTGGAAAGACGGCGCCCTCGCTGCGGGGTCGCCACGCTCGTATCTACCGTCATGATAAATCCGCTTGTCTAATCTACTAATGGTAGCTTATACGAAACCTACAGATCGTAGCTTCACTCCTTCCACAGAAAGGCTGCAATGTCCAACTCACCCATTCTGCTTTTGGGCGGCACTGGCCAGATCGGCCATTTCACCGTTCAGGCTCTGCGCAAGCGGCATCCGGATTTCCCTTTGCTCATCGGCACCAGAAACCGTCAGAAGGCCGAGCAGGTAGAAAGTGCACTGGCCCACGTCGAAGGGGTCGTGATCGATCCCCACGCGGACGATCTTGGCCTCGGCGAACGCTCGATCGCAGCGGTTGCCGTCCTCTATACCGACGAACGGCAGGCGAGCCTGCGCTACGCTCATGCCCGCGGTATTCCACATTTAGGTATTTCGACCGGGCTTTATGAAATCGCACCCGAGATCGCGATCCACATGCAGCGACCCGATGCAGCGGCCATAGTCCTTGGCTATGAGTGGCTGGTCGGGGCCACCACGATCGCAACGCTCACCGCAGCCAGGGGCTATGCGCGGGTCGACGGGATCAGGATCGGCGCGCTGGTCGATGAGGAAGACTGGGGAGGCCCAGCCGTCACCGAGGATTTCGAGCGCTTTGCCTCCGTCATCTCCTTCGTTCTGGCACGACAGAACGGCGCTTTCGTCTGGCGGAAGGGCAATGACGCCAGCTTTGCATTCCGGGCGATCGACGGCACGGAGCTAACGGCTTCCGGCTTCTCGTCGATCGACATTACTGGCCTTGCAGCGGTGACGGGTGCGAGGAACATCGAGTTCGGCATTGGCACGGGCGTCAGTTCGAGCAGACGTGCAGGAGGCGCGAAGTCGACGGAGATCATCATTGAGTTGTCCGGTGCCGACGAAGCAGGCGCACCGCTACGCAGCCGCCACGCCGTTTTCCATCCCGCCGGGGCCGCTCCGCTGACCGGGCTGGGTATCAGCATGCTGCTGGAACGCCTTGTCGGGCTGGACGGCAGGCCGGCAGCGGCGGCCGGATTGTTCTTCCCCTTCCAGATCCTCGACCACAACGAGTATCTGGCACGTCTGACGCAGGACGGCGGCCGAATGATGTCGCTCCCACTCGCATGACACGGATGTCTCCGGAAGCCGAGACTCGGAAGGCACTGGTGGTCATGGCACATCCTGCGGGGTCTTCGCTTACCCGCGCGGTCGCGACGGCGATCGTCGCGGCGTCACAGGCTCGTGGTCATGGTGCCGAGACGGTCGACCTGGCGGCTGAGGGGTTCGATCCCGTATTTGGGCTGGCGGACCACGCGGCCTTCAACGGCAAAGGCCCCCTGCCCGGCGATGTGCGCGCGGAGCAAAAGCGCATCGATCGCGCGGATCACCTAATCTTGGTCTACCCGGTTTACTGGTGGGCGATGCCGGCCTTGCTGAAGGGCTGGATCGACCGCGTATTCGTAGCAGGCTGGGCTTTTGATGAGGACGCCAAGGGGCGCATCACGAAGCGGCTAGGCCGACTGAAGGTCAGTTTGGTTGCGATGGCCGCTGCCAGCGAGGCGACCTACGTCAAGCGTGGCTATCGTAGGGCGATGAAAGCGCAGATTGAGGATGGCATCTTCGACTTCTGTGGCGCGCCTGTCGTCGGCTCGATATTGATAACACCAGAGCGGTTGGCGCATCCGTCCGCGGCACGAGAAATCGCAAGCACCTTGATCGGACACTATGAATCAACCGATTAGGGACGTTAGCCAAATGGAGGCTGAAAGCGGCCAGCCAAGTGCTATGTGCCACTGAGCTCAAGTCGCTAATGACCCAGTTTCGGCCATTAGCGACCACTTTTCATGTTTCCAACTTCGGCCATTCGGTCATTTCGTTCGTACGGCCGCACTCAGTACGCTGGACAATCTTTTTGGCGGATTCGGGTGAGAAAACGGGGAGTCCGATCAGGGAATGTCGCAACGCGCAACCAGACTTCAAATCAAGGCGGCGTGGTCTGTTCCGTATCATCAAAAAGATGGCATGCGCTTTCTGGTTCGCGCCGAAATTTAGCGTGTTAACGTCCAATTTAGCGCATCTGTCGCGACCAAGGGCCGACAATCGTCAGTTGCGGCAACGTCGCTTAGGTATTCTTGAGACGCGGCCGCGATCAGCGCGCCAAGAAGCCGGACTATAAAGTCACACCAGATCTACCGCGACCGTCATCACGTCCGAGCCCAACCCGAGTACGATGCCTTTCCGCTAGACATATCAATCACGAATGTGTCGCCGTTCCAGCGGCTGGCGTAATAGTTCCCGTCCGCCTCGAACACGCTGACGAAAGGCTCGCTGGTCACGGTCGCGTGATCGAAAGGATGCGTTCTGGAATCGGTCGTCCCGGCCTCAGCTGCGATCTGCCACATGGGCGCGCCACGTACGTCGCAGCGGAATACCTCGCGTCCGACAATCGCCGATACCGTCGGGTCGTTCGCATTGTCCGACAGAAAGACTACCAACTGTCCACCGTCATCGAGAAGTACTCGGGCGTTGATGGTCCACCGCCCATCCGCGATCGCAGCCGCAACGTCCGACGACGTGCCGTGGGACGGCGCGGCATCGACATGGTGCGCCGGCGCCGTCGACTCACCGATACCCCACCCCTCCGCTTTCGCGGTAAATGAGGTACTGAGCGGCTGGCCCAGAGTGACGATCCCCATCTCGGCGGTAAACAGGACACCGAGTCCGGTGAGCGACACGAGCAGCGTTTCCCACGCCTGATCATCGCCCCCCCTATCGTATAGAGGGTCGCGAAGATGCTTGAGGTGGGATGTCGACGTACGATCTCCACCCACGATCGTCGCGAGACCTTCCCCGATAAGCGCCTCGACGAACCATAGAACCAAATTTTTCCAGTCCGAACGATCCTCGACGTCGTTGAGTAAACGGGCGGGTGCGCGAGCCGTCCGGGTAAGTATGAACAGGGTGTCCTGCACAGCGTGGAGGAGCCGGTCACGTTCGGACGGCCCCCGCCCGGCAACGTCGGTACAATTGCCTTCGTCGGTATTCGAAGGCGGCTTCGTCACCTGACCCTCGCGCCGTCGGCGAACAAGCTCGTGCAGCGCGAGCAACGCAGCTTGTAGGGCGTGGTCAAAAGCAAGTCGCTCCGTGTTGCCTTGCGGCTGATAGGTACTGGCGCCGTCGAGCGTCATGACATGGCTGTCGAATTGATCGAACCATTGCTCGTCGCCCGGCTCCAGGGCGTCCCTCAGGCGGAGCAGCAGTTCGGTCGTGACGGCTGCCTCATCGGGGGTGAAACGGCGTAGGGCGGACTCCATTTCCGACAGGATTGCAGCGCCCGCAACGCTCATCGCTGTCGCCCCGGGATCACCGTCACGACATGACCCTTTTCATTGGTGACGATCCGAAGACCGGCGTCCCTGACAGGCCCATAGGTCGCACGTCATCCACGATCGCAGCTTCGCCGATCCTCATATCCGCGGTTATGCGGCGACCACCAGCTTGACGAGCGTCCCGGGCTTCAGCGGCTCGTCAGCCGGAACGCCGTTGATGACGATGAAGCGTTCGCGCTTGCCGTCGGCGACCGCCATGCGCTGGCTCAACGTATCAATCGTGTCCCTTGCGCCAACGGTGACGATCCGGATGACCTTGCGACCCTCCTTGCCGTCGCCATATGGCAGGCCATCGAGCATGCGGAGGAACGCCGTATCCTGGGTGGTCGCAAGCTCCGGCTTGCCGGTGGCCTTCGCCAGTGCCTCTGCGCGCTGCACACGATCGGCTCCATTCGGATGCGTCGATGCCCATGTCGGCGCAGAACGTGCGGTGCCGCTGGCCTGCGCCGTCAGCCCGGTCGATTCATCGAGGGCCGCCAGGATGTCGGCCGAGGCATAGGGCGAGTAGCCTGCAGCAGTAATGTAGCGGACGCCGAGCGCATCGGCCTGATATTCCTGATCGCGTCCGTATTTCAGCGTGTACAGCTGCGCGCCCGTGCCGGCGATCCGGGTCGCGAGATCGCTTTTCGTAGCCAGGCTGACGCCACGAGCAAGCAGGCCACCGATCGTCGCACGCGTATTGCGCGAGGCGGCGTGGCGAGCGGCGACATGGCCTACCTCATGGCCCATCACGGAGGCGAGTTCTGCCTCCGAGGTCATCAGTGCGAGCAGCTGACGGGTGACGTAGATGTACCCGCCCGGGATGGCGAAGGCGTTCTCGACCGGGGAGTCGAGCAGGGTAACGGTAAAGTCACTGCCCGCATTCGACAGGCCAGACTGGACCGCGACATGCTTGCCGACGCGTTCGACGAATGTCGTCTGCGGCCCCTTGTACGCACCGCCGAACTGCTCGAGCAGTTGTGGATGAGCCTGAGTGCCCTGCGCCTTGTCAGTCGGCGAAATTGAGCGGACCGTGTTCTGGGCAGTGAGAGGGGCAACGGGCGCAAGCACGAATGCGCTGGCTAGCAGTACGGCAATGTGACGGCGGATCATGAAGCTCTCCCGGTTACGACGGTATAAAGCGACCCATACACCGTTGTTCCGGATTAGCATCGATACCGCTCTGCACTGATCTACCGATCGTCCCGCCAGTTGCTGCTAAGCGGGGGAGTATCGCTGTGGTTTCTGGACGAGGGCCCGAAGTTGCGGGGGAGGAAGACCGACGGTCAGAGACCCGAATGGGTGAAAAGCGGACCGGGGGCTTCCGGCACCATGGATTGGACAACTAGATCCGGGTTGATCGGTTATCTAAAAACAATCCACACTAGGCCGATAATTGAAATGCCAAGCGTGATGCACGAAGCCGGAATTGCCAGAAACGCATATAGTGCGTTCGAGGGCTTTTGGGCCGGTTCTGTTACAAAACCGGCCTTAGCCTGTTTGAGAATTACCAATATATCATCGGGCTCATGCGCATAGTCCTCGGCCGCTATGACTAGCTTGCCGCCGCTGCGTTGGGACATGACTATCGAACGCGCAGCGCTTTTACCATTTAAACGCCAATACGGGCTCCCCCAAAGCCGACCAAGAATGGTAAAGCCTCGTGCCCTGGAAAGTCAGTTCTACGCCACCAGTGGTCACACTTAGCAAATCAGGACGGGCTAAACGACGAAGCGTGCGCACTTGGAGCCATACGAAGAGAAGTGCGATAGGTGTAAAAATTGCGAGAATAGCAAGATCGGCTAGTTCTACGCGATCTTTTCTGACCAGCGCATAGCCATAACTTATAGCCAGGAGCGCAAAGGGAAGCAGAAATGCTGAGCACAATAGCTTGCGGCAGAAGCTTCAGCCTGCTTGCCTTGAGCGTTACGGCACGGTTTTCGGCGTTCATGAACGCCACCTACCTCATAGTGATTGCTGAAACCTTCCCTCGAGGATCGTACCGATGGATAAGGTTTGACCCATTTACCGATCCAAATGAACGAATGGCTGTATCGAGAGCCCGGATCGCCAGCATGAACGTCCAGGTTTGGACGAACACGCCCTACTTACGGCTTCCGCCAGACCCAGGAACGGTCGTTCAGTGGGCAAAGGGCCGCTTCCCACTTTCCGCCGCTCGTTCATCCCACCTCTACGGTCCTTCAGACCGGATGCGGCGCTGAAGGCGTCGTTGCGAGCCGCCTCACGCAAAAGGCGCGTTCTTCGACCCGCTGGCGGAGGCGAACACGCTGCCGCGCTGACGCCGGGCGCAGCCGCGTCGGATGTCCGCCCGCCGCCGCGGCTAGGACGCCGTTCCCGGCGGGTAGCGGTCGGCCAGCGCGAGTATCGTGCTCTCGCCCCCTTCGCCGTTCGCGTGGATGACCTGCTGCTCGAGCGGATGCAGGTCGGCGTCTAGGACGACCCACCGCGACCGCTCCATCGACTGGCCGTCGAGCACGTCGGAGACCTCGGCGATCTGGGCCAGCGGGACCAGCGCCGTGACGAACGCCGCGTTCATCGTGTCGCGCGTGCGCCGGTTCTCCAGGAAGTAGCGGAGGCCGTGGGCGAGCTGCCCGCGGTCCGACTGCGACGGGTCGTAGACGAACGCGAGCACCCGCCGGCCGGCCGAACGCGCCGCATGTGCCGCTGCCGCCAACCGCCCGTGCGGCGCGGTCTCGCGGAAGAACTCCGCCTCGACGGGCAGGTGGCCGGGATCGACCAGCGCGCGCCTGATCCTCGCCAGCACCCACGCCCTGATCGTCGAGGCCATCTGGCCACCGAAGTCGGAGAAGGCGATGGGAGTGCGGTGGACGGCCTCGCCGGACAGGCGCACGACGACCTCGTCGCCGGCCTGCGTAGCCTCGCAGTTCGTCGACAGGAACGGGTCGGAACCGGTGCGGCTCCAGATGTAGGTGATCATGCCGACGCCGGCGTCGATGCGCTGCGCGGTCTGGCCCAGCGAGAGATCCAGCACCCAGCTCGTCGCGTATCGCCTGGCTGACCGGGCCGAAGTGCCCGATGGCGTCGCCGAAGGTCTTGATCGAGGCTATGTGCGGGCGTTCGGCCGCGGTGTCGATCACGCCGCGGATCGCGGCGAGGTCTTCGTCGGGCGACCCGATGGCATTCGGCGCCTTCCATCAGCCGGTCGAGCGCGTTGAGCATCGCCCCGGCGTTCGAGAACCTCGCCGCGAGCACGGGCTCGAACGCGTTGTCGAAGAACGCGACGAGCCGCGCGAGCCTCGGTCCCGCCGCGGTCTGGAGCGCGGCCAGGGCCGGGCCGCGCTGGTGCGGCAGCCGCCCCTCGGCGTCCTGCAGGACGTCGGGGTGGCTCCCCACGATCAGGAAGAACAGGATGCCGCTGGCGAACGAGAGGTCGGAACGAGGATCCTGCTTGAGCACGCTTCCCGCCGAGAGCTCGGGCAGCCGCAGGAAGCGGTTGCCGACCTCCTGTCCGTCCTCAGTCCGGAAATCGGGATCCGCGGCCTCGTGGTAGCTCAGGCCGAAATCGAGCAGGCAGGCTCGTGCCGGATCCCCGTCCTGCAGGATGACGTTGTCCGGCTTGACGTCGCGGTGCACGTACCCCTGGCCGTGGCAGTCGCGCAGGATCCCCAGGATGCGGCAGGTGACCGCGACGGCGTCCTCCAGCGAAGGTGCGGCCGACGCCCGCCAGGCCGTCAGCGTGGGGCCCACACGAACTCGGTCACGATGTAGGGGCGAAGGCCAGGTCGCCGTGCCGGTGCGCGTTGCTCTCGATCAGGCGCGGGATGCCGTCGACCGCGAAGCTGTCGTAGGCGCTCGCCTCGCGGAAGAAGCGCGACCGGCGCTCCGGCACCGTCCTCGCCTTGAGGACCTTCAGAAAGCCGTCCCAGCCGTCGGCGGTGCGCCTGGCGCGGAAGGCGTCGTCCTGGCCGCCGCCGACGAGGTTCTCCACGACCGACCAGCGGTCGCGCCACCGCGCCGCGTCGATCCAGGTCTATGCGTTCTCGTCTGACATCCGACCCGAGTAGCGCATCGCCGCGCCGGATACACGGCCCGGCGTCGCCTTGGGTCAGGACCGTTCACCACCTATATCCAGGGAATGTCTAAGCAGGCCAAGCCGTCCAGGAAGCACCACTACAAGCCGCAGGCGCAGCTGCGCCACTTCGCGTCGGACGCTGACCGCCGGTCGATCTGGGTATACGACAAGGGCCTGGACAGGTCCTGGATCAGCTCGCTGCTCAACGCCGGCTCGGCGAACGACTTCAACACCGTCGAGCTGACCGCGGGCAAGTGGAACTTCGAGGACCTGTTCCAGGATGTCGACGGCCGATCGGCCAGGCTCGTCAGCGAGATCGTGTCTCGGCGCGCGCTGGCCTGGATCAAGCCGGAGGATCAAGCCGCGATGGTCGACCTGTTCGCGACCCAGATGCTGCGCACCAAGCTCGCCAGGTCGACGCCGCACAGCATGGCGCTGCAGATGTGGGAGATGATGCGCGACATCGGCGTCGATCCCGACGCCGACCTGAACCTGGCCACGCCGACGGAGGCGGCGATCAGGATTGGGGCGGTCAAGTCCTTCTTGAAGCGCGACAGGGTGGCAAAACGATGGTCCGGCTTGTCCCTGCGCTCTTCGAGGCCGGTGCCGGCCAGCGCTTCATCATCTCCGACGACCCCGTCACCATCCGCAATGCCTTCCCATACGGCGACCGCGGTCTCGAATCGCACGGCATCATGGTCTTCCTGCCCATCGCCGAGATCGACGAGGCCGGCGAGGCCGGCGAGGGCCTGACGGCGCGGACCACGCGCGTCGACCTGCTGGCTCTCATCGCCGCCGAGCGCCCGAGGAACGTCGCGAACCGCCCGACGTCGCGAATGTAGTTCCGACGCGTCTCAGGACCGAAGCGGCGTATGCCCATGTGGATGAGACGTTGGCGTAACGGGCTGACGGCAACAACGGGTATGAGGATAGTCATGGCAGGGCTCCTTTCGTGGAACCCCGAGGCTCTGCCTGCTTCCCGTAGCGCTCAATCGATGCGCTACACCCGCGATATCAATTCAACCGCGCCCCGCACGACCCTCCCGCGCAGCGGGTTCGTGCTTCCACCAAGATTAACTGGCGTGACTCACTCGGTAACGTCGCAGTCAATCAAACCCGAGAACAGGTCGGCGCCATGCTACGATGCAAGGACCGTATCCGGTCAAGATATGTGGTTTCCGTCAACCAGCCGCGTGGCAGCAGGTCGAAGGCGTGGAACGCGCCGGGATAGACGTGCAACTCGACGGGGATGCCGGCCCGCAGCAGGCGGCGTGCGTAGTCGAATTCCTCTTCGACGAACAGATCCAAGGCGCCGGTGGCAATAAATGTCGGGGGCAGGCCTTCAAGATTTTCGGCGCGCGCCGGTGCCGCGTAGCAGGATATGCCAGCGCCACCCGGTGCGCTGCCCAAGAGCGACGTCCAGCCGAACAGGTTGTTCTGAGGCGTCCAGACGAACTCGCCGGCATAGGGCGATGGATTGTCCCGCACACATGTCCGATCGTCGAGCATCGGATACATCAGGTGCTGAAACGCCAACGAAAATTCGCCGCGGTCGCGTGCCAGCAGCGCGAGTGCCGCCGCCAGGCCGCCGCCCGCGCTCTCCCCCATCACCCCGATCCGCGTTGGGTCGATGGTCAGTGCATCGCAGTTATTGAACGCCCAGCCGAGCGCCGCGTAGCAATCCTCGATCGCGCCGGGAAACACCGTCTCGGGTGCGAGTCGATAGTCGACCGACACGAGCGCGCAACCGAGGTCCGCGACGAAGCGGCGATGGACGAATTCCTGGTTCGCCGCCTTGCCCATCACGAAGCCGCCGCCGTGCATATGGAGAATGCAGCCGATCGCGCCGTCGATGCGCGCCGGGCGATAGATGTGGACCAGGATGTCGGGTGCGCCTGCTGGACCCGGTATCCAGCGCCGCTCAAGTACGACCCCGTCATCGCCCGGCGGCGGCATCAGATAGGACTGGGCACGGGCAAGGGCCAGCGATGCCGCATCGTGGGGAATTACCGGAAGCAGGCCAAGCAAAGGCCGAAGCTCGGGATCGACGAGATGCGCTGACGGAGTCATTGGCACCCTTTCAACGTCACAAAGCGCACGCGATCGGCGCTGGATGCGGCTGACCACACCTTCAAGATCGCAGCGCTGTCGGTGTTTTCGGTTGGCGCGGTCGTCGCCGGAGTCGCGGAGAAACGCGGTGCGGGCATCGGCTGCATCGGGCCGGATGGCGCGGCGAAGGTGGCGCGGGCGTGGTTGTGGGGATGGTGTGGCGCCTCGGCCAACGACAGGACCGGCGTCACGCAAGCGTCCGTACCCGCAAAGACCTCCGCCCAGTCGTCGCGCGGTCGTTCCGCAAAGCGCGCGGCGAAGCGGCTCGCGAGGACCGGCCATGCCGCTCGGTCGCCCTGATCGATCCCGGTGGCATCCAACTCCAAACCAGCCAGCAGCGCGGCGAAGAATGCCGGCTCGATCGCACCGACCGCGACGTGCCCGCCATCGGCACAGGCGTAGGTCCGATAGAAGGGCGCGCCGCCGTCGAGCAGGTTCGCTTCGCGTGCATCGCGCCAATAGCCGGCAGCGTGCATCGCGTAGAACATGGTCATCAGCAGGGCGCTGCCATCGGTCATCGCCGCGTCGACCACCTGCCCCGTCCCCGTCGTCCGCGCCGAAACCAGCGCTGCGGTCACGCCGAGCGCGAGCAGCATCGACCCGCCGCCATAGTCGCCCACGAGGTTCAGCGGCGGCACGGGACGGTCGGCGCCGCCGATCGCGTGCAGCGCGCCGGTGAGTGCGATGTAGTTGATGTCATGTCCGGCGGTCTGCGCGAGTGGCCCGGTCTGGCCCCACCCCGTCATCCGGCCGTAGACGAGCTTCGGATTGGCGGCGAGACACGCATCGGGACCGAGCCCGAGCCGCTCCATCACCCCCGGCCGGTTGCCCTCGATCACCACGTCGGCGCACGCGACGATCGCCAGCGCGGTGTCGCGATCCGCTGCATTCTTCAGGTCGAGGGCGATGCAACGACGGCCGCGTCCCAGGATCGGACCGTCCGCACTCGGACTGGGCGGCCGCCCTGCCCGCCCGATCCGGACGATCTCGCAGCCGAAATCCGCGAGGATCATCGCCGCCAGCGGTACCGGGCCGATCGCGTCGAACTCCACGACCCGGACGCCTGCAAGCGGCCCGCCGGTCACTTCTTTGCCTCAGCAGGAAGATTGGCCTTAGCCCAGTTCGCCTCGCCGATGACGTAGTAGCGGACCGACTGCGCCTGTTCCGGCGTCATCACGCGCGCGAAGCTGACCATGCCCTGGTCCTTCAGCACGCCGTCGATCAGCACTGATTTCCACGCCTCTGCATTCGCCAGCGCCACCGAGCGTTGCAGGTCGGGCGTCACGCCGCCCCCCGCGGCGTTGCCGCCGTGACAGACCTGGCAATTGCGACCGAACAGCGCCTTGCCCTCGGCGATCTGCTGCGGTGTTCCGGCAGGCGGTGGCGGTGAGAAATCGCCGGGCGTGGTCGCGGGTAGCGCCGGCAGCCTGGCCGTGCCGCCGAGCTTGAACACCAGCACGCGCGGGATGTTCGGGATGGTTCGCGCGGCACCGGCCGCATAGCCCGCGGCCAGCGGGAACGACCCGCCCCGCCCCGTGGTCACCGCGACATATTGCACGCCGTTGACCGCAAAGCTGCTCGCGCCCGCCATGATCCCCGACTGCACCGGATAGGCGAACACCTGCTTGCCGGTGTCGGCGGCATAGGCGCGGAACTCGCCCAGCGCAGTGCCCTGGAACACCAGATTGCCCGCGGTCGACATCGTGCCGCCGTTCCACGGCACCGGGTAATCGACCCGCCAGCGTTCCTTCCCCGCGACCGGATCGAACGCCACCAGCGCGCCGACCGTCGCCTTGGTCGCCCCCGCAATCACCTTTGGATCATGCGGCAACATGCCTTCGGAAAAATTCAGCCCGACGTTGAACCCGAGCGGCTGGCGCGCGGCATCCTGCGGCGTCAGCGGCGGAATATACGCCAGCCCGACCTCCTGCGCGGGGATATAGACGAGCCCGGTCTTCGGACTGAAGCTCATCGGCTGCCAATTATGCGCGGCAAGCGCCGACGGCACGCCGATGAAGGGCTTCTGCGTGCGGTAATAGCGCGCGGCCGCCGTCTCGACCGGCCGTCCATCGGGACCATAGCGGTCCGCCCAGTTCACCGACTTGATGAATTTGTTCGCGGCGATCGGCTTGCCGTTGGTCCGGTCGACGACGAAGAAGAAGCCGTTCTTGGGTGCCTGCATCAGCACTTTCCGCTGAACCCCGCCGATCGGGATCGTCGCGAGGATGATCGGCTGCGTCGCGGTGAAGTCCCAGCTTTCCGCCGGCGTCTCCTGATAATGCCACAGATACGCGCCGGTCTCCGGCTTCAGTGCGACAACCGAGGACAGGAACAGATTGTCGCCCTTGCCCTCGCTGCGCAAACCGTGGTTCCACGGGTTGCCATTGCCGACGCCGATATAGAGTTGGTCGAGTTCGGCATCGTAGACGATCGCGTCCCACACCGTGCCGCCGCCGCCCGACTGCTTCCACTGCCCGCCCGCCGACCAGGTCGGTCCCGCCTTCGCCTTCAGCACCGCGTCGGACGCCTCGCCGTCCGCTGCGCCGGTTGCGTTCGGGACGGTGTAGAACCGCCATTTCTTCGCGCCGGTCGCTGCGTCGTAGGCGGTCACGTAGCCGCGCACGCCGAACTCCGCGCCGCCGTTGCCGATCAGCACCATGTCCTTCACGACGCGCGGCGCGCCGGTGATCGTGTACGGCTTCGCGTTATCGGTGGTCTGGACGGACCAGGCCGGTTTTCCGGTATCGGCGTCGAGCGCGATCAGCCGGCCGTCGAGCGTGCCCAAATACAGCTTGCCCTTCCACGCCGCGACGCCGCGATTGACGACGTCGCAGCACGCGTCGACGGCCTTCGCCTTGTCCACGCCGGGATCGTAGGTCCACAGCGCCTTGCCGGTCACCGCGTCATAGGCGAACACCTTCGACCACGGCCCGGTCACGAACAGCTTGCCGTCGATGACGATCGGCGTGGCCTCCTGCCCGCGCGCATCGGGTAGGTCGGCGGACCAGGCGAGACCGAGTTTGCCGACGTTCGATGCGTTGATCTGCGTCAGCGGGCTGAAGCGCTGCTCCTGGTAGTTATACCCGGTCGCCGCCCAGTCGCTGCCATTGCCGCCGGTCGTCAGGAACGCCCCGTCGATCTTGCCGACCCCGCTTGCCGCCGGGGTCGTTGCCTTGTCCTGCGATACCGTACAGCCGGCCAGCAACACCAGCCCGAGCGCTTCCCACCGAATCCGCATCCCGTCTCCTCTCCGTCCGCTTATGCGGATCAGGCCTCGATTGTGGCACGCCGTTCGAACCCGGCATAGCCGTTCGCGACCACCTTTTCGCAGATCCCCCGGTACACCGCGACACCGCCGATGAACGGCATGAACACGCGCGGTTTGCCGGGCACGTTCGCGCCGAGATACCAGGAGTTGCCGGACATGAAGAGCGTCCGGGCGGCCATCGCATTGCCGCGGTCGACCCACTGGTCCTCGGCCTCGCGCGTCGGCTCGATCCGGGTTTCACCGCGGTCGCGCAAAGCTATGAGGCAATCGCGCACCCATTCGACGTGTTGCTCGATCGACAAGACCATGTTGGTCAGCACCGACGGACTGCCCGGCCCGGCGATCAGGAACAGATTCGGGAACCCCGCCGACATCAGCCCCAGATACGTCCGCGGGCCCGCGCTCCATTTCTCCGCCAGCGTGTCGTCGGTGCCGGTGATCGCTATCCGCAGGAACGAGCCGGTCATCGCATCGAAGCCGGTCGCTAGCACGAGAACGTCGAGCGGCGTCGTACCCTCGGCCGTTTCCACGCCCTGTGCGACGATACGCCGAAGCGGATCCTTGCGCAGGTCTTTCAGCGTGACGTTGGGTCGGTTAAACGTCGCATAATAATCGGTATCGACCGCGATCCGTTTCGACCCGATCGGATAGTCGCCCGGCGTCAGGCTCGCGGCGGTTTCGGGATCGGCAACCGTGTCCCGGATTTTTGCGCGCACGAAGTTTGCCGCGGTCGCGTTGGCTGTCTGGTCGAGGATCAGATCGCTGAACACCTGCGCGAAGCCTGCGCCGCCGTGCGTCCACGCGTCTTCATAGGCGGCCGTGCGATCGGCGTCCGCGAGCTCGTGCGCGGACTTTCCGGTCATGCGGAATATCACGCCCGGCGCAGTCTGCCTGACGGTCGCGCGGTGATCGCGGTACGCCGCCTTGCGCGTCGCGATCTGGTCTGGCGCAAGCGGTGCATTGCGCGCGGGTACGGTGAACGAAGGCGTGCGCTGAAAGACCGTGAGATGCTCCGCCTGCGCCGCGATCAGGGGGATCGCCTGGATGCCCGACGATCCGGTGCCGATCACGCCGACCCGCTTGTTCGCGAAATCGACGCCGTCCTCGGGCCAGTTGGCGGTCGAGACCGTCTGGCCCGCAAAATCGCCGAGCCCGGCGATATCCGGCGCCTTCGCGGCCGACAGGCTGCCCGTCGCGAGGATCAGGTACCGCGCGGACCATTCGCCCGCGCTGATAGCCATCGGCTGACGCTCATCGCGCTCGTTCCCGAAAAGGCCGACCCTATATTCGGGCGTTTTCAGGAGTTTCCCCGGTTTGGCGATCCGCAGCATATCGCTGTTCGCAGCCGTACCGCTTCTGAGCGAACGGCGCTGGCGGCGCGGATCGATGCCGCCGTATCGGCGTCTGATCGTGCCGTCATGCTCCTGGCGCAGGGCAGCGCCTGCGCGGCCGCCGCATGGTGGGCGCGACTGTCACCGAAAGCCTATACCGCGAACGTTGCCGGCGCCTTGTTGGTCGCCCCTGAAGGCACGAGCTTGGACCACCGTAACTTCGCGGCGCCAAAAATCGGCTTGCCCTTCCCATCGATCGTCGTCGGCGCCGATGACGAAGCGCAGCGCCTGGGTGTGGAATGGGGCAGTCGCCTAATCGATGGCCCGCTCCTGAATGCTGCGACGGCGCCGACCAATCGCCTGCGCGCCATCATCGAACGCTTCACCTTGGCTGTCGTCGAGCGTGACGTTGTTGCCGCCTATCGCATTATCCAAGCGATCGGGGACGCCTAGCTGGACGCCGGCCGGTAAGCGAGATCGGCCGAACGTCGGACAATGTGAGCGCCCTGCGGAGATCATACTTCGTGTTTGGGGTCGGCGCGCTCGCGTATCTTCGTGACGAAGCAAACCTATCTCAGCTGCGCACCTTTGCTTGCTGTCAATTCCCATCGGTCTGGGGGATGTTAGCATCAGCCAAGGAGTTGGATATGCGTAATCTCTTCGCGAGGATGCCCGTCATCGAGTGGCCCACGCTCACGGTCGCGGTGCTGATCTACGCCGGCTGGATCGCGCTTACCGCGGTTCATACGCAAGTTCCGCTGCCCGTACTGATCGTCCTTGGCGGATGGCTGGTCGCCTGGCAGGGATCGCTGCAGCACGAGACGATCCATGGCCATCCGACCGGGATTGGCCGGATCGACAGCGCGATCGGATTTGCCCCCTTGTCGCTCTGGCTGCCGTATCGGCTGTATCGCCGAAGCCATATTGCGCATCACGGTGCCGAGGTGATCACCGATCCCCGACACGATCCTGAATCGCGCTACCACCTATCCCGACACGACGCCCTGATCGCCTCGCTACAATCGACCTTGGTTGGCCAGATGATCTTCGACCCGGCATTGTCGATCGGACGTTTCCTATTCAGCGAGGCGCGCCGCGCCGTTCGCAACCCCGTTGCTGTCGCGCGGGACTGGGTGCCGCATCTGTTCGGCGTAGCTGCGATCTTGTGGTGGCTGGATCATGTCGGACTGAGCCTCGCCAAGTATGTGCTGGCATTCGTCTATCCGGGCACCGCGCTGACGATGCTGCGCTCCTATGCCGAGCATCGCGCCGACCTCACGAGTCCCGGACGCGCCGCCATCGTCGAGCGCGGCGGCCTGTTCGCGCTGCTGTACCTCAACAACAATCTCCATGCCGCGCATCACGAACGTCCGGGGCTCCCCTGGTATCGCCTCCCGTCCTATCACAGCAGCCACCGTGACCGGTTCGTGGCGCAAGGCGCGCCGGTATATCGCGGCTATGGTGAGATCGTCCGGCGTTTCGCGTTTCGATCGCATGACGACATGCTCCATCCTGGTGCCCGGCAACATACCGCATGAGCCGCCTGGTCGCATCGCTTGGAATGTACGATCATCCGGCGCAGCAGTCCGCCAACGACCGGATCTGGTCCGCGATCGTCCGCATCCTGCGCAAACGGGGGGTCGACGGTGTGCCCGACGTCCTCGACCGGGCGCGCCACGTCCATGATCTCTGGCGGGACCCGAACCTGCTGTTCGGGCAAGCGTGCGGCTACCCGCTGATCGCCGACGATAGCCTTGCTCTTCAAGTGATCGCCTTACCGATCTACGATATGCCGGGGTTCACAAGTAGCGACGCGACACATGCCAGCGTACTGGTGGCGCGCGCGAACGATGGACGGAGGTCGCTGGTCGACTACCGCGACACCCGCGCCGCAATCAACGATCCGCAGTCGAACACAGGAATGAACCTGTTCCGCGCGACGTTAGCGCCGATAGCCGAGACTAGTGCCTTCTTCGCTCGCGTTGTGCAGACCGGATCGCATCGCGGCAGCGTTGCGGCGATCGTCGCAGGGAACGCGGATATCGTGGCGATCGACACCGTCACCTATGCGACGCTGGTGCGTCACGAACCAGATCTGACCGCCCCCCTCAAGATCGTCGCCCGTAGCCCGGCCTCTCCGACGCTGCCGTTCGTAACATCCGCTACGACGAGCGTCGAGACCATCGCAGCGCTGCGACTAGCCTTGCAAGAAATCTTGACGGACCCATGCCTGCCGGAGGCTCGTGCCAGCATCGGGCTGGCGGGGATCGTCATCGCGAACCTCGATGCGCTGGCCCCGATCCACGCGCTGCAACAAACGGCGATCCGCTTCGGCTACCCGAACCTACGATGACCACCCCGCCCGATCATCAGGCGGCTAATCTCGGTTGCGTCATTGTGAGCCTGTGCGGCGCCCGCCCTGCTTTGCAGCACATCGATGCTGGAAGCGAAGAAGCGTTTAGACCGGAATGTCACCGCGTATCGTTACGCGTTCCATCTTGCGGCGCGCAGGCCAATAGTCTGCGACGGGATAATGCTGCGTCGCTCGATTGTCCCAGATGACGACCGCGTTCGGCGACCATCTGAAGCGAACCTGATATTCGGGCACCTTGAACCGATCGAGCAGATACCCGAGCAACTCTCCACTCTCGGCCTCATCCATCCCGTCGATCTGACTGGTGAAGCTCGCGTTGACGAACAGGACCTTCTCCCCCGTCTCAGGGTGCACGCGGACGATCGGATGGTGCTGTGGCGGAAACTCTTGAGCGAACGCCGCCCGTCGCTCGAGCGCGATCCGATCGCCGAAATCGAAGAGCAGGTCATGCGTCGCGGTCCGCCCTGCGATCCGCGCTTTCACCTCGTCGGGAAGCCCCGCATAAACCGCGGCGGCATCGGCCCATAACGTGTCCCCACCGATCTTAGGGATTTCGCGTGCCCGCAGCACCGCCCCCATCGAGGGTGCGGCGCGGAAGGTTACGTCGGCATGCCACTTGTCGAGCGTCTGGAAGCGTTGGTTGCCGGCGTTGTCCTCGACGCGTCCCTCCGAACCGCGAATGTCGAGGATCTCGGGATATCCCGGCACATGCTTGATGACCGGATGCCCTTCGAGGTCACCCCACACCCTGGCCAGCGTTAGATGCTGCTCGTGGGTGAGATCGAGATCTCGAAAGAACAGGACTTTGTAGTGCAGCAGCAGATTACGAAGAGTCGCCGCCACTTGGGCATCGATCGATCCGTCGATGCCCAAGCCGGAGATCTCCGCACCCAGGACCGGACCGGATGGCGCAACCGATAGGCCCGTAGTGTCGGTCACACCCGCTGGAACCGGCGTTTCCCGTTCGATATCAGCCAAAGCAATCCTCCAACGACGATCAGAACACCCAGCCGCGCAAGCTCGGCCGATGCCACAACGAGCAGCACCCCACACACCAGGATCACGCAGGTGGCGACTGCCGCTCCAAGCGGCAAGTGAAAGCGCGCTTCCGGAATGCCGCGCTGGCGACGAAGACGGAGCAGCGCCGCAGCGCACCCCATGAAGATCAGCAACCGCGATGCGCTTGACGCAGCGATGCCCGTGACGAAATCGCCTCCGAGCGCCAGAAAAACGGCGACGATGCCGGTCGTTACGATAGCCACGTCCGGCGTCCCCCTGCCTGACGCGATGCGGCCGAATATCGCCGGCAATTGGCGGCTTTCTGACAGCGCAAGCATAAGGCGCGGCGCCGTGATCCATTGGCTGACGAGCGTACCGAGCACGATCACCGCTGCGGCGAGCTCGGCGCCACGCGCAACCTCGTTCCCGAACAAGCGGGCGAGCAGATCTCCGACGGGACGCTCGCTCAGCGCGAGGCTCGGCACGCCGCGCCAGCATGCGGCGATCACGCCTGCATACAGCGCGGTGACCACCGCCATACCGGCAAGCAGCGCGAACGGAACTGCGCGGCGCGCGTCTACCACCTCACCCGCGACCGCGGTTGGCCGTTCGAACCCGACGAATGCGAAGAACATCAGGATCAGCGCCGTTACGGGCTGTGCAGCTGTAGTAGGTAAGGTAGCGGGAGCCGCCGACGCGGTAAGGCCAGCGATGGCCACCCCCGCCAGCAAACCGAGCTTGAGGACGGTCAACGCACCGCTCGCGATTGCCGAGCGCCCCATGCCTGCACAGGTCAGGATGGTCAGTCCCAGTCCCGTACCGACCACTATCATGGTGTGTGCGTCAGGTGCCACCATCGTTGCGAAGAGGTTGAGCAAAGACGCTGCAGCCAAGACGGTCGCCGCCCACAATAGCCAGCCCGCCGCGAACCCCGCAACCGGACCGAAGGCCGCCGTGCAATATTCGACAGGGCCCCCGCTTCCGTCCATGCGGCTGCCAAGCTCCGCAAGGCATAGCGCTGCGGCTAAGGCGAGGATGGCGGCACCGGCTACGACCCAACCGGTGGAGGCGCCGGCGAGCGCATAGACCTTGCCTGGCAGTCCGAGGATCCCTGCGCCGACGACGCAATTAATTGTAAGTGCCGTCAGCCCCCACCGCCCGAGCGAGCGAACAAGACTGACCCGGTCTGGACTGACGACCTCATTCGCGTCTTTCGAACCCGATCTCATCACCGATCCGTCTCGAGCGCGGCCAGGCCGCTGTCGGGGAACAAAGCGTCGGTGAACCCGAATTTCGTCATGTCGGCAATCCGCTGCGGATACAGCACGCCGTTCAGGTGATCGAGCTCGTGCTGGACGACCCGTGCGTGAAAACCCCGGGCCTCTCGTACGAGCTCGCGACCGTCCTCGCCGATGCCACGGTAACGAATGTGCGTCGAGCGGGGCACCGAACCTCGCAGACCCGGGATCGACAGGCATCCTTCCCACCCGTCTTCGGTCTCGTCGGTCAGGGTGTCGACCTGCGGGTTGATCAGCGTGGTCATGGGCACCGGCGGTTCGTTTGGATAGCGCGGGTTGTCGTCGAAGCCGAAGACCATGACGCGCAGCTCAACCCCGATCTGCGGCGCTGCCAGGCCGACGCCGTTTGCCGCAGCCATCGTATCGTGCATGTCAGCAATAAGCTTTCTTAACTTCGGGTCGGCGAGGTCGACCACCGGCCGCGCAATGCGGAGAAGGAGCGGATCCCCCATCTTCAAGATCGGCCTGATCACAGCAACACCACCAGCTTGGTGACCATCTCTCAGCCCTCACCCACTCGATTGCCTGCAACCTGATCTGCAGGGTGAAAATCATGCCATGCAAGGCACCGAAAGCCGAGCGATGCAGCGCAAAACAAAAGCTCTGTCCACAATCCCCACTGTCAGCATAGGGATATCGTCATACAGGGCAAGCAGCGGCAAACGCTGACATAAAGGGGTATCATGGCAGCACATCCGTCATCGACGACGCGCGCGCTCTCGGCGCTTGCATTGATTGCAGGCATGGCAGCTTCGCCAGTTACCGCGCAGTCGATCGCGCAGTCGCCTAACGCGGCTAAAGCCGCCCCTACGGACGACGTCGGCGAGATCACGGTCACCGCACGCCGCCGGGAAGAGAGTCTGTTGACCACGCCGGTTTCCGCGACGGTCCTATCAGGCAGGAACTTGATCCAGCAGAACATTCGCAACTTCCAGGATCTGCGCGGCGCCGTATCCAATCTCGAACTGGTACCCCTGCTGTCGGGCGGCACCAGCTTTACCATTCGGGGAATCGGGCAGACCTTCAATCAGGTGAATTCGGACACAAAGGCCGGCTTTTACGTCGACGAGATGTACGTCAGCCGGCAGGAAGGCAACGATCTCTACTTCTACGACGTCGCGTCGCTGCAGGTTCTGAAGGGCCCGCAGGGAACGCTGTTTGGCAAGAACACGACGGCAGGCGCGGTGTTGCTCACGACGCAGCGTCCGACCGATCGGTTCGAAGGCTATGCGCAGGTCCGCGCTGGCAGCTTCAGGAGGATCGATACCGAGGGTGCGGTCAACGTGCCGCTGACCGATGGCGTCTATGCCCGGGCGAGCTTTCGCACGCAGAGCGTACGCGGCTATATCAAGCACGTTCTGGACGACGACCGCAGCGGGAACGTCAACAGTCAGTCGGGCCGCCTTCAGCTGCGTGTTGACAAGGGCGGGCCCCTCACGATCGATCTGCTCGGTGAGTATAACCGGTCGAAGACCGATGGCGGCGTGACCATACCCGTCGGCTGCCTTTCCACGGCGGGATACATCCAAAACTACGATGCCCTGCACGCCGTCCCCTATTGCACGGCCTATCCCGTGTTGGGGAAGGACTACACCGTCTATGGCGGCGCTACTCTCCTTGCGCCTACGAGCGCGGCCGCGACAGACATCGCGCGCGGTGGCGATGCAGGCGGTATCTCTCGTTATGCGGGCCGTGGCCCCTTCAACGACACCGACGCAACGACACTAAACGGCCGTCTTGGCTATGATCTGGGCGGCGGCATCGCCCTGCATTCGATTACCGCGTATCGCCGCTCGCACGCCCAGTTCTACACGCCAGTGAACGACGCTCCGAATGACATCTACGCAGAGTATGACGACACTCGCAGCACGCAGTTCACGCAGGAGCTTACGATCGGGGGCACCATTCTGGACGACCGCCTGACGTTTCTCGCAGGCGCCTTCTATTTCCAGCAGAAGACGGACTTCCTACAGGATACCGGACCCGACTGGATCGATCCGCTTGGCTACGTCTACGACGCCTCGCTCAAGTATCGCAGCTACGCAGTCTTCGCGCAGGCGTCGTACAAGATCACGCCGAAACTGGAGGCGACTCTCGGCGGGCGTTACACCTATGATCGCAAGACGGGCTCGAGCTACGTCTTCTTCGCCGGCCGGGAGAACACGTTCCTCTACAACGGCGTGCCGACGCAGTGCGGCTATTTCAACGGGGACTTTCTCGGAGGGATCGCCAACTGCGGTGGTACCCCATTCACAGCGCGCGATACCGATCACTGGGACGGCTTCGATCCGAAGCTTCAGCTTTCCTATCGCTGGTCCGACACGGTCTTCACCTATCTAACTGCCGCACACGGCTACAATTCCGGCGGCTTCAACCAGCAATTGGGCGGCCCTTCAGCCGATGGACGCTTCCCGTCTTCCTACGACCCCGAAAAGCTGTGGTCGTACGAAGCCGGCGTGAAGCTCGACCTTCTCGACCGGCGGGCGGTGATCAACCTCTCCGGCTTTTATCAGAAATACACCGACATCCAGGCGAGCGTGAACGTCTTGGTCGGCAACGTCTCTACGCGCCAGGTTCAGAGCGCGGCGTCTGCTCACGAGGCAGGGTTCGAAGGCGAATTCGTGCTGCGGCCGGTGCGGGATCTGACGGTACGGGGCAACGTCTCGTATCTGACGCAGGGCTATGACAGCATTCGCCCGAACGCCGTAACGCTAACGCTCGATACGCCGGTCAATTCCGCACCGAAATACACCTACAGCGCGGCCGTAGCCTATGATCTGCATGTTGGAGGTGGGCTTGTGACACCCAGTGTCGACGTCCGCGGTATTGGCAAGAAGCCCGCGTGCCAGTCAGGGGCCGACTATGTTTGCCGCTTGCCGGCTTATGCCTTGGTTGGATTCCGGCTCGACTATTCGCCTGACGCTGACGGGCGCTGGCGGATCGGCGTTTACGGGACCAACGTCTTGGACAAGGTGACGCAGCAGGCCCGTACGGGGTATTTCGGCGGCTTTGGCATCGATCGCTACACACCCGGTCGGCCGCAGGAGTTCGGTGTCGAAAGTTCGTTGCGGTTTTAAGGGGGGATATCGACGAGCCCGGACCGAGCTCGCCAAGTAACCGCGATGTTCCATGACCCAGAAGCGGTCGTTCGGCAACGGCTGCAGCGTTCCCAGCTTCAGACACTCGTTCATGTCCAGCCGTTCAGTTTAACTGCTCACCTGGTTGCTCCTAGGTGCAAAGCTTGCCAGTCTCGCTGTTAGGTTGAGGGAGAGCAGCACCGTGTCTCGTTTCATGATGCTGGCGTTCGGCATCGCCACCCTGTCCTCCGCATCCTGGGCACAGAGCAATCCGACGCTGAGCGAGGCGGAGCGCGGTATCCGGCGCGACGATGGACCGGCGGTCCACCTGCGCATTGACGCACTCGACGTGCGCACGCACCTCGTCGGCCGCATCGCCGACGTTTCGGTCGAGATGCTAATCGGCTCGGACGACGCGGACGGGCATGAGGCGAACCTCGCACTGACGCTTCCCGCCGATGCTGTCGTTACCGGCTATGCGCTCGACGTCGGCGGCAGGATGATCCCCGGCCAGTTGCTCGAGGCGCCGAAGGCACGCAACGTCTATGAGGACGAGGTGCGTGCGGGCATTGATCCCGGGCTGGCGGAGGTCGTCGGCAACCGATTCACCACGCGCATCTTTCCCGTGGACGCTGCGCATTCCCGCCGCTTCCGACTGACCTTCGTCGCGGCGTTCGACCCGGCCGTGGGGCTGGTGTTGCCGTTCGCGCGCGACACGGCGATCGGGCGGGTAACGGTGGCGGTCAATGCCGACCGTTATGCCACTGCGCCCTCCGTCCGCTTCGCCGGCCAGCCACTCGGCCTGACGCGGAGCGGTGAGAGCTGGCGGGGGGAAGCTATGCTCGGCCGTGCGGTGGTGCGTGAGGGGCTGACGATTACCGGCGGCGCGGTTACCGCACCGATGGTTGTCACGCACCATCCGGGCGGGCAGGCTTTTTTCGCGATCGCCGACCGCGCAACGGGCGAGCCTAAGCCGTCGGCGCGTGGCGGACGGCTGCGCGTCTATTGGGACCGCTCGCTCTCCCACCGCGCGGCCCGGACCGATCTGGAGGTAGACGTGCTGGTGCGCCTTGCCGAACGGACCGCGCCCGCTGCCATCGACCTCATCACTTTCGCGAGCGACCGGCCACAGGTCGCGACGGTCGCGAACGCTGCTGCACTGCGGACGGCGCTTGGCCACGTCACCTATCGCGGTGGCACCTCGCTCGCCGGGCTCGATGCGCTGGCGCTGCCCGCGGCAACGCAATGCGTGCTGGTGTCCGACGGAGAGGTCACGATCGATCGCGGCGCCACCTTTGTGCCCGATTGTCGGCTCGCAGCCCTTACCGCCGCACCAAGCGCAAACGGCGCACGGCTCGGGCGGCTAACACAGCGCACGGGCGGCGCCGTCGTCCGCCTGGCAGCCGGCGGCGAGGACAAGGCCCTGGCCAGCCTCAGCGCGGGCGAAGCGACTCCCGTCTCTGTCCGCGACGCGGCTGGACGGCGGATCGACGCACGCGCCATGCCGACCAGTCCGGGCCAATGGCTTCTCGTGGGGCCAATGCCGGCTGCGGGGGACGTGGTGGTGCGGCTCAGCGGCGGTGGCGAGCGGCGTTACAGTGTCGGGGCTGCATCGATCGCCGCCGAGGGACCCGCGGCGCTCTGGGCCGCGGCGCGTGTCGCAGAGCTCGCGGACGACCCTGCACAACACGCCGCAATGGCGAACACTGCACGCCGTTATCAGGTCGCCGGCCCCGGCATGTCGTTTCTGGTGCTGGAGCGCCCCGACCAGTATCTGCGCGCCGACCTGACCCCGCCGGACGGCTTCAGCAAGGAATGGCTGGCGCAATATGGTGAGGCCAAGCGGGGTCGGGACAACGCGCGTCGCGATGCCCGGCAAGCGCGGCTCGACTTCGTACTCAGCCAGTGGCGCGACCGACGCGCATGGTGGAACACACGCTTCGTGCCGGCCTCCCGCGATCAGGCGAAACGCATGCGCCGCGACGAGGTAGGCGATATGGCCCCTCCTCCGCCCCCTCCGCCTCCGCCGCCGGCACCGTCGCCTCCTTCGCCCACGTCCGAACCGGGCCAGCCGGCTGTCATGACGCCGCCGCGCATGATCGCGGCACCCGCCCCGCCTGTCGCCGAGAAGAGCGGATCAGGCGACATCGTCGTCACCAGCGCCGTCCGCCAGGATCTGCTTTCGACCGCGCAGGAGCCGCCTCCCGTTGCGATAAAGCTCGACATGGCGGACCTGATTGCTAGGCGCCCCTATATCGCTGCGCTCGACAATGGCGCCCCCGCCGAGCGATTTGCCGTGCTCCTCGAGCAGGAACGTCAGTACGGTTCCGTGCCGACTTTCTACCTCGATACGGCAGAGTGGTTCCGGCTGAAGGGCGATGCGGCCACCGCCGCGTTGCTGCTGCTGTCCGCCCTGGAACTGCCAAGCAGCGACGACGAGACGCGTCAGATCGTTGCCTTCCGCCTCGAGCGCGACCGTGCCTTCGATCGCGCCGTCGAGCTCACGGAGCAGCTCGCCGCAGCCAATGCGGAGTTCCGGCCCCAGCCGGACCGCGACCTCGCGCTGGCGCTCGCGGCCCGTGGCAGGGCTGCCGGCCGAGCGGGACGAGGCGACCTGGAGCGCGCATTCCAGCTTTTGGTCGACACCGCCCTGAACCCCGCGTCGGGCGACTTCGACGGAATAGAGGTGATCGCTTTGATGGAGGCGAACGCGCTTGTCGTGCCGATCAAGGCAGCAGGCGGGCGCTGGACGCTCGATAAGCGCCTCGTCGGCCTGACCGACACCGATGCGCGCATCGTGATCGAATGGACCGCCGACGACGCCGACATCGACCTTTGGATCGACGAGCCCAATGGCGAGCGCGTCATGTATTCGAACAAGCGAAGCAGCGCCGGCGGGCAGATATCCAACGACATGACCGACGGCTATGGGCCGGAGGAATACGCCATCCGCCGCGCCCCGGCCGGTCCGTACCGGGTGCGCATCAATGGCTACGACGCCGACCGGCTCAATCCGAACGGCCCCGGTCACGTGCTGATCCGCCTGCAACGCAACTTCGCGCGCGCTAGCGAGGCGCAGGAACTGGTCGATCTCGACCTATCGTTCCAGAACGGGCGGGATCGGGACAACGAAGATGACACGAAGCCAGTGGCGACCCTGCGGGTCGGAAGATAACCCGCGTTGGCGAGACGAGCTCTCCAGCGCGGGCAAAACGACCTGTAGATCGCATGTGGCCGAGGAGGGATTCGCGAAGGCCTGACGAATGTCGGCGCATTGACTCACAAGCCGCCATTCAACGGTACTAAGACGGTTCCCATCTTCGGACACTCATTCATCGGCCCGCCCTTTGATCTGGCTAGGTGCTTGGTGATCTGAGGGAGATGCGTTCGAGGATCTGCGATGTAATTGCGACCCCACGTTCGCCGCCGCAGTTGGTAAGCGCCCCGTACCCATGACCGGACTTGCGGTCGATAATCGCACTCGCAAACCATAGGGTGTTCGACCCATCGTGCGTTAGTCTGCTGGCCGGAGAGTCGGATGGTCCGTCAAGGCTCCAGCCCCCGGCATAGCCCAAATCCGGCTGGGCTGGGGTAAGCAAGTGCTTTAGCGTCGTTGTACGAAGAAAAGGTGGCCCGCCGCCCAAATAACTGGCCAGGAATTGCGCGTAACCCGAGGCGCTGATGTGTACGCCGCCGGATGGCCATAGTACCGCCGGATTGTCAGCCTCACCAAGGGCCGGGTCAATGGGTTTCAATATGCCACCATTAGCTTCCCGCCCCCACGGCCCCGTTCGGGGAGGTGCCCCAAACCCCGCTTCGGCAATATGCAAAGCTCTGAAAACTTCGCCCCGCAGCGCCTCCTCCCACGTAACGTTGACCGCCTCTTCAATAGCTGCGCCCACCATCACGTAGTTCAGATTGCCGTAGCGATAGACACCCCGCCTTTCCGGCGGAGCACTGCTAAGAACGCGCTCAACCAGATCGCGCCGTTGTTCATTGGCAGATTTTGGATCGGCGCGCCTCGCGTCCAACCACCGAGGGTCAACGAAGGTATCGGTTAGGCCTGCTGAATGACTTAATAGTTCCTCGACACGTATGTCGACCCAAGCAGGATGCGATGCGATTGCGGGGAAGAGACTAGGTACGCTTGCGCCCCATCGGCACCGTCCGCGATCGACCAAGCGAGCGTATAGGGCGGCTGTCATCGCCTTGGTATTGGAACCGATGTGCCAACGGAACGACGGATCGAGAATTGCGCCATCTTCGCCCTGCGAGATGATTCCCGATACGCCCGCCTTCGAACATGTGAGGCCCACCGCTCCATTGGGTATGACGTTCGCTCCACGCACAGCGCCTGATAAAGCGGCCCCCGCTGCACCCATGAGGAAGCTACGTCTTCTCAACTGCCCTCGCCCCATCATAATCTGACTTGGCGGATTGTTAGGGCATGAGATCAACAGGGGATATAATTAACTCGGCCTGCTCACAAACGTAACGACTCCGGGACTGGTGTCGTTGCCAGCTGTCGGACCAACCTCATCTACAGTAGCGTCCAATGCAGCAAATCCAGATAGACAGCTGCCGTTCGACGTGTATTGTTTGAGCACCACACCAAGGAGGCCTCCTGCATGCTGCTACCCATACTCGCTGCGGCAGCAACGCCTGCTGTGACCGCTGCACAACAGCAACCTGTCCAAGTGATGGTGCTGGGTAGCTATCATTTCGGCAACCCTGGTCGTGACAAGGTGAATGCCCATGTCGACGATGTCACCACGCCGCAGCGCCAGCGCGAACTGGAAGCACTGGCTGATGCCATCGCTGAGTTTGAACCGACGCGGGTCATGGTCGAGGCGCAACGCCCGGGCCCGACCTACGATGTGACGGACTTCGCAACGTTTTCCCCAAAAATGCTCAAGACCGACCGGGACGAGACAACCCAGATCGGCTACCGCATCGCTGCTCGCGCCGGCCTTCGGTCCGTTCAAGGTATCGACGAGCAACCCGACAAGGGTGAACCGGACTATTTCCCGATCGGCCGGGTCGAAGCTTATGCAAAAGCTCACGGGCAGCAGGTCTATCTCGACGCCGCCTTTGCGACGGTCCAGGCGTCTGCCAAGAAGTTTGAGGCTGAGCAGGCAACCACCAGCATACCGCGGATGCTGATCCGCTATAACGACCCCTCTACGCCAATGGGTGGACAGGATTTATACTACTCCCTGCTCCGCCTTGGCGACGGTAACGAGCAACCTGGCGCAGATCTGAATGCCATGTGGTATCTGCGCAATGCGAAGATCTTCGCAAAGCTTATCAACGTGGCCAAACCAGGCGATCGCATCCTCGTCGTGTATGGGTCTGGTCACGGGTACTGGCTGCGACACTTCGCCTCAACAACGCCGGGCTGCAGTTCGGTTGATGTCAGGCCCTATCTTGAGAAGGCAGCGAGCAAACTGGCCGCGCCGAGATGAACCTGTCGCTCCTTGCCATACCAGCGGCGGTTCTGCTGATCGGTGCGACCAACGTGCCCCGCGACTGGGCAGCGACCTTGCGGGCAGACGCCCAGGCTTATCACGACCAGATCGCCGACAATCACCCTGGTCCCTACAACAAACTCGACCCCGGCTTTGCGCGTCGCAATGATGCCAGTCTGGCGTTGGCCCTGCGTCGGGCTGCAACCGTTGGAGACTACCCGGGATATCTGTGGGCGATGCGCGGTTACGTGGCGAGCTTCAACGATGGACATGTCGCCCTAGACCTTGACCAGCCAGCCGCCCTGCCGATCCGCTGGCCCGGCTTCCTGACCGGCTTTGAAGGCACCGGACGTCAGGTCGTGATGACCCGAGCGAATGACGCTCCCCTACCGCTCGGAGCAGTACTCGTAAGCTGCGATGGCATTGATGCCGAACACTTGGCTGCCCGCAACGTCGGCGCCTTTAGAGGCAGGTGGGAACTGATCAGCCAACGAGCGACCAATGGTGGTCGGTTGTTCCTTGACGCCGCCAACCCTTACATCAAGCGTCCAGTCCGCTGCCGCTTCAAGGTTGATGGCAAACTAAAGGACGTGACGCTCAGTTGGCGCGATCTGCCTGATGCAGACTTCGACGCACGTTTTGCCGCTACTGCACCGCGGGCGCGTCCGGAGTTCGCGGCTCGAACGTTTGCTGACGGCACGCGCTGGTTCTCGCTCCCCGGCTTCAACGGAGACCCCGACAGCGCTGATACCAAGTCCCTAACGCCAATCATCAAATCGATGAGGAAGGACGCCCTCGCGGTCGCAGCGGCACCGCGCATCGTGCTCGACCTTCGAGGCAATGGCGGTGGATCGTCCGACTGGTCGTATCAGATTGCAGCTATCCTCTGGGGCCAGGCTGCGGTGAATGCGCTTCCATCAGGATCGGAAGGCGTTGACTGGCGCGCTTCGGCTGGAAACATCGCCACGCTCGAAGGCTATCGTACCGCCTGGCAGAATTCCACGGATGTCTCGCAGGCGGCGAAAGACTGGGCCGCTCGTACAACAAAGGGCATGACATCTGCCCGCGCGCTCGGGCAGGCGCTCTGGCGTGAAATCGATGCCGACGAAGCAAAAGCAGCGGCGACCGGCGCTGCTCCCGTGCTGAAAGCGCGTGTGTTCGTGCTGACGGACTGGGGATGCGGCTCGGCATGCCTTGATGCGGTCGACCTATGGACCGCGTTAGGTGGCGTTCATGTCGGGCAGGAGACGAGCGCCGACTCGCTCTATATGGACGTACGGCAAGTCGCTTTACCTAGCGGGTTTGCCCGGGCCGTCATTCCGATGAAGGTGTATCGCGGCAGAAAACGCGGTTCGAACGTCCCGGCCAGGCCGGTACATGCTTACACCGGCGACATGCGCAATACCGATCAGCTCGAGCGCTGGATCACCGCTCTTTAGCCTTAAATAGTAAAATGCATCGTCTATTCGATTACTTCGATGGTCGGGCATCCCACGGTAAAAGGGGCATTCTTTTGAAAACGCTATTATCGGCTGCGTTGCTCATTAGTGTGGCGTCTGGAGCGAATGCTGCCCCAACGAGTCCGGTTCGGCTACCGTTGGAAAGCTACCGCAAAGGCGTAGCGGCACGAGTGAAGGTGGCCGGACGGGAGCGACTTTTTCAACTCGACACTGCAGGCGGACTGACGGTGATCTCACCAGCGCTGGCAAAGGAGATAGACTGCCAACCTTGGGGATCAATCACCGGGTTTCACATGACCGGCACGAAGATCACCGCCCCACGATGCGACAATGTTGCAATCCATTGGAAGAACCAAACCCTACTGAGCCCTGTTGCAATCGTCATGGACGTGGGGTCTCCCGACACACCGATCGATGGTCTGCTTGCCCTCGACGCATTCGCCGGACGCACTGTAACCATCGATTTCGCAGGTCGCGAGCTCACGTTGGAAACACGTGAAAGCGAGGCTGGGCGCAAAGCGAACGCGGTAGAGCTTCCTGCTCATTTGGCTCGTGAGATTGGCGGCCTGGCGCTTTCTGTGTTCGTTGACGTCCCCACCGAACGTGGACCGGCGCGCCTTGAGCTGGACAGTGGCAATGGCGGCACGATCCTAGTTGCACCAAAACTTCTTCCTCTACTTGGCTTGAAGAAGGTTACCGGCGAGGGGCCGCAACAAGGCCGCTTTCAGATCGCTCCCAGTGTCGAAGCGTCCGGGATGATCTTCAGCCCCGACATCGTGATCGATGGAAACCTTGGCATGCCGTTTCTTAAAGATTGGGTGGTCACCATGGATCTCGCTCAAGGACGGGTTTGGCTCAAGCGCAGTGCCGTTGCAGCACCCGCCGGCATGGGGACCCCGCCGCCAGTGAAGCCTGCGGGGTAAGGGGATGCTAGTGAAAATGTTGATGATGGGCGCGTTGCTCGCCGCCCTTCCCGCCGGACCATCGCAAGACCGCGGCCCACAAACGATAAGCCTCGAGCTTTTTCAAGGTAAGCAGTTCACTGTTCAGGCATCGGTTGGCGGCCGCGAGCGGACCTTCTTGTTTGACACCGGCGAGGGGGTGACAATGATTACGCCAGCCCTGGCCCGCGATCTTGGCTGCGAACCTTGGGGCAACGTCACGGCGTTTCGTATGACAGGAGAGCGACTGGACCTACCACGCTGCGATGACGTTGCTTTTAAAATGGGCAACCATGCCTACACAGCACCGACAACGATCGTCTACGATCTCGGCAAGCTCGATGCCGACACTGCCAGGCTGGACGGCTCGATCGGACTAGACCTCTTCGCTGGCCGTATCATCACTATTCGCTTCGCTCGTCGCCAGATCGTGATCGAAACACCGGGCTCCCTCGCGGCGCGTATGAAGTCCGGTCTCGAAGTGCCGGTTCGGCTGGTGCGGGGAGCAGAAGGTGCCGCCCTCGACGTCAACATCGGGGTGAACACTCCCCGGGGTCGTGCCTGGATGGAACTGGACTCTGCCAACGCAGGGCCAACCACTTTCGTGTCGCCGCAGATCGCGCCGCTCCTGGGCTTACGCACGGACATTCGGACGGCTCAGCCGGTTAGCGCGACGATCACGCGCGACGTAGTATTTACCGGGCAAGCACGCGTATTTCCGAATATGATCATGGACGGCAATATCGGCATGCAACTGATGGGCAGGCGCGACCTGACGCTCGATTTGGGATCTGGCCGCGGGTGGATCGGTAAGGCGCAATGACATACTTGCTTGGACTGGTCGGCGTTCGGCTCTGGGTAGGCGGCGCGTTAACATGAGTGAGCCAGTAAGAAATGATGCCCACTTCTCCCGCCCCTCCTACCTACCAGGCGTCGAACTCGTATCCGTCGAGTATAACGAGCGAGCGTTTCCCGAGCACAGCCATGCGGAATGGGTAGTCGGCGCGGTCATGGCAGGCTGTGAGGCCCTCGCTGTTGGCGGCAGAACCTACAACGTCGAGGCAGGTCAGGTACTGCGTCTTCATCCCGACCAGCCGCATGCCAACCGAACGACGGGAGGTGAGACCTTACGCTATCGCGTCGCGTACATCCCCGACGAAGCGATACGTCCCTACATCGCCGCGCGCCTGAACGCGCCGCGGTTTGACTCCCCCGTGTTGGCTGGCGATCGGTCTCACTCCATCGTTGCTGATGCGCACACTTTATTGTGTCGCGACGACGCGGGGCGATTGGAACAGGAAAGCGCGCTCGCCGATTTGGCTGGGGTCCTGTTCGCCGACCAGGTGAAACAATCGTCGGATGACACCCGCGTATCCAGCGATGCCGTTGCGCGCGCTCGAAGCTACATCGACGCCCACTTCGCCGACGGCTTTGGGCTGGGCACGCTCTCGACCGTATCCGGGATCAGCGTCTTCCATCTTGCGCGTAGTTTCCGCAAGGCAGTCGGGATCACCCCCCTTGCGTACCGCAATCAGTGCCGCATCGTCGCAGCACGACGCCTGCTGTTGGCAGGTCAGCCAATCGCGGAGGTTGCGCTTAATGTCGGCTTTGCCGATCAAAGCCATCTCACACGGCAATTCCAGCGTATCGTCGGTGTATCGCCGGCACGCTACGCAAACAGGTAAGCTCGCACCGTTCGCGCGACAGCAATATCGTTCAAGGCGGCGAGATTTCCTTCAGCTAACCGCATGGAAGACCACCAGCGAAAGCCTATCACATGCACCACCCCAGTAAGCGTGGCCGGCAGGCCGCAGATTACGCGGCTTGCGCCACTCGCTCTGCGGTTTGCGCGGACCAGTTCCAGGGCATAAGTTCGTCCCATCGCGCGGCCGGCCAATCCGCTGCGATCTTCCCAGTGACGTCGGCGATGTAGGCCTGCGGGTCGACGCCGTTGGCCTTGCAGGTCTGGATGACGGTGTAGATCGCCGCGGCGCGCTCGCCGCCCGTTTTCGAACCAGCGAACAGCCAGTTTCGCCGTCCGACGGCAACGCCGCGCAACGCGCGTTCGGCGATGTTGTTGTCGATCTCCAGGCGCCCGTCATCGAGGAAGCGACACAGTGCGAGCCATCGCTTCGTGCCATAGGCGATAGCCTTGGCCATGTCGGACTTTGACGACAGGCGGCGCAGTGCTGCGTCCAGTGCCTCGCGCAGCGCATCGACTAGCGGCTTCGTCCGGTTCTGCCGCGCCGCCAGCCGCACGTCAGGCGGCCTGCCGCGGACCTCGGCTTCTATGCCGTACAAGGTACCAATGCGTTCAAGAATGTCGGTGGTCAGCGGCGTGGCAACCCGCTCGTGCAGATCGAACACCTTGCGCCTGAAATGGGCCCAGCATGCGACTTCGGTGGCGCCGTTTCGATAGAGCCCGTCGTAACCGGCATAGGCGTCGGCCTGGAGGAAGCCTCGAAATCCGGCGAGATGGGCTTGCGGATGTGCACCGGTACGGTCGGTCGTGAAGCGATACCATGTCGCTGGCGGAGCCGTGTTACCGGAGGCGCGGTCATCGACTGCATAGACCCATAGTTGCCCGGTCGCGGTGCGTCCGCGGCCTGGGTCGAGCACCGGGACTGGCGTGTCGTCCGCGTGGATCTTGTCGCCTTTCAGCACTTCCTCGCGGATGCGACTGACGATGGGGTCAAGCAGCGCGGCTGCATGACCGACCCAGCCCGCCAGCGTCGAGCGGTCGATGTCCAAGCCTTGGGCCGCCATCATCTCGGACTGCCGATAAAGCGGCAGGTGATGTTCGAACTTCGAGACGACGACATGGGCCAGCGTTGCGAATGTCGCCTTTCCGCGTGCGACTGCCTTCACCGGGGCAGCCGCCTGGACGATCTTCTCACACGTCCGGCAGCTGTATTTCGGTCGGACGTTCCGCACCACGCGCCAGTGCACCGGCAGGACATCGAGCATCTCATGGGCGTCCTGCCCGAGACGGCGTAGCGCACCGCCACAGTCCGGGCATGTGCAGGCGCCGGAGGCGGGTTCGTGGACGACCTCCGCGCGTGGCAGGTGGTCGGGCAACGCACGGACTGGTGCCGGCCGCACGGGCGTGTCTGACAAGACCGCGCCGGTCTCCGGGACTGCGCTCTCGGTTTCCAGTTCCTCAAGTGCGAGTTCGAGCTGGGCGATCTCGCGCGTCAACTTCTCGGAGGATGCGCCAAACTGCATCCGCCGCAGCCGAGCGATCTGTCCACGCAGTGTCTCGATGAGCAGGTCGCGGGCGGCAAGTGCTGCATTGGCTCGGGCGAGCGAGGCCTCCAGCACGGCGATCCGCGCCTCGGCATCAGATGGGGCAAGAGATGCTTGCGACACCTCATTTTCATAGCAGTTCGCGCACTCTCACACGAGCAAAAATGGCGGAAAAGCTATGTTTTCAGCCGGCCAATGTTGGTGCCCATGTCCGCTCTGGGCGGCGCCAGTCGATGCCCTCCAGAAGCATCGACACCTGCGCCGATGTCAGCGCCACTGTGCCTGTCGCGGTCACCGGCCAGACGAAACGCCCCCGGTCCATCCGCTTCGAAAACAAGCAGAGTCCCTGACCGTCGAACCACAGCAATTTGATCAGGTCGCCGCGCTTGCCACGGAACGCGAACAGCGCACCGGAATGTGGTTTCTCCCGGAGCACCTGCTGCACCAATACCGCCAGGCCATCGAAGCCCTTGCGCATGTCGGTGACGCCGCACGCCAGGAATATCCGCGTCGATGTCGGCTGCGGGATCATCGGGTCAGCACGCCGATCACGCGCGACAGCGCCTCGGCGTCGACCGTGCCGTCGACGGTCAGTCGCACACCCGAAGGCAGCTCTATGCCGATCTGTCCCGCGGTCCGGGCGTCCGCTGGCGCCTCGACGGGCGGCGCCGGCAGCATCATGGGCGGCTCGCTGATTTGGACTTCGGCAAATGCGGTCTGAGGCCGGACCGGCACTCCGCTCAGTGCACCCGACATCGCCTGGCGCCGCCAGGTGTAGATCGCGCCGCTGCCGACCTCGTGACGCTCGACCGCCGCCCGGACCGACCCATCCGGCCCAAACGCATCGCGCAGGATCGCCAGCTTCTCCTCGACCGTCCAGCGGCGCCGGCCCGACACCCGCCCGACAATCTCGATACGACCACTCATACGACCGGTCGTATGACTACTCGCTACATCTGCAGCTGGTTCGATAGTCTCGTCCGACATCACGGCCCCGTTCAAAGAGCTGCCATCAACCCGTTGAACGCTCCGCCTACAAGGCGGCCCTCAGACCGCGCTTACCCACCCCATGACCCGTCGCTCGCTGCTTCAGGCTGGTATCGCCCTGGGTACGGCTGCGGCATTCCCGCCGGGTATGGCCCAGGCGGGAGAGCCGGCTCATGACGTGACCTATGTCGAGGACTTCGACGAGCTCTGGCGGACACTGGACGAGCGCTACTGCTATTTCGGGGAGAAACGCACCGACTGGAGAGCAGTAAGGCGAATGTATCGCCCGCTCGCCGCTGCCGCCCAATCGTCCGAAGCGTTCGCCGGCGTTGTTGGCCGGGTGATCGGCGAACTGTACGACGCGCACACCCACTTGAATGATCCGGCACCGGATGCGGCGCGCGGGCCATATTTTGATCTGTGGGTCGAACCCAACCGCGATGGTACGGCGTTTGTCACAAGCGTTCGCGATGGATCGCCCGCAGCGGATGCGGGCATTACGCCAGGGCACAGCGTATTGGCGATCGACGGCCGGCCGATTGGGCAGATCGCCTCGGACATAATACCGCGGTGTCTTAGCCGTCCAGATCCAGCGGCAACGGCGTTTGCGCTTAACGTGGCGGTATCGGGGCGGCGCGGCATGCCAAGGACGTTAACGGTGCGGTCGACCCCAGGTTCGGAACACGTCGTTCCCGTTCGCGTGAAGCAACCTGTTACGCTCCCCAATGTCGAGAGCCGGATGTTAGCTCATGGCATTGGTTGCATCGTCGTTCGCAGCTTTGCTGACGATGCGGTTGTGAAGGCCTTCGACGCGGCGCTGGCAAGTTTCCGGAATGCCCCCGGACTCATCATCGATGTTCGTCAGAATGGCGGCGGCGACACCGCGGTCGCCCGCCCGATCATGGGGCGATTTATCACCGAGACGATGCCCTATGCCCGCATGCGCAGGCGCGACGGCAACCGACTGAGTGCTGCCTGGACAGAGACCGTCGAGCCGCAGGGCCCCTTTACCTACACCGGTAGGGTCGCTGTCCTCACAACGCGGTGGAGCGCCAGCATGGCGGAAGGCTTTCCCATGGGCATGCGTGGTCTCGGGCGTGCGGCTATCGTAGGAACGCCAATGATGCGGGTAGGTGCCGCGGTCTTTCCGTTACGGCTCGACCGCACTGGTCTGGCGCTGCAATACTCAGCAGAGCCAGTTTACGACGTCCAGGATAAACCCAGATGGGAACTGGAACCCGATGTACCTGTCCTCATGGGCGACGACATTTTGGAGGCTGCAATACGCTATCTGCGATCAGCGTGACCCATCCCCGGCCATTGAGAGCGTCTCTTTCATACTCCAGAAGCCGACTAAGATGCGCGTGGCGACAGGGTTGCGACTTTAAAGCGGCTGGCCCTCTCCATACCGCAAGTAGAGCCGAATGGGCCGGCAGAGGTCACTTCAGCCAGGCGAACGCATCGAACTCGCGTGCGAAGACAGTGCGGGCAGCACGCTCGTATACCTTACGCCCAGCATCGCCATTGGTAAGGACCACGATCGCCAGGCCCGACACGAGGTCCACCACGAATAGGTTCGCGACGCCGTCGTTGGTGCCCCAGTGCCAAGCGAAACGCCGCCCACCGTCACTCTCCATTCCCCAGCCTAGCCCCCAGTCGAGTGTTCCCTTCACTCGAGTGGTCTTCGTCGAGAGCCCCGGATAGCGCTGTGCGAAAGCCAGGAACCGCGCGTAGTCGCTGGCGGTGGTCCACAATCCGGCCGCCATGTTGGGCATCATGAATATTGGCATTGCCGGTTTGCCAAGTGCGACGGCCGCTTTCTCCCGTTCGCCTAGCGTCCACCGGTCGACTGGTTTCGGCGGGCCAGCATCGCGACGCATCGCATAGCCTGCCGGGCCTTTGTCGATGAGTACACCTCCACCTCCGTCGTGCGCCCACGCGACTGCCGGCTCGGTGCCCCTTGCCCATCCATAGGTGCTTCGGCTCATTCCCGCCGGTCGCAGGACCCGCGTTTTAACCACCTGCGCGGCGGTCTGTCCTGTAACTGCCTCGACCAACCGGCCAAGCAGGACGAAGCCCTCGCCAGAGTAGCGAAATCGCGTGCCGGAAGGGAACGCGGCTGTTAACGGCTCGCCCGCTTCGTCACGCCAATTAGGCAAGCCACTAGAGTGGGAGAGCAGGTGGCGAGGCGTAATCGATCGCGTTGCAGCATCATCCGTGAACGCGACATGCTCCGCCACCGGACGGTCGAGGTCGATCAAGCCCTCCCGCACCATGTCATGAACCGCGACCGCCAGAACCACCTTCGACAGCGATGCTGCTTCGAACAATGTATCAGGTGTCGCGGGCACCGCATTAGCCTTTGCGTAGCCGACCGCACCAGACGAGATGGCGCCGGAGCGGTCCAGCATTGCCCAGCTCGCGCCCGGTACGGACGCCAGGCCCATCCAGGTGGACATGTTGGCAAGCATGCCGGGTGTCGTCGCGGTTTTTGCATCTGCCGCCATGGCTAGGGCGAGCGTCCCGAAGCACGGGGCAGCGAGCATCGTCCGCCTGGACACCAAATTCATTATCAACTCCCGTCAGCGACCTACTTACTGGCATACAGGTTCGGCGCGACTAGGCTAGCTGAGACCACCGCCGCGGGAAATCGTCGATCGATCCGCGTCAGCGACGACCCACACCCGGACATTCGCCACGCGTATATCGCTTGCCAAGTTCGGTCATTCGTCCATTCGTTCTTTCAAACAACGCACGTTGAGTATGTTAATTTCATCATAGATGTACGATTTTCACGACTCCGCCTGGCGTGGCGCAGTCAATAGGGCGATTCGAGCCCGCTCAGGATCATCTCGGCAAACACCTTGCCGATCTCGTCCGCGGATGCGCCACGATCCGGCTTGTACCAGCGGTGCGACCAGTTGAGCATGCCGAGGATCCCGTACGCGACGATCCGCGGCACCCCGACCCGGCGAAAGCTCTTGTCGGCATAGCCCTGCTCGACGATGTCGATCACCGACTGCTCGATGTTGCGATTGAGCTGCCGCATGTGTTCGGACCAGCTCGATCGGGTGTCGCTGACATGCGTCAGGTCCTCGCGGATATAAATATACAGAAGCGGATAATTGGAGCCGTAGGAGTTCATCAACGCGGTGATCAGCTCGCGCAGCTTGCGCGCCGGACTGATCGGACTGTCGGCGATGCGGCGCGCCAGTTCGTCGTTGCTTTCCAGGACCGTGCGGACGATCTCGTCGAACATCTGCTCCTTGGACGAGAAATAATAATACAGCGTTGCGCGATCGACGCCGAGTTCGGCCGCGACCGCGCTGACGCTCGCGGCGCTGTAGCCGAGCCGGTGGAAGACGCGGATCGCCGCCTCGGAGATTTCCTGGCGGCGGTTTTGATAGGACTCGCGCGGCTCCTTACCCGCGGCGGACCGTCGCTTGCCGATCAACGATGGTTGCTTTGCCACTCTGATGCCTTTTGATACGAGATGCCGGACTAAGGGCTCGCGTCGCGCTTGGCGAGGGCGGGCGGCGTCACCCCCTTGGCGCGCCGGCGACGTAGAGCACCTGCCCCGTCACGAAGCCGGACCGTTCGTCGACGAAGAACGCGACCGCCTGCGCGATGTCGTCGGGCACGCCGGGGCGCCCGACATGGATCCCGGTCATCATCTCGGTCACCATATCCTCGAACGGCATGTTCATGCGTGCGGCAACCGCACGCGTCATGTCGGTAACGACGAAACCGGGGGCGACCGCGTTGGCGGTGATGCCGTGACGGCCGAGTTCGATCGCCAATGTCCGCGTGATGCCCTGAACCCCGGCCTTTGCGGCCGCATAGTTCGCCTCGCCGACCACGCCGAGCGCGGCGATGCTCGACAGATTGACGATCCGACCCCAGCGCGCGGCGCGCATATGCGGCTGCACCGCGCGGCACATCAAGAAGACCGAGCGGAGGTTTACCGCCATCACGACCTCCCAATCGTCCAGCGTCATCTTCGCCAGCGTCCGATCGCGGAGGATGCCGGCATTGTTGACGAGGATTGTGGGCGCACCGAGTTTCTCGACGACGCGCGCAACTCCAGCGACGACCGCATCCTCGTTCGATACGTCGACGGCGACCGCCAGCGCGCGGTGTCCGGTCGCCTCGATCCGGCCGACCGTCTCGGCGCAGGCGTCGGCGTCCAGATCGAACACCGCAACGTCGTGGCCCTCTGCCGCAAGCCGCGTGGCAATCGCCGCCCCGATGCCCCGCGCGCCGCCGGTGACGATCGCGATCTTACGGTCGGGGGCAGTGAAGATCGTCGTCATGGCAGCTCCAGGATATGCAGGGCCTGTTCGGTCAGCAGGAATTTGCGCGCCCGGCCGGACGCAGTGATCGGTATGGCTGCCGCATCGACGAGCAGGATGTGTCGCGGTACCTTGTAGCGCGCGAGACGGTCGGCGATCAGGCGCTGCAACTCGGATCGATCGAGCGTCGCGCCCGGCCGCGCGACGACGAACGCCACGCCGACTTCGCCCATCCGTTCGTCAGGGATCGGCACGACATGCGCCTGCGCCACGTCGACATGCGTCGTCAGCAGATCCTCGATCTCGGTCGGCAGCACCTGTTCGCCGCCGCAGCGGTAGGACTCTTTGGTGCGGCCCAGCAGCGTGATGTAGCCGTCGTCGTCGATCCGGCCCAGATCGCCGGTGCGCAACCAGCCCTCGGCATCGAAGGCCGCCGCCGTCGCCTTGGAATTGTTGTAATAGCCGGGCGTCACGCCGTAGCCCTTGGCGACGAGTTCGCCGGTCTCGCCATTGTCCAGGAACGTACCCGTGCCGGGATCGACGACGCGGTAGGTGACGAGCCGCCCGCCGTCCTTCGGATCGCCGGCGACGCCGACGTCACGCTGGCGGCCGTTGGTGGTCAGCAACCGCTCGACCGGATCGTCGGGACGGGTGACCGTGGTCGACGCGGTCGTCTCGGTCATGCCGTAGCCGGTGGTGATCTCGTCCACCCCCAGCACCTCGCGGATCCCCTGCCAGACGCGTTCGGGTGCGCGTCCGCCCGATGCCAGCACCGAATGCCATCGCGACAGGTCGTACGTCCCTGCCCCCGCCGCATCGAGCACCGCGAGCGACATTGCCGGGATCAACAAGGCATCGCTGGCATGATGCCGGGCGATCGCCTCCAGCGTCGCCGCGGCGTCGAAGCGCAACTGCGGCACGATCGCGCCACCGACGAACGGCACGGCGAGCAGTCCTTCGACGTAGCCGAACACATGATACATCGGCAGCGAGAACAGGATGCGGCGGTCATCCTCGAACGCACGCGCATAGGCGCTGCCATACGCGGTACGCATCAGCATGTCGTGTGTCAGCAGCACGCCCTTTGGCGGTCCGGTCGTGCCCGAGGTGTAGATGATGTCGCAAACGGCGAGCGGATCGACCGGTATATCCGCCCAGGCGTCGTTGGTCTCAAGCGACGAGAACGTCCGTGCGGATTTACGATCCGGCGCCTCCCCGGTCGGCAGCACCACGACGTGGCGTAGGTTCGGCAAACCATCGCCTCCGCCCGCGTTCTCCCATCCCGGCGCGATCTGGTCGAGCATGTCGAGGTAATCGACGCCGCGAAACTGGTCCATCGTGACGAGCAGCACCGCATTCGATTGATCGAGCAGATAGCGGAGTTCGTCGCGGCGATTGAGGATGTTGATCGGCACGCAGACCGCGCCGATCCGCGACACCGCATATCTGATCGCGACGAACTCGGGATAATTGGCGAGTACCAGCGCGACCTTCTCGCCGGGCGTAACGCCGAGCGCGACCAGCCCGGCCGCGAGCCGCTTCGACCAAGCGGCCATCTCGGCATAGGTCCAGCTTTGGTCGTCGGTGATCACGAACGGGCGATCCGGCGTCGCGCGAACCGCATCGTCGAGCACCGCGTGCAGCGTCCGGGGCTTCCAGACGGGCATCGCGGCCCGCAACGCCCGCTGCCGATCGGCGACCGAACCCATCATCTCCTGCGTACCTCGCCATTGCCGGTCCGGATACGGCGCGACGCCATACCGGCCGGAGGTCAATCCTTGGTCGACCCGAGCCGACGACCACAATCTAATCCCGCGCAAACGCGATCGTCAATGTAGTCGTGGAAAATCGCTCAGGTTCGCGGGACGAATGCGATGGAACCAAATGGCTATAATATTCCACACAACCGTTGACGAGCATGCAGAAATGAGGGATTACCGGCGCACAGGAGAGGTCCATGACGACGTTCGTTGACGCATTGGTGGTCGGTGCCGGGTTCGGCGGATTGCGCACGTTGCATACGCTGCGCTCCCAGGGGTTCTCGGTCGCCGTCCTCGAAGCGGGCGACGATATCGGCGGAGTCTGGCAGTTCAATCAATATCCCGGCGCGCGCTGCGACGTCGAAAGCTACGATTACTCCTACCGCTTTTCGCCCGAACTCGAACAGGAATGGCGCTGGAGCGAACGCTACGCGACGCAGCCCGAGATCCTGCGATACATCAACCACGTCGCCGATCGCTTCGACCTGCGTCGCGATATCGAACTCCGCACCAGAATGGAACGCGCAACGTTCGACGAAGCGACCGCACGCTGGATCGTCGAGGCGAGCGACGGGCGACGCTGGAATGCCGAAAAGCTGATCCTCGCGGTGGGACAATTGTCGACGCCCAAGGATACGCGATATCCTGGTCAGGACGACTTTACCGGGCGCGTCATCTCCAGCGCGCGCTGGCCGAAGGACAAGGTCGATTTCGCCGGCAAGCGCGTCGCGATCATCGGCACGGGATCATCGGGCGTTCAGATGACGCCGGTGATCGCCAGCGACGCAGCACATCTCACCGTCTTCCAGCGCACTGCGAATTACTCGATCCCCGCCGCCAATGCACCGGTCACCGATGCCGAGGACCAGGCGGTGAAGGCTGGCTATCCCGCACGACGCGAGGCGGCGCGCAATTCGCCGAGCGGTCTCGGCTTCGTGCCCGACAACCGCGCGGCGATCGACGTGCCGGAAGCGGAGCGTAACGCCGCGTTCGAGACCGCGTGGAACCGGCTAGGCTTCGGCTTTGCACTGACGTTCAAGGATATCCTGCTCGACCAGCAATCGAACGATACCGCGTCGGCGTTCATCCGCGGCAAGATCGCCGAACAGGTCCATGATCCAGACTTGCGCGCAAAGCTCACGCCAGGCGACTTCCCGTTCGGAACGCGCCGCCCTTCGGTCGACAGCGGATATTTCACGGCGTTCAACCGGCCCAATGTTTCGCTCGTCGACATCAGCGAAACCCCGATCGAGCGCTTTACCGAGCACGGCATCCGGACCAGAGATGCCGAATATCCGTTCGACATCGTCATCTACGCGACCGGGTTCGACGCATTTACCGGATCGCTGCTGAAGCCGGAGATCGTCGGTCGCGGCGGGTGCACGTTGCGTGAGAAATGGTCGGCGGGGCCGGTCAGCTTTCTCGGGATCGGGGTGCACGGCTTCCCCAACATGTTCGTGATCGTCGGACCGGGCAGCCCGTCATTGCTGAGCAACGTATTGCTGTCGACCGAGGAGCAGGTCGACTGGCTAGTCGCGTTGTTCGACCATTGCCGGCGTGACGGAATAAACGAGATCGAGGCGACCGAGCAGGCCGAACGCGACTGGGTCGCGCATGTGAACAAGCGGGCGCAGGAAACCCTCTACCCGAAGACGCCGTCCTATTATCTGGGCGCCGAAATGCCGGGGAAGCCGCGCGTCTTCATGCCGTATTCCGGGGGCGTCCGCGGGTATCGCCGCATCCTGGAGAAGACCGCGGCCAAGGGGTATGAAGGGCTGACGCTGCGCACGGTCGGCCAGCACGCCGATGCCTGACGACGCCCCCGATCCGGCATTCGACACACTACTCGCGGACCCGCGAATGGCGTTGCGCCGGCCACCGCCGCATGTGTCCCTCACCGATCTACGCCGGGCCGCGAACGCGTTCCAGGCGCGCGCTCCGAAGCCCTTCATAGCGTCGACGGTTGATCACGTCGTCCCCGGGCCGGGTGGACCGATCCCGGTGCGGGTCTATCGCCCGACGCTCGATCGAACCGCAGCAATCCTGTTCTGCCACGGCGGCGGCTTCATCCTTGGCAACCTCGACACGCACGATGCAATGTGCCGGACACTCGCCTATGCGAGCGGCCGGACGGTCGTCGCGGTCGATTATCGGCTGGCCCCCGAACACCACTTCCCCGCTGCACTCGACGACGCGCAGGCAGCACTCGAATGGCTTCGAGCAGAGGCTCGGCTGCTCGACCTCTATTCCGATCGCATCGCCGTTGCTGGCGACAGTGCGGGCGGCCATATCGCACTCGGCCTCGCGCTGCGCTGCCGCGATGAGGGTGTCCCGCTCGACCATATCGGCCTGATCTACCCGTTGCTCGATCCTGCGAGCGACAGCGCTTCGGCGGTGCAGTTCGCGCAAGGCTATATGCTGACGGCCTCGTTCCTCGAATGGGCGTGGGACGCGTATCGCGGCGACGGCGGGGCGGATCCGTCATTCGATCTGACGCGCGCCGATTTGCAGCGGCTGCCGGCGACAACGATCGTCACCGCACAGTTCGACCCGCTACGCGACGAGGGCGAAGCGCTCGCTCGGCGATTGGGTGACGCGGAGGTCGACGTCGCGCTGCGTAGGTATCCGGGTATGATCCATGGTTTTGCCGGTCTGCCGCAACTGACACCCGTTGCCAACGAAGCGATCGCGTTTGCTGCCGCACGGATCGCCGCGTCCCAGATCGGCGGCCCCTAGATCAGCGCCTCCTAGATCAGCGTGGGGCCATCCGGATCGCACCGTCGAGGCGGATAACGTCGCCGTTAAGCATCGGATTGGCGATGATCGACGCCACCAGCTGCGCATATTCCTCCGGACGCCCGAGCCGCGACGGATGCGGCACTTGAGTCCCGAGCGAATCCTGCGCGGCTTGCGGCAATCCCATCAGCATCGGCGTTAGGAAGATGCCCGGCGCGATCGTCATCACGCGAATCCGGTGCTGCGCTAGGTCGCGCGCCACGGGCAATGTCAGCCCGACGATGCCACCCTTCGATGCAGCATAGGCCACCTGCCCGACCTGCCCGTCGTACGCCGCGACCGATGCGGTGTTGACGATCACCCCGCGCTCCTCGCCGATCGGTTCGGCCGCCGCCAGACGCGCGGCGAATTTCGAGATCATGTTGAAGCTGCCGACGAGATTGATCTCGACCGTCTTGCGGAACAGGTCGAGCGGATGCGGCGTCCCGTCCTTGCCGACCGTCTTCACCGCCGGCGCGATGCCTGCGCAATTGATCAGAACGCGCGCGACGCCGTGCGCCTGTTCCGCCTCGGCCAGCGCATCCGCCACGCCCTGATCGTCGGTGACGTCGACACGCGCGAACCGTCCGCCGATCCTCGTGGCGGTCGCCTCAACGATCTCGGCGTTCAGATCGAAGATTGTCACGCGCGCGCCCGCTGTTGCCAGCATGGCCGCCGTCGCCTCGCCGAGTCCCGACGCGCCACCCGTCACGATCGCGGCAATGTCCGTCATTCGCATAGTCTTGTCCTCACGCCTTCAGGATGACCGAGCCGCCGTTCGCGCCGAGCCCCAGTACCGCGGACATGCCGATGCGCGCACCGGGAACCTGATGCCCTTCGGCTTGGCCTCGCAACTGCCATGTCAGTTCGCAGATCTGCAGCACGGCCTGCGCGGTGGTCGCCTCGCCGAACGACAGGAACCCGCCACTCGGGTTGATCGGCAATGTCCCGCCGATGTCGAGTTCACCGTTCTCGAGCATCCAGTCGCCCTTGCCCGCCTCATAGAATCCGAATTGCTCTGGCCAGGCGAGGATGTGCCATGCGGTGTTGTCGGCCATTTCGAGCATGTCGACGTCTTCGGGCCCGATCCCCGCCATCGCACAGGCCCGCGCGACCGCGTTGCCGACTTCGCTGGTATGCGTGACGCCCGCACGCACGCTCGAGGCGATCGTTGGAATGCGACGGCCGGGATCGCCGAAACTGCCCGTTGCGATCGCGCACCCCGCGACCTTTACGGCAAGGCGTCCGGTCCGCTTCATCCACGCCTCGCTGCCAAGGATGATGGCCGCTGCACCGTCGCTGACCGGGCATATCTGAAGCAGATGAAGCGGATCGGCGACCATCGGAGATGCGAGAACTTCGTCGACAGTCGTTTCCTTGCGGAACCGAGCTAAGCGATTCCCCGTAGCATTCCGCCGCATCAGCACCGCGGCACGCGCAAGAGTCTCTTCACTGGTGCCGAGCTCATGCATCCGCCGCCGTGCCTCGATCGCCCAATACGCGGGATTGGTCGCGCCCATTGCCACCCAGCGCAGGTAGTCGCTGTCCGTGATATCGTCCTGGCTGCCGGGCGGGCGCGGGATGAAACCCTTTGGCATCCGCTCGGCACCGATCACGCACACGACTTCATGCTCGCCGCTGGCGATCATCGCGTGCGCGGTGTGGAACGCGATCGCCCCGGCCGCGCAGGCGCCTCCGACGTTGACGGACGGGATGCCCTGTTCGGCCACCGCCTGGACGATCTCGTTGGCATGCAGCCCCCACCCCATGCCGCCCTCGAACCGCGAACTCGCTGCGACGAGACCCTGCACGTCGGGCCAACCTAGCCCCGCATCGGCCAGCGCGAGATCGATCGCCTCCAGCGCTAGCTGCAATTGCGGCTTGTCCGGCCATTTGCCCCACGGATGCGCGCCGGCACCCAGCACGTAGACGGACTGGGTCATGCGTCGATCTCCCGCGCGAACTTGTAGGTCAGCATGGGGCCCCGCTCCGCATCTGCATATAGCGACTCGGCGACCAGCCGCACACGCGTTCCGATCGCGATCCCGTCGAGCGCAAATCCCGAAAGCATGCCCATCACCTCCAGCCCGTCGCCGAGGTCAACCAGCCCGATCGCGTAAGGCTGCCAATCGTCGATCCGGAACAGCGCCGGCGGCTGGTAACGCTGCACGGTGTAGCTCACAAGGACACCGCGGGTCGGCAGGACCGCGCGCTCGACGGTCTTTTCCCGGCAGTCGGGGTTTCGACAACTCGGCGCCTGCGGGAAATACACCGTGCCGCACGCAGCACACCGCGTACCGATCAACCGCGGTTCGTCGCCGTGAAGCTCGAACAGCCCGTCTGCGACCATCGCGCTCACAGCGACAGGATATCCCGCGTCTCGCGGAAATAGAGCGTGCCGTTCGCGACGTCCTCGACCGTCACCGAATGCCGTACATACCGCCGCTCCCGCTTCACGTATTTTTCGGTGGCGCGCGTCGTGATCCGTACCGTCGCGCCGACCGGGATCGGCGCCACGATCTCGGAATCGTGATTGGTGTGGATCGATCCGATCGCAAACGGCCTGGTGTGATCGAACTGCACCGACAGCACGAAATGCGAGACCAGCAACGGCGGCACGATCGCACCGCCGAACGGAGATTCGCCGGGTATCGTCCAGCTGTTCATCCGCCAGCCTTCGTACCACGGATTGAAATCCTCCACGCCGTCCGCATACAGGATCACGAGTTCGGGGCTGATCGTCAGTTCACGCGACAGTTCGTCGCCGACCTCGACCATGTCCCAATAGGTCGCTGCACCAGCCTCGAGCCCGTCGATAAAGTCCCGCGTTTGCGCGATCTGGACCGGGGACATCGGCCGCAACTGGTCGGTGCTCATGCGCGATCTCCCTTCACGTCGACATCGACATCGACTTCGACGAAGCCGACCGTCTTCTTCTCACCCTCCTCGTTGTCCGCCCAGACATCGACGACGAACCGGAAGCCATCGCCCTTGGCGATCTTTTCGCGGACCACGCCGTGCGTCGTGATGACCTCGTTCGCGAGCGTCGAGGCGATGTATTTGCACACGACGCGCGCACCGGTGAACATCGCTGCGCCGAAGTGGTTGACGCACATCTCCGCGATATAGGCGGACGACATTTCACCGGTCTGGATCGGTGCCTTCAGCCCGGTTGCGCCGGCATAGACCGGGTCCCAGTGGTTCGGATTGAACCGTCCCCATAGCCGCGATCCCATCAGCTGGATCGCCGCCTTCTTCTTGAGCGGTTGCAGTTCGTACCCGACCGGGGTGTCGCGCGTGATCAGCAGATCCTTCACATCCATCAGAATTTCCCCGAAAGCTGCAACGCGACTTCCCGTCCGCGCGCGATGACACCACGCTGTTCGCTGATCGCTCCCGGAACGCTCGCGCCCCCGGTGCGGTCCGCTGCGTAGAGCAAATAATATTTGTTGGTCAGGTTGCGGCCGATCACCGACACCGACCAGCGATCGTCGATCTCGGCGACGCGCGCGCTCGCGTTGAAGCGCCAGAGCGAGCGCTGCAGCGTCGACGGAGCCATCGTTTCGGCCGCGAAGTAGCTGCCGCTGTAGAAAGCGTCGCCCGTCACGGCCAGCTTGTAGGCGCCGAGCGGAATCGTGACTTCCGCACCGCCATTTCCGGCCCAATCAGGCGACCGGGCGGGGGCGCGGCCATTGAAATCCTGCTGCAGGGTCAGCGCGGTCGCGTTGACGAACGAACAGTTCGCCGGGGCCGTGGCGGTCGCGCGTACCGTACCCGTCGGGAAGGCGTAGCCATAGCATTGCCCGACGAAATTGCGGAACCGGTTGTGCGTGTAGGCGATCGCACCGTGCAGCGTGAGCGCCTGGAACGGCGAGTAGTTCACCTCCGCCTCACCGCCGCGCTGACGCACTTCGCCGGCATTGTTGATCGTGTAGGCGACGCGGGCGGGGTCGTAGGTGTTCACCTGCAGATCGGTGAACTTGTACGCGAATGCCGCGACGTTGACGCGCAGTCGCCCGTTGAGGAACAGCCCCTTCGCGCCAGCCTCGAACCCGCGCGCCTTTTCGGAATCGAAGTCGGTATCGCCGATCCGCGTCCCCGTCTGGAGCGGACTGGTCAGGCCGAACCCACCCGATTTGAACCCGGTCTTGTAGGCGATAAATAGCGTCTTGCTGCTGTCGGGCCGCCATGTGACAGTCGCTTCGGGCGAAACGTTGCTGTCCTCGAACCTCCCCTCCAGATAGCCGACCCGGCTCGATCCTGGATAGACGGTGTTCAGCGTGTTGAACGTGCCGATGCCATACAGGTTCTGCTTGCTGAACCGCTTGCGCTCCCGCGTGTAGCGCGCGCCGCCGGCGATCTCGATCGTCTGGATCGGCTTAACCAGAACCTGCGCGAACCCCGACAGCGTATTCCCGGTCTGGAGGCTGAAATCCTCGTACGTCGAGAAGCGGTTGGCGGCGGCGTTGTAGTTGCCGTCGTTCAGCTTGGTGTCGTTGTTGTCGTGCAATCGCGACGTCTGGTAAAATCCGCCGGCCATGAAATTAAAAGGGCCTTGCAGGTCGCTGGTGACGCGAAGCTCCTGCGAGAATTGCTCGGCACGCTGTTCGTTGAAAAACGCCAGCTGAGAATAGCTCGTCTGGTCCAGCCCGGAGAAAAACCGGTATTTCGTGTAGTTGTACCCGGTCGTGGTATCGATCGACACGGCCCCTAGCTTCCAGCCCAGATCGATCGCTTGCGTCAGCACGGTGAGTTTGCCGTAGGGCGAACCATCCGCACTGCCTCCACGCATCGTCGTGGAGATCGCGGCGGGCAAGTTTCCGATCGTCGTCCGGTTGTCGACCACGCAGTCGGCCGCCGGATCGGCGATACCGTACATGCGCGGCGTCGCGCCCGTGCAGGGGCCGATATTCTGCGTTGCGGTGCCAGGGCCGGCATCCTTGTTTCGTGCAAAGAAGGATTTGGCCCGGAACGTGAAATTGTCCGAAGGCTCGCCTTTCAGCGTCAGGCGCGCCAGGATTTCCTTGTCGCCCGGCCGCGTGTCCGTGGTGCCGGGCAATTGTGCCGCCCCCGCCGGGGCGCCGGTGGCGGCGCGGTAGAAGGGGTTCGCGATCGGCTGTGCGGTATTGCGCAGCCAGCCGTCGAGATTGCGATAGCGCACTGCCAGACGCGCCCCGAACGTCTCGGAAAGCGGCCCGGAGATCGCGACATCCGTCGTGCTCTCGTCGCCGACGAATTCATACGCCGTGCGCCCGCTGATCTCCAACCGGTCCGTCGGATCGGCGGTCGCGATCGAGATAACGCCGGCCGTGTTGTTCTTGCCGAACAGCAACGCCTGCGGCCCCTTCAGCACTTCGACCTGTTGGACGTCGAAGATGCCGAGCTGTGCGATGCGGCCGTCGCTGGTCTGCACGCCGTCGATCGCGACCGACACCGCCTGCTCGAACCCGGCCTGGTTGGCGGGCGAGCTGATCCCACGGATCGCGATCGATCCACCACCGTTCGACTTGTACGCGCCGATGATGACGGTCGGCGTCAGTTCGCCGATCTTGCTGAGGTCGGTCGCGTTGTTGTTGGCGATCTGCGCCTGGCCGATGACCGAGACGACCACGGGAACGGTGTTCAGCGTCTCGCTGCGCCGCCTGGCCGTAACGACGATATCGCCTGTCGAAGCTGGTTCGGTCCGCGCTTCGGTCTGCGCAGCCGTCGCTTCCGGCCCCGCGGGCGTATCCGGCGCCGTCTGTGCCGTCGCAGGCAGCGCGAGCAGCGCCAGTACCGAGATCCCACCCGCCAGCTTCGCCCTGCTCATCGGGGCCCGCTTCATCGTGCCGCGCATCGTCAGCCTCCTGTTTGCATCCTCGCCACGCCGCCCTCGCTGGGGCAGTCGCTACGGTAAAACTGACGCAGGCCTTGACGGTTGTCAATGCATGCGTTGACGAATTGCACAAGTCCGGTCATCGTGCGATGCAGGGGATCATTCCGACCGCAAGTGTCCTTGCGGCGCATGGATTAGGATGAATTCAATGGCGGATGCTTTTGTCGTTGACGCATTGCGCACACCGGGTGGGCGTCGCAAAGGTAGCCTCGCTGGCGTACATCCCGCCGACCTTGGCGCCATCGTTCTCAACGCTCTCGTGGATAGAACGGGAATCGATCCGAGTGCGATCGAAGACGTCATCGTGGGCTGTGTTAGCCAGGCCGGAGAACAGGCGTTCGCGCTCGGGCGCAATCTCGTGCTCGCATCGCGGCTACCTGACAGCGTCCCCGCGGTGACGATCGACCGGCAATGCGGATCGTCGCAACAGGCGCTGCATTTCGCGGCGCAGGCGGTGATGTCAGGTACGCAGGACGTGGTGATCGCGGCCGGCGTCGAAAGCATGACGCGAGTCCCTATGGGGTCGAATTTCCGCCTTCACGCCGATGCCGGGCTCGGCACCGGTCCGTGGAGCGAGGCGATCCGCAACCGTTACGATGTCGCGGAATTCAGCCAGTTCACCGGCGCGCAGATGGTCGCAGACAAATACGGACTTACGCGCGCCGACATGGATGCCTTCGCGCTGGAAAGTCATCGCCGCGCTGCGGCCGCGATCGAACGCGGCGCATTCGCGGGCGAGATCGTTCCCGTCGACACGCCGGCAGGCCCGGTGACGCGGGACGAGGGCGTCCGTTTCGACACGTCGATCGAAGCGATCGGAGCGGTCAAGCCGCTAGTCGAGGGCGGCACGATCACCGCGGCGAATGCGAGCCAGATGACCGACGGCGCCAGCGGCGTCCTGATCGTCAGCGAGGCTGCGCTGAAACGCTTCAACCTCACGCCGATCGCGCGCGTCCACATACTCACCGTCACCGCCGGCGATCCCGTGATCATGCTCGAGGAGCCCATCCCGGCCACGGCCAAGGCGCTGGCCCGGGCCGGACTGTCAATGGCCGATATCGACCTTTACGAGGTGAACGAGGCGTTCGCAGCCATCCCGCTGGCTTGGCTGAAGGCGACCGGCGCCGATCCCTCGCGCCTCAACGTCAACGGCGGCGCGATCGCGCTCGGCCACCCGTTGGGCGCGAGCGGAACGAAGTTGACGGCAACCCTCGTTCACGCGTTACGCGCGCGCGGCGCGCGCTACGGACTCCAAACAATGTGCGAGGGGGGCGGAATAGCGAACGCAACGATATTCGAGATTGTTTGACGCTTGTGATGGCATTACGCGACCACCACACGACGACATCGAACAATCTAATAGCGTAACACAATGACCTTCCACGATCCATTGCCAAGATGAATAGACGCTTCACTTGTAATTGGGAATGGTCAATAACGCGCTTGCTCACGTTTAGTCAGCGTGAGCTTTGAAACTCTTGAGTTCGAATTCCGCTTTTCGAACGGTCTTTCGGATCGCACTAAGACCCACAAGTGGACGTTCAGGCCACCCTGCTCGCTTCCCAGCTTCGGTCGTTCATTCATCTAGACTGATCCGCTCGCCATAAGCGACGGGTCGAGGACGTGGAACGGCGAAAAGTGGGACAAAGCCGTCGATTGCATGAGAGGCACCGAACGGCAGTGGTGTCCGAGGCGGACGTTCAGCGCTGGCCTGAACGGCATTGCAGAGCGACAGAATTTGGGCCGTTATCTAGAATGGTGGATATCCCCTATTGATCATGTTGCGCTTCGACGGTGGACAATCGTCTTGCTCAGGATGCGCCGATTGATCTTCTGCTTCCACGCGACCTGCGCAGCTGAGAGGTTGCGCTTGAGCGCGGTCTGTTTCAGAAACCGATATTCTTTCTCCCCGAACAAATATCCCATTCGAAAGGCGTGCTCGATAAGGTCGTTGTTCGCGTTCGCCGAAATGTCCTTGGCGATGCGCTTCAGGCCGTCGAACAGGTTCCCGGTGTCGATCTGGATGAACCGGTTGATGCAGACATTGCCAATACAGGTCGCATTGCCGTTGAGCCTGTTGCGAATATAACAATGCTCCTTGATCTCCTGGCCGCAAGGGCAGTTGTCGTATTCCTCGCTAATCTCGACGCCCACCAGATTCCATTCCTGACGCGCGACATCGAAGGTCAAAGATTCAGACAGCGGAAGGATGTGGGCCTTCAACCGCTCGAAATAATGCGTTTCCATCGCCTGCCCTCCTGACACTCGCTGCGCACCGGACTAGCATCGGAACATGCAGCAAAGTCTTTCTCGCATGAATGCCGCGATCGTCGAATGGCGCACCAAGGAGGGATGGCTTGGCGACGCTCGATCACTCGCTCAAGGGATTTGTGATGACTATCGCTGAAGACGATCCGGCAGAAGCTAAAGCCTGTACATCGACGCTTCTGCGCCTGCGCATCGAACGGTTCAGGGGGCTGACCGAACTAGACTGGCATCCGAAGCCCGGCATGAACTTGATCCTGGGCGGTGGAGACGTCGGCAAGACGACGATCCTCGACGCGATCAGCCTGCTGCTCAGCCCGGTCAATCCGGCGAACCTCGCCGATACCGAATATCATGCCCGGCAGATCGAGCAGGGTTTCAGCATTGAGGGAATAATTTTGCTGCCGCCCGGATGCGGCATTAACGTCCAGATGAAGCCGGCGTGGCCATGGGGCTGGAACGGCAGCGACGCCATGGTCCCGGACCTCGACAGTGCCCCAAACGACGCCGAGACGCCAGTTTACAAGATCAGGGTTCGCGGAACCGACGAGCTCGAACTCTATTACGAGATCGTCCAGCCTGACGGGACAGCCGATGCCTTCCCCGTTGCCCTTCGTCGCGCGATCGGCCTGATCCGGCTTGGCGGCGACGATCGCAACGATCGGGACCTTCGCCTGGTCCAGGGCTCCGCGCTCGACCGCCTGCTTTCGGACAAGGCGCTGCGCTCGCGCATGGCTAGCGAACTCGCCAGCTCGAATGTGAAGAACCAGCTCGAAGATCAGGCCAAGGACGAACTCGTCAAACTGGACGCGGCGTTTCGCCACAAGAACCTACCGAGCGATCTCGATCTGCAAATCACCGGCGGCCAGGGCGCCTCAATCGCATCAATGGTCGGTCTGACGGCGCAACGGTATGGCGTGGCGTTGCCGCTATCGAGCTGGGGCGCCGGCACGCGCCGGCTCGCGGCGCTGGCGATCACCGAGCAGAACCAGAGCGAGACGCCTATCACGGTCGTCGACGAAATTGAACGCGGTCTCGAACCGTACCGGCAACGCGTGCTGATCAAGCAACTCCAGACCGCGGGTACCCAGGTCTTCCTCACGACACACAGTCCGACGGCGATCGGCGCTGCGGGTGCGGCCACACTCTGGTACGTCGATCATCAGGGCAGGATCGGAGAGATCAAGGGTGAAGCTGCAGTCCGGCATCGGGAGCGCGATCCCGAAATCTTCTTGTCCCGGCTCGCGGTGATCGCGGAAGGCGCCACCGAATGGGGTTTCGTGACCACCCTGCTGAGCCGCGCGATCGAGGTAGGTCTCGCGCCGTGCGGCGTCCACGTCACAAATGGCGGCGGCCATGAAAACACCCTCCAGCTGCTCGAGGCGCTCGACAAGAGCCGGTTGAGCTTCGCCGGATTCGTCGATGAGGAGAATCTCTACCCGCAGCGCTGGCGGACGCTTGAGGGCACGCTGGGCAAGCTGCTGTTCCGCTGGTCCAACGGCTGCATCGAACAGGAGATCATCGCTGCCACGCCGGACAACAAGCTCGAGAGCCTGATCATCGATCCCACGGGCGTGCAGACTGCCCAACGCTTCCGTTCCCTCGCTGACCGGCTCCGGATCGAAGAGCGGGACTTCGCCGCGATCCAGACTGCGGCGGGGGATCGCCTTCGAACGTTGCTGGCAGAGGCGTCGCTAGGCAAAGTTCCGGACGGCAGGCAGGCGGAGAAAAATGTCTATCGCGCGCACGCCCGAGCTTGGTTCAAGACTTTCAACGGCGGGCGGGAACTCGCAGACAAGGTGTGGAGCCTCGGCCTATGGCCGGACTTCGGCCCGCGCCTACTGCCGTTCTGCAACGCCGTGCGCGGCGCGGTCCAGCTGCATCCGCTGGCCGACCTGCCGTGATGTCGGATCGCACGGTCGCCAAGACTCTCCGGTCCGATGCGCCGCTTGTGGTCGTCGAGGCGCCCGCTGGATGCGGTAAGACCCATCAAGGTGCCGAATATGCCCGTGACGTAGCGACCGCCTCGCCCGGGCGCGTTCTGATCGTCACCCACACCCATGCCGCCTGCAATGTCTTTACCGAACGGACGGCGGGGGTCGGACGACGCGTGGAGATCAGGACTATCGACAGCCTGATCGCGCAGGTCGCGAGCGCCTATCATGGTGGGCTCGGGTTGCCCGCCGACATCGGTGCCTGGACACGGCGCACACCCAAGGGCCATGCGCAGCTCGCGGCGCGTGTGGCCCGGCTTGTCGATCGCCATCCGATGGTCGCAGCCGCCATCGCTGTCCGCTATCCAACGATCATCTGCGACGAACATCAGGATTCCAGTGGCGACCAGCATGCCGTGGTAATGGCCTTACTCCGGCAAGGCTCTCGTACGCGGATTTTCGGCGATCCCATGCAGCACATTTACAAGGAGGATCAGAAGTCGGCTGCGTCCGCGACCTGCGACTGGACCATGCTGCTCAAGGGCGCCGATGCGTGCGCGTCGCTCACGACGCCGCATCGCTGGAGCGGCGGCTGCTCGGAGCTTGGTCGATGGACGCTCGAAGCGCGCGCGACGTTGAAGGCGGGCAGCCAGATCGATCTGACCGGCGCCTTGCCGCGCAGCGTGAAGGTCGTTTTGGCCGAGAACATCTCCCAAAAAGCGCAAGGGCTGCGTTATTCGGAAGGGAAGCCGATCTTCGACGTGGAGAAGCGGGCGCAATCGCTGCTTGTGCTGACGCGCTATAACGAGGCGACGCGGTCCTGCCGCGGGATGTTCTACCGCCGGCTGCCGCTCTGGGAGGGGCATACGCGCTCGGCGCTAGAACAACTCATCGACGACCTTCATGCAGCGCAGTCCGATGCCGCCACCGTCGCGGGGGCCACGGTGCGGTTCCTCGGCAAAGTCGGCAAGGGTTTCACAAAAAAGGCGTTCGCGGACAGGTTCGAGCGGGAAGCGCGCGAGGGCTGCTTAACGGCCTGCAAGGGCAAGCCCGCGCTGCTGCAGGAGCTAGCGTCCTTTGTCGTCGGTCAGCCCGATCATCGCGGTGTCGCGGTGATGCTGAGTAAGCTTTACGCCCTCAGGGGCAGCGATCCGGCGTTCCGGGAGATCGAGATCGATCATTTCAGTGAATATTGGGATGCCGTGCATCTCGGTCGGTTTGACGACGTCGAAGCAGGATTGGCTGAACTGACCAACCGGCGCACATTCGTACGGCCAAAGCTCCCGGCAAAGGCGATTAGCAACATTCACAAGGCCAAGGGGCTTGAGTGCGGCAACGTCATTCTCATGCCAGTCGACGCCAAGACATTTCCTGACAAGCACGACGCGCGATGCCTCCTCTATGTGGCGCTGAGTCGTGCCAAGGACGGCCTGACGATTGTCGCGTCCAAGGCCAATCCGAGCCCTCTGCTGCGTGTCTAGTGCGTCACGTCGCCGTGGCTGGTAGCGATAAGGCTTGCGCGTCGACCGCGACTTACCGGACGGGCAGCTGCAGACCCACCGTCTCGAGATAGCGTAGCAGGCAGTAGCGCACGATGCGCTCAAGCCCGATATATGTTGGGGCACAGGCCAGTGCCTTCGCGAATTCCTTATCCGCGTGCATGGGCTTTCCCGGCTGGACCTCCTCGCAGTCCATGCTACGCGGCCCTACAACAATCCCAAAGCTCTGTCCCGTATGCACGTACCGGCTACGAAGATCATAGGCGGCGGAAAGCCGCTTCGCGATCGTCTTGGCTTCCAACCGGGCAAAGCTAGGCCCGGCCTGCGACTGCTCGAAAAAGGCAGGGTCGAGCAGCGACTCCAAGCCGAGGACAAAGCGCCGCTTGATGCCGCGAAGCTTGCTTCGCAAGATGCGCGCGGTCTTCGCGCCATCGGGCATCTCGGCCTCGATCCGCGCGAGCAACGCGCGGGTCTGGACATCCAATAGAGATGCCTCGTCGAGCTCGAGGGACCCAGTTAATATCTCTCCGACGCTGATCAGGTGTAGATAGGCGATCTCCATGTCATGCTCGGCCGCCCATAGCGCCTGCTGGTAGAATTTTAGTGCCGTGCGGAACGGCACGAGGCGCGGGTCGCCGCCGGGCGCGGAAAACAGGAGGGGCAGCATCGCGTCGAACCGCTCCAGCTCAAGCGGAAGCCCGAAATCGATGCGGGGCACATTGCCGTTTTGTGGTAGGCGCGGATCGCAGAAAAGGTCGAGCGCGCGCAGGTCAGGAAGGCCGAACAATCCACTATTCTCAATCGCCCCATGGCTGTCGAAGCGCTTGCCATAGAACAGGCTGAGATAGCCGCAGACCTGCTCAGCCACCGAGTCATATTGCGGGATAATGAAACCGCCCTGATCGCCAGGGTTGGTGCGGAACACCAGCGCGAATACCGCCCGGGCATTGTTCGCGCTTCGCAGTCGCTGATACGTCGCGCGATTTCCGAGACCGGGCATCGCGTCGGCAATAAGGAGATTGGGCGTATCGAGGCGCCCGGCAATATGACATGACGCCGAGATTAGAAATTTCTGAACGTCGGGCGCCGGTTTAAGAGGAGCGCGTTCGGGTGGCGCCTCATCCGATGACATCATATCGTCCTAGCGTCTGCGCCCCTGCCAAGGGGGCATTGAGTGACGGTAAACCGTCAGCGTCGACCTTCTAGCCGACGCTGCCTAAACGTGTCTCTAGTGGTAACGTAAGCACAGCGAACGCTTTTGGGATCGCTTAACGTTGGACTGAAAGGCAAGAATGGGGGCGCACTGCTGGCTTACCGCTCGACCGAACAGGAATGGCGGCTCCGGAGCAGATAGACATTCCCAGCGCCACATTGAAGCGGCGTATGTTAGTCGTGAGCTGCCTCGTCTGAACTGCCGAGGGCAGACCCACAATCGGACGCTCATGCCCTTTCCCCGGCTTCCCAACATCGGCCGCTCGTTCATCCCCGCGATATGAAATCGCAGCCCTCAACTATTCGCTCGCGAAGAACTGAGGCCTACAGTCTTGCACTGGCCGGGTAGGCGGAATATCAGCTACCTGTACGAGGAGGCTGGTACTTGCTCTTGGGCGCATCGACCAAGCGCTTTATCAGGTCGACCTCCGACTGACGGTACGGCGTCCCATCGGCCTCCAACATGTCGTGGAACCAAATCGTTGGCTGGGTCAGCGTGTAAGGATGATACCAACTGTCCCAAGGCAGCCGCGTCTGTGTCTTTCCATCGACCAAGCCCCAATTCATCATTGCGATGTTGTAGCGCTTACCAATCGGCAGACTGCCGTCGAAGGTCGAGCCGTTACCTCTTGCCATATACTCGGTGCACAAAATCGGCCGGTCATAGGGGAGTAGTTGTTTGACCTTGGCTTCGAACGTTTCTGGCCAATCGTAATTGTGAAAGCTGACGATGTCGGACTGATCGAGCTGGATGGCTTCGATTGGCTTGCGTTTACCGCCCGGTGCCCAGTCGCCGTCATGGCTCCAAACCGGGCTCGTCAGCGGCTGCGTCGGATTCATCGCCTGCGCCCATCGAAAGACATCGCCGAGCATTGCCCGGACTTGGGCGACCTTGCCGGGAGTCACCGGATAGGCAGGCGCGAGATTGTCGGGCTCGTTCCAGACGTCCCAGGCAAGAATGCGATCGTCCTTCGCGAAGGTCCCGATGATGTCCTGAACATACGCCTTGAGTTGCGGCCATGCCGCGGGATCCGCGAGGATCGCCTTCCCTGGAGACTGCACCCAGCCTGAGTTATGGACGCCCGGGATTGGCGGGTGCTGAGGCCCGAGCTTCGGATCGGGATCCCAGCAACTGTCGAAGAAAACCAGCATCGGCCGGATCCCGTGCTTCTTCGCGATGGCGAGGAACGTGTCGATGCGGTTCTTGAAGCCTTTGGGATCCTGCTGCCAGAGCTTGTCGTGAAGAAATACGCGCATCGTGTTCATGCCCATCGCCTGCGCCCAGCCGAACTCGCGGTCGATCGCCGCGGGATCCCAGGTCGCGGCCTGCCACATCTCCAGCTGGTTGATCGCGTTGGCCGGAACGTAGTTCGCGCCTACCAACCAAGGCTGCTTCGCATACCAGGCGTTAGCCTGCGCGCTCGTCCACCGTTCGCGGGCACTGGCTTCGCGCGCGCCCATGGTGGTGCAAGCGAGAGCGATCAGAGCGGGCCAAATCCGACGTTTCATGTGCATCTCTCCTGTCACCGCGACCGCCGCTGCGGTTCTTTCGGCCTGTTGGTCAGTATTTTCTGCTTAGCCTTCCACGCCCTTCGAGGCCGACGTCGCTGCAAATTCACGGAAACCCGCTGCCATGAACCGCGCCATCCGCGCTTTGACGGCCTCGAAATCGTCGGAGTGGCACAGACCGTTCGACAGCTTGTCGATCCGCCCGGTCCGCGCGAGCGTAAGCAGCAGGCTGCCGGTAACGAAGTGATAGCCCCAAAAGATATCCTCTTCTGCCATGTCGGGCATCGCCCGCTTGAGCAGGTCGATCAGCCGCATCACGACCGGATCGAAATGCTTGTCCATCAGCTCGGCCCCATAGTCGGTGTTACTGAGTTGGCCGCCGAGCGCACCCCAGTTGCGCCACCCTTCGCCGCCGGAAATATACAGATCCAGATCGGTATCTAGGAACGCGTGTAGCGCGCCCTCGACGGTCGGGCGGCCATCGCACGCACGTTCATAAGCATCGAGCGCCTCGATGCGCCGCGCGCGTGTGACAGTGGCGCGCCGTTCGAAGACCTCGACGAACAGCGCCTGCTTGTCAGCGAAATAATAGTGCATCAGCGACGTGTGGACGCCGACGCGCTGCGCGACGTCCTTGAGTGTCACACCGTAGATGCCGTGTTTCGAAAACAGATATTCCGCAGCGTCGAGAATCTGCTCGATGCTGTCCTCGCGACGCTCTTTTCTTGAACGTTTGGGCTGCGGGCGTTCGGCGGGTGTATCAGTGGCCATGACGAGGGTCATGCGCGGAGGACCGCGTCGGACGCAACCGCTTCGGCTGCGCCAAAAGTTACCCGGAGAGCCTGCTTGTCGATCTTGCCGGTAACGGCGAGCGGCATTCGGTCGATCCTGACGATCGCATCGGGCATCCACCACCGCGGGATCCGGCCATCCAGCAACGCTTCGATATCGACGTGGGCGCTGGCCTCATAGATCAGGACCGGCCGCTCGCCCCATTTAGCGTCGGCGCGTGCGATGACCGCGACCAAGCCCGTATCCAGACCCTCGGCGACAATGCGCTCGATCTCGCCCGGATTGATCCACTCGCCGCCGGATTTGATGAGGTCTTTCGCCCGTCCCGTGATCGTCAGGCTACCGTCCGCGTCGATGCGCGCCAGATCACCGGTATCGAACCAGCCTTCGGCATCGGTCGCATCCTGCGCAGTCCCGAAATAGCGCTGCACGACACTCGGTCCGCGGACTTGAAGATGCCCCTCTGTCTCGCGCTGCCTACCGAGCACTGTGCCGGATGCGTCCGTCAACCGCATATCGAGACCGATCGGCGCACGCCCCGCCGATCCGGAACGCGTCCGCTCGACGCCGTGGGGGGCGACAGTGCCGAGCGGTGAAAGCTCGGTCATGCCCCAACTCGCATGGACGGACACGCCCAGACCGCGTTCCAGTCGGCGTTGCGCGTCGATCGGCATGGCCGACCCGCCGAGATAGATTCGTTGCAAGGACGGCAACGCAATGTCGTGGCGCTCGACATGATCAAGCAGGTTGAGCCAGACTGTGGGCACACCCGCCGCGACCGTCACCGCCTCCGACGCGATCAAGCCGGCGAGGCTGGGGCCGTCCAGGTTCCTTCCGGGCAGCACGAGTCCTGCGCCTACAGCTGGCGCTGCAAACGGTATGCCCCAGCCATTGGCGTGGAACATCGGCACGATCGGCAGCACGCGGTCGTCCGCCGTCAGCGCCAGCGCATCGGCCTGAAGAAGGCGCAGGGTGTGCAGATAATTGCTGCGATGCGTATAGAGGACACCCTTGGGCGGACCAGTCGTCCCCGACGTGAAACAGAGCCCTGCAGGATCGTCCTCCAAGGCGGCCCCCCAAACCGGCGCCTCATAGTCACACCCCCCGGCCGTAAGATCGCGCAGCGATGTACCGGCGGAACGCTCCGGATCGTCGATCGCGATCGTCGATCGCGCGCCGTTGGTGATCTCGGACGCCAACGATGCAAGGCCTGAACCATAAAACAGGAGGCGTGGTCGGCTGCGCGCCATCATCGCGGTGAGCTGCGCTGCGCTCAGCCGTGGATTGAGCGTATGGCAGATCGCGCCGATCGCAGCAGCCGCATACCATAGCAGCACGTGCCCCTTGGTATTCCAGCCAAGCGTTGCGATCATGTCACCCCGCCCGATCCCCCCCGCGGATAGCGCAGCCGCCAGCTGGCCCGCCTCGCGCCGTAGTTCGCCATAGCCTGTTCGAACCACCCCATCGGGGCCTGCCGACGCCACGGTCACGTCGGGATGCCATTTGGCCGCATGGTCCAGAAACTTCTCTACGGTGAGGTCATGGCGCTGCATCGATCCTGCGTGCGACCGCTCGACGGTCATGGCTCGTTCGTCCACGCGGCGATCGAAGTTGCCAGCGCGGCCTTTCTCGCCTGCTCTTCCAACGGAGTGAGCATGGTCGCCTTGATCGGCGTGGCGATCGTCAGGCTGCGCGGTGCCGTTGCACCGTCGATCCGCGGCCAGGCGACTGTCCCCTTGGCGTTCGGATCACCGGTTCGCGCGAACTGCACCCAATAGTCACCCATCGCTCGCGAGGCGGCACGATCGGCATCGTCCCACACTGCACCGTCATACGGGTTGCCGAAGAGATATTGCAGCTCGTCGCCATGCCCTGCCCCTGCGGAACCAGCGCGTTGCGATGCGGGGACCTGGTCGAAATAATAGCTGTATGCGCGGCCACCGGCCGCGGCATGCATCGCTCCGATCGAAACCGAGGGCAGGATCGACAGGACATCCTCCGCCAGATCGGTTTTCGCCGCGTCGGCCGATTTACCCGGTCGTGCCGCGACATACTGCCTCTCGAAGTCGCTCACCGCGGTGCCCAATGCGAGTTTCACCCCATCGGCGTTGTTCGACGACAGAGTCGACTCGTTCGAATTCGCGCCAATGAGCAGCGGTATTTTCCTCTCGCGCTTGCGCAAGAACGCGGTACCCGGACTCGCGACGACGATCTTCCCATCGATGAAGGGGAAGCTCCGCATCAGCAGCTTGTCGGCCGGTAGCGCGCGCAGCTGTGCCGCGGTCACATCGCCCAGCCCTGCAGCATCGCTCAGCGTCTTGCCGACCGCCTCCACCTTTGCAAAGCTCGGCAGTACCGAGCCGCCCGCACCGGACTGACTGATCGCCTTGTCGAACAGACCCTCTGCGGCGGGCGACCCCATCAGGAGCTGCACCGTGCCAGCCCCCGCGGACTCGCCGAACGCCGTGACGTTACGCGCATCGCCTTGAAAGGCAGCGATGTTCTTCCGCACCCATCGCAGTGCGGCGATCTGATCCATGATTCCATAATTGCCGAGCGCGCTGCCCGGTGCTTCGCGCGTCAACGCAGGATGCGCGAAGAAGCCCAGCACTCCGAGTCGGTAGTTGAGCGTCACCACGACGACGCCGCGCCGTGCCAGGGCGGCACCGTCATATAGCGGTACGCCTGCCGATCCGTAGGTGAACCCTCCACCGTGGAGGAATACCATTACCGGATATTTGCCGGGCTTTGCCGGCTGCCAGATGTTGAGGAACAGACAATCCTCGCTGGTCGGGCCGACCTGTGCCCAGGCTTCCTTACGTCCCGCCGGCTGTATGCAGGCCGCGCCGAACCGCGTCGCGTCGCGCGTTCCCTGCCAGGCAACGACGGGGGCCGGCTCGCGCCACCGGCGATCGCCGACTGGCGGCGCGGCGTAAGGAATACCCTGGAATATCCGCAGATCGTCCGTGGCGCGTCCGGCGACAGCGCCACCTTCGACGGTCACAACAGGCCCCTGCGGTGCGGCACAAGCCGGTGCAACGCCTGCGAACATGGCCAGCGCCGCGACCAGCCCCGCCGCGACCAGCCCCCTCGTCAATCCTGATGTCATGCGCCCTGCTCCTCTATCCATTCCACGGGCTCTGATGGCCGCGCTGATACCCCTTTTCATCATTCACTAATTCACATGTCAATCAGTATTGACTCCATTTTATCTTTCGGAGATGACTATGGACGAGCGCCGAAGAGCGCCGTTTTTAGGGAGTAAGAGGATGCGAGGGCTTCTTCGTGCATCGGTATCGATGCTCGTGCTGGCGGCATGGCCTGCCGCGGCGCAAACCGTAGCTGCGGGCGAGCGCGCACCGGCGGCAACCAGTGCCGACCCGGTCCAGGCGGATACGACACCGCCCGACGACAGCACCGAGTCCAAGGACATCATCATCACCGGATCGCGCACAATCGTCGACGGATCGCGCGCGCCGACGCCGATCACCGTCGTGTCGGCAAGCCAGCTTGAAACCTCGGCACCAGGCACCATCGCGCAGGGATTGAACCAGCTCCCCGCCTTCCGCGGATCGACCGGTGCGGCCAATGGCCAGAGCGGATCGAACGCCGCCGATTCCGGCAGCTTCATCAACCTGCGCAATCTCGGCGCGCAGCGCACGCTGCTGCTGCTCGACGGCCGGCGCGCACCACCGTCGACGCCGCTGGGTACGGTCGACACCAACATCCTGCCGCAGGAACTCGTCAAGCGCGTCGATGTCGTCACCGGCGGTGCGTCCGCCGCCTACGGATCCGACGCAGTCGCGGGCGTGGTCAACTTCGTCCTCGATACCGGCTATGAAGGGCTGAAGGGCAGCGTCCAGGCCGGCACCACGACGTACGGCGACAACGGCACGCAGAAGGTCACGCTGACCGCCGGCTCGGGCTTTGCCGGCGGACGTGGCCGCATCGTCGCAAGCGGCGCGTTCTACAGCTCCGACGGCGTCGGCAGCAGCGCGAAGCGCCCTTGGGGCCGGGACGCCTATGCCGTCATCCGCGATCCGGCGAATGCCGCACAGAGCATCATCGTCTCGGATTTCAACAATCCGATCTTCTCGCCCGGCGGCGTGATCTACGGCGGCACCGGGCTGGGGTCTGGTGTGCTCCAGTTCGGTCCGGGCGGCACGTTGCTCCCGTTCGACCGCGGCACCATCGTCGACGGCGTGCAGGTCGGCGGTGACGGTCCCAAGACATCGACCAACCTGATCGCCAAGGTGCGCTATGGTAGCGGCTTCACGCATGCCGAATTCGACGTCACCGACACGCTGACCGTCTTTGGCGAAGGCATGTTTAGCAGCGTGCGCAATCGCTACAAACAGGTCGAAGACTTCTTCATTCCCGGCTTCAACGCGCCGACCATCCTGAGCGGCAACGCGTTCCTGCCGACCGCCGTGCAGTCGATCCTGACCGCCAACCGCCTCGGTGGATTCCAGCTTGGGCGCTTCTCGTACGATACCCAGCCCGCCACGGCGACGACGACCAACGACACCTATAATCTGGTCGCCGGCCTGAAATGGAAGCTGCCGAGCGACTGGCGGCTCGACGCCTATTATTCGCGCAGCCATAATACCCAGCTCACCAAGGTCGCGAACGACGTCATCTACAGCCGGTTCTTCGCGGCAGTCGATGCGGTGCGCAATCCCGCCAACGGCCAGATCGTCTGCAACGTCACGCTGACGAACCCGGGGCTGTATCCCGGCTGCGTGCCGATCAACCTGTTCGGTAGCGGCAGCCCGTCCCAGGCCGCGATCGACTATATTAAGGACACCGCCTTCTACCGTGCCGTGGTCAAGCAGCAGGTCGCCGAAGTTGCGCTGAGCGGGTCCGCGTTCACGCTCCCCGCCGGCGACGTCAGGGTCGCGATCAGTGCCGACTACCGCAAGAACTCGGTCACGCAGACCACCGACTCGCTATCGACCACCCCGGTGTCTGCGACGGGCCTGCGTCTGGTTCCCGCCGCGGTGCTCGCCGGCGCCGGCAGCTATCAACTCGGCAACACGCAACCCCTGGGGGGTTCGTTCGACGTCAAGGAGATCGCTGGCGAGGTCAACGTGCCGGTCCTGTCGTCACGCTCGCCGATCGGATCGATCGATCTCAACGGCGCCGCGCGCTACACCGATTACAGCATCTCCGGGTCGGTCACGACGTGGAAGGCGGGCGCAGTCTGGAAACCGGTCGACGGCATCGCGCTGCGCGGCACCGTGTCGCGCGATATTCGTGCGCCCAACATCCAGGAACTGTTCGGCGGCTCGATCCAGAGCCAGGTCACGGTCAACGACACGCGCAACAACCTCGCTGCCAACGTCATCCAGAGCCGGATCGGCAGCATCGCGCTCGATCCGGAGATCGCCAAGACCTATACCGGCGGTGTCGTCTTCACCGGTATTCGCGGGCTGGTCGCTTCCGTCGATTACTTCAACATCAACGTGAACGACGTCATTCAGACACTCACGCCGCAGCAGACGATCGATGCGTGCACCGCCTCGGCGTTCACGTCGGCCCAGTGCGCGAACCTCGTCTACACGAATGCGGCTGCGCGGACCGGGCTGGTCCGTGTCTTCACGCCCCAACAGAATCTGAGCCGTCTGAAGACGAGCGGCATCGACGGCGAGATCGGCTACACCGCACCGCTCGCCGGCGGGACGATGCAGGTCAGGGCGCTGGCATCGTATCTGATCAACTATTCGATCGGCGTCCCGGGCGGCGCGACGATCGATTACACCGGTGTCGTGGGGACGTATCAGAACCCGCGCGTCACCGCGCTTGCCAGCGCATCCTATTCGGCCGGCGCCGTCACGCTCTACGCGCAGGAACGGCTGGTCGGGAAAGGCAAGTTCCAGGCGAGCACCGACTATTACAATCCGGCGCTCAGCCCGTCCGACAATCGCATCCGTGCAGCCTGGTACACCGACGTCACGTTGAATGTCGATGTCGGCACGGACCGCCGCATGCAGCTGTTCGGCACCGTCAACAACCTGTTCAACGCGCATCCGCCGATCATTCCAAGCGGCGCGTTCCAATATGATTATCCGACCAACGCCAGCCTGTACGACGTCGCTGGTCGCACGATCACCGTTGGCGCACGAATGAAGTTCTGGTGACCGCTGCCAGCGCCACGCCGGAGGTCCCCTCCCCGCGCACAGCGGGGACACCGACGCCAGCGCGGCGCTGGATCACGCTTGGCATTCTAACGGTCGTCTACATTCTCAATTATGTCGACCGGACATTACCGTCAGTCCTGGCAAAGCCGATCCAGGACGATCTGAAGCTGACCGACGGCCAGCTCGGATTGCTCGGTGGACTGTATTTCGCGCTGTTCTACGGTGTGCTGTCGCTCCCCGTCGCCTGGTTCGCGGATCGTGCGAACCGGGTGCGCATCGTCGCCGTCGCGTGCGCGCTTTGGAGTGCGGCGACGATCGCCTGCGGTCTGGCCCGCGGCTACGGTGAACTCGCGACGGCGCGGATTGCGGTCGGTGTCGGTGAGGCTGGCGGCGTTGCGCCGTCCTATTCGATCATCGCCGATCTGTTTCCCGGCGAACGCCGCGCCACCGCACTCTCGCTTTACAATCTTGGGCCGCCGCTGGGCCAGATGCTCGGCGTCGCCGGCGGTGCGGCGCTGGCCACCAGCGGTGGTTGGCGCCACGCATTCCTGGTCGTCGGCGCGATCGGCATAGTCGCGGCCTTGATCGCCTCGATCGCTTTGCGCGAACCCGCGCGGGGCATGATGGATGCCGCTGTACCGAATGCCCCGGAAGCGCCGGCGCGCATCGACCTCATCTCCAGCGTTCACCTCTTCTGGGCCGACACGACACTCCGGCTAGCCGCATTCGCTGCGGCCGCATCGGCGTTCATCGGATCGGGCACGCTCGCCTTCCTGACGTTGTTCCTGATGCGCGAGAAAGCCATGACCTTGCAGCAGGTGGGCAGCTACTTCGCGGTCCTGCTTGGCGTCTGCGTCTGTTGCGGCATCTTCGCCTCGGGCCGACTGGTCGACGTCCTGTCACGACGGTCGACCGCCGCATACGGACTCATTCCCGCCCTTGCCACGGCGGTATCGCTGCCGTTCTTCCTTGGCTTCGTCGCAGCGCCCGACTGGCGGATCGCGCTGGCGCTGCTCGCCGTGCCGCTCTTCTGCAACTATTTCTACCTGACGCCGGCAGGTGCGCTGGTGCAGGCACGCGTCCCCGCCGATCGGCGGGCGACTGCCAGCGCGGTGATGCTGCTCGTCATGAACCTGATCGGCGGCGGGCTTGGTCCGACGTTCCTCGGCATGGTCAGTGATGCCGCGCGCAACGGCCATTCGGATACGCCGCTGCAATGGGCATTCTACGCGATGGCACCGGTCTTTGTGATCGCGGTCTGCCTCCACCTTGCCGTGGCACGAAGGCTCAGGCGGCCGGCACTGTGATGCGCTCCGTGGCGCTGATCGTCACTGCCCTGACGCTCACTGCGTGCGACGGCAGCAAACGCCACACCAGCGGTAGCGACATCGTCGTCGTCCGCAACGACACCGACCTGCACGCCGATGTAGTTGAGCCCGTCGTCGACCAGAAACGGCAGACGCCGATAGTCACGCCGCCCCCGCCGTCCGGCCTCGAAGCTCCGCCAATCGTCAGCGGCACCTTCACCGACACGCCGCTGCCGCCCGAACTGGCGCATCTGAAAAATCTAGGCGCCGCACCGATCACCACCCCATCGAAGCCCGAGGAGAGGATACCATGACGATCCGTACGCTGAGTGCCGCGCTGGCGCTTCTGCTGGCCTTGCCGACCGCCGCGTCCGCGCAAATTCTGGCGCCGACCGCGCTTGCGCCGGGCGATGGCGATTACATCATCGCACCCGATATCGTCCCCCGAACCTTCAAGCTTCACGTACCGGCAAGCTATGACGGTACGCAGGCGGTACCGCTCGTGCTCGACTTCCACGGTTTCAGCTCGACCGCCGAAGAGGAGCGCAGCGTCTCCGGCCAGCTTCAGCAGTCTGATAAGCGCGGCTTCATCGTCGTCTATCCCGCGGGACTCGCGCGAAGCTGGAACGGCTATGGTTGCTGCTCGACGAGCAAGGCGACCGAGGTGCCAGACGTCCACTTCGCACGAGCGATCATCGACTGGGTGAAGGCCCGCGCGAAGATCGACGCAACCCGCATCTACGTCACCGGCATCTCCAATGGCGGTTCGATGGCGCACCGTATGGCGTGCGAAGCCGCCGACGTCGTCCGCGCGTCCGCCGCGGTCTCCTTCCCGCTCAACCTCGACAAGTGCACGCCGCGCCGTCCGGTCACGCTGTATTCGATCGCCGGCACTGCCGACACGACGATCCCCTATGACGGATCAAGGCCCGACGCGCCGGTCAGCAACATCGCGGGCGTACCGATCCGCATCCAGTCCGCGCCGGCGAGCCTCGCCGCCTGGAAAGCCAATGACGGCTGCTCGTCAACCCTGACCAGCCGTGCCGTGATCCCGGATCAGGTACTTGAGGATGTCTATACCGACTGCGCGGGCGGCGTCCGGACCGGACTGCTGACGATCGTGGGCGGCCGGCATGTCCTCTACAACGGCTATCGCGGTCCCACGCAGAGCTACAGCGGCGACAACGCGCCGATCGATGTGTCCGAATATATCTGGACCACCGTTTTCACCCAGTGACCGCGGGACGGCATCGTCCCTCCGATAGCGATCAAAACGAGGCGCATTGCACCATGTCTCAGAACCGGCTGACAGGCGTCACGACACGCCGTGAAGTATTGTTTGGCGCGGGAGCACTCGGCAGCATCGCTCTAGCGGAAAGCGTTGCGGGGGCGGGGGCGGCGTCGCCCGGTCGCGACATCGTCCCGTTGCCGACGCCCGAGATAATCCGCCGCGATTATCAACGGATGGTGGATTTCGGACCGCGGCTGCCAGGACACCCCAATCATGTTCGCTTCGTCGACTTCCTCGCACGTGAGTTCCAGCAGATCGGCCTGACCCTCGGACCATGTGACAGCTATGCCTATCGGCGCTGGGATCCGCTGGCCTACGGGCTCGATCTCGAGGACGGCGTAGCGATGAGGCCGGTCCCGAACATCGCCTATTACGTCCGATCGCAACCCGCTCCCGCCGGCGGTATCACCGCGCCGCTTCATTACGGCGGAACGATCGACAAGAACGGCCCGACCGCGCTCGGCGACGTTCCGGCCGGTAGCATCGTCGTGTTCGACGGCAAGCTACCGCAGACGACGATCAAGCGTCTGGTCGATCCGCTCTACATCCACGTGCCGGACGCGGAGAAAGCCGAATATTTGTCGCGGCCCTATAAACGGCTGTGGCTCATGCCTGCATTCCCGCTCGAGGCGGTGCTGGCGAAGGGGGCGGCGGGTGTCGTCATCATCATCGACGTGTCGGATGCGATGATCGCCGGAAACTTCTCCCCCCACGCCAGTCATTACAAGCCGCCGCTCCCGGCACTGTTCGTCGGAAACGAAGCGGGCAATGCCGTCCGCCGGCTCGCCGAGCTCGGGAAACGCGCAAAGCTCACGCTCGACGCACAGTGGGTCGATTGCACTGTGCCCTCGCTAACGGCGATCCTCCCAGGCGAGAGCGACGAAGTCGTCGTCATCGACACCCACACCGACGGCCAGAACTTCATCGAGGAAAATGGCGGCTTGGCGATGCTCCAACTGGCCCGGCATTTCGCCAGCCTGCCCAAGCACCAACGCCTCCGCCGGACCTTGGTCTTCGCAGGATGGCCCGGTCACATGAGCGGTGCCCTGCCCGAATGTGCAGGCTGGGTCCGGGCGCATCCGGATCTCGTCAAGCGTGCCGCGGCTGCGGTAACGATCGAACACCTCGGCGCGCCCGAATGGGAAGACGTTCCCGGCAAGGGCTACGCGCCGACGGGGCGCAACGAATATATGAACTTTGCGACAACCGGTGGGGTATTGAACGATTTAGTCAAGGACGGCTTCCGTAAGTTCGACCTGCGTCAGCATGGTATCCAGGCTGGTCCTGGCACGACGACCGGCGCGGTGTTCCATGTCAGCGGCGTTCCGCATGTCGGGATCATAGGCGGTCCCAATTACCTACTGGGCATCGTCAAGAACGGCCACATGGACAAGCTGGACACCGACCTGGCGACGCGACAGACGGCCATGATTGCTGAGTTGCTCACGCGCATAGACGGTGTATCGGCAACGGTCCTCAGATCAGCCGATCATACCCTTGGGGCGCACCCCGCGCTTGATGCCGATACGAGCGTGCGAGCGCCCTGCCATCCCACAACCGCGCAGAACTGACTCCGAGCCCGGGCCTCCCGGGAAGCGGAACTATTTCTAATATTATTGGGAGAAAACCGATGGCTGGACCAAACCCATATGCGAACGACGTCGTCGTTCCCCTCCCCTCGGACGCAGAAATTTCGCGTGTCCTCGGTGACGCCTATGATCCTGCGAAAGCACTGAATGTCGTCAAGATGTTTGCGGGTACCGGCGACATGTGTGAGGCGACTATCGGACTGGTTAAAGCGGTATTCGCTACAGAGGGCATCGATCCGAAGCTGCGTCAGGCGATCATTCTGCGCGCTGCGACCGTGCTCGATGTTCCGTACGAGTGGCAGGCGAACGTTCCGATGTCGCGGAACAATGGACTGTCCGACATGGAAATCGAGCGGATCGGTACGCCGGGCCCAATCACGAGCATTCCGGACGATCGCGCGCTGGTGTGTACCGCTACCGACGAGTTGAGCAGCAACGGCACGCTGACCGACGCGACATTACAACGTCTGCTCGACGCGCATGGCGCCACAATGACACGCAAGATTATCCTGATGATCTCATGGTTCAATTTGCTTAGCCTTTTCCTGAATGGCTGTCGGGTGCCAATGGAGACCACAGACAAGATCGGGTCCAAGCGGTCGCCATTGGAGACGTCATCGGATTAAGACGATTGACCAATGCATTTCATGTGCTTGGTATCAAGCCGATCTGATCAAATTGCTGTCAGGCATGCGGCTATAGCAAAATACACCGTCCCCATCCGAAAAGCCATATGCCGCGAACAGACATCGCTCGATATAGCCGTAGTTACCGCCTGCTCCGATCTACGAAAGTATCGGAGCAGGCGGTCGAATTTTACGCAACACTCAGGCTACGGGGCGGTCCAAAATGTCGATCCGGTCGACCATGTCGCCCGTGATGAGGTCCTGGATTCGGCGTTCGTTGAGGACAGTGTACGGGTAGACTGGTGGGATCGCGCTCACGGTATCGAGGCGCGTCATTTGCGCTGCCGACAACGTTACGTTTGCTGCGGCCAGGTTGGCCTCAAGTTGTTTGAGCGTGCGGGGTCCGATGATCGGCAGGGAGCCCTTCGCAGCAACCCAGGCAATTGCGATCTCGCCGGGGCTCACGCCGGCTTCGTCCGCGATCGCGATCAGAGTGTCCAGGACGGCCGTACGCTGCGGGCTATTTTCAGGCTGAAAGCCAGCGCCGGCCCAAGCCTCGTCGCGCCGGTCCTGCGCCTTGCCGGCACGATATTTGCCGGTAAGCACACCACCGCCGAGGGGCGAGAAGGCGACGACGCCGAGCCCAAGCGCTTGGGCGGCCGGAATCAGTTCCGCCTCGGTCGCGCGCTGGACGAGGCTATGCTCGACCTGAATGCCCGCGATCGGGACGCTGCCGCGAAGCTCCGCAATCGTCGCAGCCCGCGACACCCGCCAGGCTGGGAAGTTCGACAAGCCCGCATAGAGGATCTTGCCGGCTCGCGTCAGGTCGTCGAAACCACGGACAATCTCTTCCAGTGGCGTAACCCCGTCCGAGACGTGGACCCAGTACAAATCGATACGATCAGTCTTCAGCCGTTTAAGACTGGCCTCTACCGACGAAACCATCGCTTGCCGGCTGTTGCCCGTGACAAGAATACCCGATGCGGCATTCGTTTTCACGGCATATTTCGTGGACAACACGAACTCATCGCGCCGTCCGGTCAGCAGGTCGCCGAGAAACTCCTCGGACTGGCCGTCCTGATAACCGTTGGAGCTGTCGAGGAAGTTGCCGCCCGCACCGGCGTAGGTATCGATGATCCGGCGTGCTTCGGCAGCATCGGTACCGTGGCCCCACGCGGTACCGAAGTTGGCCGTGCCGAGAACAAGTTCCGATACGCGCAAGCCTGTATGCGTGCCGAAAAGTTTGTAGCGAAGGGCATTTTGCATGGGTGTTTCCTTCAAGATCAAAAGCTAGTAGACAAGCGGATCAGTGCTACACATATCCGTAGCACTGATCCGCTTGTCAAGTGAGGGAGCCATGCGCGCCGACGCCAAGAAAAATTATCACCATGTGTTGACAACCGCACGGGACGTGATCGCCAAGCAAGGTGCGGATGCATCGCTGCGCGATATCGCTCGGCAGGCCGACGTTGGACTTGCAACGCTATATCGGCATTTTCCGACCCGTGAGGCTCTGCTGGAGGCACTTCTACGCACCAGCTTGGACGAACTGACGCGCGAGGCTGCCGATCTCGGTAAGGCCAAGGCACCCGATGAAGCCCTTTCGCTTTGGCTTCCCCAGGCGGTCTTGTTCGTTCGAAGCTACAACGGGGTTGTTGCCGTCATGGCCGCCGCGCTGGACGATGAAAGTTCCGCTCTGCACGCCGCCTGTACCAGCTTGCGTGCGGCCGGCGGGCGTCTGCTCGAAAGGGCTCAAGCTGAAGGAACGGCGCGCACGGATATTGATGGTATCGATCTTTTCGGTATCATCGGCGCACTAGGCTGGCTTGGCGACCAACCCGCCTTCTCCTCACGCGCCGATAATTTGCTGGCCATCATTGCTGGTGCAATTCTGCAGGATCACAGGTGAAAAGAGCTCAGAACTGGGCTTCTCAATCACAATCGTAGACGGGAACTGATCATGTCAATTCGCTAGACGGCCGTCCTAGAGCTCTGCTGTCCGAAGACCTATCCCAGAGTGTCTGCGCAGCAATTGCCGCGACGAGACGGAGAAGCGAGAAATGTCATACTGGCCAAACAGCTAGTAGTCCTTCAAGGGTGGACCGGTTTAATGTCTGTCCATAAGCGTCAATCGACCAGACCGATTGAGGCGGGCAGACCCACACCTTCCAACCCGACCTACAAGCGGACACTCATGAGCCGTTTTCGCTTTCCCTACTTCTGCCATTCGTTCAGCTTCCAGCCTGCAAGACGGGTCGTCGATTTTCGATCTCAAAGAGGCTTTGTACGCGCAAGCCATGCCGCCCAATGGTCATGCCTGAGTGAGACGAACTCGATCTCTCAGCGGAACGGAAAACGATCAAAACGATTTAGTCCCGGCACGGAGTTCGGCTGGTCGGCACGCTCCACGGAGGCGTGATGAAGCAGCGGGACGATTGGCATCTGACGGAAGCACTCGGTTACGAGCACGGACGAGCGGACCTTTTGCCGCGGCTGTTCGGGCTACCCGAATGCCTATGGTCATTACGGACCCCGCGCAGACCGATAACCCGATCGTCTTCTGCAACGAAGCCTTTCAAACGCTGTCGGGCTATGACCGAAGTGAAATCATTGGCCGTAACTGCCGCTTCCTGCAGGGTCCCGACACCGACCGAGAGCAGGTGGCTAAAGTGCGTCGGGCAATCGACGCCCAGACCGACATTGCCGTGGACCTTCTAAACTATGGAAAGGATGGATCTGCGTTCTGGAACGCGTTGTACCTGAGCCCTGTACGCAATGACGCCGGCAAGGTTGTATTCTTCTTCGCCTCCCAGCTTGATGTTACTGACCGCGTCAAAGCGCAGACTATAATTTCAAAGCAGAAGTTATTGGTCGAACAGGAAGTCGAGGCGCGCACGTCAGACCTCGAGGCCGCGTTAGATGCGAAAACTCTGCTGCTTCACGAAGTCGACCATCGCGTAAAGAACAATCTTACGATGATCGGTTCGCTTCTGCGTTTGCAGGCGCGTAGCATATCAGACCCGGCCGTTTCATCAAAACTTGAAACCATGCTCGAACGGGTTGATGCGCTGGCGACAGTGCATCGCCGTCTTTATCAGTCGGACGACGTCACCCGGTTCGATGTCGGGGCGTTTACCGAAAATCTAATCAGCGACGTCGTTGGTGCCAGCCGACGCGACGACATCAAGCTTGTTTCGAACATTTCGCAAATAGAGGTGCCGTCCAGTAAGGCGGCATCGCTTGGGTTGATCCTCAACGAAATAGCGACCAACGGTATCAAGCATGCATTTGCCGACGGGCGAGCCGGTACGATTTCCGTCCTCACCGCCCTAGAAGGCAATAATGCCCTGATCGAAATCACCGATGATGGGCATGGGCTTGCCAGCAATTACGTTCAGCCGGACGGCATTGGCAAAATGCTTGTTTCCCGCCTCGCCAAGCAAGTCAGAGCCGACGTCGTGTGGTCTGACGCCGCCCCCGGTGTTCGTGTATCCCTCTCATTCCCGGTGGACGATTAATGAATGTACGTGCCCAACCGCCGTTGAATGTGCTGATCGTCGAGGACGAAGCTCTTTTGGCGATGGATATTGAAGCGATGATCGAAGACGCCGGTCACCGTGTCGTCGGCGAGGCCGCGTCTCTCTACGAAGTTGAAGACCTGGCAAGCGATCCCCATCCGGACTTGGCTTTTGTCGACATACAGCTTGCGAAAGGCACCAGCGGCCTGGATGTCTGTGCACTGATCCGGAATCGATGGGCGGACGCAATAGTCGTCTTCGTCACTGCAAACCCACTTAAGATCCCAGCCGACTTTGCTGGTGGCCATGGCGTCATACCCAAGCCCTTCTCCCGGAATGGTCTGATGTCCGCAATGCGCTACATCGAAGAGGGTGTCTGCGATCCACCGCCCGTATCCCCGCAGCCAGCGAGCTTCATTGCAGCGCCCGCGTTTGCCGCAGAGTGGTCCCAGACCAGTCCCTGATTTCCGGGTGATAAGCGACAATCCACGGCCTCACGAAGTGGGACGACAGATGACAGAAGTTATACATAAATTCGATTACGTTGATCCATCAACGTCTTACCGCTAGGACGTTCCCGCTTTGGACCGTCAGCCACTCCCACCTTCGCCTATTCGACCGCACGATGCCTCAGGTGTCGTACGCGAGGCTGTCGACGCCTTTGCGTCCCGCCTCAACGAGCATGACCCCTTCGTTGCGGCGTTCGATCACTGCATTACGCCGATGGTCGTCAGCGATCCAACGCTACCGGATAACCCGCTGGTTTACGTCAATCGTGCGTTCGAGGCTCTGACGGGGTTCTCGGCAGTCGAGGTCGTTGGCCGGAACTGCCGTTTTATGCAGGGACCGTTGACCGATCAGGCCGACGTCCGACGTATGAAGGATGCGGTCGCTAGCCGCGAGCCGATCGATATCGACCTCCTGAATCACCGTCGGGATGGTACGCCGTTCTGGAACCGCCTCATGGTCGCGCCCGTGCATGACGCGACCGGCAGCCTACGCTACTTCGTTGCATCCCAGCTCGATGTCACGCTCGAGCGGCACGGGCTGTTGCAGTTGGAACGCGACCGCGACACGCTGAGTGCCGAGCTTGCGAAGCGCGAAGTCGCTTTGGCCGAACGAGAAGCGCGCCTGGCGCTTGCGCTCGATGCTGGCGGACTGGGCACTTGGACCATCGACTTGCCAGAATGGCGGCTTAGCTATTCGCCAAGCTGTCTTGCAAACTTTGGAAGGCCGGCCGGAGAGATATTATCGGCGGAAGGCTTGTTGGCTTGCGTGCATCCAGAGGATCGCGAACTCGTCAGATCTTCGCTGAACAGCGCTATCGAGCATGGCACGCGTTATAACGTCGAATACCGCATATTGACGCCTGAAGGCGAGCAACGCTGGATCCATTCCCAAGGCTCGCTGCAGCGCCGTGCGGATGGCACACCGTTGGCAGTTTCGGGCTTTTCGAGCAATGTTTCAGCTCGCAAATTCGCCGAGGAGCAACGGTCGGTTCTGGCACATGAACTGACACACCGCGTGAAGAACACGCTTGCGACGGTCAGTGCCGTTGTGAGTCAGACGCTACGCGATGCTGCGTCCCTCGCTGAAGCTCGGGATGCGGTGTCGGGCCGCATCGCTAGCCTCGCGTCTGCGCACGAACTTCTGCTTAAGGATGAGATCGAAGGCGCGGCAATCGGTGAGATCGTCGAGCGGGTGTTGGCGCCGTTCATGGACAGCAACGGTCGACGGTTTTCCGCTGTCGGGCCGACGATACGGCTGACCCCGGAAGTGACACTTGCGTTGTCGATGGCGCTGCACGAGCTGGCGACCAATGCGATCAAATATGGTGCGCTCTCGGTACCGGAGGGTCAGGTTAGCATACGCTGGGACCTAAACGGCAATGCGACGGAACGTCGACTTACCTTCTCTTGGGCAGAGCAGGATGGTCCTGTCGTTGCCGTGCCTACGCGTATTGGATTTGGTACGCGAATGATTGAGCGTGTCCTGTCACGCCACATCCGCGGCAAGACGGAAATCCAATATTTGCCGGAAGGTGTTCGCTTCGCAATCGAAGCGCCGATCTAAGCTTTCGACCTTGTCTGACATTTATTAACCCCGTGGCGGGCCCATTGCGTGACCACACTGGTTAAGAGCTCAGCTTAACGGGATCTGTCATATGTGCCATGTGCTCGTCATCGAGGATGATTTCCTCATCGCCGATCACATCATCCAGCTGATCGAACGGGTTGGCGGCACATCCTTCGATCAGGCTGCATCGCAGGATGAGGCAATCGATGCCGCGAGGTTGCGGCCTCCCTCCATCATCATGTCCGACGTCAATCTCTCAGCCGGTACCGGGCCTGCCGCGGTGGAAGCCATCATCTCGGAGCATGGGCCGACGCCCGTCATCTTCGTGACTGGCACGCGCGAGGCATGCCACGTCAGTCGGCCATCGATGATCGTTCTCGACAAACCGATCAACGAACAGGCTCTTATCGCGGCGTTCCAAAGCCTGGCGCCCGCCTGAGTCAGCAATCGCCAAAGGTCAGTGAAGCAAACCCCATCGGCCTTACCTGTAAGACCGGGTACTTCATCAAGTTGTCTCAGGTCACTTGAACCCGCCGCGTTCCTCACGATAGCGGACGATCTCGAACCCGTGCCCCGCTAGCGCCGGGATGGCGTCCAACTCCGCCGCACTCGCCGCGTTGACGTTGATCGGCATCTCGTTCCTCATAGCTCTTCCTTTTTCGTACCCTTGGTGACGGAATGTTGGAAAGGGCTTTGCTATCGATGAGCGCCCTAGCCAGCTAGGCGGAAGGTTTGATTCATGTCCGCCTTCGGCGGATAACTGCTTGTTTGATAAAGAAGATCAACCATCGTGGAGGGGCTTTCCAGTATCCGTGCGTTTCACCCACTCGATCAGGAGAGGGTTCGGCATGGATCAGAATAGTGCGCCGTTGGCCGATGCGTTGGCGGCGATCGAGAAGAGGCCGGTCATCGGATTTGGAGCGCCGGGCCACAACCAGGGTGCAGCCATTCCTGGCGGGATGAAGGCACTGCTCGGCAAGCGCGTTTTCCAAGCCGACGTGCTGACGCCGAAGGGGCTCGACGACCGTACCGAAGGCAAGCTGGCCCTTCAACGTGCGCACGAGATCGCGGCAGAGGCCTGGAATGCCGACTTCTGCCGGTTTGTAACCGGCGGATCCACCCAGAGTCTTCACACGGTTATGGCCTCGGTCGCCGGACCAGGTGACACCATTCTGGTCGCGGCGAATGCCCACAAGGCCGAGCGTACCTACGCGCTCGCGACAGGGCTCAATGCCGCCATCGTGCCGGTCCAGATCGACGGGGAATGGGACATTGAGCATGGTGTTGAGCCGCAGGCGCTGAACGCCGCCTTGGCGGCCAATCCAACCGCCAAGGCGTTCATCGTCGTCAGCCCAACCTATTACGGCGTGACGAGCGATATCGCGGCACTCGCCACTGTCTGTCACGATCACGGTATTCCCATGATCGTCGATGCCGCTTGGGGGGGTGCGTTCGCATTTTGTGAAGGACTGCCTGACGATCCGCTGACCAAGGGAGCGGATGCTGCCGTCTACAGCGCCCATAAGACGATGGGGGCCCTCGCGCAGGGATCGGTGATCGTCGCCAAGGGCGACCTGATCGATCGCCAGCGATTGTGGATGGCCTATGAGCTTTTCGAGACCACCAGTCCGTCGGTGCCCATCCTAGCAACGCTTGACGCGACCCGGCGAGATCACGCGTTGAACGGGGAGCAGATGTGGAACGGCGTCATTGCGCTGGCGGAAAAGGTCCGCAGGAAGATTGCTGGTATCGCGCCCCTGCGCGTGTTCGGTCATGATCATCTGCTGCCAGATGCCAGTCTGGACGTCACCAAGGTGCTGATCGACGTCTCGGCGCTGGGCGTAGCAGGGTATGCGATCGACGACTGGCTCTACAAGCATCACCGGATCAGCATGGGGCTGTCCGACACCCGGCATATTCTGGCTGTTCTGTCCTTGGGCACAACTAGGTCCGATCTCCGCAAGCTCGTCCGTGGTTTGCAGGATCTCGTGAATCAGCTCGCTTCCGATCCCTCCATCCTGCCGGCAATCTCGCCTGTGCCAGGGATCGGCACCATGTCCGTCGACATGGCAATGCCCGGGCCTGCGGCACTCTACGGCTCAGCCGAGATGGTGGCCTACGAGGCGGCTGAGGGAAGGATCGCAGCGGAGATGATCGCGCCCGCACCGCCCGGCGTCCCTCGACTGGTGCCGGGCCAGCGCATCACTGCTGCACACGTCGCATGGCTTGTCGCGAACCGTGATGCCGGGGCTTTTGTGATGGATCCGGTCGATCCCACAGAAGCGACCGTCAGGGTGGTTCAGAGCTGACGCAGCAACCGGATCGACACGCCAAATCTAACAGCAACTGCAATTAGGTGGAAACGCAATGCAGACCGATACCGACGAACACTGGATGCAAATGGCGATAGACCTCGCGCGCTCCAAAGGGTCCGATCCCTCAACCTCCCCGCTTGGATGCGTCATCGTGTTAGACGGGAAGGTTATTGCCGCCGAACGCAATCAGACCAAGGAGTTGCCTGACGCAACCGCTCATGCCGAGATGATGGCGATCCGTCGGGCTTGTGAGCAAACCGGAGAACTGGAGCTGCGTGGGGCGACGTTATACTCGACACTCCAGCCCTGCGGCATGTGCACGATGGCATCGATCTGGTCGAAAGTCGGCCGCGTCGTTTACGGTGCTGGTCGCAACGATGTGCATCCGATGTATTTCGAGGCAAAGCACGTCGACACTCTCGGCTTCATCGGGGACGCCTATCGGGACGATATCGAGATCGAGGGTGGCTGCCTGCGCGACGCGTGCGCTGAACTCTATTACGGTCCCGATGCTGACTTAAACAAAGAGGAACAGGCCAACCTATAAGCACACAGCATGTCATAGGCGTCGACTGTTTGCGGCTGTGAGCGCGAGGGTAACGCAAAGCCTCCTTGAAGCCGCCCCGACGCCCCAGAAGCAGCCATTCCGCTGGCTTTGCGCCTTCGCTGCTTTCGGACATTCGTTCAGATACGCTTAACTACGTAAGTTTTTCTCGGCCGGATAATAGTCACACGGCCACTTTTCCGACAATCTATCACATTAACCAGTAGGTCAAGCGGTGTGCTGCAGTTTAACTAGGCCGGCATAGATTCAACAACTATCAGCAGGGCTCGACCTACGTTCGCCTACACCCGGTTACTGCCGACCGGCACGTGCAAACTACGTTACCACGTCAATGCAAGTGATATGGTCGCCAGCGGCACGATAGAGGCGGTCGTGCCGTCGGGAGCGTCGAGCCGTCGGAGTTGAGCGTCGCGAACTAAGGCGAGAACTTCGCCCTGCAACGTCGCCTTTGCGCTAGCGATCTTCAACGGCTGGGCAACGCTCACCCCGCCGCTGCCGTAAACCCTGTCTCCGCTATCCGCTGCATAGAAGCTGCGCCAACCGGCACCGACCGAGACTGGCAACGTGAGCGTGAGGCCATCCTTTGAGCGTGTGAGAGGGAACGCGGGGGCTATGCCGACGATCGTGTAGAAGCCCCCCTGCCCCTTCGTCCGCGTCGTGGCGGCAAAGCGGGGAGCAAGGAATCCCACTGCGTCCTTGCCGGTGTACAGGAACGTCAGGCTGGCTTCATGGGTCGTGCTCGCTACGCCGTTGGGACTTGCCTTGATGGCATAGGCTGCGGCGGCCGACAGCCCATCGACCGGTCGCCATGCCAGACCGACAATCGTGTTGCTCTCGTACCAACCGCGCGGACGGGATCTTTCGTCGGGGCGGGGCGCGTGAAAGCCGTTTGAGCTTTGCCCTACGAGGAACAGCGTCCCCTGCCCGTCCGCACCGCGCTTTAGCACTGCGGCGGCGCCGACCGAGACATGGACCGGAACCCTGCCAAGACCGGCGGCATCGTCGTCATACGCACCTCGCGCGTAATCGCCGTTGCGGACGTCAAACGAGACGATCGGATGAACGCTCCCACCGCCGACATCGACCTCAGATAACGTCGCATCCTCGGTGTCGATGAACGGCACGGTCTGCGACGACGCGGGTGACGCAGCGACCAACGCGAGCGTCGCTGCGAGAACCATCAAGGCCGGTATGGTCACGAGGTGCGTCGCACCATCCACACCGTATCCCCGGCATCGTCGACGACGAAGATCGCGCCGTCGTCGCGCGTCTGCACGCTCACCGGTCGACCATAGACTTCATTCGTCTTCTCGTCTGCGACGAACCCGGTCAGGAACGGCTGCGGCGCGGCCGTCGGCCTTCCGTTTGCAAATGGTACCGCGAGTACGTCATACCCGATGAACGTTGACCGGTTCCACGAGCCATGCCGCGCGACATAAGCAACCTGTTGCTCGGCCGGCGTTCCTTGTGCGAATGCTACGCCCAGCGCAGCGGCATGGGGACCGACCGCGACGTCGGGCATCAACGTTGTCGCCAACAGTTCGCGCCTGTCATTCGCATGACGCGGATCCTGCTTGCCGTAATAGCTGTAGGGCCATCCGTAGAAACCACCATCGCGCACACCGACGAGATAATCCGGCGCAATATCGTCGCCGAGTTGATCGCGTTCGTTGACGGCGGCCCACAGCACGTTCGATCCCGGCGCCCACGCCATACCGACCGGGTTGCGAAGCCCGGATGCATAAAGACGCTCTCGTCCGGTACGAAGATCGACCGCGAGAATTGCTGCCCTGCGTGTCTCCTCGTCCATGCCATGCTCACCGACATTGGACGCCGAGCCAACCGACACGTACAACGTTCGCCCGTCCGGACTGAGCAACAGGTTGCGCGTCCAGTGGTTATTGTAGCCACCCGCGGGCAGCGACACGAGCGGCTGCGACGTTGCGGTTACGCGCGTCTGGCCGGGCGTGAACGGGACGCTGACGACACCGTCGGTATTGGCGACATACAGGCGACCGTTTGCGTACTGCATGCCGAACGGCTGGTTGAGCCCCTCCATCAGTCAGAAACGCTGTTCGGCGACGCCGTCGCGGTTCGCGTCGCGTAGCAATGTGATACGGTTGGCGCTGAAGCCCGTCGTTTTTGACAGGGCTTGGCCCCGCTGAATGTCCGGCTCGGCGTCCAGCTTCGGCTTCGTACGAGCCTCTGCGACAAGCACGTCGCCATTGGGTAGCAACAACGCCTGGCGAGGATAGTCCAGTCCGCCCGCGAATTTGACGACCTCAAACCCTTGCGGCGCCTTCGGCTTACGTCCCTCGGGCCAGCCGATCGTCTTGGGATGGTTGACCACGGACGCAGTCGCATAAGGCTCTGCTTGCGCCTTCAGGCCCACCACTGCCGGTGTTTGCTGTGCGACGGCGCCGCTTGTCAGGCTTAAAAGGCTGACGGCTGCGAGAATCGTTTTCATAATGTCTCCCGGATCATGATCGATAGTGTAACCCCCTGACAATCAAGGATATCCGCGAGACAGACAGCCGTGCGAATTATTTAGGCTCCGAGCGATCGGCCCTTGGTGCAACGTCCCATGGCCGAGGAACTGCTCGAACCACTTAAAATGACAAAAGTTTCACGTTTACCGTGGCACGAAAAGGCTGCCGCGCGTTGTCGCCGTTCCTCAGCGAACGGGATATCATGCCGAAAACATTGACTATTATCGGCATGGGTGCCTGCGGCGTTGCCGCATTCGCCGAAGCTGTAACTCGGCTTAGCTACGATCCGGGCGAAGGTTGGATGATCCACCTGATCGAGCGTGACGATGAGCTTGCGCGGGGATTGGCATTCGGGACGGAGCAACCCGGACATCTCCTGAACACGGAATCCCGCCTCATGGGGCTCTACGACCGCGAGCCGGGCGATTTTCGAACTTGGCTGGAGGCGCGGCGCGCGGCATCCGACTCCCCGCTCGATCCCGATGGCGTCGAATACCCGCAGCGACGCGAATACCGCGTCTACATGCAAGGGGTTCTCGACCGCGCGCTCGATCAGGCGCGGACCGCCGGGATCGATGTCCACGTCCACCGCGAGGAAGCTATCGCCATTGAGGGCGATCATGCCGCAGCGACGGTTCGGCTCGCGAACGGGACGACGATCGGGACGGACGTCGTCCTGTTGACGATCGGCACGCCCGATCCGGATCGGTTCGGCGATCTAAACGGTATGTCCGGCTATTTCGACTCGCCCTATCCCGCCCACCGCATGACCGAGGGGATCGCGCGAGATCAGTCCGTCGTCATCCTCGGCAGCGGCCTGAGTGCCATCGACGCAGTGATGACCCTGCTCGACGATGGGCATCGCGGTCACATCCACCTGATATCGAAGGAGGGAATGCTGCCGCGCGTCGAAATTCCGGCGCCCGAGACAGGCTATGACCGTCAGCACCTTACACTCGGAAACGTCCATCGGCTGATCCGCGAGCGGGGCAGCGCCTTCTCGGTGGTCGACCTGTTCCGCCTCTTTCGTCTTGAAGCCGAGGCTGCTGCCGGACGCGCGATCGACTGGCAGGCGGAGGACCGCTACGACGGTGACGCCGAGGCCGCCTTGCTACACGACATTGCCGCAGCGGAAGCCGGAGACGAACCGTTCCAGCGCATCCTCACCGCCGCACGGCATGATTCGACGGCGATCTGGAACCTGTTGCGCCCCGCCGACCAGAAACGATTCGGGCAATGGCTGGCGGCGCATTTCGCCGCGGCGCGCTTCGTCACGCCGATGGCGAACGCGCGGCGATTGGCGGATGCGATGACCCGCGGACTGCTCAGCGTACGCGGGCGGATCGATGAGACCGTTGCCAACGAGAGCGGTACGGGCTTCACGGTCCGGTTCGAGAATGGCGACACGCTCGACACGCCGATCGTCGTCAACGCCACGGGCCAGGCCACCACGCTCGACGAGATGAAGGAGACGCTGATCAAGGACCTGCTTGCGAAGGACTGGCTGCAACCGCATCCGGTCGGTGGTGCCATCGCGCACCGGGCGACGTGTCGGATCATATCCGCCACGCGCGACGCACCTCGGTTGTACGCACTCGGCCAATTGCTGAACGGCGAGTTGCGCGACACCAACGCGGTCTGGTTCAACGTCGAATGCGCCGGTCGTGCGGTCGACGATATCCTGCGCCAGCAATGAGCGCGCTCGGTAATATCGCCGCGGCGCTGCTGCCGCTCTACGGCGTGATCCTGCTGGCTTGGGCCGTCGGCGCCCGCGTGCCCTGGGCAGCGAAGCTGTGTTCAAAGGTCCTCGTCTTCGGCCTCATCCCCTTGCTGGTCATCGACAAGGTGCTCGGTGCGGAACCACGACAGCTGTGGGTGATCCCGCCGCTGATGTTCGTCGTCTCCGCCCTGATGAGCATCCCCGCATACCGGTTGGCCAAGCGGCTCGGCGACGACTTCGACCCCAAACTGCTGTCGGCGTCCTTCTCGTTCTTCAACGTCGCGTTCTTCGGGGTGCCCGTCAGCCAGGCGTTGTTCGGCGAAGTCGGCGTATCGACGGTGATCTGCGCGTATATCGGCAGCGCGCTGTACGGCAACACGATCGGGTATTTCCTCATTGCCCGTACCAAGGAGGGCACGCGCACCGCCGCGACCAAGGCGTTGCGGGTGCCGCTCGTCTATGTCGTCATCGGCTCGATCATCGCGAAATGGGGCGGCGTGACGATGCCTGAAGCGGCCGCGCCGATCGTCTCGATCGCCGGCACGCTGGTGTCGGTCCTGGGCATGGCGGTGATCGGCCTCAACCTTGCCGAAACCGGCCGCGAGGACTGGCGGCCAAAGCTGACGACGCGCATCCTCGCGGTCAGGCAAGTCGCCGGGCTGATACTGCTCGGCGCAGCGCTCGCACTCGAAGCGGCATTCGTCGGCGTGCTAAGCCCGCGCGACCGCGTGATCGTCGGGCTCGTCGCCCTGTTCCCGATCGCCAGCAACGTGACCCTGTTCGCGACCCTCCTCGACACAAATCGCAAAGAGGCAGCGGTCCTTGTCGCGATGTCGAGCGCCGTATCCCTCGTCCTTGTTCTGCTGGTTGTGTGCCTCTTTCACTCGGCCATGCCGACAAGTTAGTCTCGGTTCCTTGGGCAGTCCGGCTCTCAGCCGATGGCGGCGCCGCAAAACGCTGCCATCGACACGGCGGATCAACAGGCGGTCATGACCGACAGCAGGTCATCCACGTCTCCCACGGCAAACGCCGAGAACTCGTCGCCGATCGCATAGGGGAGCAGGATGCGACGATCCTGGATCAGCGCACCGCAACTATAGGTCACGTTGGGCACATAGCCCCCGCGTTGCTCTGCGCTCGGGAACAGCAACGGCGACGCGGTGCGCGCCAGCACCTTGGACGGATCCTCCTTGTCGAGCAGGCAGGCGCCGACGCAATATCCCCGCACCATACCGACGCCGTGCGTGAAGACGAGCCAACCCTCGTCTATCTCGATCGGAGAGCCGCAATTGCCCAGCTGCACGAACTCCCACGGATATTTCGGCGCCATGATCGGCGCTCCGGTTTCCCACGTGTAGAGATCGTCCGATCGCAGCAGCCAGATATTCTCGCTGTCCTGCCGCCCCAGCATCACAAACTGATTACCGATCCGCCGCGGGAAGAGCGCCATGCCCTTGTAGCCCGTCATGGCTCCGGTAAGCGGCCTCATCTCGACACGGCGCAGGTCGACCCCGCGCAGGATCTCCTGGCGCGCGTCTTTGCCGTCGAACGCGGTGTACGTGCCGATGATGCTGCGGACGCCGTCGTGATCGGTGAAGTTGACGAGGCGAAGATCCTCGATGCCTTGGCGCTGGCTAGGCAGAACGGGGAAGATGACGGTTTCGGACGCGTCCTGGCTGTCCTCGCATAGCAGCCGGACCCAACCGTCATCCTGGCGTTCGATGCGCGGCGGCACGCCGTGGGCGCTCGGCGGATCGATCACGAGGCGGTCGCCCGGCCCCCATTCACCGGTGCGAAACGTGATCGACGAGATATGCCCCTCGCCGATCCCGCGCAACGATATGACGAAGCGGACAGCACCGGGTACGCTCGGCTCTTCGTCCGTCAGAGAGACGATGCTGGGATTGAACAACGCGGCGGACTCGAACGCGTATTCCTGACTGAAATACGCGCCAATCAGGAGGCGCTCGGCATTGGTGAAATCACCATTGCCCAAGTCTTGCTGTACCTCGTCGAAGCGCCGCAACAGCACCTGCTCGACGTTGCGATGACGCTCGCGCATCGGCGTCAGCAACAAGTCGAGCATCCTCGCCCGCATCGTGTCGTCCAGCGCCAGGATGCGGTCCACGACCACCTGGCTGCGTGGCGGGTGGTCCGCCGCGAACGCCTGCGGATAGCCAAAGCTGAACGGCCTGATCACGGTGCGCGACGGATCGGGTTTCAGTTCCACGTCGAGCGTCGCGAAAACATCGGCAGCGTTCATCGGCGTCGGGCCTTTCAGTTAGCGCGAGAGAACGCTCGCAACAGACTGTGTAACGTTACCGAACCGGCCATGATCCCACGCTGGCAGCAAAACGCCCGCTTTGCGGCTTCGCGTTGCAAGATCGCAGCGAGCGCCCAATCAAACGGTTTCCCAACGTCGCCGAGCGTTGCAGAAGGCGGCAATGAACGACACTACCTTGCCAGCAGAAGACGCCCTTGCGAAGCCCAAGCCAACGCTTGGTATTCGGCATGGTATGGCGTTGTGCGTCGGCATCGTGGTTGGAGCGGGCATCTTTCGCGCTCCCGCAATGGTTGCAGGGGCATCTTCTAGCGAAGCAATGTTTCTCGGAACCTGGGCTTTGGGTGGCCTGCTCTCCATCATCGGCGCGCTCTGCTATGCCGAGCTCGCCTCTTCCCACCCAAGTGCCGGGGGTGACTTCCACTTTCTCGAACTGGCATTCGGCCGCAGCGTGGCCTTCCTCTACGGCTGGGCGCGTCTCGCCGTGATACAGACCGGCTCGCTGGCGCTGCTGGCCTACGTCTTCGGGGACTATGTCGCGGCCGTCTGGTCGTTCGGAGCTAATACCAGCAGCATCTATGCCACGCTCCTCGTCATCGGGCTCACGTTTCTCAATTGGCTCGGCATCCGACAGGGTGCCGAGGCGCAGTTCTGGATGACCTGTGCAGAAGTCGCAGGTCTTCTCGCCGTCATCGTCGCCGGGTTGCTCGTTGCGCCAGAAGCCGCACCTGCTCCTCCTACCGAACGGGAAGGTGCCTTCGGGCTGGTGCTTGTCTTCGTGTTGCTGACCTATGGTGGGTGGAGCGAAGTAGTCTACATCTCCGCCGAGTTGAAGAATTCACGTCGACGTATCGCACCGGTGATCGTCACCGGACTGGGACTAGTCACGCTGCTCTACCTGCTCGTGAACTGTGCCTACCTGAGGGCGCTGGGGCTGGAAGGCGTGGCTGATAGTCAAACCGTGGCAGCCGACGTGATGGCACGCGCTTTTGGCCCCGCCGGCGCTACTTCGATAAGCTTAGCGATCGCGGTTGCGGCGCTCAGTTCGGCCAATGCCACCGTCATCACCGGTGCGCGCACGAGCTATGCATTGGGCCGCACATTCCCTCGTCTTGGCTGGCTCGGAGCTTGGAACGCCACCCGCGGCACGCCGGGCAACGCCATGCTTCTCCAAGGTGGCATCGCCCTCCTCCTCGTCCTAGGCGCAACGTTTAACCGCAACGCTTTTGGCGCGGTGGTCGAGTACACCGCGCCGGTCTTCTGGTTTTTTCTGTTAATGGTGGGTGGAGCGGTGTTCGTGCTCAGACGTCGCGGTCCGCCCCCACCGGGTAGTTTTCGCGTCCCCCTCTATCCAATTCTACCGGCACTATTCTGCGCGACGAGCGCCTACCTTCTTTATTCGAGCATTGCCTATACCGGAGTGAGCGCGCTGGTCGGTGTCGCTGTCCTCGCGGTCGGCGTGCTCCTTCTGTTTCTGGTGCGAGATCCATCGCGACCCCCAGTAGGGCAGGACTAACGCCACCGTCATTCGTGCGACAAGTCGTGCAAATACGGCATATTAATTCTGTGGAATACTGGCCTCAAGGAATACTTGACGGTACGATTCAGATCGATGGCTCGTCGTTTCAATCTACCCGCGCTAGCTCTCACGGTGCTCGTCAGCGGGAGCGTCGCACTCGGTGCTCGGTGCCTTTCGCCGGGCGTTGCCCGGTGTTCCTGGGAAACGTTGACCGGTCATGGACCGACGCTTGACGTACCCTATCTCGGCACCCGACCGGAGGTGATCGACAAGATGCTAGACATGGCGGCCGTTGGTCCGGGCGACCGCGTGCTCGACCTCGGGACAGGTGACGGTCGCATTCTGATTGCTGCTGCCAGGCGTGGTGCTTCAGGAACCGGGATCGACATCGACCCGGTGTTGATCGGCGAGGCAAAAGCTGCCGCAATCAGGGCCGGACTCGCTGACCGTACGCGCTTTATGGCGCAAGACCTGTTCGTAACTCCGGTGCGCGGCCACTCGGTCGTGACCATGTTCCTATTACCCCAGGTCAACTTACGTTTGCGCTCTCGCTTGCTGCGTGATCTTGCGCCTGGCTCGCGTATCGTCAGTCATGCTTTCGATATGGCGGATTGGGCGCCGGACAGCACCGGTCGGGTTGGTGGGTCGCATCTCTACCTTTGGCGAGTGCCCGCGGCGGTGGCTGGCGAGTGGGTGCTCGATGATGGCGCCCGGGTAACCCTACACCAACACTTCCAGGATATTGGTGGTGCGCTACGTCGCGCAGGGTCGACGGAGACGCTAACTCGCACCGGACTGCGTGGCAGCCTCATTCGCTTTACGGCACTAGGCCGTAACTACGAGGGAGTGGTAAACGGTAATAGCATTACGGGCGCTAACTGGCGCGCGCATCGCGCGATCAGAAAACCAGAACAAACCGCTTCCTGAGTAGGGTGCTGCTCGATCATACTCGACCCAGATCCGAAACTTCGGAAGCCAGATCGCTGAGCGATATTGCCGTAGCAGCTTCAAGTCTTCGGAACCCTCCCCCCTCCTTCCGCGCTTGAGCCATGAAGGAGAGACGTCATGGACGACCAGCGCGTGTGGGAATTCGAAGGTAGCCTATGGGATGCCAGCGACGAGCATTACCAGGACCGGATCGACGAGAAGATCGTCATGGTCTTGCCCCGGCCGCCTTATGTCTTCCAGGGGCAGGAAGCGAAGGATGCGGTCAAGGCTACGCCCGATTGGGATTCGATCGAGTTATCGGATCGACGAGTGTCACGTCCTCAGGAAGGGCTGATCGTCCTTGCCTACATCGCGCGCTGCGCGAGCGGCGACGAGAAGTACGAGGCACACTGCACCTCTACTTTGCGGATGCGGGGACACGACGATTGGCTGGTCGTCCAACATCAGCAGACACCACCCTTGACCGCCAGCCTCGAAGCCTGACCGTTGGGTTGCCGTTGCGCCTGATACATACCTGTAACAGGCGCAACGGTACTGAACCAGGAGTCAGCGCCCTCATTGCTCGCGTGATCCCGACAGCCTCAACTGCGACCGGTTATCGCGACCAATGGATCGCCCAGGCGACCGTCGGCGAGTAGGGAAGCCGCGGCATCGCGGAACCCTGCTGTTTCCAGATAGAGGCGGACAAGCGAGGCGTGCCCCTGCGTATCGAGAGCACGCCAGACCGCCACGGCCTTGGTCGGGAAGCAGCGGTTCGAGAAGCTTATGATGACGCGGCCTTCCGGCTTTAGCACACGACGAACCTCGCGCAGTACCGCCAGGGGGTGTTGCAGATATTGAACGCCGACACAGATCAGTACGGCATCGTAGCGCGCGTCCTCTTCGGACAAGTCAGGCACATCGTTCAGGTTCTGGACGAACCAGCGATCGAGGCGCGGGTTGGCCGCGAGTTCCTCCGCGTTCATGCCGTGGCCGACGACCTCGGCATAGACGACCTCGTCCGGCAGGTGGCTGACCCAGCTCGACATGAGGTCGAGCACCCGCCCGCCAGCGGGGATCGCATCGCGGTACAGGCTGGTCAGTGCATCTACTGCTGCCTCGTCGATGTGCGTGACCAAACGCGGGGGCGCGTAGAAGCCAAGATCGTCGCCATCATCCTGTCGGTCGAAGGCCTGCACCAGCAGTCCCAATTCGATCGCTTCGGTCATGCGATAAGCCCCTGCAATGCCAAGCCGCCAGTATCCGCGACCACGGCGTCCGTTGGGAACCGTATCCAGGGGCGCACCGCGAGATAGCGGTTGTCCTCAATCACCGGCGGCGGCCGAGCCAGACACCGACCCCCGCAAGGCCCAGAACCGCCATGCCGCCAGCCGCGACTGCCACCTTGCGCCCCCGCTGTGGATCGCGTCGGCCACCATCCGGACCGGCGGGGACGCCAGGTTCGAACAACACCCCATCGCTGTCGTCGCCGTTGGGCGCACGGGCCGACCAGGTGTCGAGGAAGCCACTCATGATTGCCGCCAGCAGGTTCGGCGCCGCGAACTCGCCGAGTTTGAAGGCGATTGCCGGCGCGCCGACCGCAGTGAGGTTACGGGGGTGCGTGGCTAGCCGCACGACAGCCTTAGCAACCGTCTCTGGTGCGAGCGAACCCGGGGGTAACGAAAGCCGTACGCCAGTATAGTTACCGGCGTGGTCAACGCCGGGCGTATCGACGAAGGTCGGGCAGACGTCGCATATGTGAATGTGCGGGCGCTTCGATACCTCACCGCGCAACGCCGAGCTGAACCCGCGTAACCCGAACTTACTCGCCGAGTAGGCCGCAGCGTACGGCGTGGCGACAAAACCGCCCGCCGAAATCATGTTTACCCAAGTGCCGTGATCCTGCGCTAGGAAGATCGGCAGTACTGCATGGACGTCGTTCATGTGGGCGACAAGGTTCACATCGACGACACGGGCGTGATCCGCGATCGGGACGTCTTCATACCGGCCAAGCACACCGACACCTTCGCAGCTGAACCACAGGTCAATTCCACCGAGCAGATCGCGCGCCTCGGCTGCGAACGTTGCCACAGTGCTCGCGTCGGTGCAGTCGACCGGACGGACAGTCGCGTGGCCGCCCGCCGCGACGCAGCACCGCGCAACGTCATCGAGCCCTTCTTTACCGCGGGCACCTATGACGAGGTTTGCGCCCGCCTCAGCGAACGCCACGGCAGTCGCGGCGCCAATGCCACTTGACGCACCGGTGATAACCACCCGCTTCCCGGCGAGAGTATGACCGGCACTCATCGGAAGCTGCCCGAGGCGTTAGCCACCGGACCGATGGGGAGGCGGCGCTGTCGCGTCAAAGGAACTGTCCTGTGATCAACCATGGACCCTTAACGTTCCGACACCCCCCCGGTGTTCCGCGTCGGGGAGGCGTCTCACGATCTAGTCCTGCCGACATTGGCCACAGAGACCTACTGTAATCCATCTAGCGGTTGTCTCGCTAGGCACCTCGTTCAGCAGCGGGCACGATTGCGCTCTCGACGATGCCATGCAGCGCATCAATGTGCCCCGCGTCTCTGGCGCCATTTGGGTCCGACGTCATGACCACCGTTATTCGCAGATCGGGGATGACGTAGATCATCTGGCCGCCATAGCCTCAGGCAAAGCGCACTGGATGACCTCTCATCTCGGTAAGGAACCAGCCATAGCCGTACTCCTTCCCGCTCCACGGTGAGATCGCGCGCGGCGTCCAGCTTTGCGCGATCCATTTAGCCGGGACGATGCGCCGGCCTTCAATCATACCACCTAATCGATAAAGCTCGCCAAAACGGGCAAGTGCTCGGGGCGAGAGTTTCATCTCGTTGCCACCAAAGTAGATGCCTTGCGGGTCAGCCGGCCAGGACGGGATCGCGATCTCGAGCGGCTCACCGAGCCACGCCCGCGCGTTGGCAAGCGTGCTCTTTCTTGTCGCGCGCGTCAGCATCGCCGAGAGCAGGTGGGTAGATCCGGTGGAGTAGAGCATCGCCGTTCCGGGATCGGCGACGAACGGCCGGGCCAGCGCGAAACGTACCCAATTGGGGCTAGATACCCAGCGGCCGTAGTTCTCGCCGGAAGTGCGCTCGAGCCCAGCTTGCATCGATAGGAGGTTGCCGATGGTCACCCCCGCGAGACGTGGGTCAGGATCGGCGGGCGCGTCTCGTCTGAGCAGCGGCAGCACCGGCTGGTCGACGCTGTCAAAGACACCGCGTTGAATAGCGATGCCGATCAATGCCGACATTACCGACTTCGACGCCGACTTGATGTTGACCGGCTGATCTAGCGGGGGACCGCCGTTAAACACCTGCGCTGTCAGCGTCTGTCCGTCGCGAAGAATGAGGAGCGAACGGAGCCGCGGGAGTACGGCGGCCCGAGCCTGCACGTCGCGCATCGCTGCGGCGTTCATCCCTTTCGTGTCCGATCCGGCGACCGCGCTCGAATTGGCCGCACCGGCGGACGACGCTGATCCGTCGCAGGCGGTGAGGAGGATAAGCAAGGGAAGGATGAGCCGCATCGGCAACATGTCGCCCGTCAAATTTGCCTTACAACCCCGCTACCCGGCACGTTATCTCCGTTGAGCCGTTTGCTGCTGATGCCACCAGCAGGAACTGATATGACCGACGATCCACGCACCATCCATCCGACAAGTTTTCCGGATGAGCCGCAACAGCCGCGGCCGGGCTTGACGACGAACATGCGAACTAAGCCTGATCATGGCGAGGAAAGTTACGTCGGCAAGGGCCTGCTCAAAGGCAAGGTAGCGCTCATAACAGGAGGAGATTCCGGTATCGGCCGGGCAGTAGCGATTGCTTATGCCCGTGAAGGTGCAAGCGTGGCGATCTCATACCTTGCGGATGAGCAGACCGACGCTGAGGAGACCCAGACCTGGGTTGAGCAGGCAGGGCAGCGTTGCGTTTTGCTACCAGGCGATCTCCGCGGCCGGGATCATTGCGTAAGCATCGTAGAGCGTACGATCGCGGAACTCGGCGGTATTGATGTGCTCGTAAACAATGCCGCCGCTCAGACAATGAACGACGACCTGGATAGCATCGATGATGACGAGATGCAGGGTGCCTTCGCTGCTAACGTCTTTGCCATGATCCGTTTGGCCAAGGCGGCTGCGCCGCATATGAAGCCCGGTTCGGCGATCATCAACACGACTAGCGAGCAGGCAAAGGTCGCTGGCAAGAACATGATCGTCTACGCGGCGACCAAGGGCGCTATCTCGAGCCTGACGGTGGGCCTGTCCAACCTTTTATCCAGCGACGGCATTCGCGTTAACGCGGTGGCGCCCGGTCCAATCTGGACGCCTATCCAGCCGATCGCCAAGTCACCGAAAGAACTGGAAACGCTCGGCCAGGACACTCCGATCGGCCGCGCTGGTCAGCCGGGCGAGCTCGCTCCCGCCTATGTGATGCTCGCATCGGCGGAGGGGAGCTACATGTCCGGCAATGTCGTCGCCGTGACCGGTGGGGTTCCGATTTCCTAAACCCTAACGGCATATCCTCAGCCGATCGCGAAAGCGGTCAGCTGAGGTTGCGACAGGCCCCATATCCCGACATTCACGCCGCCATTACCGCTTCCCCAAACCGGACGCATGTTCATCTTGCCACCGCATCGCGGTACGAACTAATCCCTTTCCATTCTTCGCGAGCCTGATTGCGTCGTGAACGTGCCCAATGATCGTATTGCGCTGCTAGCGTCCGCTCGGTCGACAATCATCCGCATATCGACGCGTAGCTTGTCGTGGTCGAAATCTAGCTTCGCCCAGCCTGCCTGCTCGACGTCATGAAAACGAACATGCGGATTGTTGCGATCGATGTCGCCGAACCGGCCGACGGGCGGCGACGCGGCCGCAAGGGCGGAGGTGACGATCTCGCTTCCGATTGCTGAACCACTCGGACCATCGAGATCATTCACCCAGAAAGAGTGCACGTCGCCGCTCAGCACAATCGGATTACGCACGGCTGGCCGCGTCATTTCAAGCAGCACCCGGTGCCGGTTGGCAGCATAGCCATCCCATTGATCGCTGAACGTCGATTGATGCGCGCCGTCGAGCCAAAGCGGCGCGAAAAACACCTGTTGCGCGACAATCGTCCAGGGACGCATTTCGCCCGCCAGACGGTCGGATAGCCAGCGTTCCTGCACGTCGCCCATGATCGTGCGAGACGGCGCTGCGGCTTCTGCACAATCATTGAGCCGTACGTTGCGCGCAACGTTGGGCGCAGCACAGGGCGGCGAGCTACGATATTGGCGCGTATCCAGCACCGACAGTGACGCGAGGTCCGCCCAGTCGACCGCGCGATACAGGTGGGCCTCACGCCGTCCGCGCCACAGGCTCGGGCGGATCGGCATATGTTCGAAATATGCCTGGTACGCCGCAGCACGCCGGGCAGCGAACAGCGCTGACGGCAGGCCCTCGCGATTGGCGAGCCCGGCATAATCGTTCAACACCTCGTGATCGTCCCACGTCACCACCCACGGGCAGGCTCGATGGGCCAACTGCAGCTCCGGATCTGTCTTGTAGAGCGCGTGGCGTCGTCGATAGCCCTCAAGGTCGCGCGGCTCGGGCGCGCCGAAATCGCGGACGCGCGGTACGTCGGGATAGCTTTGTTCGTAAATGTAATCGCCGAGTTGCAGGATCAGGTCGGGCTCGGCAGCGACGATATCGCGGTAGACACCGAACCGCGCCTGCTCCCAGTGTTGGCATGACGTCACGGCGAGCCGCAACCGGTCTGCGACCCGCGGCACCGTAACCGCGCGACCGACCGGGCTCGTCGCGCCAAGCGCATGAAAACGGTACCAGTAGGGGCGTCCGGCGGGCAGCCCGGTAACCTCGACATGCACCGCATGCGCGCGCTCGGGGTGCGCTAGCCCCCTCCCGGTCCGCACGATCCCGCGGAACGCGGCATCCGTTGCAATCTCGTACCACATCACGACGGCCGCCGCCTGCAACGGCTCCAACTGCGCGCCCACGAGCCGCGTCCACAGCACGAAGCCATCGGCACCGGGATCCCCGCTGGCGACACCGAGCGCGAACGGATCGGCGTAAGCCCGCGCGCCGGCATCGACCGCAATCGCCGGCAGCACTGCAAGCGACGCCATCGCGCCGATCAGCGCTCGACGATGCCAAAGGATATCCGGACCAGCCATGACGATAGCGCTATCCATGGCACGTGACCGGATCGTGACAATCGCTCAGTACGTCACAAATCCGTAGCGTCACCGTAATGAAAGCGTCCTGAAACGGATCTAGTCGAACGGCAACGATCACCGCTCGAGCGGTGACGCTCCACAGTCTCATCAGGCGGGAACTCCAGTGATTTCGAAGACGCTTTTGCTTGCCTCGGTGAGTGCCATGCTGGCCGTCGCCAGCCCCGCCGTTGCCCAAACGTCGCCCGACGCAGCTCCCGCGCAGGACGCGCCCGACACCAACGGCGAGATCGTCGTCTACGGCACCGGAAAAGTCCGTCAGGAACAGACCGTCTCACGCAAGGCGATCGAAATCCTCCCGCCCGGCAGTTCGCCGCTCAAGGCCGTCGCCCGCCTGCCCGGCGTCGCGCTTCAGAGTTCCGATCCGTTCGGCAGCTACGAGCTTGGCACACGTCTGTCGGTGCGTGGCTTCAACCAGAGCCAGATGGGCTACACCCTTGACGGCGTCCCCCTGGGCGACATGTTTTACAATGGGCATAATGGCCTCCACGTCAGTCGTGCGATCGCCGCCGAGAATATAGCGCGCGTTGATGTGTCGCAGGGCGCCGGCTCACTAGGCATTGCCTCGACCAGCAATCTTGGCGGCAACCTGGAATTCGTCTCGCGCGCGCCGTCACAGGTAGCCGGTGGTGAGGTCGCACTGACCTACGGCATGTACGATACCGTTCATCTGTATGGTCGCCTCGACAGTGGTGAATTATCGACGGGCACGCTGCTGTCGGTCTCGGGCGTGGTCCACGACGCCAGCAAGTGGAAGGGCTACGGCAACCAGTCGGATACCAAGGTGAACGGCAAGATCGTCCAGAAGCTTGGCGATGCGACCCTGACGGGCTGGCTCAACTACTCGCTCCACAAGGAGCGTAACTATGCCGATCTGTCGCCAGCGACGCTCGGCCGGATCGGCTATGGCCTCGACTTCCTGCGGCCGGACTATGCGACCGCCATTCAGCTGTCCCAAGTGAGTGCGAACCAGACCGCGCGCAACGCCAATCGGGCACTGCCCTTCCCGACCGCTGGCGTTGTGTTCCCGACGCCGTATACCAACGTCAACGATACCTATTACGACAGCGGCGGCGTACGTCGCGACTGGCTCGGCGCCATGACGCTCGACATGCCCATCGCGGACTGGCTCGATACGACTGCAACCTACTACCACCATTACGATAAGGGCAGTGGCGGCATCTATACTCCAGCCGTGTTTTCGCCAGATGGCTTCGCGTTATCGGTTCGCACCACCGAATACGGGATCAAGCGCGACGGTGGCATCGCCAACGCGACTGCGCGGCTCGGCGATCACACGCTACAGATCGGCTATTGGCACGAGGACAATCGCGCTAGCACCGATCGCAACTACTATGCTGCCAGCCTGACGAACCGGCCCGACGTGACCGACTTCCTGGCCAATCCGTTCCGTAGCGACTTCCTGACCGACCTCACCACCGTTACCAACCAGTATTTCGTCAGCGACAGTTGGAAAATTCTCGACGCGCTGACGATCGCAGGCGGTTTCAAGGGCACGCGTGTTTCCAACGGCATCACAACGACGTTCGGCACGCCGTTCATCAACGGCAAGATCGCGGCAAAGGACTGGTTCCAGCCTCAGGTCGGCGCGACCTACAAGCTCGGGCGGCAGGAGTTCTTCGCCAACTATGCCGAGAACATGCGCGCCTATATCAGCTCGTTCCGCGGACCCTTTGGCACTACGCAGGTTGGCTTCGAGGCAATCCGCGATACGCTGAAGCCCGAAACCTCCCGCACGATCGAGGCAGGCTGGCGGTTCGATCTGGGCAAATTGCGCGGCGTGATTGCGGGCTATGACGTCAAGTTCAAGAACCGACTGCTCGCGGCGTTCAGCGGCGCGAACATCCTCGGCAATCCGAGCATTCTGCAAAACGTCGGTAGCGTGACCAGCCGCGGCGTCGAGATCGGCGCGACCTATCAGGTCGCCCGCCCGCTCGCTCTTATTGCTTCGTATTCGTACAACGACAGCACCTATGACGACGACACCGTCAACGGGACCGCATTCGTGCCCACTAGGGGCGTCCGCACCGTCGACACCCCCGCGCACCTCGCCAAAGGCGAGATCAATTACGATGATGGCATGTTTTTCGGCAATGTCGCGGGCGCCTACACGTCGCGGCGTAACGTCACGTATACCGGCGACGTGACGGTCAAGGGCTACACGCTGTTCGACGCCGCTATCGGCTATCGCTTCCCGGCGAGCAGCGCGCTGGCCGGCGTCGAAATCCAGGTCAACGCGGTGAACCTGACCGACGAGAAATACATCGCGGCGCTTGGCTCGGGCCAGTTTTTCAACACCGCGGCCTCGCTCAACAACACGCTGCAGGCAGGATCTCCGCGGCAGGTGTTCGGCACGATCCGCCGACGCTTTTGATGAAAATGGCATCGACCGCCGCTCGGTCGATGCCGTTACTGGCGAAGGCCGTCCTGTTTTACCGAGAAGGGTACGGCCATTCGCCTCCCTATCGGCGTGAACTGCCGTAGGACCCATTAGCCGCCGTTTGTATGCCGTTCGGCGCTCCCCAATTTCCGCCGGTCGCTCAGGCTAACTGCGCGACGCGATTTCCCTTCAGTGGGTGGACTGGAACAACACGGTCTCTTGGCAACGAGCGCTCCAGTCTCCAAAACTGTGGCATGACGCAAGAGACCATCGCGCGCGTGCGCATCTGCCTCAACGACATCCGGCCCGAGATCTGGCGGATGGTCGAGATGCCGGTCACGAGCAGCCTTAAGATGCTCCATGACGTGATCCAGGCCGCAATGGGGTGGCAGGATTATCATCTTTGGCATTTTGAAGTCGGTGAACGCCGCTACGGCGTACCAAACCCCAAGTGGCCAGACCGCAACCTCGGCGCAGCCCGAAACGTCAAGCTTGGTACGCTCATCGATCGCGACGTCCGCCAGTTCACCTATACCTATGACATGGGCGATGACTGGCGGCACACCGTCGTCGTCGAGGCGGTCGAACTAGGTGAGCATAGGATCAAATATCCACGCTTTCTTACCGGAGAGCGACGGTGCCCACCCGAGGATATTGGCGGCCTTCCCGGCTTTGAACGCTTCCTCAAGGCCATGAGTAATGTGGCTCACGAGGAACATCATCGGCTACGCGAATGGTACGGCGCCCCCTTCGACCCGCTCGATATCGATGAACTCGCCTCGGAGAATGCAGTCGCAGCGATTGCGATCCGCCGGCATGCCGGCAAGGTCGCTTACGAAAAGAGCTGCAACCGCCACTGACGCAGTTGATAGATCGAGATCCTGGCGCGAGAGACCCACTTTTGGACATTCACGCCCTTTCCGCCGCCTCCCGAAACCGGTCGTCCATTCACATTGATTTTGCCTTCAATGAGCCGTCAGCTTCTCGCTGACCCGGACCGGGGGTGCCGAAACTCACAATTAATGAGTTGCTTGGCACCCCCTTAAACGGAGGTCTCTGAGGCTGAAACCCGAGCCTATCTAACGTACCCTGGCGCGAGGGCTTCGCTCGGGCAGATGCTCGATCTTGCACGAGCCTACCTCGCCGCCGCTTACGAACCGATGAATTACGATAGGCGGTTCGAAATAGCTGATATCGCCCGGCGCTTTTGTGCGCTCAAAAAGGAGCAAGCTTCCCGAAATGGGAGACCGGCAGACGGCAAATATACAAGAATTGCATGAATATTAAAATCGGTACCGTACGGCAAATTGACGCCGTACTACATTATTATCTTAGTCGTCAGGTGTGGTGAATCATAGATGCGATAAAGTTCGGCTGTTTTTTAATCAATGAAGTAAGCAAGTTCCTTCGCGAGCCGGCGCGCGAGCGGTTGAATCTGCGACGCTAGGTCGTAACGATGCTCGCGCCACGGGCAACTAAGCGTTGTATATCGCCCTCTCGGAAGTCATCTTCGGTTGGTTTCACGCTGATGAGCGCTGCGGTAATGGCACGCATATGACGAACTCTCCGCTCGAGCCGAACTACGAAGCGATCCTACATGCCGATTTGGGACCGTCTTAGGTTGGCCACGGATCAACGACGCCCTTGCGTTGTGCTGCGTCAAACACCGATAACGGACGATGAGCCATGACCATGCGTAGTATCACCAGACGGCATATCGGTGGCGAAGCCGAACCACTCATCGTCATCGATGGCTTTGTCAGCGATCCCGATGGGTTGCGCTTAGCGGCTGCTGAGGCCGCGTTCGTCCCCGCGGGGCAGCACTATCCCGGCATCCGCGCGGCCCTTCCCGATACGTATCTGCGCGATCAACTTCCCGTGGTCGCACGCGCCCTGGGGCGGGAGTTCGGACCATGCCGCCGCATCCGCGTCGTCGATGCGCAATTCTCGATGGTCACGACCACGCCCGAAGCGCTCGATATTCGGCAACGCCTGCCCCATGTCGACGCGTACGGGCGCGACCGGATCGCGCTGATCCATTACCTCTCGCCGACGATCCGAGAAGGTACGGCGTTTTTCCGACATCGCAAGACCGGGTTCGAGACGATCGACGAGACGCGCGCGCCCGCATTTTTCGAGCACCTCGGCCACGAAGTCGCAGCGACGCCGCCCGACGGGTATATCGCCAGCGATACGGCGCTGTTCGAACGCACGGCGCTGGTCGATGCGGCCTATAATCGCGCTTTGCTGTATCGAAGCTACGTCCTGCACAGCGGCGCGATCGCACGCGATGCGCCACTATCCGCCGATCCAGCGGTTGGGCGACTGACGATCACCGCATTCCTCGCGATCGAATGAGGGCGGTTGAGCCACGGGTTCACTTGGCCTAACCCGGTCGCGCTACCGGACTGCGCCCGCACCACGCTGCGACGGTTCCGGAGCATATACTGGGGAGGCCAGCCTTGAACCACACGCGCCGGGCGTTTCTCGAAGGACTTGGCGGAACGGGTCTCGTCGCTGCGTTCCCAACCGCTGCCGCATCCGCAAGCCCAGCCTCGCCGGATTTCGGCCCCAACGTTTTTATCGTCGACCCCGCCATGCCAGCAGACGTCGTACAGACCCGCGTAGACGCCATCTTCCGCAAACAGGAACGCGCGCATTTCACGGACGCGCGTCATGCGATTCTCTTCAAGCCGGGGCGCTATTCGATCGACGTGAACGTCGGGTTCTTCACGCAAGTCGCAGGGCTTGGCCCTTTGCCCGGCGACGTCGCGATCGACGGGCACGTCCATGCCGAAGCGGACTGGGCAAAGGGCATGGCGCTCGTCAATTTCTGGCGCGGCGTAGAGAACCTTTCGGTGCGCCCCACCGATGGCGCGGATCGCTGGGCGGTGTCGCAGGCCGCACCTTATCGCCGCGTGCATCTAAACGGCGACCTGGCGCTGGACGATGGCGGCTGGTCGAGCGGCGGGTTCATGGCGGACTGCCAAATCGACGGAACCGTGCGCTCGGGTACGCAACAGCAATGGTTCACCCGCAACAGCCATATCGGCGGGTGGCGGGGATCGAACTGGAACATGATGTTCGCGGGCGTCGAGGGCGCCCCGCCGACGAGTTTCCCCGAGCCGCCTTATACCAGCCTGCAGACGGTGGCCTTGATAAGGGAGAAGCCTTTCCTGCACATCACGCGCTTAGGGGAATGGGCGGTCTTCGTCCCTGCCGTGCGACGCGACACGCGCGGGACGAGCTGGGCCGGCGGCGCACCCGCGGGCACGTCCATTCCGCTGTCCCGGTTCCTGATCGCCCAACCCGATACGCCCGTGTCGGCGATCAACGCGGCATTGGCCAAGGGAAAGCATCTTCTGCTCACCCCCGGTATCTACCGCATCCGCGAGCCGTTGCGAATCGAACATGCCGGAACGGTGCTGCTGGGTCTGGGACTGGCGACCCTGCTCGTCGAACAGGGTTCCGCGGCGATCGTCGTCGCGGACGTGCCGGGTGTCGCGATCGCCGGCCTGCTGATCGACGCCGGGCCGGTCGAAACGCCGGTACTTATCCAGGTCGGTCCCCGCGGTGCCAAGCACGACCACAGCCGCAACCCGACCCTGCTCGCCGACCTTTTCTTCCGGGTCGGCGGCGCGACTGTGGGCAAGGCGCAGACCTGCCTGGAGATCAACAGCCACCACGTGATCGGTGATCATCTCTGGATCTGGCGCGCCGACCACGGCAACCGCGATGGCGGACGCGTGCATGTCGGCTGGACCGAAAGCACCGCCGACCAGGGGCTCATCGTCAACGGTGACGACGTGACCATTCACGGCCTCTTTGTCGAGCATTTCCAGAAATACCAGGTGACGTGGAACGGCGAACGCGGCCGGACCAATTTCTACCAGTGCGAACTGCCCTATGACCCGCCGAACCAGGCCGCTTATAAGGCGGGAAAGACGCGAGGCTGGGCCGCGTACAAGGTCGCGGACACAGTCACGTCGCACGAGGCGACCGGCCTCGGCATCTACGCCAACTTTACCGCCGACCCCTCGATCGTGCTGGACAGCGCGATCGAGGCACCGCGGCGACCGGGCGTTCGCTTTGCCAGCATAACGACCATCTCGCTCGGCACCGGCCAGGGTACGATCGCGCATCTGGTCAACGATGCAGGCGCCGCCGCGCGACCGGGCGCGGTTCGCCAGACGCTGACACGCTATCCATGACGAAAAGGGCCATCCGATGATCCTGCTGCTACTCGCCGCGCAAGCCGCTACCCTGGGCGCGACCAATTACAGCGCCAGCGCGCCGATGGTCGCGCCCAAGGGAAAACCGAGCTTTGCCGACGAGTTCGACGGCAAGGCGGTCGACAAAACCAAATGGCGCTTCGACGTGTCGCGCAACACCGAAGGCTGGTATAATAACGAACGGCAATATTACGCAAAGGACCGCGTCGAAAACACCCGCATCGAAGACGGCGCGCTGGTAATCGAGGCCCGGCGCGAGACGTTGGACAGATCGAAGTTCGCCGATTGGGGCGGCCAGGCGTACACCTCCGCCAAGCTCGTCTCTCGCGAGCCCCGCGGCTACGGTTTTTACGAAGTCCGTGCGAAGCTGCCGTGCGGTCGCGGCAGCTGGCCGGCCATCTGGCTGCTGCCGTCAGGCGGCAAATGGCCCGACGAAGGCGAGATCGACGTAATGGAAATGGTCGGCTGGGATGCCGGCACCGTCCACGCGACTCTGCACACCGCCGCCTTCAATCACGTCAAGGGTACGCAGCGTGGCGCCCAGACACAGGTCGCAACGGCGTGCACCACATATCACCGCTATCAGCTCGACTGGCGGGCGGATGCAATCACCATCGGCGTCGATGGCCGCGCGGTCATGCGGGTCGCCAACAATCAGCCTGGCGGCAAGGCGGCTTGGCCGTTCACGCGTCCGTACGAACTGATCCTCAACCTCGCGGTCGGCGGCGACTGGGGTGGCCAGAAGGGAATCGACGACGCCGCCTTCCCGCAGCGCATGGCGGTCGATTACGTCCGCTACTGGCGCCGCTAGTGTCGGCCGCGCGCGGCGAGGATGATCCCGCCGCCGCACAGCGTCAGCGCCGCGAGCACGAGCATCACCGAATCGAAATCGGTCGGCGTCGCGAGCGCCCAGGTCAGCGTCGGCCCGAGCAGCCCCGGCAGCGTGTTGGTCAGGTTTAGCAGTCCCAGGTCACGTCCGCGGTGCAGTGGGTTCGGCAGCAACTGCATGGCGAACGACGCGTGCAGCGCGAGGAACACCGACGCCCCCGCGGTATAGACGCAGAATGCGACCGCGCCGCTTGTAAAGTCATTGGCGAAGGCCATGCCACACAGTCCGGACGCAGCAACGATGGTGGTGGCGAACAGGAACGGCTTGGTCCGCCCGGAACGATCAGCCAGCCGTCCGACCAGGACCGCGATCGGCAGCGGCACGGTGTACCCGACGATCATCACCATCCCCATCCGCGCCGCGATACTGCCCGGCGCCACCGACGGGGCGATGCTTTCGAGATAGTAGAAGAGATAGACGAACAGCGCACTGCCAGCGACTTGCACGAACAGCCGTGCGCTCCACGCGAGCGCCAGATCCCGGCGCAGCACCGCCTCGATCGGCGATCTCGGATCGATTCGCGCGATCGGTTGCGCCGGTGTCAGCAACAGCGGAACGATGCAGCAGGCGACCACGACCGGCAAGATCGCAAGCCGCAGCGTCTCGTTCAGCGACGCGGTCGCCACCAGCAGCGCCGCCAAGGCAGACGCCACCGGACTCGCCATCGCCAGCAGGCCGCCGGCCAAGCCTTTCTGTGCATCCGGCACTTCGTCGGCCATGATCGCGAGCAGCGGCGCGAGCACCGCGTTGACCGCCACCTGGAACGCGACGACCGCGAGGATCAGCGCGATCGGCGTACTCGCGACAGCCATCGCGGCGTAGGCGATCGCGGTCGCCACGAAGCCCCCAGCCAGCCAGCCCCGGCGCCCCCCGCCCCGCGCGACCGATCGATCGCTCAGCCACCCGAACGCGATGTTCGACACGCTCGCCGCCAGAGCCCCCGTAACGACGATCACGGTAAGAACGTCGAGCCGCCCCGCACCCCCGATCGCGGTAACGACCGCGTCGACCTTGATCGGCAGCAACATTGTCAGCAGCGGGAGATAGCCGACGACCCCACCGACATAGGCGAGCGCGAAGACGAGCAGGAAACCGGTGGAGCGGCGGACGGGGGTGGGCAAGACGTCACGGGAAACGGGTAGACGCGCCATTCGTCCACCTATGCCGGTCCGAGCCGGACAGGCAACCGCGCTCATACCCGCTAATTACCGAGTCAGGATAATTTAGCGCGTTCCTTGTTCGTCCGCGAAGGCGGGAGCTCAGGCTAAATCCCCGCCTTCGCGAGGAAACATGCGTATCGAGGGCAAGCGTACGGTGACGGTTGCCAGTCTCTGCAATCCCCCCCGCCAGGGGGAGGTGGCGCTGAAAGTGACGGAGGGCGAGGACACGGAACGATAGTTCATCGCGTACCGCCCCCTCCGTCTGGCAAGCGCCAGCCACCTCCCCCTGGCGGGGGAGGATTTCGGACCCGGACAGAGAAAAGACTACGGCTTCATCGTCGCCGCATCGAGCGTGGTCGTAACAACCAACGCCCGGTCCTGCGCATCATGCGCGAGCGCCACCCGGTAAGCACCCCCCGCAATCCGCCAGCCGGGCAGCGTCGTGTCGTAATCGGCGACAATGCGCGGTTCGGCGGTCAGCGTGACTCGCCGCGTCTCCCCCGGCTTCAGCGTCACACGCGCAAAGCCCGCGAGCCGCATCGGCGTGGCCGAACCGTCGCGCGCGACGTACATCTGCGGGACGTCCGCCCCTGCCCGCTTGCCGGTGTTGGTGACCTCGAACGTGACGTTCAGCGATCGCCCGCCCGTCACTACCGGGTTGCGATAGGCGAAACTGGTGTAGCTCAGCCCGTGCCCGAACGCGAAGAGCGGACGCTGCGCCTGCTTCTCGTACCAGCGATAGCCGACGTTCGCGCCTTCGACATAATCGACCGGAAAGCTCTCGAGCTGGAAGGTCGATGCGTTCGCGGGGTTTGCCGCGGCCTGCGCCTCGACCGACGTCAGCCGGTCCAGCCCGACCGGTGCAACGCGCGGCGCCTGCGATGCCGCGGCGGGGAAGGTGATCGGCAGCCGGCCCGACGGAGAGACCTTGCCCGTCAGGATGTCGGAGATCGCCTCGCCGCCACGCTGGCCCGGATACCAGGCCTGGAGCACCGCCGGGACGGATCCGATCCACGGCATCAGGACGGGCCCGCCGGTTTCGAGCACCGCGACCGTTCTCGGCTGGGCCTTGACGACCGCGGCGATCAGCGCATCCTGGTTATCGGGAAGCGACAAATTCGGTACGTCCTGCGCCTCGGTCGTCCACTGTGTCGCGAACACGATCGCGATGTCCGCCGTTCGCGCCGCAGCAGCCGCTGCCCCGACGTCCTTTCCGTCGACGAACGTCACGGTTGCACCCGGCAGCGCGGCCTGGAGCGCTTTCAGCGGCGACGACGCGTGATAGGTGTAGCGCGCGAACGACATCGCCGCGCCCGAGGTCAGCGGAATCTCGATCGGTGCGCCACCGACCGAGCGGACCTGGCTCGATCCGCCGCCCGACAGTACGCCGACATCTGCCCGCCCACCGATCACCACGATGCGCCTGGCTGTCCGCGCCACCGGCAACAGGTCGCCGTCATTCTTGAGCAGCACGATGCCCGCCTCCGCAGCGCGCTGCGCGACCTCGGCATGCGCGGCATAGGGCGGCACCTGCGCGGTAGCCGGGACCGGATTGTCGTACGCGCCGGTCTCGATAAGCCCAGTCAGATAGCGCGCGATCATGTCGTCGAGCCGTGCGACCGGCACCGCGCCAGACTGGACCGCAGCCTTCAGCGGGGCAGCGAAATACATCGCCTTGTCGAGCTCCTGCCCCGATTGCTGGTCGAGCCCCGCATTCGCCGCCTTGGCGGTCGAATGCACCGCGCCCCAATCGCTCATCACCCAACCGCGATAGCCCCAGTCGCGCTTCAGCACGTCGGTCATCAGGTGTCGGTTCTCGCACGCCCAGTCGCCGTTGATCCTGTTATAGGCGCACATCACCGATCCCGGCAGCCCCTTTTCGATCGCGATCTGGAAGGCGAGCAGGTCGCTCATCCGCAGGCTCGCCTCGTCGAGCCGCGCGTCGACCACCATCCGCCCGGTCTCCTGCGCGTTGAGCGCAAGATGCTTCACGGTCGACACGATGTGGTTCGACTGCACCCCGGCGATATGCGCGCCAGCCATCTCCCCCGCCAGCAACGGGTCCTCGCCCAGATACTCGAAATTACGCCCGTTCCACGGGTCACGCGTCAGGTTCACGCCTCCCGCCAGCAGCACATTGAACCGCTTGGCGCGCGCCTCCGCGCCGATCATCGTGCCGCCCGCACGCGCGATCGCGACGTCGAAACTCGCCGCGGTCGCGAGGCTCGACGGTAGCGCGGTAGCGACGTCGCCCTTGCGTTGTTCGACCTGGTTCGCGACGCCGAGCGACGCATCGCTCTCTCGCACCAACGGGATGCCAAGCCGCGGAATGCCGTCGATATACCCGGCCGACGGGATCAGTTCACTGGCGGTCTTGCCGGCGGCCATCGGTGGGAACAGCCCGTGCGCCAGCGCGATCTTCTCGTCGAGCGTCATCCGCGCGACGATAGCCAGGGCCCGCGCGCGCGCATCGGCACTGGCGACGATCGTAGTGCCGAGCTTGCCCGCATCCCGAGCATCGACAGCCCCTGCGAGTGCAAGCAGCGACGCCCCCAGCAGCATCCCGCGAAACCTGTTCGACATTCTTGCGTCCTTTCCCGATGCGGCGACCGCTCTCGAAGGCGGTCGTCCGGCGGCGTGTTGCGCCAGAGCCACTATCAACAGCATATTTTGAGAACGTTCACAACGGTAGCGCTACCGCGCTTGACACTATGTCATGCAGCGGGAAAGTGAACGTTCACGGGAAAAGGCGCAGGTCATAGCGTCGTCTACAGGGGAGGATTACCATGCGTAGCTTCGCAGCTCGCTCGCTTTCGCGTTTCATCATCGGCACGTCCGCGTTGGCTCTGGTCGGCACGCCCGGTATCGCCATGGCGCAGGACGCGGCCGCAACCGTCGGCAATCCAGGGCCGTCGGACATCGCGCCACAGGCCGCCCCGACCGACCCCAACGCGACCACCGACGATATCGTCGTGACCGGCATCCGCGCATCGTTGCGTGAAGCGATCGACATCAAGCGCAACGGCCAGGGCGTGGTCGACGCGATCTCGTCCGAGGACATCGGCAAGTTCCCCGACACAAACCTCGCGGAGTCGCTCCAGCGCATCACCGGCGTGTCGATCGACCGCTCGAACGGCGAAGGCTCGACCGTCACCGTCCGCGGCTTCGGTCCCGAGTACAACCTCGTCACGCTGAACGGCCGCCAGATGCCGACCTCGACGCTCGGCGACGGCGCCAGCGCGCCCGCCTCGCGCTCGTTCGACTTCGCCAACCTCGCCTCCGAAGGCGTGGCCGCGGTCGAGGTCTACAAGACCGGTCGCGCCGCCATACCGTCGGGCGGCATCGGTTCGAGCATCAACATCCGCACCCCGCGCCCGCTCGACAAGCCGGGCACGCGCGGCAGCATCGCCGCAAAGGGCGTGCTCGACAGCTCGCGCAACGGCAAGGACCAGATCACGCCCGAAGTCTCGGGTATCCTGTCCACCACGTTCGCCGACGACCGCATCGGCGTGCTGTTCAGCGGCGCGTACCAGCGTCGCAAGGCGAGCAACAACTCGGCGAGCGTCGGCTTCCGCGATGGGTTCCTCGGTGCGGAGAACAACTGGGGCACGCTGGCGCAGCCCGGCACGCCCGGCGCCGCGAACATCACCAATCGCCCCGGTCCGACGGACGTTTACGAGATCCCGCAGAGCGCCGCCTACGACGTCATCGACATCGATCGCGAGCGCATCAACGGCCAGCTCGTGTTGCAGGCAAAGCCGACCGACACGCTGACCGCGACGCTCGACTTCACCTATTCGAGCAACAAGGTCGAGGTCCGCGACAGCAGCGTAGGGATCTGGTTCAACTTCGGCGACACGCGCAGCGCCTGGACCAATGGCCCCGCAGCAGGGCCGGTCTTCTATTCGGAGAATTTCGCGCCCGGCAAGGATCTGTCGTACAGCAGCTCGCTTACCGCAAACAAATCCGAGAACAAGTCGATCGGCGGCAACCTGACCTGGGAAGCGCCGGGCAACGTCACGATGTCGCTCGACGCGCATCACTCGACCGCGGTCTCAAAGCCGACCAACGATTACGGCAGCAGCACGTCGATTGGCGGCGCGATCTTTGGCGTCCAGTCGCAGACTGTGAACTTCGAGAACGACCTGCCGATCATCTCGTACCAGATGTATCCGGGGATCGACCCGCTCAACGCTGCGCTGATCACGCCGACCGGCAACGCGTTCCGCAACGCGTATTTCAAGGACGAGATCAACCAGCTCCAGCTGAAGGGTCATTACGACCACGACGGCGAGTTTCTCGACAGCATCGACTGGGGCTTCTCGTACGTCGACAACAAGGTCCGCTCGGCCTACGGCTTCATTCAGAACGAGACCTGGGGCGGCATCGATCCGCGCGGCGCCTCGTTCGGTGCGGCCGCGGTGCCCGACGATTTCTTCAACCTCACCAGCATCCCCGACAAGTTCAAGGGCGTCTCGGGGTCCGGCAATCCGGCGATCCCGCAGTCGATCTACACCTTCAATTTCGAGCAGATGGCCGAATTGCTGCGCGCGCAGTACAACATCTGCAGTGCGCCGCAGACCGGCGTCGCCGCGCCCGGCACCTGCCTTGCCAACTACACCAACGATCGCCGGATTCGCGAGCAGACGATCTCGCCGTATATCCAGTTCAACGGCAAGTTCGACGTGTTCGGTCGCCCGGCGCACATCATCGGCGGAGTCCGCTATGACGAGACGCAGGTGAACTCGTCCGCACTGGTGCCGATTCCGAACGGCACGCGCTGGACCGGCGCCAATGAATTCGCCCTCACATACGGCGCCAATTCGTTCACCTCGCTCAAGGGCAACTATCACAACTGGCTCCCCGCGGTCGATTTCGACATCGAACCGGTGCGCAACGTCAAGCTGCGCGCCTCGTACAGCCACACCATCACGCGCGCGGACTACGGCAGCCTGCAGGGTGGCCTGAACATCGATTCCAACCCGCGTATCGGCGGCGGCACGGGCAGCCAGGGCAACCCGAACCTTCTCCCCTTCAAATCGAAGAACATCGATCTGTCGGCGGAATGGTATTACGGGCCTGAGAGCTATGTCTCGGTCGGATACTTCACCAAGGACGTGAAGAACTTCATCGGCACGACTCAGCTCAACACGCCCGCGTTCAACCTCCGCAACCCAGGCTCGGGCCCGCGCTATCGCCAAGCGGTGGCGGCGCTGGGAACGACAGACAATCTGCGCGTGCGCGATTACATCCTGCGCAACTTCCCCGCCTCGTCGCAGGTTACGGGGACGAGCGATGCCGGCCTGTTGAACGGCAACATCTTCGGCCTACCCGAGGACGATCTGTTCAACTTCCAGCTGAGCCAGCCGTTCAACAGCGACCAGACCGCGAACATCAACGGCTGGGAATTCGCGATCCAGCACCGGCTGTGGGAAACCGGCTTCGGCGTCATCCTGAACTACACGATCGTCAACGGCGACGCGAAATACGACAACACGCTCGATCCCAACATCGGCCAGTTCGCGCTGACCGGGCTGAGCGACAGCGCCAACGCGGTCGGCTATTACGACAAGAACGGCATCCAGGCGCGCGTCGCGTATAACTGGCGCGGGCAATTTTATGCCGGGGGTGCGTTCGACCCGACCTATGTCGAGGCGTATGGCCAGGTCGATGCGAGCGCGAGTGTCCAGATGACCAAGGGGCTCGCGGTGTTCGCCGAAGCGATCAACCTCACCGGCCAGGGCCGCCGCGGGCATCGTCGCTCGGACAATTTCGTGACGTTCGCGCAACCGGGGTATGCACGCTACTCGGCAGGCCTCCGCTTCAACTTCTAAGGCGAACGATCCTCCCCCGCAAAGGGGAGGTGGCTGGCACTTGCCAGACGGAAGGGGAGGTAAGGGTAACAGCGGTTCCGTGTCCTCCCCCTCCGTCGCCTACGGCGCCACCTCCCCCTGGCGGGGGAAGAGCGTGAGGTATGGACGGTCTCGAACTGCTCCGTCATCCTGACGTAAGTCAGGACCCAGAGCCAATGACGACCGTCTTCAGGTACCCTGGGTCCTGACTTTCGTCAGAATGACGGCCAAGGATGGCGCAACCGCCGCGGACGGAACGAGTTGGCACGCGCAGATAGGGAAACAGGAAACGGACGATGGCCACGAATACCGGCCCCGGAATCACGAGCGACCACCCGATCACGCACATCGTGATCGTCGGCGGCGGCACGGCCGGCTGGCTTACCGCCTGCCTGATCGCCGCGCGTGCCGATCGCGACACCGCGCGCCCGCTCTCCGTTACCCTCGTCGAGTCCCCCGATGTCGCGACGATCGGCGTCGGTGAAGGCACATGGCCGACGATGCGTCGCACGCTCGAACGTATCGGCATCACCGAAACCGACTTCCTTCTCGCCTGCGATGCCGCGTTCAAGCAGGGCTCCCGGTTCGACGGCTGGCGCACGGGCGCGGCCGACGACAGCTATCTTCACCCCTTTACCGCCCCCGTCGACGGCGACCCGCGCGATCTCGTCTCGGCCTGGTCGGAGCATGGCGGGCGGTTCGCGGACATGGTCGGCGCGCAGGGCGCGATCTGCCATCACGACCTCGCACCACGCCAGCGGGCGATGCCCGACTATGCCGGCACGCTGAACTATGCCTACCATCTCGACGCCGGCAAGCTCGCGGCGCTGCTGACGCGTCACGCGACCGAGCGGCTCGGCGTCCGTCACGTCCGCGACCACGTCGTCGGCATCGACGGCACCGAGCACGGCGATATCGTCGCGGTCCGCACGCGCGCATCGGGCGCCATCGCCGGCGACCTTTTCGTGGACTGCACCGGCCACGCCGCACTGCTGATTGGCGACCATTACGGTGTCGCAACGATCGACCGCGACCGCGAACTGTTCAACGACCGCGCGCTCGCCGTGCAGATGCCCGTCGCGGCCGGCAGCCCGATCGCCTCTCAGACCAACGCCACCGCGCATGCCGCCGGCTGGATCTGGGACATCGGCCTGCCCACCCGGCGCGGCATCGGCTGCGTCTATTCCTCCGGGCATCTGAGCGACGATGCCGCGGCGGACACGCTTACGCGGCATATCCGCGCCACCGCGCCGGACGCGCCGGACGCGCCGCTGCCGACCTTCCGCCAGCTCAAGTTCCAGTCCCGCCACCGCGCGAAATTCTGGGAGCGCAACTGCCTCGCGGTCGGGCTCTCCGCCGGGTTCCTGGAGCCGCTTGAAGCCTCGGCGATCGTTTTGATCGAACTGTCGCTCGATACGCTGCTCGATAATTTCCCCAGTCACCGCGGCGCGATGGACATCCAAGCGACCCGCTTCAACACGCTGTTCCGCTATCGCTGGGACCGGATCGTCGAGTTCCTCAAGCTACATTACGTGCTCAGCGAACGCGACGAACCCTATTGGCGCGATCACCGCGACGCCGCCTCTATCCCCCCGCGCCTCGTCGAACTGCTGGCGCTGTGGCGGCACCAGCCACCGTCGCGCGCCGATTTCCCGATGATCGACGAGATCTTCCCCGCCGCGAGCTATCAGTATGTCTTGTACGGCATGGGCTTTCCGCCGCCGACCCGCGGACCGATCGCGACGGCGGACCGGGCGCGCACGGAAACCTTGCTCGCACAGATCGATCAGCGCAGGCGTATGCTGGCTGCCGGCCTGCCGAGCAATCGTGCGTATCTCGACGCCCTGCGGCATACGACTGCTCCTGCGATGGAATTATCAGCCTGATGTCCGACCACGTCATCCTCACCGCCGACGACCACCGCGACCTGCGCATCCGCACCGAGCGCACGCCCGCGCTCGGCGACGCGGTGATGACCTGCATCACCGTCCCCAGCGAGTTTCGCCGCGTCCAAACGCACTATCCGATCCTGTTCCAGCTCGACCAGACGCGCGACAGCTTTACCGCGCTCGCAATGTTCGGGTTCGAGCCCGGCGAGAACCTGTTCCTGACCGACGCCGGATGGGACGCGCGCTATCGCCCGCTCGCGATCGACAGCCAGCCGTTCCTGGTGGGGCGCGGCGCGGGCGACGTCCGCCAGGTCCACCTCGACATGGCCAGCCCCCGTATCGGCGCCCGCGAAGGCACGCGCGTGTTCGACGATACCGGGCGGCCGACGCCGTATCTCGAACGGATCGCCGATCAGCTCCGCGCACTCGACACCGACTATGTCGCGTCCGCAGACTTCTTCGCCACGTTGCGCCGCTACGAATTGCTCGAACCGCTGACGATGGACGTCACGCTCGACGATGGCTCGAAGAACCGGCTGGTCGGCTATCACGTCATCGACGAGGATCGACTGGTCGCGCTCGACGATGCCGCGGTCGCCGACCTGCACGCCGCGGGGTACCTGATGCCGATCTTCATGGCGCTCGCGTCGCTCGGCAATATCGGCGACCTGATCGCGCGAAAGAACCGGCGGATGACGCGTGGCTGACGCCGATCCCGGTATCTTTGCGACCATGCCGCGCATCCGCGAGATCGAGATCCGCGATCCCGCAGACTTGGACGTGCATCTGCGCGCAGCGACCACGCCGTTCATTGGCCGTGGGTTGATCGCGGATTGGCCTATGGTGCGCGCGGGACTGCAATCGTCGCGAGCGGCACGCGACTATATCCAGGGCCACGCCCGCGACCTGCCCTTCGCGGTCTCCGTCGCGATGCCCGACAGCGGCGGGCGACTGTTCTACGACGCCGCGCACGCGATGAACTTCCAGATGCTGCGCGCGAAACTGCCCGAGATCTTCGCACGGATCGACGCCAACGAAGGCGTGGCCAACGCGCATGCCATCTATCTCGCGTCGATCGACATGCACCAATTCTTCGTCGGGCTGCACGAGGCGAACCATGTCGCGCTGGGCGTCCGCACGCCGCTCGCCAGTATCTGGATGGGCACCCGGACGCGGATCGCCGCGCATAACGACGTGCCCGACAATCTCGCCTGCGTCGCGGTCGGGCGACGCCGCTTCACGGTCTTCCCGCGCGACCAGTTCCGCAATCTCTACCTCGGCCCGGTCGACAACACGCCGGCCGGGCGCGCGGTCAGCATGGTCGATTTCCACGATCCGGACTTCGCCGCACACCCCCGTTTCCGACAGGCGCTGGAGCACGGCCAGGTCGCGGAACTGGAGGCTGGCGACGCGCTCTACATTCCCGCGATGTGGTGGCATCATGTCGAGGGGCTGTCCGACTTCAACGTGCTGGTGAATTACTGGTGGCGCGAGACGCCGCGTTGGCTCGGCCAGCCACAGGATGCGCTCAACCACGCGATGCTGGCGATCCGCGACCTGCCCGCGGACGAGAAGGCGCATTGGCGCGAGATGTTCGACCAGTATGTCTTCGCCAACGGTCCCGACGTCACGGACCATATTCCCGAGGCGGCGCGCGGCGTGCTCGCGCCGCTCACCGCCGACACCGCGGGTCGCCTCCGCGCCTTCCTCCTGAGAGCGCTCAGCCGATGACCGAACACCCTATACGCCGCGTCGTAATCGCCGGGGGCGGCACCGCCGGCTGGATGGCCGCCGCCGCGATCGCGCGCACGATGGGCAGCACGATCGAGCTGACGCTGGTCGAATCCGATGCGATCGGCACGGTCGGCGTCGGCGAATCGACGATCCCGCCGATGATCACCTTCAACCGCCTGCTCGGGATCAACGAAGCCGAGTTCATGCGCGAGACGCAGGCGACGTTCAAACTCGGCATCCTGTTCGACGACTGGAAGGATCGTGGCGAGCGCTATTTCCACTCGTTCGGGATCACCGGCAAGGATCACTGGTCCGCGGGCTTCCAGCATTTCTGGCTGCACGGCCTGACCAAGGGTCACGCGCAGCCCTACGACGATTACTGTCTCGAGCTGCGTGCTGCGTTGCAGGGCAAATTCGCGCATCTGCCCGACGACCGGATGAACTATGCGTACCAGCTCGATTCGACGCGCTACGCCAAGTTCCTCCGGAAGATGGCGGAGGCCGACGGCACGCGCCGCCTCGAAGGCAGGATCGCGCAGGTCGAGCTGAACGGTGAGAGCGGTGACATCGCCGCGCTGGTGCTCGAGTCCGGCGCGCGGATCGAGGGCGACCTGTTCCTCGACTGCACGGGGTTTCGCGCGTTGCTGATCGAGGGCGCGCTGCACGCCGGGTTCGATGACTGGACGCATTACCTGCCGTGTGATTCCGCGATCGCGATTCAGACCGAGAGCGTGCGGCCTGCCTTGCCCTATACGCGGGCAATGGCGCATGATGCGGGCTGGCAGTGGCGCATCCCGCTCCAGCATCGCACCGGCAACGGCATCGTCTATTGCAGCCGCTATCTCGACCGCGACGCAGCGCTCGACCGGCTGCTCGCCAATATCGAGGGCAAGACGCTGACGGAGCCGAACGTGATCCGTTTCGTGACCGGCGCGCGGCGGCAGCAATGGCATCGCAACTGCATCGCGATTGGGCTGTCGGGCGGGTTCATGGAGCCGCTGGAATCGACCAGCATTCACCTGATCCAGCGTGCCGTACTGCGGTTGCTGCGGCTGTTCCCGTCGGGCCCAGTCAGCCCCCGCGACGTCGCCGAGTTCAACGACCAGCAGCATACCGACATGCTGCAGATCCGCGATTTCCTGATCCTGCACTACAAGGCGACGAACCGCCGCGACAGCGCGTTCTGGCGGCAATGCGCGGCGATGCCGATCCCCGCCTCGCTCGAACACAAGATCGAGCTATTCCGCGAAACCGGCCGCGTGTTCCGCAAGAACGAGGAGCTGTTCGCGGAGAACAGCTGGGTGCAGGTGATGCTCGGCCAGGGCATCGTCCCGCGGAGCTATCACCCGATCGCGACCAAGCTGCGCGACGACGAACTGGCGCGGCTGCTCGGCGGCCTGCGCGACGGCACCAACGCGACCGTCGCGGGGTTGCCCGAGCATGCCGAGTACGTCGCGCGCTACTGCGGCGCCGCACCCGCCCCCTCACCCGTCCTCGCAGCCTGAGTTCAGACGCATGGCACGGCGGCGTCAGGCGGTAACGATCAAGCATGTCGCGGCTGATGCTGGTGTCTCGCTGCAGACTGTCAGCCGCGTGGTGAACAAGGAAACGGGTGTCCGGCCCGAGATGATGCAACGCGTCCAGGCATCGATCGACAAGCTCGGCTATGTCCCGTCGATCGCCGCGCAACGCATGGGCGGATCACGCTCGTACCTGATCCTCGCGCTCAACGACCGCGAGCGAACCATCGCCGACTGGCGCGCGCGGCAAGGGACCGACTGGTTCGACCAGATGATGCTCGGCGGGATGCTGACCTGCGCCGAACACGGCTATCGCCTGATCGTTGAGCTCGTCGACACGCATAGCGACCATATCGAGCGCGAGTTGCTGGCCGCGATCGCCGCACTGCAACCCGATGGCGTGATCCTGACGCCCCCGCATTCGGGCAATCCGCTGATCATCAACCTGCTCGAGGCACACGGCATCAGCTTCGCACGGATCGGCTCGCTGACCGACGGGCCTGGCATCCGACTGATCATGGACGACACGCGAGCGGCACGGATCGCGACCGAGCATCTGCTCGACCTCGGCCACCGGCGGATCGGCTTTATCGCCGGGCCGGCGGAATATGAGCTGAGCGCGTGGCGGGTCGACGGCTGGCGTGCGGCGATGCAGGCGGCTGGCCTGGCGACGGACGATCTGCTGGCGATCGGCGACTTCAGCCACGCCTCTGGTCGCGCCGCGGCATCGGAACTCCTGACACTGAACGAGCCGCCGACCGCGATCATCGCGAGCAACGATCAGATGACGCTAGCGACGCTCGAACTCGCGCGCGAGCGTACCCTCGCCGTGCCAGGGGACCTATCTCTGATCAGCTTCGACGATACCCCGATCATCCGCTTGGCGCATCCGTCGCTGACCGCCATCGTCCAGCCGATCGCCGAAGTCACCGCGCTGGCCGTCAACCTCATCATCGCCGACCACGTCAACGGCCCAACGACCGCCACCCCGGTTACGGTACCCGCGAGGATGACCGTTCGCGAGTCCACCGCATCGATTTTTGGCGGAAAAGGAAACACCTGATCAAATACATAGCTCAATAGGTCGTCGTGACCAGCGGATCCGAAGAACGCGCTGGGTCTGGAGCCGGATTCAATCATTAAATCCGCTCCGCCGTATGAACGAACGTCCGCTCAGGCCACGGTTCGCTCGAAAGCGGCCATTCTGCTTTCCACCAATTCCGGCCATTCCGCTTCCGCCCAAATTTGGACGTTTGGGCGTGCGATCATATCTCACGATAGCCGCCATCCGTTAAGCTAGCTTACGAGCAGTAGTAGAAATCGCAGTGAGCGTCGCACATCCATACTATCGACGTCGCTGGATTAAAACAAATATACTGTCTCTATGAGCTCCGATAACCCGCTGACGGCCCAAGACCTGAAAGACGAATTGGAAGTGTTACTAGAACTCGCGGACAACCTTGGCCTCACGGTCGTTGGTGCGTTGCTAGCTTCCGCAATCGACGTGATCCCGATCGTTCGACATTGATATCATTCCTCCCCATCTCGACTATTTCGGCTTTAACCAATAAGCAGTGTCATTGATCAAACCGCCTTTTTAAGCGGCTCCGGCAATTTGTTGTCCGGGAGCATATTCCGCAAATGCTGGTGCACCATTTGCTTGTTGAACGGCTTGGAGATGAATGTGGCCTTTTCAGGCATTTCGCCCGCTTTTGGTAGAACATGACCGGACGCGATCACGATTTCGATCGCCGGCCAGCGTTCGGCGACATGCCGTGCTAACGCAAAGCCGTTGGTGTCGCCGGGCATGTCGACGTCAGAGAACAGCAGTACGATGCTTTCCCAATTGTTGGCTAAGACCCGCTTCGCCTCGTCGCCATCCATGGCCTCGTAAAAGCGGAATCCGGCGTCTTCGAGGATAGCAGTCGTATCCATCATGATGAGCGGATCATCATCGACAACGAGCGCGTAAGGTACGGTTGAAAGGGTCATGGAGCTCTAACCCGCCCGCCATGGGCCGAGTTGCGGCCCGCGAGGATTTTACGCTCGTTTTCTTGGAATGCGACCGCGGCATGGCCGTATTTGCGGGCCATGCCGGCGTCGTTTGCAGGCTGTTAACCCAGTAGTCTTGTCGCAATAGCCATCTTAGCCTACTGACATTAAAGAGCTAAAAACGCGTAGCGTCCAACGACATAAGGCCCGTTGAGCGCGCGAACGGAGTGACGTTTGCGAGATATCCAGGAAGAAGCGCGGATCGTACGCGAACTGACGCGCGGCGATAGCGGGTCCGACCCTTTTGCCTCGGCTGTCCGCGCGACGCGCATGCCGATGATCATCACCGACCCCCGGTTGCCTGACAATCCCATTGTGTTTGTGAACGACGCCTTTGGGAAGCTGACCGGATATGCCCGCAGCGAGATCATGGGTCGCAACTGCCGGTTTCTGCAGGGACCGAACACGGACATGGCCGACGTCTGCCGCGTTCGAGACGCGATACGTGCGCGGGAGTCGATCGAACTCGACCTGCTGAACTACAAGAAGGACGGCACGCATTTCTGGAACCGGTTGCTGGTTTCGCCTGTGTTTAACGACGACGGGGTGCTGCTCTATTTCTTCGCCTCGCAGTACGACGTCACTCTTGAGCGCGAACGCCTCGTCAATCTTCAGCTCGATCGCGATGCCCTCGAAGCAGAGGTAGAGCGCCGCATTGCCGAGCTTCAGGAGAGCGAGCAACGGCTTCAGTTTGCTCTTGATGCCGGCCGTCTCGGGTCCTGGAGCATCAATCTCGATACGTACAGGCTGACGGCATCTGCCGAATGCAAGAGGATATGCGGTCGTGCCCCGACCGATCCTCTGACCCTCGACGAACTGCGGGAGTCGATCCATCCGGAAGACCGGCAGATGCAGGTCGATGGCATAGAGCGCGCCGTACGCGACCGATCGCTGCTGGATATCGAGTACCGCTTGCGGACGCCGGCAGGCGAGGAACGTTGGGTACAGATCCGGGGGCAGGCCAGCTACCGCGCCGATGGCACACCATTGGCAATCGTCGGGACAACCCAGGATGTGACTGCGCGGAGACGCGCTGAGGAGCATCGGACCCTTTTGGCTAATGAGCTAAGCCACCGGGTGAAGAACACGCTCGCGTCCTTGCAGGCGATCGTCTCGCAAACGATGCGCCGGGCGACCTCTGTGCAGGAGGCCGGCACGACGCTGGAAGCACGCATACATGCGATGTCGGCCGCGAATGACTTGCTGATCAGTGGCAGGTTCGAAAGCACATCTCTGCGTGCGCTGGTCGAGCGTACCCTTACCCCCTTTGGGGTGGAAGACGGGCAGAGGTTTAAGCTTTCCGGCGAGGACCTTCAGCTCCCGCCCCGCCTCGTCGTCGCCTTCGCCCTTGCCCTCCATGAGCTTGCAACCAACGCCGCAAAATACGGCGCGCTATCGACCGCCGAGGGCGTGATTGATCTGAGCTGGAAGGTCATGGACGGCTGGCAGCCACATGATCTCCACCTCACCTGGATTGAGTCAGGAGGCCCACCGGTTGAACCGCCAACGAGGACCAGCTTTGGCACACAGCTCATTCAGCGTGTTTTGGCGCACGAAACCGGTGGAACGGCTAAAATCTCATACCTTTCTGGCGGCGTCGTGTTCGAAGCCGTCGCACCGTTGGTCGACAGCGCCGACAACGACAATGACAACGAAAACGACAACGAGCAGCGTAATAGAGCCGAAGAAAGGAACTAAGGGGCTGGCCTCTCACAAAGCACCAAGACAGTGTGTTCGGCTTGACGTTATAGCCCCTATCCGTTTTGCCCCTGGTAGGGGAACAACGGTCCATCCCCACAGGGTAGCGCGGGAACATTGAACCGGTACCGCAATAAAAATGATCGCCAGCTTCATTCGCGGCTGGCGATCATCTGGCACTGCCTAGAAATTCACCCGGGCACCCAGGCGCAAGGTGCGTGGTTCAACTACCCGGCTCAACCGATCATCTGTCGGTCCCGCGGTATCGAACGATGGAATATAAGATTCATAGAAATAGGCGATGTCCTTGTCGCGGCTGTCGAGGACGTTGAGCACCTCGCCGTACACCTCGAACCGTCCGATCTTGCGAGCCGCCCGGACGTTGACGACGGTGCTTCCTGAATCTCGGACGCTGTTGTCTTCGATCAACGGATAGGGCCCGAGATGGCGGACGCGAACACTTGCTTCCCACGGATCAAGCACCAGCGCGATCCCGGCGGATGCGGCGTTCTCGAAGGCGTTGGGAATGCGGTCGCCATTGTCGTAGCGCGATCGGCTTGCCGTATAGTTGCCGTCGATCGCAAGCCACGGCCTTGGCCGCCAGAACGCCACCAGTTCATAGCCACGACGCTCGCTGGCACCGGTCGGTTCGACCGCGTTGGAATCTCCGACGAAGCGCAGTTCGCTGTCGACGTCGAGCCACCAATAGGTTGCGGTCAGCGTGATGCCCGGCAACTGCCACCGGGCGCCGACTTCACGGCCGTTGCCGCGAACCAGCACGGGCACCGGCGTTTCGACATTCACCGCGCCGCGCACGTCGTTGGAGTGGAAGCCTCGGCCCCAGTTACCGTAGAACTCCAGCCGATCGGTTGGCGAGTACGCGATCGACGCCTTGGGCGACAGGATCGTGTCGTCACCGCTACCCTCGCCGGCCACTACCGCTGCCTGATCCCGGGCGCGAACGACATAGTGGTAATAGTCGCCGCGGACCCCACCGATCAGGCGGAGACCCGTAACCGGCGTCCACGTCGCTTCGCCGTACAATGCCGCCGACGCTTCCTCGACATGATAGCGACCGAGCGACGACAGGAAGGATCGCGAGCTGGTGCGATATACACCGACGCTACCGATATGGTCGTAGCGCTCTTCGCTACCGAGCGAGACGGCGAGGGTCGGTGCAAGCGTCCAGTGCTTTTCGCCCCTTGCGCCGAAGATCCAGCGTTTGTCGAACTGGCGGATCTGCGCACTGGTCCCGTCCGGATCGGTGTAGGTCGGGTTCGAATACATCGACCAGTCGTAGAACTGACCATACACATTGGCGTGCCAGTCGGGCTGGCGGACCGCGACGTTGCCGACGAGGCGTGTCGTTTCGCCGCGTGCCGTCGGATCGGGTGAGCAGAACACGTTCTTGCAGAGCGCGGTACCGATTATGCGCTCGGGAATCTGTTCGGTCGGACGCCAGGTCGCGCGGTAGGCGTTGAGCGAGGCTTCGATCTGGCCTGCGCCAGCTGGAGCGGTATACTTCGCGAAGCCAGATGCGTGTCGCAGATGCTCAGGCTCCTCCCATGGTCCGTCGTAGACCTTGGTCTGTGCGACGAGCGTCAGCTTCCCCGCACCAATCCCATCAATCGTCCCGCCCGCGGCGATCCGACCATAGCCATAAGAGCCGCCCTCGACCGAAAGCCACGGCCGGGCAAAGCTGTCGATCGTGGTCATGTACGCCGCTCCCGCCAGTGCGAAGTCGCCGCCATCAGCACGGTATGGCCCTTTACGAAAATCCTCGCGCGCCACGATCTCCGGGATCAGTCCGTTGAGATCGAGATAGCCCTGGCCATGACCGTGGGTGCGCAGGTTCATCTGCACCCCGTCAATATAGGTCGTGAAGTCCGACCCGTGATCGAGATTGAAGCCCCGCAGAAAATACTGGTTGGCCTTGCCGCTTCCCGAATGCTGCGCGGCAACCATGCCGGGGATCGCTTCTAGCAATTCAGCGACGCGCAGCAGCGGGCGAACCAGAAGGTCGGCACCGGCGACGGTGCCCTCACTCGCTGCATGCGCAACACCGATCTTTGCTTCGCCTCGGCCGAACACGACAATGTCGTTCGGTACCTGCGTAGGCACAGCCTCGGTGCCTTGCACCTGAGCCCATGCGGGTGTGGTGCTACATACTGAAGCGATAGCCACGCATTCGAGCCATTTTGTTCGTAATCTTAGAGTCTTCATGTCCGTCCCCCGTGCGCCAAGCGACTTCGGACGGGGGCGTCCGCTGTGAACGGTCGGCACGCGTCGGCAGGCGGACGCAAGCGCCCGCGACACGAACCGATGCGACCCCCGCCGCTCGTTCGTCGCTCAGACGGAAGAACCGTGCCCCGACCATCCCCTGGACCAAAGCAAGAGCGACCAGACGCTGGCAGGTCTCCTGGCTCACGGGTCGTCGCTCGACATACGGCCTTCCCGGATCTCGGCCGTTACGGCGTTGGTCCAGTGGCTGCACCCTCCAGAAGAGGACGCGATGTACGTCTCGCTCGCCGCTTACAGTTGCAGGGACAGCCTCGGCTTCGAGAGAGCGTCTCCCACACCGTGTTCCCTATTAAGTCCCTCTCGGGACACCAACGCGATCTTTGTCGGGTCGGAGACACTTCTCCGGCCTGACGGACAATGCGTACCGAGGAAGGTTTCGATCGGCAAGACAGCCTCGGCCTTCTCTGATCCCGTCCGTTTGCAGGGAAGATCGACACGGCAATGACAGGACTGCCTGCCTGCGCTACCCGCGTTCGGTGTTCGCCGTTCGTCGCCTCCTAGCGCAACGCTACTTCGCTGTGCTCGTGTGCGCGGCAGCGTTGTTACTCAAGTTGCTCGTACCGTCCGGGTACATGATCGGCAGCGAGCATGGCCGGATCACAATCGAGCTATGTTCCGGCGTCGCCCCTCGAGCCGTGACGATGGCGATGCCGGAGATACACGGCGACATGCCCGATCATGGCAAGTCGCAGGATCACGGCAAGGCTGAAATGCTGTGCGCGTTTGCGGGCCTGTCAGCAGCATCGCTCGGTGCGATCGATCCTATTCAGTTCGTCATCCTGATCGCCTTCGTCATGGCGGTCGGGCTTTCGTCGACCGTGCTGCCGGCGATCACTCGCCGCAGCTATCTTCGGCCTCCGCTTCGAGGTCCACCGGCCCTCCTTTGACCAACTGATCGCGTGCTCCTTCAGGGGCAACCACGTCCACGGCCCGCGTGCTTTCGCGGGGCCGGTCAAAGGCCTATTCATGATCCGATCCCACTTGTTGGCGGGGGCATGCCTGCCCTGCCTCCTGCTCGCAGTACCAGCATTTGCTCAGGATCTGGCGGCATCCCCCACGAAGGCCGACGCAACAGCGACCAACGCGCTGAGCGTTGGACCAGCGCAAACCGGCGACATCATCGTTACTGCGTTGAAACGCCCGCAAGCGCTCCAAGACGTGCCCGCAAGCGTCACCATCCTGTCCGCTGACCTGCTTCGCCACCTCAATGCGCAGGACTTCTCACGTGTCGCGGACTCCGTGCCGGGCCTGGCCTTCGCGACCACTGGGCCCGGCAACTCGCAGTACATCATACGCGGGATCGGCGGGGTCGGGTTCGTCCAGTCGCCGACCACAGGCGTCTATCTCGACGAGACCCCGCTTCAGACCCGCGCGCTCCGCGGCTTTTCACAACCTGACCCGCAGCTGTTCGACGTCGCTCGGGTCGAAGTGCTGCGCGGACCGCAAGGCGTGCTGTTCGGTTCGTCATCGATGGGCGGCCTTGTCCGCATCGTGACGAACCAGCCGGATGCTACCAAGATCGCCGCACTGGGTCAGGCGAGCGTCTCGACCGTAACCGATGGCGGTACGAGCTGGGACGCCAAGGCGATGCTCAATCTGCCGATCGTCGCCGATACGCTGGCACTGCGCATATCGGGCGGGTTTGCCCGGCAGGGCGGCTGGATCGACGATCTCCGACCCACTACCGGCGACCTGACCGAGAACGCCGGAACGTCGGCGGTCCGCAAGGACGTCAACTGGACGCGTACCGGCACGGTTCGCGCTGCGCTTCGCTGGAATGCCACGCCGAGCCTGACGATCACGCCGTCGCTGATGTGGCAGGACGCGTACAGCAATGTGGACCGCCCCCATAGCGACGTGACCTTTGGTAAGCGCGCGCGGCTCAAGGCGCGGTATGCGGACACGTACGCCAAGGATCGGTTCGTGATCGGCTCGCTTCTGATCGAGAACCGGTTCGATGCGCTCGGTGGTTTCACCGTATCGTCCAATTCATCCTGGCTCGACCGGCGCAACCGGCTGTCGTTCGACGTCACCGCGTTCGATTCTCCGATCGTCGAGGACATCGTCGGACCGGGTCCAGGCGGCAAGCTGTTCCCAACGCCGCTCAAGGATTTCGGCCGCACGAAGCAGTTCACGCAGGAGGTGCGTGCGGTGTCCGATGGCCCGGGGCGGCTGCAATATGTGTTCGGCGCGCTCTACCGCGATCTTCATCAGGACTCTGGCCGTACGATCACCGTCGCTGACCTGTTCGGCGTCACCGCGCCGCTGCCGCTCGGTACCAGCAGCCCGGCGGTCATCCAGGACACGACGGTGCGCTTCCGTGAGAGCGAGATCGCGGCGTTCGGCGAGCTGACCTATGCCGTTGTACCGAAGGTGAAGGTCGCGGCGGGCGCACGGGTGTTTGCCTATCGCCAGCGCGAGGCGAGCCGACGCTACGGGGTCGGTGGCGTCGCAGGCGGCGATCTCGCCTACGACTATGACGAGCGCAATCGCGAGAACGGCGTCACACCGCGCTTCACGCTAAGCTATGAGCCAAGCCGTGCCGCGACGCTCTACGCCAGCTACTCGCAGGGATTCCGGACGGGCGGCGTCAATGCGCCCGTGACCGACGATATCTGCTCGGCCGCGGAACGTCGCGCGGCAGGCATTCCCGACGTACCGCCACCCTACGACAGCGACCGTACCGATAATTATGAGATCGGCGCCAAGACCAGCCTGTGGGGCGGTCGCGTGCGGATCAACGGCGCTGCCTATGCGATCGACTGGAGGGATTATCAGCAGGCGTTCCAGACAGCGTGCGGGATCAACAATGCGACGACCATCTCCTTTACCGTCAATGCCGGCCGGGTTCGTAGCCGTGGCGGCGAGCTTGAGGTCACCGTGTCGCCAATCCGGGGGCTCGATCTTCATGCGGGCGGTTCGTTCACCGACGCGACCTACCGCAATGACGTCCCCAACCTGCTTCTGCCGGCAGGGTCGCGTGTGCTCGATGTGCCGCGCTGGCTGTGGAATGTGCGCGGCGAGTATGAAGCAGCATTCACAGATGACCTGACCGGCAATCTGTTCGCCGCGGCGCGTCACGTCGGCGGGTCCAACAGCGGGTTTGGTGAGGGTGAGGTGCTGCCGCGTCCGGCCTATACGTTGGTCGACGCCTCGGCTGGGGTGACGATGCGTGGCGGCGTGGGGATCGACCTGTTCGTTACCAACCTGTTCGACGCCGTACCGGTCTTCGGTCAGGAGTTCACGACGTCGCCCGGCAACACTACTGCGACCAGCTACTTTTCCTATCTCGTCGGCCCGCCGCGGACGGTCGGGATACGTCTGACCAAGGCCTTATGATGGCGGGCATGGACACTTCAGCAATGAACGGGAACCCACCTAACGGCTGGCGGACACCCGGTGCGCGGTGGTACAACGCGGTATGGCGCTGGCACTTTTATGCTGGCCTGTTCTGCATCCCGTTCATCATCTGGCTGTCGCTGACGGGCACGATCTATCTGTGGCGGCCGCAGCTGGAAGCAGTGTTGGACCGGCCCTACGATCATCTCCCGGTTGCCGGACGGACGGTCTCACCCGATGCGCAGGTCCGCGCAGCGCTGGGGGCAGTCCCGAGATCGTCGCTGCATAAATATGTGCTCCCAGAAAAGCCGGGAAACGCCGTGCGTATCATCGTCTCCAGTGATGGCTTTGATCACCGCGTCTACGTCGATCCGCACTCGCTTGCGGTGCTGAACGTCATTGGCGAGGAAGATCGGCCGCTCAATGTCGTGTCGCGTCTTCACGGCGAATTGCTGGCGGGGGTGTGGGGCAGCTACCTCGTCGAGATCGCCGCCTGCTGGGCGATCGTCATGCTCCTGACAGGTCTCTATCTGTGGTGGCCGCGCAACCGGAAAGGGCTCGCGGGTGTCCTCTACCCGCGCCTGAGGGGCGGCCGACGCGTGTTCTGGCGTGATATTCACGCGACTGCCGGCATCTGGGTGTCGGTGTTCGCGCTCGGGCTGATCCTCACTGGCCTTCCGTGGGCAAACGCCTGGGGCAGCTATCTCGGCGAAGTCCGCACGCTCACGGGCGCGACGCAGGGTCCGGTTGACTGGACGATCAGCGGAAAGGCGCCAACGCCGAAAACAGACGCAATGCTCGGCCCTCACGCCGGGCATGACGGCATGGTCATGGCCACGCCCACGATCCGACCGGGTGAACTTGCCCGCGTGATCGCGACGGTCCGGCCGTTGCGGATCGCGCCGCCCGTGCTGCTGTCTCCGCCCGAGCATGATGGTGCACCGTGGGCGGTGTCGTCTGACGCAGCCGATCGTCCGCTGCGATCTGACGCGCAGGTGGATGGTGCTACAGGGCGCCTTGTCGGCCGTGTCGCGTTCGCCGACCGCCATTGGATCGACCGGATCATCGGCTACGGCATCGCGGCGCACGAGGGCGCGCTGTTCGGTATCGCCAACCAGATCCTCGGCTCACTCACTGCGCTGCTGCTGGTCGTCCTAGCCGTATCGGGAGGGGTTATGTGGTGGCGGAGGCGACCAACGGGCTTGTTGGGCGCTCCGGTGCCATCGGCGCGCCCACGCTACCGGCCCGTGTTGGTCGCAGCGATCGTCGGTCTTGGGATCTATATGCCACTGTTCGGGCTGACGTTGTTGATCGTGACGATAGTCGAAAGGGTCCTGCTGCGACGCCTCCCCAGAGCGAGGCTCTGGCTGGGACTGGAGTCTCCCGCCCTTCGCACTGTTTGAACGACGCCCCCTAGCTCGCAGGCAACTGTGTGAGAAACCCCTTCGCAATTAGGGCAGCGGTGAGAAGATGTTCTAAATCGTACGCTAAGCCCTTGGCGCACGGGAACGGCCGGACGTGGTGGTTAGCTGCCGTTCGCCGTTCGTGGCCCGAAGTAGATCACCGCCGCCCCAACAAGGCAGATTGCTGCCCCGAGGAGGTCCCAGCGGTCAGGCTTCGTGTCCTCGGCGAACCACAGCCACGCGATCGCCGATGCGATATAGACGCCGCCGTAAGCCGCATAGGACCGGCCTGCCTGATCCGATTGGGGAAGGGTTAGGAGGTATGCGAAAAGGCATAGCGAGAGGATGCCGGGAGCTATCCACACCGCAGATTTCCCGAGCCGCAGCCATGCCCAGAAGGCAAAGCACCCGGCGATCTCCGCTAGAGCGGCTCCAATGAAGGCGAAAGCAGTCATTTTGACGCTTTCGCAGAACCGGCGAACGTCGGCAAATGGGCGCATCCTACCGTAGCGGGCGCTCCACAAACGAGGGTTTGCGTGACGATCGCTGGTCCTGTTCGATCGTGGGCGATCCATGTCACGCAACTCGTCACTCGATCTATGCGCCGCAAAGGCTAGGGCTTAGCTTAAGATTTCGAACATCTTCTCACCGCTCCCCAATTACCATTGTGAAACAAACGGGTGATTTCGGACGGCACCCTGTCGATTGTCGCAAAACGCCGTCGCCAACCCCGATTGGTGACTAACGCGTGGTTTCGGACAGGATGGCGCGTGATAGATTGGGCCGTTCAATGGGGTAGGGGTCAGAACAGTCAACGGATCTAGTCGACGCTGCCGGGACTGATACGATGATCAGATACGAACTTCGGTTCCAACAACAACCAGTTGTTGCGATGGAATACAAAAAGAGTTTCCAGTCGGTGCCGTATTTCGCTGCATTGAGACAAATATTTCTTCGCGCCATGGCGCCATGCCTGAAATCTCTGCATCCGCGATGATTGTCTCTTGGCCAATATAATAACTGACGTCCGTAAGATCGCCCGAGTCAAATAAACCGGATGCCGCCAAACCGTCAGGGATATTTATGACTTCCATAAAGCCAAAGCTTAAAATCACGCGATCCATATTGTCGCAGACTCTAGATGTTTCAGCGCGTGTTTCCGTTGGGACATAAGGTGTCTCAACCACAACAACCGAAACAAGAACAACGCGTTTCTGGAGCGATCGTCCGTGCCTGATATGCTGCGTCAGCGCAAGTGGTATGCCAGTTGTTGCCGCGCTCAGAAACGCACCAATACCGTTCGTCCGACAATCCAAAACCCCGTCGAGACGTTGAACAAAGTGTTCTTCATCCTCACGCTGATGTGCTCGTGACATCTCAACTAGCCGTACTCCCGACCGCCACGTCAGCATCAGGAACGCAACGACGATTGCAATCACAAGCGGAAACCAGCCCCCTTCGACGAGCTTGACCCCGTTCGCTGCAAAAAACACCATATCAAGCAGGAAGAAGGCGCCATTAACGAGTACGACGAGCAAGGGGCTGTATCCCCACCGGAGCGCAACCAACGCCGCCAAGAAGGTCGATATTGCCATGAGGCCAGAGACCGCAATACCGTATGCGCCAGCTAGCCCCTCGGATGATCGGAAGATAAGGACGGCTGCTAACGTACCTGCTGCCAAAAGCCAGTTTGCAAGAGGAAGGTAGACCTGCCCTTCCTGATCGGCCGCTGTGTGGCGAACATCCAGCCTTGGCAAAAAGCCAAGCTGGATCGCTTGTTGGGTAAGCGAAAACACCCCTGAGATAATGGCCTGACTGGCAATTACCGTCGCGGCAGTTGCGAAAGCGATGAGGGGATAATGCGCCCAGCCAGGGGCAAGGCCGTAAAACGGATTGGTGACGGCCGACGGATCCATCTCGATTAGCGCGGCCTGTCCTAGATAGTTCAGCACCAGCGCGGGCAAGGCGACCGTGAACCACGCCAACCTGATGGGGAACCGGCCAAAATGCCCCATGTCAGCGTACATTGCCTCTCCGCCAGTAACAGCTAAGAACACAGCGCCTAGGACAGCAAAGCTTACGCCCAGTGGCGAGTGAAGCAGGAAGTTGATGGCATTCGTTGGATTGAGCGCGTGGAGGGCTGCTGGGTGGCGGACGACCGCTGCGATGCCCAGCAACGCGATCGCCAAGAACCAGACGAGCATCACCGGACCGAAAATACGCCCTATAAAGCCGGTCCCACGGGCCTGGACGACGAACAGACCGATCAAAATAACGATGGTGATTGGGACGATTGCGGGCGCCAGCATAGGTGCGTCGACCTGCAATCCCTCGACTGCACTAAGCACTGATATGGCCGGTGTTATCACGCCGTCGCCATAAAGGAGTGCTGCGCCTACCAGGCCCAGAATCAAAAGAGCGGCCTGCCGCGTTCGGGGTTCCGCATGGCGAGCGCCGAGGAGCGCGAGCATGGCTACTACCCCACCTTCGCCATCGTTGTCCGCACGCAAGATAAGGATGGCGTATTTTATCGATACGACGACAACAAGCGACCAGATGATAAGCGAAGCGACACCAATCGCAGCAGCGCCCGGAGCGCCGCCCGCAGCCGTGACGGCAACTTTAAAAGCGTAAAGAGGGCTGGTGCCGATATCTCCGTAAACGACACCCAGCGCCGTTAATCCCGCAGCGATACCAGTTCGCTTTTTTATCTCATGCGGATGCTGTCGCTGAACGTCCATGCTTTCCCCGTCGCTCCGATGCTATGTCAGCATTGCCACGAGAACGTTGGCCAGCCCGGTTCGCTCCGAATTGACCTTGAGGGCGCCGAACATGGTGACGCGCCGGCCAAAGGCTGGCGTTTTTCGCTGCACAGTAGCTTTTCGATCGGCAAGGTCCGCTCATCCACACCGTCGAGGTTGGTGCAGGTTACGCTGCCAACTCCGCCGGGAGGATCCGATCGCCCACCACTGTAAAATCGGTATCATCGACCAGTACCTGAGGGCTTAGCGGGCGGCAGTTATAGCTCGATGCCATTGCGGCACCGTAAGCACCAGTGGCATGGAATACCGCGAGGTCACCGCGTCCGACCCTATCAATCGTTTGCGCCATACCGAAGGTATCACCCGTCTCGCAAACCGGACCTGCAATATTGGCAACCATCGTTTCCCCGCTCGGCCTGACTGCTGCAAAACGATGATACGCGTCGTAGAGCGCAGGCCGTGCGAGGTCGTTCATGGCTGCATCCACAATAACGAACGGATGTGTGACGCCCGGCTTCACCCATATAACGCGGGTCATCAAAACCCCCGCCAAGCCAGCGATGACCCGGCCAGGCTCGAACGTGAGGCCGGTGTTCCACTGCGCCGTTACCCGCGACACCATCGCCGCATAATCACCAAACGACGGCATCGTATCGCCGGGACGGTAGGGAATGCCCAGCCCACCGCCCAGATCGACACGTGTTATCGTGTGACCGCGCGCGCGTAACTCGAACACCAGTTCACCGACCCGCCGGTAGGCCGCTTCGAGCGGGCCCAGGTCGCCGAGCTGGCTGCCGATATGGAGCGCTATTCCGTGCAGGTCCAACCCGTCCAGGCTCGCAAGACGGTCGAACATGTCAGGCGCCTCGGCGATGGCGACACCGAACTTGTTCTCACGTTTGCCCGTAGAGATCTTGGCGTGGGTGCCCCCGTCGATGTCCGGGTTGACCCTTAGGACCGCACGCGCTCGGACCCCGCGGCTTTGCGCGAGACGCGACAGAACACGTCCCTCCTCTTCCAGCTCGAGGTTGAACTGGCCGATCCCGGCATCTAGCGCATCAATGAGCTCGCGGTCGGTCTTGCCGACACCGGAGAACACAATCCCGGAGGGCGCGATGCCCGCATCAAGGGCGCGACGCAGTTCGCCTCCCGACACGATGTCCGCGCCATAGCCGCATTCAGCGAGCAGCCGGAGCACTGCGGTGTTTGGGTTGGCCTTGACCGCAAAGGCGAACCGGGCGGACTGAAGGTGACGGAGAGCCGCTGTGAAACCGTTGGCAGTGTGACGCAGGGCACCAGCGGAATAGACGTGGACAGGCGTGCCCACGGCGTCAGCGATCTCCGGCAGTGGTACCTGCTCGGCATGGAGGATGCCGTCATGATAGTCGAAGAAGCTCATCTTCGGTCCTCGAATGGTCATTGCCCGAAGCCGTCGACACCTTGGCCCCGTCGGCGAACACGCGCGGTATGAACCACGTCGATGGTGTGGCTGTGCCCCCGCCGTTCTGCGCGGAACATCTGACCAACCCGTTTGCCGTGGATCATCAGCGGCAGGCCGAGCAGCGCTAGCGGAAAGAAAACGATCATCAATGGCGAACCATCGACGGCCGTACACAAGGCGCAGGAGATGGCCGTCAGCGCAAAGCCGCCAGCTTTCCATTGCAGGTCACGCCGGGTCATGCTGCCTGCCCGCGGGTAACGGCCGATACCGGGTCGCCGATCACAAGGTCGCCGGCAGCAGCCAGTAGCCCCCCGATACCGGGTTGATTGCCCTTGCCGTGACGGTCGTGACATAGCACGATGTCGGCCGGGAAATCGGCTTCCCGTGCCAACGCCTGCGCCATATCGGCAAGCTCGAAGGTGAGGCCGATCGCGGGCTCGTGCAACCGCGTCGCGGCTGCACGGGCGCGTCCGATCATCGTCGGTGCTCCATCAATGCCGTGGCCCTCGATCGCGGTAAACCCGAGCACGCGAGCGTACCTTGCCGCTTCGATCAGCAGCGTTCCGCAAGCACAGTCGGCGTCGACGATACGAACGGAGTGCCGATGCCTTTCTCGGAGATCGCCAAGTGCAGACGCGATACGCGGCCAACGTGGATCGCTCTGCGCGACCCGGCTGCCGACAGTCACAGACGATGCCGGTCGCGTGTGGTTGGCTGACCCCGATGGTGCGCCAACCCATTTCATTCTGGCTGTCATGTCAGTGCCCTCTCAGGCTGCGCGCGGCAGCTGGTAATCATCTGCGGTCACCGGACCGAACGGGATTAACGGAACCAGTGGGATGCCCGCCATTTCCAGGCTCGCATGGTAGATCTGGCATTCGCCCTTGGCGAAGCTCAACGCCGCGCTGCGTGAAACGAAACGGCCTTCCAGTTTCTTGCCGTTGTCCTGCACGAGCCAATGGCCCGCCTTGTCCTGACCGACGTAGATGACGAGCCCGCGTTCATCGGGCTCCGGATTGGGTTCAGACGACATGTTCGCCTTCGTGCCTTTATGATCGAGCGTCCAGGCGCCCGCGCACCCCAATTACGACCCCCGGCATAGTGATTCGAGATCGATTCCCGCAAACCCCATAGTGCGGCCGTAGCATTGGCAACGGCTCGTCGCATTTACCGCCTTGGCGCTACAGCCAGCGCGTCCGGCGGAAGCGCCAGTACAGGCCAGAACAGATGGTCAGAATGACGCCGAGCGTGATCGGGTAGCCGTAAGGGCTGCGCAGTTCGGGCATATGCTCGAAATTCATGCCGTAGATGCCGGCGATCGCGGTCGGGACAGCGAGGATCGCGGCCCAGGCAGCCAGCTGACGAGTGATGACGCCGGTGCGCTGCTGCTCGATCAGGTTGCTGAATTCGAATACAGATGTGAGGACCTCACGCAGACCACTCGCCATTGCTTCGATGCGGCGAATATGGTCGAGAACGTCACTGAAGTAATGCCGTGCTTCGGTATCAACGCACGGCAAATCGTTGCGTGCCAGTTTGCGGGCGACCTCTTCCATCGGCACCAGAATGCGATCGAACCGCATCAGGTCGCGTCGCAACGAGAAGATGCGCGCGATCTGCGCCCGGTCGAGGAACGTGTCGAGCATGCGCTCTTCCATCGCTGCGACTTCCTCCTCGAGCGCCGTCATCAACGGCAGATAACCGTCGACGATGAAGTCGAGCACCGCATGGAGGACATAATCGCCCCCCTGCCCCAGAAGGTCGGGAGCGGCCTCAAGATGTTGGCGCAGTGTCTTGTGCGAGCGGGTGGACCCCTGACGCACGGTTATGATGTGGCTGTGACCCAGGAAGGTCGCAGTCTGGCCATAGACGATATGGCCGTCAGTCAGATGCGCTGTACGCCCGATCACGAACAGCTGGTCGCCGTAAACATCGACCTTGGGTAACTGCCCGTCCTTCAGGGCATCTTCGACCGCCAAAGGATGCAGACCATATAGTTCACGCAGCGTATCGAACTCGTCTTCGCACGGGTCGGACAAACCGATCCAGACGAACTCCGACCGGTCGCTCGGGCAATCGACACGTTCGTCGATCGAGACCTCACGGACACGGCGACCGTGCCGGTAAAGGTAGGCGGCAATGACAGGCACAGCGAAGCTCGATCAGCGCCAGATCGACAGGATGGAACGTCGGGTCCCGAGCAGAGGCTTACCGTGCGGCGTGTTGCGAGAGACCAAGCGACGCGACGTCCGAATAGCGTGACGTGCCTGCATCAAGGAGGCGCCGCGTCGGGTATCGTAGATGCGTCCATGGACCTTAATCGGTTCCATCAGCCTTGCAGCGATGTCCGCCGGATGTCTCTCAGGCGTTAGGCTAGAAGCGTTGCCCCGCTCGAGAAGCTTGCCGCCATGCACCAGCAGGAGGATACCAGCGCTTGCGAGCATGAAGGTCAACAATCCAAGCGCGAATTCCGCAGTTTGCGCCGGTCCTTGGTTAGCCGCTTGGTAGACCGAGCGGTGCACGAGGGTCGATGCCCCCGATGCCGCGATCAGCATTACGCCGACGAGACGGGGCGGTAATCTATGCACCAGCGGTTTCCGGGGATCCGACCCCGCCGGTACGAAGGCTCAAGCGGCCAGCGATCCGTGGTTGAAACCCTGCGGACGTCGCGATCGCAACGGCGGTGCGGCCACGCCGTTCGCCTTGGGCAAAGCGTTCCGCAGCTTGGGCAGAGGGGAAACGTCCCAGCATTTCCCCTGCACTCTCGCGTACGGTCCAGCTGCCATCGGTATCTCGTCCGACCACGAGCAATGCAGGTTCCGTCGTATTCATGACTTTCGAGTTCTCCGGAGGCAGGAAGGTGTCACGAGACCGGGGCCGCCAGCGCTCGCTGACCTCGATTTCGTCGAACAGATGGTGGCCGAGCATCACCAGCGCGCTGCCGGCGCTCGCTCCCAGGAAGCAGATCGCTGCAAAAACGTAAGCAAATGCGCCAGCATTCTGAGATGAAATATGCATCGCACTCAGGCGCAAAACAGCGGTGTACGCTATTGCGCAAAGGAGAAGTCCAGAGGCGCGCAAACCGAGGTCCGCACGCCGCGACCGATGCCACGCCGTCATGCCACAATCCTTGTTATGGCAATCCAGTTATCGACCTCGGCATAGCAATTCGAGATCGATTCCAGTTATCTGCGTAGCGCCCGCATAGTGCAGGACGATTTTGCCTGGTCTTACGCGATAGTCACGCGTCGGAGCGCAGGCGATATCCAACACCCAGTTCGTTTGCGATCACGCTGCCGACCGGCCCTGGATGCTCCAGCTTCTGCCGAAGATTGCGGATGACGATGCGGAGATACTCGACGCGTGGTTCCTCCTCACCTCCCCAGGCAGCGGCAAGTACGCGCTCGTGTGTCACGACCCGACCGATATGTCGGGCGAGCACGGCAAGCACGTCGTGTTCCTTGCGCGTGAGGTGAAGTTCCTCTGTTCCTCGGAACACGATCCGTCGATCCAGATCGATGCTGATATCGCCGCGTTGCACGATCTTCTGTGTTGTTTCCGATAGTCCGTGGTGGCGCAACGCCACGCGAAGCCGCGCCAGTAACTCATCGGTGTCGAATGGCTTGCTGACGAAATCGTGCGCGCCGAGATCGAGCGCAGTCACTTTCTCATCGACCGCGTCTCGTGCGGATACCACTAATATGACGGCATCGCCGTGGACGAGGAGCAGCGGTATAAGGGTCAGACCATCGCGGTCGGGCAGACCGAGATCGAGCAGCACAGCGCTTGGGTGCTCGGTTGCTGCCTGGTGCAACGCCTGCCGTCCGTCCTCGGCCTCGACAACCGTATAGCCAGCCCGGACGAGCGTGTTGCGAAGAAGGCGACGGATGGCGGGTTCATCGTCCACCACGAGTACTTTGGCAGGCATTCAGGTTAGACCTTCTGGTGCGGGATCACGGACGATCAGGGTCGAGGGGAAGACGAGAGTGAAGGCGGCACCGGTGGCATCGTCGCGGTTCGCAGCCTCGACGGCCATGCCCATTGCTTCAGCGAATGCCTTGACGATCGCTAGCCCAAGGCCAGTGCCGCCAATGGCACGATCGGAGCCCTCAAGGCGGCGGAACGTCTCGAACACTTCCGTTTCCCGGCCAGGCGGCAAGCCTGGTCCATTGTCTAAGACAACGAGACGAAGCTCTCCGAAACGATGGCGGCCTTCAATAACGATTTCGGTTCCCGGATCTCCATAGCGACCGGCATTGTCGAGGAGATTGAGCAGGCAATGGTGCAGGAGCTGCGGGTCGGCACGGACAAGGGGAAGGCCCGGCGGGACGTCAAGCCGTACGCCATGACCTTCGAGAGCGCGCCGGGCATCGTGCGCTGCACCGGTCACCGCTTCTTCAAGGTCGGTCGCTTCGATATTGAGCTTCAACGCGCCCGCCTCCACGCGAGCCATGTCGAGCAGGTTGGCGACGAAGCGATTGAGGCGGGCAGCTTCGCCCTTGATCGTCCCGATCAGTTCGGGCGTCGCTCCGTGCTCGAGTTGGTCTGCCGCTGCAATGACCGCGGTGAGCGGCGTGCGAAAGTCGTGGCTGACCGAAGACAGGAGGGCCGCGCGTAGCCGGTCCCTGGTCCGTACCGTCTCCACATCACGCATTTCAACCTCGAGCCGCAACCGCTCGAGAACAAGTGCGGACTGATCGATGAGGCTGCTAAGCAACGGCAGCTGGTCGGCACGAACCGGGTTCGCGGTCGTATCCTTGGCCACACCGAGCACGCCCAGCACGCGCCCACCCGCCTTTAGCGGCTGGAACAGCCATTCCGATGCCGCAAGCGTGCCCGAGCCCTTTCCGGCCGCCATACCGGTGTCCAAGGCCCATGTGGCAGCGGCGGTATCCATCGTGCCCAGATGATACGCTGCATCGCTCGCGGCGAGAATTTCCAGGCTCTTGCCGACTCCGGGTACGAGCAAAACGACCTGCACGTCGAGCAGACCTCGGACGTCATCGCAAATCATCTGCGCGGCCACGTCGATATCGTTGACGCTGGTGATCTGGCGCAGGAAACCGGCAAGCGTTGCGTTGGTGCGGGCGCTGGCCGCAGCTAGATCTGCCTGTGCCCGGACACGCGACGTCAGTTGGCTGGTCGCGATCGCAACGCCGAGCAGAACCACCACCGACACCAGGTTCTCCGGATTGCTGATGCTCAGCGTACCGACGGGAGGCAGAAAAAAGTAGTTATAGGCCAGGCTCGAGGCGATACCCGCGTAGAGGCCGGTGCGCAGACCATACAGGCTTGCGGCCGCCATGACCGGCAACAGATACAAAAGCGCAACGTTACCAAGATCGAGCACATGGAAGAGTGCACTGGCAATGCCGGTGACGCTTGCAACGAGTGCAGTCGTGATCGCGTAGCCGGCAGGCGTACCCCACCGAGCGGGACGGCGTCGGCGACGCTCTTTACCGCCCTGATCAGCCATTATCGGCAGGACGTGGACCGTGACTCCGGGGGTATCGCGGATCACCCGGTCGACGACCGAGCCGTGCAGGAACTCGAACCACCGCGACCGGTGCGATTTGCCCATGACCAGCTGGGTCGCACGGGCGTCGGTAAGGAAGTTCTGGATACCTTCTACAACATTCGTCGCAGGCACCGTCGCGACGGCTGCGCCAAGCTGCGTCGCCAGCGTCATGGCCGCGGCAACGCGCTGGTGCTGGACGTCAGAGAAATGAGCTGCACGCGGGGTTTCGATAAAGACGGCGGTCCATGGACCACGCAGTCCGTCTGCAACCCGCTTGGCAGCACGTACGAGCGCATCTGCACCGGGCAGTTCATTGATTGCGACGACAATACGGTCGCTGCCCGCCCATGTACCGCCAAGCCCCAGCGCGCGGACGTCATCGAGCATCCGGGCATCGACCGCCTGGGCCGCACGACGCAACGCTAACTCGCGCAATGCCGAGAGATTGGATTTGGAGAAAAAGTGTGAGAGCGCCCGTGTCGCCTCATGAGGCAGATAGACCTTGCCGGCCCGTAGTCTTTCGATCAGCTCGTCCGGCGGGATGTCGACGACCTCGATCTCGGCCATCTCCAGGACGCTGTCCGGTACCGTCTCGCGTACCCGGACACGCGTGAAGCTAGCGACGATGTCATTCAGGCTCTCGACGTGCTGAATGTTGACGGTCGAATAGACGTCGATACCTGCGACAAGCAGCTCCTCGACGTCCTGATAGCGCTTGGGATGGCGGCTGCCGGGTGCGTTGGTATGTGCAAGTTCGTCGACCAGAACGAGACGTGGTGCCCGGGCCAGGATCTCATCCAGATCCATCTCTTGAAGAGTCCGGCCCTCATAGGCGATCGCCCGCCGAGGCATGATCTCGTGGCCTCGGGTAAGCGCTTCGGTTTCTGCACGCCCGTGGGTTTCCACCACCCCGACGACGACGTCGACGCCGTCCCGTTTTCGCGCTGCGCCCTCGGACAGCATCTCGAAGGTCTTGCCGACCCCGGGGGCCGCGCCCAGGAAAACCTTGAAGCGCCCCCTGCCCTCCTGCGCAGCGGCGCGTAGAAGGGCGTCCGGGTCAGGTCTACCATCGCCTGAAACAGGCATCAGCGCGAGCGTGTCCCGGAGGTGCTGGTGCCTGATAGCGCGTCGAGTGCACGGTTGAGGGCCAGTACGTTGACGTGCGGCTCGCCCAGGATGGACGCCTCAGTAGTGTCAGCGACTAGCTGGCGAACACGGTCGATTGGCACACCGCGAACGCGAGCCACGCGCGACGCTTGCGCCAACGCGGCAGCGGGCGACAGATCGGGATCGAGCCCCGAGCCACTGGCGGTGACCAGATCAGCCGGTACGGGACCGGAAACACCTTCTGCACGGCGCTTTGCAACGTCCGGCTTCACGCGGTCGACCAGAGCCTGGCTTGCCGGACCAAGGTTCGAACCCGAAGACGCCAGACCGTCATAGCCTTTACCCGCAGCCGAAGGCCGGGTCTGGAAGTAGCGATCTGCCGTGAACGCCTGTCCAACGACACTCGAGCCGATGACCGTGCCACGAGCGTCCCGCACGAGGCTGCCATTCGCCTGAGAGGGGAAGATCGCTTGACCGATCCCTGTCATGGCGAACGGGTAGACGAGCCCAAGAAGGACTGCGAACAGGATCGTCATGACGATCGCAGGCCGCAGCGCGGAGGAGAAATCCTTGCCCATGTCTGTCTTTCCTTACGCGAGACCGAGGCCACCGACCACGAGGTCGATGATCTTGATACCGATGAACGGTGCTACCAGGCCGCCAAGGCCGTAGACCGCGAGATTGCGGGCGAGCAGCGGTCCGGCTGCCATCGGCTTGTAGGCGACACCGCGGAGCGCCAACGGAACCAGGCAGGGAATGATGACGGCATTGAAAATAATCGCTGACAGGATCGCGCTTTCAGGCGATCCCAGCCGCATCACGTTCAATACGCCAAGGCCTGGATAGAGGACGACGAACATCGCCGGGATGATGGCAAAATACTTTGCCACGTCGTTGGCGACGGAGAAGGTCGTCAGCGCACCGCGGGTCATCAACAGCTGCTTGCCGAGACCTACGACCTCGATCAGCTTGGTCGGATCGCTGTCGAGATCCACCATGTTGCCCGCTTCACGTGCAGCCTGCGTGCCGGTATTCATCGCAACGCCAACATCTGCCTGCGCGAGCGCAGGTGCGTCGTTGGTGCCATCGCCGCACATCGCGACCAGTCGACCGCCGGTCTGCTCCTTACGGATCAGCTCGAGCTTGTCCTCAGGCGTCGCCTGGGCAAGGAAATCGTCCACGCCCGCCTCTGCCGCAATCGCGGCAGCGGTCAGTGGGTTATCACCGGTAATCATCACCGTGCGAATGCCCATTGCACGCAGCTCGCCAAAACGCTCGCGTATGCCGGCCTTGACCACGTCCTTGAGGAAGATGGCGCCAAGCAGACGTCCGTCCTGCGCAACTGCAAGCGGCGTACCACCGGCGCGTGCGATCTCATCGGTGATCCGGCGCAGTTCCGTAGCCGCTGCGGTCTCGCCCGAGCCTGCGTTGGCACGCAGGATCGAATCCACCGCACCCTTCTGGATCAACGATCCGCCGACCTTCACACCCGAGATACGCGTCTGTGCCGTGAACGGGATGATCTCGGCACCGGCAGGCAGCTCAGCTGTTGCCACGTGAAACTTTTCACGCGCGAGAAGCACGATCGAACGGCCTTCCGGCGTCTCGTCGGCAAGGCTCGCCACCAAGGCGGCCTCAGCCAGCTCCTGCGGGCTGGTCCCGGACACCGCCCGGAACTCGCTCGCCTGACGGTCACCGATCGTAATCGTGCCGGTCTTGTCGAGCAGCAGAACGTCGATGTCGCCCGCTGCTTCAACTGCGCGGCCCGACTTTGCGAGCACGTTGAACCGTACCAGGCGATCCATGCCGGCGATGCCGATGGCCGACAACAGCGCAGCAATTGTCGTTGGGATCAGCGTGATGAGCAAGGCTGCCAGGATCGCGACCGGGATCGACCCGCCGGCATAAGTGGCGAAGCCCGGGATCGTCCCGACTGCGATCAGGAAGATGATCGTAAGACCGACGAGCAGCAGAGTCAGAGCGATCTCGTTCGGCGTCTTCTGGCGCTCGGCACCTTCGACGAGTGCGATCATCCGGTCGAGGAAGCCCTTGCCGGGCTCGACCGTCACCTTGACGCGGATCTCGTCGGAGATGACGCGGGTGCCGGCGGTAACCGCCGATCGGTCGCCGCCTGCCTCACGGATAACCGGCGCGCTCTCGCCGGTGATTGCTGCCTCGTTGACCGAGGCGACACCCGAGACGACATCGCCGTCCGAAGGGATCAAATCGTTGGTCTCGACCAAGACGATGTCACCGACCTTGAGCTGGCTCGCTGGCACGGAGTCGAACTGGCGCCCGTCGCCTTTCAGGCGCTTGGCGGTCAATTCCGCCTTGGTAGCGCGCAAGCTTGCCGCCTGCGCCTTACCACGTCCCTCGGCCAGCGCTTCGGCGAACGTGCCGAAGAGCACGGTCAGCCACAACCAGATAACGAGTTGCAGCTTGAAACCGATCGACAGATTGTCCTGCCCGATCACGAGCAGGACGGTCATCAGTGCCGCGACTGCGGCAGTCACGAACATCACCGGGTTGCGGATCAGTTCGCGCGGGTTGAGTTTTAGGAACGAGGCCTTGATCGCCGGCACGACGAGGTCGGCCGTGAACAGGCTCTTGGTCTGGGTCTTTGCCATGTCCGGCGCCCTTACGAGAGTTGCCCGCGGATCATCATCAGATGATCGGCGATGGGACCGAGCGCGAGGCTCGGCAGGAAGGTTAGACCGCCCAGGATCAGGATAATGCCGACCAGCAGCCCTACCCAGAGCCCGCCCGTCGTCGGGAACGAGCCTGCGCTCTCGGGCGTGTACTTCTTCGCAGCCAGGCTGCCGGCGATTGCCAGCATGGGCACGATAATGAAGAAGCGACCGACCCACATCGCAACACCCAGCAGCCCGTTATAATAGGGCGTATTGGCGGTGAGACCCGCAAAGGCCGAACCGTTGTTCGCGACCGCGCTGGTGAACGCGTAGAGGATCTCCGAGAAACCATGCGGCCCCTTGTTGAGCGGGCCTGCAAGGCCTTGGCCCAGAACGGACGAGAGCGCGGTGAAGCCGAGAATCATGAGCGGCAGCACCGCGATTGCGAGTACGGCAAGTTTGACCTCGCGAGCCTCGATCTTCTTGCCGACATATTCAGGCGTACGACCGACCATCAGCCCGGCGACGAACACCGCGAGGATGGCGAACAGCAGGAAGCCGTAGATGCCGGCACCCACACCGCCGATAACGACCTCGCCGAGCTGCATGTTGAACAGCGGGATCATACCACCAAGAGCGGTAAAGCTGTCGTGCATGGCATTCACAGCACCGCACGACGCGGCCGTGGTAACGACCGAGAACAGGGCGGACGCGGCGATACCAAAGCGTACCTCCTTGCCTTCCATGTTGCCGCCCGCAACGCCGAGATTGTGCAGCACCGGATTGCCGGCTGCCTCAGCCCAGTAGGTGACCGTTGTGCCGACCAGGAACAGGATCATCATGGCGGACAGGATCGCCCAACCCTGCCGGGTGTTGCCGACGGCCTTGCCGAAGGTCCAGGTCAGGCCCACGCCGATGACGAAGATCGACAGCATCTGGATAAGGTTGGTCAGCGCGGTCGGGTTCTCGAACGGATGCGCACTGTTGGCATTGAAGAAGCCGCCACCATTGGTGCCGAGCATCTTGATGGCTTCCTGGCTGGCGACAGGCCCGAGCAAAATCGACTGACGAGCGCCTTCGAGCGTCTGCACGTCAATGACGCCAGCGAGGGTCTGGGGCACTCCACTGGCAATATAGAAGATCGTCAGTGCGACACAGATCGGCAGCAGGAGGTAAAGCGTGATCCGAGTAACGTCGGCCCAGAAATTGCCGATCGCTTTCGTCTCGCGCCGCGCGAAGCCGCGGAACAGTGCAAAGGCGAGCGCGATGCCGGTCGCTGCCGACATGAAGTTGTGGATCGTAAGCCCCAGCATCTGGCTGAGGTTCGACATCGTGCTCTCGCCACCATAGCTCTGCCAGTTGGTGTTGGCGGTGAAGCTGATCGCGGTATTGAACGACAGATGCTCGCCGACACCGGCAAGGCCCTGTGGGTTCCCCGGCAGGATTCCCTGAAGGCGAAGTACCGCGTAGGTGAACGCCATGAGGACGGCGTTGAAGAGCAACATGTGCACCGCGTAGCGGCGCCAGCCCTGCTCTTCCGTGGGGTCGATACCGGACAGCTTGTAAAAGCCGCGTTCGACCGGGCCGAGCACGATGTGGAGCGGCGTGCGCCGCCCCTCATAGAGGGCGAAAAGCCACAGGCCGACGGGTTTCGCCAGCGCGAGCAGGATGCCGGTAAAGGCAAGGATCAGGAACCAGCCCTGGAGTGTCATCGGTCCGCCTCCTTCAAAAGCGTTCGGGGCGGATGAGAACCGCCACCAGGTAGATTAGGAGGCCAAGCGCGGTGAGCGCCGCCAGCCAGAGGTCGAGGGTCATTGCCGTCTCCTCAGGCGTTGTCGCACAGGCGGACATAGGCGAGCGTGAGCGCCACCAGTCCGACCATGATTGCGATCCAGAGCAAGTCCTGCATCAGATGTCCTTTCAGAAGGTCAGAAGGCAGCCGTCAGCGAGACCACGACCGTGCCGCCAGCGATATTGCCGGTGCCGTCCTGACCCTTGCTGAAGCTGGGGCGGAGGTACGTTGCCTCCCGGTTCGAGATGTCGGTGTCGATGTAACTGACGTTGAACGTCAGGTTCTTGTAGGTGGCATCGGCACCGAGCGACCAATCCCAGTAGGCGCCGGTAGGTGCGACGGCGGTGGCGTTCGGACCCAAGCCGTCCTGACCCCAGCTGTGGCCAACATGCGCCTTTGCCGTGATCGGCGTGCCAGCAAGCGCCAGCGCACCGTCACCCCACAGATAGAGGTTGTCGTCCTTGTCGCCGGGGTTGTTGTAGACGCCGTTCGCGGCATCGGTGCCAGTGTTGTACCATTTGCCGATCGCCTGCTGCTTGGGCGCATACGCAGCGCCTGCGGTCAGCGTTGCAGGGCCGGCCGTGCCGGTCAGCTTCACATATGGCTCAGCGAAATCGGTCTTATCAGCGCCGCCCGGATACATGTACCAGGTGAGGCCGACGTCGAGCGTCGCATTATCAGCGAGCTTCGCCTTGTAGCCCCCGATAAGATCGAGCTCCATGTTGGCGCCGCCAAACGTTCCCCACCCAGCAAGGTTGGATCCCCAGACACCAGCATACAGACCGCTGTCGTGCGACACCGTGATACCACCCTGGACTGCCATTTCCCGGTCGGACTGCGATACGCCGCGGAACCGGTAATCGGATGCAATTGCCGCAGAGCCGCTCACCGTCAGCGTCGATGGCGGAGCCGTGGCTTCAGCAGCCTCGGCCTTGTCGTTCGGCGTCGACTGAGCCTGTACAGTGGCTGGAAAAGCCATGATCGCGACGACCACGGCCGCATGACGGAACTTCATTATTACACCCCTTGAGCGGCACTCGTCACGTGACGACGCCTTCAGGGATGTGCGATTAGGCTCATCCAGCATATCAATTCGAGATCGATTCCCGGAAAAGGCATATAGCGCGCATATAGCTGACGCTTTTTTTATGCTGTCAGTAGCTGGCTCAGCACTGCTACTTTTTTGAATAAAAATTCAACACTACGCCGGCACTACGGAGATCGGCCAAACCGATCTTTTGTCTATATGCCGGACAAACTATCTCACGTCTTATAATTGAGTAATTTGATAAGGACGTTAGGCAAATGTCAGCCCCTGGCATGTTAATGCTAGCCGTTATTGTTCTAGCAATAGTCGCTTTCGACGTTTTACTGTGGATAAATGTCCATAGCTTAAATCGTACCACCTCTGAGAAGGAGGGTGTCGCAAAATATATCGCTAATAAAAAAGACAAACCATAATATGGGAACGCTTTTCATATCTGCCATATATCTTGGGTTAATGATCCTCGAGCTATTGGCTTTACTTGTGATTTGGAACTGCTCCATACAACGCAAACTCGTACAGGCTGTGTTTGTAGCCACCGCACTAACGCTCGTATTTGTCGTGGCGGGTGTAACTTTCCGCGAGATGGTTCCCACTAAAGCTTATCTAGCGTTTGCCGGCATGTACATATTCTCAGGATTGGTCTGGAGGTGGTGGAAAGACGGAATTGCTCCTGACTGCTGGCGAGCGAGCGAAGTCGTGCTTGCCATGCTAGCAACGGTTATGTTTTCGATGGCAGGCTCAGCGCTGGAACAAACGGCCTAGCGCTCTTGCTGTCAGCTACGAACGCACATTCTCGATTCCTCATTCGTCAGTATCCTTGGCCACTAGCGTTTCAAAAACTGTCACTTTCGAACAAGGCGATAGCCATGCACAACATCGGCTATTGCTATCCCGGCGCCCTAAAGCAGACAGGCCACTATCCTTCCCATAATGGCCGTTCGGCAAGCAATTGATCGGAAAACCCGGTCTGAAACACCACTGTGCGACAAACAGGTGTTTTGCGACATGGCAGGTCACTCGCCTCTCACTCAATAGGGGGATGGCTGGGATGGGTCACGAAGCCGCACATCGTGTTCGCATAGGTTGAATGGCGGGTTTTGAGAGAAGCCGCCGTTCACGCCCTTGCTAAAGAACGGCGTGAGTTGGTCGACACCCGCCGCACCAGCGACGACCCATAATCAGACGTCCCCGCCCCCTTTCCGGCTTCCCCACTTCGGCCGCTCGTTCATCTTCGCGTTGCCACCGCTTTTGGCGCCTGACCCTGCGAACTCGAATGTCCCGACTGGGCGATAGTTTAGGAAGCAGGCTGTCCAAGTCCGAGTTTTGTGCCCGATGAGCTGCGGACGGCTTTTGCAGGAGGCTCAGGCACTGGATGAGCGGCGACGCTACGTCGAACCGTAGGTGCCAATCCGGATTCGTCATTCCACAGAACCAGGATTGTAGCGATCGGTGCGGCGGTGAGGATCAGCAGGAAAAGGCCCATCAGCCATTCGTTGGTCTCTAGCGGCTGCGAGAGGCTACCGCTGGGCTGCATCGACGGGCTAGGTCGCATCGGGCGCCTGCCGGCTTTCCTGGGGTGAAACGGGCGGTCCGCAGTCGCTCGGTGGGCAGACGGCCTGATCTGCGACCGATCATAGGCGGCGCGTGCTTCCTTCTTTCCCAAAACAGAATACGCCTCGTTGATCTCTTTCGCACGAGCAGAGACATCCACACCATGGTTGGCATCGGGGTGATATTGACGGAGAAGCGCTTTCCACGCGGCGTGGATAGTGTCTCGACTTGCTGTCGAGGGCACGCCTAGAACAGAATAATAGTCGCGTGAGAGAGCCATCTAGTTGTTACTTGCGGCTAAAACGCAAAAAAGAAAAGTCCGCTTGAGGCGTGATATTAACCTAGCTTTCTCGGTGATCCAAAAGAAAGCTTTAGGCGCCAACAGTCAGATGGCTACCATTCCCATCCGCAACTTCGTGCTTTTGACGACACCACGACGCCCCCGGCGCAGACCCATAGTCGGCGTTCGATCGTCCCTCTGCGTATCCTAACTTCAGACACTTCTTCATATCCTTGCCGGAGCGCCACACGCATGCCCAGCTGAAAGGGACCATACTCCACACCGCGTAAGATCGACCAGGTTTGCAGGACGCACCGAAAACGATCTGTTCCTGACCTGTCTCGGTAATCACGACGGGCTACGGTTGACGTTGTTAACCGGCCGCTCTTTGGCATAGGCCGAAACGCCTGATCGGGTTAACGAGCAACCACGGTGGCAAGTACCTGTGCAAAACGCCGCGTTTGAAAAGGATACGGCGTGGATACGATACGGCGAGGCACGAATGCGGGCGGGATGCGACGGTATAATGAGCGCCTGATCCTGTCAGCCGTGCGACGTATGAACGGCGCGTCAAAAGCTGAACTCGCTCGCGTGACTACGCTGTCTCCACAGGCAGTCGTACGCATAGTTGACGAGCTGGATGGTGAAGGTCTGCTGTTTCAGGCAGGTAAGCGCACCGGCGGCATGGGCCAGCCTGCGACCATCTATCGTATCAACGGCAAGCGTGGATACACGGTCGGCGTCGAGGTTGGCCGTGGGGATACCACGATCGCGCTTCTGGATTTCGACGGAGAGCGCAAAGCCGTCTGTCGCCATGCCGACAGCTTTCCATCTATCGATACCGTGCTTCGGCACGTCAACGCGTTCATTGACGAACATCTCGCGGCCACGAACTTGCTCAGTAACGAAGCCTTTATGGGCATTGGAATTGCAATGCCGTGGTTCCTCGGAGAATGGCGTGACGAGCTTGGTATATCGATCGACCAAGCGGACGAGTGGCGACGTGCTGATGTGGCGGATCGCCTTCAAGCAGGACTCGCCTGGCCTGCATTTTTCGAAAACGACGGTAATGCCGCTGCACTGGCCCAACTGCTATGCGGCGCAGGCATCGATCTTCAGGACTTCCTGGCAGTCAATATCGGCACCTTCGTCGGCGGAGGTTTAGTTTTGGGCGGTCGGGTACATCAAGGCAGACATGGCAATGCCGGAGCACTCGCGTCAATGCCTGTCTGCGCAGCCGGCAAGAGCGACTATCTGATCCACCACGCCTCGCTTTACGCTCTTAACCAGGAAGCCGTTGCCGAGGAGCGTTCCGCGTGGACGCGTCGGTGTGTTGAGGCACTCGCCTTCGCAGTGACTAGCGCAAACAGCCTTCTCGATCTCGAAGCCGTCATCATTGACGGTGCCCTTTCTTCCACGTGTCTCGATGCAATCGCCACAGGATTGCAAGATCACTTTTTGACTAATTCACCGCCGGATTTCTTTGTCCCTGAGATCCGCCGAGGAGGTCTTGGCAACGTAGCTGCAGCCGTGGGCGCAGCCCTGCTGCCACTCCACGCAAGCTTTACCCCAGACTTGGCGAGCCTGTTCAAGAAAAGCTGATCTGCCCGAAACGGCCACAATAAAAACACGGTCTATGCCGACTGGATTTCTAACTGTGCTTGACAGACTAACTCACACTAGTAGATTTAGTACCTGACCACGAAGGCGTGGCAAGTGTCAGGAGAGAGATTTCGTGTTCGTTCGTCCTAAGCCACTGTCGTGCGCCGACTATTTTCGGAATCGCGCTCATGGTTGAGCCATTGATTCTCGGCGCAATCGAAGCTGGCGGCACCAAATTTCTTTGCGCGATCTCCGATCGTGATGGCGCGACGTTGATGCAGACACGCATCCCGACCACGACGCCGAAAGAGACACTAGGCGCGGCCAGCGATTTCTTCGCTCAGGCGAGCGAGCAGTACGGCACTCTTGCGGCGTTCTCTATCGGCAGTTTTGGGCCACTTTCTTTGAATCCGATTGCAATCGATTACGGATGCATCACGTCAACGCCGAAAACGGGTTGGCAGAACGTCGACCTTCTTGCGCATTTCCGCGAAACTATCTCCGCGCCCACAGCACTCGATACCGACGTGAATTGTGCTGCAGTTGGCGAGCGGCTGTTTGGCAGCGGCCAAGGGCTCGATACGTTCTGTTATGTGACGGTTGGAACAGGCATCGGAGTTGGCGTTCTGATTAACGGTGCTCCGCATGGTGGCGCTAATCATCCCGAGGCAGGTCATATCAAACTGCCACGCGCGCCTAGCGATGATCAGTTTGCCGGAATCTGTCCTTACCACGGCGACTGTCTTGAAGGTCTGGCCTCAGGGCCTGCGATGCATGCTCGTTGGGGTACGCCGGCGGAGACGTTGCCCAGCAGTCATCCAGCATGGGACATCGAGGCAGACTACCTCGCCGGTCTTTGTGCGACACTTACCTATACCGTGCGGCCCGACCGCATCATCATCGGTGGAGGCGTCATGCAACCGCCCATGTATGACCGTGTGCGCAGGGCGCTGACCGCGAAGCTTGCCGGTTACGATGCCAGCATGCGCGCGATCGACATGGCCGACTATGTGGCGGCGCCAACCGCGGGCTCTTCGGCAGGTCTGACAGGCGCCCTCGCGCTCGCCTATCGAAAAGCGACCCGACAGTGGCCGATGCATTGGGCCGTTACTGAAACCACCTCCATCGAAGCGGAAGCCGTCAATGCATAGTGTTGTTAGTTCAGGCCCCGCGGGTGTTGCCGATGACGCCCGGGCAACTCCGGCGATCATCATGAGCGCGGCAGGCGCTGCGCTTGGTGGTCTTCTGTTCGGTTTCGACACCGCTGTGATCTCGGGTGCGACCAATGCGCTGCAAAGCCAGTTCGCGCTGACCGAGGCATCGCTTGGCTTTACCGTGGCCTCAGCCTTGATCGGCACCGTCCTGGGATCGCTGATAGCAGGCGCCCCGGCCGATCGGTACGGCCGCAAAGCCATCATGCTGTCCGTCGCGATAGCCTATGTCGTGTCGTCGCTCGGTACTGCGCTGGCGCACGACTGGTACGTGCTGATTGCATTCCGCTTCCTGGGTGGCGTGGCGATCGGCGCCGCATCGGTCGTCACGCCGATCTACATTGCCGAGGTCTCGCCGGCGCGGTTCCGCGGCCGATTGGTGGCGATGAACCAACTGAACATCGTGCTGGGTATCCTCATCGCGTTCCTCTCCAACTACATCATAGCGCAGATCCTGCCCCCCCAGACGGCTTGGCGCTGGATGTTCGGCATCGTCGGGGTGCCGTCCGTCATATTCCTCATCGTCACGTTCTTTCTTCCAGAAAGCCCAAGGTGGCTGGCGGTGCATAGGCACCGCGAACGCGCCGTCGCCGCGATGACGCGGCTTGGATTTAGCGACCCCGGTGCCGAACTGCTCCGCATCGAAGCCGCAGACACGCGCGAAGCCGCCAAGGGGGCTCCACGCCTTTTCCAGGCGTCGCACGCCCTCCCCGTCACCTGCGCAATCGCGATCGCGATGTTCAATCAGCTCTCCGGCATCAACGCCCTGCTCTACTACGCACCGCGCATCTTCGAATTGGCCGGTGCCGGTGCTGACAGCGCATTGCTGCAATCGGTTGCTGTGGGCGGTACCAACCTGCTGTTTACGGCGCTGGCACTGTTCCTGATCGACCGCTTCGGTCGCAAGCCGCTGCTGTTCGTCGGGTCGATCATCTGTGCTGCCGCATTGCTTCTGGTCGGCTGGCAGCTCGAGCGCGTCGCGCCGAACGGCACCCTGATCCTCGTCGGACTTCTCGCCTTCATCGCAGCGTTCGCGGTGAGCCAGGGCGCGGTGATCTGGGTGTTCATCTCCGAGGTTTTCCCAAGCTCCGTTCGCGGCAAAGGTCAGGCGCTGGGTTCGACCACGCACTGGGTCATGGCAGCGATCATCACCTGGCTGTTCCCGGTGGTCGCCAGCGCCGTCGGCGGATGGGTGTTCGCATTCTTTGGCGCGATGATGCTGCTCCAGTTCGTCTGGGCATGGAAAGTGATGCCCGAGACGAACGGTGTCGCCTTGGAAGATATGGATTTGCGGGGAGCTGCAGCATGAAGACGATTGCACTGCTGATGGCGGCAGCTGCCGCTCTGGCAACCTCGGCGTCGGCGCAGCGGCCCGATCCCCGGCCTAGCTATCATTTCGCCCCAGCCAAGAACTGGATGAACGACCCCAACGGGCTCGTCTACTATGACGGCGAGTATCATCTGTTCTTCCAGTACAACCCTCATGGCGACCGCTGGGGCCATATGAACTGGGGACACGCAGTCAGCCGCGATCTCGTCCATTGGCAGGAACTGCCCATCGCGATTCCCGAGACCGCCGACGTCATGGCCTTTTCCGGCAGCGCCGTGATCGACTGGAACAATACCAGCGGCTTCGGACGCAACGGCAAACCGCCGATGATCGCGATCTACACCGGGCACAACCCCAAGGCGAAGCTCCAGTCGCAGTACGTCGCCTATAGCAACGATCGCGGTCGGACTTGGACGGTCCACGGCGAGGTTCTGAACGTCGGATCGCCAGAGTTCCGCGATCCAAAGGTCTTCTGGCACGCCGCCACCAAGCGCTGGGTGATGGTCGCAGTGATGGCGCTGGAGAACCGCGCGGTGATCTTCACCTCGCCGAACCTCAAGCAGTGGACGTTCGCCAGCAGCTTCGGCCCCGCCGGCGGTCGCGGGAAAAACTGGGAGTGTCCGGATCTGTTCGAATTGCCCGTCGAGGGCGGAGCTTCCGGCGAAAAGCACTGGGTGCTCGGCATCAACCTCGGCGACAACGCCGTCGGTGGGGGCTCGGGTGGTCAGTATTTCGTCGGCGACTTCGATGGGACGCGATTCACGCCGGTTCAGGGCTGGCCCGGCGATGCGCAGTGGATGGATTATGGGGCAGACTTCTACGCCGCTGTGTCGTGGAACGATCTGCCCAAGGACGATCCACGCCGCATCTGGATCGGCTGGGCTAACGACTGGCGTTACGCGGAAGCCATCCCAACCTGGCCATCGCGCGGACTGATGACCGTCCCACGCCAGGTTACGCTGCGCAAATCGCCCGACGGGTATCGGATCATGCAGACGCCGGTGCGCGAGGTCGCGACCCTGCACGGCGCCCGACAGGAATTCGCCGCGACGTTGAACGACAGCCCGACCGCGCTTCCCATTCAGGGTGGTTCGGCGGATCTGGAGTTCGCGATCGACGCTGCTTCGTCCGAGCAGGTGGCGATCACGCTCACGGATGGCGAGGGTTATCAGACCGTCGTCGGCGTTAATCCGACCGTGAACGAGGTCTTCGTGGATCGGACGCGCTCTGGACCGCATTTCCATGACGGCTTTGCCAGCCGCCACGTCGCCCCCGTCGATCTGAAGACGCATCGCGTGAAACTGCGCATTCTGGCAGACGAGTCGATCCTCGAAGTCTTCATCAACGATGGCGAGCGGACGATCACCGATCGATTCTTCCGTGGCAGTGGCCTGCTGCGGTGGAGCGCGTCCTCGCGCGGCGGCAGTGCGCAACTGAAGCTCACCGCATGGCCGATGAACGCAGGCCCAGTGAAGGTCGCAGCGAAGTGACGACGGGTCCCGTTCAAAAGTCGGCAAGCATGTCCGGCCCGAGCTAGCTAGCGGGCCTCGCGGCCCGGACTACCAATAACCTGAAACAAATAACGTAATAAAGAGGGGATTCTTTTATGACGAGGTCTTTCCACGTCCTGTTGACGACTACTGCACTTCTGCCGCTGATTGTTGCATCTTCAGCTTGGGCACAAGCTGATGTGTCGCCGGCAACGAACCAGACCGGAGCGGCCCAGACGCCAACATCCGGCGATCCACTGCCCAACTCTGCGCCCACCAGTGCTGCGCAGGCGCAATCGGACGCGGCGCCGGAGAACGCGCAGGCGGGCGGAGACAACGAAATCGTTGTTACTGGTTACCGTGCAGCGCTTGGTTCTGCACAGGAACTCAAGCGCAATTCGTCGTCAATCGTCGACGCGGTCGTATCTGACGACATCGGCAAACTGCCGGACAACAACGCTGCCGAAGCCATCTCGCGGATCGTCGGCGTTACGGTTCTACGTTACAACGACGAAGCAGGCGTCATTCTGGTGCGTGGCCTCCCGGACGTTGCAACGACGTTCAACGGCCGCGAGTTCTTCTCGGCCGAAGACCGCGTCTTGCATCTCCAGGATTTCCCGGCTGGTGTCGCCGCGGGCATCGAGGTCTACAAGTCGGGGACGCCCGATCTTATCGAACCCGGTCTGGCAGGGCTGGTCAATCTGCGCTCGCGTCGCCCGTTCGACGTAAAAGACACCGAGATCGCCGGAGAAATCCGCGGATCATACAATGATCAGTCCAAAGCATTCGACCCGTCAGGTAACCTCCTGCTGACGAAGCGCTGGGACACACCGATTGGCGAGATCGGCGCCTTGGTGAATATGAGCTACACGCGCACCACCTATCGCAACGCCGATCGCTATGCTGACTCCGCGGTTATCACGCCGCGCGGTTTTGGCGTCGATGATCCCGCCGATGATCTGACGGTCACGACCCCTGGCGTTGGCAATTTCAACTTTCCGGCAAACGCCGGCAACTTTTACGAGAAGGGCGTTCGTCACCGGCCGGCCATCAACGGTACGATCCAGTGGCGCCCATCGGCCGATCTTGAGGTTTACGCAGAAGGTTTGTGGCAGGCGTATCGCGGCAACGTGTTGCGGGACTCGTTTAACGTGAACTTCGAACGGCGTGATGCCAACGGCGTTGCGCCCACGCTCAGCAACGTCGTCCTGGTACCGGGCGAGCCGAACAAGGCCGCAAGCTTCACCAAGACGGGCGGCTACGTTCCCGAGTTTTCACGGGTAGCGCAGGATGATCGGACTGATACATATCAGGGCGCATTGGGCTTTAAATGGACGACCGGCCGCGCAACGCTGTCGGGCGACTTCGCCTACACCAACAGCCGCTACAAAGCCCTGGAGCTTGCCGTCGACTCCCAGCTTGCGACTGCACCGACTATCAACGTCGATTGGGACGCACGCGGATCGGCAGTTTTCGATCTAGGCAGCTACGACATCACCAACCCCGACAACGCCCGCTGGCGCGGCTTCAATCAGCGCGAGTTCGTCGCCAAGGGCAACGGGCTTCAAGGCCGTCTTGATCTGGATCTCGAAACCGACTGGGGCTTCCTGCCGCATCTTCAGTTTGGCGTTCGTGCCAGTGATCGCAACGCCTCGTCGCAGAACAATACTCGCTACGCCTACACTGCCGGCCTCAACATCCCGCTTGCGAGCCTTCCAACCGGCGCGCTTGAAGTGATTACGGATGGCTTCCGTAACGATCCACAGCGCTTTCAGAACTGGCTTGCGCCAAATCGTGACGCGATCATCGCCAATAGCGAGGCACTGCGCCAGCTTGCCTATCAGTCGGTCCAGCAGGCGACCGTGCTGTTCCCGAACGACGGCGGCATTCGTGACGCTGTGGCAAAGTACGCAACTGCCGAGATCCCTGTCGATCCGCTGGGCGGCTTCACCGCTAGCGAGGCTAGCTATGCCTTCTATGGTCAGGGCAAGTTCGCGTTCGACCTCGGCGGTATCGAGGTTGACGGCACTGCCGGTGCTCGCATCGTCAACACAGATGGTGAGTATCGCGGTTTCAGTCGCGTACAGGGCAGCGATGGCACCGTTGGTATCGTCCCGACGACGACCAAGCAGAACTACGTCGACGTCTTGCCATCTGCCATTGCGCGCATTCGCTTCTCTCAGAAATGGCAGGTTCGTCTAGGCTACACGCAGACGCGGACCCGGCCGGGGTTCGGTCAGCTGAACCCTTCGCTCAACATCACGGCCAACAGCCCAGGTCCGGATGGCTCGCCGCCGCAGTTTGATGCAACCGGCTCTGGCGGCAATCCGAACCTGCGCCCGCTGACGTCAAAGAACTATGATTCCACTCTGGAGTGGTACTTCTCCAAGAACGGGTCGGCATCTGTCGCCGCGTTCTACCGCGATCTCAATGGCTTCATCGGCAACTATACACAGGTCGTAAACGACCCGATCTACGGCCGCGTTCAGCTGAACCGTCCTGAAAATGCCGGTAACGGACGCATCAAGGGTATTGAGGCTTCGGCGCAGACGTTCTTCGACTTCCTTCCCGGCCTGTTCTCTGGCTTCGGCGTGCAGGCGAACGGCACCTATCTCGACGGCACCAACCAACTGCCGCAGGCGCTCGGCGAAAGTGATCGCCAAGTGCGGATTACTGGTCTGTCCAAATGGGCCTATAATCTCACCGGCTTCTACGAGAAGGGCAAGGTTTCCGCCCGGCTCTCGTACAACTGGCGGTCGGGGTATACCACGAGCTACAACCGCACCATCAATGAAACGCAATATGCGGGCGAACTCGTACGTCCTGTGTCACGACTGGACTTCTCCGCGAGCTTCGAGCCGTACAAAAACATCTCGCTCGTGGCCAACGTCAGCAACATCCTGGCGCAGCCGTTCAAGAACTACCGCTACTATAATGAGACGCAGTATTTTGGTCGCGATCTCCGGATCGAAGGTCGATACATGAGCCTAGGCCTGCGATTCAAGATGTAACGCTCTGACCTGCGCAGTGTGGCAACACGGCACTGCGCAGGGACTTGGACCAAGTTGACCGCGGGTCAACGCCTTCGAACTCTGACCTACCTGCGCAGCGTAGGATCCCTGAGTCCCGTGTAACGAAATGCCATTCCGCTCGGGTGCGGGAGGCCGGGACCCGTCTGCCACAGATATCCTGATAGGAGCCAAGGCAATGCCACGTGAAACCGTCTACACCCGGCGCACGACGCTTGGGCTCATCGCCGGCTTTCCGATGATGGCTGGGTGTGGCCGAACACTGGGCGGAGCAACGACCTTGACGGACGGCTCGGTCTCCATACCTCCGTCACCTTCAGCCACTGTGCCTCAGGCAGAAAACGGCCGGCCTCGCTATCACATCACTGCCCCGGCAGGCGGCTGGATCAACGATCCGCAACGCCCACTGAAGATCGGCGATACCTGGACGCTTTGGGCGTTGTACAATCCCACCTACCCTACCGGTGGCACAAATTGGCGGCGTTGGACGTCGAAGGATCTCGTCACATGGGAAGACCGTGGCATTGCGATCCCGCGAAACACCAACCGCTTTGGAGACGTATGGAGCGGCAGTACCGTTGTTGATACAGCAAATACCGCCGGTTTCGGCGCAGGAGCGCTCGTAACTCTCGTAACGATGCCGGTGCCGGGCACCGGCCAATCCTGTGCATTGTGGTACTCACATGACGACGGAGCGAACTTTGCGTTCCATGACATCGTTCTGGCTAATCCGGGAGGTCGCAAGGATTTTCGCGATCCTACCGTGTTCTGGCATGCGCACACGAACCGTTGGGTTTTGACCCTCTCCGAGGAGGGTAAGATCGGGATCTACACATCCACCAATCTCAAGCAGTGGACATATGCCAGTGGCTTCGCCTCGACGATTGTCGGGCGCGTCATGGAATGCTCACATCTCTTCAAGCTGCATCTGTACGAGGCTAACGGCGCGACGTCGGCAGATAGATGGGTATTGCTGGTTGGCGGCAATGGTACCAAGCTCGGCTTCACCGTAGGCGGCTATTATTGGGTCGGCGACTTTGATGGGATGACGTTCACGTCCGACGCCTTGGAGGGGCAGTGGATCGATGGAGGGGCGGACTTCTACGCCGCTGTAGTCTGGACCGACCCAGCCGCGGCCGATCCGCTTGCGTCGGCGTACTCGATAGCCTGGATGAGCAACTGGGATTATGTGAACAAAATTCCTGTCACCCGAGATTACCGCGGACAACTCAGCCTTGTTCGCCAGCTAAGACTTCAGCGTGTAGCGAACGTACCACGCCTGCTCAGCACACCGCTCGCTGCCCAGAATGAGGTCTTTGCTCCCGCCATTGCCGGACAGGATCAAACGATTACAAAAGGGACGGATTACGTATGGCCGGCAGGTGCAGAAGCGGCCGCCTGCCGTATTGATCTGACGTTCAGCCGGATTGGGGCCATTTGGCCCGACGACATCATCTTATTGGTTCGCAAGGATGATGATTTTGAAACCCGAGTTCTATTCACTGCGCATACCAATACGGTCTCCCTTCACCGAGAAAAGAGCGGCCCCAACGTACCGAATGTTGACGCTTGGCGGCAGCAACGTAGTGTCGCGTGCGATTTCACGACGGGCTCGATAAACTTAAGCCTATTCATTGATTCAGGATCGGTTGAGCTTTTTCTCGGCAGCGGAAAAGCAACAATTTCTGAACTCATAACGGCGCCTCTTGAGGCCAAGCTGCTTAACCTGAGCGTAAGCAACGCTAGATTGAAGGTATCGGGTGTTTCAATAACGCCTATGAATTAGCGCGTTTTGAACTCGCGCTTGCAGCGAATTCGGTTTGGCGCCTTTAATCCATGTCCGGCTGACCCACTTCCGGTCATTCGAAGCGCTCTATCCGCGTCTCAACTTCTGCCGTTCGTTCATGTCGATTCTGACGGACGCTAATCGCTTTGCCCGAAAAGCAACACGCGCCTGTCACGTTCCGGCTTGCAGAGAGGCCGAGACTAGCAAAGGGGGTTGCAGGCCGCGGTCCGAATTGGTTTATTCACAACATGTTAACCCTGTCCTTCCAGCTTTGCAGTGCACCGAAAGGGGGGAACACATGTCGATAGACGAACTGAAAGATCTGCAAGCCTACCACGAGCGGCGATGCCAGTAGAAGATGCGCTGGCTGTTGGGATACTGCTCAGAAAAGGCGGCGAACGCGCATCGTCAGCTGTTTAATTTTTATCGGATGATGCTGGTGGATTTGCGTCAGAGCGATTAGCCTTCTGCGGTATCTAAAGCCGGTCGGTCCTTGCCCTAGCGCTAGTGCGGAAGGCCAACTGGAACGCCGTGCTGCCACAGGTGTTGGCGCTTGAAGGAGAGCAACCATGGCCGATCCAATCAAGCCGACCACCGAGACTGACGAGTCGAATCTGTCGACGGAGCATCAGAACGAAGGCGATGCCCGGCGTCCAAGCGATACGCTCGACAAGGGGCAACTCCAAGAGGACAGTGAAGACAATCTTGAACGGAAATCATCGCTGACCTAGACGCCCGATATACGCAGCGAGAACAGTCACAGTCGCTCGTTTGACTTAGAGCTCACCCTGATCCGGATGCTGAGCGTTAGCTTTCGAAGACGTTTCGGCCTGCCATCTCTTTCTCATCGTCTCGCTTGTCTCACGACTGCCATCGTGGCTCCACCCGGGTTCTCGCAGCACGTAGCCGAGCTTTGCTCGCAAAGGTGCGCGTCGCACGTCGTGAATCAGGCCAATCCACTCATGTGTAGCGGCGCGAAAGGGGTTGAAGAGACTGAGCTGATGCACGATCCCATAGCGCGGGGGATCGTTGCGACATTCGGGCTCGAACGTGCCGAAGAGCCGGTCCCAGACGATCAGCACGCCTGCATAGTTCCGGTCAAGATAGCGTGGATTGGTGGCGTGATGCGCTCGGTGATGGGAGGGGGTGTTCATGACCGCCTCGAACCAGTGCGGCATTCGTCCAATTACTTCTGTGTGTATCCAACACTGATAGATGAGGTTGAGCCCGGCTACGAAGAACACCATCGCAGGTGGAAAACCGATCACTACCAGCGGCAACCTGAACGCGAATGCCAGGCTGAAGAAGCCCGTCCACGTCTGCCGGAGCGCCGTGGCTAGATTGTAATGCTCGCTGGAATGATGGACGACGTGGCTCGCCCAAAACCAGCGTACTCTGTGCGCCGAGCGGTGAAACACGTAGTAAAGCAGATCGTCAAGCAGGAAACAGGCGCCGAACCAATACCACTGATAGCCTACGGTGAAGAGCCGCCATTGATGCAGCCATGTCGCGGCCGCCAACACGATCCCTGCGGTCAGCAGGCCCACAACGAAGCTACCAATCCCGAGTGCGATGCTGGAACTGGCGTCACGTGCCGACCATCGGCTTTGGTCACGACGAGCAAGCCACAGGGCCTCCAGCAGTGTGAGGGCGAAGAAGAACGGAATCGCGTAGACGACCGGATCGGGCAATGTCACAGGTACGACCCGATACCTCGGATACCATTCGATACTGTTTGCATCAGTTCCTCCCGTTCCGATTGGCAGCAATTCCGACGCTGACTATAGCTCGGCTCTCAAGATTGACGCATCAGGTATTTCATCCCCTGGCTAGGTGAATTGTCCTTGAATGAGCAAACAAGCAGACTAGTGCATCAGCGATGGCATGCAGTAATACCCGCCGTGACCTATCACGATTTTAAGTTCGTCATCTACGGCTGTAAAAACCCTGACAGACGGGCTGACAAGCTCGGATAGCAGAGGCCTGAATCGGGCACCTTGATCCGCTGAACGGCATCCACCTTGCGTCTTAGATTTCGGACGTGATCCCTGCCGGTCCGAACGCGAACCCTAGCGAGGATGACGCGACGGGATTAGATAGATTGGACATGATCGGATCGGTTCGGGCACGGGGGGATAGAATGATGGGTCACAGATTGTCGAGAATGGCTTCGTTGGATTGCTCAACGGCGATAGTCACGCTCACCGCGATCAGTCTGACGTGCGCCGTGCCCGCGAAGGCTGATCAGATCGTCATCGTTGCACCAGTGTCGAACGGCTCCCCCGGTCCCGATGGAAATGCTCAGGACAATGGCGGCACAGGCGGCGCCGGATCTTCGGCGCCTGGAGCCGAAGGGGTGGGGATCGACAGCTTCGTCACGGATGGTCGACCTGCCGTCTACATCGCACAGAACGGCGGCAACGGCGGTCAGGGTGGTGTCGGATCCCCCAGATTTCTGACAAATGGTGAACGCGGCGGAGCAGGGGGTACGGGCGGCCAGGGGGGTGCAATTGGCTATGGTATCGGAGGAACGCTGACGGGCGGCGATGCGGGTGCGCTACTGTTTGAAAGCATTGGCGGGGCCGGTGGAATGGGTGGGTCAGCCAGCAGAGATCAGGCCGGCGCAGGCGGCGATGCGGGCAGTGGTGGCGCCATATCGCTCGGCGCCAACGCCGGTTTTATCGCGACCAACACCGGTCCGGGGATCGGCATCCATCTGAGGTCCGTCGGCGGCGTTGGGGGCAATGCGGCCGACGGTGTGGGCAATGGAAGTGACGGCGGCATCGGCGGTGAGGGCAACGACGTCTCTGTGAACCTGGGCGGGACCACTACCCAGACGCGCATCACTACCGCCGCCATCGGCATCTTGGCGACCTCGACTGGGGGTGCGGGCGGTGCCGGTGGGCCCGGCGCGTCAGGTTTCGGCAGCGCCACGGGTGGCCGCGGCGGCGCGGGCGGCGCGGGCGGCGCGGTGACCGTCATGACGGAGACGACAAGCATCGCCGTGGACGGTGCCGTGCTCGATGTTGATGTCTCGGGTAACCAGGCCTTACAGGGTGGGATTGTAGCCCGGTCGATCGGTGGCCTGGGCGGCGCGGGCGCCCCGCCGGTGCCGGGTTTGGGAGGCCGTACGGGCGGGGACGGCGCCGGCGGCGGCGAAGCCGGTTCGATCACGGCTGAGATCAACAACACGTTGATCAGAACCAGCGGCACGGCGGCGGCGGTGCTGCTGCAGAGCCTAGGCGCCGGGGGCGGCGCCGGCGCGTCCGCCACGTCCGCGTTCAAGGCGAACGGCGGTGGAGGCGGTGCTGCGGGCACGGGCGACGCCGTGGCGGCTACGGTGATCGGCGGCAGCCTCACGACGACCGGCGCGGATTCGGACGGGCTTGTGGGTCAGTCGATCGCGGGCGCAGGCGGTTACGGCGGCTCCGCATCTGCACAAGGTGCAGGCATCGGGGTCGCGCTGGGTGGTGTCGGCGGCGCCGGTGGCACCGCACGGGATGTTTCCCTTGCGAACGGGACTTTTGGAACCGCCGACGACGGCAGCCCTTCCGGTATTGGCCAGGCGGGCGCCTACATCACCACCACTGCCGATCGCTCGACCGGTATGCTCGGCCAGAGCATCGGCGGCTTCGGTGGTCGCGCGGGCGACGCGGCTACGCTGACGGCGGGGGTCTTTACCTATACAGTCGGCGGGAGCGGAGGCGTGGGCGGGATCAGCGGCGGCATTTCCATGCTGAACGCGGGGTCGATCGCCACCTCGGGTAGTGCCTCCACCGGGATGATCGGACAGTCGATCGGCGGTGGCGGCGGCTACGGCGGCAGCGCCATCGCGACGACGGCGGGCACCGTAGCGACCGCGGCCGTCGCGATCGGTGGCCCAGGCGGCGGCGGCGGCACGAGCGGGCAGGTCGGCGTGACGAACAGCGGCCTCATCGTCGCAGCGGGCGCGAGCGCATATGGCGTAATCGCCCAGTCGATCGGCGGCGGCGGCGGCGTGGGCGGCGACGCCCGCGCAACGACGATCCAGGTGAACGCTCCGGGAGAGGAGCTGCCGACCTTCAACGCCACGGTGGCGATTGGCGCGACGGGTGGCGTCGCCGGCACCGGCGGTGTCGTCGGCGTCGCCAACGACGGCGTAGTCCTAACGGGCGGTTCGGGGGCTATCGGCATCCTCGCCCAGTCGATCGGCGGCGGCGGCGGCGCGGGCGGCAATGCCGTCTCCAGTTCGGTCGCGACGCTGCCGAGCAACCTGACGGCGACCGTGGGGCTTGGTGGCAGCGGTGGCAACGGCGGCGGCTCGAACAACGTGACAGTAGACAACCTGGGTTTGGTCATGACGCTGGGACAGGAGGCGAGCGCAATCGTGGCGCAGGCGATATCGGGGGGTGGCGGGGTCGGCGGTTCCGCCGCCGCAAGCAACACCGCGATCGATATCGAGAGCAAAAATTTGGAAGTCGGTCCCACGATTAGCGCGGCGGTCAGCGTCGGCGGCGCGGGTGGCGGCTTCGTCATCGAGAATGCCGGCAACGTTGACGTAATTAACTCAGGCGGATTGGTGACCGGCGGCGATGGCGCACGCGGCATCTTGGCGCAGTCGATCGGCGGCGGTGGCGGCTCGGGCGGCAATGCGGCGACGCAGGGCGCGGTGGGTGATACGTTGAAAGCCAATGTCGGCGTCGGCGGCAGCGGCGGGATCGGAGCGAATGGCGGTATCGTGACCGTCGAGAACAGTGGGGCGATCCTGACGGGGGGCGCCAACGCGGACGCCATCTTCGCCCAGTCGATCGGCGGCGGCGGCGGCGCGGCGGGCTCGGCCAGCGTCGGCACCGGCACCGCCCTGCAGGTGCAGATTGCCGAGTATCTTGCCTCCGGCGTCGGCATCAGCGACGACTTGATCGAGACCGTGGCTGGCGGTTACGAGCTGCAGGAGAAGGGCCGGGGCGCCTACGCACGCCTCGATACGCTGCAGAAGTATCTGAACGGCTCCGGGCAGACCGCGGCCGATGGCGGCGGAGCCACGCCAGACACGCCCGGTGAGGAAGCCGACGAATCAAGCATCTCGCTCAACGTCGGCACGGCGATCGCTGGCGCGGCGGGGCGAGGCGGCATCGGAAACTCTGTGACGGTAGAGAATACCGGCTCGGTTGCGACCAAGGGCGCCAAATCGCGCGCGATCTTCGCGCAATCGATCGGCGGCGGCGGCGGCACTGGCGGCGCCTCCTCCTCGGCGAGCGGCAACGCCACGCTGAGCGCCAGCATCGCCATCGGCAGCGGCGGCGGCGACTCCGGCGGCAGTGGTCAGGTCCTCGTCATCAACGATGGGACGCTCAGCACCCTAGGCGACGAGAGCCACGCCGTCTTCGCGCAGTCGATCGGCGGTGGCGGCGGTGATGCCGGCGTGACCAACGCCAATAGCAGCTCCGTCACCGGCATCGCCTTGTCGGTAGGCGGCAATACGACCGGTATTCCCGGCAACGGCGGGAACGTCATCGTCCAGGACACGGGGACGATCACCACGCGGGGCGACGGTGCGATCGGCGTTGTCGCGCAATCGATCGGCGGCGGTGGCGGCAGCTTCACCTTCATGGAAGGGGAGAAAGGTGCGGCCGAGGGCGACGGTACCGAGAGTCCGGAGGAAGCCAACATCGTCCGCCAAGCGATCGTCAGCGTCACGCCCGAGAATCTGGCACTGCTCAAGCTCAACATCTCGGGCGGTGGGTTGAACGGCAGTAACGCGGGCTCAGTGGAGGTCGATCTCGGCGGCATCGTCGATCGCAGCGGCAATCCGGTCGGTAACCCCGTGATCCAGACAAGCGGGCGCAACGCCTATGGCGTGCTGGCGCAGTCGATCGGCGGCGGCGGCGTGTTCGCTACCGGGGTCGAACTCGACGGAACGGGTATCTTCTCCGGCAACCATATCGGCACGGGCGGACAAGTGACCGTCAAACTCGGTCCAAAGAGCGCAATCTTTACTAGTGGCGAAGGAGCGGTCGGCGTCCTAGCGCAGTCGATCGGCGGCGGGGGCGGCCTGGTCGGCGGCATGTCGGAGATCGATCTGCTGGCACCCGTCCGAGCACTGGGGTCGCAAGCCAATCTCGGTTCAGGCGGTACCGTTTCGGTGGATCTGTTGGGCGGCCAGATCGTAACAACGGGCGACCGGGCGCACGGCATCGTCGTCCAGTCGGTCGGCGGCGGCGGCGGCTTTTTCGCGACGGGCCCCGCTCCTGCCGGTATGCCGGTGGGTATGGTGGTCGCAGGCGCGGATGCCGGCGGGAGCATCCCCGGCACGACCCTGCCCTGCATCAGCTCGGCATGCCAGGCCACCGTGACGCTGAACGATGCCAGCAACGTGGCAGTCTACGGCAGCGAGGCGATCGGCGTCTATGCGTCGAGCGTCGGCAACGAAGTGCCGTCCGGTCCGATCGCGGAGCGGGTGAACGTCATGATCGACGGCAGCTCGACCGTTCAATCATTCAACGGAACCGGCGTGGTCATGGTTGGGCGCAACAACTATCTGACGAATGCGGGCATGATAGTCGTCGGCGGTGCCATCGGGGCGGGATTCGGGCGTAACGCCGTTGTCACCACGGGCGCGACGATCAGCAACACGGGCATGATCGCCGGCGACATCGTGAACAACGGCATCAATGCAATCGTCGTCAACAATGGCGGGACGATCATGGCCAATCGCATCGATGCGCAGATGCTGACGAACACGGGAACGCTCTCGGTCCGCCCCTTGCCGGGGGGCAACGGTCCAAGCAGCCTGATGGTCAACGGGTCTCTGGTGAGTTCCGGTACCATCCAGATCAACATTGCTCAGCCCTCGCCGTCAACTGCGATCGTGGCGGACACCATCTATGTGACGGGACAGGCTAAGCTGGGCGGCACCATGGTCGTCAACTCGGTCGTGCAGAGATATGACCTGACGGTTCTGACCGCGGGCGGGCTGGACGCAAGTGCACTCACGATCGATGCGGGTTCGAGCGGCGGTTACTTCAGCGTCACCAAGTCGGTGCGTGGGAATGCGCTTCACCTCGTCTCGGCCTCCTCGATCGGTTCGGCGTCGGCGGCACTCGCGCCGAACCAAGCGGGCGTAGGAGCGGCGATCCAAGGCGCTTTCGACAGCGGCGCCCGCTCGGTCGGCGGCGTCGGCTTCGCCGCGCTATCGCGCGCCTTCACGCCGCAAAGCTTCTCCACCTCGCTCCGGCAGTTGTCGGGCAACGTGCTGGGCGCGGTTGCGACGGCGCGCTCCGGCTCCGCGCGCAACATTTTCGCCGCGATCGTCGATTGCCCCGCGCCCGAAGCGGCCACGACGTCGGACGAGAACTGCGTCTGGGTCCGCGGTCTCCACCTTTGGGGCTCCCGAGACGACGAGGACGGTGTCACGGGCTATCGCACCAACACCGATGGTGTGCAGCTCGGCATGCAGCGCTCGCTCGGGACCGATCTGAAGGCAGGTATCACCGTCGCCTACCAGCACAGCGACTTCTACGACGACGATGGGCCCACTCGCATCGACGGACATGACTTCACGCTGGGCGCGATGCTCAAATACCAGCTAGGCCGTCTTCAGATCGTGGGTGGCGTCACCGCGGGTGCCGGGACGTACGACAGCATGCGGACGGTGAGCCTGCCGGGCGTCTCCGGAGTCGCGCAAGCGCAATCGGACGTCCAGCACGCCGCCCTACATACGCGCGTGAGCTACACGCTCGATGCCGGCAGCTTCTACCTGCGGCCTCAGCTCGACGCGAACCTGAGCGTCACGCACAGTGATCGCTATCGTGAGACAGGCGCGCCCCTGGCACTCGCCTTCGCCAGCAAGACACTCCGTACCGGCACGTTCTTGCCCCAGGTCGAGGTGGGAGCAAGGCTAGATCTGGGTGGGTGGGAGCTGCGCCCATTTGTCAGAGGCGGCGCGGTGTTACAGACGGGTAACGACTGGAGCGTTACTGCCCGCTTTGTCGGGACGGAGACGCCGTTCAAATCGGTCACGACCCTGCCTGACCTAATGGGGCACGTCGCGGCCGGCGTCTCAATCCTAAGTTCCACAGAGTTCGACCTGCGGGCGCAGTATGAAGCTGATCTAGCTGACGACTACCGATCGCAGGGTGCAACGCTACGGCTGAATTACCGCCTGTGACCGCCGTCCCGGTTCCGCTCGACGAATTCCGGCCCTGGCGCGCAAAACGGTTTGCATACGACGGTCGGGACAGCGGCGATTCGGGACTTTGTGCGGACTACCTCGCAGACGCTGCGCTCTATCGCCGCACGCAGCCGACGACGTTCGACGGGAAACCGGTCAACACCACCATGCGCTGGTTCGTCGGCTCTCGTGCGGCCTTCCTGCATTCCGTATCGCGCAATGGTGGCACGACCGGACGTAGTCGCGAAGATGACGCGGCGGACAGCATGGACGGCATCCTGGTCTGCCTCGTCACGGCCGGACGCTTCACTGTCGAGACGAATGGCTGCCTGCTGCAGCTAAGCGAAGGGGATCTGTTCCTCATGGATTCGGGGGTGCCTCATGTCATGCATGACCATCCGGGGTCCATCGTGGTGCTGTTTCTGCCGCGCATCCAACTGGCGGCCACGCTCGGCACCGCCGGGACAACAGACCTCGCCGGCCGACTCCTCACCGGAGTTGAGCTCGCCAGCTTGCTCGAACTCCAGCTGCGTTGGCTAGCCCAAAATCTTGGTGCGATCCGCCCGGTCGCCTTTGACGGCGGGCTTACTCATTGTGCCAACCTAGCGCTCACCATCGTCGAGGGCCGGACAGATGAGCGAGGGGCCGCCAAATCTAACCTTGTCGCACGCGCCAAGGCGCTCGTCGCGGCCAGCAGTGGCGATCCGGCTCTGGATCCGCAGCGGATCTCGATGATGCTCGGCGTCTCCAGAACCAAGCTCTACGCCGCCTTCGCCGGACAGGGATTAACGGTCGCGGCGTATCTGCGCGAGCGGCGCCTGCAGACGTTCATGGCATTGCTCACGCGCGAACCCGACCGTCCGATCCAGGAGTTGGCGTTTGTGTCCGGATTCGGCGGCGATCCGTCCGACTTCACCAAGACGTTCCGCGCCAGCTACGGCATCACGCCTTCGGAAGCGCGTGCAGCACTCTTTGGTGAATAGCTGCAAAGGCAACAGTCAACAGCGCCAAACAGAGCGTCCGATCAGCTCATACACGGCTTGAGGACCTGCACTACCAGCTATCTCGCGAGCGATCCGGCGTCGAGAAGGGTTAGGCCTCCGAGCTCATGAACGTAGCGCGAGGAGTCGTGATTCCCTGGAAGTACGAGGGTGGGCGAGATCGGCCGTCCGTTGCACGAGAAGGCGACCAGCGCTGGCGTGCGGGTGACCGCGGGATCCGCTTCGGCATAGGAGACGGCGATCTCGTAACCGTCGGTTGCCCGGGCGACCACGACGAAGCCGATCAAGCTGTTCTTTCGTGGCGGAATGATCGGAGACGCGGCCTTCAGTAGGTCGGAAAGAAGGACACCTTCGAAGCGCCCCCGGATCGGACCAGCGGTGGACGGCTGATCTACATCGGCGGAGGCGGAGGCATGACGTACAATCGACGCCCGATCGAATGAGTATTTAGCTCCGACTGCGCCGTTCACGAGTATCGACGTTTTCGTCGGCACTTGTTGGACGGAAGGAAGTTCGCAGGCGTTTGCCGGTAGGGCGGCGGCAAGTGCGAATTGCCATGTCAAAAACGCGGACGTCAGCATGTCATCTCCGATGGCCTTCTCAGAGTGGCAGAAGGTTGGGCTGCACGTCAATGTCGGCGGCAGCAGCGCGGGACGACGACGCATAAAGAGCCGATTCTGCAGCTTTTAATCATTCTCAGTTTGGCGAACCCGCTGGGTGGCCGGTCAGACGCCTCGATGTATTTGAACAGCGCCTGCCTCGTCTCGGCCTGCGTCGCCCATCGGCATTGATGAACTAGTTCAACGTTCAGAGTATTGACGAAACTCGGCGTGTCTATCCCGGCCAGTCTGGGCGGCGATCCGCTATCCGTCCTTGCGCCTCCCCTCGGACAGATAGCGATGCGCGCATCCAACTTTGCATCGGCCATTTCCTCTGCCGTAACCTTAAATTTTTAGATGAATGCGCCGATCGAACTTGGCTCAAGTGTCGTCACTCATGAAAGACCCATGTGTGGACGGCCCTCCGTTGGCAAGCTTGAACAGTCGCGTTGCAATGCTGGTTGGTGCGGCCATGTGTCCGACCTGTTGTGCGGCTCTTAGCGCCGCTGGCCATAATGCCATTCGCGCGGTTCGGGTCCCGATCACAAACACGCACTCGAGGTGCTTGGGTCTTTGTGGGTTTTCCCGATCCGGCGGTTCAACCGGCTTGTTGCATTAGCTCCTATCCGCCCTTTCCAACCTCGTCCGGTGTGGTCGCCCGCACCGTATCCTGTTACGCGATCTGCGGCTCGCGATAGCGCTCGCCGCTGGCCATCATCGCCCAGATCGTGCGGGCGTTCTTGTTAGCGAGCGCGACCGCGGCGACCTTGGTCTTCCGCCTGGCAAGCAGTTGCACGAGCCAGGGCCGCTTAGCCCCGTTCCGCTCGGCATAGCGCACGACTGCCATAGCGCCGACGATCAGCATCTGACGCAGATATTGGTGGCCCGCCTTCGTGATGCTGCCCAGCCGCTCCTTTCCGCCGCTCGAGTTCTGCCGCGGCACCAGGCCTATCCAAGCAGCCAGGTTGCGGCCCGAGCGGAAGATCGCGGGGTCAGGAACCGTGGCGACGATGGCGCTGGCGAGCAGTGGACCCACGCCGGGTATCTCCATCAGTCGGCGACCGAGCTCGGTCTCGCGTGCGCTCGCCAGGATGCGACGATCGTTCTCGAGGATCTGCTCCTTTACGATGCGCAACTGGGCTGCCAGCATCTCCAGGCAGAACCGCGCATCGGCCGGTACGCGCTCATCGGTAGGATCAGCGATTACGTCGAGGAGCTGCTCGATGCCGTTTCTGCCAATCGGCGCTGCAATCCCGAACTCGGCCAAGTGCGCCCGCATCGCGTTCGACAGCTGCGTGCGCTGGCGGTTGAGGATCAGGCGGACACGATGGAGCATCATCGCGCTCTGCTGCTCGGGCGACTTGATCCCGACGAAGCGCATGGTCGGCCTGGTCACGGCCTCGCAGATCGCCTCGGCATCAGCCGCGTCGTTCTTGCCTCGCTTGACGTACGGCTTCACGTACTGCGCCGGCATCAGCTTCACGTCATGCCCGAGCGCGACCAGCTCGCGCGCCCAGAAGTGTGATGTCGCACACGCCTCAATGCCGATCAGACACCGGGGCAGCTTGGCGAAGAACTTCAACATCCGCCCACGCGTCAGACGCTGGCGAACAACCACTGCGCCATCAGCATCCACTCCGTGCACCTGAAACACGTTCTTCGCGATATCCAGACCGATCGTTGTGACGTTTCCCATCGTGACTCTCCTTCGACTCTCCGCAGGACATACTGCTTGAGGGTTGGAGAGCCGTCCACGTCATCACAAGCGGACACTCATGAGCCGTTTTCGCTTTCCCTACTTCTGCCATTCGTTCAGCTTCCAGCCTGCAAGACGGGTCGCCGATTTTTAATCTCAAAGAGGCTTTGTACGCGCAAGCTATGCCGCCCAATGGCCATGCCTTAGTGAGACGAACTCGATCTTTCAGCGGAACGGAAGCCGATCAAAACGATTTAGTCCCGGCACGGAGTTCGGCTGGTCGGCACGCTCCACGGAGGCGTGATGAAGCAGCGGGACGATTGGCATCTGACGGAAGCGCTCGATTACGAGCACGGGCGAGCGGACCCTTTTGCCGCGGCTGTTCGGGCTACCCGAATGCCTATGGTCATCACGGACCCCGCGCAGACCGATAACCCGATCGTTTTCTGCAACGAAGCCTTTCAAACGCTGTCGGGCTATGACCGGAGTGAAATCATCGGCCGTAACTGCCGCTTCCTGCAGGGTCCCGACACCGACCGAGAGCAGGTGACTAAGGTGCGTCAGGCAATCGACGCCCAAACCGACATTGCCGTGGACCTTCTAAACTATCGAAAGGATGGATCTACATTCTGGAACGCGTTGTATCTGAGTCCTGTACGCAATGACGCTGGTAAGGTTGTCTTCTTCTTCGCCTCCCAGCTTGATGTTACTGACCGCGTCAAAGCGCAAACTATTATTTCAAAGCAGAAGTTATTAGTCGAACAGGAGGTCGAGGCACGCACGTCCGACCTGGAGGCCGCGTTAGACGCAAAAACGCTGCTGCTTCACGAAGTCGACCACCGGGTAAAGAACAATCTTACGATGATTGGTTCGCTTCTGCGTTTGCAGGCGCGTAGCATATCAGACCCGGCCGTTTCATCAAAACTTGAAACCATGCTCGAACGGGTTGATGCGCTGGCGACAGTTCATCGCCGTCTTTATCAGTCGGACGACATAACCCGCTTCGATGTCGGGGCGTTTACCGAAAATCTAATCAGCGACGTCGTTGGTGCCAGCAGACGCGACGACATCAAACTGGTCTCAAACATTTCGCAAATAGAGGTGCCGTCCAGTAAGGCGGCATCGCTTGGATTGATCCTCAACGAAATAGCGACAAACGCCATCAAGCATGCATTTGCCGACGGGCGAGCGGGTACGATTTCCGTCCGTACCGCCCTAGAAGGCAATAATGCCCTGATCGAAATCACCGATGATGGGCATGGGCTTGCCAGCAATGACGTTCAGCCGGACGGCATTGGCAAAATGCTTATTTCCCGCCTCGCCAAGCAAGTCAGGGCCGACGTCGTATGGTCCGATGCCGCCCCCGGTGTTCGTGTATCTCTCTCATTCCCGGTGGACGATTAATGAGTGGACGTGCCAAACCGCCGTTGAATGTGCTGATCGTCGAGGACGAAGCTCTTTTGGCGATGGATATTGAAGCGATGATCGAAGACGCCGGTCACCGTGTCGTCGGCGAGGCCGCGTCTCTCTACGAAGTTGAAGACCTGGCAGGCGATCTCCATCCGGACTTGGCTTTTGTCGACATACAGCTTGCGAAAGGCACCAGCGGCCTGGATGTCTGTGCACTGATCCGGAAGCGATGGGCGGACGCGATAGTCGTCTTCGTCACTGCAAACCCACTCAAGATCCCAGCCGACTTTGCCGGTGGCCATGGCGTCATACCCAAGCCCTTCTCCCGGAATGGTCTGATGTCCGCAATGCGCTACATTGAAGAGGGTGTCTGCGATCCGCCGCCCGTATCCCCGCAGCCAGCGAGCTTCATTGCAGCGCCCGCGTTTGCCGCAGAGTGGTCCCAGACCAGCCCCTGATTTCCGGTGATAACCGACAATCGCATGGCCTTACGAGGTGGGACGACAGATGACAGAAGTTCTACATAAATTCGATTACGTTGATCCATCAACGTGTTACCGCTAGGACGTTCCTGCTTTGGACCGTCAGCCACTCCCGCCTTCGCCTGTTCGACCACACGATACCTCAGGTGTCGTAAGCGAGGCTGTCGACGCATTTGCGTCCCGCCTCAACGAGCATGACCCCTTCGTTGCGGCGTTCGATCACTGCATTACGCCGATGGTCGTCAGCGATCCAACGCTACCGGATAACCCGCTGGTTTACGTCAATCGTGCGTTCGAGGCTCTGACGGGGTTCTCGGCGGTCGAGGTCGTTGGCCGGAACTGCCGTTTCATGCAGGGACCGTTGACCGATCAGGCCGACGTCCAACGCATGAAGGACGCAATTGCTCTTCGTAATCCGATCGATATCGACCTCCTGAATCACCGTCGTGATGGCACGCCGTTCTGGAACCGCCTCATGGTCGCGCCCGTGCATGACGCCACCGGCAGCCTACGCTACTTCGTGGCATCCCAGCTCGATGTCACACTCGAGCGGCACGGGCTGTTGCAGTTGGAACGCGACCGCGACACGCTAAGTGCCGAGCTGGCGATGCGTGAAGTCGCTTTGGCCGAACGAGAAGCGCGCCTGGCGCTTGCGCTCGATGCTGGCGGACTGGGCACTTGGACCATCGACCTGCCAGAATGGCGGCTCAGCTACTCGCCAAGTTGCCTGACGAACTTTGGAAGGCCGGCCGGGGAGATATTATCGGCGGAAGGCTTGTTGGCTTGCGTGCACCCAGAGGATCGCGAACTCGTCAGATCTTCGCTGAACAGCGCTATCGAGCATGGCACGCGGTATAACGTCGAATACCGCATATTGACGCCTGAAGGCGAGCAACGCTGGATCCATTCCCAAGGCTCGCTGCAGCGCCGTGCGGATGGCACGCCGTTGGCGGTTTCGGGCTTTTCGAGCAATGTCTCAGCTCGCAAATTCGCCGAGGAGCAACGTTCGGTTCTGGCCCATGAACTGACACACCGCGTGAAGAACACGCTTGCGACAGTCAGTGCCGTTGTCAGTCAGACGCTACGCGATGCTGGGTCCCTTGCTGAGGCTCGGGATGCGGTATCGGGCCGCATCGCCAGTCTAGCGTCTGCCCACGAACTGCTGCTCAAGGACGAGATCGAAGGCGCGGCGATCGGTGAGATCGTCGAGCGAGTGCTCGCGCCGTTCATGGACAGCAACGGTCGACGGTTTTCCGCTGTCGGCCCGACGATACGGCTGACCCCGGAAGTGACACTTGCGTTGTCGATGGCGCTGCACGAGCTGGCGACCAATGCGATCAAATATGGAGCGCTCTCGGTACCGGAGGGTCAGGTGAGCATACGCTGGGACCTGAACGGCAATGCGACGGAACGTCGACTTACCTTCTCCTGGGCAGAGCAGGATGGTCCTGTCGTTGCCGTGCCTACGCGTATTGGATTTGGTACGCGAATGATTGAGCGCGTCCTGTCACGCCACATCCGCGGCAAGGCGGAAATCCAATATCTGCCGGAAGGTGTTCGCTTCGCAATCGAAGCGCCGATCTAAGCTTTCGACCTTGTCTGACATTTATTAACCCCGTGGCGGGCCCATTGCGTGACCACATTGGTTAAGAGCTCAGCTTATCGGGATCTGTCATATGTGCCATGTGCTCGTCATCGAGGATGATTTCCTCATCGCCGATCACATCATCCAGCTAATCGAACGGGCTGGCGGCACATCCTTTGATCAGGCTGCCTCGCAAGATGAGGCTATCGATGCCGCGAGATTGAGGCCTCCCTCGATCATCATGTCCGACGTCAATCTCTCGGCCGGCACCGGCCCTGCCGCGGTGGAAGCCATCATCTTGGAGCATGGGCCGACACCCGTTATCTTCGTGACCGGGACGCGCGAAGCATGCCATGTAAGTCGGCCATCGATGATCGTTCTCGACAAACCGATCAACGAACAAGCTCTTATCGCGGCGTTCCAAAGCCTGGCCCCTGCCTGAGTCAGCGATCGCCGACGGTCAGTGAAGCAGTCGCCCCATCGGCCTTACCGGTAAGACCGGGTACTTCATCAAGTTGTCTCAGGTCACTGAACCCGCCACGTTCCTCACGATAGCGGACGATCTCGAACCCGTGCCCCGCTAGCGCCGGGATGGCGTCCAACTCCGCCGCACTCGCCGCGTTGACGTTGATCGGCATCTCGTTCCTCATAGCTCTTCCTCTTTCGTACCCTTGATGACGGAATGTTGGAAAAGGGCTTTGCTATCGATGAGCGCCCTAGACAGCTCAGCGGGAGGTTTGATTCATGTCCGCCTTCGGCGGATAACTGCCTGTTTGGTAAAGAAGATCAACCGTCGTGAAGGGGCTTTCCAGTATCCGTGCGTTTCACCCACTCGATCAGGAGAGGGTTCGGCATGGATCAGAAGAGTGCGCCGTTGGCCGATGCATTGGCGGCGATCGAGAAGAGGCCGGTCATCGGATTTGGAGCGCCGGGCCACAACCAGGGTGCAGCCATTCCTGGCGGGATGAAGGCACTGCTCGGCAAGCGCGTTTTCCAAGCCGACGTCCTAACCCCGAAGGGGCTCGATGATCGTACTGAAGGCAAGCTGGCCCTTCAACGTGCGCACGAGATCGCGGCGGAGGCCTGGAATGCCGACTTCTGCCGGTTTGTAACCGGCGGATCCACCCAGAGTCTTCACACGGTTATGGCCTCGGTCGCCGGACCAGGTGACACCATTCTGGTCGCGGCGAATGCCCACAAGGCCGAGCGTACCTACGCGCTCGCGACGGGGCTCAATGCCGCCATCGTGCCGGTCCAGATCGACGGGGAATGGGACATTGAGCATGGTGTTGAGCCGCAGGCGCTGAACGCCGCCTTGGCGGCCAATCCAACCGCCAAGGCGTTCATCGTCGTCAGCCCAACCTATTACGGCGTGACGAGCGATATCGCGGCACTCGCCACGGTCTGTCACGATCACGGTATTCCCCTCATCGTCGATGCCGCTTGGGGTGGTGCGTTCGCATTTTGTGAAGGACTGCCGGACGATCCGCTGACCAAGGGGGCGGATGCTGCCGTCTACAGCGCCCATAAGACGATGGGGGCCCTGGCGCAGGGATCGGTGATCGTCGCCAAGGGCGACCTGATCGATCGCCAGCGATTGTGGATGGCCTATGAACTGTTCGAGACCACCAGCCCATCGGTACCGATCCTAGCAACGCTTGACGCGACCCGGCGAGATCACGCGTTGAACGGGGAGCAGATGTGGAACGGCATCATCGCGCTGGCGGAAAAGGTTCGCAGGAAGATTGCTGGTATCGCCCCCCTGCGCGTGTTCGGTCATGATCATTTGCCGCCAGATGCCAGTCTGGACGTCACCAAGGTGCTGATCGACGTCTCGGCGCTGGGCGTAGCAGGGTATGCGATCGACGACTGGCTCTACAAGCATCACCGGATCAGCATGGGGCTGTCCGACACCCGGCATATTCTGGCTGTTCTGTCCTTGGGCACAACCAGGTCCGATCTCCGCAAGCTCGTCCGTGGTTTGCAGGATCTCGTGAAGCAGCTCGATGCCGATCCCTCCATCCTACCGGCAATCTCGCCTGTGCCCGGGATCGGCACCATGTCGGTCGACATGGCGATGCCCGGGCCTGCGGCACTTCACGGCCCAGCCGAGATGGTGGCCTACGAGGCGGCTGAGGGAAGGATCGCAGCCGAGATGATCGCGCCCGCGCCGCCCGGCGTACCTCGACTGGTGCCGGGCCAGCGCATCACTGCCGCACACGTCGCATGGCTTGTCGCGAACCGTGATGCCGGGGCTTTCGTGATGGATCCGGTCGATCCCACAGAAGCGACCGTCAGGGTGGTTCAAAGCTGACGCAGCAACCGGATCGACACGCAAAATCTAACAGCAACTGCAATTAGGTGGAAACGCAATGCAGACCGATACCGACGAACACTGGATGCAAATGGCGATCGAGGTTGCGCGCTCGAAAGGGTCCGATCCCTCAACCTCCCCGCTTGGATGCGTCATCGTGTTAGACGGGAGGGTGATTGCCGCCGAACGCAATCAGACCAAGGAGTTGCCTGACGCAACCGCTCATGCCGAGATGATGGCGATCCGTCGGGCTTGTGAGCAAACCGGAGAACTGGAGCTGCGCGGGGCGACGTTATACTCGACACTCCAGCCCTGCGGCATGTGCACGATGGCATCGATCTGGTCGAAAGTCGGCCGCGTCGTTTACGGTGCTGGTCGCAACGATGTGCATCCGATGTATTTCGAGGCAAAGCACGTCGACACCCTTGGCTTCATCGGGGACGCCTATCGGGACGATATCGAGATCGAGGGTGGCTGCCTGCGCGACGCGTGCGCTGAACTCTATTACGGTCCCGATGCTGACTTAAACAAAGAAGAACAAGCCAACCTATAAGCACTCAGCATGTCATAGGCGACGACTGTTTGCGGCTGTGAGCGCGAGGGTAACGCAAAGCCTCCTCGAAGCAGCCCAGACGCCCCACAATCAGACGTCCCTGCCCCCTTCCCAGCTTCCCAACTTCGGCCGCTTGTTCATCTCCGCGTAACGCCCGCTTTGGCGCCTGACCTGCGAACTCGAATGTCACAGCTGGGCGATAGTTTATGAGGCAGGCTGTCCAAGTGTGGTTCTACACCCGATGAGCTGCAGACGGCTTCTACGGGAGGCTTAGGTACGGGATTAGCGGCGACGCTGCGTCGGACTGTGAATGCTAATCCGGGTTCCTCCTTATACAGAACCTGGATTGTAGCGATCGGTGCGGCGGTCAGGACCAGCAGGAAAAGGCCCATCAGCCATATGTTGGGTTCTAGCAGTCGGTTTGACGCCGAGAAGCTATCATGGTCGCCGCCTTATCGTGAGATAAACCAACGAAATACGCATTACACCGGAACGGACTGACCGTTGCAACGTCGGGCATGCAGTTGATTTAGCGAGGATGCATGACCGGACCGACGTTGGTATTTCTTCATGCCCTCGGCGCCAGCGCGAGAGAGTGGAAGCAAGTTCTCGATCACCTGCCAAACCGAGCGTGCGTAGCGCTAGACCTGCCCGGATTCGGCGCCGCGGCGGAGGCGGGGCATTGCGATGTCGAAGTGATGGCGGACTGGCTGGCGGACGAGATCCGCTCCCGCGCGCTGACCTCCTGCGTGCTTGTCGGTCACAGCATGGGCGGCAAGATCGTCACGCTCGTCGCGGCCCGCGCCGCAGCCGGCGAAATCGGCCTGTCGGGAGTACTTGGGGTCGTGCTGGTCGCGGCATCGCCCCCGTCGCCCGAACCGATGGATGAAAAGCGCCGTAACGAGATGATTGACTGGTTCGCCAACGGACAGATCGCAGGCGTTGATGCTGCGATCTTCGTCGACGCCAATACCGCCACAACACTGGCCAAACCGCTGCGCGACACCGCGATCGACGACGTGCGACGGTCAAGCCGGGAGGCGTGGCTCGGCTGGCTGGAACGTGGCAGTCGCGAGGATTGGAGCGCCGAGGCTGGACGCATCGCAATCCCGGCGCTGATCCTCGCCGGTGCCGAGGACGGCGATCTCGGCGAAGATGCTCAGCGCCGGCTCAACCTGCCACATTACATCACCGCGGATATGCAGGTCGTGCGCGGCGCGGCGCACCTCATCCCGTACGAACAGCCGCAGGCGCTCGCCGCTCTGATCGACGGTCACACGACGAACGTCGCGTTAGCCGCCCTCCCTGCGCATTTCGCGACCCTGCTCGCCTCCGATCGCGTCAGCCACAGGGCGCGCGCCACGCTGCTGGATCGAATGCGCACGCCGGCGTCCAGCTCGGTCTGGACGACGGAGGAGCAGGCGACCGTCGCCGCGCTGGTTGCGCAAATCTTGCCCGATTGCGACGGCGAGGCCGTCCTGGCGGATCGTATGCTCGCTGGCATCGCCGACGGCGCGGGCGACGGCTGGCGCTTCGCGACATTGCCACCCGATCGCGAGGCATGGCGGCGCGGACTCGCGACATTGACGAAGGCGGCGGGTGGTTTCGCCGCACTCCATCCTGATGCGCAAACCCGGTTGCTCGAACGCGTCAACGGCGGCGAGGTCGGCAGCACCGGCGACATCACACAGCTCTCGCCTGAGCAGATGGTCTTGTGGTTCGAGGACGTGCGTGCCGAGACAGTGCGCGTCTGGATGTCACTGCCAGCCACGATGGCGGCAATCGGCTATGACGGCTTTGCTGTGGGTGGCGATGGCCGCCGCAAACAGGGCTATATCCGCACCGGCGCTGACGATCCGGAAGCATGGCAGCAGGCGCGGGAGCGCCTGTCGTGAGGGCGAAACACTACGCCCAAACCGACGTCGTCGATGCCGTGGTGATCGGGACGGGCGCCGGCGGCGCGCCGCTCACCGCACGGCTCGCACAGGCTGGTTTGTCAGTCGTGGCGCTGGAGGCGGGCCGCGCTTTCCGGCCCGACGATCACGTCGCCGACGAAGTTGCGGCCGACATATACTGGATGGAGGAACGGCTGAGCGGCGGAGCGACGCCGACCGCGTTCGGCTCAAACAATTCGGGCATGGGCGTCGGCGGATCGACACTGCACTGGGGCGCCTTCTGCCCCCGCCCCGATCCGCGCGACCTGCAACTCAAGACGCTGACCGGCGAGGGTGCGGACTGGCCGATCGATCACGCCGAACTGATCCGCTACATCGGCGAGGTCGAGCATTTCACAGGCGTATCCGGCCCGGCCGACTATCCGTGGGACGCCGCGCGCCGCTACGCCTATCCGCCGGTCGCCCGCAACGCTGCGGCCGATGCGATGGCACGGGGCTGTGCGGCAGTTGGCATCACCGCCACCGACGCGCCGGCAGCACTGGTCTCGCGCGATCGCGATCAGCCGCATTGGGGACAGCGGCAGGCCTGCATCAATTGCGGTACCTGTCACCAAGGCTGTCGCACCGCCGCCAAGACCAGCATGGATACCACCTATCTGCCCCTTGCAGTCGCGCACGGTGCCGAGATTCGCGCGGAGGCGCGCGTGGTGTCGTTCGAGTTCGACGGCAGCGGCCGGATTAGCGCGGTCATCTATCGACAGGGTGACGAGGATCATCGCCAGCGCTGCGCGGCCGTCTTCCTGTGCGCCGGCGGGGTGGAGACGCCGCGGCTGCTCCTCAACCTTGGCATCGCCAATGCGAGCGGCCAGATCGGACGCAACTTCATGGCGCATGTCGCGACGCAGGTCTGGGGTCGATTTAATGCCGACATGCGAATGAACCGCGGCTATCCTTCGTCACTCATCAGCGAAGACATGATGCGGCCCGGCGATGCGGACTGCGCAGGTGGCTATCTGATTCAGAGTCTTGGCGTACTGCCCGTCACCCTCGCCACCGGGCTGGCGCGCGGCGCTGGCATGTGGGGCGAGCGGCTCCAGAGCGTCCTGCGGGGCTACAATCGGATGGCGGGGATCGGGATCAACGGCGAATGCCTGCCGCATCCCGATAATCGCCTGACGCTTGCTGACGAGGTCGACGCCTTCGGCCACCGCAAGGCGCGCATCGACTTCAGCTATCGGGCCAACGAACGCGCGATCGACCGCCACGCCCGGCGCACGCTCACCGAGATCTGGGGCGCGGCGGGGGCCAGGGACATCTTTGCCGTCGACCGCTCCGCCCATACGATCGGTACGTGCCGGATGGGAACAGACGGCGACGCCGCGGTGGTCGATCCCAACGGCCGCAGTTTCGACGTTCCCAATCTGCTGATCTGCGACAATTCCATCTTTCCCAGCGCGCTGGCGGCGAACCCCGCGCTGACGATCATGGCGCTGTCTCTGCGTACCGCCGACCGTTTTCTCACATCCCACCGTTGAGGAGTTCATCATGGATCTAGGCATCAGGAATCGTATCGCGCTGATCAGCGGCGCGGACTCGGGCATGGGCAAGGAGACGGCACGGCTGCTGCTCGAGGCGGGGGTGCGCGTCGCCATCACCGATCAACCCGGCGGCACGCTGGACGAGGCGATTGCGGAACTGTCCCCGCTCGGCGAAGTCATCGCGGTTACCGGCGACGTGACCAACCCCGATGACGTAAGATCGATCTGGGCGGAGGTGCGTGAGCGGCTCGGCAATCCGGACATCTACGTCAATGCAGCGGGAGTGACGGGGGCGACCGGCGACTTCCTCGATGTCGATGATACGGGGTGGCAACAGACGCTCGACATCAACCTGATGGGTGCGGTGCGGATGTGTCGCGAGGCGATCCCCGCGATGCGCGAGAGCGGCTGGGGGCGGATCGTCCTATTTGCGTCTGAGGATGCAGTGCAGCCCTATGTCGACGAACTGGCCTATTGCGCATCGAAGGCGGGCATCCTTACGCTCGCGAAGGGGCTGTCCAAGGCCTATGGCTGCGACAATGTGCTGGTGAACACCGTCTCGCCAGCCTTCATCGCGACGCCGATGACCGACAAGATGATGCGCAAGCGCGCCGAGGAACGCGGCGAGAGCTTCGACGCGGCGATTGAGAGCTTTCTCAAAGAGGAACGGCCGGGCATGGTCCTCAAGCGCCGCGGCCGCGCCGAGGAAGTGGCGGCGGCAGTCGTCTTCCTGTGTTCGGAGCGAGCCAGCTTCATCAACGGCGCCGGCATCCGCGTCGACTCCGGCTCGGTCTTCACCATCGCCGGATAAGCAAAACGCCGCGGCACCGATGGTGTCGCGGCGTTTTGCCGGTCTGCGATCGGGTCGTCAGGACAGGACCGTCTTCGCCTCGGCCTTCGTAACCTTCAGGTAGATACGATTGTCCTCAATCCGGTCGATCTGGTCGACTGCGATGTAATGATGCTGATGGTCTGCGGCATCCGTCTTGGTCAGCTTAATCTGCTCGCCCTCTACCTTGTCCACGGTGCCGACATGTTCACCGTCCGAACCGGCAATCTCCATGTGTTCCTTGATGCGCAGCTTCTCGAACATTTAGATTTCCCTCTTGGTAATGCGAGGTCCCAACGCACGGTGATGTATCCGGATGCAATGAAAAGCTGATTTTCTTCATTGCGCGGGTCGATCAATTGTCGGTCACGTAGCCGAAGTCGGCTATTGGAACCCACGGCATCAGGCGACGTACCGGTTTAAGATCGTCCAGTTGTGAAGATCAACATCGCGACACCATTATCCTTGAGCGGGGCAACGGGCCGCATAAAATCCAATCACGCCCCATTCGGTATGATCAGCTGGTCGGTCAACTGCATCACTAAGCACACCGCCTCGTTGCGCATCGTCCGCCACGTTCGCTCGCCTGGCGTGTCAGCGCCATGCGCATGAGTCGCCCCGTTCGGCCCGTGAACGACGTCAAGCGTTCACTTGTTGCGCAATAGCCTCAAAGCTCATCCACCCAACGGCCGACGCCTAGCCCCTAAGGACTGCTTCTGACAAATGGCCGTTCATTCAGCTTCTGACTTGAGCGAAATGCGATTTTAGCCGATGCCAGAATGATGACTTTTGTCAGCATCACCCGGCTACGCATCCGCTCGCTTCGATTTATGCCGCAATTTCTCGTTCATACGATGTGGACCGGGAGGCAGATAAAGCGGGCGGATGGATTTATCGATGGCTTTCTACTTGCTGATCGTAAACGCACATTCTGGACCGCCAGCCTCTGGCGTGATCAAGCCGCCATGCGGGCATACATCACCAGCGGGGCGCACTTTAAGGCCATGCCCAAGCTGCTCGTCTGGTGCGACGAAGCCAGTATTGTTCATTGGACACAGGCTCATGCTATCGCGCCCGATTGGATGGAGGCGGACCGTCGGATGAGAACGGAAGGAAGGCCATCTAAGGTCCTCAACCCCAGCCCGAACCACCACGATCTTGCCTACGATGCGCCACGAACATCTGGGGCCGTTCCGATTAACCCAGCTAAAGTCGCGTGATCCAGATGCGTTTATTCCAAGCTCCCTGCCCGCTTCCCCTCTTCAGACATGCGTTCATAATGATCTTCGATGAAGCAATGAGTTGGCGCAACGATCGGGACGCTGCAGATGACTTAAGCGAGCCCTCCTCTTTGAGGTAAAAGATGCCATATCATATATGCCCCGATCAGTATGGACTGACCGGGGCTCTGTACTGTCAGGCGACGCCAGCACCACCAGTGACGCCGTACACCTCGCCGCTGATATAGCTGCCCTCCTGGCTCGCCAGCAGCACATAGACAGGGGCGATTTCGACAGGCTGACCCGGACGGCCATACTGGCTTTCCGAACCGAACTTCATCACCGCCTCGGGCGGCTGACCGCCGGATGCCTGGAGCGGCGTCCAGAAGGGGCCAGGTGCCACGACGTTGGCGCGGATGCCCTTCTCCAGTAGCTGCTTGGCGAGCGCCTTGGTGTAGGCGACGATCCCAGCCTTGGTCGTGGCGTAGTCGAGCAAGATCGCGGACGGCTCATAGGCCTGCACCGAGGCGGTGGTGATGACGGAGCCGCCTGCCGGCAGGTGCGGCACAGCCGCCTGCGCGATCCAGTGCATAGCATAGAGGTTGGTCTTCATGGTCTTGTCGAAATCCTCCGACGTGACCTTCGAGACGTCCTCACGGTTCTGCTGCCGTCCGGCGTTGATGACGAGGATGTCGAGCCCGCCAAGCTTCTCGACAGCTTGCGCGACGAGTGTCTTGCACCACTCCTCGTCGGTGATGTCACCGGCAAGGTCGACGGCGGTGCGCCCCTCTGCCTCGACCAGCTGGATGACCTCGGCCGCGTCGTTCTTCTCGGACTCGAGATACGACAGGGCAACGTCGGCGCCCTCACGTGCGAACGCGATAGCGGCCGCGCGACCGATGCCGCTGTCGGCGCCTGTGATCAGCGCCTTACGCCCGGCAAGCTTGCCTGAGCCCCTGTAGCTCGTTTCGCCATGGTCGGGCACGGGATCCATCTTCGACGCTTCGCCGGGGACGGGCTGCGGCTGTCGCGGGAAAGGCGGCTGCGGGTACTGCGAGCGAGGATCCTGCATAGTCAGACGGTCGGTCATGCTTATCTCCGTTGCGATGGGATCAGAGTCAGTTGCAGGCCGCTGCCTCGTCGAGGACGGACAGCGCCATGATGTGCGCTAAATGGCTGAGACCTTGAGGAAGGTTGCCTAGAAACGCGCCACTCGCCGGATCGATCATCTCGGCGAGGATGCCGTGTCCGTGAGACAATGCTTCGTTCAACCTATCGAACCGCTGGCGCGCTTCAGGCCGTTGACCAAGTTCCGCCCGGGCCTCCACCATCCAGAAGGAACAGGCGAGGAAGCACCCTTCTTCCTTGTCCATGCCGGTATAGCGGTAGTGAAAAGCACCGCTACCGAGCTCACGATCGATCGCATCCATCGTCGCCAGCAGGCGATCATGACCATCAAAGCCGAAGCGGACGGCGAGCGCCAATGAGGCATCGAGTTTGTCGGTGCCCGGGTACATGACGAAAGCCTGCATCTTCTCTGACCAGCACTCAGCCTCGATCCAGTCCTTGATCCGGTCACGCTCGCGTGACCAGCGTTCCCGGCAGGTGGTCGGCAGCTGACCTTGGTCCGCGAGTTCCACGGCGCGGGCCAGAGCCTGCCAGCAGCTGACCTTGGACATCGTGTAGTGCTGCGCCTCTTCCAGCTCCCACATACCTGCATCGGGCATACGCCAACGGTCAGCACATTCGTCGGCGAGGTGTGAAAGCAACTCCGCGCTCGCGGGGTCCAGGATGTTGCCGCAGCCGACGAAGCAGGCGGCCGTCTCGAAGATGTCACCGTAGACGCCGTGCTGACTTTGGTCGGTAGCCTGATTGCCGGTACGGACCGGGGTCGAACCGCGATACCCTGGCATTGCCCATTCGGACACGCCGGGCACGACCTTGCCGTCGAGGGTATAGACCACGCGCGTGCCCACGCTGCGAAGCTGGTCGAGCAGCCAGCTGAACGCAGCCTTCGCCTCGGCTTCAAGGCCTGCCGTCAGGAACGCCTTGATCGTGTAGCCGGCATCCCTGATCCAGGCGTAGCGATAGTCATAATTCTTTGCTCCGCCGATACCTTCCGGGATCGACGTTGTTGCTGCGGCCGCGATGGCGCCAGACGGCGAGTAGAGTAGCAGCTTCAGCGCCAGTGCACTGCGTAGGAATGCCTCGCGGTCTTCACCGAAGTAGGAGACATGCTCGCACCAGTCTCGCCATTCCCGGTCCGATATGTCGATGCGTGCATCAATCTGTTCAATCGTTGGGGCCACCAGCGGCTCGTCACGACCAGCCACGACTGCGACGGTCTGACGCTCGCCGGCAGCCACCGTCACTTCGCCCGTGATGCCTTCGTCGGCCCAGTCACAATGTACCGTGTCGCTGTGAACGAATAGACCAAGGACGCGCTCGACATGGAAAACTGTGTGGCCCCCAATCTTCGAGTGGTACGGACTGACCGTATCGCCTCGCCGACCAGGCTTCATCGTCAGCCTAAAGCGAACAGTGCCATCCAGCCCATCGACCCGCCGCGCCAGCTCGGCCCATGGCAGACGCCCCGCCGTGCCACTGTTGAGAGACTCGGTCAGTTTTGCTCGCCCACTCGGCGTCGTAAAGATCGTCTCGAGTACATTACTGCCCGGGCGATACTGGCGCTCAACCGTGAAGGGGTGATCGGGCTGTAGCGTAAAGCACCCACCATTCCCGCCATCGAGTAATCGGTCGAACAGTGGAGGCGAGTCCATGTTGGGTACGCACCACCAGTCGATCGATCCATCGGCACCGGACAATGCGACGGATCGGCCATCCCCAAGCGCGCCATATTGCTCAAGCGGCAGATAGCCGTCCTTGCGAACGCCGAGTTCGATACGTCCATGATGCTGCGGCAGCAGCCGCTCCAGCATCCCGGTCAACGAAGCAGACGCGGCAGCGCGCGTGACGCACCGACACCCATCAAAGCACCCGCACCCAGCAGACCACCTACCACGCCTAGCTTTAGCATATCGCGCTGACGGCTCGTAAAGAACTCGCGGCGGCTTCCTTTTACCCGGTCCTTGCCGTCGCCGTCGATCTGCGCCGGTCCTGGAACCGCCTCGTCGAGATTGCCAATGCGATCGGGCATCGGATCGCCCTGCTGCTTGTCGAGCATTCCGGCTGCCTCACGATCGGAGAAGCCTGGTGCTACCGACTGTCCGAGCGCCATCATCAGTGTCGAACGCCCAACCCAGAACTCACGTTGAGGATCGCGCGCTGCGGTCCAAATCGCTTCGGCACAGAGGCGCGGGTCGAAAAGTGGATCGGGAATGATTTGCTCACGTCCCGTGTGGGTGCGTGCCCAGCTCGTCTGCGGCGTGTTGACGCCGGGCAGATACACGACGCTGAGCGTGATCTTTGATTTGTCCGAGATCAGCTCCGAGCGCAGCGAGTCCGTAAACCCGCCCACCGCAGCCTTCGCGCCACAATACGCGGCCTGCAAGGGAGCGGCCCGGATCGCGAGGCCGGACGACACCTGGATGATTGCCCCCTGATCCCGCGTACGCATGTGACGCAGCGCGGCAAGCGTTCCGTAGACCTGCGACAGATAGGTTGTGGCGGTGACGCGGGCATATTCATCCGGCGTGATGTCGTGCGCGCGAGCAACCACCGTCGACATGGCGTTGTTGATCCAGGCGTCGATCGCGCCAAATTCAGCGACCACCTTATCGGCGGCCTCGTCGACGGCCTTCGGATCGGCAATGTCTGCCGGGATCGCCAGGACTCGACCACCATGCTGTTCGAGCATCGCCCGAGCCTCATCAAGACGTGTCGGGTCCCTTGCGATGATTGCAACCTGCCATCCGCTACGTGCAAAGCGATCCGCAGTCGCGAGGCCGATGCCGGCGCTCGCTCCCGTTACTACGACGGTCTTCATAAGGTTGGTCTCGTTCCTAACAAAAAGCTTGCTCGACCGCTAAACGCCCAAGTGGCGAACTGGTCGCCGCCTACTGCTTTGCTCTTCAGTTAAATGCGCGGGCGCTGCGGCCTTCGATGGTGAGACCCAACAAGGCCGCGCGACCGGCAAGTCATTAAGCTGATGTAGCCAGCGACCAGTTTTGGATTGAAACTCAATCGGAGTTCGAACGGTTGCCGCGACCCAGTTCCGGTCATTCGCCGCCTGTTCTCCGCTCCACTTTCGGCCATTCATTCATGTTTGCAGCGAGGGAGTTGCTGAGCTCGGCCTGCCGGCTGCCCCCCGGCTGCCTCAAATCGATCAAGAGACCGGAAGCGGAATCCCTTCTCGAAATCACCAAGGGCAAAGACTTTTGAAAAACGGGATGCTGTATGCAGTCATTTCAGGCGGGCAACGTTCAGCGGCCATAAAGCTGTCGCCCTCTCCTATCGAGGAGAGGGGGACGAATACATGTTGCTCATAATGGCGATCGCCGCACAGATTGCGGGGTCGAAGCCCAAATTGCTTGAACCAGCTTCAGCCAGCGTCACACACAGAAATGGCGCTTGGCAGGTGGACTATACGCTTCGCAGCGACAGGCGGGGCTGGATCTTCCCTGTGTCCGCGCCAAAGCAGGCCGATCATCGAGCCTGGCGCTCGGAAGTTTGGCGGGTAGTGACGCCCGGCGTGCGGATCGAGCGTCACGGGGCTTATGACGTACTAGTCGCCGATCATGGTAGTACGGTTCCCCGAAAAGTCCGGATAACCTTTACACCGACCAACGCGACGCTGGAACGAGAATACGATCCAGCTATCTCCTTCAGCAACGGCGCGACAGCGCTCTATTCCGACCAGTTCGACCTCGTTCCGATCGATCATCCGGCAACCGTGGACGCGAAAGAGGCAGGACTGTCGGTTCAGGATTTGGGTGGCCGCGCATTGCCGGTGCGCTTCCATGACGATGCCGGTCCGGTGTTCGTGCAGGGCAAACGGCAAAGTGACCCGATCCTGACCGGGGCGGCCACCTACGTCGTGTTCGGATCTGGGGAGGTACAGACGATTGGAGGCGTCGCCATGCTCGCCGATCCTGCCTTGCCGGCCTGGTTAAAGACCGACGTATCGCAGTTCGCGCCGCGCGTGGCATCGACCTATGTGGCGCGCCTCGGCGCACGGTCTGATCCTCGGCTACCGTTGCTCATCATGGGCTGGCGCGGCGCGACTCCCGGAAAGCTCATCAACGACGGTGGCGTGCGCCCCGGCGAAATCGTCCTCAATTTCGAGGGCGAGGGCCTGCTGGAGCGGAACGAGCGCGCGGAGCGCCGGACCAGGTGGTTCATCGCGCATGAAATGGCGCACTTCTGGCTGGGGTCGGAGGGCGTGGCCTACAGCGCGCCATCCGACGCATGGATCACCGAGGGCGGCGCCGAGATGATGGCCTACACGTTGCTGGAGCTCGCCGACCATGAGTATGTGATCGGCGAGCTCCAGCGGGCGGTGGACGATTGCGTGAAGCTCGGCACGAAGCCGATCGCACAAGCTGCCGATCGCCATGAAAGCCGTGCTTTCTACGCCTGCGGGACGGTATTCGCATTGGCGGCATCCGGCGTCGCGCGACGCCACGGCGGTTCCAATTTCTTCGACTTTATCAATCCGCTGCTTACCCGCCATCAAGCCGATCGACGCTTGGGCGGGACAGAGTGGCTCGATTATTTCGATGGTTTGAACGATGACAAACACGCAGGCGATGTCATGCGTGCGATGATCCAGCGTGCGTCGAGCCAACCGCTTAAAGACGTGGAGACAATCCTGAAATCGGGCAACGTCCCGCTGACCGTCACTGGTAATACCCTTATGCTTTCGTCAGCGGCAATCTGACGACAAAGACACGCTCCGGGCCTCACTAATATAGCGACATGTCCGGAGCCGCCGCTACGTCGGCGCGGGCTTTTTCAATGAGCTGAACGACTTGAATAGACCACTGAAGGGGTAAGTCTTATGATGGTGTTCGCGCTTCTACTTTCGCAGGCTCAGGCGGTACCTCAAGCACCGCCCGAGACGGATATTGTCGTGATCGGCAAGCGACTGGCGGCTTGGCGGGGAAAGGTTGCGACCACCATCGGCGTCACGACGTGCAAGACGACGATATCGACTGGGGACAAAGACGTCGACGACGTGGGATGCACGGCCCTCAAACGATGCTGGTCCGAGTACCGGCCTCAGCTTGCATCCGCCCGGAAACGACATGACAAAGGGGAGATCACAGACGTTCGTGGTCTTGAGGCGGCTTTTGGACAGTGCTTTAAATCGAGCCGCGACGAGTTGGTTGACCAGCTTGTCGCACGTCGACGCGTTCCGTCATCCTGAACTTGCATCCCCGATGACGAACGACCAGGCCGTCGTCACCGGCATGGCGGAAGGGGCCACCGTGAAAGCGGCAGCTCAACCATGAGACGACAGGATTTGCGCTACCTGCCGGATCATGGTGTGATGATCGGGCTCGAACGGGGGTAGGGATCGTGCGGGTTCGACGCCGATCCCTTCCGCCGAATGCCCATAGGGATCGCGATACTTCTCGGCGGGCAGCGTGAGCGTCCAGCCGTTTGGCAGCGGCTTGCTGAGTTGATCGGACAAAGCTCCTCTTGTCCGGCTGCCGATATGCACCACGTTCGGCAGCGCCCGCATCGCGAGGGTAAACGTCTCACCGGCGCTGACCGTCACGTCGCTGGTCAGTAAAGCGATTCTACCAAGATAGCGGACGCGCTCGGACGGCATGACTTCGAACTGCTGGTAGGGACCGTTCGCACCTATGGCCCTCTTCGAGAAAGCCAGATGGCGCCCGTCGGCGAAACGACCGGCGATACGGAGGCTGATCGCATCGTACCCACCACGATTGTTAGAGACATCCACGATAACGCCGGGAAGCCCCTGAAAGGCAGCAAGCGCCTCGTCCAGCGCGGCGTCCAGCACCTTTGTGCTATTTGGAAGAGCGTCCTTGTCGAACGCTCCCATGGCGACGATGTTGATATAGCCGACCCGCCCGATCGTCCCCCACAGGATGCGGCGGTTAGCGACCTGATGTCCACCGCCATCGAGAAGGGCGGTGATCCCGTCGTGATAGGACTTGGACCAGGCCCGCTCCCGCGCGGCGGGATCGGAACCCAATGCAGAGTCTGCTCGAGCGTTCTTGATGGTTCGGGCTTCGCCACCCTCGAAATCGTGATCAACGCCGTCGATCTTGGCCTCAAGACCGACATGGGCATCGTCGAGGCTCGCCAGCGCCCGGGTGGTACGTTCGAAGAAGGGCAATCCGGGGGGTGAAGCGTCGCTGGTCGCAAGAGCAGCAGTCAATGCATTTAGCGTCCGTCCGCGCCGGCCGAATCCGGGATAGAGGTCAGAGAACGTCGCCGCGATGACCTCTGCTATGTCGTGAGCCGTCCAATCGCGTTTCGTGGTGCAGCGGCGCGGCAGCGCATCTATGCGCTCGAAGGAGTAATGGGTCTGATCGGGCGATGCGGCGAATGCAAGATGGGTCCGTCCTGTGACGGACACCAGCCGATAGGCATCGTCGTCGAGGTCGTCGCTGGTCCCGCGATAGCAGAACGCGCCGGCCTCATGGTAGAGTGTACGGGTCCCGCCTCGCACGACGAGGATATGCCCATAGCCGCGCGATCGCCAAACGCCATCGATAACCTTACCGGCCGTCGCTACCGGCACCCACGGCTGCGCCGGAGCAAGGGAGAAGCCCGCTACAGATAACCCCATGCCTCCGACATATTGAATAAACTTGACGACTAATGTCCCCACCATTGCTTAATCTAAAACGCCATAGGCTAGCAGGCTTCTGCACGTCGATACGATGCGATCACCGATTGAGGTGACGCAGGACAATAAGCAAGACGACGCGACTTACGCTGGCGTCGAGGGGCATTGTCGGACATCGCCACTCACGAAAGTTCGTGCTTTCAGGTAGCATCCATCGGCGGAAAGGACGCCTGCTCGACCCAGAATCGGCCATACACGCGCTCCTTCTCTGCTCCCAACATCGGACACCTGTTCATGTTCAACACGGTTAGTTTCAAAGGCTGGCTCCCACCCCAGAAAGTCGCGTTTTGAAGTAAGCGGCTCAACTGCCGTGACCGCTAGATATTGCGAACAGGCCACCCACGCCGAGGGCATAAAGGGTAAGCACCGCGAAGGAATCGATGCCCATGCGCCAAATTCGACGTTTGGGTCGGAAAATCAGGCCTGCGGCGTAAACGCAGGTCAGCAACACTCCAAGGCCCGCAAGATATATGTCGCTTGCCTGTGCATCAGGCAGCACCGCCTTGCCTGAGACGACGACGGCTAGGAGGAAGAGCACTGGCAGAAAGGCGTTTCCACCAAAGATGTCGCTGACGGCCAGCTGATAGTCCTTCATGCGTACCGAGGTGATACCGGTCGAAAGCTCGGGCAGCGACGTGGCGGCCGCAAGCACCGTTGCCCCGAAGAGGACCCCGCTGAGGCCGATGTGTTCGGCTATGGCATCGCCGCTTCGCTCCAGGAGTACGCCGGCTGCCAGGGTCGCAAGCGCCGCGGCGCCGAAGACCAATGCGACGTGAATCGTGCTCTCGCCGCGCTGTCCGGAGGCGTCATCTTTCTTTGCCTGCGAGTGACCCTTGGGTTCTTTTTGCCCGTCGGGAGCCGTGCCGCTCGTATCTTGCCAAGGCAGCCCCTTGCTGGCTTTGCTGGAAAGCCACACGCCGATGACCCACAAGACGCCGATCAACACCGCCCCGGGAGTCAGGCGAGCCGCAATCAGCGTGCCCGGCAACTGCGTCGCCATGATCGACACGATCAAGACCACCACGACCAGCACCGCCTCCACGACCAGCGTGAGGCTGGCGGCGCGGTAGGTCAGAGGCACCTGCTCCTTCATGGCGATGTCCATCGCCACGAGCACAACCGTCTGGATGGCGATGCCGCCTAGTATATTGCCGACCGCCACCCCCAGATTGCCTGCCAGCGCCGCACTGACGGTGATCGCGACCTCGGGCAGGTTGGTGGCTATTGCGAGTACGATGATACCGCCGAGCGCCTTGCCTAGGTGAAGGCGCGAGGACAGAATGTCCGTCGTATCAGCTAGCTTCACGCCCGCTACCCAGATTACACCTGCGCAGGCGGCAAAGATGGCGAGCAAAACCGGCAGGCCGAGTCCGTTGAACATGCGGAACTTTCAGTTTGTGGGTGAGCGATAGGCGGTCTATCTTAGCGATCCAGGCGACCGCGCGTTCCACAATCAGCCAAGCTTCAAAATCGTGATACCAAAGCCGCGCAATCCAGTTCGCCGGGGCTGCAGAGGACAACGGCTAGTCGATACGATGCTCATGAAGGCATCCGGTACCAGTGATTACTTACGCAGCGTCGCGCAGGGTAGTCTGCCGGCTTAATTCACTGACGAAGTGTCCGTTCGTCTCCTATCGACCGCGCTTCGTGACAAGCCGATGAACTTTGCTCCGGCGTGGACACAAAACGATACAATCCATGTTATGCGATTTGGGTCGGCATCGGGTCGCCCCCTTGTGCTGGGGATCCCGCATGGATCAGACTGCCTTCCTACTTGGGTTCACAATCATGTCGCTGGGTTCGCTGGCGATCTATGCGACGGGGAAGAAAAGCCACCCGTCCGGCCACCATACGCTGCTGCATGCCAGCGTGCCGTTCATTGCAGCTACGGCGTATCTGGCAATGGCCTTCGGCATCGGTACGCTGTTCAAGCTCGACGGCTCGGTCACCTATCTCGCAAGATACCTCGATTGGTCGGTGACAACGCCGATCCTGCTATCGAGCCTCGTTCTTCTGGCCTTCCATGAGCATGGTAGAACCGGCGAGGTTGGCGGCCACCTCACCGCCATCATCGTCCTTGACGTGCTAATGATAGCTACGGGACTGGTGTCGTCGCTAACCGGCCCATCGTTCGCAAAATGGGTCTGGTATGCGTGGTCATGCGTCGCCTTTCTCGGCGTTCTGTACCTCTTGTGGGGGCCGCTACGCATGCTGGCGAAAAGCCGGGGCATGGCCTTGGGCACGGCATACAATAAGAACGTCGCCTTCCTGACGGTTATCTGGTTCCTCTATCCAATCGTCTTCCTGATCGGTCCTGAAGGAATGAAGATCATCACGGATCCGACATCAGTCTGGGCAATTCTGATCATGGATGTCGTCGCCAAGGTTGTTTACGCCTTCTATGCGGCAAGCAATCTGGACAAGGCGCTGGAGCAGCATAGCACCGAACGCGGTCATCAGTCATGATCGCCCGCGCTCCAGCCTGGGGCTGGAGCATGCTTCTAGGGGCGGCAGCCGCCGCCTCCATTAGCGCGTTGACCGTACAATTAGCTTTTGCGGTTGTGGCGATAGGTTTCATCGGCATGGCACATGGCGCCAGCGACTTGGCAATCGTCGAGCCGCGGCAACGCCCTTTGTTCGTCGCCTTATACGTCTTTGTTGGTGCAGTTTGCCTCTGTTGGTGGGTCATTGATCCAGCGGTCGCACTTCCGGCTTTTCTCGTCGCGTCGGCAGTTCATTTCGGCGTGGAAGATGCACCAGCGGATCGGCCGTTGGAGAGGGTGGCGAGAGGAACGAGCCTTGTCGCCACCCCCGCCACTCTCCATGCCACGAACCTGACCGATATTCTTCGTTTTGGCGGCACCTCGACAAACGTGCTGCCCGCAATGGTGTCGACAATGGCGTTGATCGGCGCAATAGCCGCAGCGTATTTGGTCGTAAAAGCATGTCAGCGCAAAGACCTGCGCCTCCTGGTCGGGACGGTCGCCCTTGTCGTTCTGCCGCCACTCGTGGGGTTTTCGGTGGGCTTTCTCGTTCTGCATGCCGCACCCCAAACGTTCGAACGTCGTACGCAGATCGGTTGTGCAACGATGGGCAGCTACCTCCGAGCAACTGCTCCGATACTGGTCGCCGCGATACTGCTCGCTACCATAACAGGCGTTCTCTTGTTACACTCTGACCCTTCCGGCGTTCGCCCCCTATTCGCGGGCATTGCGGCTCTCGCTGTACCGCATCTAATCGTGACGCCATTATTCGGGCATATGCAGTGGCGCCCGTTTCAACGAGCAGTCCGCTCCGACGCTTAGACCGACTGCCGGGTGGCTTCCTTCAACGAATGGCCTGTTGGCGTTACGACCCACAAGTGGTCACCCAGCGACTGTTCGGCTCTCCCCAGAAACGGACCTTTGTTCACCTAGCGTGTTCGGCCTTAGATAACCGATCTCCGTCGGGCTGCTTCGAAGAAGAGCCTGTTCGCAGGGCAACAGAGTGCCATGAGCGCTGTTCCACCGGCTATCGGTCCCATGCTAGGCACAGGTGGGTGAACGCGCCCCTCCCCTACAACTTCCGGCCAGACCCACAACACGACATTCGGCGGTCGTTTCGCGCTCCCCAACTTCGGACATTCATTCATGTTCGCCTGGCGCCTCCACCAGCGATGGCGAAAATGGTGAGAAGTGGGACGAAGCCGACGTTCCGAACTCGTTCGCTAAACGGCGGTTTCCGACAACAGCCGACGTTTGCGCGCTGGCGGTTTGAGCGTTCCTTGGATCCGGCCGGCGGTTCAGGTTTTGCTATATGACTGCGATTGGATCGGCAGCTTATCGGAACCAGCGACAAGATAGCTGCATAGTTACCGCGGCTTGGCAACGACAATGATGAAAGGTCGCGTCGCCAGTGAAGTCCGCTGCGATCTGTTTGGCCATGAAGGCGAAACGGAAACCGCGCGCACCTATGACGAGGAGGCAGAGCTTTCTATCAAGCTCGAGGCACTACAGCTATTGACGCCCATTACCGCGCATATCCAACCGAGCCATCCAATCAACATCAGACCGGTTCATCGACTAAGGCATCGGAGTCGTGCATCAACTTTACGTCTCAGCCCAACTGCTTAAAGATCCGACGTTATTTGACGGTGGCGCGGCTCGTCGAACTTGGCGAAACACGGCAGCAGGACCGTCAGGCCGGCAGAAGCCCGGCCGCGCGGTAGCTGTCGATCATCGTGTCGAAGAGCGCGATATCCGCACGGCCTCTTGCGAATAGCTGCGCGCCGGAGACGGCCGCATAGATCGCCTTTGCCCTAATCCTGCTTTCACCCGGTTCGACAATGTTGGCCTCGACGAGGAGCTTGCTCAGCCAGTCAACATTGACGTCAGCAAAACTCTGGACCTCGACTTTTACCGCGTCTGGAAGGTCATCATATTCCGCCGCCATGAAACTCGACAGGCAGATGCGGTTGTCGTTCGACAACGACGTGCGGAAAATTTCTGGATAGCGGCGAAGCGCACCAAGAGGCTCTGATGCCTCATCCGAAATCACCACCAACTGCTTGACCGTATCCTCCCAATAGCGTCGCGCTACCGCCGCACCGAGATCGGCCTTCGTCGCGAAATGATGATGAATGCTCGGTGCCTTGATCCCGACCTCGGCGGCGATGTCGCGAAAGTTCAGGCCGTTATAGCCGCGCGCCATGGCGCTTCGCCTTGCCGCGGCGAGCACTGCCTCTCTCGAATTCGACACTGCCATCGCCCCGCTTACTCCGCCAACCGACCAATTGGTAGATAGGGGGTTGACCATCAGGAGGCAACCGCCCACCTGAGTGACTACCAATCACTTGGTAGGGACGCCTCATGACCGATCAGACTCCGCCTGAAAGCTCGAAGCTTCGCCTCTTCACCTCCCCCTCTGCCTTCCCCAACCCACAGCGCCTGCGCATCTTTCTGCACGAAAAGGGCATTGCCGATCGGTTCGACGAGCAGGTCTACGACATGTCCCCGGTCGGCGAGCAGCGGCAGTGGAAGCATCTCAAGATGAACCCCTGGGGCGAGACCCCAACGCTCCAGCTTGCCGACGGTAGCTTCATCTCGGAAACCGCGGCCGTCGTCCGTTATCTTGACCAGGCGTTTCCGGGTCGCCGGATCATGGGCGAGACCCCGGAGGAACAAGGCCTGGACGCGATGTGGGACAACCGCGTCTGGGTGCACATCCTTTACCGCATCACCACCGCGTTCCATGTCCTGCATCAGGGGCTAGGTCCCAAGCTCGAGCTGACTGCCAACGCCGCTTGGGGCGAGCATTGTCGCAAGGAAGCGCTGGCGCATACCGCGCTGGTGGACCGGCATCTGGCCGATGGCCGCGACTGGCTGCTCGGCGGTGACGAGCCGACCTTTTCCGACATCACGCTGGCGACGGCGATTGCGTTCTCGAAGTTCGAGGTAAACGCCATGCCGCTCGACGAGCGCTACGAACATATCGATGCGTTCTGGCAGCGGTGGCAGCGCCGCCCGACATTCCTCGCCGCCTATGGGGACCGGAGCAGCGGCGTGCCGGAACTGGACAACCGTCCGTAGCACCCAGCCTGCTACCCGGATCGTTTCAAGCCGGTCGGGGGTGAAACGGCAGCCCGAGCGTTACAGCCACCTGCCCTCGCCCCTTATTACTCCTACGGAAGATCATATCATGGCCGATCTGCCTGTCAGCCCCGTCCTGCAACCCGTTGCGATCGGCGATCTGCAACTGCGGAACCGTATCGTCATGGCACCGCTCACGCGCAGCCGCTCGAACGAGGAAGGCATCCCCCCGGCGTTCGCCGCGGACTATTACGCACAGCGCGCCGATGCCGGCCTTATCATCACCGAAGCGACGAACATCTCGTCTCAGGCGCGCGGTTACGCGATGACGCCCGGCATCTGGTCGGACGCGCAGGTGGCGGCATGGAAGCCCATCGTCGAAGCCGTCCATCGGCGTGGCGGCAAGATCTTCCTTCAGCTCTGGCATACTGGCCGGATCTCGCATCCCGATCTTCATGGCGGCGCCCTTCCCGTGGCGCCGTCCGCGATAGCGGCGGAGGGGCAGGCGTTCACCAATGACGGGATGAAGGATTTCGTCGTTCCGCGCGCTCTGGAAACGGACGAAATCCCCGCCATCGTCGAGGACTACCGCCATGCCGCCGAACAGGCCAAGGCAGCCGGGTTCGATGGCGTCGAGGTGCATGCTGCGAACAATTACCTGCTTGAGCAGTTCATCCGCGACAGCACCAACCAGCGCACCGATGCCTATGGCGGCTCGATCGAGAACCGTCTCCACTTTCCGCTCGACGTGGTGCGTGCCGTGGTCGAGGTCTGGGGCGCAAATCGCGTCGGCATTCGCATTTCGCCGGCAACGACCGAGCCCGGAAAGACCCCGCTCGACAGCCAGGTCGGGCGCACGTTCGACACGTTCGTCGATGCCTTGTCCGAGATCGGCCTGTTATACATTCACGATATCGAAGGCGTGACCCAGCAGACGCGCGACGTGCCGGACGGCGTCGACTTTCAGGAGCTGCGCAAGCGCTTCTCGGGCGCCTATATCGCCAACAACCAGTATACGCTCGATCTCGCCGAGAAGACGCTGGCGGACGGGGATGCCGATCTGTTCAGTTTCGGCCGGCCCTTCCTCGCGAACCCCGATCTCGTCGAGCGGCTGCGGACCGGCGCCCCGCTCGCCGAGGCTCCGAAGCAATATTGGTATGGCGGTGGCTCGGTCGGCTACTCTGACTGGCCCGGAATGAACGGGCGGATCGAGCTTCCGTGATTCAAGGGCGTGCGTTCGCCTGCATGTATAATCGAGGAGAGATAATTTGCTGTTTCATACGATGGTAGGATCGAACGACATCGAGCGATCCAAGCGCTTCTACAATGCAGTGCTAGGTGCCCTAGGAGCCGAAGAGGCGACGCTGAACATGGCCGGCAGCGGTCACACCCGCCTGTTCTACCGCAATGAGGGCGGGACGAACTTCATCGTTACCCAGCCGATCAACGACGAACCGGCCACCGTGGCCAATGGCGGCACCGTGGCTTTTTCGTGCAACTCGCCCGAACAGGTCGAACTGTTCCATGATATCGCTGTCGCCAACGGCGGCACCTCGATCGAGGACGGACCCGGTCCGCGTGAGTCAGCGATGGGGACTATCCATCTGGCCTATGTCCGCGACCCGGACGGCAACAAGCTGTGCGGAATCCACATCCCGTCATAATAGCCAAGCCCAGCCGATCGGCTCAGGTGGCCCCTTTCACATCGCTAGCGGACCGGTAGGTATCGGTCCGCTAGATATGCCATGTCACGACGGACCCGATTTCACGTTCGTCGGAACCGGCTATTCCTCGATTGGGCCGGCAATCCGGTCCGGCTGCCGATCATCGCCCCCTTCTTCCTCCGCTATCACGAGGCAACGATCGCCTTTGCGTCGTGAAGAGGCAACCTGCGGCGTCCGCGATCATTCCCCCGACAACAGGCATCGCATCGGAGATACATGGTGAAGACACGCAAGCTTGGTTCGCAAGGCCTTGAGGTCTCTGCGCTCGGCCTCGGCTGCATGGGGATGAGCGACTTTTATGGCGGTCGCGACGAAGCGGAATCGGTCGCGACCATCAACCTCGCGCTCGACCGCGGCGTCACCTTCCTGGACACCGCCGATATGTATGGGGTCGGCGCCAACGAGGAACTGGTTGGCCGTGTCGTGCGCGAACGCCACGAATGGGTGGTCGTCGCGACGAAGTTCGGCATCGATCGGGGCGCCGATGGCAAGGGCCGCAGCATCAATGGCCGCCCTGACTATGTCCGGCGTGCATGCGATGCCAGCCTGAAGCGCACCGGGCTTGACGTCATCGACCTCTACTACCAGCACCGCGTCGACCCCGACGTGCCGATCGAGGAGACGGTGGGCGCGATGGCGGAGCTGGTGACGGCCGGCAAGGTGAAGTATCTCGGCTTGTCCGAGGCGTCGCCGGCGACCATTCGCCGCGCCCATGCGGTCCACCCCATCACCGCTCTGCAGACCGAATATTCGTTGTGGAGCCGGGATCCCGAAGCAGCAATCCTGCCTACGGTGCGCGAACTCGGCATCGGCTTCGTGCCCTACAGCCCGCTCGGCCGGGGTTTTCTCACCGGTCAGATCACCGCGCCCGACGACCTCGCCGCAGATGATTTCCGGCGCCATCATCCACGCTTTCAGGGGGAAGCGTTCCAGCGCAACCTCGACCTCGTCAAGGCAGTCGGCGCTATGGCCTCCGACAAGGGCTGCACGCCGGCGCAACTGGCGCTTGCCTGGGTGCTCGCGCAGGCCGACGACGTCGTGCCGATCCCCGGCACCAAGCGGCGCACCTATCTGGAAGACAACCTCGGCGCGATCGACGTGACGCTGGACGCGGACGACATCGCCCGCATCGACGCGATCATGCCGCCCGGTGCAGCCGAGGGACAGCGCTATGCCGACATGGCGAGCATCGACCGATGAGTGCAGTCTCGTTCGCGGCGATCGCGCCGGGCAATCTCGCCGTCGTGACGGGTGGGGCCAGCGGCATCGGGCTGGCCGCCGCGCGCGCATTCGCCGCACGTGGCATGCGGGTCGCTATCCTCGACCGGCCGGGCGAAGCACTCGATGCGGCGGCCGGGTCGATCGACGGGGCGGGCGCGCACGCCGTCGACGTCGCTGACCCGGTGGCAATGCGCACCCTCGCCACCACGCTTGGGCCGGCATCCGTCCTGATGAACAACGCCGGCATCGGCCAGGGCGGTGATGTTTTCGCCAGCCAGGAGGCGTGGACAAGGCTGCTCGGCGTCAACCTGATGGGTGTGCTGAACGGCATCCAGAGCTTCGCGCCGCTGATGGTGGAGGGACACGGGCCGGGCCTCGTCATCAACACCGGCTCCAAGCAGGGCATCACCCAGCCGCCGGGCAACACCGCCTACAACGTCAGCAAGGCAGGGGTTAAAGCCCTGACCGAAGGCCTGGCACATACGCTGCGCGAGCAGACAGGGGACCGGGTCAGCGCGCACTTGCTGATCCCTGGCTTCACCTACACGGGCATGACCTCTCCGCGGCCGAAAAAGCCGGCTGGCGCCTGGACGCCGGAACAGGTGGTCGATCTCATGTTCGATCGTCTGGCGCGCGGCGACTTCTACATTCTCTGCCCTGACAACGAGACCACGTCGGCACAGGACGCGAAACGCATCGCCTGGGCGGCAGGCGACATTACCGGGAACCGCCCCGCCCTGTCCCGCTGGCACCCCGATCACGCGGCCGAATTCGCCCGCTTCATGGAGGATGACGCATGAGGATCGGGTTCATCGGGCTGGGTCAGATGGGCGGCGCCATCGCGGCCAATCTGCTCAAGGCAGGCCATGAGGTGACGGTCTGGAACCGTTCGACAGACAAGACCGAAGCGCTTGTCGCCGCAGGCGCAGCACGCGCGGCACGGCCGGTCGATGCGGCCCAAGGCGATCTCGTCATGACCATGCTCGCCGACGACCGGGCGGTGGAAGGCGTGGTATTCGGCGAGGGCGGCATCGTCGGCGCTCCTGCACTGCACGTCGGACACAGCACGATCAGCATCGCGCTTGCCGACCAGCTCGCGGCGGATAGCGGCACCGGTGGTTACGTTTCTGCACCCGTCTTCGGCCGTCCACCGGCGGCGGCGGCGGGCAAGCTGTTCGTGGTCGCGGCAGGCGTGGAAGCTGCATTGGATCGCTGCGAACTGGTGTTCGCCGATATCGGTCAGCGGACTTTCCGGATCGGCGACAAGCCGTCCGCGGCCAACCTGGTGAAGCTCAGCGGTAACTTCATGATCATGGCCGCCGTGGAGGCGATGGCCGAGGCGATGACGCTGGCCGAAAAGGGCGGCGTCGATCGTCAGACCCTACTGGAGGTGCTGACGGGAACCCTGTTCGGCGCGCCGGTCTACCATACCTATGGCGAGATTCTGCTGGAGGACCGCTTCCGGCCAGCTGGATTTGCGGCGCCATTGGGCCTGAAGGACATGACGCTGGCCGATGCCGCTGCCACTTCGCTTGGGGCACCGATGCCGCTGCTGGGGATCGTTCGAGACCACCTTCGCAGTGTCATCGCAACGGAAGGCCCGGACATTGATTGGGCTGGTATTGCGCTTGCGATCAGAAAGAGTGCGAAGCTTTAGACACCCGCGGACGGGATACGGGGACTACCTGGCGGGCGGCATCTCAAGGAAAGCTGAGTAACGGAAAGGCCCGGTTGTGGTCGTTCAGGCCCCCTCCCCGGCTTCCTAACGTCGGCCAGACAGGCGTCCGTCCCTTCCGCAGCGGCAGCGCCTTGAGGTAACTTCCATTGGCCCATTGCTACATGCTGACAACGGCACCGCCCTTCATCACCAGCCGCACGGCACGCACGGCGGAGATGTTCACCGTGGGATCACCCGCAACCGCGACCAGATCCGCGAGCATACCCGGCTTCGCCGCGCCGAGACGGTCGCCCAGTCGCATCCACCGCGCGTTGCCCGAGGTGGCGGCGAGCAGCACCTGCGCCGGCGTCATTCCCGCTGCCGCCATCAGTTCCATCTCGCGCGCGTTCGTCCCGTGCGCGAATACGCCTGCGTCGCCACCCATGCAGATCGGCACGCCGGCGGCGAGCGCAAGGCGGAGGCTGTCACGGCTTGCCTTAACTGCGGCGGGGGCCGGCTCCGCGCCGGTCCAGCCGCGATAGCGTGCGCTCGCGTCCGCAGCAGCGAGCGTTGGGCACAAGGCGATCTTCTTCGCCGCCATGCTCGCGAAGATCGCGGGCGTCCCGCCATAGCCATGCTCGATCGTGTCGACGCCCGCCTCGATCGCGCGACGCATACCCTCCACGGTTGAGGCGTGGACCGCGACGGGACGTCCGGCGTCGTGCGCCGCCCCCACCGCCGCCCTGATCTCATCAAGGCTCAGCGTCGCGCGGCTGTCCTCGCCAGCGCGCCAACGATAATCGGCGTAGAGCTTCACCCAGTCCGCGCCGGCGGCGATCTGCCGACGGACCGCGGCAACCATCTGCTCCGCGCCCGAGACCTCCTCCGCACCTTGCGGGATGGCGACACCCGGCTCGAACCCCTTGGGGCCGTAGGCACCGAGCGCGACGATCGCGCGGGTCGCGACGGCGAGCCGCGGCCCCTCGACGATCCCCTGGTCGATCGCCGCCTTCAGTCCGACATCGGCATAGCCAGCCCCTTCGGTGCCGAGATCGCGCTCACTGGTGAAGCCTGCCCGCAGAGTCGCCCGCGCGTTCGCCACCGCGCGCGCGGTGCGCAGTGCCAGCGGCTCATGCAGCACCTGTTCGTCCCAGCTCGCCTCGTCATAGGGATGGAGGAAGAGATGGCCGTGCCCCTCGATCATGCCCGGCATCAGCGTGTCACCGGCGAGGTCGATGATGTGCGCGCCCGCAGGAACGGCTAGTTTCGGGCCGACCGCGACGATCCGGTCGCCGCGCACCAGCACCTGCCAACCGGCGTGCATCTTCCCGTCGACGCCGTCGAACACCGCCGCGGGACGCAGCAGCATCGCGGTGCTCATCAAGGTCTCGACCGGCGGGGCGCTTGCGCCGCCGAGCATCATTGCCATCACGATCGCCAACCAGCACTTGGCCATGCCTCACTCCCCGTTCTAGGCTTACGCTATGGTTACGCTCCTCCAGCGCACGCGCAATCCGTTGATCGTCGCAGCCCTCCTAGCGACGACCGCCGCCGCGCCCGATCCCGACATGGCGCGGTGGCGGGCCGAGGCGGCGCGGGTGACGATCACGCGCGACGATTGGGGTATCCCGCATGTCCGCGGCCGCAGCGACGCCGACGCGGTGTTCGGTATGACCTACGCGCAGGCAGAGGACGACTTTGCTCGCATCGAGGCGAACTACCTGACCGCGCTCGGTCGCACCGCCGAGGCCGATGGCGAGGAGGCGATCTGGGCCGACCTGCGCCAGCGGCTGTTCGTCGATCCGGTCGAACTCCAGGCACAGTACGCCGCTTGTCCCCCATGGCTGCGCACGTTGATGGATGCCTGGGCGGACGGGCTGAACTTCTATCTCGCGACGCACCCGCAGGTGCGCCCCAAGGTGCTGACGCGGTTCGAGCCGTGGATGGCGCTGAGCTTAACCGAGGGCAGCATCGGCGGCGACATCGAGCGCATCTCGCTCGCCGACCTCAAGACCTTCTACGGCCGGCCGACCCCACCGACGCCGGAAGAGCTGGGGGCGGTGCCGCGCGAACCATCGGGGTCGAACGGCATCGCTATCGCGCCGAAGCTGACCGCGAACGGCCGGGCCCTGCTCCTCATCAACCCGCACACCAGCTTCTACTTCCGCTCGGAAGCGCAGATGACCAGCGACGACGGCCTGAATGCCTATGGCGCCAGCACCTGGGGGCAGTTCTTCGTCTACCAGGGGTTCAACGCGCACGCCGGCTGGATGCACACCTCCTCCACCGTCGACAATGTCGACCAGTTCGCCGAGGCAATCGTGCGTCGCGGCGGCGGCTGGGGCTACCGCTACGGTGGCGAGACACGCCCGGTCGCTGCGCGCACGGTGACGCTCCGCTTCCGCCGGCCCGATGGCGGCATGGGCGAACGGCGGTTCACTACTTCGGCGACGCATCACGGCCCGATCGTCGCGGCGAAGAACGGCCGCTGGATCGCGACTGCGCTGATGTGGCGGCCCGTCCCGGCGCTCGAGCAGAGTTGGCTGCGGACCAAGGCCACCGACCTCGCCTCCTACATCGCGGTCGCGGAGCGCAAGGCGAACTCCTCCAACGATACGCTGTTCGCCGACGACAAGGGCGAGATCGCGTTCCTGATGCCGCAATTCATGCCGGTCCGCGACGACCGGTTCGACTATACCCGCCCCGTCGATGGCAGCGATCCCGCGACCGACTGGCGAGGGCTGCACCCGCTCGCCAGCCTGCCGAGCGTCGCCAACCCGCGGGTCGGCTGGGTCCACAACACCAACGACTGGCCGTGGGGCGCCGCCGGGCCGGAAAGCCCCAAGGCAGCCGACTATCCACGCTACATGGATCAGACCGGCGGCAATGCCCGCGGCGAACACGCCGATCTCCTGCTGACCGGCCGGCGCGGCTGGACGCCCGAGCGGCTGCGCGCCGCCGCCTACGATCCCTATCTGCCCGCCTTCGCACGGCTGCTGCCCGGCCTGGTCGCCGCGTGGCGCGCACTGCCGGCGGGCGACCCGCGTCGGCGGGCGCTGGCCGGGCCGATCGCGACACTCTCCCGGTGGGACCATCGCTGGAGCAAGGAGTCGGTCGCGACGAGCCTCGCCGTCTACTGGGGCGACCAGCTCTGGCGCGAAATCGGCAGCTTCGCACAGGCGGAGCGGATCAACGTTCCCGACTACATCGCCAACCGCGTCGACGCCGCGACCAAGCTCACCGCGCTGGAAACGGCGGTCGCGCAACTGACACGCGACTTCGGCGGCTGGAACACCCCGTGGAACGCGATCAACCGTTTCCAGCGGTTCGATGGCGCCATTCGGCCGCACTTCGACGACGCGAAGCCGTCGACGCCGGTGCCCTTCACCTCGGCGCAGTGGGGTAGCCTCGCCTCTTTCGGCGCGAAGACGTGGCCGGGAACGAAGCGCTATTATGGCACCAGCGGCAACAGCTTCGTCGCGGTGGTCGAGTTCGGCCCGCGCGTGAGGGCGATGGCCGTAATGGCGGGCGGGCAGAGTGGTAATCAGGCCTCATTGCACTTTGCTGACCAGATCGACCGCTACGCCACTGGTCGCCTTCGGCCTGTCTACTTTTATCTCGACGAGCTCGCTGGTCACGTCGAGCGGGTCTATCGTCCCGGTGGCGACGCTCCTTGATCGTCGGCGACTGCGTTGAAAGCACGCGCGACTGGTTGGACCCAGTTCCGGCCGTTCAGACCGCATTGACCGCTTGCCAGAATCTGCCGTTCGTTCACCAGGGCCCATAGGGGTTTATCAGTACGCGCGTTATTGGTCGGGAGTACGAATATGTGAGCGAAGAAGCAGCAGGGTATGGACACGCCCGGGAGAAAGGCAGACGACTATAAGTGCCGCGCTATAGGAAACATTTGCATGCGCCAGCTTGCCTTCCTGACCGTCCTCCTTGCGGCGCCGTTAGCCGCACAGACCAACAAACCGACGCCGACAGTCTCGATTGCTGACCCAGAAACTCTGTCCGGCGTGATCTTACTCGCGCCACCGCCGCAGTCGTTGGGCGCTTACGGCCGCTCGAAAATTCTTTGGCGGGCCGACATTCACCTACCCGAAGGCTTGTCGATCACCCGCGCTGACATGAGCGGTTATGCACCTATATTTCTGACCTCACAGAGCGGTCGCTGCTTCAAACTCGATTTCAATGGTGCTGGTCAGGTCCTGACCAAGGTCGATCTGCTTCCCGACGTTTGCTGGCCGGGTAGGCCGGCCGGTGCTTCGCCGCCGCTTCCTGCCCCATCACCGCCAAGAGCGGGCCTCGTCTATGCAGGGCGGGCCTGGAACCTGATTGCCTGGACCGATCCTCGGATAGGCGAAACAACGCTGATCCCGGAGGGTGAGCACTATGCCCATCCGGTGCTGACCACCAACATGCGCGTAATCGCTGCCGGTGGGCTGGGATCGCCCGACGCTCCGATGACCCAAGTGTCATTGGTTGGCTACGTGCGTGATCAGCTTGTCGCGACCACGGTCATGTTGATCCTGCCGTAAGCGCTAGCAGCACCTACCTCGGTTGGCGCGCGGTTGCGGTCAGCTCGACCACCGCTGTTCGCCTTCCAGTATGGCATTCAGCCGTAAGCGCGGTCTGAGGGCCGCCTTGTAGGCGGAGCGTTCAACGGGTTGATGGCAGCTCTTTGAACGGGGCCGTAATGTCGGACGAGACTATCGAACCAGCTGCAAATGTAGCGAGTAGTCATACGACCGGTCGTATGAGTGGTCGTATCGAGATTGTCGGGCGGGTGTCGGGTCGACGCCGCTGGACGGTCGAGGAGAAGCTGGCGATCCTGCGCGATGCGTTTGGGCCGGATGGGTCGGTCCGGGCGGCGGTCGAGCGTCACGAGGTCGGCAGCGGCGCGATCTACACCTGGCGGCGCCAGGCGATGTCGGGTGCACTGAGCGGAGTGCCGGCCCGGCCTCAGACCGCATTTGCCGAAGTCCAAATCAGCGAGCCGCCCATGATGCTGCCGGCGCCGCCCGTCGAGGCGCCAGCGGACGCCCGGACCGCGGGGCAGATCGGCATCGAGCTGCCTTCGGGTGTGCGACTTACCGTCGACGGCACGGTCGACGCCGAGGCGCTGTCGCGCGTGATCGGCGTGCTGACCCGATGATCCCGCAGCCGACATCGACGCGGATATTCCTGGCGTGCGGCGTCACCGACATGCGCAAGGGCTTCGATGGCCTGGCGGTATTGGTGCAGCAGGTGCTCCGGGAGAAACCACATTCCGGTGCGCTGTTCGCGTTCCGTGGCAAGCGCGGCGACCTGATCAAATTGCTGTGGTTCGACGGTCAGGGACTCTGCCTGTTTTCGAAGCGGATGGACCGGGGGCGTTTCGTCTGGCCGGTGACCGCGACAGGCACAGTGGCGCTGACATCGGCGCAGGTGTCGATGCTTCTGGAGGGCATCGACTGGCGCCGCCCAGAGCGGACATGGGCACCAACATTGGCCGGCTGAAAACATAGCTTTTCCGCCATTTTTGCTCGTGTGAGAGTGCGCGAACTGCTATGAAAATGAGGTGTCGCAAGCATCTCTTGCCCCATCTGATGCCGAGGCGCGGATCGCCGTGCTGGAGGCCTCGCTCGCCCGAGCCAATGCAGCACTTGCCGCCCGCGACCTGCTCATCGAGACACTGCGTGGACAGATCGCTCGGCTGCGGCGGATGCAGTTTGGCGCATCCTCCGAGAAGCTGACGCGCGAGATCGCCCAGCTCGAACTCGCACTTGAGGAACTGGAAACCGAGAGCGCAGTCCCGGAGACCGGCGCGGTCTTGTCAGACACGCCCGTGCGGCCGGCACCAGTCCGTGCGTTGCCCGACCACCTGCCACGCGCGGAGGTCGTCCACGAACCCGCCTCCGGCGCCTGCACATGCCCGGACTGTGGCGGTGCGCTACGCCGTCTCGGGCAGGACGCCCATGAGATGCTCGATGTCCTGCCGGTGCACTGGCGCGTGGTGCGGAACGTCCGACCGAAATACAGCTGCCGGACGTGTGAGAAGATCGTCCAGGCGGCTGCCCCGGTGAAGGCAGTCGCACGCGGAAAGGCGACATTCGCAACGCTGGCCCATGTCGTCGTCTCGAAGTTCGAACATCACCTGCCGCTTTATCGGCAGTCCGAGATGATGGCGGCCCAAGGCCTGGACATCGACCGCTCGACGCTGGCGGGCTGGGTCGGTCATGCAGCCGCGCTGCTTGACCCCATCGTCAGTCGCATCCGCGAGGAAGTGCTGAAAGGCGACAAGATCCACGCGGACGACACGCCAGTCCCGGTGCTCGACCCAGGCCGCGGACGCACCGCGACCGGGCGACTATGGGTCTATGCAGTCGATGACCGCGCCTCCGGTAACACGGCTCCGCCAGCGACATGGTATCGCTTCACGACCGACCGTACCGGTGCACATCCGCAAGCCCATCTCGCCGGATTTCGAGGCTTCCTCCAGGCCGACGCCTATGCCGGTTACGACGGGCTCTATCGAAGCGGCGTCACAGAAGTCGCGTGCTGGGCCCATTTCAGGCGCAAGGTGTTCGACCTGCACGAGCGGGTTGCCACGCCGCTGACCACCGAGATTCTTGAACGCATCGGTGCCTTGTACAGCATAGAGGCCGAGGTCCGCGGCAGGCCGCCTGACGTGCGGCTGGCGGCGCGGCAGAACCGGACGAAGCCGCTAGTCGATGCGCTGCGCGAGGCACTGGACGCAGCACTGCGCCGCCTGTCGCCAAAGTCCGACATGGCCAAGGCTATCGCCTATGGCACGAAGCGATGGCTCGCACTGTGTCGCTTCCTCGATGACGGGCGCCTGGAGATCGACAACAACATCGCCGAACGCGCGTTGCGCGGCGTTGCCGTCGGACGGCGAAACTGGCTGTTCGCTGGTTCGAATACGGGCGGCGAGCGCGCTGCGGCGATCTACACCGTCATCCAGACCTGCAAGGCCAACGGCGTCGACCCGCAGGCCTACATCGCCGACGTCACTGGGAAGATCGCAGCGGATTGGCCGGCCGCGCGATGGGACGAACTCATGCCCTGGAACTGGTCCGCGCAAACCGCAGAGCGAGTGGCGCAAGCCGCGTAATCTGCGGCCTGCCGGCCACGCTTACATTCAGCCAGCTAAATAACCGAGATAGACGATAGCGGCCGGACTGCCCTAGGTAACGACGACCCACAATCGGACGCCCAAGTCCCTTCCCTCGCTTCCCAACTTCGGACGCTGGTTCATCTTCGCGAATGACTAATTTTGAACCCCGGCTATCCGCTCGCGCATGTCGTATTGGGGAAGGTTAGCGGACGGTCCGCGTTTTACGGTCGCGGTATTCCCGGAATGCGATCCACACGAGCAATACAGCAAGGATGAGTATGGCTCTGGTAAGAAGATGACTGACGGCGGAGTTTAAGTCGCTGTTGATCCAGTCGAATGCGAACTGTCCGACCAGTACCGGCAATCCGACCATGAGGATGAGGTATAGGACACGGCGCTGCATCTGCTCATCGTAAAGAAGCCCCGAATGTCTGCAAGTGGGCGTTCTGGTACGATCCCGCATTGTCGCGAGGGGATGGTGTTTTGGGAAAGCCACTGCACCAAGCGAGAATTTCTCGAAAATATAACCAGATTGCCTGTCAGCGATATCCATAATTCAATAGTATGAGATGTTGCGATAATATAAATTAGCGGGCAGCATCTCCGGCATGGTTATCATCCCGCTTATTCTGGCAGTCATGTCACCCGCCTCAAGCCAGGGGCTTACCGCACCACCTATTGTGCAGCCGAGCGTAGACATGGCAGCCGCACTTGCCAAAGAAGGCTTCGCGCCCAGTCCACCAAACCTAGTCGCTATGGCTGCTAGCTGTCGAGCTGCTGGTAACTACTTTCTTGCGGCGGGCGACGGTCGAGTCCTCAGTGTAATCGACGCGCTCAACAAATGTTGGCGCCGGCGTAAATCATCTTCCCGGCACGATATAACAATTCGACGGTGGTCACAGCCGCGAGGTAGGGGTTCTGAGAAGAGCGCGGCCTCAAGTCTGCGAGCTATCGTGATCACGAATGAAGCATTCACTCTGCTCACCTTCGGAACGGATCTGGGCAAAGGTGACTAGCTGAGTAGCGGCAATCACAGATGGCATATTTCCATCGCGCCATTGCGCCAACAAATAACCAAAAGCTTAGGTTGATGGGCGTGAGCCGAACGGTCGGAATGGGAAGGAAAGCGGACTGGCCGCTTTTGGGAAAGCCGGTGGCCATAGCCGACATGGCGTAGGCGGTCGTTTTTCCCGAAAATAATGGCGATCCGATACCGTGTAGCTGCAACTTCGCACCTACAAGCGGCTTGCCTCCCCTACGTTATTATGTAGCTGTCTGTGGGGGTTACGCCGAACCGGGGAAAGCTAAATGCGAATGCGTCGATTAGCGGGTATTGCCATCGCAAGCGTGATGGCGTGCTCCGCGCCATCTCTGGCCGCTCCATCTGCCCAGGTCGCGCTACAAGTCACACCCCAACGTTCCACCCGCATGGATACCTGGGTGCCGGACAAGGTGAAGGGCGTCGTGCTTTTTTCGACAGGGCACGGATCATGGCCGGAAAAGTACGATGCCATAGCTTCGGCATGGGAGGCGGCAGGCTTCGCCGTTATCGCGCCAATCCACGTAGACTCGATGCACTATCCTGACAGGGACAAGTTTCCTCGTCAGGCGAGTTTCGGCGAGCGCATCGCGGATATGAAGGCAGCCAGCGCCTATGCTGCACGTATCTGGCCGGGCAAACCAGTAATTGCGGCTGGACACAGCTTCGGGACGCTAACTGCCCTGTGCCTCGGGGGAGCTTTGTCCAACGTCGGCAATTTCCGCGATCCGACCGTTAGGGCTGTCCTGGGCTTTTCGACGCCCGGGCGTATTCCCGGGCTGATCGGTCCGGACGCCTACGCGGGCGATACTTTGCCTACAATGATCGTGACTGGCGATGAGGACAAAGTACCTGGGTTGGTCACGGATTGGCATGACCATCTACTGCCGGTTCAGACATCACCGGCTGGCGACAAGTTCGGCGTGACGTATCAGGGTGGTTCACACGAGCTGATCGGGCACTCGAGTGATCCGGATTTCGCTTCGGCTCTCTTGGTCAGCACGAACTTCCTGAAGGCCTATGGGCTCGGTGATAGAGCGGCAAGGGCGGCGCTGGCCAAAAGCAAGGATGCGGCAGGTATGAACTGGATAACGAGGTAATCTTTCCGGTATCGCAATCCACGTTCTTGGAAATGGCCCCATAGCGGAACAGGGGCGTGGGCGAATACGCGGAGAGCCGTCCGGCGAATTTGGTGCCCGAGTTGGCCTATCGGAGACAGAGGAGCGGGAAAACCGCTCTGAACGAATGGCTGCTTTCGGAAGCTTCGATCGGTAACCCGAGGGTCCGACTGTGGGCGTAAGGCGCCCCGCCCTTCGGCTTCCGGCCAGACCCACAAGTGGACGCTCACGCCTCTTCCGTCGCTCCCCAACTTCGGACACTGGTTCATATTTGCGAATAACCGGTTTTCAAGCCCGGCTAGCCGTTCGCGAATGTCGTGATGGGAGGGAAAGGAGACTGTACGCTATTAGGAAGACAAATCGCGTTAACGGACGTCCCAGACGCAGCCGCTCTTTCTCGAAGAGGATCGACTTTCGGGAATCGCTGGCGAGGGACCTCGTATGCTATCAAGGTAGTAAGATACGCCGGTCCCATGGACGCCAGGTTAAGCTACATGAGCCTGCTTCTCGAAAGCTATGGGGTGCGCGAAGCATCTCTTAGGTACAATGGCGGCAATGATTGAACATCGAATCCGAAATTCATTTTGATTAGATTGTCTAGGTAAGCCTTGCGGACCGCACCCAGACTGACAGGACTCCTACCTCCAAGATAGTCAAAGTCTTCTTTACCACGACGCACTGCTATCTCACGGAGGTAGTGAAATTCGTCATCAGAATCTACGCCGCTGGTTGGCGTAAATCCAATCTCGTGATGAAGACCACGTCCTTGGTAGCGCTCCATGTCCAGCATGACATAAATATAGGTTGGTGGATCTTCCACCTCGTCAATTACGCGTGCGGCCCAATCGGTAATTTCCTTCCTATCGACTGTGCCATTTATCAAAGCGGCGACTGCGAAGCCGAGGTCGATTGAGTCGTTGAATATTACGCGCACGCTACTGATCCTTTGAGATGTGCAATAATATCGATTACTGCATCCTGAGCACACCAAATGTCTCAAAATGATGCTGAAGTGGGAATCACAGAAGCGAGTGCAGAATGTACCTAGCCACTGTCGATCAGTGATGCCCCCCGCTTCACGCGGTGATGGCCTAATTAAAGATATGCCAAACGATCGACGTCACCGTCTGGATAAGGGTCCACATAGTAGATTTGCCTGATAGCAATGACCGGCTTAAACGTGAGATCTGCTAGGAAGTCGTCCGCCCACTCACCCACCATGGACTGTATCGCGAACTCGACCGTAGCGCCGTCGTTCGTCGGCATGACGCACTGGATGGTGAGCCGATCAGGGTCAAAGCGTGCGTCAGATCCGAAACTGGGCAGCTGCGTTCGGGTTTCGGGCGTGATAAAGGGGCGAAGAAGATTTGCGTATGATGCGGAAAAATAGTCATCGGCAGGCTGCTCGACGTTTTCCCTCGAATAAGCTGCGTACGCATCGTTGTTCCAAGCCTTATACTCTCGGCAGAAACTGACGACAAATTCTTCGATCGAGGAGCGGTCCGGCTCCCCCGGATTCGAAACTGACATTCCCAGAAACCCCCAAACCAGCGTCTACCATGCGTGTACTCACGACAAACGCGATACACCTATCCAGCCGGCGCCCTACTTGGGCAAGACCGTTCCCGGAATGAATCGCGAAATGGGATTCCTGTTGGCCGGCACCGAATTACGACGTTTGAAACGGGACTGGACCTGCCGCCTGAGACCGACGAACTAATACTAATAAACGGATTGGGACACCGATGGCAGACAAGCAGCATTTCGAGGAAATCGTTGGCGACATTGGCCGAAAGCTCTGGTCGATCTTCCCCGAGGACGCTGTGGAGATGCGGTTCGAGGCACAGTTTCATGAGTGGATGCAGACTGCCGGCGTCAGTCAATGGACCCGTCGCAACGGTGTGCGAGGGCAGTATGCCGGCTTCGGTAGCAGGCCCGAGGAGGTTGAGGAGGCAATAAAGTTCGATCTCGCGAGAATGAGAACGCTCGATATCTTTCTGCCTAGACCTTGGAATCACGTTACGGTGACCTTGACCGAAAATGCTAAGATCAAATTTGATTATGCTTATGTCGACGAAATCGATCAGTGGCCTCGCCTTCATCTGATTGGGATCAGCGCTCTCGATCAAGTAGAGGCAACCCGCGATTACGGCATACCTGCTGCTGATTGGCGGCATGTCGCCAGCCAAGTGCTCAAAATTAGGAGGGCGGAATATGAGGCCGCGCGGGCTTCGGGAGATACAGTTATACAGCATGCCGTGGAGCAGACGATCAAAGACCTGCAGAACCGGATCGAAGCTGCTGCGATTTAGCTCGCGCAGCGCGCCGATAGGGCAGTGCGATCACAGCAGCCAATGCATTCCCGCTAGGATAGAAAAATGGGAAACGGAATGTCGGTAACGAATAGCGAGGCTCGATGAATTGAGATTATTCGACAGCGGTGTTCATGGTCGGATATTATTCGAAGGTTAGGAGAGGTTCGATGCCCAGCAGGATTGAGGCGCTGATACCGACGCCCCCGCAGGAGCGGATCGACGCATTGCAGAATCTCATTCTCCGGATAGTGGATTGTTTGGATGCTGACGAAGAGTGCGACGCGCTCATCGCCGAAGCCGATGCGCTGGCGGGATCGCAGGGGTATGATAGCGTCACGTTTAGCAACCTGAACAGTTGGACCAGCGAACGTGATTTTGCGGTGTTGGCAGCGATGGGACCTCCTCCGGGCATCCCCGACCTTACCGTTCAGGAAGTTGCGGAATGCATCGGCGTCATCGAAGCCGCGGACGAACCAAGGAGCAGCTTTTGCCTCGGTATTCTTGAGCGCACTTTCCCTAACGTACCTATCTGCGACATGATTTATTGGCCTAAGGCGGCAGCAGCATCCGACGATCTAGCCGCGGAGATTGTCAGGCTAGCCAAGGAGCCTCTCCCTACTCTGCCCGCTCCATAAGTGCCCGGGAATGATTTCTGCAGGTCTGGTTTCTCGATTGGGAGCGGCGATCGAGACGGTCGGCGCTGTCCCGCAAGGGATCGAATTTCGGGAATGGCCGGGTTGGGTGGTTAGTTACCGTCCTCGCGCGCGCTGTCTCGCGCCAGTGCATTCACCTGTTTCCAAGCATCTGTTCGAAGCGCGTTAAACCTCTCATTGTCTTCTGCCGGGGCAATTCCACCGGATTGCAGAACCACGTCGTTCAGTGATCCCATTCCACCGTAGAGACGCAAAAGTCGATCGACGCCGTGATAATCGGATTGTGCGATACTCGATCTACACCGCTCAACCTTCTCGGCCCATCCGTTGTCACCGTGCAGCTTTAGCAATGTCACCATTGCTTCGAGTGTTCCAGCGAGCCGAGCAACATCAGGATGCAGTGCCATTTTACTAGCGTAGCGGGTCTCTCGGAATGACTGCAAGTGGGCGTTTTTGCTCGGGTCGGCTTCCTCGCGAGGGATCGAGTTTTGGGAATACGCGAGCCTTTCGAGAAATCATCGCACCGAGAATGCCAGATGAGCAGCGGGTGGGCTTGAAACGACTTAAATCGCACCGATGCCAGGAAAATGCCGGTGCACCCAATCTTCGAAGGGAGAAAGGCGGCTAGCCTCAAGCTGATACATCGTGCCAGGTTCAAAGAGCGAGATCGTCTCGCCCCGGCGAATTCTGGCCTTGAGCGTCTTCAATGCGGTTATGACGCCGGGAACGGTGCTGGCGGCACCGTAACCATAGGCGCCGCTCAGCCACTCGAACTCCGCCTCGCCGACAACGACATGTCCCTGAAATCGGTGGTCGAGCGGGCCGATGAGGACCTGTTGCCCGCTTCGGTTCAACAGCTCATCGTTCGTTGGACCCGCATCATGCCATGAGGTCTTTCGCAACAAGAGATTGTCTTCCAGGCAAACCGGATGATCGGTTGTCGTGGCCGGCTGACCATCTGCATCGAAACGCTGCATTGTCACGGTTCGGACGCCGTCACTATCGGCAAGAGCGACGACGACGTGACCCGCCGGGTCGGGATCGTGGTCGATCAACCAGTCACGGGCTTTCCTGACCATTTGCGCCGAGCCTCCAATGCTGTCCGCTTCCAGGCGGACCAGTATGATTTCTCGTGCCAGCGCCTGTGCGGCCGCTGTTCCGCGCAATGCCAACGCGACTTGTTCAGCCGACACATAGGTCCAAATACGACCGCTGCGCCCTGCAACTGGATTGGGTTGCTCAACGATCCTGTCATCGCCGGCTGCGAAAAGCGTAAGCTCCTCCCCGTTCAGGATGCCACGGCGATGCCCGGTCACCACGTAACCCGCAGCGCGGTTTTCTTGCAAACGCCCGGCCGCACGCACGGCCCAGTCTGCGTCTCCATACCAACGGAGATCGGACGGGCGCGCTGGCTCGTTGCGGTATACCAGTTCGTAAAGTCGATCGTGACTTTCACGCATCCCGCACCTGGGCAATCGTCCAGTTCTGAGGATGGCCTCCGCCTCACCCAAGTCGTTGGCCGCACGTGCTATCGCCTCCCGAACTGCGGCCGCAGTCCCATCGGCCGTCTCTGCTGCGAACTTGCGACCATCAGCAGTTGTGGAAAAAGGCATAGCATTTCCTTCGTGGGGGGGGCGCGTCGTGCGGCTATGTCACTTTCAACCCCAGCCATTCCTACAAGCGAACCCGTTTAGCGAATACGTCCGCGCCAATCACTCCGATGAAGGCCTTGAGGCCTGTCTTCTCAAAATCCGTTCCCAATTGCTCTGTCCCGAAAATCACAGAATGAAGACGGAGTTATGGGAATGTCCAGCGTTCCCAAACAGCGGGGTTTCGGGAGGGCCGCACGGACCCACTTCCAGACACTCGCGGCCGCCAGCGCCTTCCCCACCTTCGGACGTTCGTTCAGCCTGAGCACGGAACGTTGTTGCCTTCTCGTTTGGTGAGTCAAAGGTGTATTATCCCCGTCCAGAGAAAGGCTGCCATTCAATGGTACGATATTCATCGCTATTAGGCGTCGCGCTGCTCGCGCTCGCGCCCACCCAAGCGGGCGCGGATATGACGGCGACTTACCAGCGGCCTGGTGCGGTAAGCACAGCAGGCGTGCTCACCATAGAGGTCGCGTCAAACGGCGACGTTCGAGCCGGGAACGATGATCGCGGCTACTATCTTTGGAAAAACGGCAAAGGATACGAGGTCAGACCCGGGCCGGGCGGCCCGACGGTGATCCGGACGGCGGACACCGCTGCGGCTCGCGCAGGCATACGTCCCGCGTCGGAGATCATGCAACCCTGGCTGCCGGTCGACACAGTGTCGATCAACGGCCGGAAGGGCACCCGCTACTTCATCAGCGGCGTTAGCCACAATCCCGGTGCCATGCCGCTGGTCATCAGCCGCGATCCTTCGCTGGCAATGCTCGCGGCAGGCCACCGGCGCCTCGCGGCAATGCAGGAGAGCAACTTCCCGGGCGACGACAGTCCGGAGCGCGTCAGCTTCCGCGAGGTGATCGCGCAGGGTGCTCCGATCGACCTCCTTGGCTCGCAACTGGTCTCGATCAGCACCGCCGCCATCCCATCGACGCGCTTCCGCGTTCCGGCCGCCCCTGTGGACGCCGCTCTCGTGCGCGAGCATCAAGCGGCCGTGCGCGCAGCGACGAACCCTGCGGCCCCAACTTCGGAGAATATGCTGCGCGGACAGGACCGCTTCATCAAGCGAGCGGTCTGGGTCTCTGATCGCCTGTGGCTGCTTACCGAGCGCGGCACACTGTCGAGCGTCGCACCGGGAGAGATCAACCGCCGCACTGAGACGACGCCCGGGCTGGCGGCCGACGTCTGCGTCGCGGGCGCCGCACTGGTCACCCTCGGCGTGGATGGCCAGATGTCCCGCCTCGAGGATCGTTCCTGGCACGCGATGCAACGCCTGGACCTGAACGGGGAAGCGGTTCAGGCTCTGAGTTGCACCGACCAACGGGTGATTGCGGTGAGCCGGAACCGCCTCGTGGTCAGCGCGGACGGGCGGCAACGCACCGTCCCCCTCTCGGCGCCGCTCACCGGTCCCATCGTACGAACGGCGCCCTTCGATACCGGCACGACCCTGTTGCTGGGGCTCGCGAAGGGAGAGTGGGGTGGCGGCCTCGAGCGCATCGATACAAATACGGGCGCGGTCAGTGAAGTTCCCGGACTTGGCGGCCCGATCAACGGCGTGGGACCCGAACCTGGCCACCCGGGCTGCGTCGTTGCCACCGTCGGCCTAGTTCACTTCTTTCCCAGCGGACAGGTGGTCGAGGCGTGCGGCGACAAGGTCCGACGCCTCTACTACAAACCGTACACAATGCAGAAGAGCTGGCCTGCCGATCCACCGAAATTGCCTTTTGAGACAGTGCCCTTCTACGCACTGACGGCCGTAGCCGATGGCTTGTGGGTAGCGGGTGGAGACGGGCTCTACGCGATCACCGTCGGCCGCCCGATCACTTTCAAAATCATGCCACCGTTCGAGCAGATCGACGGAGTGGATATCAGCTTTGCCGTACCCGGGCTGGCGCTCGTGCGCACTGACATCGACGCTCATGTCTCGCTTGGCGGCGGTGCTCCCCTCCTCGTCGCCCGCTGAATCACCGCTTCTGCGAACTGGACCCACAATTGGACATTCAGGCGTCCTTACCCGCCTCCCAACTTCGGACGCTGGTTCATCCTTGCGAATGACCGATTTTGTAGCAGCGGCTATCCGCTCGCGGATGTCGCATAGGTTAAGGAAAGCGGCGGCGCCTTCCTCACATCGCGGTTTCGCGTCTACGGATTGATTTGGCTGCGCCAGCTCCGCAGGCAAGTGTTTTTGTTATGTTCCGGCCTTCCAAACTGATAAACTGCCGCCATGAAGCCTACCGAACTTCGCCAGCGCGTGGAACGCTACCTTCGAGGGGACTGCCGGGTAGCCGACCTTGATCGGATATTCCTAGGCCTCCGCGATCGATGCCACGGCCTAGCCTCGATCCGGGAGATTGGGGACTTCGTCGCACATCGGGATCAGCGCGAGAAGGGCGCGGTGACTGACGCGGTTCGCGATATCCACCTGAGCCTCGACTCATGGCTTCACCAGGGTGAGGGACGATTTCCCAATCTGGCGAAGGCGAAGCGGATCTGTGCCGCCAACCTCCGAACGGCAACGGACGCGCAGTTAGACGCTCGGCTCGGCTTGCGACGGGAAGTCGTAAGGTCCGTGCTCGCACAGGCGATCAGGAAGATGGATGCTGACCGGTTCGAGAAGGTGACCAAACGCGAGCAGGAGGTCTTTAATTACCTTGCCGGCGCATTCATCTGGAACCCGGCCTTCACAGACGAACAGGTCGGCAGCGAACTGGCCGGCCTCCTCACCAAGTCCGGCGCACTCCGGTCCGTGGAGCGCGCCGCGTTCGATGCCAACCACGACTTCCTTACCCTCTACGTCACCGCGCTCATGCATGACTCCGCGGTCGTCATGGACGACGGCTCCCGGTTCGAACTGTTCGCAGGTTTCGACAACGATCAGCGACGCATCGAGGTAAAGGCGCGTATTGAACTCGCCGGCTGGGCCAAGCGGATCACCGTGCCGGTCTGCATATTCTGGACAAGCCTCATCGGCACCGACCATTGCTCGGACGACCTTGCCGCCGTACCCGGCAAGTGGAGCGGCGCCATAGAAATCGATCCTTCAGGACGACTAGCCACGATCACGTGACCGAAAAGACCTTCGCGGAAACATTCGAATTACCCGACGCTGATCCTCCGCCGGGCAATCAACCTGACCGGCTCGCGTCAAAATACCATTCGTTACATTTGCAATCCATGCTTAATAAATGAGCTTAACTGAAGGCTAACCAACAGGGGGAATTACGTGGCTCGTCGTGTATTTTTCAGCTTCCATTTCGACAATGATTACTGGCGGACCCAGCAAATCAGAAACATGGGCGCGCTTGAAGGACAGCCCCTTTGCACTCCCAACGTCTGGGAGGAGGTGAAACGCAAGGGCAGGACAGCTATCGAAAACTGGATCGCCGACAACATGTACGGCAAGAGCTGCGTTGTCGTGCTGGTCGGCTCACAAACTGCCGCCCGCCCCTGGGTCAAACACGAGATCGTCAAAGCATGGAACGACGGCAAGGGCGTCGTTGGCGTCCGGGTGAACAAGCTGCTGGACCGCAACAGCCAGACGTCGGTCGCCGGAGCAAACCCGTTCGATGAGATCACCTTCGGCAGCTCAGGCCGCAAGCTGTCATCGGTGGTTCAGCTGGTCACGCCCAGCGGCGCGGACAGCAAGTCCACATATGCCTCGATCTCGAACGGCATCGAGCAGTGGATTGAGGACGCGATCGCGATCCGCGGCCGCAACTAACGAACTGGGGGAGCGGTAAGATGGTCTCGGCAACGACGAAGCGGTTCCTGAAGGACTATCCAGAGGCTTTGATCGGCGGGTTCGGTGCCTTGTTCGTTGGCGCCGGGGTCTCCATGGGAGCTGGCTATCCATCATGGGCATCACTTTTGACCGAGGTCGGCGAGGAACTCGGCGTTCAGTCGGGTGAGTTGCACGATCTGGCGGCGCTTGCCCAATGGAGTATCCAGGAGAACGGCTCGGCTACCCAGGTCCGCAACGTCATCAAGGAAAAGATCGGCGTCGAGCATCCGGTACCGGAGTCGCTGGAGATCATTTCGAGGCTCCCGGTAAAATTTATCTGGACCACCAACTACGACCGGCTGGTCGAGCGAGCCTTCGGGTCGGTGAGCCGTCCGATCGACACCGTGTCCGGCGCGGCTGACCTGGCTCTGCGCGCGACGCCCGGGGCCTCCCGCCTCTTCAAGATGCACGGCTCAATCGAACGGCTCGACGACGTCGTGATCTCAACGGACGACTATGAGCTCTACCGGTCGAAGCGCGGAGCGTTCCTCCCCCTCCTGCAAGCTCATCTCTCCAGCATGTCGATGCTCTTTCTTGGCATCAGCTTCAGCGATCCAAACATCCGGCATGTGCTGTCACTCATCCGCGAGAGCTTCACGTCAGCACCCCCGGAGCACTTTGCGATCGTCCGCCCGCCGCAGCGAGAGGACTATAAGACGGAGGCCGAATTCGAGGCGCGCAGCACGCAGCACAAGCTCTGGAGCCGGGATCTCAAGCGCTATGGCCTCGTCGTGGTGGAGATAGACAGTTACGCCGAAGTCCCCGAGCTCATCCGGCAGGTCGAGCGCCGCGTCGCCGCCCGTCGGGTGTGGGTCAGCGGCAGCTGGCCCCCAGAGGCGGGAGGCGACATCGCGAGGGTGTACGGAGTGGCGCAGGCTGTCGGTCAACTCGTCGGCGATCGCGGACAGGATCTCGTCAGCGGAGCAGGCCTCGTGGTCGGTTCCGCATCTATCGCTGGGTTTCTCGACTCCCTCAGGTCCAGCGGCGGCTGGGATCTCGAGCGCCGGCTGATCGCACGCCCCTTCCCCCAGCCGATCCCCGGCACGGCGCCGGACCGAGCCCAGTGGCTCGCGCTGCGTGCGGAGTTGGCCCGGATAGCTGGCGTCGTGGTGTTCGTCGGGGGGATGAAGATCGATCGCGATACAGGCTCCGCGATCGTGGCGGGTGGGGTTCTCGACGAATTCGAGGCTGCGAAGGCTGCGGACAGCTTCGTTCTCCCGATCGGCTCGACCGGAGGCGCCGCCTCTCAGATATCGGACAGCCTCATTGGTTCAGCGATAGACTCGACGGGCCGAAATGCCATGAGGCCGACCGACGAGGAGCTGACCGAACTCGCTCGCGCTGACATCTCCGTCGCGGAAATCCTGAAACTCGTATCCTCGATCCTCACGCGCATCGACAAGCGGGCGTAGTCCGGAATGGCGATATATGCGTCACGCGACGATTTCAGACGTTTCGCGCGCGACATGGGACCTGAGCGGGCGACGAGCCTGCGGAGAACCGCAGCTTCGCGGTCCCTGTCAGGATCGACCTTTCTCTCGCACTCCAGCAAGGACGACGAGTTGGTGGCCGGCGCTATCAGCGTTCTAAAGAACCATGGCGCGAAGGTATACGTGGACGAGATCGATCCCGAGATGCCGCCATACACGAGCGCTGCGACCGCCGCGCTGCTCAAGACACGCATCCGCGACACGAGCCGGTTTGTCCTTCTGGCCAGCACCAACAGCAAGGACAGCCGCTGGGTGCCGTGGGAACTGGGCATCGCCGACGGTGCCAAGCTCCCAGCGCACATCGCGCTCTTCCCCGCGTCGGATTCCCATTACGAGCAATCGTGGGCGTCTTGGGAGTATCTCGGCCTTTACGACCGCATTGTGTGGGGAAAATTGAACGGGTACGACGGGGATGTCTGGATGGTGCTCGACGAAAAATCGAACACGGCGACCGAGTTGCGGAAATGGCTACGGGGATACTGAGATCCACGCACAGCTCTTAGGAAGCTTCGATCACGTATAGAGCGACTGTTACTAGGACGCATAACCGACCGGCAGGTTTGCGCGGCCCGGATGACGGATTTTAGCAAAAGCTGACGTTTACACTCACGACCTTAAATGTCTTCAGCTGGTCGTGAGCTGACGCGGCCAAACTGCCGAGGGCAGACCCAGATGCGGACACTCATTGACCTCGTCACCTATCTTTACTTCAGACGCTCGTTCAGGTGAGGCGATCGACGAGCCGGCGGCCGCACCTGTCGGACTGAGCGACCGATGGATGCCCTTGTACGAAAAGTTAATCGGCCTTGACCGGATATGTCAGGTACGATCTTCGATAATGAGCACGCTGGCGCGCCGCTGCTCGGCTCCTTCGATCGCCCAGTCTTCCGCCTGGGCAACCGTCTCATGGTCGCGGTCCTCCATCAACCCCGACATTGGGCCTTCAATTTTGAGGTTTGCGCGAACGCGGCCGCCATGCGCCTGAGAGAGCATCAGGCGCGCCACGGTCGCGTTTGCGGGGTGCTTCTGGACGCGCAAGATTTCCATGGACCGTGATTAGCAGAGCTGGAAGAAGTGTGCGAGCCAAGCCGGTGCCGTAGCGGCGCGGGCTGGACCAAGCACGCAGATTTTTGGGCTGGAATCATGTTGACGCTAAACGACAGCAAGTGTCGCCGAAATGGCTAGTGCGCGCGAGGCATCGGTCTTCGTGTCGTATTCACATCTGGATGATGAGTTCAGGAAGCGCTTCGAGACTCATATGGCGCAGTTGCACCGCGAAGGCGTGCGCACCTGGTTCGATGGCGACATAACCTCCGGCGCCGAGCTCGATCCCAACATCAGGCGGGCATTGAAGCAGGCGGACATCTTCGTTGCGCTGGCGAGCCCGAACTATCTGGCTTCGCGCTATTGCTTCGAGACCGAATATGGCTTCGCGCTGCGCAAAGCGTCCCGCAAGAAGCTCTTTGTCGTCGTCGTCCTGCTGCGCCAGTGCCAGTGGCGGCACACTCGCATGGCTAGGTACAAGCTCTTGCCGAGGGACGCCAAGCCGATTGACCAATGGGCGCGCCGCGGCGACGCGTGGGAAAATGTCGTCGAGGGCATCAGGACGGTTGTGAAGCAATTTCGTCTGGCGTCGCAGCCGCCCGACGCACCCAAGAAAACAAGAGCCCCCGCCCAGACGCGCGCCACTAAAACGAAGCCGCCCGGTGTGCGGCCACGGCGGGTGACGAGCGGCAAGGCGGTGCCCGCGGCCAAACCCAAGCCGACGCGCAGCCTGAAGCCTGCCGGGAAGCGGACGCGACCGATCAAGCCGCGCGCATCCTAGCTTGCTTCGCTCGCCCGCCCTCGTTCACAACGTTGCACAACCAAGGATCCGCCATGCACGGTAACGACCCCGAACTGCCACTGCTTGAGGAGCCGTGCGGCGCCTGCGGCGGAAGCGGTGATGCACCGCCCGGCAACGGCTATGAGATGCGCGCCAGCTTCAATTGCCCGAAGTGCAAAGGGCATAAGCTTGCTCCAACCGCTGCGGGCCGCACGCTGCTCGATTTCGTCAAGCGTCGTTTGAACCTGTCCGAACCCGAAGCGACGCGATCGCTATTCGGTTAGGTGGCGCATCGCCCTTCTCATCGCTCATTCATCGCGAGCGTGATCGGGGCCGCCGAGACGACAGGACCCAAAACCGGACGTTCGAGGCAGCATCTGCACTTCCCAAAAGTGGCCGCTCGTTCTGCCGCAACGTGTTCCATGATCGTTGAACGTTGAACGTTGTTAGCAAGGTTGCTCCAACCCGAGAACCGCGTCACGATCCTGGCATGAAGGGTGTGTTCGAAATCAGCGGTGCATCGCGCTACGACGATCTGATCGCGGAGCGGTACCATTTCCCACGCATCTACCTGCGCGCAGCCGAGGCATGCGTCGGCGATTGGATCATCTACCGCGAAACTGGCTCGGCGGGTGGGCGCAAGGCCTATGTGGCGACCGGCCTGGTGCACAGCATCGACCCTGATCCCGCCGACCGCACGCTCTTCTACGCCCGCATCAGCGACTTCATCGAGTTCGATCGTCCCGTGGCATATCGCGATCCGGACGGCCGCTTTCTTGAGCGTATGCTGCGCGAGCTGGACAACCCCGCCATCGCTGGTCGGACGCTACGCGGTCGATCGGTTCGCGCCATTGATGATGCTGACTTTGCTGCCATCGTGAACGCCGGGTTGGTCGACACGCTATCGCCCGAACACGCGATCCGGCTTGAACTCGATCCCCGGCACATCGACGCCTCCACGGCCGCATTGCTAGTTTCACCGCCCGACGAGCGGCGCGTCGCGCAGCTACTGGTCAACCGCAAGGTGCGCAGCGCCGCCTTCCGCGGCCATGTGCTCGACGCATATGACAACCGTTGCGCCGTGACGGGGCTGCGTATGGTCAATGGCGGTGGAAAGGCGGAAGCTCAGGCCGCGCATATCTGGAGCGTGGCCGATGGCGGGCCGGACGTCGTGCAGAACGGCATTGCTCTGTCCGCGACCGCGCACTGGTTGTTCGACCGTCACCTCATCAGCCTCGACGATGAGTGCCGGCTGCTGGTGTCGCACAACAAGGTGCCGTCCGAGCTCATTCGGCTGTTCCCACAACCGGGCGAGCGCGTTCGCCTGCCGGTCGATCCACGGCTCCACCCGCGCCCTGACTATGTCGCCCGGCACCGTGCCCGTTTCGCGGGCCTCGACGCTTGAACAGCTACCTTGACGTCGTTGCTGCCTATGACGGCCAAGCCGACATGCTTGCCGAGCGGTACGAGGCGGTATCATCCGAGCGTATGCTGGCGGAGGTGTTGCCGATCATCCCGGACGGCAGCGACAGCAAGCTGGCGCTCGACGTCGGCGCCGGCACAGGACGTGACGCGGCCTGGCTGACCTCACGCGGCTACGAGGTTGTGGCGGCTGAGCCTGCTGCAGGTATGCGCAGGATCGCAGCCGAGAAACATAGAAACCACGGCGTAAGGTGGGTGAACGATACCCTGCCCTCGCTCGACCATGTCCATGGGCTTGGGCTTGCCTACGATCTCGTCCTGCTGTCGGCCGTCTGGCAGCACGTCGCGCCTGCCGATCGGCCCCGTGCCGTCCGCAAACTCGCCACGCTGTTGAAGCCGGGCGGCGTGCTGGTGATGACGCTGCGCCACGGTCCCGCCCCGTCCGGTATGCAGATGCATCCGACCTCAACCGCCGAGATCGAGGGACTTGCCCGGGCGCACGGGCTGGAGGTGTTACGGGTTGCGAACTCCAGCGATCAGGGCGGACGTGCCGGTGTGACATGGGACGTCATAGCGCTCCGCATGCCCGATGACGGCACCGGCGCGCTTCCTCTGGTGCGCGGCATCGTCCTGTCCGACGAGAAGTCATCCACCTATAAGCTGGCACTGCTCCGAGCCGTGGCACGCATTGCCGAGTATGCGCCTGCCGCCGCTACGCCGGCGCCCGATGGCCGCGATGCAGTCGAAGTGCCGTTGGGCTTGGTCGCACTGAACTGGCTAAGAATGTACCTGCCCCTGGTTCGGGCGGGGCTCCCGCAGATGCCGGGTAATGTCGGCATCGAGCGACTAGCCTTTGCCAAGGACGGGTTTGAGGCACTGCTCGCGCTCGGCACGGCACCGGTCGAGCTACGGGTCGGTGCAGTCTTCGCCGGCGAGCAGGCCAACGCCATCGCTTCCGCGCTGTCCCGGGCTGCTCACACAATCGCCAAAATGCCGGCAACCTTCACCCGCTATCCCAACAGTGACATGCAGGTGTTCGGCGTCAGCCGCGGGCGGCGGGGCGGTGCATCCGCAACCGTACTCGACCTTGAGACGCTGCGCGGCTGGGGCCTGATCGAGGTGCCGGGCCACTTGTGGCGGGCCATGTCGCGGTTCGGGTCCTGGATCGAACCCATGCTGGTCGCTGAATGGTCCCGCCTGACCCGCGCCTATGCCGACCGTATGGGTCTGGCGGTCGCTCCAGGTGCTGCAGAAACCGCCCTGGCCTGGGTAGAACCGGTTCGCACCACCGCTCTTGGCCGCGACGTCGTCCAGCGGCTCCTCTCGTGCGGGCAGCCGATCGAGTGCGTCTGGACAGGACGCCCCCTCAAGCCGAACAGCTTCGACATCGACCACTGCCTGCCATGGTCGGTCTGGCCATGCGGTGATCTTTGGAACCTGATGCCGGCGCACACCCGGGTCAATCAGCACGAGAAGCGCGACCGGCTACCGTCGGCCGCGGCGATGGCGAATGCGCGAGATCGCATCATCGGCTGGTGGGAGGCAGCCTATCTGGAGGATGACGCGCTTCGACCTCGCTTTCTGCGTGAGGCCGCTGCGGCACTGCCGCTCAGCGATGCTGTAGGCACTACAGCCGTCTACGATGCGCTGGACTGGCGACGCCTGCGACTGTGGCAGGACCAGCAGGTGCCGCAGTGGACACCGGCGAACGCACTGACCTGACCGTCTACTACGAACATTCAACGAGCCTTGAGCACCCCTCGCGAGCGGTCGCCCGTTCATTTCTCACTGGTAGTCCTTCCTCTGGTGGGTTCAGCGGCACATCAGCGTCGCAACGCGCACTGCATCGTCGGCCGCGTCGAGCACGGCGGCGACGCCGCTTACTAGTCGCTCGAACCGCTCCAGGTTTTCGATCTCTCGCTCGACCGCGGGTATGGCGGCGGACACGGCTTGGGCGTGCTGAGCGATCTCTTCCGTCTGCATCGCCAGCAGCACGCGGCTTGTGGATGTGGCTCGCGCGTTTACTTCGACGACTTGGTCCGAGATCGCAGCGATGGCTACGGCGTTCGGGGCGTCGTCGATCGCCAACTCCAGCCGGCGGACCAGCGAGAGAAGGTCGCGGTGCATAGCTTTAAGGTCCGGGTTCTCCCCGCTTGGCGACATTGCGCTCCGTCCATTCGTCATTTTGCATCCCCCGCCTTTTCGACAGCCCGGTAAGTCGCCTCGGTTCGGGCAACCCTGTCGTTCACGTCCTTCAGCACCTCGTCGAACGGCCGGCGCGAGCCGGCCGCTGCAGCAGTGTGCGCGTCAGCAAGGCCAAGCAGGGACGATCGCAGGCCTGCAAGCGATGCGAGCTGGGCGTCGCGCTTATCGACGCCCGCGAGGTATTCGGCGACGATCTGCCGCTGCCGAGCATCCGCTTTCTCGGTCGCGGCGACTGCGTACGTGCGCTGGTATGCGGTAAGCGCCGCGGTCCAGTTCGATGCCACCGTGCCGCGCAGGCCCTCAGCGTCGCTGGAGCCGACCGCGTCGGCCATCGCCACTAAAAGGCGGCGTACGTCAGGGTCAGTGCGGTGCAGGATGTCGCGGGCCGTTGACTGCGCGCGCAAGTCCACTAGCGCGCCCGCAAGCGCCGCGAAGCCTGCGGAGACACCCGGATCCAGGTCAGCCGCAGTCGTGCCCGACATCAGCTGCACTCCGAGCTGCCGAAAAGCGTCGGTCTGCTCACCACCACGGCCGGTGCCCGTGAGCGTGGCCAGCAGGTTACCGTAGCGCGCCAAATCGCCAAGTGCGGCACGCCAGCGCGCGGTCACCTCGGGCGGCACTGCCGGCGGAAAGCGGCGCTCGGACAGGGCGATGGTGCCCGAACGGACGAACCGGTCCACCTCGACGCCGCGCGCGACACGGTTGGCCTCAGCGAAGGTCGTGCCGACATCCGCCTGCAGCCCCCCCGCCGCCCGCCCGAAGCCGGTCAGGTCGGTCGACGGCGTGGTGGCGCAGGACGCTGCGGCGAGGAGCGGCAGCGCAGCAGCAAGCTGACCCCGCCTGATCGCGTTCCCCAAGATCATGTTGGGCATCCCAGTGCTGGCGAAAGGTCGGTGAAGGCACGCCGCTCAAGCCGCGGGAACAGCGCGAGGCGCGAGCGGAGCTCCACCTCATCGAGCGTGACGCGAGCGGCGCAGTAGTCGAGCGATCGGGGGGCGTCCGTTTCCATGATGAAGGCCGCCATCTGGCCGTCCTGCGTCGCCACCACCTTCCAGTAGCCGGACGGCACGCGGTGCCGCTCGTCGGCCCCCGGCAGCGGCGGCAGTACGCGTTCGAACAGCGGGCCGGTTACGACGTAGGCGGCGATGTTTGCCGAACGGGCGAGATCGTTCTCGCGTGCCTCTAGGCGCTGCCACGCGCCTTGGTTAAGCGCCGCGCCCTGCGGCGTGATGTTGGACAGGATGTTGGTGTCGGCGGCGAACGGCGTGCCGGACTGGCCCGCAAGTGGGGCCTGGTGGCCGCGGTCGACGCCGAGCGCCTGCGATGCGCCGTCGTAGTCGCCCGGCTCGAGCGTCTCGTCGGGATCAAGCCACGGGTCCGCGGACCACTTGCGCTCGCCCGATGGTCCGATCGACGACGGCGTTACGCGGTAAGCGACCCAGTCAGCCATCTTGGTGAGATCGTTCGACGCGAGGGTGTAGATTTCGCGCACCACGATGTCATCGATGTCGGCTGCACCGAGCGGGCAGCCGTGAAGGCAGTGGAAGGTGTGTAGTTCCGATCCGCTTCCCAGCACCGCGCTGGTTGGCAACGCCGCGAGTAGGCCGGCGACAGCGAGGCGAACCGCACCCCTGCGGCCCCGCCGCAACGACATCCGCGCGATCGCGATCACCGGTAGAGCTCCCAGAAGAGTTCGTGGTCACGGAGCACGGCAGGGCGATAGGGTCCGTCGCCTCCTTGGTGGGGCACGCTCGGCGCGGCGAACCGTGCTGCCACGCTGGGGTGCATCGTAGCATCGGTCCTGGGTTGGCGCGGCTGCGCCCTCCACGTGATGGAGCGCGTCAGCCAGCGTAGCCAGGCCGGGGTTCGGCGCCGCACGGTATCCGCCATGCCAGCAATCTCATCGTGCTGCACGCCGGCCGCGTCCGGAAAGACGTTGAGCCTAGCTTCGTCAACGATGAGCGGCGAGGGCACGGACCGGGCCTCCTCCAGCATCCAGGCAAGCGCGACGTCCGACAGCCGCGACTCCGCTTCAGGGTAGCTGCCGCCGATGTCCGAATGGTTGCCGGCGAACCACATCTGAACGAACGGCTTGGGTTCGCCATCTGCCTCGGGGCGGCGCTCGACGCCCTTACCCGGCCCCCATGGCACTCGAGGGAAGTCTGCCCTGTTCTCGTCAATGGCGATCGCGTGCCGAGCGTAGACGACGGCCCGCCCCAGAAGCCTGTCGTAGTCGCGCCCACTCCACTGCGCGACGTGGAAGTACCGGCGGCCGCTGGTTTCTGCGGGGCGGAAGACCTTGAGCGACGTGCCAAGATAGGACCACGCCGTCAGCGCCGCGACAATCCCGGCCGCGACTAGAAAGGAGGCGCCCCATCCGAAGGATGTGAGCCAGTGCGTCAGCATTGCGACGGCCGTCGCGGCTGCGAGCACGAGCACAGTCAGCAGGATGCCCAGAAACACCCTTAACGGCCCCTTTGCGCCTAGGGAGGCGACGGTGTCGAAGACGCCGATAAAGTAGGGCGCAGCGTTCGCCTCGCCTCCGAGGTCCGCCCCGTGCTCGACGCGAAATCGGCGGGCGAGCTCCTCACGCTCGGCCTCGAACCTCTCACGTGGATGACCGGCACCGTGCTCGGCCACGCGCAAGACCGCCCGCTCCGCGATCTCGCGCACCCCCGCCCGAAAGCGCGCGAGGTCGCCGTCCGGCGATTTGGTCGGCACTCCGCAGAGACGAAGGACCGTCGCCACGCTTCGAGCGGTGTAGGCGCCGCGGCTGAAGCCGAAGAGCCAGATCCGATCGCCCGGACGATAGTGGTTGATGATGAACTCGTAGCAGTCCGCGATATTGGTCGTGATGCCGCGACCAGTCACGGAAGCCAGCAGCTTTGAAGCGGCTCGCTTCATCGCGGTGACGCCCGTCGCTCCGGCGGCAGTGCCGAGACCCGGGTCATAGAAGACCACCTGCTCGCGCGGATCGACCACGCTGTCGGGACCCGGGCGGCTGGCACGGTACATCTTGAAGATGTTGCTCATGCGCTGTTCGGGCCGGACGCCGCCGTCCTGACCGGTGCCGTCCGAGAAGACGACAATGTTCTTCGGCATGCCCGTTCCCCTGTTTACAGATATTTCGACCAATAGGCCGCGACGTAATTGGCGTCTTGGCACCGCACGGCACCGCATCGGTCCGTTTCAACATCGCGAACTCTATCCACGTTGACAGCCCCCGCATGAGGTCCATCACCAACCGAGCTCGCGGCCAAGCGGCGCGAATGTCGGTCGTCTTTCGTGACGCCCTCGGCCGCCAGCATGGCCCCACGCCATGGCCGCCTGTGATTCAAGCGGCGCAAGGGGTGATCTCTGTGGCGATTAAGAGCCTGTCTCAGTTTCAAGCCTCTCTGCAACGTCTGAAATTCTGGCGCGACATCGCTGGAGACGCCGATGCCAAGGTCGCAGTCATCCTCTGACCGACGAGGGTGCGGCGTGTCTCATAAGCACCCTCGTCCAATTCCTATTTTGCCGGCAGACCCCGCCGCTTGGACGTGCCCACAACCTGCGACCCCTGCTCAAGGACGGCAGCGGAATCAATTGATCGCGGTGCAAAGCTAAGCACTGGTAAAGGCTGCATCATAAGTCCTGCCTGCCCGGTCAGCATCGCCACGAGGCTGCGAAAATAGGGGTACGTCGCAACCTTGCCGACCCGTTCGATGAAAAGCTCGCACGCACCCTCGTCACACGCGCCCTGGATACGGTAGCTTGCAAGATAGGTCGCGCCGATCGACAGCACGCGCTTGCGACCATAGCGGCACACGACCTTGAAGCTGAAAACGCCATAAAGCGATCCGTTTTCATTTTCGAGGAAGCTGTCGAGTACGCCCGCCATGACATTGTTACGCCATGCGTCAGGATCCAGATCTAGCGCCTCGGGCTTCATATCAAATTCGCTGGTCGTCATACGGATGCTGCGCAAGTGCGCGCGTGCAACCAGGCTATTGTAGACGCTGGGGTCCATGCTTGCGGCATCTTGAGCCAAGGTCTGGATCCTAACCCGCAACCGCAAGCCGGCGGGGCCGCCGGGTATCGGCTTCTTCGGCCTGCGCCCAGCGATTCACCAATCGTCCGCGATCTGGCGACGCCACGGCGGTCTCATCGTGCGTGATGACGATGTTCGAACCAACCTGGATATCGTTGATTAGCCCAGAAACCGTCCAGTGCTGATCACTTTCTGCTGCATCGCCTCTCGCAAGCGCTACCATATTTTCCAGTTGGCATTGTGTAGTGAGGACGGGGCTTTGCCCCAAATGATAGAAAATCTTCGCGATGGTTCGAATGGTAAGGTTTTTGGCCTGTTCGCCAAACATCTGACTAACGCGTGCCTCTGACACATTTAATCGCTTGGATAGGTCGCGAGCACGCAGACCTTTCCCGTTCATGACTCGCTGTATTTCTGATTGAACCGCCACAATAAACTCCGCTTCTGCGAGCTCGACGGCAAGCGTGTCGGCATCGCACGTCGCCGCACTGCCTATCATTGTCCCCGCTGCTATTTCGTTCATCGCTCACGCTCCTTCTGTACAACTATCTCCAGGGGCAGCATTGCTTGCAGCGCCGCGGCCGGTTGAAGAACCGGTCCCACCGCGCTGGCGATGCGCACCTGTGTCACGAAAAACGTCTGACGTGCCTCGTCAGTGCCACGACGGCCGACCACGCGGACGTCGGTTGCGATAAACTCTTCGAGGCGACCATGCTGATCATCCGCCAAACGGCGAAACGCCTGTTCGGGGAGATGGTCACAGCCGTCACAGAAGCGGCGGAACAACCCCATCAGCCGGGCGAACACCGTCACAGGGATGGCATTGTGCAACTTTTTCCAATCGTTCGCGCGCATAGCAATACGGCGTCGCGGCCCTTCGACCCGCACTTCGGCATGCTCCGCTGCTGATCGCTCGTCTGAGCCCATTCGCACCTCATCACTTAAGTTACGTGTTAAGGCGGGGCGCGTCCACTAGCATTTTTTGTGGCGTTGACGCCTTGAAAGCGGATATCGTACTTAACATATAGATAAAGCTGGCGCGGCCATTCGGGGACGTGTTCGTGTCAGGTTTCAGGTAGGAAGGACACGACACGATGACGGCTGCCATCACGTTTTACCCGGTCTGCAATGGCGACATGACGCTGCTGCAGTTCGACAACGATCAAACGCTGCTGATCGACATCCACATCCGCAAGGGTGCCGACAACCCGGACGATGACACGCCCGATGTCATGAGCCTGCTGCGCGAGCGGCTGAAGCGCGACGAAAAGGGTCGGCTCTTCGTGGATGGCTTCCTTAACACTCATCCCGACAAGGATCATATCTGCGGCCTAACCAAGCACTTTCACCTTGGACCGCCGAACGATTGGGTTAAGGCAGACGACAAGATCCTGATCCGCGAAATGTGGTCGTCGCCGATCGTGTTCCGGCGGGCATCGAAGAAGCACGCGCTGTGTGACGATGCCAAGGCTTGGGCAACTGAAGCGCGGCGCCGGGTCGCCCTTTATCGCGAGGCCAAGACGATCGGGATCGAAGGCAATCGCATCCAAATCATGGCTGAGGATATCGACGGTAAGACGGATGATATCCTGGGAATTGTCGTTAAGACCGAAGATGTCGTGAACAGCCTCAATCGTGTCACCTCTGGCGCTTTCGAAGCCCGTCTATTGGCTCCTATGCCGCAGGGGGATGACGAGGAACTCATCGAACTGCTTGCGAAGAATCGTTCTTCGGTCATCCTGCGATTCTCGATCCGTGGCGCTGGGTATGCCGACAAGTGCCGCTTCCTGACCGGTGGGGACGCGGAAGTCGCGATCTGGGAACGGCTGTGGGACAAGCATGGGGCGGTTCACGCAGATTGGCTGAGTTACGATATCTTGCAGGCGCCGCATCACTGCTCTTGGCATAGCCTGAGTTACGACAGCTATTCGACCTGGGGTGAAGATGCCGAGGTATGTGACAGTGCCCGCACGGCATTGGCTCAAATCCGTAAGGGCGCCGTCATCGTCGCCAGCTGTGAACATATCGATCCCGAGGATGCCGATCCGCCAAGTGATCGCGCCAAGCGCGAGTACATTGCGATCGTCGAAGGCAAGAGTGATCGCTTCCGGTGCGTCACCGATATCTGGGACGATGAGAAGCAACCGCTCCGCTACGAGATCGGCGCTAGCGGCATCGTCAAAGCGGTCAAGAATGCCGGCAAGGCGGCAGCAACGGCGTTGGGGATCGGCGCAACGGCTGCACAGGCGCGGCCGCACGGCCGCTCCTAATGGCTTCCCCTAAACCGGCATCGCCGGCCGGCGACATCCTCCGGGTGGCGGCAAGCCACCCGGAATTTGTTGGTGGTGAAATCATCGGCGATGATGAGGTTCGCATCGATCTGAAGGTCGAAATGCCTCTTCACTTTCAGGCGGATGGCATCAGCGACACCGGCGTACGCACCGTCGAGCCCGTCACGCTGCGCATCCCGTCTGAATTTCCCTGGCGCTCACCACAGGTGCGGCTTCGCGCTGACTTTCCGCGCAACTTCCCCCATCTTCACCCGGGCGGCGCTGACGCGCCGCCCAGGCCATGCCTTGTCGATGGTGATCAAGACGAGTTTTTCCTTCAATTCGGCTTGGTCGAGTATGGAGTGTTCCATCTCCTTGAACAGGTGGCCGTCTGGCTGCGGAAGGCCGCGATCAATCATCTGATCGACCCGTTGCAAGGCTGGGAGCCGGCAATGCGGCGCGGCTTGAGCGAAACGATGGCCTTCGACGCGGAGACCATGCGGGCTACACGGCTCAAGGCCGGCGGTTATATCGCCTGGCGTAGCCGTTTCGGTCGAACGGGGGCTGTCGACGCGACCCTGCCTGAAGGTGCTTCGGTCTGGATCAGCAGCGATGGCGTAAAAACGCCGCTCAGTGCGACCGACAAATCGCTATTTGGCGTTTCGCCAATGCCAAAAGGTGGGACGCTGGGGGAAACCGTCATCGGGATTGTCTGGGCAGACAAACCTCCCTCTGGTGGTACCCACGTCAGCGAGCGCTACACCCCCGACGACGTCACGACGATGGATCAGCTCCGTGCGCGTGCCGACACGCTCGGCTGTCGTCGCGGTCTCGATCTTTTCCTCAGCAATCTGGAACGGTCGTGGCAGGGCTCTTACCTCAATCAGCCGATACCGATTGGCATTGTACTGGGCGTCGAACGACCGATCCATCTGATCGGATCAAACTCCCCGATTGAGTTATTGCCGTACGTCATGGAGATACGTCCCTATAACCAGCGGAGGATCCCAATCGTTCGTGGAGGCGATGAGCCTGTTGTACCTGCGCTGCATTATCAGACATTGAATGCGCCATTGTTGCGGACGCTAGCCGGGGTGCCCGAACGGCCGGCGCTTGCGTTGCTCGGCTGCGGCAGCGTCGGCTCGAAACTCGCGCTGCACGCCGCGCGCTCAGGGCAGCCTATCGTTGCAATAAGCGACGAGGGCTGGCTTCGTCCGCACAATATGGCGCGACATGCCCTCGCCCCTACCGCGGTAGGCCAGCCTAAGACTGCGGCGCTTGCTGGTGAGCTGGCCGGGTTTCGGTTGTCGCCCACGGTCTACCAGGGTGACATTGCTCCAGCCCTGCGTGACGAGGCTAACCGAGTTAAAGTTATCCCCGCAGACACAGGCGTTGTTATCAACGCCACGGCGTCGCTTGCGGTGCGTGAAGCGTTATCTATTGCGATCCGCCGTCATGACCGCGCCCGCTATATCGAGGCCGCATTGTTTGGTCGCGGCCGCATGGCTTACCTGCTGGTTGACGGAGCGTCACATAACCCCAATCACAACGATCTGATGGCTGAGATGTACGCCACACTGGCCGATGGTGAGGCCGTGGCGCTTCTTGCCGATCTTGAAACCGGACTTGCTGAAATTCAGATAGGTCAGGGCTGCGGGTCGCTGACCATGACCATCGACGACGCACAGCTCTCAATGATGACAGCGGGTCTTGCCAAAGAGATTGACCACGCGAGCGACCGTCCCAACGTCGACGGCCTGATCGTTACTGGCGTCTGTGACGCCGATACCCCCGCCACGCGCTGGACGCGCCAAACTGTACCCTCGTTCGAGACGGTAGCGATCGAGGGTACCGATGGCTGGGAGCTGCGGATCAGCCAGCGCATTGCATCGAAGATCAGGGCAGCGGCCGCGGCCTCGCTGCATGCGGAGACTGGCGGTCTTCTTGTCGGCCTTAGCAGTGCTCGAATGAAGACGGTCACTGTGGTCGATTTGCTGGACGCGCCGACTGACAGCACGTTTTCCGCGAGTCTGTTCGTTCTCGGCACCATCGGCCTTCAGGATGCGATCGAGCATCGCCATCAGGCCAGCGGACGGACCCTCTTCGATGTTGGCACTTGGCACAGCCATCTTGCCAACGAGGGACCATCAGCGCTCGACTGGCGGACGGCGACCGAGTTGGCGGCGGGGCGTACCCCACCATCGGTGTTGCTGATCGTGACGCCACTTCGATTTCACGCCCTCATCGCTAAGGATACGACCGGTGGCTGAGACGAAATCGCTCAAAGAGCAAAACGCCTGGCTCATCCGTGCCGCCATGATTGCCCACGCAACGGCCTTTCTGGTGGTCGCGATGGAACCAGCCAAGCTCTTCAAAGCTCGTTCGGTACATTTGGCCGCAAAGCTGGAAGCGATGGCAGTGCCGGGGTCGGCATCGCTTGGGCTGATTGTCATCGCCTCATTGATCCTGCTCGGTTTGATTCCACCAAATTGGCGTGATCGGCTCATCCATCTGCGATGGCAGCACCCCCTGCCCGGGTCACGGGCCTTTACCGTCGTCGGCCCCACTTCGTCGCACGTCGACATGACGGCACTGGAAAGCAAGCTAGGCCCCCTCCCGACCGATCCGGCGACGCAGAACCGACTGTTCTACCGGATCTACAAACCGATTCGGGACGACATCAGTGTCTGCGACCCGCATCGTCGATACCTCGCCGCGCGGGATATCGGCACCATCACCGCGCTCCTGATTGTCCCGTTGCCGATCTTGGCAATACTTATTAACGGCAGCGTAGGTCGCTCGGCGATGTACGCTGCTTGTCTCCTCGTGGCCTATGTTCTGTGTGCCGTGTCCGCCAAAAATTACGGTTGGCGGATGGTGCAACATGTTCTCGCCCTGACCGCAGCGGGTGAACCAAACCTGCTAGTCGCAGCACCGCAACCATGACGAACGGCTTGGGTCCGTCGGTATGGGACGCTGCCGCCTGTTAAATCCCAGTCGAGGGGACATGACTTAGTTCCCTACGCGGCTTATGCCCGTAGAGAGACATGCCCGCCCGGACGAAGGACCGATCCCCGCCTGATGAATGAAATTGAAGTAGACGGCGTTCTGCGTGACCTTCGTCATCTTGAAAGCTTCGTTGTCACTGTTGCGGGCAAGGGCCGTGATGCGGGCAATCTGCGCGTGCAAATCACGCTCGGACTTCATACGATATCGCAAGGATGTGGCCGCGGGCACCACAATCTCGAGGACGAGAACGGCATACCACGCTTATTTTGCGAAGATCGATATGCTTTCTCGCTAGGTCTACCCGAGTTGGCTCGGCGGATGGTCGAACAAAATTATTTTTGCTGGGAGTCGATCGATCGTAATCGCGCGATGAACTATGCTGTCATCGACGTCGCACCGGGACGTGTTCGTGAACTTACAGATGGCGAGCATCAGGTGGTGTTTTTTTATCTGTATCCCTGCAAGGAAGATTTGGCGGACGTCAATCTGATGATCACGAGTTGTCATCCGCGGGAGGTCTTCTTCAGCCGCATCAAGCGGCGCTACAACATGCATACGGTCTTAAGAACCTGCCTCTTTCAACAGAAACGGATACCTTAACAGGAAAGGGCCCCCGCTTTAGGCGGGAGCCCTTTATGTGCGGGTGTGCCTTACCGTGGTGTACCGGCCATATAGGCGCACATGCTGCGGCGACCATGTTACTGGAAGCCCCGCTGTCCGTAGCTGATGTTCCAATGCCATGCGGCGGTAAAAGTTTCAATAAAAAGTTGAATCAGATTCTACCATACCCCTACGAGGAGAACGTCATGTGGGGAGCTTGAAACAAGCGACGATACGCGCTCTGTCGCGCTGATCTTTAGCTCAGCATCACAATTGGCTCTTCCAAAGGGGGGCTATGTAGCCGGCGAGCTAGCGAGATCCGATGTCCCGGGGAGATCGGCTTAACCCGAAACGGCTCTACGACAACCACCTCGTTGATCGGTCATCGGGTTGGCTTTGACTATCATACGGATCAACACGCTCGACCCTCGGCTGTTGCGATGCTTAAGCAATGAAAGCAGCCTTATGACTCCTGCCCCGCCGCATGAACGAACGAGCGGTTGCAGCCTTCGGCATCCAAAAGCGGATGGGCGCTATCCACCAGGAAGCGGCCGATTAGCCCCCCCCGCCCCGTCAGATGAACGAACGGCTGCTTACTGCCGATCGTCGCCCGAAAGCGGCCGGGCCGCTATCCTGAAGAGTTTCGGATGCCGGCAGGCGTACGAAAGTCTTGGAAGCCCGAACCCGCGGGCCGCAGGCGATGCGCTATGGGGTTTTCGGTTTCCGGCCGGTCTTGGTGACCAGCGCCACGGCAGATGTAGGCGCGGGCTTGAAAGCAGACCGCCCGAATCCGGGTGAGCATGATGGGTTCGCCAGCGCGGATAGCGCGGCTTTGCTCGGTGTGGCCGCCCCTCTGATGGCTATCGGCGCAGGTAACATCGTCTCCGCAAGCACGAGTCCTGCGAGATAGATAACTCCTTGGCCGTGCCGGGTCACGACGCCTGTATCCCGGATAACGGCGCAGGAGCCGGTGGAGCGCGGGCCTGGCGCTGGCGAAGGAAGGTCTCGATGACCACCATACGCCCGCCGCAACACGGGCATGGCGGCCGGATGTCGTCCGGTTCGGCTCGTGCGTCGGACGCCGCGGGCGGTGCGCCCCCGAGCAGTTCGCGGGCTCTTTCGAGATGCGCCTTGCGGGTGGCGCCTGCGAGCAGGCCATAGTGGCGGATGCGGTGGAAGCCCTTCGGCAGGACGTGGAGCAGGAAGCGGCGGATGAACTCGTCGGCGGTCAGCGTCATGACCTGCTGGCGGTCGGCGCCACCCCGGCGATAATCTTTATAGCGGAAGGTAACGCCGGTCTGGTCGAAGCGCAGGATCCGGCTGTTCGAGATCGCAACGCGGTGCGTGTAGCGCGACAGATAGGCGAGCACCGTCTCGGGGCCGGCAAACGGCGGCTTGGCGTAGACAACCCAGCGCTTCTTCCTGACCGGGGACAGGTGCCGCAGGAATGCACGCCGGTCGGCGAGGTGCGCGAGCCTGCCGTAGAACGCGAGGCGCCCAGTTTCGTGCAGCAACATCAGCCGGGTCAGGAACAGGCGACGAAACAGCTTACCCAGGACGCGTACCGGCAGGAGGAACGCGGGTCGTGATGACACCCAGCGACTACCGTCGGGCGAAAGTCCGCCGCCTGGGACAATCATGTGGATGTGCGGATGGTGGGTCATTGCCGAACCCCAGGTATGGAGCACCGCGGTGATGCCGATGCGCGCACCCAGATGCTTCGGGTCGGCGGCGATGGTCGTCATCGTCTCTGACGCCGCCTGGAACAGCAGGCCGTAGACCGCCGCCTTGTTCTGCCACGCGACATCGGCAACCTCGGCGGGCAGCGTGAAGACGACATGGAAGTAGCCGACCGGCAGAAGGTCGGCCTCGCGCTCGGCGAGCCACGTGCGTGCCGCTGCGCCCTGGCACCGCGGGCAGTGCCGGTTCCGGCAAGAGTTGTAGGCAACCCGCCAGTGCCCGCAGTCGGTGCAGGCTTCGACGTGACCGCCCATGACGGCGGTGCGGCAGGTCTCTATCGCCGACATCACCTTGAACTGGTCGAGGCTCAGGTGTCCCGCGCGGGCGGCCCGGTACGTAGAACCAGCGGTGCGAAAGATGTCGGCGACCTCGACAGAGGCACGCATTCTCGCTCAGCCGCTGGGCGCTCTCGCTTCCATAGCGGTCATCGCCAGCCTGTCGAACGGACTGGTCACGTTGCGCAGCACCCGGGTGGCGACCTGCGTGTAATAGGCGGTGGTCTCCAGCTTGGCGTGCCCTAGCAGCGTCTGAATGATGCGAACGTCGATTCCGTCCTCGAGCAGGTGCGTGGCGAAACAGTGCCGCAACGTGTGCGGTCCGACCCGCTTGTCGATGCCCGCTGCTTGCCCCGCCTCGACCACCACCCGGTAGATCTGCCGCGTGCTGAGAGGCTTGAGATAGTGCTGACCGGGAAACAGCCACCCATCGACGTGCAATACGCCCTCACGCCGACCCACTCGCCACCACTCCCGCAGCAACGCCAACAGCCCGACCGGGAGCATCGCGTTGCGATACCGCCCGCCCTTGCCGCGCTCGACCCGCAGCAGCATGCGCTCGCTGTCGACGTCGCGCACTTTGAGGGCGGAGACCTCGGCCGCACGCAGTCCGGCGCCATAGGCGACCGACAGCGCCGCCTGATGTTTGAGGCATGTGGTTGCCGCCAACAGCCGCGCCACCTCGTCCTGGCTCAGGACCACCGGCAACTTGCGCACGTGCCGCATGCGGACCAGCTTACGCGCCAGATCGGGCCGGTCGAGCGTCTGGGTAAAGAAGAACCGCAGTGCCGATACGATGGCATTCATGGTCGGCGCAGGCACGCCCAGGTCACACTGCTCGATCTGGAAGCGCCGAACCTCCTCCGCCGTTGCTGTGTCGGGCGAGCGCCCGAGAAACGTCGCGAACCGCCCGACGTCGCGAATGTAGTTCCGATGCGTCTCAGGACCGAAGCGGCGTATGTCCATCTCGTCGATGAGACGTTGGCGTAACGGGCTGACGGCAACAACGGGTATGAGGATGGTCATGGCAGGGCTCCTTTCGTGGAACCCCGATGCTCTGCCTGCTTCCCGTAGCGCTCAACCGATGCGCTACACCCGCGATTTCAATTCAACCGCGCCCCCCACGACACTCCCGCGCAGCGGGTTCGTGCTTCCACCAGGTTTTGCCATAGATGCGGACAGTCCGCAGGAACCTCGACTACGCCGTATACCGTTACAGCTGTCCGTTCCTGCCGCTTCGACATCTCTCCGAACGCGATGCGGTTCTCCATTGAAGAAGCTTCTTTCGCCTGCAGATAGGGTGCATTTTTGCCGAACGACCGCAGCCAACGGGCGTAATTGCCCCCGCCGCCCCCGCGGCGTTTATGATAAAAGGCGACATGCTCAAGACAAGAATGAAGCGGGTCGCCGATCGCGGCGATCACGCCGTGCAGCGGCTTGCCGAGATCGAAGCGTCGATCGCGAACCTTTCCAACGAGGATCTGCTCGATTTGGCCGACATCTTTAAAGCCGAGCCCCGCTCACCAATCGGGGATATGGGATTCGTTGAAATGGCGCGGCGGAATATCAGTCTTTAGAGACCGGTCGGGAACGAATTAGCAGGATCAGGCGACTATTAAGGAGCATCGGGTGCCTTAAGGATCCCCCGCAATTATGCATGATCATCAACGGAGCGACGACGTAGCGATGGTAGCGACTGGTACCAGGATCAATGAGATAGGCACCTTGGTCCGCGATGGCGGAGCCTTCTATCTTCGCCGCGATGTCGGTGGCCGCTACGAGCTGGAATTGCATCGAACCCCCGTAGATCTGGTAGAGAAGCGCGTCCGGCTCATTGGCACATTGGTTGGCGCGGATCTGGTGAACGCTGACGGCGTTGCGCCAGCTTAGTTGGCTGGACATTTGTCCCGTTCAATCGCCAGCCACTGGCCGCAATTCTGATTCAACCTGACTCATTGGCGTTGCGCACAAACCACGAGCGGGCATCATTCATGCCATGGAACAGCGGATCATTCATGCCTGCGGTCATGAGCAGGCTCATCATCTCACCGGCTTTGAAAGCCAGCAGGAACGTAAGGCCAAGTGGCTGAAGACGACTATCTGTCGTGATTGCTTCGTTGCGGAGAAGAAGGCTGAGGAGGTCGCTGCGGCAGCGTCAAGCAGCGCCGCTGTCTCACACCTTGTTCTTCCGCCGCTGACTGGGACCGATCGGCAAATCAGCTGGGCGTCAACGATCAGGAACAAGCGGCTCGCAGCGCTAACCAACTCAAACAGCGACGCCGACTGTAACGCATGCCTTCGGATCACTGATGCCAAATGGTGGATCGATTGCCGCGATGTAGGTGACGTTGATCTTATGGCAGCCGCGAACCGAGCGTCAAACATGCAATGCGTGCCGACGCTCATTCCATCGACTACAAATCCCACGATCGCCCTCTAAAGGCATAGGCCGACCTCGCGATCCACGCCGGTAAGCAAGACGCCTATGTGTGCAAGCAGGGTTTAGAACTTCAGAATGAGGTGTTCAATTTCGCTGTTACCGACCCTGTTTGAACGGGATTTGTGTTCAAATCATATGCTCACTCAGGGTATACCCGGATTGACGCTAAGCACGACGTCCCGCCCTTTTGTGGTAGGTGACGGAAAACCTCTGAATTTTGGTTTCCGCACAATCGGACAAAGCGACAGGGTTTGTCGCATGTGCCGGGGATAGGTTAGAGCAGCCCCCGTCACCTGACCTGCCGCCCGACGACAATCATGTGTTTTCCGACAGTGTGCGGATGGCAGTTGGCGCTAGAGAGCTGGTAAACCGTTACCAGCCCCACCCCCCTAAAAATACGATCTAAACCACGTGCGAATTGGCGACTGGGACGGCACGGTTGATCACGAACGTCCGCTTTCATACAACGGCTGGCATTTCGAGATAGGTTGCTTCCGGCGGGTCGTTGAATGGGATTGACTTCAGTCCCGTCTTGCGTCCACGAGGCGGCCGATCAGGGCATCTACTTCGGTCGTGGATCCTAGCGTCTGATGAACGACGCCGATCTCGCGTCGGGGCGCGTCGGCACCGAGCAGGATACGCCGAACGCGGTTCGGCGATAGCTCCAACCCCTCCGTGATGGGGACGATCGCACACCCGATCCCGCTTTCCACAAGCGCGACCATAGCTTGGATCTCGTCAGCTTCGAGCCATTCCTGTGGAAGGACACCCTCCCGACGAAGGAAGCGATCCACCTGCCGACCGCCGAAGGAGGAACGATCGTAACGTATGAACGGCCACGTCGCGACGATCGCTCGCCAGTCCTGATCCTCATCGACCATCCGCGGCGCCAGCAGGGCATAGTCCTCCGTGACCAAGGGGACCCAGGCGAGGTTCGATGGAAGATCGAAGGCCGGACGGATAACGATGGCAAGCTCAAGCTCGCCAGCATCGACCCTGTCCAGAAGCTGCAGCGAGACACCGGGCACCAGATGGATGCGGCAGGTGGGGAACTTCGCCCCGAACGATACGAGCGCCCGCGCGACGAGCGTCGTCTGAACTGAGGCGATGGCGCCGATCCGTAGATGCCCGCCCGTCTCCTCGTGGCGAACTGGGTCTGCCAAAGCGTCGAACGCCGCGACGAGGTCCTCGGCACGTTCCAAGACACGGACGCCGGCAGCGTTCAAGCGCGCCGATCGGCCTGTGCGCTCGAACAAGAGGAAGCCCAGGGCATCCTCCAGGCGGCGGATGTGTCCGCTCACGGCCGACTGTGTGAGACCAAGCCGCTGTCCCGCGGCGGCGAACGTGCCGTTCCGTGCCACGGCGATAAGAGTACGAAGTTCCGGAATCATCGTGATTGATGAGATATCGCGTTGCTCACGTTCACGATATACCGTTTTTCATGATGCCGGGTGATTTGGTATGGCAATGACGTCACGCAATCAGGATGCTGCCGATGTCTGTCATTCCACCTTTCCACCTGGCATTTCCCGTCGACGATCTCGACAGGGCGCGCTCCTTCTACGGCGACCTGCTCGGGTGTCCCGAAGGTCGCAGTTCGGTCGATTGGGTCGACTTCGATTTCTACGGACATCAGATCGTCGCTCACCTCGCACCGCATGAGACTTGTGCCGTATCGGCCAACGCAGTCGATGGTCATGACGTGCCTGTCAGGCATTTTGGCGTCGTGCTGCCGATGGGGGATTGGCAGGCCGCTGCCGAACGGCTGACGGCAGCCGGCGTCGATTTCATCATAAAGCCCTATACACGCTTCAAAGGTGAGCCCGGCGAGCAGGCGACTATGTTCTTCAAGGATCCGAGCGGCAATGCCGTCGAGATGAAAGCTTTCGCTGATCCTTCCAACCTGTTCGCGAAGTGAGCCGGCGGGAAGGGGATATGCGCGAGTGTCGCGTCGCCATCGTGGGCTTCGGCGGGGTCGGCAGGGCCGTGGCGGAAATGCTCCTGTCCCGTCGCGAGCGTTACCGACAATTTTATCGGACCGACGTGAGGCTGGTTGCCGCCTGCGGATCGCGATCGGGCATCAGCGACCGTGCCGGGTTGGAATTGGATCGTCTGAAGTCGTTTGAGACGGGGGCATCTGGCCCCGACTTCATCCGTGCAAGTGGTGCAGACGTGCTGATCGAAGCCGGACCAAGCGACTTCCGCACGGGGGGACCCGGCCTGGCGTACATCGCGTCTGCCCTGTCGGCAGGGAACGATGCGATCGTCATCTCCAAGGGTGCGCTAGTCCATAGCGGACGGCACCTGCGCGATCTCGCGCGTGCGTCGGGCGCGAGGCTCAAGATCAGCGGGGCGACAGCAGCCGCGCTTCCGACGATCGACCTGCTGGACTATGCGCTGCGGGGCTGTTCGATCCTGCGGATCGAGGGCATACTCAATGCAACGACCAATCACCTCCTGCATGCCATGTCGTCGGGCGGCATGGGGTTCGCAGAGTCGTTAGCCGAAGCGCAGGATGCCGGTTTTGCCGAAAGCGATCTGCGCAACGATATCGAAGGCTGGGACACCGCCTGCAAGCTGCTGCTTCTCGCCAACTTTGGATTGGATGCAGATCTGACGATGGAGGACGTATCCGTTGAAGGCATCCAGTCGATCTCAGAAGCTCGGATTGCGGCATGGCGCGCGGAAGCGCTGGTACCCAAGCTCGTCGGCCGCATCTGGTATGAGGGCGGGACGGCACGCGCCAGCGTCGGCGTCCAGGCCCTCGATCAGGCCGACCCGCTTGCCCACGTCACCGACAATAACAAGGCGATTCGGATCACCACCGATTTCATGGGCGATGTCGTGGCCATGGGGGGAGGATCGGGGCCGACCGCCACGGCGGCAGCGGCCCTCAAGGATCTCGAACATATTCTCGCGGATCGTCTCTTGGCGGCTGAGTGGAAAGACTGACCGCTATCAGCAAGGGCATAGTGCAGAGGCGTCGGGCTTTGCTGGCGGGTTGGAAGCGGGCAGGAACTATGCTCACGACTTGGTCCGGCGGGCAGCAGGGAGGCTGGTGCGCGTTGCTGCAAAGGGAGGGCGAGGGAGAAGGTCACTGCGTTCTCGGAATCGAACGCATCTCGGGAACGACAGGGTTGGAAAGAAAGCAGACGGGCAGCTTTATGGTGCAGTGCAGTAGCTAGCCAACCCAACCGACATTGAGATCGATGGGGAAAATGTTAATCGATACGCGATGTGCGCAGGCCCTCACCCGATCTCTGTGGCTCACGCTCAAGGCATGGAGCCAGGAAAATCGGGGATGACCCCATTGGATTGCCCCTGCCCTATTTCGAATTATGCAGCCTGCCAAGCGTGGTTGGCGGGCTACAGCGTGGCACTGCTTGCTACCCGAGCCCCCCAAACCCGCAATGCAGACGGATCGGGTAGCATCGACGGCGGCTGCTCGACTTGACGCTGATCGGGGACGCGATTTCCCTGACATGGAAGGGCACGTAGCCCGTTCGTTCCTGGTGTGGCAGCGACAGCTTTCGTCGAACGGCTCACTGCGGAACGTCGGGCGTCAGGTTATCCAGTGGCTGGACGATGTAGAGGGCGAGAACATCATGCCCCTCCATCCTATCGGCTATTGCCAGCGCTTCGAGTAGAAGGGCTTTGAGTTTGTCGTGTTGTTCAAGAGCCATTATTTTGGCCTCCTGTCTCATGCCCGACGCGCGGCGTAACGAGTAGCGGGCGCAATCTAGATCAGGGAAGCCTAGCCGCTGCTATCAATATAAGGCTAATCCGAGTTAAGTTTGTCGCCCTCGAATTTCGTCGGCAAAGGCTGCAATCGGCTCGCTGGACCCAGTAAGACACGCCGGTGCGTTCCCACGTGTACTTTAAGCCAGCATCATCGCCCCATCGGGTGCCTCATAGACCGTAGCGAGCATTGCCTCCACTCGGTCCATTCCCGATTGGGTCAGTCGGAGGTCGATCGTCGCGTCCTGTTCCCACTCAACGATTCCGCGCTGCTGCAACACTGTGACCCATCGGGCGGCGGTTGAGCTTGCGATGCCTGCATATGTCGCGATCTCCCCCAGGCCGATACTACGGCCCTCGGCTTCGGCTAGATAGATCCCGATGAGCACCGATCCGATCGGATCGGTGCTCAGATCGGCGCCGAAAAGCCTGATGCGAGCATCATGGACATGACGTATCCGAAGGGCTGCCTCCCATAGTCTGGCCGGAGGCGGGTCCCGACCGCTCTCGCGCCAAAACAGGGTGCTTATCAAACGGTCAGGGCATGAGAAGCGCGTGACCAGTAGATTTGCCGCGATGGAGGTGCCGTCGGGCAGCAGGTATCGCTTCTGCAAGCGGATGGGCGCAGCACCTTCCGTCAATGCCGCTAGCATGTCGGCGCTTCGTTTCAGGTCCCGGGGATCGGTGATCTGCCGATAGGATGTCCCGATCACTTCCTCCTCTGGGCGACACAGCAGATCAAGGAAGCCCTGGTCTGCCTGCAGTATGATTCCTTCGAGCGATGATACGCAATGCGCTGCAGGCAATGGTGCCCCCTGATGATTTTAAGATTTAACATATATCAGCCTCAACTCGGTACGACTAGAAAGAGTAGGAGATGGGCTACGGTAATCCTGCGCTCCCCGTGCTTACAGTTGGGGCGTGGCGACCAGTTGACGGGTGATGACAGCTACGCAACCGCGCTCCACAGTTGCACGTGGTGTCACCGATGCAATGCTCGCCGCCTATATCCCTGTAAATAATCAGGTTTAGCAGATGCTTCTGGGACTGGCGTTCTATTGCTCGAGCCGTAGAGCTTCGCCGCCATCGGGAAATTGTGATAACCGCGGTCTGTCTACGCCGCTCAAAACCAAGGCACGGCCCCGGTAATACCGGCTGATACAAACATGACGGCGCATAACAGGACGCTCCACTTGAGACTGAAGCGCTGATGCGCGCCGAGCTCGACTTTCGACAGGCCGATCAGCACATAGAGCGCGCCCACCAGCGGGCTGAGCTGGTGAACCGGTTGGCCGAGCAGAGATGCGCGGGCAATCACATCGGCACCGATGCCATAGCTTTGAGCTGCCTTCGCGAGGACCGGGACGACCCCGAAGTAGAAGGCGTCGTTCGACAGGAAGAAGGTGAACGGCATGCTCAGGAACGCGGTCATGAGCGGCAGGAAGCGCCCGCCACCGTCGGGGATTATATAGATGACGCTCTTTGCCAAGGCGTCGGTCATGCCCGTTCCGGACAGCACGCCTGTGAACACGCCAGCGGCGAAGATGACCGACACGACATTCATCACGTTGGACGAATGCGCATCGATACGCGCCCGCTGATCCCTGACTTTGGGAAAATTGACCGTCAGCGCGATCGCGAACGCCAGCATGAAGAGCAAGGCGAGCGGCATGATGTCGAGAACGAGGACGGCCATCAGCGACACCGTCAGCGCAAGGTTGAAGCGCTGCAACCATACCGGTCGATCGACGACCGCACGCACCGGAACGTCCTCAAGTTCGCCGGAACCGGCTTTCTGGGCAGAGCCGCCTTTCACGGTATCTACCAGGCCGAGGCGACGTCGCTCGGTGAGGCCGAGATAATACGCTATGCCCAACGCTGCGAGGCATGTGATGAAGACCGTCGGGGCGAGCGGTACGAACACATCGGACGGACTCAGCTTGAGCGACGACATCACGCGCACGGTCGGACCACCCCACGGGGCGATGTTGAGGATGCTGTTCGGCAGCATCGTCACCGCCGGTAGGATCATCGGATTGATGCCGAGCCGCCGATGCAGCGGCATCATCGCGGTGACGCAGATCATGTAGGTGGTCGAACCGTCGCCATCGAGCGAGACCACCATCGCGAGCATCGCCGAACCTACGATCACCCTCACGGGGTCGCCATGACAGATGCGGACCACGAACCGCACGAGCGGATCGAACAGGCCCACGTCGATCATCAACCCGAAATACAGGATCGCGAAGAGCATCAGGGCGGCGGTGGGCACGATCGTCTTGAGGCCGTCGATCGCCATGTCCGGGATCTGCGGCGTGAAGCCCGCCATCGCCGCGAAGGCGATGGGGATGACGATCAGCGCGATGAGCGCCGACAGACGGTTAGTCATGATCGCCGCCATGAAAACAGCGACCATGAGATACGCTAGGACGGTCAGCATGAGGTATCTCCTCGGATCGGGCCGGTTGCGACCCGAGCGCGTGTTTTGAGTGTCTTGGCCCCACCGAGCAGCCCGATCCCGTTCATGAGAACAGCGTGCCGAGACCGGTGATGGGGGCGTACCAGCCATCGACGATCATCCTGCCCGCGACATAGAGGATGACGAAAAGACCGATGTAGGCGACCCAGTGGTAACGCCCGATCACGCGCGCCAGCAGGTTGGCGGCAAGACCCATGAGAGCGACCGACAGCATCAGCCCGACTATAAGAATGCCGGGGTGGGCGCGGGCGGCGCCGGCGACCGCCAGAACGTTGTCGAGGCTCATGCTCACGTCGGCGATCGCAACGGACCATGCGGCGGCTGCGAAGCTCTTCGGAACGGAAACGCCGTCCTGATTGATCAAGGCTTCGTCTTCGGCGGCGCCGCCGGCGGAGGCCAATTCGCGCCACATCTTCCACGCCACCCATACGAGCAGCAGCCCACCTGCGAACACCAAGCCGACGACCTGCATGAGTTGCGTGATCGCCAGCGCGAACACGATGCGCAGAACGAGCGCCGCGGCGATGCCGATCATGATGACCTTTCGGCGTGACGTCGGCGGTAGTCCGGCGGCAAGCGCGCCGACGACGATCGCGTTGTCCGCGGCCAGCATCACGTCGATGAGAATGACCTGTCCGAACGCTGCCAGAGCGGCGCCCGATCCGAGGTTCGCGAAGTCATCGTGGATATGGGTCCAGAGCTCGATCATGGGTCGTCCCGTTCGATGCTGTGCTGTGAAGTCGGCAGGACGTGCTGAAACACGGCCATCAGAAGCTGACGGAGATGCGCGTGGCGTAGGTCTCGCCGTCGTCGGGGCCGATGTAGGCGCCGCCCTGGTTGTCGGTGTTCCAATGCGTCGCGTTGAACATGACCCGAGTGAAGGAGTTCAGATACCAGTTCACGCCCAAGGTCGTTTCCCACCCTTCGCCGGGGGTGGGAATGTTGGAGAAGCGCAGCGTTTCGTAGCGGGCGGTCAATTCGATAGCCCCTGTGCCGCCGTTGAAGACCGGTCGCTTCACGTCGGGCTGATCGAACTGCCCGGTACGAGGGTTGTAGGGCGGCAGTTCGCCTGTCAGAAAATAGCCACCCGACAGGCTCGACGCCCTGGTCTGGAACGAGGGCGCGTCCAGGCGCCGTGCAGTACGATGGCCAGTCTCGCCCATGATCCAGAGCGGACCCAAATACCCGCCGAGTTCGGCGCCGTACCCCGTCGTCCCCGTGCCACCGTCCAGCGCCCCCGTCTGGACCCGCAGGGCACCATTGAACCGGCCACCGATGACGGTGCCGCGCGTCAGGTTGCGTTGCGCGGACGAGAGATGCTCGTCGAACATCCAGGCCCCGACATGGACGATGTTTCCGTCGTTCTTGACCGGATTCCAGTGGCCACGCACGATGACCGTTCGTCCATCGGCCACGCGCTGATCGCCGTCGATGCGGTCGCCGGTAAGCTGCGTCGAGAAGTGCCAGGTGGGTCCGAAGATCCTCACCTGACCGCCCAAGCCGTAGTAGCCGCGTTGCGGTACGATGGCGTTGGCGACGACGTTGCGATCGTGGAACGGCGTGGAGTCCGACCCGGTGATGCCTTCGAAGCTGCGGTCGTTGACCAGGTGACCGAGACGGATGTCGTAGTCCAGCTTGTCGAACAGGTGGTTGCGCCACCCCACATAGGCCGTGACGACGTCAGCGGTGTTCTCCGAGAAGTCCATCTCGAACTGGTAGATGAAATGCGTACCGACGGCGCCCTCGATGCCGAGACGTAGCGCGCGCGCGCCCGTGGTCGTGATGTTGCGTCCGTCATAGCGCGAGCCCACCGTCGAGCTGACATCTTCGATTATCCGGCCGCGGGGCTTGAACGAGAAGCTTCCGTCCGCCGACCTGAAGATCGGCGCGCCTGCACCCCATTTCGTGGTGACCCCGGCCGGATTGGCAGCGGCGAGAGCGCGGGCCATCGCGACCGAGGCATCGGCGGGTCCCGGCGGGACAAGCTGCGGTGCGAAGGGGACCAGCCCGGATCCGGCCGGCAGGCCCTGCATGGCCGGTGTAGCTTCCGTGGCAACTCGTGCCTGAGCAGTCATGGCAGCGGGTGCAGGTCCAGGTTGCTGGCGAGTCGCAGCATGTTCGACTGCATTGGCTTCGATCGCATCGAGGCGAGCCTTCATCGTCTCGAGCTCTGCTGCCTGTCGAGCCAGCAGATCCTTCTGCTCCCGGACCACGACGAGGAGGTCGTTGCGGTCGTTGGCGTTGTTCTGCGCGTAGGCGGGGGCAGCCAGGACGACGAGGCTTGTCGCCGCAACTCCGCAGAAAGCCTTCAGATCTCCACGCGGGCGGCGCGCGCGCCGGTGTGGAAAGTCAGGATGAAGCGTGTTCGAATGTGCGATCTTCATGGCAAAGCTCTCCTGATCGCCGTCTTCGTCTTGATGCGAAGTCGACGTATCGTCGTGTAGGGTCGTGGATCGGCCTGCAGTCTGCGCAGGCCCGGTTCGGCATGATCGGGGCTAGATGCCCCGGCTCAGAATCCCGTCAGCACCAGTTCGACATGATAGACTTCCGGGGGTTCGGCAAAATGCGGTGCGGTGAGCGCACGCCATTCGGCAAACCCCTCGGTCGCGCGGAAGGTCACCATGTGATCTTCGACGCTGTCCCAGCCCACCACCAACCGGTAGGCGAGCGGGTCCTCGATGGTTCGCTCGAGTCTGAAGCTGCGGCAGCCCTTGGCCACCTTGAAATGCCACTCGGCGGCTTTCACCGCGGCTTCGAAAGCCTGCTTCGAGTCAGGCTTGATCCTGATATGCGCGATTTCGTGGATCATGTGCGGGTCTCCCGATCGATGGTCGGTTCCAGTGGCGTGATGCGATCATAATTGTCGGCCCAGGCCAGGCCTTCGGCAGTGCCGGCCGCAGGCACGTATTCAAGGCCGATCACACCGGCGTAGCCGACCGTCGCCAAGGCCTCGAAAAAGGCGGGGAAGTCGATCGTGCCGCTGCCCGGTTCGTGCCGGCCGGGATCGTCGGCGATCTGTACGTGGCGGAACGCCCTCCCCCATTCCCGCGTGAACTGCGCGAGATCGACGTCGCTCTGCGCGGCATGGAAGGCGTCGAAGGTCATGAACAGGTTGTCCCTCGCGACTGCGGCGATCGCTTGGGTGGCCTTGTCCGGGTGGTTCATGAAGTAGCCGGCGAGCGTGCCGGCCCCGATCGGCTCGATGTTGACCGTCAGGCCAGCGCGGGCAGCCAGGTCGCAGCTATACGCGACGTTGCGGATGTAGACGTCCCAACTTTCCGCGTCGCTTCCACCCTGCGTCGGTACGCCCGACATCGGGTGGATGTACCGGGTGCCGAGGACCAGTGCGTAGGCGATCGCCTCATCCACACTGGCGCGAAAGTCTGCTTCGCGCCCGACCATCGCGGCCAGACCCTTTTCACCGGGATCGCCCATCGGCGTGGCGATCTGGACCATGTGCAGGTCGTTGAGCTTGCACAGGTCAGAGGCTTCGTCGGGTGCAAGCGCGTAGGGCGCCGGGTGTTCGACGAACCTGAAGCCACAGCGCGAAGCAGCGGCAAAGCGATCGCGCAGCGCATGTTCCGTGAACAGGTAGCCCAGATGGGCGCAAAGCGGGAATCTCGTCACGGCGCGAAAGGCAGCGCGTCGAGACAGTCCCAGTCCTTCGCCAACGTCGCGAGGTCCGTCAACGTGTCCTGCGGAAGTGCCAGACCAGTTTCGAGAAGCCGCACCTCGCTGCGCGCTTCGAGTTCGCCAGGGTAGAATATCTCGTCGTGGCCGGCGGCCAGCGGCGTAGCCTTCAGTTCAGCGATCATCTGCTCCATGCGCTCGGCGAACTCGCCCTGGGTCTGGAACGCCTCGATATCGAGCGCGATCATCATGTGCCCCGCCCCCCCGGGCTTTTCCGTCTGATAGGGTCCGTTGACGCGGGTTCCGAACTGGCTGCCGCTGAGCACGCCCGAAAGCATATCCATCATCACCGCGATCCCGTAGCCCTTGTGGCCAGCCATCGGCAACGTGACGCCGCCAAGTGCGGCGACTGGATCGGTGGTCGGCTGGCCATCGGCATCCAGAGCCCAGCCGAGCGGGATCTGAACGCCCTTCTGCCGTGCGAGATAGATCTTGCCGCGCGCCACGCCCGTATTGGCGATATCCAACACCATCGGCGGCAGGGACCCTGCGGGAGCCGCCCATGACCATGGATTGGTGCCCACGGTCTTGCTGCGCCCGCCCCACGGCGGCATCGCCGGGCTGGCGTTGGTCGAGAGGAATGCGACGCAGCCGGCCCGAGCAGCCATGAGCGTGAAATACATCGCGGTGCCGAAGTGGTTGGAGTTCCGCACCGCCACCGCGGCGATGCCGTGCGCCTTGGCACGGTCGATCGCGAGTTCGGTCGCACGGGCGGTCGAGACCTGACCCATCGCGTCGTGGCCATCGAGAACCAGGACGGCGCCGGAATCCATCACAAGTTCCGGCACCGCGTCGGCGATCACGGCTCGTGACGCCAACCGCCCAACATACCAGGGCAGGCGCATGACGCCGTGGGTCTGATGACCCCACAGATCCGCCTTGACGAGCGTGTCCGCTGCCAGATGCGCATCGTCGCGCATCATTCCCGCACGCTCGTAGATGAGCGCCGCGAACCGGGTCAGAGCGTCCGCTTCCACGATCGGGGACGTCTCGCGCTGAGCCACGGTCATCGTCCGCCGTGCTCATCGTCGATACGACGCGTCTCGCCCGTGGCGACGAGAGTGCGGTCGGCATCGATGGAGCCATACACCCAGAAGATCCGCATCTTCGCGGTCGCCGACGTGTTTCGGAAGAAGTGGTGGATGCCGGCGGGAATGAAGGTGGTGTCGCCGGGTTCGACGCGCTGCTCGATCCCATCGATCGTCGCGATCGCCTCGCCTTCGAGCAACATCACGCTTTCTTCGCAGTTGTGATAGTGCAGCGGTACCGCGCATCCCGGGTCAAACTCGGTGATGCCGTTGATGAAGGCGGTAGCGCCGATCCCCGACCGGACGAGCGGATAGGTCCGCACACCGCCGCCCCGGTCCTTCGGTGTGATCTCCGAAGGACGCAGCACGAGCGGACTGGCTGTGGTTGCATTCGACATGGCATTCTCCTGACGACTCGAGGTCAGCCCTGCGCGGGGCCGATCCAGACGGTCTTGATGTTGGTGAATTCGCGCATTCCGATGATGCCCAGCTCACGGCCGTAGCCCGAGCGCTTGATGCCGCCGAAGGGCAGGCGGGGGTCGGAGGCGACGATGCCGTTGATGAACACCGCTCCGGCATCGATGCGCTTGGCGAGAGCGCGGGCCCTCGCCGTGTCGGCTGTCCAGATCGACGCGCCGAGCCCGAACTCGGTGTCGTTGGCGATCCTTATGGCTTCGTTCTCGTCCTTCACCCGGATGATCGCTGCGACCGGACCGAAGGTCTCCTCTCGGGCTGCCGTCATCTCTTGCGTGACGTGGTCGATGATCGTCGGCGCATAGTAGAAGCCGGGTCGATCGAGCGGGGTACCACCGGTGACCAGGGTCGCCCCCTGCCCCAACGTATCCTTCACCTGGCGGTCCAACTCGTCGCGAAGGTTGGCGCGCGCCATCGGGCCGATCTGCGTGGCGCGATCCTTCGGGTCGCCGATCACCAGCGCCTCGACGTTGCGCTTGAACGCGGCGACGAACGCATCGGCAACGCTGTCATTGACGATGAATCGCTTCGCGTTGACGCAGCTCTGCCCGACATTGGTGTAGCGCGCCTTTACCGCCATCGCCGCGGCCGTCGCGATGTCTGCATCGGCCAGCACGATGAACGGATCTGAGCCGCCCAGTTCCAGAACCTGCTTCTTCAGCGCCTTGCCCGCCTGCGACGCTACGATCGTTCCGACGTGCGTCGAGCCTGTCAGCGTCACGGCGGCGATCCGATCATCGGCGATCAACCCGGCCACCTCGCCAGGTTGCAGCAGCAGCACCTTCGCAAGACCGTCCGGGCACTCAGCCTTGTCCAATATGTCCTGAATAAGCATCGCGCATTGCGGCACGTTATTCGCGTGCTTGAGGATCGTGCCGTTGCCCGCAGCAAGGGCCGGCGCGGCAAAGCGGAAGAACTGCCACAGCGGATAGTTCCAGGGCATGATCGCCAGGATCACACCCAGAGGTTCATAGCTCAGAAGACTCTCGGACGCGTTCGATGCGATGGCCTCGTCGGCGAGATAGGCCGCAGCGTGTTCGGCATAGAAGTCGCAATTCATCGCGCACTTCTCGACTTCACCTTCGGCCTCGGCGATCGGCTTGCCGACTTCCAGGGCGATCAGTTCGGCATAGCGCGACAGATCGGCGCGAAGCACCCGAGCGATACGGCGCAGCAACTCGACCCGATCTTCGATGGCAACCTGACGCCAGACCTTCTGCGCCTCGACCGCCTGAGTCAGCGCTGCTTCGACGAACGCGGGGTCATGGTCCTTCAGACGTGCGAGTTCGTCGCCGGAAGCCGGATTGATCGAGAGCTGCATTGGAATCCTCGAGTGTTTGCACCTGCCCGCATACTGCGACCTGGTATTATGTAGCGAAACTATACCTACAAACAGACCTGGTATTGCGCAAGCACAAAATACCAGCGATGGTCATTCGATGAAAACCACCGCATTATCGACGCAGCTTGCGGCGCAGATCACCGATCTGATCGCATCAGGCATATTGAAGGTAGGGGAACGGGTAACGGAGCGCGGTTTGGCGGAGCGTCTGCGGGTGTCGCGCTCGCCGGTGCGTGGCGCGCTCTCGGTACTTCGCGTGCAGGGCCTCGTCGAAGAAGCGGACGACGGCAGCACACGGATCGCGCCGACGTTGCAAGATACGGTGCCGAAGTCCATCATAGCAGCGCCTGCTGCAGATGATGAGCAGGTGTATTTCCAGATCGCGGACGACCGACTCAACGGCAAGCTCCCCGATCGCCTGACCGAAAGCGAGTTCCTACGTCGCTATCCCGTCACGCGCGGAAAGCTCGGTCATATCCTGAGACGAATGGTCGAAGAGGGATGGATCGCACGTCTGCCGGGAAATGGCTGGGAATTCCTACCCGTCCTCACGTCGCTGGAGGCGTATGACGACAGCTACCGGTTCCGATTGCTGATCGAACCAGCGGCGATCCTTGAGCCGCGCTTCGCGCTCGACACAGAGATCCTGCAGGTTGTCCGCCAGCAGCAGCAGTGGTTGATCGACGGCGCGATCCACGACGTCAGCGACATAACACTGTTCGAGTTGAACACCGGGCTTCACCAGGCGATCGCGGGTTGCAGCCGCAACACCTTCTTCATCGATTCGCTCAGGCGGATCGATCAGTTGCGCAGACTGATAGACTACAAGCAGATGCTCGACCGGAACACGGCGAAGGGCCGGTGCCGTGAGCATGTTCACATGGTGGATCTCCTTCTGACGGATCGCAGGCAGGAGGCGTCTGACTACATGCGCGCCCATCTTTCCTCACTTGCGATATTGAAAAGCAGAGCAAGGGCGGAAGTCGTCGTCGGGCCATCGAACCCGGATTTGCAAGGCTGATTCCAAATGTTTCGAGCGTCATCTAGGCGCCGAACTGCTGGTTGTAGTTCATGACTGCCCGAGCCCCGTCTGATCAAGCCGCTCGACCACCAACAACCGTCTCAATTGCACAGAGTGCGCAGCGGCGTTCCTTTCCTGGTACTCCGCTAGACCTTCTGCAAGCCTTGTCGACGCTTCACGTGCTGGCGACGAGCCGGGAGCCGCTTCGCACCGCGGGGGAGCGAGTCGTCAGGCTTGAGACGCTCGCGGCTCCGTCAGGCGACGGACCGATATCCGTGAACTCATCACGCGCTGGATTTCCGAAAATATTATTAATTTCGAGAAAGCGACGCGGTCAGTGTGAGGAGGCTCGCCGCCTCAACTCCCCCCTGACCCTGGGCAAGAACAAGTGGCCGGAACCGGGGAGCCGGATCGACGCTCTGAGCGGCGTCTTCTGCCTTCCGCGATGCTTTGCCTGCGCTGGACCACCACAAAAACGAAGCCTGCATGTGAGAGCTGCACGCTCAAGCCGGCGGCAGTCGGAGCATCAAGTAGATTGTAGAGCGTCATCATGCAGCAATGAGCGTCGTCCCACCAATCGACAGTAACGGTCGCTCCACATATCATGCTGATAGTCGGCCTTTCTCCGATCAGCTACCATTTATCAAATCGGAGGCATTTCAGGCTTGTCGTACTTGGCGACAAGCGCGGCGTAAGCACTGGAAAATAGCTGAACGCTTGAACGCAGCACGTTGTCGTAATCTGCTGAGCTGCACTTTCCTTTAGAGATCCGGTTGATTCTGCCTGTTTGGGCCATCGAAAACGTTAAAGATCCCAAAAGATGATGGGCAAACCAGAACAGTTCTTCATCAGGTACGTTCCCAATCTGACGCATGATTTCCAAGAAGCGCTGAACGACGTCGTCGAAATGCTTGTCCATGTAGAATGCGCCACAAAAGCGGGTCGTGTTCGTCATGCCTATCAAGGACATGAAATTCGACCAGCCTTCCCCAAGCGAGAACACATGATCGAAGATCGGCCTCAGAAAAGCATCAATCGCCCCGGCAGCTTCCAGATTACCCGAATTCGTCGACTCGTAGTCATTCAGAACCTGGATGCGGATCGGATTCAGAATGGATGCCCGACGAGACCAGACGGCTTCGAAGATATTCTCCAAGCCATCAAAATAATAGTTGATGAGTGCCGGCGTCACCCCGGCAGCCGATGCGATCGCCTTGATCGTGACACCGTCTCTACCATGATACGCAAAAAGCGTTTCGGCCTCGTCCAAAATGACCTGGATAGTTGCCTCTCGCCGCTCGGCTTGCGTGCGAACCGGTGTGCGGGTTCGGCGAACCTTATTCGGGAGCGGAGTTGCGATGTCCTTAGCGGGTGTCATTCGCCCGTCGTAGTTCAGTCGCGTGGCTATTGCGACCCGGGATGCCCGCGCAGCCAACCAAGTGGAAGGGGCCTCCTCTTCGCTCGTGGCGCCAGAGCCACTTTCCGTTCGCATACGCTCTCCACCTTAAATCACGCTTGCCAACGACATTTTCAAGATGTTACTGTCGCTAACAGCAATAAGAATACATACAACGAATCAGGTTGGCTTTCAATCGGGCGCTTGCGGATGGCCGCAAAGCAGCTCTGTCTCCGAACCGGAGGCGCTTTAGGAGGGGGTTTTAGCATGCGTAAGGCATCGTCGCGGCTGTACACTGTTGGCTGCATGACCGCTGTGTGGCTGGCGTTTACGGCAAATGGTACGGCTTGGGCTCAGCAGGCCCCTGTGGAGGCGACGCCCGCAGCAGATGCAGCAGAAAACCCCGCCGACGGACAGGACGGGGCTCGAAAGGACGAGATTGTAGTTACCGGCTCGCGCATTCGGCGTTCCGTTGACGAGACTGCATCCGCTCCCGTCGCGGTATTGGACGCCGACAATTTCAAGCAGCGCGGCTTTAATCAGGCTGGCGACGCGCTCAACGAGCTGACGTCGAATACGCCGCAACGTACGCCTCAGCCCTATGTCTCGAATGGCCAGGCGGTAGCCGGCGCCGATTTTCCAAACCTGTTCAACCTCGGGCCCGCTCGAACTTTGACTCTCGTCAATGGGCGTCGCACGGTTTCCACGTCGCTTGGTCTGGGCGACGAAGCGGTCGATACGAATATCATCCCGCTCGGGCTGCTGGACCGGATCGAAGTGGTCCAGGGCGGCGGTGCCGCGGTTTATGGATCAGGCGCGATTGGTGGCGTCGTGAACTACGTTCTGAAGAAGAACGCTCAGGGCGTGCGCCTTGAGGCGCAGAATACCGTAACTGGCGATGGCGACTATTCGCTCCATACCGTGCGTCTTACGGCTGGCCGGAACTTCGCGGGCGGGCGAGGCAACATCGCCATCGAAGCGGATTACTCCAAGACTGACCCGCTCGTTTTCAAGCAGCGTTCTGACCGTTTCATTTCGGGAGCCGGTCTAAACCTTACGCCCGGTGCCGGCGCCAATGGCATTCCGTTCACCACAGCATACAACGACGCCACGCAATATGTGGATCAAAACGGCCTTGTTGTCACCGGACCGTTCAACTTCGATGTGAACGGCGTCGTGAAGCAGGGCGGCCGCGGCGTCACGATCGACGGAGACGGTAACATCGCATTGAAGGGGCTGGGCACTCCGGTTCCGGGGGTCGCTACAGCAGCCACGGGAAGCGATCTGCGTTGGCCGTTCAAGGACTACGGAACACTGGTGCCTGGCGTTGAACGCGCCATCGGTTCGCTCATTGGTCACTACGATCTTACAAGCAATTTGACGTTCTCGACCGAACTGCTGGTTGCGCGGACGCGGTCGCGGCTTGTGAAGAGAGGCGCACTGCTTCAGCAGTACATTCCCGTGCTGTCGTTCGCGTATTCCGACCTGCAGCCCCTGCCCTTCACCCGTAACAATCCGTACTTGTCGCAGAGTACAGTCCAGGCGCTTTCGGCGGCCAATCCGGGCTTCGCTGCGGGTCAGCCGCTCTATCTTTCCAAGAATTTCCTCGACGTCGATCCGAATGGCGGCGACCAGTTTTTTACTACCACGACCTATCGCGCGCTCGCTGCGTTGAACGGCAACTTCAACCTGGGGAAACGACGCTTCGACTACGAGGTGTCCTATTCGCACGGTCAGGTGAATACCGATATCGACGCGTACGCGCCCATCTATCCCAACTTCCGCAATGCGGCCAATGCCGTCCGCAACTCGGCCGGCCAGATCGTCTGCGCGATCAACCAGACGACCGTCGTCGACGCGTCCTGCGTCCCGTTCAACATCTTCGGCACCGAGCGGCCAAATCAGGCTGTCCTGAACTATGCCGTCGGCAAGAGCGGCGTCACCGATTCCGGCACGCTCGGCCCGGTGAAGAACCTGCAGGACGACGTACTGGCCACGATAAGCGGCGACGTGGTGCGTCTGCCCGGGGGGATGGCGAAATTCAGCGCGACCTACGAGCATCGCGACCAGCGCGCGTCGTTCAATCCTCTGCAGGGTGACCTCGACGGCATCTACCTCGCAGGCATCAAGGCCGTCGGCGGTCGCGGGGGCTTTAACACCGACGAGATCGCCGGTGAAGTCGCGGTCCCCCTGGTCGGTGGCGATTTCCGTCTGCCGCTAGTCCAGGCTCTCGACTTCGACGGCTCGTATCGCCTGGTCAACAGCACCTTGGCTGGAAACAACTCCGTTTGGGGCGTCGGTGGCCGCTGGCTGATTGGCGCGGGCCTTACGGCGCGCATCAACCGCAGCCGCAATTTCCGCGCGCCCAGCATCAATCAGGTGAGCGCGCCCGGTTCGGTGGCGATAAGCGGCGCAGGCAACCCATGTTCGATCACGGCGATCAATGGCGGTCCCAACCCGACGGCGCGGCGGGCGAACTGCGTCGCCTTGTTCACGGCTAACGCGAACTACGGATTGAACAGCTTGCCGGCGGGCGTCGCACCGACGGTCGACAACCGCCTCGCCAACTTCGTCGGTACAGGCACCTCACAGGTGCAGCTGACGACCCGGGGCAATCCAGAACTGCAGAACGAGGTGTCGAACGCTTTGACATTCGGGTTCGTGTTCCAGCCGACGTTCCTTCGCGGGCTGACAATCACCGCAGATCGTCTCGATCTGAAGATCGGCAATGCGCTGGCTCTGTTCGGCGTCAACGAGTTCGCGTCGACCTGCTTCGACCAGCAGCCGCAGTCGGACGTCTATTGCGGAACTCTTGGTTACGACAGCAACGGCGACATCAACCGCGGCGTTGCCACGACCGTGAACGCCGGATCGGCACGCTTGAAATCCGACCTTTACAACATCGACTACCGTTTCTCCCTCAGCAGCATTTCCGCGTCCTTGCCCGGCCAGCTCGCCCTGACGGCGTCTGCGACGCACAATCGTCTGGAAGAGGTCGTTTACCTTGGAGTGACGCAGAAGCTCGACGGAACAGTGGCGTTGCCGGAATGGTCTGTTCACTTCGAGTCGCGATACAAGATCGGTCCGGCGCTCATCACCTACGCGCTGAACTACCTCTCGCCTTCATTGACCGGGCAGGGTGCAACCGTCGAGAATTCCACCGACGGCTTCTACAAGGTTCGCGCCAATTACCGGCACGACGTGTCCCTCGAATACACGATTGCGGATCGATACGCATTGCGCCTCGGCGTCAACGACCTTTTCGATCGCAAGAACGAGTACCCCGCCGCTTCATTCGGCGACATCATCGGTCGTCGCTTCTTTGCAGGCGTAACAGCGCAGTTCTAGTCCGATCCTTGGTGGTGACGGCCCGACGCCGTCACCACCCCATCCAGATGCATCAACGCTCAAGAGGTTAGGATTACAATGTCTAAGCGTTTAGGCTTGGCCGCGGTGGGCCTCTTGTTTGCAACGAGCGCAAGCGCGTTGCTCTACGGCGCGTCGGACGATGAGACCGCCGCAGGCCTCGTCACGGTCGTGCAGGGGGCCGTCTCCAGCGCGCTACCAGCCATACTGCCGTCGCCGGCGCCTATTCCAACGGCATTGGCCGGTTCTCAGACAGGCCTCGTTGCCCAGGCATGGCTGACGACGGGGGATCAGCAATCGTTGCTCGCCCCTCAGGCGCCCATCCCCTTCTACAATGGCGCAGTCGCCGGAAACGCGATCGTCGTCGATCCGAGCGTCCGGTATCAGAAGATCGAAGGCTTCGGCGCGAGCATCACCGACGCATCCGCCTACCTCATCCAACATGCGCTCGGGCCCACCCAGCGCACGGCGTTGATGAATGATCTGTTCGGTACAGGCGGCAACCATTTTGGCATGACGCGGCTGACCCTTGGCGCGTCCGACTTCTCCCGGACACATTACAGCTACGATGATCTTCCAGCCGGACAGACGGATCCGGCCCTGGCGCAGTTCTCGATCGCGCCCGCCACCACCGACGTGCTGCCGACGGTCCGCGCCGCGAAGGCGCTCAATCCCGACCTCGTCGTCATGGGCACCCCGTGGAGTCCCCCGGGATGGATGAAGACCAGCGGATCGCTGATCGGTGGCACGCTGCGCGATGACAGCTTCCACGTCTTTGGCGCGTATCTGGCCAAGACGGCCCAGGCCTATGCCGCCGCCGGCGTCCCGCTCGACTACATGAGCATCCAGAACGAACCGGCGTTCGCACCCACCGACTATCCGGGCATGCTGCTGTCTCCGGACCAGCGCGCCGCGTTGTTCGCCGATCACGTCGGTCCGCAGCTCGCGGAGGCATCACCGCAGACGAAGCTTCTCGAACTCGATCACAATTGGGACCTCAACCCGCAGGCGTTGCAGGTGCTCGCGAATGCGCGCGCGGCGCAGTATGTCAGCGGCAGCGCATTCCACTGCTACGGCGGAGACGTCTCGCAGCAGTCGATCGTCCACAATCAGTATCCTCTCAAGGACGTGTTCTTCACCGAATGCGTCGGATCGGCGACCGCGATCAACTGGGCGTCGAACCTCGGTTACGACATGCAGAACCTGATCATCGGCACCACCCGCAACTGGGCTCGCGGCGTGGCGTTCTTCAACGTCGCGCTCGATACGACATTCGGTCCTCACAAGGGCGGCTGTCTTGCCTGCACGGGTATCGTGACCGTGGAGCCGATCACCGGCACCTACAGCCGCAACGTCCAATACTACTCGCTTGGCCATCTCAGCCGCTTCGTCCAGCGCGGTGCCGTGCGGATCGCGTCGACCGAGCGCGTCGACAATGTCCTGTCCGTGGCGTTCGCCAATCCCGACGGGACCGTCGCCCTCCTCGCATACAACGCCGACAGCGCCGACCACGATCCGATCATCTCGACGCCCTATGGTGCCTTCACCTTCCACCTGAAGGGTCAATCCGCCGTGACCTTCAAATGGCGCTCTCCGTCATGAGGACACGGCAATGATCGCGTCGATGCAGGACCACCAACTGCGCGTCCCGCAATTGCTCGAGCACGCAGCGCATCACCACGGCACCACCGAGATCGTGACGGCTTGGTCGGATACGAAGGTCACGCGCTGTACCTGGGCGGAGCTCGCCGGAGACGCACGGCGGTTGGCACAGGCATTGGAGCATATGGGCATCGGACGCGGCGATCGTGTTGCGACCCTCGCGATGAACCATGCGCCCCATCTCAGCGCTTGGTTCGGTGCGATCGGCATGGGCGCCATCGTTCATACGCTCAATCCCCGCCTCTTCGACGAGCAGCTGATCTACATCGTCAACCATGCGGCCGACCGTGTGCTCTTCTATGACGGCGCCTTCGAAGCGCTAGTCGATCGGCTACGCGACCGATGGCCGACGATCGAGCACTTCATCTGCATCGACGGCACGGGATCCGGAAGCCTGTCCGACCTGCTCAAGCCTCAGGACGGGCAGTATGACTGGTCCGAGGGTGACGAGCGCGAGCCATGCATGCTCTGCTACACCAGCGGCACGACGGGTGCTCCCAAAGGCGTGCTGTATACGCATCGGTCGACCGTGCTCCATGCCATGGCTGCTGTTGCCCCCTCCATGTTCGATCTCTCGGCTGCAGCGGTGATACTCCCCATCGTGCCGATGTTTCATGCGGCCGGCTGGGGACTGCCCTTCGCCGCCGCGATCGCAGGCGCGAAGCTGGTGCTGTGTCCCACCAACGAGCCGGCGCTGCTGGCGCGCGCCATGGCTGACGAAGCCGTGACGCATTCGGCGGGGGTGCCCACGGTGTGGCTTAGTCTGCTGGCCTATGCGGATACCACTGACAGCTTCCCTAAAGAGCTTCGTCACGTCAGCATCGGTGGGTCCGCGGCGCCTTCGTCGATGATCGCGCGGTTCGAGGCGGCGGGCGTCCGCGTTGCCCACATCTGGGGCATGACGGAAACGTCGCCCCTCGGCACGATGGGGCAGCGGCCCGCGGCCTGGCCGACGATGGACGAGGACGAGCGGCTTGCGCTCACGTCACGTCAGGGCAAACCGCCGTTCGGCATCGAGTTGGCCCTTGTCGACGATGCCGGCGCGCTTCTGCCCCATGATGGCGTGACACCTGGTCGTTTACGCGTCCGGGGCCCTTGGGTGATCCGTCGGTATTTCGCGGCGGAATCCGACGCGGTGGACAGCGACGGATGGTTCGACACCGGCGATGTCGCGATCATGCATCTCGACGGCACGATGCAGATCACCGACCGCGCCAAGGACATGATCAAGTCGGGTGGCGAATGGATCAGCTCGGTCGATCTGGAAAACGCCGCCGTCGGCTGTGCCGGCGTCGCGGAAGCCGCGGCGATCGGCGCGGTCCATCCCAGATGGGGAGAGCGGCCGATCCTGCTCGTTGTTCGGCGTCCAGCCAGCGCGGTGTCGGCAGCCGAAGTTCGCGACCACCTGCAGAGCCATGTCGCGAAATGGTGGCTTCCTGACGAGATCGTCTTCGTCGAAGAGCTCCCGCACACCGCAACCGGCAAGATACTGAAGAGCGCTTTGCGCGAGCGGTATGCCGGTTCGTTCGCAAACGCCTAAGGCCTCAATCGAAGGAACGTCATGTTAGCGACACTTATTGCCCTCGCCGCAGCGACTGCGCAGCCGCAGACCGCCATGACCGAGGATGCATGCGCGCGCATCGATGCGCAGGTAGGTCAAAAGGCCAAGGCTGAGCAGGACGGCGCACGACGCCAGCTCGACTGGCCCAATCTGTGTCGCTACGCCGACGAGAATACGAAGGTCGCGGCCTCCCCTCGCATCGTGTTCATCGGTGACTCGATCACGGAGTTCTGGAAGCGCGATCAGCCTGCGTTCTTCTCGTCTTCGGTCCTTGGCCGCGGGATCAGCGGCCAGACGTCCGAGCAGATCCTGCTACGCTTCTATCAGGATGTCGTCGCGCTCAAGCCGGGCGCGGTTCACATTCTGACTGGGGCGAACGATATCGCCGGAAACACAGGGCTGATCACCCCGGAGTCCTGGCAGAACAACATCCGGACGATGGTGGATCTGGCCCGTGCGCGCCGGATCAAGGTCGTGCTCGGGTCGCTGCTCCCGGCGGATGCGTTCTGGTGGAATCCATCGATGCGCCCGGCAACGCAGCTCGCGGCGATGAACGGCTGGCTTCGCGACTATGCGAAGAGCCAAGGCGTGCCGTTCATCGATTACTATGCCGCGATGGCGACACCGACGGGCGGCATGAAGCGGGAACTGACGGATGACGGCGTCCACCCCAACAAACGGGGCTACGACGTCATGAAGACCGTCGCCGATCCCACGCTGCGCGCTCTGGCAGAGTGATGCCGCGCATTCTTCGTTCCGAATGAGCCGCACGACGTGCGATCCGGACGGCAGCGAAGCCGACGGATCGCCGGGGTCATTCTCGATACGGCTGAACCTTACTCCTCGCATCCTCCCGGCTGCGAACCTAAAGATCGGAAGACATACCATGAAGCGTCCGCCGTCCGCCGTCATGACCGTTCTCGTTGCAGCGCTGACAGGCGCCACGGCTGAAGGCGCAGCCGCGCAGGATCGGTCCGACGCGAGCGTAGCGACACGTGGGCCCGAACGGCAGGATTCCGCGGAACGGCAGGCTGCCACGCTAGCGAGCCGGATGACGCCTGCCGAGAGGCAAGCCTATGTCTTCGGCTACTTCCCGCCGATGAGCAAAGACCGTCCCGCGGACATGATTCCCTCGGCCGGCTATGTTCCGGGGGTGCCCAGGCTTGGCGTTCCGACGCTACGCGAAAGCGATGCTTCGCTCGGCGTCGCCAATCAGATCGAACAGCGCAAGGGCGATGTCGCCACCGCGCTGCCGGCAAGCCTGGCGATCGCCGCGAGCTTCGACCCTGAGCTTGCCTATCGGGGCGGTGCGATGATCGGCGCCGAAGCACGGGCCAAGACGTTCAACGTGCTGCTCGCGGGCGGCGTGAACCTGACCCGTGATCCATGGGGCGGGCGCACTTTCGAATATTTCGGTGAAGACCCTCTGCTCTCCGGCGTGATGGCCGGCGAATCCATACGCGGCGTCCAGTCCAACCACATCGTGTCCACGGTCAAGCACTTCGCTCTCAATCCCCAGGAGACGCTGCGAACGACCGTGAATGCCCGCATCGACCAGGCTGCGTTGCGCGAAAGCGATCTGCTCGCCTTCGAGATCGCCATCGAGCGGGGCCGCCCCGGTTCCGTCATGTGCTCCTACAACAAGGTCAACGGCGACTGGGCGTGCGAGAACGACTTCCTGCTGAACCAGGTCCTCAAGCGGGACTGGGGCTACAAGGGCTGGGTGATGAGCGACTGGGGCGCCGTTCATTCGACTGTCAAGGCGATCAACGCCGGCCTGGATCAGCAGTCCGGTCGCGAATTGGACAAGGGGCCTTTCTTCGGGAAGCCGCTTGACGACGCGCTTGCGGCCGGGACGGTATCGTCCACCCGGCTGACCGATATGAACCAGCGCATCCTGTGGGGCGTCGTCAGCACGGGTCTGATCAACGATCCGGTCCCGACGACACCTCAATTTGTCGACTATGATGCCCATGCCCGCGTTGCGCAGGAGATCGCCGAGAAGGGTAGCGTCCTCCTTAAGAACGAAGGAAACCTGCTGCCGCTGGCACGCACCGTCAAATCGATCGTGGTGATCGGCTCGCATGCGGACGTGGGCGTCCTGTCGGGTGGCGGATCGAGTCAGGTCCGCTCGGTCGGAGGTGCCCCCGTCGAAATACCGCTGAAGGAGGGCGCTGCGGCATCGTTCGCCCGCGTGACTTGGCACGCTTCGTCACCGCTGGCGGCCATCCGCAGGATGGCGCCGAACGCCACCATCAGCTTCGTCGATGGCACGGATCCTGACGCCGCTGCGGCGGCCGCCCGAAAGGCGGATCTCGCGATCGTATTCGCCTCGCAATGGCGCACGGAAGCCCAGGACGTTGAAACGATGTCACTACCTGACGGGCAGGACGCAGTGATCGACGCGGTAGCGGGTGTCAACAAGCGCACCGTGGTCGTTCTGGAGACAGGCGGGCCTGTGCTGATGCCTTGGCTTTCGCGTATACCTGCGGTGCTCCAGGCCTGGTATCCGGGGCAGCGCGGGGGCGAGGCGATCGCCAACATATTGTTCGGCGCGACCAACCCCTCCGGCCGGTTGCCGATGACGTTCCCCGCCAGCGAAGCGCAGGCACCACGCCCCGTCGTTCCAGGGCTATCCGCCATGAAGGAGGCTGATCGGGCGCAGAAGAAGGGAAGCACCTATGGGATGGTCGAACGATCGCTGCTGGTGGATGTGGATTATGCCGAGGGGGCGGATGTCGGCTATCGCTCGTATCTGAAGCACGGTGTCCGGCCGCTATTCCCGTTCGGTTACGGCCTCTCCTACGCACGCTTCAGTTACGGCGATCTGCGTATCGAACCTGGAGCGACACCGCGCATCAGTTTCACCGTGACGAATACGGGGAAGGTCGCGGGCGCGGATTCGCCGCAAGCCTACGTCCAAGCGGGGCAGCGGAACGGGGGGAGCACACGTCTTGTAGGTTTCAAGCGTGTGATGCTGGCACCCGGCGAAAACCAGCGTGTCAGTATAGACATTGACCCGAGACTGCTTGCCGATTTTGACGTCAAGGCGAACGATTGGCACGTTGCGGCAGGAAAGTACCCCGTTACGATCGCGCGGTTCGCCGGTGATCGGGCTCTCAGCGCCAATCTTGAAATGGCTGAGGGGCGCTTGCATCCGTAAGCCAAGCTCCCTTGGAGATGACGGGCCATGCTGACGCTCACTGCCGCGCTTCTCGTCGCCGCTCCGACGGTCGTGGTTAACGGCGCGACGGTAACGGGCGTGCGAGCCGGGAAGATCGTGCGGTATCTAGGCATTCGCTACGCGACGCCGGCTGACGGTAGAAATCGGGCGGGTGTTACCGCGGTCAATGTGCCAAAAGCCTCGCCACAAGGGGGATCGTTCGGGCCAAACTGTCCGCAAAAGATCGACCTACAAGGCTTTGGCCCCTGGACATCGGAGTTCGTTACGTCTGGCTTGGTGGCTCAGGACTGTCTGTTCCTCAATATATGGACACCACGGAAGTCAGGGCGCGCGCCGGTTCTGTTCTGGATACATGGCGGAGGATTTGTCGGAGGATCGGGTTCGGTACCCGTCTACGACGGAACAGCCTTTGCCAGCCGCGGGGTCATCGTCGTGACGGTTAACTACCGTTTAGGTGAGGACGGCTTCGCTACCCACAAGGGTGCGCGGCCCAATCGTGGGTTGCACGACGTGGTCGACGCGTTGCGGTGGGTGAAGCGGAATGTCGCAGCATTCGGTGGTGACCCTGAGCGGATAACGATCGCGGGGCAGTCAGCGGGGGCGATGCTCGTGCACGCCTTGCTCGCTATGCCGTCAGCAAAAGGGCTGTTTGCCAGAGCGATCGCGCAAAGTGGTCTGCCACCGGAGGCCGGCATTACGGGGACAGGATCGCGGCTAAGTCTGTCGCTAGATCTACCGCTATCTCCTCGGCGAGCATGGCAAAGCGGTTCGGCGGCAGATGTCCCGATCCTAATCGGAATGACTGCGGACGAGACTACGGCGTTCAGGCCGGTGGATCGTGTAAGCGCTCCGCCAGCGAACTGCGGCGGTGCCGGTGCCGAGCTACAGGCAAGAGGAGTAAACTCGCGCGTGGCGGCACGTTGGTGCGGCGTTAGAGCAGTGCTCGAATGGTGGCGTGGTCGTCCCGCGGGACGCCTATCGCCGACTTACGCCTACCTCTTTGCGCGCGTACCTCCGGGCCCGGAGGCGCAACGTTGGGGAGCGTTCCATTCCGCCGAGCTGCCCTACGTGTTCGGTACCCTTGGCAAACCTTCGGACAGACCGTACAATATAGTTGACCAGCAAATTTCACGTCGGATGACAGCGGCTTGGGCTGAATTCATTCGCGGCAAAGCCCCATGGCCAGCTTTGACGGACAATCGGCCTGAATTTCACCGCTTCTCGGATAAGTCGATGATGACGCCAATCCTGCCAACCGCGATAGACCAGCTGTTCGATGCGGCCCATGGCGCAAAGCCAACTTTATTCTAGCTGCCAAGCAGGCTGCTTGATAGGCGATTACCCTTAAAGCTGATCTTCCGCAAATCCAGTCAGGCCGCTGTTCGCATCCGCGTGCCGATCTTCCATCTTTCGATAGACTCCGAGGAATGTAGACATGATGCAAACTCAAATGTTTTGCATCACGGTCAGTAGCTAGTTTCTAGGGTCACGACCGTCAGTCGCCCTTTGATTTTGCCCACCAACGTCACATTACCGCCGGGCCAATCGATGCCGTTCATTGCCATGATAGCGCTGGACGTCATTTGAGCCGTAAAAAGCGGTCGGAAAGTCGTTGCGTGCGGTGAGGTAACGATGGTGGTTTTTGTCCGGTCATCGACCCATGCCCCGTAACCCCAAGCGGTCCCGATCAACCGTAATGAGCGGCCAGGAGGTGGCGCTGGAAGCGCCGGTTCATCAAACTTCCGATCTCGCTCACATCTTACATTGCGCAGACGGCCATTAGAGAGCGTACCTCCGTCATAATCGGCTTGGAGCGAGTAGCAGCGGCCATCGCTCAATGAGAGGGTAACGGGCAGAAAACCGGGAGACCACGCCTCAACGACTTGGGCTTTGCTCGTTTCAGCTATCACAAATGCGCCAATAACCTTGGCACGCCCACGTTTGTAGTTCGGATCGACGTGGATCAGGCTCGATACCGCTGCATCAGGAATACGGGTTAGTAACGGCGCACCGGGGTCTGAGGGCACCACGACACGTGGTCGTGATCCACTGGGACTGTATCCAGCAGGCGGAACGAACTGCGCATGAACGCTGACCGCCGCGACTGCGATCGCGATTCCCACGCTTACGCAGGTAAATGCTGATGCCTTGTTCGTAATTTGCAACTCCCTGATCGGGGCAGCTTACGACAATGACAGCAAAAAGCTATCCATTATGCCGGCCCCTAGCGATTTTGAGCTTAAGGTTGAAAAGATCAGACCAGCGCGAATTATAGCTAAAAAGGCACAACCTTCCGGGTTGTATATCTCAGCTGACGTTTCGGTCCTAAAGGCACCTGTGCATTATCCGGACACAGAGGTCCTAAAGCTTTCTCAGCCGTTGTTGATCGTCAAGCAGCCGGCCTCATTTGTTGAGGCGATCTCACAGAATAACTTTTGAAAGGTTGTGCAATTATTCGGGGAGTCCTACTTGCGCGACAGCTAGATGGAGCACTCAATGTCCGACGATACCGACCAGCCCAACTCTGTTGAACTCGCTACCGAGTTGACGATCGCTTGGCTTAGCAATCCAAATACCCGTACGTCGGCCGACGACGTTCCTGCTTTTCTATCGCAGATGCACAGCAGCGTTCAGTCGCTTGTTGGCGGTTCGCAGACTGAAAAAACCCCTGCGGAAGAGCCCAAGGAATACGTCGGCGCGGTAACGGCCCGGAAGTCCCTCTCCAGCCCCGATCACATCATCAGCATGATCGATGGCAAGCCGTACAAGACGCTGCGTCGTCACCTCGCCACTAACGGCATGACGCCAGTGGAATATCGCGAGCGTTATGGCCTGAAGGCTGATTACCCGATGGTCGCTCCTACCTATTCAGAAGCACGTCGTACGATGGCCAAGAGCATCGGCCTGGGTCGCAAGCCTGGCCAGACGAATGCAGCCAAGGCAGACGCCAAGCCCGCTTCAGCTCCGCGCAAGCGCAAGACCGAAGAAGTAGCGGCGGAATAATATAGAGGCTGGCTTCCTAGGAAACGGGGAGCCAGCCATTTATCGTGCGTGTAGATCAGCCGCATGCTGCTAAGCGGCATTCTTTTCCGCGCTAATTGCCTCTTGTTCTGGTGCTGGCAAATGGCGGTATAGCGTCGCGACCGAGACGCCGATGGTTGGGGCTATTTCGCGGGCAGTCATTCCAGAGGATAAAAGTTTCCGCGCGGCCTCGAGGCGTTTCGGTGTCATTACTGTCTTCCGGCCACCTACCCTGCCCTCACGCCGGGCGACGATCAACGCAGCCGTCGTGCGCTCACGTACCAAGTCACGCTCCATCTCGGCCATCGCCGCCATGATATGAAAAACGAGTTTCCCCGCTGTGCCTGCGGTATCGATTCCGTCTGTAATCGATTTTAGCTCAATGCCCCTCGTCGCCAGATCGGACGAGAGGTCGATCAGTCCTTTCATGGTACGGCCGAGCCGGTCGAGCTTCCATACTACGAGAATGTCTCCGGTTCGCGCATGGGAAAGTGCGTCGGCTAAGCCAGCGCGGTCGGCTTTTGCTCCGCTGGACTTATCCGAGAAGGTTCGTTCGCAACCCGCACTGCGCAACGCTTCGAGCTGCGGGGTCAGATCCTGTTCCGGGGTCGACACTCGGGCATAGCCGATCAGCATGAAGCATTCTCAAAACTCATGTCTGACGTCTATCATGTCGAGGGCCAATCGCGAAAGTGTTTTGAGACGCTGGCGTCAACTGCTACAGGTTCTCACATGATGGCGCATCAAATACGATCGTTTATGAGATAAGCTCGGAAGCCGGAACCCTCGTATATTCTTCCGCGCTATAGCCATGAAGGAGAGACGGCATGGACGACCAGCGCGTGTGGGAATTCGAAGGTAGCCTATGGGATGCCAGCGACGAGCATTACCAGAACCGGATCGACGAGGAGATCGTCATGGTCTTGCCCCGCCCGCCTTATGTCTTCCAGGGGCAGGAAGCGAAGGATGCGGTCAAGGCTACGCCCGATTGGGATGCGGTCGAGCTATCGGACCGACGAGTGTCACGACCTCAAGAGGGCCTGATCGTCGTTGCGTACACCGCGCGCTGCGCAAGCGGCGACGAGAAGTACGAGGCACATTGCACCTCGACTTTGCGGATGCGGGGACACGACGATTGGCTGGTCGTCCAACATCAGCAGACGCCACCCTTAACCGCCAGCGTCGAGGCCTGACCACGAGCTTGCCGTTGCGCCTGATACATACATGAAACAGGCGCAACGGCACTAAACCGGGAAGTCAGCGCCCCCATTGCTGGTGTGATCCCGACAGCCTCAACTGCGACCGGTTATCGCGACCAATGGATCGCCCAGGCGACCGTCGGCGAGTAGGGAAGCCGTGGCATCGCGGAACCCTGCTGTTTCCAAATAATGGCGGACAAGCGATGCGTGGCCCCGCGTGTCGAGAGCGCGCCAGACCGCCACGGCCTTGGTCGGGAAGCACCGGTTCGAGAAGCTTATGATGACGCGGCCTTCCGGCTTCAGCACACGACGAATCTCGCGCAGTACCGCCAGGGGGTGTTGCAGATATTGAACGCCGACACAGATCAGTACGGCATCGTAGCGCGCGTCCTCTTCGGACAAGTCAGGCACATCGTTCAGGTTCTGGACGAACCAGCGATCGAGGCGCGGATTGGCCGCGAGTTCCTCTGCGTTCATGCCGTGGCCGACTACCTCGCCGTAGGCGACGTCGTCCGGCAGGTGGCTGACCCAGCTCGACATGAGGTCGAGCACCCGCCCGCCAGCGGGGATCGCATCGCGGTAAAGGCTGGTCAGTGCACCTACTGCTGCCTCGTCAATGTGCGTGACTAAACGCGGGGGCGCGTAGAAGCCAAGATCGTCGCCATCATCCTGACGGTCGAAGGCATGCGCCGGCAATCCCAACTCGATCGCTTCGGTCACGCGGTGAACCCCTGCCAAGTAAACCAGCCGGTATTTGCGACCACATCGTCCGTTTGTAGCCGTATGCCCAAGCGCACCGCGAGATAGCGGTCGTCCTCAATCACCGGCGACGGCCCAGCCATACACCGACCCCCGCAAGGCCGAGAACCGCCATACCGCCCGCTGCGGCTGCCACCTTGCGCCCCCGGTGTGGACCGCGTCGGCCACCATCAGAACCGGCCGGGACGCCATGTTCGAACAACACCCCATCGCTGTCGTTGCCGTCGGCCGCGCGGGCTGACCAGGTGTCGAGGAAGCCGCTCATGATCGCCGCCAGCAGGTTCGGCGCCGCGAACTCGCCAAGTTTGAATGCGATTGCCGGCGCGCCGACGGCGGTAAGGTTACGAGGGTGCGTGGCGAGCCGCACGACTGCCTTCGCCACCGTCTCCGGTGCGAGCGAACCGGGGGGAAGCGAAAGCCGGGCACCGGTATAGTTGCCGGCATGGTCCACGCCGGGCGTATCGACGAAGGTCGGGCAGACGTCGCATATGTGGATATGAGGGCGCTTCGATACCTCACCGCGCAACGCCGAGCTGAACCCGCGTAACCCGAACTTACTCGCCGAGTAGGCCGCAGCGTACGGCGTGGCGACAAAACCGCCCGCCGAAATCATGTTTACCCAGGTGCCGTGATCCTGCGCGAGAAAGATCGGCAGTACTGCATGGACGTCGTTCATGTGGGCGACGAGATTCACTTCGACGACACGGGCGTGATCCGCGATCGGGACGTCTTCGTACCGGCCAAGCACACCGACGCCTTCACAGCTGAACCACAGGTCAATGCCACCGAGCAGATCGCGCGCCTCAGCGGCGAATGCGGCCACTGCGCCTGCGTCGGTGCAATCTACCGGTCGGACGATTGCGCTGCCGCCAGCTTCGACGCAGCGCAGCGCGACGTCGTCCAGCCCGTCCTTGCCTCGAGCCCCTAGGACAAGCCGCGCTCCCGCTTTAGCGAAAGCCACTGCTGTTGCCGCGCCGATACCACTCGAAGCGCCGGTAATCACTACGCGGCGCCCGGCCAGGTTACGATCAGCGCTCATCGGACGATGCTCAAGGCGGCTGCGTTTACACCTACGGGAAGACAACGCGAGCGCATCAGACGAACTGTCTTATCATCATGCATAGGCACTCAACGTCCCGGAGGCGCTGGGGTGTCCGCCTGACACCGCGAGATGTTCTATAAAGTGATCCCAGCCAATGTGACAAAAGTTTCATCCGGACGTCTCCTTTTAAACTCCGCGACACGTCTACGGTGCCTGCTGCACCGCCTCCCTAGATACCGCTGTCGTGGGGTAGGCATGACGCGCGGAGCCGCTGATGACCCATGTCCGTCACCCTGCCCGATGGCCTCATATCCTGGCCGTTATCATTGGCGTCGTTGGGCTTCTCAACCTTGTCGGCGGTTTGTGGCTCGCAACGTTAGGCGGCAGCCTGTTCTACATCGTTGCCGGCTTTGCGATGTTGGCGACGGCCGTGTTGCTTTGGCGCAGGCGTGTACTCGCGTTACACGTGTTTGCCGCGCTGGTGCTCGGCACGGTAATCTGGGCATGGGCAGAGATCGGCGCCGATTGGTGGCCGCTAGTGCCACGCGGCGACCTGATCTTCATCTTCGGTGCGTTGCTGGCCCTCCCTTGGACGGTTAAGCGCCTGACGCCCAGCGTGTCATGGACGCGCGGCGCCGGTCCGCTGACCGTGGCACTAGGCATTGCGGTCGTGTTCGGCACTGTCTCACTGACGCGCGATGTGCACAATCTTGACGGCAGCCTGCCGGGGCCACGCAACGCACTTGCCGCTAACTTACACGGTGTGCCCGATGACGATTGGCAGGCCTATGCGCGCAGCTGGTACGGCGACAAATTCTCGCCGCTGACGCAGATCACGCCGGCCAATGTCGGCAATTTGAAAGTCGCCTGGCAACTGCGCACCGGTGACATGAAAAGCGACACCGATCCCGGTGAGACGACGTACGAGATGACGCCGATCAAGGTTGGGGATACGGTATATCTGTGTACCCCGCACAACTGGGTCATCGCGGTCGACGCCGAGACCGGCAAGGAGCGCTGGCGCTTCGATCCGAAGATCGCGACGTCGCAGAAGAACATGCAGCACCTCACGTGCCGCGGTGTCTCCTACTGGGATAGTACGAAGGCGGGCGTACCTAGCGCTACAAGGGTCGGCGACTGCCCCCAGCGCATCATCCTAGCCACGAATGACAGCCGGCTCATCGCGCTCGATCCGCGAACGGGTGCACTGTGTCGGAGCTTTGGTCAGAACGGTACTGTCAGCCTGCTGCCAGGTCAGCCGCACTACAATCAGGGCTGGTATCAGGTGACCTCAGCGCCACTGGTCGCAAAGGGGCTCATCGTCACTGGCGGCGCAGTGTTCGACAACATCGCCACCAAGGTACCGTCCGGCGTCATCCGGGGCTATGATGCGGCAACCGGCCGGCTCGTCTGGAACTTTGATCCGGGCAATCCCAGCGACACTGCGCCACTGGGTACGGGCAAACAGTACACGCCGTCATCCCCCAACAGCTGGAGCACGCCGGCAGCCGATGAAGCGCTCGGGCTAGTCTATCTGCCTATGGGCATGGGGGCGGTCGATCAGTGGGGCGGCAACCGTCCTGCTACCACCGAGCGATTTGCAACCTCGGTCCTCGCGCTCGACATCGCGACTGGCCGACCGCGCTGGATCTATCAGACCGTCCATCACGATCTGTGGGACATGGACGTGCCAGCGCAGCCAGCGCTGGTTGACCTGACACTGCCTGGCCGCGGCAGAGTGCCGGCGCTGGTCCAGTCGACCAAGACCGGCAATCTGTTCGTGCTTGATCGCCGGACTGGCAAGCCGATCTTCCCGGCGCCCGAACGCGCCGTGCCAGTCGGAGCCGCGCCCGGCGATCACACGTCGCCGACCCAACCCTTCTCTTCGGTATCGCTGATGCCAGCACCGGCGCGTGAGACGGATATGTGGGGCACGACGATGCTCGACCAACTCTGGTGTCGGATCCGCTTCAGGTCGCTCGACTATCGCGGGCCGTTTACGCCACCTTCGCTGAAAGGTTCTTTGGTCTTCCCAGGAAACTTCGGTGTCATGGACTGGGGCGGCATCTCGATCGACCCGGTGCGGCAGATTATCTTCGCCCATCCAAACTACGTGGCGTTCGTCGACCGACTGGTGCCACGTCGCGACGATAGTGGTGGCCCCAACGAACGCGGGCCGTCCGGCGGATCGGATCGGCGCGGATCGCAAGAGCAGGGCTATAATCCCAATACAGGCGCGCCGTTCGCGGTCGACATGAACCCGTTCCTGTCGTTTGCCGGCCTGCCTTGTCAGGCGCCCCCTTGGGGCTATGTCGCCGGCATTGACCTGACCACGGGCAAGAAGGTTTGGGAGCATAAGAACGGCACGATCCGCGACGAGACGATCCTGCCGCTGCCGTTCAAGATGGGCGTGCCATCGCTCGGCGGACCAATCACAACCGCGGGCGGTGTAGCGTTTATGGCTGCGGCAATCGACAACTACGTCCGGGCTTACGACACGCGAACGGGTAAGGTCTTGTGGCGCGCCCGGCTACCCGCTGGCGGTCAGGCAACGCCGATGTCGTATCACTCTACCGCGAGCGGTCGACAGTTTGTTGTCGTAGTCGCGGGTGGCCATGGCTCACTCGGCACAAAGCTCGGCGATCACGTCATCGCGTATGCGTTGCCAAAGTAGAAAGCTCGAGAGCGCAGGCATTGGTGGCGGTTTGAAGCCACCAATGACCTGCTTGTCGGCTGCTAAGGACTACCCCCTGCTCGACGGAAGGGCTGATCGCCTGATTGCAGCACGTTGACGCCACGTGCTGCAATCATAGCAGGCGCAGGACGACCGATCTAAGCGCTTTAGCTAAGCGTCTGTTTCGGTTACGAATGTCTGGTACGGCAAATGCCCGTCCGGAGAGTTTCTGATGCCTGATATGGAGCACTTGCTGGGTGTGCCGCTGACGCGGCGCACCGCACTGGGTGGTACCGCTGCGCTCACAGCGTCTAGCCTTATTTCTGAGAGCGATCCGGCGGTCGCAGCACCGCTCGCCAAGCCTGTGGGCGTCCGATTGGCGATTCAAACGACGGTCAACGGCAAGGCGGTGCCGGTAGAGATCGATGTGCGGACATCGCTGCTCGATCTGTTGCGTGAGCAACTCCACCTGACTGGCGCCAAGAAGGGCTGCGACCACGGCCAGTGCGGCGCATGTACCGTTCACGTTGATGGCCGACGGGTAGCATCCTGCCTAACGCTAGCGGCTAAGGTCGACGGACGTGCCGTGACAACGATCGAAGGGCTTGCCGATGGCGAGACGCTGCATCCGATGCAGCAGGCCTTCATCGATCACGATGCGCTGCAATGCGGCTATTGCACACCGGGGCAGATCATGGCGGCAGTCGCGTGCGTGCGCGAAGGCAACGCCACGTCAAAGGACCGCATTCGCGAATATATGAGCGGCAACATCTGCCGCTGCGGCGCCTATGTCGGCATCGTCGCGGCGATCGAGCAGGTTGCGGGAAGGGAGAAAGCCTGATGCGCTCCTTCACCTATGCACGGCCCGAAAGCGCTGTCGCCGCTGTCCAGGCGTTTACAGCGGCCGGAGCCGGTGCGCGCTACATCGCAGGCGGCACCTCGCTCTATGACCTGATGAAGCTCGACATCGAGAAGCCCCAGCATCTCATCGACGTCACCGCAATCCGAGGGCTTGATAGAATCGAAACAAGAGGCGAGCGGCTCCGCTTCGAGGCGCTAGCACCGATGAGCGCGGTCGCGACCGACAAAGTTATCCTGCGCGATTATCCCGTCCTTGCCGAGGCTTTGTGGAAGGCTGCCTCGCAACAGTTGCGCAACATGGCGACGGTCGGCGGTAACCTGCTGCAGCGGACCCGCTGTCTCTATTTCCGCAACGGCGCAGGCGGAACATCGGTTGGCAACACCTACCCTTGCAACAAGCGGGAGCCGGGCTCGGGTTGCGCGGCAATCGGCGGGCTTGACCGCGGCCAGGCCGTGCTCGGCCAGAGTTCGTCATGCACCGCCGTCTCCCCTGGCGACTGGCCCGTCGCGCTCGTCGCGCTCGACGCCTATGTCGAAGTGCTGGGCGCCAGCGGTAGCCGCGCGATCCCGATTGCCGAACTCTATCGTCTACCGGGCAGCACGCCGAACCTGGAGTTCACGCTGCAGCCAGGCGAGATGATCACGGCGATCGTCGTGCCAAAGACGAAGGCAGGCCGGCATTCGACGTATCACAAGATCCGTGACCGGGAGAGCTACGCCTTCGCGCTCGCCTCGGCAGCTGTCGCGTTGTACATGGATGGTGACACCGTGACGCGCGCCCGGATCGCACTTGGCGGCGTGGCGACCAAACCATGGCGGGCGACCGCGGCAGAGGCGCTGCTGGCTGGTAAGCCTCTGACCCCGGCAACCGCACTGGCGGCAGGGCACGCCGCCTTCGCCGATGCCAAAGCTGGCAAGCAGAACGGCTTCAAGATCGAACTCGGCGCGCGGACCGTTGCCGATGCCCTGACTATCGCCGCAGGGAGGAACCGGTCATGACCGCCCCCTTCCCCAACCGTCCCCGTGCCGATGCCCGTGAGAAGGTGATGGGCGCTGCGCGCTATGGAGCCGACCATCAGGTCGCTGGGCTGCTGTACGCCATGCAGGTCCCGGCAACCATTGCGAAGGGGCGGATTGCCTCGCTGTCGGTCGATGCAGCGATGCAGGTGCCGGGCGTTATTCGCGTGCTGACCGCGACCGACTTTCTGCCGCCCCCTCCTGCGACCCCTGGCGCACCGCCCCCGCCTGCGACGCTCACGGCCGACATTGCCTATCGCGGCCAGCCGGTCGCACTTGTCGTTGCCGAGACGCTCGAGGCTGCGATCGAGGGCGCCGAGGCCATTCGTCCGACCTACACGACAGCGCCCGCGTTCACCTCGCTCATCGAGCAGCCGGGGATGGTGCGCGAAGCCGTCAAACCGGTGACAGCGGGCGATGCGACGCAGGCGATGGCGCGCGCGGTAACCCGCCACAAGGCGGACTATGTCTCACCGCCACAGCACCATAACCCGATCGAAATGCTGTCGACGACGGCTGTATGGGAGAACGGGCAACTCACCATCTACGAAAGCACGCAGAGCAGCAGCAACACTAAGGGTGCCGTAATGCGCAACATGCGCCTTACGCCGGAGCAGGTGACGGTAAAGAGCCCACAGATTGGCGGGGGCTTTGGCCAGCGTGGCGGGGCACAGCGCCAGACCGCCCTTGTCGCCCGCGCGGCGATGCTGCTCGGCCGACCGGTCAAACTTGTCCTGCCGCGCGGGCAGATTTTCCATAACGCGACCTTCCGGCCAAAGAACCGTCACCGGATCGAGATCGGTGCGGATGCCAGCGGCAAAATGATCGCGGTGCGCTACGATGCCGATCAGCAGCAATCACGCGAAGGCCAGTTTCCGCCTGACTACCATGAGTCCGTGCCCATGCTGTACGGTATCGAGAATTATCACGGGACCGCCGCCAATCTGCGGATCGATACGCAGGCGCCAGGCTATATGCGGTCGCCGACGCCGCACCCGTCGTGCTTCGCCTTCGAAAGCGCGGTGGACGAACTTGCCCTCAAGCTCGGAATCGATCCGGTCGCCTTCCGACTGCGCCACCGCGCCACGACCGATCCGATCCACGGCCAGAAACTCTCGTCCTGCTATCTATCGGAATGCCTGACGGAGGGCGCTCGTCGTTTTGGGTGGGAACGGCGTAGTCTCCAGCCGGGATCGATGACGCTGCCCGACGGCACGCAGGTCGGCTGGGGCGTGGCATCGGGCGCCTATCCGGGCTCCGCCCATCCCAACATCGTCACTCTGCGCGTGAACGCAGACGGCACGACGCGGTTTGCGGCTGCAGGGCATGAGATGGGCCAGGGCATCCGCTCGACCATCGAACAGGTTCTCGTACGCGAACTGGCGATCGATCCTTTAAAACTGGAGATCGCGATCGGCGACACCAGCGTAGCGCCACAGCATACGACAGCAGGATCCTGGGGTACCGCGAGTGTCGTGCCGGCAGCGGCAGAGGCGGCTGCCAAGTTGAACGCTGCCATGGCTGAGCTGTTAGCCGGGCGTCAGGTGGCGGGCAATCTTCACCGACAGCTTGCGACCGTGCGGCGTCCCTCGCTTCAGGTTGAGGTCGAGCATGTTGCTGTCGACCAGGGTCCGAAGGATCTGGCGACACTGCGCAAGGGCGGCATGGCGCTGGTCGGGCCGGATTACTCGACCTTCACGACCTACAGCTACATCGCCCACTTCGTCGAAGTTCATGTCGAACCGGGCACGCGCCGCGTCCGCGTGCCACGCGTTGTCAGCATCGCCGATTGCGGGCGGGTGATCTCGCCGCGCACGGCCGAGAGTCAGGTTCGGGGCGGCGTGATCTGGGGCATTGGTGCGGCGCTCCGCGAAGCGACCGAAGTCGATCCGCGCTATGGCGGCTGGCTGAACAACGATCTTGCCGACTATGTCGTGCCTGTGAATGCCGACATTGGGTCGATAGACGTCGGCTTTATCGATCGACCGGATCCTCTCATCAATGCCCTTGGCGCAAAGGGGCTTGGCGAAGTTGCCATGACGGGCTGTGCAGGCGCCATTGCCAATGGCATTCATCATGCGACGGGCAAGCGGCTGCGCGAGATGCCGTTCAGGATCGAAGATCTTCTGTAATTGGACCGGGGCGAAAGACCGCGGCTGAGACGGGAAATCACATGCCTCCGACGTGCCGAGCTATATCAAAAAGCCTCTTAAAGCATCGGACTTTGTTGGATGTACGTACTTCCTCTCGCTGCGGCAGCAGCCATGATGCAATCGCCGGTTGCCAACACCGCGGTCAGGCCTGGCACGATAGCGATCGTGGCTGCTGATAGTTCGACTACGTCTCCCGCTATCACGAGAACGTTCACGGACGCTGTTCAGCGAACCCTCCTTCGAACACCATTCCTGCCCCTGCCCGACCCGAACCACAGCCTTTACATTGCCAAGGTTGAGGTATCGCAGACACAGCGCGGCGTCGTCAGGTCCGGCAACGATCGATCAGACCGGCCAGGCATGGCAGCGGGCCTTGGAGGCCTGTCGATCACTTTGCCTTCACGGAAGGATCAATTGCACGGACTGATCGTAACCCGTCTCCAGGTGACGGTATCGCTGCGCCGCGACAATCACGTCGTGTGGACGGGGCAGGCGACCACTGTGCGCGCTAGCGGGACACGGACGGGCGCCCCTTCCGTTGTCGCTACGGCGCTGTCAGACGCCCTCCTGACGTGGTTCCCTCGGCAGTTACCGGGACCGCTGTCTGTTCCGTAAGGCTCCCTGAGCTGATTAACGTATTCTCGGTTGAAGGTCGTCGCTGGTACGGTTGTTTTATGCGGTTCTCCGAGTTGGCCTGCGCCAGTCGCTCAGTCAGCTCACCCTGACTGGCCATTGCATCCCATGCTTCGGCCGATCGTAGATGACGCTCTCGGACACGAGGTAACGGAGTTTGCTCCGCTGCTGATCGTTTAAGGGTGGCCGCGTTACGGTATGACTCGGTTTGAGAAAGGTTCATAGGCAAGCCTATAACCGACACGCATGGTTTTCGTTTGTGCGGATTCAAGTTTCTAACGATTTAAAGGACATGCGAGATGGACGTGAATGCTGAGGGCGAAGATACTCCTTCTGAACGCGCCGAGATCCATTTTCTTGCGGCGCTCGTCGACGAACTCATGCGTAAGATGCTGACGGCGGGCGTGGTTTCGCAAGCTGACCTGAATGAGATAGAAGCAGCGGTAGCAGCACGGACCGGAGCTGAACCTAGAGCTTGGTAGAACACCGACCCATGTGGATTGGCGCCGAAAGCGGACCACGGGAGGGTTTGACCACGCTGTTTCATCTGAGTCGAAGCTTACCGTGCAGGGGTCCCGATCAACGCCGATCGGGACCCCTTCTTCATCCATACGTTCGAGGAGATTATAGGTAGTTGGCTCGCGTAATGCTGGAGTCCCTCTTCCGTCGTGGATCCAAAATCAGCCCACGCCTGATCGCGTCGCAATCGGCGGTCGCGCAAGCCCCTGCGCATGCTCAAGAAGAAGGGCGGTCGTCGTCTCGCGACTGACTGCGGGCGAGAAGATGTACCCCTGCCCTAATGTACAACCGATCGCGCGAAGCTGTTCGACTTGCTCTTCAGTTTCTATCCCCTCGGCGACGATCCTGATGCCCATCTTTTTCGCGGTACGGATCAGGCCCTCGACGATCGTCACGCTGACGCCGTCGGGTTCCAGGTGGTCAACGAACAGTTTGTCGATCTTGATAACATCGACGGGGACCGTGAGGAGGTGCGTCAGCGATGCGAAACCCGTTCCGAAATCGTCCAGCGCGACCCGTATGCCGTCAGCGCGTAGTGCCCTGATCGCTTGCTGTATCGCTTGGTCGCCACGTCCCATGTACACCGTTTCGGTTACCTCGAGGATGACGTGATCGAGAGGGACCCGCTCGCGCTCGAGCGCTGCGGAGAGAACCTGTCCTACGGCACCGCCACTCAAATCCGCAGACGAGACGTTGATACCGACGTGTTGGAACGGAATACCCAAATCCAGCCAACGGCGTAGGTCAGCCGCGACAAGAGCCATCATCCTGGCAGTGAGCGAGGTCGCAACCTGAGCGTCGGCAGTTGCCTCATGAAAGGAGGCAGCCGAGACCAGATTGTCGCCGATGCGCATGCGGCAAAGCGCTTCCAGCCCTACGATCTCCCGCGTGTCGAGGCGAAAGATCGGTTGGTAATGCGCCTCGATCCTGTCCTCTCGCAAAGCCGCGCTGAGGTCCCTGATCGCACCCATACGCCGCGTCATGTTCGAGCGCAGCCCTGCCCAGTATCGCACAAAACCACCACGACCGGTTTCCTTGGCGTGGTAGAGAGCAAAGTCGGCGTTTTGCCGCACACTCCCCACCCCGGCGTCGTCTGATGAGACCGTAGCGCCTCCGATGGTAGCGCGAGGGACGATGCTATGCCCGCCGCAGTCCGCAGCAACCGAGAGCGCGCTTAGAACCTCATCCGCGATCTTCTCCAGGTCACGAAGGGCATCGGTAGCCTGGAGAATGACAGCGAACTCGTCGCCACCGACGCGAAACGTTCGCCCGGGGCTGACTGCTGCTGAGATCCTGTCACTGGCGATCTGAAGAAGCTCGTCACCCGCATGATGCCCGAACGTGTCATTCACGACCTTGAGATTATCGAGATCCAACACGAACAGTGCCCAACTGCCCACCGCAGCGCCTTCGAGTTTGGAAAGTGCGGCATGGTAAGCGGCCCGATTGGGGCAACCGGTCAAGGCGTCGGTAAAAGCCCGTCGTTGGTGCTCGAGGACACGCTCATGTCGCTCGATGGCGATTTGCGTGAGGTTAACGCAGTTAGCCACCACCTCGCGCTCAAAGGCAGTCGGTCCGCGGGCGCTGCGATAGTAGAAAGCAAATGTCGCGATCGCGCGACCGTCTGCATCAGATATCGGACTGGACCAGCAGGCGCGGAGCCCGTGGGGAAGTGCGAGGTGTTTGAACTGCGCCCAGCGGACGTCGGTCTCGATATCAACGACGGTAATTTCTGTCTTTAGATAGGCGGCGGTGCCGCAGGACCCGGCTAATGGGCCGACTGACAGGCCATCCAAGGCTTGGGAATATACTTCCGGAAGGCTCGGGCCGGCCAGCGGATGAAGCAGGCCTGCCACATCGACCGTTAAAACCGAACAGATTACGTCAGGGAGGATCCGCTCTACTTCCGCACACAGCGTGGTACACGTTGGTGCGAGCCCAGCGCCCTTGGCAATCATCTTCAGAATAGCATTCTGAAGATGAAGCAGGACACTCACTGTATCATTGCCTCCTTGATACTGAGATTCTCCAGAAAGGCTCATGGAGCGGGAACCTATCAAATCGCTGGTTTAGATATCTTTAATGCGATAGTCGACGATAACTCTAATACTGCCCGTGGCGGTTTTATCTCAGCCCAATTTGAATATATTCAGATAATTGGCCAGCATCTGATTGGCGATCACCTGTTTTCTAAATTAACGTTTAACGGATTGCTCGCGAGACTCGACGACGAATACAGTGTGCCCATACATCGCGAACTCAACCCGACACCCAAATAGGCTGCATCGGTTTCGCAAGCTCAAGCTCTGATACGAGACAATACGCGCGCTGCGACATTGCTCCTGGCTGCAAGCTTCCGCCCATAGCGGAGCGCGGTCGACGGTGAAGACCAGCGCAGCGCCTGTGCAATGCCAACGCCGTCCTCCCCGGCCGCAAACAGATCCTGCGTCAGCCCTACCCGCAGCGAGTGGCTCGACAGGGCACGCGCCGCCTCCTCAACTTTTGCGATCGGCATCTCGACCAGCCCCTGGTCGAACGCGCTCAGTGCCACGCGCCGATAGATCCCGTTGACACCCTGCCGGCTCAGTGAGGCCGTGCCAACGGTATAGACCGTCCGCGCCGGTTCGGCCTTCTTGCCCTTGAGCTTCTCCTGCCAGTGCCGCGTGTGCCCCGGGATCGCCTCGTACGCCATCGGCGGAACCGCCGCGCGCAGCCGACGCCGATCGACCCCGACGCGGCGGAAGACTGGCCCCTCGGTAATCGCACTCGCTACCAGCCAGGCACCGACCCGGCGCATCGTGTCAGCGGACAGCCAGCCCCAGGCCCCCTGCCCTTCCTGATCGGTCTTGGATGATGGGATGAACAGGAGCGCCGAACCATCGCTGTGCGGATCGATGTGCGCAACGGTGACGGCGACGAGCTCGCTGACGCGCAATCCCGCATCGTAACCGAGCGACAGCAGGGCAGCATCGCGCAACCCCTGCAGCTCGCCGCCACAGGCGCCTAGCAGCGCCGTCAGCGTAAACCCCTTGGTATGCGGATCAAGGGAGGCCCCGAAGCGTAACGGGGCCGCCTGGCGTTGGGCCGCGCCACGACGCCGGCGCAGGCCCTTGAGCGCGGCGCGGACCATGACGTGGCTGGTGGGCGCATGCCCCCTCTCCTGCATCCCTGACAGGCCGTGTGCGGTGGCGAGACTGGCAACCCGCCGGGCGACTGTGGCGGGCTTGGCGCCCCGCGCCTCGAGCATGGCAATGTACCGGACCAGGTTTTCAGGCTCTGCGGGCAGCGGGGCGACACGGATGTTCTCACACCAACGCAGATAGCAGGCCAGGTCCGACGCCAGCGCCGCCTTGCTCGCCGCTGCCATGGCGCCGAGCTGCGCGGCAAAGCCGATCTCGCTGACAGGGCCGGCATCAGCGGGCAGCGCAAGACCTAGCAACCGGGTGACGCGGACATCGATCGGCTCGACCAGCCCACGCCGCGCGCGCACCGGCAGCCCCTCCCCGTCGGTGCGATGGACGACGATCTCGCTCATGCGGCACCTGCCCGCTGGTCAAATTTACCCTGCATTCCGCCCACGTAACACATGGCTGTAGTTACCATAATGTCCGATTATGGTAAGTGCTTCGGCGCTCTCTGAAACCAAGCAAACAGAGTAGGCGTCGTACGCATTGAGCATCGAGGTCACTACGAAATCTAAGTCTGAGGCGGGGCGTTAGTAAAGCCGCCCCGCCCGCATTTCGGTACCTATTGACCGGCTCGTGCTTTGCAACAGGCTCGAACCACATCAGCTGCGGCTCGCTCAAGCCCAGCCGCACGATCGGTCCACCGGTCGAACGGTGCGATGAGCGACACCCAGATCCCATCGGGGCCGACCGTGAGGAACAGGTCCTGGTGCTGTGGCACGAGGTGGAGCTGCCCGTCCAGGTCGCGGAAGAGACTGAGGTCAGGCAGGAGGATCGGCCCGGTGGTCGACCTGAGGGCGACGTCGACCCGCACCGGGTCGAGCGTCTCGGGGTAAAAGCCGTGACGCACGAGGAGCGTATCGCGATACTCAGCCGATCGCAGCAGCGCCTCGTCGAAAACGCGGACGCTGACCGGGGTGGCGGCCAGCACGACATTGTGGTCGAGGCTCTCAAGGGCGCCGGCGGGCAAGCCGGTGTTGCCGCCGAGCGGGTAGTAGGTTTCGCCGCCGAGCGCGGCGAGGAAATAGTCGAGCAATGCGTTCGACGTGGACGGCAGTGGTTCGTGGAGCATGCGGTGCATGACGGTAGGCCTTCTTTTTGGCGTGATCCCCGAACCGACTGGTTCGGATCAGGCCCGTTCGCTTTTCATCGCGCTTCCCGGGCTTCGCCTGCCTGTCCTGCCGATCCCTTCCCCTTTCCGCGGTCGCGGCAGCGTGCAGCGATCCCTACCGTTCCATCCGGTCCGATCGCCGAGAAGGGCGTAGCCCCAGCGGTCGAGCAAACGGGCGCTGTCCGCCACGGTGAGCGGGCCAGCTTCGCCACCGACGCCAGGACAATAGGAGTGCATCATGGTCACCAAAGCATGGCCATCGGCGCCAAGCGGCTGCCGCTGCCACCACTGACCGAGCACGGCAGAACTGAGCAGCAGCATGGCGGCGAAGCGGAACACCATGGGTGGATTGCGCGCGATCATCGTCTTTTCTCCATCGGGCTTGTTGCCCCATCGAGATCATCCAGCGTCTCGCCACCGGTATCCGGATGCCGGTGGTGCCGATTGCCGGAGGCGCTCGGAACCCTCATCTTCAAGCCTCCGGCCTACGACGCCATGCCTCGCAGAAGTCGAGCCATCGCTCGGCCCAGGCGCCATGCTCGCTTTCGGCGAGGTCCGGATGCAGCTGAGCCCATCCGCACGCATTATGGATACGGCTGAGCACGACGATGTGAGCGTGCGGCGCTTCCGCGGCGAGTTGATCACCGGGCGCGTGCAGCACGGCAAGGCTGGTGAGCTGCCTCGCCCGTGCCAGATGCAGCATGGCCCAGGTGGTCACCTTGTCGAACTGATCGTGCAGCGGTTCACCGCGAACGAACGGCAGCGTCAGGACGGCAGCGAGCAACCGCTGATGCTCGGGCACCGCCTCATCATAATCGGCGAACAGGCGTTCGAGCGACACCGGGTCTGCGACACCCGGCGCGAGCAGCAGTCGGTGATCCCGAGCAGTGGTCGGCATGCCGCAGCGGGTTTGCGGGCTGGTCGGTCCGGGCTCGATTGGGTTCATCTTGGCGAATGCGAGCCGCGACAGGCTGCGCTCCTTCCCCTTGGAGCGGGGACGTAACAGCGCGTAGCCAAGACCCGTCACGCCCGGCTGGCGCACATCGAACATCATGTCCGACGCTTCGCTGGGGCTGGCCCAAACCTGGAGACGGCTCATATCAGCGCCCCGCCATCAAGGCCGCAAGCGCGTCGGCGCCGAGCGCGAACCCATCTTCGCGCTCCTCGTCGCTGCTCCACGGTGGCACCTCACAACCGCGCAGCCCTACGCTGAAGAGGGCAAAGACGGTGTCGTCCGGATGATTGGGGACAAAATGCGCCGGTGCCGCTGCTCCGAGCCACAGCCGGGTAGGCGCCGACCAGAACAGGCGATGTCCATGCAGACCGACCGTAAAGCGGGCACGCCTTGCATCGGCGCCATCTGCTCGCGCCACCAGCGCGTCGCACCCGAACGCCGCCATCACCTCGCCCACGGCGGCGGCATCGCTGCCGTCCGACAGGGTTGAGGGCACAAGTAGCAGCCGCGCAGTGCGCGCGTGGAGGTAGTTGCGAATCTTCAACATCGGCACGTCGACGTCCGGTTCGAAGCGCAAAGCCGCCAAGCGTGCAACCATGAGCGCTGCCGCGATGGCGGCAGCCTCGTTCGAATAATGGTTCATTATGTTCGTCTCTCTAGGGAGCAGGCGCGCGGGCTGTTCGCGGCGCCTGTCAGGGATCATTTCACCTTCCGGTTCAGCCGAAAGGCTCCCCCCACCCTCTCTTCACTCGTCTCTGGGTTAACGTCATGCCGCTGCCGTGCAGCCGGCTCATCGGTGCGTACAGATCGTCTTGGCTTGTAAACTGGCTCGCCTAGATTTGGCCTCCCCAGCATGCGAGCTGAGGCGCTGAAACCTTGTCAGTAAGTAGCCGAAGGCCCAATTCGAACCAGCTTTGGCCGGGGCGCGGGCGTGCATGTCCAAGCTTTCTTCGTGGCCTAAGACGCGCGCGCCTTCATTGCAGGTTTCCAATCTTCGGCTCGATTAGCCATCTCATCGACGATTAATTACCCTGCTGGGCGACGCTTTTAGTTCAGGGTTGCCAACCAGGAACGAGCGCCATGAGCCGAAGCGCCTCGATGTGACCGATTGCCTTACAGGCGACCAGAGGTTCCAAATCGGCTGCCGCGAGATGACGCAGTTCAGGCTGAGCGAACGGTGGCGTCTTTAAAGTCGCCAAGCATTCGATGATTTCGATGATGGTCCAGCTACGGACATCCACCTCAATCACGCGTCGCTGCTCAAAGGTCCAGATCGTTTCGCTGTCGGTCAGCACACTTCCGTTCAGACCGGACGATCGCAGCCACAAGCCGCGCACGGTCGTCCAGTGAGGCGGTAGGACAAGCCGACGGCCGCCTCTCACAATGTCACCTGAGCGATCTGGCGGCGCGCGCATGCACAGTCCATCTCCGCTAGCGCCGCTAGATATGCGACCTCCGTGATGGTCATGCGCCACTCGAACTGCTCGCCGCCGCAAGCCGTTTGTGCGATCGTTCGATTGGCCGGTAATGAGATAAATCCGTCCAGCCGGGCGACTATACCGCGCAAACCAGTCCGATACTCGTGCGCTGCCCGCACGTTGTTGAAACCGTCCATATGTCCTCCGCGTCGCGGGGGCCTAGGCGAACTGCCTTTTGCTCCTTCCCATCACGACACGGCGCTCCTCACGCTTCAACTTCATATCAGGAATCGTTTGCGTGGTAGGACAATCACGACAGAGACATTGGCTAGACTTGATATTTCTAATCAGACATTGACGGTATCAGCGCCCGCGGTCGCGTGGTCTACCAATACCAGAACTCGGCATTTCTGCCTCGACCTTACCTGCGATGATTATTCGGTTCCATTGAAGATCTGATTTAAACTTATCGTTTTCTGACGATGGCCGCGCAACGGCGTTGAGCATTTCCCATCCACCGGGAATTTCCCGTAACGCGCAGACGCTTTCCCATACCGCTGCAGAACTGAAGCCGATATTTAGGTAATCGTCGCTTCGCACGATCGCACCAAGACCTGCCCCAAGGTAGTGCGATGGCATCGCGGCTGCTTCATCGAGAAGATCGCGCTGCGGGCTTGGCAACCCCCGATACTGCGGTGACTCTCGGTGGGCGGCTAGCTTATTGGAAAGCCAAGGTTCAGGAAAAAGTGCCTCTTCAACGGCCGAGTGAGTGCGCCCGACAGGTTTGCTATTTGGAGCCGTCGCTTGCCCACGCGTCAACGTCGTCGGCGTTGCTCGGCCGTCTACAGGACGACCTGCGATGTCAAGCAATGCACCGTTCTGAACTTTTACTGGCATCGGAGGGGCCGCTCGATCAACCGTCCGAGTTTTAGCGATATCGCGGGCACGCTCTGTGGATGACTTTATGCGAATTTCGCCTTTCGCCAGCGTGTTCGGCATCTGGCTGTTGTCTGCTTTCGAGCGGTTCCCGTCCTCGCTCCGAGTCTCTTCAGTCTCCGAATGCTTCTTCCCGCGGGGCAGCGTCTCCTGATCCGCGACGGAAGCGGGATCCATCGCGATGACCGGCGAAATTGGACGACGTTTCGGACGCCGTGGGATGCGATCGTCTGTTAGCTCCGGCGCTGGCTCATTGGGATCAACGGCGCTCGCTTGCTTAGCCGAACCATTCGGAGAAGCTTCATCTGACGAACGGGTCAGCGGATTGTCCGACGAGGGACCGTTAATTTGCGCGTGTGGGTCTGGCTCATTCTGAAGCGCCGCATTAGTCGCAACGGTGTCGGGACCGATTAGTCCAACCGCATCGCCCGAGATCGGCTTCATGCGAGCGGCAGAAGCCGACATCGGCTTGTCAGCGGTATTCGGCAGTTTTGGCGAATCAGTAAAATCGATGTTTCCGGATTCTTGGAAGGGACGATCATGGATCCTCGCCTCGTTTTCGGCTTGATCATTCTCGCTTATTTCTACCTCTGAGAGCTGGCTTAGGGCGATATACTTCCCCCTCGTATCTGGAGCGTCCATGGCATGGGCCTGGACGTCCGCCCTAGAAATCGATCCCGGTCCACCATCGTCTTCGCCGCTCAAGCGTGGGTAGAAGTTTGCTGCGCCCAGTGCGGCCCTGACATCCTCGTCAAGATTCCAACTGGCGGTAATCGGGGCCGTAGTTTCCACAGACTTGGTCTCTGCAGATGTCGGTTGTTTTGCGAACAGCCCGGCGTCGTTTGGCCGAAACGTCCGGGTCGCGACTGGGACAACAGCAGCGCTGACTCCGCCTGAACCGGCACGTAGCGGCGAGAGTGCCGACACCAGTTTTACCGTCGAGTGATCCGTTACGGGTTTCATCATCTCGCCGCGTTCTTGCGTCGCATGCGGCTTGCCAATCAAGATTTTCTCGTTCGGCGCGTTCCTGTTGACGAAGGCAACGTCAGCGTCGAAGCGGCCTCGCAGAAACAGCGGATGCGCCCCATAACGCCGGTTAAGTGTTGCTATCGCATCGTTGGCTGTTTTCGGGTGCCGTGTCCGGACTTCAAGTTGGTCAACACCGTGTTTCGCGATGTAGCGGAGCAGGCGCCCAACGCCGTCGGTCTGCGCCAAGATGGCCGCTTCAAGAGCACGGTCTGCACGAAACGCAAAGGCGGCGTTTACGAGCAATTCAAGGTCGAGCGACTTGAGCCCCTTAAACTGCGTGCGCCCGTCCTCACGCCAAAGGTGAACAAACGTAGTAGCGTCATCAGCCTGTTGTGGATGCCGGTGAATGTATCGGATGAGCTCGTCGAAGTGCCGGTGCGGTGAAAGACGAGTGATATGCTGCGCCGCCAACACCGAGCCGGCAACCCAGGCCTGCTCTAACGCAATCCGGTCGCACAGCTTTTGAGCCCGCGCTTCCAGGCGCTCCATTTCCAAGGTATGACGTTGCGCTGTGGCTTGATACGGTGCGATGGCCTGCTCAATTTCATCCATGTGGGCGAGCGCCAGCTGGTGCCTGGCCGCGATCCTGCTCCGCTCTCGAACATCCGCCGATTTCGCCAGCCCGGCATCGATATCCGCAATAAGGCGAGCGCAGTTCTCGGCCAGCCGAACTGCCGCCGACAAAGCCATTTCACGCTGTAGAGCCACCTCATCGAGTGCATCACGGCCCTCTTCGATATGTTGAAATATGCCGGTGAGCTCGTCTCTCAACTTTGCCATCGGCATGTCGCCCCCACTCGGCTCGACCGTTTGCAACGCCTTAAGAATTTCGAAGTGACGATCACGCCGCTCGCGCGAACGGTTGGCCAGCTCGAGCTTGCGTGCAGACCAGTATGTTTGCGCATTGTCGCGATCTTTCGGCACATCGATGCCCGCCTTCACCAACGCCGAAGCCGCCTTGCCGAGCGACATCATCGGCGCCGCTGCTATGCCCATCTGTTCGTAGGTGCGCGGATCGTACAACCGTCCGGAACGTGCCCGCGTGAGATGGAAGTTACATATTTCGGCAAAACGTTTGCGCAGGGCAACAACGTCTGCGCTGGCACTGGTTTGATGAAACGTGCTTTGCCGACGTTCCTTCGTCCAGCCCGCCAGTTCGCCAGGACGGAGCTTGCGGCCCGAAGCAAGATCAAAGCGACCGTCCGCGCCGCGCCTGCATATCGCTGGATAGAATATGAAATGAGGATGATGATTGGCGCGGTGGTTGTAGCCATTGGGTCTGTGAAGTGCTGCTGTGAAGGGAAGGCCAAGGGTGTCAAGCTCTGCACCAAACTGTGTGACGATGTCCCTATGCGCGGCGGCATCAAGCTCGGCTGGCAGTGATGCTACGAACTGTTTTTGCACTTGCCCAAAACGTGGTCGAACGAAGTGCAGCCCTCGTGCCTTCAGGTCCGCGCCGTAGGTTGTGCCAAGCTGTCCTGCCCAGTCGAGATCTTCTTGTCGAAGCTCGAGTTCCAGCAATCGGCTACCGTCGCGGACGTAGCAGCGACCTTGATCAATTTGCTCCCCTCTCCTGAGCGCCGCAACAATGTTGATCAGGGCTGCCGGGGCGTTCGGGTCGGCGCTCAGCGTCTCCCAATCGCTTTCGCTCATCGTGGTCAGGTTCAATCGCAGGCGCGGCGCGCCGGCCTTGCGTTCGACCCTCCAAGCTTCTTCCCAGAACGCGATGCGTTCTACACCAACGTCCGAGATGTTCGAGTGAATGAAGACGACGCGAGAGTCCGGGTCGTTGACTGAATCATCGGCTTGATCACCATCGACGACATAGCGCTCGGAACCTGCTGCCCTCGACAATTCACGGGCCCAGTTGTCGGTAAGATACCGTTCTTGCCCTACCGCAGCATTAACTGAACTACGGCCTGCTGCGGTCGCGCTGTCGCTTCTGGAGATCGTCGAAAGGCGCGTGTGAAAACTGATTGCGCCATTCGCCGCGGTCGGCCGTTCGCCGGCAGCCGGTCGTTGAAGATTGATGGTACCGACCCAACGAGACTTCCGGCTTGTCACGTCTTGGATTCCACGCTGCCGTCCAGGCCTGACTGTCCCGACAAGCGCTTCCCGCTCCTGCCAATCGATACGTCGACGCAACGCTTCGGTCATGTGAGTTACGTCGGCAGGAACGGGCATCTCGGTGTCCAGGATGATGGTGCGACAACCAGCATGCCCGAATGGCGATACGCAGTAATGGGTAACTAACAATCGCCCAAGATATGCTGCCCCTACCCCGCCTTCCGGAGGCACAGCCAGAGGACCCCTGCGCGCTCGGCGTGCAGGCCGACCCTGCCCCCGACTTCCGCACGCGGAAATCCAATTATAGCGCAGCGCGCGCAAATACCGGCTTGAGCCGTTGTTTGCAGCTTTGCACAAAAACCTGAACTTCCCACTGTTTCCTCCCCCTCGCGTACACGTGCACGCGAACACGCATGTGCGGGTGAGCACGTCATGGGCGAAGGCGCGCACATCCGCGCCTGTGTGAAATGAAGATTTAGGTACCCTGTCAGGGGCTCGGTCAGCCGCCTTAAAACATGGTCGATGACGCACTGTCGCATCATCAGGAGCCAAAGACAATGACCAATAAAACCGACCCCGCCATCACGGGTGTGCTCGCTGCTCTCGCCGTCGAACTAGGCATCACGGCCAATCGGCAACCGTGGAGTATGGCCCGGATCGCCGCTCTGATCGATATGCCTGCGCGACGTGATCTCGTCACCGAATTGCTGTTCGGCATCCTGCCTGCAACGATCGATGCCGGCCAATGGATTGCCTGGATACAGGGCGACCAGCCGCCAGTCCCGGCCAGTCTGCAGAACCCGGAGAACAGCGCCCGGCCATCCGCACGTGGCGCAGTGCAAGCAGCGACGACCAAGCATCAGTCGGCAATGGATAAAGTCTCCCGTCTGGAAGCGCAGCTGCTGCAGGCGAAGCAGGAACAGGTAGTTGCCGAAGCAGACCGTCAACGTAGTGCTGACCAGCTCCGCGCTGTGGTCGTCTACCGAATCATGGTCGAGATTGGCCGTCAGGCATCCGGTATCGCGCTGGGTCCTCTCTATGCCCTCGCGCGCGCGGTCTCCCCCTATCTGCAGCAGGATCTGGCGTTCGAAAACGCCCTCGACGATCAGGGACGTATCCTCCTGAACGAACGTCGCCAAACCCGCGAACAAGACAGTCGCGAGATGCTTGACCGGCTCGACCGCTACGCAGGCGAGCAGGCGCTCGAACTGAAGCTTCATCGCGCCATGCTGAAGGTGATCCGCGCCTTTCATGACGAGAGGGAAGCCGAGAACGCGGCAGCGCGTGAAGCTGGTGAGAGGTTGCCCACCGTCAGGAAGCGACAGGCGGTACGCCGCACCTCCGAGGCGCAACAGCGCGACGTCCACCCGGCCGCACCGCGGGCAGACGTCATCGATGTCTTCGATGCCTTCGCGAGCCTGCGGGCAGACGCTTCCAACGACAACGACGAGCCCGCGTGAGTTCATTCGTGGAAACAAATGCGAGTGGCTGCTCCGCTCAAATTGTCGAGCAGCCGGGACTTTTCGCCGAACATACGAACATGAATGAGGAGCAAAGACGATGGGCACGATCAACGACGTTAAGACCACAGCCTCCAGGGTTTCGACACATCCGGTAAACGGCCTTCAGAAGGCCGCCTCGTCCTCCCCGCAGTTGACGTTCGATCCAAAGCCGTCAGCCATGACGAAACGAGCGGCAAGCAACGACAATGGAGCGTCAGACAGGAAGTACGACCAGTACTATACGCGACCGGATGTCGCCGCCTTTTTCTACGACCGTTTCAAAGAATATTTCGATCCTTCTGACTACTTAATGGTCGAGCCTAGCGCCGGGACGGGATCGTTTTACAGGATATTGCCCAACGGCAGTATCGCCTTTGATATCGAACCTAAATACCCTGGTATCATTAACGCCGACTTTCTCGAGGTTGAAATCGAAACTGACCGCCCAATTGCAATCATCGGCAATCCGCCTTTTGGCAAGAACTCCAGCACAGCAGTCAGATTCTTTAACCATGCTGCTCGCCAGTCCAGCGTAATTGCGTTCATTCTGCCAAGGACGTTCCGCAAGGCATCGATCGTGAACCGGCTCGATCGTTCCTTCCATCTGGTGCGCGAATGGGATGTGCCTGCCGACGCATTCCTGTTCCGGTCCAAGCCGTACGATGTTCCAGCGGTATTCCAGATCTGGTGTCGCAAGCCGGAACTCCGCAAACCGCGGCCAGTCGAGACGCGACACCCCGACTTCAAATTCACGACGAAGGAATGTGCCGATTTCGCAATTCAGCGCGTAGGTGGACAGGCCGGTCGAGTGCATCAAGACTTTTCCAAGCGCCCGTCTGCGCATTACTTCATCAAGGGAAACGTCAGGCACGTCATGGAACAACTCGACTTCGCTAAAGTCGCTGGTGACGTTGCAGGCAATCCAAGCCTCGCAAAGTCCGAGATCGTCTCGATGTATCGCGAGTGGGAGTTAAAGAATTCGAAAATCAACGGTAGCTCGCGTATCATTACAAAACAGCTTTAGTACCTGAAGCTACGGTTCCTCCCGAGCATCGAATACAATCGGCATTTCGGCGGGATAAACCTCAGTGTCTGTCAGATCGCGACAGTTCGGAAATCAACCTAGTTTTTCGGCGGTGTGCCGGAACAGCGTATTCTTATTTCGACCATACACCGCTGACGTAAATGGCTTGCCAGAACAGAACACCCGGCATGGGCGGGTGAGAGAGAGCGCTCCGTCTTTTGACGCCCAATGCTTTGCCGACGCTTAAGCGATTACGCTGTCACCAACCGCACCCGCTCGCAAAAAGGTTCCGCGCTTTCACGATGGCCATGCGATTACGATCAGCCTCGCAGCCGCGCCTATTATACTCGTCTTGCGTTGGACGCAGTCCGCCACGTGCTGTTGGCGCAACTAAAATTTATCGGCTGGACATGAGGCGTTTCGCGAATTATATTCGTTGTGCCTGGTTTTGAGATGCGCGAACGAGGCACAGGTATTCGACTGCTGCTCGGAGTGGTTGCACGATAGGTTGCCGGGGCGCGCTATCAACCCTGCCTTTCCTCTCCCCGCCCGTGTGAGCGCGGGCCGGCTTGGATCGCGAGGTTCGGGCATGCGGGGCACCGGAAGCGGTCTCGCCGACCCGAGTACAACTCATGACGACTTCCGTTCTATCTACGCCGCATTCGGCTACCCGCCTGCGTGCATCGCGCATGGCGACGCATGCGGTCTTGGCCTCTGATGTCATATCGACAGACATCGAGGCACGCGCGATAGGTTACATTCGCTCGGCTCTGACAAGCGATGCCAATGGGCTGCACTCCAGCACTGCTATCGACGCGTCACCCCTACCCGAACCCACCCCCGGTATTGTTTGGGAGGGCTCGCAGAGCGATCTACGCAACGTCGCCACTCCATCCCTATTGACCAAGTTGACGGTGCCGCCCCGCTATCGCCCGGCTGGTAACCCAAAATGGTGGGTGACCCGGATGCTCTTCGGCGGTTGCAACATCGACAAACCGGAACAACTGCAAAAAGACCTTGGGCTGGACCTCGATCGTCACGCAGCCAACCTGCATATCCTGCGGGACTCATGCCTTATAGGATGGCGGCGGTTGGTCCGTGGAAACCTTCTCGGGCTTTATCAGCTGGCGGAAACGACGCCGCAGCACGCGGGCCTGATCCGGAGTGTGGTTCATGATCACACGATCCTCATCGGGGCCCTTCGTGCACGCATGCTTGCCGAATATCTCCGTCGTATGGCAACCGAGCCGATGGGACCCCGCCTGGATATCGACGATCCGATTTGGGTAAAGCGCGGGGCCCTGTTTGCCGACCGTCTCGCCAGACCTGCAAAAAGCCTTGACCAGCTCCTGAGCAAGCTAGACCGCGACAAAGTTTACGACACGCCGCAGGAGGCATTCGCGTCCGCGCAGTTCGAGTATGATCCCCGGCTGTTGCAAATGGCCGAAAGAATCTCTGAGCAGCTCAGCGATGTCGATCTCCATGGAGACGCATTCACTGCGCTCGTTCGCGCAATACGAACCGAAATAGCCCCGTTAACGGCCATTACGCCTGCGATGCTACGTAAAGAAGGTTTCGGACGCAAGACCCTTGCCGAGGCGCAACTCGGCATGTCCGTTCCCGAGGCGGTTACCGTCCTCGCGATAAACCTTGTCTGCCTCAAGGGGCAGGTGCGAAAGGCCATGAAGGCGCTGGACGGCGGTTGCGGTCTTCCAGCCCTCTCACCCGTGCCAGCCGTTCCCGTGGGCGGCCGCGCGAAGGTGTGCCGCACCGCCAGTGCGCTGAAAGCCATCAGCGGCTGCGACCGTAATGTGGGAGACAGGAGTACCAATTCGGACAATAACTCTGGATCGACGCTGCTTGACCGCGTTGAGTCCCGGCTGGCGGAACCGATGCCAGCAGCCAGTCTCGACCAGTTTCAGCTGCTAATGCCAGAGTGGTCGCGGCGAAACGGCGAGTTTTAGATACCCTGTTCACTCATCGTCCGAGTCGTCATCCCATCATGGATGAGACCCGCTGCCACTGCTGTTTGCGCCACCCCACCCGACGCTGCCAATCCGGCCTTCGCCATCGGCATGGCGAAGCTCGTCCGGCTGATGGCGAAGCAGGCGGCAGCCGACCATTATGAACGCTGCGCGCCCGCCTCGCGGGCAACTAATGATCCCGGCACGCCCGCCGCTTAATATACTCCTGACAGAAGGTGCTCCTCTGCCATGCTGATGCGCCCTGCCCCCCGCATCGTCCTCTACGGGCGCCACTCGACCGCGATGCAGACGGCCACGTCGAGTATTGATCAGACCGAATCGTGCATGAAGCTCGTCACCTATGTTGGCGGCACCGTGATGGCAACGTATCATGACCCCGAACAGTCCGGCTATCGCCGTGATCGGGCGGGCCTGAGGAAACTGCTGGCGGACATCGAGTCGGGAACAGTCGACTTGATCGTCTGCGAAGCGCTCGACAGGCTTGCGCGCGATGCGGAGGATGTCGCGTGGCTCGGCAAGAAGCTGGCCTACCACCGTGTGCAATTGCACACGGTGAGCGAGGGCCATGTCGACGAGATCAAGTTCGCGGTTGCCGGGCTGCTGGGAGCGATCTTCCTCAAGCACCTTGTCGACAAGACCCTGCGCGGCATGGAGGCGGCAGTGCTTGCGGGGCGGTGCGCCGGTGGTCGCTCCTACGGCTACAGGCGGGTCATCCGCCTCGATGACCGCGGTGAGCGTATTCGTGGCCTGCTCGAGATCGACGAGGCGCAGGCCGCCATCGTCGAGCGCATATTCACCGAGTTCGCGGCCGGCGCTTCGTCCATCCAGATAGCGACCAAGCTGAATACCGACGGCGTGCCTGGCCCACGTGGCGGGCAGTGGAATGCCTCTACGGTCCGCGGCGACCCGAAAAAGGCGACCGGCATTCTCAACAACCCGCTTTATGTTGGCCGGCTGGTATGGGGACGCCGGCAATGGCGTCGCAACCCCGACAGCGAGAAGCGCGAGCGACGCTATCGCCTACGCGAACATTCAGAATGGATCGAGGTCGCCGTGCCGGATCTGCGCATCGTCGATGACGCACAGTGGAGCGCGGTTCAGGCACAGATCGAGCAGCGTTCGCGTCCCAGCACCGATGTTCCGGTCGCCCGTCAGAACCGCAAGAAGCACTTGCTGTCGGGTCTCATCCGCTGCAGCTGTTGCGGGTCGGGCTACACTATCTCGGGCAAGGACTATTATCGCTGCGCCGGTCAGAAGGAGCGCGGCAGCTGCTCGAACACGGTCTCGGTCCGAAAGGGCCCTCTCGAAACGGCAACCCTATCGATTCTCCAACACCAGTTGCTAACCGAGGATCATGCTCGGCTGTTCGCCGAGGAGTTCCAGCGGGAGCTGGCGCGGCTGACGAGCACGTCGGCGAGGCAGGATCAATCGATCATCGACCGCCTCGCCGTCGTTACCCGCGAGATCGACACGCTGGCCGCCAACATGCTGGCAGCGGTGGCCAGCCCCGCCCTGCTGAAGCTCCTTGGCGACCGCGAGTCCGAGAAAGCGCGCCTGGAGAAACAATTGAGTATGCCAACGGCGGTCGCGCCCTCCGCGACGATCCTGTCGCATCCGGCTGTGCAGCAACTGTTCAAGGAGAAAGTCAGCCGGTTGCGCGAGGCGCTCGACGCTGAGACGGTCCGCGGCGAAGCGGCAGAAATCCTGTCGACGCTCATCGAAAGCGTGACGATCTACCCGGACGGCAGGGATGGCCCGGAGGCGGAGGTCGTCGCTAAGGTCGCAGACCTCGTCGCCTTTGCCACAAACGACAACGCCGCCCGTGAGGGCGGCATGTCGAGTTCTATGGTGGTGGTTGCGGGGACAGGATTTGAACCTGTGACCTTCAGGTTATGAGCCTGACGAGCTACCGGGCTGCTCCACCCCGCGACGGTTCCTGTTTAGGAACGTTGGGTAGAAGTCATTGTGAATGGGTTTTTGATATGGTGCGTTTTTGCATGTCGCACGGGCTTCAATGCCTGGCGACGACCTACTCTTCCATCGCTTGAGCGATAGTACCATTGGCGCAGTCGGGTTTCACGGCCGAGTTCGGAATGGGATCGGGTGGGACACCGACGCTATAGCCACCAGGCAATGGAGCCGGTGCGACATGCGTGTGCGTCATATCTGGGTCCCTCAGGGTTTCGCATTGCTGCGAAGCCTGAGGGTTTAAAATCGATACCGTGCAAGGTTAGTGATATTTGTGACCAATCCCTCGACGGCGAGGGGATTGGCAATCTGGCGTCGTCTTAATCATCCGCACTATCGAATGGCTAACTGGGCGAACCCAGTGTTGTCATTGATGGTGTGAGACTCTCAAGCGCGAATAGAGCAATTAGTATCGGTTAGCTCCATGCGTTACCGCACTTCTACATCCGATCTATCAACGTCGTGGTCTCCGACGGCTCTATGAAATCTTATCTCGAGGGAGGCTTCCCGCTTAGATGCTTTCAGCGGTTATCCCGTCCATACATAGCTACCCAGCTGCGCTCCTGGCGGAACGACTGGTACACCAGAGGTATGTTCAACCCGGTCCTCTCGTACTAGGGTCAACTCCTCTCAAATTTCGACGCCCACGGCAGATAGGGACCAAACTGTCTCGCGACGTTCTGAACCCAGCTCACGTACCACTTTAATTGGCGAACAGCCAAACCCTTGGGACCTGCTCCAGCCCCAGGATGTGATGAGCCGACATCGAGGTGCCAAACAACCCCGTCGATATGAGCTCTTGGGGGTTATCAGCCTGTTATCCCCGGCGTACCTTTTATCCGTTGAGCGATGGCCCTTCCACGAGGGACCACCGGATCACTATGACCGACTTTCGTCTCTGCTCGACTTGTCAGTCTCGCAGTCAGGCGGGCTTATGCCATTGCACTCTAACAGACGGTTTCCGACCGTCCTGAGCCCACCATTGCGCGCCTCCGTTACTCTTTAGGAGGCGACCGCCCCAGTCAAACTACCCGCCACAGAGGGTCCCTGTTCCGGCTTACGGAACGAGGTTAGACATCAGAAACAAACAGGGTGGTATTTCACCTATGGCTCCACACCAGCTGGCGCCGATGCTTCAAAGCCTCCCACCTATGCTACACAGTTTCTTCCTAATGCCACTCTGAAGCTGCAGTAAAGGTGCACGGGGTCTTTCCGTCTAACCGCGGGTACTCCGCATCTTCACGGAGAATTCAATTTCGCTGAGCATGTCCTGGAGACAGTGGGGAAGTCGTTACGCCATTCGTGCAGGTCGGAACTTACCCGACAAGGAATTTCGCTACCTTAGGACCGTTATAGTTACGGCCGCCGTTTACCTGGGCTTCATTTCAGAGCTTGCACCCCTCCACTTAACCTTCAGGCACCGGGCAGGCGTCAGGCCCTATACGTCGTCTTGAAGCCGACTTAGCAGAGCCCTGTGTTTTTGCTAAACAGTCGCTACCCCCTGGCCTGTGCCCCCTCAAAGTGCTTGCGCATAGTGAGGGCCTCCTTCTTCCGAAGGTACGGAGGCAATTTGCCGAGTTCCTTCAGGACACTTCTCTCAAGCGCCTTGGTATACTCTACCTGACCACCTGTGTCGGTTTCGGGTACGGTCTATACGGTGGGGCTATTTCCTGGAACCATTTCGAAGCCATCCCAATCCGATAAGGGATGACAACACACATGATCCGTCACACACCACCAGGCCCACGAATATTAACGTGGTTCCCATCGACTACCCCCTTCGGGCTCGTCTTAGGGGCCGGCTCACCCTGCGCGGATTAGCCTTGCGCAGGAACCCTTGGTCTTTCGGCGAGAGGGCATCTCACCCTCTTTATCGCTACTCATGTCTGCATTCGCACTTCCGATACCTCCACGACCCATTACCAGATCGCTTCACAGGCTTACGGAACGCTCCGCTACCGCGTACCACATAAGTGGCACACCCTAAGCTTCGGCACGTATCTTGAGCCCCGTTACATCTTCGCCGCAGGACCTCTTGTTTAGACCAGTGAGCTGTTACGCTTTCTTTAAAGGATGGCTGCTTCTAAGCCAACCTCCTGGTTGTTTTGGAAGTCCCACATGCTTTCCCACTTAGATACGATTTGGGGGCCTTAGCTGTAGGTCAGGGCTGTTTCCCTTTTGACGACGGACCTTAGCACCCGCCGTCTGTCTCCCGCATATCACTCTTAGGTATTCGGAGTTTGGTTAGGTTTGGTAGATCTCGCGACCCCCTAGCCCATCCAGTGCTCTACCCCCTAAGGTGTTCGTGCGAGGCACTACCTCAATAGTTTTCGCGGAGAACCAGCTATTTCCCGGCTTGATTGGCCTTTCACCCCTAAACACAACTCATCCGGTAACTTTTCAACGTTAATCGGTTCGGACCTCCAGTGCATGTTACTGCACCTTCATCCTGGTCATGCCTAGATCGCCGGGTTTCGGGTCTAATACATCAAACTCTGGCGCCCTATTCAGACTCGCTTTCGCTGCGCCTACACCTATCGGCTTAAGCTTGCTTGATACATTAAGTCACAGACCCATTATGCAAGAGGTACGCTGTCAGGCCATAAAAGCCCTCCAACTGCTTGTAGGCAATCCGTTTCAGGTACTGTTTCACTCCCCTCATCGGGGTGCTTTTCACCTTTCCCTCACGGTACTAGTTCGCTATCGGTCACATACGAGTATTTAGGCTTGGAGGGTGGTCCCCCCATGTTCAGACAGAATTTCACGTGTTCCGCCCTACTCGAGTCCTGAATTCTCACTTTCGCATACGGGGCTGTCACCCGCTATGGCCGAACTTTCCAGATCGTTCTGCTAGTTGAAATTCAGGCACTGGCCTGGTCCGCGTTCGCTCGCCACTACTAACGGAATCTCGGTTGATGTCTTTTCCTCCAGCTACTGAGATGTTTCAGTTCGCCGGGTTCGCTTCACGAAGCCTATGTATTCAGCTAAGTGATACCTAACCTAATTAACTCGACCTGTGCGTTACCGCGCAGGTAGAATTAATCGGGATAGGTGGGTTTCCCCATTCGGAAATCGTCGGGTCAAAGCTTGCTCACAGCTCACCGACGCTTATCGCAGCGTGCCACGTCCTTCATCGCCTGTATGTGCCAAGGCATCCACGAATTGCCCTTACCTCACGCTTGAGAGTCCACACCACCAACGACATCACTGGGTGCGTTCCGAAGAACGTCACCAACTCGGCAGAGCAGTGCGCGTTGGCCTTTGTCAGGTGCGGATGATTATAATCTCAGCCAGATTATTTATATGATGATGTCGATATCTGGAGTCTCGAACCGCTCGTCCAGATCGCTGACGCCGAAGCGCTCACGAACCGCCGAAGCAATCCTCGTCCCCAAAATCGAGCACCTCACGGCATCGATTTTAAAAAACCCATTCACAATGTCAAATACGGGTCGTCTCGACCCAATCACCGTGCTCTCGCACGGCGAACCGTTTCTCTTCATCTCTAGGTTGTGGCTGATGGTGCATTGCCCGCGAGCCCGTCAGTCGCAGCGAAGCTGCGCCCTGTGGGCGCGCTCCGTAGCGCTGGCCGTTCTTGTCGTAGTGCGCGGCAGCTTTGCTGCCTCGTCTCTTCGACTGCGAAATGGTGGAGCCTATCGGGATCGAACCGATGACCTGATGCTTGCAAAGCAACCGCTCTCCCAGCTGAGCTAAGGCCCCAAACGCACTTGTGTGTGGTGGGCCTAGGTGGATTCGAACCACCGACCTCACCCTTATCAGGGGTGCGCTCTAACCAACTGAGCTACAGGCCCACACCCGCTGCGCCCGTCAGACGCAGCTGAACTGCGCCTAATAGGGCCCCCATCAAAGTAGTACTTTGATGGGACCCAGGGGCGCGCTTCGCGCGCTGGCCGAGCTTGCCCAAAGCCAAGACAGCGGATGCTGTCTCGTCTTATGGACTAACCTAGTGATGAAGGGACATGAGGACGGCGGCTAATGTTCTTTGGAATGGAAGAAGCTCTTCAGACAGGGTGGCACCCTATGCGGGCCTGTCAGCGCTTTCTGCCGATATCCTTAGAAAGGAGGTGATCCAGCCGCAGGTTCCCCTACGGCTACCTTGTTACGACTTCACCCCAGTCGCTAAACCCACCGTGGTCGCCTGCCTCTCTTGCGAGTTAGCGCAACGCCTTCGGGTGAATCCAACTCCCATGGTGTGACGGGCGGTGTGTACAAGGCCTGGGAACGTATTCACCGCGGCATGCTGATCCGCGATTACTAGCGATTCCGCCTTCATGCTCTCGAGTTGCAGAGAACAATCCGAACTGAGACGGCTTTTGGAGATTAGCTCACACTCGCGTGCTTGCTGCCCACTGTCACCGCCATTGTAGCACGTGTGTAGCCCAGCGCGTAAGGGCCATGAGGACTTGACGTCATCCCCACCTTCCTCCGGCTTATCACCGGCGGTTCCTTTAAAGTGCCCAACTAAATGATGGCAACTAAAGGCGAGGGTTGCGCTCGTTGCGGGACTTAACCCAACATCTCACGACACGAGCTGACGACAGCCATGCAGCACCTGTGTGCAGGTCCCCGAAGGGAAGAAATCCATCTCTGGAAGTCGTCCTGCCATGTCAAACGCTGGTAAGGTTCTGCGCGTTGCTTCGAATTAAACCACATGCTCCACCGCTTGTGCAGGCCCCCGTCAATTCATTTGAGTTTTAACCTTGCGGCCGTACTCCCCAGGCGGATAACTTAATGCGTTAGCTGCGCCACCCAAACACCAAGTGTCCGGACAGCTAGTTATCATCGTTTACGGCGTGGACTACCAGGGTATCTAATCCTGTTTGCTCCCCACGCTTTCGCACCTCAGCGTCAATACATGTCCAGTCAGCCGCCTTCGCCACTGGTGTTCTTCCGAATATCTACGAATTTCACCTCTACACTCGGAATTCCACTGACCTCTCCATGATTCAAGCGATGCAGTCTAAAAGGCAATTCCAGAGTTGAGCTCTGGGCTTTCACCTCTTACTTACAAAGCCGCCTACGTGCGCTTTACGCCCAGTAATTCCGAATAACGCTAGCTCCCTCCGTATTACCGCGGCTGCTGGCACGGAGTTAGCCGGAGCTTATTCTCCCGGTACTGTCATTATCATCCCGGGTAAAAGAGCTTTACAACCCTAAGGCCTTCATCACTCACGCGGCATTGCTGGATCAGGCTTTCGCCCATTGTCCAATATTCCCCACTGCTGCCTCCCGTAGGAGTCTGGGCCGTGTCTCAGTCCCAGTGTGGCTGATCATCCTCTCAGACCAGCTAAGGATCGTCGGCTTGGTGCGCCTTTACCACACCAACTACCTAATCCTACGCGGGCTCATCCCTCGGCGATAAATCTTTGGACTTACGTCATCATCCGGTATTAGCAGTCGTTTCCAACTGTTATTCCGAACCAAGGGGCAGATTCCCACGCGTTACGCACCCGTGCGCCACTAAGGCCGAAGCCTTCGTTCGACTTGCATGTGTTAGGCATGCCGCCAGCGTTCATTCTGAGCCATGATCAAACTCTCAAGTTTATGTCACCAGCCAATCGCAGTGGAATTCCACGATCAACCAGCTCATCTCAAGGAGCCGCTCTGCACAATATCATTCAGACGCCCTACCCGACCAAAGCCAGACAGAGCGTCCATTACATATGGAATATGTGAAGGACATATGAGAACGACTTAGCTTTAAACGATACTCCGGAGCCTTGAGGACCCCAGAAACCGCAAGCCGCCGCCCACATGTCCCTTCATCTTAACCTACAATGTCAAAGAGCCGACAAAAATACCGACACTCGCATAACCCTCTCTTCCGAGAAAGCTTGGAGCATCTAGTTTTTTGCGACCGCCGCGGTAGCCGGTGAGGCCGTCCGCTGCGGTGACACCCCTCTAGGGCCACCTCCCCGACCCGTCAAACACTATTTTACAGTTTTTGGTCGGTTTTTGGAAAAACAGGGTGGCGCGCCTGAGCCAGCCCTCCGTCGGCCTTAGCGAGGATGCAGCCGGGCGAGCGCGATGCCGGCAAGGTTCTGGGCTCGACCGATATGCCGGATACGGACGCGGTCAAAACGTTCGGCCAGTTCCGCGAACCTATTACGGTGCACTTCCAAGTCTGCCGAACGGCACCGCGCCTTACCGCTGGCTTGCGTCACGACCAGGGTAGAATCGCCCAGCAGCGTGATGTCGCGATCGCCTTCAAGTTCAGCGATCTCCAACGCATGGATCGCGGCTAGCCATTCGGCGTCGTTGTTTGTGCCATCACCCAGATCGTGCCGGTAGTGGGTAACGCCCTTACGGACGACAGCAGATTCGATCGGGCCAGGGTTTGGCCGGCATCCGCCATCGAAGAACAGCTTGATCGACTGCCCGTATGTCATCAGGCCTTCGCCGTTGCTTTGCTCGACGGGTTACGCTTCCTGTGTGCCAGCGCTGCGCCGATCGCGATCATGCCAAGGCCAGCGACTGGCGAACCACGACGGATCGACCGCAGACCGCCCAGCGCCAGGAGCGACGCGGGCAAGCCTGCATGCACGCCACTCAAATGAACTACGGCCAAGACCCCTGCTGTATCCGGCTCTGCAGCCTGAACAGTTGGCTTCGGGTCAACGTCTTTTGCAACCGCGTCAGCGACGGTCGCGCCTCGCGTTCCCATGGGAGTGGCCCCGCCGGTCGTCGTATCGCTCGTCGTCTGGTGTTCAAGTTCCGAATTCAGCTCTGCGCCGAGCAGGAACACATAGGCAGAGAGCCACAGCCATGTCAGCAGCACGATGACCGCGCTCAGCGAGCCATAAGTCGCACCGTAATTTCCGAAGCGCGACACGTAGACGCCAAAGCCTATTGTCGCTCCAAGCCAGATGACGGTCGCGGCCAGCGATCCAGGGGTCAGCCACGTCCACTTCGCCTTGTGTCGGTTAGGGCCGAACCGATACAAGCACGCCGCCGCCGTGACGCCCAGCGAAGCGAGCACGCCGTAACTTAAGAGGCGGATCGCAAGGAGCAGGATCTCTGGCGCGCCGGGTATCAGGCTATCGAGCAGCGCAAACGCCGCGGTCGAGAGGGCGGCGACCAACGCCAGCATCACCGCGCCACCGGTAATCGCGAAGGCCAGCAGGTTCAGCGTTATGAACCCGCGGGTTTCCTTCTCTTCATAGGCGATGTTGAGCGCGGTAACGATCGACGATGCACCCTTCGTGCCGCCGTACAAGGCGATGCCCAGCGCGATGACGAGGCCAAAACCCTTCTTGCCCTCCGACGTATTGACGACGGTCGCGAGCTGGTCGCCGATCACCCTTGCCGCATCGTCGGGAAGGACGTTGAACAGCGCGCGGATGTTCGCGACCACCGTCGCGGTGTCGGCGACCAGACCGTAGATCAGTACCACCGACGCCAGCAGCGGGACGATCGCGGCAAACCCGTAGAACGCCGTACCCGCCGCGATCAGGCCTATATTGTCGTCGTTCCCTTCGGCCCAGGTACGCTTCAGGACTTTCCACCATTCGCGTGCCGACATCGACCAGGGGCTGGTGGCCTCATGCTCGGGTCGTGTTTCGTTCGTGTTCAGCGTCTTGCCCCCCAGTGCCGGTACCCTGCGCCTCAACGCCGCGCGGACGCAAACGTGCCGTCAGAGTTGCCGCAACGCCTGCGCCGGCCGCGCGCCGAGAATGGGCCACGCACCGATCAGGCCGATCACCATCGTCAACCCCGCCCCGCCAAGTAACGTCGTCAACACCGTCGCGTAATCCGGCCGCCATTCGAAACTGAAGAGTTGCGTGACGACATACCACGCGCCGCCGAGCCCGAGCAGTAACGCGAGTACCGACAGCACGATGCTGAGGAACGCGTATTCGAGGGCCTGTACCGCGAGCACCTGCCGCCGGGTTGCACCGAGCGTGCGCAGGATCACGCCGTCATAGGTACGCGCCTCTCGCGCCGCGGCGATCGCGCCGATCAGCACGGCGATCCCGGCGAGGATCGCTACCGACGCTGCCGCGGTGATCGCGGTCGCCATCTGTGAGACGATGTCGCGGACCTGGCCGAGCAAGCCGCGAACCTCGATGACCGACACGGAAGGAAAGCGCGGCAGCAACGCGCGCATCACGGGCGCTTCCTGCCCGGGTGCGAGCTCGATCGTCGCGGCGAGGTTATGCGGCGCGTCCTCGATCGCGTTAGGCGAGAACACCATGACGAAGTTGAAGCCGAGCGTATCCCAGCTAATCCGGCGGAACGACGCGATGTGCGCGGTCCGCTCGACGCCGAGTAGAGTGTAGGTGAGCGGATCACCGATCTTGAGGTCGAGCACCTTGGCCAGTCGCTCGTCGATCGAGACCAGCGGCCGCCCCTTATAGTCACGCGGCCACCAACGACCGGCAGTCAGTTCGCTGCCCTCGGGCAAGCTCGCGGCGTAAGTCAGTCCGCGCTCGCCGCGCAACGCCCAAGCGCCGTCGGGCAGCGTCTTGAGATCGGCAACGCGCGTCGTTCCATAGCCGGTGATCGTACCGCGCATCGCCGGCACGGTGCGGATGACGGGGTGGGTCGCTACGCCTTCGATGGTCCGCCGGAACTCCGCCTCGCGGTCGGGGGGAACGTCCAATGCGAACAGCGCCGGGGCGCGCTTGGGTACGGTAAGCGCGATGTTCGCGTCGATGCTCGTGCGGATGCCGGCGAGCAGGACGAACAGCGTCAGGCCGAGACCGAGTGCGACGACCAATGTGCCAGTCCGCGCTCCGGGACGGTGCAGTCCGGCGATGGCGAGGCGGAGCAACGGCTTGCGCGAGCGGGGAAGCGCGGCGGCGATCCGGCGTACGGCCCAGCCGAACCCTGCCAGCACCAGCAACACGCCGGCCACCGCCGCGAGGAAGCCTGCGCTGAGGCCCGGCTGGTCCGCGGTCGACAGCGCGAGCGCGACGATCGCGGCGCCTGCACCGAGGACCCAAGGCAAGGTCCGGCGCAGCGGCACGGACCGGTTGCCGAACACGCCGCGCAACAGGCCCGCCGCGGGAATGCTCCCCGCCTCGATCAAGGGAGGCGCGGTAAAGGCGAGCGCGATCAGCATGCCGTAGGCAGCGGCGAGCGTGAGCGGCGCGAACTGGAGCGAAAAGTGCGGCGCAACCGGGAGAACGTTGCCCGCGAGCCAGATGATCAGCGGGACAGTCAACGCGCCCGCGATCAGCCCGAGGACGATCCCCATCGCTGCCACGACCGCGACTTCGAGAAGGTAGATCTTCGCGATCAGGCCGGACGTCGCGCCGAGCACTTTCAAGGCTGCGATACTACTGCGGCGGGCGGCAAGATACGAGGAGACGCCGTTGCCTACGCCAATGCCTGCGATGACGAGCGCAGATAGCCCGACCAGCAGCAAGAACTGCCCCATGCGATCGACGAAGCGTTCGGCACCGGGCGCGGCCCGGTCGCGCGTCTTGGTTTCCCAGCCCCCCGTCGGGAATGCCGCCTTGAACCGATCGACCGCGGTCATCGGCGAGGCGCCGGGTGAAAGGCGTACCCGGTATTTGCTCTCGTACAGGCTGCCGGGCTGGACCAGGCGGGTGCGTGCGATACCCGCCATCGAGACGATCGCGACGGGGCCGAGCGTGAAGCCTTCGCCGAGCCGGTCCGGTTCGTTCGCGATCACGCCAGCGACGGTGAAGTTGGCAATCCCGAGCCGTACGTGCGCGCCGCGACCGACCCCGAGCCTTTGCGCCAAGGCCGGGACGATCCAGATCGCCTTTGGATCGTCGACCTTCGCGACCGATCCACCCTGTAAGGCCAGCGTCCCGTAAAGCGGATATACCGCGTCGACGCCCTTGAGTTGGACCGGCACGCTGTTGGTGCCGCGGATCGCGGTCGCCTGCATCCTGACGGTCTCGGACACCGTGCCGAGCCGGGCCATCGCCGCGCGTTCGTCAGCCGTGGCGGCGCGCTGCGACGTGCCGAACTCGATATCGCCGCCGAGGATCGCGCTGCCGCGGGCCGCGAGCTCACCGTCGATCGACTGCGTCAGGCTGCCGATCGCGGCCAGCGCGCCGACGCCGAGGAACAGGCAGGCGAGCAGAAGCCGCAGCCCGCGAAACCGAAGATCGAGTTCGCGACGGGCAAGCCGCCACGCCAGCCGCCATTCGCTCACCGCAAGCGATCCGCGGCGATCCGACCGTCGGCGAGTTCGACGATGCGATCGCAGCGCGCGGCGAGCACGGGATCGTGGGTGATGATGATCAACGTAGCGCCGGTCGCGGCGCGCCGGTCGAACAACAGGTCCATCACCGATGCACCGGTCGCGGCGTCGAGGTTGCCGGTCGGTTCGTCGCCGAAGACCAGCGCCGGGCGCGGGCCTAGCGCGCGGGCGATCGCCACGCGCTGCTGCTCGCCGCCGGATAGTTGCGTGGGGTAATGGCCGATCCGGTGCGAGAGGCCGACTGCGGCGAGTTCCACCTCCGCGCGCTCGAATGCGTCGGTCATCCCCGCCAATTCCATCGGCACGGCGACGTTCTCGAGCGCGGTCATCGTCGGCAGGAGGTGGAAGGCCTGGAGGACAATGCCGATGCGTCCGCGACGCGCGCGCGCGAGGGCATCCTCGTCGAGCTTGCTGAAATCGAGGCCCGCTACCTGGACCCGGCCGCTAGTCGCGCGCTCCAGGCCGGACAGCACCGCCATCAGCGACGACTTGCCCGATCCGGATGGCCCGAGGAGCGCGACGCTGGTGCCCTGCGCGATGTCGAGATCGATGCCCTTGAGGATCGTCGTCGCGGCAGTCGATGCGCCGAGTGTCAGCGTGACATCGCGCGCCGAGATCACCATATCGGCAGAAGCAGGTTCGGACATGGAGACCAATATCTTGGAGAAACAGATGCGACGCTGGCCTCTTTATGGGGGCGGACTGGCGCTTCTCCAAGCGGGGTTGCTGGCCGGCTGCGATCGGACACCCGAGATCCCTGCCCCGCCGCCTGCGACGAACGTGGTCGCGCCGGTTGTTGCAACCCCAGCCCCGCAGGGTCTCGAGCGGCTCATCCTAGCCTTCGGGGACAGCCTGTATGCCGGCTACGGCCTCGACCGCGGGCAGAGCCTGCCCGATGCCTTGCAGAACCGGTTGCGCAAGGACGGTATCAACGCAACGATCGTCAATGCCGGCGTCTCGGGCGATACCAGTGCAGCGGGACGGCAGCGGTTCGCGTTCGCGCTCGACAACATGAAGCGCAAACCCGACCTCATCCTGCTGGGCTTGGGCGGCAACGATGTTCTTCGCCAGATTTCGCCGGCCGAGACGCGTGCCAACATGACGGCGATGATGGACGAGGCGAAGCGTCGCGGCATCCCGGTGATGCTGACAGGGATGATGGCGCCGCCCAATCTGGGTCCGGAGTATTCTTCGCAGTTCAACGGGATATGGACCGACTTGGCCAAGACCTATCATGCGACGCTCTACCCGTTCATCCTGGATGGCGTCATTGGTAACGCCGCGCTGATGCAGGCGGATCACGTTCATCCCAACCGGACCGGCGTCGACCGGATCACCGCCCGCGTTGCGCCGCTGGTGGAAAGCGCGTTAGGACGGTCGCAATGACGGCATTGCATCGTCATCGATAGACTTACAAAGGATCGCGCGATCCACGACGCGCGGTACGATTAATTGGCGGCGGGACGGCAATAGCCGCGCGCAAGGAAAAGGGTAAAGCATGCAATTGAGCGGTTTGATCGCACGACTGGGGCGGCATCTCGATCTCACCGACGCCGAACGCGAGGCGATCCTGCACGCCGAACGCGGTGAGCGACGGTTGCGTGCGGGCGATGTGCTGGTCGCGGAAGGTGGCGAAAGCCACGCGCTGTACGTCGTCCGGCAGGGGTGGCTGCACTCCTCGACCAAGCTGGTCACCGGCGGCCGCCAGATCCTGCGCTTCCACTATGCGGGCGACCTGATCGGCACGTCGAGCATGGCGTGGTCGCAGGCAGCGGCGACGCTGACAGCCATCTCGGACTGCATCGTGATCGATCTGCCGAAGACCGAACTCGGGCTGCTGTTCCGCGCGCAACCGCGCATCGCCGGGCTGCTCTATGCGATCGCCGCCGCCGAGAACGTCGCGATGAGCGACCGGCTGACGACGATCGGGCGGATGGGCGCGAGCGAACGGCTGTCGACGCTGTTGCTTGACATCATGGCACGGCTGCGCGTGACGGCTGGGGGGATCGTCGACTCCTTCGACCTACCGCTGACACAGACCGATATCGGCGATGCGCTCGGGCTGACCAAGGTGCACGTGAACCGGACGATCCGGGCGTTGGAGAAGGCGGGCGTGATCGAGCGGAACGGGCGGCGGGTCCGGATCGTCGACGAAGCGGCGCTGGTCGAGTCGACCGGCTTTACCGATCGCTACGGCGAGATCGAGACCGCGTGGTTGCCGCCCGCGGTTTGAGGGCTATCTGATCCTCCCCCGCCAGGGGGAGGTGGCTGGCTCTTGCCAGACGGAGGGGGAGGACAGCGACCACCTCTGCTCTGGGTCCTCCCCCTCCGTCACCTTCGGCGACACCTCCCCCTAGCGGGGGAGGATTTTAGGGTCAGCTGCGATCGACTACGAACAGCGTGACGCGGTCGTACTTGATGTCGCCGGGGTTGAAGATCGCGTCGGGTACGAACGGACGATCGGTCACCTCGATATCCTTCAGCCCGGCGAGCTTGAACGTCCCGAGCTTGATCTCCTTGGGCGGCTGGCCGTCGCGCTCGAGCGTCACCGCATCGACGAACACATCGTCATGCTTGGTGTACAGGATGTGCGGCGCAAGCGTGCAGACCATCCGGTTGTAGGTCGCGGTGATGCACTTGCGCAGCGCGATCGCCTGGAGGAGCAGCGCGTTCGCATTGTTCGGCGCGGAGGTGTCTGGGGTCGAAATCATGTTGTGCATCGCAGCATAAGTTTGAGGATCGGTGCCGTTAGGCCGAACGCGACCTTACCCACAAGGGTTAAGTTTTCGCGGCCGTCGCTTCGGCTGCGCTTTTACCCGCCCGGCTGGTGGTCGGCAAAGACTTCGTCGGTATGCACGTCGAACCTCACCAACTGCGCCCGACCGAACGTCGTCGTCAGCGCGGTGTCGGTCGCATCGCGCCCCCGCGCCATCAGGATGCGGCCGATCCGCGGGCGATTATGGCGTGCGTCGAACGTGTGCCACGTGCCGCCCAGATACACGTCGAACCATGCCGAGAAATCCATCGGCGCGTCGACCGGCGGGATGCCGATATCGCCGAGATACCCGGTGCAATAGCGCGCGGGGATGTTCATGCACCGGCACAGCGTGATCGCCAGGTGGGCGAAGTCGCGACACACGCCCTGGCGCTCCTGATGCACGTCCCACGCGGTCTTCGTCGGACGGGCATAGTGATAGCCGAACTCGACATGATCATGGACGAAGTCGACGATCGCCTGAACCCGCTGCCAGCCGGACGGGACATGCCCGAACAGCGACCAGGCGGTCTCGGTCAGCCGGTCGGTCTCGCAATAGCGGCTGCCGAGCAGGTAGATCAGGACATCGTCGGGCAAATCCTCGACCGCGTGCTGGGCGGCGTCCGGCGTGATCGGATCGGGCTCACCACTATCCTCGATCGTGAAGTCGCACGACAGCGTCAGGCCGCCCTTGGGCACGGTGACGCGCGTGCAGACGTTGCCGAACGCGTCGAGATAGTCGTAGGTCGGCACGTCGGGGGTCGCAACGATCCGGTGCGGCGTCACGAGATCCTTGTTGCGGGACGGATGCAGGCTCAGCATCGCCATCATCGGCGTCGCGACCTCGGTCTCGAAAACTATGTCGTAGCCAGTCCGGATCAGCATGGAGGAGCCCCTTTTCACGCCTGTTTTAAAGTTTGTGCCGAGTGTTGCCCCGCAGCGTCGGCATCATCGAGCGTGATGTCGACCGACACGGTCATGTCGAGAAAGCTGCCGGGAAAGCCGCTCCAGGTGCCGGAGATCGGCACGGCCTGGTAGATATCGCGCGCGACCGCGACACGGACGAGTCCGCGGTTGCCGACGATGCCATTGGTCGGATCGAACTCGACCCAGCCCGATCCCGGCAGGTACACGCGGACCCAGGCATGCGTGTTGCCGCCGCCGGTCCGCTGCTCGCGCGCGCTGGGGTTGTAGACATAGCCCGAGATGAACCGCGCCGCGAAGCCGAGCGCGCGGACCGCCTCGATCATCAGCACGGCATAATCGCGACACGTCCCCTTGCGCGTCGCGAGCGTCTCGATCGGCGACTGCGTGCCCTTTTCCGGTCGTGGGACATAGGTGAACTCGCGCCGGATCGTCGCGGTCATGTCCGACAGCATCGCCAGCGTATCGGTCGGCCCGTCGGTCCGCACGAATCGCCGTGCCCAGCTGTCGATCTGGCGCAGCGGATCGTGATGCTGGCGCTCGATCGAACGCAGCAGGTCGGGCATTTCCTCCGACGAATAGGTGAACGGATAAAGCCGCGCATACCGCTCGATATCGACGTTCTGCAGCTCGGCCGGCGTGTGCAGCAACTGCACGCGGCTGTCGAAGACGAGCTCCTTGGCGCGCTTGTCGAACGTCGCGATCGCAACAGAATTGCCGAACACGTCCTGCAGCCAGCGGACGTCCGAAGGCTCGGGACTGATCGTCAGCTGGGCATCGATGAGGTGCTGGTCGAAGCTCTCGCGTGGGCGAACCATGATCCGATGCTCGCCAAACGCTACCGGATGGCGGTAGGAGTATCGGGTTACATGAGAGAGAGTTAGAGATGGCATCGAGGATCCGTGTCGCATGAAGACCGCTATCAGCCAATCGCTGCTTGGGACCGAAGATGCCGCACCGGTCACATTGGTCAACCCCGAAGGTGCGTCATCGTTCCTGCTGATCGGCGATCATGCGGGGAAAGCCGTGCCGGCCGCGCTCGGCTCGCTGGGGTTGAGCGATGCCGAACTCTCGCGGCACATCGGCTGGGACATCGGCATCGCCGAGCTTGGCCAGATGTTGGCCAAGCGGCTCGACGCGGTCTTCCTCCGCCAGACCTATTCGAGGCTGGTGATCGACTGCAACCGGAGCGCGCAGCAGCCCGATGCGATCGCCGCCGTCAGCGACGGGACCATGGTGCCCGGCAACCAGGCGCTGTCGGACGCCGACGTCGCCGCGCGGTTCACCGAGATCCACGAGCCTTATCAGGCGGCGATCGCGGCCGAACTTGCGCGCCGCGATGCGCTGGGGATCACGACCACACTCGTCGCGCTGCACAGCTTCACGCCGTCGATGCGCGGCATGGACCGGCCCTGGCAGATCGGCGTCCTGCATGACGGCGGCGATACCGGATTTGCGCACGCTCTGCTCGGCGTCCTGCGCGACGAGCCCGACCTGACCGTGGGGGACAACGAACCTTACCGCATGGACCAGATCGACTACACCATTCCGCGCCACGCCTACCCCGCCCGCCCCTATGCCGAGATCGAGATCCGGCAGGAGTTGCTGGGCTCGACGGAAGGGTGCGCGGCGTGGGCGGATCGGCTGGCGCGGCTGCTGCCGGTGGCCGCGGCACGCACCCGCGCAGCTTGAACCAGCGCCCCAACCGGGATCGGTTTTCAGATTGGCGCGTTAGGCCGCAGGCCTTGGATTATGAGGTCGCGTCCTCCGACCCCTGAGATACGATGCAGCGACCGACGGCCCCGACCACCGATACCCCTACCGATACCCCAATCTCGTCGCATGCGAGCGAGGACCGATACCGCGCCCTGGTCGACGCGATCGACGCCGGTTTCTGCATCATAGACCTGCTGTTCGATGGCGAACGTCCCGTCGACTACCGCTTTATCGAGGTCAATCCGCGGTTCGAGAGCCAGACCGGCCTGGTCGATCCGGTCGGTAGGACCGCCAGCGAACTGGTCCCCGATCTCGAAGCCTTCTGGTTCGAGACCTATGGCCGCGTGGCGACGACCGGCCAACCCGCGCGGTTCGATCATGGCTCGGAACAGATGGGAAGATGGTTCGACGTCCACGCCTTCCGCGTCGGCGATCCCGAAGCCCGACAGGTCGCGGTGCTTTTCACCGACATCTCCGAACGCCGCAGCATCCTCACCGCGGCGCAAGCCAGCGAGGAACGGCTCGGCCAGGCGCTGGCTGCAGGCAATGGCATCGGCACATGGGACTGGGACGTTCCGAACGACCGCGTCACCGCGGACGAGCGGTTCTCGACGTTGTACGGCGTCTCCCCCGAGCTTGGACGCGCCGGTGCACCGATCGAGCGTTTCTTCGGCAACATCCATCCCGACGATGTGCAAGCCGCGCAGTCCGCAATCGACACGGCCTTACGGACTGGAGGCGATTTCAATGCGGAATACCGTCTCGTACAGCCCGACGGCGCAATCCATTGGGTGACCGCGCAAGGTCGCTGTCGCTTGGCCGCCGATGGCACGCCGCTTCGCTTCCCCGGCATCAGCTTCGACATCACCGAGCGCAAACAGGCCGAGTTGCGCCAGCGCGCGCTGCTCGAGCTGAGCGACGCGATCCGCGACCTGACCGACCCTGACGAGATCGCCTATGCCGCCTCCGCGATCCTGGGCCGCGCCTTGCAGGTCAGCCGGGTAGGCTATGGCATCATCGACAAGGTGAACGAGACGATCACGGTCAAGCGCGACTGGAATGCGGAAGGCGTGACGACGCTCGCCGGCACGCTGCATTTCCGGGCGCACGGGACGTATATCGAAGACCTCAAGGCCGGACGAACGGTGGCGATCGCCGATGTCGACAAGGACGACCGGACGCGCGACACCGCCGATGTCTTGAAGGCGATCGACGCGTGGTCGTTCGTCAACATGCCGCTCCTCGAACAGGATGATTTCGTCGCGTTGCTCTACGCCAACCACGCCGTTGCGCGGGTGTGGAGCGACGATGACCTTGTGCTTATGCGCGAAGTCGCCGAGCGAGTCCGGGCCGCCTCCGAACGGCTGCGTGCGGAAACCGCCCGGCGGGAGAGCGAGGAACAGTTCCGGGTCTTCGCCGAAGCCGTGCCGAACCAGATCTGGGCGGCCAGGCCCGACGGGCACCTCTATTGGTTCAACCGCCAGGTCTATGCGTTCAACGGCCTCGAACCGGGAGCACTCGATGGCATCGGCACCTGGAAGGACCGCGTTCATCCTGACGATTATCCGGCAGCGGCAAAGGCTTGGCAGCATTCCCTTGCAACCGGCGACCGGTACGGCGTCGAGTTTCGCGCGCGCGGCAAGGACGGCGACTATCGCTGGTTCCTGGTCCGTGCGGATGCGGTCCGCGCGCCCGACGGCACGATCCTTCGCTGGGTCGGGACCAACACCGACATCGACGACAGCCGCCGCCAGACCGCCGAACTCGCGCGCTGGAACGAGACGCTGGAGGACCAGGTCGCGACCCGGACGCGCGAACTCATGGTCGTCGAGGAAGCGTTGCGGCAGAGCCAGAAGATGGAGGCCGTTGGCCAGCTTACCGGCGGGATCGCACATGATTTCAATAATTTGCTGACCGGCATTACCGGCAGCTTGGAACTGCTCGGCATACGGATAGCCCAGGGGCGGCTGAACGATGTCGAACGCTATTCGCTGGCCGCGCAAGGTGCCGCGAAACGTGCGGCGGCACTAACGCACCGGTTGCTCGCCTTCTCACGGCGACAGACGCTCGATCCCAAGCCGACCGACGTCAACCGGCTGGTCGCAGGGATCGAGGATATGGTCCGGCGAACGGTCGGTCCCGAAGTCGAAGTCGAGGTCGTAGCCTCGGTCGGGTTGTGGGCGACCCTGGTCGATCCCCACCAGCTGGAAAACGCGCTGCTCAACCTGTGCATCAACGCGCGCGATGCGATGCCGGGTGGCGGGCGCCTGACGATCGAAACTGCCAATCGCTGGATCGACGCCCGGATGGCGCGCGAGCGCGAACTCGATGCCGGGCAATATGTGTCGCTGTGCGTGTCCGACACCGGCACGGGCATGACCCCGGAGGTGATCGCCAAGGCGTTCGATCCGTTCTTCACGACCAAGCCACTCGGGCTCGGCACGGGCCTCGGCCTGTCGATGATCTACGGCTTTGCCCGGCAATCCGGCGGACATGTCCGAATCTATTCCGAGGTGGGCGAAGGCACCAACGTCTGCATCTACCTTCCACGGCATTTCGGTGAAGCCGAGGATACCGAGACCGTCGCCGAACACACCGAAGCGCCGCGTGCGAACGCGGGCGAAACTGTGCTGGTGGTCGACGACGAACCGACCGTCCGGATGCTCGTGATGGAGGTGCTCGAGGAGCTTGGCTACGCGGCGATCGAAGCGGCGGACGGAGCATCAGGGCTCAAACTGTTGCAATCCGACATCCGCATCGACCTGCTGGTCACCGACGTCGGCCTTCCCGGCGGGATGAACGGACGACAGATGGCGGACGCGGCGCGGATCGGGCGGCCGGATCTCAAGATCCTCTTCATCACCGGCTATGCGGAGAATGCGGTCGTCGGCAACGGCCATCTCGATCCCGGCATGCATGTGATGACCAAGCCGTTCGCGATGGAAGCCTTGGCCACGCGGATCAAGGATCTGATCGTCGCGGGATGATGGCGCGGCGTGTGGAGTCGTATCCTCCCCCACTCCGTCATCCTGACGAAAGTCAGGATCCAGAGCAACGGACGCCGCCAATCTAGGCTCTGGATCCTGACTTTCGTCAGGATGACGGCAGATGTTTTCATCCCCGGAGAACGTCAAACCATGTTGCATCGCGGTAACAGTCGCGACGCCATTCGCGTTCATGGCAACATTGTCGCTTGATATGATGTATCATCAAATCTACCCGACGTATCGTACAGGGACGACACAAGGGAATTTCATGAAGACGATGCTGTTCGGCGCCACCGCCCTGGCCGCGCTCCTTTCCTCTCAGGCTCACGCGCAGACCGTGGCTGCGGATCCCGTGACGCCAGCCTCTGCCTCCGCATCGGTGGGCTCGACCAACCAGCGCGACATCATCGTCACCGCACCGATCCAGACCAGCGAGCGCGACGTCCTGCAAGGCACGACCGTCCTTACCGGCCAGGAACTCACCCGCCAGCTGCGTCCGTCGATCGGCGAAACGCTCGCGCGCCAACCCGGCGTATCGGCCTCCTCGTTCGGCCCGAGCGCATCGCGTCCTATCCTCCGCGGCTTCCAAGGAGACCGGATTCGAGTATTGACCGACGGGATCGGCTCGATCGACGTCTCGAACACCTCGGTCGACCACGCCGTCATCATCGACCCGCTGCTCGCCGAGCGTATCGAGATCCTCCGCGGCCCCAGCGCACTAATGTACGGCACGTCCGCAGTCGGCGGCGTCGTCAACGTCATCGACACGCGCATCCCGCGGTCGGTGCCCGAGAACGGCTACCGCGTGAACGGCATCGCCAACTATGGTTCGGCCGCCAACGAGCGCTCCGGCGGCATGGCCGGCGACGTCGCGGTAGGCCAGCATCTCGTGCTGCACGCCGATGGCTCGTACCTGAAGTCGGGCGACCTACGCACAGGCGGCTACATCCTCTCGCGCGACGCCCGCGCACAAGCCTTGGCGACGGCGGCCACCACACCCGTTGATCCCAACGACGCCGAGTCGATCGACTATGCCGCATCGGCACGGTTAAAGGGCAAGCTCCCCAACACGCAGGCCGAAACCTGGACGGCGGGTGCCGGCGCGTCGATCATCACCGACAATGGCAATCTCGGCATTTCGTACAGCCACTATGACAGCCTGTACGGCGTGCCGATCCGCTACGCCACGCAACCCGGCCAGGAGCAGGAGGCGCCCCGCCTCGACGTCGTCCAGAACCGCGTCGACCTGCGCGGCGAGATCGATACCGGCGGCGACGTGATCAGCAAGATCCGCATCCGCGCCGGACAGGCGAGCTATCGCCATTTCGAGCTGGAAGAGGACAACTCCGTCGGCACCGCCTTCTACAACAAGGGCCTCGAAGGGCGCCTAGAAGTCGTCCAGGCGAACCGCGGCGGCTGGCAGGGCGCGTCGGGCGTGCAGTTCTACAACCGAATCTTCAACGTGGTCGGCGACGAGGCCTTCCTGCCGAAGAACGAGACCAACCAGACCGGCCTCTTTACGCTCCAGCAGTACGAGTCCGGCAAGTTCCACGCCGAGGGTGGCGTCCGCTACGAGATCACCGACCTCGCCGCGCGCACGCCCGAGGACGACCTGCGCTTCTTCCGCGGCAGCCAGAGCTATCATTCGGTCTCGGGTTCGCTCGGCGCCTCCTATGCGCTGACCGACACCATCCGCGTCGGCCTGAACGGCTCGCGGACCGAGCGCGCGCCGTCGGCAGAAGAACTGTTCGCAAACGGCGCGCATGCCGGGACGCAAGCGTACGAGCTCGGCAATCCGAACTTCCGACTTGAAAAGTCGTGGGGCCTTGAAGGGACGCTGCACGCGCATGGCGACGGCTTCAGCATCGACGCGTCAGCCTATTACAACTGGTTCTCGAACTACATCTCGGAGAACCAGGTCGCATCGACGGTCTGCCAGGCGGCAGCGGATCCCTCGGGCCGCACCGTCGACCTGCCCTGCTTCCAGTACCAGCAGGCCGATGCGCGCTATTACGGGTTCGAGGCCGATGCGTCGGTGAAGGTCGCACAGATCGGCGGTTATGCGGTCAATGCCGACGTGCTGGGTGATTACGTCCACGCCAACATCGTCGACCAAGGCCCCGTCCCGCGCATTCCGCCGATGCGCGTCCTCGGCGGGATCGAAGCGCAGGGCGACCGGATCAACGGCCGCGTCGAGGTCGAGCACGTGTTCGACCAGAACCGCATCGCCGCGTTCGAGACGACGACCAACGAGTACACTATGGTCAACGCCTCGATTGGCCTCAGCCCGTTCGGCAAGGATTCGAAAACGACATTGCTGTTGAGCGCAAATAATCTGTTCGACGTGAACGCACGCCGCGCGACCAGCTTCCTGAAGGACTTCGCCCCGCTCGCCGGCCGCGATTTCCGCGCGACGTTGCGCTTCGGTCTGTAACCTCTAGCGGCCGTTCCCGCATCGAAGCGGGAGCGGCCGGGACCGGATCACTTCCCGATCAGGACGTCGCTCGCCTTGATCAGGACGGTGACGGTGTCGCCGGTCGCGAGTGCGAGGTCGGCGATCGCTTCCTCTGTGATGTTGGCGGTGACGACGTTGCCGCCGCCGATGTCGACCTTGATCGAACCGTTGACCGCACCCGGCGTGATCGAGACGATGGTGCCGGAAATCTGATTGCGTGCGCTGATCTTCATCGTTCTGTTCCTTCTGAAACCGTTCCCCGGCAGCGTTTCGATCACGCTGCCAGCGCTGGATCCGATGCCATGAGATCGACGCGCACGCCATCCTCGCCGAGCAGTTCGAGGATCGGCTCGCCAGACGACAACGCGGTATCGCCCCACCAGTCGGCCGCCGTCATCCCTTCGAGATAGCGCTCGGCACACCGCAATGCGACGGTGCAGCGAAGCGTCACCCCCTCATGCTCCCGCTGAAAAACCATGACACGGTCTTTCCTCTCGCCGGTAACGGCGATCGGCGCATAGTTACCGTTCGAAAACAACGCGGGATGCGCCCGCCGCAAGTCCAGCAGATGCTTGATCGACCGCATCTTGGACGCATCGCCGGCCCGCAGCACATCGCGCAGAACGGCATAATCGACCGGCCGCCGGTTATCCGGATCGACCAGGCTCAGATCGGCGATCTCGGTACCCTGATACAGATCCGGCACGCCCGGCACGGTATAGCGCAACGTGACCTGCGCGAGGCCGTTCTGCTCCGCGGCGGAGGCGATCCGCTCGACGAATGCCGTCATGTCCTCAAGAAAGTCCGTCGACCGTTCGGGATCGAGTAACGCCCGCGCCAGATCGTGACAGCGAATCTCGTACGCCTCGTCCGGCGCCTCCCAGGACGACCGGAGCTTGGCTTCGCGCAACGCCTTTTCCTGCCACGCGACGATCCGCTCTGCATACTCCGAAAGGGCCTCGGCGTCCGGCGCGTGAAGGTTCGTCGGCAACGCGCCGAACAGCGTCTGGAGCAGCATATAGGTGTCGGCGGGATCGACGCCTTCTGCATGAGGGGCAGCGAGTTCGAGCCAATGCGCGACCCGTGCCCGCCAGAGATCGGTGACTTCACTCAGCACCGCGAGACGCGCGCGAACGTCCTCACCACGCTTGTGGTCGTGCGTCGCGGTGGCAAGCATGGCGGACGGCCAATCGCGGGCACGCTCGATCATCGCGGCGTGGAACGCATCGATATCGAGCGAAATCCGCGCGGCGTCGAACCCGACGTCGTTGCGCGAAAGCAGGCGGCCATAGCGATAGAACGCTGTGTCCTCGACCGCCTTGGCGGCGATCGGTGCAGAGAGTTGCTGGAATTTGCGAACCGCTTCGGCGGCGAGTGCGACATCGCCTGGCCCCTCGCCTGCCAACCAACCTAGGATCCGGTCGACGACCGCGCCTTCGCCGGGCGGGACGAACTCCGCAACCCGCTGGCGGACGGTATCGCGGATCCCGGCGTCTGCGAGCGGCGCGGCTTCGCCCGTTCCATAGGTCCGATACACCGGGAAGACCCAAAGCAGCCGCTCGATCGCGCGGTGGAGCATGCCCCTCGTCAGTCCATCGCAGTCGGGTGTCGAGCGGGCCAGCGCCACGAACGCCTCGACGCAGCGGCGGTGCTGCGCATCGAACTGCCACGCGAGCAATTCCTTCCGCGCGCGCAGTTCCTCGGGCGCGAAGTCGGCGGAGCGACCGCTTGTCTTTGCCCAGAGCTCGGCAAGCGGTTCAGCGCCAGCGGGGGCGTGGAGCAAAGCCGTGACCTGCTCCATGAAATCGTACCCACTGGTACCGTCGACGCCCCAATCGGTGCTGAGCGGTTCGCCATCGGCAAGGATCTTCTCGATGACGATGTAGGCAGGCCCAGCCGGCGCGTCGGCGGGACGTTCGAGCGCGTCGAGCCTTGCGCGCAAGGTGCGGCAATAGCCGGCGGGGTCGGTCAGGCCGTCGACGTGATCGACACGGACGCCGTCGATAAGGCCCTCGGCGTAGAGGCGAAAATAGAGCGCGTGCGTAGCCTCGAACACGACCGGATCTTCGGCACGAAGGCCGGCAAGGTCGTTGATCGTAAAGAACCGTCGCCAGTTAAGTTCGTCGTTCGCTACGCGCCACGAGGCGAGGCGGTAATGCTGGCGGTCGATTAGCGCAGCGATGTCGTCGGTCGCAGCGGTGGCCTGATCCTCGTCGCGGATCGGCAGGCGGTGCTCGCCGTATGCTTCGAGGACGTAGCGGCCGTCGACCTGCTCGACCTTCAGCGCGTCCCTGGCCAGCGTCTCGGCGAGCGGATCGCCAAGGATCGGGAGGACGAGCTTCTCGCGCCAGTCGATGTCGAAGTAGCGCGCGAATTCGCTGTTTTCACCATGTGTTAGAACGTCGTTCCACCACGTGTTCTCACCTCCGGCAACGCCCATGTGGTTCGGAACGATATCGATGATGACGCCCATCTCGCGCGCACGCAGCGCTCCGACGAGGCTGCGGAAAGCGTCCTCGCCGCCGAGTTCGGGATTGATCCGGGTCGGATCGACCACGTCGTAGCCGTGCGTGGACCCGCTACGCGCGGTGGTGATCGGCGAGGCGTAGAGGTGGCTGATTCCGAGCCCGTCGAGATACGGCACCAGCGCTTCGGCATCGGCGAAGGTAAAGTCCTTGTGGAACTGGAAGCGATAGGTTGCGCGCGGCGTTGTAAGCGGGATCATGCGGGTCTCGTGGCGTTGAGCGTGTCGATGCGAGCGGCGACTTCGGGTCGGGCGAGCAGCGCCTCGGTCGTGTCGGGCATGCGGCGGCGCCAATTGGGATGTTCGCCGATCGTGCCGGGGAGGTTGGGTTGCTCGACCAGTCCGGCAAGATCTTCGATCGGGATGATGGCGAGCGTGCAAGGCGTGCCAGCGACGTGTGCGATCGCTGCGTCGACGACCGGATCGGCGTCTTCGGGGGTGGGCTGTTCGGTGCCGGTGTCGAATACAGACCAGAGCGCGACGCGGTCCTCGGCGCGAGCGGCGAGGTCTGCGGGTTTGTCGGCGGCTTCCGACTTACGTCCAAGGTCCCATGTCCAGTCGATATCGCGACCGCTCCACCACCCTGCGACGGTGGCAAGGTCGTGCGTACCGGTCATCGCCACCGCGTCGGGCGACCATTTGGCGGGCGGCACGAAGCCGTCCGCGTCGCGCTCGAACCACAACACCCGCATCCCGAGCATGGCGCGGGCGTCCATCGCCTCGCGAAAGCCGTCGGGGACGGTGCCGAGGTCTTCGCCAATGACGATGGCCTTGGCACGCTGCGATTCCATCGCGACGATCCGCATCAGGTCGTCGAACGGCATGTCGAGGTAGGCGCCCTCCGCGGCCGACGCACCTTCGGGGACGACCCAGAGGCGGCGAAGGCCGAACGCGTGGTCGATGCGGATGCCACCGGCATGCGTGAGCGCTGAGCGGATCGTAGCAATGAAGGGAGCGAAGCCGGTATCGCGCAGCGCTTGCGGATCGAACCCGGTGATGCCCCAGCTTTGCCCGTCGGGGCCGAGCGGATCGGGCGGCGCGCCGATCGAGAGCCCTGTCAGCAAGTCGCCGCGCCGGCTCCAGCCGTGGCTGCCGCCGGGGTCCATGCCGACAGCAAGATCGGCGATGAGACCGATCGCCATGCCGACGTCCTTGGCGGCCGTCTGCGCAGCGTCGAGGTCGCGGCGCGCTAGCCACTGCAGGAAGATGTAGAACGTGACGTCGTTCGCATGCTCCGCGACGAAGCGGCGGACGGCGGGGCTGGCGGGATTGTGATAGTCGACCGGCCATTGCTGCCAGCCGCGTGCATCGGTAGTCGCGAAGAAGTGTGCGTGGAGGGCGTCGAACTCGGCATGGCGTTCGAGGTCGTCGCCACCGTGTCGCCTGAACGCCGTCAGGGTTTCTTCAATCTGTGGAAGCGCTTGGTCGAAGCTGTTGCGTAGTCGCGCGAGCTTTTCGGGGATCGCCGCGTGCCAGTCGATCAGTTCGGGGAAGTCGCGGCTGTCGGACTGTGCATCGAATGCGGCCGGGTCACTGTACAGCCCGTTGAGGAATTGCCGACTCGAGGGCGCGTAGGGGCTGTATCGGCTGGCGTCGGCGGGGAACAACGCGTGCGTCGGGCTGATCGCGAGGGCATCGGCGCCGCGTTGGCCGAAGGCTCGAGCGGTATCGGCTAGCGAAACGAAGTCGCCGAACGCCTTCCGCCCGTCGGTGCGAAGGCTGGGGATCTGGACGGCGGGGGCCCAGAGTTTGCGGCCCGGTAGCGCGTCGGCGATCGTGTAGCAGCGGCGCGGCGCCACGAGAATGTCGACGACTTCGCCATTGATTTCAAGCTTATGGTAGCCGCTCTTTCTTATCGGACTCAACTCGCCGCTTTCGACCGTGACGGGGTGCGTCGTAGCGTCTTCGAACGTAAGTTTGGCTTTGCCTGATACCTTTGATGCCAGCCGGATCGGGTCTCCCACATCGACCGACAAGAAGCGGACGCCCTGCGCGTCTCGCGCTTCGATTGCGGCGAGGCTGTCGGCGACCTGCTTTTCGCTTTTGGACGGATGGCCCAGGCACTCCAGGATCGCCTGCAGCGCATCGTCGGTAACGGTCTGGCGACGACCGGCTGCGTCCTGCCATTCGGGTTGCAGGCCGGCTGCGACAGCGAGCGTTCGGAGACTGCTCATCGATCCAGCCAGACTGCCACGCTGGCAACTTGTCCGGGCTCGCCCTCGCTGAAGATCGGCGAAGCCTCCCTTTCAGGAAAATCAACGACTTCATCGCCAAGGTTGAGCGCAATCGTGAGGATCGCGCCGTCCGCCATCTGCCAGCGTGCGACGACGGCCCCCTCCCCGATCGCTTCGGCGCCAATCGACTTCGTGCCCCGCAGACGAGGGATGATCGCGTCGTGGCGGAGCGTTAGAAGCGTGATGTACAGATCTTTCCAATCGGCTTCATCCGGGCCGCCGCGCGCACGGGAGCGCTCGAAGGTTTCGACCGCGTTCGGGTCAGGAATCGCTTTGCGCGCTTCCGGGTCGGCGAAGGCGGCGAACTTGGCGAACTCTTTCCGCCTGCCTTCGCGAACCGCGTCGGCTAGTTCGTCGTGGAAGTCGGTGAAGAACAGGAACGGGCTTTCGCTGCCGTGCTCGTCGCCGATGAAGAGCAGCGGGATCTGAGGGCCGAGCAGGAGCAACGCGGTGGCGACGCGGAGCTTCTGGCGGTCGGCGAGCAGCGTCAGGCGTTCGCCCATCGCGCGGTTGCCGATCTGGTCGTGGTTCTGGAGGAACGCGACGAATGCGGTCGGCGAGAGGTGCGCGCTGGGTTTGCCGCGCGGCTTGCCGTCGTGGTTGGGGGAGCCTTCGCCCTGGTAGATGAAGCCTTCGCCCAAGCAGCGCGCGAGGCGTTCGGCGGGGCGGTCGGCGAAGTCGGCGTAATAGGCGCTGGTCTCGCCGGTGAGCAGGACGTGGAGGACGTTGTGGAAATCGTCGTTCCACTGCGCGTCGAACGCGGCGGAATGGAGGCGATCGGCATCGTTGCCTTCGTTCTCGAGGACGAGGTGGACGTGGCGGCCGGCGGTCTTCTCGCGCAGTTCCGCGGCCATCGCGTCGAGGAAGGCGTCGTTCTCGATCGCGTGGACCGCGTCGAAGCGAAGGCCGTCGAACTTGTACTCGTTCAGCCACATCAGCGCGTTGTCGACGAAATAGCGGTGGACCGGCGCCTGGTCGACCGCGACCGCACCGCCCCAGGGAGTGTTGACTTCGGGGTGGAAGAAGCCCTTCGCGTAGGCGCCGAGGTAGTTTCCGTCCGGGCCGAAGTGATTGTAGACCACGTCGAGGAACACCGCGAGGCCGAGATCGTGCGCGCGGTCGACCAGCGCTTTCAGATCGTCGGGGGTGCCGTAGCTTTCGGCGGGGGCGTAGGGGAGCACGCCGTCATAGCCCCAGTTGCGCGTGCCGCCGAACGCGTTGACGGGCATGAGTTCGATTGCGGTGATGCCGAGTTCGGCGAACGCCGGGAGGTGGTCCGCGACACCTGCAAAGCCGCCGAGCGTGCCGACATGGACCTCCTGGATGACCATCTCTTCCCACGGCCGGCCGCACCAGTCCAAGGTGCTCCACGTGTAGGCGTCAGGATCGACGACGACGCTCCAGCCGTGGACGCCGCCGTGTTGGAATCGCGAGGCCGGGTCTGGGACCGTCAGATCGTCGGCAAGCTTGAACCGGTAACGGTTGCCGGGATTGACGGGGGCCTTCGCGCTGAACCACCCCTCCGGGTCGCGGGTCATAGGGACCGCGTCGCCGTCCGCGATCTCCAGGGTCACTTCGTTGCGGTCAGGTGCCCAGAGACGGAAGACCGTTCCGTCCTCGGAAAGCGTCGGCCCCCAGGTCATGCCGCTGCGATCGTCCAGGAGAGTAGTGCCGCGCCCTGTTGGGGCAGTTCGTAGCTGTCCTTGATTAAAGTCGCGCCCTGCTCCGGCTTGCTGCTGTCGATCAGCACGGTGCGCTCGACCTCTGCCGGCGGCGGCATGTGGAACGTCAGCGGACCTTCCGAGGCGTTGAGCAGCAACGAGATGACCTGCACCTCGCCCGACTCCCGCTCGCATGCGCGGCGCATCACCAGCGCACGGCCATTGGTATTTTCCCAGTCCTCGGAGGTCAGTTGCAGGCCACGCTCGTCCCACCATTCGATGTCCTTCAGCCCTTCCGCGGGCGTGTCTTCGCCGTAGAGGAAGTTGCCGGCGCGTAGCATCGGGTAGTCGCGGCGGAGAGCGATCAGGCGCGCAGTGAAGTCGATCAGTGCGTCGCCCTCGGGGGACTTGGCCTTGTTCCAGTCAAGCCAGCTGATCTCGTTGTCCTGGCAATAGGCATTGTTGTTGCCGTTCTGCGTGCGGCCGAACTCGTCGCCCGCGACCAGCATCGGCGTGCCGAGCGAGGCGAACAGCGTGGTCAGCATCGAGCGCATCACGCGCGACCGGGTCTCGAGGATCGCGGGGTCATCGGTCGGACCTTCGACGCCCCAGTTGCGCGAGCAGTTGTTCGAGTGGCCGTCGTTGTTGTCTTCGCCGTTCGCCTCGTTGTGGCGTTCCTCGTAGGCGACCGTATCGGCGAGCGTGTAGCCGTCATGCGCACCGAGCAGGTTGACGCTCGCCCAGGGGCGGCGCGCCCGGCGGTCGAACAGGTCGGCGGAGCCGGTCAGGCGCGCGGCAAGATCGGCGCGCTGGGCATGATCACCGCGCCAGAATTTGCGCACGGTGTCGCGGTATTTGTCGTTCCACTCGGCGAAACCGGGGGGGAAGTTGCCGAGTTGGTAACCGCCGGGGCCGATGTCCCAGGGCTCGGTGATCAGCTTCAGCCTCCCGAGCACGGGATCCTGGCGGAGCACGTCGAAGAACCCTGCGCCGGGATCGAAGCCGGTATCCGTACGGCCGAGCGTCAGCCCGAGATCGAAGCGGAAGCCGTCGATCCCGAAGCTGGTCGCCCAGTAGCGGAGCGAGTCCGCGACCATCTGGATGACGCGAGCCTTGGTGAGGTTCAACGTATTGCCGGTGCCGGTGTCGTTGATCGAATAGCGCGGGTCGTCCTTGACGAGGCGGTAGTAGCTCGCGTTGTCCAGACCGCGCCAGGAAAGCGTCGGACCCTGTTCGGAGCCCTCGCAGGTGTGATTGTACACGACGTCGAGGATCACCTCGATCCCGGCCGCGTGGAGGCGGCGGATCGAGCGGCGGAGTTCGTCGTGGCTGTCGGTCGCGAAGAACGAGCGCTCGGGCGTGAAGAAATTGAGGGTGTTATAGCCCCAGTAGTTGCGCAGGCCTTTTTCCTGAAGAAAGCGGTCCTGGATATAGGTGTGGATCGGCAACAGCTCGATCGCGGTGACGCCGAGGCGCTTGAGGTGATCGATGACCTTGGGATTGCCGAGCGCCGCGAAGGTGCCGCGTTCGGAGGGCTGGACCTCCTCGAACAGCTTGGTCAGGCCCTTGGTATGCGCCTCGTAGATCACCGTCTCGGACCAGGGCGTGTTCGGGCGCACGTCGCGCGACCAGTCGAAATGGCTGTCGGTCACGACACCCTTGGGCATTGTCAGCGCGCTGTCGCGCTTGTCGAAGCTCAGGTCCGCGCGCGGCGACTTGACCTGGTAGCCGTACATCGCGTCGGTCCAGCGGAGCTCGCCGACCATCTGCTTGGCGTACGGATCGAGCAGCAGCTTGTTGGGGTTGAAGCGGTGGCCTTCCTCGGGCGCGTACCGGCCATGCGCGCGGAAGCCGTAGACGAGGCCGGGCTGTGCGTCGGGGAGGTAGCCGTGCCAGACTTCGTCGGTCCATTCGGGCAGCGGATAGCGCTTCAGCTCGCGGCGGCCGGTCTCGTCATAGACGCAGAGCTCGATCTTCTCGGCATTGGCGGAATAGACCGCGAAGTTGACGCCGAGGCCGTCGAAAGTCGCGCCGAGGGGATAGGCCGAGCCGGCGTCGAGCGTGTCGGGCAGTAGATGCAATGCGTGGACCCTTTTCGTGTCGCCGACCGAGCTTTATCGCGGTGCAGCATTCCTTGCCGTGAAACCCGCCCGCCCGTTCCTATGTTCCGCACGCAGCAGCGAGTTTTCGCCGCACCTTCTCACAGATCAAAGGACCTGCGTATGCCTTCCATCCGATCGATCGCCGCATGAGCGGGCCGAAACTGTTCGAGCCGCTCCAGGTCGGCAACCTGACGCTCGCCAACCGGATCGTGATCGCGCCGATGTGCCAGTATTCGGCGACCAACGGCTGCATGAACGACTGGCACCAGATTCATCTGGGCCAGCTCGCGCTGTCGGGCGCGGCGCTGCTGACGATCGAGGCGAGCGCGGTGCTGCCCGAGGGGCGGATCACGCATGGCGACGTCGGGCTGTACGACGATGCGACCGAGGCGGCGATGGCGGGGGTGATCGAGAGCGTGCGGCGCTGGTCCGACATGCCGATCGCGATCCAGTTGTCGCACGCTGGGCGGAAAGCGTCGTGCGAGGTGCCTTGGAAGGGTGGGCTGCAGATCGCACCGGGCGAGCCGAACGGGTGGCAGACCGAGGGGCCTTCAACGGTGCCGTTCCTGCCGGAGGAGAATGCTCCGGTCGCGCTCGACCGCGACGGGCTAACGCGCGTCCGCGATGCGTTCGTGGCCGCGACGGTGCGCGCGGCGCGGCTCGGGATCGACGCGGTGCAGGTGCATGCGGCGCATGGGTATCTGCTGCACGAGTTCCTGTCACCGCTGTCGAACCGGCGTGAGGACGAATATGGCGGCAGTCTCGAAAACCGGATGCGGTTCCCGCTCGAGGTGTTCGATGCGGTCCGGGCTGCGTTCCCGGCGGAGCGCGCGGTGACGATGCGCGTTTCGGGGACCGACTGGGCCGAGGGCGGTTGGGATTCGGAGCAGACGGTGGCGTTTGCGAAGGCTCTGGAGGCACGTGGGTGCAGTGCGATCCACGTCTCGAGCGGTGGGATCATGACGGCGCAGCAGATCCCGGTCGGGCCCAGCTATCAGGTGCCGCTCGCGCGTGCGGTGAAGCAGGCAGTGTCGATCCCGGTGGTCGCGGTCGGGCTGATTACCGATTTCGAGCAGGCCGAGGCGATCGTCGGCACGGGCGATGCGGACATGATCGCGCTGGCTCGGACGATCCTGTACGATCCGCGCTGGCCCTGGCATGCGGCGGCGCATCTTGGGGGCAAGGTGAAGGCGCCGAAGCAGTATCTGCGGTCGCAACCGCGGCAGTTTAAGGATTTGTTCGAGGGGTAAGCAGCCTCTGCTTCCACGATCCTCCCCCGCCAGGGGGAGGTGGCGCGGAGCGACGGAGGGGGAGGACACGGAACAGAGGTTTTGCCTGCCTCCCCCTCCGTCAGGCTGCGCCTGCCACCTCCCCCTGGCGGGGGAGGATTTCTTAGTTACGCTCTAGCGATGCCTGAGCGTTCACCCCGCGACGGTCATCACCGAGCCCGAATCCACCCGGATATCCGCGCCGTTGATGAAGCTCGCCCGTTCCGAGCACAGGAACAGAATCGCCGACGCAACCTCTTCCGCCGTCCCGCGACGCTTCAACGTCATCCCCGGCCGCTCTTCCTCGAGGAACGTCTCGATCGCCTCGTCGAAGCTCGTGCCCCTCTCGTCGGCACGCTTCTGCATCATCTTGTCGGTCATCGGCGTCGCGATGAACGCGGGCGAGACGGTGTTCACCAGCACGTTGTCGCAGCCGTAAGCTTTCGATAGCCCCTTCGACAGGCTGGAGATGCCGGCCTTCGACGCGCAATAGGCGAGTTCGTCGACATAGGGCTGCACCGCGTCCTCCGAGCTCATCAGCACGATGCGACCCCATTTGGCGGCGCGCATCGCCGGGATCGCCTCGCGGCAGACACGCACCGCGCCCATCAGGTTGATGTCGAGCGTCGACTGCCAGCCGGCATCGTCGACGTCGAGGAAGTCGCCGGTCGCGCCGGTCACGCCCGCGCAGTTGACCAGGATGTCGGGTTCGCCGAGCTGTTCGCGGACCTTGGCGAACAGGGCCTTCACGTCGTCGAGCTTGGTCAGGTCGGCCTCGACCGCGATCACTTCGCCGTGCGCCTTCAGGTCTTCGACACTCGCGTCAAGATCACCGCCGGGTTGGTCGGTGATCGCGACGCGGACGCCTTCCTGGAGCAGCATCCGGGCGGTTTCCTTGCCCATGCCGCTGTCCGCGCCGGTGATGAGCGCGATCTTGCCTGTGATATCGAGGTTCATGTTGTCGTCCTTACGTCAGTGAAAATGGTCATGCCCATTCGCGCGGACCGTCGCTGTCGAGTGCGCGGTCGAGGTAGAAGGCCGCGCTGATCAGCGCCAAGTGGCTGAAGCCTTGCGGGAAATTACCGAGGAAGCTGCCGTCCTGCGCGATCTCCTCGGCGAACAGACCGAGATGGTTGCCATGCGCGAGCAACTTCTCGAAGTTCAGCCGCGCCTCATCGAGCCGGCCGGCGCGCGCGAGGCATTCGACGTACCAGAACGAGCAGGCGACGAACGTTCCCTCCTGCCCCGGCAAGCCGTCGTCGATCCGGTAGCGATAGACCTGCCCGTCGTCGGACAAATCCTCGCCGATCGCCTCCAGCGTCGCGAGCCACTTGGGATCGGTCGCGCCGACAAAGCGGACCAGCGGCATCATCAGCAATGCGCCGTCGACCGCCTTGTCCTCGGGCGCATCGCCGATCGCGCGGACGAAGCGGCCGAGATCGTCGTTCCAGAAGTTCGCCCAGATATCGTCGTGGATCGCCGTCCGCGTCTCCGACCATCGGACCAGCGGCGCGGGGAGCGAACGCTTCTGCGCCAGCCGCACGGCGCGATCGACCGCGACCCAGCTCATCAGGCGCGAGTGGAGATAATGCTTGTTCGGTCCGCGGACTTCCCAGATCCCTGAGTCCGGCGTGTCCCACGTCTCGCAGACCTGATCGACGATCCGGCCGATCGCGACCCACGAGTCATGCGCGATCGGCTCGCCGTATTTGCTGCCGAGATAGGTCGCGTCGAGCAGTGCGCCGTAGATGTCGTGCTGCGTCTGGTCCTTCGCCTCGTTGCCGACGACGATCGGGGTTGCGCCCTCGAACCCGGCGAGGTCGAGCTTGCGTTCGTCGGCGATCTCGCCGCCATCGAGCGCGTACATCACGCCAAGATGGCCCTTCGAACACGCCTGTGCGCGGTCCATCGCCCAATGGAGGAAGCCGACCGCTTCGCCTTGGTAGCCGAGCCGGAGCAAGGCGTAGACGGTGAACGAGGAATCGCGGATCCACGTCGCGCGGTAATCCCAGTTGCGCACGCCGCCATGCGCTTCGGGCAGGCCGAAGGTGGCGGCGGCGGCGATCGAGCCGTGCTTGCGCGAGGTGAGCAGTTTCAGTGCCATTGCCGAGCGCTCGACGGTCTCGCGCCACCGGCCGCGGTAGCGCGACTTGCGGCTCCATGCGCGCCAATAGGCGATGTCCTTCTCGACGATCGCATCGAGCGCCTCGGTATCGAGCGAGACGTCGTCGGGGTTGCTGAGGATCAGCGAGACGGTGTCGCCTTCGTTGAGGTGGATCTCCGCCGTCAGGTCGCAACCGTCCGCGTTAAGCGTCGCTGCGCCGTGAACCGCGAGCGCGAGGCCGCTTTCGTGATCGAACCGCCCGCGCGATACGTCCGCCTCCGACGTCGTGACGGAGGCCATGCGTCCCATCACGCCATAGTCGAACCGCGGGGCGCAGCGGACGCGGACCGTCGCCGACCCGCGCGTGCAGGTCAGCCGCCTAACCAGTCGCGACGGCGCGTCGTCCTTGTCGTTGCCGACCGGCATGAGGTCGACCAGATCGACGCTCGCCGCGTTCGCCATCCAGCGGGTCAGCAGGATGTTGGTCTCGGGCAGGTACATCTGGACGATGTTCGCATCGGGCAGATCGGGCTCGACCGAGAAATGCCCGCCCTTGTCGCCGTCGAGCAACCGCGCGAAGACCGACGCGCTGTCGAGGCACGGCCAGCAGAGATAGTCGATCGTGCCCGCCGTATCGACCAGCGCGATCGTCTCCAGATTACCGATCGCGCCGTGGTCCGCGATCGATATGCCATGCTTATCCCCAAGGTCAGCCATTATCGCGGAAGCCGGGATACAGGCTCATGCCGCCATCGATCGTCAGCGTCGATCCGACGATATAGTCCGCCGCATCCGACACCAGGAACAGCGCCGCGCGCGCGACGTCCTCGGGGTCGCCGACGCGGCCGTAGGGGATCAGTTCGAGCAGCTTGTCCTGGTCGGCGGTCGCGTCCTCGTTGATTTCAGTCGCGATCGCGCCGGGAGCGATGCCGTTCACGCGGATGCGGTCGCCGGCGACCTCCTGCGCGAGCGTGCGCATCAGCATCCCGCTGCCGCCCTTCGACGCGGCGTAGTTGGCGTGGCCCGCCCAGGGGATCACTTCGTGCACCGAACTCATGAACAGGATCTTGCCGATCGACCGGCTGACGCCGCGGTCACCCTGCTTGCGGAACCGGCGGACGGCCTCGCGCGAGACGAGGAACTGGCCGGTCAGGTTGACGTCGATGACGCGCTTCCAGTCCTCCAGAGTCAGGTCGGCATAGGCAGCGTCCTTCTGCATGCCGGCGTTGGCAAAGACGATGTCGACCCCGCCGAAGCGCTCGACCATCTCGTCGAACAGCTTCAGCACCGCCGCCTCGTCCGACGTGTCCGCTTCGCACGCGAATGCCTCGCCGCCAGCCTGCTCGATCGCCTCGACCACCTCGCGCGCCTTGTTCGCGCTGCTGTTGTAGTTGACCGCAACCTTGGCGCCGGCCTTGGCGAAGGCGATGGCGGAGGCGCGGCCGAGCCCGGAGCTCGCGCCGGTGACGATCGCGGCCTGGCCCTTCAGGTCGATGTGCATGGCTGGTCTTTCGCTGGGGATTATCGCGGCTTAACGCGCGCCCTCCGGCATTTCTCCCTGCCCGCACCCGGCCGCCAATCTTGCTGATCTGGATTAAGTCATCGTTTCCGGTGCAACTCTTACGGCACGCCGCGCGCTTTGGGTCCTGAGTAGTTACGAGGACGGTACATGACCAAGACCATCGCCAAGGATACCGGCACGCCACCGCAGGGCGCCAAATTCGAGACGCAGATCGGCGAAGGCGGGGAGCTCCACCAGGTCGCCAGCGGCGACGGCGACGTGTTGACGACGCAACAGGGCATCCCGGTATTCGACGATCAGAACTCGCTGAAGGTCGGTGATCGCGGACCGACTTTGCTGGAGGACTTCCACTTCCGCGAGAAGATCTTCCATTTCGATCACGAGCGTATCCCCGAGCGCGTCGTCCATGCGCGCGGCTATGGCGCACATGGCACGTTCACGCTGACCGAGAGCCTGGAAGAGTTCACCAGCGCCGGCATCCTGACCGAAGTCGGCGAGAAGACGCCGATGTTCCTGCGTTTCTCGACGGTCGCGGGCAACAAGGGCTCGGCCGATCTTGCGCGCGATGTCCGCGGCTTCGCAGTGAAGTTCTACACCAAGGAAGGTAACTGGGACGTCGTCGGGAACAACATCCCGGTGTTCTTTATCCAGGACGCGATCAAGTTCCCCGACCTAATCCACGCCGCCAAGCAGGAGCCCGACCGCGGCTTCCCGCAGGCACAGACGGCGCATGACAATTTCTGGGACTTCATCAGCCTGACCCCGGAATCGATGCACATGGTCATGTGGATCATGTCCGATCGCACCATCCCGCGCGGTTTCCGCTTCGTCGAGGGTTTCGGCGTACACACGTTCCGCCTCGTCAATGCCGAGGGCAAGGGCACTTACGTCAAGTTCCACTTCAAGCCGAAGCTCGGTCTCCAGTCGGTCGCGTGGAACGAAGCGGTCAAGATCAACGGCGCCGATCCCGACTTCCATCGTCGCGACCTGTGGGACTCGATCGATCAGGGCAATTTCCCGGAGTGGGACATGGGTGTGCAGTTGTTCGACGACGAGTTCGCCGACAATTTCGAGTTCGACGTGCTCGATGCGACCAAGGTCATTCCCGAGGAGCAGATCCCGGTCCGCATCATCGGCAGCTTCAAGCTCGATCGTCTCGTCGACAATTTCTTCGCTGAGACCGAGCAGGTCGCATTCTGCACGCAGAACATCGTGCCGGGGATCGGCTTCACCAACGATCCGCTGCTGCAGGGCCGCAACTTCTCGTATCTCGATACGCAGCTGAAGCGCCTCGGCAGCCCCAACTTCACGCATATCCCGATCAATGCGCCGAAGATCCCGGTGAACAATTACCAGCAGGACGGCCACATGGCGATGCACGCCCGCAAGGGTCGTGCGAACTACGAGCCGAACAGCTGGGCCGGTACGCCGCGCGAGAGCCCATCAAAGGGCTACAAGCACTTCCCGTCGCAGGAGACCGGTCGTAAGGCGCAGGTGCGCTCGGCCACGTTTGCCGATCACTACAGCCAGGCGCGGCAGTTCTTCATCAGCCAGACCGAGATCGAGCAGAAGCACATCGGCGATGCGCTGACGTTCGAGCTGTCGAAGGTCGAGCGAGTCGATATCCGCGAGCTGATGGTCGGCCATCTGCTGAACATCGACGAGAAGCTGGCGAAGACGGTCGCGACCGGTCTCGGGCTCAAGGCGATGCCGCCAAAGGCGAAGGCTGCGGTCGAGACGCGGACCGACCTGCCGGCTTCTGATGCGCTCAGCATCCTGAAGAACACCAGCGGCAGCTTCGAGGGTCGCAAGCTCGGCATCCTTGTTACCGACGGGGCTCCGGCAGCGATCGTGCAGGCTCTGGTCGACGGGATCGTCGCGGCGAAGGCCACGTACGAGATCATTGCACCGAAGGTTGCCGGTGCGACGCTCGACGACGGGACGCTCGCGGAAGGCAAGCAGAAGATCGATGGCGCGCCGTCGGTACTCTACGATGCCGTTGCGATCGTCGTTTCGGCGGACGGGGCGAAGAAGCTGGGCAAGGACAAGACAGCCAAGGACTTCGTCAGCGACGCGTTCGGGCATGCCAAGTTCATCGGCTTCAATGCCGACGCGAAGCCGTTCCTCGAAAAGGCCGGCATCGAGGACGAGGACATGGACGACGGCGTGATCGCGCTGGGCGACAAGGGCGATGTCGACGCGTTCCTCAAGACGCTGGGCAAGCTGCGCATCTGGGACCGCGAACTGAACGTCGACCTAGACTCGTCCGCGTTCGAAAACCCCGAGGCGGCTTGATCTCTTCGTTCAAACCCGGGTCGTCGCCACCGTACGCTCAGCGTGCGGTGGCGATCGCCATTCCGGTCAAGAACGAAGACCAGTATCTGCTTGGCTGCCTCGACGCGCTGGATCGTGCGGCGGGGCGCTATGGCGGCAAGGTCGTCATCGTCGCGATGGCGAACGACTGCACCGATGGCACGATCGATATCCTGATGAACTGGCTGCCGGCGCATGCGACTCTCGCATGGTCGGCCGTTTCGCTTCTGCCGGGTGCGCGGCACGCCGGTTGGGCCCGGCGGCTAGCGCTTGACGCGGGGGCCGCGCTGCTCACGCATTATACCGATCTGCTGCTGTCGACCGATGCGGACACGAACGTCTCTGCGGACTGGATCGTGCGGATCGTTGCGCATATCGACGCGGGTAACGACGCCGTGGCCGGCCGCGCGCTGACGCTTCGGTCCGACCGTGCGAGCCTTGGCGCGGTGGCACGGCGGCGGCTCGATCAGCTCGGACGCTATTACACCGCGCTGGATTATCTCCGCGCGCGCGCCGAGACCGAACAGCATGATTCCTGGCCGCGCCATTTCTATGAGGGCGGCGCGAGTATCGCGGTGACCCATGCGATGTACCGCCGGATCGGTGGCGCCCCCACCCCGCCCGTTGCCGAGGACCGTGCGCTGTTTGACCGGATCCGGGCGCATGGCGGGCAGGTTCGGCACCCGCTCGACGTCCGCGTCTTCACGTCTTGCAGGATTACGGGACGAGCGCCGGGTGGCATGGCGGACGCGGTCGCGCGGTGGATCGACCAGCCGATCGATGCGCCGCTGCACGAGACGTACGCGGTGACGGCGGCGCTAAATCCTGCCTCCGCGAACCCGGGCGACCAGCTTAGTTTCGCGACATTGCCCGATGCGATCCGCGAGGCGCAGACGCTGATCCGCCTAACGCGCGTCTTTCAGCCGCCAGAGGTCGAGCCGATACGCTTCGTGCCGATCGCCGCGAACGACCGTGACGCGATCACCGAGCGCGGCGTGCAGTTCGGCGACGGCATCGTCTCCGCTTTTGGGATAGTCGGTCTCGCCGATCCAGTGGACCAGCATCACATACCCGCCTGACGCTGCCACCGAGCGGACGTACGCGGCCAGCCTGACGATGTCGGCGCTGTCCCAGTAATAGACCACTTCCGACAACAGGATCAGGTCGAACATACCTGCGGGAGCGTCTTCAGGAAGTCGGCGCTGCTCGATACGAATATGCGATTGGTCCGCACACCGTGCCCGCGCCGCCGCCACCGCAGTTTCGGAAACGTCGAACGCGAGCAACGTGTCGCAGCGTGCCCCGAGCCGCGCGGTCAGGACGCCGTTCGCGCAGCCGACCTCCAGCGCACTCTCGAACCGGTCCTTAGGCAAGACGGCCAATGTCTCGTCATACTTCGCCGCCTCGTACGGGCTGGTCTCGAACTCCCAGGGGTCGCCCTTGTCCTTGTAGAGCGCCTCGAAATATTCGGGTTCGATCGAGTGTTCACGGCGCATCGCGGGTCTCCAGCAACAGGGTGTTCGGCCGGTCCATCAGCCGCATCATAGCGTTGGGCAGCCGGAAGTTCTCGCGCGCGCCGACGATCCGCCCGCCGCGCTGGCTCCGGTGGCACGCCATCGCGCGACGCTGTCGGGGCCGTCCGGATGCCGTGGCGATCGACAGCACGCGCACGCCGCGCAGGCGCTTGGTCAGGTCGGGGACGGTCCAACCCCAGACGAGATACTGGAAGAGACGGCAATGCGCACGCCGTGCCACCGCCTCGGCGAGTGCGGCTGCGGCCTCGTGATCGCAATGCGGTTCGCCGGACCAAGTCACGGCGATCTGGCGGACGCCGCGAGCATTGCACCACGCGGCCAATCGATCGACGCTGCGCACGAACAGCGGATCGCCCTCTGATGCCGGCAACGCGTCGGGCCAATCGAGATAAAGCGCGTCCTGCTCGCCACCCAAGGCCTTCAACGCCGCCTGCGCCTCACCGCGTCTGAGCCCCGCGATCCGCTTTCCACTCCAACCCGGCGCATCCGGATGCGAACCCGAACCATCGGTCAGGAACGCGGTATGAACCCGGCCACCAGCTGCCGTTACCGAGGCGATGAACGCGCCGCAGCCGAGCGTCTCGTCATCGGGATGTGGCGCCAGCACAAGCCATGGCCCCTGCCCCGCCGCGGTCTGTGCCGACATCCGCCGTGCCCGCCGCGTGAGATTGCTCCAGGCATTGCCGCCCGGTGCTACCACCACCGATCGTCGCCCCAGCAATCATCCTCCAGCCACGCCGCCGCCGCCCGGTCGCGCGCCTGGTCCGGGACCGGCTGGCGTAGGTAGAGCCCGAGATCGCGCGTGATCCGGTCGATCCGGCTGGCCGCGAAGAACGATGCGGTGCCGACCGAGCGCGCCGCCGCCTCCATCGTCTTTAACCCCGCCCCCTCGACGATACCCCGCGTCATCAGCACGAAGGGGATCGCCTCCGCCGCCTGCGTCTCCGCAAGGTGCGCAGCGCGGCGAACCCACAGCCCTGCACTGCGCGTCTCGGTCAGACAGGTCGCAAACCGCGCGCGCTGGATCGCGTCGTCGCCCTTGCCGGTCGCGACGAGATGATCGCGCAGATGCCGAACCAGCGCCTCGATCGCGCCGAGCTGAACCGCGGTGAACCGCCACGCGCCGGCGCTGAATCGCGGTTCGGTCTCGTACACGTCGGGCGCACCGATCATCCCCTCCGGACCGATCAGCATGCCGGAGAAATCGAAGAGCCCGCTGCACGTCCCGCGCATCCCGCGCACCTGCCACCCGCTATTATCCGCACGTGCGGTTTCGCCCGCGATCGGCACGAGCACGAGTTGCTTGCCGCCAGTCGCGTCGCGCGCAGTCACCAGGATGCGGTCGAGATGCCCCGCCCCGGTCGCGAAACTCTTGCGGCCGTCGAGCACCCAACGGCCGGGCGCGGACTGCCGGATCGAGAGGCCGGGGGTCGGCTCGGTATTCCAGACACCGAACACGCGTCCGGCTGCGAGATCGTCCGCCAAGGCTGCCCGCTGCCCATCGTCGCCGTACGCCGAGACGAGTTGGGCCGCGTTCACATGCCCCTCGAATACGCGGCCAAGACTCAGGTCCGCGCCGCCGATCGCTCGCAGCACGTCGACCAGCGCATCGGTCCGCGCCGGTGTCGATACGTCGATGAATTCGGCTAGCGCCCCCGCTTCGTGCAGCGCCGCAACGCGGTCGGCCGGAAACGACTCCTCGCCGTTGCTGCGATCCCAGTCCGCCGCAAGCGCGCGGACGCTTTCCAGGACGGTCCAACCCTTTGGATGAACGGGCAATTGTGCCGGCGATAGTCTGGTCAGTGGATCGATCCCCGCGCGCTGCGGACCGTGCGATACGGCCGCTGTGCGACTAGAACGCCGGACCGCCACGAGCGTTGCGTAAATCGGCGCCGACAATGGTTAACCGCATCCGAATCCGTCCCGAACCTTTGGTTAACGCTTGCCCGGCATAACGGCGGAATCGGAAGGGAAGCAGTTCGATGGCACACAAACAGGATATCTTCGCGCTGGTCGGCAAGCGGATGTGCGCGTCCCCTAGCCATCACGATCTGACCGCGAGCTACGATCGGCCGCAGATCGCCGACCTCATCCGCAGGATCGACCGCGCGCTGCTGGATCGCCGCGCCGCCTGATCATCGCTTCAGTCGTCGGATTGTTCGGCGAAACCGATCGCCGCGGCATAGGCTTCGGCGGCGCGGATCTCGCGCGCATCCTTGAACGCGGCATGCGGCGCGGGCGCGACACCGGTCGCACGCAGGACCGCCCAGAGCGCAAACCGCCGTCCCGCCTCCCGCTCGGTCCCGAACGCGATCGACACGCGCTCGCGCCCTGCCTCCAGCGCCTCGGGGCTGAGCGTATCGATGTCGGTCGTGCCGAAGAAATGCTGCGAGATCGCGTCGAGGTCCATGGATCGGGCCTAGCCGACGCTCCGCCTCCTGCGCAATCGCACGCGCGCACGCGTCCACACATACCAGATCGGCACATCGCGGTGGTTGCGATCGTGACGCTCTCCGCTTAGACGCCGTCCTCCCGGTTCGCCGGGTCACGGCGTGGAAGAGTGTCCGAGTGGTTTAAGGAACTGGTCTTGAAAACCAGCGATGGGGTGACCCATCCGTGGGTTCGAATCCCACCTCTTCCGCCAATTGCCGACTGAACGCGGCCTACACGCGGCTCAGTTGGTCTTTTCGGGCGGCACGACCGGTAGCGGAAGCGGCGCGACCGGCACGCCCTCTTCGACCAGTGCCTTCGCTTCAGCGAGACTGGCCTGACCGTGGATCGTGACCTGCTTCTCCTCGCCGAGATGCATCGCGCGGGCGCGGTCGGCGAAGGCGGTGCCGACCCATTCCGACGATTCGAGCGCTTTGGCCTGTTGCGCGGCAAGCACCTTCATCGCGGCCTTCAAGGCCTCCGGGCTCGGCGGAGAGGGCTTCGAGTTGCTCTTCGACGGAATTGCGGGCGCCATGACCGCCTTGGTCACATCGCCATCGTTGCAGACCGGGCATTGCACCTGCCCCGCCTTGCGCTGGCTTTCATATGCCTCGCTCGATCCGAACCACGCCTCGAACACATGCCCGCCGCCGCATCTGAGGTCGAAGACGATCACGACAGGGTGGTAACGGCGGGGATCGCGCGCCGATGGGCGATCACCGGAATGCGGGACCGGACCTGCTCCACGCGAGCAGGGTCGATCTCAACGAAGGCGAGCCCTGCCGTCTCGTCCATGTCGAGGATCACGTCGCCCCAGGGATCGACGACCAGCGAATGGCCATAGGTCTCGCGTCCGTCCGCATGAATGCCCGTCTGCGCGGCTGCGACGACGTATGCGCCCGCCTCGATCGCCCGCGCGCGCAACAGGACATGCCAATGCGCGGCGCCGGTCGGGCGCGTGAAGGCAGCCGGAACCGAGAGGATCGTCGCGCCTGCATCGCTGAGTGCACGATAGAGATCCGCGAACCGCACATCGTAGCAGATCGACGGACCGAGGCGTCCTGCCGGCGTATCGATGACGATCGCCGCGTCGCCGCCGGCGTAGGCGGCGGACTCACGCCAGCTTTCGCCGGTCGGGAGGTCGACGTCGAACAGATGTATCTTGTCGTAGCGTGCGCGGATCGTCCCGGCCGCATCGATGACGAACCCGCGATTGGCGAACTTTCCGTCGGGCCGCCGCACGGCGAGCGAGCCCAGGTGAACCCAGACACCGGCATCGGCGGCTGCGGCACGCACGGCGGCGAGCACTGGGTCCGTATCCTCGGCGACGATCGAGGACGCGCCGCGAGACCGATCGCGATCGATCAGCCCGGACATTTCAGGCGTGAACAGGACCGACGCGCCGGCCTTTCCCGCGTCGTGAATCGCTTCGACGAGCGTCGCGGCGTTGACAGCGGGATCTATCCCGCTCGTCATCTGGAGAACGCCGATCTTCGCCATCAGGCGAGGAGTGCGTCGAGGCCGCCCTTCGCGTCGAGTGCGGCGAGATCGTCCGATCCGCCGATATGCTTTCCGTCGATGAAGACCTGCGGCATCGTCATGCGACCACCCGACCGCTCGACCATCTCGGCCTTTCTTGGGCCACCCATCGTGACGTCGAACTGCTCGGGCTCGACCCCCTTCGATGCGAGGAGCTTCAGCGCGCGCGTGCAATACGGACAGAACGCCTTGGTGTAGATTTCGACTTTAGCCATGCAGCGGGAAATGTGGTCTCGGTTTGCCGTTGTCAATCGTCCGACGCCGGCAAGACCCGCGCCCAGCAGAGGATCATGACCGATCGCGCACCCGCCTTGAGCAGCGCGCGCGTGCACGCGTCGGCGGTAGCGCCACTGGTGTAGACGTCGTCGACCAGGGCGATCGCCCTGCCCCGCACGCGGTCCCGCACAGGGACCGCGAACGCGCCCGACACCGCCTTCGCCCGCTGTCGTCCGCCAAGTCCGCGCAACAGGATTGTTCGCCTAGGCCGCGTCAGAACGGTGCGATCGTGACCTACCCCCGACAGCTTCGCGATGGCGTCGGCGATTAGCGCCGCCTGATTGAAACCGCGCGACCATATTCGCCAGCGGTGCAGCGGGACCGGCACGAGCAAGTCGACTTCGTCTGGCAGCAGGCGCCGCATCTGTCGGGCCATGGTCTCCGCAAAGGCGATACGACCGCCATATTTCAGACGCAGCGCCAGCGTCCGCGCGATCGGACCGTAAGCGACGGCAGCACGGACACCGGCATGACGCGGCGGATCGGCGAAGCATGCCGCACACCGCGCGTCGTCACCACGATCGAACGCGAAAGGTTGGTTGCAGCCGGAGCACCAGGGCGGCCCCAGGAACCGCAATCCGGTCCAGCAGATAGCGCAGAACCGATGATCCTCGGCAACCGGCGTGCCGCAACCGGCGCACCGTGGCGGCAAGGCGATACCGGCGATGAAGCGGAACGGGGCGAGTATCTTCATCAAGCTCCCCATGAGTGCCAGCCCTTGTCGGAGGCACGCGACCACGGCACAAGCGAAGACGTGTCCGATATCGTTTCAGAAAACTCCGCCCCCGAGATCTTCGACCGCGCCGCGCGCCGCGTTCGCCGAGACCGCGCCGCGCCGGGCTATGCCGAGCACGACTTTCTGCGCGCGACTATGCTGGACGGGATCGCCGAGCGGCTGGATGCGGTGACGCGCGACTTTACCGACATCCTCGATCTCGGCTGTTTCGATGGCGCCTTCGTCCCGCCGCCGGGCGCTCGCGTGGCCCGCTGCGATGCGGGGTTCGCGTTTGCTGCCCAGCCGGGGGGCGTGCAGGCAGACGAGGATCGCCTGCCGTTCGCCGATGCGTCGTTCGATCTCGTGGTAAGCGCCGGCGTACTCGATCAGGTCAACGACCTGCCCGGCGCGCTGTCGCTCATCCGCCGCGTGCTCCGCCCCGACGGCTTGTTTTTGGGTGCGTTCGTGGGCGCAGGAAGCCTGCCCGCGCTTCGCAGCGCCTTGAGACTCGCGGAAAGCGAGCGCCCAGCGGCGCGGCTGCATCCTCAGATCGACGTCCGCTCGGCCGGCGACCTGCTGATGCGCGCCGGGTTCGCTTTGCCGGTGGCGGATGTGGAGACGCTCGATGTCGGGTACCGCGATCTCGGCCGCCTATTTGGCGATCTACGTGGAATGGCGGCGGGTAACATCCTGGCCCAGCGCCAGCCTCTGGTGTCGGCGACGGTGGTACGGACCGTCGCTGCCTTCGCTAGCGCGTCGGACGATCGTGGCCGAACCCACGAGACATTCCAGATCGTGTTCCTGACCGGCTGGTCGCCGGACCCTTCGCAACCCAAGCCAGCGAAACGCGGCAGCGCGACTGCATCGCTCGGTGCAGCGCTAGGACGCCACGATCAAAGCGGCGCCTAGCCGATTACACCGTCGCCTTCGGCCCCGCGTGCCAGGATCACACCCATCGCGTCGAACAGCGAATCCATCGCGACCGGCTTGAAAATAACGTCGTCTGCACCCGCCGTCAGACAGCGCTCCCGCAGATCGGGCGCAATATCCGCGGTAACGACGATGATCGGCACCTTGGCTTTGGCATCCTGCCGGGCACGAATATGTTCGATCGCGGTGATACCGTCCATGCCCGGCATCCGCAGATCGACGAGGATCATCGCGAACTCCTGTTCATCGAGGATTTCGAGACCGCGTTCCGCGCTTTCAGCCTCGACCATCGATACGCCAGCAACGTCAAGCATATCCTTGACGACACGACGGTTCATCCGGTCGTCCTCGATGAACAAAACGTTCACCGCAACCCCCACTTAACATAGATCAAAGGAGGATATATCGTGGCCATATGCAGGCCTCTACGCCTCATGCAGCATGTGATACAAGGTCAGGATTCGCGCCGTTCGTCGATACCGATTCATCGAACATCATCGCAATTAGCGCACTCCCGCTCACCGGCTTCGCAACGACCCGCGTGATCCCCGTACGCAGCAATTCTTCACGCTCCTTCTCTGCAGCGACAGGCCATAGCAACGTCGTCTCGGTTCCCGAAATATACGCCGCTTCGGCAATCCGCGACAGTCCGCCCAGCGCGTCGCCGCTCGCGCGCACCGTCGCATCGTCGATCAGCACGCGCGCGACGTCCCCATCGGCAAGACGCGTGACCGCTTCGTCGACCGACGCTGCGGAGGTGATCAGGCCGCCGTGCGTTGCAAGCAAGGTCTTGAACATGCTGCGCGTGATCGGGTTGCGATCGACGATGAGCGTGCCCGGTCGCGAATCCAGTTCGATGACCTCTACCGCCTTCGTGTCGACGCGGACCAGCGGGAGGACCAGCGTGAAGGTCGCCCCCTGCCCCACGATGCTGCTGACGGACACGTCACCGCCCATGGCACGCGCCAGATTGCGACAGATCGACAGTCCCAAGCCAGTACCACCGAACTGTCGTGTCGTCCCGGCATCGGCCTGACGGAACGATTCGAAGATTTCCTCGATCTTGTCGGCGGGAATACCGATACCGGAATCGGTGACGCCGACACGCAACCGGTCGTCGTCGCCAACCTGGATGCTCAGCGCGACATGGCCCGTCTTGGTGAACTTCAGCGCGTTAGACAGGAGATTGAATACGATCTGCCGAACTCGCGCGGCGTCGCCCATGATCATTGCAGGGCAACCGCCAACGTCAACGGTGAAGGAGAGGCCTTTCGCGCGCGCCTGCTCTTCCCACATCCTCGCCGCGTCCTTTACTGTCGCGCAGACGTCGAACGCAGCAGCCTCGATCGTCAGGTTGCCGGTTTCCATCTTGGCGACGTCCAGGATATCGTTGACGAGCGCCCGCATCGTGATCCCGGCACCATGCACCACGCCAAGCCGATCGCGCATGTCCGCCGGAAGCGTCGGGTCCGCCAGCATCACCTGAGTCATGCCCAGAATACCGTTCAGCGGCGTCCGGATCTCGTGACTGGTCGTGGCCAGGAACTCGGTCTTGGCGGCCAGAGCCTTGCCCAATGCGCTGTTCGTCGTCGCAAGGTCGTCGTTGGCAGCACGTACCTGATCCCGGCTGCGACGGATCGTAACCAGCCCGATCGCCAGCAGAGCGATAACGACCGCGACCGCAGCCCCCGTCGCGATAAAGATATTCCGCTGCGTGCGGGCCTGCGTGCGCTCGAACGCGATACTGCGCTGCAGTTCGCTGGCCTTGAGCTGGCTGATCCTCAACTCCTGATTGGCGAAGTCGAACCGTGCCGCCATCAGCGCGGTCTTCGTGTCGGTGGCGAGCTTGGTGCCGGCGTCGTCAAGGCGTTTGAGGGCTTGAAGATGGACGAGTGCCGATGTTGGGTCGCCTGCCGCCGTGAAGATATCATAGGCCGTCAGATGAGCATCGCGGTACGCCGTGTCCGTTGTCGTCGGATTGATTCCCGCGAATGCGCTTTCGATCAGTCGGTGCGCGCGCGGTACGTCACCGTGCTGCAGCGCAGATTGCGCGGCGGTTGCGGCGAGACGTCCGGCCAGACTGGTATCGGCAGGGTCGGCAATCGCTCGTCCACTTGCAATGGCACGGTCCGCTATCGCCAAATTGCCCAGTGCCAACTGCACGCGAGCGATATTCATGTAGATGAGTTCTAGCAGGTTCTTGCTATTCAGCTGCTTCGCCAGATCGAGCGATTTCTTGAACTGAACAGCCGCCTTCTTGTACTGCTTATCTTGCGCGAGTACCAAAGCCCTGTTGTTGTAAATAGATACGGCAATATTCGCGTCGGCGTGATAAATATCCAGAGCTTGCTGATAATATCTATCCGCGGTGGCCGGATCTTTGGCCTCGGTATACAGCATTGCGATGAAGACCAGGGTGCGCGACTGTCCACGCAAATCCCCGAGCCTGCGATAAATCGCAAACGCTCGTTGATAATCGATCAAGGCACTGCCGGCGCGGCCTTGTGAACTGTCGAGCCAGCCCATCGAAATCAACAAATCGGCATGCAGCTTCGATTGCGGCTGAAACGTCTTTACCGCGGCAAGCGCACTGCGAATCGGTGCGTCGGCTCTGTCGGTATCGTTCGTCCGGAGATAGGATTCTCCCTGGAGCCATTGTGCAGTCGCGATCGCGACGCCGCGGGCGCTCCGATTGGTGATCTGCGCAGCAAGGTGCTCGGCAGCGACCGCTTTCGGCAATGCCTTGGCAGGATCGATCAACATCGTGGCATTCACATCGGCGACGGTAGCCTCGTACCTTGCGGCAACGATATCGCTATCCTGACCGGTATGGGATTGCGCGGATACCGCCGGGCCGATCGTTGACAAGACCACGGCAGCAGCAGCTACGATCCAGCGTCGTGCCATCGCGGTCAGGCGCGCTTCCAGACGGTCGCGAGCCGATTGAACGGCGCGCGCATATCCGCCGCCATGGCCTGATACTTACCATCGTCGAGAAAGTGAATCAGCGCATCGAGATTGATCGGCCGACTGATCAGGAAACCCTGGATCATGTCGCAGCCCATTACCGACAACAATGCCATCGCCGCCTGGCTCTCTACACCCTCGGCGACGACTTCCATCTCGAGCGCGTGCGCGAGATCGATCGTCGACCGGACAATCAGCGGGTCGCGATTCGAACTGGTGAGTTGCGTGACGAACAGCTTGTCGATCTTCAGTTCGCGTGCCGGTAACTGCTTCAGATATGCCAAAGACGACAAGCCCGCGCCATAGTCGTCGATCGCGATTACGATTCCGATATCCGCAAAGATCTTGAGATTTGCGATCGCACTTTCCGGATCACGGATCACCGACGTTTCGGTGATCTCGAACCCGAGTTGCGCGCCACTTGTCTGAACCAGCGCACAGGCGCGGCGAACGAAACCCTTGTCCGCGAGCAACGCCCCCGCGATGTTGATGAAGATGCGCAAGTCGTGACCGCTGGCGGCGAGTGCCTTCTGGTCGGCGATCGAACGACGGATCGTCCAAAGCGTCAGCGCGACGATATCCCGAGATTCCTCGGCCAAGGGAATAAAGTCGTTAGGCAATACGAGCCCTCGCGTCGGGTGATTCCAGCGGACCAGAGCCTCGACGCTCGTGACCTCCTGACGACGTAAGTGAACCTTTGGCTGGTATTGGAGGAACAGCTCCTCCTTTTCGATCGCACGCGTCAGGTCCAGCGACAGCTGGACACGATCCATCGCCGCTGGGGTTCCGGTCACGTCGCGCGCAATTGCGATGCGTTCGTCGCGCGCTTCTCGTAACGCGTGTTCGGCCTCCTCGATCAGCAGCACCTCGTCGCGGTGCGCAGACGCGGCGGCTGCGCCCAACTGAACGTGGATGACATAGGATTCGCCGTCGATGTCGAACGGTTCCTCGAACGCGACCTCCAGCGCGGCTATCGCGACGTCCAAGGCCAGCCGTGCCTCGCTCTCGAAGACGATTTCCGCCGTGTCGCGTCCCGCGACCATGATCCTGGCGTCAGGCAATGTATCAGCGATTCGCGCCGCCACGTCGACGATCAAAGTGTCCGCTCTTGAGCGTCCCAAGTGGCGGCGCAAGACGGAGAAATTCGAGATCTCGGCGAGCACGAGGAACCGCCACGAGGCTTGCGATGCCTTGAAAATGGCGCTGCGCGTACGCTCGACCGACGAGTCGACGTCCAGCAACCGCAGGGCCGCAAAGTGCGGGCTGGATTCGAACTGACCGTGCGGAATGTCCCTCATTCCTGACCCAATAGTCCGGACGCATAAACATACCCTTAAGCACGTAGCATGCACGCGCCCGACAAAGATGGTTAACAAATTACAAAGGTTATTGTTTAACGTCTCGTTAACCTATAATCCGGTCAGGCACCTCCTGGTGCCAATTAGGGAGAAAAACATGCTGAATCTTCTTATCGCGCTGGTTTACGGCCAGAACATTCGCCCCTGGTGAATGCCAAATCGGCTCGAACACTGACGCGTTGAATAAGAACGCGTTTCGGTGTTCGAGCCGACACTTTAGGGCGGCAATGCTTCAGCGATGCGACATCGCTGCCGCGATTCGCCGAGTGCCACTACGTCGTCGTGATTGCCGAGCGTCGTGACAGTACGAGCTTGCTCTTACAGATCCGGACAATGCCGTTTGTCACTAGCGTGATCGCGTACGCCGATTCGCGAAGCGTCCCTTACGCGGTAATGCCTTCCCGCCGCGCACGAGCCTGCACCGGGTTCGAGAACCTCATCGCATCATCGATCGAGCCGAACTTGAGCGCGAGCACGTCCAGGGCGTAGTTCTGGTTCAGCTTCCATGGTTTGCGCTCGCCCTGCGTCGGCAAAGCCGCAGCGGCGCGTTGGACGTACCCCGATGTGAAATCCAGGAACGACTCGCTCTTCATCGTCGGATCGTCGTTGAACGGCGTCGCCTGACGCAGGCCGCGCTTCTTCATCGTGTTCAACAGCCGGCACATGTAGATCGCCGTCAAGTCCGCCTTCAGCGTCCACGACGCGTTGGTGTAGCCGAAGGTCGAGGACAGGTTCGGCACGCCGTCGAACATCATCCCCTTGTACTGCAGCCGCCCGGCGAGTTCGATCGGCTTGCCATCGAGGCTGAAGGCGACCCCGCTCATCAATTGCAGTTCGAGCCCCGTCGCGGTGACGATCACGTCGGCGGGCAGGTCCTTCCCCGAATCGAGGTGGATTCCCTCGGGCGTGATCCGCGCGATCGTGTCCGTGACGATCGAGGCGGTGCCGGCGTTGATCGCGGTGAAAAGGTCGCCGTCGGGCACCAGGCAGACACGCTGGTCCCACGGATTGTAGCGCGGGGTGAAGTGCGTTGCGACGTCGTAGTCGGGGCCGAGATGGTCGCGGACCATGCCGATCATCCGCTCCTTCACGACGGCCGGCTTCTTTCGCGCCATCCGGTAGAAGAACATCCCCATCAGCACGTTCTTCCACCGCGTGATGCCGTAGGCCGCCTTTGCCGGCAGTTTGCCACGCAGCCAGTTCGCCACGCCGTCCTCGCCCGGCCGCGCGACAATATACGTCGGCGAGCGCTGGAGCATCGTCACGTGCGCAGCGGTCTTCGCCATCGACGGGACCAGCGTCACCGCCGTCGCACCGCTGCCGATCACGACGACTCGCTTGCCGCTATAGTCGAGGTCCTCGGGCCAGAATTGCGGGTGGACGATCTGCCCTGCAAAGCTCTCCGCGCCCTCGAACTCGGGCGAATAGGCCTTGGCGTAATTGTAATAGCCCGCGCACATCGAGAGGAAGTTGCAGGTCAGCGTCACCGGGCCGTCTGGGCCGGTGGCTTCGACCGTCCAGCGCGCGTCCTCGGTCGACCATGCCGCCGACTTCACGTGATGACCGTAGCGAATCTTCCGGTCGATGCCGTACGCTTGCGCCGTTTCCTCGACATAGGCACGGATCGAGGGGCCGTCGGCGATCGACTTGGCCGCGGTCCAGGGGTGGAAGACGAATCCTAGCGTGTGCATGTCCGAATCGGAGCGGATGCCGGGATAGCGGAACAGGTCCCACGTCCCGCCCATCGACTGCCGCCCCTCGAGGATCACGTAGCTGCGATCAGGGCAGCGCGTCTGCAGGTGGTAGCCGGTGCCGATCCCGGAAATGCCGGCGCCCACCACGATCACGTCGACATGTTCGGTCATGCTGCATCCTCGCGCCCCGGCGTTACGCCGTAGGTTTCATAACCGAACCTATCCTGTTGTGATCTTTACTCAATAGTCCTTCGTATATTTCACGCTCGCGCTCTGCCCGCCGCTCGATCCCGCGGCCGACAACAGGCTGAGCGCCTTGGTCAGCGCGATCTCGAGCTGGGTCGAGGTGAAGCCCTTCGCATCGGTCACGATCTCCACATAGATGTTCTTCGTGATGTACTTGCCCGCCGCGAGGCTGGTGCCACGCCCGGTCGCCTGATCGGCGCCGAGCACGCGCAACCGGTCGAACCCGGTCGCCGAGCGGAGCTTGCCGAGCGGGTTCAGACCGCCGCCGCCCGACCCGCGCAGCGAGTTCAGCGCGGACGCCAGCTGGATCGCCTCGGTCGCCGACAGATTGGCCGGGCTCGAGCCGAACAGCAGGCGGCTGAGCACCTCGTCCTGTGGCAGTACCGGCGTCGACGTGAACGCGATCTGCGGCTTCTGGCCGGTCCCGGTGACGTTGATGACGACGGTGATGTCGCTGGTGGTGGTGGTCGCCTGGATGTTGATATCCGGATCAGTCAGCGCGCCGCCACGGAAGCGGATCTGGCCCTTGTTCACCTCGAACCGCTTGCCCGAGAACGAATAGGTGCCGCGGACCACGTCCATGCCGCCGGTGACGATCGGCGCGGCGGATGTGCCGCCGATGTGCATGTCCATCTCCCATTCGGACTCGAGGCCCATGCCCGAGACGAACAGCTGGTTCGGCGCACGGACGCGGAGGTCGAGCTTGAACTTGCCGATCGCCGGGACGTCCGAGCGATCGGTCGAGACTGGCGTGCGGATGTCGCTCTTGCGACGAACGCCGGTCAGTTCCGGAACCTCGGCCTGGCCCTGACGGATGATCTGGTAGCGTGCCTCGGGGATCTGAAGATCGCCCTGGATCAGGCCGCCATCGCGCCCGTTGGTGAGGTGGACCGTGCCCGTGGTGGTGGCGCTGATCGCGTCGCTCTTGGCGAGCTGCGCATTGTTCAGCGTCGCGCGGATGTCGATCGGGAAGCCGCTGTCCGCCGCGAACCCGATCCTGCCCTGCGCCTGAACGGTGCCGTCGCCGGCCTTCGCGGTCAGCTGCGTCAGTTGCAGATCGGTGTTCGAGAACCGCCCGGCGATCCGCATCTGCGACAGCCGCGTGCCATAGGTCTCGTTGTCGTAGGTCAAATTGTCCGCGCGGACGACGCCGTTCAGCTGCGGCGCGGACAGCCGCCCTGAGAAGTCGGCGGCGACCGCGATCGGCCCCGACAGCTGCTGGTTCGGGATCGCGGCAAAGCTGAACAGCACCGCCGATGAGCCGTTATAGCGGATCCCACCCGACAGCGGCGCGGCCATCAGGCGCGTGCTCCACGAGCCGTTACCGGCCGGAAGCGGCCGGAGGTTCGCGACCATCCGGCCGATGACCGACGTTCCGCGACGCACCAGTGCACGACCGGTCGCACCCTCGCCGCCGAGCGTCCCGGCGAACACGATGTCGACGGGGTCGGAGACCGCAGCGAGACCCGAGCGGGTGAAGTTGGTGACAGTCACGCGTGCGTCTGCGGTCGGCAGTGCGGCCGAATTCGCCTGCGAGAAGTCGAGGCTGCCGGTCGCCTTGCCGCCGATGCCGAGGTTCGGGACCAAAGCGGAGAGAGTCGACAGGTCGAGGCGATCGAGGCGGACCTGTGCGTTCGTGCCGCGGCCGTAGCTGCCGGCAAGGCGCGCCGAGCCGCCGCCTGCGCCACCGAAGTCGATCCGGGTTGGGGATAGGCGGTATTCACCCTTAACCGCGTGTATGCGGGCCGGGTTGACGGTGCGGAAGTCGATGCCGTTCGCCTGGCCTTGGGCGGCTACGAGGTAGTTGTTCGGGGTGAGTTTGGCGTTGACCGCTAGGCGGAAGGGGACGCCGTTCGAGCCGGTCAGCAGCGCCTGTGCGGTGCCGTTGCCGCCGACGTAATTGACCTTCGCGCGTGCCGCGGAGAGCACGATCGCACCATAGCGCATATCCGCGATCTGCGCGTCGGCGACGATCTGCGGCGTTGGGGTCAGGACTGCGGTCGCACTGACGATCGCGCGGCCGATGGTGAAGTCGATCATCCCGGGGATCTTAGCGCCGTTGGCACGAGCCGCGACGTCGGCGCGCTGGTAGCCGCCCTGGTTGGCGAGGCGGACGTTGCCCGACAGGCCCTGCCCGGCGAACTGGAGCGCGCCCGCGAACGGGCCGGCCGCAGTCTGGACGATGCGGCCGCTGCCGACGATCCCGGCGAACACCACGCGGCGCACGTCGACTGCGAGTTGCGCGCCCGGCTTGACCAGCACGTCGGCGGTGAACGGGCCGTAGTTGGTGCCGCCGCTCGCGGTGACGGCATAGGCGCCGCCACGGCCGACGATCCGGGCGTTGAGGTTCACCAGCCCGACGCCGACGCCGGGACGCGGTGCACGCAGGACGACGACGGGGGCCGTCGCGCTGCCCGTCACGCGGGCGGACAACGGGCCATAGGCGGTCGAATATGCATCGGCGTTCACCAGCACGGCGCCGGTAGCAGGATCGAACCGGCCTTCGCCGCTGGTCACACGGAACTGTGGCGCGTTCATCCGGAGATTGCGGAAGGTGACGATGCCTTCGGGGCTGTAGCCGATGTCCGAGCGGACGATCGCGTTGCCGCCCAGGAAACTGCGCGCGCCTTCGTTGAAGATCTGCGAGGTCTGCGCGACGACGCGACCGGTAATCCCGAAGCCGCCCTTGGGCCCCGGTACCAGCTTGGCGTCGGTCGTCAGGTTGACGATGCCGATGCCGTCGACGCGGTAGTTGTTAATCCGCCCCTTCAGCGCGCCGGTGTAGCGCCCGGTCGACAGGTTCGCGACGACCACCGCGGTCGCGTCGATCTTGTCCGAGCGGATCTTGAGGTTGTCGGAGAGGACGTTGACGCCGGAGATCGCGAAGTCGCCGTCGATCGCGACGTTGGTCGCAAGGCCCCCGACCGCTGCGTTCAGCCCCGTCACGCGACGTGCGCGCGCCTTTACTGGCACCAGGATACGGTCCGAGTTCACGCGCGCGAGACCCTCGGCGTAGAGGTTCTCGACGCCCATGTCGCCCAACGCGATCGTCGCGGCGCGGACCTTGTAGTCGACCGTCGGCGTCGCGAACGCGCCGTCGAGGACGACGCGTGCCGTGACATCACGACCGCGCAGGTTCGGCAGGATGGCGCCGGGCGTCAGCAGCTTCGCGTTGACCGCGAAATTGCCGAACCGGCTGTTGGCGAGATCGATCAGGCCACCGGCGTCGACCGCGAGCGCGTCCGACTTCAGCGTCATCCGCGTGTCGGCCTTGCGGTCGTTGAGCGTGGTATCGATTGCCACGTCGAGTTGCGGCGACGTCAGGCGCTCGACCGGACCTTCGAGATACAGACCGGGACGCGTCGAACCGCGCACTTCGATATGACCGTTCTTCGCGGTCAGCCCGAGGTTGGCGAGTTGCCCGCCGCCGAGCGTCGCGACGGCGCGACCCTGCCACGAGGCCCAGCTGCCACTGCCATCGACGGTTGCCGTCAACGGTGCCTTGAACGACCCCATCGTCGAGACGACGCCACCGACCGGTGCAGTCAGCTTCAAATTGACGTCGAGCTTGTTCTGCTCAGGCACCGCGTCGAGTTTCAGCACGAGGCGATCGCCGCCGGCGATGCCCGGGCCAGTCAGCGCGGTCGCGTTGGTGGTCAGCTGCGCGCGCTTGTCGGCGATGTGGACCGCACCGTCGATCTTGACGATATGCGTCTGGCCCGTGACCGGCTTGGCGATCAGGAAACGATCGATCACCAGCCGGTTCACGTCGATGTCGAGATCGGGGAGCAACGGCGCGTTCGGGTCGGTCGGCGTCGCGTTGAGCACCGGGCGGCGCTGCAGCGTCACCAGCGGCGTGGTCAGCGAGCGCACGTCGACATGGTTCTTGGCAAACGCGAACGGACGCCAGTCGACGGCGAGCTTCGGGCTGGTCAGGAAGACGCCCTTGGGATCGGACACGCGCACGTCGCTGAGCGTCATCGCGCCGTAGATCGAGCCATCGATCCGGCCGACCTTGATGTTGAGGCCGGACGCGGTGGTGTAGCCACCGATCTGGTCGGCGACGAGGCGCCGGCCGGGATCGGTGTTGATCCCGAACAGCACGATCAGGACGAGCGCGACCAGGCCGACGACCAGGATCGCCAGCCATTTCAGGATACGCTGCCATAGCGGGCGACGTTCGACGATCACTGTTTCCTGCGTCGTCTCGACGTGCGGAGTGCCGTTTTCGGCCATCAGAATGCCTGCCCGATCGAGATGTAGAGGGCGATCTTGCCGTCGCCCTCGCGTGGGTTCAGCGGCGTCGCGACATCGAAACGCATCGGGCCGAAGCTGGTATAAAAGCGCCCACCGATGCCCGCGCCGTAGCGCAGCGACGACAGGTTCGGCGTGCTGCTCTCATAGCTGTTGCCGGCGTCGATGAACGGCACGATACCGAAATCGCCGAACCGGTAGCGGGCCTCGAGCGCGAATTCGTTGAGCGAGCGCCCGCCGACCGGATCGCCGTTGGGATCGAACGGCCCGAGCCGCTGATAGCCATAGCCGCGCACCGATCCGCCGCCGCCGCCGTAATAGCGCCGCGATGGTGCAAGATCGTCGCGGGAGACGCCCTGGATCGAGCCCGCCTTGGCGCGCCCGGCGATGACGATGCTGCTGGAGACGGGATAGTAGAACGTCCCCTCGATCATCGTCCGGATGTACGGCTTGACCGAACCCTGGACCGACGTCTCCGGGCTGAGGTTCAGCGTCAGGCGATACCCCTTGGTCGGGTTGAGCAAGCTGTCCGAGCGATCGAACTTCACCTGGCCCGGCAACGCGACGATGCCGTAAGTGCGGCGGACGTTCTCGCCGCGACCGAAATCATAGACGCTCTCGTTCGTGCCAACGAGTTCGCCGCCGTAATAATAGGTCAGCGGCTTTTGCCAGATCGGCGTGGAATCGTAGCTCCAGCGGACGCCGACGCTGGTCGTGAACGCGTCATAGGCGTCGTAATTCGAGTGATTCGCGCCGGCGGTCAGGCTGAACGTCTTGTCACGCTTGCCGGCGTTGGCGCGGCGGAACGTGCCCGACACGCCCTGCTCCTGCGTACCGGCGATGACCGAGGCGATCAGCGCGCCCTCGTACGGGAACAGGTTGCGGTGCTGCCACGTGCCTTCCGCGCGGAAGCCCTGTCCGGTCGAGAACCCGACATTGCCGCCTAGCGAGCGCGGCTTGCCCTCGCTCTGGCGGACCAGCAGGTCGACCTGCTCGGTGCCGTCGGGGTTGATCGTCCCGGTGCGGACCGGCTCGACCGACACCGTCGAGAACAGCGACGTCGCGACCAGCGCATCGCGCAGGTCATCGGTCATCCGGTTGTCGTAGAGTTCCCCCGACTTGAACCGCGGGAACAGGTTCAGATGCTCGAGGTTGAAGACCGGATCGCCTTCGGTGCGAAGCTGCCCGAACGACGACCGCGGGCCGGTATCGACAGGCAGCGTGTACGCGCCGGTCGGGGTCTGGTCGTCGAGCAGGATGTCGCGCTCGCCGACCTTGACGAACGGATAGCCCTGCTGGGGCAGCGTCAGGCTGACATTCGCCTCCGCGCCCTGGATCCGTGCGGCCTCGATCGGATCGCCGACCTTCAGCGGCAATTGCGTACGGACGAGGTCGGGCGGGGTCGTCGCGTCCGCCTTCACGGTGATCGATGACAGCGAATACAACCGGCCGGGTTGTGCGCTGACCGTCGCCTTCAGCCGCGCGGGCTTGGTCTTGTCGGCGTCGGGGATCGTCTCGATCGTCGAGATCGCGGTCGCGTCGTAATAGCCGAGCGACTTCAGCAGCCGCACCGCGAGCGCCTCGTCCTCACGCGCGCGCGCCGCGACCTGCGTGGCGTTCGCCGCCTTGCCCTTGCCCTCGGCGAGCGCGGACAGTGCCTTGTATTCGCCTTCGAGCCCGTCGCCCGCCTTGTCGAGCCCCTTGGTCGCGGTCTCGTAGCGGATGTCGGGCGCGTCCTTGTCCTTGATATCCGCCGCGGTCTGGAGCGGGGTCGTGTCGAAGCTCGACAGCGGGGTCAGCGGCTGCGCGAGTTGTGGATCGCTCGGGCCGGTCGGCGGCAGGACGTCGCCCGCCAGCGTTGTCGCGGGGGTCGCCGCGGTGGCGGGCGTCGCCGGTGTTTGCGTCGACGGAGCGGGCAGCGGCGTCATCGCTTCCAACGGCGCGTTCAGGTCGCCGCTTAACGGCGGCAGGGCGCTGTCGAACTCGGCGTCCGGCACGATCGGCGCGTCGGAACGCGGATCGTTCGACTGCGGCTGGTCGCTCGGCTTGGGCGCGTCGGGACCCTTGGCCGGGGCGGTACCCGGCTTCACCAACTGCGCGGAACCGACGCCCGCGAATCCCGTTGTCGACGCTACCAACGCCAGAGCGAGCCAATGATGCCGGCTGTTAGAAGCTGTCACACGATCCCCTTTACAGGCAGCGATCGTGCTCGATTCACCCCCATCTTCGTCCACGTAACGCACATAGGACGGCTTGGTTTCACAAAAATTAACCTCAGACACAGCCGATTAGGCCACCGACCGGCATGACTACGGTATCGCGGCCGGGGCGGTCGATCCGTAGCGTCGCGGACGTCACGGTCGCGCCCGCCGAGATGTCGGCGCGCACCACGACGGCCATGTCGAGCGTCGCGGTCACGTCGCCGCCGCGATATTGCGTGACGCCGCCGAAGCCGAAGCCGATCGCGGGCGACTGGGTCGTCATCGCGAAGTCGGTCGTCTTGCCATCGATCGCGAGACGGATCTGCGCGGGGTCGGCGGTCGCCATCGCGACGAGTTGCCGGCCAGCGTCCATGCTCCATAGATACGCGGCGCATCCCTTGGCGGGGAGCTTCTGCTGGCCGATCGCGCCGAGGGGGCTCGGACCTGGATTGGCAGCTGGCGCAGGCGTCGCGGCTTGCAGCGCGAGCATAAGAGCGAGCGATATCATGGCGTCACGCCTATCATGAACAGCCACGCGGGATAAGCCGCGATCGCCAGCAACGCGCCGAATGGAAGCGCGGTATCCGCCGCTATGCTCCGTCCCTTGAGGTGCGCGGCGAGCACGACGCCGAGCCCGATCATGCTCGCGATGAGCAGGACGGCGGGCAACATCTGCCACCCGAGCCACAGCCCGATCGCACCGAACAGCTTGGGATCGCCGCCGCCCATTCCGTCGCGGCCACGCAAATGTCGGTAGCCGAACGCGACGAGCCACAGCGTGCCGAACCCGGCGAGTCCGCCGATCAATCGCTCGGGGAGCGGTGGGTCGATATCGAGTACGGCGCCGACGAGCCCGGTCGCGGCGAGCAGGATCGTCAGTCGATCGGGTAGCCAGAACGCGACGAGATCGAGACTCGCCAATGCCAGCAACAGCCATCCGAACACCGCGCCGGCGATGCCGACCGGTCCCGGTGCGACGATTCCCGCAGCCAAGCCTATTGCCAACCCCGCCAGCTCGATCCGCCAATGCACCGGACTGATCGCGACGGCGCACCCTTTGCACCGGCCGCGCAGGACGAGCGCGCTCAGCAGCGGTACCAGCTCGACCGAGCGGAGCGTTCGCCCGCAGCCATCGCAGGCCGAACGCCCCTGCATCACCGATCGCCCGTCGGGCCAACGCGTCACCAGCGCCGCGACGAAGCTGCCGACGATCGCCCCGAGCACGCCCAGCAGCACCGCCCAGAACGCAGCTTCAGACACCCGTTTTCCGCACCAGGTAGCGATACACGCCGAGGAGGTTGATCCCGAACAACACGATGTTCTGCGTGCCCAGCGCCCAGTCCCCGGTCAAGGCCGCACCGCTCAGCCAAGCGATCGACGAGGCGACGAACAGCACGAACCCCCACCCCGTCACGCGTCGCCCGAAGTCGAGCGACACCATGAAGGCGGCGATCACCCCCGACCCTGCTGCACACCATTTGAGCGTCGTGATGAGTGTTTCCATGACGGGAGGTCTAGGCGCATCCCGCAGTGCTTTGTATTGCCGCACATCAACCCCAGATACGGGGGCAGAAGAATATATGGAGAGTGAAGTGGCCGTCGATCGAGATCCCATCGTCATCCTGTCCTACGCGCGCACGCCGATGGGCTCGTTCCAGGGCGCACTTGCCGGCGCAACCGCGACGCAGCTGGGCGCTGATGCGGTGCGCGGTGCGGTCGAGCGCTCGGGCGTGTCGGCCGCGGAGATCGAGCGGATATACATGGGCTGCGTGCTCCCCGCCGGGCTCGGCCAGGCGCCGGCGCGACAGGCTGCGATCAACGCCGGGCTCGGCGATCACGTCGAGGCGACGACGGTCAACAAGATGTGCGGTTCGGGGATGCAGGCGGCAATCCTTGCCGCGGATGCACTGGCGGCGGGCTCGGTCGACCTGCTCGTCGCGGGTGGCATGGAGAGCATGACCAACGCGCCGTACCTCTCGAAGAGCCACCGCGGCGGCGCGCGGATCGGCCATGACCGGATGTACGACCATATGTATCTCGACGGGCTCGAGGATGCCTACGAACCCGGCAAGCTGATGGGCAATTTCGCCGAGGACACCGCGCACGAATATCAGTTCACGCGGGCGCAGATGGACGACTACGCGATCGAATCGCTCCACCGGGCGCAGCGCGCGCAGAAGTCCGGCGCGTTCGACCGCGAGATCGTCTCCGTCGATATCGCCGGCCGCAAGGGTACGACCACGGTCTCGCTCGACGAGCAGCCGGCCAAGGGCGACGTCGCCAAGATCCCGACGCTGAAACCCGCCTTCTCGAAGGAGGGCACGATCACCGCCGCCAACGCCTCGTCGATCTCCGACGGTGCGGCCGCACTGGTGATGACGCGGGCGAGCGTTGCGGAACGGCTCGGCATCACGCCGATCGCGCGGATCGTGGCGCATGCCGCGCATGCCCATGCGCCGGCGCTGTTCACGACCGCGCCGGTGTTCGCGATGCGCAAGGCAATGGAGAAGGCCGGCTGGTCGGCGTCGGACATCGACCTGTTCGAGGTCAACGAAGCCTTCGCCGTCGTCGCGATGATCGCGATGCGCGACCTTGGCCTGCCGCATGACAAGGTGAACATTCACGGGGGGGCTTGTGCGCTGGGCCATCCGATCGGGGCTAGCGGCGCTCGGATCCTCGCGACGTTGCTGTCGGCGCTCGAAACCACGGGCCAAAAGCGTGGCCTTGCCTCGCTATGCATCGGCGGTGGCGAGGCGACTGCGATGGCGGTGGAATTGATGAACTAATCCGCTGACCTCCCCCCTCTCCCTGAAAGGGAGGGGCCGGGGGTCGGTCGGTGTCCACATCACGCCATCATCAAAGCCCCCTCAAACACTCACGGCAGAGCCTCACCGGCCTCAACACCCCAGAGACCACCGACCTGCACGAATCCCGCCTGCCCCTTCACGTCCATTCTACACCAGCCATTGCCGCACTGGCTCAGCCGCCCGACCACGCCCGGCGCTGCACGCCACAGCAATTTGGCGGACGAGACGGGCTTATCGCGCATCTCCACCGGCCCCGCGCCGTGGACGATCGCGGTGCGCGTGCCGCTGAGCAGGTTCGCCTGCATCCAGCCTTCCGTGCCATCCGGATCAGCGACCTTGCGCCATTCCTTGAAGATCGCGACCACCTTGATCGGCAGATCCTGACGCTGATACAGCCAGCTTGCCGGATAGGTCCGTGCCGGCCCGGTCCGCATCCGCGCGCGCGATGCCGAGATCGACGCGTAATAGGGCACGCGCTTCTTCGTCGCGTCGGCAGCCGCCACCGGGTCGGGCACCAGCGCGGTGGCAACGAAAACGGAAAGCGCGGCGGCGAGAATGCGCATGGTCATGTCCTAACTGGCGAACCAAACTCCTATCGCGACGAACCGCTTTCCTCAACCGAAGTTGCGGCCCCGACATTGACGGGACGTTGACGGACACGAGCGCCTTCGCCAAGCCGGGCGCATGATCGACACACGCCGCTGTCCGAACCCCAAGGTCGTCGTCACCCGCGAGCTGGCCGATACGCTGATGGACCGGATGGAGGCGCTGTTCGACACGCAGAACAACCGTGCCGACACCAAGCTCGACCGCGAGCAGCTTGCCGCGGCGATGGCCGACTGCGACGTGTTCGTGCCGACCGTGACCGACGACATCGACGCCGCGCTGATCGCCGGCGCGGGCGACCGGCTGAAGCTGATCGCGAACTACGGTGCCGGCGTGAACCATATCGACCTGAAGGCGGCGCGCGCGCGCGGGATCATCGTCACCAACACGCCGGGCGTGCTGACCGAGGACACCGCGGACATGACGATGGCGCTGATCCTGTCGGTCCCGCGACGTCTGGCCGAAGGCGAGAAGCTGGTGCGCTCGGGCCAGTGGAACGGCTGGAGCCCGGGTGGGATGCTCGGCCACCGGATCGGCGGCAAGGCGCTCGGGATCGTCGGGATGGGGCGGATCGGCCAGGCTGTCGCGCTGAGGGCGCGCGCGTTCGGGCTGACGATCCATTATCACAATCGCACCCGCCTGCCGGCGGTTCGCGAGGCGCAACTGGCGGCCACTTTCCATGCGTCGCTCGACGACATGCTCGGGGCGGTCGACATCGTCACGATCCACACGCCCTTGAATGCCGACAGCCGCGACCTGATCGACGCCCGCCGGATCGCACTGATGCGATCGCATGTGTACCTGATCAATGCGGCGCGCGGCGGGATCGTCGACGAGGGTGCGCTGGTCGATGCGCTGGAGGCGGGCAAGCTCGCGGGTGCAGGTCTCGACGTCTGGGCGCACGAGCCGGCGATCGATCCGCGGCTGCTCGCGCTGCCCAACGTCGTGATGCTGCCGCACATGGGCTCCGCGACGCTCGAAGGGCGAATGGCATCGGGCGAGCGCGTCATCCAGAATATCCGGATGTGGGCGGATGGCCATCGCCCGCCGGATCAGGTGCTCGACGGCTGGATCTGAGTTCCGCGATACGATCTGCATCAATATTTCGGAACCGATGCCGCGATGCAGCATTTGTTGGATACCCCCGGGAAAACAGGAGTATCCGAGATGAAGAAGTTCGCCGTTTCCGCCCTGCTGGTCGCATCTGCCGTGTCGATGAGCGCCTGCTCAACGCTCAAGGGCGCAGGCATCGGTGCTGCTGGGGGCGCAGGCGTTGCCGCCGCGACCGGTGGTAGCGTCGAGAAGGGCGCGGCCGTTGGCGGCGCTGGTGGCGCCGTCGTCGGCACTGTCGCCGACTGATCGATGGACGATCCTCCCCCGCCAGGGGGAGGTGTCACCGAAGGTGACGGAGGGGGAGGACACGGAACGACAGTTTCGCTTACCTCCCCCTCCGACTGGCGAGCGCCAGCCACCTCCCCCTGGCAGGGGAGGATTTAGCGTTCAGGTCAGACTGCACGCATCCAGTGCGTCCGCGCGACGTTCCCGGTCAGGACCTTAGACCCGAACGCCTTGATGATCTTCGCGGCGTCAGCGCTGTTCATCAGCACGACGCGCGTTCCGCCCGATGGCAGCGTCTCGATCGCGCTGATGATCGCGTCATGCTTCTTGCACATCGCCACCACCTGAGGCTGTTCGACGCTGACGTTCACCGCGCGCGAGATCGGCACGACCGTTTCGGTGCCGGTCGTCACGAAGCGATCCCCGAAGGTGCGATAGCAGAATAGATCGTCATGCGGCATTCCCGGCTCGGAGCGGGAGCGCAAAGCATCTCTCAGTCGCAGCCTGCCCGTACGAAGCGCCGCGATGCCTCAGCTATGCGCGCTATCGCCCCGAACGGCAATGGCGCGGCACGCTTTCGCTATGCTCGCACCCGCAGCAAAGCGAGACCAAACCCGACGAAGATCGCCCCCGTCACGCGGTCGAAGGCGCGCCGCAACGCCGGGCGCGTCAGATAGCGCGCGAGCGTCCGCCCACCGGCTGCATACATGCCGTACCAGAAGCTCTCGACCACCGCGAAAGTCACCACGAGGATCGCGAACTGCGGAGCCTGCGGTGACGCGCGGTCGACAAACTGCGGGAGGAAAGCGGCGGCGAACAGCAGCAACTTTGGGTTGCTGATGCCGATCACGAACCCGCCGCGAAACAGACGTCGCGCCGATACGGTCGGGGGAAGTGCCACCGGCGTCGTATCGTCGCCGACGTCGATCGGAGACCCCGCCCCTCGCCACGCCTTGATCCCCAGGAATATCAAATACGCGACGCCGGCATAACGCAGCGCGTCGAACACCCGCGGCCACGCCGCGAGCAACGCGGACACGCCTGCTGCCGACGCCGCCAGCACGAGCACCAGTGCGGTCAGGCACCCCGCCATCGCCGCGACGCTGCGCCGCGCGCCGAAGGCGATGCTGCGCGTCATGACGTGCAGCATGTTCGGCCCAGGGGTTCCGCATAATAGGAACACCGCGACCACGAACAACCACCAGGCGTGTAGCGTCATTGTTGTACCTACTCGCTCAGCTACTGAAAAACGCAAGCTAGCGCCGCAACTCGGCAGTTCCGGCTCAAGACCTCGGTAGACTTAAAGTGCCTATCGAGACGTTGTCAGCAGTTGCTGCACCTCCCCCGGCGCAGGCCGGGGTCCAGTTGGGGGACGCTGTTATGTCACGCAGAGCTCCGTTACTGCGACCTCTCCACCTGGACCCCGGCCTTCGCCGGGGAGGTGCACCGCTGGACAGAACGGTGCCCGGACAAGTCGAGCGACCCTGAGGCCCAGCCTGATGGAAAGGGCTCAATCCCCCGTCAAGATCCGATCGACCAGCTGTCCGACGCTCGGCACGAACCCGTTCGAATAGAACGGATCCTTCTTGAAGTTATACGCCGCATGACCCGCGAACATCAGGTTCTGGTCGATGTCCCCGCCATGCGCGATGTCCTGCAACGTCTTCTGGATGCAGAAGCTGCGCGGGTCGGCGAGGCGTCCGGTCGAGTTCGTCTCGGTATCCGCCCAGCTCGAGAACGAGCATTGCGACAGGCAGCCCATGCAGTCGGCCTGGTCCTTGCGGATCATGCCCTTCTCGGTCGGGCTGACGAACACCAGCGTGTTGTCCGGCGTCTTCAGCGCGTCGGTATAGCCCTCGCCGAACCACTGCCGCGCACGCAGCAGGTCGTTGCGCGTAACCCAGAAGTTCTTGCCCTTCACGCCGACGTCGAGCTGGAAGACGTGATCGCCAGCCTCCTGCGTCGAGAACGCAATCTGCCGCTCCGAGCGCGCTTCCAACGAGCGCAGGAACGGATTGCGCACCGCCGACGAATAGAAACCGGTCGGCGAAAATTTGTGCAGCAGCACGTCGCCTTCCTCGATCTGCGTTAACGCGTCCTTCCACCCCTGCGGGATCGGACTCTCGCGCGTCAGCAAGGGCCGCGTGCCGAACTGGAACGCGATCGTGCCAAGCTCGGGATTATCGATCCAGTCGTTCCAGTCGCGCAGATACCAGACGCCGCCCGCCATGACGATCGGCACGTCGTCCGAGATGCCGCCTTCGCGCATAACGTCGCGGAGTTCCTTCACGCGCGGGTACGGGTCCTGCGGCTTCAACGGATCCTCGGCATTCGACAAGCCGTTATGCCCGCCTGCGAGCCACGGATCCTCGTACACCACCGCAGCAAGCCACTCGGCCGCCTTCGAATAGGCGCGCTTCCACAGCGCGCGGAAGGCGCGGCCGGAGCTGACGATCGGCAGGTAGCTGACGCCGTAGGACGCGGTGATCTCGGACAGCTTATACGGCATGCCCGCGCCGCAGGTGACGCCGGCGACCTTGCCGCGCGTGCGTTCGAGCACGCCGTGCAGGATCCGCTGCGCGCCGCCCATTTCCCACAGCACGTTGATGTTGATCGCGCCCTTGCCGTCGGCGATCTCGTACGCGCGCTCGACCTGCTGGACCGCACCCTCGATCGCGTACTGGACAAGTTCCTCGTGCCGGTCGCGCCGCGTGAGTGCCGCATAGACCTGCGGGATGATCTTGCCCTCGGGATCGTAGCTGTCCGCGTTCACTGCCGACACGGTACCGATGCCCCCGGCCGCAGCCCAGGCGCCGGCCGACGCGTGGTTGGTCGCGGCGACGCCCTTGCCGCCCTCAACCAGAGGCCAGACTTCCCGACCGTTATAGACGATAGGCTTCAGGCCCTTGAACACGACGTCACCTCTCCCGGAAAATACGGCCCCCTATATCGCAAGGACGCAACGCGCGAGCAATATTACGACCTAGGTTAGTAGTTCGCCTAGTACGCCGGCCCGGCCGAGCGCATCCTCGTACAACGCACGATAGCGAGCGATCATAACCGCTTCATCGTATTCAGCCCGCGCCTTGGCCTGGTTCGCGGCGCCGACCGAGGCCCGCAAGGCAGGATCGGAGACCAGTGCCTGCAACGCATCGCGCAACCGCACTTCGCTGGGAAGTTCGGTCACGAACGACAAATTCTCCGCCGAAACCATCCGCCTGATATCGCCCACCGGATAGCTCGCGATCGGCAGGCCGGCGGCCATCGCCTCGACCACCGAGATCGGAAATTGCTCGCTTCGTGACGACAGCGCCAGCATATCGAAATGGCCGATATAGCGATACGGTCGATCGAGGAATCCGGGCAGCACCAGCTTGTCGGCCATCCCCATCGCCGCCGCGGCCTGCACGATGTTCGCGCGCTCCGGCCCCTCCCCGACGATCACGAGGCGAATCCGCCCGGAAACGCCACCGACCGCACGCACCAGCGCAGTCAGGTCCTTAACGTCTCGAAGGCCCGCCAGCGCGCCGATCACGACTTCTTTGGCGTTGGGGGTAAATCCCGGGATCGCCTTCGGCTCGGGCTTCTGCGCGTAATAGGCGGTGCCGATCCCGTTGACGATCCGGTGGACCCGCTCGCGCGGCTGTTTCCAGGTCTTCAGCGCGATGCCTTCCAGCACCTCGGAGGGTACCGCCAACGCATGCGCAGCGCCCAGCGCCAGCCGCCGATAGATGTTGCGCTCGATCTTGAGCCCGCCCGCTTCGTCCGCGTTGAACCCATCCTCGTGATGCACCAGCGGCGGCGCGCCCTTGGCGAACGCCCGTCGCGCCATCGCCCCGTCGATCGCGCCCCAGTTATAGGTAAGCACCAAGTCGAACCGGCGCATGTACTGGGCGATCGCCTCGTAGCGCGCGACCGAAGGCTTGCCCGTCAGCGGCGGCGGGTTCTGCGCGATCTCGTAGCGCACCCCCTTCGCGATCGAGTCCCGCGCGCTCAAGGCGTCCGGCACGCCCGACACGATGGTATGCTTCGCGCGGTCCCCGAACGCATTCATCAGCCGAACCGCGCGCGCCTCCTTCCCTCCTAGGTCGAACGAGGAGTGGAGGTGGAGGATGTTGACGGGAGCGGCCATGGCCGACGCGATGCCGATTTTCGCGAGCGCTTTCAAGGGCGCGTGCGGACTTACCGTGCGCCAGCGTCGCCAACGAAATGACCGCCAGTAGAGTATTGCAGATACGTCGGACCACTCGATTAAGTATTGGCGTCTACCTCAACAAATTCGGCTGCTGCTGATCCGAGTTCTCGAGAGTGGGCCGCGCGCAGCGTCCTCTCTCTTGGCCAGCGCTCAGCCGGTGAAAACGTCCTTCGAGATATGGGTGATCCGACATGCGAGATCAGCCTCGCCGCTCGCCACCACGTAGAAGTCGCCGGCGTCGGCGATACCCGTCGTAAAGACGACGTTGTCGAGGTACATGCTGTCCTTCAGCGGCTCGGTCAGCGCGGGGTTGGGTTCGAGCAACGCGGTGTGCTCAGTCGCCACGGTGATCGACGGGTCGTCCTTGTCGAGTATCGTCCAATAGGTGCGGTAGATGCCGACGACACCCGATGGCTCCACTCCGTGCCACAATGTCAGCCACCCGCGATCGGTCAGAATCGGCGGGGCACCACCGCCCATCCGTGCGGTCGAGACGGTGGCCGAATGCGGCCGGATGCCGGGCTTGTCGTGCGGCTTCCAGTGCAAGGCATCGGGCGAGCGCGACAGGTTGATCGACGGCCCACTGCGCCATTCGCTGCCCGGCGGATAGGCGAAATACAGATCGCCGAGCGGCCGTGTCTGCGCAAAATATTGCCCGTCGACCAGTCCTTCGAAGATCAGCATGTCCTTGTTCTGGTGATCGAGCACGATCCCCTCGAGCTGCCAGTCGAGCGCATCGGCGGACGTATACAGCGTCGTCGAATGCCGCTCGGGGCTTACCGAACAGGTGGTCATCAGATAGCGGTTGCCGACCTTCGAGATCCGCGCATCCTCGACGCCATAGCATTGGTACGACGTGCGGGGCGCGATCGCCTTGTCGTAATGCACCGCGACCACCGAGCGGCCCTCGGCATCCAGTTCGACCGGCAGCAACCAAGACAACGACGTCAACGCCATCACCTTCCACCCGCCGCCGGGGATCAGAAACTTCCGCGGATCCTTGGTATCGACCATCTGCAATGGCCACGCATCGAGCAGGTATGCGCCGTCCTGCCAGCGGATGGCGTGGACGTTGCCGTTCTTGACCGGCTGCTTGAGCGCCTCGGCGACGCGCACCATCAGCAGCAGATTGCCGTTCGCCAGTCGCGTCATTCCCGGGTTGAACGCGCCGAGCACATAGGTCTCCGCGCCGACCTTCCCCGCCAGCGGCGAGCGCGACAGGTCGATGTCGGCTGGAGTGAAGACGAGCTGGTCGAACATGCTATTCTCCTAAGGTAACTGGTCTCTCATTCGCCCCCCCCTTTGCCCTCCCTTTATTCCGTTCGAACCCTATTTGAGTTCGCCACCCCTATTTCCGTTCGCCCTGAGCGAAGTCGAAGGGTGTGCCCCGAGCGAAGGTGCTTCGACTTCGCTCAGCACGAACGGAATTGGGGAGGCTAGTTGGCGCCTATTCCCCCTCGAGCGCCCGAGGCACGATCACGATCTGCTGGATCACGGTCCGCGTCGGCTGCGTCAGGACGAACTCGACCCCGACCGCGATGTCCTCCGCGCGCAGCATCTGCTCGGCTTCGATCATCTGGCGCTGCTTCTCGTCCGGCACGTCCGGATACTGCATGTTCGACCCGACCTTGCCCGGCTCGACCAGCGAGACCTTGATCCCCTTCGGCCCCAGCTCGCGCCGCAACGCCTCCGAGAAGCCGGCGATGCCGGACTTCACCCCGGCATACACCGTCGAGCTTGGTCCCAGGATATGCGCGCTCAGCGAGCCGATGATGACGATGTCGCTGATCGGCTTCATCCGATGCGCGGCGTGATGTGCGCTGAGCAGGTATGCAGTGAAATCGACCGCGATCGCATAGCGAAGCTCGTCCTCGCTCATCTGCGTCAGGCCGCCGGCCGCGACCGCGGCGTTGACGACGGTGATGTCGAAGCCGCCGAGATACGCTTCGCCCGCGTCGAAGAACGCGCGGACCTTGTCAGGATCGGCGAGTTCGGTGATCATCCCGTCGCCCTCGCCGACCTGGCGGATGTGCGCGAGCGCGTCCTGCAGATACCGTTCGTCGCGCCCACAGATATAGACCTTGGCACCGTTCGCGGCGAGCATGACCGCGATCGCCCGGCCAATCCCGGTCGTTCCTCCGGTAATGATCGCGCGGCGACCCTTGAGCGGGCGGGCAGTCGTGTGGAGGTCGGCGCGTTCGGTCATCAAGTTTCCCGGCTTGTCAGTAAGGCCCACGCCTAACGCGCGGCCTTGGCCGGATGTCCCTAGGCACGGATCGCCGCCCCCTCAAGCGCGCGCGCCAGCAACCGGTCGATCGGATCCTGCAGCATCGTCTCGCTTAGCGTCGGCGCGTGGCCGACACCCGGCACCGTCACGAGTTCGGCCTGATCGAGCGATGCGGCCATCCGCTCCGCCGTTGCCGCAGACAACAAGTCCGAGCGCCCACCGCGGACGATCAGCGTCGGGACGTCCCGCAGAGAGGCCAGTGCCTGCCACATGTCCGGCCCCGCCTCGTTCCCAGGCACGCGAAACGGTTCGGCGATCTTCAGATCATAGTCAAGCACGATCCGCCCCGAACTGTTGAGCCGGTACAGCCGCTTGGCCATCGCCAGCCAGTCCTCGATCTGCCAGTCGGGATAGACGTCTGCGTTGTTCTCCGAAACGCAGCGTGCTGCATGCATCCAGGTCGGAAAGACGCTCGCCTTGCCGACATAGCCGCGGATCCGCGACAACCCCTGCGCGTCGATCTCCGGCCCCACGTCGTTGAGCAACGCCGCCATCATCCGGCCCCGTGAAGGCCCGGCCATCAGCATCGTGACGATCCCGCCGAGCGACGTGCCGAACGCGATATACCGGTCGATACCCTGGTCGGTCAGCAACGCCTCGACGTCCTGCACGTAGGTCAGCGGGACATACGACATCGGGTCCTTCGCATACGCGCTCTCGCCGCGCCCGCGAAAGTCCACCGCGATCAGGCGCCAGCGCCCTGCCAGCCTCGCCGCAAGCGCATCGAAATCGCGCGCGTTACGCGTCAGCCCCGCCATGCAAATGATCGGTGGCTGGCCTTCCGCGCCGCCCGGATAGTCCCTCGCGTGGAGTCTCAGCCCGTCGTTGGACCACCAATAGAGGTTTTCGTAAGCGGCCATGGTTGCGTCCTTCGGGTAGCGGCCACCATATCGCCGCATGCCTATCTCCCCGCAAGCCTATCGCCCCGAAGCAAAGCTCCTCGACCTCGGCGACGGCTTTTTCGATCCTGTCGCGCCTGCGGACTTCCCCGAGACGCGAACCCGCTTTCGCAACGATCGCGCCGCAGCGCAGATCGGTCTCGACGCGCTCACCGACGACGAATGGACGCGACATTTCGGCCGGTTCGAGCCGCTCCCCGGCACGCTGCCCCAGCCGTTCGCGCTCCGCTATCACGGCCACCAGTTCCGCAACTACAACCCCGATCTCGGCGACGGTCGCGGCTTCACCTTCGCGCAGATGCGGGATGACCGTGGCCGGTTGATGGACCTCGGCACCAAGGGATCCGGCCAGACGCCGTGGAGCCGTGCAGGCGACGGTCGCCTAACGCTCAAGGGCGGGATGCGCGAGATTCTCGCGACCGAGATGCTCGAAGCGCTGAACGTGCCGACCTCGCGGACGCTGTCGCTGATCGAGACCGGCGAGGAACTCCAACGCGGCGACGAGCCCAGCCCAACTCGCTCTGCGGTGCTGGTCCGCCTTAACCACAGCCACTTCCGTATCGGCAGCTTCCAGCGCCTCGCCTACGAACGCGACGAAGCGGGATTGCGCAAACTCGTCGGCTACACGCTCCGCAACCTCTACGACGAGGACAGCGACGATCCGGTCCGCCTGCTCGACCTCGTCGTCGGTCGCACCGCGCGCCTTGCGGCGCGCTACATGGCGGCGGGTTTCGTCCACGGCGTGCTCAACTCGGACAACATCAACGTCACCGGCGAAAGCTTCGACTACGGCCCGTGGCGCTTCGCCCCGACCTGGGACCCGGCCTTCACAGCCGCCTATTTCGACCACCAAGGGCTCTACGCGTTCGGTCGCCAGCCCGAGGCGATCCACTGGGACGTGATGCAGCTCGCCGTTGCGCTCCGCCAGATCGCCGAGAGCGACCCGCTGGTGGCCGCGCTCGACCAGTTCGGCCCGCGCTACCAACCCGAAGTCACGCAGGCGATCCTCTGGCGCCTCGGCGTCCGCCCGCGCGATCCGGACACCGACCGCGACCTCGTCCAGACCACCGAACGCGCGCTCCGCACCTCCGGCGTCGGGATCGACCGGTTCTTCTTCGACGCGTTCGGTGGGCATTTGCCCGGCACCTACGACGAACCCTGGACCGAGGTCCGCGCCGCACTCGCATCGTACGAACCCCGGAAAGACCGCTCGCACCCCTATTGGTCGGGCGAGCCATGCAGCATGCTCATCGACGAGGTCGAAGCGATTTGGGCCCCGATCGCCGAGCACGACGACTGGACAGCACTAAATGCAAAAATGGCCGTGGTCCGCGGCATGAGCCAGGCCCTAGCCGATTAATTGGAATCAAACCCGATTTGGGGCAAGAGCGGCACCATGTCCGACGAGATCATTTCCTACGAACCTGCCACCGGTGCGGTCCTCTGGCGCCACCCGATCGGCGACGTCGATGCCGAAGTCGCCTGCGCGCGCGCCGGCTGGTCGAGCTGGGCGTCGAAACCACTCGCCTTCCGGATCGAGACGATGCGGCGCTTCGCCAACATCGTCCGCCAGCGCAACGACGCGTTCACCGACCTGATCGCGCGCGAAACCGGCAAGCCGATCTGGGAAGCGCGCGGCGAGGTCGAGACGGTCATCGCCAAGGTCGACATCTCAGTCAGCGCCTATGCCGATCGCACCGCGCAGCGCCGCCTCGAAGCGACGATGGGATCGCGGATCGCCGTCCGCCACAAGCCGCACGGCGTGCTGGCCGTGCTCGGGCCGTACAACTTCCCCGCGCATCTGCCCAACGGCCACATCGTCCCCGCGCTGATCGCCGGCAACGCGGTCGTCTTCAAGCCATCCGAAAAGACCCCCGCCGTCGGCGCGTTCCTGGTCGAGTGCTTCCGCGCCGCCGGGGTGCCGGCCGAGTGTATCCGTCTCGTCATCGGTGGCCCGAACGAGGGCAAGGCACTCGCCGCGCATCCTGACATCGACGGATTGCTGTTCACCGGCTCGGCGCGCACTGGCCTAGCGCTCAACCGCGCGTTCGCCGACAAGCCCGAGAAGATCCTCGCGCTCGAGATGGGCGGCAACAATCCGATCGTCGTCTGGGACGCGCCCGACCTGCACACCGCCGCCGTGCTGATCATCCAGTCCGCCTTCACCACCGCCGGCCAGCGTTGCACCGCCGCGCGCCGGCTGATCGTCGACACTAAGCTGTACGACCCGCTGATCGCCACGCTCGACAAGATGGTCGGACGGATCATCGTCGGCGAACCGCATGCCAACCCCGCCCCGTTCATGGGCCCGGTGATCGACAACGAAGCGGCCGAGCAACTGACCGCGAGCTTCCTCGAACTGCTCACGCGTGGCGGTCGCCCGATCCGCCATCTCGAACGCCCGGTCGAGGATTTGCCGTTCCTGAAGCCCGCGCTGATCGACGTCACCGACATTGCCGACCGCCCCGATATCGAGCTGTTCGGGCCGATCCTGCAGGTCGTCCGCGTCGACGATTTCGACGCCGCGATCGCCGAGGCGAACAACACGCGCTACGGCCTGTCCGCCTCGCTCATCAGCCAGACGCCCGCGCTGTACGACCGCTTCTGGGCGAACATCCGCGCCGGCATCGTCAACTGGAACAAGCCTACCAACGGTGCCTCGAGCGGAGCGCCGTTCGGCGGCATCGGCTGGTCGGGCAACCACCGTCCGAGCGCCTATTATGCGGCCGATTACTGCGCCTACCCCGTCGTCAGCAGCGAATCCGAAAGCGCGCGTGCGTCGATTGGGATCGGACTTGCCGACGGCTGAGACCTTCGATCCTCCCCCGCCAGGGGGAGGTGGCTGGCCCTTGCCAAACGGAGGGGGCGGTAAGAGACGACTTTGGTTCCGTGTCCTCCCCCTCCGTCGCTGCGCGACACCTCCCCCTGGCGGGTGAGGATCGTCCGGTTCGCCGACAGCCACCTTGATCTACTTAGCGCAAAAGCAATCCTACCTCCCGCCAAAGCATCATTCGGTTGCAGCGCAGCGCCCATCCGCCCATCTCCGGTCGCATGGCAAGCCTCCTAGACCCCACCGCCCGCGGGCGCGTCATCCTTGTAGGCGCAGGACCGGGCGATCCCGGTCTCCTCACCGTCCGCGCGGTCGAGGCGTTGAAGACCGCCGACGTCGTCGTGCATGACGGGCTGATCGACCCGCGCGTGCTCGACATCGCGCCAGCTTCGGCACAGCGCATTTCGGTCGCCAAGCAGCGCGCGCGCCACACGCTGCCGCAGGAGGCGATCAACGCGCTGATCATCGCGCACGTGAAGACCGGCGCGATCGTCATCCGGCTCAAGGGTGGCGACCCGTTCGTGTTCGGTCGCGGCGGCGAGGAAGTCGAAGCGGTCCGTGCTGCCGGCCTGCCCGTCGAAGTCATCCCCGGCGTCTCGGCCGCGCTGGGTTGTGCCGCCGAGGCGATGCTTCCGTTGACGCACCGCGATCATTCGAGCGCGGTCAGCTTCGTCGCGGGCCAGTGCAAGGGTTTGACCGAGCAGGACTGGTCGGGGCTCGCCGGCCAGGGCCGCACGCTCGTGATCTACATGGGCATCGCTACCGCAACCGACATTGCCGACAAGCTGATGGCCGACGGCGTCGCGCCCGACATGCCCGTCGCCGTGCTCGAACGCGGCACGCTCAAGGGCAGCCGTGCGATCCGAACGCTGCTTGCCGATCTCGGCGCGATGGTCACGCGCGAGGCGGTGAAAAGCCCCGCGATCATCGTCGTCGGCGAAGTCGTCGAGCTGTCGGACGCCGAAGACAAACTCGCCCGCTGGGCTCGCGTAGCAGAGGACGCCGCCGCATGAAGCTGTTGACCGGAAACGACCTTCCCACCGGCGATGTCGTCTGGTGGACCGGCAATGGCTGGTCGCGCCACATCGAGGACGCGGCCGATGTCGGCGTCGCGGGTGAAGCCATCCTCCAGGCGGAGGAAGGCGCGCGCCGCGTCAACGTGCCGTATCTGATCGAGGCGACGCAGACCGACGAAGGCCCCCGCCCCGCCCACATCAAGGACCGAATCCGCGCTTTGGGCCCAACGATGCGGCCCGACCTGACTCTCAAACCCGCCGACCCGACCGCCGGCAGCTGGGTAATCTGACATGTATAAATACGACGAATACGACCAGGCGATCGTCGACCAGCGCGTCGACGAGTTTCGCGATCAGGTCCGCCGCCGCCTTTCGGGTGAGCTGACCGAGGACCAGTTCAAGCCGTTGCGGCTGATGAACGGGCTGTACCTCCAGCTGCACGCCTACATGCTGCGCGTCGCGGTGCCGTACGGGACGCTCGACGGGCGCCAGATGCGGATGCTTGGGCACATCGCGCGGAAGTACGATCGCGGCTACGGCCACTTCACCACGCGGCAGAACATCCAGTTCAACTGGATCCAGCTCGACCAGACCCCGGACATTCTCCAGGAGCTTGCGACGGTCGAGATGCACGCCATCCAGACCAGCGGCAACTGCATCCGCAACATCAGTTCGGATCAGTTCGCCGGGGCTGCTGCGGACGAAGTCGCCGATCCGCGCCCCTGGGCGGAGCTGATCCGGCAGTGGTCGACGTTCCACCCGGAATTCACGTTCCTGCCGCGCAAGTTCAAGATCTGCGTGATCGCGGCGGACGAGGATCGCGCGGCGATGCGGCTGCACGACATCGGCATCGGGCTGGTGGTGCGCGACGGCGAACTCGGCGCGAAGATCTACGTCGGTGGCGGCATGGGTCGCACGCCGATGATCAGCCACAAGATCCGCGATTTCGTGCCCGCCGACGACCTGATGAGCTATCTCGAGGCGTGCCTGCGCGTCTACAATCGCTACGGCCGGCGCGATAATATCTACAAGGCGCGGATCAAGATCCTGCTGCACGAGATCGGGCCGGACGAGTATCGCCGGCAGGTCGAGGAGGAGTTCGCCGCGGTGAAGGGGCTTGGGCTCGATCCCCCGCGGGCTGAGTTGGAGCGCATCACGAGCCACTTCGGCGCGCCTGCGTTCGACACGGACGCTGGCACGGTCATCGATCGCAGCGATCCTGATTTCGCCGTCTGGCTTGACCAGAACGTCCGCCCCCACAAGCAGGATGGTTACGCTATCGTAACGATCAGCTTGAAGCCGGTCGGCGGCATTCCTGGAGACGCCTCGGCCGACCAGATCGACGTCATGGCCGACCTAGCCGAGCGCTACAGCTTCGACGAACTGCGCGTCACGCACGCCCAGAACATCGTCCTGCCACACGTTCATAGGCGTAACCTTCATAACCTTTGGACCGCTTTGAACGCAGCCGGCCTCGCCGAAGCCAATCTCGACCTGATCAGCGACATCATCGCCTGCCCCGGTCTCGATTACTGCAGCCTCGCCAATGCGCGCTCGATCCCGCTCGCGCAGAAGATCGCGACTCGCTTCGGCAGTCTCGATCGCCAACGTGATCTCGGCGAACTGAAGCTCAAGATCAGCGGCTGCATCAACGCCTGCGGGCACCACCACGCGGGCCACATCGGCATCCTCGGCGTCGACAAGAAGGGCACCGAGAACTACCAGCTCTCGCTCGGCGGTTCGGGCGCGGAGGACGTGAGCCTCGCGAAGATCACCGGGCCCGGCTTCTCGGAGGACGGCGTGGTCGACGCGATCGAGCGTGTCACCGACCGGTACCTCCAGGTCCGCGACCCCGGCGAGCGCTTCCTCGACACCTACCGCCGCGTTGGCTTCGAGACGTTCAAGGAGGCGATCTATGGTTGAGTATCCGGACCAGACGCTGCTCCGCTTCCGCGACGACGAGCCGCATGACGAGCCCGCGGTGACGCTCGATTCGTTCATCGGCCAGAGCAATGCGGCCGCTGTTCGCCTGGAGGCAGGCGACGATGCCCGCGCGCTCCTGCCGCAGATCGACCAGCTTGCGCTGATCGAGGTAAGCTTTCCCGGTTACCGCGATGGCCGAGGCTATTCGTCCGCGCGGATCCTGCGCGAGGCGGGCTATACCGGAGAACTGCGCGCGCAGGGCGATGTTCTGGTCGACCAGATCCCGCTGATGCGGCGCTGCGGGTTCGACAGCTTTGCACCCCAGGCACCGATCGATATCGACGTGCTGCGTGCGAGCCTGGAGCGCTACGATACGCCGTACCAGAAGGCGGCGGACGGTGCGGTGCCGGTGTGGAAGCTGCGCCATGGGTGAGCCCGCGCGCCAACTCGACATGATCGACGTCACGCCGGCGTTCACGCGCGCCGATGCGATGGCGATGCAGGAGCGGTTCGAGGGCGTTTCCGCGCAGGAGATGCTGTTCGAGCTGCTGGTCGGCGAGTTGCGCGGGCGGATCGCGGCGGTGTCGTCGTTCGGTGCGGAGTCGGCGGTGCTGCTGCACATGGTCGCGCAGGTCGATGTCGACGTGCCGGTGGTGTTCACAAATACGCAGAAGATGTTTGGCGAGACCTTGGCGTATCGTGACGAACTGGCGGAGAGACTGGGGTTTACGGACCTGCGTGTGTTCCGGCCGGATCCGCGGTTGCTCGCGATCAAGGACAAGACGGGCTTGCGCTGGTCGTATGATCCGGACGGGTGTTGCGATTTACGCAAGGTGGAGCCGTTGCGACGGGCGTTGGCGCCGTTCGATGCGTGGATCTCGGGGCGGAAGGGGTTTCAGTCGGGGACCCGCACTGCCTTGCCGCGGTTCGAGGAGGATGAGGGGCGCCTCAAGATCAACCCGCTGGCGGATTGGGACAAGGCCAAGCTCGACGCGTATTTCGCGGAGCATGAGTTGCCGCGGCATCCGTTGGAAGCTCAGGGGTATCTGTCTATCGGCTGCGCGCCGTGCACGACCAAGGTAGCCCCGGGCGAAGACCCGCGCGCAGGCCGCTGGCGCAGTTTCGACAAGGTCGAATGCGGCATCCACGCCCCCACCGATTACGACCCGATGATCTGATCCAATTCCCTCGCCCCTACGGGGAGAGGGAGGGAGGAGCCACTTGGCGACGGAAGGGAGAGGGGAGTTGGGATCCAGGTCCCGAGCCTCACTCCCCTCTCCCTTCCCACCGCAAGTGCGGCGGGCCCCTTCCCTCTCCCCGAAGGGGCGAGGGAGACAATGGGATCAATACTCGGCGAGATCCGAGAACTTGGTGATCGTCGGATCGAACTTCATCCGGACCTTACCCGTGGCGCCGTGGCGCTGCTTGGCGATGATCAGCTCCGCCAGGCCGTAGACACGCTCCATCTCCGCCGCCCACGACGCATGGTCCTCGAAGATCTTCGAGCTGTCGCCTTCCGCCGGCCGCTTGGGCTCCTTCGACGCGACGTAATAATCCTCGCGGTACACGAACCAGACCATGTCGGCGTCCTGCTCGATCGACCCCGATTCGCGAAGATCCGAGAGCATCGGCGTCTTGTCCTCGCGCGACTCCACCGCTCTCGACAGCTGCGACAGCGCCAGTACCGGCACGTTCAAGTCCTTCGCGAGCGTCTTCAGCCCGCGCGAAATCTCGGAGATTTCCTGGACGCGGTTGCCGTCCTTGCTCTTGCCCGAGCCCGACAACAGCTGGAGATAATCGACCACCACCAGCCCGATCTCGTTGTTGTGCCGACGCTGCAACCGACGCACGCGCGTATGCAGCGCGCCGATCGAGAGACCGCCGGTGTCGTCGATGAACAGCGGCAAATTCTCCAGCTCGGCAGCGGCAGCGGCGAGCTGGGCGAACTCGGTGCGGCTGATCTTACCCATGCGGAGCGATTCGGAACTGATCTGCGACTGCTCGGCGAGAATACGCGTCGCGAGCTGATCCGCGGACATCTCCAGCGAGAAGAACGCGACCTTCGCGCCGACCGAGTCCTTCGGGGCGATCCCGTCGGCCATGTCGCGCATCCAGCGTCGCGCGGCATTGAACGCGATGTTGGTCGCGAGCGACGTCTTGCCCATGCCCGGACGCCCGGCGAGGATCATGAGATCGCTGTGATGCATGCCGCCGATCTTGGCGTTGATCGAATCGATGCCGGTGGTGACGCCCGACAGGTTGCCGCCCGAGTTCAGCGCGCGCTCGGCCATCTTGACCGCCGCGGTGGTCGCCTGCGCGAACGACTTCACCGTGTTCTCGGAGCCGCCATCCGCCGCAACCTTGAACAGCTCTTCCTCGGCGAGCTCGATCTGCGCGCGCGGATTGACCTCCTCGGAGGTGTCCATCGCGCGATCGACCAGCGTGCGGCCGACCGACACGAGCGCGCGGAGCATCGCGAGGTCGTAGATCTGCTGCGCGAACTGGCGCGCGCCGATCAGGCCGGCGCCGCTACCCGTCAGCCCCGCCAGATACGCCGGTCCGCCAAGCTCGCGCATGCCCTCGTCCGCGTCGAACATCGGCCGCAGCGTCACCGGCGTCACGAGCATGTCGTTGCCGCGCAGCGTCTTGATCGCCGCGAAGATCCGCCCGTGGACGGGTTCGAAGAAATGCCCCGGTTCGAGCTTGTCGACGAGGTCGTCCGCGAGCCGGTTGTCGATCATCATCGCGCCGAGCATCGCGGCCTCGGCCTCGACGTTGCGGGGAAGTTGCTGTGGTTCGGGGACCGCGGGAACGGGGAATGCGAGAGTTGCCATCCCCTGCACCTACGCGATGGACGGGTCGTCGTCCAAGCCACTCGCGCCGGAATGCTGGGGATAAGTGACAGGGCGAACATGCCCCGCTATCGAACCGAGATGGCCGACCCGCGGATCATCGACGTGCAACTCGACGAGACCAGTCTCGGCTGGCGCTCGCCCGACGTCGAGCAGGAGCGGCGGATCGCGATCTTCGACCTGATCGAGGGCAATCACTTCGCCCCGCAGCGCGCCTATCCGGACGGCTATGCCGGTCCCTACAAGATCAAGCTCCAGTCGGAGGAAGGACGCCTCGGCATCCATATCCACCGCGAGGACGACACGCATCTCGAGACGCTGGTGCTCGCGCTCGGGCGCTTCCGCCGCCCGATCCGCGATTATTTCGCGATCTGCGACAGTTATTATCAGGCGATCCGGCAATCTTCCCCTGCCCAGATCGAGACGGTCGACATGGCCCGCCGGGGCGTCCACAACGAGGCCGCCGAGCTGCTGAAAGAGCGTCTCGACGGCAAGATCGAGGTCGATTTTGACACCGCGCGACGGCTGTTCACGCTGATCTGCGTCCTCCACATCCGCAACTAGAAGACCCATGGCTCACGCACTTTTGAAATTCGCGGCTGCGCTCGCCGCGACCGGCTTCGTCGGTATCTGCGGCTGGACCGCCGCGACCGGCTGGCACCCCGACGTCAAGCACTACCCGCTGCAGGGCATCGATCTCGCCGAAAACCCCGGCCCGGTCGAATGGGGCACGGTACGCGCGAGCGGCGCCGACTTCGCTTACATCGTCGCGACGTCGGGCACCGACCGCCGCGATCCGGCGTTCGAGGCGAACTGGGCGGCGTTGCCCGACGCGGGCCTGCGACGTGGCGCGGTCCACGTCTATTCGCTTTGCCAGCGCGCGGATGAGCAGGCGAACGCGTTCAACACGTTCGTCCCGCGGACGTCCGATGCGTTGCCGACCGCGGTCGACATCGCGTTCCACGACGACTGCACCGCGCGGCCGGACCGCGCGACGCTGATCGCCGACATCGCGCAGTTCGTGACGATGGTCGAGACGCACACGCGGCAGCCGGTGATGCTGCGGATCAGCAAGGCGGTGGACTCGAAATACACGCTGTCGGATGCGGTGCCGCGGCCGCTATGGGCGGTGGAGAATATCCTCAAGCCCGACTACACCGCGCGGCCGTGGCGGATGTGGCGGGCAAGCGATTTTCGCCGCATCGACGGGATCGAGGGACCGGTGAACTGGGACGTGGTGGCATCATGAACGAACAAGCAACGCAACTCGTGGCGGCAGCGCGCGACGCCTCGCGCAATGCGCACGCGCCGTATTCGCGGTTTGCGGTCGGTGCGGCCGTGCTGCTCGACGACGGTACGGTGACCACCGGCGCGAACTTTGAGAACGCCAGCTACGGCCTGTCGCTGTGCGCCGAGACGGTGGCGATCGCCACCGCGAGCGCCGCGGGGCGGCTGCGCGATATCGTTGCGATCGGCGTGATCGGCGGCGCGATGGACGCCGAGGGGCGCGCGACCGGCGCGTCCCCCGTCAGTCCCTGCGGGCGCTGTCGCCAAGTCATAAACGAAGCGGCGCAGATGGGCGGCCGCGACCTGCCGGTGCATTGCGGCGCGGCGGAAGGCGATGCGATCCGCACCTATGTCGTATCGGAATTGCTGCCTGACGCGTTCGGCCCGGCGGACCTCGGGGTCAGCTAAGCCGCGCGTCCCACGGGGCCGCCGCCAGCCATTCGCGTACGCCGTTGAGTTGCGTGGTATTCGACACGACCAAACAACAGGTCGAGGTCCTCACGGCTGACGTCGAGCGTTTCGCCGAGATCGGCGAGCGCCTTGTCGAGATCCTCGGCCCGGAGCGCGGCTTCGGTCGGCACGGACGCCGCAACGGGCACGCGGTGCGGATAGCTATGCCCTGAAAACCGGTGGAACAGGATTCCGCACGCCGTCAGTATGATAGCGTTCAGCGCGATCGGGACGAGGACGAACGCGAAGCCCGCGTCGACAACCGCAGGCCCCCCGACGACTGCGGTCAACGCGACCGCACCCGCGGGCGGATGCAGCGACCGGGTCAGTGACATCATGAGGATCGCCGCGCCGACCGCGATCGGCGCCGCGAGTTCGGGCATCGGTACGAGCATTCTGACGGTGACCCCGACCAGCGCGGCGATGATATTGCCGCCGATGACCGACCAGGGCTGTGCCAGCGGGCTCGCCGGTACCGCGAACACGAGGACGGCCGCGGCGCCCATCGGCGCGGCGATCAGCAGGAACGCGCCGTGCGGGTGAACGACCGCCGCACTGATCGCGCTGGTCAGGCCGATGCCGAGCAGCGCGCCCAGACACGCCCGCAGTCGATCCCTGAGGTTCCCCCCTGCGAGAATAGGATCGAAGAATTTGCGCATGCGAGACACCCGGTGGACGATGCCTGGTCCATATGGCGAGATCGCCGGTGAGTCACGGCAGCCGGCCGGTCGTGCAGTGGACCTATTACCCCTATGCGGGCATTTCGTAGAAGCCGCGAAATCGCTTGCTCGGCGCGAACGCGCTTGTCTGGCCGATCACGGTTTCGCCCGCCCCCATGACCAGCACACCGCCCGGTTTCATCGCCTTGGCGATCTTCGGGAACACCTCGGCCTTGGTATCGGTGGACAGGTACAACAGCACGTTGCGGCACAGGACGACGTCGAACTGTCCGGGCGGAGCCGGGTCGGATACCAGGTTCATCCGGCGGAAGGCGACCATCCCAAGCAGGTCGGGCTTCGCCACCCAGTCGCTCCCGGTCGTGTCGAACCAGCGGATCATGCGACGCACCGGCAGCCCGCGCTGGATCTCGAACTGCGAGAAGCGACCCGACCGCGCGCGGGCGACGGCAGCATCGGATACGTCGGTGGCGACGATCTCGGGCATGGGCACGCCACTCGTCTCGCGCCGTTCGGCGAACTGCATTGCGAGCGAGAGCGGCTCCTGTCCGGTCGAACAGCCTGCGCACCAGATCCGCGCGCGACGACCGTCACGCTCGGCGTCGGCGACCGCCTCGGCGAGCATCTCGAACACCTGCGAGTCGCGGAAGAACGAGGTCTCCTGGTTGACGAGGGCATCGACGATGGAGTCGCCGATCGACCGGTCGCTTCCCTGCAGCAACTGGGTCACCAACTGGTCGAGCGTATCGAGCTTGCGCGCGCGCAGCAGGGGCTTCAGCGCGGTGTCGAGCCGCCATGAGCGATAGGCGGCGATCTGTTGACCGGTGCGTGCCTCAAGCAACGCGGTGAGGACGTTGATCGTGGCCTGCGACGCGGCAGGTGCGGGAGCGGCGCGCGACGTCATGGTCGGCGTCGCGTCGCCGCGAGGCGGCCGATCGCGTCGGGAGCCAGCACGGCGTCGGCGATGCCCGAGGCGGCGATCGCACCCGGCATGCCCCACACCACCGAGCTTTGCCGATCCTGCACGACGACGCACCCGCCGCTGTCGTGAACGCGCCGCGCCCCCTCCGCACCGTCGCGCCCCATACCGCTGAGCACGACCGCGAGCAGGCGCGGGCCATAGACGTCGGCGAGCGAGGCCAGCATCGGGTCGACCGACGGCATGCACCCGCTAAGCGCGGCCTCGTGCGTCAGGCGAAAGGCCGCGCCACCTTCGGACAGCTTCACGGCTTTGAGATGCGCGTCGCCGGGTGCGATGGTGATCCGGCCCGGTCGAATCCGCATCCGATCGACCGCGACGTCGCACGGACGTCCCGCAAGCACTGCGATCTGCGCGGCGAAATACGGCATGAACGATGCGGGCAGATGCTGGGTGATGACGATCGGCAGGCGGAACCCGTCGGGCATCTGACCGAACATCTGGCTCAGCGCGTGAATGCCGCCGGTCGAGGCGCCGATCGCAACGATGTCATAGTCGTCGCTGGTCGAGACCGGGCGGATCGACAGCGACTTGTCGGCGGGAGGCATGGGCAAGGCCGGTGAGCGCACGACCAGCGCAGGCGGCATCTGCGTCGGATACTCGCACAACGCCTCGAGCTTGTTGACCAGTACCGACCCGAACCGCGTCGACAGGGCACTCGTGGACGGCTTGATCAATGTCTCGGCCGCGCCGAGCGCAAGCGCCCGCAAGGCGGTAGCCCCGCCCTCGTCCGCGCTAGACGACACGATCAGGACCTTCGCGCCCTGCCCCGCCGCGATCAGGTCGGGCAACGCGCTGAGCCCGTCGATCCCGGGCATCTCGATATCGAGCAGGATGAAGTCGACCTTCGCGCGATCCAGGAATGCCAAGGCCGCCGCGACGTTGCCGACCGCGCCGACGACCGAAAACCGATCGCTCGCATCGATCAGCCGGGCGATCACCGCGCGGACGACCACCGAATCATCGACGATCAACACCCTTGCGCAGTCGAGCCCGTCGCGGTCCGCATGCCGCTCGGCAGGGTGGGTCCGGGTCGTCACGGCCAGGCCTGGATCAGGCCATTCCGACGATCTGGAGCTTCGATTCCAGCGTGTCGCGGTCGAACGGCTTCATCACATATTCGTCAGCGCCCGCCTCGATCGCCGCACGAATATACGCCATGCCGTTCTCCGTGGTGCAGAACACGACCTTGGGGCGGCGCGGCACGTCTGCCTCGCGCAGCGCGCGGAGGAAATCCATGCCACTCATCACGGGCATGTTCCAGTCGAGCAGGATCACGTCGGGGATCGACGCCATGCAGGAGGCCAACGCCTCGCGACCATCGCACGCTTCGGTGACGGTAAAGTCGAGTGTCTCGAGAATGTGGCGTGCGACCTTTCGGATCACTTTCGAATCGTCGACGACAAGACAGGTCTTCATGGAAAGCCTTCCGGGAAATCGTGCGACCGTCCTAGATCGCAAACAGTAAGCAGCGGGTTAAGCAGTGGAACTTCCGCGTGAAACGTCACGCCGCGAGCGGCGATGTCGGCAGGACGACAGCGAGATCGATGATCAGCAAGGGCTCACCATCGCGCTCGACGATCCCCGTGCCAACCGACGCCCAGCCGCCACGTAGCGCCAAGCCCGACGACAGCGGCAGCCGGACGAACGGCGCGACGTCCTCGACCGAATCAACCAGGATTGCGTAATGATGCCCATCGACGATCGTGATGACCGCACGGCGCATTGCATCGGGGGTCGGCGGAAGTGCTAACGCGATTCCCGTGTCGATCACGGTCACGACCCGGCTGCGCAACGCGGCCAGTCCGCGGACGAACGGCTCGGCGCGCGGCACCGCGACGATCTCGCCGATATCGACTACCGAATCGACCTGCGCCGCGTCGATCGCGACCCCGCGACCGGCGATATGCGCAATCAGGAACAGGTCGCTCACAATCCCCTCCGCGCGGCGATTGCTGCGATCAGCGCGGGGCGGTCATAGCGATATATGCTCGGGTCATCATCGCCGTCCGCCATCCGCGATCGCCGCAGCGTCACCACCGGCGCATGCGTGGGAGAGACCGGCGCATCCTCCATCGCCAGCGCGACCGCCGCCGTCTCGCCCGCCGCCAACGCCGTGACGCAGCGATAGCCCGAGGCCTCGAGCGCAGGTTTCAGGAAAGTTTCCATCCATCCAGATCCATCGACCTGCAACAGGCATACCGGCGGAGTCGCGATCTTGACCGGCTCGCCGGCGAACAAGGCATGCGGATCGACCACTTCGACCTGCTCGCCGGCGATCAGCACGACGCCCGCGATCGAGCCTCCCGTGTCGGTTCCGCCACGCCGCACCGGCGCCATGTCCGCGGGTAATTCGACGATCTCGATCGCGTCGGCGATCGCATAGGCCATCTCGCTCTCGCCGTCGGTGAGCCGCAGCACGGCGATCTCGGTCCGATCGCCGAACCCACCGACCGCATGGACCGGGATGATCGCGTCGCCGATCGTCAGTCTCATTGCCCCCGCGGTCCGGCGGATCGCGTCGACCGGTACAGGCTCGACGCGGTCGATCACCGCCAGCGCGATCGCGCGTCGTTGCCCATCGAGATCGTCGAACAGCAGCGCCGGGATGCCTGGAACAGCGACCTCCTCGACCGCGTCGCACACCACCAGCGGCGTGAACCTTAATCCCGCGACCGTCGCGATCCCCGCCGCATCGAGCAACAGCATCGGCAAGCCGTTGTCGGGCAGAGTCATCCCCGCATACACGCCCGTCGCCATGATCGCGGGCGACGCCGGCTTCACGACGAGTTCCTCGGTATCGATCACGGTGTCGACGCCCAGCGCGTATTCGCCTTCGCGGGTCGACACGATCACCAGCGTCGGCGGCGGTTCCGACCCGAGGCCGAACAGGCCAGCCAGTGCGACCAAGGGCATGCGACGCCCGCGCACCGACACCGCGGCCGCATCGCCGATCGTCTCGATCCGCACCTGGTCGCCGCGTACCAGCACGATCTCCTCGACCGATTGGCGTGCGAGCGCGAAACGCTGAGTCCCGACTTCGACGATCAGCGTCGTGAGGATCGACAGCGTCAGCGGGACGCGTGCGATGATCCGGAGCCCCCTCCCCGGATCATTGACGAGGACGATGCGCCCGCCGATCTGCTCGATGTTGGCGCGCACCACGTCCATGCCGACGCCGCGCCCCGACGTCGCGGTGACGATATCGCGGCTCGACAGGCCGGGCGCGAAGATCAGGTCGAGCTTCGCCGCGTCGCTCATCGCCGCCAGTTCGGTCGCGGAGTGGAGCTTCTGCTCGGCCGCCTTGGCGACGATCCGCGCTACGTCGATTCCCCTGCCGTCGTCGCTGATCTCGATGAGGATCTGGTTGCCCGATTGCCGCGCGGACACGACCAGCCGCCCCGCCTCGGGCTTTCCCGCGGCCCGGCGTGCCTCGGGTGTCTCGATACCGTGGTCGATCGCGTTGCGGATGACGTGGAGCAACGGATCGCGCATCAGCTCGATCATCTCGCGATCGAGTTCGACATCAGCACCGTCGATGACGAGGTTGACCGACTTGCCCAGCTCCGCACTGGTATCGCGTACCATCCGGGGCAGCGCGGAGAACAGCGCGTCGACCTTCTGCATGCGCGTCCGCGTGACCGTGTCACGCATGTCGGCGACCGTCAGCGACAACCGCTCCAGCGCAGCCTCGACCTGCGGATCGGCGTCGCCATCGCGCAACCGCCGCGCGAGATCGTTCCGCGCGAGGACCATGTCGGACATACCGCTCATCATCCGATCGAGCAGATCGACGTTGAGCCGGACGCTGCGGCTGGCCGCCCGCCCCGCCGGCACAGCAACGACCGCGACCTTGGGTTTGGCATCCGGCGCCAGCGCGGCGATCAGCGAGTCTTCGGTCGAATCGTCCAGCGTTGCGCCCGCGTCGATCGCCTCGACGATCTCGCCGATCCGGTCGACGATGCCGAGCACGGCGTCGACCAGCGCGGTATCGGGCGTCCGCTTGCCGTCGCGCACCGCGGCCAGCACGTCCTCTGCTGCGTGACTGAGCCGAGCCAGCCGCGGCAGATCGAGGAACCCGCAGCTGCCCTTCACGGTATGGACGAAGCGGAAGATCGCATCGAGACGCGCACGATCGGTCGGATCGGACTCCCACGCGACGATCTCGCCGGCAATCGCTTCCAGCGTTTCGCGCGTCTCGGCAATGAATTCCTGTAACAGATCGTCCATGCGGCCCCGCGTTCGAGCCCGTCATGCATGCTTCAGGTTAAGGCGAGGTTAGTTGTCCCGCCCGTCTCTACGGGATCAGCGCGCGTTGAAGACCGCACCGAAGATCATGATGCCCTCGGCAGGCTCCGATACGATGACCTTCCCGCCGGCTTCCGCGACGACGGTGTTGATCATGTACGCAGCCGCCGCGCGCGGCGTGACAGTATGCGCGCCCTCCCCCTCGACCAGTGTTCGGCGGATCTCCGGGTCGAGCACGATCCGGGTGCCCTCGATCTTCACGACGATCTCCAGCTGACCGTCATTGTCCTCGCCCCCGACCTCCATCGTGCCGCCGCGTACAAGCGACTCGGTTGCGACGAGGACGAGGTTGAGCAGTATTTTCACTGCGGACTTCGGCATTGCCGGCGTCTCGACAGCCCAGACGAAGGTGATCCGCTTGTTCTCGGCAACCAGACCTTCGATCGCGTTCCTGGCCTCGTGCGTATCGACCAGCTCGCCGAACCCACCCGCCGCGCCGAACGCCAGCCGGAAGAACTTCAGCTTGCTCGCCGACGCGCGCGCGCTGTCCGCGAGCAACTCCATGACGCGCTCGCGCATAGCCGGATCGGTCTCGTCGGCGAGCAGTTCGAGCCCGTTGTTGAGCGCGCCAACCGGCGACAGCAGGTCGTGACACAGGCGCGAACAGAGCAGGCTCGCGAAATCGACCGGACTGACCGTCATGAAATTCCCCTAATTCTGGAAGGTCTTGTGGCGGGCGAGCGGCAAGTGCGCAATGCCAACGTGTCTTGCTTTCCGTTGGGGGGAAGACTTGAACCTACTGCTCTCCATCCCCGAAAGGGAGGAGGCAGGAAGGAAAGTTACCCAGCCACCTCGATCGCCTCCTCGACAAACGCCCCCACCTCGGCCGACCGCCACGCCCGAGCCTCACCACCACCAAGGATCACCCAGACCGCCCCATCCCCCATCGCCTGCGCCGCATCCCGAAGAGACGGCACCGGCAGCCCAGACGGATGCGAATGATAATGCCCGATCACTGCCAGCCCGCCTCCCCGAGCCCGCCGATGGGCCGCAAACAAAGCAGCCGGGTCGATCTCGAAAGCCCGCGCAGTGTTCGCCGCCACGTTCGCGCACGCCTCCGCCGCCTCGATCCGTCCGGTTGTCCCGAACAGCAACCCACAGACCTCCGCATCCGGCGACACAGCCGCTTCTGCGACCAACTGCTGCAGCAGTTCGCTTGAAATCGTTACGCTCATCGCCACATCAGTATGACATGGACCGGGGGGTTTCCATCATCGAAGCATCGATCACGCCGGCCACGGATGGCTGGAGACTCGATCGTGCGCTTGCCGAAGTGCTTCCCGACATGTCGCGCGAGCGGTTGAAGGGGCTGATCGCCACGGGTCAGGTTACCCTCAATGGTCGCGAATGGCGTGATTCGGCGAAGAAGGCGGCGGCCGGTCAGGTGTTCGCCGTCGCGATCCCGCCGCCGACCCCGCTGCACAACGAAGCGCAGGATATCCCGCTCGTCGTCGCGTACGAAGACGAGGACCTGATCGTGATCGACAAGCCCGCGGGCTTAGTCGTCCACCCTGCCGCGGGGAACTTTGACGGCACGCTAGTCAACGCGCTGCTCCACCATTGCGCCGGCAACCTGTCGGGCATCGGCGGTGTCGCGCGCCCTGGCATCGTTCACCGGATCGACAAGGACACGTCGGGGCTGATGATCGCCGCCAAGACCGACCGCGCGCACGAGGGTCTGGCAAAGCAGTTCCACGACCACAGCATAGACCGCCGCTACAAGGCGATCGTCGGAGGCATCCCGCGGCCGCCGAGCGGCACGGTAAACGCACCGCTCGCACGGAGTCCGCAGAACCGGAAGAAGATCGCGATCGTCGAGGGCGGCAAGCGTGCGGTGACGCATTTCTCGACGATCGAGACCCTCCGCGACGCGGCGCTGATCGAGTGTCGACTAGAGACGGGCCGGACGCATCAGGTGCGCGTCCACATGGCGTCGATCGGCCACGCCTTGTTGGGGGACCCGGTCTATGGTAGAACAAAGCAAGCTCAGAAGTCGCTGCTTGAAACGCTCGGTTTCCGCCGGCAGGCCTTGCACGCGGCGTATCTGGGGTTCATCCATCCGGTGAAAAGCATCGCTTTGGCGTTCGAAAGCGAAATGCCCGCAGACATGCAGGAACTGTTCACCCAGCTTCACGTATAGATAATCGACACTATGCCGCAACGCGGCAATCGGGGGCCGCGGTGCGGTACTCGGGGTCAGCAGAAAGGGATTACGACAATGGCAGCCCGCTCCAACGTTCCAGCGACGATTCCTGCGCTCGGCAGCGAGGCGGGTCTCAATCGCTATCTCGCTGAGATCAAGAAATTCCCGCTGCTGAAACCGGAGCAGGAATATATGCTCGCCAAGCGCTTTCAGGAGCATGGCGACACCGAGGCCGCGGCGCAGTTGGTGACGTCGCATCTCCGCTTGGTGGCGAAGATCGCGATGGGCTATCGCGGCTATGGCCTGCCGACGTCGGAGCTGATCTCCGAGGGCAATATCGGCCTCATGCAAGGCGTGAAGAAGTTCGAACCCGAGCGCGGTTTCCGTCTTGCGACCTATGCGATGTGGTGGATCCGCGCCTCGATCCAGGAATACATCCTGCGCTCGTGGAGCCTCGTGAAGATGGGCACCACCGCGGCGCAGAAGAAGCTGTTCTTCAACCTGCGCCGGATGAAAAGCCGCCTCGATGCGTTTGAGGACGGGGATCTGCGCCCCGAACACGTCACCAAGATCGCGACCGATCTGGGTGTCGCCGAGACCGACGTTGTCAGCATGAACCGTCGCATGGCGATGGGCGGCGATACGTCGCTCAACGTGCCGATGCGCGAAGACGGTGAAGGCCAGTGGCAGGATTGGCTGCAGGACGATGCGCCGTTGCAGGACAAGATCGTTGCCGATGCGCAGGAGGCGGACGTTCGCCACTCGATGCTGGTGTCGGCGATGGACGACCTCAACGAGCGCGAGCAGCACATCCTGACCGAGCGTCGCCTGACGGATGATCCCAAGACGCTCGAGGAATTGTCCCAGGTCTACGGCGTGTCGCGCGAGCGCGTGCGGCAGATCGAGGTGCGCGCGTTCGAGAAGCTACAAAAGGCGATGATGCGGATCGCTGGCGAGAAGCGCCTGCTGGCGGCGTAAAATGGTGCGTACCGTCGTCATTGGCGGCGGTGCGGCCGGTATTGCGGCGGCAAGAATGCTGCACGACGCGGGGCAAGAGGTGCTGTTGGTCGAGGCCAATGATCAAATAGGTGGCCGTGCCCACAGCCTGTCCCTCGCCTCCTTGTTCCCCCGCGAAGGCGGGGGCCCAGACTGGACCCCCGCCTTCGCGGGGGAACATGTCGACGCTGGTTGCGGCTGGCTACACTCCGCCCAGCGCAATCCTTGGACTCAAATTGCGGAGGTGATGGGCTTTACGGTAGACCGCTCCGACGCGAACTGGCGCACCCAGTGGCACGACCTCGGTTTTCCACCCGAAGACCAGTCAGCCTCTGCCACAGCTTACCAAGATTGGAACGAGCGCGCCCTAGCCGCCCTTGAGCGCCCCGACCGCCCGCTGTCCGACTTCATCGCCCCCAACGACAAATGGCGCCCGAAGATCGACGCGATCTCCGGCTACGCAAACGGTGCGAACCTTACCCAAGTGTCACTCCACGACTGGGCCGCATACGAAGAGGCTGCTACCGACGACAACTGGACGGTGAAGGAAGGCTACGGCACACTCGTCGCCAGCCGTGCCGCTGGCCTGAACATCCGCCTCTCAACCCCGGTAACCCGCATCGACCACAGCGGCCGTCGCCTTAAACTTGACACCCCAGCCGGCACGATCGAGGCGGACCACGTGATCGTCTGCGTCCCCACTACCGTCCTCGCCAGATCTCAGATCGTCTTCGATCCGCCGCTCCCTGACAAACACGCCGCCGCCGCGGACCTTCCGCTCGGCCTTGCGGACAAGGTGTTCCTCCACGTTGACCGCCCCGAATGGCCGACCAATGCGCACTTGGTCGGCAACCCCTACAGCGCTTGCACCGCCAGCCACCGCCTTTCTCCGTTCGGCTGGCCGATCGTCGAGAGCTTCTTCGGCGGCGACTGCGCGGAGATGCTGGAGGACGGCGATGCGGCACAGTTCGCGATCGACGAACTGGTGGGGTTGCTCGGCAGCGACTGGCGCAAGCGCTTCACGCCGCTTGTCGCAACCCGCTGGCGCCATGAACCATGGATCGGTGGCAGCTACAGCCACGCACGCATCGGCCGGGCCGACCAGCGCGCCGTCCTCGCCGCATCGGTCGACGGCCGCATCCACTTCGCGGGCGAGGCCTGCCACGCGTTCGACTTCTCCACCGCACACGGCGCATACGAAACCGGCGTAACCGCCGCCCGCGCAGTCATTGGCGAGGCCGCGACGATCGCATAAGGAGCGGCGATGGGCCTTATCCGCATCGCTGCAAAGATCGTCTTCGCCTTCGTCCTGATCACGGTCGCGTGGGTCGGCATCTACCGCTTCGTGCCGGTCCCCTTCACGTTGACTATGATGGGCGACGTCATCAACGGCCACGGCGTGACGAAGGACTGGATGCCGCTATCGGAGATGGACCCGGACATGGCGCGCGCGGCGATCGCCGGGGAGGATTCGCGGTTCTGTTCGCATCATGGTTTCGATTTTAAGGCGATGGCGGGCGCGGCGGCGCGCAATGCGCAGGGCGGCCGGATCCGCGGTGGCTCGACGATCAGCCAGCAGACTGCGAAGAACGCGTTCCTGTTCCAGGGCGGCGGCTATGTGCGCAAAGCGTTCGAGGCGTATTTCACTGTGCTGATCGAGACGCTGTGGGGGAAGCGGCGGATCATGGAGGTGTATCTCAACATCGCCGAGACCGGGATCGGGACGTACGGCGCGAACGCCGGGGCGATCCGATATTTCAATCATGATGCGTCGCGACTGTCGCCGACCGAGGCGGGGCGGATTGCTGCGGTGCTGCCGTTGCCGAAGAAGCGGGCTGCGATAGACCCGCATGGGTTCGTGCGAAAACATGGGAATACGCTGTCGCGGCGGGTTTCGGTTGTCCGGAACGATGGGTTAGACAGATGCTTGCGAACCTGACCCGATCCGCCACCCCGGATCAATTCCGGGTTGGCGGAGTGAGAGGCAGCTGAACTCACCGTGAGCTTCCGTTCTGCTCACGAACCCGCCCCCTCACCCGTCACCCCCAGCGAAAGCTGTGGTATCCCCGTGGCGAAGGTTCGCGTCACCGAGGGATATCTCAGCTTTCGCTGGGATGACGGGCTTGTGAAGCTCGGGGGTGCGATTTGTAAGGAGACAGCTGCAGGTGTCAGAACGGTAGCTTGAAGCCCGGTGGCAGTTGCAGACCGCTGGTCATCTTCGACATTTCGCTGCCCGACACAGCATCGGCCTTGGCACGCGCGTCGTTGAATGCCGCCGTGAGGAGGTCCTCGAGCATCTGCTTCTCGCTCACCTGCATCAGCGAATCGTCGATCGCGATGTTGATGATGCGGCCCTTGGCGGAGGCCTTGATTTTGACGAGCCCGCCGCCGGACGCGCCCTCGACCTCGATCGTGTCGAGATTGGCCTGTGCCTTTTCCATCTCGCTCTGGACGTTCTGCGCCATGGCGAGGATTTCATCGATATTCTTCATGCGTTGCTCCTTTGACCTGGCCACGATTCGAGCTGGGCGTCTGGAAACGCTGCCACCGCGGCCTTCATGATGGGGGATTCGAGAATGGCTTGGCGCACCGCCGCGTCGGCGGCGTCCTGCGCCTCGCGCAGCGTCGGCGCGCCGGGGGCGTCGACGATCGACACTTTCCACGCGGTCCGTGTCACGCTCTTCAACAGCGTGTTGAGTTCGGCGAGCGTGTCCGCCGAGACCGGGCGGCTGCCACTGATCGCGAATTCGGGCGGCGCATAGCTGACCACGCGCGCACCGTGACGAAGACGCGCGGCGATCGCGAGGCCGCCCGATTCGTCGAGCAGATCGACCAGCGCTTCGAACGTCGGCGGCAAGATCGGGCCGGTCGCGACGGGTTCGGGTGCCTTCACCGCAACTCCAGCGTTCCAGGGCGGCGCTTCGCCGGACGAGACCACAGGTGGCGGCGGCGGCGTTGGTGCAGCTACGGGGGGCGCACCACTGGAGATCTGGCGCGCAAGTTCGCCGGGATCGGGCAGCGTCGAGGCGTAGATCGCCCGCAAAAGCGCCATCTCCGCCGCCTCGATCGGCAGCGCGGCCTTGGCGACCTCGTCATGGCCCTTGAGGAAAAGCTGCCACAGGCGGTGAAGCGCGGGATAGCCGAGCGATGCCGCCCACTCCTCTCGCGCGGCGCGCTCCTCCATCGGCTGCGCGGCGTCCGGAGGCGTACCAACCTTGGTCAGCGTGATGCCGTGGACGGTTTCGAGCAGCGATCGCAACACCGACAGCGGGTCGACGCCGTAGTCATATTGCCGGCGCATCGAGGCGAGCGCGCCTGCCCCGTCGCCGGCCAGGATCAGCGTCAGCAGGTCGCGGACCGCGCCCCGGTCCGACAGGCCGAGCATCTGGCGCACCGCATCGGCCGTCACGCCGCCGCCTTCCAGGCCGGCATGCGCAATCGCTTGGTCGAGAATCGACAGACCGTCGCGGGCAGAGCCTTCGGCGGCGCGGGCGATCAGCATCAGCGCCTCGGGATCGGCAGTGACGCCCTCTTCGGTCGAAACCCAGGCGAAGTGCTTGGCGAGCTGTTCCGCGGAAATGCGGCGCAGGTCGAAACGCTGGCAGCGCGACAGGACCGTGACCGGCACCTTGTTCACTTCGGTCGTCGCGAACAGGAATTTCACATGGGGAGGCGGCTCCTCCAACGTCTTCAGAAGCGCGTTGAACGCGTTCTTCGACAGCATGTGGACTTCGTCGATGATGTAGATCTTGAAGCGCGCGGTGACCGCCGAATAGCGCGACGCGTCGATGATCTCGCGGACGTCGTCGACGCCGGTGTGGCTGGCCGCGTCCATCTCGATCACGTCGATATGGCGGCCCTCGGCGATCGCGCGGCAGGGTTCGCAGACGCCGCAGGGGTCGATCGTCGGGCCACCGTCGCCGTCAGGGCCGATGCAGTTGAGCGCCTTCGCGATCAGGCGGGCGGTCGACGTTTTCCCGACGCCGCGGACGCCGGTCATCAGGAAGGCGTGCGCGAGCCGGTCGCGCTTGATCGCGTTGCCGAGCGTCTGGACCATCGCGTCCTGCCCGATCAGCTCGGAAAAGGTCTGCGGACGGTATTTGCGCGCGAGCACGCGGTAGGCGGGGGCATCTGGCGATTTGGCCGGCTGCGGGGGTTCGCCCAGGTCGAAGGAATCTGACATTGCGGTCGTCATAGCGGGTGCTGCGCGTGCTGTCGAAGGGGTCGGAAGTTCACAAAGTTCACACGCTGGGAAGGGTGTGCACTTCGACGTGCCCGAAGGCCGGCGCGTGGCGTGTCGGAACCTGTGATGTGGGCAGTGCCGGTCATGCGCGGCTTATGCCACAACGACGCGGCGTAGGATAATGGTTTGGAACGTTGCGGGAACATCGGGGGTGGTTTTGCCCCGATTGCGCTTGGGTTACTGGTTAGCTGAGAAGTTTGGAAGTGCGCTGCGGCTTAGCCGCATCGTCAGACGGTGATGTGCACCGCTGGCCGCGCTCACATGTCGGAACGACATGTTCGCGGTGGGAGCCGGGACGACCCGTGGCTTAGTCGTTGTGGCTGCTTCCTTCCGGATCTGACCAAGTTGGCGACGACCACGTCCGCCCGACTCCCGCGGCGCATATGGCGGGGTCGGGCGGGATGATCAAGCCGCTTTAGCTTGAAGCGGGTTCAGCACCCGGGCTCAGCGGTTGTAGCGGACCGTGCGGCAGACGCGCTGGCGATGATGGTTGCGATAGACGTTGCGGCAGACCTGACGCGTGCGGACGACATGGCGACGGTAGCCGGGGCGACGGTCGTCGTGGCGGACGACGGTGCGCTCGTGGACGACGGTACGCTGCGCCGAGGCTTCGGCCGCGATGCCGACGGGGGCGAGGCCGGTGAGTGCGACGAGACCGGCGGCGGCGATGGTGAACAACTTCATAATACTCTCCTTTTGAGTGCGGGGCCTCCCGACCCCGGCAACCTATGTTATCAAACTAAAGGGGTTCGTTACGGTTCCGTACTAGCGGCGGAAGCAGCGACGAACCGGGCCGTAATAGCCACGCTCTATCCGGCAGACGACGCGCGAGCGGCCGTATCCGCGAGGTCCGCGATAGCCGTAGCCGCCGCCGCGATAGCCGTAGTCGCCACGATACCCGCCGCCATAGCCACGATAGCCGCGATCCCTGCCGCGCCAGCCGCGGTCACCGTGCCAGCCGCGATTGCCATGCCATCCGCGGTCGCCGTGCCAGTCGCCACCGCGGCGGGGGCCGTCCCAGCCGTGGCGTTGCGCATCGGCGGGGGCCGAGGCGAACAGCGTTCCGGCGGCCAGCGCGCCGGCGGCGAACATTGCGATGATCTTCATGTCCGGTACTCCTCTCAAGACCTCGTACATTGAGGCGATGAGGGGATAATCCGCTCCCGGCCGTGCACATTCCCTGAACCGGCCGTTGTCTTCCTGTAAGCTTTGCTGTCGTTTATTCCGGGATGCGAACGGTCAAGCCATCGAGCGCTTCGGTCAGGCGGATCTGGCAAGCAAGTCGACTGGTGCGCGTCGCGTTGTGCGCGAGATCGAGCATGTCCTCCTCGTCTTCGGTCGCTGGCGGCAGGCGGGCGAAGTCGGCGGGGTCGACGATGACGTGGCAGGTCGCGCAGGCGAGCTGGCCTTCGCAAGTGCCTTCGAGCGGCTGGTTATGCGCCTGGGCGGCGTCCAGCAGGCGGTCGCCGGGGGTTGCGGCGGTCGTCGTTGCGGTGCCGTCGCGGGCGATGAAGCGGACGATCATGGCCATTGCGCCTCGGCTGCGGCGACTATCGCATCGATCGCGTCGCGGAGTTCGGTTTCGGTGGTGTAGCGGCCGAAGCCGAGGCGGATGCTGGACCGCGCCTGTGCTTCGGTGAGGCCGATCGCGCGGAGGACGTGGCTGGGGCGGCCAGATCCGCTCGCGCAGGCAGACCCGGCGGAGAAGGCGATGTCGCGCAGGTCGGACATCAGGCGGTTCACGTCGAGGTTTGCGCGGCGGAGGTTGAGGTTGCCGTGGTAGCGATGTTCGGTCGAGCCGTTGATAATCCAGCCGGGGCCTAGGCGGTCGAGCGCGAGCGACCAGAGGCGGTGGATGTGCGCGACGTCCTCGTCCTTGCGGTCGGCCATGAGTTGTGCGGCGATGCCGAAACCTGCGCAGAGTGCCGGTGACAGCGTGCCCGAGCGGCCGGGGGCCTCCTGTCCGCCGCCGTGCATCAGCGGGGCGAGGTCGACGCCGTCGCGGATCCAGAGTGCGCCGATGCCTTTGGGGCCGTGGATCTTGTGGGCGGAGATCGCGATGAGGTCGACGGTGTCGGGAACGGGGACGCGGCCATAGCCTTGCACCGTGTCGCAGAGCATCAGCGCGCCGGCTGCGTGGGCGATCTCGGCGAGCGCGGCGATCGGCTGGATGACGCCAATCTCGTTGTTGACGAGCATCGCGGCGACGAGCCCGGTGCCGGGTTGGATCACGGCGCGGGCTTCGTCGAGGTCGACCACGCCGTCTGGGTTGACCGGGAGGATCGTGACTTGGCGCCCCCTCGCCGCTTCGGCTGCGAGCGTGTCTAGGACGGCGGCGTGTTCGGTGGCGAGTGTGACGACGGGGGCCGTCGCGCCCTTGATCGCCCAGTTGAGCGCTTCGGTCGCGCCGCTGGTGAAGGCCACCCGTCCATTGGGGGGGAGCAGCGCCGCGACCTGATCGCGAGCGACTTCGACGGCGGCTTTAGCGAGCCGGCCTTCGCGGTGGGGGGAATGCGGATTGGCGTGCTGTGATTCGAGCCACGGGAGCATCGCAGCGAGCGCTTCGGGGGCAAGCGCGGTGGTTGCCTGGTAGTCGATGTACGTCATGCCCCCAGTCTCGCAGGGCGCTTTATGTCCTGGGCGATCCGCGTCCAGGCTTCGGCGAACTTCGCGACGTCTTCGGGTGTCGTGGTCCAGCCGAAGCTGACGCGGACGACTTCGGCGGCGGCTTCGGGGGGATAGCCCATCGCGGCGAGGACGTGGCTTGGGCGCATGCTGCCCGACGAGCACGCGCTGCCCGCGGAGACGGCGAACCCGGCCATGTCGAGGCGGATCAGCTGGGCGGCGGAACTGACGCCGGGCATGCGGTAGGAGGCGATCGTGGGAATGCGGGGGGAGTTTTGCGCGACGATCTCGCCGCCGCTCGCGAGGATGGCTTCGTCGAGTTCGGCGCGAAGGTCGGCCATGTCGGCGAACCAGTCGCGAGGCGCTTCGAGTGCGGCGGCGAAGCCCAGCGCGCCGGGCAGGTTCTCGGTGCCGCCGCGGTAGCCTCGCTCCTGCCCGCCGGTCGGGTCGAGCAGACCGAGGTCGCGGACTAGCAGCGCGCCGATGCCGGGAGGGCCGCCGAGCTTGTGCGCGGAGACGATGATCATGTCCGCGTCGGGGAGCGGGAGCTTGCCGGCGGTCTGGGAGCAATCGGCTATCCAGAGGCCGGTGGGTAAATCCTGGAGGACGCCGGTTTCGCTGTTCGCGGATTGAAGCGCGATCGCTTGGGCGCCCTCGCCATTCGCGACGATGCCGCCTGCGTCGACGTCCAGCATTACAGGCTGCTCGGCCGCGCGGAGGACCGCATCATGCTCGACCGCAGCCACCGCAACACCCGGACGCCCCCGCAACGCCAGCGCTGTGGACTCGCTCGCGCCGCTCGTCAGGATCACGTGATGCGGCCAGTCCAGCGCCCTCGCGATCCGCTTACGCGCACCCTCCAGCGCGGCCCGTGCCGCCCGCCCCTCGGCATGCGGCGAGGACGGGTTCGCCCAGCGCGCCATGCCTTCGCCAACCGCCGCGACAGCCTCGGGGCGCATCGGCGTGGTGGCGGCGTGATCGAGGTAGATACGGGGTGCGTGAGCAGGCAGGGTCGGTTCCAATTGCGAAAAGGGGCACGTATCCTGTATAGCGTCCATATTCCCGCACTCCACCCGAGTGCGTATCCCAGCTCGCGAGTGCCTATGCCAGAAGTCATTTTTCCCGGTCCCGAAGGCCGTCTCGAAGGTCGTTTTGCGCCGGGACCACGCCCGCGCGCACCCGTCGCGATGATACTGCATCCGCATCCGTCGGCCGGTGGCACGATGAACAACGCGATCGTGCAGCAGCTGTACAAGACCTTCCAGCGGCGCGGGTTTGCGACGCTGCGGTTCAACTTCCGCGGCGTTGGCAAGAGCCAGGGCGTGTTCGACAATGGCGTCGGCGAATTGTCAGATGCGGCGAGCGCTCTCGACTGGGTGCAGAGCTTCCATCCCGAGGCGCAGACGACCTGGATCGCTGGCGTCAGCTTCGGCGCGTGGATCGGCATGCAGTTGCTGATGCGCCGTCCGGAGATCCGCGGGTTCATCTCGGTGGCACCGCCGGCGAATTTGTACGACTTCACGTTCCTGGCGCCGTGCCCGTCGAGCGGGATCATCATCCAGGGCGAGGCCGACGAAGTAGCGACCCCGGGCGCTACGCAGAAGCTGGTGGATAAGCTTCGGACGCAGAAGCATATTACTATCCATCATGATACGATTCCGAAGGCTAATCACTTCTTCGAGCATGAGATGCCGGAGTTGATGGGCAGCGTGGACAAGTATCTCGACATGCGGTTGGACCCGAACTCGCCGATTAGGTGAGGCCCTTCTCCCCTCGGGGAGAAGGCGGCGCGACAGCGTCGGAGGAGGGGGAGTTGGGGATCGATACGCTCTCCCCAACTCCCCTCTCCCTTCCCACCGCAAGTGCGGCGGGCCCCTTCCCTCTCCCCGCAGGGGCGAGGGAGTTAGAGGGTCCAGATCGCTACGTTGGCTAGCAGGACTGCGGCCATTATCAGCATCAGAACGCCTTTTTTCTTGTCACGCTTTTTTGCGATCAGCGCGATGCCGCCGATCAGGCAGGCGAACATGCCCAGCATGCCTATGCCAGGCGCTGCTGCGGCGATCGAGGTCAGTGCGGGGTTCATGCGGCTATTGCCTTGGCATACGCGGCTAGGTCGACGTTGCCGCCGGACAGGATGACGAGCAGGCCACGTTCGAGCTTCACTTTGCCCGACAAGACTGCCGCCAGCCCGACTGCGCCGCCGGGTTCGATCACCAGCCGCAGTTTCTCCGCGGCCCAGCGCTGTGCCGTCGCGATCTCGGATTCGCTGACCGCAACACCGGTTGCATCCCGCCGCGAGAGGACGTCGAAGGTGAGTGGCGACACACGCAAGGTCTGGAGCGAGTCGCAGGCGGTCGGTGGCGGGTTGGGACCGACGGGTTCGATCCAAGACGCCTCAAGCGAGCGGCGCATGTCGTCCCAGCCCTCCGGCTCGACGACTGTGATAGCGCTGTCCTTCAGAGCCAGCGCGATGCCTGCCGACAGGCCGCCGCCACCGCAGGGGATGACGACGCGGCTTGGCACGCCCATCCCCAATGTCGCCATCTGTGCGGCTGCCTCGATGCCTGTGCTCCCTTGCCCCTCGATGATCCACGGGTCGTCGAAGCTCGGCACCAGCGTTGCGCCGCGCGCTTCGGCCAGCCCCGCGGCGATCGTCTCGCGGCTTTCGGTGGTGCGGTCGTAGGTGACCACCTCCGCGCCCAACGCCAAGGTCGACTCGCGCTTCAGTCGCGGTGCGTCCGACGGCATCACGATCGTCGCTGCGATGCCGAGCCGTTTTGCTGCCCAGGCCACGCCCTGCGCGTGATTGCCCGAGGAGAACGCGACGACGCCTTTTTGTCGCGTCGCCTCGTCCAATGCGGTGAGCCGATGCCACGCACCACGAATCTTGAACGCGCCGATTGGTTGCAACGACTCGGCCTTGAAAGCGACCGGTACGCCCTTGATTTCACTGACGAACAGTGGCGTTGGTGCGAGTATCCGCGCGATCTTTTCCGCGGCGTCCCGCACACCCGCCCGCGTCGGTTGTCGCAAAATCGTCACACACCGTCTCCTATCCGCCAAACGCTATTTACATGGGGGGCGCGTAACCCTAGATCGCGCTTCCGCTGCCCCATGGGACTTCCAACCGCAAGGCAGTGTTTTTGTAATTTGTCTCAGGACATTGGAGGTCCCTTGAATTGGTCAAGCATCATATCGCGCTGGGGTTAGCGAAAGCCCATTCGACCGCCGACACCTCCCACATCGGGAGCGGCATCGACATCGCTAAAGGGCGTCCGGTCAATCCGGTCACGCTCGTTCGTCCGCACGCTGCTGCGCGCGCCGCTCGGTTCTTCGTCGAGAAGTTCCCGGGTCGCTCGATGTATGCGGTGAAGGCGAACCCGTCTCCCGAACTCCTGCAGATCCTGTGGGACAATGGCATCACGCATTACGACGTGGCGTCGATTGCCGAAGTGCGCCTGGTCGCACGGACGCTGCCCGAGGCAACCCTGTGCTTCATGCACCCGGTCAAGGCCGAGGAAGCGATCGCCGAGGCGTATTTCACGCACGGCGTCCGTACCTTCAGCCTCGACAGCCTGGAAGAGCTCGACAAGGTCGTTCGTGCCACCCGCGAAGCCACCGACCTGACGCTCTGCGTGCGGTTGCGCGTGTCTTCCGAGCATTCGAAGCTGTCGCTGGCGTCGAAGTTCGGTGCCGCCCCGCACGAAGCCAAGGAGCTGCTGTTCGCGGCCCGCCAGGCGGCGGACGCACTCGGCATCTGCTTCCATGTCGGTTCGCAGGCGATGACCCCCGAAGCGTATTCGAACGCGATGGAGCGCGTCCGTGCGGCGATCGTCGAGGCGGCGGTCACGGTCGACGTCATCGACGTCGGCGGCGGCTTCCCGTCTTCGTATCCCGGCATGGAGCCCCCGCCGCTCGAGCATTTCTTCGAGACGATCCACCGTGCGTTCGAATCGCTGCCCGTCAGCTATTCGTCCGAACTGTGGTGCGAGCCGGGCCGGGCGCTGTGCGCGGAATATTCGTCGATCATTGTGCGCGTCGAGAAGCGTCGCGGGACCGAGCTGTATATCAACGACGGTGCGTATGGCGCGCTGTTCGATGCGGCGCATATCGGCTGGCGCTTCCCGACCGAGCTTCTCCGCGAACCGGACAGCCGGGCGAAGGACATGGAGTTCAGCTTCTATGGTCCGACGTGCGACGACATGGACTATATGGTCGGCCCGTTCATGCTGCCCGCGGACACGCAGGCCGGCGATTATATCGAGATCGGCATGCTCGGCGCCTACGGCTCGGCGATGCGGACCGCGTTCAACGGGTTCGGATCGGACGAGACGGTGATCGTCACCGACGAGCCGATGGTCTCGCTGTATGACGAACGCTTCCAGGACCTCGCGTCGAACGTCGTCAAGCTGTAACCAAGCTTTAGTACCGCGCCCTTCTTCCTCCCCTCCCGTTTACGGGAGGGGTCGGGGGAGGGCTTGTCCGCGAGCGTGGCGTTCGCGGATATTTCAGTCCCTCCCCTAACCCCTCCCGCAAGCGGAAGGGGGATTTATGGAGCATGTTATGACCGAAGACACTCGCATCGACGCGCAGCGCAAGGCGGAACTCCTTTCGACCACCGTCGAGCATATCGACATCACCAGCTTCGACGCGCGGCCGATCGTCGACGCGATGAAGAAGATGTCGTTCACCAGCCGCGACCTCGGCCGTGCGACCGACATCTACAACCAGATGCTGGCCGACAAGGACTGCACGATCTTCCTCGTGATCGCAGGCTCGACGAGCGCCGGCGGTTGCATGGACCTGTATGCCGAGCTGCTGCGCAACAACATGATCGACGGCATCGTCGCGACCGGCGCGACGATCGTCGACATGGATTTCTTCGAGGGCCTCGGCCACAAGCATTACCAGGCTCTCGAAGTGCCGCACGACGACGTGCTGCGCTCGCTGATGATCGACCGGATCTACGACACCTATATCGACGAGGAAGAGCTCCAGCACGTCGACCACACGATCTTCGAGATCGCCGAGACGCTCGAGCCGCGCGCCTATTCGAGCCGCGAGTTCATCCGCGAGATGGGCAAGTATCTCGTTGAGCACGGCAAGAAGGAGAACAGCCTCGTCAAGCTCGCCTATGAGCATGACGTACCGATCTTCTGCCCGGCGTTCGTCGATTCTTCGGCAGGCTTCGGTTTGGTCAAGCATCAGGTCGACGCGGTGAAGGCTGGCAAGCCGTACATGGTCCTCGACGCGATCGCCGACTTCCGCGAGCTCACCGAGATCAAGATCAAGGCGGGCACCACCGGCCTGCTGATGATCGGCGGCGGCGTGCCGAAGAACTTCATCCAGGACACCGTCGTCTGCGCCGAGATCCTCGGTCACGACGACGTCCAGGTGCACAAGTACGCGGTGCAGATCACCGTCGCCGACGTGCGCGACGGTGCGTGCTCGTCCTCGACGCTGCAGGAGGCAGCGTCGTGGGGCAAGGTGAACACGGGTATCGAGCAGATGGTGTTCGCGGAAGCGGGTTCGGTCATGCCGCTGCTGGCCTCGGACGCGTATCATCGTGGGCTTTGGAAGGACCGTCCGGTCCGCAAGTGGGGCGCTAGCTTCGACAAGGCCTGAGGCTGCTGATCCTCCCCCGCAAGGGGGAGGTGGCGCGAAGCGGCGGAGGGGGAGGCGGCGATAACGCTGGTTGCCCTCTCCTCCCCCTCCGTCAGGCAAGCGCCTGCCACCTCCCCCTGGCGGGGGAGGATTAGAGATACCGTTGCCCCTTCCGGGCAATTGAGGCAGCCTCCTTCGGATAACCGGGGGAGGCTTTTTCATGCACAGCGACATCCTGCGACCGATGGTCGTCCTGATCGCGTGGACGCTCGTGATGCTGGGCTGGACGCTCGCGACGCGGTTGCCGGCGATGAAGGCGGCCGGCGTCGATATGGGCAAGCTCGTCGGCACCAAGGCGTCCGACGCGGATCGATCGCTGCCGCCGCAGGTGCAGTGGAAGGCGCACAACTACAATCACCTGATGGAACAGCCGACGCTGTTCTACGCGGTATGCGCCGTGCTGGCGCTGAGCGGCACAGGCAACGGCATCAATGCCTGGATCGCTTGGGCCTATGTCGGGCTGCGGATCGCGCACAGCCTCGTCCAGGCAACCAGCAACCGCGTCCGGGCCCGCTTTCTCTTCTTCACGCTGTCGAGCCTGATGCTCGTCGCGCTCACGCTGCACGCCGCGCTCGCCGTGTTTTGAGACGGCTTGCGAATAATCGCCGATCGCGGCGCCCGCCTCTCCCCGAACGCAATCCGATCGTCTAGGATTTCGCCATGACCTTCGATCGCCGTTCGCTTCTCACCCTCCCCCTTGCCGCCGGGCTGGCGCTTCCTGCATTCGCGCGGAGCGGCGCGCAGTTCACTGCTGCTCAGCCTCGCGCGACGGACGTGCCAATGTGGCCGCCCGCAGAACGGTTTGCGCTATGGCCCGGTATCCCGCCAGGCGCGCCGAACCCGCTGCCGGTGCCGCAGCCGCGGATGCCGCGCTACCCCGATGGGTATCGCGATTTCCAGATGCGCGGCGTGGTGCGGCCCGAGGTCGGCGTGTTCCGCCCGGCTCGGCCAGACGGGCGCGCGGTCCTGATCGTGCCCGGCGGCGGCTATTCGATCACGTCGCTGCGCAACGAGGGCATCGACGTAGCGCGCGTCCTGAACGGTTTCGGGATCACCGCGTTCGTGCTGAGCTACCGCCTGCCCGGCGAAGGCTGGGCCGATCGCGCCGACGTGCCGCTATCGGATGCGCAGCGTGCGATGCGGCTGATCCGTGCCAACGCGCGCGTCTACGGAATCCGAGCGGAAAAGCTCGGCGTGCTGGGTTTCTCGGCGGGCGGGCACCTTGCCGGGTCCGTGGCGGTGCTGCACGAGTTCAAGGCGTATCGCCCGGTCGATGCCGCCGACCGGCACTCGGCACGCCCCGCCTGGGCGGGGCTCATGTACGCGGTCTCGAACATGGATCCCGGCCGTAGTCACGGCGGATCGCGCGCGAACCTGCTCGGTCCTGATCCGTTACCCGCGGTCCAGGCGCGCTATGCGATCGACCGACAGTTGAAGGCTGGCGACCCGCCACTGTTCCTCGTGCATGCCGAGGACGACAACACGGTCCCGGTCGCCAACAGCGTCGATACGCTCGCCGCCGCCCGCCGCGCCGGCATCCCCGCCGAAGCGCATTTCCTCCAGCATGGCGGACACGGCTTCGGCACGCGCCTGTCGCCTCGATCGCCTGGGTCGTTGTGGCCGCAATTGTTCGATCGCTGGATGGGCGAACTTGTAGCTGGCTGACGACGGTGGGTCAGCATAACGGACCTATCCGTCCTCACCGACGTTTGTCCTGAAAGATCAGGAGAGCGCGATGACTAGTCCGCATGCCGAACCCCGCGACGTCTTCCATGAAAATGGCGAGGTCGTGATCGACGGGCCGGACGGGGCGGTCATCGCGATGACTCCCGAAGCGGCGTTGCGCACGGCGGGTCGGCTGGATGAGGCGGCGCTCGACGAGCTGATCGCGCGGGCGCGGCGATCTGGTGATGCGGATTGAACCGATCGTGCGTGGCGGTCAGCTAGAAGTAACCGCCAGTCGACCGTCTGAGGTAATCGTAGCGGTTACGTCCAGATAATCGTCTATCCGCGGATGACGCGTATCGAGCCGGTGGCTCGTTCCATGGGTCGCCGTGATCACCAGGACATCCGCACCCGCTGCCTCGCCGGCCGTGATGCCGGCGGGGGCATCCTCGAACACCAGGCAATCGCTCGCCGAGACGCCGAGTCGTTCGGCTGCGACCAGGAAACAGTCGGGTGCGGGCTTGCCGTTGGGGATGTCGTCCGCGGCAATCATCGTCGCGGGGATCGGCAGGCCGGCAGCCTTGAGGCGGACTTCGGCTAGCGCCCGAGGGGCAGACGTGACGATCGTCCAGCGCTCCGGGGGCAAGCTGGCCAGGAATGCGGCGGCACCGGCAATTGGTTCGATATCGCCGACGTCGAGCATTTCGGCGGCAGTGATCGCGGCTGCCTCGGCGACCGGGTCGACGCCGGGGAGGTTGAGGCGGCGGACCGTCTCGACCGATTGCACGCCGTGGATCGTCGGCACGAACGTCGCGGCGTCGAGGCCATGTGCGATCGCCCACTTCGTCCAGGTTCGCTCGGCGGAGGCGATCGAGGTGAGGATCGTGCCGTCCATGTCGAACAGGAATGCGGCGTAGCTACGGGTCGGGAGAGTCATTCGGGTGCTCGTGATGGGGTTTTGTGGGTGGGGCAAGCCTTAACGCCCCTTCGTCATTCCCGCGGAGGCGGGAACCCATATTGGCTGACGGTGCGGATCTATCGACGCGATATAGGGTATGGGTCCCCGCCTGCGCGGGAATGACGATAGTATTAAAGGGTTCGCCCCCATCTCGACACACCACACAAAGAAAAGGCCGCTTCGGTTTCCCGAAGCGGCCTGTATTCCTACACCAAGCTAAAGCTTAGATGTCGTCACCGAGCGCGCCCTTGACGCTGCCCTTGACGTTCTGCGCAGTGCCCTTGGCCTGCTGCGCCTCGCCTTCGGCTACCAGCTTCTCGTTGTCGGTCGCCTTGCCGACGGCTTCCTTGACGTTACCTGCAACCTTGTTGCCTGCTGCTGCGACCTTGTCGGTGAACTCGCCCATCAGAGCCTCCACTTGTTATGCGGGCCCGCCAACCGGGCCGCTTGAACTTGCTAAGGTATAACGGCCGTCTTTACCGTGGGTTCCGTGACGTTTGCGTCATGACCTATGTTTCAGATCAGTCCCGCCAGTGGGCTAGACGGATCGGCATAGCGGCGCTGGCCCATCCGCCCGGCGCGATAGGCGAGCCGGCCCGATTCGACCGCGGCCTTCATTGCGGCGGCCATCATCAGCGGGTCCTTGGCCTCGGCGATCGCGGTGTTCATCAGCACGCCGTCGCAGCCGAGCTCCATCGCCACCGCGGCATCCGACGCGGTGCCGACGCCGGCGTCGACCAGTACGGGCACCCCTGCCCCCTCGACGATCAGGCGGATCGTCACGCGGTTCTGGATGCCCAGCCCCGAACCGATCGGTGCGCCCAGCGGCATGATCGCGACCGCGCCGGCGTTCTCGAGGCGCTTGGTGGCGATCGGATCGTCGACGCAATAGACCATCGGCTTGAAGCCCTCGTTCGCGAGGATCTCGGTCGCGCGCAGCGTCTCGACCATGTCGGGATAGAGCGTCTTCGCTTCGCCAAGCACTTCGAGCTTCACCAGCTCCCAGCCGCCCGCCTCGCGCGCCAGTCGCAGCGTGCGAATCGCCGATTCGGCATCGAAGCAGCCGGCGGTGTTGGGCAGGTAGGTGATCTTCTTGGGGTCGATGAAGTCGGTCAGCATCGGCGCATTGCGATCCGACACGTTGACGCGGCGGACCGCCACGGTGACGATCTCCGCGCCCGACGCCTCGACCGCCGCGGCGTTCTGCGCGAAGTCCTTGTACTTGCCGGTGCCGACGATCAGCCGCGACTTGAACGTCTGGCCTGCGACGGTCCAGCTGTCTTCATGGTCGCCACCACCGACGAAGTGGACGATCTCCAGGTCGTCGCCGTCCTCGACCATCACGTCCGCCAGGGTCGAGCGCGGCACGACCTCCATGTTACGCTCGACCGCGATCTTCTCGGGCACGAGGCCGAGTTCGGTCGCGAGCCCTGCGAGGCTAAGCCCGGCGGAGACGCGCTTGTGTTCGCCGTTGACGGTAATGGAGACGGTACCATCGGAGTGGGGCATGCAAAACTTTCCGTTCGTTTCGAGCCCCTCGACATGGCTCGGGACAGGCTGATCGAGAAACCACCCGTCCGCTGCCGGTCTCATGTCTCGACTTCGCTCGACACGAACGGGTAAGGGTGGGACGACGCATATAGGGGGTCGTTCGCAGCCCTCGCAACCAGGAGCTGCCCTTGCCCGATACCGTCACTGCGACAGTGTTCGTCCTGAACGGCCCCAACCTCAACCTGCTGGGAACGCGCGAGCCGGAAATCTATGGCGACGAGACGCTCGACGACATCGCCGGGATGCTGGAGGACCGCGCCCGCGAGCTCGACCTTGAGATCGACATGCGCCAGTCGAATCACGAGGGGCACCTCGTCGACTGGATCCAGGAGGCGCAGGCGCGCGGTGCGAAGGCGGTGATCCTCAACGCGGGTGCGTTCACGCATACCTCGGTCGCGGTGCACGACGCGATCAAGGGCGTGAAGACGCCGGTGATCGAAGTGCATCTTTCCAATCCCCATACACGTGAATCGTTCAGGCATGTGAGCCTGGTCGGTCAGGCAGCGAAGGGTACGATCGCGGGTTTCGGCGCGCTTTCGTATCTGCTCGCGCTTGAAGCCGTCGCACGGTTCTGACAGGAGGCCCCGCCATGAACGATACACCAGAAACCACAGGCGCAATGCAGGTCGACGTGACCCTGGTGCGCCAGCTCGCCGAACTGCTCGACACCACGCAGCTGACCGAGATCGAGGTCGAGGACGGCTCGCGCCGGATCCGCGTCGCGCGCAAGGCCGCCCAGGCAGCACCCGTCGCGCATTACGCGCCGGCGCCTGCTCCGGCCCCGGTCTCCGCACCGCTGTCGATCCCGCAGGCCGAGGTCGGCGCATCCGCCCCCGCGATCAGCGCGAGCGCGGTCAAGTCGCCGATGGTCGGCACCGTCTATCTCGCCGCCAATCCCGAGGCGAAGCCGTTCTCGACGGTCGGCCAGAAGGTCAATGCCGGCGACACGCTGCTGATCATCGAGGCGATGAAGGTGATGAACACGATCGTCGCGCCGTCGGCCGGCACGGTGACCGCGATCCTGGTCGAGAACGGCCAGCCGGTCGAGTTCGACCAGCCGCTGGTCGTGGTGGAATAATGCCGCAAATCAAGAAGCTGCTCATTGCGAATCGCGGCGAGATCGCGCTGCGGATCCACCGTGCCTGCCATGAGATGGGCATCAAGACGGTCGCGGTGCACTCGACCGCCGACGCCGACGCGATGCACGTCCGGCTCGCGGACGAAGCGATCTGCATCGGACCGCCGTCCGCCGCGGACAGCTATCTGAACATCCCGAACATTATCTCGGCCGCCGAAATCTCGGGCGCGGATGCGATCCATCCGGGCTACGGCTTCCTCAGCGAGAACGCGCAGTTCGCCGAGATCGTCGAGCTTCATAACATACTGTTCGTCGGGCCGAAGCCCGAGCACATCCGGACGATGGGCGACAAGGTCCAGGCCAAGCGCACCGCGGGCGCGCTCGGGCTGCCGCTCGTCCCCGGTTCGGACGGCGCGATCAGCGACATCGCCGAGGCCAAGCGCATCGCCGAGGACATCGGGTATCCGGTGATCATCAAGGCGGCCTCGGGCGGGGGCGGTCGCGGGATGAAGGTCGTCAACGACGCCGACGATCTCGAAACGCAGATGCAGCAGGCTGGCAGCGAGGCGAAGGCCGCGTTCGGCGACGCCACCGTCTACATGGAAAAATACCTCGGCAATCCGCGACATATCGAATTCCAGATCTTCGGCGATGGTGAGGGTAACGCGATCCACCTGGGCGAGCGCGACTGCTCGCTCCAGCGCCGCCACCAGAAGGTGCTTGAGGAAGCCCCCTCGCCGATCATCACCGCGGAAGAGCGCGAACGGATGGGCGGGATCGTCGCCAAGGCGATGGCCGACATGGGCTATCGCGGCGCGGGGACGATCGAGTTCCTGTGGGAAGCGGGCGAATTCTACTTCATCGAGATGAACACCCGGCTCCAGGTCGAGCATCCGGTGACCGAGATGATCACTGGGCTGGACCTCGTGCGCGAGCAGATCCGCGTGGCCGAGGGCCATCCGCTGACGCTGCGCCAGGAAGACGTCCAGTTCCGCGGTCATGCTATCGAGTGCCGCATCAACGCCGAGGATCCGCGCACGTTCGCGCCGTCGCCCGGGCTGGTTAAGGTTTATCACGCGCCGGGCGGGATGCACGTCCGCGTCGATAGCGGGCTGTATGCGGGCTATCGCGTGCCGCCTTACTACGACTCGATGATCGCCAAGCTGATCGTCTACGGGACGACTCGGCAGGGTGCGCTGCGCCGGTTGCGGCGTGCGCTCGAGGAGATGGTGATCGAGGGGGTGACGACGACGATTCCCCTGCACCGCGCGCTGCTCGACGATCCCGAGTTCCAGGAAGGCGCGTACACGATCAAGTGGCTGGAAGAGTGGTTGGCCAAGCAGGGGGCGTAACCTTCTGTACTAAGATTGTTCTCCCGCGAAGGCGGGGGCCCAGACTGGGCTCCCGCCTTCGCGGGAGAACAAGAGGCGGGGTGCGCGCTGGCGGGTGACCTACGGCCTCCGACTAGAACAGCCCCCCACCCGTCATCCCAGCGAAAGCTGGGATCTCCCCGTTCGGGTCGCATCGCAAACCAAGCGGAATATCCCAGCTTTCGCTGGGATGACGGATTGTCAGATGATAACGGAGCATTCGTGAAGGCGACGATCTACCACAACCCGCGTTGCTCGAAGTCCCGCGAGGCTCTCGCGCTGCTGCAAGAGGCAGGGGCGGATGTCACGATCGTCGAATACCTCAAGAACCCTCCATCCCGCGAGGAACTCGTCAGCCTTTACGACCGCGCGGGAATGACGCCACGCCAGGGGCTCCGCATGGCCGAGGACGGCGCCAAGGCGGTCAAGCACGGCGATGCCGAAGCGATCCTCGATGCGATGATGATCGACCCGCTGTTGATTGAGCGCCCGCTGGTCGAGACCGACAAAGGCGTCCGGCTCGGCCGCCCGATCGCCCGGCTGCACGAGATCCTGTGATAAGCGTCCCTGCTCTTACATTGCGCACGCACCGCCCAGGTGCCGCAATTTCGGGCAGTGAAATCAACGATATTCCGCGGTTGCCCGAGGGCGCTGCGGCTGGCACGCTTGGTGCAAGGCGCCCTTCAGGGCGGACGGCTCGCCCGCAAGGGCGAGGGTTTCAACGACAATCGGGGGCGTACCTGTGAAAAAGATCGAAGCCATCATCAAGCCGTTCAAGCTGGATGAGGTGAAGGAAGCGCTGCACGAGATCGGCGTGAGCGGCATCACCGTGACCGAGGCCAAGGGCTTCGGCCGCCAGAAAGGCCATACCGAGCTGTACCGCGGCGCGGAATATGTCGTCGACTTCCTGCCCAAGGTGAAGCTCGAGGTCGTCGTCGAGGACGGACTCGCGCAGCGCGTCGTCGAGGCGATCGCGGCAGCCGCGCAGACCGGCCGCATCGGCGACGGCAAGATCTTCGTCATCCCGGTCGAGAGCGCGCTTCGCATCCGCACCGGCGAGCGCGACGACGACGCTATCTAGTTCCTATCCACGCATATTGCGTTGACGACGAGTGACGACATCGTCATTTGACGCGGCGCAACATTGTGTGGAAATCTCGTTCCATACCGCAATTAGATTCCCCGCATGAGGCGGCGGAAATCTCAAAACGAAGGGCAAGCATCATGGCGAATTCGGCCTCCGACGTTCTCAATATGATCAAGGACCAGGAGATCGAGTGGGTCGATCTGCGGTTCACCGATCCCAAGGGCAAGTGGCAGCATCTGACGATGGTCGCGAGCCTGATCGGCGAAGACGAGCTGACCGACGGCCTGATGTTCGACGGCTCGTCGATCGAGGGCTGGAAGGCGATCAACGAGAGCGACATGACGCTCAAGCCCGATCTCGATGCGGTCTATGTCGATCCGTTCTCGGCGACGCCGATGATGATCCTGATATGCGACATCAGCGATCCGTCGACCGGCGAGCTCTACGCGCGCGATCCGCGTTCGACCGCCAAGCGCGCCGAGGCGTATCTGCTGACCACCGGCGTCGGCGACACCGTGTATGTCGGCCCCGAAGCCGAATTCTTCATGTTCGACGACGTCCGCTTCGAGAACAGCTATTCGACGAGCTACTATAAGATCGACGACATCGAGCTGCCGGGCAATTCGGGCCGCGAATATGAGGGCGGCAACCTCGGTCACCGTCCGCGCGCCAAGGGCGGGTACTTCCCGGTCGCGCCGGTCGACTCGGCCGTCGACATCCGCGGCGAGATGGTCTCGACGATGATCGAGATGGGCCTGCCGTGCGACAAGCATCACCACGAAGTCGCGGCCGCGCAGCATGAGCTGGGCCTGACCTTCGGCACGCTGACGCAGACCGCGGATCGCATGCAGATCTACAAGTATGTCGTCCACCAAGTCGCGCACGCGTACGGCAAGACGGCGACGTTCATGCCGAAGCCGATCAAGGAGGACAATGGTTCGGGGATGCACACGCATTTCTCGATCTGGGAAGGCAAGACCCCGCTGTTCGCCGGCAACGGCTACGCGGGCCTTTCCGACATGTGCCTGTATTTCATCGGCGGCATCATCAAGCATGCCAAGGCGGTCAACGCGTTCACCAACCCGTCGACCAACAGCTACAAGCGCCTCGTCCCCGGCTACGAAGCTCCGGTGCTGCTGGCGTACTCGGCGCGCAACCGCTCGGCATCGTGCCGCATTCCGTACGGCACCGGCCCCAAGGCGAAGCGCGTCGAAGTGCGCTTCCCGGACGCGCTGGCCAACCCGTATCTCGCTTATGCGGCGCTGATGATGGCTGGCATGGACGGCATCCTCAACAAGATCCATCCGGGCGAGGCGATGGACAAGAATCTGTACGACCTGCCGCCGGCAGAGCTCGCCCAGGTCCCGACCGTCGCGGGTTCGCTCCGCGAGGCGCTCGAATGCCTGCTCGCGGATCACGACTTCCTGCTGAAGGGCGACGTGTTCTCGAAGGATCAGATCGAGAGCTATGTCGAGATCAAGTACGCCGAGGTTGCGCGTTGGGAGATGACGCCCAGCCCGGTCGAGTATGACATGTACTACAGCGGGTGAGGCGCACGGCGCACGCGGCCAGCGCAAGCTGACCGCGAGACGCCGAAGTCCGGCCGGCGTCGCGAACCGCGACGACCGACGGCGTGGCTTTGCCACGTCGCTGAATTGGAAGAGGGCGCGCGGAGCAATCCGGGCGCCCTTTTTCGTAAATCCTCCCCTGCAAGGGGAGGTGGCTGGCGCAGCCAGACGGAGGGGTATCGCCACTCTTGATAGGGCGGACACCCCTCCGTCAGCCAAGAGGCTGCCATCTCCCCTTGCAGGGGAGGATCAGATTTCGTGCATCCGCGCCAACAATGTTTCCCCGCGAAGGCGGGGACCCAGTCTGGGCTTCCGCCTTCGCGGGAGAACAAGCTTCGCAAAAGAACAAGGGTAGCCTTGGTTAACTTCGCACGTTGGGTCTGATTGATCGACCGCTAGAGCCACCCATATCCTAACCGCGACGCACCGCCCCCCCAAAACCCAAGGAACACCCGTGACCGAAGACAGCGGCAACAGCGCCGGACGCGCGATCCCCAGCGGCCGCCTCGCCCGTCTCGGAGTCTTCGGCAAACTCGCGGGCGGTGTCGCCGGCGGAGTCGTCGCCGAGGGCGCCCGCCGCCTCGCAAACGGCGAACGCCCCAAGATCGGCGACCTCCTCCTCACCCCCGCCAACGCCACCCGCGTCGCCGACCAGCTCTCGCACCTCCGCGGCGCCGCGATGAAGCTGGGGCAGATGATCTCGATGGACGCGGGCGACATGCTCCCGCCCGAACTCGCCACCATCCTCGCCCGGCTGCGCAACAACGCGAACCACATGCCGCCGCAGCAGCTCGACCGCGTGCTCGCCGCCGAATGGGGCAAGGACTGGCGCCGCCGTTTCGCGCATTTCCAGGCGCACCCGGTCGCCGCCGCCTCGATCGGCCAGGTCCACCGCGCGCGCCTGCCCGACGGCACCGAGCTGGCGATCAAGGTCCAGTATCCCGGCGTGAAGGAGAGCATCGACGCCGATGTCGACAACGTCGCGACGCTGCTGCGCGTGTCGGGCATGCTCCCCAAGTCGCTCGACATCGCGCCGTTGCTCGACGAGGCGAAGAAGCAGCTCCACGAGGAAGCCGATTACCTCCGCGAGGCGCAGATGCTCGCGCGTTACGGCGAGTTGCTTGCCGATCAGTCGCAGTTCGTGGTCCCGAAGCTTTACTCCGAACTGACCACGCCACGCGTCCTTGCGATGAGCTTCGTCACCGGCGTCCCCGTCGAGACGCTGGAAACCGCACCGCAGGACGTCCGCGACCGGGTGATGCACGACCTGATCTCGCTCGTGCTGCGCGAGTTGTTCGACTGGCGGCTGATGCAGACCGATCCGAACTTCGCCAACTATCGCTGGCAGCCCGAGACGGAAAAGCTGGTCCTGCTCGACTTCGGTGCCGCCCGTCCCCTCCCTGCCGAAACCGGCGAAGGCTATCGCCGCCTGCTTACCGCTGCCCTCGCCGGCGATCGTGACGCGGTCCGCGAAGCCGCGATCGCCGCGGGGTTCCTCGGCGAAGCGGCCGTGCTCCAGCATCGCGCATTGGTCGACCGGATGATCGACGTCATCCTCGTCGAACTCGCCAAGCCCGGCCCGTTCGACTTCGGCGACCGCGCGTTCGTCGGCGTGCTGCGCGAACAGGGTACCGAGATCGCGCGCGACCGCGACACCTGGCACCTGCCCCCGATCGACACGCTGTTCGTCCAGCGCAAGATCAGCGGCACCGCCCTGCTCGCCGCGCGACTGAAGGCGCGGGTCGACATCCGCACGATGGTCGCCGCCTATTGCGACAGCGTACCATCGTGAGGATCAGCGCAGTTTCAGCGCGCGCTTCACGCCGGCCCAGCTGACGTATTTGAAGTTCTGCGTGGCGGGCGCGTTGTCGCCGTCCTGCGCGACGAACAGGCCCTGAGGGTAGGCGGAGCCGAAGTTTCCGACCATCATTTCGATACCGTCGGTATCGCTGGTACCATCGATTGCGCCGCCGCCGGTCCGGAAGCGCCCGGCATAGGTGACGCCCGGCAGGCGGTAGAGCGTGTAGGCGTTGTCGCCCTGGCTCGACACGACGAGATAGCCGCCGTTCCTCCCCGACGGGGCGAGCGCTAGGCCCTCCGCGTCGGCGACCAGCGTCTTGCCGTCGACCTTGGCGATCGGGGTTGCCGTGACCGGTGCCGATGGGTCTGCGTCGAACCGCCAGAGGCCGACATCTTCCTCGGCGACGTAGAGCTGTCCTGTACGATCGTCGACGACGCAGCCTTCGGACTGGGTGCCGAGCTTCATCGAGCGGACCGTCGTGACCTTGGGCGATGCGCTGGAGAGGTCGATCGCGACCTGGTCGATGCGGCCGTCCTTCAGCACGACGAAGCCGAACAGCGCGTGATCGCGCGCGCGGGTCCAGAGGCACATGCCGTAGGCCTCGCCCGGACCGACCGGGAAGCGGCCGAGCGGGACGAGCTTTGCCGCCGCCGTGTCGAGCGTGAACAGCGAGACATGTGCGGTGGCGATGTCGGCCCGGTCGCTGGCCGCCGCGATCACGCGCGTCCCGACATCGCGCAGGTCGACATTGTTGAGCCGCGCGGCCGGGGTGAAGCTGAGGCGCTTACCCGTCAGGCTGTAGACGTGGATGCCCGCTTTCTTGTCGGTGCCGATGACGAGGCTCTTCGCCGGATCGGAAGCGTTGCGCCAGATCGCGGGATCGTCCGCGGCATCGGCGGCAGTGTCGACCGGATCGGTCTCGGCGGTCGCCGCGACTGTCGGCGCCTCGACCGCCACCGGGGTCGAGGTCGTTGCACATCCCGCGAGCAGCAACGCGGCAAAGGGAAGCGCGCGCATCAGAACGTCACCCGCACGCCGCCGGTGTAGCGCCGGCCGAACGTCTCATGCTCGATCGTGTAGGCCGAGGAACCGACATAGCGGCGGCCCGGACCGTTCAACAGGTTGGCGAAATCGCCGTAGATCTCGACATTGCCGTTGATCGCGTAGCGGACCGACGCGTCGAGTTCGTTGTCCTTGGCCCAGTAGAAATCGCCGCCATCGACGCCGCGGACGACGCCACCGATCGTGTCCACCGCACCGATCGCATCGAGCCACGCAGACCGGTTCTGGTACGAAACGCGGGCCGAGAAGCCGTATTTCTCGTAATAGGCGATCAGATTGTAGATCGCGTCCGATGCGCCGGGCAGGCGAACTTTCCGCGAAGGGATCGCGCCTGTTGCCGGCGTATCGGCACGGCTCTTGTTGATCGTCGCGTTGAACTGGACGCCGAAGCCGCCCATCCAGTCGGGCAGGCCGAGATCGGCGGTGAAGGGGTCGAGCTGCTGCTGGATCGCGCCCTCGATCCCCATGATATAGCCTTTGCCGCCATTGATGATGGTCGAGTAGACATAGCCCGACCGATCGACGCCGGCGGCGTTCAGGTTGGTCTGGCCGTAGGTCTGGGTCGAGTCGAACAGGACATCGGTGACGTCCTTGTAGTACGCGCCGATCGACAGGAAGCCGCGGGGCATCGTGTAATATTCGACGTAGAGATCGACGCCCTTGGCCTTCTCGGGCTTCGCGTCGGGGTTGCCGCCGGAGATGGTCGCGTTCGCGTCGTTGACGCTGAGATTGGGGCGCAACTGGTCGTAGTCCGGGCGTGCGGCGCCGGTGTTGAATGACAGCCGCGCCTTCATCCGGTCGTTGACGTCCCAGTTCACGTGCAGGCTTGGATAGACGAGCGTCTGGCTTGATTTCACGTCGATCAAGCCGAGCGACGAGAACGCGCGGGCGTTGTTGCGGATATGCTCGACGCGCGCGCCGCCAATGACGCTGCCCCAGTTGGTGGTCGTCGTCGCCATCGCGTAGGCGGAATAGACCTTTTCGCCGACGTCGTAGAAATTGGCGTCGGTGGACACGAACGGGTTGACCGCCTTGGCTTGCTCGACAAGCGCCAGGATCTTGTCCCGATCGAAATACTGGAACGTGTAGCCGAGCGGGATCTCGCCCTGGAACCCGCCCGGCTTGGCGATGGCGCCGTACCCGGTCGGAATGCCGGCCGCGGCGAACTGTGCCGGCGTGCTCAGTTCGAGTAGATACTCGTTCGCGGTCTTGGTTCGATCGTCGTAGCGAAGGCCCGCCGCGAACACCGTCTGCGCGCCGAACACCGAGGCTTCGCGGCTGATGTCGAGCTTGGCGGTATAGGCTTCGGTCACGTCCTGCGCCTTCAGCGACCGCAAGCGGGCCAGGGTGCGCGGGAAGTCCTCGATCGACGTGACTTGAGCGCCACGCGAGAAGGTGCCGTCGGCGTTGCGGATCGTGCGGAACAGCTGGACCTTGGCGAGCTGTGGGTCGGTCAGATCGTAGCCGACGGTCAGGCGGTTGGCGGCGTTCGCGCCGTTGGTGCCGAACGACGGGCTGTCATAGTTCAGCTGTGCAGGCTGCGAGCGATCGTCGATCGAACGCGTGAAATTACCGCGCCATTTCACGTTCCAGGCGCCGAGTTCGTGATCGCCGCCGATCGTGTTGGTGAACACCGACTGCTTGTACTTGCGCACGGTGAAGTTCGAGTTGAGATCGATGCCGTAGACCGTGCCGAGCAGCGGCGTGTTGCCGGTGCAGACGTCCGCGTAACCGGTCGTGCCGGTCGCCGGGCGCGCGTTGACGGTGCAGGCGGCGGTGCCGTTGGGCGTGCGCGACTGCTGGTCGTCGAGATCGAAGATGTAGTTGTTGCGCTGTTCGTCGTCTTGGAACGCCGAGTAGATCGACTCCGCGAGCAGCTTGTGGCCGGGCGCCGGGCGCCAGTCGAGCCGGGTCGACAGCGAGTAGTTCTTGCGCGTCAGGCGATACAGCTTGTTCTCGGTCTCGCGCGCCCAGTTGCGCGTCTCGAAACCGGGGCGGCGATCGCGGTCGACTGCCTCGAAGTCGGTCTCGAAATTGTCGGTGACCATGCCGCGGCGATACAGGCTGGCGGACGAGACGATGCCGAACTCGCCGATACCGGTGTCGATCCGGTCGGAAATGACGAGCGAGCCTTCATATTCGGTCTTCTTGCCGAGTTCGACATGACCGACGCCGCCCTTGGCCTGTACCTTCATGCCCGGATAATCGAACGCGGAGCGCGTGATGATGTCGACGTTGCCCGCGATCGTCTCGCCGATCATGTCGGGGGTGACGGCCTTGCGCACGATGATCTGCGACGCGATCGCCGAGGGGATCGAATCGAAGCGGGCGTCGCGGCCTTCGGGGCTGACGACGTTGATGCCGTCGATCGACAGCGTGGTCCAGTTGATCGGTGCGCCGCGAAGCGTGATGTAGCGCGCCTGGCCTTGGTCGCGCTGGACGCCGACGCCGGGAAGGCGGCTGACCGCCTGCGCGATGTTCTGGTCGGGGAGGCGACCGATCGAATCGGAGGCGATGACCGAGACGAGCGAGGGGCTGGTCCGCTGGATCTGCAGCGCGGCGGCTTCGGATTCCGCGATCGGCCGCGAGCCGGAGACGACGATCTCGTCGCCCTCGCCTGCGTTTGCGCCGACTTCGGTGGTCATCGCCACGTCGAGCGTTACCGCAACATCGGCGACCGTCACGGTCCGGTGCGCGTCGGGGAAGCCGACATAGCGGATCACGAGTTCGTGCGTGCCGGCGGGAACACCGACCAGCGAGAACCGCCCGGTGCGATCGACCACGGTCGACAGTTCGAGCGTCGGGATCGAGACCGATGCACCGTCGAGATAGTCGCCGCTGCCTGCCTGCGACACGGTACCGGTGATGCTCCCAAGCGCACGCGGCGCGCCGATCGGGGTCGCGGCGTCGGTACGCGCATAGGCGCTGGTGGCGGTCAGCGAAGTCAGCGCGCAGCCGGTGAGCAGCACATGCGCGAGGACGCGACCGCGAACGCGGGTCGACAGGTTCGATTTCATGGTATTCCCCCGGGTGGTCCCGACTTCTTCAGCCGGCTTGGGAGGCGCGTTAGCGGCCGTGCATGGCACCGACGTTACTTTCGCATGACATTCACATGACAGCGACGTCATCTGAACTCGTCTCACGTACGCGCGAGGATAAACCCACATTAAACCAACGTTAAAATCGCCGGACACGCGATTCTTATATTCGTAACGGACGTGCCACGACCGCCGCCTATCGCGCCCTTCAAGGCAAAGACTGCCGAAAAAGGGAAACTCTCGATGTTGAATTCAGCAAGCCTGCGCTTGCGGCTGCTGGCCGGCGCCGCCCTGACGGTCGCGATCGCGTCGCCAGTGCTCGCGGCCCCCGCGCCGACCGCCGCCAAGGATACGGCGCCCGCTGCCGCTGCCGCAGACCCCGTGATCGATCCGGCCCCCGCCGCTGCGGAGCCCGCCGACCAGACCGGTCTTGGCGAGATCGTCGTCACCGCAACCAAGCGCGAGACGAACCTGCAGAAGACGCCGATCGCGATCAACGTCCTGAGCAGCCAGGCGCTGACCGACCGTCACGTCCAGAGCCTGTACGATCTCGCCGACGGCGCCGTTCCGTCGTTGCGCGTCGCGACGTTCGAGGCGCGCCAGTCCGCGCTGACGATCGGTATCCGCGGCATCGTTCCGCTCGACGCCAACCAGCCCGCGCGCGAGCAGGGCGTCGGCGTCTATATCGACGGTGTCTATCTCGGCCGCCAGCACGGCCTGAACGCCGCGCTGTTCGACGTCGACCGGATCGAAGTGCTCAAGGGCCCGCAGGGCACGCTGTTCGGTCGCAACACCGAAGGCGGCGCGCTCAGCATCGTCACCAAGGGCCCGAGCGGCAAATGGGGCGGCAGCGCGACCGGCGGGATCGCCAACTACGGCAGCTATAACGGTACGCTGCATGTCGACCTGCCCGAAACGTACGGCGTATCGCTGAAGCTCGACGGCGTCATCCAGCACCAGGACGCGACCACCAAGAATCCGCTCGCGGACCAGACCGGCTTCAATTATTATCATCGCCGCGGCTTCAAGGCGACCGCGCGTGTCCGCCCGATCTCGGGCATGACCGCCGATTTCAGCTACGATAACGGCTACGACTCGAACAGCCCGTTCTACAGCCAGTTGCTCAACGTGAATCCGAACGGGTGCAAGGCCGGTGCGCAATCCGCGTCCCCTGCTTGCGCGCTGCCCGGCACCAACTACACGACGCTGACCGGCAGCGTGAAGCCGCTCCCGAGCCAGGTCGTCGTCAATGGCGACAGCCGCATGAAAGTCGCCGACATCGGCGTGCCGCAGCAGCCGAGCATCGACAAGACGCACGGTTTCACCTCGAACATTCGCTGGGACGTCGCGCCCGAGATCGAACTCCGCTCGATCACCGCATGGCGCGGCGTGAACGCGACGCAGTACGACAATAGCGGCGGCTATCACCGCGTGCCCGTCATTGCGGCCGGCTGCACCGGCACCGCGTGCAACTTCAGCCGCTACAGCCTTGCCGACCTCCACCAGAACCAGTTCAGCCAGGAATTCCAGGCAGTCGGTACGGTCGGCCAGTTCGATTACGTCGCCGGGCTCTATTACTTCAACGAGCACATCAGCGACGACGCGGCGACGCCGAACTCGCTGGCGTTCAATTCGTCGCTGACGACGATCTCGGTGCTCGATCCCTGCACCGGGTCGGGCGGGTTCGGCTCGCTCGTGGGCTGTCGCTCGATCGATCGTGCCTCGGAAGTGCATTCGAAGAGCTATGCGGGCTACGGCCAGGTCACCTGGAACGCGACCGACCGCGTTCACCTGACCGCCGGTGGCCGCTACACGCGCGACGAGAAGCAGGGCGTGCTGCATTTCTCGCGTAATCTGAACTACGACACGGCGACCCAGGCCCAGTTGACCGCCGCCGGCTATGCGCCGCTCGACGCCACCTGGAACCGCTTCAATCCGATGGCGACGCTCGCCTATGACGCCAGTGACACGGTCCACGTCTATGCAAAATACGCGACCGGCTACCGTGCCGGCGGTGCCAGCTCGCGGACGTCCAACTACCAGACGTTCAACCCCGAGGACGTGAAGTCGTACGAGATCGGCGCGAAGACCGATTTCTGGAACCACCGTGCGCGCCTGAACCTTGCCGGCTACATCATGGATCGCAAGAACAGCCAGGTCGACATCAGCTCGATCCAGACGACCGCATCGGGCAGCTTCAATAACCTCGTGACGATCAATGCGCCCGGCATCACCAAGATCCGCGGGATCGAGGCCGACCTGACCGTGCAGCCGGTCGACGGCCTGACGCTGACCGCAGGCTATGCCTATACCTACACCAAGATCCCGCCCGTGCTGATCGCGTCGACCGGCGTGTACCAGAACTTCTACATCGTGTTCACGCCGCGCAATGCTGCCAACGGATCGGTCGACTACACGATGCCGGTCGGCGACATGGACCTGAAGTTCCACCTCGACGGCAACTACTCGCAGGCGACGCAGACCTTCGATCAGTTCGCGACCAAGAACGACCCCGCGTTCATCGCCAACGCCCGTCTCGCCTTGGCGAACATCCACGTCGGCGGCAGCAACGCGGTGACGATCTCGGCCTGGGTCCGCAACCTGTTCGACAAGCAGTACGTGTTCCGCCGCGACCCGTCGAACAGCCTGCCGGGCGCTCCGACGACCAACCTCACGTCGGGCAGCGTCAACAACGTGCTGGGCGACTACGGCAATTTCAACGCGCCGCGCACCTACGGCATGGAGGCTTCGGTCAAGTTCTGATCGGGCTTGCCGCGTCAAAATGGAAACCCGGGCAGGCGCTCAGCCTGTCCGGGTTTCGTCGTTTCAGCCCTTGGGTAGGGCGATGACGACGCGCAGTCCGGGGGCCGCGTCTTCCAGTGCAATCGTGCCGCGATGAAGCCGGACGATCGCCTGGATCAAGGGTAGGCCAAGGCCGTGCCCTTCGTCGTGGCGGCTGGCGTCGAGCCGCCCGAACCGCCGCAACGCGAGCTTGCGTTGATCCGCCGGAATGCCGGGGCCGGTATCGGTCACCGTGAGCGTGGCAGTCTTGCCGGTGGTCGCGACGCCGATCTCGATGCGGGTGCCGGGTGGGGTGTGGCGGAGCGCGTTCTCGATGAGGTTCACGAGCAGCTGGCCGAGCAGTTGGCGATCGCCGACGATCTCGGCCACAGGCGATGTTTCCAACGTCAGCGTCCGGCCGCCATCGGCGACTACCGGTTGCATCATCGTCGCGATCTCTTCGGCCAGCGCCGCCAGATCGAGCGCCGCGAACGCCGCGCGCCGATCGCCGCCTTCGATCTCGGCGATCCGCAGCATCGCCGCAAACATCTCGAGCAGTTCATCGCTCATCGCGATCGCGGTTTCGAGATCGTCGCGCTGGCCGTCCGTCTGGGCCCGCCGCAACGCCAGCGCCAACTGGCTGCGCAAGCGTGCCAAGGGCGTGCGAAGATCATGCGCGATATCATTGGAGACGTTGCTGATGCCGGCCATCAGCTCCGAAACACGGTCGAGCATGCGGTTGAAGGCCATCGCCTGGTGCGCGAACTCGCCGCCCGATCGATCGACCGGTACGCGCCGCGACATGTCACCATCGATGATCGCGTCGACCGTCCGCCGCGTCTCGCCGATCCGCCGGCCGATCGTGATGACGAAGAACAACAGGCCACCGATGACGACCAGCAGGATCGATCCGAAGCCGACGAGGTAAATCCGGACACGTGCCGCATTATAGTCGTCGAACGGTTCGGTCTCGGCGATCGTCACCAGCGTCATGCCGTGCCCGACGTCGCGGACCAGCGCACGCCCGGCGGACAGTCCCGCGATCTGGTCCTTTAGCGCGACCGTCGAGAACCCGATCGGCAGGCGGCGCGGCAAGGCGATGTTGCCGCCGAGCCTGCGACCGGTCGCATCGAGCAGCAGGAAGCCGATATCGCCGGTATCACGCTCGCGGGTCGCGGCGTTGATCCGCCGGACGAGTTCTTCGGGGCTGCGGTCGCCGGAGATGCCGGCGGCGGCATCGCTCACGACCAGGATGCGGCGATCGACCAGTCGCTCGATCGTGCGTTGCGTCGCGGTGTAGATCGCAAACCCGGTGCCGAGCGTCGCGATGAGGAACGCGATCAGGAACGCCAGCGTCAGCGCGCGCAGTGACCGCAGTCGGGTCATCCGCGCAGCATGTATCCGACGCCGCGCACCGTGCGGATGGGATCGTCGCCGCCCGCCGCGGTCAATTTGACGCGCAGGTGGCGGACATAGACGTCGACGATGTTGGTGGTCGGTGCGAAGTCGTATCCCCAGACCCGCTCGACCAGCATCGCCCGCGTCAGCACCGCGTCGGCATTGGCGACGAACTCGGCGAGCAATTTGAACTCGAGCTTGCCGAGATCGAGCGCGATGCCGTCGCGCCACGCGCGGAACTTGGTCGGGCTGACGACGATATCGCCGGCGTGGATCGTATCGCCGGCGCTACCGGTCCAGCCGCGCCCGCGCATCAAGGCGAGCAGGCGTGCGTTCAGTTCGACCGCGGCGATCGGCTTGACCACATAGTCGTCCGCGCCGGCTTCCAGCCCCTCGACCTTCTCGACCGAGCGGCCGAGCGCGCTGAGCATGATGACCGGCATCGTGATGTTCGCACTCCGCAGCCGCTCAAGGACGGAGATGCCGTCGATCTTCGGCAGCATCCGGTCGAGGATCACCGCGTCGAACGCCTGGCTGTCCACCGCTGCGAGTGCATCTCGGCCATCCGGCGCCACCGTTACGCCGTGATCGAACCCGCGCAGTTCCTCGGCCATCGCCTGCGCGAACACGGCATCGTCCTCGACCAGCAGAATGTTCAGGCTCATCACGGTCTCACTCGGGCAAGCTTCCGTCCTATCGTGGATCGTCGCGCGTACAAGCGTCTTGCGGGCTCGGCCGGAGGCTACAACGCCGTCCGTTGCCTAGCGAAAGCGTCGCATTGGTTCACGCGAAGGCGCGAAGAGATGAGAAGAATGGGTTCACGCGGAGACGCGGAGACGCGGAGAGTTCTCCGGGACCGACGGTCCCCTTCATCATCGCTGCAGGATGAGGAACGAGACGCCCGTACCGCCCGCAACACCTCCGCGTCTCTGCGTCTCCGCGCGAACAAATCTTCTTCGCGCCTTCGCGTGAACACACCTTCTTAAATCCGCCCACCCGTCACGGCAGCAGGATCGTGCTCCCCGAAGTCTCACCCGCCTCGATTGCGCGATGGGCGGCGGCAGCCTCTTCGAGCGGAAAGGTCCGGCCGATCGCCGGCGTGATCGCGCCGTTGTCGAGCATGGCGAACAGGCGGGCGATGCCGGCCTGCCTTTCCTCCGACGTGACGTAATAATCGAACAGCGTCGGCCGCGTCACAAACAGTGAGCCTTTCCGCGCGAGGACGCCAATGTTGACACCATCGACCACGCCGCCTGCATTGCCGTAGCTGACGATCAGGCCACGCTTCGCCGCGCTGTCGAGCGACGCCTCCCAAGTCGCGCGACCGACACCATCGAGGACAACCGGCACGCCCTTGCCATCGGTGATCTCGCGAACGCGCGCGGCAATGTCGTCGGACTTGTGGAGGATGACGTGATCGGCGCCAGCCTTGCGGGTGCGTGCCGCCTTGTCCTCGCTGCCAACGCTGGCGATCACCGTCGCGCCGATCGCCTTCAGCCAGCCGACGAGGATGTGGCCGACCCCGCCCGCCGCCGCGTGGACGAGGACGGTCTGCCCCGCCTGCACCTTGGCGCAGCGCTCGACCAGGAACTCGGCGGTGCAGCCCTTGAGCAGGATCGCCGCGGCGGTCTGGTCGTCGAGCGTGTCGGGCAGCTTGAACAGCTGGTTCGCGGACACGTTGCGCTCGGTCGCATAGGCGCCGCGCGAGGGGCCGAAGGTGCCGACCCTGTCGCCGGGCGCGAAGTCGGTGACGCCCTCGCCGACTGCCATCACCACGCCCGCCGCCTCGCTGCCGAGACCCGATGGCAGATCGATCGGGTACACGCCGCTGCGGTGATAGGTGTCGATATAGTTCAGCCCGACCGCGGTGTTGCGCATCCACACCTCGCCCTTGCCCGGCGGCGGTAGCTCGATGTCGCGCCACTGGATGACCTCGGGGCCGCCGGTCTTCTCGATGAATGCCACTCTCGCCATGCCGGCCTCCTGATGAATTTCCCGGTCAACCTACGGCATGCGTTTCGGGTTGCAACCGATCTCCGCCGAGCCCATTCCTTGGCGAGACAAGATGCGGAGAGGCACGATGAAAAGCTATTTGCAGCAATATATTGACGGCGCGTGGGTCGATAGCGAGGGCGGTGCCGTCTATCAGGTGATCGACCCGTCAACCGAGCAGCCGTGCACCGAAATCACGCTGGGCACCGCCGCCGACGTCGACAAGGCGGTCGCTGCGGCACGCTCGGCGTTCGGGAGCTGGAGCCAGACGAGCGTGCAGGAGCGGCTCGACGTGCTCGGCCGGATCATGACCGAATACAAGGCGCGGATGCCCGATCTGGCGAAGGCGATGTCGCAGGAGATGGGCGCGCCGATGGCGCTCGCCTCGATGGCGCAGGCGCCGACCGGCCTCGCGCACTTCTCGGCGACTGCGAAGGCGCTGGCGGCGTTCGAATTCTCCGAGACGATCGGCAAGGCGACCGTCGTGCACGAACCGCTTGGCGTCGTCGCGATGATCACGCCGTGGAACTGGCCGCTGAACCAGATCTGCGCGAAGGTCGCCCCTGCCCTCGCGGCAGGCGACACGATGATCCTGAAGCCTTCCGAGGAAGCGCCGTCCTGCGCGGTGATCCTGGCGGAGATCATGGATGCGGCGGGCGTGCCGGCGGGTGTGTTCAACCTGATCAACGGTGACGGTCCCGGCGTCGGCGCAGCATTGTGCGCGCACCGCGACGTCGACATGGTGAGCTTCACCGGCTCGACCCGCGCCGGCATCGCGGTCGCTTTGGCAGCCGCGCCGACCGTGAAGCGGGTGCATCAGGAGCTTGGCGGCAAGGCGGCGAACCTCGTGCTCGAGGGCTCCGACCTTGCGACCGTCCTGCCGCCGACTGTCGCGGGCGTGCTCGCCAATTCCGGCCAGAGCTGCATCGCGCCGACGCGCCTGCTGGTGCATGCGACACAGGTCGCCGAAGCGACTGCGATCGTGAAGTCGATGATGGAGCAGACCAAGGTCGGCGATCCCGCCGAGATGGGCCAGCATATCGGCCCGGTCGTCAACAAGGCGCAGTTCGACAAGATCCAGGGGCTGATCCAGTCCGCGATCGACGAAGGTGCGACACTGGTGACCGGCGGCGTCGGGCGTCCCGACGGGCGTAATGCGGGATATTACATCCAGCCGACGCTGTTCACCGACGTGCGGCCGGACATGCGGATCGCGCAGGAGGAAACGTTCGGCCCGGTCGCGACAATCACGTCGTACGCCGATCAGGACGAGGGCATCCGCATCGCCAACGCGACCGAATACGGGCTGTCGGCGACGATCTCAGGCGATCCGGCGGCGGCGGCGAAGGTCGCGCCGCGATTGCGCGCGGGACTGGTCACGATCAATTCGTGGAGCCCGGACATCGGCGCACCGTTCGGCGGGTACAAGCAGTCGGGGAATGGTCGCGAGAACGGGCGCTATGGGCTGACCGACTTCATGGAGGTGAAGACGATTACCGGCCTGCCGGGTGAAAGTCGCGAAGGGAAGCCGGCCGAAGCGGGCGCCTGAGCCTCTCTCTTCTTCTCCCGATGGGAGAGGGAGTTAGTCGAGGTTGGGGCGAAGCCAGCGTTCGGCGGTTTTCAGGTCCGCGCCACGGCGGGCAGCGTAATCCTCGAGCTGGTCGCGGCCGACGCGGGCTACCCCGAAATACTCTGCTTGCGGGTGACCGAAATAGAAGCCCGAGACGGCGGCAGTCGGGAACATCGCGAAGCTCTCGGTCAGTTCGAGGCCGGTCGCGGTCTCGGCGTCGAGAAGGTCGAACAGGATCGGCTTGAGGCTATGGTCGGGGCACGCAGGATAGCCCGGCGCCGGGCGAATCCCGCGATATTGTTCCTTGATCATCGCGTCGTTGGTGAGCTGTTCGTCGGGCGCGTAGCCCCAGAGGTCGGTGCGGACGTGCTTGTGGAGACGTTCGGCGAAGGCTTCGGCGAAGCGGTCGGCGAGCGCCTTCAGCAGGATGTCGTTGTAATCGTCGTTGTCCGCCTTGAAGCGCGCGATGTGGTCGTCGATTCCGTGGATACCGACCGCGAAGCCGCCGAACCAGTCGTCCGAGGTGTCGACGAAATCGGCGAGACACATGTTGGCGCGGCCTTCGCGCTTGGCGATCTGCTGGCGAAGCATCGGGAGCCTTACCTCCTTCTGCTCCCTCTCCCCTCCGGGGAGAGGGTCGGGGTGAGGGGCTGTTCCGGGCTCAGCACTGCTTGGCTGCCCCTCACCCCAGCCCTCTCCCCGGAGGGGAGAGGGAGCAGTGACCACCACATCATCACCCTCGCGGCGCGCCGGCCACAGGCCCGCGACCCCGCGCGGGGTCAGCCACTTCTCCGCCACGATCGTATCGAGCATCGCCTGCGCATCCGCATACAGCGAACTCGCGCTCTCGCCGACGACCTCATCGGTCAGGATTGCCGGGAAATTCCCCGCCAACTCCCACGCGCGGAAGAACGGCGTCCAGTCGATATAGTCGCGCAGGTCGGTCAGGTCCCAGTCCGCAAACACATGCACGCCAGGCTTGACCGGCGCGGGCGGCTTCATCGCGAAGTCCGCCACGAAACCGCGCTCCCGCGCCGTCGCCAGCGGCAGCAACTCGCTCTGCCCCTTGTTCGCGCGCGCGATCCGGACCGCCTCATACTCGTCCGCGGTCTTGGTCACGAACTCGTCACGGATCGTGTCCGACACCAGCGTCGACGCCACACCTACCGCACGGCTCGCATCGAGCACATGCACCACCGGGCCGTCATAGGCCGGCGCGATCCTGAGCGCAGTATGCACCTTCGAGGTCGTTGCGCCGCCGATCAGCAGCGGCATCGTCATCCCCGCGCGCTTCATCTCCTCGGCCACCGTCACCATCTCGTCGAGCGACGGCGTGATCAGCCCCGACAGTCCGATCATGTCCGCATCGTTCTCGTTCGCGGCGGCCAGGATCTTCGACCACGGCACCATCACGCCGAGATCGACCACGTCGAAGCCGTTGCACTGCAGCACCACGCCGACGATGTTCTTGCCGATATCGTGCACGTCGCCCTTTACGGTCGCCATGATGATCTTGCCCTTGCCGCGTGCGCCAGGCTCCTTCATCGCCTCGATATACGGCAGCAGATGCGCGACTGCCTTCTTCATCACGCGCGCCGACTTCACCACCTGCGGCAGGAACATCTTGCCCGATCCGAACAGGTCTCCGACCACGTTCATGCCGTCCATCAGCGGACCTTCGATCACCTCGATCGGTCGGCCGTTGTTGCCGTCGATGATCAGCCGCGCTTCCTCGGTATCCTCGACGACGTGCAGGTCGATGCCCTTGACCAGCGCATATTCGAGCCGTTTGTTGACGGAGAGCGAGCGCCATTCCGCTGCCGCCTTCTCGGCCACCACGTCGGTGCCGCGATAGCGTTCGGCGAGCGCGACGAGGCGATCGCCGGCCTCGGGATCCTTGTTGAGCACGACGTCCTCGACCGCCTGGCGCAGCTCGGGATCGATGTCGTCGTAGATGTCGAGCTGGCCGGCGTTAACGATCGCCATGTCCATGCCCGCGGGGATCGCGTAATACAGGAACACGCTGTGCATCGCGCGGCGGACCGGCTCGTTGCCGCGGAACGAGAAGCTGAAGTTCGACAGCCCGCCCGAGATATGGACATGCGGGCAGCGTGCCTTGATCTCCTTGCACGCCTCGATGAAGTCGACGCCGTAGTTGTCGTGCTCCTCGATCCCGGTCGCGACCGCGAACACGTTGGGATCGAAGATGATGTCCTCGGGCGGGAAGCCGATCCCGACGAGCAGCTTGTACGCGCGCTCGCAGATTTCGACTTTCCGCTCCTTGGTGTCCGCCTGCCCGACCTCGTCGAACGCCATCACGACGACGGCCGCGCCGTACGCCATGCATTTCCGCGCCTGGGCGAGGAACTGCTCCTCGCCTTCCTTCATGCTGATCGAATTGACGATCGGCTTGCCGCTGACGCACTTCAGGCCGGCCTCGATCACGCTCCATTTCGAGCTGTCGACCATGAACGGGATGCGCGCGATGTCGGGTTCGGCGGCGATCAGTTTGAGGAACGTCGTCATCGCGTGGTGCGCGTCGAGCAGCCCCTCGTCCATGTTGACGTCGAGCACCTGCGCGCCGCTCTCGACCTGTTGCCGCGCGACCTCGACCGCGGCGGGATAATCGCCCGCCATGATCAGCTTCTTGAAGCGCGCCGACCCGGTGACGTTGGTGCGCTCGCCGATGTTGACGAAGGAGGTGGAGGAAGTGGTCATCGGTTCGTTTCTTCTAGCCCCCTCTCCCCTCCGGGGAGAGGGTTGGGGTGAGGGGTAGTTGGGGAGGGAAGCGTTTGTGGCGCCCCTCACCCCGGCCCTCTCCCCGGAGGGGAGAGGGAGCGGTGGCCTAAGCCGCCATCGTGAACGGCTCTAGACCGGCGAGCTTGGTCCGCACCTCCGGCCGCGCGACCGAGCGCGGCTCGAGCCCGCGCACGCCGTCAGCCATCGCCTTGATATGCGCCGGCGTCGACCCGCAGCAGCCGCCGAGTACGTTGACCTGTTTCGCCACCGCCCACTCGCCGACCAGCCCCGCCGTCGTCTCGGGCTGCTCGTCATACTCGCCGAGTTCGTTCGGAAGCCCGGCGTTCGGATAGACCATGATCAACGTGTCCGCGATCGCCGACAGCGTCTTCACATGCGGCCGCAACTGCTCCGCGCCGAACGAGCAGTTCAGCCCGATCGTGATCGGCTTGGCATGCCGCACCGCGTGCCAGAACGCCTCGACCGTATGCCCCGACAGGTTACGCCCGCTGAGATCGGTCAACGTCATCGACATCATGATCGGCACGTCGCGGCCGAGCGCGTCGCCTGCCTCGATCGCCGCCATGATGCCCGCCTTGGCGTTGAGCGTATCGAACACCGTCTCGATCAGGATGAAGTCGACGCCGACCCCCTCGCCGCCTTCGAGCAACGCGTCGATCTGCTCGCGGTAGACGCCTTTCAGATAATCGAAGTCGATCTCGCGGAAGCCGGGATCATTGACGTCGGGCGACAGCGACAGCGTCTTGTTGGTCGGCCCGATCGCGCCGGCGACGAAGCGCGGACGGCCATCCTTCGCCTCGTACTCGGTGGCGAGCGCACGCGCGATCCGCGCGGACTCGACGTTGATCTCGCGCACCAGATGCTCGGCGCCGTAGTCCGCCTGCGAGATGACGTTCGCGCTGAACGTGTTGGTCGAGACGATGTCCGACCCCGCCTCGAGATATTCGCGCGTGATCGTCTCGGGGACGTCTGGCTTGGTGATCGCCAAGATGTCGTTGTTGCCCTTCTGGTCGTGCGACAACCCGAGCGACCCTGCGTAAGCCGCCTCGTCGAGCTTCCAGTTCTGGATCTCGGTGCCGAACGCGCCGTCGGTGATCAGGATGCGCTTGGCGGCTTCCGCGTTGAAACGTTCACGTGGTGTCATCGTCAATCTCCTCCCCTCCCGCTGGCGGGAGGGGTTGGGGGAGGGAAGTGCCGCAAACGAGACGGTCGGGTTGGGCCAGCCCCTCCCCCGACCCCTCCCGCAAGCGGGAGGGGAGCTAAGCCGCGGCGACCTTTTCAGTCGGCTTCGCGCGGACACCCAGCATATGGCAGATCGCGTAGGCCAGTTCCGCGCGGTTGAGCGTGTAGAAGTGGAAATCCTTCACGCCGCCTGCATAGAGCCGCCGGCACATCTCGGCCGCGATCGTCGCCGCAACGAGCTGCCGTGCAGAGGGATGATCGTCGAGCCCTTCGAACAACCGGTCCATCCACGCAGGGATCTCCGCACCGCACAACCCTGCGAACTTCCGCGTCTGCGCGACGTTCGACACCGGCAGGATCCCCGGCAGGATCTGCGCGGTGATCCCGGCCGCCGCAACCCGGTCGCGAAACCGGAAATACGCCTCGGGCGAGAAGAAGAACTGCGTGATCGCGCGGGTCGCACCCGCATCGATCTTGCGCTTCAGATTGTCGATGTCGGCGTCGTGACCGCCCGATTCCGGATGGCACTCGGGATACGCCGCGACCGAGATCTCGAACGGATGCAGCTTCCGCAAGCCAGCGACCAGTGCCGCCGCATTCTCATACCCGCCCGGATGCGCCTGATACGGCTGGCCGAGCGTCGGCATATCGCCGCGCAGCGCGACGATGTGCCGCACGCCCGCCGCCCAATATTCCTCGGCGACCTGATCAATCTCGGCCTTGGTCGCCTCGACGCAGGTCAGGTGCGCCGCCGCGTTCATCGACGTCTCGCGCTGGATCCGCGCCACCGTCGCATGCGTCCGCTCGCGCGTGGAACCGCCCGCGCCGTACGTCACCGAGACGAAATCGGGAGCAAGCGGCTCCAGCGTGCGGATTGCGTCCCAGAGCTGCGCGTCCATCTTCTCGCTCTTCGGCGGGAAGAACTCGAAGCTGATGCCGACATCGCCCGCGAGATCCGCGAACAGCGGTTCTTCGAGCGCGCGGCGCGCTTCGGCCAGTTGGGGGATCGAAATGTTCGTCATGCCGCCTTCACCTCACGCAGGCTCGTGCCGATCTTCCGACCGAGCCATAGTTTTACCGTCAACTCGCCGCCCTCGAGCGTCTCGACGCGCGCCGTCTGCAAGCCTGCCGCCTCGAACCACGCCGCCATCTGCTCGTCCGCGAACCCAAGACGCGTGTGCGCATCGCGCAACCGCAGTTCCTCGCGGTCGTGGCTGGCGAAGTCGGCGATCAGCAACCGCCCGCCGGGCGCGAGCACCCGCGCCGCCTCGCCCACCGCCGCGCCGGGCTGCTGCGCGAAGTGCAACACGTGATGCAGGATTGCGACGTCCGCCGCGGCATCCGCCATCGGGAGGGCATACAGATCCGCCTGCCGCAATTCGGCATGCGTCATGTCGTGCAGCTTGGCGCGCGCGAGCCGCAGCATTTCCGAACTGCGATCGATCCCGAGCGCGACCGTCGCGTGTCCGCCGAACAGTTCCAGCATCCGCCCGGTGCCCGTACCGATATCGATCAGCGTGCCGACCGGCGCATCGCCGAGCACCGCCGCCATTGCCGCCTCGACCTCGCTGTCGGCGACGTGCAGCGACCGGATCGCGTCCCACTCGTCGGCATGCCCCTCGAACCACGCCGCAGCACTCGCTGCCCGGTCCGCGCGCACCGCCGCGAGCCGCGCCGCATCCGCGACCGCCCAGTGATCCGGCTCGGCCTTCGCCCAGACGTCGAGTGCGCCCGCGACCGGCTCGACCACGTCCGCAGACCCCAGCGCGACGAACACCCAGCTACCCTCCTTGCGACGCTCCGCAAGCCCGGCATCGCACAGGATCTTCACATGGCGCGAAACACGTGGCTGGCTCTGACCGAGCACCTGCGCCAACTCGCCGACCGACAGCTCCATCCGCCGCAACAGCGCGAGGATCCGCAACCGGGTCGCGTCCGCCAAAGCACGGAAGATTTCGAGCGCCATCGTCATGCCAAGACATATAAAGAATTCTTTATATGAGGTCAACGCAGGCGTGCGCGTCTTCGACATTGGCCATATCCGCCCGCGACTTATCGCATCGCGCGAGATCGTGACGGATCGGAAACGCTTTATCCGCGTTCGATTGCGCTATGGGCTGGGCATTACCCGGTCCACAAGACGACATCCACGGGAGTAGATACCTATGAAGAAGTTCCTGATCCCCGCCCTCGCCCTGACCGCCGGCCTCGCAGCCTGCAGCAACAATGCGCAGGACCAGACCGCACAGGCCGCCAATGCGATCGCCGCCGATGCCAGCGCGACGACCGCAAACGCCGTCGACGACGTCAGCGCCGCCAGCGATCGTGCACTCGGCTCGGCCGAGCGTTCGCTCGACAATGCCGGTGCCAAGATCGACAACTCGACCGATCACCTCGACGCCAAGGCCGACCGCGCCGGTGACCGGATCGAAGCCGGTGCAGACCGTGCGGGTGCCGCGATCAGCAACGGTGCAGACCGCGCCGCCGACGCCACCGGCAACGCGCTGACCCGCGCCGGCAACGCGATCAAGGACTAAGCCTTGCCGAGGCGCCCCCACTTCTCCGTCACCCCAGCGAACGCTGGGGACTCCCGGTTCGGGTCACGACGACCGCTCCGGAAGGATGCCAGCGTGCGCTGGCACGACGGTATGATGGTGGGGGCGCTTTTCGCTATTTCGGCGCTCGCGGCGTGCTCGCCCGCGAGCGAACCTGGCGCAGTTACCGCCGACGAAGCGCACCAATTGAACGAAGCCGCCGCGATGCTCGATGCCAACAGCGTCGACCTGAACGCAGTCGCCGCCGATCCTGACGAGACTGAAATCCCCTCGAATCAAAGCGACCAGACCCGATGACCCTCCGCCGCCTCGGCTCGACCGATCTAAAGATCGCCCCGCTCGTCCTCGGCGGCAACGTGTTCGGCTGGACTGCCGACCGCGCCGCCAGCTTCGCCGTGCTCGACGCGTTCGTCGCGGGCGGCGGCACGATGATCGACACCGCCGACGTCTATTCGGCCTGGGTCGACGGCCACACGGGCGGCGAGTCCGAGAGCATGATCGGCGAATGGCTGAAGGCCAGCGGCAAGCGCGACGACGTGCTGATCGCGACCAAGGTCGGCATGCTCCCCGGCGAAGGCGGCGAAAAGCTGGCCCCCGCGCGTATCGCCGCCGCTGCCGAAGCCTCGCTGAAGCGCCTCGGCACCGATCGCATCGACCTCTATTACGCGCATCAGGACGACGAGTCACAGCCGCAGGAGGCCGTCCTTGAAGCGTTCGGCAAGCTGGTCGATGCGGGCAAAGTCCGCGTGATCGGTGCATCAAACTTCCATGCCGCTCGCCTGAAGTCGGCGGTCGAGGCTGCCAAGACCTCGGACTTTCCGCGCTATCATGTGCTCCAGCCCGAATATAATCTCGTCAGCCGCACCAAGTTCGAGGGCGAATTGCAGGATTACTGCGTCACCGAGAACATCGGCGTGCTGCCTTATTACGGGCTCGCCTCGGGTTTCCTCACCGGCAAGTACCGGACGAAGGACGATTTGGGCCAGAGCGTTCGCGGTGGTCGGATGGGCGAATTGCTCGAAGGTACCGGCAAGGCGGTTCTCGACGCGATGGACTCGGTCGTCGAAGCTACTGGCGCAACCCACGCGCAGGTTGCGCTGGCGTGGCTGATCGAGCAACCGGGCGTTACGGCACCGATCGCGAGCGCCACGAGCGTGAAGCAGGTTGAAGACCTGTTGCCTGCGATGACGCTGGAACTGTCAAAGGACCAGTTGGACGCGCTGACGGTCGCGGGCGCCTGACTGCTTGATCCTCCCCCGCCAGGGGGAGGTGGCTGGCATTTGCCAGACGGAGGGGGCGGCATGCGCAAACCCCTGTGCCGTGTCCTCCCCCTCCGTCACCTTCGGCGACACCTCCCCCTGACGGGGGAGGATCGAGAGGGCGCCCCCCCCTCAGTCCCCCGCAAACGTCAGCGCGGACGTTCTTCGTTCGCGCTCATTGATCAGCAGCGCCCGCCCGGCCGGCGCGACCGACCGTTGCGGACAATCGTTGCGGAAACAGGCGCGGCAACCGAGCCCGATCGGCATCGCCCTCCCCGCCAGATCGAAGCCACTCGCCGCCGCCAGCACGCCCGCCTGCGCCGCCGCGACGCCGAGTCCGATCGCGAACTCCGCGCGCACTGCGCCGAAGCGGCTGCCCTGCGGCGTCACAGTGCGCGCCATCGTCAGCCAGCGCGCGCCGTCCTCCAGCTCGACCAACTGCACCATCAGGCTACCCGGCCGGTCGAATGCATGATGCAACCGCCACAGCGGACAGCGACCGTCCGCCTCGACCAGCGCCGCACCGCTGGCGCCGGGATAGCGCTTCGACGCCTGCCCCGCGCGGTCGATCCGGATCATGAAGAAGGGCAAGCCGCGCGCGCCGACGCGCTGCAACGTCGTCAGCCGGTGCGCGACCTGTTCGAAGCCAGCGCCGAACCGGCGTTGCAACAGCTCGATATCGTACCCCGTCGTCTCGCACCCACGGAGGAAACGCGCATAGGGCATCATCAGCGCTGCGGCGAAATAGCCGAGAAGGTGGCGGCGATAGAGCCGTTCCGCCGCGCGATCGGTGAACCCGGCGCCTTTCGCCAGCGCATCGATCTCCGCCTTCGCCTCGATCTGGCCGAGCTGGAACGCGACCGCGAACGTGCGCGAGGCGGGGTCGAGCATCTCGCTCAACTGCAACTGGCGCGCATGCAGGTCGAGGCGGCGCAACGTGTCGGGGAGCACGTCGGCGGGCAGTACGCGGATCGTCAGGCCGTGCTTCGCGCGCAGCCGCTCGGCGATCGCGCCATAGAGGTCGCCGGCACCGAGCCGCAACTCGTCGGCCAGCGCTTCGGCGGCGGCATCGAGATCGGCGAAATGATTGCGCCAACGCTCGATCTCGCGGCGGACGAGCGTGACCGGATCGTCGCCCGCCTCGATCACCGCGCCGCCGCCGATCCGATCGAACACGCGTGCGAACGCCGCCGCGCCGCCGGGGGCACTGGCAAGCCACTCCTCGACTTCGTTGCGGTCGATCTCGAGGTCGGCGAACATCGGGTCGGCCAAGCGTCGCCGGATCGCATCCGCGCCGCCGCCCGGTTCGCCCGCCGCGAGCGAGCGCGGATCGAAGTCGAAGCTCTCGGCGAGCTTGATCAGCAGCGTCGCGGAGATCGGCCTCTGGTTGCGCTCGACGAGGTTGAGATAGCTCGGGCTGATCGCGAGCATGTCGGCCATCGCCGCCTGCGTCAGCCCCGCCCCGCGCCGCAAGCGACGGATCGCGTGCCCCGCCAGCAATTTCCGTTCCGCCATCGCAAACCCTCCTGTCACGATGTTTACAGAACGACACGTACTGCACAAGCTGAGCGGACACCGCGACGTTGCGGTGGCGCGGGACTGTCTTCCAACGTGCCGGCCTCGAACGCTATTACCTGTGCATCGCCTCTCTCGACACACGCTCGGTGTAAAGAGAGAGACAAGACGATCATCGAAGGAGGCAAGCCATGCAGACGACCACCGAACAACCCCGCGCCCGCGCCGTCTTCTCTACCAACGATTTCGCGCTGATGAAGGAAGTGCTTGGCGAGATGATCAGCAAGACCTCGATCGACGACGAACGGCTGACGCGGATGAGTGCGCTGTACCACCGCCTCGGCCGGCTCGGCTAAACCGCTACACACAGTTTCCTGGGGAGGAAAGGATCCCGCCGGTGGCTCGTCCATCGGCGGGTATTCCTGTTTAAAAGGACGGTGCGCTCCCGAAGCCCGTCATCCTGACGAACGTCAGGATCCAGGGTAACGGGCGCTGGAGCTTGTGGCTCTGGATCCTGACTTTCGTCAGGATGACGGAGTGGGGATGCCGGATACGTCCGCCTATCAGGACACCGTCGATCTCACGTCCGACTACGCATCCCGTTGCGAAGGCCGCCCTTTCCAACCCCGCCCCCTCGTGTAGGACGGCGACATGGCCAAGACACTGACCGCTCGCATCAAGGACGACATCGTCCTCTACGGCGCCCTCGCCGCCAATCTCGGGATCGGCGTGGCGAAATTCGTCGCCGCCGGGATGACCGGTTCGTCGTCGATGCTGACCGAAGGCTTCCACTCGGTGGTCGACAGCGGCAATCAGGTGCTGCTGCTCTACGGTCAGAAAAAGGCCAAGCGCCCCGCCGACGAGGCGCACCCGTTCGGCTATGGTCGCGAGCTGTATTTCTGGGCGTTCGTCGTCGCGATCCTGATCTTCGCGATCGGCGCGGGCGTGTCGATCTTCGAGGGCTGGCGGCATATCCGGCAGCCCGAACCGCTCACCAGCCCGACCATCAACTACGTCGTGCTCGCGATCTCGTTCGCGCTCGAGGGCAGCAGCTGGACGATCGCGGTGCGGGAGTTCTCGAAGTCGAAGGGCGACATGGGCTGGTGGCAGGCGATCCACCGGTCGAAGGACCCCGCCGGTTTCATCGTGCTGTTCGAAGATTCCGCGGCGCTGGCGGGTCTCGTCATTGCCGGGATCGGCATCTGGGCGAGCCATGCGTTCAACGATCCGCGGATCGACGGCGCCGCCTCGATCGCGATCGGCGTGATCCTCGCGCTGGTCGCGGTGTTGCTCGCGCGCGAATCGAAGGGTTTGCTGATCGGGGAGCGCGCCGACCCGGCGGTGATCGCGACGATCCGCAAGATCGTGTCCGCGCATCCCGCGATCGTCTCGGTCAACCACGTCCGCACGATCCACACCGCACCCGAGAGCATCTTCGCCGCGATCAGCGCAGACTTCGAGGATTCGGTGACGATGGGCGACGGCGAGTCTCTGATCGAGGCGATGGAGACCGAATTGCGCGCCGCCGTGCCGACGCTCTCCTCGATCTATATCCGGCCTGAGAAGCGCGAGAACGCGACGCTTACCGCATCCGCTTCGCCTGCCTCGGCGACCGCACAAAATACCACGCAAATCTGATCTAAATCAGACTTATCACGCTGGTAAGGCTCGACATTCCAAAATAATATTGGGGGATGAGACCGCTTCTTCGGCTGATCGCCCTGTTCTGCCTGTGCCTGGGATATGCGCTCCCCGCACAGGCGGCCGTCACCATCACCTTCTGGAGCCACGAACTCGGCAACAGCTTCCCGCACGCGTTCTTCACGTTGCGCGGCATACCCGACGCCGGCGGCGCGCCGGTCGACGTGAATTACGGCTTCACCGCGAAATCGGTATCGCCGGCGCTGTTGATGGGGCCGGTGTCGGGCATGCTCGACATTGCGAAGCCGACCTACATTAACGGCAGCGACGCGCAGTTCTCGGTGGTGATGACCGACGCGCAATATACGCAGGTGCTGAAGCTGGTCGACGCGTGGAGCGAGGGCAAGCCGGACAGCGTATACCGGCTTGGCGACCACAATTGCGTCCACTTCGTCAAGGAGGCGGCGCGGATCGTCGGGCTGTCGGGGCTCGACCAGCCCAAGCTGATGAAGAAGCCACGTTCGTACCTGAAGGCTGTCGGCGCTGCGAATGTCGGTCGCGTCATTCCGGTCGGGCTGCACGGCAAGGACTATCTCGCTGATCTGCCGCCGATCTCACCGACCCAGGCAACCGCTTCCAATACAACGGCGGTTGTTGCGACGGCGGCGCCAGTCCCCGCCCACTAGGGCGCAGGTATCAGCTCGACCACGTCGAGGACTGATTCGAACCGCGGATACGGGAGGACGACGCGCCAACGACGCTTTCCGATCCGTTCGATCAAGCCGGCCATGTCGCGATTGGCATCGCGGCCATAGCGCATCGGGCGCTTTTCATCGCCTAGCTCCATCGTGCCGAGAAATATCGCGCGCGACGCTGTGTCGACGAAGACCGTGCCGACAGGGCGTTGCGATCCATCGACCTTGACCAGGCTGACGACATCGGTGTCGCCGTTCGAGTCTATCCGGCACGCGAACCAGGCGGATGCGCTGTATGTCGGGCCGATCCCACCACGCGCGCCGAGCTTGAACGTGCGGCACTGATAACTTCCGGCGGGCGGCAGGGCGTCGGCAAGCGCGTGATCCGGATCGAACAATATCGGCTCCGCGGCAAGGTCCTTCGCGTCGACCTGTGCCAGCGCGTCCATCCATGCACCACGCCAGCCCCGCAAACGCGCGCGATCAGCGACCGTGGCGACACGCCGCCAGTCGGAGTCGCGATCGGTATCGAGCGGCGACACGGCGCCGGAGCCGATCAACGCCGCGCGCGATGCGCTCGAACCGTATCCAGCTAGGATGAGACAGGCCCCGGTGGCCAACCATGTCCGCTTCGTCGTCGACCGCGTGTGCATATCCGAAGCTAACCCTCTAACATGCCGTATTACAATCATATTCTCGCACCACGGGGCACCATCACGCTGCCGTCCAGCCGCCGTCCATCGACAAATTGGCGCCGGTGATCGCCTTGGCCTCGTCGCGGCACAGGAACAGCGCGAACGCCGCGACCTGTTCGGGGGTGACGAATTCCTTGGTCGGTTGCGCGGCGAGCAGCACGTCGTTCATCACCTGGTCGCGCGTCATCCCGCGGGCCGCCATCGTGTCCGGGATCTGGTTCTCGACCAGCGGCGTCCAGACATAGCCCGGCGAGATGCAGTTGACGGTGATGCCGTCGGTCGCGGTTTCGAGCGCGATCGTCTTGGTGAGCCCGGCGATCGCGTGCTTGGCCATGACGTAGGCGGACTTGTTCGGGCTCGCGACCAGCGAGTGCGCCGACGCGGTCGAGATGATCCGGCCCCAGCCCTTAGCGCGCATGTGCGGCACCGCGGCGCGCATCACGTGCCAAGCCGACGAGAGGTTGATCGCGATGATCGCGTCGAACTTGTCGATTGGGAAGTCGGCGATCCCGGCGACATGCTGGATGCCGGCGTTGTTGACGACGATGTCGACGCTGCCGGTCTCGGCTGCGGCACGGGCGACCATTGCGGCGATCTGGTCGGGCTTGGTCATGTCGGCGGCGTCGTAGAGCGCGATCGCGCCGCTGGTCTGCGCCAACGCCGCCCGTTCCCGTTCGATCGCATCGGCATCGCCGAACCCGTTGAGCACCACTGCTGCGCCTTCGGCTGCAAACGCCTTGGCGTAGGCGAGCCCGATCCCCGACGTGGATCCGGTGATGACCGCGGTCTTGCCCTTCAGGAACATGCATACTCCCCCATCTTGGCGCAGCGTATTCTGCCGCCGTGCAACCCTAGCGCCACCTTGCGCATTTCGTTCCCGAGAAGAAACGAAAAGGGGCATATCCATGCGGCTCGACGATTACGATCCGAACATCAACGTCGAGGACCAGCGCGGGTCGGGCGGCGGAGGCGGCGGTTTTGGCGGCGGCGGTGGCGGCCTGCTGATGGGGTTGTTGCCGATGATCGGCAGCCGCTTCGGGTGCGGCGGGATCGTCGTTGTGCTGATCCTGATGGCAGTGTTCGGCGGCATGGGTGGCCTTGGCGGGCTGCTCGGTGGCGGACAGACGTCGGCACCGACGACGCAGAGCGGACCGCGCTCGGGCTCCGATACCAAGTCGAGCTGTTCGCTGAACGCCGAAAGCAAGGCTGCCTGCAACGCGTTCAGCTCGGCCGACAATACCTGGGAAGCGATCTTCCAGAAGAACGGCCAGCGGTTCGAGGCGCCAAAGCTGGTGTTCTTCGACGGCAATGGCCGCTCGGGTTGCGGTGCGGCGCAGTCGGCGATGGGTCCGTTCTACTGCCCGACCGACCAGGGCATCTATCTCGACACCAGCTTCTTCAACGAACTATCGACTCGCTTCAAGGCGAACGGCGACTTCGCGCAGGATTACGTGATCGCGCACGAGTTCGGCCATCACATCCAGAAGCTGCTCGGTACCAACGCGCAGGTCCAGCAGGCGCAGCGCCAGGCGAGCGAGACCGAGGGCAATGCTCTGTCGGTACGGCTCGAATTGCAGGCGGATTGCTACGCCGGCGTGTGGGCGGCGGCGAACAAGACGCGGCTCGAGGCCGGGGATATCCAGGAGGGGATGACCGCGGCGCAGGCGATCGGCGACGACACGTTGCAGAAGCAGTCGCAGGGTCGCGTGGTACCAGACAGCTTCACGCATGGGACGTCGGCGCAGCGCCAGTCGTGGCTGAAGCGCGGGCTGGAGAGCGGCGATCCGCAGCAGTGCGACACTTTCTCGGGGGCGATCTAAACCTCAAGTCTGGATCCTCCCCCGCAAGGGGGAGGTGGCTGGCAATTGCCAAACGGAGGGGGAGGTAAGCGAAACGCCTGTTCCGTATCCTCCCCCTCCGTCACCTTCGGCGACACCTCCCCCTGGCGGGGGAGGATTCAAAATTGGCGCACGCGCCCTTACGCGACGACGACGCCTTTCCAGAAGGCATAGCGCCCCTCGATCTCGGCCGCTGCCGACTTCGGTTCCGGATAATACCAGACCGCATCGATGTTCCGCTTCCCGTCGACGACGAGGGTCTTGTAGCTCGCCACACCCTTCCACGGGCAGTTCGAGTGCGTCGCGCTATCCTCCAGCAACGCCGGATCGACGCTGTCGGCGGGAAAGTAATGATTACCCTCTACCACGACGGTATCGTCCGATCGTGCGATCTCGTGGCCATTCCAACTTGCAACCGGCATGCTGATCTCCTTCAGGCGCGCCCCAGCCCCGCCGCCTCATACGCCTCGGGCTTGAACCCGACCAGCAGCGTCTCGCCGGTATCGAGCACAGGCCGCTTGATCATCGACGGTTGCGCCAGCATCAGCGCGGTGGCCTTCGCCGCACCCAGATCCGCGCGGTCCGCTTCGGGAAGTTTGCGGAACGTCGTCCCCGCACGATTGAGCAACACCTCCCAACCAACCCGGCCGACCCAGTCGTCCAGATGCGCGGCGTCGATTCCGGCGGTCTTATAGTCGTGGAACGCATAGTCCACGTCGTGCGCATCCAGCCAAGTCCGCGCCTTCTTCATCGTGTCGCAATTCTTGATACCGAACATCGTGATCGTCAAAATAGCCTCCGAAGCAAAACTGGAATCAGTCCAAGCGCAGCCGTTTGGTAGCAAGCTACGGGACGCACGTGCACCCGATCCAAGACATGAAGCTCGCTCATACTCAAGAGGAGCGATCATGTCCTTCCGCGTTCAGGGGCTTGACCCCGACCAGTTTCGACATCTGTTCGGCGCCTCCGATGCAAGCCTCGCGCGAGCAGGCGCCCGGCGATACGTTGTCGACGCCGAACCCGGCTTTCCCGATCGCATTGCGGTGCGCGATCTGGAGATTGGCGAGACGGCGATCCTGATCAACTACGAACATCAGCCTGCTGAAACGCCCTACCGCTCACGCCACGCGATCTTCGTGTCCGAGACCAAGACGGAACCACTGGACATGCTCGACGCGCTCCCCAAGGCGATCCGCATCCGGCCGATATCCCTGCGCGCCTTCGGATCCGACGACGAGATGATCGACGCAGACCTGGTCGCCGGCGCGGACCTGATCCCGCTGATCGAGCGCTTCTTCGCGATGCCGGACGTGGCGTATCTCCAGGCCCATTACGCCAGACGCGGGTGTTACGCGGCGCGCATCGTTCGTGCCTGACGTGCGCAAGCCGGTGGCGTGACCGGCTCGGGGCGTTTATCGGTGCCCCATGACGCATCCATTCTACGCGATCCATAGTCACGGGCTGATCCGGGTTGCCGCTGCCACGCCGCGGGCTTCGGTGGGGGATACCGGGGCCAATGCCGAGGCTACGATCGCCATGGCGCGCGAGGCGGATGCGAAGGGCGTCGACCTCGTCGTGTTCCCGGAACTGAACCTCACCTCCTACGCGATCGACGACCTGCATCTTCAGACCGCGCAGCAGCGCGCGACGCTGGCCGCGATCGCGACGGTGGTCGAGGCGAGCGCGACCTTGCGGCCGGTGCTGCTGGTCGGCGCGGCGCTGGTGCGGAACGGGCGGCTGTATAACTGCGCGCTGGCGATCGCGCGCGGGCGCGTGCTCGGCGTGGTCCCGAAGACGTTCCTGCCGAATTACCGCGAGTTCTACGAGAAGCGGTGGTTCGCGAGTGGCGTAGGGATGACCGGACTGACGATCGACCTAAACGGCGGCGACGTGCCGTTCGGGACCGATCTGATCTTCGCCGCGCGCGATCTGCCCGGCTTCGTGTTCCATGCCGAGATCTGCGAGGACTATTGGGCCCCTACCCCGCCCTCGACCGCGGGCGCGCTCGCGGGGGCGCTGATCTGCTGCAACCTGTCCGCATCGAACATCGTCATCGGCAAGGCGCGCGATCGAGCGATGCTGGCGGCGGCGCAATCGGCGCGCGCGGTCTGCGCCTATGTCTATTCCGCCGCAGGGCCCGGCGAGAGCACCACCGAGGTCGCGTGGGACGGCCAGGGACTGGTTCACGAACTCGGCGAACAGATCGCGGAGTCGGCGCGGTTCTCGACCGAGCCCGAACTGGTCGTCGCCGACGTCGACTGCGAACGGATCACGCAGGAGCGGCTGCGGACCGGCACGTTCAACGATGCGGCGATGTTCGCCGGCAATCCCGAAACGCGCTTCCGACGGATCGGGTTCGATCATGCGGCGGCACTTGAGGACACTGGCCTCGAACGCGCCATCCGCCGCTTCCCGTTCGTCCCGAACGATCCGGCGCGGCGCGACGACGATTGCTACGAGGCGTTCAACATCCAGGTGGAGGCGCTGTCGAAGCGCCTCGTCTCCGCGCATGCAGAAACGATCGTGATCGGCGTATCCGGTGGACTCGACTCGACGCACGCGCTGATCGTCGCGGCGAAGGCGATGGACCGGCTCGGACGCCCGCGGACTAACATTCTTGGGTTCACCATGCCCGGCTTCGCGACCGGCGAAGGGACCAAGGCTAACGCTTGGGCACTCATGCGCGCGCTCGGCATCACCGCGGAAGAGATCGACATCCGCCCCGCAGCCACACGCATGCTGGAGGACATCGGCCACCCGTTCAGCGAAGGCGAACCTGTCTACGACATCACCTTCGAGAACGTGCAGGCAGGGCTTCGCACCGACTACCTCTTCCGCCTCGCCAACCAGCGGCACGGGATCGTGCTCGGCACTGGCGATCTCAGCGAGATGGCGCTCGGCTGGTGCACCTACGGGGTCGGCGACCAGATGAGCCACTATGCGGTGAACAGCGGCGTGCCCAAGACGCTGATCCAGTTTCTGATCCGCTGGTGTATCCGCACCGACCAGTATGACGCGGCGACCAACGCGATCCTGTCGACGATCCTCGCGCAGGAGATTTCGCCCGAGCTCGTTCCGGCGGGCGCGGATGGCGCGTTGCAGAGCACCGAGTCGATGATCGGGCCCTATGCGCTGAACGATTTCTTCGCGCATTACGTGATCCGCTACGGCCTTGCCCCCTCGAAGATCGCGTTTCTCGCTTGGCACGCATGGCGCGATGCGAGCGTCGGAGCATGGCCGGAAGACCTGCCCGCGGACGCGCGCGTCGCCTACGACCTGCCGACGATCCGGCATTGGCTGGAGAAATTCCTCTTCCGCTTCTTCACAACCAGCCAGTTCAAGCGGTCGGCGATGCCCAATGGACCGAAGGTCTCGGCTGGCGGTGCGCTGTCGCCGCGTGGCGACTGGCGCGCGCCGTCGGATGGAACTGCCAAGATCTGGCTCGATGAATTGCGGTCAAGCGTTCCGTAAGGTCAGCCGCGCCGCCTTGCATAAATCGCCCATCCGGCGCATTATGAAAATCCTATGACACTGGCTCCACCGGATGGATCGCGCGATCGCCGGATCGAGATCCCATCTAATCTTTGGCTGATTCACCCGGCAGGCCGTGCGCTTTTGCCGCTCGCGTTGGCGCGTGGAATTTCGGCGAATTCGGTGTCGGTGGCGGGGCTTTGCCTCGGCGGAGCAGCTGCGCTTGCGTATACGCAGTGGGGAAACTGGGCGCTCGCGCTGGTCGGCTTGGTGCTGTCGATGGGCTGGCTGATCGCCGACGGACTCGACGGCATGGTCGCGCGTGCGACCAAGACCGCGAGCCCGCTCGGCAGGATGCTCGACGGATTGTGCGATCACGGCGTCTTCGCACTGATCTACATCTCGCTCGCGCTGACGATCGACACGCCCGAGGCCTGGGTCCTCGCCGTCGCGGCTGGTGGCGCGCATGCCGTTCAGTCGAACATGTACGAGGGCGAGCGTTCGCGCTTTCATCGTCGCATCAAGGGCGTGGCTCTCGAAGCGCTCCCCGTTCCGACCGGCAACGCGCTCGTCCGCTTTTATGATGGCGTCGCGAGCAGCATCGACCGGATCGCCATGCCGTTCGAGCGCACGCTCGGTCAGTCGGCGGATCCGATCGCGCTCGGCGCCCTGTACGGTGCCCGCGCCGTCGCGCCGTTGCGCTTCATGGCCTTGCTTACCGCGAATGTCCGGGTATGGGCGATCTTCGTCGCCTGCTTCGCGGGCAACCCACGCATCTTCTGGTGGTTCGAGATCGTCCCTTTGACGCTCGTGGCCATCGTCGGGCTCGTCTGGCACCGTCGTGTCGAGCGGGCTTTCGTTCGTAATACTTCCGCAACGCGACCAAAGACCGCGTCGCGCATGCATCTTTCGTAAGGAACAGGGTCAGTAATGAATAGCATTCGGATCGCCGTGGTCGGCATCGGCAACTGCGCGAGCTCGCTCGTCCAGGGCCTCGAGCATTATCGCGAGGGGGCAAACGACCAGGTTGGCCTGATGCATTTCGACATGGGTGGCTACAAGCCGAGCGACATCAAGGTCGTTGCGGCCTGGGACGTCGATCGCCGCAAGGTCGGCAAGGACGTCGCCGAGGCGATCTTCGCCAAGCCCAACTGCACCGCGGTGTTCGCACCCAATGTCGGCAACACCGGCACGATCGTGAAGATGGGCAAGAAGCTGGACGGCGTCGCCGACCACATGGCCGACTTCAAGGACGACCGTACGTTCCTGGTCTCGGACGCCGCCGAACCAACCCGTGAAGAGGTCATCGCCGAGCTGAAGGCGTCGGGCGCCGACGTTCTCATGAACTACCTGCCGGTCGGTTCGCAGGAAGCGACCGAATTCTACGCCGAATGCGCGATCGAAGCAGGCGTGGCGTTCGTCAACAACATCCCCGTCTTCATCGCCTCGAACCCGGTCTGGGCGAAGAAGTTCGAAGACGCCGGCGTCGCGATCATCGGCGACGACATCAAGGCGCAACTCGGCGCGACGATCGTCCACCGCGTGCTGACCGACCTGTTCGCCAAGCGCGGCGTGAAGCTGGATCGCACCTACCAGCTCAACACCGGCGGCAACACCGACTTCCTGAACATGTCGAACCATCGCCGTCTTGAGTCGAAGAAGATCTCGAAGACCGAAGCCGTGCAGTCGGTTGCGGCAGAGCGCATGGACGACGACAACGTCCATATCGGTCCGTCGGATTACGTGCCCTGGCAGAACGACAACAAGGTCTGCTTCCTGCGTATGGAAGGCCAGCTGTTCGGCGGCGTGCCGATGAACATCGAGCTGCGTCTCTCGGTCGAGGACAGCCCCAACTCGGCAGGCGTCGCGATCGACATGATCCGTTGCGCCAAGATCGCCAAGGATCGCGGCATCGCCGGCGTGATCGACCCTGCATCGGCCTATTTCTGCAAGCACCCGCGCACGCAGATGACCGACGATCTCGCGCAGATCGAAGTCGAGCGGTTCATCAAGGCCGCCTGACATGATCGATACGCCCCGGATTGAAACGGCGATCATCCTCGCCGCCGGGGAAGGCAGCCGCCTTCGCACCTCCGCCCCGTACAAGCCGCTCTGCGCGGTCGCGGGGCGGCCGTTGATCGCCCACGCGCTTGAGGGGCTGGCGGAGGCCGGTTTCGCGCGCGCGATCGTGACGGTGAGTTACGGGCGCGAGGCGATCGAAGCGTATCTCGCGAGCCGGCGTTGGCCGTTGGCGGTCGAGACTGTTCTCGCCGACCACCGCGAACCTAACGGCGTTTCGGTACTGGCGGCGCGCGATGCGCTGGCCGGTAGCGAAGCTATTCTCGCGATGTGCGACCACCTCGTCAGCCCCGAAATCTATGCCCGCATGGCTAAGGCCGGGGCCGGCGGCGGTCTGCGCCTCGGCATTGACCGACGGCTCGGGCATGACTGGGTCGACCCAGAGGACGTCACCTGCGTCGCGACCGAAGGCGACCGCATCGTCGCGATCGGCAAGGTCCTCGAACCGCACGACTGCTATGACACCGGCGTTTTCGCGATCGGCCCTGCGCTGTCGGACGCGCTGGCCACGCTGACGAGCCCGTCTTTGACCGAAGGCGTCCGCCTGCTTGCCGCGCAAGGCTTGGCCCGGATCGTCGATTGCAGCGACATCGACTGGATCGATGTAGATGACGCTCCCGCGCTGGCCAAGGCCGAGGCGTGGATGGCGACTAAAGCCGAAGCGGTCGCCGCTTAACCACCGTTCTCCTGCGAACGCAGGAGCCCAGGATACCAACCGAAATGCTCCTGACCCTGGACTCCTGAGTTCGCAGGAGAACGATAAAACCCGTCATCCTGACGAAAGTCAGGATCCAGAGTTACAAGTGTTGCCCTTTGGGCTATGGGTCCTGACTTTCGTCAGGATGACGGAGTATCGTTAAGTTGCCGAGGCTTCCTCCACCCGCGGATCGGGCACGTCCAACGTCGCGCACGTCCCGACCTGCGCATTCTCGATAGTCACCGTCCCGCGCAACTGCCGCGCGAGGCTGCCGATCATCCGCATCCCAAGGCTTTTGCGCGACGCCGTCTTCAGGTCGAAGTCCGCCGGCAACCCGCCGCCCTCGTCGGAAACGGTCAACACGATTCGCCCGTCCGCGCTCCGCACCGTGACCAGGATCACGCCACCATCGTCGCCATACGCATATTTGATCGCGTTGGTGACCAGCTCGGTGACGAGCAAGCCCATCGGGATCGCCACGTCCGCGCTGATCAGGATCGCCTCGATATCGCAGTCGATCCGGTGGGTGAGCGATTGCTCGCCCAGCCCCCTAGCGATCCCACAGACCAGATCGTTCAGCGCGACGATGCCGACCTGATCCCCACGCCAGAGTTGGTCGTGCGTCTGTGCGATCGCGGTGATCCGCGCCTGCGCATCGCCGAGCAGCCGGCGGATACGCGGATCGTCATCCTCCTGCATCTGAAGGTTGAGCATCGCAGAGACGAGCGCGAGGCTGTTCTTGACCCGGTGGCTGGCTTCGCGCGTGAGCAACTCCTGATGCTCCATCGCCTCGCTCAGCCGCTGCTCCGCCTGCTGCCTCTCGATCGCGACGCCGATGAGGTTGGCAAACCCCTGCATGAAGGCGAAGTCGGCCGGCTCGAACTTGCCCTCGTCCGGGCTGTCGACCTCGAGCACGCCGAAGCGCTTGCCCGACGTCTCCACCAGCACGTTGATCGCGCGGCGGATATTGTGCTGCGCCATGAACTCCGGTGTCCGGAAGCGCTGCTCGTTTTCCAGATGGTTCGAGATCACCGGCAGCCCGGTCTCCAGCGCGAACCCCGCCGGCGAGCCGAGGTCGGTACGCATCTCGGTCGACCCGACCACCCCCGGCGCCCAGCCGATCCCGGCGCGGACCAACAAGGTGTTCTGTTCGGGACGGTATTCGAGGAACTTGCAGTATTTCGACCGCATTCCCTCGCCGCACAACTCGGTCGCGCGCTGCAACATCGGCTGCAGATCCCGCGCCCGCAGCGCCTCGATCCCGAAATCGGCCAGGATCGACTGCTGGCGAAGACGATATTCCAGTTCGCCTGCGCCAGGGGGCCGATCGCCGCCGGGAGATTGTTCGATAACCGTCATACTCACTCGATGTTACTGGCAATAAGTCTCGTCACGCCTGCCGCATCCAGCAGGCTCAATCGCCCACCCTGAAATCGCGGATCATGCGTGACCTCCGCGATTGCCCATTCGGGGCTGACGATCGACGTCAAAGCGGCCGCGCCGTCCTGCTCGATCTCGGCGAGTTCGAGCCCGGCGAGCGCCCCTTCGAACAGGTCGATGCCAAAGTCTGCATCCACCGGATACCGGCGTTTCCTCAACGATCGTGCCGGCAGTTTCGCCAGCAGGTCATACTCGTCCCGATCGAGATACGTCGTGACCGTCGGCCTGCTCAGTACATCGGCAACGTCGTACTTCTTGCCGATCTTCAGGACCACGCGCCCCGACCCGCTATCGGTCATGGCGCGCAGCCTTAGCCGCGTACCCTCGATGTACCGGTCCTCGATCAGGATATACGGCGCGTCGGCCAGATCGGGCCGACGCGCAGGGTCGACGAGAAACCGGCGCTCGCGCTCGACATGCGCGTATTTGTGAGCGACCAGTTCCTCGTCGAGCCCCCGCAACATCGGGTCAGCGCGTCAGCTTCTTATAGGACAGCGCGGTAGGACGATCCGCCGCATCGCCCAGACGGCGGCGCTTGTCCTCTTCGTAGGATTCGAAATTGCCCTCGAACCATTCGACATGGCTGTTGCCCTCGAACGCCAGGATGTGCGTGGCGAGACGATCCAGGAAGAAGCGATCGTGGCTGATCACCACCGCGCACCCGGCGAAGTTCTCGATCGCTTCCTCAAGCGCGCCCAAGGTCTCGACATCGAGATCGTTGGTGGGCTCGTCGAGCAGCAGCACGTTGCCGCCGCGCTTCAACATCTTGGCGATGTTGACGCGGTTGCGCTCGCCGCCCGACAGCTTGCCGACGTTCTTCTGCTGGTCCTGGCCCTTGAAGTTGAACGCCCCGACATAGGCGCGCGTCGACTGGTCGAACCCGTTGACCTTCATCGAGTCGAGGCCATCGGAAATCTCCTCCCAGACGTTCTTCTTGTCATCGAGATGATCGCGGCTCTGGTCGACATAGCCGAGCCGCACGGTCGAACCCTTGTCGATCGTGCCGCTGTCCGGCGTCTCCTGCCCAGTGATCAGCTTGAACAGCGTCGACTTGCCGGCGCCGTTGGGACCGATGACGCCAACGATACCGCCCGCGGGCAACGTGAACGAGAGGTTCTCGAACAGCAGCTTGTCGCCGTAAGCCTTGGAGACGTTCTCGAGCTCGATGACCTTGCCGCCGAGACGCTCGGGCACCTGGATGACGATCTGCGCCTTGCCCGGCGAGCGGTTCTCCTGTGCGGAGACGAGGCGTTCGAAGTTGGCGATACGCGCCTTGGACTTGGTCTGGCGCGCCTTGGCACCCTGACGAATCCATTCGAGCTCGTTCTTGATCGCGGTCTGACGACCGGATTCCTCACGATCCTCCTGCTCAAGGCGCTTGGCCTTCTTCTCGAGATACGTCGAGTAATTGCCCTCATACGGGAAATACTTGCCGCGATCGAGTTCGAGCACCCAGCCAACGACGTTGTCGAGGAAATAGCGGTCATGGGTGATCATCAGCACCGCGCCCGCATAATCCTTCAGATGATTCTCCAACCACTGGACGCTTTCCGCGTCGAGATGGTTGGTGGGCTCGTCCAGCAGAAGGATGCCCGGCTTCTGGATCAGCAGGCGGGTCAGCGCGACGCGGCGCTTCTCACCACCCGACAGCTTGTCGACCGGCCAGTCGCCTGGCGGGCAGCGTAGCGCTTCCATCGCGACCTCGAGCTGGTTGTCGAGCGTCCAGCCGTCGATCGCGTCGATCTGCTCCTGAAGCGTCCCCATCTCCTCCAGCAGCGCGTCGAAGTCGGTGTCGTCCTGGGGATCGCCCATCTCGGCGGAGATCGCGTTGAAGCGATCGACCATGTCCGCGACACCGCGCGCGCCGTCCTTGACGTTCTCCAGCACGGTCTTGGTGGCGTCGAGCTGCGGCTCCTGCTCCAGATAGCCGACGGTAACGTTCTCGCCCGGCCAGGCCTCGCCGGTATAGTCCTTGTCGATGCCGGCCATAATCTTGATCAGCGTCGACTTGCCCGCGCCGTTGGGGCCGACGATGCCGATCTTGGCGCCATGATAGAATTGCAGATTGATGTTCGACAGCACCGGCTTGGGCGCGCCGGGGAAGGTCTTCGTCATGTCCTTCATGACATAGGCGTATTGGCCGGCCACGGGGGTCTCCGTTCGGGTGTTCGTGAGGGAGGGATTGATCTGCGCATGTAAGGGCAGCCGCGAAGGTTGGCAACGCGCGAGCTGGGACCTAACGAAGGAGGCCGACACCAAGGGGAATTGCTGATGACGCGTATCGCACCATTTCTGGCGGCCTGTGCCGCAATCACCGCCGTTCCTCTTGCGGCGCAGCGCACCGCTGCCCCAGCAACCGCGGTCGACGCGAAGGTTGCTGCACTGCGCGACAAGGCGCTGACCGACGATACGGCGTACAAGATCGTCGAGGGGCTCACGACCGAGGTCGGCCCGCGAATGACCGGCACCGAGGCGGCACCGCGGGCGCGCGCCTGGTCGGTCGCCAAGCTGAAGGCGCTCGGGTTCAAGAACGTGCGGATCGAGCCTTACCAGCTGCCGGTCTGGTCGCGCGGTATGGAGAGTGGTGAGCTGGTCGCTCCCTATGCGCAGACGCTGCATCTGGTCGGGCTTGGCAATTCGGGCGCGACGCCGCCGGGCGGACTGACCCTGCCGATCGTGTATTTCGCGACATACAACGACTTGGCGCCCGCCGCCGACGGCAGCCTGAAAGGCAAGATCGCCTTCGTGTCGAACGCGATGCAGCCGACCCAGGACGGGTCGAGCTATGGATCGCAGGGCACCGCGCGCTTCGTCGGACCGAACGTTGCCGCCAAGAAGGGCGCGGCGGCGATCGTCATCCGGTCGATCGGTACCGATCACGGCCGCGGGCCGCACGCGGGCAACACCAATTTCGACGCGGGCGTGACGCCGATCCCCGCGGCAGCGCTGTCCGTCGCGGACGCGGAGCATGTCGAACGGCTGGTGAAGCTCGGCAAGCCGGTAACGCTGAAGCTGGTGCTGGAAGACAAGCAGGTCGGCATGCGCGAATCGGGCAACGTCGTCGCCGAGGTTCCGGGCACCGACCCCAAGGCCGGGATCGTCCTGGTCGGTGGCCATCTCGACAGCTGGGATCTCGGCACCGGCGCGATCGATGACGGCGCAGGCATCGCGATCACCGCGGCGGCCGCAAAGATGGTCATGGACAGCGGCCAGCGCCCGCGTCGCACGATCCGCGTCGTCTGGTTCGGCGACGAGGAGAGCGGCGGCTTCGGCGGAGCCGCCTACGCCAAGGCGCACGCCGGCGAGCGCCATGCGACCGCCGCCGAATCGGATTTCGGTGCCGATCGCGTCTGGCGGTTCGAAAGCAGCCTGCCCGCCGCCGCCAAGCCGATCGAGGATCGCCTGGCCGTCGCGCTCGCCCCGCTCGGGATCGTTCGCGGCGCCGATGCCCCGCACGGCGGCACCGACGTCGGCCCGGTGATCGCCACGGGCGTCGCTGGAATCGACCTCAACCAGTCGGGTCTGCGCTACTTCGACTATCACCATACGCCCGAGGACACGCTGGATCTGATCGACCCCGAACAGCTCCGTCAGAACGTCGCGGCCTGGACCACGGTGATCGCGACAGTGGCCAATGCGCCCGAGGAAATCGGGTCAATTGTGCCCCAGAAGTGACGAATTGCATGAACCAATCTGTCATCGTTCTGCCGCAAACCTTGCGGACAGATGAATTTAGCGGATTGACCGCCCGCCGGGGGCCGCTATTTGACGTGACTTCGCGACGGCAATCGGGTCGGCCGCGAGTGAAACTATGCTTGGGAGCATTCGAATGAAGAAGATCGTTCTGATCGCTGCTGCCGCCGGCCTGATGTCCGTCGCAGCCTGCAGCAAGTCGCCAGAAGCCGCCGCAGTTGAGAACAACGCGGACATGCTGGCTGACAACATGGAAATGCAGGCTGACAACATGGACGCCATGGCGGACAACACCTCGAACGCAGTCGCTACCGACGTGCTCGAGAACGCTGCTGACAACATGAACGCAGCTGCCGACAACGTCCGTGACGCTGCCGACGAGAAGACCGACAACATGAACTAAGACCCTGTCGGGCGTTCGCGCCCGATAGAGTATTAGTGTCGGAAAGGGCGTTCCTTCGGGGGCGCCCTTTTTCTTTGCCGTTTTGCTTGTGTGCCCTTTTGCGGGATGGACGCTTGCGCTAACGCGGTCACGGGTTGGGCCTGTAGCTCAACGGTTAGAGCTGGCCGCTCATAACGGCTAGGTTGCGGGTTCGATTCCTGCCGGGCCCACCAACCCCTTGCCCTGTCATCGAGCCAAGCGCTTGAAAACCGATGTCGGGTTCGAGCGCTTCACGACGCGCAGTGCATGTCGACGTTGCCGAAACCGCAGAGCGCCGGTGCTCCGCCACGTCAGATTTCCGTCATCACGCCCTGATAGACAGGCTCTTCCATCGCGCGGCCCGCGCCGATCGCGACGCAGGTCAGTGCGTTCTCGGCGACCGTGACGGGCAGCCCCGTCGCGTCCGACAACACTTCGTCGATCCGCGCGAGCAGCGATCCGCCGCCCGTCATGACGATGCCCTGATCGCAGATATCGGCGGCCAGTTCGGGTTCGGTCTTCTCCAGCGCCGTCAGCACGGTTTCGACGATCTGGCCGATCAGATCCGCCAACGACGCCGCGATATCCGCCTGCGTCACCTCGATCTCGCGTGGCACCCCCGCACGCAGGTCGCGTCCCTTGACGCGCATGACCTCGCCGATCCCATCCTCCGGCATGCGCGCCATGCCGACCGCCAGCTTCACACGCTCGGCGGTGGCTTCGCCGATCATCAGATTGTGCTTGCGACGAATCATCGAACTGATCGCCTCGTCCATCTTGTCGCCGCCGACCCGCGCCGACGTGCTGTAGGCAAGCCCTCGCAGCGACAGCACCGCCACTTCGGTCGTGCCACCGCCGATGTCGACGACCATCGCCCCGACCGGTTCGGTCACCGGCAGTCCGGCACCGATCGCCGCCGCCATCGGCTCTTCGATCAGATATACCTTGCGCGCGCCGGCATTGGACGCCGCCTGGCGTATCGCGCGACGCTCGACCAAGGTCGCGCCGGACGGGATGCAGATCGCGATCTCGGGATGGCGTGGCAGTCGGCTGGGCCCGCCATGCGCCTTTTCGATGAAGAACTTGATCATCTGCTCGGCGACGTCGAGGTCGGCGATCACGCCGTCGCGCATCGGCCGGATGGTCTCGATCCCGTCGGGCGTCTTGCCCATCATCAATTTCGCTTCGGCACCGACCGCGCGCACCTGCTGGACGCCATTCCGCGTTTCGATCGCCACCACGGACGGTTCGTTCAGGACAATGCCCTGACCGCGCAGATAGACGACGGTGTTCACCGTTCCGAGATCGATCGCCATGTCGTTCGACGGGCGGCTGAACAGGCGAGGAAGACGCATGGGCTGTGACAATCTGAAAGCGTGCGCCCGTTACCGTGGCCACTGTATGAAACCATATGCTGTCGGCGTAGTGCGATCCGCGTCAATCGCTCTGCGCCCGGACGGGCGAACCCAACGACGATCACGACGGCATTCTCCGTACGGTGTCATCGATAAAGTCGCGGTGGGCTCCGAACGGCGTACTGCGCCGGGGAAGATAACCCCCTCGCCCCCCGTGCCGATGAACGGATCGACCACGGGATATGCGTCACCCGCACCCGCCTGCCGTCATCCGATCGGCAGGTCGAACAGCAGTTCGCGGACGTAGCGCACTGGCGGCGAACCATGCGCGAGCAACGCGTCGTTGTAGCGCTTGAGATCGAACGCCGCGCCCTGCCGCTTCTTGGCCTCGTCGCGCAACGCCATGTGCTCCGAATAGCCGGTGAAATAGCTCAACAACTGCGTCGAGCCGAGCGAGGCGCGGACCCATTTGCCCGCCGCCTCGCGCTCCTGCTGAAACGCGGTGTGCGTCATCAGCTGCATCGCCTGCTCGCGGGTCATGCCCTCGGTGTGGATGCCGATGTCGAGCAGCGAGTTCGAGATCGAGCGCAGCCGCATCTTCAGCACCGTCAGCTTGAACAGCGGATCGCCATTCAGATAGCCCTCGTCCGCCATCATGCCCTCGGCATACACCGCCCAGCCCTCGACGAACGGCCCCGAGCCGAGCACCGCGCGCAGCGTCGACTGAGTCGCGTTGGCGTGCGCGAGCTGGAGGTAATGCCCCGGCATCGCCTCGTGCACCGCGAGGTCGTGGATCATGTAGTCGTTATATTCGCTGAGGAACGAGGTCGCCTGCGCCTCGGTCCAGTCGTCGGGGATCGGCGACACGGCGAAGAACGTACCGAGATTCTTCTCCAGCGGGCCGGGTGAATCGCAATACGCCACCGCGACGCCCTGCTGGAACTTGGGCATGGTGATGATCTTCACGGGGCTGTCGGGCATCCCGACCAGCCCCTTCTCGCGGACGAAGGCGGTCGCCTGCGCCAGCGCCTTGGTCGAGGCGTCGATCATGCCGTCGCGTGCCGGACGCTTCGCGTAGGTGAGTTCGAGCGCGAGCTGGATCGCGGCCTGTTGCTGCGCTTCGGACGGCTTGTCGGGGAGCAGCAGCGCGCCCTTCTTGGCGCCGAATATCTGGCGCGCGATCGCGTACATCTGTACGCGCGTGTCGACGATCGCGGCCTGCGCGCGGCGCTTGATCTCGGCCCGGGTGAGGTCGGATTGCAGCGCGAAGCCCAGCTTCTTGTCGTAGAGCGCCGCGCCGAGGCGGAAGTCGCCCTTCGCACCGGGCACGAGCGTCTTGTCGAGCCAGACCTGGTGCTCGGCAACCGCGGCCTTCAGTATCACGAGCGCGGCGTCGAACCGCTTGGCGTCGGCTGCGGACAATTCGCTCTTGTGCGGCGCGAGCATGGTCTCGGCGATGTCGACGATGCCGCTGTTCTGTTTCGCCACGGTCGTCGCGTAGATCGACGGCACGCGGGCGGGGACGATGTTCGCGCGCGCCTGCGCCAGTAATGCGGGGAGCGCCGCCATCCGCGCGGTCGCCGCGTTCAGGCGCTGTGGCCACGGCGCGAAATCGCGTGCGGCGAGCGAATAGAGCGAGCTGCCGGCGATGTCGTTATAGACCTGCGGATCCCACGCCCACCCGCCGAGCGTCTCGGTATCCCAGATGTCGTAGCGCAGCGCATTGTCGAGCAGCGCCGCATCGACCTGCTCCTCGCGCGACAGGGCTTTGCGGTCGATCCGCTGGAGATCGGCGAGCATCGCCTTCGAGAACGCCTCACGCTTGGCACGACCTGTGGCGGACATGTCGGTGATCTGTGCGTCGAAGCGGTGATCGCCGAGCGATGTCGCCGACGACGGATTGAGGCGGGCGAGACCATCGACGTAGCGCTTCGAGAGCGACGCGAACGCCGACGTCTCGTTCGCTTGCGCGGCCAGCACGGGCGCAGGGATAGATGAAACCGGCAGCGCGAGCATCGCGGCGCTGAGCAACAGACGGAAATTACGCATCATGGATTCCTGACGATCAGCGTTGTGGCGCGAGTTGCGCGTTCAGATAGACGGTGACGAGCGCGGCGCGCTTGGCGTCCTCGATCTTATCGGCGCCCGCCGCATGGCCGCCCTCCGGGTTTTCGTAATAAAAGAACGGATCGCCATACGCCTCCAGCCGCGCGGCGAATTTGCGCGCGTGGCCGGGGTGGACGCGGTCGTCTTCGGTCGAGGTGTAGATGAACGGCGTCGGGTATTGCACGCCGCGCTTCAAATTCTGGTACGGCGAATATTGCGAGATGAACGCCCAGTCCGCGGGCTTGTCCGGGTCGCCATATTCGCCGATCCACGATGCGCCTGCCGACAGATGCGAGTAACGCTGCATATCGAGCAACGGCGATCCCATCACGATCGCGCCGTAGAGATCAGGACGCTGCTCCATCGCGACGCCGACCAGCAGGCCGCCGTTCGACCGCCCCGACACGGCGATCTTCCGCTTGGCACTCACGCCGGTCCGGACAAGATCGTCACCGACCGCGTGGAGATCGTCATACGCCTTTTGCCGGTTCTCGCGCAGCGGCATCTGGTGCCAGCGCGGCCCGTATTCGCCACCGCCACGGATGTTGGCGAGCACGAACGCGTTGCCCCCCTCGACCCAGAACAGCCCGGCCGGGCCCGAGCGATAGGGCTGGTCGACGAGATAGGTCGGTGTCTGCGCGTTGCGGAACCCGCCGTACGCGTGGACCAGCGCGGGCACCGGCCCCGTCGTGCCTTTTTTGCGCACGAGGAAATACGGGATCTTCGTCCCGTCCTTCGAGGTTGCGAACCGTTGTTCGACCTGCATCGTCGAGGCGTCGAACCGCGCTGGCAGCGTGTCGACGGTGACCGGCTTGGCATTGGGGCGGACGGCATAGAGCGCAGGCGGGCTGAGGAAGCTCTCGACAACCGCGAACGCGACGTCGTCCTTGCCCGCGGTCGCATCGAGATGGATCGTCGACGCGGTCGGCAGCGCCGATACCGACTGCACCCATTGCCCGTCCGCGCCGCGCGTCAGCGACACGAGCCGGCCAGAGACGTCGTCGAGCATCTTCACCCACAGCACCGACTTGCTCGAATCGACCTGCTCCACCGCCTGCGTCGCGGTCGGCACCAGCACGCGTTCGATCGTCGGCGTGCGTCCCGCCAGCACGTCGGGGACGCTGTACGCCACGACCGACCCGCTCGGGATCCCCTTCCAGTCAGACGCCAGCGTCGCGATCAACCGACCATCGAGGACAGCGTTGATCTCGGCATCGTCGGGCAACGGCGACGGCACCAGCCGGCCATTCTCGCCGATATGACTGCGCTTCGAATGGAAGAAATCGACGTTGCGCGACACCAGCGGATAGCGCCGGTCGCCATCGCTGAAGACGTTGGTCTCGATCCCGACATCGTCCGGCGTCGCGCTCGTCACGGTGGCCGCGGCCGCGAGCGGCGCGCCGCGCTGCCACCACTTCACGGTGCGCGGATAGCCTGATTTCGTAAGGCTCCCGGCGCCGAAATCGGTCGCTACGTACAGCGCGTTCGGCCCGGCCCAGTTCAGCCCAGTCTTGAAGCTCGGCACGACGAAGCCGTCCGCGACGAACTTGCCCGTGGGGATGTCGAACTCGCGTTCCTCGACCGCATCGCCGCCGCCGTTCGACAGCGCGACCATGCAGCGATCGTACGACGGCGAGCGGCACGTCGCGCCCTTCCACACCCAGCTCTTGCCCTCCGCCTTGCCGAGCGCATCGACGTCGATCAGCGTCCGCCAGACCGGCTTGCCGCTGGTGAACGACGCCAGCGACGCGACCCGCCACAGCCCGCGTACGTTCGTCTTGTCCTGCCACAGGTTCAGCACCTGATCGCCGAGGATCTGGTCGGGCGTCGCGATCTGGCGATCCGCCTGCAACAGGTCGAGCGCACGCTGGCGGTAGCGCGCATAGCCGGGCTTGGCTTCGAGCGCGGCGAGCGACTGCGTGTTCCACCGCTTGACGGTATCGAGCGCACGCGTGCCGTGGATATCCTCGAGATACGCATTCGGATCGGTAGCGGGGGCCGGCGTCTGCGCCAGCGCGGTCGTCGAAAGGGCCAGCAAGGCCAGGAACGGCAGGCGTCTTTGCATCATCACTCTCTTATCGTTCAATGATGCGACTGTAGGCAGCGCAGTCCGCTACGCCAGCCCCTTCTCTTCAGATCAGTCGGCCTCCAGCGCGAGCAGTGCGAACGTCGCCAGCCAATGCTCGCCCATGTAATCGTCCGCGAGATGCGGCAGCGCCTCCGCCAGATGCGCATCGGCGATCGCGCGGGCGGCGGCAGGATCGGGCAGCGCGTCGGCGATCGTCCGCCAGCACCACGCGCGCGACAGGTTCACGCCATCGAGATGCGCGAGCCGCCCGTCCGACCGGTCGCTGACGATCGCGGGGGAACGCAGGCACGCCGTCGCTGGACCGAAGGGGTCGGGCAGGAACGCCGCCAGCCACGGCGCGAGCTCCGCCCCGAGCACGTCCTTCATCAACGCCGTTTCGCACAACGTCGCCGACAGGAAATCCTCCCCGCTAGGCTCGAACGGCCGACAGTCGCGATCGTCCCCGTACCAGTCCCGCGCGCGCGCCTCGATCAGTGCGGCGAGCGACGGGTCATGCGTCCGTGCCCAGCGCAGCGCGTGGACGAGCGCGAACGCGGTGCAGTCATGCTTCCCGCTCCGCACTGGGTAGATCAGCTTTGGCAGATACGCCGCAAACCGCGCCGCGAATGCGCGTGCCAACGGCTCGACCGCCGCCGCCCAGGGCCGATCTGGCCGCCGCGCCAACTCGTCGTGCAGCGCGAGCAACCATCCCCAGCCATAAGGCCGCTCGAACCCGCCGGTACCCGGCCGATCGAGATACGCCACCTCGCCCGTGATCAGCGCGGGCACCAGCATCCGGTCCGCCAGCGCCTCGACCGCGGCGGCTTCCGCCATGTCCGGATACAGCCGCGCGAGGCGCATCACCTGCCACCAGCCATGGACGCAGCTATGCCAGTCAAAACTGCCGTGAAACACGGGATGCAGCGTCTTCGGCAGCGCCAGGTCACCGGGCCCGTCGAGCACCTGGTCGAGCTTGTACGGCCATTCGCGGGTCAGATGCCCGAGCGTCAGCCCGGCAAATCGCGCAGCAGTCGCGCGGTCGAGCCGCTGTGTCATCGCGTCATCCCACATCGTTCGTCGGACATTCAGCTGCTGTGATCCGCAATGATCTTCCACGCGCCGCCACGCCGTTCGAACACCAAAGTCGTCATGCCTGATTCGCTGGTCGACGCCCCGGTCAGCGTCCACCGTGCGAACAGCATAGCATGCGCCGGATCCAGACCGCGCATCTCCAGGAACGCGAACGACAGCTTGCCGCGCGCATTGCCCGTGCCGCTGAAGCTGGACCGGTATTTGTCCGCAATCGCCGGCTTGCCGCGAAGCAGTCCCTTCGGCGTCACGAACACCGCATCGTCGGCATAGATGTCCATGAACCGCGCGAGATCGCCCGCGTTCCAGCCCGCCGCGCTCGCTTCCATGCCCTTGCGGATCGCGATTTCGGCAGGAGTCTGCGCCATCGCGGGTGCTGCGATCGCGACGATTGCAAGGGGCAGCATCAGGGTCCGCATCATTCTCTCGCCATCAGTTCGAGCAACGCCGCCTCGCCCACCGGTTCGGACAGCAGGAACCCCTGGTACAGGCTGCATCCACCCGCGGCGAGCAGTTCGAGTTGCGACGGTCGCTCAACCCCCTCGGCGATCACCGCGAGGCCCAGCGAACGCGCCATCGTGATCGCGCCGGCGACCACCACGCGGTCGCGTGCGCTGCCGTCGATGTCCCGCACCAGCGACTTGTCGATCTTGACGTAATCGAGCGGCAGCGACTTCAGATAGGCGAGGCTCGAATACCCCGTGCCGAAATCGTCGATCGCCACCCGACACCCTGCCCCACGCAGTTCCGCCAGCAACGCTGATGCCGCCGCGAGGTCTTCGATCAACCCCGTCTCAGTAATCTCCACCGTCAGCCGCCCGCGCGGGAACCCGCTCTCGTCGATCCGCGCCAGGAACAGCGCGGCAAACCCCGGCCGCGTGATATCCGCCGCCGTCAGGTTCAGCGACACGCGCAACGTCCCCAGAACCTCCGGCCACGCGACCGCACGCGCCAGCACCAGCCGCTGGATATGGTCCGACAACGCGATGCCCAAATCGGCCCGGTCTGCGGCGTCGAACAACGTATCCGCGCCGAGCGGCCCGAGCGCCCGGTGGTTCCAGCGCGCCAAGGCCTCGACCCCCGTGATCTTGCCGCTCGCGATCTCGACCTGCGGCTGCCAGCGCAAGTCGATCTCGTCGCGCTCGATCGCATGGTGCAGGTCGATCGCCAGCGCGTCGATCGGCGCAACGCCGTCGGGCAGCGCCACGTGCAGCACCGATCCGTCGCTCGCCTTCGCCTCCGCCAACGCCTCGCTCGCCCGGCGCAACAACGCCGCCGCGTCGTCGCCCGGCTGGCGCTGCGCCACGCCGAAGCGGCATCCGAGCACCGCGCGCGTATCCGCCACCGCGAACGGCCGCGCGAGCGCCGCATCCAGCGCGGTGATCGCCGCCGTCACCGCGGCCCCGGCCGCCTCGATCACCAGCACGAACTCCGACCCGCCAAGCCGCGCGACCATCGCATCCACGCCGATCGCCTGGCGCGCGACCGTCTCTGCGCGCAACACCGCGGCTTCGATCAGGCCATCCACCGCGGGACGGCCATGCGCCGCATTGACGATGTCGAGGCGCGACAGCGCGACCAGCACCACCGCCACCGGCCGCTCCTCGGCGATACGGCTGACGATCCAGCGCCGCGCTTCGCCGGTCTCCCTGTCATAGTGCGACGCGCCCGGTATGCCGCGCCGATCGATCGCGCCGCCGGATGCGCGTGCGGCATGGCGCCCCGCGAACCGCAGCGCCTGGACGAGTTCGCCTTCGCTCGCCGGACTGGCCAGGAATTGCGTCGCGCCCGCATCGAAGAACTCGCCGATCGCCTCGACATCGCCGCGCGATACCAGCACCAGCAACGCCGCACCGTTGGTGGCGACCAACCCGCCCAGCCTGCGCGTCGCCGAAAGTCCGTCGTCGAGTGCGCCGCGCGCATCGATCAACGCGACCGCGGCACCGCTCCCCAGGAACCGGCTTTCCAACCCTTCGGCATCGCCCACGACCGCCGCCTGCCACCCCGCACCGGCCCCTGCGCTTGCCAAAATCTCCGCGATCTCATCACGTTGACGGAACGATACCGCGAACAGCGTCGTTGCGATCTGCATGTCTTCCATATCCGTCGCACCTCGCTCGACCGGTGCGAGCCTAGCCGCCGTATCGCCGCGCGCCAATCCAATACCAGCCGATCCGGCCTTGTTAGTGGGACAGTCAGGTCTTAGCTCGGAGAAGATGACGATCGCGCCCACCCTCGAGCAAAAGCCGCTGCGCGATACGCATGGTCGCACGATCAAGTATCTGCGGATTTCGGTGACCGATCGCTGCGACCTGCGCTGCCGCTACTGCATGTCCGAAAAGATGACATTCTTGCCGCGCAGCAAGCTGCTGAGCCTCGAAGAGATCGCGATCATTGCCGAGCGTTTCATCGCACGTGGCGTGACGAAGATTCGTCTTTCGGGTGGCGAGCCGCTCGTGCGTCGCGACGTTGCCGAACTGGTACAGCGCCTTGGTCACAACATCGGATCGGGTCTCGAAGAGCTGACGATGACCACCAACGGCACGCGCCTCGCGCAGCATGCCGAGGCGATGGTCGATGCCGGCATCCGTCGTGTCAACGTCAGCATGGACAGCCGCGATCCCGAGCGCTTCCGCTACATCACCCGTCATGGCGACGTGTCACAGGTCATCGGCGGCATCTACGCCGCACGCGACGCGGGGCTGGCGATCAAGATCAACATGGTCGCGCTGAAGGGCTTCAACGAGGACGAGATCGCACCGATGCTCGCCTGGTGTCGCGACGAGGGGTTCGACCTGTCGCTCATCGAGACGATGCCGCTCGGCGCTATCGACGAGGACCGTACCGACCGCTTCCTGCCGCTGACCAAGGTGTTCGAGGATCTCGGCCAGCAGTTCACGCTTGCCCGCGACGCGCACAAGACCGGCGGCCCCGCGCGCTACTGGAACGTCGATAGCACGCGCACGCGTCTTGGCCTGATCTCGCCGCTGACTGCCAATTTCTGCGACGGCTGCAATCGGGTGCGCCTGACCACCGAAGGCAAGCTGTACATGTGCCTGGGCCATGACGATCAGGTCGACCTGAAGGCGGCATTGCGCGAAGGCGGGACCGCCGGTCTCGACGAAGCGATCGACGCTGGCCTGTTCGCCAAGCCGAAGGCGCATGACTTCCGCATCGGCCAGGGCGAAGGCCCTGCGGTCGCCCGCCACATGAGCGTAACCGGCGGATGAGCCGATACGAGCGGCGGGCGCTGGTCGCGTCCAATACCCCGCCTGCTCGTGCCGCCGAAGCGGAGCTCGCCGACATGGGCGAGTGGGTGCCGGTCGAGGACGCGGACGTCATCATCGCGCTCGGCGGCGACGGGTTCATGCTGCAGACGCTGCACACGATGCTGGAGCGCCGCAAGCCGCCCGTGCCCGTGTTCGGCATGAACCTCGGCACCGTCGGGTTTTTGATGAACGAATGGCGCCACCACGGCCTCACCGACCGGCTGGAGCGCGCGAAGCCGTTCAAGGTCATCCCGCTCAGCATGACCGCGCTTGGCGTCGATGGCCGGACGCACACGCTGCCCGCGATCAACGAAGTCTCGTTCCTGCGCGAGACCCGCCAGACCGCCAATCTCGAAGTGACGGTGAACGACCGCGTCGTCCTCGCCGAACTCGCCTGCGACGGCATCCTTGTCGCGACGCCGGCCGGTTCGACCGCGTACAACCTTTCCGCGCACGGTCCGATCCTGCCGCTCGGCTCGGGCATGGTCGCGCTGACCCCGATCAGCCCGTTCCGCCCGCGGCGCTGGCGTGGCGCGATCCTGCCCGACAAGGCACGCATCCGCATCCGCGTGCTCGACCCCGGCAAGCGCCCCGTCTCCGCGGTCGCCGACCAGCGCGAGATCCGCGACGTCGCGCAGGTCGACATCTGCATGGACCGCGCGCGCGAGCTCACACTGCTCTTCGATCCCGAGCACGCGCTCGACGACCGCATCACCATGGAACAGTTCGTCGCCTGAACGCGGTTTATCGCCGACTTTGCATTTTTGCGGCGAAACCCGCTTGCATCGTCCGACCGGCCGTTTATAGAGCCGCCTCCGGCAACGTTCCCTGATAGCTCAGCGGTAGAGCTCTCGACTGTTAATCGAGTGGCCGTAGGTTCGAATCCTACTCAGGGAGCCATTTTTTAACCGGACAAGTCCTCGCTTATTCGCGAGATGCCGGTAGGCCGGAACCCCTTTTTCACATCTGTCCAGCAAGTTGCAGTCGTTCTTGCGACGGCGTCTGACCTGCCGTCCCCCCAGGTGCCAAAGAGTCCAAACCCAAGACCAAACCCACGCGAGACGCCTTCGCGATGGGCGGGTTTTGCGCAAATGCCCAGATGTTGCAGGGACTTAGCTGTAACGAGCATTCTTTAGTTTATGAAACTTATTTCATGTTAAGACACTTTGTGGTTTATGATGAAGTCTCACTTAAATATTGGAGATTTCATGTTTCTTAAGTCACTTGCCACGGCATCGGCTGGCCTCATGCTGGTAGCCGCACCGGTTGCCGCGAACGCGGCTTCGGCCAACCCGGCATCCAGCCTCTCGACGATCAAGTCGGCACGCGCCGGCACGCCGACCATTAAGAAGTCCAAGGTCGCCGACGGTGGTTTCATCATCATCGCTCTTGCCGCAGTTGCGGTCGGTGGTGGTCTGTATCTCGCGATAGACGATGGCGACGATTCCGACAGCAACTAATCTGTTGGACCGGTGTCACGCACCGGTCCAATCGACCCTGGGCTCGGCTGAAGCCACGTCGCACCACGCACTTCATTGCCTTTGGCTCTTAGAAAGCGCTGCACTACCAATAGTCGTCGCGGAGACGCGCGCGCCCTGCCCGATCCGATGACGCTTCCCGATAGCTTTATTCGTGCGTCGCGCCCCGATTTGATACTATGCGGTCCTGCACGCGGAAAACGGGGCGGAGGGTTCGGAATGGTCGATGCAGTGATAGTCCGCGCAGGCGACAGCGTCGCGACCCTGTTGCGCGACGCCGATGTCGGCGACCGGATCGATACCGGCAACGCCGTGCTCACCCTGATGCAGGCCGTTCGGCGGGGCCACAAGATCGCACTCGACGCTATCGCGCCCGGGGCGGACGTGACGAAATATGGCTATTCGATCGGGCGGGCGACGGACGCCATCGCGCCGGGCGATCATGTCCACAGCCAGAACCTGTCGACCGGATTGGCCGGCACGCTCGATTACGGTTTCGCCCCGACGGACGAGCCGGTTGCGACATCCCCCCGCCATGCGACCTTTCGCGGTTTCGTTCGGCCCGACGGTCGGGTCGGCACGCGCAACGAGATCTGGATACTCCCTACCGTCGGGTGCGTCGCGCGGACCGCCGAGCGGATCGCCGCCAGGGCCGGGACGGCCTTGGCCGGCAAGATCGACGGCGTCCACGCGTTCAGCCACCCGCACGGCTGTTCGCAGCTCGGCCACGATCTCGACGGCACGCGCCAGATCCTCGCGAGCCTCGCCTGCCATCCCAATGCCAGCGGCGTGCTGATCGTCGGACTTGGGTGCGAGGAGAACCAGATCAACGCGCTGGTCGAGGCGATCCCCGCATGGCGGCGCCCGGCGATCCGCACGCTGACGGCACAGCTGAGCGTTGACGAGGTCGAGGAAGGCATCGCGCTGGTCGAGGAACTGGCGGAGCTGGCGGCCTGCGAACGGCAGGAGGTCGGGCTCGATCGACTGGTGCTCGGCGTGAAGTGCGGCGGGTCCGACGGCTTGTCGGGGCTGACCGCCAACCCGCTGGTGGGCCGGATGAGCGACGAGGTCGTCGGCGCCGGTGGCCGCGTGGTGTTCACCGAGATCCCTGAGATGTTCGGCGCGGAACAGGCGCTGATGAACCGCGCCGCCGACGTTTCGGTGTTCGATGCGATCGTCGGCGTCGTGAACGGCTTCAAGCAATATTTCATCGACCATGGCGAGCCGGTGTCGGAAAACCCCTCCCCCGGCAACGTCGTCGGCGGGATCACGACGCTGGAGGAAAAGTCGCTGGGCGCCGTGCAGAAAGCCGGCCGCTCGCCGATCGTCGACGTCATCGGCTACGGCGCGCAGGCACGGACCGACGGGCTGACGATGCTGGAGGCGCCCGGCAACGATGCGTTATCGTCGACCGCCCTCGCCGCCGCCGGCGCGACCGTGATCCTGTTCACGACCGGACGTGGCACCCCGCTCGGGTTTCCCGTACCGACGATCAAGATCGCGTCGAACACCGACCTTGCCCAGCGCAAGCCGGGCTGGATCGATTTCGACGCCGGACAGGTCCTCGACCAGGGGTTCGCCTCGGCCGAAACGGCGTTGCTCGACTGCATCGCCGCGATCGCATCGGGCCGCGAAACCGCCGCCGAGCGCAATGGCGAACGCGAAATCGCGATCTGGAAACGTGGAGTAACGCTTTGACACGACTGAGCCATGCGACGCTCGACAAACTGCCGACGACGATCGAGAGTCCGCGAGGCCGCCCCCTCCCCTCGATCGGCATCGTTCATTTCGGGCCGGGCGCATTCCATCGCGCGCACCAGGCGGCGTATATCGACGCGCTGTTGAGTGATGACCCGCGCTGGGGCATCGCGGCGGTCTCGATGCGCAGCAAGCGAACGGTCGCAGCACTTGCCGAGCAGGACGGGCTCTACACGCTCGCGATCCGCGACGCCGAATCGTCGAACCGCGTGATCGGTGCGCATCGCCGATTCCTCGGGCCCGACGACGCGACCGAAACGCACGCACTGCTCGCCGATCCCGCGGTCCGGCTGGTGACGTCGACCGTGACCGAGAAGGGCTATTGCCTCGCCGCCGACGGCACGCTCGACCTGTCGCACGCCGATATCGTCCATGATCTCGCCGGGACGGCAACGCCGCGCAGCCTGGTCGGATGGCTGGTCGCTGGTCTTGCCTCGCGCCGGAATGCGGGGATCGCGCCGTTCGTGCCGATGCCATGCGACAATCTCGCCAGCAACGGCGCCAAGCTCCACGCCGCTCTGGTCGCCTTCGCACGCGTGGGCGATACGGATCTGGCGGACTGGATCGCCGGTGAGGTGCGCGTGCCGTCGACGATGGTCGATTCGATCACGCCCGCGTCCGACGTTGCGCTCTACGACGATGTGGCCGAAGCGATCGGACTCGAAGACCTCGCCGCGGTCCAACGCGAATCCTTCGTGCAGTGGGTGATCGAGGACATCGGCACCCCACTCGGCCCCGATCTCGCCTCGGTCGGCGCGACGATCACGACCGATGTCGCCAGCTACGAGAAGGCGAAGCTGCGCATCCTCAACGGCGCGCATTCGACGCTCGCCTATGTCGGCCTGCTCCGCGGCGCGGCGAGCGTGGCGGACGCTATGAACGACGCGGCGCTCGCCGGGTTCGTCGATGCGATGATCCGCGACGACATCATCCCGATGCTGCCCACGACCCCTGGTCTCGACCTGGATGCCTACCGCGCCGCCGTGCTCCAGCGGTTCCGCAACCCAGTGATCGTCCACCGGCTCGACCAGATCGCGCAGGACGGATCGCAGAAGCTGCCCTACCGGCTGGGCGATACACTCGTCGCCAACCGCCGCGCGGATCGCATGCCCGCGGGCGTCGTCACCGCGCTCGGCGCGTGGGTCGCCTTCCTGATGCAACGTTCCCGCGACAAGATTCCGATCGTCGATCCAGCCGGCGATCGCCTGGCGGACGCGGCACGCCACGGAACGCCGGCCGAGGTCGTCGCGCGTCTGATCGACGCAGGACTGGGCTTCCCCCCCGAACTCCGCGACGACGCAGTGGCCCGGTCCGCGGTCGCCGAAGCGGCGGAACGGATCAGCCGCGGCAACTGGTCGGGCGTGAACCTCTAGACCCCATAGGCCGCCCGAGCATTGCCGCCGAAGATCGCGTCCCGCGCCTCCGGGCAAGCGCGCGTGACGAACCCGTCGATCAGGTCGACGACCTGGCGATACTCGGCTGCAAGGCGGCAGACCGGCCAGTCGGAGCCGAATATCAGCCGATCGGGTCCGAAGCACGCAAGCAGGTGGTCGAAATACCGCGCGATATGGTCCGCCGTCCACGTCGCGTGATCCGCCTCCGTGACGAGCCCGGATATCTTGCAATTGAGCGACGGCACCTGCGCCATGTCGGCGATCGCGTCCGCCCAAGGCTGCCAGCCACCGTGCGCGATGTCGGGCTTCGCACCGTGATCGAGGATTAGCCGCGGCGCCCTCGAACGCCCCGCCGCGACCAGATCGCAGAAGCGACGGACATGGATGGCCTGATGAGGTTTGACGAGAATGTGGTAGCAGAAACCGCGCTCGACCGTCGCCCGGACCCCGCGCACGAAGTCGGGTGTCAGCAGGAAATCGTCGTCGGGCTCGTCCTGGACGATATGCCGAAACCCAGCCAGTTTGGACGATCCCGACCGCGTCTCCAGCCGCTCGGCAATGTCGTCGGCCCGCAGATCAATCCAGCCGACCACGCCCATGATCCGCGGATGCGCAGCCGCGAGTTCCAGCAGCCAGTTGGTTTCGGCGTCGCTCTGTCGCGCCTGCACCGCGATGCAGCCGTCGATCGCGGCGCCGTCCAACGATGGCATCAAATCGGCAGGCGAAAAGTCGCGAGCGAGCACGCTGTCGGTATCGATCCAGTCGAATGCAGACGGCGAATAGGACCAGAAATGCTGGTGCGCGTCGATACGAGTCACGCGGCGATCCGCGCCTGGCTGGTCGGCTGTGTCTGCATCCGAAGAACGTACCGCGTGCACGCCAGCGCAGCAATCGGATCGACGTATCGCCATGACCGAACGCTATTTCGCGACGACCACCGGCATGAAGATATAACCGGTGCCGCGCACCGTCCGGATAATCTCCGTCGGATCGAACGCCAGCAGTTTCCGTCGCAACCGGCTGATATTGACGTCGATCGTGCGCCCACGCGCCATGCTTTCGGTCCGTCCCGACCGGGCGATCATCGCGTCGCGCGACTGTACCACCTGCGGTTCCGATACGAATGCGACAAGCAGCTGATACTCGCCGTCGGTCAGCCTGATGACCGTCCCGTCCGGCGCGTGAAGCACGCGCATCCGACAGTCGAGCATCCAACCGGCAAACGCGAAAATGTCGATCGCTCCCGAATGCACGCCCTCGACGACTGGGGAAGCCTCCGGAGCCCGCCCGCCCGTCCCCCTACGCCGCAACACTGAGCGGATCCGCGCCAGGATCTCACGTGGGCTGGACGGCTTCGTCACGTAATCGTCGGCCCCCAGTTCGAGCGCGACCACCCGGTCGATCTCGCCGCCGAGCGCGGAGAACATGATTACCCCCGGTGCGCCGGCGCCTTGCGGGAGCGTCCGCAGGATCGACAGCCCGTCCTCGCCCGGCATCATCATGTCCAGCACGATCAGGTCGCACGGCGATCGCCCCAAACGCGTCCGCAGTGCCGCCCCGCTCTCGACGGCCTCCGCGTGAAGTCCATGATCGACCAGGAACTCGGTGAGCAGGTCGCGCAGGCCCGGATCGTCGTCGACGATGACGATCCGGGCGGCCTCCGGTTGCAAGGTCTCGTGGGTGGTGAACGCGTTCCCGTCGGGAACGTACGATGGAGAGCCGGGCACGCCGTGATGGTTCGCGATCATGGCGGCCGCATGGACCCGACGTTTGTCCGGTATGTTTCCGGAATCCACCGCGATCGTCGAAGTGGTTTCCGGGCACGCTGCGAGGTGGGATGGTTGTATGAACTGCCGGTCGGCGCTAGCGGCATTCCCCATGTCGACGCCCGCCAAACCGCACGTTAAACCCTTGAACTGGCTCCAGCCTTTGGAGGGCCTGCGGATCCTCAAGCGGGGCGACGTGCCGATCACGCGAGTCCAGGTTTACGGCCAGCGATGCAGCGGTACCAACCTCGTCACGCGCGCGATCGAGGCGAACATGCCGAGCGTGACGATCACCGAGGATTTCGGCTTCAAGCACTGGTTCGTGCCGCCGCAAACGTTGTTCGTGAAGGATACGCTGGTGCTGGTCGTCGCGCGCGATGCGTTCGACTGGACCCGTAGCCTTCACCGCCAGCCATGGCACGCGCACCCGGACCTGAAGGCGGAGCCGTTCGACGTGTTCATCCGCAGCCAGTGGCACAGTTATTGGGACGATCATTTCGGCCCCATCGAGCCGGGGCATCCGATGCAGGGCGACGAGATGCTGCACGAGCGCGATCCGGAAACCGGCGAACGCTTCGCCAATTGCATCGCCAAGCGCACCGCGAAACTTCGCCACTGGGCGTCGTTGACCAACCGGACGCACAACGTCGCGTTGCTCGGCTATGATGCGTTCGCGCGCGCTCCGTCGGCGTTCGTCGAGGCGTTGTCCGAGGCGACCGGGATTGCACGGCGCGAAGAATATGTGCCGATCACCAGCTACAAGGGGCAAGGCTATGCCCCCTATGTTCCGACGGCTTATCCCGAACTCGCGCCTGCTGATGCCGAACACATCACCGCGTGGCTCGATCCCGAGGTCGAGGCGGCATTCGGACTGAGCGCGAACTATGCTGATCGATATCAATCGCCATCGGAGGCCGGATCGGTACAACGTTCGGCATGACCAAGCCGATCACGTTCTTCATCCATCACCAGGGTCGCGGCCACGCCAACCGCGCGATGGCGATCATCCGCGAATTGCCTGCCGAGCGCGCGGTGACGATCCTGACTGCCAAGCCGTCGCTGTTCGACGGCTTCGAGCGACCGATCACGATCGCCGCGCTGCCCGACATGATCGGCGCGCCGGTGCCGACGCCCGGCCTGTTTGCGCAGGCGACGCCCGAGGTGATGCACTGCGTTCCGCTCGGTGTCGCGAAGACGCGGGCGACGATGCGGACGATCATCGACCATCTCGACGACGTCGATCCGGCGCTGTTCGTGGTCGACGTTTCCGCCGAGATCGCGCTGCTGGCCCGGATCGCGAGCGTGCCCGCGATCAGCATCCGGATGCACGGCGACCGGCTCGATCCGGGTCATCTGGGCGCATATCAGGCAAGCGTCGGCTTGCTCGCACCCTTCGGCAAGGCGCTCGAACAGGCGGATACGCCCGACTGGGTGCGCGCCAACACGTGCTACGCAGGCGGCCTGTGCACGACCGTCGACCCCGTCTCGACCAAGGCCGAGGCGCGTGCGAAACTCGGCCTCGATCCGACCAAGGAAATCATCGTCGTGCTTACCGGCGGCGGCGGCGCAGGCACGCCGTACGCGCCGCTGACGATGGCGGCGCGCGCGGTGCCCGATGCGCTGTGGCTGGTGCTCGGACCGGTCCACCGCGAGGGGCATGAGACCGACTTCGGCAATCTCGTCGAACTCGGCTGGGTCCCCGGCATCACCGACCACATCGCCGCCGCGGACGTCGTCATAGCCTCGGCCGGTGACAACACCGTGCACGAGATCGCACGCGTCGGTCGGCCTTATGTCTGCGCACCCGAATGGCGCTATTTCGGCGAACAGACCCGCAAGGCAGAACGTCTCGCGGAACTGGGCGCCGCGGTCGCGCTGCCGTCATGGCCGGGCGCACTCGCACCATGGCGGGGGATACTCGACGCCGCGAAGGCACTCGATCAGGTCGCGCTCGCCGACCTGTACGACGCGGATGCGGCCAAGGTCGCCGCGGACTATCTGGAAGGACTGGCGGTCTCGCTTTGGGCGCCCGCTTAGAGATCGAGCGCCAGTCGATCCTCCCCCGCCAGGGGGAGGATCGAAACGTTGCGCAGTTCCTCAGCTGAACAGAACCTCCGGCGGCATCCTCGACGCGGCAACCTCCTCCGCGGTCGGCCCCCGCAACACCGTAATCGTATCCGCATCCCAGGCGATCAGCCCGCACTCGGCGAAATGCCCCAGCCAATAGTCCATGCACCACCGCCCCCAGGTGCCGCGAAACAACCGCGCATTGCGGATGATCGCATCGAAATGCTGGTACGCAGGCGTGTGGACGACATGGTGCTGGTGATACGCCCGCGCACCGCCGACCCACCACATCGGCACGCCGGCGCGCTCGAGCCGCGCGGCAAAGTCGGTTTCCTCGCCCCCATAGCCGACATAGCGCTCGTCCATCCCCCCTGCCCGCGCCCAGTCCGCCGCGGAGATCGCGAACGACAGGCCCCAAAGCTCGCCGTGGCTGGGAGTCGGCCGTATGTCATCGGGCGCGATCGGTGGCTTGGCCGGGTGACGCAGGCCGACCCGGTCGAGCACGTCCCAGTCCAGCCCGGCATCCATTGTGCCGGCGGGAAGATACAGCACCTCGCCCAACCGAATACCGCCCGGCTCGATCGCCGTAGCCGCATAGCGCTCGACCAACGTCGGCGCAGGAACGCAATCGACGTCCAGAAAGATCAGCTGATCCCCACGCGCAGCAGCCGCCGCACGGTTACGCGCCGCCGCCAGCGGCATCGCGTCGCCCTCGACCAACACCGCGCGCACTGGAAAGTCGGTCGGCGGGAGATCGGCATGCGGCGCGTCCTGCATGTACGCGATCACGAGTTCGTCAGGCTTACGCGTCGCTGCGTTTAGGCCGGCGATCAGGTTCACCAGATGCGCGCGGCGTCCGCGCACCAGCGTCAGCACACTGACCGACGAGGACGTCACGATGCTTTCCTGATGCCCTCGACGTCGATTCCCGCGGCGGCATCGCGGAAGAACGCGACGCCTTCGATCACGCCGCGCGCGTGATGGCCGATCGCGACATAGCCGTGCGCCAAGTCCGCCCGCGATCCCAGGCCGTCCGAATAATTGCCGACAATGATCGCGTGGCGTGACGATCGCAGCATCTCGATATCATTGCCGCTGTCCCCCGCGACGATCACCTGTCGCGGTTCGAGACCAAGGCGACGACGGACATGCTCGACCGCGGTACCCTTCGACGCGGCATGCGGCAGGATGTCGAGATAGCGGCCGTGGCTCTGGATGATCGAGCAACTATGGCCGTGTTCCGCGAGCAAAGCCCGCACCCGCTCGGCCGCCGCCATGTCGCCATCGGCGAAATAGCTGAGCTTGAACCGGCGTTGTTCGAGCGGACTCTGCGGCGTCAGTCCGGCATATTGGCCGATGAGCGCGGCAACCGCCTCGCGGTCCCAGCCGGCGGCGATGATCCCGTCCCATTCGGTGTCGCGGTCGTACACCGCGCCGCGCACCGTCCGGTAATAGATCTCCGAGCCGACCGAGGTGATCAGGATTTCGGGGCGTGGCGCATCATGCTGCCCGAGCACCGCCATCGCGCTGTGGAAGCTTCGCCCGGTCGCGATCGCAAACGCGACATCGGTCTGTGCCTCGTGCCACGCGGTGAAATCGTCGACACCTTTTGCACAGCCGAGCAGCGTTCCGTCGATATCCGACACCAGCAACAATTCCGGCATCCGGTCCGTAACCGCAGGCGCGGCGTTCACGACCTCTGCGAGCAACCCGGTATATAGCTGTACGTGCCGGTCCCAGTCATAGGCGCGGATCGCTACCGATCCTGCCGCTGAGTAGCGCGACCACAGCGCCGGATCGTCTAGTATCTTCAGGATCGCATCGGTGATGGCGCTAGGTGAACGCGGATCGACGAGGATGCCGTTGCCGCAGGTCTCGACGATGTCGTTCGGCCCACCGCTGTCGGTAGCGACCACGGGCAGGCCGCTCGCCGCCGCTTCGAGCAGGGTCAGCCCGAACGGTTCGTTAAGCGCCGGATTGACGAAGACGCCGCGCCGGGTCCGAGCATGAGCATAGACCGCGGCGATATCGTCCGGCCGGTGCTGTTTCGGATAGGCGACCTTGCCGTACAGGTCGTAGCGGTCGATCAACTGCAACAGCTCGGCGATGTTGTCGCGGATCTCCGGCTCCAACGTCGCGCTGTCGTCTCGCGTGCCCGCCAGGATCACGAGGTTCGCCGCGGCCTGCAGCGCGGGCGACCGGCCATAAGCGTGGACGAGCGCCGCAAGGTTCTTCTTGGTCACCGGACGCGCAATCGCGAGGATTACCGGCTTGGCGGGATCGTCCAGGAACCGATTGATCAGCGCATCGACACGGGCATCGGTGCCGCAGTTCGCGAACTGCTTGAGGTCGCTACCCGGCGCAAACACACGGATCCGGCCCGGATCATACGCGTCATAATCAGCATACTGGACTTCAGCCTCGTCGCGCGACGAGGCAATGATCGCGGCCGCCCCGGCAATGGCTTCCTCCTCGATCGCGATCCGGCGATCGAGGCCCGCGGTTTCCGCGCAATCACGATCGAACGCGGCCAGCTTCACCCGGCCGAGCGAATGCGCGGTGAAGACATAGGGGATGCCGGTACGCGCCGAAACGCGCGCCGCGATCAGTCCGGCATCGGCATAATGCGCGTGCATGACGTCGGGCACGCGATCGAGCGAGGCGATGTGTGCGACCAGAGCCTCGACCAGGCTGTCATGCTCAGTCCACAGGTCTTCCTTGACGAGATACGCATCGGACGCGGTCAGCAGGCGGACGATGCGCGTCGTGCCGTCGATCGTCTCGATCGGCTCGGCATAGCATTCGGCATAGGCCACGTGGTGAAACGCGCGCGTCACGATTTCCATCCGGTCGATCGCCGAATTACGGCCGCTGGCAGCGACCAAGTCCAGCAGGTACCGAATGTGGCCCCCGGTATCGGCGGTAATTCCGTATTCCACGTCGGTTGCGCGCAAACATCCCTGCAACGCGATATGTAAAACGAACACCTTTCCCCCGTTCATCTGTGATTCATCGAAGGAACCGCTCGCGGGGTTGCCGAGTTCCGGGGCGATGACACTTAAAACCCAGGTATTGACGCAGGTTATCACGTTCTCGCTGATGTTCAGTTCGTTCAGCGATGACAGGTCGTGAGGATAGCTTTACTCACCTGGGCCTATCCCCCTGAAAAGAGTGGACTTACCCGAGCCGCTCGCGAGATTGCACAGTCGCTGGCGGACGCCGGGAACGACGTGTCCGTTTTCGCGATGGATCGGCGCGAAGACAGTCGCGATGGCCGGGTTTCGGTCATCGGCTGCGGGTTACGCGAGGGATCGTTTGCCGCGCGCCTGCGCAAGATCGCCGGGATCGGGCACCTGGTTGCGCCGTTCGCGTTCCGCCGCGCGGTCGCGCGCGAGCACCGTCGCGAGCCATTCGACGTGGTCGAGGCGACCAACTGGTATGCGCCAGGGCTGGCGATCGCGCTCACCGGTCCTGCGCCGTTGGTAACGCGCAACTCGACCCCCGCAGCGACCTCGGCGGAGACGGCAACGAGTCTACGCGACCGGTTCGATCGGCGCGCAGCAATGCTGGCCGAGAAAGTGTCCGCACGCTTCAGCAAGGCACTGATCTCGAACACACAGCTTCACGGCGAGAAGATCGCCCGGTTGTACGACGTCGAAGCGCCGGATCCGGTCGGGCATCACGCGGTCATCGGCCTCAGCCTGCCGCCGGAGATCGTGGCGCGAGGAACGGCCGCAGCCTATCCCGACGATGTTCCCCAGGACCAGCCGATCGAACTGCTGTTCGTCGGACGTGACGAGCATCGCAAGGGATTCGATGCCCTGATCATGGCGCTGAGGATCCTCGCCCGGCGCGCAGATGCCGGGATGCGCGATTTCCGCCTCACGATCGTCGGCGTTCATGCGGACGATTTGAAAGCGCTTCCGTCCACCGCGCGAGCGCGGCTGCGATGCCATCACCGGGTCGACGAACCGACGTTGCACGACCTGATGAGCGCCGCGCACGTCATCGTCGCGCCCTCGCGCTACGAGAGCTTCGGGCTGGTGTACCAGGAAGCGATGATGTTCGGCCGACCGGTCGTCGCCTGCGCCGAGGATCCGAGCGCACGGTTGTTCATCGGCGAAAGCGGTGCCGGATTACTGGCCAAGGCCTGCACCGGCGACGACCTCGCCACGCAGGTCCAGCGGCTGATCGAGGACCCGGCCTTGCGTGCGCGTTACGCCGCGGCGAGCCGCCAAGCGTCGGGGATGTTCACGCGCGACACCCTGTCCGCGCAGACGACCGCGGTCTATCGCACGGCGATAGCGTCGAAGGGGGCGAGCAGCAACGCCTCGTCCTCCGGCCTGCCCGCGCCGGTCGACATCGCCTCGTAGATCCGCGTTCGCTCGCGCACCCGCTCGCCATCGAGCCGATGTTCGAGCGCACCGGCCAGCGCCAGCGAACTCTCGACGAACGGCACGACCGGGCGCTCGTGGACGCGGCCGGCAAAGCGGATGTCGCTGCGATTGAGGCGGTACTGGATGTCCGGATAGGACGCGGACTGCACCCCATCGACGAGGTTGCGGCGCGGCAGGCCGAGCGAGAGCAACCCGTCGCGATCCGCCGCCGCGACCAGCCAGCCAAGCGCGTCGAGCAGGGCGGAGTCGGGGCGCTCGTCGGTATCGATCTGCAAGACCCAGCGGGTCTGCAGTGCGTCCTGGAGGCGGTTGCGTTGCGCGGCAAAATCGCCTGCGAGGGGGTGATGGGCGACCTCGATCCACGGGACCCGTGCTGCGAGTTCGCTTGCTTCGTCTGCCGTGCCGTCGAGCAGGACGACGATCCGGGCAAACGCGGTGCGATAATCGGTCGCGATCTCGACGATGTCGTTGGCGTCGGCGGGCCGCGCCATGATGCCCAGGCCTATCGCGTGCGGCACAGTCGTCGCCGGGGTGGAGTGCGCCTGGGCTGGGCGATAATCAGGGAGAAAGCGGACATCGCCTCGCGCAACGGCGACCGGTTCCACCTCGAACCCGAACCGCCACGCCGCGTTCCGCAAACCGGCTGGGTCGAGCATCCAGCGCTCCGCAGGATCGCGCTGTAGGTCAACAAGCCCGCTTCCCAACCGCGCGACGATCTCGTCGGCAGCCGCACCGACCTCGCTCACGTCGCGAACAAGCAGGCGGCAGTGGCTACACTCGAACCAATCCTCGCGCACGAGCCAGTCCCAGTTCCCACAGATCGAGCATCGTAATCGCATGGCTCCGGCAACCCGCGGCGCAGGGAGCCGGTTCCCATGCCGTTCCACTGTACGCGCGGCACCAGACACCCGATCTGTACCAACCTACCGGCGTCATCCTGATGAAAGTCAGGACCCAGAGCCATGCAAGACAGCGCCCGTTACTCTGGGTCCTGACTTTCGTCAGGATGACGCAGAAAAACGGCTCTCAATACCCGAACGAATGCGCCAGCGTCAGCAGCAGCCAGTACAGCCCGCCCGACAGCAGCATCGCCACCGGCAGCGTCATCACCCAGGCCAGCGCCATGTTCATCACGGTCCGTCGCTGCAACCCGGCGCCGTTGGCAACGCTCGCACCCGCAACACCAGAAGACAGGATGTGCGTGGTCGACACCGGCATGCCATATTTCACCGCCAGCAGGATCGTCGCCGCCGCGACCAGTTCGGCCGACGCGCCCATGCCGTAGGTCAGGTGCGTCTTGCCGATCCGCTCGCCGACGGTGACGACGATCCGCTTCCACCCGACCATCGTGCCGAGACCGAGCGCCAGCGCGACGGTGACCTTCACCCAGGTCGGGATGTAGCGCGTGCCCTGCTCGAGCCCGCTATTGTAGCTCTTGAGCGTCGTGATCTCCTGCACGGTAAACCGGCTCTGCGCGGTTTTGTCCTCGGCGATCAGCTTGGTCGTATCGAGCACGAGGTACATGTCGTTGCGCAGGTTCGGGGTCGCCGCGGCGGGCACCTTGCCAAGCGAGCCATAGCTTTCGATCCGGCTCGACACGTCGTCCGACAGCGTCGCCAGCGCGGCATAGATGACCGGGTCGGCGACATGCTTGGTCTTCAGTGCCTGCGTAACCTGCGCACGCGACGTGGCGACGTCGGCCGGCGCGCCGCCGGCATGCGCGCGGTACGCGGCCGATGCCGCCTGCGCGCTTTGCACGAACGCCGGCATCGCACTCTCGGGCATCGTCCGGTTCAGCGCGTAAGCGGTCGGCGCGCAACCGATCAGGATGAGCATGATCAGCCCCATGCCCTTCTGCCCGTCGTTGCTGCCGTGCGCGAAGCTGACCGCGGTGCACGTGCCGATCAGTAGCGCACGGATACCACGCGGCGGCGGCGTTTGGCCCTCCGGCGCCTCGTACAGTTTCTTGTCGTGCAGGAAGGCCTTCATCACGAGCAGCAGCACGAGAGCGCCGACGAAGCCGACGATCGGGCTGAATGCGAGCGCAGAGAGAACCTTCCAGACCTGCACCATGTCGACGCCGGACGTCCCGTCGGCCCCGCCGTTGATGAATTGGTTGGCAAGGCCGACGCCGAGAATCGAGCCAATGAGCGCGTGGCTCGACGAGTTGGGCAACCCCGCCGCCCAGGTCGCGAGATTCCAGACGATCGCGGCAAGCAACAGCGCGAAGATCATCGCGAACCCGCCGACGCTGCCGACGTTGAGGATCAGGTCGACCGGCAGCAGCGTGACGATCGAATACGCTACCGCACCCGACGACAGCATCACGCCGAGGAAGTTGAAGAACCCCGACCAGACGACCGCGAGCGGTGCGGGCATCGAGTGCGTGTAGATGACGGTGGCGACCGCGTTGGCGGTGTCGTGGAACCCGTTCACGAACTCGAACCCGAGCGCAATCAGCAGCGCGAGCGCAAGGAACGCGAACGCCCCGCCGGCCAGGCTCTCGCCGACCTGCGCGGTGTCGAACGCGATGCTGAACCCGGCATAGGCAAGCCCGCCGATCAGCACGGCAAGGAATATCCAGCGCCCGGACGGATGCAGCGAATGATCGAGCTTGGGACCGGTATGCGGCGCAGCGGTAGCGCTCGAATCAGCCGTCACCGCATCGGGTGCAAATGTGGAGGTTGCCATAGAAATGTGCAGTCGGCCCTTACGATGACAATCTTATGACAGATGTAAATCAAGCGATCGTTCGCCCCTGTTTGGGACGTCGCCTTAACGATCCTCCCCCGCCAGGGGGAGGTGGCTGGCCTTTGCCAGACGGAGGGGGAGGCAGGGATAACCCCTGTTCCGTGTCCTCCCCCTGCGTCGCCTTCGACGCCACCTCCCCCTTGCGGGGGAGGATCGTTCGGAACCGACTTCGTTGGACGTGAGTAAGTTAATTCACCGAGCTTCACCGATGCTCGCGAGCTGCATGCCATTGCGGCCGAACAATGTGGCCATCTTCACGTCCGCATCCGCGGTCATTTCCTTGCGGCACTGCTGCGCATCGGCGAGCGCCGCGAGGCCGACACCGTGCGATTGGCAGGCGCCGGCGATCGCCGAACGCAGCCGGCGCTGGAACGCGGTGCGCCCGGCGTCGCTGGTCAGGTCGAGCCCGGCGCGCGACACGCGCACCGATACCGGGTCGCGCCCGGAACTCGCGGAAGCACCCGTGGAAAACAGGCAAGCGCCGACGATCGCCGCCGAAGCGACGCTGATGAAAAGCTTCAAGATGATGTTCCTCAAATGGTCCTGCGGTCCGCAAGGCTATGCCTGCTGGCGACGGCGCCAGCGCGTCGGGACACCTTTCTGGATGCGGCATCTCCGACCACGAACCACGTCGCTGCGCATCCCCTACCCGTGGTTCGTTACGCTCGCGCGACGGTTTGGCGACGGTCCGACGACGCGCCGAAACTCTAGATGAGGCGTTAGGTCACATCCCCGGATATCGCTCGAACGCAGGCAGAGCGGCCACATCCGCCATCCACGCCAATCGGTCGGCCACCTGGATATGCGCACCCGGCGCGACCGCCTCGGGATCGTCCAGCGTACAGGATTGGACGTCGATGATCCCCGGCAGATACTCGGCATTGGTATAGAACAGTCCCGTCCCGCACCGTCCGCAGAATTGACGCCGACCGCTCGCCGACGATTCATACGTCACCGGATCACCCGAGATGGTCACCTGCTCGGACCTGAATGCGATCCAGCCTACCATCGGCGCACCCGCGCTTCGCCGGCAATCGCCGCAATGGCACAGCGCGTGATGCTCGGGCTCGCCCTCCGCGACATAGCTGATCGCTCCGCAATGACATCGTCCCGCAAGCATGCCCGCCTCCCTCTATGTTCTCAACTTGTTCCACGTATCGTCGAACCGCGCAAGCCATACCCGCTTGCCCCATCGGCCCCCGTTCCCTACCTGTTCACCGGTGAACCAGATTGCCCAAACGTCCGCGCCGCAAGCAGAGCCTCCCTATCTGCGCGGTCTCAATTCGCCGCAGCGTGAGGCGGTGCTGACCACCGACGGGCCCGTGCTGATCATCGCCGGCGCCGGCACGGGCAAGACCGCGGCGCTGACCGCACGGCTCGCGCACCTGATCTTCACCAAGAAGGCTTGGCCGTCCGAGATCCTCAGCGTCACCTTCACCAACAAGGCCGCGCGCGAGATGCGCGAGCGGGTCGGACGGCTGGTCGGCGACGCGGTCGAGGGCATGCCGTGGCTCGGCACGTTCCACGCGATCGCCGCCAAGATGCTGCGTCGCCACGCCGAACTGGTCGGGCTGCAATCGAACTTCACGATCCTCGATACCGACGACCAGTTGCGGTTGCTGAAACAGCTGATCCTTGCCGCGGACATCGACGAGAAGCGCTTTCCGACGCGCAGCCTCGCCGGGCTGATCGACCAGTGGAAGAACAAGGGCCTCGTCCCCGCCGACATCGATGCGGGCGAGAGCGAGCGCTATGCCAACGGCCGTGGCGGCGAGCTGTACCAGCAATATCAGGCGCGGCTGATCGCGCTCAATGCCTGTGATTTCGGCGACCTGCTGCTCCACATGCTGGTGATCCTGAAGACGCACCGCGACGTGCTGGCGCAGTATCAGCAGCGCTTCAAATACATCATGGTCGACGAGTATCAGGACACCAACTCGTCGCAATATCTCTGGCTGCGGCTGCTCGCGCAGGAGCGCAAGAACATCGCCTGCGTCGGCGACGACGACCAGTCGATCTATTCGTGGCGCGGCGCGCAGGTCGAGAACATCCTGAAGTTCGAGCGGGATTTTCCGGGGGCGAAGGTCATCCGCCTCGAACAGAATTACCGCAGCACGCCGCACATCCTCGGCGCCGCGTCAGGCGTGATCGCCAACAACGGCGGGCGGCTCGGCAAGCAGCTCTGGACCGAGCGGGACGTCGGCGAGAAGGTGAAGGTCATCGGCGTCTGGGACGGCCCCGAGGAAGCGCGCCGCGTCGGCGAGGAGATCGACATCGTCCGGCGCTCCGGCAAGAGCCTCGACGAAGTGGCGATCCTGGTCCGCGCGCAGCACCAGACACGCGAGTTCGAGGACCGGTTCATCGCGATCGGCATGCCCTACAAGATCGTCGGCGGCTTCCGCTTCTACGAACGCGCCGAAATTCGCGACGCGCTGGCGTACCTCCGCGTCGTCAACCAGCCGGCGGACGACCTCGCCTTCGAACGCATCGTCAACGTCCCCAAGCGCGGCCTCGGCGATAAGGCGGTCGCGCGTATCCACCAGCTCGCCCGCGCCACCGGCACACCGCTGACCACCGCCGCCGCGCGCATCCTCGACACCGACGAACTGACCGGCGCGGCGAAGAAGTCGCTGGGACGCCTAGTCGGCGACATCGCCCGCTGGCGCGACATGGCGACCAGCCTGCCGCACGCCGAACTCGCGCGGCAGTTGCTAGACGAGAGCGGTTACACCGCGATGTACCAGGCCGAGAAGTCGGTCGAGGCGACCGGTCGCCTGGAGAACCTCAGCGAACTCGTCCGCGCGATGGAGGAGTATGACTCGCTCGGCGCTTTCCTAGAGCATGTCAGCCTCGTGATGGACAACGAGGGCGGCGCGCAGGACCCACAGGTCACGATCATGACCATCCACGCCGCCAAGGGCCTCGAATACGACACGGTCTTCCTGGTCGGCTGGGAGGAAGGCCTGTTCCCGTCGCAGCGCTCACTCGACGAAGGCGGCGTGAAAAGCCTCGAGGAGGAACGCCGCCTCGCCTATGTCGCGATCACGCGTGCACGCCGGCTTGCGGTCATCATCCACGCCGCCAACCGCCGCATCTATGGCCAGTGGAACTCGTCGATTCCCTCGCGCTTCGTCGCCGAACTCCCCGCCGAGCACATCGACACGGAAACGACGATGTCGGGCGGAGCGAGCCTGTGGCAGGCGAACTGGTCCGACCGCGCTGATCCCTTCGCCGACGTCGCGCGCGGCACCGGACGCGGCCCGGGCTGGCAGCGCGCGTCGGGCACCGGCAGCACCTTCTCCACCAAACCCGCCCGCGTCGTCGAAAGCCGGTCGAGCGCGATCAGCCTCGGCAACAAGGGCCGCGACGACCTGTCGCTGGGCATGCGCGTCTTCCACCAGAAGTTCGGCTACGGCGCGATCGCCGAGATCGAGGGCAACAAGCTGGAGATAGACTTCGAACAGTCCGGCCGTAAGCGCGTGATGGACAGCTTCGTGACGCTCACCCCCTAACGACATCAACCGGGAAAAGGATCAGCCGGCGGTCTGATCCGCGAGCGAGAATATCCGCTCCATCACCGCCCATTTCGGCCCGGTCGCCTCGATCGGCTTCTGATACACGTCCATCGCGGTCTCCCAGGACGCGACGACCGGCTGCAACGCCGGGTCGGCTGCGCGCGGAAAATCGTCCTCGACCTCGGCGATCATCACGAGCCGGTCGGCGACCTGCCAGATCTCCATATCTCGATACCCCCGCTGGACGATGTCGCGCACGACCTCGGGCCACACGGCGCCCGGCGCGTGGCGTTCGCGGTAGGCGGCGACCAGGGCTGCGTCGTCGACGAGGTCCAATGCGGTCACGATGCGATACGTCACGGAAATTCCTTCGATACGGCGTACTCGCGCGACAATAGCGCCGCCGCCCCTTTTCAAAAGTCACTTTGACTAATAAAACCGACGAAACGCACAACGACGCGCAGGAGATGGAATGAGACTGTCCGGCAAGACCGCGGTAGTGACCGCGGCGGCACAAGGCATCGGCCGCGCCACCGCGGAACGCTTCCGTGACGAGGGCGCACGGGTCTTCGCGCTCGACCGCGACGGCGATGCGCTGCAGGCCATCGACGGCGTCGAACGTCTGGTCGTCGACCTGCTCGACGCCAGCGCGATCGCCGCTTTGCCCGCCACGATCGGCGACATCGACATTCTCGCCAACGTCGCCGGCTTCGTCGCGGCGGGTGACATCCTGCAAGGCAGCGACGACGACTGGATGCTGTCGTTCGACCTCAACGTCCACGCGATGCACCGCATGACCCGCGCGTTCCTGCCCGGCATGCTCGCGCGCGGCGGCGGTGCGATCGTCAACATGAGCAGCATCGCGTCGAGCGTGAAGGGCATCCCAAACCGCTACGCTTACGGCGCATCGAAGGCAGCTGTTATCGGGCTGACCAAGGCCGTGGCGGCCGATTTCGTCGGCCGCGGGATCCGCTGCAACTGCGTGTGCCCGGGGACGATCGAGACCCCGTCCCTGCGCGAACGCATCGTCTCGCAAGCAGGGACTCAGGGCATTTCCGTGAGTGAGGCCGACGCCGCGTTCGTCGCGCGCCAGCCGATGGGCCGGCTCGGCCGCGCCGAGGAGATCGCCGCGCTGTTCCTGTATCTCGCCAGCGACGAATCGAGCTTCACCACCGGCGCGGTCCACGTGATCGACGGCGGCTGGGTCAACTAAGGATCATCCGATGAAATTATTGCGTTACGGCCCGCGCGGCCAGGAAAAGCCCGGCATTCTCGATCAGGACGGCGCGATCCGCGCGCTGCCAGGAGACCTAGGCGACATCGGCGGTGAATTGCTCTCCCCCGAGGGGCTCGCGAAGATCGCCGCGCTCGACGTGTCGACCCTACCCAAGGTCGACGGCGCGCCGCGGATCGGGCCGTGCGTCACGCGCACCGGCAAGTTCATCTGCATCGGCCTGAACTATTCGGACCACGCCGCAGAGAGCAACATGGCCCTCCCCGCCGAGCCGGTCGTGTTCGGCAAATGGACCAGCGCGATCCAGGGCCCGAACGATGATGTCGAGATCCCGCGCGGCTCGGAAAAGACGGACTGGGAAGTCGAACTCGGCGTCGTCATCGGCACGCCCGGCCGCCACATTGCCAAGGAAGACGCGCTGTCGCACGTTGCCGGCTATTGCGTCGTCCACGACGTGTCCGAGCGTGCGTTCCAGCTCGAGCGCGGCGGTACGTGGGACAAGGGCAAGGGCTGTGACACGTTCGGGCCGATCGGTCCCTGGCTCGTCACCGCGGACGAAGTCGGCGATCCCCAAAAGCTGGGCCTGTGGCTCGAAGTCGACGGCCATCGCTATCAGGACGGCACCACCGCCAACATGATCTTTGACGTCGCGACGATCGTCTCGTACCTCAGCGACTTCTGCACGCTCGAAGCCGGCGACATCATCTCGACCGGTACGCCGAAGGGCGTTGGCCTCGGCCAGAAGCCGCCGGTGTATCTGCGCGCAGGCCAGACCGTGCGGCTTGGTATCGATGGCCTTGGCGAGCAGACGCAGACGATGGTCGCCGCCGCATGACGACCATCACCGGTCTGCGCACGATCGACCTTCGTTTCCCGACCAGCGCGGGGCTCGACGGGTCCGACGCTATGAATCCGGATCCGGATTACTCGGCGGCGTATGTCGTGCTCGAGACGGATACGGACGGTCTCGAAGGCCACGGCCTGACCTTCACGATCGGCCGCGGCAACGACATCTGCGTCGCCGCGATCGAGGCGATGCGGCATCTCGTCATCGGGCTCGACCTCGACTGGATCATCGAGAATCCAGGGCGGATGTGGCGGCATCTGACCGGCGACAGCCAGTTGCGCTGGATCGGCCCCGACAAGGGCGCGATCCACCTCGCGACCGGCGCTGTCGTGAACGCGATCTGGGACCTGTGGGCGAAGGCGGTCGGCAAGCCCATCTGGCGCCTCGTCGCCGACATGACCCCGGAGGAATTGGTCCGGACGATCGACTTCCGGTACCTGACTGACGCGATCACGCCGGAGGACGCTCTCACGTTGCTGACCAAGCGCGCCGAGGGCAAGGCCGAGCGGATCGCCGATCTCGAAGCGACCGGCTTCCCCTGCTACACCACGTCGGCGGGGTGGCTCGGCTATCCCGACGACAAGCTGCGGCGGCTCGCGCAGGAGGCGGTCGATGCCGGGTTCGACTATATCAAGCTGAAGGTCGGTCGCGATCTGCAGGACGATATCCGTCGCCTCACGATCGCACGCGAAGTGCTCGGGCCCGACCGGAAGCTGATGATCGACGCGAACCAGGTGTGGGACGTTCCGCAGGCGATCGAGTGGGTGAACGCGCTCGCCTTCGCGAAGCCCTGGTTCATCGAGGAGCCGACCAGTCCCGACGATATCCTCGGCCACCAGGCGATCCGCGACGCGATCGGCGAGGTGAAGGTCGCGACCGGCGAAATGTGCCAGAACCGCATCATGTTCAAACAGTTCATGGCAGCGGGCGCGATCGACGTCGTCCAGATCGACAGCTGCCGTCTGGGCGGCGTCAACGAGGTGCTGGCGGTGCTGTTGCTGGCGGCCCGGTACGACCTGCCGGTGTGTCCGCATGCCGGCGGCGTCGGCTTGTGCGAATATGTCCAGCATCTCTCGATGATCGACTATCTCTGCTTCTCCGGGACCAAGGATGGGCGCGTGATCGAGTATGTCGACCATCTGCACGAGCATTTCGTCGACCCCTGCGTGATCCGCGACGCAGCGTACATGCCGCCGACGCTGCCAGGCTATTCGATCGAGATGAAGCCGCAGTCGCTGATCGACTATCGGTTCGCCGGATGAAGCTCGGGCTCGACGGCAAGGTCGTGATCGTCACGGGTGGCGGGGCCGGTATAGGCCTCGCCATCGCGCGCGGGTTGGCCGAGGAAGGCGCGATCCCGGTGATCGTGTCGCGGAGCGCGCCCGAGGACTTCGCGGCCGAGCATCTGTTCGTCGCGACCGAATTGTCCGACGACGCTGCGTGCGCGGCGGCGGTCGAGGCGGCGGTCGTACATTATGGCCGGATCGACGGGCTGGTGAACAACGCCGGCGCCAACGATAATATCGGGCTCGACCGGACGCCGGCGGAGTTCCGCGCCTCGCTCGACCAGAACCTCGTCCATTATTTCGCGATGGCGCATCACGCGGTGCCGCATCTGCGCAAGACCGGCGGCGCGATCGTCAACATCTCGTCGAAGACCGCGGTCACCGGCCAGGGTGACACCAGCGCGTATGCCGCCGCCAAGGGCGCGCAACTGGCGCTCACCCGCGAATGGGCGGTGGCGCTGCGCGGCGATGGGATCCGCGTCAACGCGGTGATCCCCGCCGAGGTGATGACGCCGCTCTACCAGCGCTGGATCGACAGTTTCGACGATCCGCAGGCGAAGCTCGACGGCATCGTCGCGCGCATTCCGCTCGGCCACCGCATGACCGAGGATCGCGAGATCGCGGACACGGTGGTGTTCCTGCTCTCCGACCGGGCGAGCCACACGACCGGGCAATGGCTGTATGTCGATGGCGGCTACACCCATCTCGACCGCGCGATAGACTGACGAACAAAAACATAATCAGGAGTGGACCAATGCGCGGAACGACCGCCGACAGGAAATATGTGCCGGCGATCGTGCTGACGGTCGCGCTGTTTTTCCTCTGGGGGATGGCGAACAACCTCAACGACATCCTGATCGCGCAGTTCAAGAAGGCGTTCACGCTCACCGACTTCCAGACCAGCTTCGTCCAGCAGGCCTTCTACATGGGCTATTTCCTGCTCGCGGTGCCGGCCGCGCTGGTGACGCGCGCGAAGGGCTACAAGACCGCGATCGTTACCGGGCTGGTGCTGTATGCGGCGGGGGCGCTGCTCTTCTATCCCGCGGCGCATTACGGGGAATATCTGTATTTCCTCGCCGCGCTGTTCGTGATCGCGTGCGGGCTGGCATTCCTCGAGACGTCGGCGAACCCGCTGATGACCGAACTCGGCGACCCGACGACCGCGGCCAAGCGGTTGAACTGGGCGCAGGCCGCGAACCCGGTCGGCACCGTCGCGGGCGTGCTGATCGGCAAGTATTTCATCCTGTCGGCGATCGTCCACGACGAGAACGCGGTCGCGGCGATGAGCCCGGCGGCGCGCGAGGCCTTCTATCGCAGCGAAGTCGTCGCGGTGCAGACGCCGTATCTGGTGATCGGCCTTGTCGTGCTGCTGTTCGCGGTCGCCGCCGCCGTGATCCGCTTTCCAGAGCATCGCGCGGAAGAAACCGTCGGCGCACCGTCGCGGTTCGTCGACGTGTTCCGCCACCCGCGGCTGATCTTCGCGACGGTGACACAGTTCTTCTACGTCGGCGCGCAGGTCGGTATCTGGAGCTATACGATCCGCTATGCGCAGGCGAACGTCCCCGGCATGGCCGAGCACGATGCCGCGGATTACCTGTTCGCCAGCCTCGTGCTGTTCGGGATCGGCCGCTTCGCCGGCACCGCACTGATGGGCCGCATCGCCCCCCCTCGCCTGCTCGCTATCTTCGCGGTGGTAAGCGCGGTGCTCGCCGCCGTCGCGAGCCTCATCGGTGGGCAGGTCGGGTTGTACGCGCTGGTGCTCGCCAGCCTGTTCATGTCGATCCAGTTCCCGACGATCTTCGCGCTCGGCATGGACGGGCTGGGCCTGCTCCGCCGCGCTGGGGCATCGTTGATCATCATGGCGATCATCGGCGGCGCGGTGCTGACCGGGCTGATGGGGCATATCTCCGACCTCGCCGGGATCGATACCGCGATGCTCGTGCCGGCGGTGTGCTTCCTGGTGGTGCTGGCGTTCGCGGTAAAGGCCGGGCGGACGCTGTCGGGTGACAGGTTACAGCCGACGATCCACTGAGCTCTGTATCGAGGCACTGGGGGGCTCGCAGGACCTCCGATGTTGCCACCACCCCGGCGAAGGCCGGGGCCCAGTTGGAAAGGTCGTCATAACGTAGGACGGTCCCTAGTTACCTCCGTCCCCCAACTGGGCCCCGGCCTTCGCCGGGGTGGTTAACTTAAGCAGCGTGCGTGAGCATGCATCGAGCCTTGAGAGGCCCTGCCCTCAGACCAGAATACCCCGGTCGATCTCCGCAATTGACCGCACCCCCGTCAGCGCCATCGCCACGCGCATCTCGCGCTCGATCAGCGTCAGCAACTGGGTCACCCCCGCTTCCCCCCGCGCCGCCAGCGCATACAGCCACGCCCGGCCGAGCAGCACGCCATCCGCCCCCAACGCCAGCATCCGCACCACGTCGAGCCCCGACCGCACGCCCGAATCCGCCAGCACCGTAAGCTGCCCCTTCACCGCCTCCGCGATCGCCGGCAGTGCCGCCGCGCTCGACAGCACGCCGTCGAGCTGTCGGCCGCCATGGTTCGACACGACGATCCCGTCCGCACCGATCGCCGCCGCCTCGCGCGCGTCGTCCGGATCTAGGATGCCCTTGATGATCAGCGGCCCGTCCCAGCCGTCGCGGATCCATTCGAGGTCTTTCCACGCGATCGACGGATCGAAATTGTTGCCAAGCCAGCCCATGTAATCGTTCAACCCGCTCGCCTTGCCCAGCACCGGCTCGAGGTTGCCGAGCTGGTGCGGCCGCCCGCGCAAGCCCACGTCCCATGCCCAGCCGGGACGCCCCATCGCCTGCAACATCCGGCGCAGTGGCGCGCGCGGCCCCGACATTCCCGAATGCTGATCTCGGTAGCGCGCGCCCGGCACCGGCATGTCGACCGTGAACACCAGCGCCTTCGCACCTTCCGCCTTCGCCGTGGCGAGCAAATCACGCATGAACGCTCGGTCGCGAATGACGTAGAGCTGGAACCAGGTCGGCCCGGTCGGTGCCGCCTTCACCACCTCGCCGAGCGAACAGAGCGACACCGTCGACAGGCAGAACGGCACGCCCGCGGCATGCGCGGCACGCGCCGCCTGCGTCTCGCCGCGGCGATGGTACATGCCCGCGATCCCGACCGGCCCAAGCCCCACCGGCAACGCCTGGTGCTGGCCGAACAGCGTCGTCGACAAATCGAGGTCGGACACGTCGCGCAACACCCGCTGGCGCAGCGCGATCCCCGACAGGTCGCTCACGTTGCGCGCGAGCGTCGCCTCCGCATAGGAGCCGCCATCGGCATACTCGAACAGGAACCGCGGCAGTCGCTTGCGTGCAGCCTCGCGGAAATCGAGTGTCGAGGCGATCGTCATGCGGCGTCTGTCCTATTGCAAGGAAGCCAGCAACTTTCAGATATGAAACTGATGGCGATCCCGACCCGATGCGGCATAAGGGCACGCCTTGCAATGACGACTGCTCCAGCCATGTCCCAATCTGCGTCCGAGCGCCCGCCCCCCTCCGCGCCAGCATCCCAGCAAAGAACGACCGCTACCGGTCCGCGCGTTTATTCCGCGCCCGCTTTGGAAAAGGCGATCGACATCATCGAACTGCTCGCGCGCGAACCGAACGGCCTGACGGTAAGCGAAATCGCCGCCCGCCTGTCGCGGTCGATCAGCGAACTCTTCCGCGTGATAGTCGTGCTCGACCGGCGCGGCTGGCTGCACAAGGATACCGTCAGCGACCGCTACCGCGTGACCTACAAGCTGCTCGAAACCGCGCACCGCGCGACGCCCGCCCAGGAACTGACACACGTCGCCGCGCCGCTGATGCAAGCCCTGTCTGCGACCGCGATGCAGTCCTGTCATCTGGTCGTCCTCAACGGCCTTCGCGGCCTGATCGTGCTGCGCCAGGAAAGTCCCGGTCCGACGGGTTTCGCCGTACGGTTGGGAACCAGCATCGCGCTTACAACGAATTGCTCGGGACACGTCCTGTTGGCATTTATGAGCGAGGGCGCGCGCACCGCGATCGTGGACGAGACGGTGGACGGTGCCTGCGGCCGCGACCTTGATGCACGTCTCGCCGTGATTCGTGAACGCGGGCATGAATGGAGCGCGAGCAACCGCATGGCGGGCGTTTCCGACATCAGTTGCCCGATCTTCGGCTATGATGGGCACGTTGTCGCGGCGCTCACGATCCCCTTTCTGGAAGTAATCGACGAGACGCCGCATATCCCCGCAGACGAAGCACTGGTCGCGCTGAAACGAACCGCTACGCAAATTTCGCGGGCGCTCGGCTGGTACGAACCCGACGACCAATCCAAGAGCCTCTAAGACCGACGATGTGACACTACCACGCGGCATCGGTTCTTGGTTGCCCCGTTGCGGACGAGTACGTCACGGACGGATACATAGGCTATGCTAGAGAAGTATATCGCACCGCTATCTGCGATGGAGCGGGTGAAGGGAATCGAACCCTCGTCACTTGCTTGGGAAGCAAAAGCTCTACCATTGAGCTACACCCGCGACGGCAATCTACGCCTCTCGGTCCGGGTCCTGCACCGGCTCTCGATGACCGGCCGAGTGCCACAGTCCTTGCAGGGCCGTCAACGCCAAATCGTCCCGCCTCCCGCCTGCCGCCTCCCGTCAGGGGATGGACTAGCCGCGCAAGCCGAACACCTGCGAACGATCCGCCTCGGGTACCAGACCTTCGAGTACCGCCCAGAACCCAGACACCGCGCTTTGTCCCGCGCTCGCATACGCCTCTGCCATCCGGATTCGTGCCGCCTCGAACAACTCGCGCTCCATGACCGATCCTTCCGCCGTAAGTCGCAGCAGCCGCTGCCGCCGGTCGCGCTCACCCGGCCGCGTCTCGACCAGCTTGCGATCGGCGAGTTCATTCAGCACGCGCCCCAATGACTGCTTGGTGATCGCCAGCAGCGACAGCAGTTCGCTGACCGTCATGTCGGGCTTGCGGGCAATAAAATACAGCGCGCGGTGATGCGCCCGCCCCAGCCCCTCCTCGGCGAGTCCCTGATCGATCGATCGCGTCAGGTGGCTATAGCCAAAGTACAGCAGTTCCATGCCGCGGCGGAGTTCGGGTTCGCGGAGGAACAGGGGTGAGGCGGATGACGCTGTGGCAGGCATGTTGACCGGTTTAGACATCGCCCGTAGTCGTCGGCAACCCGCAACGAGAGAGATTTTTCGATGTCCGTTCCAGCTTTTACGCCGTCTTCCGCCTTCCGCCATGAGCCGAACGCGACTCCGGTCGAGGCGAACGAGCGGGCGAAGCGTCTGATCGATCCCGGATTCGGGCGAGTCTTTACTGATCACATGGCGATGATCCGCTACAGCGAGACCGAAGGCTGGCACGACGCGCGGATCACCGCGCGGGCGCCGCTAACGATCGATCCGGCGTCGTCGGTCCTCCACTATGCGCAGGAAATCTTCGAGGGGATGAAGGCGTATCGACTCGCCGATGGCGGCACCGCGCTGTTCCGTCCCGAGGCGAACGCACGTCGCTTCCAGGATTCGGCACGTCGGCTCGCGATGCCGGAGCTGCCGACCGAATTGTTCCTCGAATCGGTCGAGCGGCTCGTAAGGACCGATGCGAACTGGATTCCGGAAAGCGACGGCGGCGCGCTGTATCTGCGGCCGTTCATGTTCGCGTCCGAAGTGTTCCTCGGGGTAAAACCGTCGGCCGAGTATCTCTACATGGTGCTAGCCTCGTCGGTCGGCGCCTATTTCAAGGGCGGCGCGCCGACCGTGTCGATCTGGGTCAGCCAGCAATACACGCGCGCAGCGCAAGGCGGCACCGGCGCGGCGAAGTGCGGCGGCAACTACGCCGCCAGCCTGCTCGCGCAGTCCGAGGCGATCCGCAACGGCTGCGACCAGGTCGTCTTCCTCGATGCCGCCGAACGGCGCTGGGTCGAGGAACTCGGTGGCATGAACATCTTCTTCGTGTTCGACGACGGCAGCATGGCGACCCCTGCCCTCACCGGTACGATCCTGCCCGGCATCACCCGCGACTCGATCCTGACGCTCGCACGCGCGAACGGCATCGAGGTACGCGAGGAGGGTTATACGATCGACCAGTGGCGCGCAGACGCTGCCAGCGGCCGGCTGGTCGAAGCGTTCGCCTGCGGCACCGCAGCCGTGGTCACGCCGATCGGAACGGTGGCCAGCCCCGAGGGCCGCTTCACGATCGGCGACGGTGCTCCAGGGGCGCTTACGATGCGGATGCGCGACGCACTCGTCTCGACCCAGCGTGGCACTGCGCCGGACGAGAACAACTGGCTGCACCATCTCGCCGATTGACATGCGGAAGGGCTTTTCACACGCCACCGCCCCGCTATAAGGCCGCCTCTG
>NZ_JBWXPL010000002.1:0-228491 GCF_056680015.1 Sphingomonas sp. BL2
AACAATAACGCACGTTCCAGAGCAGGGTCTGACGAGCGAATGGCTGCATCCAATAGAAAATTCATTTCTCTCAGCGGGAATACACCGTGTCACGGGCGCTGGGCCTTTCCTACGCATAATCGGTAAGATATTGAACAAGACTGGCCTTTTTCGTAAAGTAATATACAGCGGAGGTGAGGCATCGATAGTTCAACTGGCGCAGTTAACAGCTTATAGAGCATTTCCTCGTGCAATGTGGCAGGAGATTATTCCAGATTGTTTCGACTGCTGGGAGCCTGATTACGCAAAATGGACGGACTTGCTGCAACGTCTAGCGCCCAAGGTCGCTTTCTTCTCGGCACGTCAGTCTGCCGCCTACATGGAGAAAAACGTGCCCGGGCTTCAGGCAATCTGGGCTCCGGAAGGCATCGATCCGACTGACTTCACTCCACACAAACCGTTGCGCGATCGCGCCATTGACGTCTTGGAACTGGGGCGTAGAAACAATTCATATCACGCCGCGATAAGGGGTATTTCCTCACGTCGACCTTATTCACATCTCTTCGAAAAAGAGCCTGGAGCGATCGTCTTCGCTTCACGGGAGAAGCTCGTCGCTGGACTCGCCGACAGTAAGATATCCATTTGCTTTCCATCATCGATCACGCATCCGGGCCGCTCGGGGAACGTAGAAACGTTGACCCAGCGCTATCTTGAATCGATAGCGTCCGGCTGCATCCTTCTCGGTCGTTGCCCGATTGAGCTACACGACCTGTTCGGCTTTGATCCGGTTATAGCGGTAGACGAAGGCGATCCGGTTGGCCAAATCGAGCATATTGTGGCCAACATCGACGATTATACCGAACTGACTCATCGGGCGCTTATCCGGCTCCATGAGGTTGCAACGCTTGAGGTGCGGACACAGCGCATGCTGTCGCAATTAGAGGCCTGCGGCTATCGTCGATAATTAAGTGGCGGACACCGCTTTGTGAGGTGGCCCCCTGAATGACCTGACAGGGCCCGCTCTCAAATATAAAATGAAGCGCATGACTGACAGACTGATGGACTGACGTAGACCAAGCATTATAACGATGGCGAGGTTCTCTCCGGTGTTCAGCGCCGGAGACGGTCGAGATCTGAGGAAGGGGTCGGATCGGCGAGAAGACGGATCTGCCCGAGGTGAGCGTTACTCCTTGCCCGCCAGCACGACATTGCTGGAAATCAGATATTACCTGGCGGCGCCTAATGGTGTGAGGTGTACCAACGGCCGTGGCAGTTGGTGAGGAAGCGGTGCCGGTGTCCGAGTACCGTGCGCTCGAGGCGCGGGTGCGCGAACTACGCCGGCTGCTCGGCAAGAAGGCCTGTAGAACGAGCTACTCGGCAAGCCGCGTCCCCGACCACGGCTACCAGATGCCGATTTGCTTGCCGACATCCGCGTGCTCGTCGCCGATTTCCTAACCTACCGCTAACGCCGCGCTCATGCTCTGCTGCGCCGGCAGACCGAAAAGACCGGAGCAAGGCGCCCAATCTGAAACGCGTCTACCGCATCATGAAAGTGCACGGGATGCTGCCATAACGAGACGGCGAATGCCGCGAGAACGACGTTACGATGGTCGCGTTGCCGTCGATCTGCACAATACCCACTCGTGCTCCGACAGTTTGGAGATCACCTGCGACAATGGCGAGAGGGTACCTGTCGCATTCCCGCTCGACTGCTGCGACCGCGAGGCGATGGGACAATGGAGACAACGGGCGAATGCACAGAGTGCTATCGCCTAACTGCTTGGGTAGCACATTCACCGCGCTTCGCATTATCAATCACCCAAAGTGTTTATCGCGCGACTTTTCGAGGTCTTGTTAGGTCTTTATAGGGTGACAACACGTTGCGTGGCACCAGGATGACGCGTATGCGGCAGCTTCGCGTAAACAACCGTAGCGCGGCGCGGGTGCGATTGTCGGTAGCAGGTCAGCGGTCACGTACGACGTCGCAATGGGCACTGTTATTATGTGCATACCGGCGGGGCTCACCCGCCGGTTCGATCCAACCAGCAAGCGTTTGGAAAAGGGGCTGCGTTAATGCGCATCGTAATATCAGCTGTTAATCTCACTGAAGGTGGCCCGCTCACCGTGCTACGCGACTGCCTTGCCGCCGCGCGCGCCTCGCTTCCACAAGAGACCGAGATCATTGCGCTGGTCCATCGCGCCGCACTGATCGAGACGCCCGGTATTCGCCTCATCGAGTTTCCCACTGTCAAATCGTCATGGCGTCGCCGGATCGCCTTAGAATATTACGGATTCCAATCGCTTGCGCGGGAGCTGTCGCCTGATTTCTGGCTGTCCCTTCACGATGTCAGCCCGCGCCTGGGGAGCACCCGGCAGGCTGTCTACTGTCACAATGCCATCCCCTTCTCCCGCTTGGTGCTGCGCGACATCCGGCTCGATCCTACACTTTTAATATTCCGACTCGCCTACCGCTTTCTCTACCGCTTTAACATCCACAGCAACGCAACTGTGGTGGTCCAGCAGGAATGGCTTCGTAACGAATTTCTGAGCCGTTTTGGCGTACAACGAGTGATAGTGGCACACCCAGACGTTTTTGACTTGCCACCTCCGCAAAAATCGTCGCGCAATCCGGAAATACTGTCACTATTCTATCCGACCGTGCCACGCGGATTCAAGAATGTGGAACTGCTGTGCGAAGCGATGCGCGATCTACCGGACGGCTTGCCACGGCGTCCTGAACTATGCGTGACGATCGACGGGACTGAGAACCGCTACGCGCGTTTTCTCCTCGACCGCTATCGCGATGTGCCTGGAGTGCACTTCGTCGGACGTCAATCGCGTCCAGAGATGGCGCGGCGCTATGCCGAGTGCGATGCGCTGCTCTTCCCCTCGCGTGTGGAAACGTGGGGCCTGCCGATTACCGAGGCTAAACAGTTTGCCCGACCGATGCTGGTAGCGGACGAACCCTATGCGCGCGAGACAGTGGGAACGTACGACGCCGTTGCATTCCTACCGTCGGATCAGCCACAATGTTGGCGAGACGCTATCGTCCAAGCCGCGAAGGGTCAGGCACCTTGGGGACCTGTTTCCACCCCGCCTCCAGCATCACCCTATGCAGAAGGCTGGATTGATTTGTGGAAGCAACTGCTCAACGCATGACGTCAGCGACGGCATGGTTTTAAGTCGCCCTGCCATCTTATAAGATCGGGCTTATCTGCAGCATGCCGCTCATCCTAGGCCTCCTCACGGGGATCAACCAGATCGCGCTTCTCACATCAATGAACCTGACCCTCACATCCGCCTAAAGTTAATATTTCAGTTAGTTTCATATTTATCTATTCATCGGCCAAGCATACACCGGAGGCGAAACCCGAGGGTCGCGCGCCATCGATCAACTGTAACAATCCAAACGGGAAGCCCCGAGTGACGCTGCTTGGCATGTGCTGTCTCAAGGAAAACTCGGTTGGACCGCCCTGAGCTAATCCCGCCCACGCCCATTTGCACGGTAATGACGTTTAAAAAGGCAGTCTTCAGTGTGTGGCCTGCACGCAAAAGTAGTTCATAGTCGCCGGTGATTATGAAACTATCATCGTACAAACCGATTCGGTCGAACAGAGAGCGCCGGTGCATGGAGCCGACATGCGCTGTCGTCATATATCGGCGGAATTTTTTCCATTGCCAAGGCAATCCTATTATTCGCGCATGTTCACCTTCACCGTAGCGTACACGTGAGGACAAAAATTCTGCCTCGGGCGATATCGCAATCTGCTGCGCGTAGGCGTCTATCGCTCCAGGTAAAAGAATGTCATCAGCGCCAAGGAAGCAAATATAATTCCCATGCGCCGCACGCACGCCTTTATTCCAAGCATCGTAGATACCGCTATCAGGCTCACTGATCCAATAGTCTATCTGCGACTCATAGCGCCGTATGATATTAATTGTATGATCGGTCGATTGACCGTCTATTACAATTAATTCAATATCATTCCGACCCTGCATCAAAACGCTATTGATAGCGTCTGACAATGTCGAAGACGCATTATAGCATGCTATAATGAGCGATACCAAAGGGGTTGTCTTAGATGACATAGAATTTACAAAATCTCATCGTTATTCAATAAAGTTATGCCTAAAGATAACTCGTAATTAAAAGCTCGGTGATTTTTAACTTTCCGATTGATAGAATCAAACATACAAATGTTGATCACTAAGTTATATATTCAAAACTAATCTATATTATTTGAGCTCGGGATCTTTTCGCAAATATCGTACCAAATCGACGATTAGCAAGCACATCAGCAGGCCGTATGCAACGCGGCTCAGCGCCGCGCCAACCAGATCCAGATGCTTTATGAGGAGCCACGTTGTCGCTAGCGAGATCACACCGCCAGCTAGACTGATCTGCGCGACTGCTCTCACTCTTCCCATCGCTAAAAGCACGTAATAGGCTACGCTGCTGAGCGCGAGGCAAATATACGCAATGACGGTCACGCGCAGGATTCCGGCACCGCGATCCGCGATCGCGCTACCAACCCACAGACGAAGGATATCGTGACTGAAAATGCTTAGTGGCAAGGCGATCGCTCCTGTCATCAGCGCAATGACCACGAAGGCGCGGCTGGTGATGGAGGTGATGTGACGTCGGTCATCGATGCGGCTGATGCGTGGCAGCAGGATTTGTCCCGCCGCAGCGGGAACGGCGTGAACCTGCTGGGCGAGTTGTATACAGACACTATAGGTGGCTAGCGCGCTCGCCCCAAGCATCCCGCCGACCAAGAAGCGGTCAACCGTCCCAAAGAGCGTTCCACCGATCATTTGCGCCCAGCTCCACAATCCGAACGAAAGCATGCCCCTGATGCGCCGAGGATCCCATGCTGGCAACAACGGCCCGGCCCCCATCAGGTACGACACCATGGTTGCCTTGATGGTAGTACGCAAGCACGTCAGCGCCAGCGTAGCCAGTATCACCGCACTTAGCTGATGAGTTGCCCAAGCCGCAGTCACCGCGGCGGTAATCGTGGCTAGCTTGCTACCAATCTCGACCCGTGCCGACCAGTCAAACCGTTCCAATCCACGCAACGCCGCGACAAAGATTCCGTCGATTTGTTCCAGCGCGATCAGCCCCGCCGCGCCATAGAACAACATCCCAACCGTCGCGGATGAGCCCATCCGTTTCAGTAATTCCGGTCCGTCGGTTAGCCCCACGATGATGATCGCAGAGCACAGGAGAGTGGTGGTAATCAGCGTCAACGCTAGCCCGTTCCGCACGGCGGCGATCGCCCCCGCGACATCACCACGGGCGTGCTGTTCCGACACATCGCGAACTACCACCGTCCCCATGCCAAACCCGGCGACCCCGCCAAAGCCGTTGAAGGCCAGGAGCAGCAGCCACTGGCCGTATTGCTCGGACCCCAGCAGCTTGAGGTAGATCGGCGTCGCCACGAACATCATCGCCGGGTAGGCGAGATATTCCGCCATTGCCCATATACCCTGCCGGCCCTGCCCGCCCAGACGCCGCAGCCCAGCTAGTCGCGCGCGTACGCTTATCATTGGTGCGGCCGCACGGGACGTAGCCAGTGGGTGGCAAAATACCGCAGGTAGCTTGCGGCGTGCCAGCGCAGGAATTTCATTTGACGGTGACTGTCGCGGCGCGCGTCATGGATGGCCGCAACCGCGGGGCATAGCATCACCGATCGTTTCGACCGCCACATTCGCGCACAGAGATCGATGTCCTCGCAATATAGGAAGTAACGCTGGTCGAACCCGCCGACCGCGCGATACGCTTCGGTGCGGGCAAGCATGAACATTCCCGCCACCCAATCGACCGGGGTCGGTGTGTCACCGCGCGCGTAGCGGTAGCGACCGTCGTCACCGCCCGTGCGCCGGCGCAGCAATGACCAAGGCGTCGGAAAACGACGCGCACTGTCCTCAACCGCCAGCGCCGCAGACAGGATCGCTGGCGCGACCAGTCCCACTCCCATGCGATCAGCCTCGCGCAGCAACGCAGGAAACGGGTTTTCAGTTAGGCGAATGTCAGGGTTCAATACGCACACATGCGTGCCTCGTGCCAGCGCCAACGCTTGGTTATGATTATGCCCAAAACCAAGTGGGACCGGATTGTCGATGATCTGCCCCGACAGTCCTGTCGGCAATTCTGTTATGCCTCCACTGGGCAAATTGTTGGTCAGGATGACCTCCAGCGGCGTAACCCGTGCGATCTCGACGAGATCGCCGAGCAGCGCGGCAACGAGTGAGCCTTGCCCATGACTGACGACGGAAACGCTAAGCATTTGTGCGAATAACCCTAGCGACCGTTGCCAGCAAGCCGCTGCGCCACGGACTGTGGCACATCGATAACCGAGCGCAGCGGTACGATTGAGAAGAGTAAAGCCCCCACCACGAAGTGTGAACGTGAATACGTCGGTTCCTTCAAGAGCACCCCGAACACCAGCGTAAAGGCAAAGGTGAAAAGAAATACTTGGGCCTGCGATTCTTCACATACCGGCAGCAATCCGCTGCCGGTCGCCCGCCATAGCTGTAACAGACGGGAACCGATGCCGCACAGCACAGCTGCCGTTAATATTGGGCCCAGTTCGATAGTGATTCGGAACAACCCCGAGAAGGCATCCTGGCGGTTGAGCTCGCTCAATCCAAGAGAGGCTAGTTCGGCCGAGTAAGGCGAGTAGAAGTCGAACTGGCCCGTTCCGCCAAGGCCCGCACCGACCAGCGGATAGCGCCAAAACGAGGCAACCATCTGATCGAAGCCCTGCAGCCAAGATAGCAATGAGAGATTTGACGAAGCACCCTGCACGTCGATCCGGCTATGATAATGCGGATCGTAGGTGAACAGCCAGTACAGCACTGCCAGTGCGATTCCGCCCAAGATCAAGGTGCGCATATTGATAGAACGCGACAGCAGGCCCAGCGATGTCAACGCAACCACGAACGAAAGGATATGCGTAGATTTCGTTAAGAAAGAGACACCGAAGATTAGCACCCCCCCCAAGACCGACAGCCGCGCTCTAGCACGGGTGGGCGCCCAGCGTGCGGAGAGTAGAAGACCTGCCGCCGTCCCCACCAATACGAGACCGGCAACGCTGGGCTCCGCCATTAATCCCGACGGGCGATCCTGCCCTTGCACCATATAACCAAAGAGAATGGAACTAGCTACCAATGCAACCCCTGTGAGGACGGTATAAAAGGCAGGCTTTGCATTTAACGGTAGCGAATCACGAGCACCAAATATTATAATGATACTAGAAAGACAGACGAACGCCGATGCGAACCGCGGGAGCGTTGCAGGGCCCACCAGGAACATAATCGCTTCAAGAGTGAGGTAAATAACCAGAAATAACTTGAACGCCTTGCCCCATTGGATATTGTTAACGTTTAACAGTATCAAAGCAGCAAATAGATAGAATACGATGTTCGAGACGTCGAATTTAGAGGTCCCGACATCCAGAGCCAGCCACTGGAATGGGAAAACTGCCAAGACCAGCAAAACGAGATAATGAAGTGCACCGCCCGGTAAGAAGGCTGGACGGAAACGGGTAAGCGCAACGCGATCAGATGAAACGATGAACCGATAAACGGTGTCCGCTCGATTTAGGACGGTCGAAGGGTATTTCATGCTGACTGCATGCCAATATTTGCCCCGAGGTCAAAGACTCGATTATACTCATCATCAACGGCGAGGTGCGCAATCTGAATGCCAAAATTACTGGCTGGCAGTAGCCGCTTTATTTCGACACCGACCGATTTAACGGTCGGTTTGATTAAGTCTTGAAGCACGGCGCGCTCACTGTATTATCTCCGGCAGACTGCTCCTGCCGCTGGCACAGGCCGTATGCCGCAATGTTCCGAAGCGCAAGCGTTCCCCGCTTTCATTGACGGCCGCGAGCATGCGTGCTGAACGCAATGCTCCCGACCAACTCGCCCCTATAGGAAGCAAACCGTGAAGCGAGCCTTCGACCTCATCCTGTGCCTTGCCCTACTGATTCCAGCCGCTTTGCTATGCCTGGCCGTGTTGCCGATTGCATATCTGGACACGCGCGCGACGCCATTGTTCGTGCAGCGCCGCATCGGGCGCGATAAGCGACCATTCCGGTTGGTCAAACTACGCACTATGCGTGCTGATACCGGACACGTTGCCTCGCACGAGGTCGGCGCTGCGCAGATCACCACCAGCGGCCGCTGGCTCCGACGGTTAAAGCTGGACGAACTACCGCAACTTCTTAACGTCCTTACGGGAAGCATGAGCTTGGTTGGCCCGCGCCCGTGCCTGCCGGTGCAGCACGAATTGATTGAGGAGCGAGACAAGCGCGGCGTGTTCGGGCTACGGCCCGGCATAACCGGTCCGGCACAGGTTGCCGGGGTGGACATGTCCACCCCGGCCGCCCTGGCGGAACTGGACGCCACCTATTTAGCGCCGTGGTCGCTTCACCGTGATCTGGCTCTCCTGTTGGCTACTGCGACCGGCAAGGGGCGCGGTGACGCTGCAATGCCTGGTAAGCGGCCGATACCGTCGCTCGGCAGTGGGGATGAGCCCCCGCCCCCCGGCGTTACCCGCTGAGACCAAGCGATGTCATGCGCGCGATCAACGCTTCGATTGCCCGGCGCGCCTCCACGTCGCGAACAGCGCCGCCGACAGGCTTTGCCAGTACGTCGCCCGCACCGCCGAAATAGTCCGGATCCACCCGTCCCGTCGACAGATTCCGCAGCATGAATCGGCGAGTATTCGTCCCCGTATCCGTGAAACGCCCGCCGGCGGCTGCATAGGAAAGCGCCTCGAAGGCATTTCCATCGCCGCTATTCGACAGGGCATTAAACAGACTACCGCGCACCCAATTGCTTGTGCCTGCAAAGCTTGACGATTTGTCGTCATAGGTACCAATGAAGCCGTTACGTTGCCCCTCGCAATGAACACCGTATTGCCCGTTGACTTCAAGGTCGAGCCCGATGAAGGTATTGCCGTTTGAGGCCGCGGCAACGTGAACGCCTCCAACTCCATTTGACTCACTGGTGCCGGATAAAAAGGTGCAGTTGCCCGCCTCAACCAAGCGAATGCCGATGTTGCTCACCTGCTCGATGATCGGTAGGTGGAACAAGCAGTCTGACGTGCCTTCTGACTGATTACGCGCTTCCAGAACTAAGCCGTCGACCGGGACCGGGTTGTGCCCGTTGATCCCCAGTCCGCTGGCCCGAATACGGAACTCAGTCGCGACGGCCCAACGCGTTCGCAGCACTGCGACGGCACAATCGCGGATATTGGCCGTAATCACCGAATGATGCAACGCGCGCACGTCCACGCCGATATCGGTATGCGCATTGCCTCGTACCGTGGGCATGCCCAAGATGTAGACGCGGTACGCTCCGCTATCCTGCGCGCCTCCATCAAGCACGAAGGCAGGACCTGTACCGCGATGGTGGAATGTTACGCCCGCCGCGCAGTCGAGTGTTAACGGGGTAACCGCAAAGTTTGGTGATCGGTCGTAGGCATAGCTTCCGGCAGGCACATACAATCTGGGTGAGGCGCCGCCGGTGTCGCTATGGACCCGCCCAACCCAAGCGAGTGCGCGGCGCAGTGCGTCACCGTCGTCGGTCACACCGTCACCGCGCGCGCCAAACGCAGTAACGGACACAAAAGGCGTACGCGGATCGGGGGGTAGGTCGGAACCCTGCCCGATCCCGGCTTGCGTTGCGCCAACCGCGCTCATCCCGATCAAACCGGAAGCACCGCCAATCAATCGCCGCCGCTGTTTATCCATTAGCTATATCCGACGGCTTCGTTCGGCCATTTGATGCAAGGTCCATGACTGTCATTAAAGAAAAACTCCTAAGGCGCCCGGCACAAGACGCCTAACGCTTCGTCAGATTAATCCGGTATTAAGCCCCTCGTTACCAGAAAGTTGCTTTTGGACTACGGACACAACATGCTTTTGCCTGTTCAGTTCACCCTTCCCCGCCACGACGATGCACGTAGCTAGTTTACCGAAACCTACACCCGCAACGAGTTCGCTGAGCATGGCATCGACGTGACTTTTGCCCTGGACAACCACTCCCTCTTGACGGACTAGCTGCATCCGCGGAAGAGCCTCCGACATCGCTGTGGATTTGTGGAACGGATCGCCGACCTACGGGCGGTGAGCCCTACCAAGCTTCGCGCCGAGAATGGTGACCAGCTGTTCAACCCCGTCGGCTTTGCTCATGGTTTCTGACGCTCGAGCCAGATTGCGAGGTCATGGACAAATGCTCCGACCGTACGCTCCGCAAGCGAATGCCGGGATCACGTGGGGCAGTGCCGGGATCGACTGGCCGCTACGCGACGGCACCGCACCAGAACTCTCCGATAGGGAATGGCGCCAGTCTACTCTCGCAGGGTTAGACAGCCCCGTTCCCTTATGACGGGCGTCCGCTTGCTCAGCTGTTGAAACGTCTACGTATCGATATTGCGAACATTAATTGCGGGTACCGGGACGGCGATCAACCATTCGAAGGGGTGGCGGATCGCAACGAGCCTCTGTTCGACGGTCGGGCGACGCCGCGCATCAGTTCATCAATCCATGCGGAGACGCGAAGCGGCTGATCTGTGCAAGTGCCCAAAGTCACGACCCACGCATCATGCAAAGTCTTACGTTACCCCCATCCTGCATATGGGAACACCGTGTATACGCGTCTCGGATGTGGATTGCGGACTGTCGCAGCAAAACTCAAGGAAGCGCCTGGCGTCGGCCACGGCGCTGATCGCGAGCAGGACGGGCGCGGCGAACGGAGCTAACATGGTATGGGCAGACCGTAGCACGATGTCAGGCAGGAACTATTCGCCGTCGAAATTACGACCTCGTAACATTTTGGCGGCATGTCGGTGGTCTACCCCGCTGACGCAGGCCGTTTAGACCGTGACGCGGTCTCCGAGGCGCGATAATGGACAAGAATGAGGCGACAGGACATATCTCGAACCGGACGGGTGCAGACCAGTCGGGGCTTTGCTGTCATTGCGGCGTTGGCGATCACGGCCTTATCGCTCAACACCTCAGTGAACGCGCAGACGCGCACGGCGCGCGATACCACGACCGCTTATGGCGCGAGGCTCAACGCCAAGGGCGAGCCTACGAACCTCAACCCCAAGCGCATCAACAACCGGGTCACCAGCCGTATCGACACACGCCTCAGCCTCCGAATTGAGCGCTACCGCACCGACAGCACCAACAATCCAGCTGCGGCGTTTGCAGTAAAGTCGACTGACAACACGCGCGTTGGCACCAAGACGACGCTTTCGCCCTTATCTACATCCGCTCTATCGGACATGTCGCAGACGTTTGAAGCGTCGTCGCAGACCACTTCAGGGCTGCGACGCGACAACGCTCGCGCCGTTCGATGACCTAGGGGTTACACATGGCCATTTCACGTCTGCGGGAGCCCCGGTTCAGCCCCGACATATCCTTAGTGCTGCTGGCAGCGCTGTTCCTCATCTTGTGGTTGGCGGGCGGGGCATCGCGCGAGGACGTAGTCGGTCAGATCGTCACACGCGCCGCGTCGTGGACCGCGATCCTGGTGGCAGTACTGGTTGCGCGTGGTCCGCAGATCGCGAAAGCAAAAGGAGCGACGATGTTTCTCCTCGCGGCAATACTGCTATGCTTGGTGCAACTGGTACCCTTACCCCCGGGCGTATGGCGCGCGTTGCCGGGTCGCGCAGCGTTCACCAATCCCTTGATATCGCCGGCTGATCTATGGCGCCCTTTATCGCTTGTGCCGGGCGCGACGGTAAACGCAATGTTTTCCCTAGTTACGCCGCTGGCGGTGCTAGTGCTCGCAACGAGCATACGCGAAGACCAGAAACGCTTTACCCCTGTCGTAGTCCTGGCGGTGATCGGCCTTGCGTTGTTGGTCGGCCTGCTCCAGTTCACCGGCGCCCAACTGATCAACCCGCTCGTCAACGGCTCGGCTGGGGCGGTCAACGGCTTGATCGCCAACCGCAACCATTTCGCGCTGTTCCTTGCGATCGGGCTGCTGATCGCGCCAGTATGGGGAGTGGAAGCCGGTAGTGCGTCGCGAGTGCGTGCGCCAATCGCGCTTGGCCTCATCCCGCTGCTCGTCCTCACAATCTTAGCATCTGGATCGCGCGCCGGCATCGCGCTTGGGGGAGTCGCATTCTTGCTGGGGCTGACTATCGCTCGACGCGGCGTAAAGTCGGCGCTGCGCCACTACCCGCGCTGGACGCTGCCCGCCATCGGCATCGGGGTTATCACACTGATTGCGATCTTCGTGCTCGCTAGCGTCGCGACGGACCGCGCGGTGTCGTTGAATCGCCTCGTCGAAATGGACACGGGCGAAGATATGCGCACCCGCGGTCTTCCAATAGTGCTGGTAATCATCCGCACCTATTTCCCGTTCGGGAGCGGGTTGGGAAGCTTCGATCCTATCTTTCGCATTCACGAGCCGTTCGGGCTACTGAAACCGACCTATTTCAACCATGCCCACAACGACCTTTTGGAAATCGTCCTCACCGCCGGGTTACCCGGGCTTCTTCTGCTCGTCACCGCGATCGGCTGGTGGCTCTGGCGAAGTATCGGAGCTTGGCGCGCCGATGCGGTACTGCCCAAGCTCGGCTCGGCCACGTTGCTGCTGATCATCCTTGCGAGCATCGTTGATTATCCCGCGCGCACGCCAATCATCATGGCGATGACGACCATCGCAGCGATTTGGCTCGGAGGCGCAGAGCGTGTGAGTCATGCCATGGGAAAAGCACCTTTACCATCGACGGGCCGCGACCTATGAGCTTTTTTCCTGTCCCCGCCTCCAGAGTAACTTTTTCGCGTATGCGCAAGATCTGTCCCGCCCTCTTGGTGATCGGCGCCCTTACGGGATGCGCGCATCAGCAACCGCTAGTTTCGACCGGTCAGCTTACCGTCATCCAAGACAGCGCGGCGTTACCTCCGCCCGAGCGGCCCGACTTGATCGCGGCCGATCGCCAGTCACTGATCGGTCCGCTCGACACGATCCAGATCGATGTATTCAATGTCCCTGACCTCAGCCGCGAGGTGCAGGTCGATGCTGGTGGGCAGGTCGCGATGCCACTGATCGGTACGATCGACGCGCGTGGACGCACCGCGCAGGAGCTCTCGCAAAAGATCGAAAGTGCATTGCGTGGACGCTATGTACGTAACCCGGACGTGACGGTGAATATCAAGAGTTCGGTCAGTCAGGTTGTTACCATGGATGGGCAGGTCACCGAGCCTGGCCTATACCCGGTGACCAACCAGATGACGCTGCTACGCGCAATCGCGTCGGCTAAGGGCCTATCCGAATTCGCGAAGCAGGAAGAGGTCGTTATCTTGCGCACGGTAAACGGGCGCAAGATGGCCGGGCTCTACAATATTGATGCGATCCGACGCGGGGCCTATGCCGACCCGGCGATCTACGCCAACGATATTGTCGTAGTCGGCGATAGCCCGGCGCGACGCCGATTCCGCGATATCGTGTCGCTGGCACCGCTTCTCGCCGCGCCGCTGATCGCGGTCCTAAATTAAGGTTTGACGAGCGTATGAATGTTATCATGTCAGACCTGCAATACGGTTTTGCTGGGAATGGTACGACAATCGCGCCCCAATCAGTGGAGAGCGATCGGCCGCCTATAATTCAACTGTATCTGCGGATCGCCTTGCGCTGGAAGTACGTCATCATCGGCGTGACTGTCGCCTGCATCGTACTCGGCCTCATCGTCACTTTGCTTATGACGCCGAAATACACCTCGACGGCGACCGTCGAGATTGCCCGCGAAGCATCGCAGGTTACCAATATTCAGGCGGTCGAGCGCGACACCAGCGTCGCGGACCAAGAATTCTACCAAACCCAGTACGGCCTGCTGAAATCGCGTGCTCTGTCCGAGCGCGTGGCAACCCAGTTGCAGCTCGTTGACAATCCCGATTTCTTTAAGATGTTCGGGACGAGTGATAAGAACCCGGCATTCGACCTGACCAACAACCGCTACACTTCAGCGGGTCGCGCCGAGCGCCAACGTGTAGCGGGCGAGATTTTGCTGAGGAACCTGTCGGTCGATCCCACTCGGCTTTCTCGCCTCGTCGATATTGCATTTACTAGCCCGCAAGCTGCTTTTTCAGCGCGTGTAGCCAATGCGTGGGCAGAAAACTTCATCCAGACTAATCTTGAACGCAAGGTGCAGGCTACCTCCTATGGTCGCAACCTGCTCGAGCGGCAGTTGCGGCTCCAGAAGCAGCGGCTCGACGAAAGTCAGCGCCAGCTCGTCGGCTATGCGTTGCAGCAAAAGATTATCAATCTCCCCGCGCAGACCGGCAGCACGGCTGGCGGGCCAACCGTCGAACGATCGATCGTTGCAGATGATCTCGCTGCGCTAAATACGGCGCTTACACAGGCAACCGCCGACCGGATCGAAGCGGAGGCGCGCTACCGGTCGGGCAGTGCCGGTGGCACCTCGAGCGAAGCGCTTGGCAACGTCGCTATCAATAATCTGCGCCAGCGCCGGGCCGAACTTGCCGCGCAATATCAGCAGATGATGGTTCAGTTTGAGCCCGGCTATCCGGCTGCACAGGCGCTAAAGTCGCAGCTCGACCAGCTCGACCGCGCAATTGGGCGCGAAGAGTCACGCGTAAAGGGATCGATTGAGGGTGCGTATCGAGCCGGAGCCGCGCGCGAGAGTGCACTTCAGTCAAAAGTAGATCAGCTGAAGTTAAGCTATCTCGATAATCGTAGGCGCTCCATTCAGTACAATATCTTCCAACAGGAGGTTGATACCAACCGGGCTCTATACGACGGACTTCTCCAACGCTACAAAGAGATCGGCATCGCCAATGGCGTCGGTGTCAATAACATCTCGGTGGTAGACACCGCAGATGAGCCGCAGAAGCCATCGAGCCCGCGTCTATTCCTGAACCTGCTGATCTCCCTGCTAGGCGGCCTTGTACTTGGCGGCGTTATAGCTTTCGCGCTTGAGCAGATGGACGAAGCCTTCGGCAATCCCAGCGAGGTGGAGCGCAAGCTTGGACTGCCGCTACTTGGCTCGGTGCCCAAGGTCGATGAGGATCGCGAGCCACGCGACGATCTGCTTGACCGCAAGTCGGATCTTGTCGACGCCTACCTTGCGATAAGCACTAACCTCGGCTTTACGACCGAGCATGGCGCACCGCGTTCCTTCTCCGTTACGTCGACGCGCCCTGCGGAAGGCAAGTCGACCACTGCTCTCGCACTTGCGACGATGCTAGCGCGGGCCAACAAACGGGTGATTATCGTCGACGGCGACATGCGCTCGCCTTCGATTCATCATTTCGGGAATGTCGGGCACGAGCGTGGCCTCAGCAATTTCCTGGCTGGCGAGGAAGGCATCGAACCACTGACCTTCCAGATACCCGATCTCGGACTTACTGCGATGTCCGCTGGCCCGATCCCACCCAACGCGGCGGAGTTGTTGACAGGCACCCGCCTCACGACGCTGATCGACCGACTGCTTAAGGATTACGATCATGTCGTCATCGATAGCCCGCCGGTTATGGGTCTTGCCGACGCCCCTCTGATTGCCGCGCAGGTCGAAGGTGTCGTCTATGCGGTCGAGTCTCATGGTATCCGTGCGACGCAGGTAAAGACTGCCCTGCGGCGCCTTGAGGCCGCTAACGTACGTATCTTTGGCGGCGTGCTCACCAAGTTCCAAGCGCGCCGTGCCGGCTACGGTAATAGCTATGAATATGGCTATGGCTACGGGCGCGCGAAGGATGACGCCAAGGGCCAGGGCTGAGCCTCCTCATGCGGTCCCGGACGCATCTCTCAGGTCGCGGACGGCGATCAAGCCGCCAATGGGCAGGTCGCATCGCGCTAGCCTGCGGCGTCGCGGTTTTAGGGTATCAGGGTGTCGCTTTCTCGGTCGCACATGTTGTGAGCAGGTCGCGACCCCAAGCTGCCGACTCGATCGTCTCATATGATGGTCGGTTGATCGCCGCCCATGCAGCCTCCCTGATTACGCCAGGCATTACTGCAACTAAACGCAACGAGGCGGAGGTACTGTCGAGCGCGGCGCTTCGCCGCGATCCGACCGCAATTTCGGCCGCAGCAACACTTGGCGTCGTTGCCGTGGCGCGAAACGACACTGCCTACGCCCGACGCCTACTCGTTTATTCGCAAATGCTCTCACGTCGCAACACCACGACTCAATTGTGGTCGATTGAGGACGCGGTCGGGCGCGGCGACATCGCTAGCGCGCTTCGCTGGTACGATATTGCACTGCGCACAAAGCCGCAGATGAGCGATCTTCTCTACCCCGTACTGAAACAAGCCTCGCGTGATCCCTTGATCCGCGAAGCACTGGTGCGCAGGCTCGAGGGTAAACCGCCTTGGCTGAACAGTTACGTCCGCTATGCTGCGGCGCAGAAAGACGATCCGCAGACCACTGTGGCACTGTTCAAGGGCCTGCAGGTGCGTGGTGTCGCTATTCCTGGTAGCGCGCAGACTTCGATCATCAACCTCCTTCTCGATGCTGGTAACACCGACCAAGCGTGGCGCTATTATGCCGCTGTCCGCCCTGGCGCGATCCGCACCCGTGCGCGCGACCCGCAGTTTACGGCATTGCTCGAGACGCCATCGCAGTTCGACTGGATAACGTTAAACGACAACAGCATCGGCGCCTCGATCGAGCGCACGCGCGATGGCGGAACGTTCGAATTCTCCGCACCTGCAAGCATCGGCGGGCCGGTCCTCCAACAGGTCCAACTTCTGCCGCCTGGAACCTATCGTCTTTCCGGCCACAGCAGCGGCATAGCACAGGATGCACGCGCGCTCCCTTATTGGACGCTCACTTGCCGCAGCGACGGGCGCGAGCTCGGTCGCGTGGTGGTCCCCAACTCAGCGCAGGCAGGCGGCGTGTTTGCGGGACTGCTGACGGTTTCCTCAAACTGCCCAGTGCAGACGCTGACGCTCTTCGCTCAGGCTTCCGACGCGATCGGGGGCACCTCGGGACAGATAAATCGGGTCGTGTTGTCAGCACCTGCACAAGGCGCGCGTTGAGCACAGTAGTGCCCTATTTGTACTTTGATCTTTTGCAACGTCCCTACCAGTAAGCTCGCCTGTTCGTCACCGTCATGAAGATGAGCAAGCTGGTAGTGAGGACCGTTCGGACCGATCCCGCACCGCGAAACGCGAAGACCGACAGGGATTGCCCGGTGTGCAGCTTCAACGTGCGGTGCCGCTCGATCAGATCGGCCGTACGGTCGATCGTCTCAGGGCTGACCACGAAACCTTTATTGCATGATCGAGAGTCCGAAGGACCTTCTTATCGAGCAGGCGGGTAAGCGCGGTCTGAGGGCCGCCTTGTAGGCGGAGCGTTCAACGGGTTGATGGCAGCTCTTTGAACGGGGCCGTGATGTCGGACGAGACTATCGAACCAGCTGCAGATGTAGCGTAAGCGCGGTCTGAGGGCCGCCTTGTAGGCGGAGCGTTCAACGGGTTGATGGCAGCTCTTTGAACGGGGCCGTGATGTCGGACGAGACTATCGAACCAGCTGCAGATGTAGCGAGTAGTCATACGACCGGTCGTATGAGTGGTCGTATCGAGATTGTCGGGCGGGTGTCGGGCCGGCGCCGCTGGACGGTCGAGGAGAAGCTGGCGATCCTGCGCGATGCGTTTGGGCCGGATGGGTCGGTCCGGGCGGCGGTCGAGCGTCACGAGGTCGGCAGCGGCGCGATCTACACCTGGCGGCGCCAGGCGATGTCGGGTGCACTGAGCGGAGTGCCGGTCCGGCCTCAGACCGCATTTGCCGAAGTCCAAATCAGCGAGCCGCCCATGATGCTGCCGGCGCCGCCCGTCGAGGCGCCAGCGGACGCCCGGACCGCGGGACAGATCGGCATAGAGCTGCCTTCGGGTGTGCGACTGACCGTCGACGGCACGGTCGACGCCGAGGCGCTGTCGCGCGTGATCGGCGTGCTGACCCGATGATCCCGCAGCCGACATCGACGCGGATATTCCTGGCGTGCGGCGTCACCGACATGCGCAAGGGCTTCGATGGCCTGGCGGTATTGGTGCAGCAGGTGCTCCGGGAGAAACCACATTCCGGTGCGCTGTTCGCGTTCCGTGGCAAGCGCGGCGACCTGATCAAATTGCTGTGGTTCGACGGTCAGGGACTCTGCTTGTTTTCGAAGCGGATGGACCGGGGCCGTTTCGTCTGGCCGGTGACCGCGACCGGCACAGTGGCGCTGACATCGGCGCAGGTGTCGATGCTTCTGGAGGGTATCGACTGGCGCCGCCCAGAGCGGACATGGGCACCAACATTGGCCGGCTGAAAACATAGCTTTTCCGCCATTTCTGCTCGTGTAAGAGTGCGCGAACTGCTATGAAAATGAGGTGTCGCAAGCATCTCTTGCCCCATCTGATGCCGAGGCGCGGATCGCCGTGCTGGAGGCCTCGCTCGCCCGAGCCAATGCAGCACTTGCCGCCCGCGACCTGCTCATCGAGACACTGCGTGGACAGATCGCTCGGCTGCGGCGGATGCAGTTTGGCGCATCCTCCGAGAAGCTGACGCGCGAGATCGCCCAGCTCGAACTCGCACTTGAGGAACTGGAAACCGAGAGCGCAGTCCCGGAGACCGGCGCGGTCTTGTCAGACACGCCCGTGCGGCCGGCACCAGTCCGTGCGTTGCCCGACCACCTGCCACGCGCGGAGGTCGTCCACGAACCCGCCTCCGGCGCCTGCACATGCCCGGACTGTGGCGGTGCGCTACGCCGTCTCGGGCAGGACGCCCATGAGATGCTCGATGTCCTGCCGGTGCACTGGCGCGTGGTGCGGAACGTCCGACCGAAATACAGCTGCCGGACGTGTGAGAAGATCGTCCAGGCGGCTGCCCCGGTGAAGGCAGTCGCACGCGGAAAGGCGACATTCGCAACGCTGGCCCATGTCGTCGTCTCGAAGTTCGAACATCACCTGCCGCTTTATCGGCAGTCCGAGATGATGGCGGCCCAAGGCTTGGACATCGACCGCTCGACGCTGGCGGGCTGGGTCGGTCATGCAGCCGCGCTGCTTGACCCCATCGTCAGTCGCATCCGCGAGGAAGTGCTGAAAGGCGACAAGATCCACGCGGACGACACGCCAGTCCCGGTGCTCGACCCAGGCCGCGGACGCACCGCGACCGGGCGACTATGGGTCTATGCAGTCGATGACCGCGCCTCCGGTAACACGGCTCCGCCAGCGACATGGTATCGCTTCACGACCGACCGTACCGGTGCACATCCGCAAGCCCATCTCGCCGGATTTCGAGGCTTCCTCCAGGCCGACGCCTATGCCGGTTACGACGGGCTCTATCGAAGCGGCGTCACAGAAGTCGCGTGCTGGGCCCATTTCAGGCGCAAGGTGTTCGACCTGCACGAGCGGGTTGCCACGCCGCTGACCACCGAGATTCTTGAACGCATCGGTGCCTTGTACAGCATAGAGGCCGAGGTCCGCGGCAGGCCGCCTGACGTGCGGTTGGCGGCGCGGCAGAACCGGACGAAGCCGCTAGTCGATGCGCTGCGCGAGGCACTGGACGCAGCACTGCGCCGCCTGTCGCCAAAGTCCGACATGGCCAAGGCTATCGCCTATGGCACGAAGCGATGGCTCGCACTGTGTCGCTTCCTCGATGACGGGCGCCTGGAGATCGACAACAACATCGCCGAACGCGCGTTGCGCGGCGTTGCCGTCGGACGGCGAAACTGGCTGTTCGCTGGTTCGAAAACGGGCGGCGAGCGCGCCGCGGCGATCTACACCGTCATCCAGACCTGCAAGGCCAACGGCGTCGACCCGCAGGCCTACATCGCCGACGTCACTGGGAAGATCGCAGCGGATTGGCCGGCCGCGCGATGGGACGAACTTATGCCCTGGAACTGGTCCGCGCAAACCGCAGAGCGAGTGGCGCAAGCCGCGTAATCTGCGGCCTGCCGGCCACGCTTACGATGTAGCGAGTAGTCATACGACCGGTCGTATGAGTGGTCGTATCGAGATTGTCGGGCGGGTGTCGGGCCGGCGCCGCTGGACGGTCGAGGAGAAGCTGGCGATCCTGCGCGATGCGTTTGGGCCGGATGGGTCGGTCCGGGCGGCGGTCGAGCGTCACGAGGTCGGCAGCGGCGCGATCTACACCTGGCGGCGCCAGGCGATGTCGGGTGCACTGAGCGGAGTGCCGGTCCGGCCTCAGACCGCATTTGCCGAAGTCCAAATCAGCGAGCCGCCCATGATGCTGCCGGCGCCGCCCGTCGAGGCGCCAGCGGACGCCCGGACCGCGGGACAGATCGGCATAGAGCTGCCTTCGGGTGTGCGACTGACCGTCGACGGCACGGTCGACGCCGAGGCGCTGTCGCGCGTGATCGGCGTGCTGACCCGATGATCCCGCAGCCGACATCGACGCGGATATTCCTGGCGTGCGGCGTCACCGACATGCGCAAGGGCTTCGATGGCCTGGCGGTATTGGTGCAGCAGGTGCTCCGGGAGAAACCACATTCCGGTGCGCTGTTCGCGTTCCGTGGCAAGCGCGGCGACCTGATCAAATTGCTGTGGTTCGACGGTCAGGGACTCTGCTTGTTTTCGAAGCGGATGGACCGGGGCCGTTTCGTCTGGCCGGTGACCGCGACCGGCACAGTGGCGCTGACATCGGCGCAGGTGTCGATGCTTCTGGAGGGTATCGACTGGCGCCGCCCAGAGCGGACATGGGCACCAACATTGGCCGGCTGAAAACATAGCTTTTCCGCCATTTCTGCTCGTGTAAGAGTGCGCGAACTGCTATGAAAATGAGGTGTCGCAAGCATCTCTTGCCCCATCTGATGCCGAGGCGCGGATCGCCGTGCTGGAGGCCTCGCTCGCCCGAGCCAATGCAGCACTTGCCGCCCGCGACCTGCTCATCGAGACACTGCGTGGACAGATCGCTCGGCTGCGGCGGATGCAGTTTGGCGCATCCTCCGAGAAGCTGACGCGCGAGATCGCCCAGCTCGAACTCGCACTTGAGGAACTGGAAACCGAGAGCGCAGTCCCGGAGACCGGCGCGGTCTTGTCAGACACGCCCGTGCGGCCGGCACCAGTCCGTGCGTTGCCCGACCACCTGCCACGCGCGGAGGTCGTCCACGAACCCGCCTCCGGCGCCTGCACATGCCCGGACTGTGGCGGTGCGCTACGCCGTCTCGGGCAGGACGCCCATGAGATGCTCGATGTCCTGCCGGTGCACTGGCGCGTGGTGCGGAACGTCCGACCGAAATACAGCTGCCGGACGTGTGAGAAGATCGTCCAGGCGGCTGCCCCGGTGAAGGCAGTCGCACGCGGAAAGGCGACATTCGCAACGCTGGCCCATGTCGTCGTCTCGAAGTTCGAACATCACCTGCCGCTTTATCGGCAGTCCGAGATGATGGCGGCCCAAGGCTTGGACATCGACCGCTCGACGCTGGCGGGCTGGGTCGGTCATGCAGCCGCGCTGCTTGACCCCATCGTCAGTCGCATCCGCGAGGAAGTGCTGAAAGGCGACAAGATCCACGCGGACGACACGCCAGTCCCGGTGCTCGACCCAGGCCGCGGACGCACCGCGACCGGGCGACTATGGGTCTATGCAGTCGATGACCGCGCCTCCGGTAACACGGCTCCGCCAGCGACATGGTATCGCTTCACGACCGACCGTACCGGTGCACATCCGCAAGCCCATCTCGCCGGATTTCGAGGCTTCCTCCAGGCCGACGCCTATGCCGGTTACGACGGGCTCTATCGAAGCGGCGTCACAGAAGTCGCGTGCTGGGCCCATTTCAGGCGCAAGGTGTTCGACCTGCACGAGCGGGTTGCCACGCCGCTGACCACCGAGATTCTTGAACGCATCGGTGCCTTGTACAGCATAGAGGCCGAGGTCCGCGGCAGGCCGCCTGACGTGCGGTTGGCGGCGCGGCAGAACCGGACGAAGCCGCTAGTCGATGCGCTGCGCGAGGCACTGGACGCAGCACTGCGCCGCCTGTCGCCAAAGTCCGACATGGCCAAGGCTATCGCCTATGGCACGAAGCGATGGCTCGCACTGTGTCGCTTCCTCGATGACGGGCGCCTGGAGATCGACAACAACATCGCCGAACGCGCGTTGCGCGGCGTTGCCGTCGGACGGCGAAACTGGCTGTTCGCTGGTTCGAAAACGGGCGGCGAGCGCGCCGCGGCGATCTACACCGTCATCCAGACCTGCAAGGCCAACGGCGTCGACCCGCAGGCCTACATCGCCGACGTCACTGGGAAGATCGCAGCGGATTGGCCGGCCGCGCGATGGGACGAACTTATGCCCTGGAACTGGTCCGCGCAAACCGCAGAGCGAGTGGCGCAAGCCGCGTAATCTGCGGCCTGCCGGCCACGCTTACGCAGGCGGATGACACGCCGTATTATCAAAATTGGAACCGTCGGGCGGCTCTAAGGTGGGTCACGTTGAGCCGTTTTCCGGCAGGCTAACGCTATCAGCGTTACTCGGAGAGGCGCCCCTTCTAAGACAACTGATCATTGCAGTTCGGTGGATGCCGCCATAGGACGGCACCATGTCGGCTTCCTCTCCCGTTCAGCTAATACGCCCCCATCGGTTCGGCGATACCCGCGGTTGGTTCACCGAAGTTTATTCGGTGCCCGCATTCGCGGCACTCGGCGTCACGTGTACCTTTGTGCAGGACAATCACTCGTTATCAGCGCCTGCGTTCACGCTACGCGGTTTACATTTTCAGACGCCGCCCCATGGGCAGGATAAGCTTGTACGGTGCGTGCGCGGCGCGATATTCGACGTCGCGGTCGACATCCGTAAGGGTTCGCCGACCTACGGCCAGTGGGTCGGTGCCGAACTGTCGGCGCAGAACGGGCATCAGCTGTTCATACCGATCGGCTTCGCGCATGGCTTCGTGACGCTCGAGGACAATTGCGAGGTCACGTACAAATGCTCGGACACGTACGCACCTGCCAACGATGGCGGGATCCGGTGGGATGACCCTGCAATTGGCATCGACTGGCCGATGCCCGCTGGCACCGTTCCCGAACTGTCAGCCAAGGATGCGGTTCAGCCGCTGCTCGCCGACCTAGACAGTCCCTTTCCCTATGACGGCCGCCCGCTGGCGTCGCTCGCCTAAAGGACAGACCCCATGCGTATCTTCGTTACCGGCGGAGCCGGTTTCATCGGCTCGGCCCTCGTCCGCCACCTGATCGAACACACCGACCATGAGGTCCTCAACTTCGACAAGCTGACTTATGCCGGCACACTGTCGACGGTCGAGCGTGTCGCGAACTCGAACCGCTACCGGTTCGTCCAGGGCGATATTTGCGACGCTGAAACGGTCAAGGCCGCGATCGCCGAGTTCAAGCCCGAGATCGTCACGCATCTCGCGGCCGAAAGCCATGTCGACCGTTCGATCGATGGGCCGGGCGCGTTCGTCCAGACCAACGTCGTCGGCACATTCACGATGCTGTCGGAAGCGCGCGCCTACTGGCTTGGCCTCGACGACGAAGCCAAGGCGGCGTTCCGCTTCCATCACATCTCGACCGACGAGGTCTATGGGTCGCTCGGCGATACCGGGCTGTTCACCGAAGAGACGCCGTATGATCCGCGGTCTCCTTACTCGGCGTCGAAGGCCGGCTCCGACCATCTCGTCAGCGCGTGGGGCCACACCTTCGGGCTGCCGGTGCTGATCACCAACTGCTCGAACAATTACGGGCCGTATCACTTCCCCGAAAAGCTCATTCCGCTGATGATCGTCAAAGCACTCGCTGGCGCTGACCTGCCAGTCTACGGCAAGGGCGACCAGGTTCGAGACTGGCTGTTCGTCGAAGATCATGTCCGCGCGCTGCACGCAGTGTTCGAGAAAGGTGAGCCTGGCCGGACCTACAATGTCGGCGGGAACAACGAGAAGCAGAACCTCGAGGTCGTGAAGACCGTCTGCGCTATCCTCGATCGTCTCCGCCCGCGCGCCGACGGTCAGTCCTACGCGACGCAGATCACCTACGTCGCCGACCGTCCCGGTCACGACAAGCGCTATGCGATCGACGCGAGCAGGATCAAGAACGAGCTTGGCTGGGAGCCGGCCGAGACGTTCGAGACGGGTATCGAGAAGACCGTCGCCTGGTATCTCGACAACCAGGGCTGGTGGGAAGCGATCGTCGCCGAGCACAAGGCGGACCAGCGTCGCGGGCTTTCCGTATGAGCGATGTGAAACAGATCCTCGTCACCGGTGGTAACGGCCAGCTCGGTACCGAGCTGAAGCGCTACGCCTGGCCGGACGGCTGGGCGGTCACCGCAATCGATATCGACGAACTCGACCTGCGCGATACCGCAGCGATCACCGCGATGGTCGCCGAAGGTCATGACGGGCAGCCATGGGCCGCGGTCATCTCGGCTGGTGCCTACACCGCCGTCGACAAGGCCGAGAGCGACATCGTCACCGCCTGGGCGGTCAATGCGATCGCGCCTGCGGCGTTTGCGGAAAGCTGCGCCAAGGCCGGTATCCCGATCGTCCAGGTCTCGACCGATTACGTTTTCGACGGCGCGCGTGATGGCGCGTGGGAGGTCACCGATCCGGTCGCCCCGCTCGGCGTCTATGGCGCATCGAAGCTCGGCGGTGAACTCGCGGTTCGCACGTCGGGTGCACGGTACGCGATTGTCCGCACCGCCTGGGTGGTGAGCGCACACGGCAACAACTTCATCAAAACGATGCTCCGCGTCGGTGCGACCAACCCTACTCTGCGGGTGGTCGACGACCAGCACGGCAGCCCGACGTCGGCCACCGACCTCGCAGCCGCGCTTGCAAAGATTACGATGCGGCTAGTCGAGGATGTCACCGCACCGACAGGCACCTATCACTTCAGCAACGCTGGCGCGGTCACCTGGGCGGGCTTCGCTCGCGAGATCTTCGCGCAGAGCGCCGCACGCGGCGGGGCCAGCGCCGAGGTGCAGGGTATCACTACCGCAGAGTACCCAACACCAGCGACACGGCCAGCCAACTCGCTGCTAAGCCACGACGCGATCATCTGTGACTACGGCATTCATCCGCCAGCGTGGCAGACCGCGCTCGGCAACATTCTCGATGAGCTGCTCGGGGCATCCAACAAGGAAACACGCGCGTGAAAGGCATTATCCTCGCAGGTGGCTCGGGCACGCGGCTCCATCCCGCCACGCTGGCCGTCAACAAGCAGCTGCTACCGGTCTACGACAAGCCAATGATCTATTATCCGCTGTCGGTGCTGATGCTCGCCGGCATCCGCGACATCCTGATCATCTCGAGCCCCGAATATATCGGCAACTACAAGAACCTGTTTGGTGACGGCTCGGCGCTTGGCCTGACCATCGCCTATGCCGAACAGCCCAAGCCTGAAGGTCTCGCTCAAGCGTTCACGATCGGTGCAGACTTTATCGGCGACGACCATGTCGCGCTGGTGCTGGGCGACAACATCTTCTTCGGCGCCCACCTGACCGACCTGCTGGCAAGCGCGGTTGAGCGTAAGAGCGGCGCAACGGTGTTCTCCTACCGTGTCGAGGATCCCGAGCGCTACGGCGTGGTCGAGTTCGGCGAAGGCGGCAAGGCGATCAGTCTTGAGGAAAAGCCCGAGAAGCCCAAATCACATCACGCGGTTACCGGCCTGTACTTCTACGACAACCGTGTAGTCCAACTTGCCCGCGACCTGAAGCCGTCTGCACGCGGCGAGCTTGAGATTACCGATCTTAACCGCCTTTACATGGAAGCCGGCGACCTGTTCGTCGAACAGATGGGCCGCGGTTACGCCTGGCTTGATACCGGAACTCATGACAGCCTACTCGAGGCCAGCGAGTTCGTCCGAACAATCCAGCATCGGCAAGGCATCCAAGTCGCGTGCCTGGAGGAGATTTCATATAATCAAGGGTTCATCACTCGCGACCAAGCACGTGCCGCTGGAGAGCGGTTCAAAAAAACAAATTACGGGCGCGCCATCCTCAACGCGCTGGACGGCCCCCAATAGTAACCATTGAAACAGTACTTTGTCGCGTTAACGCGACTATATTTCATTTCTCTGCTTAATATAGCCTCATTGGCTATTGAGAGAGTTTAGTAATTTCAATAGATTTTCTGTTAATAAGCAAGATTTATATTATCATATTGAACACGACATCGGTCTTGATGTCATAATTATTTATACGAAGGAATTTAAATTGAGCAGCAAGAAAGTAGCTCTTATTACGGGCGTCACAGGGCAGGACGGGTCCTACCTAGCTGAGTTTTTGCTCGAAAAGGGCTACGAGGTTCACGGCATCAAACGCCGGGCCTCGCTTCTCAACACGCAGCGCATCGATCACATCTACCAGGATCCACACGCGCCGCAGCCCAACCTGAAGCTGCATTATGGCGATCTGTCGGATACCTCGAACCTCACGCGCATCCTGAGCGAGGTGAAGCCGGACGAGGTCTACAACCTCGGCGCACAGAGCCATGTGGCGGTCAGCTTCGAAGCGCCTGAATATACCGCCGACGTAGACGGCCTCGGCACGCTCCGTCTGCTCGAGGCGATCCGCTTCCTCGGGATGGAAAAGAAGACGCGCTTCTACCAGGCCTCGACGTCTGAGCTCTACGGCTTGGTCCAGGAGACCCCGCAGAAGGAGACGACGCCGTTCTATCCGCGCTCGCCTTATGCGGTTGCCAAGCTCTATGCGTACTGGATCACGGTCAACTACCGCGAGGCGTACGGCATGTATGCCTGCAATGGCGTGCTGTTCAACCATGAGAGCCCGCGTCGCGGCGAGACGTTCGTGACCCGCAAGATCACCCGCGGCCTCGCCAACATTGCGCAGGGCCTCGAGACGGGCCTGTTCATGGGCAATATCGACTCCTTGCGCGACTGGGGCCATGCCAAGGACTATGTCCGCATGCAGTGGATGATGCTCCAGCAGGAGCAGGCCGAGGATTTCGTAATCGCCACCGGCGTGCAATATTCGGTGCGCGAGTTCATCACCTGGTCGGCTGCGCACCTCGGCATCACGCTGCGGTTTGAAGGCGAAGGCGTCGACGAGGTCGGCATCGTCGACAAGGTTGAAGGCGACGATGCACCGGCGGTCAAGGCTGGCGACATCCTCGTTCGTATCGATCCACGCTACTTCCGCCCGGCCGAAGTCGAGACGCTGCTCGGCGACCCGACCAGGGCGAAGGACCGGCTTGGCTGGGTCCCTGAGATCAGCGTGCAGGAGATGTGCCAGGAAATGGTCGCTGCCGACCTTCACACGGCCAAGCGTCATGCCCTTCTCAAGACCCATGGCTACGATCTTCCCGTTTCGGTCGAAGGCTGATGGAGCAACATCCGATGCGCATCTATGTGGCTGGCCATCGCGGGATGGTCGGTGGAGCGATCTCGCGCAAACTGCGCGAGCGCGGCGCCGAGGTGATCACGCGCACCCACGCCGAACTCGACCTGACCGACCAGGCCGCGGTGCGGGCTTTCTTTGCAAGCGAGAAGCCTGACGGCGTGGTGCTGGCGGCTGCCAAGGTGGGCGGCATTCACGCCAACAACACCTACCCCGCCGACTTCATCTACGAGAACCTCATGATTGAGGCCAACGTGATCCATCAGGCTTACGTCGCCGGCGTGCAGCGCCTGCTGTTCCTCGGCTCCTCGTGCATCTACCCGCGTGCGGTCGAACAGCCGATGCGCGAAGACGCACTGCTGACCGGCGTCCTTGAGCCGACCAATGAGCCGTATGCGGTTGCCAAGATCGCCGGCATCAAGCTGTGCGAAAGCTATAACCGCCAGTATGGCACCGACTACCGTAGCGTGATGCCGACCAACCTCTATGGCCCGGGTGACAATTTTCACCCGGAAAACAGCCACGTGATGCCGGCGTTGATCCGCCGCTTCCATGAAGCGGCTGCCAACGGCGCTGAAGAGGTCGTGATCTGGGGTACGGGCACCCCGTACCGGGAATTTCTCCATGTCGACGACATGGCCGAGGCCTCGCTATTCGTGTTCGATCTCGACAAGAAAACATACGAAGCGAACACAGAACCGATGCTCAGCCACATCAATGTGGGCTACGGCGAGGACATAACCATCGCCGAGCTCGCGCACCTCGTCGCAGACGTTACGGGCTTTACCGGGCGGGTCAGTTTCGACACCTCGAAGCCGGATGGCACAATGCGTAAGCTCATGGACTCAAGCCGACTAAATGCCATGGGATGGAAACCCTCTGTTTCCTTAATCAATGGCGTTCGGGAGACCTACGCTTGGTTTATCGACAATGCTAAGTAAACTATTCAACTGACATTATAGGGTGCGGCAGGCTGAAACTGCCCACCCCGTTACTTGATTCGTTCGGTACAACACACATAGTTTGTTAGCCTGGCATTCGCCCCGCCCGACGCGAACCAGCGCCATTACATTCATCGACGCGGTGGCGAACTCTGCACCGTCAGGCCAATAGACGCGCCTTCGCTGCAATAGAGGATCGCGAGGGCGTCCACCGCTTCGACAAGCCAGCCTATTCCGTAACGATTGACGCCTGACAGAGCAGATGGATCGTCCTAAATATGGGGTATGCGCTATCCCCTAAAAGCATTTTGGCCGTTCACCGTTCTCGTAACGGTCACGGCTTGCAACCCCGTTCAGAAGCCCCCATCCGCAAAACAGGCTTCTGACCAAGACCCGATCGTGCAGGATCTCGACAAATTCGAAGCTTCGGTTCGTATAGCCGCGGCAAATAAGCGTATCAACGAACTTGAGCGGAAAGTTGGCGAACTACAGGCTACGCCTGAAAAGTTAAATCTAGATCTTTTAAACCAACGGGTTACATTACTAGAAGTTAAAGATAATGAGGCGCGAGCATTATTATCCGAAACACCATCAACAAATGATAAGAATGTTAGTTCTCGGCCTACTAGCAGCGCTACGCGGCCAGGCTCTATTGTTCAGAAGTCGCCAACAAGATCATCGTCATTTAAGTTGCCAGATTTAGAACACAGACCTCGCTTAGCAACGCCAGGAGAGACAAAGGCTTTTTCGTCGGGTAAGTAATTTACTACAACTATTTAGGCGCCTAATTGAGCAAAACTCCCGCCACGGCTTTACCGTCTTCGACGAGGGCGCCGGCACGCATTACTATTTCAGCCTTTACTTGACCAATCCATAATAGTTGCGATACCAGTTCACGAAGCATGGCACCCCCTCAGCGATGCTGGTGCGTGGTTCATACCCCAGATCGCGCTGAATCGCGCCGATATCTGCATAGGTGTCGCGCACGTCACCCGGCTGCATTGGCAGCATCCGGCGCTCAGCTCTACGACCACACGCCTGCTCGATCAGCGCGATCATCTCACCAAGATCCTCCGAGCGGCTGTTACCGATATTGTAGATCCGGTGCGGGCTCACGCTGCCACCCGCCTTGATCGCACCGTCGTCGATAGGCGGATTGTCGAGGCACGCAATGACGCCGGCAACGATGTCGTCGATATACGTAAAGTCGCGCCGCATCCGCCCTTCGCCGAACACTTTGATCGGCTGGCCATCGAGAATGGCCTTGGTGAACAGCCACATCGCCATGTCGGGTCGCCCCCAGGGGCCATAGACAGTGAAGAACCGCAAGCCGGTCTGCGGCAGGCGGTAGAGATGCGCGTAGGTCTCGCTCATCAGCTCGTCCGCCTTCTTGGTGGCGGCGTAGAGCGACAGGGGCTGGTCGACACGATCCTCGACGCGAAAGGGCAGAGTGTCGTTGCCACCATAGACCGAAGAGGACGACGCGTAGACGAGATGCTCGACCCGGCGGTTGCGTCCGATCTCGATCATGTTGAGGTGACCGGCAAGATTGGCCTGGAGATAGGCGCGTGGGTTCTCGATCGAATAGCGAACGCCGGCCTGCGCGCCGAGATGGACGATGCGGTCGAAATGCTCGCCGTCGAGCGCACCATCGAGCGCGACGTGATCAGAAAAATCGACGTGCTTGAAGGTGAAGGCCCCGTTCGAATTGACGGCATCCTTGTCAAGCTCGGCCAGCCGCGCATGCTTGAGCGTAACGTCGTAATAGTCGTTGAGGCTGTCGATACCGAGGACCGTGTCGCCGCGGGCAAGCAGGTGGCGACTGACATGGAAGCCGATGAACCCGGCCGCGCCGGTAACGAGAACGCGCATAAGGTGTCTCCCTGTATCGTCCGGGCCTTACGAAAGGACCGTGTTGCCCGGCAAGGAGCATCGACAGCATGCCGAGCAAACGATCCGTTTGGTCAGCCTTTGCCTTGAAGGCGTGAGGGCAATGCTCAGGCCTTGCCGTATAATGTCTCGATAAAAATTTGCCCCAGTCCGAGACGCGAAAAACCCGCCTGCCAAAGAGCGACGTATACCGTGCCACTTCCGGGTTTGTTGTCGACGCGGTCGGGCCGTTTGCCGACGCCCAACCCCGCCCCTTCTTTAAAGGGAGGGCGGCTAACGGATAACCTTGCCACGCCAGGTGGTGATGTAGTCGATGTTACCGCGGCATTCGCCCATGTCGGCCTGCTCGGAGAGGCGGAAGCGCGTGGCGTCCCAGACGAAGCTCTGGTGCGATCCGCAGTCACCCAAGCCGCGGCCCTTGGCATAACTTGTGAGGACGCCGTCTTTGAACTCGCCGTTGATGACGCTTTTCACAGAGGTGCCGGTGTCGGCCCCAGTTGCTTCGAAGCCCGAACGGGCATCGAGTTGGGCGGGGGTGATCCTGGTGCCGTCGACGATGAAGAGCGCGCCGATCAGATTGTAAGCGCCGGTCGAGCAAGGAAGAATGACCAGTGACTTGCCACCGCCGAGGGCATACGTTTCGGGGGTAGTGATCGACTCACCAGCGCCGTCGGGAAAGCTGCCAAGATCGCAGGTAGCGCGCTTGCGCATCGTTGCGACTTGGGCAGCAGTCAGCTTTGCGGGGGTACCGGAGGGGGCGATCGCGGTGATGATCGGCAGCGGCGGTGTGGGCGCGCTCGACGGCACAGCGCCCTTGGCGACGATCGCATCGATGCTGCCGGCGCGGCCTTGTTGCGCATCGATGTAGCGGAGCGCAGCGGCTGCGCCTTTCAGCGAAAGGGTGGCCAGCGTGCCACCCTTCACGTCGAGGATTTTTAGCGATTGGCCATTGGCGATAGCTGCGGTGAGCGCGGTAGCGTCGTGCAGGGCTATACGCTTGCCGTCGGCCGCAAAACTGACGGGCGGGCGCTTGGTGGCCTCAACGTCGTTGCTGGTTTCCAGCGCCAACGAAATCTTGCCGCCGCCACCCGCCACGGGGCCGGGCTCACGCGACAGGTTGAGTGTAATCATGTCTTCACCGCCCATCTCGGGAAGAAGCGAGCCGAGCGTACAGTGCAGTGTGTTGTCGCAGCCGACGGTCCAGTCGGTGAACGTCTTCAGCTCGCCTGGTTTTGGACGCGTATGGGAGTCGGCCGTGGGTCCTGGCTGGGATACTGCTGTCGTGACAGCAACTGACTCAGCTTTTGGTGCCGTCTCGGCCTTGGGCTGAGGTGCGGGCTGGCTTGCCGAACAGGCTGCGATCGGCAGCACAACGAGGGGCACGAGAGCGGAAAAGATCGGTTTGCACAGCATAGTTGCAGCCTAGCGGTCTGGCAGCGTGAGGAAAAGCAGCTAGGGAGGGGCAACAAATCAGGAGAGTGATGTGCAGACGATCGGCGTGATTGGTGCAGGGCAGATGGGCGCGGGGATCGCGCAGGTATCGGCGCAGGCGGGGTACCGCGTGCTGTTGGCGGACGTGTCGCTGGACGCGGCCAGCAAGGGCAAGGCGGGGATTGCCAAGGCGCTCGCGCGGCTGGTCGAGAAGGAGAAGATCGCCGGCGACGCGCGCGATGCAGCCCTTACGCTGATCGAGCCGGTCGCAAGCGTGGCAGACATGGGCGACTGTGCGATCGTCGTCGAGGCGGCGACCGAGCGCGAGGGCGTCAAGCGCGCGATCTTCACCGAGGTCGGCAACGTACTGGGAGCGGACGCAATCCTGGCGTCGAACACGTCGTCGATCCCGATCACCCGGCTGGCGCAGGCGGCCCCCGATCCGGCGCGGTTCATGGGCGTGCATTTCTTCAACCCGGTGCCTGTGATGCGGCCGATCGAGCTGATTCGGGGTCTCGCGACGTCAGATGCCACGGTAGCGGCGGTCGAGGCGTTTGCGGAGAAGCTCGGCAAGCAGGTCGTGCATGCGAACGATGCGCCGGGATTCATCGTCAACCGCGTGCTGATGCCGATGATCAATGAGGCGTGCTTCGCGCTGGGCGAAGGCGTGGCAAGCGTGCGTGACATCGATCTGGCGTGCCAGCTCGGGCTGAACCATCCGATGGGGCCACTGACGCTGGCAGACTTTATCGGGCTCGACACGTGCCTTGAGATCACGCGCGTGTTGTTCGAGGGAACGGGCGATCCCAAGTTCCGGCCGGCGCCGCTACTGGTGAAGTATGTCGAGGCCGGGTGGTTCGGGCGCAAGACAAAACGCGGCTTCTACGATTATTCGGGCGCGGAACCTGTGCCAACCCGGTAATCCATCGCAGGCACCCTGTATCCGGCGGGTGAACCCCATCCGCCATACGATCCAAACTCATGTCCCAGGCCGTGATGCAGCCTGGGACGTGCGGTCGACGATCAGGTTTTGATGCGACCCCATGGCAATGACGGCTCGGTCGACCGGATCGGCGGTGTGGACCAGCTACGGCGACTTTAGCCGATGATGATGGGCGGAGTGTGGCACCGCTGCTGACGTTGCACCCGCCTCCCCTCGGCTCCACTGCTACAAAATTCAGTAATGGCAGCGAGTTGCAGCAACGACACGACTAGGTCGCTTACGGTTCGGACGGACTGCCACCTAAAACAGTACGTCCGGAATAAAATGCAGTCTTTGATACCTATTGCAACAAGCAAAATACAAAGCGCCATACCACCTGTTAATTATCAAGATATTGGTATTGTTTTGATATTGCAGACGTGACAGCATGTGCCTGTCCGAGGGTCCGGATGGTACTGCCGAACAGTGTCGACAAGATCACGGGGCAAAAGATCCCAATGAACGAGCGACAGAATGTTCACCGATTGCTTCCGAACAGGGTCGGCAGCATTGGATATCGCGCGGCATCATCCATGCGACCCGATCGGCAGCACAGGGGGTGATCGAATGGTGTTGTTCAAGGGGTTGATGACCACGACATGTTGCGTGGCCGCGTTGGTCGCGTTGCCGGCTCAGGCCAAGGCCCAGTCGTCGGGGACGTCGAATACAGGTGCGAGTGACGTCACGCAGGACGGCCAAGCCGCAATTGGTGATCCCGTTGCCTCCGCCAAGCTAGCTGCAGACACGGCACGCACCGGAGAACGCGAAGGGTCGGACATCGTCGTGACCGGCACGCGCATCACGCGCCCGAACAACCGGTCCGCCGCGCCGATCGTAACCACGACCGCTGCAGAAATTGCAGCGCAAGGCGCGACGACGATTGAGGAGGTGCTGAACCGCCTGCCACAGGTCCAGGTGAACTCGGAACAGAATTTCAGCGATTCCGAAGGTCGTCAGCGGATCAAGCTGCGCAGCTTAGGCTATGAGAGGACGCTGACGCTGATCGACGGCCTACGGGTCGGACTTGCCAACACGGTCGACGTCGGCATCATCCCCAACGCGCTGGTCGAGCGTATCGACGTGCTGACAGGTGGTGCCTCGTCGGTCTACGGTTCGGACGCGGTATCAGGCGTCGTCAACTTCGTCCTGAAGAAGAACTTCGAGGGCATCCGGGTCGACGCGAACTACAGCTTCTTCAATCACGACAACGACAGCAATGCCGTCACAGACGCAGCGGGTCGCGCGGGGTTCAACGCCAAGCGCGGACTGACCAACGATGGCGGACGCTCCGACGTGAGCCTCGCGGCAGGCGCAAACCTGTTCCACGACCGGGTGAACATCACCGGCTTCGTCAATTATCGCCAGTCCAATCCAGTCGAGCTGGTCGATCGGTCCTACTCAGTCTGCGAAGCGGTGCAGCCGACCAATACCTCGCCGCTCGGCTGTTCGCGCGCCAGCTTTACGTCGGCAGGCACGATCATCCCGCAGTCGGGGCCGCGCGCCGGGCAGATCCTGGTCAACAATCCCAACGGCAACGGCACGTTCATTCCGATCAACAGCGGACCACCGGGGACGTCGGCCAACCCTTATGACAATTGGGCGGTGCAGCGCGCGTTCAACCGCATCAACGTTGGCGGTTTCCTGACCGCGAAGATCAGCGACGACATCGAGCTTTACGGCAACGGGCTGTTCTACCGCGACAAATCCTACAATACACAGCTCAACCGCACCTTCAACTTCGGCGCGTACGGCACCGATCCGTTCCGGGTGAATTGCGACAACGCGTTCCTGTCGGGCTCGCAGGCACAGGATCTGTGCGGCGCCAATGCCGGCGTCGCCGGGCAATATGCCCCGATCGACGTACGCTATCGCTTCGACGGACTGCCGCTGGTCCAACAGCGCTTCACCAACGAAGGATACCGGATCGTCGCGGGGCTTCGCGGGCGCGGGTTCAACGACGTGTGGTCCTACGATGTTGCAGGCATGATCTCGCGCGCGCGGCTCGACACCATCGACGTGCCGTTCGCGCGCTACGACAACATCAACCGATCGCTCGACGTCGTCCGCGTCAACGGCACGCCGACCTGTCGCGCGGTCGTCAACGGCACCGATCCGTCCTGCGTGCCGTTCAACGCGTTCGCGCCGTTTAACCAGGATGCCGCGCTCAACCAGTATCTCTATGGCGGCGCGACCGGCGGGATCAGCACGCGCATCCCGCGGCTGTTGCAGTTCGTCGGCACCGTCAGCGGCGACCTGGGCAAATACGGCATAACCTCGCCGCTCGCGGAACAGGGCATCGCGATCGCCTTGGGGGCGGAATATCGCGAGGAGATGGAACGCACGATCGTCAACGAGATCTTCCAGCAGAACAACGGCGGCGAGAACCAGCGTTTCACGCAGAGCATCCTCGAGGCCAACGCCGAAATCCAGGCACCGCTGATCGAACACCGCCCGTTCGCAGAACTGTTGCAGGTCAACGCCGGCTACCGCGTGTCGCAATACAACCGGCTCGACGGCAAGTTCGATACCTGGAAGGTCGAGGGCCTCTGGGCGCCTATACCCGACATCACGCTGCGCGCGTCCTACAACAAGTCGCAGGCCGCGCCAGGCGTCAGCACCGCACAGGGTGCCGCGAACATCTTCTGGAACCAGGGATTCTATTCCGATCCTTGCGCGCCACGGATCGATCCGTCGAACCCCAACGGCGGGCGCTTGGCGCCGTCCGCAACGTTGCAGCAGTGCCGCAACACCGGGCTTCCCGACAATCTGTACGGCAGCGCCTCGCTGATATGCCCCGATGATCGGTGCACGGTGCGCGAAGGCGGATTCGAACTGAAGCCGGAAAGCGCCTATACCAAGACGTTCGGCGTCGTGCTGCGCCCGCGCTTCCTGCCCGGCCTGACGGTGTCGATCGACCGTTGGCTGATCGACCTGAAGGACCAGCTCGACTTCCTCCAGCCACAGAACATCATCGGCGAGTGCCTGGCCACCGGGAACGACTATTTCTGCCGCGGCATCGTCCGCAACCCCGGCACCGGCACGCTGTCGAGCTCGCCTGCGACCAGCCCGGCGACGGGTTGGGTGGCTCGCGGCTCAGCCAATGGCTACAAGTCGCAGTCGCACGGCTGGGATTTCCAGGGGCAGTATAACGTCGGCCTTGGCGGTGCCGGGCGGCTCGACATGAGCTTCAACGGCACGCTGATGACCCGCGTCGGTTCGCAGTCGTCGCCGACCATCGAACCGCGGAACTGCGTGGGGTATTTCGGCAACCTGTGCGGCGAAAGCATGCCGCGCTCGGCGCACCAGTTCCGCACCACCTGGACCGCACCCGACCGCTCGACCAGCCTGTCGGTCAACTGGCGTCACCGCGGCGCGATGCCACTCGACAACTATGCGCCTACGGACACCGGCATCCCGGCGCAGGACGCCAGCGCACTGCGCGATCAATATCCAGGCGTCGGCTCGTACAACTGGATCGACATCGCGCTCAGCTTCGACATCAACAAGCAGATGACGTTCCGGCTGGCTGCGAACAACGTCTTCGATCGCGATCCGCCGCTTGTCCCGGACAGCCGTTCGCGGATCGGGCTGCTCCGCGGCAACACTGTGATGGGGTATGACTTGCTCGGAAGGCAACTCGTCGCAGGCGTCTCGCTGCGGCTGTAACAACAGCAGGTGCCTGATACTGGGGTCCGGATCCATCTCGATCAGGATCCCAGACTATATTCAATCTTTCACTGTGGCACTCACCGGCTACGCGCATCGGCGCGACGCGTAGGCGCATTGCGGGTTGTAGCAGCGAAGACTCCGGAAAACAGCGATAGCCGCGTTCATCAGCTCATCCCAGCAGCGCGAGTAGCACCAAGGCCGGCGCCAAGGCATGGCCTGCGTCACGATGTAATGGCCGGGACGGATGCTTATAGAACGTCAGGACACTAGGTTTGTTGGCCAACGCAGCCCCAGTGCTCGAACGGGGCGATCGCCGGCAATCCGACCGGCAGCATCGTCGTCAGCTCCGGCCAGATCCTTTCGGTCTCGGTTACCGTGAACAGCCGGCTGGCATCGCCCTCGTTGACGTCAAGCGCGAGCACAAGCATCTCACCGTCACCGCGCGCTGCCAGACCAGCGACGACAGAGCCGATCGTCGAGCAGAATGCCGTGCGGTCATGACCCGAGATCGCATGTGCCAAACCGGCTTGGGAGGCTGCTTTGACAGCGTTGCACGCTGCCACCCTGGGCAACGTGTGGTGCATTAACCTAGCGAGACGCCGCGTAACGTGGCGTCGCCAACGATGATCTCCGCGACACCGGCCTCGACGATGAGGTTCATGCGACGGAGCGCGGTTTCAATCGCGTCACCAGGGGTAAGGCTATTCAGCTTGCTCAACTTTAGATAAGTCCATATTTGCGGTGTATGAAGAGGCTTTGGGTTGAAAAAGTGCAGCAAGAGGCAAAGCCTCTCCGTGGAATCGCGATAAGCTTTGTGTTCGCTGTACCATTCTGGTGTTTGTTAATGTTTCTATTATTTATCAGGTGACGTCCCATGCCCCCTGAAGGGCTTGCATCACGCGAAGGCAGACGTGTTCGATCGTCTTGCGCTCGGCAACAGTCCCGCCTTCCCGAGCGCCCCGGACAAAAAATCGTTCACCAGCGTCAACTCGCCGATCTTGGCATGCAACGTCTTTACATCAATTGCAGGCTTGGCTGGTTCACTATGGCCGTCCGACCTGAAAAACTCCTGCCGCCCCTCCCAGCAGCTGGCCGCGCCATATCGTGATCTGGTTCGGATGTACGTCGAACTGCTGCGCCAACTCGATTAGCGTCTTTTCGCTCTTCACGGCAGCCAACGCCACCTTCGCCTTGAAGGCCGGGCTGTGGTTCCAACGTGTTCGTTTCGTCACTGATCTCCTGTTCGGCGCCATGCTGGCCCCCTTCAGGCAGAAACTCCACTTAGCAGCCTGTCCAGATTTCCCGAGCCATCTGTGGCGTCCACCCCATCACCTCTCACGAAACTGACACCCAACCATGTCGACCGAGTGGCCGCAACTGATCGCGATATCCAGGAACGCTCCGCGCCATCATACGAGATTGCCTGCGCGCCATCACAGGAATCCGCATACTGACCCCGGGAGGAGCCGGCTACCCCATGGTTGGGGCCTCCTTGGATATCGGTTCGCCGTCAATTAAGATGTCACAAGATGAGCACGGACTTGTGGCCGTGATCGCTTCGGCACGAGACCTTTGAATGACGACAAGACTTCACCTGGAGGACATCATCCAGCCGGCCGCGCTTGCCTTCGGAGCGCGCGTCAAGGCGCGACGGAAGGTGCTTGGGCTTACCCAGACCGACATCTATAAGCGTACGGGGATCGGGATCGGCTACCTGTCCTCGATCGAGAGGGGCCGTGCGAACCCGACGCTGGACATGATGATAAAGCTCTCGGCAGCGTTAGGTCTGGAGATATGGGACTTATTGCGTCCTACCGACGAGTAGCCAGGGAGCTGGGCGCGATATGAGGCTAAGCGTCGTCAATTGATCTCGTCGAAGGTATCCGGGAAAATGTTGACGATGTTGGTGTCGCTAGAGTCCCGGCGAAAGGTCTTCGGATCGATATAGGTATCAGCGAAACACGGATGGATCGCCCGGTCAAAACACTCACGGAGCCATTTCACTGCCGCAAGAATGGCTGGGGATGGCTTAGCCTTGGAACGATATACGAGGCGGAGCTCCCGTCGTATGCTCAATTCCAGAGGTACGGGAGCCGCAGCACTTGTGATTTCGCTGACAAATGTCGGCAGTGCACCGATACCAACCCCCCTCGTGACCGACCAAAGCTGAGATAGCGACGAGTTGGTTCGCATCGCGATGAAGCCTTGGGGACGTTCCGTACCGATTAGGAAGTCGAGAAGTTCCGAGCGCACACCAGGACTGACATGCTCCACAACCCGATGATTTTTAAGCGAGTCCATCGTTGATGGAATGCCATGGCGCTGAATGTAGCTTTGGCTCGCATACACAGCGAAATGAATCGTGGCCAGTTTCGAGGCAATGAGATCCGCCTGCGTTGGCTGTTCATACGTCAACCAGATGTCGGCCTCGTGGGTCCGGTCGCGCTCAAGATTGTAGTCGAAATCCAAACCAATGGTCATTTCGGGGAGGACCGCCTGCAGCCTCGACATCCGCGGCGTGAGCCACAATGTTCCGATACCCTCGGTGCAAGCGATGGTGAGCTCTCCAGGCTTCACGAGAACGTCCTTGCTACTCGCTGCAAGATCCCACTCTGCGGCGTGGCCCATCGCCTCGCCAATTCTAAGGAGCTTTTCTCCGTCCTCGGCAAGCACGATCCCGTTGGCGCTGCGATGTACCAAGGTCAGACCGAGCCTTGCCTCAGTGCGCCCGATCCTCCGCCGTATCGTGTTGACCACGACCCCGTGATCCGAAGCAACCTTTCGCATGCTGCCGAGCCGCTGGATGGCCCGGAACAGCCTCACGTCGTCCCATTGCAGGTCGGCGAACTCGGCATGGTGTTCAGTGTTCACCCCTGGAACACGTGGCTCAACTTTTATGAGCCTGTCAGTCAGACGCCTTCGCAATATCACCTCCGCTACGACGCCGTTCGCATGACAGCCCCGGGGATATCGAATGTTTCAAGACGTTGGCAATCCGATAGGCTCCCAACCGACCTCTTTCTGGGATGGTTGCTTCAACGAGCGCATGGGTGCGCTCATCGCGCGTAATCACCGTCGGCAAGTCCGGCTGCAGCGGCTCCCTTCCGGTAGCACCATGAAGATGATCGATGAGGTGCGCGCGCTGCTTTCTTTGGCGGACGGCGTCCATGTTGCCCGAATGCTCGAGAAGAACCCTGATATCGTCCGATCCGTAACCGTGCCCGGGGAAGATGGGCCAGCGGGCATCTTCGCCTACCTCCCGCTCAATGCGTACGGAGCATGGGCGCTGATGACCAGCCGGTATGATGGCAGCAGGCCCGACCCGGCATGGATCTGCTCGGCAGGCGAAAAACCGTCGGCTATCGCGATCTGGCTGATCGTCGCGCCGGGGCTGTTGATCCACATGTTCGAACCCATAGCGCGGCTCTTTCGCGAACTTTGTCCGGAGGGCTGCGCCATATTCTCGTACAAAGCGACGGATGCTTCGGCGAGCATCCAACGTGCTGTCGGTTTCCGTCCGGCTCAGGAGATGTTCCCCGGGGCCTCCGCCCATTTGGTTGCGGCATGCCTGGACAATGCCGTACCGATCGATATCGCCCGGACCATCGAACGGGCACGTCGGGGGCATATGCACGTCGGCGTGGCACGCTCGATCGAGGATATGGCCAAGGTCTTCTCGGTCCGCTCCGCCACCTTCCAAGCTGAACAGTCATGCCCTTACGAGGAAGAGTTCGACGGCAACGATTTTTGTGCGACACAGCTTCTGGCTTATGTCGGTGACGATCCGGCTGCGTGCATTCGCATCCGCTATTTCGGGGATTTTGCGAAGCTCGAACGCCTTGCCATTCGCCGCGAGTATCGAAGCCGGAGCTTATCGCGGCCTTTGGTCGAAGCGGCACTCGCTCACTGTGCGCGGAAGGGCTTCCGCCGGATATACGGACATTCCCGCTCGGACCTGGTCGGATTTTGGCAGCGTCTGGGTTTTGAGGTCATCCCGGAACGCCCGCCCTTCTGGTTCTCAGACGTGGAATATGTCGAGATCGTCGCGGAGCTGACCGCGGATCCGCTCGAAATCCGGTTCGGGATAGATCCGATGATGGCGATCAGACCGGAGGGCCGTTGGGACGAGCCGGGTCCCCTCGATATGTCGCTCGTCCGTTCGTCGTTAGCGGCATGACCAGGGTGTCGAGCCGCCCTCAGGCGGAACCCACCATGGCATCGGGGGCAGAAGGGATAGCTGTGCGGGATAGCGCAGAGGTGCGATCGCGTTTTGCGGACCGAGTTCAAGCCTTGCTCGGCGAAATGGGGCTATCAAAGGACGAGCTTGCGGAGCGAAGCGCGCTGCCGTCAAGCCGGGTCGATCGCATCCTAGCCGGCAGTCTCGTCCCGGTCACTTTCCGCGACATGACTGTCATCGCCGCTGTTCTCGGGACGCCGGTTCACGCCCTTCTTCTCCCGACCAGCGCGGCGGTCGAGGTCGTATCGCTCGAGGTAGTTGAAGAGCGTCGACCGGGCGACGCCTAGCTCTTGGGCGACGTCCGTGGCGGTCGCACCTGGAGCGCTCAGTCGTTCGCGGATTTCCGGTAATTTATCGGGACCAAGCAATTGCTTGCGACCTGGGGACGACATCTCGGCAGGATGCGTCTTTATGCCGTGTAGGTGCCGGTAATGGCTGTCGAGTGCATCGAGCATCGCGTGGAGTTTATCATCGGCGCCGGGCTCGACAATAATCCGGGGCGTACAGATTTCAAAGCTGACGCCATTCTGAAGCAACTTGGCTATCGCTCGCACGAGCATGGGGGTCGCGATCGCGAGGCATGAAAGATCATGGACTTTGACGCGATCACCGGCCTCAAGGCCGATGCCCTTGCGCTCCAGCAGCTCGCTGAGCTGACTGAACGTCTTGCGGCCCGCGAGGACCTCGATGTCATCAGGGTTGAGGCATGATTGTTGGTTTTCGATCGTCGCCGAGCCCGGTGTTTGCGCGAGGAAAGCGACGCTTTTGCCCAATCTTCTGCCCTTTACGCGAAGCGCATTATCCTGAGACCGCGACGACGCTTCGCGCCGTCACGACTAAAAAAGAGATTTTCTACGCCAGGCGACCCGGATCGGCAACCGGGCGAGAGCGTGACAGCGGAAGCGATCTCAAAGTCGCAATAACCAGATACGTCATTGCCACCTTGCGATTGGTGTTGCCAAATCCGTCAGTTATGCAATAAGGATCAAATCTGTACTAAGCTTACGGAAGGCGGTCATGCTTCCAGTGGGTCTCACGGCAAAGGCGATCCAGCTCTGCGCCGCAGGGCTCGGAGGTGGTGTGACGCCGCTGCCAACGCCTTATGCGATCTCGGTACATGCAGGCGCGGCGCTGAGCCGTGAGCCCGTTACCGAAGCGGACGCAGAAGCGACTGTTCGGGATCTCATCACGTTGGGCGCGGATTTCGTGGCGGGGCCACTTGCGATTAGCGGACGCGACTTTGCGACCTACGGCGTTACGCCCGCATCAGTTTTCGATGCCTGCTCGCTCGCGCATATCGATGATGGGGCGGCTGGCACGCCAGCAAACGATGCGCCGACGGTCTCGAATGTCGCCGCGCTGGTCCGGCGCGCCTTCGACGCCCGGATCACCGACACGATCCGCCCTATGAACGCGAGCTACGGCGCGCGGTTTAGCTGGCACAAGGTCGGCCAGGCGGTCGATTTCGTGCCGGCAGGTGGCGTCAATTCGATCAACCGCGATCAAATTCGCGCGCTGATGGGACAGAGCGGGATCCACCTGATCGAGCTGCTAGGCCCGGGTGATCGCGGACACTCCAATCATTGGCACGTCGCCTTCGCGCGTCCCGGTCAAGTGATCGACCGGACACGGCCGGTCGAGGAGGATGAAGACTGGATCGTCAACGTCGCCAGCGCTGATGCGCCGGCGTCGGCACCGGTTGCGACCGATGCGCACACCGCGCCGGCCTCGGTCCTGCAAACCGCAGCAAAGGCCCCGCCACAATGGGACGTCTTCGCCAGCGCGACTTGGCGCGCTTCTCAGGGAGGTGGTTCATGATGCGACGTGTTCTGAATAAGCTGAGCGGTGCCACGGGAGCGATCACGCTGTGCGCGGGCGGTTTGGTCGCCGTCGCGGCGCCCCAACCGGCGTATGCGTCGGATTGGGGCTGCCAGGTGGTCCTGTGCCTCGCTACGCCGGGGTCGCCGACAAAGTACGCGGAGTGCGTGCCTCCGATCACGAAGCTGTGGAACGCGCTGGCGATGGGCGGCGGGTTTCCGTCCTGCACCGGGGTCGGCATAAAAACCAAGTCGGCGAAGCACGGTTATACCATGACCGTGACCCAGCCCGACGGCAGCACGTCGCGCTACTCGCTGGATACGCGCTACCAGACGGTGACGCAGCAATGATGCACGCCATTGCCGCCCTCACCGTGCTGGTGCAGCAATGCGCGTCCGAGGTCGCGACTGAAGCGGTCGTGCCGCTCATCGTTACGGAGAGTGGCGGCGACGATCTTGCGATTAACGTCGATCGTGGCCCGCGCGTGCGCGCCGGCTCTATTGCCGAGGGTGCCGCGCTGGTTCGGCGCTATGTGGCGCAGGGCTACACGGTCGATGTGGGCTTGGCGCAGATCAACTCGGCCAATTTCGCGCGGCTCGGCGTCAGCGTCGAACAGGCGTTCGATCCGTGCACGAACCTGCGTCTCGCGTCGTCGCTGCTGCAAGAGGGCTATGGTCTCGCCAGCCGCCACTACAGCGGCCTCGACGCGATTTCCGCGACCTATTCGCTGTACAACACCGGCACGCTGACGCGGGGCTTTCGCAACGGGTATGTCGGCCGCGTGTGGTCGGCCGCGAGCGGAATGGGCACGATTCAGGCCGCGCCGCCTATTCCAGGTGCGCCCGCTGTGTCGGCCGCTGCAACCAGCGCGGCCAAGCCCGCTAGTAGCGACGATAGCTGGGTGGTCGGTCAGATCGCTTCCAACTCAGTCAAGGTCTTCAAATGAGCGTGGATAATATCGTCGCACGGCCTGGGCGGGACGTGGAGCCGGAAGCCGGAGAGGCTGGCTTCAAGCTGCCACCCGATCTGGCCGAGCGGTACGACGTTCGCGTTGTCCCGGCAAAAGACCCCAACGAAGTTCGTATGGGCATGTTTCGACCCGGTGATCGCGGTGACCCGTCGATCGAGGTCTTGGGCAACGGCGATCGGATCGTTGCTCGGAAGGAGGACCCTGAAACCGTCGCGGCGCTCGTGAAGATCGCCAAGCATAACGGTTGGGAGGGTATCGACGTCGATGGATCGCCCGAGTTCAAGAAGGCCGTATGGGAGGCCGGATCACGCGAGGGGCTGACGGTCCGCGGTTATGAACCGAGCTTCGCCGAACAGGAGCGGATGGCGGATGTGCGGCGTGCCGAAGAAGCACGGCGCGAGCGCAAGGCGGCGGCAAAGCCTGTGCCTGTGGTCGAACAGGTTGCGCCGATCGCAGCAGCCGTGGCGATCGAAGCGACGGCTCCGGCGCGGTCGGCCGATGTCGGTCGGGAAGCCGTTGCGGAAGCAGCGCCAGCGCAAGGCAGCACAGAGTTGTCGGATGCCGACAGGCGTCCGCTGCTAACGCTGAGCGTCTATACCCAGGACCATAAGGCGCTCTCCGAGAGCCTCACACCGAACCTGGAACCGATGGAACGGGAGTTCCGGTACGAGCGCCTCGAAGTGAACAACGAGGCGCTTAACGGTGCGTTGGAACGTGCGCTCGAAAGCCCGACGCTGGTCAGCTCATTCTCCAAAGCGGGCTACGAGCCCGACGATCTGCGCAAGATGGCGCGCGCGGGTGAGTGGGAGGGTGAGGTCGCGGATGCGGTCTACATCGTTCGGTCGGGGCTCAATCGTCATGAGGTGGCGAAAGAGTTGGTCGCGTCGTTTGTAGAGTCGGAGCGGGCGGACGAACGGGCTGGGACGCTAATACCGTATCCGCATCAGCAGTCCGAACCGGCAATCGTTCGCGAGAAGCGGGTGCACGGCGCTGACGCCGCGCGAGACGAGAATGAGGAATTGGCGGAGCTGTTCCTGCGCGGCAACGCCGAGCGGATTGCGGCTGACCCACGCCTTGCCAATGCGGTCGAAGCGCAGGTGGCAATGGAGCAGCATATTAGCGCGGCGTTCGAAGGAGACGCGGACCGGATCATGTCCGCCAACCTCGAGAGCCGCGAATTGGTCTCGGCCGCGCTGGCGCGCGGCCTGGATGTTTCGGTGCGTGAGTCAACCCCCGTTCGGCAAGTCGAACCGATCCAAATTACCCCCGACCTCGAGAGGTAAACGCAAACCATGGAGACCCGTATGAAGTTCACTCAGCCGATGGGCCGGATGATGTCCGATCGCCGTGCTCGCCAAATTATCGGCATCGCAGGTGCGGTTGCCCTCGTTGCGATCGCGCAGCCCGCCCTCGCACAGAGCGGCGGTACGTCGATCGAGACCGGGCTCGGCACGATCAAGACGTGGATGACGACGGTAGCCTCCGTCGTCGGCGTGATTGCCGTGATGGCGGTCGGCTATGCCAAGCTGACCGGCCGGATGGACTGGGGCAAAGCGGTCACGGTGCTGATCGGTATCGGCATCATCTTCTCAGCCGCGACGATCGTCGGCTGGATGGGCGGCTCGGCATAACATGGAAGACAAGCTCGCCGAGGATAGAGTGTTCCTCGCCCTGACCAGGCCATCGGTGTTCATGGGATTGCCGCTCGAGGCGATCCTGCCGATCATCATGGTCTGCATGGTGTTCTGGGGGATATTCCATAATCCCTTCTACCCCCTGGCCTTGTTCGGGGCGCTCTACCTGCCGGCACGCGCGATCTGTCACTACGACTTCAACGCGTTCCGGCTGTGGGGCCTGTGGTTCCAGACGGGCTTTCTATCCAAGAATCGCAAGTTCTGGGGGGGCGGAAGTTACTCTCCCGTTCGCCTCGCCAAAGGCGTGAAGCGGAAGCATTTCGGCAATGACTGATTCCAAGCTGAAGCATAAGAAGATCGCGCTTCGTGAGGCGGATGATATCAAGTTCATCCCCTATACGCGACACGCCGACGACACACTGGTCGCGCTCGAAGACGGCTCGCTCATGCGCATGTACCGCGTCGATGGGCGGTCGTTCGAGACCAGCGACATTTCCGACCTCAACACATGGCATAGCAAGCTCAACATCGCGTGGCGCTCGATCGGTGATGATCGCGTGGCGATGTGGACGCATCTTGTGCGCACTGTGACCGACCCGGTTCTCGGAGGCGATTTTCACTCCGCCTTCGCGCGTCAGTTGCAGGACAGGTACGCGGAGACGCTGCGCGAGAAGGTTCTCTACCATAACGAGTTTTACGTCACGATCCTTGTGCGCCCGTCGAGCATGGCCGGCGATCAGGTGGGGCGCTTCTTCTCGAAGAAGCAGGCCGACGCACAGATCGATGATCGCGCGATGACGCTCATGGCGGACAAATGTCGCGATTTTGAATCGCTGCTTGCCGACGTCGCGCCGGAGGCGTTGTCGCTCTACGAGCATAACGGCGTCATGTTTTCCGAACCGATGGAGGTGTTGCACTTCATCCTGACGGGCGATCGCATTCGTATCCCACTGCTCAACGGCAGGCTCGGTCAAGCGCTCTATTCCTCGCGCATCGTGTTTGGCCGCGAAGCGGCCGAGATCCGCTTGCCGCACAAATCCCATTACCTCGGCATGTTCGGGGTGCGCGAATATGTCGCCAGCACGCGTAGCGGGCAGTTCAACAGCCTGCTGACGCTCGATTTCCCCTTCGTGCTGACGCAGAGTTTTGCGCCGCTGGTGAAGTCGATTGCGAGCGATCGCTTCACGAAAAAATACAAGCAGATGGTGTCGTCGGACGACGCCGGCGTCAGCCAGGCGGAGGAGCTGCTCGAGGGTGTCGACGATCTCATGGCGAACCGCTTCGCCATGGGGGAGCATCATCTATCGATTTCGGTGATCGACGAGGATCCGAAGCGGCTGCTGGAGCGCCTGTCGATCGCCCGGTCGGCCGCAGCCGATACGGGCATGGTGATGGCGCGCGAGGACGTCGCACTGGAAGCCGCCTTCTGGGCGCAGCTTCCCGGCAACTTCCGGATGCGCGCACGCCCTGCGGTCATCAACACGCGCAATTTCGCGGCGCTTAGCCCGTTCTACACCTTCCCGGCCGGTCGCAAGTCTGGGAATCACTGGGGCGATGCGGTCACGCTGCTGAAGACGCGGGCGGGCTCGTCGTTCTGGTTCAATTTCCACCGCGCCGATATCGGCCACACGCTCATCATCGGCCCAACAGGCGGTGGTAAGACGGTGCTGCAAAACTTCCTGCAAGCGCAGCTCGAAAAGACCGGCGCCAAGCAGGTCTTCTTCGACAAGGATCGCGGTGCGGAGATCTTCGTGCGCGCCTGTGGCGGCACCTACCTGGCGTTGCGTAATGGCGAGCCAACCGGCTTTGCACCGCTGAAGGGGCTGACCGCCAGCCCGCACAACATTGCGTTCCTGCGGCAGTTCATCCGCGTGCTGGTGCGCCGCGAGAACCGCCCGCTCAGCGTCGCCGAAGAGCGACTGATCGACGAGGGTATCGACGCGGTGATGCGCCTTCCGGCGCCATCGCGTTCGTTCAGCGCGCTGCGCGAGATGCTGGGCTACGCCGATGCCGAGGGCATCGGGGCGCGGCTCGAGCGCTGGTGCCTGGGCGGGCCGCTCGGCTGGGCGTTCGACGGACCGGAGGACGAGGTGTCGATGGCGGCGCAGTTCGTCGGGTTCGACATGACGGACTTCTTGGAAAACCCGGAGATCCGCACGCCGACGATGCTGTACCTGTTCCACCGTGTCGACGAGCTGCTGAACGGGCAGCGTGTCGTGGTCGACGTGGACGAGTTCTGGAAGGCGCTTGAGGATGATGCGTTCCGCGCCTTTGCGCAGGACGGCCTGAAAACCTTCCGTAAGCGCAACGCCTTCATGGTGTTTGGCACGCAGTCGCCGGCCGATGCGCTGCGCTCACCGATCGCGCACTCGATCATCGAGCAGACGGCGACCAAGATCCTCCTGCCTAACTCGGACGCCAAGCGGTCGGATTACTGCGAGGGGTTAGGCCTGACGGAGGCCGAGTACCGGCTGATCCGCGAGGATCTGACGCCGGAGAGCCGCACCTTCCTGGTCAAGCAGGGCCATACCTCGATCGTGGCGAAGCTCGATCTGGGTGGGATGCCGAACGAGTTGAAAGTGCTTTCTGGTCGCGAGGAAACCCTCGTCGCTATGGAGGAGGCCATTGCCCTGGCAGGCAACGATCCCGCGGCGTGGCTGCCGCACTTCTACGCCAACCAACGGAGAAGCTGACATGTCGCTAAAGCACATCATCATGGTTGCAGCCGCGCCGGTCGCGCTCGCTGCGTTCGCGTCGCCGGCCTCGGCCCAGGGTATCCCCGTGTTCGATACCTCGACCTACGTCCAGGCGCTCGCGCAGGTCCAGAATACGGTCAAGATGATCGACCAGGGCAAGCAGCAAATTCAGCAGGCGCAGGACTCGTTCAATTCCCTGTCGAAGCTGACCAACGTTAACAGCATCGCGCCACAGTTGCTCAACTCACAGGTCCGCAACATCCTGCCTAACACGACGATCGATGCGTCGACGCTTCTGAGCGGCGATTTGTCGAAGGTTGGCTCGCTAGGGTCGCTCGCAACCAGCATCCAGTCGCGTTACGCGCTTTCGTCCTCAGGTTCGGACGCTGACGCGGCGTATAGCCAGGCTTTGAAGGATTCGACTGGATCGGCAGCGACGATGGCGGCGCTGGGCGAGAATACGCTCAGCATCACCCAGACCCGGATGCAGGGCCTCGACCAGCTTCGGGCACAACTCGATACGGCCAAGGATCCCAAGGACGTGATGGATCTGCAAGCCCGTATCGCGGTCGAGCAGGCGCACCTGCAGAATGACATGCTGAAAATGCAGGCGATCCAGATGGCACAGGCTGGTGAGGCGAACCTCGCAATTTCGGCTGCGGAGACTGCGACCGCGCGGAATGCCTCGTCCTTCTACGACGCGAACATCTTGAGGAAGTGAAAATGCGTAAGCTCTTCATTGTACCGCTCATCTTGGCCGCGAGTGCCTGCAATCAGAATGTTCAGGTTCCCACGACCAATGAGCTGATGGCCAATCCTCAGCTCCTCAGTGAATGGCAGGCTAAATGTGACGCCGGGGAGTACAGCCACCTTCCTGCAGATCAGAAACAGAATTTCTGTTTCACCACACAGGAAGCGGCCCGGTCTGTTGCAGTCAAAAAATTCAACAGCGTTTAAATCAGGCGAGCATCCGGGAGGTACAAGGTCGGTCCGATGGATTCCACTCCAGTAAACATCATGGTCTTGTTCACGACCATGTACGGCTATGTAGAATCAGCCATCACGGGGGCCGTGGCGAGCTTCGGGTCTGGTTTGGTTAGTTTCGTCGCGGCTCCACTCGCCTTGGCGGCGACGATATACTTCTTATTGTTGGGCTTCGCTGTTTTACGTGGGGCGATACAGGCGCCCCTTCGCGAACTCGTATTTCAAGCGGGCAAAGTCGGCTTCGCACTCGCGGCCGCAAGTGCGATCGGGTACTCAGCTTTCGTAGTGAACGTGGCGACAAACCTGCCCGGCGAAATCATCGCGGCAGGTTCAGGTACACCCGTGACCAATCCTGGCAATACCTTCGACCTCTATGTCTCAGACACGGGCAAGCTGTCGAAGCGGATGCAGGCCGCAAACGCCAGAATCCAGGCGATGCCCTCACAGGGTATAACTGATTTTCGTACGCCAATCATCCAGTTGCGGTCCTCCTTGGTTACATATGGCTGCATTGGCATCCTCTATATTTTCGCTTTCCTTTCCGCCTCCGTCGGGTTCTGCATCGTCACCTTCGCAAAATTGTCGGTTGCGATCTGCGTGGCATTAGCCCCGCTAGCGTTAGCCTGCCTGCTCTTTAACTCGACTCGTTGGCTGTTCGACGGATGGCTTAAGCAGACCGCAAATTACATTCTGCTAATGGTCATAATGGCAATCATGACCAAGTTTATTACCGGTCTCCAAGAAGCGGCGATGGATGGGATCCTTGGTGCGATCGGCGACGGCACCAAGTTCGTTCACATGGAGGGTCTCTATGCTGACCTAAACATGGATCTAATGGTCGTCGCCACGATCGCGTGCGCGGCGATCTACATTGTCGGCACGATCTTCTTCTTTCAGTCGCCGGCGATTGCCGCTGGGATTGCGGGTGGCGCGTCATCTGGCGGCCACGGCTTCCTCTCAACCGGCGCCAACATGTTGTCCAACAAGCTCATGTTCCGGCGCGCGACGCAGCAGAAACAATTCATTCCAGGCAGTCCGGGCGGGTCCGCAAGTCGATCGTCGTAGATCGGCTGACCGGCCGCTCTCGATTTACCAATCACGCACACCGCTCGCGCGGCAAAGATACGAACGGAGACCGTATGAAAAGGCTGACCATCGTGGCGTTAGGCGCGGTCGCGGTTAGTGGCTGCACCGGGACTCCCATTAAACCGCCATCGGTTTGTGACGGCAAGCATCGCCGCCCAGCGAACCTGTACGGGACGATTCTGCCCAGCCTGCCAGTGCCGCTTCCGGCATCCCAGCAAGGCGTAGGTCGGTCGATGGTCGCGCCGCCAAGCAGTGCGATGACACCGGCGCCGGCTCCTGTCGTACCGTCGGATCCGGTGTTGATGCGGGATGACGCGCCCGCTTCGGCACCCACGCCTTCCCCGTCCCAGACGCCTGACACAGCACCAGTTGCGCCGATCGAGCCTGGGCGATGAATATTCCGCGACCAGCGCCAAGGATGCCCCAGCCGGGTGTCGCGCTGTCCTACTCCTCCTGCTGAAGGGATCGACGCCATGGGCGCGGTGAAGTCCGAAGATAAAGAGAAATACTTCGAGACCTCGAGGACGTGGGAATACGACCGTATGCGGGCGGCTATCCAGTCCAGCAAGATCGCTTGGGGTGTTGCCGCGGGGGCCTGCACCCTCGTCATAGCGTCGGTTGCGGCCGTAGCGATGCTAGCCCCGCTGAAGACCGTCGAGCCCTATGTCATCCGGGTCGACAAGTCGTCCGGCGAAACGCAGGTCATCACGGCCCTGAAGGGTCCGCAGCCGCGTACTTATGACGATGCTGTCAACCGCTACTTCATCTCGCAATATGTTCGGCTGCGCGAAGGCTGGCTGAACGATGCTGCGCGTGAAAACGCCTATACCGTGATGCTGATGAGCGACCAGCTCGAGGGCGCGCGTTACCTGAATGGTGTCTCGGCGAACAACAAGAACGCGCCTTCAAACATCTACGGCGACAAGGGCTTCGTCTCGATCTCGATCCGGACGATCAGCTTCCTGAGCCCAACGGTCGCGCAGGTCCGCTACACCAAGATCATCACCATCGGTCAGAACACACCGGTCGCGCAGAATTGGAACGCGATCATGACCTACCGATACACCACGGCGCCCGAGCATGAGAAGGATCGCAACATCGATCCGCTCGGCTTCCAGGTCGTCAATTATCGTTCCGACCCGGAGGCGTGAGATGCGCGATCAGTTAAACACGTCGGACGATGGCGAGCGCGTCGTCGTCCCCTTCATGCCAGAGCTTCGCAAGAAGCTGGCTGTTCGCCTGTCACCATCAACGACAGAATTGGTGGTGACAGATATCGGCTCGAAGAGCCGGTTCTGGCGCGGGGTTGGGGCGGTGTGGCAGCGCCTGATTGCGTTCTCGATCGTCGGGGCCGCTGCGGTCACGTTGATGCCACAAGCGGCATTTGCGTCGGAGACCCCTATCCCTGGCGGGAAGGACGCGCGCGTTCGCAACGTCAATTACGATCCCGACCAGGTGGTGACGATCGTCGGCAGTTTCCGCCACGCGATCGAGATCCAGTTCAGTCCCGGCGAGACGGTGACGCAGGCGGCACTCGGCGACACGGTGTCGTGGCAAATCGCCCCGGTCGGCAACGTCGTCTTCCTGAAGCCGCGTGAGAAGGCGGGCGGGACAAACCTGATCGTTATCACGAACGCGGGCGGAACGCCGCGAACCTACCATTTCAATCTGTCGCTCGGAACGGGCGATACGATGTACGGTGTCCGCTTCCGGTATCCGCGCGAGGAACACGCCATGGCGGCGCTCCAGGTGCAGCTCGCCCAGGCGCAAACCGCCAAGGCGATCGAGACGAACGTCGCCCAGGCGGCGCTCGACCATGCCGTAATCGAGGGCACTCGGAACATGAATTATATGGTGCAGGGCGACTCCGCGCTGCAACCGACCGAGATCTCCGACAATGGCGAGTTCACGGTACTGCGCTATCCAGGGCACGCCGACATTCCCTCGATCTTCGCAGTCGACGTCGACGGGACCGAGACCATCGTCCCCTACGATGTTCGCGAGGATTTCGTCGTGATCCATGCAGTCTATCGTCAGATCCGCCTTCGGCGCGGTTCGACGGTGCTGTGCGTCTACAACGAGGCTCCGCTGCGCAATGATCGCGGCGATCGCACGGGCACCGTCTCCAACGTGGTCGAACGTAAAGTGAAGGGACAGTAACATGGTCGGCACCGTCATTGACCGGGGCGGCGACGTCGCTGCGGATACCATCCCTTCGAGCGATATCGATAGCCCGGTCGCACGCAGTGGCGGGTGGGGCAACATCGCCTTGATCGGCGCCGGGGTCGGTCTCCTCGGCACGATCGGTGGCCTCATGATTGGCTATAGCGCGTTTCACCAGTCCGCCAGCACCGCGTCGGCAGCTCAGCCCGCTAAGGCCAGCGAGCGATCTGTGGACGATGTGATGGACTCTGCGAACGCGCAGCGGGCGGCGTTGGCGAGCCAGCTTGGGCAACCTAACGCTGTACAGACTGACGTGTTCGGGCGACCGATTACGCCTGCGGCCGGTACCCAGGTTGCGGATGCGAACGCGAACCCCGTCTCGACAACCACGACCGCGTCAAACGGGCAGCAGTCGCCCGCGCAGCGACGGGCCGAGCAAGCGCGCGCGATGGCGGATGCGGCGCGGCGATCGCCGATCATGGCCTTCGGCAATACCGGCACGGCATCGGCCGTGCCTGGCGCGGGCATGGAAGGGCAGCAAGGGGCGGGCCAAGGCGATGGGTCGCGTGGCGGGCAATCCACGGTTGCGCGACAAGGGTTCGGCGCAAGCGGTTTCGGGCCGTCGGGTGCCGATGCGCCGACTGCGCCGGCAAAGGGCGCCACCGATTTCAACGACCAGCTCAGCCACTCCGCGATCCAGACCGTGCGCGCCACCATGGTCGCCGACCGGAATCTGCTGCTGAGCGCGGGTACAGTGATCCCCTGCACGCTTCAGACCGCGATCAATTCGACCCAGGCCGGGTTCGTGTCGTGCGTCATCAATCACGACGTCTATTCCGAGAACGGTCGCATCGTCCTCATCGACAAGGGGACCAAGGTGCTTGGGCAGTATTCGGGCGGCATCACGCAGGGGCAGGCTCGCCTGTTCGTGCTTTGGACCCGCGCTCTGACCCCCCGTGGTGTTGCGATCGATCTCGGCTCGCCCGCGGCCGACAGTCTCGGCCGCGCAGGGCTTGCAGGTGGTGTCGACACGCAGTTCTGGGCGCGGTTCGGCATCGGGCTTGTCATCTCGGTGCTGGAGGATGCCTCGCAGATCGCCGGTCGTGCCGTTGCCAACGAGGGGAGCAACACGACGCAGGTTCCGGGGCAAGTCGGCCAGACCGTCTTGCAGCAAACGATGCAGATCAAACCGATCCTGAAGAAGAACCAGGGCGACACCGCTGCGATCTTCGTCGCCAAGGACTTCGATTTTCGCTCGGTTTATGACGTGGGGCTAAGGCGCTAAGCCGATGGCATCCAGCCCAACGTCGCTCATCTACGAGCATAATGCCGAGCCGATCCGACGGCATCTTCTTCGCGACGACGTGACCGAGCTGGTTATCAACGAGCCCGGGATGATCGGTCTCGAGACGCGCAACGGGTGGGAATGGCATGACGAGCCGGCGCTCGACAATGCCGCTCTCATGACGCTGGCAAAGCTGATCGCCGGGTTGACCAAGCAGGACATCAACTCCGAATATCCGGTCTGCTCCTCGGTCCTGCCGGGGGGCGAACGCGCACAGGTCGTCGTTCCCCCGGCCGTCGAGCAAGGCTTCATCTCGATCACGATCCGCAAGGCGTCGGGCGTGACCATGAACATTGACGATTTCGAGCGCGCCGGACTGTTCAGCGAGGTTCGCGCGCACGGTCTGTACGGGGATGTCGATGCTGATCTCTTGCGCCTGCGCGCAGCGGGGAACTGGCGTGGCTTTTTCAAGCTGGCGGTCGAGGCGCGCAAGAACATCATGATTTCCGGCGCTACCGGCTCGGGCAAGACGAGCTTCTCAAAGGGGCTCATCAAGCTGATCCCCGACTATGAGCGGATCCTGACGATCGAGGATACGCGCGAGCTGGTCGTGCCGCAGCGCAACCACGTCCACATGATGTACGCCAAGGACGGGAAGAGCCTCCAGAAGGCCGGCGCCAAGGAGTTGCTGGAATCGGCGCTGCGGATGCGGCCCGATCGCATCCTCCTGCAGGAGCTGCGCGATGGCACGGCGTTCTTCTACCTGCGCAACGTCAACAGCGGCCATCCCGGCTCGATCACAACTGTCCACGCCAACACGGCAGAGGGCGCGTTCGAGCAGCTGACCCTGCTGGTCAAGGAGTCGGAGGGCGGCAACGATCTCGACCGCCACGACATCCGGTCGCTGCTGCGCTCGCTGGTCGATATCGTGGTGCAGATGCACCGGCTGCCGCCTGGTGAGGGTCGGCCGGCGCGCTATCGCATGACGGAAGTTTGGTTCGATCCAGCGAGCAAGCCGAACGATTAGGGAGACTATGGCGTGAGCGGTAAATGGATGCGAAGCGACGAGGGGTCGCAGCCGGCAGCTATCGCGTTTTTGGCGCTGATTGGGTTGGTGATGAGCGCGGCGATCGGCGCGGTCGCCGTCCTGTTCAAGGCGCACTTGCTCAATGCACATACGCCGTGGCGCAAGGTGCCCGCCGCGCTTTGGGCGCTCAAGGGCTATCCCATCGTCTATCAGCCGTTCCTGATCGGCTTCGGGGTCGGCATGGTGCTGACCGTCATCATCATCATCTCGACGCTGTTCACGCGACAAAAGCTGCATGGCGAAGCACGCTGGGCGCGCATCAACGAGGTTAAGAAGGGCCTGCTGCTATCCCAGACCGGCATCGTGCTGGGCAAATTCAACGGCAAGGTGATGCGTTTTGGTGGCCCCGAGCATGTCATGCTCGAAGCACCGACCCGCGCGGGTAAGGGTGTCGGCGTCATCATCCCCAATCTGCTCGACTGGCCGGACTCGCTGGTCGTTCTCGACATCAAGCAGGAGAATTACGAAAACACAGCTGGTTATCGCAAAGAGATCCTTCGTCAGATCGTCCTGTTGTTCAATCCACTCGATACGGGTGGCCGCACAGTGCGGTGGAACCCGCTGGGCTACATCAACCGGCGTGATCCGATCGAGGTCGTCAACGAGCTGCAAAAGATCGCCGCGATGCTCTACCCCGATCCGCTGACTGGCGAGAAGTTCTGGGCCGAGGGCGCGCGCACCGCATTCCTCGGCGTCACAGCGTATATCGCCGCAACCGTCGACGATGGGGAGAACGCCCTCCCCTTTACGCTCGGCGAGGTTTATCGCCAGTTCGCGGCCGTCGATGCACAGCGCCGTTTCCCCAAGATCATCGCTGCTCGCGAGAGGGCCGGAAAGCCGCTCTCGACCGCGTGCATCTCGGCGATCCAGGATTACACCGGCTCATCGGCAAACACCTTCTCCGGCCTGCGTCAGTCCGTCACGTCGAAGATCAATGCCTGGCTCAACCCGTATGTCGATGCGGCGACGTCAGAGAGCGATTTCGATCTGAGCGAGTTCCGCGACAAGCGGATCTCGCTCTACCTCGGCGTCTCGCCGGACGATCTGGAACGGGTCGCGCCGATCTATGGGCTGCTTTTCCAGCAGCTCATCGACCGCAACGTCCGCGAATTGCCAAAGGAGGGCCTCCACCAGGTCAAGGTGCTGCTCGCACTCGACGAGTTCGCCAGCCTTGGCAAATGCACCGTGCTGGCGAACGCCTTCAGCTATGTCGCTGGCTATGGATTGCGGATGCTGCCGGCGTTTCAGTCGCTCGAGCAGATTCAGGGCGTCTATGGCGACAAGGTCGCGGCCGACATCGAGCGCAACTGCGCCGTGCGGCTCGTGCTCCGTCCGGCCGCCTTGTCCGAGGCGAAGAAGATTTCGGACCAGCTCGGCAGTTACACGTACAAGGCACGGTCGCGCTCGATGGGCACTTGGGGTGGCGGAGGCGGATCGACGTCGGAGTCAGATCAGCGCCGGCCGCTGATGCTCCCACAGGAAGTCGAGCTGCTGCCGGAAAACGATCTGATCGTCTTCCGGCGGGGCATGTACGCGACCTACGGCAAGAAGGTCCGCTATTACGCGGAAAAGCACCTGATCGAGCGCACCAAGATACCAGTGCCGCAAATGCCCCCGATCCGCGTCGACCCCGCAATCGCGGCGAATAGCTTGCGCGTGATCGAGGCGACGCAGGCTGCAGATGACACTGGCGCGGCCACCACGAGGCATAGTACCACGCCCTCGTCCGCGTCTGAAGCTGCTAGCCCGTTTGGAACCCGGACGAAGAGGGCTCGGAAAATCAACCAAGCGGCGATCAGCGACTGTCTTGCTGTTCCGCCAAAGCAGCAGGTCCGTAAGCTTTTCGACGGTGTTTGTACGGTCGGAGAGAAAGCAGCGTAGTTTGGTGATATACGTTCGGTGGTCGCGCTAGCGCGACGACGACCGGGTCGAGGACGCTTCTCAGCCGTACTCATTGGTCTGCTCAGTGCTCGAGGTCGCCGCGATCGATCTGCCGAACCGGGGGCGTTATCGCGGGCGTCGGGTCGGTTCGTTGTTTCGCCAGTTCGAGGTTAATGCCGTCGGCGACGGCTGTCAGCCGGTTTAGAGCCGACGCGCCGGGTTCGTGGATAATCGTGATATGGCCGCTGCTGACGTTCGCCAGGCGGTCTGTCAGCGCCGAGACCGTGCCTTCGCGGGCAACCCAGTCGCGCATGTTGGTCGCCCGGTCGAGTTCGGCTGCGGGCTCCTTCTTCCGTAGGACGGCGAGCCGTATGTCTTCGACGTTCCGCTCTGCCTGTTTTTGGGCGATCGGCTCGATCGCGACGATCTCGCGCGCTACTTCCCTTATCGACATGCGCCGGTCGTATGGCTCCTGATTGCGACCCCGCTCAAGCGAGCGTCTGACCACTTCCTCAAGCGGGTCAGCATTTTTGTAGCGCTCGACTTGAGACGCCAGTTTGTATTTGAGTTCGTAGTCTTCGCGCTCGCTTGCGGCCATTGCGTCCGCCATCGAGACGCCGGGGTTGCGAAGCTGAATCACTGCCATGTCACGCGCGATGTAGAGGGCGTCGCGCGATTCAGGCGTGACATTCGTTGTGCCCCAATCAAGCTTGTGGCCATTCTCGTGCGCCAGTTGCTCGGTGAAGGTCCGAAGCGTGCGACTGTTGCCCTCTCGGAACGGATGAAGGTAGTCGAGGCGCGCATAGGTCTGTGCGACGGCCTCGGACATCTCCAGCATGTCATAGCCTTTTAACGCTTTGCCCCCGTCGAGCGCCGCGAGCGTCGGTCCGAGATTGCGGTCGATTTCGGGCCGGAGCGCATAGGGTACGAGGACGCGATCGCTCGACGATTCCAGCTCGCGGTTCTTGAATTGGCCCGGGGCGTCCGGCCGGAACTCGCCGGGGCGATGTTCCGGCAGATCCTGGAAGATCCGACGATGCACTTCCTGGAGATGGGCCACATCGAACTGGCCTTTTACAGGATCATGTTGAAGCTCCCGAAGCCGTGCAAAGGTAAGTGCGGCTTCGCGCTGGCTAATCAAGCCGCGCGAACAGTGTCTGATGCGAGGATCGCGGCGGTCAACTCGTCGCTGGTAATTTCGCCGGCGACGTAGCGCGCGTTAAGGCGCTCGATCTCCTCCGAGAGGATTCCACCCTCGTAGCGAACACTGCCTCGCGCGAAATTTACCTCGCTCAGCCGGTGCGCACGTTCTGCCTCACTGATCGCCGGCGTGGATGATGTGATGGGCGTTACGACCTTCATCGGGCGATCCTTTCGAGAGAGCCTTCATAGCACAAAGCCGTGCCCGATACGACAAACACCGTGCAGCCTCACCTCTGACAATGCTGACGGCCGTTGGCCGGCAGGCGCTCGTGGCACCGCCTTTGTCGGTGCGCAGGGAGGGGGGTGCATCCCCCTCTGGGCAAGGGCTAGACCGTCTTCGCGCGAGCGCTCCGGTCACCCGGATCGATAACCCATGTATGTTACATTGGCGTGAGGTTTATCTACAAGCCTTTGACGCTGATCTAATCAGTTTCCAAAATGTCCGATCGAACGACGGCTGCCCTTGCTTGTGTGACGATCCATACGGAAACTACGGCAAACCGTCCCATTTGGGCTCATATTGCCAGCCCGGTTCGACCGGCAGCTCATTTACGAGCTTGGCTTCCATTGGCGAAGGCCGGTCTGCGACCATCAGTTCTGGTCCGGGGCGCAGCACGCACAGTGTTTGGGAGCCAGTCGTTTTGCCTTTGCTGCCTGGCGACGTCGTTCCTGCCGACTTGGCAGCGGAGCAACGCCAACCGAACTGGGAAAACCGTTAAGCTCAATCGATTTGATCACGGCATCTTTGAACATAAGATCACTCCAGACGGCTTTCAGTTATAAGCCCTCCGGTCGCGATCTGTTCCTGCTACTCCGACGCGGGGATCGGTGGTCCTGATCAGAACAGCAAACCTGTGCCCCCTGCCCCTGACAAGGGACGTAATCGCTGGCCTGGTAGGGGCGGATTCAATGCTCGTTGGAGTGCCGGTCTTCGACCGGCGTGTAGTAGCGCGCTATATCCGCTTCGGTGAGCGCATGACCGCTCGATTCTTTGACAAGCGCGGCGATTTCGCCACCGGTCCTGCCAGCGTCGCGCAGCTGCTCGATCTCGTCGCTTACCATGTTGATGAAGGCGGGCACCGGGAACCGTTCCTCGCCCAGGCCTAGCGCATCGCGCATGTGCTTTTGCGCACGCAGGGCTTCGGGAAGCGTGAATGCGATATCGTCGGCCATCGAACGTGCCTTTCATGAAAAGCTGGAAACTGGTCGGGGGGCATCGGCCCCCCGACACTGAAACGCTTATGCGGTAACTGCTTCCGCCTTGGCGTTCACGCTCGACGTTGCCATCGCCGTCAGCTTGTCGTCGGTCGCATATTCCTCGTCGAGCGTCTCTTTCAGGATCGCTGCGATATCGGCGCGGCCGAGCTGGTTCGCCCAGGCGATCAGCGTGCCGTACCGCGTAATCTCGTAATGCTCGACCGCCTGTGCCGACGCGATCAGCGCAGCGTCGAGCACGGCCTTGTCCTCGATCTCGCCAGCGACTTCGTTGGCTTCCTTGATGATGCCGTCGATCGCCGGACAGGTCACTGCCTTTGCCTTCTCGCCGAGCAGGTCGAAGATGCTCTCGATGCGTGTGATCTGCCCTTCCGTCTCACGCAGATGGGTTTCGAAACCCTGCTTCAGTGCTGGTGCCGTCGCCTTGTCAACCATCTTCGGCAACGCCTTGGTGATCTGGTTTTCCGCGTAATACACGTCCTGCAACTGATGCAGGAACAGGTCGTCGAACGTCACGATGTCTTTGGAAAACAGGCCCATGATAGCGTCCTCGCTGAGCGGATAGCCGCGAAGCAAACTGCTCCGGTACCGCCGCAACGCGCCGACTCCGGGGTAAGTTTCGTTCGGTTTAGCGCAGCCGCAGCACGCTATAGATTTGCCTGCTCGTCGACTGGCAGCTCTGCGTCCGGACCATAATAGAGCTTGGCGCAGTCGTCGCGAAGGCAGCCTCCCTCAATGACGATATCGTCGCGGTAGGCGTCGCCGATGAACGTCAGCGTGTCGACGTGCTGTGCTTCGAAATACATCTCGTGGACATCATCGCGGCCCGCCCCGTAAACAACGCGCCCGACCTTCGACCAGATCGACGCCATCGTGCACATGCCGCAGGGCTGCAGCGTGGAGTAGAGCGTCGCACCGCGCAGCTCCAATTCCCCGGTGCTTTCACACGCCCGTCTGATCGCCATCATCTCGGCATGCGCGGTTGCGTCCGGCAATTCCTTGGTCTGGTTGCGCTCGCCCGCGATAACCTTGCCATCGAGCACGATCACGCACCCCAGCGGTGAGGTCGAGGGGTCGGAACCCTTCGATCGGGCGATCGCAATGGCTTCGCGCATCCAGCGTTCGTCATCCTGCGTCATCGTTTCGGCTCCCTGTCACGGTCTTACAACACGCAGCGGACACAATGGATCGTTCGGCGCGGTCATTTTCGAATGCCAAGGATAGCCGAATGCTACCGTTCCTTGCTGCGTGTCGGGAAGACAGGCCCCCGGACGGTCATTTTGGCAGGGTCGTAGGGTTTCTGCAGGCCAACGATATTGTCGTAGGTTTCACGCAGCCAAGTATCGATTTCGGCAGGGTCCAGGATCGTGATCAGGGGCGGAACCGGCTGTGCCGCACAGTCGCTGCTCACGTATCATAAACTGGTCATGGATCAGGCGCGCCGTATCCTGGCGTCGTCATAGAAACCGTCGAAGCAGTCTCCCATCTAACGGCTCATGACCAACACCATCCTCCATCTCGGGCTAATGGAAGACGGGGAGATCGAGCTTGATCTGGCCGCTCTCGAACTCGCTGCGCTCGATCATCCCGGTATCGATCTCGACGAATATCTCGACGAGCTTACCGACATAGAAATAGCTCTGCGCGCTGCTGACGGCGACGCGGTAAGCAGCGTCGCGCAGGCTCAGGCCCTGAGCAGCGTGATGGTCGAAGAGTTCGGGTTCTCCGGCGACCGGACGCACTACGACGATCCGCAGAATGCGGACCTGATCGCTGTCGTCGATCGACGGCTCGGCCTGCCGATCAGTCTGTCGATCATCTATGTGGCAATGGCACGACGCCTGGGTTGGTCGGCGATCCCGCTCAATACCCCCGGCCACGTCCTGGTCCGCCTCGGCGACGCATCGGATCCGCTGATCATCGATCCCTTCAACGATGGTCGTATCGTTGCCCCTGCACAGGTGGAAGCCTTGTTGGAGCAGATGACAGGCCAGGCCCGGTTTTCCGACGGGATGCTTCCCCTGTCGAACCGATCCGCACTCATTCGCCTGTTGCTCAACCAGGCGACCCGTGCCGAGCAGGCCGGCGATCCCGCGCGTGCGCTGGTACTGTACGACCGCATGACGATCGTGGCGCCCACGCACGCCCATGGTTGGTGGGAGCGCGCCAGACTTCAGCTGGTCGCAGGTGATGTGGCCGGCGCCCGCAGCAGCCTCAGTGCGATGCTGGAGATCACCCGGGATGACGATCTGCGCCTGCAGGTATCGGCAGCGCTCGATGCCCTTCCCCGGCCAACGCCGTCATGAATATTGCGGTGGATTGACCCTTGCCGTGATGCCTTATCCTAAGCGCGTCCATCGGCGCTCATGCCAGGCCCGGGACTGGACGACGTCTCCGAACCGCCAGAACCGGGTTTCCCGCGTATGGGGACCTGCACGAACAAGTGTCCAGCACTCGCCGGTCGGCAACTCGACGATGCGGTGAATGTGCGTGGCATCGACATGGTAGGTTTCGCCGGGAAGCCGGTGAACGAGTTCGCTGTGCCAACCGCCGCTCGGATTCAGGTGGAACACCTCTTCGACATAGCCGCCATCGAGGATCTCGGTGTCGAAACTCCAGGGGTGATCATGCGGCGTGGCGTGCGGCTCTTCCATCTTGAACCGGTGCAGCGCGCGTCCGTCATCCAGATGATATTTTGTGAACGCCCGCGACATGCGCTCGACGCTGACGATCCGCGTGCCTTCGGGAACGCGAGCAATGGCTGCTCGCGGTAATCTCATGCTCACGGTTCGGACACCTCTTCATAACAGCCGGCGCGGCGCAGCTGGCGGACAATCCCGTTGAACGCCGCGGTCACGCCCTGTGCCCTGCCGATCTCGTTCTCTTGGGCTGCGGCATCCCAGTAGAGTGCAAGTGGCCAGCGTTCCGGGCAGTGCGGGAGCAGGCAGCGCAGCGCCAACCGGATCTCGACGACATCGACGCGCGCGTCCGAGCAACGCGCAACGCCGCCCCGCAAGATATGCACCGATAGCGCGATGACAACGCGTTGATGACGGACGAGCTTGGCCATCAGTGGAAGTCGTGAGATTTGAATTTCACGACGGCTTCCGGATCCATGCCGTCCGCATGGGGCGGCCAGTAGGAGTTGCGAGGGGCAGGGCTCCAACCCTTGTCGCCGCGGTCGGGCGAGCCGGCATGTTTCGCGCCATCGCCACGGCCGGTCCGGTGTGGGAAGGACATCTCGCCGACCCGGTGCAGCAGATCGCCATGGTCGATGATCCGGTCGCAGATGACGTGGATGACCTCGCCCTCCTTCTGCACCCTGCCCTTCATGCCGATCATCGACGCGGACATGACACTGCGGCGCTGCCGCTCGAACCGGTCGGGCCACAGGATGCCGTTGGCGATTCCCGTCTCGTCTTCGATCGTGATGAACAGAACGCCTTTGGCAGACCCCGGCTTCTGGCGAACGAGAATGATGCCGGCGACCTCGACATGGCGTCCATCGCGGATGGTGGCCAGGTCTGCGCATTTGGTCACGCCGCGCCTGGCCAGCTCGTCACGCACGAAAGTCAGCGGATGCGCGCGCAGCGAGAGTTGCAGCGCGCGGTAGTCCTCGATCACCTCGCGACCATCGGTCAGTGGGCGCAGTTCGACATCAGGTTCGATCCCTTCCGCACTGACGGCCTGGTCGGCGCGATCGGCCGCGGCGAACAGCGGTAGCGGCGCTTCACCGAGCCCCCTCACCTTCCACAAGCCCTGGCGACGATCGGCACCAAAGCTATGGAAGGCGTCGCCGTCCGCGAGCTTCTCGATCGCGGCGCGCTGGACGCCCGATCGTCGCCATACGTCTTCGACGCTCTCGAACGCGGTCAGCTCGCGCGCACCGACAATCTTCGCGCCGTCCGCGTTGGACAGGCCGCGAATCTGCCGGAGCCCCAATCGTACGGCGAGGTACCGCCCGCCATATGGCTCCAGCGTGCAATCCCAGCGGCTTGCGTTGACGCAAGGGGGGCGAACCACGACGCCGTGTTCGCGCGCATCGCGGACAATCTGCGCGGGCGCGTAGAAGCCCATCGGCTGCGCATTCATCAGTGCCGCGCAGAACACGTCGGGATGATGATGCTTCATCCACGACGATGCGTAGGAGATCTTGGCGAACGAGGCGGCGTGGCTCTCGGGGAAGCCGTAAGACCCGAAGCCTTCAAGCTGGCGGAAGGTGCGTTCGGCAAATTCACGCGGATAACCGCGCTCGACCATGCCCCCGATCAGCTTTTCGCTGAAGTGCGACACGCCGCCTGTGAACTTGAACGTCGCCATGGCGCGGCGCAGCTGATCGGCTTCGGCCGGCGTGAACCCGGCCCCGACGATCGCCACCTTCATCGCCTGTTCCTGGAACAGCGGCACGCCGAGCGTCTTCTCCAGCACCGCGCGCAGCTCGGGTCGTGGGTATTCCGGTTTCTCCAGCCCTTCACGCCGACGCAGATACGGGTGGACCATGTCGCCCTGGATCGGTCCGGGGCGTACGATCGCAACCTGGATGACGAGGTCGTAGAAGCGCCGCGGTTTCATCCGCGGCAGCATCGACATCTGCGCGCGGCTCTCGATCTGGAAGGTGCCGAGCGTGTCGGCCTTCGAGATCATCGCATAGACGTCGGGATCATCGTCCTGCAGATCGGCCAAACCGACCCGCAGCCCCTTGTCCGCCTCGAGCATGTTGAAGGCGCGGTTCATGCAGCCGAGCATGCCCAAGCCCAGCACGTCGACCTTCATGAACTTCAGCGCATCGATGTCGTCCTTGTCCCATTCGATGATCTGCCGGTCTTCCATCGCGGCCGGTTCGATCGGGACAAGATCGTCGAGACGGTCATGGGTAAGGACGAAGCCACCTGGATGCTGCGACATGTGGCGCGGCACACCGATCAGCTTGCGGGCAAGCTCGAGCGTGAGGCGCAGGCGACGATCGCCGATGTCGAGGTTCAGCTCGTTGACCTGCTTTTCGCCGACGCCCTCGGCCGACCAGCCCCACACTTGCCCTGCCAATGACGATGTCAGGTCCTCGGGTAACCCGAGCGCCTTGCCGACATCGCGCACGGCGCCGCGCGCGCGGTAGCGTGTAACGACGGCGGTCAACGCCGCGTGGTTGCGGCCATAGGTCTCGTAAATCCACTGGATGATTTCTTCGCGACGCTCATGCTCGAAGTCGACGTCGATATCAGGCGGCTCGCGGCGCTCGCCACTGACGAAGCGCTCGAACAGCAGCTCGTGCTTGATTGGGTCGATCGAGGTGACGCCGAGCACGAAGCAGACGCAGGAATTGGCGGCCGAGCCGCGGCCCTGGCAGAGAATGCCCCGGCGACGGGCTTCGCGGACGATCGCGTAGACGGTCAGGAAGTACGGCGCATAGCCAAGCTCACCGATCAGCCGCATCTCGTGCGCGATCTGATCGGTATAGGCAGCCGGCACCGTACCGTTGAACATCGTGTCGACAGCGTCTTCCGCGAGCTTCTGCAGCGCCTCTTGCGCGGTCAGCCCGTCGATCAGCCGCTCATGCGGGTATTGATAGGCCAGTTCGCCCAGATCGAAGGTGCATAGACGGGCGATATCGACGCTTGCACGCAGCGCATCGGGATACGCCTTGAACCGCCGGACCATCTCGTCCGGGGATTTGAGCGCACGGTCGGCATTGACCTCACGCCGGTAGCCGAGTTCGTCGACGGTGCATTTCTCGCGCACGGCCGTCACCACGTCCTGCAGCAACCGTGCTTCAGGCGCATGGTAGAGGACATCACCCGTCACCACCGCGCGAACGCCAGCGCCACCTGCCTGCCGCGCCAGCGCGTCGATCCGCACGGCGTCGTCCGGCCGACGCCGTTGGAACAGCGCCATGTACCCGCGACGGCCATAGACTGTCTTCAGGTCGGCGAGCGCCGCCAGATTCTCCTCGTCCGCCTCAACCGGCAGCAGGATGGCGATCATGCCCTCCGACCAGGGTTCGAGGTCATGCCAGTGGAGCAGGCATCCCCCCTTCCCCGCCCGCTTCTTGCCCACCGTCAGCAAACGCGTCAGGCGCGACCAGGCGAGGCGGTCGGTCGGGTAGAGCAGCAGCTGCCGCCCGCAGGACAAATTGACGCGCGTTCCGGCGATCGAGCGAACGCCGGTCGCCTTCTGCGCTTCCCATGCGCGCACCACGCCCGCGACCGTGCCGATGTCGCTGACCCCGATCGACGGATAGCCGAGCAGCGCGGCAGCCGCGAACAACTCCTCGGGGCTCGACGCGCCGCGCAGCAGTGAGAAATGCGTGAGGACCTGAAGTTCGACATAGTCCGTCATGCGAACACGCCGTGCATCCACCAGCTGAGATCGCCGGTATCCTCGACGAACCCGTCGCCACGCCGGAACACCCAGTAGCGACCGCCCATCTCGTCCTCGACGCGGTAATAGTCGCGGACAGCCCACACTTCCGCGTCACGGCGCCACCACTCACCGTGGATCCGCTCGGGGCCGTCGCCGGCCACGACCTTGTGCGGCCGGCCGCGCCACTCGAACCGCCGGGGCGGCTGATCGGGCATGAGCGCTATGACACCCCACAGCGGTTCGGGCCTAGCCAGCAGGCGCGTCGGTCGCCGCCATTTCGGCCAACCTGCAGGCGCCACCACCGGGTCGGCCCGCATGACGGCGCGCTCGGGTACGTGACTTTCGACCGGCGCGATCCGGAACACGGCGTCAGCGCCAATGCGGCCGGCAACGACGTCGACGAGACGGGCCGGATCACGCACAAGGACCTCACCGGCGAGAACCGCGCCGAGATCGACCGCGTCGAGTGGTTCGGTGTGCGGCGCCGCCAGATAGAATTGCTCCAGCCCCAGGCCCGGATCGATCCGTTCGATCCTGAGCTTCATGAGCCGCAGCAGGTGCGAGACCTCACGCGTCGGTCGTGAGGTGCCGACCGCGACGACCTGCTCGGTGCCATCGACGCGCAACCCACCGAGCCGCAGCGATCGTACGCCAAGCCCCTTTGCGCGCAGCAGTTCGGCCATGTCGCCAAGCAGATCCTCCATGACCTGCGCGATCGCGTCTGCGGTGACGATCGGTTCGAGCAGCCGGCGCTCGACGATCGGCATGACCTCGTCGGTGCGCGGCGTGATGGGTTCGGCGACCGCGCCAAGGGCCTGATCGAGCCGCGTGATGGCAGCCAGCCCAAGCCGGCGTGCCAAAGGCCCTCGCGCAACAGGCAGGAGATCGGCGACGCGTTCGAAGCCGAACTTGCGGGCGGCGACAAGCGCCGTGCCTGCTAGGCGCAAGGCCGCGACCGGTAGGCCGCTGAGCGCTTCAACCGTCCGCCCTGTGGGCACGATCGCGATGTCGGCAGGCCCGAACCGGGCAATAGCGTGTGCCGCGCCCGGTGTGTCTGCAACCGCCACGCGCGCGGTGAACCCGGCACGCTGGCAAAACGCGCGCAGACGCCGGCAGAACCGTTCTTCCCCGCCATGGAGATGCGCGCAGCCGGTCAGGTCGAGCCACAGCCCGTCGGGCGGTGTGGCTGCGGCGATCGGCGACCAGCGGCGCACCGCGCGTAGCGCGAGCTGATCCAGCATTGCGGCATCCGCCCCCGTCTCGGACGGTCGGATGTCGAGATTGGACACTAACGCACGCGCATGGGTCGCGGCCATCCCGATCGTGATCCCTAACGCGGCAGCGCCATCGCAGGCGGCCACCACCTCTTCGCGCCGGCCAACCTTGCCGATCAGCGCAAGCGGGGCCCGGTGGAACGCAGCAACGGTCGCCGCAACCCTGTCGTGACTGTCGTCTCGCGCTGGTCGGTGGAACGGATGGTTCGCCGCCTCCGATCGTCGGCCGAGTTCACGCATGGGCGGCTTGGCATGCGCGGGCAGCGCTGCGATCTGACCTTCCACGTCATGCCTGGTCGGCATATCAGCGCGCGCCCACCGCGCACCCGGCCGCCATCCGCCGCCCCGTGGTACCGAACACGCACCGGGATCGTCGTCGACGGGAAGCTGAAGGGGTGGCCGCTCAGGCGGCCGCGTAGCGTGCCGGTCCAGCCGTCTCAGCCGTTCGATGGCCAAGTGCGGCAGGAACAGCGAGACAACCCGTCTCATCGCAGCCCTCCAAAATTATCGAAAATGCTTCGCCGCCACGCTGCCGTGCGACTTCAATCTGCCACCGCGATCGGCCGACGCCGGCGACGCCAAGGCGCTCGGACGGCGCACTGGCGATCCTCCAGCGCGTCCAGGCGGCAGACGGCTCGGCGAGCGGATCCTGGTCGCGGTTACGTCTGCGTCGCAGGATGAGAACGGGAATGTCGGCGTCGGCCGCGACCAGTTGCAGGCGCCGGGTCGCCACCATCGACATCACGCTAACCTCGGCGATCACCGCTGACGGCGTTCCATCGCGCACCGCGTCTTCGACGACGGCCAGCAAAGCTGCATCGTCACGGGGTTGTGCGTGAATCAAGTCGGCAGATGATAGCCCCGCCTGCTCCAAGCCCGGCGCATAGAGATCGTTGCGACAGCTCACCCACAGCACCGGTCCGCCTGTATGCGCCGCTTCTCGCGCGGCGATGCCTGCGAGGAACAGCGTTGCTGCGGCATCGTCGACCATCGAACAGCTTTGTGCGGCGACCTCGTGCAGTGCTCCAGCGCGAAGGCCCCTGCTTGCGAGGCGATCGTCGAGCGCAGGGATACCGAACGGCATGATGCGGTGATCCACCACCGGCGTTGCGATTGTCTGCAGGTGGGCGATGGTTGTCGGCAGAGACTCGAGGGCGGTGATCATGATGTCTAGACTCTACCTGTTCCCTTTATGTTCCGTTACCAGAACCGTTTGGTCAAGCGTCAGACTCGATACTCATGTGGATAAGGTTCTGCCTGCGAACGTTGCGAAGCGCGTTTGGCTATGTGCCGCGGAGGCGGGCTACCGTGAATGCGCGTATGCGAACGACTGTCATTGGGCATGCGGATCGGCGTGCCGGATCCAGTCCGTTTCCCGCGCTATCGAACCTTCGTCAGCCGTGCCTTATCGCCGAGCTAGCCAAGGGATGAGTTTGGCTCCGACATCCCGCCAAGTGCATGAAATGCAATCCGGATTAGCCAGTTTTGCATTCGCCATTGCCCGGCCTGCCGGATACCAAGATGACGCCTTTCAGGCATCCTCTCCTAAAAACTTCCCGGGTCGCTTTTGGCGGCCCCTTTTTTTTGCCCGGACGCAGCCGGCACAGCGTTTCCGGCGCTCCGAGCTACCGGACGTTCGCGTATAGCGATCGGCTGTCATCGAGCATGCTGATGGGTGTCGGGGTGATCCAGTCCGCCCCCCGCATCGGATATGGGCCGTAGAACAGATCGCCGAGCGCACGCCGGTAATGTGCGTTCATCCGACGTCGACGATGATGTTCAGGGCCATCGTAAATCATGTGGCAGCGCTGGCAGAGCGCTGCCAGCTGGTTAAGCGCGCTGTCACTGGGGTCATGATTGAGATGCGCACAGGCCAGCACCACCGGTGTCCATTTGCCTGAATCGAGGATGTTCTCGGTCGGTCGGCGAACACGTCCGCCGTCGCCATTACGCCAATACGACCGGCCTTTGTCCCACCAGCGTCCGTCGCCCATGTAGAAGACCCGTTGTCCGTGTGGGCGCCCGCAATGTTCGCAGCGTCCGCCTGCGCGCACGAAGCGGACCAGATGCGATAGCTGCGGCCAATCGATCGGGTACAGGAAGACATGTTCGGGGCGGATCGGCATCAGGGCCGTCCACCAACATCATCGCTACCCGTATGTCTAGCGACGTTCTGGTCCCTTGATGTTCTCGCTATGTCCTACAGGCAAACATTCGTGCATCCGACCGTTAGCTGAGTCAAAACGGATCGAATGCGATGGGCTATTCAGGAACACATTGGCCGGAAGGGTTGAACGACGAGGAGGCGCTGCAGCGTCTGCAAACTCTATGTCTGGGCGCTTGCGATGGCATTCAGGATCTGGCGGACGACACGCGCTACAAGGCGCTGCGCCGGGCGCTACTTGGCCGGAACGACCTGCGGCCGTTGGCGCCAGCTTTCGTCGCGGCGCAGCCCAGCCTTGAGGCATTCGTACGTCATGTGAGAGAGACCAAGGATCGCACCTCGCGGCGTGAAATGGTCCGTGAGCAGTTCAAGGCGCTCTGGGATGAGGTTCGCGGACCGGATGCCGTCAGTTCGACGACGTGGACCGGGCGCCCTTCCCTGCGCGAGCATGCCGCTGTCATTCAGGCGTTGGCGCCTGTTGCCTTGGAAGCCGTGCAACGGCTGATCGACGATGAGGAGCTCGCTCGCGACAATGGTGGCCCTGTCGATGCCGATCGCGCGGTAGCGCTGCAGCAGCTGAAGGCGCTACATCGTGCGCTTGGCGATCTGATCGCGGCAGTCGATCAAGGTCGATCGCTCGAGCCCGTGTTCGAACGGCTTCGGGTCGTTCGCCAAGAGGCGAAGGTCGCGATCGGTAAGGCAACGGCTGCGCTGCCGGTGACGACCTCGGCGCTGATCGCGTTCGGCAGCGTCGTTGGTATTGTCGAATTCTTCGTAGGGAACGTCGTAGTCGCGGTCGCTGCCGGGGGGATCGCAGGCAATACGCTCAAGGACGCGATGCTCAAAACCCCCCTATAACAATTCAATATAGCCCACCCTCTTCTCTCTCCTCGGCGCCTTCCTTCTGGGCCTCCTCGAGATCGTCTGAGTTTTGTGCGCCGCGCGACGGCTTATCTTCAAGGCTATCTTCCGGACCATTATTGCTATCCGGCAGTTCGTTGACGTCGGTTTCAAAACCCGGTTCTTCGTCCTGTGGGGCGGCCATAACTACTCTCCTTCGGCGCATGTAACGATCCGAGAAGGCACACGGTTGCTATTGCCCGCCACGCGGTAACGATACTTTGATAAAGCACGCTGCAGGACCCGGTCTCGGAGACACTCGCGACGTTCTACGCATCCCCACATCAGACGCTCGTTCATTTTACGCGTTCGGCCCTGCAAGCGTAGCTAGGAGGAGCAAAAATGCCGCTCGCTGATCCCCATCCGTCTTGAAGAGAATCCATATTTGCAGATGCTGAGGGGCGCAGAGGGTACGACGCGGTATAACGGCAGAATTTGGAACGGAAGCAATCGTTTAGCGCTTGGGTTGTGATCATTCCGGGAGCTATGACGATGACCGATACCACTCGACGCACTTTCGTGACGGGGGCAGCTATTACCGCTGGTGCCATCGCTGCGACCGCCGCAAACGCCGCAACACAGAGTGGTGGCAGTAGCGCCGCGACGACACCAGCAGCCGCAGTCTATCCTAAGCCCCCCTACCCTGTACAACGGCAGCCTTGGCCCGGTCTTGCATCAAAAATGACACCGCGCCCAGATCACGGCGAGAAAAGCTACAAGGGTTCCGGCAAGCTGGCAGGCAAGAAGGCCCTGATAACCGGCGGAGATAGCGGGATTGGTCGCGCCGCGGCGATTGCGTACGCGCGAGAGGGAGCGGACGTTGCAATCAACTATTTGCCGGCCGAAGAACCGGACGCTCGCGAAGTCATTGCGTTGATCCGGGCCGAGGGTCGCAAAGCAGTCGCGATCCCTGGTGATCTACGTGACGAGCGCTTTTGCCGCGGGCTGGTGCAGCAAGCGAGCGAACAGCTTGGTGGGCTCGATATCCTGGTCAACAATGCGGCCCGTCAGCAGACTCGTCCCGGTATCGCCGATATCTCGAGCCAAGACTTCGACGATACGATGAAGACCAACGTCTATGCACCGTTCTGGCTGACGAAGGCGGCACTTGAGCGGATGAGTGCGGGCGCGGTGATCGTCAACACCTCCTCAGAGCAGGCGGGCAATCCTTCACCCGACATCGTCGACTATGCGCTAACGCGTGCCGCGGTGCTGAACTTCACCAAGAGCATGGCCAAGCAGCTTGCCAGTCGCGGTATCCGCGTGAATGCAGTTGCCCCCGGTCCGTTCTGGACTCCGTTGCAGGTCAGCGGCGGGGCGACCCCTGAGAAGTTGCGCAGCTTTGGTGGAGACTCGCCGATGGCGAGAGCAGGCCAGCCAGCTGAGATTGCGGCGCTTTACGTCGCCGCAGCCGATCCGTCCCTGAGCTATTCGACGGGTCAGATTTTCGGTTCAACCGGCGGAAATGGGCAGCCGGCGTAACGTTCGAAACGCGTGTAGTCCGTACCGGGGCGAACATTGCCTGCTCGGGTACTGGTAGACCTGACCAAGGAAAGTACATTTCGGTCTAAGCGTGAGAATTTGACCGGTACAATGTTCAAGGCCAGCGGGCAAAAAAACCCCGCTGGCCTTGAACTTTAGATTTGAGCTCAGGACTCGTTGATCAAAGCCAGAAGATGACGGTGGCAGCGAGGGCGATGGCGGACAAGAAGACCCTAACGGTCTTTAATCGGCTCCACCGTGATGGTGGGATCGTGTTGCGGCGTGGAGCGGCTGTCACCGAGCGATGGCCGTTCGCCGAGTTCGATACGTTTGGCCAGGTCGCGGTGAAGCGCGGTCAGCTCTGGCTGTACGACGTCCCCCGATGTAGGTTCGAGCTTGTCCTCAAGAGCATCGAACAGATCGATCGCGCCCGCCAGCTCGGGCTCGGCATATAGCTCTGTGCTTTCGCCCTTTCGCCATAGCGCGGCGAGTTCCTGGGATCGCAAGACGCTACTGGCGGCTGATCGATCCGTCGCCCGGGTCGTCGTCGGCCGTGGTGGCGGTACTGCTCCGCGCTCTTCGATCTTCGCGCGTGTGATGGCTGCGAGGCGATACCGAAGGAGGCGTGATTCTGGGGTGTCCGTCGGTGAAGGGGTCTGCTGCTTTTTCAGAAGCGTGATGAGATCCTCCGCGCTGGTACCCGCGATTGCCTTTCGCCAGTCGACCAGGGCGCGTTCGTTGGATGTGAGGTCGGCCGGTTGAGCGAGGATGAACCGTTCCATCAAGGGGTCGTCTTCCACATCGATCGTCAGCGGGCCGCGTTGCCCCAACACGGCTGCGCGGGTGAAACCGATCAATTCCAGGGTTTTTGCGACTCCTGCCCTGCGGTCCTTCCGGTTGGCACTTGCGGCCACATCCAATCGGCCTGCGATCACCTCGAGGCCAAGGGCGATATCAGCGGTCCCCTTCTCACCGGCGCCAGCGATTTCCTGAGTACGGATGATGTCCTGGTGCAGCGAGCGTGTCGTCACGCGATCGGCGTCGGATCGCTCGATGAGGTTGTGTAGAACCGGGGCCAAAGCTTTGAGCCACTCATGCGTATCAGCGTGACCGTCGACCGTCTTTGCGAGGATAGCCTCTTGGTACGGCACTACGTCGCAAAGTGGCGCGATGCCGGTGTCGATGACATTGATGCGGCGATGTAGCTGCTCCTGGGACTCTTCGATACGCGCGTTGCTTCTCGCAAGGGCCGCCACTTCGCCCCGGAGCAGGGACACGGCGTCCATGAGCGCGGCGATCGCGACGGTTGATGCGTCTGAAGTCATCGGCTGGGCCCACCCCTATCCTTTGAACGGTCGCGATCGAGCCGCTCGCGATTCTGCTCCTCGGCCTTCCTCACGATCTCGTCGTGGCGTGACACATCGATCGGCTGGCTGGGCTCGCCGATCTTCTCGGTGATCGCTCGGAGACGATCGCTGAGCGTGCCGGCGCGATCTGGATCGTCATCCTTCCCGGCCGGAGCTCGGCTCTTTTCGATCGGATCGCCAATACGATTTGCCCTGTCCTCGGACTGGGCTGGCGTCGGCATCGTATCGCCGGGACGCGCCTTGGGTTGTACCTCCGGCGCCGCCATTTTCTGATGAAGTGCCTTGAGGATGTCGAGGCCGGTATCGGCGCGCGACACCGAGGCGTCGGGGATACGAACAGGCGGTCGGACAGGTGCTGCGACGATCGGCTCGGCGACCTTCTCGCTCGCCAGGCGCATTGCCCTGACCGAGTTTGGTTCGGGCTCCGGCATCGTGGCGGCGAACCGCTCGAGGCTCCGAGCGACGTGTTGATCGACGGCTGAAGGCGACGTCGAAAGTTCCGCAATCGAGCGTGAGTAGGTAACGCGAACGGTTGCCTGCCGGCTGGCCAGCATCGCTATGACGGGGTCTTCGCGACCCTCCGCGCGAAGTCGTTCAGCACGCGCGATACGGCTCTTGTCGATCTCAGGCACCTGTCCCTTTTCACGCATTTTCACCGCGGCAATCGGCTCGTGCATAGGGTCGATGCCACGCGCCCTGGCGGGCGTGGCGTTTGCCTCTATGCCGCGGGTCCGCAGCTTTTCGGCAAACCGCTGGCGATACCGGAAGAGATCTTCGCGGTTCGGATGGAAGCGTCGGCCATCATGATCGCGACGTGCGATCGTGAGGTGAACGTGCGGATGGTCGCGGTCGACGTGGAGCGACGCGACCCATGATCGATTGGCAAATTCTTGCCTCGCAAAGTCGAGAGCGGCGTCTTTCAAGCCATCCGGATCGGTGCCAGTGGGCATCGAAAGGATCATGGAAATCGACGTCGCCCCCTTGCGCCGCGCGTCACCATCCATCTCCCAGCCGTGCCATTCCTGAGCGAGCAGCTGCATGTCACGCCCGTCGCGCAGCACCTCGCCTTCGCTCGTTTCCAGACCCAGTTCGCTCACATCGCCGTGGCCCAGGCGGCTGATGTAGGAGAAGTTCGCGAGCACATGGCCGCCGCCATGTTGACGCCCGGTGATCCGCACAACGGCCTCTGGAGTGCGACGTGAAGTACGGTCGGCCGTCATCACGGCGCGGGTATTCATGCGGGCCTGCGATCCGCCTCCGAACGCATGTTTTGCCTGCGCGCTCGGGCGCGATCCAGCGGACGATGATGCCGGTTTCGGAAACATCGATGCGACGGCCATGCCGAGGATCGTGCCCCCGGTCTTCGGGCCTTTGGCGCTGCCGCCCCCCGATCCCATGCGGTACTTTTTGGGAGGCGCAAAGACGCCTGCCATCGAATCCATCGTGCCGGAGGATAGCCGCAAACTCACTCGCCCGGTGCCTCATCCTTGCGGGTCCAGTACCCGATTTCACCACCGATAGAGGACGCCAGCGTGCGCCGGGCCTCAATCAGAAGGGAGCGTAACTCCGCGCATGTTTCCATGAAGGAGCCCGCGATACGCGCGATGTCGAGCGAGCTCTCCGGCTGGTTCGCTGCGTTCATTGCGTGGACCGCCTGGTTGATGTTTCGTCCGATCGCGAGGACCTGCTTGCGGACTTTGCCGATCTCCGTTTGCGTTGCCGGTGCAAGACGCAGAAGCGCCGCCCTGTTCCAGAGCTGCCAGCGGATCGTGCGCTTGATCCACTCGTTGCGGGTCAGGCGCATCGGCGCCGCAACGGTGTCGATCGCCTCCATTTCACTCCGGTTCAGGCGAACTGTAACCCGAATGTAATCGTCGGGATGGCCCCTGCCCTGCACCGGCATGACCGGTACGCTTCGGCTTTCTGGTGTGAGCGCTGCTTGCGTCAACGCGGCTGTGATCCAGCTACTGCGAGTCTGTCCAGACGCCACGGCAATACGATCGATCTCGGCCGTGAGAACGTCGCTGAGCCGGACCGTAACCTTCATCTTGAAAGCCCCGAGCAGCGGAGACTCATAAGCCAATGTCCGACATTGGCGCCATGAGGCATATCCTGCCGTACCTTAAACCAATCCCCCATAGACCTTTGGCTCCTTCTCACACACTACAGCATCTCACGAACGCGGAGCCGGGGCAACTGTGCCGCGTCAGCCCACAAATCTGGCCATCGTATTTCTGTCTATTGTCGATCAAAGGGCAAAAGGTGCACCTACGGCGCGCGCTTTTTTGTTTCTGGTTCTTAAGCGATCCCTGTCCAGTCGATCAGCCTAGCAATCCAAGCCATCCTCGGACATTATGCGATCAATGCCGCTTGAAACTTGGAGACATTTGATGGCCCGAACCTCCCTCAAGACGGTCGACATCACCACCATAGAAGCGCGGGAAAAAGCTCTCCGTGAAGAACTCGCCGCGCTTGCTGAACAGAAAAAGGTCGCCGAACTTGCTGCACGCGATGCCGGCCGTCCTGTCCTGCTTGCCGCTCTCGATCGCGTTAAAATCCCGTCGATGGAAAAGACAGACGCTCGTTCAATCGCTACAGCCATCTCAACCCACGGCGCTGCGGCTGTCGCTCAACACGTTGCCACAATTTCTAAGTCCTGACTCTCGCTGCGCCACAACTCCCCCCAGCAAAACGCGCCCGCATCTGCTCCATGAGGCGTGTTGGCGCCCTTCGTTATCTTGAGGTCGCGGCAGAGCTATTTCAGCAGGCCCCCAGACCGGAACGGTCGTCGTCAAAACCCTCCAATCCCTTGCCTAACATGACGAACGATGGCGCTTATTGTGTCTCTAGTAGAATCTCCAATTCGACATGTTAGCGGAAGCCACATCGATTGATCGGTGCGCACCAGAACGCCTCTGCGGCGCTTCGTGGGATTGCTCACGAACTGAAACTGGAGCTACTCGGCATCGTTGAATTGGGTCCGCTGGTTGTCGCTCGCGCACCCAACCGCTTCTTCGCTCCTGGCTAGATCTCAGACCCAGCGGGCAGCCGTTCGGTTATGATCGCAGGTATTGGTTCGGGGCATCTTTGCGTTTAGCCCGGTTCGAGGTAACGCATTGAAGCATCTGTGTGCATTGGTCGTGCCTGGCTGATATAAGCCGTTGCGTATCCGGCACTCATCCCCACCGTCCGACGCAAGCCTCCCCGTTCGTTGCGACGGTCTGAGCCCCATCATCCCTCTACATTAAGGGGCAGCGATCGGACACAAGGCTCGCCCTGTTATTGCTGCTGCGACGCCTGCGTATGTGCGTCAACCAGCTCCTCTATGTCCTGCGCCAGCGATCGTGCCCGACTCGTTTTCGCTTAGCTATTGCCGAACGGTCCCGTTGGCCGTTTGCGGTTCACTGAACCTGTTTGGGCGCGTCGTTCGGGGTATCATCGTCGCGCGTCGTCGCGTCTCTACTTGTTGCTCAGGGCCGATAGGCGCTCTTCTTCCTTCTCGGCGAAGTCGAGAAGCCGGGTCATCGCGTCACCCTTCGAGAGGCGCTGCCGGTACGCAAAATCCTCGAACCTTTGTCTATCCTCGGGGCGTGCACGAACGTGGATCGCGTCAGTAAACGTCGCCTGTCTGGGCTTCGGCGTAGGCCGGGCGGGCGCTGATGGAGTCGCCTTCTCTGAACGAAAGCCGAGCCCCTCCCCGCCCGCCTTCGCGGCCACGATTTGCTCGGGCGTCGGGACTGGAATGTCGTCATCGGCCGCGAAGCTGGCGATGGATCGGCGTGAACCCGGTGCAGCCTTATCGGTCATGCAGCAGCCCCTTCCTCGAGCAGCGCCAGAACGTCATCGCGGAAAGCGGCTGCGTTAATTCGTGCGCTATCCAGCGAACCCACGTCCGCGTTTGTCATCTCAGCAAGCGTACCGCCTATGCTGAAGAGACCGCGGAATGCACCGCGTTCCGCGAGTGCAGTTGGGATCATAGGGATGCCGGCTTTTTGCAGGTTCGCGACGACTGCTTTCAGGTCGCGCGTCCAAAGCCGAAGCGAAGCAGGCGTCCTCGTAAGGACCGCTGCGAACGGCAACGGACGCTCGCGGGCAGTCCCGGCGTTGCGGACGACCTTGAACGCCCGCGCTGCCTCTACGGCGTCTAATTCCGAGCCCTGGATTGGAATGAGCGCGAGATTGGACATCAGTAGCGCACTGGTCGCGCGTGCGCTTGCCTTGCCCTCCAGATCGACGATCACGAAGTCCGCCCGTTTTCGAGCTGCGTCGATGGTGCCGATTATCTCGTCTTCATCGATTTCTGGAATGACCTCGATATTGTCGGGCTTTCCATCCTTCTTTGCCCATCGAGCAAGCGGAAAATTCGGGTCGGCATCGATCATGACAACGCTTGATCCCTGCGCGGCGATCTCTGTCGCCAGGATCAGGGCTGTCGTCGTTTTTCCGACACCGCCCTTTGGCGATAGCATGGTGATTACGGGCATAATGGCTCCGATGATTTGCGCTGCTGACAGCTGCACATGTGTACGTTGTTTCGCAGGTTACACGCGTATCGCACGTTGCACAAACGCTACGTGTGCCGCGTGTTACACGCGTATCACGTGTTCACGTTTTTCACAGGTCCCACACTTGGAACAAAGAATACGTGTGACACGTGTTGCACGCTTACCACATGTTCACATGTTCACATGTTCACATGTTTCACATATTCCGCAAGTTATACAAAGCCCAGGCGCGCCGCACGTTACACTTGGGATGCGTGCTCACGTGCAGTACTTGTCCCGCGTAGCCAGCATGATCACATTGGGCGCATGTACCATTTGTGATACATGCTCATTTCGTGAGCATGTTCACCGGGAATTCGCTGGAGCGTTGTCACTCTCTATGGGCCGGTAGATTGATTGCCGGCTGACGCCGATCAAAACGGCGATGTCGTTGATCAGGGCAGGGGGGTCGGCTTCCAGACATTCCTTGGCTTTAGCCCACTAAGCATTGTCGAAGGTCGGTGGCCGCCAGAACCGCGAGCCTGCGCGGCAGCGATAGGTTCGGCGCTGGCGGCGCGACTGCATCCGTTCGGGATCCGCACGACGGCCGATCTGGTGGCGATGGCACCGGCATCCGCGGGTGATGTGGGGACCGTCGTTCTCGAGCGCCTGGTGCGCGAGTTGAACGCCGTCGAGTGCGACGGCTTCAAGTCGGAGCCGGAAGCCAGCGAGGCGACGGCGGTGACGCGCCAGTTTGGCGTGCCGGTGACGGACCTGGACGAGCTTTGCGAGGCGATGGTGCGGCGCGCGCGCGCACGGCCGAGAAGATTCGTCACTAAGAGCTGGTAGCGATGTGGCCGATCGTCTTTGCGCACGGGCGCTACCGGCCCAATCCGCCCTGGGCGAGCCGCCAGACCCGGATGTCGCCGCCCAGTAACGATCCGCGCATCATCGCCGGCCTTGCCGACAGGCTGATAGAGGCGATGTATCAGCCCGGGGGCGTCTATACGAAGTGCGGCGTTCTGCTCGAGGAGCTGCTACCGCAAGGCGCGGGGCAGGGGGCAGGGGGCAGGGGCACGTCTTTGCCGTCCAGGATCCGCGCGCGCTCGGGTTGCTGGCCGCTATGGATGGGCTCAACGATCGGTTCGGGCGTGGGACGGTCGGGATCGCAGCGCAGGGGTTCGGCGCGCGAGCGTTCGATACGAAGCGGAAGCCAAAAAAGCCCGGCATGGACGGCCCGCTTGGCGGAGATCCCGGTCGTCCGCTAGGTCGGAGCAGAGCGAGACAAAAAAGGGAGAGGCTGAAGCGCCTCCCTTTGCTTCAGCGGATCATCTTGGTGATGATCGGTGACAGTGCCGAGAGCAGCACCCCGATCGCGATCACGGAACCGAGCGTCCCGATGAGCCAGGTCTGCGCCTTCTGCTGGGCTTCAAGGCCCTTCATCTGCGCTTCCAGCCCTGCGTTCGCTTCCTTGATCTTCACCGCCAGATACTCCTCAAATGCCTCTACAATCTCGATGGCCTAATCGTCCGATACATTAACGGACTTCAGAGCCTTGAACATGTGATGTGCATGAGGTTCTCCTTCTCGTTGATTGGAGTGGCAAAAACGGCATGGGCTCCGGCGTTGGCTGTCAGGGACCGCGAAGCGGGGAGTGGGGGAGCCGATTTGCATGATCCAAATTAGGGGAACGGACGCGAAGGCGAAGTAGGCGACTAGCAATGCTCTTTCTCGAAGCACGCCGTGATCTCAGCGCCGGGATCGAGAGATACGCTTCTCGCTTTTTGACCGTCACAGGAACACCGCGTGACCAGCGCCAATGATAGTGGATGTAGCCCTTTTCGGACGGATCGAAACTTAAAGCGAGAATGGCTTGCTGTTCATTAGATCTTTTGTTCCCCAAAAATCACCTGTTACCCGCCGTGTCCGCGACCGCCGCATTGCCGATAAAGCCGAACTTTTCGAGATCACCGACCGCGGTGGCATACATGACCACCGCGAGGATTTTTTCGTATTTCCGGGTGAAGACCATCGGGTCTGTCTCGCGCGGAGGATCAAACGATACGGAATCGCCTGACACCCAGAGGACGCTGCCCGCGATCAGCCCACAGTGTTGTTCGAGGGCCCCGGCATATTTGCGCAGATCAGTATAGTGCGAGCGCTTTGGAAAATCGTTGATCAACCCCAATTTTGTGACAGCCGCCTTGGTTTCGGCGATCATGCGCGGACGGTATAGTTCGACGCTGTAGTCGCTATAGGCAGACTGAAGCGACTGCTCCTCAAACGTTACAATCTCTGTCTCCGCAGCCCTATGGATGCAGGAAAACTGGTCAGAAGAGGCGCGTGCCTCGCGCCGGATCACGATCTCGATGCTTTGCAGCTCATCCTGCCACACCACTGATACCGCGCCGCGATCAAGCCCGCAGGCAACTAGCTTCTGCGCGATAACCTGTTCTGGCAGCATACTTGGTGGTGCATCAATCATATTGGCCTCGCAGGGTTACAGATGGCGAGCCGCATCCATACGCTGATGCAGGATGCGGATGACGGCGATACCGTAGCTGGTCGAACGGAAATATATGACATGCTGCTCGACCCCGCGCCGTCGATAGCTTGGTCGGATGTTGGCGCAGCCCTGTGCCTGCTGCGGCGCTTCGGCCAGATCGGTGCAGGCGGCTTCGATTAGGTCGGTGTAAAGCATCGCCTGGGGCAAGCCCCAGTGCGCCACGGTGTAGTCGAACACCCTGTCTAGGTCGTGCTGCGCCCTCGGGCTGAGCCGGTATTCAGCCATGCTGCGCGGCTTTGCGCTGCTTGAACGCGGTGAAGTCGAACGGCTCCGGCTCCCCGCTCTGCTCGCCCTCAATTAGCGCCTGGCGGATGCTCTCGATCTCCAGACTCCGCTCCTGCTCGCGCCGGATGAGGTCGCGGATCGCCTCGCTATCATTGGTATAGCTGCCGGCATCAACCTGAGCGGCAATCCAAGCGTTCTGCTGCTCGGTAAGGGTGATGGTCTTGCGTACGGTCGCCATATCGGCCTCCACGTCATACTATTGGTGCTATTTAGCACATCATATAGCCGATATTATCGTCCGAAGCCAATATCCGGCCCATCCCGGTCATGCCCGCACTGGCGTTGCCGCTGCCGATCACGCTCGTCTTAGCCATGTTCGAGAGCGGGCGCCTGCTGCTGCCGGGTGACTGGTCGGGTGCCGGCAGGGCATCAAACCCGTCGCCGGCACTTGTCTGCAACCCCGCCCGCATCGTCAGGCTCGCCATGCCATGCGCCGCCAGCTCGGCCTTGCGTCGAATACACCCTTACAGATGCCGGCATGTCGCTTAGCCCCCTGGTCGTTGCGCTCGATTGCTGGGTTGAAGAGCATGCGATTGACATGCTGGGAACGAACGTCAACGCGCCGCATGCAGAGAGCAATTAGTCAGCACGCGGTGCCTCGACTATGCTGGATCGGCACCCTTTCCCACAAAGGAACCGCTAACGGGACAGTCGCCCGGACAATCACGCCGAGAGCCGTCCCAGGCCCCCTTTTCCAAAAACTGTTCCCGATTGCTCTTTCCCGAAATGGCCTGTCGGAGACGGAGAAACGGGAAAGATCGCGCTTAACGGACGGCCGTTATCGGGAACCCGGATTGCCAGGCTGAATGTCCAGGTTTGGTCGTTCTCGTCCGATCTGGCCTTCTCGGAGGGGATCGAGTTGCGAGAAAACGTCCGGGAGCTACGCGCACAAAACGACCATTTTCTAACCAAGCGGAGAGAAAAGATAAAAGGCCGCCCCTTTCGGGACGGCCTTTCCATTGTCAGCCACTAATGGCCTGATCCTTAGAGCTGGACAGCCCCGCCAGCGGGGGTCGCACTCATCCGGTTTGCCGTTAGCGGCGTATAACAATGAGACATTCGACCACCTCCTTCCAGTTGTTGAACAGTGAAGCGGATATGGGTGTGCCCGCCGAAGGTTCAAGGATCTCAGTATGATAGCCTGCTCGCGCTGGATTGCTCATGCGCGTTTGCGCAACGGTGCTCGCGTCCGTGAAGCGCATAGGGTTTCCTGTTGGGTTGGGTTAGTGAGCCCAATCAACAGGAGCTAACTCAATGCGTTACGTAATCCGTAAAGACGGCGAGATGTCCACGCTGGGTGTTCACCGAAACAGCTTCGATGAAGCGCTCGCTACCGCTGCCGAAATGATCGCGATGCGGGACGACGAAAAGTCGATTGCGGTGGAAGACACGTGGGAAAATCGGACGATCGACGAGGCGGAAATAGCGTCTTTGATTGCCGCCAGATCGCCGGACACTGCCGACAATGTGTGACGCAGTGCATTTAGGCGCGGTCGTTGGGAGATACGAGTGAACGGTTACGTGGAATTTCTCAGCCCCGAGGGCGATCCGATCGTTGTGAACGTCGATCGCGTCAACTTTGTGCGCCGTTTCAGGGGCGGCAATGATGCAAGTGCCGTAAACTTTGAGAAGGGCAATTACGTCGTGGTCAAGGGGAACCTCGCGTCAGTGATGAAAACTCTCCAAGACGGATAGCCGTTTCTCTGGCGAGCTCTACCGTCACGGATCAACTGCCTGATCGAGACGAACTAGGCCAAATAAAGGTCCGCCTCGCGGTCAATCATACTGGTATATCATATGCGTGTATTGCTATTAGGCCTGCTGATGACATTGGGTGCTTGCAACGATCACAAGCGGCCCAAATCTTTTGACACCAAGCCGGACGAGGGCGTTGCTCCTCCCTACAATGGTGTGCCGGAGGGAGAGCAAAATAATTAGCTGGGGTGGCCGGCCTTTATTTCTAAAGGCCGGCCTGACATCACTCGGCGGTGTCGTCGGCTTTGCGCTTACGCGGCGCCGGCTTTGCCGCCTCTGCCTTGGCTTCATTCTTGTGACCCGGCTTGCGACCCAGGCCAATGCTCTTGGCCATGGTACGACGCGCTTCCGAATAGGTAGGAGCAACCATAGGGTAATCAGCCTTCAGGCCATAACGCTCGCGATACTCCACTGGCGTCATGCCGTTAGTGGCGAGGTGACGACGCAGCGTCTTGTACGGCTTGCCATCGATCATGCTGATGATGTGATCGGGGCTGGCGAGGGACTTCCGGGCCGTTACTGCGCCGACGTATTCCTTGGGCTCTTCCGCAGGGGTTTCTTCGGTCTGCGAACCGCCAACAAGCGACTGAACGCTGTTATGCATTTGCGATAGAAAAGCAGGAACGTCGTCGGCCGACGTACGGGTATTTGGATTGCTAAGCCAAGCGATCGTCAACTCGGTAGCGAGTTCAACAGCGTTGGGCTGATAGGTATCGTCGGACGTTAAGTGCTCCATTTAGCTGATGGGCAAGTAGGGCTTCCCGAATAATCGTACAAGCTTTCAAAATATTATTCTATGAAATCGCTTCGACAAATAAGACCGACTACCTGACAATCAACATCGGGCGTGAGAAAAACAAAGCTGGAAAGGTATCAGTAACCGGCGTCCACATTCCCGGTTTGGAACGCTAGTCGTTCAGGCCGGGGCTTTCCCAGTAGGATCAAGTTTCGGGAATATCAGACTTGGTAGTACAGAAGTCATTCCGTCCCTGGATTAATGGCCCGATGCTGCTGTAACCGTGCAGATCCGCACGCTGCAAGCAACTGGTCCGACAGAAAGGAAGCTGTCTCGACGTCGACGGTAGCAACGACGCCAGGCGCTTCGATAAGGACCTTTCCCTCGAACGCGGCGATGTTGGACGCTTCAGGGGGCAGGGTTTCAGCCATTTTGAAATCTCCGATAACGTTTGAACGTCACTGGCGTGCCATTGGCTGGCGTACTGCTGTAAGTCAGTACGTTTTGAGGTACGGTCATGTTGCTGGGACAGAAATCAACACATCTAGGGACCTTGCATCGAGGCGCCTTTCAATTGTTCCTCGAAGACCGCGGGTAACCGTCTGTTGCAGCATCTTTGAGCCGAAACCCGTGCCACTGTCTGGCGCAATGACGTCATGATGAAGATCTTCGCGCCAGCGAATATGTAGATTGTTGTCGCGTCGCGTTGCGGTGACGGACAGAGAGCCGTTACCCGAATAGGCGCCGTACTTCGCCGAGTTTGTCGCCAGTTCGTGAACGATCATGGCGTAGTTACTGACATCGTCTGCGGGGATCGAAAGCCCGTCATCGACAGTGACGACCTCAGTCCCGCTCATGCGGTCGTAGGGGATCAGCATTTGATCCAGAAACGTCTTGAGAGGGATACTTTCAGAAGAGATGCCTCGTGCTCCCGTCGCCATTGCAGTGGCACGATGTAGGACATCGAAGCGGCCACTCAGGTCGCTCGCAAACTCGTCTACGTTGGAAGACTGGCGTGCGACGATTGCTATCAAAGCGCGGGCGACGGTGAACATGTTTGCAAGGCGGTGCGCCATCTCGTTTGACACGAGTTGAGCGGCTTCTTCGGCTCGCCGATGCTGCGTAACGTCGAGGTAAATCGCTTGCACCCATCCACCAGACCGGCCTTCGGGTCCACCAACACCGCACGCCGAGATCCAGCGCACCGTATCACCAGTGCCGATACGGAAATCAAAACTGTAGGGCGTCGGGTCAACCGCACTGGCGAACCAGGCAATGATCGTAGCTTGCCGGTCGTCCTCGTGTACGCGTTCGAACAGGTCGTCGATGCTGACGACGCTCTCATTCATGCCCCAGAACTTGCGACACAGGCTATCAAGCTGCGCCAATCGCGTTTCAGGGGACCATGCCCACAGTGCGACACCTCCCCGGTGGATGGTGTCCGTGAAATCTCCAAGCGACCATCCATGCTCGGTTTGCTGGGTAGTTTGCATAAGCCTCCGGCCACGGTTTCTGCCGTGGCTGTCGCCGCCTTACCAAGATGCGGATATTGTTGAAAGATAGTCCAAAATCCGCTTGAGGGTATGAGATGGCTCAGGACCAATTCATCATGCCACCCGTTGAGCGGCCATGTTCCGCCGCGTCATTTATATCAGCAGGTCTCTCATCGGCGCCGATCCAGATGGGATAGCAGCAATCGTTTCGTCCTCAGTCAGATGGAACGCCAAAGTCGACGTCACCGGAATGTTGTGGGCTGACGGTCAAAGTTTTGCGCAGGTAGTCGAAGGGGACGACGACGCTGTCGGGCAAACGATGGATCGCATCCACGCCGACGGAAGGCATACCGCTATCGATCTCCTGGTGGACCGGTCAGTCCGGTCCAGACAGTTTGGGAGTTGGTCAATGCGACGGGCGGGAGCTGACGAGGCCAGCGCTCAGGGGACGGCTTTCATGATCGGTTTTGCGATGGGGCAACGGACAGCTTTAGCCAAACGATTGTACCGGATCGTCTTGGCAAGTGACGGCCACGGGGCATAGCATCGACGCTCGCTGGCATAGGTGCTGCCGGCGTGAACGCCTGCTACACCGCTTTTTTTAGGGGCTCCGGCAGCTTGCCATCGGGCAGGGTCTTGCGGAGATGACCATGGATCATCTGTGCATTGAACGGCTTGGATACGAATGTCGCCTTTTCTGGCAAGTTACCCGCCTTCGGCCGGAGGTGGCCGCTGCCGATGACGATCTCGATCCAGGGGTAGTTCTCCGCGACGTGGTGGGCGAGCGCGAACCCGTTAGTATTGCCCGGCATATCGACGTCTGAGAAGAGCAGGGTGATTGTGTGCGCGTATTCAGGGAGCATCGCGATCGCCCCATCGCCGTTATCCGCTTCATAGGTGCGGAAACCCGCATCTTCGAGAATGCCTGTGACATCCATGAGAATCAACGGGTCATCGTCAACGGCAAGCGCATAGGGGACTGTTGATAGGGACTTGCCGCACTAACCCGTCACGTGCGAAAACGGCTCCGTCGAAACCGTTTTTGCCACTGGCTTTGAGATCCCTAGGCCATCGCCGCGGATGCACGCGCCTGATTGGCCCATCGTCCGAAAAGATCCAGACAGTAAAACGCCCCGCTGCGGGGGGGGGAGGGCAGCGGGGCGATTTAGAAACCAGCGGGACCAAGGGGGGCAAGTACCCGACCGGTTACAAACACAACAGTGCAGGCCGGTGTTGGTTCCGCACATAGTTACGAAAATGCCCTGCCGATCTGAAGACCGACAGGGCATTGCGAGCTTTCACCGCCGTTCCCCCCGAAAGGGCAGGACGCTTCAAGCGTATATAGAAACCGGTCAGCTTGTAGTGTGTTCCCAGCGCTTGCCTGGGATGCTGGCCGATCTGGACGGTCGAGCGAGCGTCAGCAGTTGTTACCAAAGGATATGGTCGGTGATAACGCCCGCCCCTACAAGAAGGCCGCCTCACCCTCTCAGCTTCCGCTCGAAGTGCTTCCATTGGCGTTCGTCCCGACCGTAACCGGGAAAGGACGGCGGTAGCGGCGTCGGTGCGATCCTGTTTGGCCTACTGCCGCAAGCCGAACACCGCAGATATGCGGGGCGGCATTCGACCGCCATGTTCTTGCGTCTGAGGTAGCACCATCTTGCTAGAACCAAGCGATGCACGACACCCTTGCGCCCGCATTTGGAGCATACGCACCCCAAATTAGCTTCGTGCTTCGTGAAATCCCCCAGCGTCCTAAACCGCGTGTTGCCCACAGGATCACCAAGGCAAAGCCATCTGTGCCGTTTCAGCGTCTACAGGCTGATATAGAGTGCCGTAGACATGCCTTGCGACTTCCAGGCGTGCGTCTGCTCTCAGCCCCTCGCGAGGCGCGGTAAGGCCGATCAGAGCCCATGCCGGCGCGTCCTCGATAATGGCCGCAATTCGCTCCGGCGAAATCACGCTAGCCATCAGAAGCAATCGGTCGAGAACTTGCCGTAGGGTGACAACCCACGCCGCGCGAACTCTGCCTCAATCGGCGCCAGGAGGGTCTCAGGACCGTCTTCGAAGCATTGGAAAAAGATGTTCTGCATCTCGCAGGGCCGAAGCTCTGGCAGGATTTCGGCAATCAGAGTGTGAGTCTGACTGAAGGGCTGTGCGCCGTCGCGCATCGACTCGGGTGCGTGTTCCATACCCGGATCATAGCGGAACATAAAGAGAACGCTAGTGTGATCCCATCCCTTTCAACTCGGGAGTTTGATTAGCGCTTTCAGCTGCTTTTGGAGCGCCGCGCTGCCCAAATGCGATTGCACGTGATCGAAACCCTCCCGCCTCAACTGAGTGCGGATGTCAGTTATCGAGCGTGCTTTGCCGCTCCGCGCGATCTCAAATGCCCGTTCGATGATTGTCATGACAAAGCAGTAACACGGCCCATCTACCAGGAGGACCGTTTCGGTATCCATCGGCTCTAACGATTTCGCGCTCTCGCTTGCCTCTGCGCCCGCCGCTTGGTCTTCTTCGCGGACTTTGCAAGTTGGGTGCTAGCCGCACTGCTGTGCCCTTTGGCCTTCCCAACCGGCTTCGCACCGCTGCTCGCAACGTCGGGGGAAAACCAAGCTTTAAGCTTCGAAAGTGTGGCGCTGATCATGTCTGAGCCCTTAAGCTGTCCAAGCGAGGTCTGCCATTCGCCTTTTCCGAAAAACTAATCGCCACAGATAGCGGGATCGGCCTTCTCAAAAGGGATCGAGAAATGGGAATACCCTCAAGACGATATTGCGTTGCGTGCCGCATCAAGTAACGCGGGTGCCATGGTAGATCGATCCGGGCCCGAGGAGGCATCGACCGTAGCTTCCGACGCGTCCGCATCGCGACGCAAGAGGCACGGGCCTCTCGTCGCGTACATGAACGACGGTGGCGGCCTGAGCTACGAGGTCGGGTCCGGTGGGACCATCGTGACGGAGCGGGACTTCTTCTACACCCTCTACGCGGTGGCCGTGACGGCATCGGACGGGAATCGCTACCGCCATCTGCTGATCGTGCCGAGCAACGTAAGCGCTGCGTCATTCGACATCGGTCTGGCGTTGCTAGAGGCAGACTCGGTCGAGGCGGACGCAGGGCGTTTCGGCCGGGTCGAGCAGCTGGCCAGTGCCTTGAAATGGGATCATCGGCGCTACCGGGCGTTCCCGCCGCCAGCCGAGCTGAACCGCTTCTGCATGTGACACGAAGAGCGTAACTCAGCGGGGTACGGTCGAGCCGAGTTTCCACTGGTTGAGGTGCTGGATGTCGAGCGCGAGACCGCCAACTGCGGTCCAGTCGCGACGCGCATCTTCGAGCAGGGTCTCGGTTTTGGAGACCCAGATGTGCCTGCGGCGTCCGCGCAGCCACTGGTCGAGGACGATCGCGGCGACCTGGCGGCCCTTACCGGCGCCGGTGCCGTCACCGAGGAAGAAGCCGGTCCGGTACGGACGGCCATCCTCGGATGGTGCGATCGAGAGCCCCTCCTCGACAGCTTTGAACAGGGCGGGAATATCGCGCTCAAAGGCGTCGCCGGCATAGATCAGCGTCTTGAACTGCGCGTCGGAGAGCGTCTTCGCGTCGACGACAGCGTGCGGAAGCGTGAGGACGTAGGTCGGCCGTGGCGCGGTGATCGAGCCCATGGCGATCGACTCCACCAGAGCGGTCGGATGCGCGGATGAGCACGGGATCGCGATGCGGCTCGGCTGATAGGGCAGGTACACGCCGACAGACTCGCCGGTCGGAAGCGGCTCGGCAAACACAGTGTAGTCGATCGGCGTCGCGATCTGCGACCGCGTGGCTTTTGCGGGTGGTGCGCTCAGGCGCGGTTTGCTCGCCAAGCCGCCAAGAAGCGAGCTACGCCCGCTCGGGCGGGCGAGCAGTGAGGCCATGCGCGGGACAGGCGCGGACAAAGGCGGAGCGGCCTTTACGGCGATCGCTGCGAGAGCCTCCGCGAGCGCCGCGCAGCGGATTAGCTCGGCAGGCGTGCCGGTCCCCTTTTCCAGCACCATGATCTTCACAGGTTGGCTGGTGCCATGCTTCGCATAGGCGTTCGCCGGCAGTTCGATGTGCAGCGTCAGCGTGCAACCCTCGGTTGCTTTCCCCCAGGCGCGGCTCGACGTGTCAATGCGGGTCGGCAGGATGGCGGCGCAGCGGCCTCCGGCACCGAGACGCATCGAGGCTGCGCGAAGATGCCGGAACGCTGCTTGGCGGTCGGCATGGCGACCGATGCTGCGCGAGAAGGGAGGATTGATGAGGACGGCCGTGGGCTGGATCGTTGGTTCGAGTAGATCGTGGATCAGCTCCCCGTCGTGGCGCGTGACAGCGACGCCCGGGAAGGCGGCCGCAAGCATTTCGGCGCGGGCCGGATCAATCTCGTTCAGAACCAGGCGAGCACCAGCGCGGTGCGCAAAGGCGGCGAGCAGACCGGTGCCGGCAGACGGTTCCAAAACCAGATCCGTGGTGGCGATTCTGCCAGCGAGCGCAGCGAGGTAGGCGATCGGGGCGGGGGTCGAGAATTGCTGAAGCTCGATTTGCTCCTCGCTGCGGGCGGTATGCGTGGGCAGGCCGGCGACCAGCTCGGTCAGTGCGGCAAGGCAATCGCCCGGAGGGGATGGCAGGTCGGCCTTCGCCAGGTACATGACCTCGGCAAGTTCGAGCATGTCGTAAGCGTCGCGAAGCGACCAGCGACCGTCGGCCGAGGATCCGCCATAGGCTTGCTCCATGACCCACAGCAGCGTGTCGCGTTGCAGCGATCCTTGTCCAGCGATGGTGTCGGCGACCGCCTTGGCGGCCGTGATCGACGGTTCGGTGAAATCGAGTTCGAGAGCTGCGGCTGAAGTGTGCATCGAGGGCCTCCGGTTTTATCGCCCGGTGCTCATCACCGGATCAACAAGCCGAAGGCTCCCTCTCCTCTGCCTGCGCTTATGCGCAGGTTCGCCCTGTCATGGACGACAAACTCTGTACTGTACCGGGCCAGAGGGCGCGGCGACCACACCCTCAAATTTGTCCGGCCGTCACCATTTTTGCCAACAAGGTATTCACACGGGTCTGCCACCCGGGGCCGCTACCCCGCAAATACTCGACCGTCTTGGCATCGAGACGAATTTTGACTTCCACCTTGGGGGTTTCCAGTTTCGGTCGCCCGCGCGAGGTCGGCTTCATTCCGGCCATGAACGCTGTGTCCATCGGCGGATTGTCGTCGTAAATCTCCGGGTCAAACTTGGCCATGATAGAACCTCACTTCGTGTTTTTCTGCCGGGCGCAGGCTAATGGCGCGAACCGCGCCGTCATGGGAGCCTTCGGTAAAAGCCAGCACATGCAGGCGACCACCGATCATCCCCAAGGCGACAAAGCGGACCCTCTCCGTAATCGAAGCGATCGTCCTCGCGCTCGAATGCCGTGTCCCAATCAAATCCTTCCGTAGCTTGCAAGGACACGCCGTGCTTGGCGATATTCCCAGCCTCCTTGGCGGGATCGAACTCGATTCCATCGTGATTTCGTACACCCATAAATAGCGACACAAATTTATTGTGCACCCATTAATTGGGCTAGAAGCAAGGTCGTGCCCGTTATGACCGTGGGTCCACTTTGGCCGATGCCTGATACGCCTTCCAGGCGTCGTTCCAATCGTCGTGATGCACAGGCACGCGGCTGACCAGCTCGCGGCCGTTCGCGGTGAGATAGTTGCGAGCCTTGGCGAGCAGTCGATCGGCCGCCTGTCCGCGATCGCCATAGACGATGATGCGGCGCACGCTCGCGGGGATGGCGACGAAGGCGAGGCGTTCGACGCCGCCCAAGGCCCAGGTCGGGGTGCCGAACCATTCCATCGCCGACAGGGCGTCTTCAATGCCTTCGGCGAAGCCCAGTTCGTCCGTTGCCGGCGCCAGCCGGATCGCTGCGGTGCCAAGCAGGCCCAGCGAGACCTTCGGCTTGGGCATTGGCTTGTACAGCACGTTGTCGGGATCGAGGAACGTGCGTTGCACCGCGACGACGCCCATATCGTTTTCGACGGCCGCGATCATGGCGGGCATCGTCCGCTTGGACGGCCCGGAGCCGTGGATGGTCGCGGGGTTGAACCGCAGCGGCTTGGGGAACGGGCCGGAGAGGCCGCGTGCGAGGAGATACTCCTCGGCGAGCGTGCCGGCAATCGGCTGACTGGCTTTCCAGAGCCGGAGCGCGAGCGCGCTCATGTCGCGCTTGGGGCTCGCTTCGGGCATCGAGACGGCTACGCGATCGTGGAGCTTGCGGCGCTGCAGGGCTTTCAGGACTTCGATCGTCGTGCAACCGGCGAAGCAGTGGAACAGGATTGCCGTGTCCCCCAGGCGGACAGACAGGCTCGGAGAGCCGTCGTCATGCGCTGGACAACGGCATTCGCCGCGCGTGCCGCGCCAGATTCCGCCGAGCTTCTCGACGATATCCTTGGCGCGAATTTCAGCGTCGATCGGGAGACGTGCCATGGCGATCGTCCTGTGGGTTTGATGGATTTCGGTCATGGGTGCCCCCCGGAGACATTGAACCCAAGAGCAACCGGCATCCTCCCCTCTGAGGCGGCGATCGCCGGCACCGCCCGCGTGGTCGCGGAGGGGTCTAGCTGTAGCGACCCGAGAAGAAATCGCCGATCGCACGCTGGCGAAAGGCGTTCCACCAGCGGCGCCGACGATGTTCGGCTGCGTCGTGGATCATGTGGCAGCGCTGACAGAGGGCGGCAAGGTTGCGCCAGCGCGGACCACTGAAGGTCGGATCGTGGTTGAGATGGGCGGTCGCGAGATAGACGGGCGTGCGTGTCATCCCGATCGCGTCGAGCGGCACGAAGCCGGGCTGGCGGCGAAGCTGGCGGCCGCGACCATCGCGCCAGGCGTGGATCTCGGTATCCCACCAGACGCCATCGGTGCCCAGCAGCAGCGTGGCGCGGCGTCCGTGGGGGCGCTGGCAATGCTCGCATCGCCCGCCTGCGCGCGTGAAGCGCACGATCCGGCTGATCTCCGGCCAGTCGATCGGGTAGAGCCAGCGATGTTCCGGACGGATCGGCATGGCACCGATTCTGAATCATCCGCCACGAGAACGAAAGGAGAAAATCGACGTCCGGCGCCGATCGTGTCGTGTTCCTTTGATCGGTCATGCGCCGCTCCGCGTCGCACTGACGGACGTACCGGCGTTGTTTGGTTGGAGGGGCTGAAGCTGCGTTGCGATATCGGTCATGGAAAGTCTTCCCGCAGGAAGGCGAATGGTGCGGTAGCCGGCCGAAGCGGTCATCACGTCACGCTTCCGATCGCGGAAGGCATCATGGCTGCGATCGTCCAGCTCGACCAGCGCGAGGACGGCACCGGATGCGCGATCTTCGATCACGAAGTCGACGATCTTCTGGGAAAACCTATTGCGGGTGCGCATTGCCTCTTTGCGACCGAAGCCGGCCTTAGGCTGTAGGAGCGCGCCCATCGAGACCTGCACGTACACGCGGGCATGGGGGAGGATGCGCTCGATGATGCCTCGGGCGGCGCGCTCGCGTTCGGTGAGCAGCGCCTTGGCGCGTACTTGCGGCGTGCGCTGGATTGCCTTGGCGATCGCGGCCAGGACGATGATGACGACTAGTGCTGCGAGGAGCAATTCAGGTCGCATGTAGTGCCTCATCGTGCGGTTGGATTTGGTGCGAGGGCCGGGAGGGCGCGCACTTTGCGCGCCCTCCCGGCCAGGCGAGGATCGTTACCCGACAGAGCCGACACCGTGTGCGGGCTCGGTCGGGGCGCAGCGCCAATAGAGCCGTGCCGAAGGCCGCCCCGGCGTCCCATCAGCTATCCGAGTCCTCGGTATCAGCCTTAGTCAGTACCGAAAATGTATCTGCGATCAACTCGGTCCGGTAGGTCGTGTCGTTCGCTTCGCCATGCTGGCTTTCACGCACGCGGCCGGTGATGTGAACGAGGTCGCCCTTACCAGCATTGTCGACCTGGGAAGCGACGTTTGAGAAGCACACCACGCTGTTCCAATGCGTATCCGTCTTCCACTCCTCGCCGTCGCGCCGGTTATAATTCGCCGCAACGCTGACGTACTTCACTTTCTCACGCGACGTAATCTTGCCAATCCGACCGATAATCCGAAATTCTGCGATATTCTGAGGCATCATACTCTCCTTGGCTGAGGTGGAATGCTGAAACCGCCCGGTTGATAAACGCTATTCGCGCTCCTGCTCGGGATGTCGAAAATGGTATTTCGCGATGTTCTCGGGCGTCGCGTAAAGTTGGTACGCTCGCGTCCAGTCGTGACTGATGTCGCGTTGTGCGGTTTGCAGTGGCACCTGATGGGTGCAGACGAGCCGCCACAGGACATAGGCCAGGACGTTCTTGTCGCCGGCATTAGCTTGGCCCTGGCGCATTTGAAGCCAGAGGTCGTGCATATCGAGCGGCGCGCCTCCGATCGAAATCGGGATCAGATGGTCCAGCTCGTAATCGACCATGCGCTCGCCGGGATGCTGCGCATCCATCATGCGGCGTTTCAGCAGCCCGGTGATTGAATAGGCGGGTCGTGCCGACCGGGCGTAGCCCGGGCGGCAGATCGTCTCGTCGATGTTGGCCTGGGTGACGGCGGGGTCGACTGCCCCCGGTGTTTCGGGCGGTGGAAGAAGCGCGGCTAGGTTCGCAGGGATCAGGGGCGACTGGATCACCTTTGAGATACCGGCGACGGCATCGCACACCGAGCCGTCGTTCGTCGAGGCGCAGCCGAACGGATTTAAGCCTGCATTGTCGCGGTCAAGCGAGGGGCGTTGCCACAGGACGATCCCTCCGAGGATCACAGCACCGCGCAGGATCGCGCGCGCTCTCACCGGAGCGGTGCCGTTCTGCGTGGCGCAGAGCACCGGCAATTTTTAGGCGCTACGAAATCGTCCAGATTTTGAGATCGGGCCGGCATTTCGTCATTATTACGATATCGGTCAAAAATGACAGCCCTATTTTATCAAACTTGTCACCGCCTGATTTGAAGCCGACTTTTGGGAAAAGAGCAGACCAAAAGCAGATCAGCACGGGCAAAGATGGTTATTTGAACCCGACGGAAAACGCATGCGCCTGTCGGGTGCACCGCGAAGCGAAGCGTAGCGTCCGGATGTTGTCCTGGGTGGATAGCGTTCTTGGGAATGGTTTGGTCTGATTATCCACACCGACGCCGTCAGGCGTTGAAGTGTTGGCCGTCGAGGCCAACTCCGTTTAGCGGTAGAAAAGACGAATCTACTAGCGGTTGACTATTTTTTTGAGACTCTTGCCTCTCTACAGCCGTCGCAAGACTGAGCATGATGTGGCGTAGGCCGTCGTCCGCGAAATCCTCGGCCGCGACTTGCCGCGGGGATCGCCAAAGCCGCATGGCGGCGATTGCCTCAATCCGGTCGACCTCGTCTTGAACTACGTCGTCGGGAAGCGGAATAGGTCGCATCCTGTGCGGCAGAAACCTGACGAGACAATTCGGAAACCGCATACGGTAGACGTTTGATGTCTGCTCGTTCTTGGCCTTCGGCCGGTCGGCTGTCGGCTCGATCGGGACACACCGGCGCTCCTTATCCAGCAAGCCGACCGCGGCGAGGTTCCTAAGGGCTCGGTGGACTGTTGCGCGCGATCGTCCGCTTTTCTGCTCGATCCACTCCCACGTCGGGAACACCTTGCCGGCGCAGGTCCGGGCCAGTTCGAGTAGCACCTTCAGGATCTTCAGCGCCCCTGGGGTTAGCAGCATGATGCGTCGCTCGTCCGGGGTGAGAACGCGCCCTTCGGCTTTAGCGGTCCGCCGAATGGCGTTCTTCTGATCCTCGAGCTCTGCCGCGCGTGCGTAGATTCGATCGGTCTCGCCTTTGGCGTAGCTGTAGAAGAAATCATCTTCGAACGTGCCGGCGAGCCGGCTGTTCGGGTGGACCTTGGCGCGTGTGCGGTTAGGCCCGCCTGATAGCGCGCGGGTCTGGGTTGTCGTGATGCGCTCGAGCGCCATGAAGCTCGCGCGTGCGATTGATACGGCTTGCATCTTCCATCCCCTTTTGGGGCTGGGACCGGGCAAAGAGATACCGTGGCGCAAAACGCGCATCCTTGAACCGAAGCTCTAAAGTCGCTATGTGAGGGTCGTTAGATTGACCCGTGGAAGCCCTGCAAGGCTCTCACATTTAGACTTTTGGGATGCCCGGCCTTTGCGCCGGGCTTTCCTTTATGTGGTCACAGCCGCACCCTTTTTGCCGGTCACGTCGTGCAACCAGTCCAAGTTTGATTGTGGCGAAAACGACGCTTCTGCGAAACAGCTAGAGTTCGTGCTTTTGCCGACCGAGGTGCGAAAAAGTTCGTGCTTTCGCCGACCGTTATTGGAGGAGTTCGTGTTTTCGGCGACCGAGATTCGTGCTTTCGCCGACCCAAGTTCGTGCTTTCACCGACCGACCGATATGGACTCGGAATCCGATTCGCAGCAGCTATAAAAAGGGTGTTAAGCGGCTGTGAGCAGCGCGCGTGGGGTGATCTTGACGCGAGCAGCACCTGCATTGCGTCGCGCGCGGCCGCTGCCCGGTGTTACGGGAGCGTCCACTAGGTCGAACGCGTAGCCGGGAATGACATCTTCGTCGGCGATACGTTTCAGCTCGAAGCGAAAATGCTTGAGGGAGCTTTGGTAGCCGAGCTGCAGGCGAAGCTCATCGAGGTCGACGTCGATCGGACCTGTGACACAGGCGGAACGCGCCACTTCATACAGGCGTCGTTCGACCGGCCCGAGCTGAAAATAGCTGGGCGCGTAGTCGAGGACACGACGATCACGAAGAATGGCGCGGTAGAGCCAGTCGCAAAGCCGTACTTTGACAGCCTTCAGCCGTTTAACACCGGTCTTTGTCTTGGAATAATGAAGCTGGGCTTCAGACAACCACGAGAAGAAACCGGCCTGGCCTTCACCGCCAGCTTCGATGTTTGTCTTGATCTGCGTCCCCTGTAGGCGCTCCAACGCGTCTGACAGTCGCGAATAGGACCGGGCGGAGCCACTGATACCGGTGATCCGGAAGAGGTCATGGGCGGTGAAATAGAATTCCTGCGACACGTCCACGCCAGCCTCGAGCTTCGCCACCATCAGACTGGCGATGTAGAGAAGCACTTCCTTGTCGTAGATCGTGGCAACGCCTTTTGAGGTGGCAACGATTTCGATCGAGACGGACTCATTCCGATAGGCAAGTGGCTTCGTCCACTTGCCCTTGCTGAGGGCGAAGAACGGAAATGCCATTAGGGATTGTTCGCCCCGGACCTCGGTGAGGAGAGGGCTATCGAGCGAGAACAGGTCGCCTTGTGGTCTTGCTAGGCTCATGCCTCGCTCCTGACACCAGGCAATCGGTCGGCGAAAGCACGAAGATTGGGTGTTGAGGACGATGATAGGCCTGAGCGTTACGGTAATCGAGTGCGAAAGTTCGTGCTTTCGCCGACCGTTTCGCGACTAGCAGGTTCGGCTTCGTGCTTTCGCCGACCGTTTGGGAGGGGCGGTACATAGAACGAACCCAATTAAACGCTAACGGTCGGCAATGACGGAAAACCTCTAAAAATCTGGTTTTCACCTACTGAGACAAGCGACAGGATTTGTCGCACACGCTGCCCCTCGATTGTTGGCCGCGGCCGGGGCTTCAGGGATGCCATCGGAGATCATGTGTTTGTCGACAGGGCGGCAGCGGCAAGAGCCGACCAACTCAGGTCGTTAGTCACGAGAGTTGCGGATGGCAGCTCCGGACAGGACCTGTCATTCGACGACGCCAAGAGGACGACCGGCGGTCGCCCGATCTTTGCCATGAAGCGCGGTTCGGTACCTTGTCTTGAACGCGGTCGTTCGTGAGGTCGCTTAGCACCAGCATATCGCGACTTTCATCAACGATATTGCCTTCCTTCACCGTGAAAAATGGGGGGCGCGAGATGCAGGCATTGCAGCCAATTACACTGGTTCCCGTCAGCAGTGTTGCATTGTCGCGATGTAGACATGTAGGGGAGCAGACATGCCTACTATCGCAATAATCAGCCAGAAGGGAGGCGCGGGCAAGACGACGCTGGCGCTTCACCTTGCCGCTGCCGCCCATGACGCGGGGCGCATTGCGCTCGTCATCGATACCGACCCCCAAGCGACTGCGAGCGAATGGGCAGCCTGGCGCCAAGACGCACCGCCTGAAGTAATCGACAGCCCACCGCCACGACTCTCTGCCAAGATCGGGCAGGCGAAAGGGCAGGGGGCCGATTTCATCGTCATCGATACTCCGCCTCATGCCGACAGCGCCGCGCGTGCCGCAGTCGAGGTTGCCGATCTAGTCCTGATCCCATGCCGTCCCAGCGCCTTCGACCTGGCGGCAATCCAGACGACGGTCAAACTCGTGCAGTTGCTCCGTAAGCCAGCCTTTGTGGTGTTCACCGCCGGATCCCCCAATGCGCCGCGCATGTATCAGGAGGCTGGCGAACTCGTCGAAGGCTTTGGTACGCCAGCGTGCCCGATCCAGATCGCCGACCGCGCCGCCTTTCGTCACGCAAGCGCGGAAGGCCGCACCGTCATGGAATACGAACCCGGCAGCAAAGCGGCAGAAGATATTCGACACATCTACAAGTGGACATGTCTTCAACTTGGTATACCGATCAAGACGCCAAAGAAGCCATCATCCAAACCCTTAAAAGAAAACGGAAAAGCTGTAGCATGAGCCGCAAGCCGTCCTTCGCAAACCTGCGTGATCGCACCTTGCCGGAATCCGTCGTCGCACCACCAGTGGCATCACAACCTGTGGCACAGACGCAAAACCAGGCGGGCGGGCAGGGAGCTACATCGGGTCCTGCGAGCCGGCAGGGTCGCAAACAGATCGCAGGTTTTTTCACACCCGAGATGTCGTTCGCCATGCACACGTTGGCACGTCGCCAGGGCAGAAGCCTTCAGGCGCTGATGGCCGAGGCATTCAACGACGTGCTGCGCAAGCATGGCGAAAGCCCAATCGGGGACTGATCGCGACATCACATTCCGATCGGCAGGCGGTAACAGCCTAGCCGCTACGGTCAATAAGCAACTCAGTTGTAACCGCCAGTCCTGCCCTTGGATTGCGATGAGATGCAAGGTGCGCCTTCGGCCCCGCTTTGCCTTGCCAGCCAAGGCGGGCAGTGGCGTCGTGCCGATCTGGAGACGTACACTGGTAGCCCATCTTCTTCCTCGTGCAGATGACAAGATCAGCACGGCAAATAATGTGACGCTCGGCGGTCTACGCGCCCGGTTCCACATATTTACCGTTCACGTCATGGTCCCGCTGTTGGGTTGCGTATCGGCGCAATGCATACGCGTGGCGCGCGCAGCATGGACGCTCTGGGAGGGCACCCATACGGTAATGTAACGGGTCATCGCGCAGGCCGGGGCAAACTGTTTGGTACCGTCGCTCCAGAAAGCGAGACCACCTGTCCCGGAAGGGCAGTCAGTTGTGTACGGTGTACAATCCGGTAAATGATTGAGGTATGACGAAATACCTCATGCTTCTGCTAGTTGGCCTTCCGATTACCGCTACCGCGCAGGTGATGCAGCCAGGAGATTGGGACATTACCTCGAAGGTCGTAGACCTGACCGTACCGGGTGTTCCCGGTTTCCTTCTGCGAATGATGAAAGGCAAATCGAAGGCCGAACGCAAGCATCTGTCGAGCGGGCAGGGGATCGCGACGCTCCTGATGCCTGACCCGAAAGCACGATGCCGGATCGACAGCCAGCGCGTCGCCGACGGCAGATATGCGCAGACCCTAAGCTGCCCGCAAAAGAAGGGTGACTGGCTACGTATCAATCGCACGGGGACGTACGATGCGACGGGCTATACTGGTCGGGCAACCGTGGCTGGTATCACCCCCAAAGGGGCTCTCAACATCGTTCTGGATCAGCGCGCAACGCATATCGGGCGATGACGCTGCATTTCTGGTCCAACCGCCCGTCGGAACATAGCTGGTTCAGGGATACTCAGGCCCATTGCCATTGCCTGCTTAGCGCAAGGCTATCGCCCGAGGCGGAGAAATCCACCGTCAAGATGAGCTATCTTGGTCAGCCGGGAATGCCCCAGTTGGCTTCCTCGTTGGCTGCCTTCGCCGTACGGACAAGGTGCTCGACATAGTTCTGGAAGATAGGAACCGTAAACGTGACCAATAGGGGCTCGCCCCCCGGTTCCTTGAACGTCAGCACGACGAAGCGCTGGCCCACTTCGTCGAGGACAAGGCCTGCTTCCATCGCACCTGGGCCGCTTGGAGTGATGACGGTCGGTGTCACGCAATAGCCTCGATTATCTGTGCGACGCCGCGGTATTGCAGCGTCCTGGTTCCCCATAGCCTTTGCGGATTTGGCCGGATCTCGCAAATCGCGCGAACCGACCCATAAATCGCAAGACTTCTGGGACTGGTTATCCTGGGGCGAAGTCCGTCGTTTTCACGTTGGATCGCGGCCTTGAGGCGGCATACAATGATGAAGGCACCCGCCAGCATCAAGGAGCGAGAATAAAACCTTACGGTCTATGGTCGGGGAGACAGGATTCGAACCTGCGACCCCCTGGTCCCAAACCAGGTGCGCTACCAGCCTGCGCCACTCCCCGACGGCGCTGCGGTTAGGCATACCAGCGCCAATACGCAAGCGTCATGACGCGGTAGGGACAAAATGCCGGGCTGCCGGTCCTGCATCGCCGGGACCTCGATTTCCGTTCACTTTCGTGAATGCGGGCGCTTTCTAACCCGAGTCTTGGCTCAACATGTTGATAAGAAGCATGATTCTCTCATAACGCATGGCACGACGTGTCTACTTCGAATGCGGTCGGATAATCAGAGCTTCAGAAACCGCATGATCCCATTAGGGAGCATTCGCGGCGACATCGTCGCCGCGTCCAGGGTTTTCCGCGTATTATTCAGGTGCTTTGGTTCGGGCGTCTCCGGTTTCCGCCCGTGATCTATCGCGTTGGCCGTCTAGGCCAACACTGCATTTCCTATATTTATAGAGTTTAATAGCGGTTCTGGATCAATTTGAGCCTCGCGCTCCGTGCGATCGATCGTCTCGCCGAGCTTGGCAAGAATTTTGCCGAGCGGACCACCGACGGTAATCTGTGCGAGTTCCCGGCAGGACAGCGTCTTCAGCATCGCATTGGTTTCTAGGGCATGGTCAGCGTGATGCTGAACAACGTCATCGGGCAATGGCGCGGGACGCATCCAGCGCGGAAGATAGGGTCGCACGCTGCCAGGCAGCAAAGGTCGGTAGGCGTTGGATGTCTGTACATACCGAGGTCCGGGGCCGTCGTTCTTCACACGGTTGAAGCGCCGCTGGCGCACGAGAAACCCGATCGCTTCGAGAATGCGGAGCGCACGACCAACCGTTGCACGACCAAGCCCCGTCGCCTCTGCTAGATAGTTATAGGAGGGATACACCCGACCACGGTTTAACCGCGCAAGGGTGAGGATCTCTTCAAAGATCCGTACGGCGCTGCCGGTAAGCTGAGCGATACCTCGCTCGACGACCGTAAGCGTCCGTTCTCCCAAGCGCGCATCGCGCCGCAACCGCCGTGCAGCATCGAGGGTTTTGCGCGCAACATGCAGCAAACGGTCGGTTTCGCCCTTGCCGGGTGGCGTCCAGAAGACTTCTTCGAAGGTACCAGCCTCCAGGCTGTCGCGTAGCACAGGTGCGCCTGTCTGGTGCAGCGCACCCGATCGCGCGGGCGCATGCTCGCGCGTCAGCAAGCCGAACGCCTTCAGCGCGGCATCGCCGATTGTAATAGTCCCCATCATCCGTTCCCTCTTGAGGGTGGCGGAAACAGGCAAAAGTCAGCCGTGGCGCGAAACGCGCATCCTTGAATTCAATCTGAAAAGCGCATATTTAGGGATCGTTGGTAGACGATTGTTTGTGCTTGCCGGCACGAACCTAGTATGTGCTTTTGGGATGCCCGGCCCTCGTGCCGGGTTTCCTTTTATCCGCTCACAGCCATTCCTTCGTTATCGATGTCATGGGCTTGGTGGGGCAGGTGGCGACCTGAGCAGCGTATACACCCTGCGCTGGCGTAAACGCTGCGCACGATGCGGCTCAGAAAACCCGACACTTGTCCCCCCTTGCCGATGATCTTTACGACCACGCCCTCGCTCGTCGGATTTGGAAAAAACCGAATTCGACGAACGACGACCGCCGTTCCATCATCCTTGCGGTTTATCGGGGCAGGGCAAAGCGCCAAGGTTCGTGCTTTCGCACGGAAAACTAGGGAAATGTTCGTGCTATCACACGGAAAACCCTTCGCCGGGCCCCGGTAGCTTAGCCGGTCAGGACTTAGAGTGCCGAATGTGAGTTCGTGCTATTACACGGAAAACCCCGTGCGCGCTTGCAAGCCGATTACGCGTCGGTGCCGTCTTCGAGAATTTCGAGATCTCTTTTGGGTCGAAAGCCGATCGTCGTATGCAACCGCGGCCGACCACCGCGTCCCGACGGGATTTTCGTTTCGACCACGTCGAGAGTATATTCGGGCAGACTATCCTGTTCAGATACGTCGCGGAGCTGCTTCTTAAAATATTCCAGGCCACGTCGGTCCGAAGCGCAGCCTACGCGCGCCGCCAGCTCACCAATATCAAGTGTAAAACCGTCGTCCTTGCAGTTGAATTTGGCAAGTTCGTAGAGACGCCGTTCGATGGGGCCAAGCTTGAAGAAGTCATGATGGTATGCAGCGATCCGCTGATCCGTCAGGATCGCCCGATACAACCAGTCACACACCATCACTTCGACCCATTTTACACGGCGCTCACCCGTCGACGTCTTGATATACTTGATATCCGCTTTGAGCAGCCAGGAAAACGAGCTGTCCGATCCTTCGCCACCAGTCTCAATATTTGTGACGATCTGCGTGCCCTGCAGCCTGTTCAAGGAAGCCTTGAGCGACGTGTAGGACCGCGCGGACGAGTTCGTACCAGTAACGCGGAAGAGATCATTGGCGGTAAACGTCATGATCCGGTCGGCTTTTTCGCCTTTTTCGGCCCGCTCCGCCATCAGACTGGCGATATAGAGCAGGATTTCCTTGTCATAGATCGTCGCGACACCGGTCTTGCTCGGATTGATCTCGATCCGGGCTTCGCCCGATTCAAAGACCATCGGGGTCATATGGGCCTTTTTCGACAGGGCGAAAAACGGAAACTCAGCCACGGTCCGCTCGCCCTGGACATCGCCGTATAGCGGGCTGTGCACCGAAAACAGGTCGCCCTGAAAAACCGAAACGTCGCCCATGATCCCAAACTCGCCTTTATCAGCGATCAATCTGTGTCGCTGCCTCATCCTTGTCCAACGGAAAGGGGGTTTTCCGTGTGATAGCACGAACATTAGCTGGCCAGTCCGAGGCCTGCCGCGTTTGGACAGCCGGTCCTGGGGGGGGCACCGTGATTCTGGTGCAATACCGTAGAGATCAGTACGGAATCATCGTGCTTTGACAGGGAAAACGCCGAGCTGTGACATGAGCCGGACAATCACCACTGGAGAGTTCGTGCTATTACACGGAAAACCCCGTCAGCCTCACAAACCGCTAGCCGTTTTTGATCGGTCGAGCCGGCCATGTCGGCGCTACCTGTGTCTGCCGACGAACAATATTGCGGTCCGCAGGCTGACCCTTTGGATGATGAACGTCATCTCGACAGCAGACACGTCGACGTGTCGACACGTCGATAATCGGAGCTACCGGTAATATTTGAAGGGAAATCCATGGGAGGCAACCGGTTAGGCGACCGTCACTCGTATTAGTAAGAGTCCGAAGCCGGGAAAGATTGCACTGAACGAAGGGTCATTATTGGGAGACCGGCTCGCCAGTCCGAACGTTGGGTGTCGACGAAAAGCGGTTACGTAGGCTGGTGGAGCCCCATCCCGTCAGCCAAAGACTATATTTCGCGTCGGGAATACTGGCCCCCTTAGGGTCATCTGGTCCGCCGGATATGGACGCTGTAGCGCCAGCACGTCGTCATAGCTGCCGGTCAACCACCGCTCGTGATCGTCCGGCCGCAAGATCGTGATCATTGCCTTCGGGTGTATCGGCGCGACCAGTGTGTTCGCGTCACACGTGACCATCGCGAAGTAGCGCTGGTCGCCGACTTGTCGCCAGAAGCCGGCGATCGCGAACACGGGCTGATCGATCACTCCAAACCACATCTCCCCCTTGATAGGCTTCTTGCCGTCGCCGAGGTCGGTTGGTTCGCGGGCCCATTCGCAAAACTCTGTTAGCGGGATCAGGCACCGATTGACCGGATCGCTGACGAGAGATCGCCATTGGGGTAGGTGTAGGGTGCGCACGTTCGTCTGTGCGACCTTACGTCCCGCCTGCTTCGCCTGCCCTGCCAAGACGTCCCATTCCATCACGTCGAGCCCGCGGCGCTCACGTTCGTTCCGCACGACATAGGCTCGACCGAACGGGCGCAGTTCCTTGGGCTCTAACCGGTTATCCATTGGCTTGTCGGCAAGCCATTGCACACCAAATCGTTCGGTGATGGTCTCGGGCTCGCCGTCGAACCTTGCTCGATTACACATTAGAGGTTCACCCGGCCCACAAGCGCGCCGATCGCGATGACCGAGCCAATGATTGCCCAGCCTTCCCAGGTTCGAGGGGACCAGCCAATCCCTACAACCTTCTTCTGAAACCATTCACGTGGATGATTCATGATGGCTCCGATACTGCGAGAATGGTCCGCAACGTCTTCCGCTTCGTGGCCTCCCGCAATACATGCCAGGCACGGAGGATGCCAGTATGCCCGCGGACATCATGAAGGTAGACGACCAGGCCAAGATTGACCTGTTTCAGGAGATCATGCCGATCGTCATGCAGTACCTCGCGGCAAACTCCGCCGATCAAGCGTTGATCGCCGACGACATCATCGACTTTTTTGCCCTGTCGATCGCATCGGTAATCCAGAACGATACGAACCTGACCACCCCGCAGCTACAGCGCAAAGGCGTCGAGGCGGCGAGCAAGCACATCGCGCACTGGGTCCGCCTGCTGAAACTCGATCACGAACAACGCGGCGCATCGCTGCTGGCAATGACGATGGGTGCGGTCGCGTCAGACGAAACGCAGCAATGACGCCAATATGGAACGTGAGACGGCCTCGCCTGTTGGCCTATTGAGGAGATAGATAGTGAGCGATCCAATCAAGCCGACAACCACAACAAAACAGCCGAACCTATCGACCGAGCACCAGAATGAGGGCGACGCCCGGCGTCCGAGCGATACGCTCAACAAGGACACCCCGAGCACTGAGGGACAGGATGCGCCAAAGCGGAAGTCATCGTTGACGTAAGCTACCAACGTGATCCTGATGCAATGAATTAGGCGCTCAAGTTCCTCATTATGATGGGTGCGCTTTACGTCCGTTGCCCGACAAAACTGCGCCTTGGCGCTTAGTGAGCCATACTCTTTTGAAAATGAACGATGTCTTTAAATGGCGTGATGTTCAATCATTGCAATTTCATACTTAATTACTCACGCCGCTACTCAGCGGTGTCGCGTCAGACCACTCTCTTTTTCGGCAATGCACAAATATAATATCTTCTTCGGGTCGGCTTCCCTGACATTCAGTCTTGTCGGTATGTAAGCTTCTTCTGCCGCTTGTCCTTTGACAGCCACATCGTTGCCCACCAAATCCCCGCTTCTCGCTTGTGACGCTGCCGGCGGCGTTCTGACCGTTGTCTGCGTTCACGAGATTTAAGAAGTGAACGTGTGCCGATCGACATCGCTACCGCTGCCGGAACGATCGCCAGTAACTCAACCATGTAACGCTCCAAGCCAGCAGACGCGCCACCGCCTATAACCTTCACCTCGCGTCCAGCGAGAGTTGCTTCCTTACATCTGTCCCAAATTTGGATTGTCACAATAACAGCCGCAGCCAGTCACCGCGCAATCGGCCAAGCAACGCAGCCGAACGAACTGAAACGCTGGTCAAACCCGCTATCGCGTGCGGGTACGTCTTCTTGGGGCTCCATATGCTTGCCAAGGGGATGATCGAGCATCAACTGCGTAAAGCCCCCTGCCAGTTGTTATGTGGTAGCGACGGCCCGGTCGGATCGACCGATCACAGCCGCTGCCGTGTGTGAACTGAACAAGCTGCCGTAATCGAGCTCTAAAGGAGCCTGCTCGGCGCCACGAGACACCAGCCAGGCCCAGTTCCATAGCCCTGATGATAGTGTTGCGACGACAGCTCAAGCTACGTTGGTGCGAGCGATGGTCGCCGACAGCGAAACGGGGGGCCGTGCTGTCGGCATGGGCTTATCTAACGCCATAACAGCGAGAGCCTCGCTTACCCAGGTTTATACCTGTTGTTACCGCGGTGCCGGTCGTCCGCAGAATCTAAGGGCCCGCCTCACACGTCCGGGAGGTCGCGAGGCGAGCCGACCAGTCACTTTCCGGGCATCTGGCTGTGTACAAACGAAGAAGCTGCCGACATGTTCATCCGTAACGACCGCATCAACGCCGGTGTAAAACGCAGGGCGGCGGGTGGGCCAAAGCCAGAAAACGACCTTGGCAAGCTGTTTAGGGGGCGCTCCAGCGCCGCGCCAGTAACGAGCAGTGGCCAGCCCATCCGGAAAAGTGCTGGGAAAACGGATCGGCTGACCACTTCGATAGCCCATGTCACGAGTCTCGCAGCGGATCGGCTCAGGAGCGCAACTACATTGCGGACAGGTCGGTACGCGATCCTGTCCAACTGAGATGCGATCGAGGGGGAATAACGTGGCGACGACATTAGACCCAGGGACCGCCCCGGCACGTCTTGCGCACAAGCTTTTGTCTCGGAACAAGCTTTGCGCCGCTATGCGCGCTGTAGGGACGATGACGAAGGCTGAGGCTGAGGCTGAGGCTGAGGTTAAGAGCCGTCAATCGGCGTCCAAAAGAGACCCCTTCGTCGGGCAGCGTGACGGAAACGGACGCGCCGTTAAGGGCGTCCAGGCGAAGCTTGCGACGTTCGCCGTGTAGGCCACGCTCCTGCCCGACGTGGCGTACGCCGCCACCTCGATTTTCCGTGAATTGCTAAGAGCATGCGGGCAATCCCAGAAACCGGCCGCAGCCATGGCGAATATGGCACGTCGAGAGCATGCCGGTCAGATGGCCCACTACCGCAGTCAATTGCCGCTCGTGACGGCCTGGGAAGGCTCGCCGCGGGATACCGGGATCGGACACAGCCAGAGTGTCTCTGGTCACAATCGATCCGCGCGCACGCCACGTCAGTCGTGCACCTCGCCTGACTGCATGCTCCATATTGTAAAGATAATAGCCTGTTTTGGTATAGCCCAACCGTCATACGAATGCGTTTAACGCGTCGTTTTGAACGCTTTGCTGAGGCGACCCTGTTGCATACCTTGATTGTCAGCGTTGTTATTATCTGGGGCGTATCCCTTACGATCTTCATTATTGGGCTAGGCGCCTCCGCGGTAAGCCGAAGGGTCGCTATTTGGTTCACGGGAAGCCACTAACGGGGCTTGAACATACTTTAAGATACGTCACCGCTTTGGCGAGCAATTAACGACGCCCCCATAACAGGCCACCGATCAATCAATAGAGAAATAAGTTTGAGATAAAACTCGTTTAGCCAAACGGTGTCAGCCTTAGCGAGCGCGACGACGGACCGAGATTTAGGAGTTAACCTGCGGCAAATGGAGGTATCGTGGATTATACTCGCCAGCGTACATTAATGCCTCCATATTCGGCACGCTTAAATAGCGGCCTAATTGCTTGATCAGTAATTCCGACTGTAGAACTTTCAGCATACGATTGACATGAACAGAGGTCATTCCGGTCGCGTCACCGATCTGCTCTTGGGTTAGCCGTAACTCGTATTTTCCGTCGGCAGGATGCCGCCCCAAACTTATCCGGTCCAAGTACTCACACAAAAAATGTGCTAGTCTTGTTCGAGCGCTTCGACGTCCGATGTTGAGCATCCATTCGCGAGCGATCGAGGCATCGGTAAAAGCTCCAATCAGGAGCGAACGAGCCACTGCCGGTAGTTCAGCCGCCAAGGCTCTAATTACCGACGCATCGACGAAAGACGCTACACAATCCTCAACCGAGCGAATGTCGTAATCAGGAACACCGAGAAACGCGTTCTGGAAATTAAGCGCGTCACCGGGACCATGAAGGGAGACAATCTGGCGGTCGCCTAAGCCCGTTGATTTTTGCCGGACTGCGAACCCCCGGATGAGTATGGCGCATGTCGAAACCGACCGCCCCTCTCTTCCAATAAAGTGGCCAGATAAGAAAGATCGTGAGGTCATGGGTATCGACGAAATCGTATGCCGATCCTCTGGAGAAAGTTCACCTTGAGCGCTCAGCAGACGGATCAGGGCTTCGTGGCTGTTTATCAACGTCAAAAACCCGGACATGAGACACCGGTCAAGGCGCCGGACAATCCTAACTTACATCAATCTAACGTTATCACGTGAACTATTTTTAAAATGCTCGCTTTGCGTCGGCAACCAAGACGGTATCGCTATGACGCACGCTCTGCCATCTCGTCGGACTGGGTACCTTCGCCGTTGAAACTCGACCATCGGCTCGGCGAAGATATGAGCGGCGGGGTGCGCAGCCACTCAACAACGGATCGAGCGAACGCTGAAAATCTGCATCCCCCGCGGATGGCCCGCGCGTTCGCAGTTCCATTACAACGGCTGCGTTCACACCGCCCCTCTAAGCGACCGGGACGCGCAGCCTACATTTTCGACCATATTCAGAGCCCTTATTCAACAAACAATTATGTCGACACATGTATATGTCGACACGTCTACAGATTGGCTGCCTTTAGTTTGTTTGACTGATGAAAAGCCGCAAGGGCCTGGATATAGCTAGGTCACAACAGTCTGGAGATAGCGATACGGGTTACGGTGGCGGGTTCGGGCAACGTCGCCAGCGTATTCGAGGAGACTGCCAGCGGCGGACTGTGGACCGGCCAAAGCTTCTGGCAATGATCGACCCGTTGCGGGACGGTGACATGGTGGTTGTCTGGAAGCTCGACCGGTTGTCGCGCAGCCCGAAGGACATGCTGCCCATCATGGAGCGGATCAAAATTGCAGGCTCAGGCTTCCGCTCGTTGACTGAAGCGATCAACACCACCACGGCCGCGGGACGCATGGTGATGCAGATGGTCGGCAGCTTCGCCGAGTTCGCGCGCGCGATGGTCCGTGAGCGTACCCGCGCCGGCCGTGCCCAAGCCCGTCCTGAGCGAATGATTGGCGGACGCCGGCGTAAACTCACGGAACAACAGCGTCGCGCGATCCCCGAAGCCGTTGTCTCGGGTCGGAAATCCGGCGCTGACATGGCAAGGCTCTACGACGCTAGCGAACCCTCCGCATCGCGCATCGTCGCTGTGCGCCGTTAGCAGACTGCCGAGTGAAAGTTCATGACCAAATACTGGGACCCCTGCCAACTAATTACCTTAGCTATGCGGGGTAATAGGCTACCAACATTTCTAAGCGTGCCCGGATATCATCGGGAAGATCGAGAACGTCGCGATGGTAATCACGCTGCCCGGCGCCGGATTCCTCGATCAAGGCATCATGCATGCTACCCATCAAACCGTTGATCGCACTAAGAAAGCGGGATACCTTGTATAGCTGGTCATCGGGCTCAAGTGTTTTTAATGTATCGTAGAACGATACCTGCCGGCTCACAATTTTTCGGATGGAATGAAAATCGTGACTGGTCAGTGTACTCTGCAGAGCATGCCGGATTCTTTGGACCTCGCTTTGCCTGAACGCAAGAAAGCCAGATGCGTCGTCTAGCTTTAAGCCGGCGACCTCGCGTCTGACGTATTGCCAGACTGGCTTTGAAAGCAGCGCGCGAAGTAAAACTCCGTACCGCATCACGCTGGCGCGGTTACCAATACGAAACGCGTCCTGGAGATGCCCCATAACCGCAACTGTCGCGGCGAACAGTGGTGGGGGCTTGTGTCTGGTGCCGTACAGGACGAACGCAAAGCGTAAATGCTTGTATCGCGCCCTAATATATTTGTATTTGACGCGCTCGTCCGGGGCAAGGTCACCGGTCCGCAAAAGCTGACCCGCAAGGTTCCTCATCACTAATCGATCCGCGCCCTGTTCCCAGAATTGAACGCAAAGATCGAGGCACCTGCCCATCTCGTCCTGGGTGCAGGCTACCGGCACAGGGTTAGGCAGACTAACGTGGGGATCAACGATGTCATCTGTATCAACGGCATAAAACATTGCATTAAGAATAGCGGAAGAAAATTCTTCACCGCGTGTGTGCGCTTTTTTCATTGTTAAGCGGCCTTTGGGGTCGGTTGAGCCAAGGTCTGGCGGTGGCGATAAGAAGAGAGCGTCGGGATCAGCATCGCGACGGCTTTCAGGCACACGCCGGCAACGTACGCTGCCCCGGCACCGGCGATCCCAAACTGATGGATCATAGCAAAGAGAAGCCCGGCATAAACAAATGCCGCGAAGCCTTCGGCGACCAAAGCGGCGCGCTGTCGCCTTGCCATGTAAAGCAGCGACTCAAGCGGAAAGCTGGCCATAGTCACGACCAGGGATGCGGTCATCAAGCGCAGCAGTTCATAGGCTTCCATATAGCGCTTGCCGAAAACCAGGTTGATCAGCGGCTTTCCACCAACGATTACCAGAAGGAGGATGGCTAAGCCGATCGCGCCCGCGACAAAGGCGCTGCGAATTCCGAGCAGCCAGGGATGTCGGCTGGCAGGGTCGAGCCGCATGATCTCGGGGTAGAAGCTGCGTGACAGGAGGTCTGCAGGCTTGCTGGCGGAATCAAAGAAGGTCGCCGCGATTTTAAACAAGCCGGCGCTTGCTGGTCCGAGCATGGCACCGACGATCAGGTTGCTTATCGGACCCCAGGCAGACCAGATCGAGTGCGCGATGTTGGTCGTCCAGACAAAGTCCCAGGCCCCCTGCAACCGTCGGCCAGGTCCAATCAGACGGGGTACTAGGCCATTGTGTATGCCCTTGGCGCGCAGTTCACGAACCGCCATCCACCACAGGCAAAGATCTCCCGCCAAATCTGCCAGATACCAGGTGAGTACGAACCCGGCGAAGCCGAGGTGGCCGAAATACGAAATTATACCGCCGGCTGCCCGCAGAAGCGGCGTGACAAGCTGCTGAAAAGCTATCTGATCGAAGCGATCCAGTACCCGCAAGATGCCGGTCGGCGTCGCCGCCGTCATCGTGGGGATCAACGTGCAGTAGAGCAGCGCCCAGCCAAGGTCGCCGCTCCCTATGCCGAGCCAGCCTGCCAGGAAGGGAAGGAGGACCAGCCCCCCGGCGAGACCCAGAAGCCCGCTGGCGAGATCCAACCCGAATGCAAATCCCGTGACATCACGCAGTTCGTCATCGTTGCCACGACCAAGAGCTGGGGCACCGTAGCGAACGATGAATTGCCACGTCTGGAATTTGACAAGTCCGCCCACTCCGTTGGCGTAGGAATGGATAAGCACCAACGTGCCGAACATCGCAGGAGTCATGCCCCGCCCGGCACAGGCCAGGGCAATGAGGCCAAGCAGCGCCCCCATTAGCTTGCTGGATCCAAGGTACGACGCATTGCGGATAATGGTCCGGAACACGCCATCTGCGAACCAGCGTTTGATCGCGATGTGTTTCATCGAGCGCCATTCGCCCAGCGACCCGCGACAGGGTTATCGATAGCGAGCTGCGACAACCGATCATCGATCGCTGCCTTGGCCTGCTCGAGCACATGCTCAAGCGGGCGATCGGCGTCGAGCTCGACAATTGGGGCATCGGCAAACGCCAGATGCGGGACATCGACGATTTTTCGAGCAAGTGACGTCACGCGGTGATCCGATTTGCGGGATACCGCCACATCGAGAGAGACGTTGAGGCGTAGCACCAGGTCTGGCACGGTCGCGACCATAGCCCGGAAGCGGCGCAGCTCTGCCCTAGCAAGTAGCCCCACCAATCCGTTGCGCGATGCGTGCGCAAGGCCGAGCCCGTCCATCGGGCCGGGCCGGGCAAGCTGGGGAAATCTATCGGCGATGATCGCGTGCCCTGCTTGGCGCAAGCGCATCATACGGCGAAATCGCCGCACTCGTCGCAGCGAGAACGCGTAGATGACAATCGCCGGCAGGACACCCGGCCCCCCGTCCGCCTGTGCTTTGCGCGCCTTGGTCTGGATCGATTTGTCGAGCCGCCCCCCCATTAGGGGGAGCTGCGCGATTTGACGGCCGATGTTCCCGGACTGCTTGCCGAGATGACAAATCTGTACCGGCCCGCGCTCAGCAAGCCATGCTTGCAGCGCTTCGGTTACCGTCGATTTGCCGGAGCCGTCGCAGCCGATGACTGCAATCAGAGGGGGAAGTTTGGTCATCGAGGTATCAATTCAAAACAAAGTCAATCACGCCAGCCTTGCAACGACACAAGGCTAAATTCCATTGGTATGGCCGGAATCGGACCTACAGGCCCTGTAGGCCGTACCGCGCAGCTGCGTCCAATATCGTTGCGATGACAACGTGGTACGGGAGCGTCGCATCGACATCGACAATTGGCGCTCCGCCAAACAGCAATGTCGGTATGACGGCAAGCTTGCGTTCTAACTGCGCTCGCTCGTGATCGCCTTTACGTGCAAGCGCCGTATCGGCATCGACGTTCAATCGAATGACAAGCGTAGGCTGATAGGTAGACATATCCTCGTACAGCGCTCGCTCGCGCGCCGCTATCTTCTTAACAAGAGGACTGCCTTTACGCGTCCATGCAAGGCTGGGCCCGTCGAACGTCCCGGCCACTTCGGCTTGAGGGTAGCGGTCTGTCACGACTTGAATGCCGCGTTTGCGATACGCCAACACTTGTCGGAAACGACGCAGCCGCAGAAGGGAAAAACCGAACATAGCAGATGCTGTTGCGAGGCCGGGCAACCGCTTTCCGGCACCATCATGCGCCTTTTTAGCCTTACCAGTAAGAAAGCGTTCGGCGATCGGCCCGAGTACCGGGAGTTGACCAATTCGGCGACCAAGATCGCCGGTCCCAAGTCCCAGATAGACCGATCGGGTTGGAGCGAGCCGGTTTAGTCGCTTGGTCAGGTCGGCTGCCAGCGTGGATTTACCGGCACCATCGCAACCGATCAGTGCAAGGCAGGGGGCCCCTTTCGCCATGGGCATTCTAAGGGAGCGCTTTGACGCGTAGCCGCGGTCGGTTTGCGACATTTTAGTGTGCAGCAAGCTGCTGGACGTCATCGTTAGTTAGCCGTTCGGTTGGCACCGGAATTGGTGTCGCTTGGCAGGGTCAGCTGCGAATCGAACCAAACAATCTAAATGACTTAGCTGACGCGAAACTGACGATGCGCCAAGCTGCCCGTATATTTGACGGCGCTCCGCAGCGGATCTATTTCGTTGTCACCTACGAAATATCCGGAGTCCCGCCTTGCCTCGTCTGCTCGTTGCAGAAGACGACATCGATCTTGGTCATGTTATGAGACTTGCCCTGGAGCAGGAGGGTTACGTGGTCGATCTGGTAGCCCGGGGCGACGAGGTGCTCGCCGCCATGCGCGCCAGCGATTACGATGCCCTATTGCTGGATGTCGGCCTACCGTATCTGTCAGGGATCGAGGTTCTAAGGCAGTTGAGGTCTGGCAAGGATACGACGCCAGTAATCATTATCACAGCGCTTGACCGTACCCGACACCGAATTGCCGGACTGGACGCTGGCGCGGATGACTATGTCGTGAAGCCGGTAGACCTGGCGGAGTTGGCGGCCCGCATCCGGGTACAGCTACGCCGAAAAGACCAACGGCATAGTGAGCAACTCAGCGCGGGAGATGTACAGGTTGATCTGGTTGGACGGGTTGTCACAAAAAATGGTGAAGCGGTCGCGCTGACGGCAAAAGAGTTTCGGGTCCTGGCGCTACTGGTTCGACGTAGCCGGCGTTTCGTAACGACAGGCGACCTCGAAGGAGAGTTATACGATCACGATCATGGCGCCGAGTCTAATACAGTAGAGGTCGCGATTTCATCACTGCGTAGAAAACTTGGGCGCGATTTTATCCGAACGGCACGTGGGCTCGGTTACATGGTCGGCGAAAAGGGATGACAAGATCGACCTTATCAACGCGCCTTTACAGACGCATACTTCTTTTGATCGCCTTAACCGGTTTAGCGATGGGGCTGATTCTTTACACAGCAGCAAGACACGAGGTCGCCAAAACCGCTGACGCACAACTTGTGAACGCCTCGTTACTACTTTATATGATGATGGAGAAAGACCTCCCAGCCCAGGTGCTTGGCACTCACAATACTACATCGTCACAAGGTTTGGATGGGCCGTTGTCTCCGCAGGAAAAGTCCGCCTTTCAGGCGACTTACGACTGGTGCATGTTTACCGTCCTTTGGGATGGGCGTCCAATTGCTCGGTCTGGTTGGGGTGCGCCAATCCAATCGATCCCCCGCCAGCCAGGGTTGCGCGACTTCAGCGCAATGGGGGACAGCTGGCGTAGCTATGGTCTGTCTGCGCATGATGGAAGGCTGCTGATCGTCGTCGCCGAGCGTAACCCTCTCGGCGAATTTTCTATCATTCCCGTGCTCCGAAGGCTGGCACTACCGCTTGGCCTGTTGATCGCGGCGGGAATGCTGATGCTATGGAGGACGCTGCGCACAAGTCTGTCTGAGGTAAATCGCCTTATCTCAACGATATACCGACGAAACCTGACGGATTTGACCCTGCTGGAGCCATCGGAATGGTCGCTCGACCTGGAGCCGCTGATCATTGCGCTGAACAAACTTTTCGTTCGGCTTGGCAATGCCTATGAACAGGAGCAGTCGGTCACAGATGACGTAGCTCATGAGCTGCGCACTCCACTGTCTTCTATCCGAGCACAGGTGCAATTGCTAAACAGATCGGTGCCTGAATCACTTAAAGATGATACAGATCGCCTCGTTAACAGCGTCGACCGGGCAAACTGTTTGATCACAGGCATGCTAACGCTTGCTCGTCTCAACGCTACCACTTTCGCGAGTCGGTCAGTGGATGTTCATGCGGTTGTCGCCAACGTGGTCGCCGACGCAATCATGAACGTTCCGAATCTTGCTATGGAATTTACTGTTATTCCGGATCATGTCGTGCGCTGGCGATGTGACCCGGAGGCGCTGACGATGGCATTGTCAGCGGTGATCGATAACGCGATCAACCACGCGTACAACGGTGGCACTATCGAAGTCGCGATAGTGCCGAGCATGGAAGACCTTACTATTACGATAAGTGATCGCGGTCCCGGGATTGAAATGCTCGATCATGACCGCTTACTTCAGCGGTTCGAACGGGGGCGTTCGACATCTTCAGGCAGCGGTCTGGGGCTTTCGATTGCTACAAAGGCGATGGCGCTTGGCGAGGGGACAGTTCGGCTTGCTAATCGTGAAGACAGCCCGGGGCTATCAGTCATTCTCACCCTGCCGGTAGACCGAAAACATTGAAGGTGGATGGCGTCGAAGATCTCAACGCTATCCACCCACTCTCGTCTTAGAAACGGACGCCCATTGCATAAACGACCTGCTGCCGGCTCGGCTTTAGGCTGGCGCTCAACGCGTCGGTCTCGGCCGAAATGCGACCGTATTTGGTGTAAATATACTCGAGCCGACCATAAACGCCGCTGCCAACTGCGGCTTCGATGCCAGCGCCTACATGGAAGCCATCGAAGTTGTGACCAAAGTTTTCATCAGCCAAGATCAGCTCGTTATCTTGGTAGTCAACCGTTACACGGCCGTTGGAATATCCGCCTTTACCGTAGATGAGGAACTTGTCATCCAGTACTGCGCCGACGCGTGCACCAGCCACTATATTCCGACCGGCACGAACGCATAGCCGATCTTCGCCGTACAGTTCGCCACATGCTTTGGTTGTCGAGCCTTCAAGCCCCGCATAAGCGCCGATAACAATTTTGTTGTCGGGACTGTAATCGTAGCCAACCTCGCCGCCATAGGTGACGCCGCTCTTGTCCGCAGACCGGCTGACGCGATTACGGTTATCCTGAATAGTGGCGCGAATATCGGGGTTGTCCCAACCGGCGCGCAACTCGATGCGTGGCCCATTAAAGGTCTGAACAATATCCTGAGCATAAGCCGACGTAGATACGAAAGCCGCCGTAACAGCGACGCCCATGGCAACGATCTTCATTAATTCCTCCCGGAGCCGGCGCGATCGCCAGCCACGGTCTTAAAAGCCGACTGAGGTTAACAAACCCGATAAAATGGTACCATTTCTGACCAAAATCCAAATTTGTCGTCTTAGCTGATGCCGTGTTGCCGACCTACCCGAAATCGCCTGTCGGGGCCGGCGAAACGGAACGATGGCGCTTACCGAACGGCTATCATCGGGAGTTCGGTTCGCCGACCTCAACGTCCTCATTCGGGTGGGGGGTACAGACTGAACGCAGCAATGCCTTAGAGTACCTGGCGTCCTGTTTCCCAGCACGCCAGGCCCCTGGATTATTCCGCTGCTGCGTCTTCGGCCTTGCGCTTGCGCGGAGCCGGAGTGGGCTTGATATCGGCCTTAGCGGCATTCGTCTGGCCAGGCTTTCGACCCAGGCCAATGCTCTTGGCCATCGTACGACGTGCTTCTGAATAGGTAGGAGCGACCATGGGATAATCCGCCTTCAGGCCATACCGCTCGCGATATTCCGCCGGCGTCATGCCATTAGTGGCGAGATGACGACGCAGCGTCTTGTATGGCTTGCCATCGATCATGCTGATGATGTGGTCGGGGCTGGCAAGCGACTTACGCGCCGTCACTGCCGGCGTGTATTCCTGAACAGGTGCCTCGGGCTCAGCAGCCGTAGCATTACCGCCTACCAGCACCGAAACAGTTTCGTACATTTTGTTCAGGAAGGCCGGAACGTCGTCAGCATTGGTGCGCGTGTTGGGGTTGGCTAACCAGGCTATTGTCAATTCGGTGGCGAGCTCAACGGGGTTTAGGTCGATGGTAGTGTCGGACATAGAAAATCTCCATTTCTGGAGACGCGTCTAGGTAGCCGACTGGTATCTGGCAAGCTCTTACAGCTCTTTAGCACCTGTTTGGGATGTAGTACTTTTTTCACCCCGGTATGGATCATATCCAAATAGTATGATCTCTTTGCCATCAAGAGCGGTTGATTTCCTGATTGGGAACGTCGTCGGGGAAGCATGTGTAGGATGCTCGTTTTGCATCGGCAATTGTGGGGGGCATAGCTGCGGAGCACGTTCCGGCATGTCGTCGGGCTAGGCGCCTTCGTCGTTGAAACTCGACCATCGGCTCGGCAAGGATATCGAGCGCCATCGTCGGCAGAAAATCGAGCGAACGCTTCAACTCAACGACCCGCTGGATGGCCCGCACGTTGTTCAAGTTCCACCATAAAGGCTGCGCTCGCACCGCCTCTCAGAACGGCGGGGATGCGTATCGTACATTTTCGACCATGTTCAAACGCCTTCTTTAACAAGCAGTTACGAAGGTAACTCGACATGTCGACACGTCTACGTGGTAAGCGACTTTAGTTTTGCTTGATCGACGAAACACGTAACGGCTTGGATATAGGCACGTCACAAGTGACGGTCAGGGGAACGCTATACGTATGCTGGTGGCGGGTCCGGGCGACGCCGCTAGCGTATCTCCCAATGTGTTGCTCGTCTGGGGCTCGAAGTGCATGAGTGACGCGAAATGGCAGGTGTCGCGTGATGCTGAACGCCCGTTCCGCGTGCCACATCTGCATGCGAACATCGAGCAAGCGTTTGCGACCGCAACGTTCGAACAACCTTTACCGACACAGTAACGGGTGCGCATCCGGCATCCGTCCAACTGCTGCTCGAAACGACGTAACTTCACCTTTGTCGACAAGCCGTTCGCCGATGCCCTTGCTGAAGCGCCGCGGCAAAATACGTAAACTTCACCTTTGTGCCGTGTCCCGTAAAAAGGGGCACCTGCGGAGGCACAGAGTGCAGGGGGCAGTATGAAAACAGGATCAACACAAGAACTAGCAAGCTCGGAGGTCGGCGCGGCGCAAGCGTCCGTCGGTGCGGTGCCCAGCCAGGCAACCGCCTCAACGATAGCGCACAAATATCGGCGCGCACTGAAGAACGGCACCGGCGCTACCCTGACGTTCCTCGAACTGCAGTTGCTCGCACGTCTTGGCGCTCTGGATCTGGTGACCCGTGCAGAAAATCAGGAGCTCATGAACTGGCAAGAGATACTAGCCGGTTCGTCGCCTGGGCCCGCTAGCCCGACCACCGCCGTGATCGAAAGACCACCGGCATCCGCTAGGCCACAAAGTCAGGCAACCGACGATCGGGCATATGTCAAAGCACTCGGACTTGCGACCTAGAGACTGCAAAGATGACGATCCACGCGCCCTTCGAAACCAAACGCACCAAGCTTCAGAGTAGCAAGGATGCCGGGGTCGTGTCCAAATCCACGAAAGCCACCGCGACACGGTCGCTAACGTATTGTTATTGCCGGGGATGGGTGGTGGGCGATGACGGGCTCGAACCGCCGACATTCTCGGTGTAAACGAGACGCTCTACCAACTGAGCTAATCGCCCCCTCTCGGGTAGATCTCCGATGCCAAACCCCGGCGACGCGGGCAAGCTAAAAGGGTTTGGCGGTCACACAATTCTCAGTGATGCGCGATCATGAGATTGAACGTGGTGCCGCTCCCTGACATTCGGCACGACTGCAGTGTTTTCCACAAACCTGCGAGGCCTACGAAACCAGAGCGCTTCACGTCGACTTTCTGACATGTCGAATAGTCGACATATTGGCCGTATGCCCCGAAAGCCGAACGGCGACTTTAGGAACAGATAGGCGATAAGGCGCCATTGCCGTCCGGTGCCAAACCGGCACCAGCCGGCGATGAGGATTTATCCAGATGTCGTGCTGCACTCGCCAGCCCCCTCACGATCGGATGTAGTCGTGCACAAGACAATTATGCCTCAATCTGTTCCGCCCCTCGCGAGCATTGGGGACGGGTGGAGGATGGCATCGGTCACTTGAGGACGATGCAGCCGATATACGTCGCCTCCGACGGATCAATGCTCTGGAACAAGGTGGTCATCTCGGACGCCACCCTGCGGAACTACATGTCGGTCATGAGTGGCATAAACCCCGAACCTCAAGCCGTTCTCGATATTGCCCCAACTGCTGCGTGCAATCGCGGGGAAGCTGTGCGGACGATCATGGATGCTGCACCGATGTGCAAGGGCCGCATTCGTTATGCAGCGAAGGAGGGAATTAGCGACAGTGCCCGAGTTATGCGCCCATAACGTCCGCTATCGAGGCGCGCCTAATCCGATCTGAACGTCATGGATTGAGTGGAAGCGGAATGGGGAGATAAAGAGTTTACTTGCGCGTTTTTCTTGATTAGCCCTCGGGCTTGCGAAATAATCCCGCGACGGCATTCCGGGGTGGCCATGACTGAACCCAAGTTTTCAAGCCTGTACCGCGCAGCGCTGCAACACGAACACTTTTTCGAACAGTGCGCAGACCCCCGAAGACGCGGAAAAGCGCATATCGTGAGCTCGATGGTGTTCGAAGCTTTGTTCGATGTGTTTGGCGATCCCGAGAAAGCGTGGATTCGAAAAGGACGGCCACGCCACGTCATCTTCGCTTGGTGGGTAACGAGGAAAAGATGCAGGACCACGAACACGAAGCAAGCGCGCGGGAGCTTCGAGACCGTATCGCTCAGATGTCAGATAAGGTTTTGCGCGCGTCCTATCGGGCCAGCCGAGCAGAAGTGGGCGATCCGTGGCGGGATGCCTTGGCAGCAGCGATGCAGGAACGCCTAAGACGAATGGCTTTTGCCCGTCCGAACGATCTTGCCAACGCTAAATCCGCTTAGCCAAGCAAACCGCAGATCCATAGCTTCATGGATCGCGAACGGGCAGGCGCTTGGTAAGCCCTTTTCGAGACCGCTTTTCAGACCCGCGTCGTAGGCGGCGCGTAATAGGTCCGTTGTCATGTAATTTTAACGCGACACTTCCCAAAACGGGCCCTAAAACTAACATGTATTTATTACAAGGAAACAGTCTTCATCCCGCGTTACTCGTGGTAATACCAGGCATGGCGATCATAGAACGGGCTTTCGAGATCGCGCGAGGCGGTAAGGCGCGGACGATAACTGACATTCGGACGCAGTTGTCTCGCGAAGGATTTGATCACGTTAGATCGCATTTGAGCAGCTTAGCGCTGAAAAAGCAGTTGCGAGCGTTGCTCAAGGGTCAAGCCGGAACGCGTTTCGAACCTGAGTAACGCCCCGTTAAAAAAACGGCCCGCCCAAAGGTCAAGAAGGGCGAGCCGGCCGTAACGCGCATTTGGGAGGATACGTCCCGGCGATCCAGATACGAACTCACAAGCGCTACGGTTTCATCATGATAACGGCCCGCCCCTAACGTGATGAGCGCGAGGCGGGCCGACCGGGCCACTGCCAAGCAAACCCGGCGTGACCATAACGCACCGGCAGTACGAAGTTCCGTCCGCCCGTAACGGCCCGCTCACGGTGCACCAGTGAGCGGGCCGGCCAGTCACTTTCCGGAGCTACCTGGCAGTATAGAAACGCGACAGTGATCGCCGAGTTCACGAATGACGACCCGTCTCGATAGCCAAGAGAACACGAGGCGGACCGGCCGAGGCCGGAGGACGACCTTGGCCGGCAAATTATGGGAATGGTTAAGCTGCTCAGCAACCGCGTCGGTAGTTCATCTGAGCATTTTGGAAGTCAGCGTGACGGGAGCAAGGCTGGCAAGATAAGCTTTTCCGTGGAGCCCAAGCAGCGTAACGCGACCGGCATTCTCAACTTGCACAGCCTTCAGATACGATCTGGGCTTTTTCATCAACTTCGGCTGATCGAGCCCAGTAAGCCCAACGATCCGCGCGGCTTCCTTTACGAAGGTCACACAGTTGTGGTCTGCTAGGCGATACACGCTGTCGGGCTTCCCCTCGCTCCACGCGTCGACCAACCGCAGCACCGCTTCATACTGTACATCGCTCATGATTACTGAGAATTGCGCATCGCTCCCCGCGACATAGCCCGGCTTGGCTATGTCGAGCTTTCCCGCAACGGGCCCCATCAAAAGCGCTGGCGAGACCGATTTAGCAGTGAACCCGACATTCGTATCGACCGGCGCACCGCCTGCATCCGGTATCCCCCGCAACGTGAAGAACGCGTGGGGGAAGCTGTTGCCAAGCTCGTGGCTCCAGAACGTGATCGTCACTGCGGCCTGCGCAGGACCGGCAGCGAAACTCCACAGAAAGAAAGCCGCAGCGAGCGCTAAAATGGTCCTCATACAGGAAGTTACAGCTATCCGGTGGCGTGGAGCAATCTAGAATCGCACCGAGCGCCGACCATAAGTTTTAAAAACCGGAAGCACCGCAGCGGGGAGGCGTCTTGGGGAGGCTCAACCCGCTGCGATGATCAAGTGATGACATTGGCCATTACCGTAATCAACAAATAACTAGTCTCGAAATGAAACGATGCCGCGACGAACGTGTGTGACGAGCACGAAAGAGGAAGCCCGCCGCGACAATCGAAACAACGCACGAGCGACAGCCTTAGGTCAATTGCTTAGGTTAAGGCGTCTTGTCCGCCACCTTCATCAATTATCAGCACCATTGTGACCCATACGGTCACGGGAATGGAAGACGCATAACCACGACAGCCGTGAGAAACGCCGCTAATTGCGCCGGCTTTGTCGATCTTGCAAAGCCTTCCAGTTCGCTAATGCTTCCGCGTCATGTTGACGACGCCTGGCCCGCCGACGGGCACGCTGCCTGTTCTGCTGAAGAAACCGGTTGGCGGTTAGCCCTGCAACGCTCAAGCTCGCTACTCCAGTCACAACGACGACAACCATCCCGCTCATGCTTCCTCCGATACACCCGATTCGGCCGGAATAAATAGCATTCGCTCTGGTTCTAACCAGACCCAAAACTTACAGCGGATTCCCGTTGATGGACATCATCGTTAAAGATAATCACGCGGCCGCCAAATTGGGATCGCGTCACCGACGCTGGCAAAAGCATATCGGACGCGATCTTGGAGCAGGTACCGACGATCTTCCAGCCCAGCTTCAATGGAAGCGCGACGCTGTTCCTCTGGGCGCAGGGATAACCAATCATCCGGAGCGTTTCTTGGTGAAAGCCTCGGCCCGCTCGGCTTGCGCCGCAAGTTGATCAAGCCATGGCAGATGCCAACAAAACGGCCTTCTTATTCACGAGGGTGGTCGCTTCCGCTTCAGCCCGATCCGAAGCCACGCGCCCGCAACTCATCGCTCACTCTGCTCATGCGCGTCTCTACCTTCCAAGTCCCCATCTGCAAGGCTATGTTGCGGATATAGACGAACTCACCACCTTCATTGTCGGCATAGACTTTCCGAAAGAGGACAAGCCGAAGCGCAACAGAAGCGCAACAGGCGCATGGAATGCATGCTTTGCGCGCCTGGCGAAACGGCGATTGCCGTTACTAACGGGCGTTTCCGACGAAGATCCCCCGATCCAACCTAATGCCGCCGACCTGCCGTATTTGGGAGTTTGACGCGGCAGACGGTTTGGCAAATGGATGAACGCTTTCGGCGGGGGCGGGAGCGTTTTTCTACGCTTCTGTCGCATTATTCTCGTCGGCCATCTCAGTGGAACCATTTGCGCCCCATTGGGTCGCCCCGTGCCCCCGCCGCCAACATTAAGCCGAGTGTGTTGTCATCCTGGTACACGCCAGACATTCGCGGGACGGCGAGGGACCAAACCCACTGGCCGAGACCTAACGCCCCTGGGGTATCGCTTCGATCGCCGAGCACAGCCAGATGGCGACGAGGGGAAGGTCGAGTCGGTCGGCAAGGTCTCGCAGCTCGGCTAGCTGGGCCTTCAGATAGTCAACGGTCTCTTTGCGTTCATTAGTCATCTAGTGAGCTAGCGGCGATCAGTGGACCGAGTCGACCACTCCAATGTACTAACGAAAGCTGATTTTTGCACTAAGACCACGCGCCCTCTACGGCCTTTCACGCCGCCCCCCGCATCGTTATCATAGGTTGATGACTAAGACTGTCGGACAGCTTCGGGCCGAGGCTACCGAATACCGGGAACTTGCCGAGACCTTTGAGGGCGCTTCGATGCAGCAGGCGCTACTGGAGACCGCGACGGCCCTGGAGCGCCTTGCGGATGACCAGGAGGCCGACCCGGACTTCTCCCGCCGCATCTAGGCTCGAACATTAGTCGCGGTAATAGCGACGTCCGCCTTCGTCAGGGCGACGTCTGTCGTGTAAATCTCTGCTCCCAGTTCTATCGCTAGCGCCAAGCACGCCCGATCTCCTAAAGAGAGCCCAAGCGGCCGGGTGGCGGGTCGTAGGTCGCCGATCATCATTGCCTGAACCGTCGATAATGGACGGACGTCTAGATGTAGCCCACCAAGGGCTTCCCTGACTTCAATCAATGACAGGCCGCGTTCGCGCAGCTTCGACACGACCTCGGCGAGGTTTGCTGCGCCAATCAGTGATCGTGTCAGTACCTCGGCGACCCGATCGGCTCCTGGCTCATCATTAAGTAGACAAAGCAGAGCCGACGCATCGAGTACGATTTTGTTACTCATGCTCCGCCTCAGCACGTCGGTCCGCAATCAACTCGTCAGCCAAGCTCGTGCCCTCAGGAACGTAACGACGCAGAATGGCACGGGCGCGTTCAAGGGCTTTCGAAACTGACCGCACCCGTAATTCACCATTGTCGATATCGACCATGACGGTATCACCAGGGCCGATCCCTAGTTCTCTGCGCATCATAGCAGGTATCACAAGCTTTCCGCCTTCGACGATCTTGACCCGCTGCGCTTCCAAGGAACCATCCTTTCAAACCTAACCCGAACGAAACAAACTGTACCGGGCTCGGGGATAGGAGTCACTACGATATTGGGTGTGCTCGCGAAAAGCGTACCGTAACACGGGATGCGCCATTCATCCCGAGCTGGCTAGCTTGCCGACGAATGTCCGAAAGTGGGCGGAAGCGGAATGGTTAGCTGCCGTTCGTCGCTGGTGGTACGCTAGGTCGATGACCAAGCGTTACGAGCCTGCTTCTGACTTTCTAAGGGCAGTCGCCGCCGAGGAAGTGCCGCTTTCAGGCTCGAACTTCGCTGAGGCAAACATGCGACAGCTTATCGCGATGACGCGGGACGACGACGTCTCCAACCGCGATTGGGCGACCATGCTTCTTGCAGCGGAGGAAGCCGATACGCCAGAGATACGGGACGCACTCCTATCGGCCGCCAACGATGAAAACGGCGTCGTACGAGCAGAGGCGCTGGTCGGTATCGCGCAGCGTGACCGAGGGCTGGCGCTACCGCTCGTTCTAAAGGCGTTATCTGGTGAATGGGCAGGTATGCCCCTGTTCGAGGCCGCCGCATTAGTTGCCGATCCCGCCTTAGTGGATGTCCTACGGCTTTGGACTGAGCCGTCAGATGATGAGTGTCTCGACAAGCTCGCGCACGAGGCCCTGATAGCTTGCGAAGATAGCTTGCCCATCCTCTAGTTGATGAATGTCGGCTATTGGGCGGAAGCGGAATGCCCGAGATGGGGAGATGATTATTTATCTGAGCTACCGTAGATCTGACCGTTTGCAACGGGTAGCCAAAGGCTGAACAGGTAATCGAAACGCGCGACGATCAAAGATCCCTCGAACGTTCCAGTAACCGATCGATATCAGCCATGCTTGCATCAAGGTCGGCCGTGGCAAGGGCCAGCGGCCCGTCGTCCAGGATAGCGGGTTGCTCGAACAAAAGCTGACGTTGCGTCGGTTGAATACGACCGCCTGCTGCGAGGGTAACAAGACCGGCACGGGCGAGCGCATGCGCCTGGATATCGGCCCCGGCTCGAGACAGACCTAGCGCCCGTGCAAGCTGTATCCGCCGCAGCGGGCCGATTGCAACGATGAGCGCCCACGCGTCGCGCGTGCGTGCGTTGCGGGAGAGGCCGGTAAGCGTTTCAATACCGCGAACGCAGCGGCGGTTGCTCTGTTCAAGGTAGTCAAAGGCACCGCGAGCGATATGTTCGCAATGTTGGACAAGTGCCTCCGCGCGCTCCTGAAGCGTCAAATTGAGGCGAAAGACGGTCCGCGGAAGCTGCCCCGCAAGTCCAGGCATGACGCCCGTGTTTTGGCCCAGCAACGCTAGGTTGAGTGCCCAACACCCTGAAGGTGGTGCTGCAACATGGCGGTGCAGCGGTCCATCCGGCAGGTCCAGCATAGCGTCATGGCTGTGCTGCTGGGCAAAATCGGGATCGTCGAACAGTACATCGATAGCGCCAACGGCCGGCGCGATATGCTGCAAAGGGTGATCGGCAGCAAGCCCAGCGAGACCGAGAGCTATAGCAAGCGGGCCAGTTGTCGGCGCTGCGAGCAAGGCGGCATTGGCTGCGTCGAGGAGTGCCAACTGATCAGGCCCAAAACGTCGGGTCGCATCGACCACGCGTGCCAGCATCGCGGCAGGCGCTGCGATCGCGGGCACGCCATGATCAGCAAGCCATAAGAGTACAGCGTCACGACGGAGGTCGTCAGTGAGGAGAAGCGTGTCGGCGTCGATGCTTTCCTGATGGGCAAGACCGACATCGCCGACGCCGGCATCGCGCCGGTACGCGCGCCATGCCTCAGCAACAGTCGCAAGACCGCTGATCTGGTTGCGTTCGGCAGTGGCAAACCGTGTTGCGCCGATCAGGCACCCCAGTGCGTGAGCCAAGGGAACAAGATCATGACGCACCATAATCTTGAGGTAACCTAGCAGATTGAAGATTACTAGGCATTGCTCTAGAGATTTATAACGCACTTACCATAATCGGACATTATGGTAACTACTGCGATGTGCTACGGAGGCGGAATGCAGGGTAAATCAGACCAGCGGGCAGCCGCATGAGCGAGATCGTCGTCCACCGCACCGACGGGGAGGGGCTGCCGGTCCGGGCACGACGTGGGTTGGTCGAGCCGATCGATGCCCGCGTTACCCGGTTGCTGGGCCTTGCGCTGTCCGCCGATGCCGGCCCTGTCAGCGAGATCGGCTTCGCCGCGCAGCTCGGCGCGATGGCCGCGGCGAGCAAGGCAGCACTGGCGTCGGACCTTGCCTGCTATCTGCGTTGGTGTGAGGACATCCGTGTCGCCCCGCTGCCCGCAGAGCCCGAAAACCTGGTCCGCTACATCGCCATGCTCGAGGCGAAGGGCGCCAAGCCCGCGACGGTCGCCCGGCGGGTTGCCAGTCTCGCCACCGCACACGGCCTGTCAGGCCTGCAGGAGAGGGGGCACGCGCCGACGAGCCACGTGATGGTCCGCGCTGCGCTCAAGGGCCTGCGCCGGCGTCGTGGCGCGGCCCAACGCCAGGCGGCCCCGTTGCGCTTCGGGGCCTCGCTAGATCCACATACCAAGGGGTTCACGCTGACCGCGCTGCTCGGCGCCTGTGGCGGCGATCTGCAGGGGCTGCGTGATGCCGCGCTGCTATCACTGGGCTATGACGCTGGACTGCGCGTCAGCGAGCTCGTCGCCGTCACCGTCGCGCATATCGATCCGCACAGCGATGGTTCTGCGCTCCTGTTCATCCCCTCGTCCAAGACCGATCAGGAAGGGCAGGGGGCGTGGGGCTGGCTGTCCGCGGACACGATGCGCCGCGTTGGCGCCTGGCTGGTAGCGAGCGCCATCACCGAGGGGCCGGTCTTCCGCCGTGTCGGAGTCGATCGGCGCCGTCTGCGGACCGCGGTTCCACCGATGGCGTACGAGGCAATCCCGGGGCACACGCGGCACTGGCAGGAGAAGCTCAAGGGCAAGAAGGCCGAACCGGCGCGGACGGTCTACACCGTTGGGACTGCCTCACTGAGCCGCCAGGGCGTCAACGGAATTTACCGGCGCGTGGCGCTGAGTGCGTTCGATCAGGGGCTGGTCGAGATGCCGATCGCGAAGGTCGAGGAGGCTGCTAGGGCGCTATCAAGCCACTCGCTGCGGGTAGGGCTGACGCAGGATCTGTTCGCAGCCGGGGAGGACGGCGTTGGCATTGCCCAGGCGCTGCGTTGGTCGTCGCCATCGACGGCACTGCGCTATGGGCGGAAGCTTGCCGCCAGGAGCAATGTTGCGGCGCGCGTGTTGTCGAAGATCAGAGCCTGATAATCGCGTTACCCGGTGAGTCTTACGGGACAGACAGCGGTCCCGGCAGCTGCCGAGGGAACCACGTCAGGAGAGCGTCCGACAGCGCCGTAGCGACAACTGAGGGATCGCCTGTTCGGGTGCCACTAGCGCGCACCGTGGTCGCCTGCCCCGTCCACACGACGTGATTGTCGCGGCGCAGCGATACCGTCACCTGGAGACGGGTTACGATCAGTCCACGCAATTGATCCTTCCCCGAAGGCAAAGTCAGCGACAGGCCGCCAAGCCCCGCCGCCATGCCCGGCCGATCCGATCGATCGTTGCCGGACCTGACGACACCGCGCTGTGTCTGCGATACCTCAACCTTGGCGACGTAAAGGCTGTGGTTCGGGTCGGGCAGGGGCAGGAATGGTGTTCGAAGAAGGGTTCGCTGAACGGCGTCTGTGAACGTTCTTGTGATAGCGGGAGACGTAGTCGAACTATCAGCAGCCACGATCGCTATCGTGCCGGGCCTAACCGCGGTGGTGGGAACCGGCGATTGCATCATGGCTGCTGCCGCAGCGAGAGGAAGTACGTACATCCAACAAGGTCCGATGCTTCAAGAGGCCTTTTGATATAGCTCGGCACGTCGGAGGCATGTGATTTCCCGTCCCAGTCGCGGTCTTTCGCCTCGGTTCGATTACAGAAGATCTTCGATCCTGAACGGCATCTCGCGCAGCCGCTTGCCCGTCGCATGGTGAATGGCATTGGCAATGGCGCCGGCACAGCCCGTCATGGCAACTTCGCCAAGCCCCTTTGCGCCAAGGGCATTGATCAGAGGATCCGGTCGATCGATAAAGCCGACGTCTATCGACCCGATGTCGGCATTCACAGGCACGACATAGTCGGCAAGATCGTTGTTGAGCCACCCACCATAGCGCGGATCGACTTCGGTCGCTTCGCGGAGCGCCGCACCAATGCCCCAGATCACGCCGCCCCGAACCTGACTCTCGGCCGTGCGCGGCGAGATCACCCGCCCGCAATCGGCAATGCTGACGACGCGTGGCACGCGGACGCGGCGCGTACCGGGTTCGACATGAACTTCAACGAAGTGGGCAATGTAGCTGTAGGTCGTGAAGGTCGAGTAATCCGGCCCGACCAACGCCATGCCGCCCTTGCGAAGTGTCGCCAGATCCTTCGGACCCTGGTCGACCGCAACATGCTCGACCTCAACCTGAAGCGAGGGACGTCGCACGGTCGCGAGCTGTCGGTGAAGATTGCCCGCCACCTGACGCCCCGCCAACAATTCGGCCATGGCAGCGTTCAACTTGGCAGCCGCCTCTGCCGCTGCCGGCACGACGCTTGCAGTGCCCCAGGATCCCGCCGTCGTATGCTGTGGCGCTACGCTGGTGTCGCCGATCGCGATCTCCAGTTTCAAAGGATCGATCGCCAGTTCGCGTACGAGAACCTGTTCGATGGTCGAGCGGATGCCCTGGCCCATCTCATGCCCTGCAGCCGCAAACCGCGTCGTGCCGTCTGCGTTCACGCGTAGAGTGACGATGTTGGGATGGGCGGAGCCCGGATAGGCGCCCGATGCCACGCCCCAGCCGACCTGCGTGCCGTCGGGCAGCGTCATCGATCCCGGCTGGAGACTACGCCGTTCCCACCCAAAACGACGGGCGCCCTCCGTCAGGCATTCCGATAGATAGCAGGACGAGAGTTTCTGGCCGTGGATCGGATCGGTCGTGGCGCGGTGGCGCAGTCGGAAGGCGACCGGATCGACGCCGAGCTTGAGGGCAAGTTCGTCCACCGCGCTTTCGAAGGCGAAGCACGATGGATGCGGCGTCGGCGACCGCATATAACCTGGCGCCTGCGTATCGATCCGCAGATTGGCGGCGGTCCCGTGATAATTCTCGATACCGTACAGCATGGGCACGGACTCATGGTAGTCAGGCGGAAACTGGCCTTCGCGTGATTGCTGCTGATCGGCATCGTAGCGCACCGCGATCATTTTGCCGCTGGCATCCGCACCGATCTCGATCCGGTGACGGTTCTTTGGCCGGAAGGTCGCGTTATGGAAAATCTGCCCGCGCGGCAGGACAAGTTTGACCGGTCGGCCGAGCAGCATCGCGGCGCGGGCGACAAGGGCGGTCTGGCGCTGTGCCCCACCACGCTGGCCGAAGCCCCCGCCGATTTGTGGGCTCTTTACCGTCACCTGCTCGGGCGTAAGGCGCATGTTGCGCATTACGGCACCCTTAGTGTTGCTGCTGCTCTGCGTGCTTTCGTAGATGGTGAGTTGCCCGTTCTCCCATACAGCCGTCGTCGACAGCATCTCGATCGGGTTATGGTGCTGTGGCGGTGAGACATAGTCCGCCTTGTGCCGGGTTACCGCGCGCGCCATCGCCTGCGTCGCATCGCCCGCTGTCACCGGTTTGACGGCTTCGCGCACCATCCCCGGCTGCTCGATGAGCGAGGTGAACGCGGATGCGACTGTGTAGGTCGGACGGATAGCTTCGGCACCCTCGATCGCGGCCTCGAGCGTCTCGGCAACGACAAGTGCGACCGGCTGGCCGCGATAGGCAATGTCGGCCGTGAGCGTCGCAGGCGGGGGCGGTGCGCCAGGGGTCGCAGGAGGGGGCGGCAGAAAGTCGGTCGCGGTCAGCACGCGAACAACGCCCGGCACCTGCATCGCTGCATCGACCGACAGCGCGGCAATCCGCCCCTTCGCAATGGTTGCCGGGACCTGCATGGCGTACAGCAGCCCAGCGACCTGATGGTCGGCTCCATAGCGCGCAGCGCCCATCACCTTCTCACGGGCATCGGCACGGGGACGGTTGGGGAAGGGGGCGGTCATGACCGGTTCCTCGCTGCGGCGATAGTCAGGGCATCGGCAACGGTCCGCGCGCCGAGTTCGATCTTGAAGCCGTTCTGCTTGCCAGCTTTGGCATCGGCAAACGCAGCGTGGCCTGCCGCCAGTGCGGTCGCCGGGGTCAGGGGCTTGCCAGTCAGCAGCGCCTCTGCCGCGGTCGCCCGCCATGGTTTGGTCGCCACGCCGCCAAGTGCGATCCGGGCGCGTGTCACGGTGTCACCATCCATGTCCAATGCGACCGCTGCCGAGGCGAGCGCGAAGGCGTAGCTCTCCCGGTCACGGATCTTGTGATACGTCGAATGCCGGCCTGCCTTCGTCTTTGGCACGACGATCGCCGTGATCATCTCGCCTGGCTGCAGCGTGAACTCCAGGTTCGGCGTGCTGCCCGGTAGGCGATAGAGTTCGGCAATCGGGATCGCGCGGCTACCGCTGGCGCCCAGCACTTCGACATAGGCGTCGAGCGCGACGAGCGCGACGGGCCAGTCGCCAGGCGAGACGGCGGTGCATGACGAACTCTGGCCCAGCACGGCCTGACCGCGGTCAAGCCCGCCGATCGCCGCGCAACCCGAGCCCGGCTCTCGCTTGTTGCAAGGGTAGGTGTTGCCAACCGACGTTCCGCCCGCACCGTTTCGGAAATAGAGACAGCGGGTCTGCTGGAGCAGGTTACCACCGACCGTCGCCATGTTGCGCAACTGCTGCGAGGCAGCCTTCCACAATGCCTCGGCAAGGACGGGATAATCGCGCAGGACGACCTTGTCGGTCGCGACCGCGCTCATCGGTGCGAGTGCCTCGAAGCGTAGCCGCTCGCCGTTCGTCTCAATTCCATCGAGCCCTCGGATCGTGGTGACGTCAATCAGGTGCTGAGGCTTCTCGATGTCGAGCTTCATCAGGTCATAGAGCGAGGTGCCGCCTGCGATGTAGCGCGCACCGGCTCCTGCGGCTGTGAAGGCCTGGACTGCCGCTACGGCGCTTTCGGGTCGTGCATAGGTGAAGGGACGCATCAGGCTTTCTCCCTTCCCGCAACCTGCTCGATCGCCGCGACAATGCCGACATAGGCGCCGCAGCGGCAGATGTTGCCGCTCATATATTGGCGAATGCGGTCCTTTGATGTGGCGTTGCCTTCGCGCACGCACGCCACTGCCGCCATGATCTGTCCCGGTGTGCAATAGCCGCATTGCAGCGCGTCGTGATCGATGAAGGCCTGCTGCATCGGATGCAGCGTTTCGCCATCGGCAAGCCCTTCGATTGTTGTCACGGCGCGTCCATCGACCTTGGCTGCGAGCGTGAGGCAGGATGCCACACGCCGACCGTCGACGTGGACGGTACACGCGCCGCATTGGCCGTGGTCGCAGCCTTTCTTGGCGCCAGTCAGGTGCAGTTGCTCACGCAGGAGATCGAGCAGCGATGTCCGCACATCGATCTCTACCGGTACCGCCTTGCCGTTGACCGTCGTCCGGATCGCCAATCGGACGCCCACAGGCTTGGCCGCTGGCGCAGCGACTGCAGGATCGCCCTCGGAAATAAGCGTAGATGCGGTAAACGCAGCAGTGCCACCCAGTGCGGTGCGCCGCGTTAGCGGCACGCCCAGCAAGTGATCCATATTAGCCATCTACATCTCTCCGGACGGGCGCCTGCCTCGCGCGGCATTCGTAGCCGAAACAGATGCTTAGCTAAAGCGCTCAGATGGGTCGTGCAGCCGTCGCTACCATCGACGCGTGCCAGCTAAGGGGGCCGGCTCACAAAGCTTCGCTTACGTTCTCGGAGGAGTCTGACCTCGTCAACGCGACCCAGTTTTTAATAGGGCGCAGTCAAGCGACATGTTTGGATTATTTAAGTTGGCTGTCCTTGCTCCCACGTCTGTTCATGCCGGTTGCTACGGGACGGTCCCGACCGCTCTGACAGGCTACGCAGGTGTGTACGCCCGGTAGCGCGCGTCGGCGCCCTTCGGGAATGTCGTCCCCACACAAGGTGCAGATAAGTCGGCTTTCACCCGCCGGCATCTGCGCGCGGGCTGCCAGAACGGCATCGGTAATGGTATCATCAATCTGGTCCTGCACCGCGCCGTCTCGGCTCCATCCACCGGCCACTTATCGTCCCCTGCTGTTGTCCTTCACCATGTAGGAACGGTTCGTACTCACGCCATGAATGTCGCATACCAGCTGAAGCATAAATACACTGTTGGATGAGGAAGTTATGCGTCCAGGGACGATCCCAGAACGTTTCAAGTGAATGAGCAATACCCATTTTCCGCTTCGCTTCGATTCTAGCTTCGAAAACGTGCCGGATGACGAGGTTGAGACGGAGCGCGGCCTTACCGACGCGATGCTGGCGATCCAGCGCAAGACGCACGCAGATACAGGTTATGCTCACCGGGCCGTACACGCCAAAGCTCACGGCTATCTTAAAGCCAGGTTCGAGGTGCTCCCCGATCTTCCGACATCTCTCGCGCAGGGACTGTTCGAGAGCCCTGCTACATACGATACCATTCTGCGTTTCAGCACGACACCAGGCGACGTGCTCGACGACAATGTTTCGACCCCGCGCGGGGTGGCGCTGAAGTGACGTCCCCCCTGTTTTTAGTCCATTTTGAGCGAGAGTTTTTCGGCCTTGAGAAGCCTTCGGGCAAGGAGCTGGAAATGAAGAAATCTAGGTACACAGACGAGCAGATTGCCTTCGCGTTGAAGCAGGCAGAAACCGGTACGCCGGTGGCCGAAGTCATCAGGCGGATGGGGATTTCGGAGCAGACGTTCTACCGTTGGAAGAAGGTGTACGGCGGTCTCGGCGTCGGCGAGCTGAGGCGCCTGAAGCAGCTTGAGGACGAGAACCGGCAGCTGAAACAGTTGGTTGCGGACCTCAGTCTGGACAAGCACATCCTGCAGGACGTCCTTTCAAAAAAGCTCTGACGCCTGGACGACGACGCGAGCTCGTCGCGTACGTCCAGGCGTCCCATGCCGTGAGTGAGCGGCGCAGCTGCTCGGCGCTGGGCGTCGAGCGGTCGTCGGTGCGCTACATCTCGCACAAGCCGGACCAGACACCGCTGGTGATGCGCATCCGTGATCTGGCGGCAACGCGGACGCGCTATGGCTATTTCCGGATCTACATCCTGCTGCGCCGGGAAGGATGGGTCGTGAACCATAAACGCGTCTATCGGCTATATCGGAATGATGGACTGAGCCTTCGGCTCAAGAAGCCAAGGCGCAACGTCAGCGCTGCCAACCGCGAGCGGCAACCTGCGGCACTGGCCGCGAACGAGATGTGGTCGATGGATTTTGTCTCCGATGCCCTGTTCGACGGCCGGCGATTACGGGCGCTGACGGTCGTCGACGCCTTTACCCGCGAAGCGCTGGCGATCGACGTCGACCAGGGGATCAAGGGCGAGCAGGTGGTCGAGGCGATGACACGGATCTCATCGATCCGCGGCGCGCCCAAGACCATTCGCGTGGACAATGGGCCAGAGTTCATCTCGAAGGCGCTCGACCGCTGGGCGTACGAGAACGGCGTCACGCTGGACTTCAGCCGACCGGGCAAACCAACCGACAATGCGTTCGTAGAGTCGTTCAACGGTCGCCTTCGTGACGAGTGCCTGAACGCACATTGGTTCCTGTCCATCGCGGACGCTCGAACCAAGATCGAGGCCTGGCGACGGGACTATAACGAGAGCCGCCCTCACACATCGCTTGGCTGGATGACGCCGGTCGAATATGCTGCTGCCGCGGCCATCAAAGCGGCCGAATGAACGCCGGAAACTCACTTTCAGATTGGATGAGAAACCGGGGGACCCTCAGGGTGGGCGATCATTGTTTCTGTGATCGCGGTTGGCGCGGTTGTAGGTCGGGTCAATCTCTGACTGGTAGAAACCCAATGACGCCATATTGCACGCGGCGAAGAACCCGGTTTAGGCTCGGCCATGGAAAACACCGCATCGCAGTTCGATCTTCTTGGCCAGCTTCGTTCGCTGATCGTCCAACGCAACGAGGCAGCGGAGGCGTTCGACGTCTTCAAACAGGACGCGGTGCTAGCGCCAGCGCCTGACATTGCAAACAATGAGGTCTCTTCCGACGAAGCGGCGGACGTGGCGGCAGAGGAGGTCGACACGTTCAGGGCTCAGACTGGGGGCCTTCTGGCCAGCGCAACCGACGATGAGCTTTTGGCCGCGTACCGGCAGACCGAAGGCGAGGTGGGCGATCTTGCGGCTGAGGCGCTACGTGATGAACTGCGGCGTCGGAAACTCGAGGAGCGAACCGACCAAGTGTCAACCAGGTATCCATAGATGTGTAGCCGATCGAGTATGTCGGATCGCGAGGTGTGGGAAAAGGCGTCCACTATCGCGGCAGCGTTTGGCAATGATGAGCCCGAGCACTTCACAGAACGGCTCTTCGACATTCTTCGTGATACCACCAATCCGCAGGACTGGCGTCGTGTCGCGGCCGCGGTTGATTTCATCGCCGGAGCGTCCCGGCAATAGCTCTACTTGAGCGTCGCTCGGTGCCTCTATGACGCCAACCGAGCATTTGATAATGTACTGCGCCGGTTTGGCTCGCTGACGCCAGTGAGCGGTAGTACGCCCAGTGGCGGGGCAGCTGGATAGTGTATTACCGGCAAGTAGGAGTGATGACGGGAAAAGGAGCAGCTTGGTGAAGCGCTTAGTGTCGGTTCAGGGGCAACACGTAGAAGTTTACGTTGAAGAGGCCGAACCTGGGCGGTGGAAGGCAACGGGAGAGTATGGCGGTAAGATTTGGAGCGTGACCAGCACGACAGCTAACCGAGCGGCGTCAAATTGGGGTGTCGCCGTCGGGCAGCTAGACCCGGCACACCGTAACGAGCCGCCCCTGGAGACCGAGCGTTAGGCGCGTCGGAAGTTTCAGGAATGCCACGTTACGCCAGCGGGGAGCGAAACCCACACCGTCCGTGCCGCTGTCGCCGTACGTATTCCATTTTAAGTGAGCCGATGTCGTCCGCAGACGTTCGGTCTTTGCCAGAGCCTATGCAAAGCGTCCTCGCCGACCCACATCGTGTTTCTCTTGGCTATCGAGGCGGGTCGTCATGCCTGGGTCGGACTTAAGGCGCGCGGTTTATCGAGGACGTACGCGTCCTAAATGGACAGTATTGCGTACCTGTCGGTCCGCGGCGCGGTTTTGCTCCCACGTTGATCCACCGCGAAGCTCATTATCTGAGCTACCAAGGCGGTCAGCCTATCCGTTTTTCTCAGCAGTTTTTCCGGATAAGCTGGCCGTTCGTGAGACCGACGAAGCACGCCGCCATTCGCATATATTGACGTGGCGTTTAGGTTCGCTTGCTACTCCTCCTCTCTGAGGAGCCCTGGATTGATACGTCTCATTTACATCAGCACCGCCCGATCGGAGTTACCCAAGGTTGAGCTTGAGGCGATTTTACGCGTTTCGAGGCGCAACAATGCCGCAGTAGGGGTGACGGGTTTACTGATCGTTGGTGGACGCCGCTTCCTTCAGGCGCTTGAAGGACCAGCTGACGCAGTCACTCTGACGTACGATCGCATCAAGGCTGACGGACGTCATTTCGCTGCGGTGACATTGGACAGCCGCGCAATTTCAGGGCGCAGCTTTCCCGGTTGGGCAATGGGGCACCAGCCTGGCAAATCTTTGCGTGGCGATGGCGCGGTTGCAGACGATGTAGCGACATTGATCACGCCGATCTCGGATCCCACTACGCATGCGTATTTCGCAGAGTTCGCCAAGAAGCATGCCGCCTGAGGTGCGCAAATGCCGGACGCTCAGCGCTGCGCTGCTGTGTAGCGAACTGAGAAACATCATTCTCTAAGAACCCGTTTTCCTTCATCTGAAGGCATGACGTGGCCCCGTAGCGTCCCTTGTGCGTTTGAACGCTACGAAGGAGACTGACATGCCGAGCAGAGAGAAGATCACGGACGGTGCCAACGAGCGCGCCATCGACGAGCCGATCGCCGGCACTGCACCAGGCATCCCTGACGATGCGCTCTTGCCAGGCGAGGAACTGCCGGAGGAGCCAAGTGATGAGGAAGTTGCGCGGATCGCTGCGAAGCTCGGGGCACCTGACCCAAACCGATAACGGCCTAGGCCTTCGATAGGCTTGGCGTTTCGGGATCGATCTGAATGGATTCGTCAGCAGGTTCGAAGCGAAGGGTCCACCGGGGGTAGCCCCCTGGTGCGATCTCGATATCGGGAAGGCCTACCGGGTCAGAGCCGGTTTCTACCCAACCAGCGCCAAGGCAACGATCACAGGCGGCGCGCTTGCAGCGGAAGCCAACGAGATCAATCTCGGTATTCCACTGCGCCCTTCCTTGGCAGACCGGGCACATGGCATCGAGGCTCCCCTTACGTGGCTGGAGCGGAACGATGTCGAAGGCGTGGGGGCTGTCCGGACCGTCGCAATAAACGATGTTGCTGGCGTGAGGCATGCTCTTCCGTCGCGGAGCGGTACATTCCGACCTAGGTTAAGGTCGCCGTCGCGTTGGCTCTGGGTCTGGGCACGATGATTGGTTGGAAACGTATCGTCGTGACCGTCGGCGAGAAGATCGGCAAGGCGCATCTGACCTATGGCATGGGGGCTGCGGCCGAACTTGTCGCGGCTAGTACGATCCTGCTCGCACAGGTCAAAGGGATGCCGGTCTCGACCACGCATATCCTGTCGAGCGGCGTGGCCGGAACGATGGTGGCGGACGGGGCAGGACTTCAAAGAAGCACGGTGCATAATATCGCACTGGCTTGGGTCATGACGTTGCCCGCGGCCATGGTGTTGGCGGGGGTTCTGTATGCGTTGTTCCTCGGGTTGGTACGAATGACCGGGAACGGGTGACCGCTGAGACGGGGGATTGTGCATAGTCACTACGGGAAACGGCTGCGCCAAGAAGGCGCCGTGTTCTTGTAAGCTAACTCGACGGCGGCATTGTCGGAAGCAGCCAACACGACATCAATTCGTTGCAGCCATCGGGACGATCTTCATACGCCCATATTGAAGGAGCAACTCCATGGCGGACCTGAGCCTACATGACCTGTCCAAGAAGATGGCCAAGTTAGACTTTGCGATGATGGCCACTCGTTCGCCGAACGGCACGATGACCGCCCGCCCGATGAGCAATAACGGCGATGTCGAATATCAAGGCGACAGCTACTTTTTTGCCTACCAGAATTCACGGAAAATTGCTGACCTGCAGGCGGATCCGCACGTCACGCTCAGCTATACCGGTGCCGTGGGTATGCTCGGTGGTCCACCGCTGTTCGTAGCGGTCGATGGGGCTGCTGCGCTGATCCGTGACAAGGCTGCATTCGCTGATCATTGGACCAAGGATCTTGATCGGTACTTTCCCGAGGGCATCGACACCCCCGGCATCGTAATGATCCGTGTCGATGCAAAGTCGATCCGCTACTGGGATGGGAGCGACGAGGGCGAAATTGCCATCTGATCGACGCATCCACTACATGGGACATCCGCGCAGTGTCGCGGAAGTCCTGAGTTTCGAACGTATCAGATGTCGTTATTTTTGCGACAGTGCGATGCCTGGATCAGGTCTGAAACCGTCGTAGGCGAGGGTCATTTCCAATTTTGGATGCGATTTGAACCGCGCTTCTGACACCCATAAGCACACGGAAAGCTGCGAACGCGCCTCTGTCACAACCATCCGGTTATCACGCACATAACTTGCCAGATCAGGTTGTTATTTTTACCTTGACTGCCAGATTTGCGGAGTTATGTAGAGTGCACAAGCAAGGAAGCTCGCTATGCACCCCTCGTCAAACATCAACCTCCGCCATCCTCTTCCCGACATGCGCTGCTGCGCATGCAGCAGCGTTCGATACCGCAGCATGTCGTCGCGTTCCTGACGGAGCTGACCGATCTGGTCGACGCGGGCGGCGGCTGTACCCTTCACCGTTTCGACGAGGATAGCTGGCCGAGGCTCGCCGCCTTCTGGTCGGCCATGCGCCCCGGCTTGATCGCTACCGCAATGCTTACGTCGTCCTCGCACCCAACGGCTTGGTCATCACCGCCGCCCGTCTGCACTGATCAATCGGAGAAGTCCTATTTCCATCTATCTCACCCGCATCCAGCGCACCAACTCGACGACCGGGTTGACCGAGCGCCCTTGGCGCCAGCGCGATCGTATGTTCGTTCTTGGTGATCCGGCTCACGGTTCACAGCGCCACCACAAAGAGAACGCTGTTTTCGTCTCCAGCTACCTTGAAGCCCTGGAACTGGTGCGGAAGGGCTTCGCCATCCGCATGTCTGATGGTCGATCAGCTCCGAGTCTCGTCGCGCCGGGCACGCTTGAGTTTATCGACGAGCCCGTGAACCAGCTCGACGACCTGTGGGCCTACACCATGCCCGAGCCGCCCTTTTCACTGGAGGCGGTCATGGTCGAATTGAAGCAGCACCTGCGCTCGCAAGCCGCGGATTTGGGCCTAATCGCCAGCGCCGACGCAGCGAGCGCATTCATCGGCTTTCCATTCGATCCCATCGACGATGGCGAGAGCAGCGAAGCGTTGGAGCGCATCGACTTATCGCGGTTCAACATGACGCGCATCGTCACCGCCGCCTATCATAGCGCGTTCCGCCCGACCGCCGAGAGCCGATCGATCTCGGAGGACGACGTCGACGAGTTGGAGCAGATCATGGTCGGCTCACTCGCTCGGTTCAGCCGTCGGCACAGCTCGCCGCTCGACCGCGAAGGAAGCGCGCTCCAGCGGACAATCCTTTCGGCCTATTACAGGTGGCAGATCGCTGACGGCTGCTTCCTCGTAAGCGAGGCGTCGGACGGAAAGGACGGCGCAATCGATCAAAGTGTGACCGAGGCAGTGGCTGCCCTCACCGGTATGCCGGCGACCGCCGTACGTAACACGCTCAGCCGCGATGGCCTGAGCCTGGTCAGGTCGAAACTCGACCTGCCAGCGCTGACAAACTGGGTCGTGACCCGCCGCAACTTCGCGCCTCTACGTGAAGAGGAGACATACGAAGGGCGGTGGGCTTGGAGGATCGCTAACGATCTTCATGATCAGCCAGGACCCAAAGGGTTCGCGATCGCCCGTTCCCGGATTGGCGACCCTTCACCCGACCTCAACGAGGCAGAACCCGCTATCGTGAAGCGTCGCACTACTGATGAGATGCCGACCGCACCCGAACTGCGACGCTACGCCGTGGCGCTGCACGTCTCCCCCGACTCCCTGTTCGCAGCTTTTCAGGCCCTTGGCAGTCGGCGCTGATCTGCGTCGGGTCCACAAATCTAAATCCACGAAGGAAGCTATGGCCCAGTCTCTTTTCCCACGTTTTGCCGCTACCGTCCGCGATCTCACCGATGTCGAAGTCTCCGACCCGCGGACTGCCGATAAGCTCGCTTTGGCGCACGCCGATGCAGGCGGCCGGACTGTCTCGATGGTCTACGCTCCATTCGACCATATGAACTGGACAGCGCGCATCGCCATTGTCGGCCTGACGCCGGGCCTTCAACAAGCCCGGAACGCGCTCTCGGCTGCACGAACCGCCCTGCGTCGTGGCGCAAGTGTGGTTGACGCAGCTGCGGAAGCGAAGGTGTTCGCCAGCTTTTCGGGTCCGATGCGTGCCAACCTAGTCGCCATGCTCGATCAGATCGGCGTCGCACGCCATCTCGAGCTTGCGTCCACCGCCTTGCTCTGGAGCGAGCGCGCAGACCTCGTCCATTTCACGTCGGCGCTGCGCTACCCGGTCTTTGTCGATGGCGAAAACTGGTCCGGGCAGCCTGACGCGCTTCGCATCCCGTCTATGCGGGATTGGCTGCTGACCTACCTGGGCGAGGAACTGCGCTCCTTGCGCGGCGCGCTCTTGGTGCCGTTGGGGCCGAAGGTGAGCGCCATGCTCGATTACCTGGCTAATCAGGGCATCGTCGATCGCTCGACCATTCTCGACGGTCTTCCCCATCCGAGCGGGGCGAATGCCGAGCGCATCGCCTACTTCCTTGGTCAGAAGCCCCGCGATCGGCTTTCGGCGAAGACGGACCCGACGCGCCTGGATGCTGCTCGTGCGTCGCTCGAGGCGAAGCTTAAGGCCGCGTAACTGGCGTGCAGAGGCCTTCGACCTCTGCACGCCAGTTACTTATGACCGTCAGCTGCCAGGTAGCAAAATCCCCCTTCTAGGTCTTGCGGTTCATGCCGTTTGAACTGACCGCGCACTTTGGGACCCGTAGAGTCGTCGCGAAATTGCTGAATTTCGCGACGGTTTAGCCAACCGTCGGCTTCCAGATGCTCGATCGTCGCATAAGGCGGTTGCAGAACGAACCAGTTCCAAAACACATTTGCGACGCTTGGTTTGGGGTTGAATGCTGCTGGGCACGGCGAGGCAGGATAGGCGGTTAGCGGATATGCTCCACCTTGAGCCCTTTGACCTTTACCTTTTGCCATTCCCGGTCGGCGGTAAGCGCGGGAACACCAAGCTGCATCGCAAGCGCTAGACAGGAACGATCGCCGAGGCCGCGCCCAAACTCCTTCGTCTGAGTGTGCAGGCCAGCGGCTGAATACGCTGCCTCCACGTCGTGGGAACGTACATCGAGACGAAGCTCGTCCAAAATCTCGCGGATGGTAGACGCATCCAAATCGCTAAGCAGGAGCTCCTTAATGACCTCCTGTAGATTCACGGCCGAGATCGCTGCTCGTCCAATGTGCGGTGTGACCTTGTCAGCGCCTGGCTCATCCCGAACCAGCGCCAGCACCGCAGAAGCATCCATTACAACAGATGTCATGCTAGATTTCCCTGCGGCTCCGAATGGGCGGCTCGCCTGCCTCCGCGATGGCCTCCGCCTTACGATCAGACAGAAAGTCGTCGACTGTTCGGGTCTGCTTGGCATGCTCTCGATAAAGCGCTTGCGCCCGAGAAACCCCGTGACCAATCGGCGACAGGCGGACCTGATCGTTCTCAACCGTCAAGATGACCTTCGCATCTCCATGGAGACCCATCGCTTTGCGAACGGATGCAGGCAGAATCATACGACCATTACTGGCCACTTTAACGTCTATGGACTGCGTAGCCATAGCGGCGCCTCTCTCTTGATGCTAATTGGATCGTATGCCACTTCACACAATATGACACAATGCCAGCTTTGGCAGCAGGTCATACCTATCAGGTCGGCTACGTTATTCTGGGTATACCCTGAATGGCGCTTTCATATTGGTGCGCGTCAGCGTGACGGAATTGGTAGACGTATCGCTACAGCGATCTCGCCGACGGGCGCGGGTCGATCCCCTGCCGTTGGCAACTTTGCCCAATATCAGTCGGCAGTGGAGCGCTAAGCAGCGGTATGGATAGCGTCAGGCCCGCGCTTCGCTCTCTGCAACGTAGCGCCGCAGCACGCGGTTGATTTCGGTCTGGTAGCCGCGATCATGGGCGTGCTCCTTGAACCAGCTCACGATATCGGCATCGAGCCGGAGCGTGACAGGCTTTTTGATAGGGCGATACAGACCTGGCCGGCGGGCATGCTGCCACGCTTCGGCCGATGCTTCGGGGATATCGATGGTGTCGATCTGATCGTCCGGCAAAGCTGCGAGCCGATCGAGCTGATCCTGCAACTCGGGACTAAGCGCTTTCTTGCTCATAGCGTTTCCTTTCGTGTGCCGTTGCTTTTCGGGCGCTGATGATCCGGACCCGGTCTTCGTTATCCGGTTGCAGATGGCTGTGAACGACCACCAGGACGACGACGGCACCAATCATGCCGATAGCGTGCCAGCGCTGCTCGCCGCCTTCCATGCGATCAGGAAGGACCACGTAGAGCGGATCGCTCCAAACCTCGCGCGCCAGTTCGAAAGAAATCCCGTACTTGGTAAGATTCGATGCGGCCTTCCCATCGTCCCACTCAAAATGCACGGCTGTTCCTGTATTTTACGAATATGTATGTACACTATTCCGCTGTTTTCCGCAAGTGAGCAGCAGCGGTTTGCCCACCTGAACGTCCAGATATGGGCGCTCTCGCCCGATACGGCTTTCTCGCGGGGGATCGTAAATTGAGAAGGTTGGCCTCGGAAATCTCGAACTAGCCAAGCCTGACATATCCTCTATGCTGGATATATGGAAAACGATTCGGCCATTGCTGCACTTAGCGCTCTCGCACAAGGCACACGCCTCGACGTGTTTCGCCTACTGGTCCGGCACGAACCAGTTGGAATGGCGGCCGGCGAAATCGCCCGTCAGCTCGACGTGCCGCAAAACACTATGTCAGCGCACCTTGGCATTCTCGCGCGTGCCGGCATCGTCCGTTCCGAACGACATAGCCGCTCGATCGTCTACCGCGCCGATCTGGACGGGCTGCGCGCACTGACCCTGTTCCTCGTCAAAGACTGCTGCGCCGGCTCACCCGAACTATGTGCGCCACTCCTAGCCGAACTCACCCCATGCTGCTGAAAGGACGCCTCGTGGCCGTCGATATCGTGATCTATCACAACCCCGAGTGCGGCACGTCGCGCAACACGCTGGCGATGATCCGCAATGCCGGCATCGAGCCGCATGTGGTCGAATATCTGAAGACGCCGCCCTCGCTCCCGCTGCTGGTCGAGCTGATCGATCGCGCCGGGATCACGCCCCGCGATCTGCTGCGTGAGAAGGGGACTCCTTATGCGGAGCTTGGCCTGGGCGACACGTCGCTATCCGACGACGCGCTGGTGGACGCGATGATGGCGCATCCGATCCTCATCAACCGGCCGCTGGTCGTATCGCCGCTTGGTGTAAAGCTGTGCCGTCCGTCCGAAGCAGTCCTTGATCTGCTGCCTGAGCCGCAACAGGGTGCGTTTGCTAAGGAAGACGGCGAACAGGTCGTAGACGCCGCTGGTCAGCGCGTCGCCTAATGCTGCTCGCGCTCGCTATCTTCGTTGCGACGATCGCGCTCGTCATCTGGCAGCCCAAGGGCCTCGGGATAGGGTGGAGCGCGATGGGCGGCGCGGCGATCGCGCTGCTCGTCGGGGTCGTCTCGCTCTCCGACGTGCCGGTGGTGTGGGGTATCGTCTGGAACGCGACCGCGACATTCGTCGCGATCATCATCGTCAGCCTGTTGCTTGATGAAGCCGGATTCTTCGAATGGGCGGCGCTCCATGTCGCGCGCTGGGGCCGGGGGCATGGTCGCCGGCTGTTCGTGCTGATCGTTCTGCTCGGCGCGGCGGTGTCGGCGCTGTTCGCCAATGATGGCGCGGCCCTGATCCTGACGCCGATCGTCATCGCGATGCTGCGTGCGCTGGGATACAAGGACAAGGCGACGCTGGCGTTCGTCATGGCGGCGGGGTTCATAGCCGATACCGCCAGTCTGCCGCTGATCGTCTCCAACCTCGTCAACATCGTCTCGGCCGACTTCTTCCGGATCGGCTTTGCCGATTATGCCTCGGTGATGGTGCCGGTTGATCTGGCGTCGATCGCCTCGACATTGGTTGCGCTGCTGCTGTTCTTCCGACGTGAAATACCGACAAGCTATGACGTGACGCAGCTTCGCACGCCTGCTGACGCGATCCGCGATCCTGCAACGTTCAAGGCAGGCGGGGTCGTTCTGGCCCTGCTACTCGCCGGCTTCTTCCTGCTCGAACCTATCGGCGTGCCGGTCAGCGCCGTTGCCGCTGCCGGCGCGGTCCTCCTGCTCGTCATCGCCGCGCGCGGCCATGTCATCCAGACGCGTAAGGTGCTGGCCGGTGCGCCGTGGCAAGTCGTGATCTTCTCGCTCGGCATGTACCTGGTCGTCTATGGACTGCGGAATGCTGGCCTGACCAACCACCTTGCCAGCTTGCTCGATCGCACCGCGCAAGGCGGCGTGTGGGGCGCGGCGTTCGGGACCGGAATCATCGCGGCACTGCTGTCGTCGGTGATGAACAACATGCCGACTGTGCTGGTGGGCGCGCTATCGATCGACGCGACGCACGCCACAGGCGCGATCAAGGAAGCGATGATCTACGCCAACGTGATCGGCTGCGACCTCGGTCCGAAGATCACGCCGATCGGCTCACTCGCGACGCTGCTCTGGCTGCATGTCCTCGGGCAAAAGGGCATCCGGATCGGCTGGGGCTATTACTTCAAGGTTGGCGCGACACTGACGATCCCGGTGCTGCTGGTAACGCTCGCGGCACTCGCGATCAGGATCAGCATGGTATGACGGCACTCGTCTACCTTGCCGCGTCGCTTGCGGAAATCGCGGGCTGCTTTGCCTTTTGGGCATGGTTGCGGCTGGGCAAATCGCCCCTGTGGCTGGCTCCGGGCGTAGTCTCGCTTATGCTGTTCGCCTGGCTGCTGACACGCGTGGATAGCGACGCAGCGGGGAGGGCATATGCTGCCTATGGCGGTGTCTACATCTGCGCATCGTTGATCTGGCTGTGGGCTGTCGAAGGGGTGCGGCCCGATCGCTGGGATGCTGGTGGAGCGGCACTCTGCCTGATCGGCACCTGTATCATTCTGCTTGGCCCAAGGACTGCCTGATGCCGCTCCGCACTCTCTCCGATCCTGATAATCTGCCCGCGCTCGATCGGCGCTATGCGCTCGATCGTCCTGCCCTTGGGCTGGGCGCTGGTGATCCGCCTCCGCGCATCCTGTTGCTCTACGGCTCCCTGCGGGAGCGGTCGTTCTCGCGACTGTGTGTGGAAGAAGCTGCTCGCCTGCTGCAATTCTTCGGCTGCGAGACGCGGATCTTCGATCCTTCGACCCTGCCGCTACCCGACCAAGTGACGGGGGACGATCACCCGGCCGTCCACGAACTGCGCGAATTGTCGATGTGGTCGGAAGGGCATGTGTGGTGCAGCCCCGAGCGGCACGGCCAGATTACCGGGATCATGAAGCTGCAAGTCGATCACCTGCCGCTGTCGATGGGGGGGATGCGCCCGACGCAGGGCCGCACGCTCGCCGTCATGCAGGTGTCGGCCGGATCGCAGTCGTTCAACAGCGTGAACACCCTGCGCGTCCTCGGCCGCTGGATGCGAATGGTGACGATCCCCAACCAATCCAGCGTCGCGAAGGCGTTTGCCGAGTTCCACGAAAACGATCGAATGAAGCCTTCGGCCTACTATGATCGGATCGTGGACGTGATGGAGGAACTGGTACGCTTCACGGTTCTGCTACGCCCGCACACCGCCCAACTGGTCGATCGCTATTCCGAGCGAAAGGAGGCAGGCGTGCCGATCGATAGCGCCACGGACCTTTCGAGCATCGCAATCTCGCCAACGTACCGGAAAGGCGAGTAAAATCCGCTTAGTGTGGCAAACCGCTCCTGCGGCATTGTGCGTCACTGAGTGGGCTTCTAGATGCATCCGATGAAACGCCGGGCTCGCCCACTCTCCAAGATATTGCATTCCATGGCGTTTTTCGTCTTGGCGGTGATGTTGCTGGTCCGGCTTGGCCCGCTCTGTGAGACGATGGCGATGGCCGCGCCTCCGGCTGCGTCCGCGATGATGGACTGCACCAGCAAATCAGCAGGCGCTCCCATCAAAAAGGCCCCTGCGTCGGCCTGCGCCATACCGTGCGTTGCTGTTGCCGGCGAAACCGTCGAGCATATCGGGCTGGTTCCGTCCTCCCGTCTATCGCCTTGGCCGGCTCCGCAGACCGGCCTTTTGGGCATGGCATACGCTCCGGCCACACCCCCTCCGCAAACCGTGTGACGTCGAACACCATCACACGTAAATTTCGGAGAATATCATGACCAAGTTCAAGCTCATCAGCGCTGCCTTCGCCCTCACCGTGTCGACTGGCGCATTCGCCGCTGTCGCCAATTGCTGCGCCGACATGGCGTGCTGCAAGGACGGTGCGGACTGCTGCAAGGATGGCGCAAAAGCCAAGGCTGCTGACTGCTGCGATCATGCCAAGGCCGGCATGAAGCACGGCTAAAGGATGGATAGGGGCGGGCAACCGCCCCTATTTTCTAGTCTACGTCTACTCGGCGCGGCACGCCGTCCCGCCACGGTCGCTGCGACGAGCGAAGAGTTACCCGCAAGGTTGAGGCTCTCCCCCGAACCGCATCCATCGTTCGTCCCATCTCGCGCGTGATTACCGCCAGCGTCTGCCTGGCCTCGATACGCCGACGAAGCTCGGCGTCATCATCATCGGTCCAGGACGTTCCACGTCGAGAGGTCAGCCCAATACCTCCTCAATCAGGAGCAATCCCAGAAACCCGATGAAGAACATCGCGCTGATAAGCGGGGTGTCAGGCTTCTCGTGCGCCTCGACCAATAGCTCCTCCGTCACGAGGTAGAGCAGCGCCATCAGTCCGAAACTGAGAAACCCGGCGATGACGACGGGCGGAAACGTCGCAACAGGCGTCGCTATCGCCGCACCGATCGGCAGCAACAACGCGATCCCCATCGTAATCCCGATGATACGTGCCTTGGACTTGATCGTCTCACCCAACTCGGTCGTTACGGTCAGTCCGAGAAACAGCACCTCCAGCGTCAACGCGATCGTCAGCAACACGCCGGCCTTCCCGCCAGCGACGAACGCCAATCCGAGAACAAGCCCGTCGATCAGGATATCGACTGCAACTGCCCCGAGCATAGCGATCGGTCCACTGGCGCGACCCTCAAGGGCTTTGAGCGACAGCATCACGAGAATGCCAAGTGCGCCGCCAGTGAATGTCGCGATCGGTGAACCTTCGTGCATCACCTGGGGCAGGATCTCGGCTGCCGCTGCGGCGAACACAACGCCTGCCGCCAAGTGCTGCATGGCGCTTACGAAGGCATCACTTGGCCGTCTCGATACCGCGAATAGCGAGCCGATCAGTACGGCAACGACGGGAATGAGCGTAAAGGCAACGGCCTGCATAGCTTAGGCCCTCACGCTGTCATGAGCCAAAGGCGGCAGTTCGATATGTCCCCCTGATGGAGCTGGCAGCTCGCGCCGTCCAAAACGAGCGTAGAGCGTCGGCAGCACGAACAAGGTGAGCAGGGTTGCGGATATGAGACCACCGATGACGACGGTCGCCAGCGGCTTTTGCACCTCTGCTCCAGCACCATGGCCAAGTGCCATCGGCACGAAGCCAAGCGACGCAACGAGCGCTGTCATCGCAACCGGCCGGAGGCGCGCCAGAGCGCCTTGATGCGCCGCTACCGCACGATCCATGCCTTGCCGCATCAGATCATGGATGGATGACACCATGACCAGCCCGTTGAGGACCGCGACGCCCGATAGCGCGATGAAGCCGACTGCCGCTGAAATGGAGAACGGCATACCTCTTAGCACCAGCGCAAGGATGCCTCCGACCAGCGCCAGCGGAACGCCGGTAAACACGATCAACGCATCCCTGACGGAGCCAAGCGCGCCGTAGAGCAGGAACATGATGACCACGAAACAGATCGGCACCACAACGCTGAGCCGATCGCGGGCGGATGCCAGGTTCTCGAACTGACCGCCCCATTCGAGGTACGTGCCGGGCGGCAATTTAACCTGCGCGTCGATGGCTGAGCGGGCATCAGCCACGACACCGGCAACGTCTCGATCGCGCACGTTGGCCTGCACCACGACACGCCGCTTGCCGTTCTCGCGACTGATCTGATTGGGACCATCGACCACGGCGATATCCGCCACAGTCGATAGCGGGACGAAGCCGCCACTACCGGTCGGCACCGGGACCTGAGCAACCGCCGTCAAATCAGATCGTGAGCTTTCCGCCATCCGCATCACGACGGGGAAGCGACGATCGCCTTCAAAGATCACGCCAGCCTGCCGGCCGCCAATGGCTGCGGCAACCGTGTCCTGCACGTCACCGGCCGTTACCCCGACGCGGGACATGGCAGTGCGGTTCGGCCGGATATCGAGCATCGGCAAGCCTTCGGTTTGCTCAACCCGCACGTCCGCTGCACCCCGCGTCTTTCGCAGAATGCCGGCGATCCGATCCGCGGTCGCGTTCATCTCGCCAAAGTCGTCGCCGAATACCTTGATCGCGATATCGCCGCGCACGCCTGCAATCAGCTCGTTGAACCGCATCTGGATCGGCTGAGTGATCTCATAGGCGTTGCCCGGCAGGGTGGAGAGGCGCTTTTCCAGCCGCTCCACCAGCTCTTCCTTGGACAGGCCGGGGTCAGGCCACTCCTTCTTCGGCTTCAAGATGACGAAGGTGTCGGTCGCGTTAGGCGGCATTGGGTCCGATGCGATTTCGGACGTCCCGGTGCGCGAGAAGGCGAAACGGACCTCAGGGGCCTTGGCGAGCGCCTTTTCCACCTGGAATTGCATTGCCTGGCTCTGATCGACCGATGTGCCGGGGATGCGGACCGCCTGGACGAGGATGTTGCCCTCATCGAGCTGGGGCAAGAACTCCTGCCCCAAAGTCGTGAAAGCGGCCCCGGCAAGCGCCAGCGCGCCGATCGCGACGCCGATGGTGAGGGTGGGTCGGCGCATTGCCGCATCGAGTCCCGGCTCATAGCGCTGCCGGAGGAACGTGACGACGCGGCTTTCCTTCTCCTCGACCCGATTGCTGAGCCAGATCGCAATCGCTGCCGGTATGAAGGTCAGTGACAGGATGAAGGCGAACACTAGGGCGATGATGACTGTCAGCGCCATCGGCTCGAACATCTTGCCCTCGACACCCGTGAAGGTGAGCAACGGCGCATAGACCAGGATGATGATAGCCTGCCCGTACACCGATGGGCGGATCATCTCGCGCGCCGATGCCGCGACAATCCCAAGACGTTGCTCGATCGTCAGCACGTCATCACAACCATGCTGCGCCTCTCCCAAACGCCGTAATGCGTTCTCCACGATGATGACCGCGCCATCCACGATCAGACCAAAGTCGAGCGCGCCAAGGCTCATCAGATTGGCCGAAACACCCGCCTTCAACATGCCGATGCTGGTCAACAGCATCGTGATCGGAATGACGCAGGCTGCGATCAGCGCCGCGCGGAAATTGCCAAGCAGCGCAAACAGAACGACGATCACTAGCACCGCACCCTCGGCAAGGTTGCGGGCAACCGTGGCGATCGTGGAGTTCACCAGCTCGGTCCGGTTCATGACCGGCTTCACGACAACATCGACCGGCAATGAGCGGCCGATCTGCGTCAGCCGTTCGGCAACGCCCGTCGACACCGTGCGACTATTCTCCCCGATCCGCATAACCGCGGTGCCGACGACAACCTCATGGCCGTTTTCCGACGCCGATCCCATGCGTAGCGCCTGCCCGGTGCGAACGGTCGCGATCTGGTTGAGCAGAATCGGAACGCTCTCGCGCGTGGCAACAACGGTACGGGCCAGCTCGTCGGCGTTGCGGACACGCCCATCCGATCGAACCGCCAACCCTTCGCCGTTGCGGTTGACCACACCAGCGCCCGCGCTGGTATTGCTGCGCTGAAGGGCGGTGGTGAGATCCTGAAGCGTCAGCCGCATTGCCGCCATGCGCTGTATGTCTGGAATAACGAGATATTCCTTGGTGTAGCCACCAAGGGAGTCGACGCCAGCAAGCCCGTCAGTGCTTTTGAGCTGCGGCGTGACGATCCAATCCTGCACGGTGCGCAAGTAGGTCGCCTTGTCGGCGTCGCTGACGAGGTGATCCCCCTCAGGGGTGATATAGCTGGCATCGCGTTGCAGGCCGGGTTCGCCGTTGCGATGATGGACCTGATCCAGTTCGCGATATTCGACGGTCCACATGAAGATATCGCCAAGGCCCGTGGCGATCGGCCCCATCTCGGGGTTCACACCTTCGGGAAGGTCTTCCTCAGCGGTTCGCAGGCGTTCCGCCACCTGCGCCCGCGCAAAGTAGATATCGGTCTTTTCACCGAAAACCGCTGTGATCTGGGCAAAGCCATTGCGGCTTAGCGAGCGGGTATATTCAAGCCCGGGAATGCCAGCGAGCGCGGTTTCAACCGTGAACGCAACCTGCTTCTCGATCTGATCGGGGGAGAGGGCAGGAGCAACGACGTTGATCTGTACCTGGTTGTTAGTGATGTCGGGTACGGCGTCGATCGGAAGCTGACGCAGCGCGCCAATCCCGAGCAATGCAGCCGCGATGGTGAGAAGCAGGACGAGCCAGCGCTTCTCGACAGAGAGGGTGACGATGCGACCGATCATGGCTCAGTCCTCATCCCCGCCTGCACCCTTGCCGAGTTCGGCCTTGAGCGTGAAGCTGTTGGTGGAGGCAATGCGCTCCGATCCGGTAAGGCCCGCCGTTACAGTGACCTGTCCGCCGTTGGTGCGACCAAGCGTCACGGGAATTGCCCGGAATCCTGTCGCCGTCCGGACGAACACAAACGACTTGTCCTCGATCATCTGCACTGCGGCCGATGGTACAGCGACGGTGCGGTCCCCGGTCGCAGGAACGAGGATAGATACGTTGACCGTCTCACCAACGCGCCATGTGCTGCCGGCGTTGTCGAGGGTGGCGATCACCGGCACCAATCGGGTCGTCTCGTCCAGAATGGGGGACACGAACGTGACACGCCCCTCCTGACGCCGCCCCGGCGCCGTCACTTCGACACGCACGCCGGGTTTCACCCGGCCGGCATCGGTGGGGACGAGTGATGTGGTTACAGTGACCTTCGACAGATTGGCGACGCGGAACAGCTCTGCATCGGCCGCGACTGCCTGCCCGAGTGTAGCGGATCGCGCGATGACCTGGCCGGCGATCGGCGAGCGGACCGCGATGCGGTTGAGCGCGCCGCCTCCGCTGCCCGTCGCTGACAACTGCTGCTGCGCCAGGCGAAGGGCAATGCTGGCCTCCGTCGCGGCCGTCCGCGCTGCGACCAGATCCTGTTCTGGCGAAACACGTTCAGCGAACAAACGCTGTTCGCGGCGAAGGTTCGATTGGGCGAGTGCGGAACGCGCGCGCGCGGCTTCTACCTCCGCTTTCAGTGACGCCGCTTCCCGGCTCTCTATGATAGCCAGCGGGTCGCCCCGGCTGACTGACTGCCCGAGATTGCGGGTGAGGGAAACAAGCCGACCGCCTACGGAGGTGGACACAACCTGCACACCTTGAGGATCGCCCTCGATCGTTGCCGATAGCTCGATCGCTCCGGCCACGCCGCCTACTGTAGGACGCGTAACCTCTATCCCGGCATCCGCAATCTGCTGCGCGGACAGGGTGACGATATCCTTTGGACCCTCCTTGGCTTCGCTGGCCTCGGCACCTTCCGTCTTCTCGGCTCCGGCTTTCTCACCGGCCTCGCCGTTGCCACCCCCGCCGCATCCGGCAAGGAGGACAGCCAGGGTCACAGGCGCGAGCGCCCGCATGATGGTCTTCGTCATTGATTGGTTTCCTCGGGCGAAGGCGCTGCGGCAACGAGCCGTTCGAGGCGTGCCTTGGCGTCATGATAGGTGGCGAGCGCATCGATAGCGGCGGTTCGTGTTTCGGACAGGGTACGTTCGGCATCGAGCAAATCGAGCTGACCGAACTTGCCCTCCCGGTAGCCGATCCGGGCGATCCGAGCGGCTTCGCTTGCCGACGCCAATGCCGGCCCGCTGGCGTTGCGAGCGGTCGTCGCGGCATTCGCGACGTTCGCCTGTGCGCTTGCGATATCCTGCGCGGTATCTAGCTCGGCCGCGCGACGTAGCGCCTGCGCCTGATCGGTCTGCGCCCGCGCCTGCGCCACTGCCGCCTTGCCGTTGTTGAACAGTGGGAACGGGATCGACACCCCGAACACCGCTGCCACGTCGTTCGTAGCCTCAAGCCGTCGTGCGCTGGCGCTGATTGTCACGTCGGGAATGCGCTGCGACCTGGCAAGCCGCACCTGTGCCTCTGCCGTTGTCACGTCCGCGCGTGTCGCCGCCAATGCCAGCGTCCCGGCGGTCTCGATCGGTCGCGTTGGACCAAAGCCCTCGACACGGCCGAACCACGCCAAGTCCAACGGTCCTGTGAAAGGTTGGCCAATCCGTCGTGCAAGATTGCTCCGCGCGACCTCCGCAAGCCGCTCCGAGCGCTCCACGGCTGTCTCCGCATTGATCCGCAATACATCGGCGCGCTGCTGTTCGAGCGGTGATGCTCGCCCCGCTTGAACGCGGACGCCGGCTGCGCGCGATGCTTCGCGGGCGATACCGGCCTGCTCGCGCGTGGTCACCAGTCGGCGTTCCGCTGTGGTCGCCTCGATGTAGAGCTGCGTGATGGCAAGCCGTAGATCGGCCGCGGCCAACGCCGTGCCTATCCTCGCTCGATTACCAATTGCATCTGCGACAGCGATCCGTGCCGATCGTTTGCCACCCAACTCGATCGGTAGTGCCAATCCTGCCGTTGTCTCGGCGCTGCGAAGGCCGCGATATTGACCGCTACCGGCAATGTTCTCGGTCTCAGCAACGATCGACGGGTTAGGGCGGTAGCCGGCAACCGTGCGGCCTGCCTCTGCTGCCCGGACGCCTGCTGTGGCAGCCTCAAGGCTGGGGGCGGTCGCTCCGGCAAGTGAAAGCGCCTGATCAAGGGTGAGAGGGGGACTGGTCGATGTGGGATCGGCTGACTGCGCCTGCGCGATCGACGCGCACGACGCCACGGCCAATAAGGCCGCAATAAAACGGTGCATGGGTAATGGACTCCTGACGAACCTTGGGCGTCCGCACGGGCTTTCCCGGCGGAATTAGGCGTTGGTCAGGCTCGGGGAGGGCGTAGGGCTGGGTCCGACGCTACCGGGGCCTTGGGCGCATTGCGCCACACCGATGCCGTCATACGAACGCTGCTGGCTGGTCCGGTTGAATCGGACGCGATCGGCACGCCGACATGATGGCCGTGGCAACCACCATGATGGTGAGGATACGCCTTGTCGGCGTCTGCCGGCACTTGGTCGGCATCGCCGTCGCAATGATCGAGGGAGCTGACCGCTGCGGTATCAATGCACGTCACGCCTTCGGTCGCGTGCGCAACTGATCCAAGCCCGAGCATAAGCACGAGCATGAAACTGAGGAACAGGGCGGAAAGGCGGTGCATCGGCCCGCGCCTTAGCAGCTTACCGACTGCCATGTAACGACCGCTGGTAAGTAGCGGGGGCGGGTGAGGGCTCGCTACGCATTTCGGCGCGTGCCTGCCGCATGATCTGAACACCGCCCGATATTCCCAACACAGCCATCAAGGCGGCGACGGCAAGATCAGGCCACGCGCTGTTGAGGCCGAACACCCCGCCTGCGGCCAGCACGACGGCGATGTTGCCGATCGCGTCGTTACGCGAGCAAATCCATACCGACCTCATGTTCGCATCACCGCTTCGGAAGCGGTACAGCATGACCGCGACGACAAGGTTCGCGATCAACGCGGCTATGCCGACCACGCCCATAATTTCGGCATGGGGCGTTGCGTCGTGGAGCGCCCCCCATCCCGCCGCGAACAGGACATAGACGCCTAGCAAAGCAAGCGTCGCCCCCTTCAACATCGCAGCGCGTGCGCGCCAGGCTATCGCCATTCCGGCAACGCCAAGACTGATTGCGTAGTTCGCGGTATCGCCAAAAAAGTCGAGCGCGTCGGCTTGCAGCGCCTTCGATCCACCCGTGATGCCGGCAAGTATCTCGATAACGAACATGCCACCATTGATAGCGAGTGCGATCCATAGCGCCCGGCGCCATTTGGGGTCGTTGAAAGTACCCGCCTTGTCGGACGCGCAGCTTGTGCAGGCCATGTTCGCCACCTCGATAGAATCGATCTGACAGCCTATATGCACCCTCTAGTCGCTAGAGGGTCAAGCGCTATGTCTGAAAAACTGACGATCGGAAAACTGGCCGGTGCCACCGGCACGAAGGTCGAGACGATCCGCTATTATGAGCAGATTGGCTTGCTGCCCGCGCCTGAACGATCAGCGGGGAACTACCGGACCTATGAGGACGCGCATCTACGCCGCCTGTCCTTCATTCGGCGTGCGCGCGATCTTGGCTTCTCGATCGACCAAGTACGCGAGTTGATGGGGCTTGCCGATCGGCGCGATCAGTCCTGCATCGCGGTTGATGTTGTCGCCAACCAACACCGCGACGCGATTAGACGTAAGATTGCGGACCTGACTGCGCTTGCTGGTGAACTCGACGCGCTGATAGATTCCTGTAGCCGCAACACCGTCGCCGACTGCCGGATCATCGAAGCGCTTGCTCCTTCCGCGTAGCGCCTAGCGACTGACCAATTCGACCTATGTCGCTTAGCTTATAAAACCTCGCCTGGGTGAGAACGATCAGGACCGTGTGCCCGCTAGCCGCTTTCGGGCGCTGGCCCGCGCTCCCTTGGCGGGATGAAGAGTGCCAGCGACCCCCAAGCCATAGCGCGGCATGTTCACGAAAACCGACTCAGAGTGACCGGCGGGAACAACGTAAGTTTCGTGCCAGATGCCTACATCGCCGCTGGTGCCAATCTTCTCGTTGAAGCGTCGCCATGCACCCAAATGCGTGCCGCCCGCCCGGTGGGCATATGCGTGAAGATGCTCGGCGGTCTGCCAGTGCTGGAGGACGCCAATATTGCGAAAACCAAATACTGGCCGGACGGAGAGGAGGCCGATCGCGGGATCGGCTGCCTGCTCGCGAAGCATCGGCGGCATTTCCCCCAGAACCGGGAGCCAGCGCCATACCTTCCACCAACGGTTGATCCGCATACCAATCGCGAACACGACGATCTCGCCAGGAACCTCCGCGCACATCCGCTCAGTCAGAACCTTGTCCACGATCCTTTCCCCCTTTAGTCGATAATTGGATTGGCTGCCGCCTTCACGAATAACGACTGACCCTGACTATGTCTCCCGAAGCGGTCTAACCGCTATGCAATCATCCAGCGCCGACCACATTGCTTTTACAGTATCACGCTTACCGCTATCACAAGCGTAGCGGACTTCGTTTAAACATTTTTTTCCTCAGGCGTGAGGAGCCTTCCCATTTTTCGCTCTTGAAAAGCGATGAATTTACTTGGGGTCATCCCCGATCTTATCATAGGTTTCAGATACTCTGAACCTCAAAGGTTATATTCTATATGATAAAAAAGAGTAGAATTTGGAGACATTCGGCAACCCTCCCGACGAGATTGTTCGTCTCATAAACAGTGTTACGGGTCGTTCAGTTTATGGGGTTGGCGATGGCAGCGATTACTGATGACCAGTATTACCTGATGCGCGCACAGCAGGAACTCGACATGGCCGCACTGGCTACTGACCCCATTGTGAAAACCCTGCACCTGAATATGGCGGCAAAGTATGCGACGTTGCGCGAGCGGGTGAATGCGGAAATGCCGAATCTAGGCTAGCCGACACAGTCGGTTGCGTAACCACCGCGCAACACAAGACAATTCTCGGATCGAGTAACGGCGATCGTGACGGCAGGGGCGTTCTCAAAAGGATCGAATTTTGAGAATTGAAGCTGGCACGGGCTGCGTCGCAAAAGGGGTCCCTTTTGCAACTCACTTACCGATAGGGTTCGCAGGCGATGCCATCGCCGTCACCGTCCATGCTTTCGCGATAGCCGGGCTCATTAGAATAAATTGGTGCGGTACCCGCAGCACGGGCGTCATCGCACCCGCTCCAGAAATCACCGGCCTGTGGCTTCCTCGCGCGCGCCATCCCGGCCCATACTGCAACCGGTTTTACAGCTGAGACCATCCGAACTCGTCCGTCCTCGCTAAGCGCGATACTTCCCACGCCCATGATTGCCCCAGCGGCTACAGCAGCACCGAGCACCTTGATTGCGGATTTCTGGTCACGACCCCGCTGCTTACGGCGATAGTGACTTCCCAGCTTTACTGGGGCGGCTCGAAAAGGCTTTTTGAAGCTCATCGAGTGAACCTATCAACCAACTGTAAATGACAGGTTCCTGACCGCCTTCCCCCAGCCCTCTTGATGCAAAAATCAACAGTTTTGCATCAGCGTAGCGAGCGAAGCAGCCGGTCAGTTGACGCTCAAAAACCACGCTTCGTTCGGCCCTTTCACATGCCGACCGATGCCGATCGAAGATCGATCATTCCACCAGTTTATGCAGAGTGAAGGTCGTCGACCGCTTCTCGGGGCCATAGATGCCAGTAGCGCGAAGGGTCCTTCCATCAGGCATCAGCTGCATGGAAAGAGTGTCGTCGACTGTACCATTTGCTGACAAATCGGTTTCGACAATAAGATCGGATCGCGGTCGCGTAATTTGCGCTCGAACGCCAGAATTGTCCCCATCGAGTTTAACCGGCGCGCCTCCGACGATTGCGTCGTACCCGATGCCGCCATCGGTCCTCCAACTGAAGCGATTGCCGTCCAGCTTTAAAATCCAGTCACTCCTAGAATCCGCCGTCACACCGATGCGCTTCCACGTGCCGGAGAGAAGATGCGCGCCTTTCTTCGCCGCGCCGACACGGCGTTGCACCGTCTTGCTCAGAACGGCTTTGCCATCCGGGCTTGTGTAGCTGGCTACGTGCCATGTCAGAGTGTTGCCGTCAGGCGAGATACTATAATCCACGGTATAGGCGAGTTTACCGCGGATCTTGTCGACTTCCCTGACAAGATGATCGCTTTCGACTGAAATAGATTGCTCATCGACGTAGCCGTCTCCGGCAACGCGATGAGGCCGACCATCAGCCATTATGTCTTCGGCATCGTCTCGCTTGAAACGCCCGTCATGCACCTGAAAGACCGTTGGCTTGGTAATGCCAGTGATAGACGCGGTATCCATCCGCCAGCGCCCGCTGAAATGACAGTCAAGTGTCGCGGTCGCAGCACCAGCGTCAACGGAAAGGGCAGCAACAGCAGTCGTCCGCGTGCCGCCGACTAACCCAATATTCCCAATCGCGAACGCGGTCGGCTTCGACATAGCGGGTGCCACGGGGAGGCAAGGTAAACATGGTGACGCATTGTCGGCAACGGGAGCGATAGCGAGCAGGAACAGTTCGATCATTACGAGAGGATGCTAGACCGCGCCGCTCTACGCAATGGGACAGAACGGCATGACTGGTGATGCGAAAATCACAAACTTTGCATCAACACCTTGAGCTAGCCGGCATTGCATAGAGCCGACCCAAGTCCCTATGAGACGTATAATGTTCGGAGCGCACCCCGACGTTGCCATCCGTTTTGCGTTAAGGCGTAATGAGCTTCAAAAGCTCCGCCACAAAGGCCAGTGCAAGTATATTCGAAATGGACGGTAGCTGATTTTAGATCGGCGCTGAACTTAGGTACATTGATTGAATATATATAAGCAGGTCGAGGGCTATATCCCGGTACAGGTGCATGTATATTTGCTCGTGTATGAGCATCATCCGTCGCCTCCGAATAGCCGATCGGCAATTCACTTTTTAGTTTAGGACACACGTTCAGCAGATCGCGTCCATTTTCATCGGAAGCGGCATAGTATGAGTCCGCAGGATAGTTGTTATAGATACCGGGTAGATCTCGAAGAGCTGCACGTCCAACTGTGCAAATCGCCTCCGTCGTCGGAGCGCTTGGAGCGAGTGCGGCTGCCAGCAGGCTTATTAGAGGTATAAGCATATCACTTCTCCAGGCAGCACTAGAGGTTTGCTCACCCTGCTTTGCGATACAAGGGCGATAGCAGCCTAAGCGCAAATTCCTCGCAGCATGATGCAAAAACCACGAGTTTTGCATCAGGCTCGAAGTCGCGGAAATCGTAGCATCGCTTGATGCAGAAATCTGATGCGTGTCGGCCCTGAATGTCCGGGTTGGGAAGGAAAGCGGACCGTCCGCTATTGGGAAGGCAACGGCGTTATCGGACGTCCCTGACGCAGCCGCCCTTTCCCCCAAAGGATGGTCGAGCGGGAATATGTTTGCTTGTAGAAGTGAGTGTGCTGAGCCTGAAGGGTGGAAATGTGCCGAACAATGCGCTTCATATAACCCTTAGGACGCATCACGTTCTTCGTGTCGTCTTTCCACCGAACTTGTGGGAGCGGGTGGAAACGACGCTAGTGATCGATTGCGGACCGGAGCAAGTCCATTCTCGAGATTTGGATGGCGAAGCAATGGAGCGCATTTGGCTCGCGACTTTAAAACTATCGGATGGGAGCATCACTGCGTTCGAGAACGCGGTGCTTCTCGCCCAAATTGACTGGCGCGATGTCCTTTTGGGCGCCGGGTTCGGGAGCGATCTAGAGGCGCATATAAAATGGGCAGCCGTCATAGCGGCCTAGTATTTTGGCAGTTTAACGATTGCTGCTTCTGCTTGCGCGGCTTTCCCAGACACGATGGTTTATTAGGAAAGTCGGTTGCCTCCCAAAATAGGTAGGAACCGTTTCCGAAAGCGTATCCAGCCTTATGACTTCGTCACAGCGGCCCGGCATTGCTAAAAACGAGGCTGTCACATAAGCGCGTGAATGTCGCGCAAAACGACGGTTCGGGACGGCACTCGCCTCCTAGCTGTCGCGTATACGTCGTCCACGCATCTGCATGGTCGCCCAGCGTCTCCAAACATCATCCGTAGCGTCGAACGCCGACGTTGCAGCATATGGAGCGCCAATCATGCAGAATACTATTGCTATCATCGGTGCCGGCCTAGGCGGCCTTGTGCTTGCCCGCGTCCTGCACCGGCACGGGGTTGTAGCCACAATTTACGAAGCCGAGTCCTCGCCGACCGCTAGATGGCAAGGCAGCTTGCTCGACATTCACGACCTTTCCGGACAGCGCGCGCTTGAAGCGGCCGGTTTGCACGAGGCGTTCCTGCGCCTCGTCCGCCCCGGCGAGGACGGCAAGCGCATCGTGGGGAAGGACGGGACGATCCTGTTCGACAAGCCGGCTGACCCGGCTTCAGCCCGTCCGGAGGTAGATCGGGGCGAGTTGCGCGCAATGCTGATCGCATCATTGCCCGCGGATGCGATCCGCTGGGGTCACAAGGTCACCGCCTTCCGCACAATCGAAGGCGGGCGGCATGAGGTCGTTCTTGCTGACAGGCATACCGTGATCGCCGATCTGATCGTAGGTGCCGACGGTGCCTGGTCCAAGGTTCGGTCCCTCGTTTCTGACGCGCGGCCGATCTACTCCGGCACGTGTTTCATCGAGATTGCCCTTGCTGCCGATGATACGGTCCACGCAGCAAGCGTGGCGGCGGTCGGCGCAGGCACGCTGATGGCTCCCGCTCCAGGGAAGGGCATCATGGCGCACCGCAACGCTGATGGCAGCGTCGCGGGATATGTAGCGCTGAACGAACCGGAGGAGTGGGCACGGTCGCTAAGTTTCAGCGATGTCCGCGCCGGCTTGCGTTTGATAGCGGAGCGGTTCGCGGGCTGGGCTCCGGTGCTAACCGATCTTATCACCGGCAGCACCGCTTACCCAACGCTGCGTCCGATCCATGCCCTGCCGATCGGGCACGAGTGGCCGCGAACGCCCGGCGTTACGTTGGTGGGCGATGCCGCTCATCTTATGTCGCCGTTTGCAGGCGAAGGAGCCAATCTCGCAATGTTCGACGGGGCGGAACTCGCCCGTGCCCTCGTTAATAGTTCCGCAGACATGGAAGTCGCGTTGGCCGCCTATGAACAAGACTTGTTTCCGCGAAGCCGGGAGGTCGCGCGCCAGTCGGCTGATAATCTCGCATTGTTCTTTGGCGACGCCGCCCCTGGTAGCGTCGCCAACCTGTACAAGCGGCTCGTGATTCACCAAGCCTGATTCCATTCCCGAAAACGATGGTATTTTGGGAATACGAAGGGCCGTTCGCGCTCGCTTAGCTATGCTGATCGTCACTCATGGTAATGCCGTCCGAGTCCAACACATCGCCCGAGACTGCGGCATCCGTATCACGCAACGCGAATAGCGCGCGTAGATCGGCCGGTCGGGTAGAAAGATCCGCGATCGTGTAGCGATCCAGGGTGGCAAGGAATGCCTTAGTCGCCTCCGCCAAGACGCGTGGCAGGCCACACGAGGGCGCGATCACGCAACCACCGCATTCCACGAGATCGAAGCCGCCTTCGGTATGGCGCACCAACTCGCCGACGTTAATCTCCGCTGCCGGCCGTGCCAGCCGCAATCCCCCGTTCCGTCCCCGGATCGTCTCTACAAAACCAGCACGGCTCAGGTCCTGCACAACCTTCATCAGGTGGTTTTGCGAGATCAGGTAACGCGAAGCGATCCGACCGATAGAGGCCAGCTCGTTCTCATGCACCGCGAGGTGGATCAGCACGCGCAACGCGTAGTCAGTGTAGCGGGTCAGCTTCATTGAGATACGCTAATACCGGTATTTCGGTTGCATGTATATGGTGACGACAATAGAGGCATCCTGAATACCTCTTTACGGAGTCGCCCATGTCCGCGTCGTTGTCACCGCAAACCATCGCCATCGTGAAGGCCACCGTTCCAGCGCTGGCCGAGCATGGCAGCGCCATCACTGGGGCGATGTATCGCCGGCTTTTCGAAGACGCGGAGATTGCCGCGTTGTTCAACACAGCCAATCAGGAGAACGGCGCTCAGGTCCATGCGCTTGCGACCGCCGTCCTTGCCTACGCTCGCAACATCGAGAATCTTGGTGTGCTTGGGCCTGCGGTCGAACGGATCGCGCAAAAGCATATCGGCTACGCCATCAAAGCCGAGCATTATCCCTACGTCGCAACGGCCCTGCTTGGCGCGATCGAGGAAGTGCTAGGCGACGCTGCTACCCCGGAAATTCTTGCAGCTTGGGGTGAGGCATACTGGTTTCTCGCCAATATCCTGACCGGTCGCGAAGACACGATCCGCGCCGAGATTATGACGCACGAAGGTGGGTGGACCGACTGGCGCAAGTTCGTCGTCGCTGAGCGTCGGCCGGAGAGCGAAGGCATTGTGTCGTTCGTTCTCAAGCCCGTCGATGGTCGTCCAGTGCTGCGCCATCGCGCCGGCCAGTACCTCACGTTCCGCTTCGACGCTGCGGGCCTGCCCGGTTTGAAACGTAACTTCTCAATTTCGTCCGGCCCGAGCGACGATCATTATCGCATCACCGTGAAGCGGCAGGCGGACGGGGGTGCGTCGGCGTTCCTGCACGACCACGGCTTCCCCGGCGTGATCGTAGAAACTACGCCACCTGCCGGCGATTTCTTCCTCGCCGACGTGCCGGAGCGCCCGATCGTACTGCTGTCTGGCGGTGTGGGACTGACCCCCATGGTCAGCATGATGGAAATGATTGCGGAGGCGCATCCCGCCGCTCGCGTTTGGTACGTCCACGGGACGGCGAGCCGTGAGGCGCACGCTCTCGACGCGCATATCCGCGAATTGGCCGGTCAGCATGGCGGTACAAAGGTCCATACATTTTACGAACGGCGCAGCGAGGCGGACGATGCGGAAGCCGGGCTAGTTACGGTCGACTGGCTGAAAGCCAACACGCCATTCGAGCAAGCCGACTTTTACCTATGCGGTCCGCGTCCCTTCCTGCGCTCCTTCGTTCCCGGCCTGATCGGGGCGGGCGTACCATCGGGACAGGTTCACTACGAACTGTTCGGTCCGACTGACGAAGCGTTTGCGGCATAGGAGGCGAGGATGCTCAACCGGCTCAACATGACGCTTCCCATCGTTCAGGCACCGATGGCCGGTGTCTCAACGCCGACACTGGCCGCAACGGTGTCAAATGCGGGCGGGCTAGGATCGATCGGGGTCGGTGCGACCGACGCCAAGGGTGCGCGCGCGATGATCGAGGAAACCCGCGCGCGCATCGATCACATCGACGGTGCCTTTAACGTCAACCTGTTCGTCCACGGCAGCGCCACGGCCGATCCGGAGCGTGAACGGGCGTGGCTGGAATGGCTCGCGCCGTTGTTTGCCGAGTTTGACGCCGAGCCGCCCAAGGCGTTGCGGACGATCTATAAGAGCTTTGCAGACGATGCCGACATGCTGGAAACGCTGCTCGCGCTGAAACCTCCCGTCGTCAGCTTCCATTTCGGCTTGCCGTCTGCCGACGCGCTTTCCGCTCTGCGCGCGCGGGGGATCTACCTGCTTGCGACTGCTACCAGCTTGGAGGAAGCGCACGCGATCGAGGCAGCCGGTATTGATGCTATTGTGGCGCAAGGTATCGAGGCAGGCGGACATCGGGGCGTATTCGATCCGGAAAAGCCCGATGATGCTCTTGGTACGCTTGCGCTGGCGCGCCTGCTGGTACGGAAAACCAAGCTCCCTGTTATCGCGGCCGGCGGGATCATGGATGGGGCGGGCATCGCAGCCGCACTCGACCTCGGCGCGGTTGCAGCGCAACTCGGCACGGCTTTTGTACCTTGTCCGGAATCCGCTGCTGATGATGCTTACCGCGCCGCATTGACCGGCTCGGGAGCGTATCACACCACTCTGACACCGCTAATTTCAGGACGTCCAGCGCGAACAATTGCCAATCGTTTTACTGCGTTGGTCGAACATCTCTCCGAGCGGTTGCCGCCCGACTACCCCATTGCATACGACGCCGGCAAAGCCCTCCATGCTGCCGCCAAAGCGCGCGGCGAACATGGCTTTGGCGCGCAATGGGCGGGACAAGGAGCGCCGCTTTCGCGCGCGATGCCTGCCGCCACCCTTATTGAAACACTCGTGGGCGAGCTGAACGCCGTCCGCAATCGGAAGGACCAGTAATGCCGCTGCTCAACATCCATGTCGTCAAAGGGCGCACTGCAAAGACAATCGCCGAATGGCAGCAGGTCATCCATGAAGCGATGGTGGAAGCGTTCCAGGTGCCGGTTCGTGACCGCTATCAGATCGTCACCGAACACGAAGCCACTCATCTTGTCATGGAAGATACTGGGTTGGGCTTCGAGCGTACCGAACAGCGTGTTTTGATCCATATGACGACGCGCCCTCGCTCGCAGGAAATGAAACAGGCATTTTACCAGACGGTGACGCGCGGCCTTGCGGAGCGTTGCGGGATTGAGCCGCAGGATGTGATGTTCTCTGTGATCGAGAATAGCGATGCGGACTGGAGCTTTGCGTTCGGAAAGGCGCAATTTCTCACTGGCGACCTGTAAACAGGAGGGTCTTTCGGCCCTCCCCAGTTTGCAACCCTCATGGCAGTGCTCAGGCTACGCGTGACGTTCCACAGGATGGTTGCGGCTAAATCGACGTTCTCAAAGGGGATCGATTCCGAGAACGCTCCGGCCTTCTCGATCGCCCCTCGTTTGCGAGAAGCCTGGCAAGCTTAACAGCTACAGCTGAAATAACCCCAAACCCTCGATGATCTCCGCTTTGGTGCGTTCGGTGACTTGGCGGCCCTTCTCCGCGCCAGCGCGCAGAATATCCATGATCGTGTCGGGCCTGGCGCTGAGTGCGGCCCGGCGCTCGCGGATCGGCGCGACGATCGTTTGAAGGATGCCTGTCAGCCGGCGCTTCAGCGCCATGTCCCCCAACCCTCCACGACGATAATGTGCTTTCAACTCGGCTACCGCTTCCACGTCAACGTCGAAGGCATCGAGATAAGTGAACACCACGTTGCCCTCCACATGCCCTGGATCGGTCGCGCGTAGATGGTTCGGGTCGGTATACATGTGCTGCACCGCTGCCTCGATCTCGGCATCGCTCGCTGATAGCGGTATCGCGTTACCCTGCGACTTGCTCATCTTCGCCTTGCCGTCGACGCCGGGCAGTCTTCCCATTGCGGGGATCAGCGCCCGCGCCTCGGGTAACAGCTCGTGTCCGATCTGGCGGTTGAGGCGGCGGACCAATTCGTTGGTCTGCTCAATGATCGGCGCCTGATCCTCGCCGACGGGAACCACGGTAGCCTTGAAGGCCGTTATGTCAGCGGCCTGTGCTGCCGGGTAGCAAAGGAAGCCGGCGGGAATGTCGCGGCCGAAGCCCCGAGCCTGGATTTCATCTTTGATGGTCGGGTTGCGCTCGAGGCGCGCGACCGTCACGAAATTTAGGTAGAGAAGCGTCAACTCAGCTAGCGCCGGTAGCGCCGATTGAAGGCAGATCGTGGACAGGTTCGGGTCGATCCCCACCGCAAGGTAGTCGGTGGCCACCTCCAGCACGTTGCGGCGGACCTTGCCCGGATCATTTGCATTGTCAGTAAGAGCCTGGGAGTCGGCGAGCAGCACATATTGCTGATGGGTATGCTGTAGCTCCACCCTGTTACGCAGAGAGCCGACATAGTGTCCGAGGTGAAGCGCGCCGGTGGTGCGGTCTCCGGTGAGGATCACAGGCTGCGAAGAAGAGGGCATTTGGCAACACTCCAAGGGGTTGCCGCTGCTATCGTCGGAAGTGCTGTAACCGGGCCGCCGAAAGCAGCGGCCGGGTCAAAAGGGTATGACTGGCCGCGTTTAAATCGCGGGCCACCAGCATTGCGAAACGATCGTCATCAGGTTTGTCATGGACGCTTCATAGGCAATTGGAGGGAAAAGCCAAGAGTTGAGCCTCGCCATACGCAGGGGGCCTTTCCCCGTTTTGCTGCGTCACTCGGATTTTGGGAACGCCTTCGCCTTCTCGTTTCTCGATCCATCGCGAGAATGCGGGATCGTACCAGGAGGCCCGAAAACGGACATGTACTGTGCTGCTGGCTCAGGCGTTCCTGATAGCTGAAGCCATCCGCTGCGCTCAGATCATGGCACTCGAACGCAGCCGATCCTACCGCTTCTGTAGCCCGACGTTCTTGATCATCTGGACACCCCGTCCGTTAGCCCTCTCCAACTCGTCCTGATCCCAAACTGCGCGCTCCCAACCACTCTTTTCGTAGAAGCCAACCGCATCGATGAACGCGTTTACGCGAAGCTGGGCGACACCGCTCGCGACGGCTTGGGCGTCGAGAAGCTCGCCCAGTGCCCTACCATAGCCTTGGCGCTGATATGCCGTGCGGATGCCGACGAGGCGGACTACCCCGATCGTGCCACGCTGATCTAGCCGCACCACGCCAATCGGTTTCCCTCCCGATATCAGCAGAAACGGCGTATTCCCATGAGCGCGGTCGTCAGGGTGGTTCTCGTCATACTCGAACGGAAACACGCCAGTATCGAACAGGACCTCACGGCGGATATTATGTAGCTCGCGCCAATGGAGCGGCTGCTCTACCTTGATCAACTGATCCATGACGAACGTCTTTCGGGCCAATGATTGCAAAAGTCTAGCGCTGCCGAATGTCTGCTTTCCTTCTCACCCCGCTATTCCCGAAATTCGATCGAATTTCGGGAATGGCCGAGTTGGGTGGTTAGTTACCGTCATCGCGCGCTCTGTCTCGCGCCAGTGCATTCACCTGTTTCCAAGCATCTGTTCGAAGCGCGTTAAACCTCTCATTGTCTTCTGCCGGGGCAATTCCACCGGATTGCAGAACCACGTCGTTCAGTGATCCCATTCCACCGTAGAGACGCAAAAGTCGATCGACGCCGTGATAATCGGATTGTGCGATACTCGATCTACACCGCTCGACCTTCTCGGCCCATCCGTTGTCACCGTGCAGCTTTAGCAATGTCACCATTGCTTCGAGTGTTCCAGCGAGCCGAGCAACATCAGGATGCAGTGCCATTTTACTAGCGTAGCGGGTCTCTCGGAATGACTGCAAGTCGGCGTTTTTGCTCGGGCCGGCTTCCTCGCGAGGGATGCTTAATCGGGAATAGACATACGTTCAGTCGAGCGCGATACGGAACGTAGATTCACTGCATCTTGCTGTTTGAGGACAAAAATGCGGACGTATGCAATGATCGTGGTAATCGCAGCTGCCGGAGCTGTGATGCCGGCTTATGCGGCTTCTGATCCTGCCCATCGATACTCTCGCGAGTTCCGTTCTTGCATGTCCGCAGCGACTGCTGCGGGAAATACCGATCATGATAACACCGCATGCAATTACGCCGAAATTCAGCGTCAGGATGATCGGCTAAACCAAGCATATAAGATGATTATGTTACGGTTAAATCCCGCGAAGAAATCAGTTTTGCGAGAATCTGAACGCAAGTGGATCGTTTCCAAGAAAGAGGGATGCCGTCGAGATCGAGGCGATGACGTGGGAGGGACGTTAGACGAGGTTATCATAAGTGATTGCGTCTTACGGCAAACTATCGAGCGAATAATCTATCTTGAGAACTATCATCCGTAACTGCCTGATGCGGTCAGATCCTGTTGTAGGCAGTGACGCACTGGCGGTCAGAATAAATTCGTCACGCCTTGAGGAATTCCGCGGTTTCCCTTCCCGTTGACGATCGAATTTCGGGAATTAACCGCCACGTCGTATTGTGGTGTCGAACAAGGATATCGGACCGAGTTGTGCAGTCTTACCCAATAGGCATGATCTTACCGGTGCCAGGCATCGGGCGTCTGGTGCTGTTCGAAGCGTATCCGGCGAGAAATGTCATTCATCGGGAGATCTGGGGCCGAGAGGTGTTCCTGTTCGACGCCAGCAATCGGCCTGTGTGGCAGATTGCGCCGGAACAGGGCGCGACGGACGACATGCACCGGAATTTCGATGCGACCCGCCCCGCGACCGACACCTTCTCCGCCATCAGCAATATCGACGGAAGGTTCTATGCGAGCCGGATCGGCGGTGATACCTTCGTGATCGATATGACGACCGGCGCTGCCTCGTATAGCGGCTGGGCACGGACATAGCCCGTCCGTAGCGGTCAGATGGCGGGATTGACCGGAAGGCGACGACCTAGATGGTAAGAGCTTTAGCTGCCATGTTAACAGTTGCAGGTTTAACGTTCATGGACAGCCCGATCCCAAGTCAGGCGATTGACCCGCAACGGCTCTCTATCCATTTGAAACTGGCGAATGATGATTTTGGCATCGAAGGCGAGACGTTCCAACTCTATGATGTCGAGGACGCGATAGGCGCTGCCATAGAGCCTACTGGCGTTATCGAGGGACACGAGATCGGGAACGGCTTCTTCGTCGTGTTTGTTACCGGAGCGCACCCCGATAAACTCCTGTCATCGATCCAGACCAGCCTTTCGAAGGTCAGTGTTCGACCGGGCTCATTCATAGAGCTGTGTCGGTCTGACGGCTCTTGTTCACGGTATTTGCCCTAGCTTCGCGCGAAGGCGTCCGCGTCGGAACGACGGACCTTGACCTTGTGGTAACCCATAGCTTTCGGCGACATAGGTGTCGATTGCTGCGTCTTGCTGCATTACCGCCATTCCCAAAAAGGATGGTACATCAGGATTTTCCAAAGCTCACGCAGATCCGTTATCAGGGCGTATCACATCAACCTTTTGACAGGGGGCGACGTTGCAGACGGTCGTATTCGAGGGATGGGGTCTGCGGATCACTTGCGAAGACGACCTTTACATAGCTGAATACGACAGCGGAGAATCGGCCGGTAGCCGACTTCTTCAGCGTTCGATAACGGCTGAGCAAGCGGTTCGCGCAATGCAAAGCGAAGACAGCGCTTATCGTGTTCTGCTGGAGGTGGACGATAACGCTGATCCGAGCGGTGTTCCCAATTAGGAACGCCGATCGAGACGGCAGGGGCTTTCTCATTGGGATCGAATATCGGGAATGGCAGACACATTCCCAGAACCCATCAACGATGACCTTTCGAGAAAATGGGAAGACTGGTAGCCGCTCGGATGGCAGGCTATGTGCGACTCTGACGCTGCGCCAGACCAGCATCCGGTCATTCGCGCAGGCGAATGGGGGGTTATGACAGCCCAAGCTGGTAGCGTTGTTGGTCGCCGGCAAATCGCCGCAAAGATCGTGCCCTTCGCCATCATTGCACTCGCCGGAATGGCGGTGCGAATGCCGGTGGCGACGGCCCATCCGCTCCCGGCGCTGCTCCTGTTCCTCTGGATCGTCGCGGACACGTTGATGCTGTCGCTTGTTGCCCGATCATCGGGAAAGCCGGAACACAGCGCCATTCTGGCGGTGTTGGCCGGGGCAAGCTTCACCGTCTGGCTGGGTTCGCCTCCGGGGATACGGGGCACGCTACTCGAAATGCCGATCCTAGTGCTGGCGATGGCGACCGTGGTTCTAGGCCATGTCGCTTGGGCAACGGCCCGAGCTAGCCGGCTCGTAACCCGGGCGGGTATCGACCGTAAGGAGCGGTGGGTAGCTGCCGCATCGGAGTTCTTTCCGCCCGCACTCGTTCGACTGGCTGTGGCGGAAATGACAGTGCTTCACATGGCGCTTTTCCGGTGGGGCGGGCCGGCAGACGTACCGGTAGACGCCCGAGCTTTCGGCTACCATAAACACCTGACGCCAACGTGCGAGACGCTACTGATCCTGTCGGCGATCGAGATCGCGGTTTATCATCTGCTGCTAGGTCATTGGAGCCGCACCGCCACGATCGTGATGTTCGTTCTGAGCGACGTGGGGTTCGTGTATCTGGTCGGCCTCATCAAGTCCTTCCGGTTCAGGCCGGTATTGCTGACGCCCGAAGGTGTTCGCGTCCGGGCAGGCTTTCTGATCGACCAGCTTGTGCCACTCGACGCGATCGCCGCTATCGAGGGCGCGTTTACCGGCGATGAAGTACGTGACGCGACGACCCTTAACGCGGCGCTACTCGCTTGGCCGAACATTATGCTGCGGTTGGGCCGCCCGTTGCCGCGTCGTTCTTTCCTGAAAAAGCGTGGTCCCTTCGTGCGTGTCGCGTTCCGCTTGGACGATCCCGAGGAGTTCACCCGGCTTCTGGAATGGAGGCTGGGCCTTCGCGTCTGATAGGCGCTGCACCTTCCCAAAAACGAACGGAGATCGAGACGGGGATGGCGTTCTCGGAATCGATGCTGAAATGGGAATCGCAGAAGCGAGCGCGGAATGTACCCAGCCACTACCGATCAGTGATGCTCCCCGCATCACGCGATGATGGCCGAGTTAAAGGTACGGCAAACGATCGACGTCGCCGTCTGGATAAGGGTCCACATAGTAGATTTGCCTGATGGCAATGACCGGCTTTGACGTGAGATCTGCTACAAAGTCGTCCGCCCACTCACCCACCATGGATTGTATCTCGAACTCGACCGTAGCGCCGTCGTTCGTCGGCGTGACGCAGCGGATGGTGAGCCGATCAGGGTCAAAGCGCGGGTCAGACCCGAAAGTGGGCAGCTGCGTTCGAGTTTCGGGCGTGATAAAGGGGCGAAGCAGATTTGCGTAGGATGCGGAAAAATAATCATCGGCAGGCTGCTCGACGTTTTCCCTGGAATAAGCCGCGTAAGCGTCGTTGTTCCAAGCCTTGTACTCACGGCAGAAACTGACGACGAAATCTTCGATCGAGGAGCGGTCCGGCTCCCCCGGCTTCCAAACTGACATTCCCAGAAACCCCCAAACCAGCGTCTATCATGAGTGTACTCATGACCAACGCTATACACCTATCTTGCCGGTGCCCTACTTGGGCAAGACCGTTCCCGGAATCGATCGACTTTCGAGAACCGCTGGCGACGGACCTCGTATGCTATCGAGCTGGTAAGCTGCTGCCGGTCCCATGGACACCAGTTTATGCTAGCCTGCTTCTCGAAAGTTATGGGGCGTGCGAAGCATTCGCTAGGTACAATTGCGGCAATGATTGGACATCGAATCCGAAATTCGTTTTAAGTAGATTATCTATATAAGCCTTGCGGACCGCACCCAGGCGGACAGGACTCTTACCCCCAAGATAGTCAGAGTCTTCTTTGCCGCGACGCACTGCGATCTCACGGAGGTACTGAAATTCGTCTTCAGAATTTACGCCGCTGTTTGGCGTAAATCCAAGCTCGTCATGAAGACCACGCCCGTGGTAGCGCTCCATGTCCAGCATGACGTAAATATAGGTTGGTGGATCTTCCACTTCGTCAATTACCCGTGCAGCCCAATCGGCAATTTCGCTCCTATCGACTGTGCCAGTTATCAAAGCGGCGATTGCGAAGCCAAGGTCGATTGAGTCGTTTAATATCACGCGCACGCTACTAATCCTTTGAGATGCAAAAAGGGATTGATTACTGCATTATGACCACACCGACAGTCTCGCAAACGATGCTATTTTGAGAGCAGTCGAGCGGTAGCAAACTCGATCAGAGCCGAACGCCTTTGGCCGTCCAAGCCGCCATCTCGCCATCGATACCGGCATTTGCCACCGCTAGAGCAAGAGGCAATCAACGCGGAAGAGAATGTCGGTAAGAGGTGCTCTCTGTGGGAACACCGATGCCACGCTACCCAACAACTTGGATTGGGAGGCGCCCCGCTGCGGGAGCAGCAGCGGGGCGTCGTTTCCGGCAGGGCAGGGGGGAAACCGCGCCGGTCGCACTCAAAACCGTAGCCGCGTGGTTCTGTTCCCTACCCCACGTTACCAGCATGGCTAGATAGCACGATTTCATACAATCGTTTCGATGCGGCGGTGCGTTCGCCCATTGCAAAGCCGATCATGAAGCTGGTGCCATGCGCGCTCGCCTCATCGTCACCAGCGCATCGCATCGACCAGTTACCGAACTGGCGAGATAGGATCGATCGGTCCAACAAGACCGTAATGTCAGTATGGCTGGGATCGCGGCGGATACGCTCCATGGTCAATTCAATCTGATCAGAAGCGCCCTCGATTACTTGCGCAAAGTTCGCGCCATCCGACCAAAGCATCCCCGTGATGCCGGCTGTGGTATTCCAGGCGACTGAGCCTGCCACGATACCAGCTATCGCATCGGGATCTCCGTCAACCAGCGATCTACTGATGTAAATTATTCGGCGCATCGCCAACTCACGATTCCGGCGTGTCGGACAGCGCTGGGTCAGTGTTCCGCTGATTGCGAGCCTCGGTTGCAGATTTATGAAGGCGATTTGCCGTTTCTTCTGCCGCATCTGCCGACAAGGTTACAGCGACCCCTCCAGGTCCCGATACAACCACGCAACCGTCGATCGCCGCAACGTCGGAAGGCGTATCATGGATCGGGGTATTCAACGGCTTCCTCCTATCTGGTGGGGACAAAACACGCAGACGTGAGGCGGTTTCCCGACAAAACGAAGATCTGACGACAAACCGACGTACTAAACCGGGATAGAACGCTACCCGGATGCCGAGACAAACTGGTATTGCACTAGGAAACTAACATTGCGGTTTGCGTTTATGCCTCGCCGCAGTCGTCCTCCGGCTGTGACCGGTCCGTCCTTGCTACCCTGTGGGGACGGGCCGTCGCACTTTTCTGAAGGTTTTTGACAAAGCGAACGACACCAGCTCAATGCTTTGTGAGTGGGACCATACCCATCGCGCTGCTAACGATGGCTCCGACGACTTTTAGGTCTAACCGGATCGCCAGAAGCCGGAGCTCCGCAAGCGCGTCCACCAGATCCTGAGCAGTTTCGGGTTCGCCAATCCCCGTCCAGAGCGCTTCGTGGTCTTCGGGATTATCAGGTCTCACCCCGGCTCCATAGCGGAACAGGTGATGCTACACGATGGTATCGATGCGTGATTGCCTAGTAGTTGCAGACTACATCCCTGAACGGCCGGCGATGATTTTTCACCGTCAAAATTGCATATAAACAGAAATGCTGGGTCAGCGGCGCGGTTTACCCACCATCGTTGTGCCAACTATCTCAATGAAATATCTAGTCTTATCAGCCGTATGCTGTGAATTAGGCTGAGATGGGACACTGAGGGTAGCCAAGCCTCAGTTTCTTTCTTCGGCTCTATCCTGCTGCTCGTTGTCGTTGTCGGCGCTGTCGACCAACGGTGCGACGGCTTCGAACACGACTCCACCAGGGAGGTATGAGATTTTCGCCGTTCCGCCGGTTTCATGCGCTAAAACACGCTGAATCAGCTGTGTGCCAAAGCTGGTTCGCGTTGGCGGTTCAACCGGTGGGCCTCCTGACTCAACCCAGGTGAGGTGGAGATCATGCGGCTGCCAGCCGTCCATGACCTTCCAGCTCAGATCTATTACCCCATCGGCAGTCGATAGCGCGCCGTACTTAGCGGCGTTGGTTGCAAGCTCATGGAGGGCAAGGGCGAATGCGACCACAAGGCGGGGCGGGAGCTGAAGGTCCTCACCGGAAAGCTTGAACCGTTGACCGTCTTCCACCCCGAAGGGGGTAAGCGTGCGCTCAATTAACGTACGCAGGGACGTGCTCTCGAACCTGCCACTAATCAGCAAGTCGTTCGCGGCGGACATCGCGTGGATGCGTGCTTCCAGCGTCGTGCCGGCCTCCTGCACAGAGGTCGCCCGGCGCATCGTTTGCGAGACGATCGCCTGCAGGGACGCAAGCGTATTCTTCACCCGGTGGCTTAGCTCATTAGCCAAGAGGGTCCGATGCTCCTCAGCGCGCCTCCGTGCGGTCACGTCCTGGGTCGTCCCGACGATTGCCAACGGTGTTCCATCGGCGCGGTAGCTCGCCTGTCCCCGGATCTGTACCCAGCGCTCCTCACCTGCCGGCGTCCGCAAGCGGTACTCGAGGTCCAGCAGCGATCGGTCGCGTACGGCACGCTCTATGCCATCGATCTGCATCTGCCGGTCTTCCGGGTGGATCGACTCTCGCAGTTCGTCGAGGGTCAAAGGATCGGTCGGGGCACGACCACATATCCTCTTGCACTCGGCAGATGCCGTTAGCCGGTATGTATCGAGATTGATGCTCCAGGATCCCAGGCGGCCGGCATCAAGGGCAAACTGAAGTCGCTGCTCGCTCTCCTGAAGCTCGGCAATGCGGCGTTCCACCTCTGCTTCTAGGGCATCGCGATCAAGCTGAAGATTGACGAGGCGTTCGCGCTCGAGAGTGACGTCGTACTGCGAGGCAAAGAAATAGAGCAGCATCCCGTCGTCGTTGAACACGGGTGAAACCAGCAACCGGTTCCAGAAATGTGTGCCGTCCTTCTTGTAGTTCAGCATGTCGAGTTCGATCGACTCCCGGACGCGTATCGCGTCCCGCACCCGGCCGACGTCGGCCATGTCCGTGTTCGGTCCCTGCAGAAACCGGCAGTTGCGCCCCATGATCTCGCTGCGGGCATAACCAGTCAGCCTCCCAAAGGCGTCGTTCACAAACACGATGGGATTGTCGGGCAACCGGGGGTCGGTGATGATCATCGGCATGCGCGTTGCCCGCACGGCCGAGGCAAAAGGGTCAGATCCGCTATCGCCGCGCGTCAGCTCGCGGACGATCCGCGCTTCTTCCTGGATATCTCGCACACGTCACTCCGTTCGCGTGCTCAACGGGCCTTACGACGTTGGACGCTGCGTTTTTTTTAGTCCTTTAGTGTCAGTAGGCTATGATGGCTATTGTGACAAAACTACTCGGTTAACAGCCTGCAAACGACACTCGGCATGGCCCGTGGATACGGCCATGCCGCAGTCGCATTTTGAGGAAATCGACCAGTAAATCCTCGCGCGCCGCAACTCGGCATATGGCGGGCGAGTTAGGGCTCCATGACCCTTTCAACCGTACCCTACGCCCTCGTTGTCGATGATGATCCGCTCATCATGATGGATACGACTGCCATTCTCGAAGACGCCGGATTCCGCTTCTACGAAGCCATGGACGGCGACGAGGCGAAGCGCGTCTTAGCCACCAACTGGGAGAGTATCGTACTGCTGTTCTCTGACGTCGACATGCCCGGCGAAACCAACGGCTTTGCGTTGGCGCGTCATGTCGCCGATCGCTGGCCGGCGATCGAAATCGTCATCGCATCCGGTCATGTTCTGCCAAAAGCGGGCGAGATGCCCGAAAAGGCCACATTCATCTCCAAGCCGTTCAACAAGCAAATGGTGCACCAGCATTTGCGCAACATGCTTCCGGACAACAAATTGCCGGAGCCGCTCAAAAAGGCGGTTTGATTACGTACGGAGTTTCTCGGCGTATACCTGCGTAAGATCCTCGGACGACGAGTAGTGGGTACCGCCGCAATGCAGACCTGCATGGCAAATAGCTGGCCTTTTATAGGCGATTGGCATGCATTGCAGTACGAAGGATCGGGACATCGCCCGTGCCAGGGCGATGTCCATAGGACTGACTTAGAGCGGTGATGCGGGGTCGGTCAGAATGCCACACGCCGCAGCTGCCTTGCCTACTTCGAGAGGCACCTTGGGATCCTTGACCTGCCCAGACACGCGAACGAAGTCGCTGGCCGTCAGGCGGCCCGGGGTCGTGTCGCCTTCGCGCGACGCCTTGGCGGCGCGGCCAAGCTGCTGCAACTGACCAAGCGACAAGTTTGCCTCGAGCCGATCGCCGACGCACTGCGACTGCGCCGGCTGAAAGCCATATCCCTCAAGCGAGGTTGCGATTTTTGCTGACGGATTGACGCAGGCCGCAAGCGACATCGTCGCGATGCCAACGCCAACAAGCCCAATTCGGGAAGGACTGCGATGCCATGCCATGAAAAGCCCCTTGTTTTAGGGGTCACGCAGTCAGACCGGTATGGCCAACGATCTGCTGATCCCCAGCATCAAACCAGCAGGTTTGTCTAAAGGTTTCCGGTATAATAGGCAGCTTATCGCGTACCTAAGTACCAATTTTATCAAAACTCGGAAGATGTCGCGGTATCGGCATTCCCTACTTCGGCACGCGCGCGATAAAGCAACGCAAACTTCTCGTGCAGTCTCTTAGTGCTGTTATCTGTTGAAATCGAAGCGCGGTGGCTATGCCACTCTGCGCGCGCAGCGTTGTAAGCGCGGTTGCTGGAATCTCGCTCGGTGTTCGCACTGTTGCTGGTACTACGCATTTTTGTACTCTCCTGCATCTCCCTACCCAGCGAAATGAAAAGTTAACATGGTGCAAAAGTACCTCAACCTTGGTGCATTCGGCATAGTCACCGTAGCGTTGCGACCCCTGCCGTCGATTATGGGGCGGATGTAGCGCGTCTGTGGGGTGTCATGCCCAGCGGGTAAGTTTGACGAAATTTGTCAAAGGCGGTCTGTCTTCCACACCGGTTTCATTACCTATTGGCGTAAACTAAGATTACACAGCTAGCCAATCCTAGTTACCATTAGAGCGGCGAGCCAAACCTATCACTTCTCTAGCTATAGCCAATGCATCCGATATAGTGTTTGGTTAGCCATGCTGACGCGTATACCGATCTGTCCTACAGATCATGATACTTGTTGCTGCCAAGTATCAAAATGGGTCACTCCTTAGGTGACGTGATATTCATTTAATCCAAGCGATGGTTTTGCCGTATCTTCGTTATACGAGGAACGACGATGACAAACGCCTGCATAGATATCTTCACGCGACCCCACCAGCCTTTGACGGGGCGGGTGTCGAACGCGCGTGATCGCGACACGCAATACGAATGCTTTATCGAGCAAAACCCTGCTCCAGCCATCGTTTGCAGCTTGCGCGATCTTCGCTACGTCACGGTCAATCGTAGCTTCCTCACGTTGACGAACAGCACTGACGACCATTGGTTGCGGCGATCGATATATGAGCGGGATATCCTCGACGGTGTAGTGAACGCCGATCTCGTGAAGCGCGCACTTGTCGAGGCGCAAATCATTCCACAGACCTTGGCCGATCTCGCAATGCCTGACGGCACAAGCCGGCGCGTGATCGTGGCAGGCCGGCCGGTGACTGTCGCCGGTCAGCCCTGCATGTTGTTTACCTTCACTGATATTGAAGCGTGGCGGGAGAGCGAGCCGTACCATGCTCGGTATCGAACAAGTGTCGAGGCAGCATTTGCGAACTCGTCGGCATGTATGATGATAGTCGACGCCGCCAATAACGTGGTGAACGTGGCAAACGAAAGCCTATGCTCGCTGACTGGGTATCAGGCAGACGAGTTCGCCGGACGTTCGATCTATGACGTGGACCTCTGGCCATCGGGGATCGCATCCGGCGCGGTTCATACCAAATGCGGCCAGCGTCTCGAATGCCTCGTTTCACAGGCCAGTGTCACAGTTGGCGAGCAGACCTATGTGCTTTGGACGTTTCAAGACGTCACCAAACGTAGAATGGACGAGCGCGATCTCGCTGCCGCGATCGAGGCCACGATTACGGAATCCAATTGGCTCAGCCATGCGATTTTGGATAATCTGACGCTCCGGTCCGAACCAACGCGCATTAGCGCTCCATCGGGACTGAACGACCTTACTGTACGCGAGCGCGAAGTGCTGGCCTTGATCTGCGAGGGTATGGACGACAAGACGATGGCACGTACGCTGAACGTCAGCGGCAACACGGTCCGCAACCACGTTGCTCGCGTTTACAGCAAGATCGGCGTTAATCGTAGAGTAGCAGCTGCGGCCTGGGGCCGGGCACGTGGGTTCGACAGCGGCTCGGTGCGTACAGTTTTGCCATCGTGCGCCGTTGACCTGTCCTGAGCCACCAGCGCTTGAGGCCGCATGCATCTCGGTGTGGGCGATTCCGTCATTCTGACCTTTTCCAAAAGGGATCGTAAACTGAGAATCGCCTCAGGACTTCGCGGATAGAGCAGACAGATGGGTCTTCATCGTTGGAAAAGTTATGGGGCGGCGCACTGCTGTAGATCACGAAACCGCCCGCACCATACCTCCTCCGGGCGATGCGATATTCGCCCATGCATATGGCTAGAAGGCGATGCAGCATATTGAGCATGATTGGCAGAAATTTCAGCCTTACCCTCGTTGCACCCAAGAGAATGGTTGGATTAAATCAAGTGTAACGCAAATCATGATCGGCAAGCGTCCGGCGTAATAAGGCCTGCGCTTATTAAAAACCTGGCATGCTGATTTACTCATTGGTAGGTGTCATAATGCCCTCTCTTATTGAGACCACATTCTTCTGTTTTCTACAAAATACCAATCTGCATTCCGTGATAATATACCATATATCTGGGTATTATTCGTTATTACCGATAATGATGCGTTGAATTGGTAATATATATGCCAAAAAACAACGTTCCGTATGAGCGCTCTGAACCAGGCGCACTTGGAATGGCCGCCTTCGGCCTGACTACGGTGCTTCTGAGCCTTATCAACGCCGGCGTTCTTCCGGGATCCGGCCTGCTGATCGTGCTTCCAATGGCGCTGATATTTGGTGGCTTCATCCAGATCATCGTCGGAATACTCGAGTTCCAACGGACCAACACGTTCGGCGGGACCAGCTCGTGCTGCTACGGCGCGTTCTGGATCTGGTTCGCCTCGCTGCAATTCTTGAGCAGTGCTAAGGTTATTGATCTACCGGCATCCCATGCGACCTACGGGGCAGCTCTAATCCTATGGGGCGTACTAACCCTCTACCTCTGGATATGTACGTTCCGACAGACGCGAGTGACTTTTGTCGTCTTCCTGACCCTTTGGATTGACTACTTTATTTTGGGATTGGGCACGATCCTGGAATCTCCGCAGCTACTGGAGGCGGGTGGATGGCTCGGCATAATCTGCGGTGCCACGGCGTTATACGGAAGCTTCGGCACCGTCGTGAACGCTACCTTCAGGCGATGCGTCCTCCCGCTTGGCGCTCCGCTCGTCTGAACCCGTTCTTACCCGACGCGATCTCCCTTTTAATAAGGCTCCTTATAATATGACGGCACCCCGCGCTTTTACCCGTACTTTTGCTCTGATCAGCGTGCTCGTGCTGAGTACATTGCCCGCTTGCGGCTCGCAGGCCGCGAGCTCGATTGACCAACGCACGCAGCAGCAACCGCAAGCAGCAATGCCATACCGACCCGCGGCAAAGCGGCCTACGACGACGTCGGCAAAAGCGTCAGCGTCGTCCTCAAGCTCCTCGGCGAAGCGTAGCTGCTACCTCAGGGTCGATGGCAAGGTCCGTGTTTCTGGCAGCTGCCTCGTCTATCCGATGGGAGCCGATGGCAGCTATACGTTGAACACCTGGGACAAGGGAAAGCCTGCTCAATCTCACTTCGCGGTCGTCTCGGTAAACGGCAGCACCACCGCAGATGCCACCTGGAACAAGGACCCTGAAGACGACCGCGCCCTTGATCCGCTCGGCACTGTCAAACTTGTGAAGGGATGCTGGCAGAACGCGCGCGCGAAAATCTGCGCGCGATGAATATCCTTTCCGTGCAGCTTGGACGGATCGCTCCGCTCGGACCTGACGGGATCCCGAGTGGCTTTATCAAAACGCCAACACCCGATCGAACCGAGGTCACGCACCTCGGTCTGGTTGGTGACGCTCAGGCGGATCTCCATCTCCATGGCGGCCCCGATAAGGCCGTCTACGGGTATGCTGCGAGCCACTATGATGACTGGCTCGCTGCCTTTCCCGAGCATGAACCCCTCCTCAAACCAGGCGGCTTCGGCGAGAACCTGACGATCGCCGGGATCGACGAACATCAAATCTGTGTTGGAGACGTTCATCGGATCGGCACAGCCATACTACAGATCTGCCAACCCAGAGTGCCGTGCTACAAACTGGCGTTGCGGTTCGTCGATAACCGGATGCCGAGGGCGATGGTGCGATCGGGGCGTGCGGGCTGGTACTATCGGGTCCTCGAGGAGGGGCATCTGCAGGTGGGAGATGATCTGAAGGTCCTCGAACGACCTCATCCGGACTTCCCCCTGACAAAGCTGGTTGAGATCGTGAACTATGGTCGTGCGGAATTGAACGAACTGCGGGCAATGGCCACAATGCCGGGCCTGGCAGTCCCCCTCCGCATGCTTGCGGAACGCACGCTTGAGGGCATTCAATCTTCAAAGGCTTAGCGGGGAGGGGCGTAGCAGCTCGCATCGATGCCTCCCGCTCCAGGCTAAAACTCCTATCTCTCCAGCCGTAAAGTAAGACGTGATGCGAATTATCCAAAACCTGCCCAGTCCAGTCGCCACGCGACCTGGCTTGATAGCTGCTCAAGGCCTTCCTCTCGGTTCGCGAAAGGCCGATCCGGACGTCGAAGGGGTGGCCGCGGCTGACAACGCCAAGACTAAAGTTTCCAACAGCGACGGCGAGTCCGCGTCGGGCAACAGGACCGCGAGGGGCACCGCTCAGCAGCCCAAGCACGAGGTTGACCGCCGCGTTGCCGATGGCGGAACGATGAAAGTGACGGTCATCTCTTACAGCGATGGCTCGCACGATACGCTGCAGGAAATCAAAGGCGGTAGCTTCGACAAGGCGGCCGGCATACCCAGGATTGATATGTCGGGGGCCAGACAACCCTCATCAAAAGCCGTCCTCTTCGGGGGCAAGGGCATGATGATCGACAAGACCGCTTAGGGTTGCTGATCGCGATCGATGCCTACGCTACGTACTACAGAGCGGTAGAAAATGCGGCGTTGTCGCCGGGCGATGAGGATGGCAGTTACACCTACGACGATCAGCCAGAGCAGCGCCCAACCAGCGAAGGGCAGCAGCGCTGCGCATAGTAGCGCTCCAAGCCCGGCGAAGACGCGCTGTGCGCCCTGAAGCAGTCGGACGCCCGCCGCCATGCCGATCACGTATGTAGCAATGCCGAGAACGTTCGGGATGGCAAGCAAAGCCTCGACGTCGACCCGCGTCGCGAAACTCACGCCCAAACCAATAAGGGCGAAGCCGCCAACCAACAGAACAGCGGCTCTCGGAACGCCTTGCCTATCGAGCGTCCTGAACGTCCGTGGAAAAGCATCGTCGCGAGCGAGCGCGTAGGCGAGACGTGAAGCCCCGGCGATGTAGGCGTTCGAGGTCCCGAGCGCGATGAGCAGCGCCATCGCCGCTGCGATCTGTCCAGCGCCAACGCCGAGACTGTCAGCCAGTACCTTCGCGACCGCCGTTCGGTCGAGCTCCGGTGCCCCATAGGTTCCCGTGCCGATCACCGCGGCAGCGATGCCGATGTAAAGAAGGGTGATACCGCCTACGCTCCATGCGGTCGCCCGCGGGACATCGCGCGATGGATCGTGAAATTCCTCGGCGAGATGAGCAATGACCTCCCATCCGAAAAAAGCGTAAAAAACGAAGACGGCGGCAGATCCTACGGCTGTCCATCCATGCGGAGCGAACGGAGCCCAGTGACCGCCGGCACGAGGAAGCGCCGACAGGGTCGCAACCAGGAGCATGATCGCGATCGCCGCACTGAGGCACAGCGCTAATCGCCCACCCACCTTCAAACCCCGTAGGTTTGCGCTGATGGTGATCACCAGGATCCCGGCAGCAAGTCCATAGGTCCCCGCACCGCCAAGCCCGACGTATCTGGCGACGTAGTGGGCGCCGGCGAGAGGAACGATGATCTCCCCGACGGCTGCGGCGACGAGGTAGAACCATCCCACCAGGGCTGCCAGATCGGCACCGAAGGCGTTCCGGGCGAACGTCGAGACACCGCCCGCATCCGGGTAGCGGCTCGCCATGGCGCCGAACGTCAGCGCGAGCGGAATGCCCAGTAGTGCGTCGAAAACCCAGGCAACGATCGACGCGGGACCGGCGATCGATGCGGCCGCTCCTGGTAGGACGAGCACTCCGACGCCGACCACGGCACCAATGTAGAGTGCGATGGCCTGACCCAGGCCAATCGTGCGTTGCAGAGATGGCGCGTGTGCCTGCTTGGTCGTCATGATCAGAGCCCCGCAATTTGAACGGCAAGAGCCGCAATGGCTGCTTCGACCCGGCGAAAGTAGGTGAACTTCCCAACCCTTAGGCCTCGGACCAGTCCTGCCTGGGTCAGGACTTTCAGATGCACGGACGTTGAGGCCGGCGATATGCCAAGGTTCTGCGCGATATACAGGCCGCAGACCCCTTCCTCCTCGTCGTAGGGCTGGTTGGCCTTGAAATAGCTCGCGGGATCCTTGAGCCATTTGAGTATCAGCAGTCGCTTCTCGCTGGCGAGGGCCTGAGCCCCGAGTAGAACATCATCCATGCTTCGTCCATTAGCTGAGCGACTAATCGTTAGTCAATAACGGCTATCCTTGTCCCGGGTTGCAACACCAACGGAGTTTTCTGAACCAATCACGGTAAAGGGCACGCTGTGAGGTACGGATCCAGATATGCCATGACTGACCTACCTCGCTTCCGACCAAGCCCATGGCGATGGACAGAAGCGTAGATGTTTTACAAAGCGGCGTGATTTGCTCCTTCGTAAAAACTGATGATGGCCATCGCAGAAGACAGGAACAGGCAAAGTGCGAGCCCTGCGGTCCAGCCTTCTGTAGCATCGCGCAGCGCACCAACTGGGCCGGGTATGGAAGCGACCCGGTCGAAGCAATTGTCTTGAAAGAACTCCCGGTCTAACACTCAAGCCTGCGGATCGATCAGGGTAGTCGACCGCGGGAAAGAGGGTTTCGACGATCAGTCGAACCGATAAGAAGAGACCGGGTCGCTTGCGGGAAAAGACTCAACCAAGGCCTCGTCCAATCGGTCTTCCCGATGATCGGCAAACGTTCCGTCATCAGGTAGTATGTTGATTTTGCAATCCATGTCGATCGAGTACATGTCAGTCACCTTATAGATACTGGAAGATCTTTTTATCTCCCTGCAAAACTGACTTTACGGAAGTGATATCTCCAAGACAAAGATCCGGATCAGGCGACAACTGCCAAACACAACGGAAAAACGGCCGGGCATGCCAGAGATGCCGCGGCCGTTTGGCAATTCAAGCGAGGGCGGACGCCTCCTCGTGCGCAAAGGAAGGGTGAAAGTTTTCCCGGTAACGGGCGGGACTGAGCCCAAGTCGGCGTTGAAAAGCTCCGCGCATCTGCTCGGGACCGGCGAAACCACAGTCGTATGCGATCGCTTTGAGTGGCTGATCGCTCGCCTCAAGCATGTTGCGCGCCTGGTCCAGTCTAATGCTTTCGATAAATTCGTGAGGCGTGATGCCGAGCTCGGTTACGAACAGGCGGGCAATGCTCCGCGGGCTCGTGCCCGCGATTTCTGCCAACCGCTTGACAGGAAACGGCTCCCGCAGGTGCCCCATCACATATTCCTGTACCTTGGCGACGGGAGACTGGTTCTGGGAGCGAACCGTTAACAGGGGGCTGAACTGCGATTGCCCTCCCTGCCGCTGGGCCACAACGACAAGGCGTTTTGCACAGGAAAGAGCGAGCGCTTCCCCATAATCTTCGCTGACAAGAGCCAAGGTGAGGTCGATACCTGCTGTTACGCCGGCGGATGTGACCATCCTTCCGTCACGGGCATAAATTCGATCGTGTTCAATCCGCGCCTCGGGAAACATGGCCGCCAACTTCTCGGCATTCTGCCAATGTGTTGTCGCGGTCCTTCCATCCAGGAGGCCTGCATGTCCAAGTGCGAAGGCACCAGTACAAATCGAGCCGTAACGTCGAGAGCTCGTACCCCATGACCGTAGCCAGTCCAACATACCCTCGTCAGCCGGCGCGTCGGGGAGAGCCGGACCGCCCGCCACAAGTGCGGTATCGAACGTGCGGCAGGCTTGGGCAAAGGACAATTCCGGCGCCATCGCCATACCATTCGACGCCCGAACCAGCCTCGTCTCGGCACCGATCATGATGGACTCATAGCCTTCGTTTGCCGGCAGAAAATTGTTCGCCTCGGCAAAGACGTCCAAGGGGCCGGCGACATCGAGTGCCTGCACGCCCTCGTGAATGATGAGCGCGACTTGCTTCCTTGCCATTTTCAATCCTTGCCATACGGCGTTGGCGCCCTCGCATGGAGCACTCGGTACCCGTCACGCGCTATTACTCGATTTTGGCAGCATTTCAACGAAGCCGGTTTTGCTGCCGTTGCTCCTAGAGTTTTACCGCTTGCACGAAGCGGCTGCCGGTCAATGCGGCCATCCGCAGTTTCTACCGTAAGGTTGGCAGATTTTGCGCCATCCAAAGCATTGCAGTCGAACGTCCTCGGCTAGATAACGATCATACGGAGCCGGTGAGGCTCATCCAAGCACAAGACGGACAGAAACGCCGCGCTTTCGGGGCAGTGGAGTTGTGTGTCTATCGCATACCAGGAGAGCAACCTTGAGCGAGACAGCAAAGCCGAAGTACATTGCCATCGGTCTTCACGCATCAGGCACTCGACTGGAGTTTGACAGCATGGGCGCGATCGCCGTTCCGGCGGATCGCTATTGGGGAGCCCAGACCGAGCGCTCGCTTCATCATTTCAATATTGGAAGTGACCGTATGCCCAAGGCGGTCTACCATGCGTATGGATACGTGAAAAAAGCTTGCACGCTCGTCAACGCTGCTGCTGGACGTCTTTCCAAGGAAAAGTGTTTCGCCATCGTCCGTGCAGCCGATGAGACAATATTGGGTGAGCTAGACGAGCATTTCCCGCTTTACGTATGGCAGACAGGGTCAGGCACCCAATCCAACATGAACGTCAATGAGGTACTGTCCAATCGGGCGATCCAGTTGCTCGGAGGCACGCCGGGCTCACAAATTCCGGTAGGTCCGAACGACGACGTAAACATGGGCCAGTCTTCAAACGACACTTTTCCAACTGCAATGCACATCGCGACTGTCATCGCCTTGGACAAACAGCTTGTACCTGCAGTCACCAGGTTGGTGGAGCTCATCGAGCAGAAGGCCGATCGCTGGACGAACGTGGTCAAGATCGGTCGTACGCATCTCGAAGACGCGGTGCCACTAACTGTAGGGCAGGAGTGGTATGGCTGGGCCGGACAAATCCGCGCTTGCATCGCGGACATCGAAGCAAGCCGAGCAGGTCTCTATGAACTGGCTGTGGGGGGCACGGCCGTCGGCACTGGTCTCAATGCACCGCCAGGTTTTTCCCAAGCCGTCGCGGCGAAAATTGCCGAGCTGACGGGGAAACCATTTGTCACCGCACCCAACAAGTTCGCGGCGCAAGGCTCGCTCGACGCTATGGTCCGCGTTTCGGCGGGCCTGCGAGGACTGGCCGTCGCCTTGATGAAGATCGCCAACGATATGCGATGGTTAGCGTCAGGTCCGCGTTGCGGCCTCGGCGAGTTGAAGCTGCCAGACAACGAACCCGGGTCCTCGATCATGCCGGGCAAGGTCAATCCAACGCAATGCGAGGCGATCGTCATGATCGCCATCCAAGTGCTCGGCAACGACAGCGCCGTGGCGTTCGCCGGCAGCCAGGGCAATTTCCAGCTGAACGCTATGCGACCGGTCATCATCAACAACGTGCTGCATTCTATCCAGATTCTCGCTGATGGATGCGATCGGTTCCGCGAATTCTCCGTCGAGGGAACGCAGATCGTGCCGGAGACAATTGCGGCGTACGTCGCAGGCAGTGTCATGCTCGTCACGGCCCTGTCGCCCATCATCGGCTATCAAAACGCCGCCCACATCGCCGAGACGGCGATCGCTGATGGCAGCACGCTGAGAGAAGCGGCACTTGCCTCAGGCAAAGTCGATGCAGCCCTCTTCGATCGAACCATCCGACCGCTCGATATGGTCGGTCACGGCCTAGCCGGCGCCTGAGGGAGATGTAGGCATGATACGCTGCATTCGCATGTGGACGGGAACGGACGGTCATTCGGTATTCGAAGAAGGGCACATCGCTTTCGGTGCAGGCCTCCACGGTAAGGCGTCAGGTCTGCCGATCGCTGCGCGAGAACTCTCCTTTCAGGAAACGCCCGCGGGCGGCTCGTTCGAATGGCATCAAGCGCCTCAGCCCCAATTCGTCATGACCCTCTCCGGGACGCTCGAGTTCGAGGTCAGGTCGGGCGCGACCTTCATCGTCCACCCCGGCGACGTTGTAATTGCACAGGACGATAGCGGCAGCGGACATCGCTGGCGTCTCATCGGTGAGGAGCCCTGGCGCCGAGCCTACGCAGTCTACGATGCCGACGCAGACCTCCATTTCAAACCCAGGGATCAACAGGCATGAGCGCATCAAACCATTCCGAAGTCGATGTCCTCCTAATCGGAGCGGGCATCATGAGCGCGACGGTGGGGACGCTGTTGCACACGCTAGATCCCTTGCTGAAGATCACCGTGATCGAACGCCTGGAAGACTGCGCACAGGAAAGCTCGATGGCGTGGAACAACGCTGGCACGGGCCACGCCGCGAACTGTGAGATGAATTACACGCCGCAGCGAGCGGATGGCAGCATCGACATCAGCGAGGCGCTCGAGGTCAACACACAGTTCGACGTCTCGCGGCAGCTTTGGGCGCATCTCGTCACCTCTGGTGCCATTCCCGATCCACGTGCCTTCCTTCATCCATGCCCACACATGAGCTTTGTTTGGGGCGAGGATAACGTAGCATTCCTCAAGGCCCGCCATGCAGCGATGAGCGCGCATCACTGCTATCACGGGATGGAATACACCGAAGATCACGCGGAGATCACGACCTGGGCGCCGCTGATCATGGAAGGTCGTGATTCATCCCAGAAGGTGGCAGCGACCCGTATCGTCACAGGTACCGACGTCGATTACGGATCGCTGACCCATCTCCTTATGCACCATCTCGGCAACGCAGGTGCCGACGTTCGATACAACCGGGACGTCGTGGGGATCGATCGCTTGTCGGACGGCCGTTGGAACGTCACGTCGAAGGAGGTCGACGATGGCACAGAGGATACGCTTACAGCCAAATTCGTCTTCATCGGTGCAGGCGGCGCGGCCATCGAACTGCTTCAGATGTCGGGTATTCCAGAAGCAAAGGGATATGGCGGCTTCCCGGTCAGTGGGATCTGGCTACGATGCGACGTCGATAACGTGACACAGCGCCATCACGCCAAGGTCTATGGAAAGGCGGCAAGCGGCTCGCCGCCAATGTCTGTACCGCACCTCGATACCCGCGTAATCGGCGGCAAGACGTCCCTGTTGTTCGGCCCATACGCGGGGTTTTCAACGAAATTCCTCAAAAACGGATCGCGTGCCGACCTCTTCGAGTCCGTCACGCCCAGCAACATCCTGCCGCTGCTCGATGTAGCCAAGGACAATGCGGCACTCGAGGAATATCTGATCGGCCAGGTATTTCAGAGCCGGCATCATCAATTCGAGACGCTTCGGCAATTTTTCCCAAACGCCAAGCGCGGTCAATGGATCGAAGCCGTTGCTGGTCAGAGGGTGCAAATCATCAAGCCTGACACAGCGGATCACGGTGGAAAGCTCGTGTTTGGAACCGAGCTGGTAGCAGCGCAGGATCAATCGCTCGTCGCGCTGCTTGGAGCTTCGCCGGGGGCGTCGACGGCCGCAGCTATCGCGGTCAAGGTGCTGCATGCCTGCTTCGGCGACCGACTGACCAACGGGGACTGGTTACCCACGCTCCGGAAGGTGTTTCCAACTTGGGGAATCGATCTGACACGCGATGCCGACGCCTGTAGAGCAACGCGAGCGGCGACGGCGCCAGTCCTCAAGATCGAGAACATCGATGGCTAGGACGCCGCCTTGGCGTCTCGATGATGCTGGTCGCATTCTACTGCATCTCGCCCGTCTACTGCTTGAGGCGGGTGCGGACGGCGAGAGCGTGCGATGCCGGGTCGAGATGCTAGCGGATCGTCTAGGGTTCGCCGCGCAAACCTTCATCGAAAGCGAACGCCTGCTTCTGATGCTCGGTACAGGCGAGGCGTACCGTACCCGGATCGGGCATGCCATCGGCACCATGGGTATCGACATAGGGCGGCTTGTGGCCATCGAAGCGGTGGCGCGTGAGATCGCCGACGGAAGCCTAGACGTGCTTGCCGCGAACGACAGGTTGGAACAGGTCGAACTCGACCGATCCCGCTACCCTGATTGGCTGATTATCCTCGCCGTGGCATTCACGGCGACCGGCCTTGCAAGACTGTTCGGCGCGGATTGGAAGGTGGCAGGAGCAGCCTTCCTTGCCGGGTCGATCAGCACGGTGCTGCGTCGACAGCTATCTCGATCAGGTCTCGTGCCTGCGGCCGTTGCTGTGCTCACAGCGAGCATCAGCGGGATTGTCGGGGCGCTTCCCTTGAAGGCGATCTCGGTAGATCCTTCACTCGCCCTGGTGACCGCCGGTATGGTCCTGGTGCCAGGCGTGCCGCTTATCAACGGCATCAACGATTTACTGCGCGGGCACTCTGGCATCGGAGTCGCACGCCTGGTCAACGGCATCATCATCGTGCTTGCAGTCGCCTCAGGCCTGACCGCAGCGAGCCTGACACTTGGAATGCGCATGCCGGTCAGCATGAGCAGCGGCAACCTTCCGGTCCTTCAAGACCTCCTTTTTTCTGGAATTGCGGCCTTTGGCTTCGCCATCTTATTCAATGCCCCCCCGAAGGCGATCGCGTGCATCGTCGTGTGCGGCGCCCTGTCTCATGGGCTGCGAACTGCTCTTCTGCCAATGGGGTCAGATCTCATGACTGCGACATGCCTTGGCTCTGCAGCAGCAGGCACCATCGCGGCTTTCTGGTCGCCGCGATTGAATGTGCCCTGGACGGCGCTCGCTTTCCCCGGTGTGGTTGCGATGGTTCCGGGCTCCTATGCTTTCCGGGGGATGACTGGTGCCTTGAATATCATGACAGCTGGCGCATCCACACCGACCTCCGTTTTGGCTGTCACCTTTGCAGCACTGGTCGCAGCATCCGTTCTTACGATTGCGATCGCGGTTGGGTTAGGGATTGCACAGGGTGGCCGGGCGGTGATCCGCAAGCTGGTCAACCAGGCGGACTCGATCTGGTGGAGGAGCTTTTCACGCTGATCCTGCCGCCAATGCAATTGCCTTTTTTCCCCGCTATTTGGCAGCATTTGCGTGTTGAGCGTTCTTGCGGCGGCAATGCCTCTTGAACGACGAGAGCCGACGTCGGCTTGGGAGATAAGTGCTTCGAGCCTCGCGCACGCCTTGCAGGCGTCCCTGGACACGAAGGAACACGAAGTTGGCACAGTCTGTTTTTGAACACCTCCGGCGCGAAATGCGCGACATCATGGGTCCGATGCTTGTGTTCGACCCGCAAGTTACCCAGGAGAAGGACTTCAGCGTAATTCGCTCGCTTATGCCGAGCGGTACCCTGGTCCCGATCCACAGCCATGCGGACCGCGAGGCATGCGTTGTGGTAGAGGGAGTTCTATCGGTTTGGCTCGATGGAACGTGGCGTCAGGTGCACCCGGGCGACTGCATCGATATTCCGCCCCACGCTCGGCATTCGCTGTACAACGGGTGCGGCCGCGAAATTGCGATGATGGTGATCACGACGCCGCTGATGCGGCGGTTCTTCGAGGCGGTGAGCATCCCGGCAGCTGAGGTCTCCGGGCCTCCGGGCACTGAACGGATCGGCAAGTTTGTAGCGCTCGCAGATCAACATGGGTTTTGGTTGGGCTCGCCCGAAGATCAGGCTCTCCTTGGCATGCCCTCTCTCGTTTAACGATCAGGAATGACCTCGAAGAGCGCCGAACGGTTGGGATGTTGGTCGGCGCTGCCCTGTTTCTGGTACGATGCCGTTGGTTGCGTGACCTATGCGGGCGTTGAGCCCTTGGCCTGCTGTAGAACGGCGTTGTAGGCACTCCATCCGCTCATCTTATTGTCGCCGAGATAGGTGTTGATGTCCTGGGACGTGATGGCTGCGCCCCCCTTCCCGAACTTCAGGGAGCGCATGTCGGTCAGCAGCGTGTAGAGTTCCAGGGCATCTTGATGCGATCCCATGTCGGTGATCTCGGCATCCTTGCTGTCGTAGAAGTGACGATCCCTCATAGTGACGCCAGTGGTCTTGGCGATCAGGTCGAAGTCCGACTGATTGAGCGAAACGCCCGCGGCCACGGCATACATAGGTTTCGCGGTCGCAGCACCACCAGAGATAGGTGCGACCGTCTCGGAAACCGGCTTCGGATCCGCATTCTGAAACGGCTGACGAGCATCAGTTCCCGACACGTTGCCAAGCGGTTTGCGCAACGTCGATGCCATCATCGCCGTTGGAAGGCGAAAGGTCGTGTTCAATCGGTCCATATGATTGCCCTTCGATTGGCCGTTTTTCGAGAAAGCATGATAACCTGCCAAGGGTTAGCAATATCTTACCCGCACGTTCCCATTACCGTCGCGCCTTCTCTGGGGTGGGGCGGCAAAAAGCCTCACATGCTCTTTGCTGATGGGCTCACCTGATTACTCAAATCGGCGTCACCGATAAGTCCGCAGTTTATCGCGACAGGTTGGCAGGATTTCAAGCATGGGCGGCGTTGCGGCCAATCTGGCTCGAGCGCATAACGGCTTTAGCGAAGTAGAAGAACATCTGCTTATTTCATCAGATGCAAGAAGGCGTCTTTTGAAAGCACATCTAATATTTTCACGGGCGGCGTCATCTCTGCAGTAATTGTAGATGGTCGACGTGTGCTCAGGAGGCAGGACAAGCCATGACAGAGAACAAACGTTTTACCACAGCTGCTGGCGCACCCGTCGCGGACAATACGAACATTATGACGGCTGGCCCACGCGGTCCCGCGCTCCTGCAGGACGTTTGGCTGATCGAGAAGCTGGCTCACTTCGACCGCGAGGTGATTCCGGAACGGCGGATGCATGCCAAGGGCTGGGGTGCGTACGGCACCTTTACCGTCACACACGACATCACCCATCTAACCCGCGCTAAACTCTTCTCGGAAATCGGCAAGAAGACGGATCTCTTTATGCGATTCTCGTCCGTCGCAGGGGAGCGCGGCGCGGCCGATGCCGAGCGCGACATTCGCGGCTTTTCGGTCAAATTCTACACAGAAGAGGGCAACTGGGATATGGTGGGCAACAATACGCCCGTTTTCTTCTTCCGTGATCCGCTGCGTTTCCCTGATCTCAATCACGCCATAAAGCGCGATCCCCGCACCGGCATGCGGTCGGCTGACAACAATTGGGATTTTTGGACACTCCTGCCCGAAGCGCTTCACCAAGTGACGATCGTCATGACGGAGCGTGGTATTCCGAAGAGCTTTCGGCACATGCATGGGTTTGGCAGCCATACCTTTTCGATGATCAACGCCAACCAGGAGCGCGTCTGGGTCAAGTTCCACTTCCGTACGCAGCAGGGTATCGAGAACCTCACGGATGAGCAGGCCGGCGAGATCGTCAAGAACGATCGCGAGAGCCATGGCCGGGACCTGTTCACCGCCATCGAGACGGGCGACTTCCCCAAATGGACCCTCTGCATTCAGGTGATGACGGAGGAACAGGCAAAGGAGCACAGGCACAACCCGTTCGACCTGACGAAAGTGTGGCCGAAGGCCGACTACCCGCTGATCGAGGTCGGCGAGCTCGAACTGAACCGCAATCAGGAGAACTATTTCGCCGAAGTCGAGCAGTCTGCCTTTGCGCCAAGCAACATCGTGCCCGGCATCGGCTTCTCGCCCGACAAGATGCTGCAGGCACGGTTGTTCTCGTATGCCGATGCGCAGCGCTACCGTCTCGGGGTGAACTTCAACCACATCCCGGTGAACGCGCCAAAATGCCCGTTCCACTCCTACCATCGTGACGGCGCGATGCGGACCGACGGTAACCTCGGCGCGACCAAGTCGTATCATCCCAACAGCGAAGGATTGTGGAGCAACCAGCCCGACTTCTCCGAACCACCCATGCCGGTGGACGGTCACGGCGCCCATTGGGACCACAGCGTCGATGACGATCACTGGGAGCAGCCCGGAAACCTGTTCCGGATGCTGACGGTCGATCAGCAGCAGGCGTTGTTCGATAACACAGCCAGAGCTATGGGCGATGCTGCTGCGCACATAAAACAGCGCCATATCGACAACTGCACGCATGCCGATCCTTCATATGGGGCTGGAGTTGCACGAGCACTCGGGTTCCCGACGTCGACGGACGAGCCTTCATAACCGCATTCTGAGCATGCCAGCCCCTCGGCAGCTTCGGCTCCGTCTTCATTGAAGGCGGGGCCTTAGCCGTTTCTGGGACCGATGCCGCGCCAATCACGATGGTCCCGACCCAGCCCGAGCCTTTGGGAAGCCTGCGATACGATAAGCCATAAATCGCGAGCCTGAGCCTGCTTCTGCTGGGGCTAACGCAACCGCCCGATCGCGTCGCAGACCTCTGCCCGCCCATGTTTTTGAGGCAGGCACTCGCTGGCATCATGGCTCTCACCGGATGAGCAGCCGCTTATCGCACAAATTTGGCAGCTTTTCAGTCATCCATATCGTTGCAGCAAAATTCGAATGGCTCGATAACAATACTATCGAAACGGTGACAGTCCACTCAAGGCCAATGAATATTTGGCAAGTAGGTCTTAAAAGCCTGATCGTAAAGAACCAGTAATCTCTACTGAATATTCGTTTTGTAGAAGCTTTACCAATTTTATTATAATCGTTCATATTTGGAGAAGCACGATGACAAATACTCAATATTCGACGCTCAACGTAAACGGCGTGACCATCCCAGACAGCAAGCTGTGCCGGGCGATCACCGAGTTCGTCCGTGACACCGACACCGATCTGCTGTTCAATCACTCAAGCCGCGTCTACTTCTTCGCCGCGCTCGCCGGTCAGCAGCGCGGCCTGACCTGGAACCCGGAGATGCTGTATGCAGCTACCATGTTCCACGACGTCGGCCTCATGCCGTCGCACAGCAGCAACGACCTCCGCTTTGAAGTCGACGGCGCCAACGCCGCACGCGACTTCCTTGAGAGCCACAACGTCGATGCAAGCGACGTCGAGCGCGTATGGGCCGGCATCGCACTGCATACGACTCCGGGCGTGCCGGAATTCATGCATCCGATCATCGCCCTGACGACGGCAGGTGTCGAAATGGACGTGCTCGGCCTCACCTACAACAAGTATGACGACAAGACCCGCGAAGCGATCGTCGCAGCGTTCCCGCGCACGCCGAACTTCAAGGAAGACATCATCCAGGCCTTCTACGACGGCATCAAGCACAAGCCCGACACGACGTTCGGCAACGTGAAGGCCGACGTGCTGGCAGACAAGGATCCGCACTTCCACCGCGGCAACTTCTGCTCGGTGATCCGCTGCTCGCACTGGAAGGCTTGACCCCTTTCATTCGGGAGGCCCCAGCCGCTTTGCCAGGCTGGAGCCTCCCGACCTCACGACCTCAGCATCTGGATGATTATCATGGCTGCCAACACTGCCACCGACGGGCTGCGGCGCGTCCTCGCCGACACCTATGCCCTGTACAGCAAAACCCACGGTTACCACTGGAACGTAACCGGCGAGCGCTTCGCTCAGCTGCACGCGATGTTCGCAGAGCAGTATACCGAACTGTGGAATGCTCTCGACGCGCTCGCGGAGCGCATCAGGTCACTTGGCGAGTTCGCACCGCAGGGCTTTGGTTCGCTGACGAGCCTCAGCACCATCGATGGGGGGATCGCGGAGCAACCCGCCCAAGCTATGATTGCCGATCTGCTTTCGGGCCACGAAGCCGTGACGAATACCCTTACGGCAGCGCTCGACGCGGCAGAAGCCGCAAAGGATCCCGTCACCGTCGACCTGCTGACACAGCGGCTCGCTGTCCACGCCAAGTTTGCCTGGATGCTGCGCGCGATGACGGAATGATATTCAGGGGACCAGCGTCATCCTATCAATGACCTACCTGCCGCAAGCAGGAAGGAGATTACAATGATCGACACTCTCCGACCACTTCAGGCTGCCGCTCTGATGAGGATCAGCCTCGGCGTCATGTTCCTCGCCCACAGCATCATCCTCAAGCTCGTCACGTTGGGCATGCCAGCCACGACGCATTATTTCTCGTCGCTCGGCCTGCCAGGATGGCTCGCCTATCCGGTCGTAGTCGCTGAGGTCGCCAGCGGCATGCTTCTCATTTTGGGTGTGAAAACACGCTTGGTCGCGCTTCTGGACATCCCGCTTCTGGCCGGAACGATCATCGTCGAACACGGCCACCATGGCTGGTTCTTCGCTTCGCCGGGCGGTGGCTGGGAATATCCGGCCTTCCTGATCGTGACGTGCGTGAGCGTGGCACTGTCGGGGGGCGGCTCGACCGGATCACGTCCGACCGGCTCTAACCTCTAGCCTCATCTCTCCACAACCGGCGGCGAGCACGTTCTGACCCGGCTGCCTCGCCTCGACGACAGCGCGGACCGATGCCTCATACCCTCTCGGCCCCTTTCTTTGGACGCCCACATGACCACGTTACCCCTGATGTTTGGCATGGGCGCTACTTTAGCCACGGTGGCCGGTGGATTGCTGGCGCTGCGACTGCGGCACCGCATTAATCTGATGCTCGGGATCACGGCAGGCGTTGTATTCGGCGTTGTTGTTTTCGACCTTCTCCCAGAAGCGATGGCGCTGGCGGGTAATGATTGGGATGCTCGAGCCCTGATCATGTTCGTCGCGCTCGGGCTTGGCTTTTACATGGTTCTCGATCGCGGCCTCGAACAGACCGCGTGGCTACCTGAGAGATGGCGGAAGAACCTGAGCCCCGCGACCCTAACCCTTCACAGTCTGATGGATGGCATGGGCATCGGCCTGGCGTTTCAAATCGATAGCCGCGCTGGTTGGCTGATCGCATTGGCGGTGCTGACGCACGATATTGCTGATGGGGTTAATACGGTCAGTTTATGTTTGGCGGCGCGGTCAAACGAAGGAGCGCGGCGGTGGCTGGTGCTCAATGGATCGGCCCCCATGGTGGGTGTCCTTCTTGGTTTGAGCTTCAAAATGCCGCCTGTCGTCCTGGCACCGCTCTTGGCCGGATTTGCTGGCATGTTCCTCTACATCAGCGCCTGCGAACTCCTCCCGCGAAGTTATGCGATGGATCCTAGACTACGCACGACTTTCGCCAGCATCAGTGGAATGACGCTGATGTTCGCCGTCACTCATCTGAGCGCCTTGCCAATCCATTGAGCAGATCTGATCGATACCCACCGTTTAAGCATTCAATCACCGTCAATATGTCTCATAAAGGATCCTAAGCGGGAACGGAACGATCGGCAAAAAGACCAGTTGTAGGCTTTCGCTGATGCTTTAAGGTCGAAGGCATGGAAAAGGGCCGACTACTTTCCGCAGAAGATTTCGAAGGATGCTTCCTGGCGCCAATGCAGAACGTGACAGCCAACGCAGACCCCAGTGTCGATATTTGGCCTTACGTCGATGGACTCGATCTGGACGCCCTGAGCTTACCCGGCATCAATGACGTTCACTACGTCTATCGCGATGCCTTAGATCGTTTTGATCAAGTCCTAATCGGTACAGGTCGCTTCAACACGCTATTGGCGGTAGTCGTGGATCGGAAGCAGCGCTCAATAGCAGGTCACCACCTGCTCGATCTAAACGATAAGTTCGGGGTGCAGGGCGGTCAACTACGGACCCTCCGCTAACCTCGCAAACCCGGCCATTCCCAAAATTCGATGGTTGATCGGGAATGTTCGAGTTAATGAGAAACGGTCCGGCAGATTATGGACATGTACTGGAAAAGGGCAGACGACTGTAAGTGTCGTATAGTGGGAGAAAGTAGGATGCGCCGACTTGCCTTGCTGACCGTCCTCCTCGCGGCACCCCTGACCGCACAGCCGGCCGAACCAATACCAACGGTGTCGATCGCTGCCCCAGAAACATTATCCGGCGTGATTTTGCTCGCACCGCCCCCGCAGTCGTTAAGCGCCTACGGCCGCTCCAAGGTTCTTTGGCGGGCTGATATCCATCTACCCAAAGGCCTCTCGATCGCGCGCGCTGACATGACCGGGTATGCACCTATCTTCCTGACTTCGCGGAGCGGCAGCTGCTTTAAACTCGACTTCAACGGCGCTAGCCAGGCCCTGACCAAGGTCGATCTGCTTCCCGACGTTTGCTGGCCCGGCAGGCCTGCCGGTGCTTCGCCGCCGCCTCCTGCTCCATTACCGCCAAGAGCGGGCCTCGTCTATGCAGGGCGAGCGTGGGACCTGATTGCCTGGACTGATACTCGGACAGGCGAAACGACATTGATTCCGGAGCGTGAACACGACGCGCGCCCTGTGCTGACTACCAGCATGCGCGTGATCGCCGTCGGCGGGCTCGGATCCCCCGATGCTCCGATGACCGAGGTGTCGCTGGTCGGCTACGTGCGTGGTCAGCTCGTCGCCACCACAGTCATGTTAATCCTGCCATAAGTGTCAGCGAGACCGGCCTCCTTTGCCTGATAGCGGTCATACCGACCTTCCCACTAAGGAACGGCCAGCGAGACGGCGCGGGCGTTCTCGAAATCGAAGGGCAATCGAGAGGTCGAGCGCTTTCCCCGATCGGATCGTTGGATAGGAATGTTTGGATCTGGCGAGAGGAGTATCATCAGAACGAAGACAGAACGTATTACGCCAGTGTAAATATGCCAGTTACCCAACGCTTTCGATCATTTTGTCGGACATTTTGATATGGATCAATGTGCTTTATCTTGAGAGCACTTTGAATTAGCTCTTAGATAGCGAAATCGCGGGGTAGCGCACCGATCCGCCCCCAGCTGGGAATCTGTCACTCATGGAACGTAATAGCGGTAATCAATGCCCCCGCGTGTTCGCGAGCCAACTCGAAGATATGATTGCATTTGCTGATGCAAAGCAGGACTTCGCTTTAGCAGCTTGGCTAAGTCAAGCTCTGGACCGATTGATGGGCGATCATATCAAGCCCTAACCGGGGGTTGCCTTCCGTTACGGAATTTGTTGATATCGCTACCCAATAACCTGGAGTGGCGCGTGAAGGGTAACGACGAGGCTGTTCAGCTAGCGATGGCGATACTGCGCTTCCGCAAGTATCGAGCCTCGGTGTTGTCGCGCGATATATTCGGCGAACCGGCCTGGGAAGTGCTACTTGAGCTGTTCGTCGCGGACGCAAACAGCGTACGGATTACCGGACGAATTATTGCGGAAAAACATGACATCTCCACTGCGGTCATAGGGCGTTGGCTCAAACATCTTACTACCGAAGGCCTCCTAATTGGCGACGGCACCGGAAATGTGGACGATGAGCTAACGCTATCCGGGGTCGGAATGGACAAGATGGAAACCGCGCTACTCGAAGCACGGTTTCTCAAAGACCAATTCGGCCCACAGCCTAGCATAGCAAACTGAAAAAATGCTCGTTACCGGGTCCCCTTCGGTGGAAGCTTAAATTTCACGCGTTGAACACAGCCTCGACGGCCAGAATCGCTTTCTACTACCCGTGCATTGGAAAGCGCATTGCGCGCGGTATCGCCGAACGCTTCGTCCGGTTCAGAACCGAGAACCCTTACGTTACCTACCGCTCCCCATGGCGCTGTATCGTAACCAATTACCGCCGCCCCTTCGATGCCGCGACGCGAGAACGCCCTAGGATAAGCGCTGCCGTCGAGAAGGCCCGGGATCGACTTGGGATCCACGATGCAACCGGGCTGGTCTCCAGTATCCAGGGGCGTGTCTGGCACCGGTACGGGCGCCGCAAGGTTGGCGCGTCCGTTATGGTAGAAATGATAGGTGCATCCGTGAAAACCCGCTCCCGGCTCATAGCGGTTGGCGAGCAAAGCTTCCCGGCCGGCGCGCTCGAGCGCCGTGTCGCCGGACGTACCCAATGTCTGGACGTTGCCAGGCTTACCCGCGGCGTTCACATCGAATGCCAGAAACACCCAAGCCGGTCGGCGCGCCGGTTGCGGCAGTTTTTCGAAGGCCGGCAGGTTAAGACGCCGGTACTGGCCTGGTTCGCGGGGACAATTTGAACCTGCAGGGCGAACTCGTTCAAACAGGGCAGGCGCGAACCCTGTGGAATCCGGACGGCTCGCCAGCTCGTACAAATCCGGCATCGACGCCTTCTCGATCGGCGTGACCGATGCTTTGAAGGATACGCTGCATTTCGCCTGCGGCATTACGGTTGGAAAGCTCGAAGCCGCCAGCGCAGGAGCAAGATCGCTCGTGTCGACATACCAACCCGGCGACTCCGTCATGTCACGGCGGATCGTGCGAGCACGTCCCTGCGCATCGATTACGAAGGAGAACCGATATGTGGGTGAGGGGCTTCCGGTAACAGCGAGACCGTAACGCGTCGCAACTGCCGTGAAAGGCCGAACGATACTATCGGCTGCTATCGGCTGCCCTGAACAGGTAAGATCGCTTGCGGTGAACGACACGACCTCCGTCCGCTGTGTGGCGAACGGTACCGGGGGGGCAGGGACGCTGAGCAGCACGAGCATCGCAACAGGCATGGCGTGATCTCCAAATTTACGACATCGATTATCCCGCTGGCGGCAACGTGCCTAGCGATCTCACCAACGAATAATCCTCGGCGGGCACAGATCATAGCCGGTCTGGATTTCCACTTTCTCAAAAAACGTTCTCATTGTATATTCTCATTGAACGCCAACATTGTTGGCTAGCTGAGAAGGGTCGAACCATGACGATCGACGACGCACTGCGCGCTTATGCCTCAGGGCACAGCTCGTCCAAGGAGACGAAGGAGCGTACCGGATTGGATTATGCTCAGGTCCTGGATGGTCTCGGTCGACTGAACCTTCGCGTACCACCGCCCGCCTTCGACGGCCCCGACGGCGACGCGCTGCGTGAGAGCGCAGATCGCTTCACCGCGTTCCTGAAGCAGGCGCGCTGACATGGCGGATCCCCGCTGATGCTCATCGGATATGCCCGGGTCTCGACGTCGGACCAGAATTTGACGCTGCAAACGGACGCTTTGACCGCCGCGGGATGCGAACGGATCTGCAGTGACAAGGCGAGTGGCGCGAAAGCCGACCGTCCGGGTTTGTCGGAAGCGTTGAACGTTGCTCGCCGGGGTGACACGCTCGTCGTCTGGAAGCTCGACCGCCTTGGCCGTTCGATGAAAGGCCTTGTCGAACTGGCGGCTGATCTTGCTACCCGCGGTATCGAGTTACGGTCCCTGACCGACGGGATCGACACAGCGACGCCGACCGGCCGGTTGCTCTTTCACATTCTGGCGTCGATCGCGGAAATGGAGCGTGAGCTGATCCGCGAACGAACAATGGCCGGGCTACTGGCGGCCCGTTGCAAGAACGGGCCGGGCAGGGGGCGCAAGTCGGTCCTGACGCCAAAAAAGAAGGCCACAGCTATGAAGCTGCTCGCTGCAGGCGATCGTCCGCGAGACGTGGCCGAGGCGATCGGCGTCTCGGTCGCAACCTTTTACAGGCATTTCCCAGCTGGTGGAGGCGAGCCGGCATCGTGAAGACCTGCCGCCTACACATCGTGCCCTTTGGCAGCTATGATCGCCGTCTGACGACTCTGGAGGCCCTAACGCCATGAACGTCTATCGGCAGATCGAAACCCCTGCGATCAACCCCGACGAACAGGCTCGCCGTCAACGTGCGATCGACTTTGCGCGCGGCAGCGTACGGTACGAAGGCTTCGTTCTTTCCGAAGAAGCCGAGCGTGTTGGAGAACGCTTTATCGCCGGGCACCTCACGGTGCCTGAGTACGTCGATGCAATCAAAGCCATCGGCTAATGTCCGCTTCTCGCCCGATCAACGAGGGAAGTAAGGTTGGGTGACGACCGTCATCCGTACCGCTTCATTGTCGATACCGCCGCGGGTGCGACGGTGATTGATCAGGCGCTTGCTCCCCGTTTTTCGGAGGCCGCGTCCGGGACCAGCGATGTGCAGGGTGCCAGCGGCGCTCAATAGTCGTTTCAAAATGCTCGGCTGCGCAGGTTGAAGATCGCGGGCTTAAGCTTCCGCATCCTTGACGTGGTCGTCACCGACATGGCGCAGTTCAGCGACAAGTCTGACCAGCATTACGACGGCATACTGGGTAACGATGTCCTTTCGCATTACTCCTTCGTTTTTGATGTCCCCAATGGGCGCCTTTCCCTGATCGACGCTAATCGACCTGATCCACGTCGGTGGGGACGATGCATCGACAACCCGCTGTTAGCTCGGCCTGGCGGGGCAAATGGCTTTCTGTCCGTGCCCGTGTCGCTGCATGGGGGCGCTCATGCCCTAGGCATCGTCGATACCGGAGCGGGAGCTACAATCCTGAATTGGCCTGCCGCGTCGGCTTCGGGATTATCGAAGAACGGTAGTGGCGTCAGTGCCGCAAATGGGGTGGTCGGCTTCGACCCCAAGGCGAGCACCGCGTCATACAGAGCGACGATCGCCGACGCGACGATCGGATCAAAGGCGCTGCCTGCTTTTACTGCCCGTCTGAGCGATCTGGCGGTGTTTGAAGGCTTTAGGCTCAAGGGCAAGCCGGGGATGATCGTCGGCGCAAACATTTGGCGTACTGTGCCGTTTGCAGCTGCTTGAGGCGCGAAGGCTTTCTGCATTTCGACGATTTAAGCGCTACGGGACACGTCAACGACGCTGCGTCACAAAGGCTGCCATGCTGATCAAGCGAGAGTGCCAATCGAGGTATACCCTGAGCGAGCATGTAGTTTGGAACACAAATTCCGTTCAAACAGGATCGGTAACAGCGGAACTCAACACTCATTCAGGAGGTCCAGACCCTGCTTGCACACATTAGGGAGGCGTCTGGCTTACCCGAGTGGATCGCTGGGTCAGCCTGTGCCCTTAGAGGGCAATCACAGTATTCGTGGTCGATGGCATGAGCGTCGGCAAGCATTGCATGTTTGACGCCCGGTTCGCGGCTGCCATCAGATCAACGTCACTCAGATCGCGGCAATCGATCCACCATTTGGCGTCAGTGACCCGAAGGCATGCGTTACAGTCGGCGTCGCTGTTTGAGTTGGTTAGCGCTGCGAGCCGCTTGGTTCTAATCGTCGACGCCCAGCTGATTTGCCGATCGGTGCCGGTTAGCGGTGGAAGAGCAAGGTGCGACACTGCAGCGCTGCTTAACGCTGCCGCGGCGACCTCCTCAGCCCGCTTATCCGCGACGAAACAGTCTCGACAGGTAGTCGTCTTGAGCCACTTGGCCTTTCGTTCCTGTTGGCTGTCATAGCCGGTAAGATAGTGAGCCTGCTCGTGACCGCAGGCATGAATGATCCGCTGTTCCATGGCTGGATGATGGCTGTTCGTGGTTTGTGCGCAACGGCAATGAGTCAGGTTGAATCAGAATTGCGCCCAGTAGCTGACAACGTGAGCCAGAGGCATCCTTGACCAGCTAAGCTGGTGCAACCCCGTCGGCATTAACCAGACCTGGACCAATCAACGTACCGCTGAGCCGGACGCGCTTCTCTACCAGATCTACGGGGGTGCGGTGCAGTTCCAGCTCGTACCGCCCACCGACATCGCGGCGAAGATAGAAGGACCCGCCATCTCGTATTAGGGTGCCAGTCTCGTTGATCCGGGTTCCAATCGCTACCATCGCTGCGCCTTCGCTCCATCATGTCGTGAAATGTTGCGGGAGATCGTTGGGTTTGAGCGATGTTCTTCAGTGGGCCCCATGTTTTTGCTAACGCGTTCTCGACCGGCCTTCAAAGACTGATATTACGCCGCGCCATTTTAATCGCCGATTGGTGAGCGGGGCTCTGCTTTAAAAATGTCGGCCAAGTCGAGCAAATCCTAGTTGGAAAGGTTCTCGACCGAGGCTTCGATCTCGGCAAGGCGCCGCACGGCGTGATCGCCGCGATCGGCGACCCGCTTCATCCTTGTCTTGACCATCATAAACATCGCGGGGGCGGCAGGGGCTTTACGGCCGGTTGGCTAAGGTCATTCGGCCAAATATGACCGATATCTGCAGGTGAAAGAAGCTTCTTCAATGGAGAACCGCACCGCATTCTGGCAGCAGATCCCAAAGCGGCAGGAACATACAGCTTTAGCATCACCATCCATCCGAGCGCCGCGGCGATCGTCAACCTAGCGACTACGCTAGATATGGAAACGACCGCCAAAGAGCGTCAAGAATACCGGGCAGCTCGACTTGTTGCACGGCAAAGGCTGCGATAACATCCCGGGTCATCTATTCGGCCGCCCGGTTGAAAGTTTGCCGTATCGCCGGGCTGCTTGAGATAAAGAGCTAGTCAGGCAGCCTGGCGGATTGGAGAGGGAGCGTCGCCACTGAACGACGCACGACGCCTGACAACGGTCGGACAAAATGCCACCAACCATGGCGACCCGCGCTCTTATGAATTGTACGGGCTAAACTCGCTCTCTATCCTTTCTGAACCGTACAGACCGATAACTCAGGGCGTCGGAGACGACCTTAGCACAATGAACGAACGGCCGTAGTTGGGGAGCGGCGAAGGACGTCTAAATATCTGCCATTGGGTCAACCACGCTAATCATTCGATCAACTGGTCGAAGGCGAGAGAAAAAGCGGCAGTGGCTTCTGATTAGGCACGGTTCACTCCGCGCACATGCTCCCAGACGTTGGAAATGACGACTGATCCTTCTCCTACCGAGGACGCCACGCGTTTCACCGACCCGGCGCGGACGTCGCCGACGGCATAAATCCCTGCACACGACGTGGCGAAAGGAGACAAAGCACCAGCCGCTTCGCCTGTGAGAACAAAACCCTTGTCGTCGAGAGCGACCAGTTTGGAGAGCCAGTCCGTATTGGGTGCCGCGCCGACCATCACGAAGACGGCGCAGCTTGCCACGGTACGATCGCCGTCTTCATTGCGGATCGTCACCGCCTCCAGCCTGTCCCCGCCGTGAAGTCCGACGGCATGGGTGCCGTATTCGATGGTGATCGCAGGGTCCGCCTCGAGCCTGCTCGACAGATAGCTCGACATGGACGAGGCCAGGGTGTCGCCGCGCACCAGGAGGCGAACGTGCCGCGCCGTACGGCTGAGAAACATCGCAGCCTGCCCAGCAGAATTACCGCCGCCGATGACCAACACCTGCGTATCCCGGCAGAAGCGCGCCTCATTCTCGGTCGCCGCATAATAGATGCCCGTGCCCTCGAACTCGGCAAGGCGTGCGATCGGCAGGCGTCTGTACTGGACCCCGGTGGCAACGACGACAGAGGCGGCGAGTACGCGCCGACCATTGGCGAAGGTCGCACAGAAGGAGCCATTGTCGAGCTGGTCTAGCGACTCGATCCGCCGGGGCATGACGAAGCGCGTGCCGAATTTCATCGCCTGCACCTCGCCGCGCCACACAAGATCGGCGCCTGAGATGCCGGTGGGAAAGCCCATATAGTTTTCGATCCGGCTGGACGTGCCGGCCTGGCCGCCGATCGCGGTCTCGTCGACCACCAGCGCGCGCAACCCTTCGGCTCCGGCATAGACGCCCGCCGACACGCCGGCGGGGCCGGCCCCGACGATGAGCACGTCGAATGCCTCGTCCTCGGGAACATCCTGATCGAGTCCGAGCAGCCGTGCCACCTTCTCCGGCGTCGGATCGCTCACCACCACGTCGCGGCCGAACACGACGACGGGCTCGCGCGGTGCGGTTCCGCAACTGCTGGCGACATGCGCGGCCTCGTCGCTGCCGAGCGGGTAGGAGCGGTAGGGCAGGCGGTTGCGCGCAGCGAACTCAGCCACTCGTCTGACGGCCCTGTCCTCGTCTTCGCCAACCAGAACCAGCATGCCATCGCCGGCATCCAGCTGCCGCCGACGGCGCGCCGCGAGGACTGTGATGACGATGTCCGACATCTCCGGTATCGCCGCCATCAGGCGAAGCATCGCGGATCGCGGGACTTCGACAACGGTCGTGTCGCTCGCGGCACGCATCGGGAGCGACCATGTGCCGCCGGACAGCAGCGAGATCTCGCTCATGAACTGGGTGGGCCCCAGCGTCGAAGGCACCAGACGATCGCCCGTGAACGGGTTGACGACCTCGATCTCCCCATCCTCGACATACACGAAGCGGTCGGCCGGCGCGCCGATCTCCGCCATCATTGTTCCCTTGCGATACTGTGTGCGTGTTCCCGCCGCCCGGATCGCAGCAATATGCGCAGGCTGCAGCGGAACCCGTTGCATTTCCCCCAAGTCACGACCGATCGTTTCCATGAGCGCTTTCCCCTCTGCACCCCGACATTACCCCGTCGAACGCGGCGACGGCAATCGCTGGGGATTGGCCCAGCCAAATGCGGGCGCGGCTCGATACGCTGCCCGATCGCATTGACGGCGTTCGGGACAGATTGCAGGACCATCGGACGGGCAGGAGAAAGGGCGGCTTTGTGCATCCAGCGGCGAACTTCGAGCTGATCATCCTGATGTTCCTGGTAGTACTGGCGCTTCACTATCTGGCTCGCCGTCTGTCGCTACCACCAGCAGCTGCGCTGATCGTCGGCGGGGGCGCGGTGGCCTTCGTACCGGGCGTGCAAGGGATCGCGATCGATCCGGAGCTGGTGCTTGTCCTGTTTCTCCCACCCTTGCTGATGGACGGCGCGTGGTTCACCGCGGTTGCACCGTTCCGGCGGCACATGGCCGGCATTCTCTCGCTGGCGGTCGGCGCCGTCTTCTTCACCACGGCGGTCGTGGCGATCGTGACCAGGCTGCTGATGCCACAGCTGCCCTGGGCCGCCTGCGTCGCGCTGGGCGCGATCCTGTCGCCGCCCGACGCGGTATCCGCCCGCGCCGTGTTGCAGCGGGTGAAACTTCCGCGCAGGCTGACCACGCTGCTCGAAGGCGAAAGCCTACTGAATGATGCCGCGGGTCTGGTGCTGTTCCGTTTCGCGGTGGCGGCGGTGCTGACCGGCAGCTTCCATATCGGTGCTGCGACCGGAACGTTTTTCGTGCTGGTGGCGGGCGGCATTGCGGTGGGCGCAGCGATCGGCGGGCTCTGGGTGATCCTGCTCCGCCGGCTTGGCGATGATACGCTGATGATCGCAGCGACCGTGCTGGTCTGCTGGAGCGCCTATATCGCGGGTGAACTGCTGCACGTGTCCGGCGTCATTGCCGTCGTCACCGCGGGCCTCGTCTGCGGCTGGTATCAGCATGTCGTCTTCACCGCCCGCGTGCGCATCCGGGCGATGGCATTCTGGCAGGTACTGGTGTTCCTCCTCGAAGCCACCGTGTTCCTGCTCATCGGCCTGTCATTGCGGGGGTTGCTGGACCGGGTCGGCGGGCTCGACATGGTCGTAGACACGATGGCGCGGCCGGTGCTGCTCATCGTCCTCGCGGTCGTCGCCGCGCGGTTCGTGTGGATCTTCGCCGTCGATGCCGGCGTCGCCGCTTTTCGCCGCATCCGGTGGACGCGACAGCAACCGCTCGGAACTCGGGCGGCGGTGGTGATGAGCTGGGCCGGGATGCGCGGCGTGGTGACGCTCGCGGTTGCGCTCTCGCTGCCCGATACGATGCCGGCGCGCGATCTGATGCTCGTCACCGCTTTTGTCGTGATCCTTGTCACTGTCCTGGTGCAGGGCACCTCGCTCGGCTGGGTCATCCGGGCCGTAAGGCCGCACGATGACGGCAGCGCACGATCACCGCTCGATTTGCACGCCGCCGAAATGATGCTGTTCCAGGCGCAGTTGGCGCTCGTGGAACGCGAGGCGGTGGCGGTCGACGGGACGGTCATCCACCCACAGCTCCTGCGACGCTACCGCACCCGGGCGACGGCAGCGGATGCGTTCGACGGTACGGTGGAGGAGCGCAACGTGGCGATCGCGAGCCATTTCGACGTCATCATCGCCGCGGTCGCGGCCGGCCGTGCCGAGCTGGTTCGACTGCACCGTGCCGGCCGCATCGATGACGAGACGCTCCACGATCTCGAGCACGATCTTGACCTCGAGGAACTGGCCGCAGCGGCAGCGAAGGGGTGAACGAGCCCGGTTGCTCGGTTATAAGGCTGCTCGGCGCCGCGATAAAGACGCGCGGACGTCGGCCGGATCAATAGGGCGGGTCGAGCCGTTCGCGCTGGGCGCGGGCGGCCTGTGTCCACCAGCCGAGATCGTCGGCGAAGCGCGGGAAGGCGCGGGTGAGAGCGGCACCGCCGTCGCCCGCCTGTTCTCCGGTCGCATCGAAGGCATGGCCGATCCCACCCACCGCGATCGTGCTCGACACAACCACCATGCCCATCTCGGACAGGATGCCGTGCCATGCGAGACCGGCACGCGCACCGGCGAAGCGTCCGGCCGAATAGCTGACGATCGCTGCGGGTCGCCAGTACCATTCCTCGAGGAAATGGTCGGTAAGGTTCTTGAGCCCGGGCTGCACGCCCCAGTTATATTCGCCGGTCACGAAGACGAAGGCGTCGGCCGTCCTGATCTTTTCTGCGAGTACTTCCAGCGCGGGCGGCGCCTCGCCGCTCGGATGCTCCTTGTACATGCGGTCGAGCATGGGGAGGTCGACCGCCCTGGCGTCGATGAGCTCGGCCGATGCACCGCGCTTGGCAAAGGCGCGGACGAGCCACTCCGCGAGGCGAATGCCCTGCCGGTCGGAGCGATAGGAGCCGTAGAAGATCAGGACCCGGTCGGGCAGCGCGGCAACTCCTTGTGAAACGTGTCGTGCAAGGACACGGAGCGCCCCATCGCTCCGTGCCCTGACCGGGGATCAGCCTTCGATGAAAGCGAGCAGATCGGCGTTGATCCGATCGGCATTGGTAACCGGCATGCCGTGGGGAAAGCCGGGGTATGAGATGAGCTTGGCCCCCTTCACGATTTCGGCCGACATCTTGCCTGTGGTCGCGAACGGAACCACCTGGTCGTCCTCGCCGTGCAGGACCAGCGCCGGCACGTCGATCGCCTTGAGGTCGTCGGTGAAGTCGGTCTCGGAAAAGGCCTTGATGCCGAGCGTATGGGCCAGCGCCGATCCCATCATGCCCTGGCGCCACCAGTTGAGCCGCACCGCCTCCTTCACCTCGGCGCCGTCGCGGTTGTACCCGAAGAAGGGCAGCGTGAAGTCGTAAAAGAATTGCGGACGGTTCGTGGCCGTCTTCTCGCGCACCATGTCGAATACGTCCATCGGCACGCCGTGCGGGTTGGCGTCGGTCCTGACCATGATCGGCGCGACCGCACTGACCAGCACCGCCTTCTTGACCCGGCCCGGCTTGGCGCGTGCGACATAACGGGCGACCTCGCCACCGCCGGTCGAGTGACCGATATGGACGGCATCGCGTAAATCGAGCGCGTCGGTCAGCGCGATGACATCGGCGACATAGGTGTCCATGTCGTGGCCATTCGCCGACTGTGTCGAACGACCATGGCCGCGGCGATCATGCGCGATGACACGGTAGCCCTTCTGGACGAAGAACATCATCTGCGCGTCCCAGTCGTCCGAGCTGAGCGGCCAGCCGTGGTGGAACATGACGACGGGTGCATCCGTGTTGCCCCAGTCCTTGTAGAAGATTTCGCTCTCGTCGGCGGTCGTGATGAAGGGCATTCGAGGTCTCCTCAGGCTTGGTTGAGTACGCGGCACGCTACGGGTCGAAGGTGACAATCAGGCGGCGTCGACGAGGACGATCTCTGCGTCCTCGATGGCGGTCACGCGCAACACGGCCTCGTCGGCGATGGCGGCGCCGTCTCGCGCCTCCAGGCGGGTGCCGTTGACCTCGATCGTTCCAATCGCCGGCACGAGGTAGCCGTGGCGGTTGGCGCCGAGCGGATATTCGGCGGTTTCGCCGGCCTTCAGCGTGGCGGCGACGATGCGGGCATCGGTTCGGATCGGCAGGGCGTCGCCATCGTCTGCAAAGCCACTGGCGAGCGTGACGAACTGGCCCGACCGGTCGCCCTTGGGAAATGGCTTGGCACCCCATGACGGCGCTTCGCCCCGCGTCTTCGGTTCGATCCAGATCTGGAAGATGCGGGTGGTGCCCGGCTCCCTGTTGTATTCGGAGTGGCGGACGCCCGACCCAGCACTCATGACCTGCACATCGCCCGCCTCGGTACGGCCGACATTGCCAAGCGAGTCCTGATGCGTGATCGCACCCTCGCGGACATAGGTGATGATCTCCATATCGTTGTGCGGATGCGGTGGGAAACCGGTTCCGGCCGCGATCGTATCATCGTTCCACACGCGAATCCCACCCCAACCCATCCGCGCTGAATCATAGTAGCTCGCAAACGAGAAGTGATGCTTGGCATCGAGCCAGCCATGGTTGGCACCACCAAGTCTGTCGAAGGGGCGACGGTCGATCATGTTCGGTCTCCTGGGGAGCGCTGTCGCTCCGATGACCTGAAGATGCGCCATGATTGGGCTTGACGAAACGGTAAGATTGGCATTTCAATCTTGCCGAAAATGACGAAGCGCCTTCCCGATCTCGAAGCCTGGGCGATCTTCGCCACGGTCGCCAAACATGGCTCCTTCTCGCGTGCAGCACGCGAGATGGGCATGTCCGATCCCACCGTCTCCAAGGCGATCGCGCGACTTGAGGCGCGCCTGGGCCTGACGCTGATTGCACGAACGTCGCGGCGCGTAGCGCTCACCGATGCCGGCCGCGCCGCGTTGGCGCGCGCATCGCGCATCCTTAGCGAGGGCGAGGCCGTAGAGGACGAGGCTGGCGAGCAATCCACCGTGCCCCGGGGACGCGTGCGGATCAGCGCACCGCTGTCGTTCGGCATCGCGTATCTCAGTGCGGTGCTGCCGGCCTTCTTGCAGGCCTATCCCGAGATCACCGTCGATTTCGCGCTGAGTGACCGGAAGGTCGATCTGGTATCGGAAGGGTTCGACCTGGCGCTCAGGATCGCAAGCCTGAACGACTCCTCGCTGCTGTCGCGGCGGCTCTGTACGGTCCGGTTGCTACTGGTAGCGTCGCCCGACTATCTCGACCGCCACGGCATACCGACGCACCCCGCCGAGCTGAGCCGGCATCGCGCGCTGGCCTATACGGGTGGTGCGTTGAGGGCGTGGCGCTTCACGCATCCGACGTTCGGGGAGGAGGCGATCGAACCGCCGGTGCGTGTCTGGACGGACAATGCCGATCTGCTTAATCCGGCGCTCGTTGCGGGGCAGGGGCTTGCGATCCAGCCGGAGTTCCTGGTCTGGCGCGAACTGCGCGACGGCAAATTGAAGATGGCGATGCCGGAATGGTCGGTGACCCCGTTGGGGCTACACCTCGTCATGCCGCCGAGCCCGCTGCGACCACTTCGGGTCCAGGTCCTCATCGATTATCTTGCCCGCGAATTGGCGAACGCGCCTTGGGGCGGCGGGTAGGAGAGGGGTACAATAGCAAATACTTCCGTTCGATAAATGAGCTTCGGACCGGAACCAAGATCCAAGTTGAGATTAACGAACGGCAGAAGTTCGGAATCCAAAAAGGGGGCGTGAATGACTGCGAATGGGTCGAATCCCCTCATTCATATACTGATAGGTGAAGTGTTAATCAATCAGCTAAGCATCATGTTCACGAGCGCAATCGACTTTCCAATCGATCAGCTACTGAGCACCCGACAGCTTCTCCCGATTTTATCTTCCGGAATGTATTATAGCTGATACCGAAACTCGACATTAGGACCGCGTCCGTCTGACCAGGTAGATTTTCGAGCATTTTGCGAACTGTGTCAGGCGCAACTTGCCGGAGGGCTAACACGCGTGGCCGCTGAACATAACCGTCGTTGATCATGCGGATGCCTTCCGTTCGTCCTATTGGCAGATTGCCTTGGCGATCGCCGCATATCGTTTCTATGTGGCGGTGCTCGCTACAATCACGTCCGACTTAGCCTGCCGTCCAACGTACAAGATCGCCAACGCACTTAGGACCGTGAGCCCCGCCAAAGGCATCAGTGCCAGGACGTAGCTGTGCGTGGCGTCATGGATCTGGCCATAGACGTTGACCATCAGGCCACCGCCGATGAGATTGGATATGGCGTTGATCCCCGCGATCCCAGCCGCGGCGTTGCCAGCCGATAGCCAGCCCGATGCCATGCTCCAGAACGGTCCTTTGAAGCAGTAGGCACCAATTAGCACGAGGCTGAGCAGGAACACCATTGGGATCAGTCCACTGACGATGAACGTGCCGACCGCGCCGACCGCGATCAGGAGCAGCGGCAATGCGGTGTGCCAGCGGCGCTCGTTGGTTGCGTCTGAATGACGGCCCCAAAGGATCATCATGCAGGCAGCGATGCCGTACGGGATGGCGTTGACCAGTCCAGTCTGGAAGTTCGTCAGTCCGAACGACTTCAACAGTTGCGGCTGCCACACCCCCAGGACGCTTCCTGCCGACGACGCGCCCGAGCACGCGATGACGAGAGCCCAGAATGCCGGAGTCTTGAGAAGGGCCCAGGACGAACCGTGCACCAGCGCACTGCCCGATGCAGGCGCAAGACGGGCGACGAGCCATTCGCGCTCTTCGTCAGCAAGCCAGCGTGCCTGTTCCGGCCGATCAGTCAGAACGCGGAGGCAGGCGATACCAAGCAGGATCGTTGGTATGCCTTCCAGGATAAACAGCCACTGCCACCCGCGCAGACCAGCGGTCCCGTCCATCGACAGGAGCAGGCCGGAAAGGGGCGAGCCGATAAAACTCGAGAGGGGAATTGCGACCGCGAATAGCGCGAGGACACGGCCGCGATACGCGGACGGCAACCAATAGGTGAGGTAGAGGACGACGCCGGGGAAGAACCCCGCTTCTGCCGCGCCCAGCAGGAAGCGCATGACGTAAAACGACTCTGCGTTCCAGACGAGCGCCATGCATGCGGACACCAAGCCCCAGGTGATCATAATCCGCGCTATCCAGATCCGCGCGCCAAAGCGCTGAAGCATCAGGTTGCTGGGCACTTCCATCAGGAAATACGATACGAAGAACAGGCTCGCACCAAAGCCGAAAACCGAGGACGACAGGCCGACATCCGCGTTCATCTGCAGCGAGGCCATGCCGACATTGGCCCGGTCGATGAAGGCCAGCAGATAGCACAGCATCAGGAATGGCAGCAGGCGCCACGTCACCTTGCGCATCGTGCGGGACTCGAGTTCGCTCACGTCGATCATGTCGCTCTCCGGTGAAATGCGCGGTGCCTCGTGGCGGGCACCGTCGCGGTAAGGCAGTTCAGGCGGCGGTTTGCACGCTGGCGGCAACGCGGTTCACGCAGTTGCGCGCATCGAGATGACCGCTGTCGAGAAAGTCGGCAATTTGCTCCACATCACTGACCCCGACGCGCGAGCGCGCCTCGTGTGTGTTGGCGCCGACATGCGGGCTGACGACCAACGTGTCGAATGCCCAGAGCGGACTGTCGGTAGGTGGTGGCTCGGGTGAGAAGGTGTCGAGTCCCGCCCCGAAGATCGTGCGATCGCGCAGCGCATCGACCAGCGCGTCCTGATCCACGAGTTCGCCGCGGGCGGTGTTGATCAGAATGGCAGTCCGCTTCATCCGACCCAGTGCTGCCGCATCGATCATGCCACGATTGTCCGATGTAAGCGGGCAGTGGAGGCTGACGATGTCGCTCGTCGACAACAGATCGTCGACCGATGTGACACGTGTGACGCCAGTGGGCACGTCGTCGTCGCGGAGGAACGGATCGTAGAGCCGAACGGTCATGTGGAACGGCGTGAGCAGATTGAGGAACGCTCGTCCGATCGCGCCCAGGCCAACCAACCCGATTGCCTTGCCGGACAGCTCGTAGCCCGCATAACTTGCCTTGTCCCAATGCCCCGTGCGGATCCGCCGATCCAGCCAGGCGGTGCTCCGGGCGACGCCGAACAGGAGCGCCAGCGCCTGCTCTGCGACCGATTGGGCATTCGCACCCCCGGCGATAACCACGGGTATCCCGCGAACTTCGGCCGCGGCAACGTCTATGCCGTCCACGCCGACGCCGTGTTTCGCAATGATCTTCAGCGTGGGGACCGCGTCCATCACGTCTGCGCCCACGCGGCCCATCCGCACGACGATACCCGCAGCACCGATGGCGTTGGCCGTGGCGATCAGTTCGTCGGACGAGGGATAGGACTTTGACGGGACCAGCCGAATGTCGCGGCGCTTGGCCAGCGCCATCGCATCGGGCGCCAGATCCGGACCCAGTATGAGGATAGAACGCGTCATTGGTCTCGACTCTCCCAGAGGCATTTCGTGACGTCTGCTGCGTCAATCATCCTTTGATCAACCAACTTTTAACCGAAATCAACAAAATAGAACGCCATTTCGAAACGGTATTGCGTTCGAGAATGTTGCGTCCTACCCAGAGGGGGTTGCCGCGTGACGGCATGCAGAATCGCCGATCCGAAAACGGGCGGCATGCAGGGAGAAGATGATGAAAGACCTCCGTTTCTCGGTGCTCGCTCGCGCTGCATTGCTTGCCGGTGCCAGCATTTCGGCATGCCTCGCAGGCTCGTCGGCGACCGCTCAGGCCGTGCCGGTAGACCGTGCCGCAGCCGCTGCGCCGCAGCCCGGTGAGGCACAGGCTGATCCACAAACCGTTCCCGAAGCCGTGCAGACGCAGGGTGATGGGGCAGCAGAGGCGGTACCAGCCACTACGGCTGTTGCGCAGGACGTGCAGGACATCATTGTAACAGGGTCGCGCATCGGCCGCAGCGGCTTCACGACGCCGCAGCCGGTCACGGTCCTCAGTTCAGACCAGCTGGTAAAGTCGGCGCCATCGACGCTTGCGGATGCGCTGCGCACCATCCCGGCGTTGACGGCGACGACCGGGCCTCAGCGTGCGTCGGGTACACAGGGCGGGGGCCAAGCCTTCCTGAACCTGCGCAACCTTGGCGCGGTCCGCACGCTGACGTTGCTCGATGGTCGTCGCTTCGTTGCCGCCAGCCAGTTCGGCACCGTTGACGTCAATTTGCTACCGTCCGGACTGATCCAGCGAGTTGACATCGTTACCGGTGGTGCGTCTGCCGCCTATGGATCTGACGCGGTGTCGGGCGTGGTGAACTTCGTTCTTGATACCAAATACGAGGGGCTGAAGGGCGAGGTTTCCGCCGGTATCTCGAACGAGGGGGACAACGCCGAACAGCGGGCCGTCCTGACCGGCGGTGTGTCGCTGGCCGACAACAAGCTGCACCTCATTGGCAGCGCCGAATACTACAAGAACAAGGGTATCCTTGAGGGCAAGCGCGACTGGGCGCGCCGCGGATCAAACCTGATCAACGGCCCCGCCGGCGGTCCGACGCTGATCTCGGCCGAAGACGTACGTGTGATCGGCACCTATGGCGGCCTGATCACTACCGGCAACGGCGGGACCGCTACGCAGAACGCGGCATTCCGCGGGCTTCAGTTCGGACCGGGTGGTACCGTGTCTCCGTACAGCTTCGGCTCGTACACCACCGCGACCCAGCAGATCGGGGGCGACGGCGTCGACTCCTCGTATTTTCAGGAGATCAACCGTCCGCTCGAACGCGCCGCCTTCTTCGGCCGTGCGCAGTATGACCTCTCCGACAATTTCTCGGTCTTTGGCGAAGCGTCCTACGGCACGACCGACACGCGGTACTCGACCTCGATCAATCGCCATCAGACGACCAACCCGATCACGATCCGTCGCGACAATGCCTTCCTGCCTGCACAGGTTCGCGGGTTGCTGGCCGCCAACCCTAACGTCTCGACGCTGACGATGCTGCGCTATTCGGGTGAGGGTGGCCTTACCGACGTCGCGATCAAGACCGACACCGATCGCTACGTCGCGGGCTTCAACGGCAAGGTCGGCGGGCTGAAGCTCAACGGCTATTACCAGCATGGTCGCACCAAGCAGCGAACCGACGTCCTGAACAACGAAATCACCGCCAACTTTACGCGTGCAGTCGATGCGGTGGTGAACCCGGCCACCGGCGAGATCGTCTGCCGGTCGACGTTGACGGCGCCGACCAATGGCTGCGTGCCGTTCAACGTGTTCGGCGCGGGGTCGCCTTCGTCCGCGGCGCTTGCCTACACGCGCGGCACCAGCCGGACGGACTCGACCTTCAAGGAGGACGTCGCGGCGCTGAACGTGTCTGGCGACCTGTTCGAGGGGTGGGCCGGCCCCATCTCGTTTGCCGCAGGCGGCGAATATCGGCGCGAGACGGCCGCGCTGAGCGTCGATGCGCTGTCACTGGCGGGTGCTTTCCTGTTTGCGAACCCGCAGCCCTGGGCCGGCAAGTACGACGTGAAGGAGGGGTATGTCGAAACCGTCATTCCGCTCTTGAGGGATCTGCCGTTCGCCAAGCGCGTCGAGTTCAACGGCGCCGTCCGGTACACCGACTATTCGACCAGTGGCGGCGTGACGACGTGGAAGACGGGCTTGAGCTGGACGCCCTTCGACGCGTTGCGCCTGCGCGGCACCCGGTCGCGCGATATCCGGGCGCCCAATCTGAGCGAGCTGTTCACTAGCGGCCGGACCAACACCGTTACGGTAACCGACCCCTTCAAGAACAGCGTGCGTCTGTCCGGTATCTTCGTGACCAACAGCGGCAACACCACGTTGCAGCCGGAGAAGGCGGATACGCTGACGCTGGGCGCGGTGGTGCAGCCACCGTTCGTGCCGGGGCTCAGCGTGTCGGCGGACTATTACAACATCAAGATCAAGGACGCGATCGGCACTCTTTCAGGGCAACAAACGGTCGATCAGTGCTTCGCAGGCAACCAGCTGGCGTGCTCGCTCATCCAGCGTGACGCAGGCGGCAACCTGACCGGGCTGCTGGCTTTCCCGATCAATCTGTCCGAACTGCAGACGAACGGCGTCGATATCGAGACGAGCTACCGCGTGCCGCTCGCGTCGATGATGAATACCGATGCCACCTTGTCGCTACGAACGGTCGTTTCCTATGTTGGCAAGCTCGCCACGACGACGCCGGGATCGCCGTCGATCGACCGGTCCGGGGAAGTTGGGATCAGCGCCAACCCGCACTGGCGCTTCAATGCGCAGGCGGATTTCTACAAGGGCGGCTTCAACGTCTTCAACCAGGTCCGCTTCATTGGTGCCGGTCGCTACGACAACACCAAGGGGCCAACCGCGGTCGACCTGCAGAACATCAAGGCACAGGCTTATTGGGATCTCCAGGTCGGCTACAAGCTCGAGTCCGCAGGGCTTAAGGGCGCGGAACTGTATCTGAACGTGCAGAACGTGCTCAACCAGGACCCGCCCTACGCGCCGGGTGACGGCACCATTCCGACGGCGACCAATACCGGCCTCTACGACACGTCCGGCCGCCTGTTCCGAGTCGGTTTCCGCTTCCAGTTCTAACGTTTCCCGGGCGCCGCCGCTGGCCGGCGCGCCCGTTATTTGGAGTATCCAGCATGGCGATCGGTTTTCGCATCCTTCCCCTCACGCGCCGGGTTCCGGCGGATATGGTGGCCAAGTTTGCCACGCTGCCCGTCGCGAATGTCAGCGATGCCATGAACCGGATGGCCGCAGGCGGCGCGTCCCTGCGTCCGATGCATGGCGGCGGTGTCCTGGCCGGACCGGCGGTGACCGTGAAGGCGCGTCCCGGCGACAATCTGATGCTTCACAAGGCGATCGACATCGCCGAACCCGGCGATGTCATCGTGGTCGATGCTGGCGGCGACCTGACCAATGCGTTGATCGGCGAACTGATGACCGCGCATGCAGAGTATCGCGGCTTGGCTGGCATCGTGATCTACGGCGCAATCCGCGACGCAAGCGCGATCCGCGAGGGCAAGTTTCCGATCTTCGCAGCCGGCATCTCGCACCGCGGGCCGTACAAGGATGGTCCTGGTGAGGTGAACGTCCCGATCGCGATCGAGGGCATGGTCATCATGCCGGGCGACCTGGTGCTGGGCGATGACGACGGCCTGGTATGCGTGGCGATCGACGACGCCGAGACGGTATACGCCGCCGCCTCCGTCAAGCATGTGGCCGAGACGGCGCAGATGGAGAAGATCCGCCGCGGCGAAAACCCGCGCGCCTGGGTGGACGAGACGTTGCGCCGACTGAAGTGCGAAGGCGTCTGATCGCATTCCATTTGACGACCGAACTCGTCTAAGGCGGTTGCAGGCGATGTAAGGGGCGATTGTGGCGACCGTGACGAAGGACAGGCCCGCGGTGGAAGGCGTGGCAGCCGTCGAGCGTGCGCTCGAACTGCTCACTGCGTTTCGTCCCGGCGACGAGGCGTTAGGGTTGGTCGCTCTTTCCGAGCGCACGGGCTTGATCAAGAGCACTATTCTCCGGCTTGCGGTCTCGCTCGAGCGCTTCAATCTGCTGGTGAGAATGCCGGACGGCCGTTACCAGCTTGGTAGCGAGGTCGTCCGGCTCAACAGCGTCTATCAGGGCGCGATCGACCTTGAACGGCACATTCAGCCTGTTCTGGCTAAGCTTGCCGTCGAGACGCAGGAAACCGCGACCTTTTACGTTCGCCACGGCGAACACGAACGCATGTGCCTGTTCCGCGTCAATTCACCTAGCGTGCTGAGACTGGACGTACAGCCCGGACAGTCGAGACCGATGGACGGCGCCGCCAGTGCTCAACTCTTGCGCCTCTTCGAACACTGGCCGGATGTAAAGCCGGCAATACCTGACATCCCGCTGTATACGTCCGGCGCCACTACGCCTCACGTCGCTTCGATGTCAGTTCCGGTCCTGGGCCACGGCGATACTCTGGTTGGTGCACTCAGCCTGGCCGGGCCATCGTCGCGACTAACAGAAGAGCGTGCGGTCTCGGTGTCTTTAAAGCTTCTCCAAGCGGGCTTGGCTTTGTCTCGCAGCCTTGGAAGTAACGCTGATCCAGTGTTCAGGGTACCCATCGCAAAGCTTTCATAACCTTACCTTCAAGGTCGTCGTATTCGATTGATGAGAGCATCGGATAGTGCCCTCAATTGCGCCCGCGGAGACGTTGTATCGCAAGATTGCCCATGTGAACGAATGGCCGAAGTTGGGAAGCGGAACGGGCGCTCAAACGTCGGCTTATGGGTCTTATTGTCGCGATCGATGACGAGGACGAAGCACTGGCGGCGGTCGCGCGGCTGAAGGCACGCGGCATCCTCGTCAACGCGGTCGCATTCATCGCGTTCCTAAAGGAATTTTCTATCTCGTCGTCGATCAATGGTAAAAGTAACGGCCAAGCAAATACACCGTCCAACACCCAGAACAGGTAATGATGGCCGGATAAAGAGCAAGGTACCCGGAGGTCCACTAATGTGTCTGGCCGGAAGTCGACACAGCGCTTGCTGTCCTGAGCAACGAGTTGCGGATCGACTAAGAAAGCCGAAACACCATCACCCTTGCGAAAGCGGGGGTGCCGTCGCTCGGGGTATGCCTGCAACGTAACGGCCGTCGGGGAGATGAACGAATGACTGAAGTTGGGAAGCTGATAGCGCTGCTCGAATGTCAGATTGTGGGTCTCTTTCGCTCTAGGCCAACGACGCAAGAAGCTCAGGTTGCGCGCTGCCCCATCAGTTCGCCCAGGCGCACATTCCGTTCCGGCACCCAGTCTTCGTTGAACGCAATCGCGCCCCGCTTCCACAACATCACGATCGTTGAGCCAAGGAGGAAGCGGCCCATTTCCTCACCCTTTTTTAGCACGATGTCCTGGTCGGTATATGTCCACTCCGACGACCTGTTAGTGCGCTTTGGATTGACTACACCGTGCCACACAGTCGCCATGCTTCCAACTATGGTGGCGCCAACCAGCACCATGACAAATAGGCCATGCTCTACAGATTCAAAGACGCAAACTATTCGCTCGTTGCGCGCAAACAGGTTCGGTACGCCGCGTGCTGTGACAGGGTTTACTGAAAATAGCTTACCCGGCACGTAGATCATGCGCGTAAGCTTGCCATCGCATGGCATGTGAAGGCGGTGGTAGTCCTTGGGGGACAGGTACAGGTTTGCGAAGCTGCCGTGGCGAAACTGATTGGCCAGTGCGGCGTCGCCGCCAACAAGCTGCGTCGTGGTGAACCGATGCCCCTTTGCTTGTAGTATGTTATGGTCATCAATCGAACCGAACTGGCTAATTGCGCCGTCGACTGGACAGACAAAGTCCCCATCCGCGATTGGGCGTAACCCCGCTTTGAGGGGGCGGGTGAAGAATTCGTTGAAGCTCTTGTAGCTCCGAATGTCCGCATCCGCGGCTTCGTTCATATCGACGGAATATTTACCAACAAACCAGCGGATCAGCTGGGTTGTCATCGCACCCCCATGCGCTCTGGCGACCCGGCCTGCCAGCGCGGTGAGGCGCTGCTTAGGCAGGATGTATTGGAGTAGGACCGGCAGGCGATCGGACATCAAAACCTCAGAGCGTCGACACCGTCCTTGTAGGGCTTTGAAACGTCAGGTCGACCACGCAATTCGCGCTCAGAGACGAGGCATCCTGATCACCGGAAGGAGACCGGATAGGTGCTGAAACCGACACCGTCTCAAGCTGAACGAATGGCGGACGTTGGGGAGCCGGGAAGGGCACTCGAATGGCGACTTATGGGTCTCAGGATCAGAAATTCTGTTCGGAGACAGTCCAATTTGGCGATCCTACTAGCGATGCGAGTTCCTTCCCCGAGAGCCAAGCGGCCTCGATCCGCGGTCCTAGGAGCCAGTCGCCGCAGCCGCCTAGGCGGATATCCGCGTTCCAGATCGCACCGTGGTTCAACGCGTCGACTTTCGCATACCGCCAGCGATGGATGCTGGTCGCGATGACGGCAGGCGCCCCCGCGGCGATATGGTCAGCGAACGCCGCGAGAAGCGCGCGTTGGACCGTGTCCGGGGGGTCTTCGAGATGCGCGCGCGACCAATCGGCACTAGCCTGGAGGACCCAGGCCTCCGGTCCGGTCCGCGCTGGCTTGGCCGAGTTGCGGACGGCGGATCCGATGATGCCAAGATCCGTGAGCCGATCGCGATTGATCGGCACGGGGCCGTCGAATGCTGCCATGACGGTCCAGCATGGATCGGACACCGCGGAACGGGCTGCATCGGCCAGCGCGGTATCGTGGGCGGCGACCAAGGGCGCGACCTGTTCGGCGGGCACCGCGACGACCGCCGCGTCGAACCGTTCGTTGCCGATCCGCCATTCGCCGTCATAGGTCAGGGTGTCGATGGCCGTGTTCCAGCGGACGTCGCCGTCGTTCGCCATCGCCCGAATCGGCGCGGTCATCGCCGGCGTCCCGACCCACGCATCGGCGCCGGCGGGCGACCAGCGTGCGACGTGGCCGTCTTGCGCCCAATGCTCGACCTGCGCGACGAACGCGGGGTCGCGTGCCGTCAGATATTGCGCGCCGTGATCGAATGCGGCGCCACCCAGCGGGGTGTCGACGCGGCGGGTCGACATGCGGCCACCCGGCCCGCGGCCCTTGTCGAACACGATGACATCGTGACCCTGATGGCGAAGCGCCTGCGCGCAGGACAGGCCCGCCATTCCCGCCCCGATGATTCCGATCCGCATGACTACCCCCGTGCCGGCGTGTAGCAAACGAACTTGCTGCACGCCGGACGCCTTCAAACGCCGGGTTTGTCGATTGGAGCCGACCACGCGTAGATTTCGTCTCGGGCGGCGGCTTCAGGATGACGTTTCAGCTTCGGACATCGCCGCCGCCGAAGACGACCTGGTTGCGCACGGTAGGGGCGAACAGGCCGTAGAGAAACGGCAGGTTGCCACCGCTCACCGCATCGAGCGCGGCACGGTGCTCGGGTGACAGGGTGAGGCCGAGCGCGGCGACATTGTCGGTTACCTGCTCCGCCCGGCTCACGCCCATCAGCGTCGATGCGACGCCGGGCTGCCCAACCACCCAGGACAGCGCGACGCGCGCGGGCGTCTCGTCGATCTCCGCGGCGACGCGCTTCAGTTCGTCGAGGATCTGCCAGTTGCGCTCGGTGAACAGCGTATCGCCGAACGGATTGTCGCCATCGAGCCGCTTGTCGTCGACGGGCCGCGCAGTGTCGTCCTGCCCGGCCTGGTTGGGGACGCCGCCCGCGCGCTTCGGACTCGCGTCGACGGTCGCTCGATCGTATTTGCCGGTGAGCAGGCCATAGGCGAGGGGGCTCCAGGGCACGAGCCCCATGCCCGCCGATCGCGCAAGCGGCAGATGCTCGGCTTCGACCCCGCGTTCGACCAGCGAATAGAAATATTGCAGGCCGATCGGCGCCGGATCGCCCTGGACTCGCGCCAGCGTCGCGAGTTCGGCGACGTACCAGGCCGGGGTGTTGGATATGCCCCAGTAGCGGATCTTGCCCGCTGCGACGAGCGCGGTCATCGTCCGCAGCAGTTCCTCGGGCGGCGTGACGCCGTCCCATACATGCACCCAGTACAGGTCGATGAAGTCCGTCCGGAGGCGGCGGAGCGATCCTTCGACGGACGCCAGGATGTGGCGCGCGCCGTTGCCGCCTGCGTGATAGCCGCGGCCGGTTGCAAACCCCGATTTCGTCGCGATCACCAGCCGGTCGCGCGACGATTGTGCGGCGACGAAACTGCCTACCATCTCTTCCGATCGCCCGCCTGCATAGACGTCGGCAGTGTCGATGAAATTGCCGCCCAGATCGGTGTAGCGATCGAACACCGCGCGGCTGCCGCTCTCGTCCAGCCCCCATCGCGGCGTGCCGAAGGTCATCGTGCCGAGCGCCAGCGGGCTGACGAGAAGGCCGGAGCGGCCAAGCGGGCGATAGGTGTCGAGGGTCACGGTGGCGTCCTGCATTGTGTCGCCTCCAGATGGACGCCGGACGGCGCGAGGATTAGATCATGTGCGGCGCATGGGTTGCTGAAGGATGTTCAGGAATGGATCGTGATCTCTGGTCCGGTCTCGCGGTGTTCGAAACGATCGTGGAGGCTGGCAGCTTCGCGCGAGCGGCAACGCGGCTTGGATTGTCCGCCTCTGCGCTTAGCCACGCGATGCGGTCGCTTGAGACAAAACTGGGCGTCCGGCTGCTCGACCGTACTACTCGGTCGCTGGCGCCGACGCCTGCCGGCGAGGAACTGCTCGCGCGGTTAAGGCCGGCGATCGCCTCGGTCGCGGGCGCGCTGGCCGATCTCGACAATGCCCGCGAACGACCGGCGGGGCGGATCCGGGTCAGCGCGCACCGCGTCGCGGCGATCTACGCCATCCTGCCGCGGCTGGCTGACTTCGCGCGCGCCTATCCCGACATCGCCATCGAACTGGTGGTCGCCGACGGGTTCGTCGACATTGTCGCGGACCGTTTCGACTGCGGGGTCCGGCACGCGCAAACGCTGCAGGCCGACATGATATCGGTCCGCATCAGCGCACCGGTGCCGCTCGTCTTCGTTGCCGCTCCGGCCTATCTCGCCGGTCATCCCGCACCGCTCGATCCCGACGATCTCGTTGCGCATCGGTGCTTGTGTTACCGGTACACATCGTCCGGTGTCGTCCATCGCTGGGAGTTCGAGCGCGATGGCCGGACGATCGAACGGTCGGTCCGCGGCGAGTTCATCACCAACGATATCGACGTGATGCGCGACTCTGCAGTAGCAGGACTGGGGGTGACTTGCCTGCCGCTGCCACATGCCGCGCTGCAACTGGCCGATGGTACGCTGGTGGAAGTGCTGGCCGGCTGGGCTCCCACGCTAGCCCCGAACCACCTCTACTATCCCAGCCGACGTCAACCGACTGCCGCCTTCCAGGCCTTTGTGGCTGCAATGCGCGTGTGATCGCGAGCGTGCTTTGACAAGATTGAGGGCAGTTGATGATCCGGATAACCACGAGTCGTTTTGGTGGGGGGCGCTTCGCTCGGCTCGACACCAGCCGTCATTCCGAAGGCAGTGGCCTTGGTCTCAGCATCGCGCGGGTCGCTGCCCGCGTTCATGCCGCCTCGCTGACGCTGAGTGACAATGCGCCAGGGCTTCGTACGGCTGTGCACTTCCCGAAAGCATAAGCATCAGTCTGTTGTGACGCCGCCAAACATGACACATTCATGAACTTATCGCGAGCTAGGACCCAAAACATGTGAGCGATGTTAGGGGCTTAAGGTCGACGCCGGGTCGTCCTCAAGATAGGGGGCTCCCTCGTGGATCAAACCGCTTTTCTGATCGGCTTCAGCGTGATGTCGGTCGCGTCGCTGGCTATATACGCGACGGGTAAGAAGACGCGTCCGTCGGGTCATCATACGCTCCTGCACGCCAGCGTTCCGTTCATCGCGGCAACCGCGTATCTCGCAATGGCCTTTGGGATCGGCACGCTGATCAACAGCGACGGCTCGGCGACCTATCTGGCACGCTATGTCGATTGGTCGGTAACGACGCCGATATTATTGTCCGGGCTGGTGCTGCTGGCGTTCCACGAGCACGGCAAGACAGGTGAAGTCGGCGGGTATTTGACATCGGTCATCGTCCTCGATGTCCTGATGATCGTCACGGGCCTGATATCGTCGCTTGCCGCCCCATCGCTGGCGAAATGGATTTGGTACGGATGGTCCTGCGTCGCGTTTCTCGGCGTCCTGTATCTGCTCTGGGGTCCATTGCGGTCACAGGCTCTCAGTCGTGGCGCCGCGTTGGGCACGGCTTACGCCAAGAACCTCATCTTCCTGACCGTGATCTGGTTCCTCTATCCGATCGTGTTCCTGGTCGGGCCGGAAGGTCTAAAGCTGATCACTGATCCCGCATCGGTCTGGGCGTTCCTGATAATGGATGTCATCGCGAAGGTCGTCTATGCGTTCTATGCGGCAGCCAACCTCGACAAGGCGTTGGCGCATCAGGGCGACGAACGCGGCTACCGGGCATGACACGACGCGCCCCGGCCCTTGGCTGGGGCCTCCTTTTCGGGGCGGCTTTGATCGCATCATTGTGCTCGCTCACCGTGCAGCTTGCGTTCGCAGCCATCGCGGTCGGCGTCGTCGGCATGGCGCACGGCGCCAGTGATCTCGAAATCATCGAGCACCAGCGACGCCCGATATTCCTGGCACTGTACGTCTCTGCGTTGTTGATCTGTTTCTGGTGGTGGATCGTCGATCCCGCGATCGCACTTCCCGCATTCCTGCTGGCATCCGCAATCCATTTTGGCCTTGAGGATGCCCCGGCAAGCCGGCCGTTCGAGAGGATGGCCCGCGGCATAAGCCTGGTTGCCACGCCTGCGACGCTGCATGCGGCGAGCCTGACCCGCATTCTCCATTCTGCCGGCGTTCAAGCGTCAAGTCTGCCGACCATGGTCAGCAGTCTGGCGGTTGCCGGTGGCATAACCGCCGGCTGCCTCGCGATCATCGGCGTGGCGCGTCACGATCGACGTCTCCTGGTTGGAACGACGGCACTTCTGGTTCTACCCCCGCTCGTCGGGTTTTCAGTGGGATTCCTCGTGCTGCACGCGGTGCCACAGACGAAAGAGCGTCGTGATCGCTTGCAGTGCGTCACGACCACCGCGTACCTTCGTACCACGGCTCCGGTCCTCGTCGCGGCCGTGACGCTGGTGGCGATTGTGGGCGGGTTGCTGCTGCGATGGGACCCTTCGGGCGTGCGTTCGCTATTTGCCGGCATCGCGGCCCTTGCAATGCCGCATCTGTTGGTGACCCCGTATTTCGAAGGGATTGCCCGGCAATCAAGGGTTATGCCCCAGCCTCAAGCACGCCAGAGCTTCCTGTAAGCCGTATTGAACGCCGTCAGGTCGTCAGGATCCGTGATGGTGGTCGTCACCCGCTTTGCGTGGCGGTGCGCCCAGCGTTCGATCTCCGCCTGGGCATTGGTCAGGTTCGCATGCAGCGCCGCCAGCGTCGCGGTCAGCCGCAGCGATACTTCAATCTCCTGAACGCCTTCGCGCAGGATCGGCCCGAACGCGTCCGTCAGCATATCGTCCATTGTCGGTCTGCCGATATGGACCGGATAGGTTTCGACCTTGTCATTGAGGCGTGATGCGCTCGACCGGAGCGTCGGGAACACGCGCAGCAAAGCATTGAGGACCTCGATCCCCGTGCCCGGATCGTTGGTTGCCGGCGCCAGCGCACGGCTCGCGATCTCGGACAAGGCGATCAAGCTCAGCCGCGGGTCCGCGGTTCAGGTTCGCGGCAACCAATTGCCGCGCGCTGACCGGCAGGATGGCGACAATCTTGTCCATGTTGTCAGCGACGGCGGTCGGTGGAACCACCATGCCGTAAACGCCCGCAATAACGCCGGCGAGCGGGATCATCGCCAGAAAAGCGGCAAGCGCAATCGAACTCGCCGCGATGCCGAAATCGTCACGCAGCGCGCTACGGACCGTTCGGGCCGATAGCACAGCCCATAGCCCGATCCGGCCAAGCGCTTGGGTAGACATCTTGAACCGCAGCAGGCGAACACCGACACGAAGGGCTTGGCGACCCTTCAAGTCCGTAGCCATCATGGACCAGTGTTTCCGGTCCATGGGCAGGACGTGAAGCTGCGGCAGGATAAGTCGGTCACGGTCAGCTCCACATTGCTCCGGCATACCGTTCGAGATGGGGACAGAGTTCCCGCGCGTCGTACTGACCCAGTCGCCGGATCCAACTCGGACTTGGGTCGTCTGTATACCGCCCCCGGTAACGGCCGTTTTCTTAAGGAAATTCAATGAACAACGTGGATATACGGCATCTGCAACGGTGCGTTGAGCTGGCAACAGAAGCGGTCGACGCGGGCGACCAACCATTCGGCTCGATCCTTGTATCGCGTGACGGAACCGTATTGTTCGAAGACCGAAACCGGACGGGCGGTGGCGACGCCACGCGTCATCCCGAGTTCGCGATCGCGCTCTGGGCGGCCGAACACCTGTCGCCCGAGACGCGGCGACACGCCGTCGTCTACACCTCCGGCGAACATTGCGCGATGTGTGCAGCGGCGCATGGGCTCGTCGGGTTGGGCCGTATCGTCTACGCGACGTCCACGCCACAGCTCAGTCACTGGATGCAGGAGCTGGGCAAGCCATCGCTCGGCATCGCCCTGCTGCGCATCACCGACGTGGTGCCGGATGCGGACGTGACTGGCCCGGTGCCTGACTTTGCCGACGAGGTCCGAGCACTCCACGCACGCTCCGTCAGCTAGTGTGATACAGGCGGTCAGACCGCGAGGCCATTCGCCTCGACATGGCCGGCGATGTCGCCGGCGGTCGTCCACCAGATACGGGGATCGTCCGCTTCCCGAAGTTCCGTCAGGACGCGGGCCAGTGCCGGGACGCGGTGTGCCTGCCCCATGATGTAGGGATGGAGCGCGATACCGAGGACGAGCGGCCGTCGGTCGCACTCGGACAACAGTTGCTCCACGCCCACGCGAATCATTGCCGCAAACGTCTCTGCCTCTTGGTGGCGCTCGATGATCGCGGGAAGGTCGTTGATTTCCTGAGAATAAGGAACGGATAGAAGCCCGCCATGCTTGGTCGATAGTCGGGTGGGCTGATCATCGTGCGCCCAATCGAGTATGTAGCGATAGCCGTTCTTGGCCAGCAGATCCGGCGTGCTTTTACTCTCTGAAATCCAGGGCCCCAACCAGCCAGACGGTCGTATACCGAGCGTTGCCAGCTTCTCTGTGACGTCTGCGATCAAGCTATCCTCGCGCAGGCCGAACATGTTCCCCTGCGCCTTCGCATTGCTGCTGCCGTGAGCCGCAATCTCGTCGCCACGATCACGGCATGCTTCTGCCAAGCCGGGGCAACGATCCAGCACGTCGGCGTTGAGCAGTGCGGTGGTCCGCAGCTTCAACCGATCAAAGAGATCGAAAAGCCGCCATGCTCCCACGCGATTGCCATAGTCGCGCCATGCGTAGTTCATCACGTCAGGTTCGGTCTGAGACGGCGCTAGCTTTGGCCCCAAACCGCCACCGAAGTCAAAGACCTCATAATTTACGCCGACATAGATAGCGAGGCGACGTCCACCCGGCCAGTCGTAGTCCGGCCGGTTTGTGATGGGGCGGTATTCATAGCGGTCATGGTTCGGATTGCTCATGACGGCGCAACGCACGGACAAGCGAATGGCGTCACCGCGATCTCACGAAATGTCTATTTTCGGGCAACGATGCTCTCAAACCGGTAACTTTTAAGGCTGAGTTCCCCCGCAGGGTCAGGGCCGGATACCCTTCGCTTTACTGTCATGAATATCAATATTGACGCCGAACCATTTTATGATCTTTCCGTTCTCGTCGCGCAGTGGCACGGCATAAACGTGCATCCAACGGTAGTTTCCGTCCTGACCTTTAAGGCGGTATTCTGCGTTCACCGCTTGCTGATCCTGAACGGTATTACGCCATTTTGTAACCGTCGCTATCCGATCTTCAGGGTGGATTGCGGTCAGCCATCCATAACCTTTCCAATCGTCGTAACTCTGACCGGTGTAAAACCGCCAACTAGGGCTGTCGATTTCAATTAAGCCGTCTGGCGCGCTTTCCCAAGTTGCCTTGACAATGCCTTCGGCAAAAAGTCGATCCCGCGTTTCTTCATCGAAAGGCGCATCGCTATCGAAGAAACCCCATGCCCGAGCATCGCCCATGTCAGGTAACCTTCTCGGGTGTTCGGCTATGCCGACTGTGCACACTGTTGGCCGGGCAAAAAAGAGAGTATTTGAAGGTGTCTAGTATTAACTCCCGTTCAATGCGCAACCTCATCCCCTCGGGGCTGTATAATTGCCAAGTTACCACGGCTTAGAGCCGTGACCTTTCGGTCGAATAACGCCGCTGTCTCTTGCAAGCTGTGACAGGTGCTCCGCGGCACGCAGGTGTATAGCCCTCACTTCCTCTATCGGGGACAAAACTGCCGCAACAATGTGCTTCGAAATCTCAACGTGAGGATCATTTAGAAACGGAGATTGAGACATGCACTACCCCTCCTGTGGCTTATTATCACCGAAGCAAGCCACGTTCACAACAACGCAGCAGTGACAGGTTCGGCCCGCAAGTCCTGCTAAATAGGGGCTTTTGTCAGCTCGCAGGCGGCCGATTCACTGGCAGAGCTTCGCTTCACTGACCGTCGACGATCGCTGACTCAGGCGGGCGCCAGGCTTTGGAACGCCGCGATAAGAGCCTGTTCGTTGATCGGTTTGTCGAGAATAATCATCGACGGGCGACTTACATGGCATGCTTCGCGCGTCCCGGTCACCGTCAGCCTCCACGACGGTATTGCTCCGCCAGTTCCATCGCGGCGCCTCGAACCGCGAGCCATCGTTGGCGCTCCGCCTCGGCGTCCGCCAGTGCTCTATGGGCTGGCACCTTGCCGCGTGCCCGCACCTCGATCAGCGTGATCAGATTGTCGACCGTTGCGTCCAGCAAGTCGGGCGGGATACTGGGGGCAAGGATCACGCGGGCATCTTCGTCGATGGCATCATCGGTGTCGCGAAGGCGAAGCGCGCGCCGGTCGAGGCCGGCACCGCGCAGCAGAACACTAAGCCACTTCCCGTCCCAAGATGGCGCGCTGGCGAGGAGGTCGTGGCCGGCGAGTACGTCGATCATGCGCTGCGCGACCACGTCATGGGGCTCTCCTGCGCTCAGCAGCGTGCTGCGAGAAATATGATGGATCGCCTCCGCGTCTTCGTGCCAATCAGTCCACGATGGTGTTGGGCGGATGAGGTGGGTCTCGGACCGTCCGTCCGCAAACACCCACGCCACCTCGATCGGGTAGCTTTGCTTGGCGAGCGACGAGGCTTCGAAGTCGAGAAAAACCAACATTTGATCGCCAGCAGCTTTCGCGGGATGGTTCGGATGGATAGTGCATTAGCGTCTCCGTCACCATGGCCGGGTATAGGCTGAGCGAAGCCGAGCCGCACGAAGCGTTTTCCACGAAGCCGTTCGCGCGCCCCGAACCCATTTGACCCGTTCGACTATCCGACATGTCGTGGTGTCGACATGTCGGACGTCCGACATGTAAGACAGGTTCAGTCAAAATGTGCAGGCAAGAGATGCATAATAATCCGAGGCTTACAGAAAGCGCTGTCCCGCATGATCCTTGAAAAGATCCGCATTGCGGACATAGTCGGCGAGCACCTGCATCGATTTATGCCGGCTGACTTCCTGGAGTTTGAAGATCGTCGCCCCTTGCGATGCGCCCTCGGTGAGGAACCCTGCACGTAAGGAATGCCCCGCAAAGTGCGTCGGATCATACCCGGCTGCCGCTGCATGATGCTGGACCAGCCGTGCGATCGCGCGATCCGACATGGGGGCAGAGGTCAGCGCATCGCGCCGCGACAGGCGCCGGAACAGTGGTCCCTCGGCATGGCCGGCCGCCGCCATCCAGGCAAGGAGCAGCGCCTTGGGTCGAATACGCGAGCCCTCGGGGATCGCGATGACGATGCCTTGCCGGGCCTGATCGGTCTTCGAATGGGCGATGGTCAGCCTGAGCCCCTCGGGCACGATCCCGATATGCTCGACCTGGAGTGCAACGATCTCGGACCGGCGCAACGCGGCCGCCATGCCGATCGCGAGGATTGCCCGATCGCGTAGCGCCCTGAGCCCTTCGCCTTCGATCGCCGCCAGCATGTTGCGAAGCGCGGCCGCATCGGCGGGATGCTTTTGCCGTTTGGCACACCCGTGTTCCGCGCGAATGCCGGCGAGCACTTCGGCCAGACGCCCCGCGGTCGGCATGGCGGTCGGCGCGGGATACCCGCCAGCGCGGTGATGATGCCCGATCGCCGCCACCCGCCGATTGATCGTCGACGGGTTGAGTCCGGCGGTTGCCTGATCGCTAGCAAAGACGGCGACGACATCGGGCGTTGCCGGCAACGGGGTCAGACCGTGCTGCGTGCACCAGCTTATGAAGATCGCCCAATCGGAGTCATACGCGCGCCGCGTCGCGCCGGCGCGGGCGGCTTTGGCGTATGCGGCCGCCTGCTCGATCTTTTCATGGAGGATCGCAGGGAGCGTCGGCTCATTAGAATCTAATGCAACGAGCGCGGTTGGCGCCAGTGCGAGGTCCAGATCGGCCGGCGTCGGCTCGAGGGGGTGTGAAGCGACCATAAAGAGCGTGTGCCACGCTCGCTTTCCGCGCGCTACCCTTTCGTCCGAGAATGACAGTTATCGGACACATCTCGTTTAGGGGGTTTTAACGACCGAAGCCGGAACGGCGGTTGGCTTGTCGGGCTGGCCGACTATAGGTCGACCTCTTCAGGAGGAAGCATGTCCCTACGTAAGATCGTTCCCGTTATTCTATCTGGCGGATCGGGCACGCGCCTCTGGCCGATGTCGCGCCCCGAGATGCCCAAGCAGATGCTCGCGCTGACGGCGGACGAGACGATGCTGCAACTGACCGCGGGCCGCGCATTCGGCGAGCGCTTCGCCGCGCCGATCGTGGTTGCCAATGCGCGCCATGCAGATCTCGTCGAGCAGCAACTCGCAGATGCAGGTGCCGCACCGCAGGCCCTGATCCTAGAACCCGCTGGTCGCAATACGGCGCCGGCGATCGCGCTGGCAGCAATCGCTGCAGGTGGCGGCGGCGACGCGTTGCTGGTGATGCCATCGGACCACGTCATCGGCGACGTTGCCGCGTTCCATGCAGCAATCGAAGCAGCGATGCCGCTCGTGACGCAAGGATGGCTCGTCACGTTCGGCATCGCACCCGACGCGCCCGAGATCGGCTACGGCTGGATCCAGATCGGCGACGAACTGCACCCTGGCGTCAACCGCGTCGCCCGGTTCGTCGAGAAGCCCCCGATCGACAAGGCGCAGTCGATGCTCGCCAGCGGCGATCACGCCTGGAACGGCGGGATCTTCTTGTTCCTCGCCGACGCCTATCTCGAGGCGCTTGCACAGTTCGATCCGAGCATCCTGACCGCCACGCAGGAGGCGATGGACAAGGCGCGTACCGAGGGCTCGCGCATCTACCCCGACGCGGCCGCGTTTGCCGCCTCGCCTGATGACTCGATCGATTACGCGGTCATGGAAAAGGCCGACCGGGTCGCGGTCGTGCCGGTGGCGATGGGCTGGAACGACGTCGGCAGCTGGGACGCGCTCCACGCGATCAGCGACACCGACGGCGACGGCAATGCGCATCGCAGCCAGGGCGACGGCAACGTACTGGCGATCGATACGAAGAACTGCTTCGTCCGCAGCGACGGCGTTCGCGTCTCGTTGGTCGGCGTTGAAGATCTGATCGTCGTCGCCAGCGGCAATGACGTGCTAATCCTGCCGCGCGGGCGCAGTCAGGAAGTCAAAAAACTGATTGAGGCGATGAAAACGCGCGATCATACATAAGATAACTCATGTGATGGTCTCGATGCCGACGATAAATTCCCCATGTGGCATTAACTAAATTAGCAAACATATCTTATTTGCTGAGCGGGCGTCGTCACCTTGATCGCTAAGACGTAATTATTGGCTTCGTTTTGCTGAACCATCAGCCTCACACCACGCACATATTCATGCGGACGGCTACAGTCGCGCTTGGCACCCAGGTTGCCGACCTGTCTGGTGCCAATCACGAGGGCGGCCTTGGTCAGCATCAGCTTCTTGTACCTGATTGGTTGCGTCCGCCCGCGCGAATGAAATCTTCCCATTGCAAGCCCCGTCAATGACGCCGATAGCACCCGGCATGCGGATTATCGTTACCGGCGCCAGTGGCTTCGTGGGGCAGCGTATCGTCGCGCGGCTCGTGGCCGCAGGGCACAATGTCGTTGCTGCAACCCGACAGCCTGGCTGTTTCCCGGGTGCGGACCAGTGCGTAGCACCCGATCTGGGTCCCGACGCCGATTGGTCGTCGATCGTCCATAACGCAGACATCGTCGTTCATGCCGCGGCGCGAGTGCATGTCATGCACGAGCGCGAGCGCAATCCACTGGCCATATTCCGCCATGTAAATGTTGAAGGCACGCGTGCGCTTGCAAACGCTGCAGCGCAAGCAGGCGTCAGACGCTTCGTCTTTATCAGCTCGATCAAGGTTAATGGCGAGCACACAGATGACCGAATGCCCTTCGCGCCCGACGACGCGCCTGCACCTATCGATCCCTACGGCGTCTCGAAGCACGAGGCAGAAGTCGCGCTTTCACAGATCGGCGACGCCAACGGAATGGAAACCGTCGCCATTCGTCCCGTCCTCATTCATGGCGCGGGCGTAAAAGGTAACATGGCCAACTTCGCACGCCTTGCCGCTCGCGGCTGGCCGTTGCGCTTCCTTCCACTGGGAGCAGTAAAGAATAGGCGCAGCCTCGTCCACGTGGACAACCTCGCCGACATGATCGCTGCTGTGGTTGCCCATCCCGGTCCATTGCCTACAGTCATGCTGATCCGTGACGACGAAAGTCCCTCGACGCCCGAACTGCTACAGCGAATGGCGTATGCGGCAGGGAAGAAAGTACGGCTGGCGAAACTCCCCCCGCAATGGCTATCGGCCGCCGCGCGGGGTGCGGGTCGCGCAGCGATCGCCACGCGTCTCTTAGGTTCGCTCGAGGTCGATGACAGTACCACGCGTGCTGCGCTCGGCTGGCGCCCGCCAGTGACGCTCGACGCCGGTCTAACCGACACTATCGCTGGATCTACGCGCCGTTGATTGGGTAGCGTAGCAGTAGGCGATGCGCTAATCAGGCCCATTAAAATTTGTGTGGTGCGTACATGATCGTCTCTTCGCTATTTACAAGGCTGACCGGCCTGTCGGTCTTGCAGAAGCAGGCGACCTTCGTCCTGATCGATATCTTCCTGGCGCTTGCGACCCTGTGGATTGCCTTCTCTCTGCGGTTCAGCACCGTCTTCTTGTTCTTCGACTGGCGCCAGGTTACGATTTTCGCGCTGGCGGCAGTACTGGTTCCGCCTATCTTCGTGCGATGCGGGCTCTACCGTGCGGTATTCCGCTACAGCTCGTTTGGAGCCACAGTCGCGGTCGCGCGGGCGGTGACGATCTACGGGCTCGTCTTCGGCGCGTGCGTCCTGGCCTTTTCTTTTCCTAACGTGCCACGCACGGTCGCAATTATCCAGCCAGCGCTGTTTGCTTGGAGCGTGCTGGCGGCGCGCAGCCTCGGCTTCCTGCTACTGCCCCGTTTCGGCAAACCAGCTGGCCCCGATGCGGAACGCGTACTGGTTTACGGTGCGGGCATGAGTGGAATCCAAACCCTGTCCGCGTTGCGCCTCAACCGCGCGACCAACGTGCACGGATTCATCGACGACGATCCGCGTAAAGTGGGACGCGAGGTGTTCGGCCTGCGCGTCCTATCCCGCATCCAAGCCGAAGAAAAGCTGCGTGACGAACAGATCGACGGCGTGCTCCTAGCGTTGCCCAACGTATCACGTGCGCGTCGCAATGACATTCTCGAATGGCTACGCCCGTTCGGCGCGCACGTGCGCACCGTCCCAAGCGTCGACGAACTCGCCAATGGCAACATCGAGCTTGCAGTCCGCGAACTCGACATCGAGGATTTGCTGGGGCGCGCTCCGGTACCATCGAGCAGCGGGCGCTTAGCCCACGACATCGCCGACCACGTAGTTCTCGTTACTGGAGCAGGCGGCAGCATCGGAAGCGAATTATGCCGCCAAATACTGGCGCTCAAGCCAGCCAAACTGCTTCTCGCCGATCTTTCCGAATACGCGCTTTATACGATTCATCGCGAGTTGGAGGGCGTCTGCGATCGCACCGGATCGCCGACGAAGTTGATCTCCCTCTTGGCGAACGTGCGCGATACAGCACGCATTAGCGACATTTTGTCAACGTGGCGACCAAACGTCGTCTATCATGCTGCGGCATACAAGCATGTTCCGCTCGTCGAGCACAACCCGTTTGAAGGGGTCGCCAACAACGTATTGGGCACGCTCTGCGTCGCCAAGGCGGCACGCTTGGCAGGGGTAGAGCGATTCGTCCTCATATCGACCGACAAAGCAGTGCGTCCGACCAACATCATGGGCGCTTCGAAACGGATGGCAGAGATCGTGCTGCAAGCGCTTGCCGCGCATGGGGGTGGAAACGGCACCGTTTTCACAATGGTCCGCTTCGGCAACGTGCTGGGGTCGAGTGGCAGCGTCGTCCCTCTATTCCGTGCGCAAATTTCCGCTGGCAGTTCGGTGACGGTCACGCATCCCGACATCACGCGTTACTTCATGTCCATTCCCGAGGCCGCACAGCTCGTGCTGCAGGCCGGGGCTATGGCCAGCGGAGGCGAAGTGTTCCTGCTGGACATGGGTGAACCAGTTCGCATCGTGGACCTTGCACGACGAATGATCGAACTTTCGGGCGCGCGTGTCCGCGACGACGAGACGCCTGACGGCGACATTGGAATCGTCTTCACTGGCCTGCGCCCGGGTGAAAAGCTTTATGAGGAACTGCTGATTGGCGAGAACGATCAGCCGACCGAACATGAGCGGATCATTCAGGCACGCGAGCGGATGTGGAGCTGGGACGAAGTATCCAACGCGGTGAACGACCTCAACACTGCCCTTGCGGCACGCGACCTACCGACCCTGCGTCAAATTTTGGCCCGCTACGTCGACGGTTTTGACCCTGACGCAAAGTCGGTCGATCACGTTGATATCGAACGTATAAACCGGTTCACATCGGCGCACAGAGAATCCTCCGCGATTCAGTAGATACCGATAACAGCTGAAATCACTAATATTGGCGATATCGTTGAACATATATGAATGATAAATATCCAAAGCGGAT
>NZ_JBWXPL010000003.1:0-87812 GCF_056680015.1 Sphingomonas sp. BL2
CAAGACGTCAGACGTCCCGGTAGGTGGTAGAGGATACAGCTCATTACCTTTCGTGTTTGATTTAATTGGGCTGGTGAACGGTGTCGGACCAAAGCAACCCCTAGTCGACGATCAGGACGGTCAACTCACGCTTACGTATTTGTTTGCGGTTCGCAAAAGAATTGAGCGGATCACGACAACCTCGCCCGGGTCGCTTGGCCTTCATCCCTTGGTGTATTTCTATACGCGTGGAGGGGCGTTCCAGCCCGTAGCGTTTCTCGCAGTGCTTCAGCTTGTTAAGAAGCTGGTCGAGTCCTCCAAGCTAGACGATTTCATTAAAGTGCGTCGACCATTCGAGGATTTCCTCGTTGCGCACAAAGAGGCGTTTACGCTTATCGTGAAAAGCCAAGGCGCCGGCGCGAAAAGCCGCCCTGCGCTCGAGGATTTTCTATGGCTCACGCTCGAAGGGCTCTGGGCGGGGATGGACGACCCTCAGATTATTGAGAGTATGTCGAGCGATAAGCGGTTCCGGTTTTTCGCCACTCCAGCCCCGATCCGTGGTGATGGTGAGGGCGGAAAGGCGTTCAGCACTGCCACCAAATCAGCGGCCTTTGTCATCGAACTGGTTCAAAACGGGGCGCGATGCGGGATTTGCAGCGGGTTACTTCATCGTAACTCGATCAGCACGGATCACATCGTGAGGAAGCAGGACGGTGGCGGCGCAGACGGAAAGAACGCGCAGTTAGCGCATCCCTACTGCAATTCGACATACAAGAATTGACCTCGCCAAGGGTGTGCCACGTGGCACACCCTCGCGGTCGAGCTAGATCCATTGCCGCTGAAGGATCTCGGCATACTCCCAAGCCAGCACAGCGACGCCGGCGACGGTCGCGGCGAGCGCAAACAGCGCGAGCCGCGTTGGCGCACCGAAGCGGGGGCCGCTGTCGCGGGTGATAATGACGCCAGCGCCGATCGCAAACGCAAGGACCAAGCCCGGCCCCAGCTCGTAGAGGACCAGGCCGGGGAGGCGGTTCGGGAGCAGGTAGGGGAAGTCGCGGATGACGCGCCCGGTGACGACCGTGCCGACGACGAGGGAGACGGCCATCCCCCATCTGCCGATTGTCACTGCGGCCGGGGAGCCGGGCTTAAGCACCGATCTCATTCCCCGAACATACAACGCCCGCCCGTCTGCGCGGTCTTTGCCAGCCAAGTCGATCGTCACCCGTATGGGCGGAAACCCGCTTGCGGGGTTCCGTGGAGCGGCGCGATAGCCCCGCGGAATAGAGCGCGGGCCGAAGGCAGGCCCCGATCACTTCTTGATCGTACCTACACTGCATCCTTCCGGCACCTGGGCCTGACGCACCGCAAGTTTTCGCATCCCTTCGTAATCGACACCCCAAAGTCCTGCTCTCTGCGCTGCCGCTTTTCGCATCAAATCAACGTAAGCGCCGCCTGAATAAACTCGGTAATCGACCGCGTACCCTTGGGCGACCATCGTAGCTCCGACACTGGCTTTGTTGGCTGGAAATCTGCATGCTAGGTTCAACCGCCCGTAGCTCTTCGGATTCGTCCGGCACTGGTTCTCATGCCGCAAAGCGTAATCGAACATCGATACTGAACAATCCATGCCACCATCGCGCAACGTCAGCCTCCTCAAGGCATCACTCGACAGCTTTTTCAGCAAGGGCAAGTCGTCATCGGGTGCATCGATCCCGACAATCCGCACCCGCCCATTCGTAAAATCGACTGTATCGCCATCAATAATTCGGGGATTTGGCGACGTAAGCCTCGTCTGAGACGCTTCAACGATCGACTCTTTGTTTTGCGTGATCGAATATACTGCAACGATTACGAACGTCGCTCCCATCATCCACCGTTGGAACGGCGTCACTCCGGGAAAGAGCTTCATACTCCCCGGACCTCGCGCAACAGATCGTTCCAGTCGCCTGCATGGGGCGGCAGCTTGCTGACGAGCTGGCGGCCGTTGGCCGTCAGGTGCGGGGTGGCGCGTGCGATAGCGCGCGCCGCCTCGCCCCCATGCTGGCTGTAGATGACGACGGTATGGATGCTCTCGGGGATGGCGACGGCCTGATACCGCTCGATCCCCAGCACGGGCCATACGAAATAGTCAGCACCGAGCATGTTCATAACGCTCGCGGCGTCCTCGACACCTTCGGCAAGGCGCAGCACGCCGTCTGTTGGGATGCCACCCCATCGGACCGCTCCGCTGCCGGGATTGCCGAGCATCCACTTGGGTTCGGGCATGTCGGCTTTGCCGCGCCCGTCGGGCGCGAGGAAGGTCCGATGGATCGCGACCACGCCGGCGTCTTCTTCGATCGGGACGATCAGCGCTGGCGCATACGCCTTGGCGGCGCCGGCACCGAACTGGCAGCGTGGATCATAGCGAGCGTTGATGCCAGCGGGGATGATCGCGCGCGAGCGCAAGTAGCGATCGGCAAGCGAGCCGGCGTAAGGCTCTGCGTGTCGCCACACCGCCAACGCGACCTTGTTGTGGTCGGCCTTGCCCTCCTGCCGCTGGCCCGGGTCGTGGTCGACGGGCGCGAGGATCTTGCCCGAGCGCAGCGCCGCCATGATCGCATCGGCAGCGCACCCGGCGAAGCAATGGAACAGCACGGCGCGCTCGCCGACGCGGACCGACAGACTAGCGGTGCTGTCGGCGTGCGCTGGGCACCGGCACATGGCGAAATCGCCCTTCCACTTCCCGCCGAGCTGGCGGACGATGCGGTCGGCCTGGTCCTCAATCGTGGCAGTCTGACGTTGGGCCATCTAAGACACCCCTGGTGCAGGACACGTAAACGCTACCCAGCGATTATGCAAAGCGCCAGTGAAAAGTGCATAAATCACGTTGAGGAAACAGGATGGAATTTGAACTGCTGCTTGAACGCGAACTGACGACGCTGCGCCCACCAGGAGGGACGATCACTGACGTTCACGTGTGCCAACGTCACTGCAGCAAGTGGCATATCAACGTGCGCGTGAGCTGGCGCGGTACGGCGCTGTTCCATGTCGGCCTTTACGACAAGAAGCGTATTCGCCTGTATAAAAAGGCATCTTCCGCCATTCGTCACATTATTATCGGCTACGGGTACGAGGGCGTAGTTCACGTCCACCCAGAGCCGGGGATGCGCGATGAAAAGGCATTTTGACGGGACGGGCTGTTTTCCGCGTATGAAACTTTGGTCATTTTCGGGCTAGGCAAAGCCGCTTAAGCGATTTAGCTTGTTGCCACTCTAGGAGTGAAAACATGGCAAATCGCTTATGTTCATCCCTTGCAGGCTGCGCTCTCGTCGCGACCTTTTCCACGGCATCTCCGGCCCGAGCCGAGAACACTTGGGCCTGCGAAGTCCTCCTTTGCGCGAGCAATCCTGGTGGATGGATGCAGTTCAAAGAGTGCGTCCCACCGATACGCAAGCTCATCACGCATCTCGGTCTCGGGGGTGGATTCCCGACCTGTAGCGCGGGCGGTGTGCGGAAGGCGGACTATACCAAGCCGAAGAATGGACGGCCTGGCTACGTCGTCATGACGATGCAGGACGGCACCCGGACTCGTTACACGGTGCCTTCAGAAGCGCAGGTTGGACAGGCGGAGGCCACGGCACAACCGGGGTCGCCCCTCGGCTCAAGTACCTTGGAGCGGTAATGACGCTCCCCGCCGCTGTCGTCATGGGTCTCGCGGCGCAATGCGCGCCAAATGTGGCACCCGAGACGATTGCGGCGATCGTCCAGACGGAAAGCCGCGGCAATGAGTTGGCGATCGGCGTCAACGGGTTCGGCAGCAAGGTCGCGCAGCCGACGAGTGTTGCGCAAGCAATCGAGGTCGCGCGCTTCTATGTCGCCAAGGGGTATTCAGTCGATCTCGGCCTCGGCCAGATCAACTCCCGCAACATGAAGGCGCTCGGCCTGACGTGGGACACGGTGTTCGAGCCTTGCACGAACATCGCCGCGGCCGGTGCGGTCATCTCCGGCAACTACCATAGCGTTCGCGCCGGGCTGCACCCCCAACGCGCGCTTCGCATTGCCCTGTCCATGTATAACACCGGGTCGCAGTCGCGTGGCTTCAACAACGGCTATGTCGGAAGGGTGGTCGGCAACGCCGGCATATCCGACGGCATCCAGCCCGTAGCGGTCAAGGTGGCCGCCTTCTCCGGCTCCAATGATTCCAACCCGGCGAGCGCGACTGCGCAGCTCGCCGCGCTGGTCGCAGAAAACACGTCCGTCGCGGGGCAGTCGAAAGCTGCGCCACCCCCACCGCCGTCAGCTTGGGACGTGTTTGCGAAGGCGGAATATGAGCGAGCGCGTCTCGCCGGAGAAGGAGAAGAACGATGAATCTCGCATCTTCGATCGGTGGGCCGGCGCTCGCCCTTCGATCCAGAGTGACCATGCGCGTCGAGGCGATGACACCTCGTCAACGCAAGGTCGGCAAGCTGTTGTCGATGTTCGGCATGGTGGGGCTGGCGACGCTGCTGTCGGCCGAGCCTGCATTCGCTCAGACCAATCTCGAGAGTTTCGGCACCGCGGTCCTGGGACTGCTCAGTAACGGCCTCCTGCGCACCGTTGCGATCCTCGCGATCATCGCGGCCGGGTTCGGGTGGCTGACCGGCCGCGTCAACACCGGCGCTCTCGTCACCGTCATCATCGGCATCGCGCTGATCTTCTCGGCACCGTGGATCGTCACCCAGCTCAGCGGTGGAGGCTGATCGTCAAGGGAGCGGGGCGCGGTCAGCGCCCCGCTCCCGCTTTTTTCGTGTGGAGTATCGAGCGTGGACGAAGATCGGGAGACAATGACACGCAACCCGCTGTTCCTGGCGGTGACACGGCCCGCTCTGTTCGCGGGCATCCCGATCGAGGCGGCAGTGCTGATCCTCATCTCCTCGGTGTGCATCCTGATCGGGTTCAACAATCCGGTCTATGCCGCGGTCAACGCCGGCGTAATGTTCGGCCTGTCACGCCTAATCGTGCGGCACGACGTGAACGCCTTCCGGCTGATCTTCCTGTGGGGTCGCACCAAGGCGGCGAACCGCAACCGGGCATATTGGGGCGGTTCGAGCTACACGCCGCTCCCCCTCAAGGGCATCAAGCGCAAGGGGTTCGGCCGCAATGGCTAAGGCAAACCGCCTCTCCGACCAGGTGCCGTTAAAGGTCGCGCTCAAGGAAGTGCTGCCGACCAAGTTCCTGCCCTATGCGCGGCACGTCAACGACGAGGTGGTAGCGCTCGATTCCGGCGCGATCATGCTGACTTTCGAGCTGCAAGGTCGCGCCTTCGAGACGGCCGATGTGCGCGATCTGAACGACTGGCACTCGAAGCTCAACGGGATGCTTCGCAACCTGCATGACGATCGCCTGTCGATCTGGACGCATCTCGTCCGCGCGCGCGTCGAGCAATATCCGGGCGGCAACTTCCGCTCGCGCTTCGCGCGCGATCTCGATGCGGCTTACTTCGCACGCATGAATCGCGAGCGGATGTTCATCAACCGCTTCTTCGTGACGCTGGTGGTTCGCCCCGCGATTCACGGCGCCGACAAGCTGGTCCAGCTCTTCAAGAGCAAGGCGAAGGCAGGGACGGAAGCCGACGAGGTCGACGCCGATCTGCTGGAGCTGCTGGAGGATAAGGCGCGCGATTTCGAGAAGCTGCTTGATCGCTGCTCGCCGCGCCGGCTGTCGATCTACGGGTTCAACGGCCTCAAGTTTTCCGAGACGATGGAGGTCGCGGAAATGGTGATGACGGGCCGGCATCGTCGCGTCCCGATCATCCGGGGCCACCTCGGTAGCGCCCTCTATCGCCAGCGCGTGATCTTCGGCGGAGAGACGGTCGAGGTCCGCGACGCCGATCGCAGCGCTTTTGGCGGCATCTTCGGCATCCGCGAATATCCGGCGTTCACGACGCCGCGCCAATTCGAGTCCCTGCTGGCGGTCGATTTCGGGTTCGTGCTGACGCAATCTTTCACCTTCCTCGGCCGCGCCGCGGCATCGGAGCGGTTCCGGCTTCGCCAAAAGCAGATGGAGAACGCCGACGATCGCGCCGTCAGTCAGATGCTCGATCTCGTCGACGCAGCGGACGATCTCATGTCCAACCGCTTCGTTCTGGGCGATCATCACTTCACGCTCGCGGTGTATTCCGACAGCCTCAAGGGGCTGCGCGACAACCTGTCGATCGCGCGTGCCGCGCTCGCCGACACCGGCATGGTGGCGGCGCGCGAGGGCGCTGCGCTGGAAGCCGCGTATTGGAGCCAGCTCGTCGGCAATTTCGCGTGGCGGGCAAGACCGGCGCCGATCACGTCACTCAATTTCGCGGCGTTCTCGCCGTTCCACACTTACCCTGCCGGCCTCGCTGCCGGGAATCATTGGGGCGATGCGATCGCGCTGATGAAAACGAGCGCGCGCAGCCCCTACTTCTTCAGCTTCCATAAGCGGGACATCGGTCACACGCTGGTTGTCGGCCCCACTGGCGGGGGCAAGACGGTCATCGTCAACTTCCTCATGGCGCAAGCCGAGAAGACGGGCGCGCGCCAGATATTCATCGACAAGGATCGCGGCGCGCAGATTTTCGTCCTGGCCTCGGGCGGCACGTATCTGACGCTCGCCAACGGCACACCGACGGGCTTCGCGCCGCTCAAGGCGCTCGAAAACAATGCGGAGGATCGCGCTTGGCTGTCGCTGTGGGTGCGCCAGCTCGTCCGTGCAGAACAGCGCCCGATCACGGTTCAGGAAGAGCGGATGATCGACGAGGGCGTGGCCGCGGTGATGCGGCTCCCCCGCGAGGATCGCTCGCTCGATGCACTGCGGACCATGCTTGGCATGGCGGACGCTGGCGGCATCGGCGCCCGTCTCGAGAAGTGGACTTCGCGCGGTGCGATGGGGTGGGTGTTCGACAACACAGCGGACGAAATGACGCTCGATGCGCGGTTCATCGGGTTCGACATGACGGACTTCCTCGACAATGCCGAGATCCGCGCACCGGTGATGCTCTACCTGTTCCATCGCATCGACAAGATGCTGACCGGCGAGCGGACGATCATCGCCATCGACGAGTTCTGGAAGGCGTTACAGGACGAAGCGTTCCGGGGCTTCGCGCAAGACGGCTTGAAGACATACCGCAAACGCAACGCGATGATGGTGTTCGCCACACAGTCGCCTGCCGATGCGCTCAAGAGCGACATTGCGCACTCGATCCTCGAACAAGTCGCGACCCAGGTGATGCTCCCCAATCCCAAGGGCGCGCGCCGCGACTATGTTGAGGGCTTCTCGCTTACGGACGCGGAATATCAGCTCATCCGCGAAGAATTGTCGCCAGAATCCCGCAAGTTCCTCGTCAAGCAAGGCCATGACAGCGTTGTGGTCGAGCTGGACCTGACCGGACTCGATGACGAGTTGGCGGTCCTGTCGGGTCGCGCGGAAACGACGTCGATCGCCGTCGCGGCAGCAGCGGAGTTCGGCCCCGATCCCGCGGCTTGGCTCCCCGTATTCCACAAACGTCGTCGTCCAAGCTGAGAAGGAGAAGGGACATGCGTAGCTTGAAAGTTTTCGCCGTCGCGCTGGCAGGATCAGCGTCCATGCTCGCCGGGTCGGCGCACGCACAGGGTATTCCGGTCATCGACACGTCGTCGATCGTCCAGCAAATCGAACAGGTCCGGCAGGGCGTGCAGGTTCTCCAGCAGGGCGCCGCTCAAATCCAGGAAGCGCAGAAACTCTACCAGGATCTCAACAAGGCGACCGACATTGGCAACATCGCCAACCGCCTGAAGAGCGACGTTCTACGCACCAGCAACGTGTCGTCGAACAGCCTTGGCGGCTACACCAGCGGCGATCTCAACGTCATAGGCGGGCTGCGCGGCAAGGCGAACGAAGTTTATCAGGATTTGATCGGCCGCGTCTCGCCAACGGCCACAGCAGAGCAGCGCGCGGCATCAGAACAAGGTGCGCGAGAGGCGGCCGTAACTACCGGTCTCGCGAGCAACGTCGGCGACGCCGTAACGAGCCGGCGCGAGGGCCTGGAAGAGCTTCGTACCCGCCTCAATGGATCGACCTCGGCAGCCGAGCGCGCCGATATGACGGCGCGGCTCCAGCTCGAACAGGCGCAAATGATGAACGATCAACTGGCGCTTCAAGCGATCGAGATTCAACGGCGCGCGAAGGCGGAAGGCGATTACCAGAAGTATCTTGCTTCGCAGCAGGACAGCCGCGCCGCGTTCCGTCGGGACATGGGCCTGAACTGATGGCCTGTTTCCCGCGCCTTGCCCTCCCCCTCGCGCTCCTATGCGGACTGGTGGCCTGCACACAGTCAGAAAAGGAGCAAGACGCATCGGGGCTGCGCTCCGATCTTCCCCTACGCGATACTCAATACCTGATCGCGCATCGAGCCGAGTTGCAGACGATCAATTCAGTTTGCGCGGCATGGAAGCAATCACAACGGCCCGTGGGATCATGGCCTTCGGTCATCGTCTCCAACTGCAACAACGCGGAAGGTGCGAACGAATATATTCGATCGACCGAGCAAAGAGCAAAATTTCGAAAGGAGATGGGCATCTAGCCCGTCGCCTCAGCGCGTTTTTTAAGGACGATTGACGTGGGTAATGACGTCTTTACTCGGATGTTCGACGCGCTAAATAATGCTCTTGCTGGCATTATTGCTGCTTACTCCGGCATGGTCGACTGGATTTCCGGGCCGCTTCGGGTCGGCGTCACCATCTATATCATCCTCCTTGGCATCGCGATCCTGCGAGGTGCCGTCGATTATCCATTCCGCGAGTTCGTGTTCCGAGGGATGAAGTTGGCGGCTCTAGTGTTCGCTGTAACCACGCTCTACGGCGCATCTATCAGCCTCTTCACGATGAACGGCCTTCCTCAGGACGTTGCCAATGCCGTGGGAGGTCCCAACGTCACCGGCCTCGGCGGCTTCTTCGACAACATCGTCAAGGGGTCGGCACAAACGGTCGATCGCATCACGCAGATTCAGGACATGAAGACCGCTGCCGCGGGTCGAAACCTGATCGGTATGCCAAACAACATCATCGAGATATTTTTCACCGGCGTTTATTGCCTAGTCATCATGGTTCTTGCCCTTCTGGCGACCGCCCTGGGCTTTACGATCTGCGCGTTCGCGCTTTTTGCACTGGCGCTGCTCGCTGTAGTCGGCCCGCTGTTCGTTGCTGCTCTGCTTTTCGAGTCCACAAGGTCGTTCTTCTTCGCCTGGCTCGGATCGGTCATTAGCTACGTAATGCTCGTGGCGTTCGCGTTGCTTCTGACCGTCTTCATCCAGCAAACCGGGGAGACGTTCATCACGGAAGCGACGGCGGGTAATACCGATATCGTCGCAATCGCGGTGAAGGCCATCGCCTTCTACATCTTGGGGTTCTTCTTCTTCCTCCAGATACCGGGCCTCGCCGCTGGTCTTGGTGGTGGTGGCGCCTCTCTTGCTACGCAGTTCGCACACGCCGCGACCGGGAACATCATCCCTGCCGCTGGTCGGGCGCTGTCGGCTGCGCCGGGCAGGATAGCGAGCTCCGCATTCGCGAGGGGCCGCCCCAGCGCCGGGGGCAGCGGGGGCGGCACTCTTCGCCGCACAAGCTAGATCAGGAGATTGGAAATGAAGTTCGGTTCTGCCCTGGCGGTTCTTGCTCTCGCGAGCCTCACCCCATCCGTTCCGGCCGCGGCGGCTAAGGATGACAAGCTGCCTCGCTGCAACGGGCGGCAGAAGCGTCCGGCAAACCTATACGGCACGATCCTCCCGACGCTGCCGGATCGCTCCGCCCCCGCTGCTGCGGCGTCGCCAAATGGGGCGGGTGTGCCACGTGGCACACCTAGCCCTCAAGGCGCGCCAGTCCGGTCGGCACCTCCCACGACCAACCTGTTTCCTCCGGCGAGCGCGGCGCCTGCCCCACAAGGGCCGGACACGTCGCAAGGCGACAAGGTGCCGGCGATCAGCGCGATAGGGCCAGGAGCCGGCTCTATGGCGGCCCTCCCGACCTCATACGCGAGCTGCTGACATGGCGATCGGTGTCAAAGACAAAGAGGAAGACCTCAAGGCATATTTCGCGGAAGCGGAAAGCTGGGATCGGGATCGGTTCGTGGCCGCAACGCGCTCGCGGCGTGTGGCCTGGATCGTAGCCGGCGTGACAAGCGCATTGGCGATCGTCAGTGTCGGATCGGTCATGGCGCTTTCGCCGCTGAAGACCGTCGTTCCCTACGTCGTCACCGTCGATAAATCGACCGGCGCGACCGAAGTCGCTCAAGGACTGCGCGGCGATAAATCGATCACCTATGATGAGGCGATCCGTAAGTATTTCCTCGCCGACTATGTACGGACGCGCGAGGGGTGGATTCCGCAAGCCCGGGAAGAGTTCTACCGCAAGGTGTTGGCGCTCTCGTCGCGCGAGGAACAGAACCGTTGGACGGCCTTCTACAAGAAGGACAATCCGGACTCGCCGCAAAACCAGCTCACCGCCAGCGATGCGGTTTTCGTGGCGATCCGCTCTGTCGCCTTCATCTCGCCCAATGTCGCCCAGGTGCGCTTTGTCAAACGGTTGCAGCGCGACCAGCAGGTGATCGAGACGCCTGCCATCGCGACCATCACGTTCGATGTGCTGTCGAAGCCGGAAACGGAGTCCGGCCGGTATGCAAACCCGCTCGGATTTCAGGTGAAATCCTACCGAGCTGATGCGGAGGTTCCGACCCGATGAAACCCATCCTGCTCCTGGCCGCGGCGATCGGCGCGCTGTCGGCAGCGCCGGCGCTGGCCCAAACACCGATTCAGCGCGGCGCCGATAATCGCATCCGCGAGGTCAACTATACCGACGGCAACGTCATCCAAATCCGGAGCGCGTTCCGGACGGCCACACAGATCGAGTTCGCTGCAGGCGAGGTCATCAAGTTCGTCGCGATGGGCGATACCGTGTCGTGGGAGGTCGCGCCGGCTGACAATTCGCTGTTCGTGAAGCCGCGCGAGCGTGCCGGGGCGACAAATCTGATCGTGGTCACGGATTTTCAGGGCACCAAGCGCAACTACACCTTCGAGCTTTCTGCCGTCGCTGGCGCACGCTCTCCTGGGACGTTCTTCAAGGTCCGGCTTCGTTATCCGGACTATGAGGCCATGCAAGCCCGCCTCGCGCAGCAGCGTGCGCAACTCACGGCCGCACTTGCCGCGCAGAATGGCGCGATCAAGGCGGCGCTCGACATCGGTGTTCTAGAAGGCAAGCGTAACCTGAATTACAAGGTTCAAGGTTCGTCGGCGCTCCAACCCTCCGAAGTCAGCGACAACGGGCAGTTCACGGTCCTCCGTTTTCCCAACCAGCGTGAGATCCCCGCCATCTTCACCGTTAATCCGGACGGTAGCGAGGCGACCGCCTCGTTCGATGTGCGGGACGAGTTCGTGGTCATCCACGGCGTCTACAAAGAGATGCGGCTGCGCCGGGGTAAGGTGGTGCTGTGCATCTACAACGAAAGCCCGAACTTCTACGGCCGCGATCCCAAAACGGACACAGCCTCGGAAGTCGTTGAACGCACGACGGAGAACTGACGTGTCCGACAAGAGATTCGACGTCGATGCGACGCCCGACATGGGGGAGATCGATCGCACGCCCGCGGCCGATCGACCGAGCCGCATCCCATCCCTCAATGCCTCGCAATGGGATAACAAGAAGGTGATCGTCGGCGCAGCGCTCGGCGCTGCCGGTATCTTTACGGTGCTGACACTCGTCACAGGCTCGGGCAACCAGCAAGCGATCCAACCGAAAAAAGCGCCCGCTGCGGTCGAAGCGCCTTATGATCCCAACACCGTGATTGCCCCGACACTTGCGGCGGCACCACGCGATCCCAACGCGCCGGTGCAGCTCGCCGGCGAGCAAGTCCCGGCGATCGGCCCCGATGGTCAGCCTATCACGCCCTATGGATCGTCGACGGCGCCGCAACAGCAGACGCGGGAAGCGACCGAAGCGCAGCGTCGCGCGAACGACGCACGCGCGTTGCGCGACAATGCGCGGCGCTCGACGCTCATCGCCTACAACGGCGATCAAGGGGGCGTCGGCCGTGGTCAGGGCGCCAATGGCGGCGTCGGCGCGAGTGCGCAAGGCGATGACGAGAACGCTCCCCCCAAGGCGACAGCTCTCGACACCCTCAAACAAACCTCGGCGATCGGCACCGCTACGGCGCGGATGATCGGTGATCGTAATTATCTCGTCACGGCCGGGGCGATCATTCCCTGCACCCTCCAGACGGCGATGGACAGCACCGTCCCCGGCTACACGACATGCGTGATCCCGCGAGATATCTATTCGGACAACGGCCGGGTCGTGCTGCTCGAGAAAGGCACGCGCGTCTTCGGCGAGTATCAGGGCGGATTGCAGCGCGGGCAAAACCGGCTGTTCGCGATGTGGACACGGGCCGTCACGCCGCGGGGCGTGGCGATCGACATTGGTTCGCCGGCGTCGGACTCTCTTGGCCGTGCCGGCATCACCGGCAAGATCGATCGGTTCTTCTGGCAACGGTTCGGGGCGGCGCTGCTGTTCAGCGTCCTTGATGCGGGCGGGCAGATCGCCGGCCAGGCGGTCAGCCCGCAAGGCTCGACCGTGTTCCGTACCCCCGGCGATACCACGTCGTCGGTGCTTCAAGACACACAGCAAATCCGGCCGATCGTTCGCGTCAATCAAGGGACCGAGATGGCGATCACCGTCGCTAAGGATTTCGACTTCTCGCAGGTTTACGGGCTCGGTCTTCGATGACCGTTGCGGCCTTCCGCAACACGGCGATCCTCGATCATGCCGTGCGGCCGCTGCGCCGCTATCTCGATGATGAAGAGGTGACAGAAGTCGTCATCAACGAACCGACGCTTATCGGCGTGGAACGGCGCGGCGGGTGGACCTGGGAGCGCGAGGATGATCTCACGCTCGATGCGCTCAACCAACTGGCGCGCGCAGCGGCTGCCTTCACGTCGCAGGATGTGACGCGCGAGAATCCGATCTGCTCGACGGTTTTCCCTACCGGCGAGCGCGTCCAGCTCGTCATGCCGCCCGTCGTGCCCGACGGCACCGTGTCGATTACGGTGCGGAAGCCGTCGACAAAGACGCTCTCGATGCAGGATTTCGAGGCGAGCGGACTGTTCACGGATACAAAGGTCGCGAGCAAGCGGGTCAGCACCGTCGAAGAACGCCTGCTTGGGCTGCTCCACGCTGGCCGGCACGTCGAGTTTTTCGAGATGGCCGTGCGCAGCCGGCTCAATATCCTCATCTCCGGGGCGACCGGCTCGGGCAAGACGACGTTCTCAAAGGGGCTAATCCAGCTCATCCCCGAAAACGAACGCCTGCTGACGATCGAGGACACGCGCGAACTGGTCGTGCCGCACAAGAACGTGGTCCATATGATCTATAGCAAGGACGGCACCGGCACCGCCAAGGTGACGGCCAAGGAGCTGCTGGAAAGCGCCCTGCGCATGAGGCCCGATCGCATCCTGCTCCAAGAGCTGCGCGACGGCACCGCGTTTTTCTATCTGCGCAACGTCAACAGTGGCCATCCCGGCTCGATCACCACAATTCACGCGGACTCGGCGGAGCTGGCGTTTGAGCAACTGACGCTGCTCGTCAAGGAAAGCGAGGGCGGAGCGGACCTGGCCCGCGACGACATACGCTCGCTGTTGAAAATCCTCGTCGACGTCGTGGTCCAGATGAAGAAGGTCGACGGTGAGTTCCGTATGACCGAGATCTACTATGACCCTGCAGGGCGTCATGCAGCCTAAACGGAGCACCATCCTCGCGGCCGGCATCCCGGTTGCGATCGTCCTCGCCTTCTTTGTCGCGAGCGTCGTCGCGTGGATCTATCTTGGGCTTCCAAGCGCGAAATTCGACCCGTTCAAAATGCCAGCGTTCTTCTGGTATTATCGCCACGATCCAGTCGTGCTGAAGGCGTTCGGCGCCGGCATGGTCGTCGGCTTGGTGCTGACTGGGATCATGCTGTGGTGGCTACTGAAGCAGAAGCCCCCGCTCCACGGGGCCGCTCGCTTCGCCAAGGAAGGGGAAATCCGGCGCGCCGGCTTTCGCGCCGACAACGGAATCGTCGTCGGTAAAAAAGGCGGGAAGTTCCTGACCTTTGGGGGGAGCGAGCATTGCATTGTCGAGGCACCTACCCGCTCAGGCAAGGGTGTCGGGATCGTTATTCCCAACCTCCTGTCATGGCAGGAGTCCATTGTTGTCCTCGATGTGAAGCGCGAGAATTGGGACGCCACGGCCGGCTTCCGACGGAAGTTCGGACAGGCCGTCTATCTCTTCAACCCGACCGACCCGGAAGGCCGCACCGCCCGCTACAATCCCCTCGGCTATATCGATCGCCTCGATCCCGATCAGGTGGTGATCGAGCTACAGAAGATTGCGACTATGCTGTTCGTCCCACCCGAGCGGGGGGAGCCGTTCTGGACGGATTCGGCACGGACCGCGTTTGTTGGTGTCGGTGCGTATCTTGCGGTTGCCGATCTGCCGTTCACAATCGGTTCGATCTATCGCCTGATGACGACCGGCGACACGCGCGGTTACTTCCGCAAGGTTCTCGACGATCGCGCGCTCAATCTGTCGCAAGGGTGCCGTAACGCGCTTGCCGATTTTACATCGGGGGCGGACAATACGTTCGCCGGCATCGTCCAGACCGTTACCTCGAAATTGAGCCTGTGGCTCAACCCACGGGTCGATGCCGCAACCGAAGAAAGTGACTTTGATCTGCGCGAGCTGCGCACCAAGCCCATGTCGATCTACCTGGGCGTGTCTCCCGACGAGCTGGATCGCGTCGCGCCGCTTTACAATCTCCTGTTCCAACAGCTCATCGACCTGAACGTGCGTGACTTGCCGGATAGCGAAACGCCGCTCCAAGTTCTCGTTATCCTCGACGAGTTCGCTCGGATTGGCCGTGCGCAGGTGATCGCCAGCGCCTTCTCCTACGTCGCCGGTTACGGCATCCGCCTCCTGCCGGTCATTCAGTCCCGATCGCAGCTCCGCGCGGTCTATGGCGAGCATGTCGCGAACGAAATCGTTGCCAACTGCGGTGTCGAGGTCGCGTTCACACCGAAAGAGCTGCGTGTCGCCAACGAGCTGTCGGAGCGCATCGGCTATGTCGGGCAGGAATCCGTCACGAAGTCGCTCACGATCCACGGCACCCTGGCAAACCGTTCCAAGTCCATGTCGGACCAGCGCCGCGCTCTCTTGCTCCCGCAAGAACTGATGCAGTTTCCGGACGGCGAACTGCTGTTGCTACGAGGCGGCATCCCGCCGATCCACGGGGACAAGATACGGTTCTATGCGGACGGGCTGTTTCGCAGCCGCGTCATGGCGGCGCCGGTGGTGCCACCTATCCCGAAGACGGTTCGCGATGACGAGGATCTTCCCAAGTGCGCGATGCCGACGTTCGACCAGCTCACCGATCCGGACCCGCTGTCGTTTGCGATGGATTGCGTCGTGACGGAAGACCATCCCGACATGCTCATCGACGTGTCGGCCGAGCAGCGCGGAAACGAAGTCGTTGGTGTAATCGAACAGGAGCGGTGACATGGTTGAGAAGGTCGAAGCTGCCGGCGCCGGCATCGATGCCGATAACCGTCGTAGGCGGCCGATGGAAGTCCCGGCCGATCTCGAGTCCCGCTTCCTGCGCGTCGGCAATAAACTCTATCGCAGCGCGCACGACAAAGAGCCGATCGCGACGATAACCCCCGATCGCATCAAGGCGAAGGGTCCGGAGTCACTGCCCGACCTTGTGAGGCTCGCGAAGGAAAACGGGTGGACGTCGCTCAAAATCACCGGTGACGAAGAGTTCAAGCGCGCCGCCTACCTTGCCGCCTCGGCGCAAGGGATCAGGATCGACGGGTATCAGCCCGACGAGAAAACCAAAGCCGCTGCCGCTCGCGAACAGGCCCGGCAGGCCAGAGTGTCGGGGGTGAAGCAACCGACGCCCCGCACCGCTAACCAAGCTCGTGATGGCAAAGAACAGGTCGACCCGCGCGTCGATCTGGCCGAGCGATTCCGCCGGCAGACCGACGTCCAGAACGCGAAAGACCCCGAGCTGCGCAAGGCGCAAAGCCACGTCGCGTTCGCCACGACGGTCGCAGAAGGGCGATTCCCAGACCAGCCTGTAAAACAGCGCGAGTTCGTGGCCGAGCGCAAAGAGGACGTGGCGGCTCGGATCAGCCGCGGCGAGCGGATCGCCGGCATCGAGGTGAAGCAGCAACAGGCCCAGCGCGTCCGCGAAATGGCCCAAGATCAGATATTGCAGAAGTCCCGCACGATCGGGGGCCGCTAAGGCAGCCTACGCCGATCTGAAACCGGTCGCGTCGATGTTAGGTGTGCCACGTGGCACACCCTGAAGGCTGATATTTGACAGGTGTTTCTGACCGCCTGAGATACGCGGAAAGCTGATCCGAGGGGTGGGTGTCACAACCGACCGGTTGTGACACCACTCGCTGGATAGAACGGCTAAGGGTTGACGTAACCTGCTGCACACATCACGTTCTAAATATGAACGCTCCCGCGACATACAGGCGCTTCCGCGACCACGCCGGGCAACTCGCCGCACGCCCGTAGCCCGGGCTTTGGACGGCGCTGCCGCCTAAGTTCGGGCCTTATTCGATCTGATCCTTATGGTCGCGCTGTGTGCGCTTCCGATCTCGAATGGCGGATACTTGCAATGGAACAGCACACCCTCGTGGCGAATAATCGTCCGACAATTCATCTTACCGCTGGCGAGTGTGATGCGCTCTCGGAATTGGCGCTGAGAGCCGAGCACAGGCACCCGTATTCCTCAGCGATGCTTTTGGCCGAGCTTGATCGCGCCGAGCTATGCGAGCCGGGCGAACTGCCCGAGAAGACGGTAGCGATGAACTCGCGGATCGATTTCATCGATGAGGGGACTGGCGCGCGTCGCATCGTGCAACTCGTCTATCCGCGCGATGCGGACATAGCTGCGGGCCGCGTTTCGATACTGACTCCGGTTGGCGCTGGGCTGATCGGTATGACTGCCGGCTCTTCGATCCGCTGGCCCGATCGCGACGGCCGTGACCGAGTGTTGCGCATCGTGAGCGTGACTCCGCCCAGAGAGGGTTGAGGCCATGATCGAGCAACTCAGCCGTCGCAACTGCACCGGGGATGACAGCAGGGCTTATGATGCCCCTCTACGTGAGACAGTTTCCGCTGCTTTAGGCGGCCGGGCTCTACGTCGATCTGACACTCATCCAGCGTATCGCGACGATCGCTTTATGCCGCGGCCCGAAACACATCAGCGGTTCATGGATCACGCTGGCCAACTCGCCGCACGCCGCTAGCCCGAGCTCGCGGACATTTGCCGCTTGAGTTCGGGCTTCATTCGATCTGATCCCGCTGACGCGCGAAGCGCGTCCGCGATCTCGAGTAAGCGGAAATCGCACCATGTCAGACGATACGTCAAATCCGGATAATCGGAACCTTTCAAATCACGAAAACACTACCGAAGACAGGCCAAAGACTGTCTTTTTACGAGCAAGACCCGATAGCTTCTTTTCCAATAAGTTCACATTGGAATTAGAGGAGGTTTATACAGACGACGGATTCAAACCCGAAACAACCAAGAGTGAAAGAATTACTAGCTACCTGATGAATGCAAACCTGACGCTGATGATAATATTTATTGGTATACCGGTATTATTATACTGCGTGTTTTCGTCTATCAAATAAGTCAATAATTATGTTCTATCTCATCAGCTTGATACTGAATCTGCTACCCTAAAAAAGTCGCATACTGCTCTTATGCCAAGGCAACAAAGGGCCAGTTCGGTTGTTATAATTGATGATACAGTACAACATTCCCGTTACCGGCCAGCATCGGCCGGGACGCCACTAGGAGAGAACGATGACGTACATAATGGCAGCAGGATTGGCCCTCGGCCTCTCGGCAATCGTGTCCACAGCCACAGTCAATCACGCGACGCGGATAGATCACCAAAGCGGCCCGGTGGATGTGCGCTATCGTGGCGCGGTTCAGATCAGCCACAAGCAGGTGGGCGCGGTCACCCCAGGGGGGCGTCCCTCGACACTTGGCTGTCAATGGAAAGCTGACATGATTGTTGCGCGCGAAGCAAAGGCGGCGTCGGGCACGATGCTGACCCGGAATTTTGTTCGAGAAGGCGTCGCCAGCGGTAACCGTACCGGCTGGTGCAGCACGCACCATGCCTCCATCGCCGATCATGTTGCGCGTCAAACTTTCGACCTAGATCGTCACATAATATCGGTCGCAAAAGAAGATCATGAGGTTCTTCGCGCAGAACTAGACCGCGTTCACGGAGCAGTTAGCGCAGGATGAAACGAGCAGCGTTCAGCGCTTTTACGTTAGCCACTGCAATCGCCACGTCGCCCCATTCCGCCGTTGCTCAGAACTCACCATCGGCGGGAGTGGAACTGAGCAATGACGAAGTGAGGCGCGGGTTGAGTTGGAGTGAAGGCCGCGCTGCTCTTTCTGCGGATGCCTTGGTCCTGCTTGGTCCCGTAGAAGTATCAGGTCGTGCTGCGACAACACGAAGCTCGAAACGCCACGCCGGGGCCGATGCCGTGATCGACGTCGCACTTGCCACTGCCTGGAATTTGGGTTCCTTCCAGATGCGCACTGGAGCGACCGGCCATCTTTTCACGGGCGCCCGTGATACGATGGACTATGCAGAGGTGGGTACGTCCGCTTCGTATAGCTATGGGCCAGCGCAACTGACTGCAGGTGTCGATTTTGCGCCTTCCCAGGACGCAATCGGCGGCAGCAATCTGTATCTTTACGCCAATGCGAACGCCGGCGTTCCCGGCACGCCCTTCACGTTGGTAGCCGGGCTTGGACATACCTCTGGAAACACGACCGATCCTGTTCGAGTACAGCGTCTTCGCCCTGCTGGCAGTTATGCAAACTGGCGTCTCGGTGCGGAGCATCGGCGTGGGCCGCTGACGCTGGCAGTGGACTATCTCGGGACAGACATTGGTCGCGCCGACTTTGCCGGTCCATACGCGGACCTTGCGCATGCCGGTGATCGGATACTCGGTAGAATACGCTATGACTTTTAAAGCCCGCGATTCTCGATACTAGTGAGACGGTCCCATCAGGAAGGCTTGCCTGGTCCCTTCGTCATATGATCCGCGATGGCACCAGCCGTTGTCCACCAGATGCGCGGGTCGGCAGCCTCTCTCAGCCGGGTTAGCACACGGTCGAGATGCAGCGTACGGTGCGCCTGCCCCATGATGTAGGGATGAAGCGCGATCCCCAGCACCAACGGGCGGCGATCACACTCGCCTAGCAGTTGTTCGACCGCGTCTTCGATCATGCCGGCAAACATGTCGGCCTCCTGATGCCGGGCGATGATCGAGGGGATGTCGTTGATCTCCTGAGAATACGGGATCGACAGGATCCCCTTGCCGCTCCGCGTCTCCAGTCGTGTCGGCTGATCGTCATGTGCCCAATCGAGGACGTAATCGAACCCAGCTTCTTCAAGCAGATCGGGCGTATTCTCACTTTCCGAAATCCACGGCCCGAGCCAACCGCGGGGGCGGACGCCGATGGCTTCGAATTCCTGAAGCGTACGCGCGATCATTTCGCGCTCCTCGTCTTCGCTCATGTGGCCCTCTGCCTGTGCATTGGTGCGTCCATGCGCGGCAATTTCATCGCCCCGGTCCCGGCACGCCTCCGCAAGCCCCGGGCACCGCGTGATGATGGCACTGTTGACGAGCGCCGTCGTCTTCAGTTCGAGCCGGTCGAACATCTCCATGAAACGCCAGGCGCCGACGCGGTTGCCGTAATCGCGCCAAGCGAAGTTCATAACGTCGGGATCGGTCTTGGACGGGGCCAGGGTTGCGCCCATCCCGTCGCCAAAGGCAAAAACCTCATGATTCACGCCGAGGTACACCGCCAGACGGCGTCCTTCCGGCCAGCTGTAATCGGGGCGGCCGACGATCGGGACGTACTTATACCGGCCGTGATGTGGCAGCTCCGTCATGGACGAGTCCTCGCTTTGCCCAATACCTGCGCGATAGCCTCGGTCGCACAGCGCTCGTCATTGGCGGCTCCACCTGACCCGGCGACGCCGATACCCCCGATCACGTCACCATCAACGACAATCGGCATGCCACCGCCTAACAAAAGCAGTTCGGGAATGGTGACGAGGTTACGAGACGTCGGATCGGTCGCTGCGCGCTCAGCCAGTACGGTCGTGTTGGCCTTGGTCGACAAGGCGGTGAACGCCTTGCGCTGAGCTGCGACCGTGTTGTGCGGGCCGATGTCGTCGCCGCGCTGGAGCGAGACCAGGTTTCCGCCGCGATCGACCACTGCGACCACAGACTCCCGACCGATCTTACGACACGAAGCGATTGCGGCACCTGTCAGGCTGTTGGCCAGCGGCAGCGATACGGTTTTACGCTCCAGCGGTACTGCGGGTATTGTGGCGGCTATTGCCGCGGGCAGCAGAATGACGAGACTCAACACCGTGATGTGACCTTTCAGGAATAATTAGCGCGGAGGCGCATCAGGCGACGCCGGTTGCGATCAGCACAGCCCAGCCGACGAGGAACGCCAGCACTAGCCATGTCAGGATCGCACCGCCTGCTCGCGGCACGTTGGAGCGGCGCAGATCCATTCCGATCGGATGGGCGATCCGGCCGACAACAAATATCGCACAGGTGACGCCAAGCGTCAGGCTGGACCCGCGGGCGAGCTCGATCAGCGCCATCAGCGCCAGGACAAACGGTGCATATTCGACCAGATTGGCATGCGCGCGCATCCGTCCAGCGAGAACATCCCCACCGCCGTCGCCGATCAGCACATTGTCGCGCAACCGCATGCGGAAGATCCGCAGGCCAAGCCACAGGCTAATAGTGCCGAGGGAAGCCGCTGCCGCGAGCGTGACGGGAAGCGTGATGCCCGTCACACTCAGTTTCCCCGATAGGTCGAATAGCCATAGGGGCTGACAACGACCGGCACATGGTAGTGACCCGCCTTGTCGATCACGCGGAACGTCAGCGTGATTTCCGGAAAGAACGGGCTCGCTGCCGCATCGGGATAGCGCGACATGTCGAACTGGAGCTTGTAGATTCCGGTGTCGAACGACTTGGCATCCCCAAAGCTACGAACGCGGCCATCGGCATCGGTGGTAGCGGTGCCGACCTTTTGCCAGCGTCCGTCATCCGCACGCTTCGAGAGGGTTACAGGCACGGCCTTGCCGCCAACGCCCCGGGCGAGATCAAGAACGTGAGTGGAAATGTCGGCTGCCGCGGCGGGGGTGGCGACTGCGCCGAGCAGTAGAGCGAGAGCGATGGCCTTCATAAGCGATATCCTTGCTGAGTGTCGTATCGGGAAAAGAGGGTGTCGAGCCGCGATGTGCCTGATGGTACGATCGCACCCTGCTGGATCAGACGACGGTCGCGCGGCGGAGCGGCAACTGCAGACGCGGCGTTTTCTGCATCGACTATGAGGAACGTCGCTTCGTCACCGATAGCCAAGCCGTAACGTCGGAGCCCCAGTACCGATGCTGCATCCGTCGTAGCCATATCCAGCGCGGTCGCGAGATCGGCGTCGGTGAAGAAGCTTGATCGATACCCGATCATCATCGCCCGCCCGAGCATGTCGGCATCGCCATACGGCCACCAGGCATCGCGGATATTGTCGTTGCCGGCAAACACACGCACGCCTGCAGCACGCAGCATTTTGATCGGAGGGAAGGCGCGGTCACCCGGCGCATTCGTCATGATCGCTACGCCGGCTTCCGCTAGGATATCGGCCGTGCGGGCGGCTTCGTCCGGCCCGACATCGCCGAGCGCATAGGCGTGGCTCACGACAACCTTGCCCTGCATTCCAACCGCAGTCGTTCGCGCAGCGATCCGGCGCAGCTGCTCGATCCCCTGCCTACCGGGTTCGTGGAGGTGGATATCGATCTTCACGCCGTGCCGTTCCGCCACGCCGAACACCACGTCGAGGTGCGCGTCGGCATCACCGTCGAACGCCGAAGGGTCCAGTCCGCCGACTACGCGTGCCCCTTCCCGAACGGCCGCATCGAGTAGATCGGCGGTCCCGGGGGATGCAAGGATGCCGGCCTGGGGAAACGCGACGATCTCGACATCGACGCGGTCCCGCCACGGCTCGCACGCCGCCATCACCGCATGCAGATTGTCCAGGCCGAGCGAGGCATCTACGTCGACATGACTACGCATCGCGACCGTGCCGAAACCGTGCGCCTGCGCCAGCAGCGCATGCGCGCGATCGGTGACCGGTAATGCATCCGCAAGCAGCCGCTTCTCGATATCCAGGCGTTCGCCAAGGCTTTCGGCTGGGCGATGCGGACGCCAGTCATCGCCAACGAAGCTCTTGTCGAGATGGATGTGGCCTTCGACCAATGCGGGAAGGACCAGAAGCCCTGCCAGGTCGATGCTATCGGCACTGGCGGCCAGCGATGCCCGCTCAACAAACTGACCGTCCGACACGGCCAGATCGCTGATCCGACCATCTTTCAGCAGAGCGTTTCGAAACAGGCAGGGTGCGACGGCGTCACGCAAATCAGCGGTCCTTGACTTATTGAAATCTGCAAGTGGGCGCGCTTGACCGCATTTACGAATGAGATATTTGAATGATGGGCATTCGATATTAGGATACCGATATGCTCGACCCGAGATTGCTCCGTACCTTCGTCACTATCGCCGATGCCGCCAGCTTCACGATCGCAGCCGATCGTCTTAATTCCACCCAGTCGACGGTGAGCCAGCATCTTGGCCGCCTCGAAGCGGCAGTCGGGCAGTCGCTGATCGATCGATCGGCAAGGCCTATTTCGCCGACGCCTTCGGGCGAGCGGTTGCTAGGCTATGCACGGCGGTTACTGGCCTTGCAGGATGAAGCGCAGACATTGCTGGCCGACCCATCGGGAACGATCACGATCCGCATCGGGGTGCCCGACGATGTCGTGACTCAGGCTATGAGCCAGCAGTTTGCACGGTTCGCCGAACGGCATCGTGAAATCCGGTTAGATGTGACGACAGGCCTCAGCCGCGATCTGACCAAACGCTTCCGTGCCGGCGAATTCGACATCGCCATCGTCAAGGAGGCGAGAGCAGATGGCGACGCCCGCGCCAGCTTTTCCGAACCGCTTGGCTGGTTCGAAGCCAGGGACATTTTCAACGACTGGTCTGACCCTATCCCTCTCGTGACGTTTCCACCGGGCGGATTGTACCGTGACCTAATGATCGACCGGATAGAGCGCGAGCGCCGAAGGTGGTACATCGCATTTACCGGCAACAGCCTGGGCAGTGTCCTGTCCGCAATCGAGGCCGGGCTAGGAGTGTCGGTGCTGCCCGTCAGCACCGTCGCCGCACACGCCGTTCGTGCCAGTTCCATCTTTGCCGCAGACCCGCCGTTGGTGGTGTCGATCTATGCCTGGGAAAGCGATGGCGCGACGGGAGAGCTGGTCGCTGCGATGAGCGAAGTGCTGTCCGACCGTCCGGGCGAACAGATCAATTCGAAGCCTCTCAACAAAAGGTAATCTGCTTGCGCGCGCTTTTTGCCCCGATCCTTGCTGGTGCCACATTCGGCGATCGGCTGTTAGCGTGTACCGGTGCCGCTTTCGGCATCACGCTCACCGCGATCGTAACAGCGACAGCGTTCGGAAACGGATGGACGGCAATTCTGCTGGTGGCCCCGATGGGCGCTTCCGCGGTGCTCATCTTCGCCGTACCGGCCAGCCCGCTTGCGCAGCCGTGGTCAGTCATTGGTGGCAACGTCATCTCAGCTATTGTCGGGGTGGGGATCGCATCCACGGTGCCATCGCCCGCACTTGCGAGCGGCTTGGCAGTCGGAGGCGCGATCTTGGCAATGTCGCTGCTGCGCTGTCTGCACCCTCCTGGCGGGGCTGCCGCACTGACCGCAGTTATAGGCGGTCCTGCCGTCACGGCAGCGGGCTGGATGTTTCCGGTATTGCCTGTCGGTATTAACGCCATGATCCTGACCGCTGCCGGAATCCTCTTTCATTTACTATCGAGGCATTCCTACCCGCATCGTGCTATCTCAATGGTCGCCGGGCCTACCGCTCCGGGAGAGGATACTATTCCCCATCCTGAAGACCTCGACGCTGCACTCGCGGACCTTGGTGAGACATTCGACATCGGTCGCGAGGATCTCAATCTACTCTTAGAACGCGTGAGAGTGCATGCGGCGATACGTCGGGCAGACAACAATGCTAAAAAACGGCGCTGAAGCTCACATGGACAGACCTTCGGAGAGCAGCATTTTGGCGTTGGCACAGTACGAATTCTGAAAGCCCGCTATCCGCTATTTAGCGTCACAACCGAACGGTTCTGACACCTCAACGCCGTCTAGTGGGTGGCGGAGGTGTGCCACGTGGCACACCCCTGTCGGGCTGCTGGTCGGGCTTCGTGCGTGCCTGGGCGTCCCTGACACGCTTTTCCGCGTCTCGTAACATCCGGTCGGGGATCGTCTCTATATCGGCGCGCTCTTGGATGAACTGCCGCACGTCGCGCGCAAGCCGGCGATCATCCCGATCGCCGGTGCGGTCGAGCCGCCGGGCCGCTGCTTCATATTTTCGCTTCGTCTCGGTCCAGCGGTCGCGCGTTTTCGAGACGAATGGTGGTTGCTGCGCCTTGCCGAGCGCGATCTGCATGGCCTCGCGGGCCTGGCGTAGATCGGCCTCGGTGGGTTGCCGCGACGCTCCGCTGCGTATTCGCGCCCGCAATTGGGTGAGGGCCATGCTGGTCCCTGCCCTGCCCTGGCCGCGGGTGTAGCGGGGCGTCGCCTCTGCCTCGACGCCGCGGCTGCGTAGTGCCTCGGCGAACGCCTCGCGAAACCGAAACAGATCCTCGCGCCTCGGATCGAACCGCTTGCGGTCCAGGCCCTCGGCCTGAACGGTAAGGTGGACGTGCGGCCGATCGGTGTCTGTGTGGAGCGCCATGACATAATCGTGGTTGTCGCCGATCATGCGCTCGGCCGCTTCCCGCACCGCCTGCTTGACGGTGTCGGGATCGGTCCCGGCCGGCATAGAAAACACCATCGCCACGGCCGATACGGTCGTGCCTTGGCGCCAATAAAGCGTATCGGACCATTCGTCCGCGATCCGCTCCGCGTCGGCCTTGGTAGCTAACTGCTCGCCGTCCCTCGTCTCAAGCGGGACATCGCCGTGGCGGCCGATATAGTCGAGGTGCGCGCCAAGATGCCTCGCGCCCTTCTTTCTGCCGGTAACTTTCACCACGACCTCGGGTGTGTGCCTGACGACGCGCGCGAGGGTGGCCCTGGCGTCGTTGGCGGTCGGCGCCGGACTCGAAACCGAAGTGGCGAAGGGGCCGGTGCCGTTGACCAGGTGCCGGGCATATCTGATGTTCGGATCGCTTACGGTGCGAGGCTTGAAGCGTGGCTTCATAGCCTCCCAAAGCTCATCCTCGCGATCTCCGAACGGCATTAGTCGGCAACCCGCCAATATGCGGCGTCACCGCGTAGCGCGTCGCCTAGTGCCGCGATCTGCTCGTTGATCTCCTCGCGCATGTCGGCAATCCGGCGAAGCTCGCGGTCAATCTGCAAGCCGCTATCGGCCATCATCGCGGCGTTGCCGGCCTTCATCGCCTGATTGAGGTTCCGGCCGATGCGCTGAAGCTGCATCCGGATCGGCGCGACGGCATCGCGCATCCCGTCGTCGACGTTTGCCTTCAAGGCGAGATGCCGGCGAACGAGTGCCTTGATCCAGCCGGCGCGATCGATGCCGCGATCGGCGGCACGATGATCGAGAACAGCGGTCTCGGCGTCGGTAAAGCGAAGCGAAACGCGATTGCCGGCGCTGTCCGCGCGAGGCGCAATCCGCGGCGCGTCTGCGACGTGCCGCAACGACTGTTGCAGCACGGTCCGGAGCAAGGCGCTCCGCCCTCCCCTGCCCTCGGCAAGCGCGTCGAACGCAGCCAGCAACTCGCGATCGATGCGCGCCGTCAACATCGCTGTCTCTTTGGTGGGGGATGCAAGCTGAGGCGCGGATGACATGCACCGAAGGGGTAATGTAATACGACAAACGCCGCAATACCTATCCTGCCATAAAACATCCCCCACATAAATCTGCATCCACGTGTGCCACGTGGCACACCTCGATCCTTTCAAATGTGAAAAAGCCGCGGAAGGAAGGATTGGTCTGGGGTGCGAGCGTCGGCCCTCGTCGACGCTCTCCGCTATGCCGGCGCGATCAGCGCCAGCTTACAATCCGCGGTTGCTCTTCACCGTCGAAGTGCAAAAGCGCCTCGACGACCATCGCGTGCTTCCCGTCAATCTCGATCGTGGGGCGCTCCACATTAGGCTTGGCGGGTTTGGTCTTAGGCGATGATCGTGGCGTCGGGGCGTCGGCTGCGATCGGCGCCACGCTTAATTCCGAAGATACGGGCGTCTCATTAAGCGCGCGGTCCGCCTCGTCGTCCCTGATCTCATCCGTCGACGGCGGAGAAACTGGGTCGGCGTCCTGGACCGACGCAGGGGCAGGGGCAGGGGCAGGGGCAGGGGCAGGGGCAGGGGCAGGGGCAGTCGTCTTCTTCGCGCCGACGTCTCGCGCAAACTTCTCGCACGCCAGCACCGTCATGTCCTCGGCCGCAGTGTCGGCAACGAAAACTCGGGTTGCCGCATCGTCCGTCTTTGCGGCCTGGGTCAGCGCAACTGCACTACGCATCGAAATGTCGGCAAACAGCGCGGTGATATAGTCGGGAGCCTTCCCCAGCCCTTGATAGCGAGTCAGCAACGTGCGGTTGCGTCCCGTTGCGCGTGCCAGCTCGGCGAGCGTGCGGCCCTGTGCAACCTGTCCGGTAACGAACCGGATCATGTCGGCAGTCGAAAGATCCTCGCGCTGATCGTTCTCGATGAATTGATCAATGCGAACCTGTTCAACGTCGTCGGTCTTGTTGACGATCGCGCGGACCTGCACGCCTAGCTTCTGGCACGCGCGCCAACGGCGTTCGCCGAACATGATCCGGTAGCGCCCGTCGGCATCCTTCGGCGCGACGATAATCGGCTGAAGCTGTCCGCGCTCTTTGATCGTCTCGGCCAGCTCGTCGATGCTTGCCTGATCGATCTCGCTGCGCACGTTCTCAGGATCAGGATACACCGAGTTGGTATCGAGAAGCTGGACGCGATCGGCGTCGGCGACACTGGCCTTGTCGCTGAACACGTCGAAATTGTCGAAGTCCATTATGTTTGGCTCCCGATCCGGGTCATGGCTTCTTCAAGAAAGGCCCGCATCGCTGGCAGCGAGCCTCGCACGTCCTTGTTCAACCGCCATACCGGCACATGCTCCTGGAGGGCTTGGCTGTAATGCGAGCGGTCGGGAAGGTAGCTGGTGAATAGGTTCTTGCCGACTTTCGCACGGATCGCCGCCAGCATTTCCATCTGCGCACGGTCGTTCGCCTTCACCCGGTTTGCAACCAAACCGGCCACATGGATCGGTTTCGATCTGGCTCGCTGGTTCACCGTGGCGATCGAGTCAGACACCTGTTTAGTCGACGCTGGACCGAACGGCCCCAATTCGACGGGGATAATCAGAGAGTCCGTCACCATCAACGCCGCGAAGTTGATCCACGACCAAGACGGGGGAGTGTCGATAACGCAGAAATCAAAGGCAGGATCGAGCTTCGGAAAATTGGCGCGGACGTTCCCGAGCGCCTTTGTGTAATCCGCGTCATACTCTCCACCCATGCGGTTCGAGTAGATAGACAGGCGTGGCGCGGAAGCGGGCGGCGCATAGCCTGGTTCGAAAAGCGGCTTGCAACTGCCAAGGCTTTCAAACTCAGCAAGCGCAGCAGTCGCGTTGCATTGGCGATCAAGATCAAGAAAAAGCACGCGATGGCCGGCGTCGGCCAAAATCCACGCTAGGTGGCAGGCGATCGTCGTCTTGCCGGCGCCCCCCTTCTCGACGTTAATGGCGATCGTCTTCACGCTCTACCAGCCACGATCGGAGCGGTTGTCGGTCCAGCGGTCATGCGCCTGATAGTTGGAATCCGTCCGCGTATTGCGACGGCCTTCCTCGTCCGGGGTGTCGCCACTCCACGTCCGCGCACCGCTGTAGCCCGAGCCGCCCTTGGCGATGGCCCACACGATTAGGACGAAGAGCCCGACTACCAGCAGATTACCCAACATGGCCTTTGCCTCCGTCGCCTTGATGAAAGGCGCATCCTGTAATATACGGTACCGCTAATGCCGTCAATATGCGGTATCGGTAATTACTAGGGCATTGGATGACATCTAGCAATATCCGGTCAGTCGGTCGCCCTCCAATGGAGGACCAAACGCTCGCGCGCTTTCCGAAAGGAACGCTTAGTCGCATCAAATCCGTCCTGCGGCCAGGCGAGAGTCAGGCTGACTTACTGCGCGAGGCCGTCGAACTGGAATTGCGAAGGCGGGAAGGGCCGCCGGTAGGCGGCCCCGACCGCGATTAGTCGCGGTCCTCCGAACCCTTGGCGAGGATCGCGAAGCCGTCGGCTATAAGCTCCACGGTGTAGCGCTTGCCCTCGGCCACGTCGTAGGAGTTCTGCCGGACCCGGCCAGTGATATGCACCAAATTGCCCTTCTGCGACTTGCCGGCGCGCTCGATCAGTTTGCCGAACACCGTCACCTCGTTCCAGTGCGTGTCCGTCACCCACTCGCCATTCTCCTGGCGGTTGTAGTTGGCGGCGACGCTGACCTTCGTCACCTTGTCATGCTCGGTGATCTTGCCGACCCGGCCGATGATCCGAAACTCCGCGATGTTCTGCATGGTCCTGTCCTTCGATCGATCAGGCTAATTCCTGATGGATTTTGAAGGGGAGCGAAGGCGCCGCGATCAAGAGAAAAAACGGAGGGTCCGCGAAGCGGAAACCGTAGGCCAAGCCGGTTATTCTCTTGATCGTAGAAGGCGGCAAGCGCCCATTTTCCCATCGACATAGAAATAGCCAGACGAAGGACTCGACCTGGGCCGTCGCGATCGGTGCGGTGTCGGCAAGCGCAAGGATCTCGGTATTAGGTGACGATCGGCGCAAGCTCGGCACGGCCGCGGGGAAATTGGGAATCGACCACGTGGAAAGGGAAGGATGCCCACGACAATCGCGCCACTCTCGCTCGGGGCTTGGCGCCACGACCGCGCTTAAGGACGAAAAACGGCTCGACCGGGCATCAGCTCAACCATTTGAGCGCAACAGAAGTCGCATGCTCCCCTCGGGAGCACCGCGCCGTAGGCGCGTCTGAGGTTTCAGCTTGGTATTGCCGGTTATCGTATGGGCGTTGGGTTGGTCTAAGCGGTTCTCGCCGTCAGGCGCTAGAGCGTTGGCCGACTAGGCCAATTCCATTTGAACATAGAATATATGAATCATGGAGCGGTTGACCATTTTTTTGAGACTCTTGTTCCTCGATGCCGATAGCGAGGCGGATCATGATGCTGCGCAAGCCGGCATCATCAATATCCTCGGCCGCGACTTGGCGGGGGGAGCGCCATAGGCGCATCGCTTCGATCTCCTCGATACGGTCGGCTTCCCGCTGCACCACGTCGTCGGGCAGGGGAGACGGACGGAAGCATCGCGGAAGGAAAGGGACCAGGCTGTTCGGGAAGCGCATCCGGTAGACGTTTGACGTCTGCTCATAGCGCGCTTTTGGGCGACCGAGGGTTGGTTCGACCGGGACGCATCGCCGCTGCTTGTCGAGCATCCCCATACTGGCAAGGATCTTGAGGCCGCGCCCGACGCTCGCGCGCGACAACCCCGTGTGCGTCTCGATCCATTCCCATGTCGGAAACACCTTGCCGGCGCATGTGCGGGCGAGCTGCGTTAGCTGCTCGAACACCCGCACGGCCGCGGGCGTAATCAACGTAACGAGGCGTTCGGCCTCGGTGAGCTGACGGGCCTCGGCTCGGGCAAGGCGCCTGATCGCGTTCTTACGCTTCAGCAGCTCGACGGCGTTGCGATAGAGCCGGTCCGTCTCGCCCTTCGCATATGTGTAGAAGAAGTCGTCCTCGAACGTGCCGGCCTTCCGGCTGTGAGGGTGGACGTGAGCGCGCGTCGGGTTCGGGGCGCCCGATCGCGACCTGGCTCGCTCGTTCGTCACCCTTTCGAGCGCCATAAAGCTGGCGCGCGCGATTGAAACAGCTCCCATCTTCCGTCCCCTTTTCGGGGCTGGGACCAGGCAAAACTAGAGCGTGGCGCGAAGCGCGCTCCCTTGAACCGAGGCTCAGGAACAAGTATGAGAAGGGTGTGTGTTGACCCGATCGATGCCGCCAAGCATCGCTCATCATGTTCCAGGGTGCCCGGCCTTCGTGCCGGGCATTCGTTTATGTGGTCACAGCCATTCCCTGTTTTGCCGTTCGCCGTTCACCGGCGACGATGGCTATTTTTGCAGGAAGCAGCGCGAGCGCGAAACAGCTACAATTCGTGCTTTGGCGGACCAATGCCGGAAAAAGTTCGTGCTATTGCGGACTTGCTCGATGTGGGTTCGTGTTATCGCGGACCCAGCTTCGTGCTTTCAGGGACCCACATTCGTGCTTTGCCGGACCAAGAGAGCTGAGCGTCGGAATCGATTCGCCGCGCCCGCTCAAGCGGAAGTCAGCGACGCCTTGGGTGTAATCGTTACAGTCGCGGAGGCAGTAGTTCGGCGCTTCCCACGAGCCGTATCAATAACGGGGCCGTCGCCCATCGCGATGTGATAGTCGGGGATCACGTTGGCTTCTGAAATCCCTTTCATCACATGCCGAAAATGCTTGAGCGAGTTCTGATAGCCTAGCTGGAGCCGCAAGTCGTCGAGCCCCACTTCGACGGCACCACTCTGACATGTCGACCGTGCCACCTCGTAAAGTCGGCGCTCGACCGGACCGAGCTGAAAATACGTAGGGGAGTATTCCAGCACGCGCCGATCGCGCAGGATCGCGCGATAGAGCCAGTCGCATAGGCGCACCTTGACGCCCTTGAGGCGCTTATCGCCGCCCTTATTCTTCGTATAGTGAAGCTGCGCCTCTGACAGCCAGGAGAAGAAGCCGGCCTGACCCTCGCCCCCGGCTTCGATGTCGGTCTTGATCTGAGTGCCCTGCAATCGCTCCAAGGCATCTGACAATCGCGAATAGGACCGAGCGGAGCCGTTTACGCCGGTGACGCGGAAGAGATCATGTGCCGTAAAGTAAAAGTCCTGCGCAACGGTCTCCCCGGCATCTAGCTTCGATACCAGCAGGCTCGCGATATAGAGCAAAACTTCCTTGTCGTAGATGGTTGCGACGCCACGAGGACCGGGACCGATCTCGATCGACACCGAATCCGTTTTGTAGATCAGCGACCGTTTCCACGCCGTCTTGCTGAGCGCGAAGAACGGATAAGCCATCAAGGAATGCTCGCCGCGAACCTCTGTCAGCAGCGGGCTATCGAGAACGAACAAATCGCCTTGGCTGGGTGGGCGGTCGGTCACGACACGATTCCAGGATTTACAGGGACAGGCAGGGTCCGCGAAAGCACGAATGCTGAGGGGAGGCGGTCCGCGATAGCACGAAACCGGACCCCATCCCCCTCGTGAAATAGGGCCGAAGCTTCCGGCGGGCACCGATCTTCGTGCTTTCGCGGACCAGCGTGCTGCACTCTGGCGCGCTCATCGCCTCGTCTCGCAAACGATCGATTTTGATACGCGACCATGTGAGAACGTCTAGCAAGGTCTGGCTGCGTATCAAAACACTTTCTCGAATGGGGCTGGTCGTGATAGTCGCGGCACATGAGTTTTGAGAACGGTTCATGCTGATTGGTTATGCGCGGGTCTCCACGCCCGAACAGGATTTGACGCCCCAACTCGAAGCGCTGCGCAATGCCGGGTGCGAGAGAACCTTTTCCGACAAAGCGAGCGGAGCGAAGGCGAACCGTGCGGGCCTGGCTGAAGCGCTCTCACACGCGCGCGCTGGCGATGTGTTGGTCGTATGGAAGCTCGATCGCCTCGGCCGAACGATGAAAGGGCTCGTCGACCTTGCTGCCGATCTGACCGATCGTGGCCTTGGGCTTCGCTCGATCACGGATGGGATCGACACTGCCGGCACTGCCGGCAAGCTCGTCTTCCATATTCTGGCCGCGATGGCCGAAATGGAGCGCGACCTCAATCGCGAGCGTACCACTGCTGCGCTTATCATAGCGCGGCGGGAGGGCAGAGTAGGTGGTCGAAAAACGGTGATGACGCCTAAGCGGCTCGAGGCGGCACGGAAGCTTCTGGCTTCAGGCATGGCGATCCGGGAGATTGCGCCGGCGATCGGCGTCTCGGTCCCGACACTCTACCGCCACTTCCCCGCGCCCGCTCAGGAGGCGATCAACGCGGAAGGGGTGGACACCTAGTTCAATGCACCCACGGTTCGCCGCCTTGGCCGATAGCCTGCATCCCTCGTTCGTAAAGCTGACGGAATGCTTGCCCCATACTGGCCGCGTTAGGCTGCCGATCGGCATGCCTAGCTGCGGTGTCTATCTATTCAGCGAGGGGAACGATCACCTCTATGTCGGCCGAACCGATCGGCTGCGTAATCGGCACAAGGAACATTGGTCAGGAAAAGCCAACGACGCGCCGTTCGCGTTCAAGCTTGCGCGTCATGCGACCGACAACCTTCTGAAGGGCGGTCCTACGCGAAAGGCTTTGGAAGCCGATCCCATCTTTGCGGCAGCTTTCATCAAGGCGAAGGAGCGCGTTTCCAACATGCAGTTTCGCTGGGTCGAGGAAGCAGACCCTAACCGCCAGTGTCTCCTTGAGATATACGCGACCGTCGTTCTCGACGCGCGCTACAACGACTTCATCAATCATTGAGAGACGTCTAACATGCCGACAAAGAGTGTTATTCTGATCGATTTTGATAATGTTTTTCTCGGACTGTGGAGGCTTGATGCTGAGCTTGCACAGCGATTTGCCAATGAGCCAATGGAATGGTTGCCCCGTCTCGCGGGCACTCATCTAACACTTGACCAAAGACGTTGGCTTGTCGCGCGGTGCTATTTGAATCCTGCCGGGTGGGTCCAGGCAGACGAAACAAATCGCCTCTATTTTTCCCGTTATAGGGCTGGCTTGGTACGTGCCGGCTTCGATGTTATAGACTGCCCATCCATAACCGGCGCGGGTAAAAACGCAGCCGATATCAGGATGGTTATTGATGCGCTCGACTTACTCAAGAGTGACAGTCGTTACGACGAGTTTGTGATCGCATCTTCTGATTCTGATTTCGTACCGCTGCTACAGCGTATCCGCGCGCATGACCGCTACATTACAGTTATCTCTCCGGGCAATTCATCTTCGGCCTATCGCTCCTTAGCGGACAACATCCTTGATTTTACGGCTATGGATAATCTGATCTGGCCGGAAGCGGCTCCGGAGGAAGCCATTGAAATCACCGATGCGCCTAAATCGGACGTAGATGGCGATAAACTGAAGGTCTTTTCTGGTCTTGTCCTTGGCCTCTATCAAAATGCTTCTGCTCCCTTGAACCTTGCCAGTCTTGCGCAGGAAACCTCGCGCGTGATTCCTGGCGCACGCGAAGATGGTTGGTTTGGAGCGGGTAGTTTTTCCAATGCCATCGATCGCTTGAAACTGCCCAATGCTCGGCGCTCTCAATATTTTTTGTGGGATGAGGATCGCCATCAAGCGCCGATTTCAACTGACCGCAATAGTGATACTAGTATCCCCGATATCATCACGACGATGATGCGTGTGATTGATCTGCCGCGGATCGCTAAAGAAAAGTGGCGCCCGGTATTCGATACGCTGGCTCGCTATGCCGTAGAGCATGATTTCAACCTGACAGAAGCCACGCGGTGGTCGCGAGACACCTTAGAAGCGATGGGCGAGCGTGTCGGGCGGCCGACCTTAGGTTTTGTTATTCGCGGCGTCAGCTTTGGCGGCGCGCCCCTTAATAGAGTTCCCGCCCCTAATGCTGTCGAACTCGCAGATGCTTTTTATCATAATGTTGTTGGGCACGCGCGGGACAATGGCATCGAAATCGATGCAGCGGCAGAGGCTGAAATTGCAGACTGGTTTGGCTTGCCCGTTTCACGGGAGGTGAAGGATCCCTCCGATACAACGTCGGAACGCTAAGGTGGATCGCCGAAAGCTAAAGCTCGTCATCCAGTGTCCGGAATATGGCACACGTATCTTGCGCGATCCTGACGCCGCGGCCGTTTGCTGGATGACGCGCGCGGACTTTTTCGACTGGATCTGGTCGATGCCTGTGGCTCAAGTCTCGGAGGCACTCGATACTGAAGCCAGTTGGTTGTGCAAGCTGTACAAAATCAATCGGCCAACCGGGCATCATTGGAATCGGCTGCGGAAGGGACTGGACGCGCCGCGGGTGCCGCTCGACGACACCTTGCCTCCGGACATGCCCGTTCCGCTCGTAAGGTTCGAATGTAGCGGTAATGGCAGCTATGCTGTGGTGCCGGAGCCGACGCCGTGGACCAGGCTTGGAGGCCCGGATCGGTCCGCCCCTCTCTACCCCGTGGAGGAGGGTCGAGTGCCAGCGGCCCTTGCGGTAGGATCGTCGGGAAAGCCGGGCCGGCTATGGTCGCGAGGCCCCATAGGGCCGCTGCGTCCGCCGTCTGTTCGCGAGTTCCGCAAACTTCTGTGGGACACCGATTCCGACACGGCGATACCCCATTTCGCTCTGCTGGGCTTGTCGAAGCGGGAAGTGGCGAAGATCGCCAAGCGGGAAGGCTTGCGCGTTCCCTCATCAGATTGGTGGTCGCCTGACGCATACCGATCTCGGGAGCCTTACCCAGATAGCACCCGAACCAAGAAGTTTAAGCAGGAACAGTTGGATCGGACCGTCGATCTCTCGCCAGAGGCGCTCGACAAAGTTCGGATCGAAGTTGCTGCCGACATCGCGGAAGAGGAGGCCACTCGCCTGCGTCGCAGCGAAGCTTCACTAGCTGCAGCCGCGCGCGCGCGTGCCCGTCTCGACGCCGGCTTCGATAAGGTAGTCGCAGCACTTGTCGTGGGGACATCCGGGAAGGAAGCCTGCATTGCGGGGAGCGTATCACAAGCCTCCTTCCAAGCGGAACTGAGGCGACGCCTTCGCACGGCGCTGGCGGGGGAGAAATCGGGCACCGCCGAAGCGGATAACATCACGGGTCGGGTGATGCGGGGCACCGCCGATCGGTACGAGATATTGCTTGCCGATCATGTTTGCCGACGCAGACCGGCTACCGGCAATCCGGTTCAAAGCGCCGATCAGCGATATTCCGAGCGCTCTCCGGTAACATCGATACCAGAGTTGGTTCGCTGGCTCGTAAGGGCGGAGGCTGTAATTGAGGCGCAAGAGTATCTGGCCGACTTCGTGGTGGAAGCGCCAACCTCGATTGAAACCGACGATCGGGACTATGCCAAAGTCGCCGGCCGGGAACTCGGGCTTGCCGAACTGGCGATTGATCCGGTCAAGAAGAGACAACACCTCAACCGGGCCGCCCATTTTGCTACGCTAGACGAACGGTCGCGCGCTCCGCATGACAGAAACATAGGTGGGTCTGCGATTTAGGTAGGCTTTCGTAAAACCACTGCGATAGTCATTCTTCTGTATGCTGCATGCGAAAGAGTGACGGCCGTGCGGCAAGCTGCGGCAATGTGCTAGGAGGTTTGGTGAGAAAAAAGCTCGTCTCGGTCGTCAGCGCGCTCGGAATAATGACGATCGTCGCGGTGCATGCTGCCTCCGCGCAAACCGTCGAACGTGCAAAAGCAATGAAAGCGTTCGCATCAGCGATCAAGCCGATGAAGTCTGGCCCGTTCGATATTGGAAAAGCGGCTGTCGCCGGGAACATGATTGTGGTGCCGGTGGGAGTGTCAACGACAGAAGCCGTTGATGAGCAAAAGGCGATAAATGTTATTGATGGTATAGCTTCTGGATTTTGTAAGCCTCAAACCTCTAAGCTTATGGTTCAATACCAGTTCGATATCCGATTCGATCTAACGATCAATAATACCCTGAAAGAGAGCAAGTCCTTTTCTGGTCAGCAATGTGAAGCTATTGTAGCTGACGCAGCATCTAAAGAACTTATAAAGTTTGCTAAAGACAACGGGTTTGGTGATAATAGATCGATGGAGATCATACCCGGCCGTGAGAAACTGCCTCTTTTTACTTTTCGTGAATGGATTGCTGGAGTTAGCTTTAACTCTTTAATCCTTCGAAACTGTGAATCCAAGTCTTCTATAGGTTCCGTTATGGTTCTATGTAATAGCAGGTTATTCGACCTTGCTGGAGCTAAAGCAGGCAGCATAACTCAAATTTATAAGGGTCGTCTTTCCGCAATAAGGATAATTTCATCTTCAGACGAGGCAGAAACTATACTAGAAGCCTTTAAAGTAAAGTACGGCAACCCTTGCAAATCGTCTGTTGAGGTTTGGCAAAACCGGGCTGGAGCCAAGTTTGACAACCCTGTTTTCACTTGGTGTTTCAAGACAGGGGATTTGAAGTTTTCATCGATAGGCAGTCAGCGTGATAATGTCGAGATTAATTATGATGATATAAATAAACCAAAAGCTGACGCGCCGACAATAAATTTTTAGTATCTAGCTGCTACGTCTCTCCTCTATATCACTATTAATCAGGCACTGGCATCAAGTTTTGCTGCCTCCAGCCTTGCTGTAGCGGCTTTCAAAACTGCCTCGTCAAACCGGTCAGGATGGCGAAGCGCAACGGCCTCGAAGGTCAGATCTACCATCTGCCGTTCGATGAGCATGAAAAAGCCCTCGGACGGCTTAGCGCCAAGGATGGGGTCGGTACATAGAATGGACCCAGATATACGCTAAGCGCCGACAGGTCTGCTTGGGTGTCCGAAAACACCCGTTTGTCGCGCATCTGCGATGGCGACAGGGTTTTCCGTCATCCCTAGTACCTAGCGACGACTTTTGGGACAAAGCCGTCGTAGCAAGTCCAGCCACATCGCGACGATCTACGGGAAAGGCTGTCTGGCGCTCGGCGCCTTCGCGCGACGGCATAGTGATCGCTCCACCGCCGTCTAGAAAGGGATAAGCTATCGAAAGAGTCTGGGTGACATCGCCTAGCAAAACGATCGATTTCGCTATTGATTTCATCATGGTAGGCCGCTTGCATGACCGCATCCGATCGCGCCGAACAGAATCTGATCCTCCGCTGTCCGGAGCCGCTCAATGCGGAAACGCCCCCGGATAAACTGATCACGTCCTTCCTGACGCCGCAGGCGAACTTCTACATCCGCAGCCACGGACCTACGCCGGAACTGGCCGACGATCATCGTATAGCGCTGGACGGCTTAGTCGACCGCCCGCGCTCCTACACGGTTGCCGAACTTCAAACGGCATTTGCGACCCGGACAGTGACCGCGACCATGCAGTGCGCCGGCAATCGTCGGGCACATCTTCAAGACGTGGAAAAGACTTCGGGCGATCCCTGGGACGTGGGCGCGATCGGCAATGCGGCGTGGACCGGCGTCGCACTGTGCGACGTGCTCGCCGCAGCCGGCATCCAGGACGGCGCGTCGTTCGTCGGCACTACGGGGGCCGACAACGTGGATGTCGATGGTGAGACAGCACCGTTCGGTGCCTCGATCTCGATCGCCAAGGCGCTAGAGCCCGACGTGCTGATCGTCTGGGCCATGAATGGCGAGGCGCTGGCCCCCGAACATGGCGCACCGCTGCGGCTCGTCGTGCCGGGTTATGCGGGCGTTCGTAGCGCCAAGTGGCTGACGCGCATCGAGGTGCGCGATCGCCCGTCCGATGCGCCGATCCAGGCCAAGGACTACAAGCTCTTTCCGGCATCGGTAGCGAAGGAGGACGCGGACTGGGATCGGGGTCTGACTATCGAGGAGATGCCGCTCAATGCTGCGATCTGCGCGCCGGTGGACGGCGCGCATGTCAGCGCCGGCGCGTGCGAAATCGCGGGTTATGCGGTCGCCTTCGGCCGAGCGGTCTCGCGCGTCGAGGTCTCCGTCAATGGCGGCACCGACTGGCTGCAGGCGGAACTGACTGCAAAACCCGATGCGCCTTGGAGCTGGACGCAGTGGCACGTCACGGTCGATCTGTCTCCCGGACTCCACGTCCTGATCGTGCGCGCCGTTGACGGTGCCGGGCAGATGCAGCCCGAACGGCCCGAGGCGATCTGGAACTTCGCCGGCTATCTCTCGACTGCCTGGCATCGCATCGCCGTTACCGCTGGCTGATGGACGCGCCGCACGACGCCGATCGGGCCCATGCGAAGCTGGCGGAGAGCGCGAGCAAGCTGAAGGACAGCGCAGTCCAGCAGGTGGACAGCGCCGACCGTCGCACAGAGCTTGCCGCGGACCGCACAATCCTCGCCGGCGAACGCACCTATGCTGCCTGGGTACGTACCGGACTGGCGGCGCTCGCTTCCGGTATCGGCGCGCGCGCGCTGCTCAAGGACGTCGTGTTCCCGTGGCTGGCGACGGCGACCGGGACCATGCTGATCTTGTTCAGCGCCTTTTGCTTCGCCGCTGCGGTGTGGCGAGAGATGGGCGCAGGCGCCCCGCCGCCACGACCGGACATCAAGCGCCTGCCAGCGACGTTGCTCCTAGTGATGAACGGGTTTCTCATGCTCGTGTCACTGGCCGCGCTCGTCGGCATCTGGACGGCACGCTCGTAGCAGCCATCCCTAGGTTTGCTGCGAGCCGATCAGACCCCGCAGCGCATCCGCGGCTTTCGTGCGGTATCACCCCCTTGTGACGAAGCCCAAAAACGACGTGGGCCAAAGCCGATCGGTCCCGCATGCAGCGTACCCGGGGTCGGTACATAATAACGGGCTTAGATAGACGCTGCCGACTGCCCGGTCCGAGCATTTGCCCGACCAACATGCCCATTGACGGTTGGGGCAAACGTCTCATAGATCGACTTTGGCAATGGATTTCTGCCGGGCAATTTGGCCGAACCGCTCTGATAAGAGCTGATGATTCCTACTTGGCGCCTTCAGGCAGCAAGGAGGAATTGTGCGCGCTACCTTTCGCAATCTCGTCGGCACGCTGAACGTCGCGGCATTCATGCGCGATCGTCACGACCATGCGATCTCTGTCCTGCGCTGGGCGCTGATCTTGCTGCCCATGGCGGCACTCGTCGGGACGCTATGTGCGGCGTTCCTGCTGAGTCTCGATACCGTTACGCGACTGCGGTTTGCGTCGCCTTGGCTGCTCTATCTGCTGCCGGTGGGCGGGTTCGTTGTCGGATTACTGTACCATCTCACCGGGCGCTCGGTGGAGGGCGGCAACAACCTGATCGTGGAGCAGATCCACGAGCCTGGTGGCGGGGTGCCTCTGCGGATGGCGCCGCTCATCTTCTTCGGCACAGTGGTGACGCATCTTTTCGGTGGCTCGGCCGGACGTGAGGGCACCGCCGTCCAATTGGGCGGAAGCCTTGCCAGCGGTTTCGGCCGCGCGCTCCGCCTCGATGCGGGCGGCACGCGCATCCTGTTGATGACGGGTATCGCAGCCGGGTTCGGCGCGGTCTTCGGCACGCCGATCGCAGGCGCGGTCTTCGCGCTCGAAGTGCTGGCGATCGGCCGCGTCGAATACTCCGCGCTAGTGCCTTGCCTCGTTGCGGCGCTGGTCGGAGATTGGACGTGCCTCGCCTGGGGTATCCATCACGGTGTCTACCCGATCGGCGCGTCGATACCGGTCGATGCGCTGCTCGTGACGGAGGCAGGTGTTGCGGGGATCATATTCGGACTGGTTGGTCTGGCCTTCGCCGAAGCCAACCACCTGGTCGGGGGATGGCTCAAGCGGATTGTTCCCTATGGTCCGCTACGTCCAGTGATCGGCGGGGTCTTCGTTATCGCGCTCGTCTTCTTGTTCGGCACGCGCGACTATCTGGGCCTGGGTGTCCTGGCAGCGAGGCCCGACAGCCTTACCATCGCCAGCTTCTTCGGACCGGACACGCATCCGTGGAGTTGGGCGATCAAGCTCCTGTTTACCGTCGTTACGCTCGGCGCGGGTTTCAAAGGCGGTGAAGTCACGCCGTTGTTCTTCATCGGCGCAGCGCTCGGTAACGCGCTGGCGCCTTTCTTGGGCGTGCCGACGGGCCTGTTCGCCGCGATCGGCTTTGTCGCGGTCTTTGCCGGGGCCGCCAATACCCCGCTCGCCTGCACCTTCATGGGAATCGAACTGTTCGGCGCCGGCTATGCGGTGCCGATCGCCGTCGCCTGTTTCGTGGCCTATCTCTGCTCGGGCCACAACGGCATCTACCTGTCGCAGCGCGTTGCGATACCCAAGGTGCCCGCGAACGGCCTTGCCCCCAATGCAACACTGCGCGAGACACGTACACGCTGCACAGCACTTCGCGCGCAGAACCGCGTGCCGTGAGTTGATGGGCCTAGCCTGATCCCCCCGATACGTCGGGCGCAGCCTTCGGATCGGGGTCTTGCGCCTTGCCCTTCGCGGCGCCCGGCTGCTTTGCGCTCATGGCGGTCAGATAAGCAACGATCGCCGGCACGTCAGCCTGTGCAACGGGAGCCTTGTAGACCTCGCGCATCTTGGTGACCTCCGCGGTCCACTGATCGGAAGAGAGTGGCGGCTGGTTCAGCGCCATGCTCGCCGAATGACACGAGGTGCAGTTGGCGTTGATGACGTCGGCATGCGGGCCGGCGGGATATTGGCCTTCGTCGGTCGGGAGATCGACCGTAGTGGACACCAGCGAGAAGCCGCGCGCCGAGACGCTTGGCGGCGGTGGTGCGGTCGGGGCGGCAGGCGGCGGGGCGACGCGGCTGTTCGGGGCACCGATCGCGAGCAGAAGAACGACGGTCGCGCCGACGAACCCGAACGACAGCGTGCCGATGGAAGGCGTTTTCATGGGGGAGCGCTCCTCAGCCGACGACGATGTTGGTGGTTTCGATGTTGCCGCGCATGAACCCGCCCGGGTTCCAGATCGGCGTCATCGGCTGCGCGATGCCGGCGGTGTTCCAGCAGCGCGACATCAGTCTGGTCGGACCCGCATGCGTGAGCGGCACCTGCGCGTCCCAGCGGCGGAAACTGTATTTGCCGTGATCGGGGCCGAGCGTCGTCTTGTACCAGGTCTTGCCGTTGTCGGTCGACACATCGACCTTGGCGACGCCGCAATCGCCGCCCATCGCAATGCCGCCCAGCGGGATCGACCGGTCGAACGCGATCGCCTGCCCTTCGTCGAGGCTCGTGACCCAACTGCGCGGGATCATCTTGTTGATCGGGACGGCCGGGAAATCCTTCTGGCCAGGCCGCACGTTCGCGCCTGGAGTGTCAGGGATCTTGTACGCCTTAGCCATCCAGTAACCGTCGTCGGGCGCGGCAAGCACCTCGATGTCGTTCAGCATCTTGACCCAATAGGTCGAATACCAGCCGGGTACGATTAGCCGGACCGGGAAGCCGTTGAGGAGCGGCATCTGTTCGCCGTTCATCCCGAAGGCGAGCATCACTTCGCCGTCGCGTGCGTGGTCGATCGACAGCGACTTGGCGAAATCCGGTGCGCCCGCAACCACCGGCTGGTCGAGCGCACCGAACCGTACCGCGACCGCGCCCGGCTTCACGCCGGCGATGTCGAGCACATCGCGCAGCCGCACGCCTAGCCATTTGGCGTTGCCCATCGCCCCGTGGCGCCACTGCGCGCCCGCGACGGGCGGCTGGAACAGCGCACGCGAATTGCCCGAGCATTGGTTGATCGCCGCCAGCTCGACGCGCGGCAGCTTCAGCAGTTGCGCGAGCGAGATCGACAGCGGCCGCGTGACCGCGCCGTGCACCTTGATCCGGAATGCCTCGACATCGATCGCGGTCGGAATGTCGGCCCAGTGCCAGCGGACGAAGAACTGGTCGTTCGGCGTAAAGACGTCGCCATTGAACACGCTCATCGGCGTTTCCAGCAGCGGCGGGTGGATCCGCTGGAGGATCATGCTGCCCTTGCCGGGGAACGCACTGGTCATCGGCCGTTCCGATGGGCCACCCGGCAGATGCAGGTCGACCATGCTCTGCGCCAGCGCGGGTGCGGCGATCAGCGCGCCGCTGCCGATCGCAGCCTCTGCGAGAAAGCGACGGCGGTTCGTCTCCTGCGCCAGTTTCATATCCAGGCTGTCCACCAACATTCTCCCGTTTCTGTCATGATCTGTATGCGCGACCTGTCCGCCGGTCTGCCCGGTACGGGTCGATCGGATGCGCCGGTTCGATCCGGCAGGACGATCAGTTCGGCCCTTTAATTGGCTTGGGCGATGCAGGGCGACACGAACAGGTTTCCGCGCCAGCCGCCTGCGACCGTCTTGGCGCCGACCAGCAGCCACATCGCGGCGAGTGCGATCGTGAGGACGGTGCCGACGATCCCGAAAAAGCCGAGCTGGAGCGTCGTGCTGAGCTTGAAGGTCGCGACCGTGTAGACGCCGAGCGGGAAGGTATAGCCCCACCACCCAAGGTTGAACGGAATGCCCGCGCGCCAGTAGCGGATCGTGATCAGCGTCGCGAGCGCCAGCCACCACAGGCCGAAGCCCCAGAGCAACAGCCCGGCGATCGTGCCGATTCCTTGCGCCACTGCGCCGATCTGGCCGAGGCCGTTGGCGGCGAGGATCGCGGGCGCGTCGCTACCGAGCACCAGCATCCCGAGCGCACCGGTGCCGATCGGACCGAGCGCGAGCCAGCTCGAGGCGGCCATGCTCTCGTGCGGCAGCTTGTGGAGAGCCATCCGCAGGATCAGGATCGCGAGAATGCCGAACGCGACCGGCACCGAATAGGCCCACAGGACATAGGAGGTCGCCAGCACCACGAACTGATGATGGGCGTCCGCCAGATGCGGTGCGAGCAGGCCTCCGCTCGCGCCTGCGACCTCGGCCGCGACCACTGGCAGGAGCCACACCGCGGTCATGCCGTCGAGCGAATGTTCGTGCCGGGTAAACATGAGGTAGGGGATCGCTACACCGCAGGCGAGCGACATCGCGACGTCGATCCACCACAATGTCTCGGCGATCGGGATCACGCCGGCGCCGAACCGCGGCAGGCCGAACGCCAGGAACCCGTTGATGATCGTCGCGAGGCCCATCGGGATCGTACCGATGAACATCGATACGGTGTTGTGCCCGAAGATCCGCCGCGCCTCGTGCCCGAACATCGTCCAGCGCGCGGTGTAGAGCCCGGCGAACAGCGTGAAGAGCGCGATGTTGAAATACCACAATGCCTCGCCGACCGGGTGCAGCGACGTGCCGACGCCCGGCACCTGCGGTAAGGCCAGCGCCAGGATACCGGTGCCCATGGTCGCGGCGAACCAGTTGGGCGTGAACTGCCGGATCATCTCGCGCGGTGAGTCGAGCCGGCTGAGCGGCTTCAGGCCATCAAGAACGGGTTTCAGATCGGCGGTCACTTGCCAGTCTCCTTGATGAGATCGGTCAGCGCATCGGCCGCCCGGGTACGATAGCGCTCTTTGTGCCGCAGCGCGTAGAACGGACGCCGCGGCAGACCGAGCGGCAGATCGTGCAACGTTCCGGCCGCGATTGCAGGTGCGACGACATGCTGCGACAGGACCGCGACGCCTGCGCCAGCCTCGACCGCGCTACGTACCGCCTCGTTCGACGGCAGGGTCAGCGCGGTGGTGAGGTCCGACGGATCGACGCCGCGCTGGCGCAACACCTCCTCGAACGACGAGCGCGTGCCCGATCCCTGTTCGCGGACGATCCAGCGCGCGGCGCGGATCCAGTCCTCGTCGATCGTGTCGGCTGCGCGATCGCTTACCAGCACCATGCGGTCGTTCGCGACCGTCCAATGCGCGAGCGCGGGCTCGTCGATCACACCCTCGACGAAGCCGAGCTCGACCGCACCGTCGAGCACGCGCGCCGCGGCCCCCTCGGTGTTGTCGATCGCCAGTTCGATTGAGATCGCGGGGTAGCGCGCATGGAACGCGGCCAGCTGGCGGGGCAGCCAATAGCCCGCGATCGTCTGGCTTGCGACTAGCCGCAGAGTGCCGCGCTCCAGTCCTGCATATTCGGCCAGTGCAAGTTCCGCGCTGGCGGCACGGCCAAGCACTGCGCGTGCGTCGACCAGAAACATGCGGCCCGCTTCGGACAGTTCGATCCCACGGCCGACCCGGTGGAACAGCGGCACGCCGTGCCGGGCTTCCAGCGCGGCGATGGCAGCGCTTGCGGCTGACTGCGTCACATTGAGCGCTTCGGCAGCGCGCGTCATGTGCTCGCGCTCTGCGACACCGACGAAAATCCTGAGTTGTTCGAGGGTCATGCCCGATCTCCTTGCCCCAATGATAGGGAAAGGAGATCAATCGCACCAACCAAAGATTACGGTCATTCCAATCAGATATACCGATCGGTCATTTCAGAATGTCGATAACCGCCTCACGTTCATCGACCAGTTCGGCAATCGTGCGATCAAGCATCGTTCGCTGGAATGGATCGAGGATCAGTCCTTCGATACGCGCATACCCACCGCTTTTGCAGTGCACCGGCACGCCGCACACCAGCCCTTGCGGGATACCGTAGGAGCCATCTGACACCACGCCCATCGACACCCAATTGTCGCCTGCGCCGTGCACCCAATCGCGCAGATGGTCGATCGCCGCATTTGCTGCCGACGCGGCCGAGGACGCACCCCGTGCTTCGATGATCGCGGTTCCGCGCTGCGCAACGGTGGGGATCAGGGTCTCGCGGTACCAGGCCTCGTTTCCGATACGGTCGGCAAGCTTTTGGCCATCGAGTTCGGCATTCCCCCAGTCGGCAAACATCGTCGGCGAATGGTTTCCCCAGACGACGAGCTTTGTAATCGCATCGACACCGACACCCGCCTTGGCCGCAAGCTGTCCCTGCGCGCGGTTGTGATCGAGGCGGATCATCGACGTGATGTTTTCGGCAGGGAAACCCGGTGCGCTTTGCGCAATGATCCAGGCATTTGTGTTGGCGGGATTACCGACGACCAGGATCTTGGCGTCGCGTTTGGCCACTGCGTCCAGCGCTGCGCCCTGCGTCTTGAAGATCGCTGCGTTGGCAGCGAGCAAATCACGGCGCTCCATGCCCTTCGAGCGGGGACGAGACCCGACCAGCATGGCCGCATCGATGTCCTTGAAAGCCACCATCGGATCATCAGTAATGATCACATCTGCCAGCAGCGGGAACGCGCAATCCTCCAGTTCCATGACCACGCCGCGTACTGCGTCCAGCGCCTGCGGCACGTCGAGCAGTTGAAGGATAACGGGCTGGTCCGGTCCGAACACGTCACCCTGCGCGACCCGGAAGAGCAGCGAATAGCAAATTTGTCCTGCGGCACCGCTGATCGCGATCCTGACGGGGGGCTTGGTCATTTTGGAAAGGGCTTTCGTTGGGAGATTACAGACGGTGTGAGACCGATCAACGCGCCGCCAGGGCAAGCGCCGCATCGCGCCCGGATGGCACCAGATTGGCGAGACCTTTTCCTGATCTTACGGCACCAGGAACGTAGATCAGGCTCTGCGCATCCGTACTGATCGGGATCGTCGACACGGTGGTGTACGTCAGCGTGTCGATCCCAGCGACCTTGTTGGTTCCGGCCAGGCTGGCATAGATCCTCGTACCATCGCCCGACGGCCAAACCGCACTCGGAGCCGCTTGTAGCGGGACGGTTGCCACAGCCTCCAGGCTGTCGGTTCTATAGACCTTGATTGCAGGTTGATCGCCGCCAACGCTGACATAGGCAAAGGAATCGTCTGCGCGCTGGGCGAAGTTGACCGCGCCCGTTGCTGGACCAGTGTTTATCACTTCGCGTACCGCAAACGGCGGTTTGGCAGCAAAGACCGTGGTCGTGCCGCTCTCGCGGCGTGTTGCCCAGATCTGTTTGCCATCTGGCGAGACCGCGATTGCTCCCGCACCTGCACCGTTGCTGGCAACGTGTCCGACGACGCGCCGATGCTCGACGTCGACAACCAGGATGGACGGCCTTTCAGTAAGCGATACAAAGGCATAGCGTCCGTTTGGCGACAGGATGGTCGCGCCCGCTCCGCCACTTGCTGGTACGCGGGTGATCTCCCGCGCGGTCTTAGGATCCACGACCGCGATGGCATGTTCATCGCCGAGCGAAACCCAGAGTTCGTGCCCATTGGGCGTAAACGCGACGGCGGTAGGCGACGTCTGGAACACGGTCCGGCCTCGTTCCGTGTTCGTGGCCAGATCTACGAGCGTCACACTGTGCTGCGCTAATGCCGATACCGCCAGGGTCCGCCCGTCACGCGTTGCAGCCAGGTGCTGGACTTTGGGGCTGGAAAAGCTGGGCTCAGCTATCGCGCTTTTGGCGAGGTCGATCCGTCCCAGTTCGTTGCCCGCTGCAGGATCGATGACAACGATCTTCGTCGATGTAGGGTCAGACACATAGATCCGGTCATGATGGCTGAGGTCGATATCAGCCTTCGACCACGGTGCCTGAACCGCCTTGATATCGTAGGGAAAGTCGTCCGCCGCAGGTGCAGCCCAATAGGCCTGAGCGATCGCCGGGACTGGCGCTACCGAGGCCAACATCGCGGCAACCAGAACGATCGCAGCTTTCATCGTTTGATCCTTATCACGGACCCGGCGGGTGATCGTGCCGGTCCGATGCCGCTAGATCGACCGATATGTCCCTCGCGTCCAACGCATGGTCGCGATGATTTCAATACGAAAACGCGATTATAGATCGCCGACCGTTCCTGTTAAATGATTGGAATGACCGTGATTATGCGTTGGACCGACCGCCCCGCCGCAATCATCTATCCTGTCACGCTCGGCATTCATCGAGACGCGCGGAGACTTCCTCATGGCAACACAGCCGATCTACGATCTCGCTACCGAGACACTCGTTGCTCCTAAGCCTGTGCGTCGACATCTCGCAATCGTGCCGGATGCAGGCAATTATGACGAGCTGGAAAGAACGGCTCCAGGCATCGCATCGCGCGGCGTCCATCCTGCCACGTTGGGCTTGCTCGTCGGCGTGTATGCAGCAATGTTGCTGACTTTCTGGACCTTCTTCGCACGTGATGCAGCTACGGCGCTCGTCCTGACGGTCGTGTCGGTCTTCATGATCCTGTATTTCGGTCTGATTGCTGGCGGCATCGTACTCAGCGATACTCCCGCCCCCGGCGAACCCCTCCGTTCGTTCTCGGAGTTCATCAAGGGCCCGGTCGATATCTTGACGGGCACGATCACAGGGCGCGAAGCGGCTATACAGATGCTCTTTCTCCCGGCCTGCATGGCCGTGCTAGCAACGATTATCGGCATCATCGCTCGCGTGTCGTAAACAGGAAAACTAGGGACAGGACGATGAGATCACGCATGACCTTGCTGATGGCGATAGGCTTGTCCGTATCGACCGCTGCTATCGCGCAAACGGACGGCTTCGCGTCCGCGATGGATGCGGCGATGACGCGGATGCACGGCGCGATGATGACTGGCTATTCAAACGATCCCGATCGCGACTTCGCAAGGATGATGATCCCGCATCATCAAGGTGCGATCGACATGGCTGAGATCGAGCTGCGTTACGGCAAGGACGAACGCCTGCGCCGGCTTGCGCAAGGGATCATCGTCGAACAGCGTCAGGAAATCGCGGTGATGCAGGGCATCCTATCCGAAGGCGGCGCGTTGTCACGTCACACCGGACCGACCGCGACTGGTCACCCCCATCACGGAGACCGTCCATGAAGCGTTTCACCCTAACCGCCTGCACCGCCTTGTGCTTTTCAGGCCCTGCGTTTGCCCAGCAAGTGCCCAATGCGACCCCCGACATCCCTGTCAGCGCGCAGGACCGGTTCTACACGTCGGACCAGTTCTCCAACACCGTGTCGGTGATCGACCCATCAACCAACACGCTGCTCGGCGTCATCAAGCTCGGCGACCAGACCCCCGCCAACCTCAGCCCGCTCTACAAGGGGCAGCTGCTTGTCCACGGCATGGGCTTCTCGCCCGATCGTAAGACGCTGGCGGCGATCTCGATCGGTTCGAACTCGGTGACGTTCATCGATACCGCGACCAATGCCGTGAAGCACACGACCTATGTCGGGCGCTCGCCGCATGAGGCGTTTTTCCGCCCCGACGGTCGCGAAGTCTGGGTCGCGGTGCGCGGCGAGGATTATATCCAGGTGCTCGACGGCAAGACCTTCGCGCCGACCACGCGCATCCCCGTCCCCAACGGCCCCGGCATGACGATTTTCTCGCCGAACGGGAAATACGGCTATGTCTGTTCGAGCTTCTCACCCGAGACCGTGGTGATCGACACCGCCTCGAAGAAGATCGTCGGTCGCGTCAAGCAGGCAAGCCCGTTCTGCCCCGACATCGCCGCGACGCCCGACGGCAAGCAGGTCTGGCTGACGCTGAAGGACGTCGGCAAGGTCATGGTGTTCGACGCCAAGCCACCCTTCGCAGTGCTGAAGACGTTCGACACCGGCGCGATCACCAACCACGTCAACATCGCCCGCACCAAGGCCGGCCAGTTCGCCTATGTGACGGTCGGCACCGAGAATGTCGTGAAGGTGTTCCGCACCACCGACTTCGTGCAGGTCGCGAGCATCCCGGTCGGCGCGCTGCCGCACGGTCTGTGGCCGTCGGGCGACGGCTCGCGGATCTATGTCGGGCTGGAGAACGCCGACGCTGTTGCGGCGATCGACACCGCCAGCAACACCGTCATCGCGACGATTCCGATCGGTCAGGGGCCGCAAGGCGTGGCCTATGTTCCCGGCGCGGTGCCGGTAGGCGAAGGCCGTGCAAACCTGATACCGCTCGCGCAGGCCGGCATGAAGATCCAGCTGACTCTATCCGGGACTGGGCGCAGCCAGGTCACGCTGTTCGATCAAGGCCAGGTCCAGATTTTGCAGGCGGCGGTTGCGGGCCTCAGCCCAAAGATGCCCTATGTCCTTGGATTATCCTCCCACGCTGACGGCAGCGGCGTGATCCAGCCTCTGGCGAAGTTCATGACCAATCCGGCGGGCGGCGCGATCGTCAACACGCTCGGACCGCTCCGCCAGATCGTCAGCGACGCGAAGGGCGACATGCGCCGGTACCTCGTCATTGCGTCAGGCGACCCGATGATGCCGGGCGCTGTCGTTCAGGTGCAAAAATGAGGATTCCGGTGAAACCTGCGCCCCGCTGTCCGTGTCCGGTATATTCGGCATGACGCTGGGCTAGGTCGACACGACGTCTCGAGAGTGTCGGAAAGCACTTGTTTGTCGCACAATGGTGATTACGACTGGGTTTTCTACATATCGGGCCGCTGAATGCCGACAATGGGAAGGAAAGCGGACTGGCTGCTTTAGAGAGGGCAGGTGCGCTCCACTACCTGGTGCACTTCCATTTCGTCGCAGCAGGATGCCTTTACGCCTAGCTCATTACAGGCCCCGATCCGGCGCCGCATCGGCCTTCCGTGCCTGCCCGCCTGATAGTGCTGGGGGTCGCCGTCGTGATCCACTCGATCATGTCGCAGCTGCTCTACGCCGGGCTGTTCGTCGCCATATCCGTGCCGGTTGAACAGTTTCGCCGCGGTGCGGAGCTGATGTCAGTACATGGCGCCCAACTCGCCGGAATGGGTCTGCGATGCGGCATGTTCTGGGTCAAAATCGAAGCCCGGCTTAAGCGAGACCGGTAGGACGAAGCGTTTGCTGCGTGCCGGCTGGTCAGCTTTCTCCAAACAACTCACGTTGCGCCTTGTCCAATTCCTCTGCGTAGCGGCGTCGCGCATAGCTCTCGGAGAGGATGCCGAGAACTGCCCCGTCGCTTCCAACTACCGCCAGTTCGTCCGCACCTTCGGTATCGAACGTAGTCATGACGCTTCTGATGTCTGAATCCGGCGTAAGGGCGAGACCCGTGTGGATCGCCAGCGACCCGATCGGTGCCTTCTGATCGACCTCTTCGGCAAATGCACTGGCAGTCTGTACGATACCGCCATAATTTTCGTGGTCATCGACTAGTAGGACCCGACTTGTGGAACCAAGCGGAAACGCCCGACGAAACTCGGCGATCGTCGTGTTGCACGGCGTAGCCCTTTCGACACGTCGCATCATCTTGCCCGCTGTAAGCGTTCTGACCCAGCCGACATCGCGGGCGCTTTTGATGGTTTCGCCCCGGAGATGCAGGCGCCACGTAGAAAAGGAATAGCCGAACAGCTCGCGGACGATGGTGGACGAGACCAGCGATGCTGCAATGGCCGCGCCGGCAAGGGAGAAGTCGTGGGTCGCCTCAAGGACTAGCATCGCCATCGTCATCGGCCCGCCAACTACGGCGACCGCTAATGCGGCCATCCCCACCAGGGCCGCATTGTGCGGGTCGATCACAGGCGATCCGACAATCCATTCGAGTGAACCAGCAAACAGGTGACCCAGCAGGCTGCCCAAGAACAAGGATGCGAAGAACAGGCCACCGCGGAAGCCAAAGCCAAGTGAGATGATGGAGGCCGCGCACTTGACGACGAAGATGGCGGCGAGGAAGCGCAGCGATACCTCGGCTTCAAGATTGAGGTGGAGGGCGCCGTGACCAGCAGAGAGAATTTGCGGCGTGAGCATCGCCAGAGGGATGAGCAGAAGACCGCCCAATATCGGCCGGCAAATCGAGGGTATCGGCAGTTTGCGTGTAGCTGCTTCCATCTCCGCAACAGCCCGCATCAGCAGTATACCAGCGCCAGCGGCACAGGCCCCAAGACCGGCGTAGAGAAGGTAGTGGAACGTCTCGATCTGTTCGCCTGCATTAGCCGCAACCAGATACGGTTGAGCACCAAACGCCTGCGCCACAAGGACACTCGCCAGGCACGCCGCAGCGACAGGTGCCAGCGCTGATATCGTATAGGCCCCGATTACGATCTCAAAGGCATAGAAGGCCCCAGCTAATGGAGCCCCGAATGCACCTGCGATGGCGGCGCCCGTTCCGGCGCCGACCAAGATGCGCAGATCGGACCTGCGTAACGCAAACCAGTTGCCGCTGAGCGAGGCGACGAGCCCTCCCAACTGCGCATACGCCGCCTCAAGCCCCACAGACGCACCGAAGCCGTTGGAAAGGATCGTTTGCCCGGAGATAACGAGGCTGTCGGACCATGACATGCGACCACCATGAAGGGCGTTCGCCTCTACAGCGTCGACCATCCGGCGCCGGCGAGCATGAGTAACCCAAGAGAAGAGTGCGAGGACGGCTCCACCAGCCGGCAGGGCAAGTAGAGCAAGGTAAGGGATCGTCGTGGCCGCACTCAGCCTTTCATCCGGCGACAAGGCATAAAGCAGATGCTGCATCGCCTGTGCGAGCGTACCCTGGACGACACTGAGCAATCCGGCTGCACTGCCGATCATGATGGCCAGCACGATGAGTGCAGCTTCGCTGGATCGAAAAGCTTTACGGAGCCACGATGGCGCCACCCGACCAGATCCAGGTGGACTAGCTGCGCTATCGATCAGTGGCGCTGAAGCCATGTCAGTCGGCGTCCTGCATCAAGGTTGCAAACAGGGCTGCGGCGAGAACGGCGCTCGAAAGCCACATCACAATCGACAGCGTCCAAGACGTCGCCAGTCCAGCTGCCGTGATTGTTGCAAGCAGTAGGACGATGAGAACGGGCATGGCTGCCCGCGAGTGGAAAAAACGCATGAAGCCGCCTACGCCTGCTACATCTGCGGTGCCACAACCTTCCGAGCCGCCCGGTACGCTTCCTCGCCACGGACGCCATTCAGTATCTTCGAACGCCTGCGGCTTGGCCATGCTGCCCATCAACAGTACCCGGCGATCAGTGCAGTGGCCAAGTCCACATCACTAGAGGCGTACCAACCAAGACCACCAGAACCGATAGTGGTGCGCCCAGCCGGGCGTAATCGCTGAAGCGGTAGCCCCCAGGACCAAAAACCAAGGTGTTACACTGATGCCCAATCGGCGTCAGGAAATCGCATCCTGCCCCGATAGCGGTCCCGATGAGGAAGGCTTCGGGGCGATATCCGAGGTCATGCGCGAACACCGCCGCGATTGGCGCCATCACCAAGACCGTCGCGGCATTGTTGAGAAACGGCGTCACAGCCATCGCCGCTACGAGGATCAGGGCGACCGCGCCCCATGGCGGCAAGGAGGCCGCCAGATGGGCAAGCGAGGTCGCGAGTACATCCGACGCGCCGGTGGTGCGCAGGGTTTCACTGACCGGAATGAGCGCGCCCAGCATGATGAGAATTGGCCATTCGACGCCATCATAGGCATCTCGCAGCGGTAGCGCTCCGGTCGCCATCATTAGACCGGCAGCGGCGAAGAAGGCGACGGCCACAGGCACATAGCCGGTCGCGGTTACGGTCATCGCCACCGCGAGGATGATAAGTGGTAGGAAGCGACGCTTCGAACTTCCCAGACGCAGGGCACGCTCTGCCAGCGGCAGCGTACCGAGGTCACGCATGCGTTCCGGCAAGAGTGTGAGGGGTCCTTGAAGAACAATGACATCGCCGGCGCGCAAGACGGTCTCGCTGAGCTGCTTGGTCAGCCGTTTGCCGGCGCGCGATACCGCGATGAGATTGACGCCATAGCGTTGCTGAAGCCGCAGTCGTCCAGCGGACTGGCGGACCAACACGGAGCCGGTGGTGATGACCGCCTCAATGACGCCAACCTCATCATCTTCGCTGCCTTCCGGTAGGTCACGATGCTGTCCGGCAAGTGCTAGGTGGTCACCCGCAATGACACGCTCAAGCGTATCCGGGTCACCGCCCAAGATCAGCGTGTCGCCGGCAGCCAGAAGGAACTCGGCCGTAATGCTCGTGCGCACATCGTCACGGACAACATTGGCGATCGTCACCTCATTATCATGACGGTCGATGAAGGACTCAACCGTTTCGCCGACAGCGGGCGATCCGTCTTGGATGGTCGCCTCAGTGACATAGTCCGTGATGTTTAGAGCTTCGCCCATGGTCGGCGCTGCGCGGCGTTCCCTGGGCAGGAGGCGGTAGCCGAAACGCAGGAAAATGAGGCCGACCACAAGCAGGCCCAGCCCCGTTGGCAGATAATCGAACATGCCGAACGGCTCACCGGTCATCTGCTCTCGTACTCTGCTGACAATAATATTCGGCGACGTACCAACGAGGGTCATCAACCCGCCAAGGAGCGAAGCGAACGACATCGGCATCAGGAACACCGAGGGGCTAGTGTCCGATTTCTTCGCCGTCTGCACGGCTGCCGGCATCAGCATAGCCAAGGCACCGACGTTCTTTACGAGCCCGGACGATACCCCGACTGCCGTAGTCAGCACCACGAGTTGCGACCGGACGCGTGTCACGCGCCGCGCCAGTATCCCGAGCGCGCTCTCGATTAGGCCGGCTGCATTGCCGATGAGATCACCAGCGCCGATCCAACGATGATAACGATGTCATCGGAAAAGCCAGTAAATGCCGCTTTGGGCTTCACCAATCCCAGCGACAGCCCGGCAAGCAGGGCGATGATGGCCGTGACATCATAGCGAAATCGGCCCCAAAGAAAGAGGCCCATCATGCCAATCAGCAGGCCAATCGACATAAGTTGCGGCGTGGTCATGCAAGCAGAATCCGTAAAATGGCGATAGTCACGCCGGTTATTGCAGCCAAATCCCGACGAGTGCCGCCAAGACGGCAATCGCTAGGAAGCCGTTCACAGAGATCAGCAACCAAGCCGGCAGTCGCTGAGTGTCGGGCCGCGGTGGGGCGATAGGAATCATTTCACGCCAGACCGCTGCAACGAAGCAGAAGCCGCTGAACAGGATCAGGACGGTTGCGGTCGCACCGGCAAGCCAGCCGGGCACGATGTTCTCAAGCAATGCGCGGGCGCCAATTCCTGCGGCTAGAGCGGCAAGCCCGGTACGGACCCAGGCTGCGTAGGTGCGCTCCGCTGCCATGACTGTTCGATCGGCAGCAAGCTCCGTGCGCCGATCGGCGCTATCTGCTTGCTGCTTGGCGCTATGCTCCAACCGGTCCGCACCGTGAACGAATGGGCCGTTGAAATCACGGGTCAATGACAGTCGTTCGTTGGCCATGGATGATCAACGATACCCACACGCTTTCAGCACATCGAATGTTAAAAAGGATCATGCCGAATAAGTTATCGAGGTTAGCAGATCCCCCGCCTTCACAGGTGTCAAAACCGGCTGGTTGCGGCACGAAACCTTTCTCGAAAACGATCCAGACCGTGCGAAAACTCCAACCCCGAATGTAGCGTACTAATATAGCTGCGTGTCGGTTGCCAGGTGATTGGCTATCTTGCGTCGCAGCCATATCTGGCGACGTTATGTTTCGAGCATCACGTCTGTATCGGGGGCGGCGGTGAGTTTTCGCACGGTCTGGATCGAATTTCGGGAATGTCCGGGTTGGGCAGGAAAGCGGAACGGCGGCTTTCGGGAAGGTGCTGGCGATGGCCGACATTCTGTGGCGCTGCCTCCTTTTACAGGAGTATCTATCGTTACATTCACACGCTCGGCGGTCTGCTACGATCGAACTCCATTTTGAAGATTCCGTCAGACCTCAAAACATAGGTGCAATGATGCCAATCTTCCTGACTCTCTTTAAGCATGTCACGCCTTAGGGCGGATAGAGCATCATTGACGGATCGGTTCATGGTTCTCTCACCTTCCACCCCCTCAACAAGCTTACCGTTGCACACGACATCGTAGCGCCTCTGTATCCAGTCGTCATGAACTTCTGCCACGATCCATACTTCGGATACAGAAGTCGCTAGCATTGGAGCAATTGCGAGGGCGATGCTCTCCAGCTGACGGCTACTTTCCATTTCTGCATTTACCTCCGATGCCAGATTATATCAGCGTAATCGCTTTTGCGATCCATTTTACCGCGCTTGCCCATTGGCCGTAACTAGACAGCTTTACCAATCCCGAGCGCCCCGATTGCAACTCATGTCTGGAAAGTTCCCCATAATCCCACTGAACGAATGACTACTACCGGGACTCCGAATTACTAACCCGAGCGTCCGGGTGTGGGCGTGAACGGCCCTGCCGTTTTTAAGCGCCGACTAGCCCCGCCAGTGTCGGAAAACACATGATAGCCGACACCCCTGACCTGGGCCTTCGCCGAACCACACGCGCCTCGGCCCATAACGATCGACAAACCCTGTCGCTTTGATAAAGTGTGCGACAACATGCTTTTGATGGTTTGTCGTACATGCTCGTCGGATATATGCGGGTATCGTCGGCTGACGATCGCCAAACGGTCGATCTCCAGCGGGACGCGCTAGTCGCAGCCGGCGTCGATCATCGGAATCTCCATACCGACAAGGCATCCGGCGCGCGCGACGATCGACCGGGCCTGAAAGCCTGCCTCGACTATCTGAACGCGGGCGACACGCTGATCGTGTGGAAGCTCGACCGGCTCGGGCGCTCGCTGCCGCACCTGCTGACGATCGTCACCGACCTGAAGGCGCGCGGCATCGCGTTCCGGTCGCTGACCGAGCAGATGGATACGACCACGCCGCACGGCGAGTTGCTGTTCTCGCTGTTCGGCGCATTGGCGCAATATGAGCGTGCGCTGACTCGCGAACGGGTGATGGCGGGACTGGCCGCTGCCAAACGCCGGGGACGCCAGGGCGGTCGCCCGCCGATGATCGACGCCGAAACGCTCGAGCGGATCACCGCCGCGCTGGATGGTGGGGCGAGCAAGGCGTCCGTCTGCCGGACCTTCAAGGTGCCGCGCTCGACCCTGCTCGGAACGCTGTCGCGGATCGGCTGGACCGCACCGGCCAAAGTCTGATTCGATGCCGCGTCGCGCCGTCCAGTCGGATGAGCAACGCGCGGCGTTGCTTGCGCTTCCCGACGACGAAACCCTGCTCGTCCAGCACTGGACATTGAGCCAGGACGATCTGGCTGTCATCGTGCGCCGGAGACGGCCGCATAACCGGCTCGGTTTCGCGATCCAGCTTTGCGCGCTGCGCTATCCCGGCCGCCTGCTTCGCCCCGGGGAACTGATTCCCGATACCCCGCTCGCATTCGTTGCCGAGCAATTGCAGGTCGAACCCGATGTGCTGGCCGACTACGCGACGCGCGGCCCGACCCGGTACGAACAGCTCGATGCGCTGCGCGACGCGTTCGGTTTCACGCCGCTCAGTCGGCCGCTGCGAACAACATTGCAGGAATGGCTCCTGCCGATCGCGCTAACGACCACCAGCGGGCCCCGGCTCGCGCGGGTGCTGCTGGATGAGTGCCGGCGACGGCGCATCATTGTGCCGGGCATCAGTTCCGTCGAGCGGATGGTCGCCCAGGCGTTGCTCGATGCCGAACGCCATGTTGCCGAGCATCTCACCCGAGGACTGGACGCCGGGCAACGCCAACTGCTCGACGCCCTTCTTTTGCCTCATGCCGGCACGAACCAGAGCGATCTGGCCTGGGTGCGGCAACCACCCGGCAAGCCGGGCCGCAAGACGTTTGCCGCCATCATCGAGCGATTGACACTGCTTCGAGCGATCGGGATCGATCCCGATATCGCCGCAGGCGTACATCCCGAACGCCTGCGACGCCTGTGCCAGGAGGGTGCGCGGCTGACCGCGCAGCACGTTCGGACGCTGCAAGCGACACGGCGTCGCGCCACATTGGTGGCGACCATACTTGAAACCATAGTGACGCTCACCGACGATGCGGTGCTGATGTTCGATCGCCTGCTGGGCCAGATGTTCCGGCGCGAGCAGAACAGCGCGGACACGGCGCTCAAGCGTGACCGACGTACCATCAACGGCAAAATCCGGTTGCTCGCCCGGCTCGGCGATGCCCTGCTTGCCGCCAGGGTGTCGGGTGGCGACATCGCCGCTGCGGTCGAAGCAACGATCGGATGGGACGATCTCGGCCGCGAGGTCGATGAAGCCCGCAAGCTGATCCGTCCCGATGCCGTCGATCCCGTCACGATCGCCGCCACCAATTACCCCGTCCTCAGACAGGTCGGTCCCTCGTTCGTCGCCTCGTTCACATTCGGGGCGGTGCCAGCCTGCCATGCGCTCGCGCGAGCGGTCGCGATCATGCGCGACCTTCATCTCGGCCGCCTACGAAAGATACCGACCGACGCGCCGGTCGGCTTCATCCGGCAGGCTTGGCGTCGGGGGATCGGCTCCGACATTCCGGATCGCAGGATCTATGAACTGTGCGTGCTGGTCGAGCTTCGCGACCGGCTTCGCGCTGGCGACATGTGGGTCGAGGGAAGCCGGCGATATCGTGCCGTCGAGCAGCAACTCATTTCCGGACGCGTATTCGCCACCATGCGCGCGGCTGGCCCATTGCCAATCCCGGCACCGGATACGGCCGGTGTCTGGCTGGCCGAACGACGCACCCGCCTTGCCCGTCGATTGGCCGAGGTCGAGCGAAAGGCGGAAACGGACGCGCTGGAAGACGTGCAACTCAGTCTCGGGAGGCTGCGGATTTCGCCGTTGAAGGCGGTCACGCCCGAGGAAGCCGATACCGCGCTTGCGCCACTCTATGCCCATCTACCCACGATCCGCATCACCGACCTCCTTGCCGAAGTCGATCGATGGACTGGGTTCAGCCAGTGCTTCACGCATCTGCAAAATGGGCTTGTCGCCGATGAACCACGCGCGATCCTGACAGCGGTACTCGCCGATGCCACCAACCTGGGCCACACGCGCATGGCGGAAGCCTGCAATTTTGTGACCCAGCGCCAGCTCGGCTGGCTCGCCTCATGGCATCTGCGCGAGGAGACCTACGGCCGCGCTCTCGCCCGGCTGGTCGATGCCCAGCACACCGCACCGCTCGCCGCCCTGTTCGGGTCCGGCACCTCATCCAGCTCGGACGGTCAGAACTTCCCGCTCGACCGACGCGCCCAGGCAACCGGCGCGGTCAATCCGCACAAGGGGACGGAGCCGGCCATCTCCTTCTACAGTCATATCTCGGATCGCTACGCGCCGTTCCATTCCACCGTTATCTCGGCTTCCGCGAGCGAGGCGGCGCAAGTGCTCGACGGGCTGCTCCACCACGGCGCCGATCTGCACATCGAAGAGCATCACGTCGATGGCGGGGGCGTCTCCGACCATGTGTTCGCGCTATGCCATCTGCTCGGATTCCGGTTCGCGCCGCGCATCCCAAACATCGCCGCACGCCGCTTGCACTTGTTCGACGGCATCGAACCCGGCCCCGATATCGCGCCGCTGGTTGCGGGCAGGATAGACGAAGGTCTGATCGCCGCGCACTGGGACGACGTGTTGCGATTGGGAACCTCGATCCGCACCGGCGTCGTCAGCGCATCGATCATGCTCGAACGGCTCGGCGCCTACCCGCGCGCCAACGGCTTGGCACTGGCATTGCGCGAGATCGGTCGCGTCGAACGCACGCTGTTCACGCTCGACTGGATCGAACAGCCCGAACAGCGTCGCCGCGCCACCCGCGAACTCAATAAGGGAGAAGCAGAAAATGCACTGAAACGCGCCATTTTCTTCCACCGCATCGGCCGTATCCGCGATCACGCGCTGCAAGCCCAGAGCCATCGTGCGAGCGCGCTTAATCTCGTCGCCGGTGCCATAGTCCTGTGGAACACGACCTACTTGCAAGCCGCCCGGATGCATCTCGCCAACCTTGGCCGACCGGTCCCGCCGGACTTGCTCCAACACCTATCGCCGCTCGGCTGGCAGCACATCAACCTCACCGGGGATTACCTCTGGACCGATCCCGATGCGCCGTCCACCGCGCTCAGGCCGCTCCGCCTCATGCGCGCCGTCGAAGGTCTGGCAAAACCTTAGCGTATATCTGGGTCCGTTCTATGTACCGACCCCAAGGATGAGGTCCTTAATTGTCTCGAACTCGCCGACGCGCGCGATTTTCTGCCGCGTCCGGCCTAAACGGGTGGTTTTCGCACGTTCGACCGTTAGCGTTCCCTCCAGCGCGTGGATGCTCTGCCAGACATCATGCTCGAACGTACCGGGCGCTTCCGATAGGAGGATGGCGTAAAGGCGAAGGTCCGCCGCGCGAGCCACCTCCAGCTCCCCTTTAACGCGTGCGTTCGTGGCAATCTGGCGGAGACTCTTTGGGTCGGTGCATCCCTGGATGGTCTGCAAGGCGCGAGCGACGGCTATGTTGGTCATGGGTCATATCCTGCCTGGGAAACGGAAAGGGCAGGGGCCTTCCACTCCCTGCCCTTGATGTCGATCAATCCAGCTCGAAGTGCTTGCGCAGCGAACGGAACGTCGTCTCCGTCACGGCATAGTGACCATAGCCGCGCTCGGCATTCTCCGCGCTCGTCCAATCATCCCACGTGAACAGGAAGGCGTGCTTGTCGCCCGTGATGGTGCGCGTCCGCTTGGTGACACGCCCCTGAAAGTGCCCGTAATTGTCGATCCCCGCCTCATTGAGTAGGTTGGCGGCGATCACCGGGCCATGCTCGGCGATCACTTGAAGCCCCGCAACGGTCTGCGGAGAGCAGCCCTGCATGAACTCGGCCACCTGTTCTGGCGTCAGGTCCACCACCTCCTCGAACTCGAACCCGTTGGCGTTCTGTGGCGTGGCCGATGACGCCGACGAACCAAAGAAGGTCGCAAGCAAATCCTGTCGCGTTGCCGGTTTGAGTTTGATAAGATCGGTATCGTTGATGATGATCTGCATGGTAGCCTCCATTGGGTCAGAGTGACATTTGAGGCGGTGAACTGATCCTTCACCGCCTCAATACCGCATTTGGGCTTCAGCCTTGGCGGCGTCAAGTGGCGATCTCGCGTCCCCAAAAATATTTTGATGAGGTGAGCGCGTGGTTTGGGCGCTGCCCCCCCCCAAAAAAAATTGGCGGCAAAGAAGAACCCCGCAGAAAACCGACACCGACGATACGATGCGCCGAACGGTGCATCTCCCCTGTTCCCTTTCCGTTCCTTCGCGCGTTACAAGGGCGTGAAGGGAATCACCATGCTGCCGTTGATGCAGCCGGTGCCGATTGCCGAGGTGCCGAGGGGAATTCTTCTACGCATCGTCGGTGCAGCCGGCGCTGGCTTTCCAAGCCCTGCCCAAGATTGGCAGGAAGACGCGATAAGCCTGATCGAGCTGTTGAGGCTCGATCGAGCCGCGAGCTTCGTATTCCGCATTAGCGGCAGCAGCATGATCGAGGCCGGAATCTACGATAACGATGTCGTGGTGGTCGACCGCGACACTCGCCCCGCACAAGGGCATATTGTGATCGCGATCGTCGATGGTGGCTTCGTTTGCCGCCAGCTTGTTGAGCGGCGCGGCGGGGCATTCCTCGAGGCCCGTAACAGCCAGCAATGCTACGAACCGACGTCGGCCGAAGGCGTGGAAATATGGGGCGTCGTGCGGACAGGCGTCCGCGACTACCGGCGCTAGACGGTATGTCGTGGGCGATCGTCGATGTCTCCAACTTCTATGTCAGCGCAGAGCGCCTGTTCGATCCGAGCCTGCGAGACGTGCCCGTCATTGTCCTGTCCAACAATGATGGCTGTGCGGTCGCGCGTAGCGAGGAAGCCAAGGCACTTCACGTCCGGATGGGCGATCCGGTCTTCAAAATTCGCGATCGGATCAAGCGCCACGGTATCCAGCTTCGATCGAGCAACTATGAGCTGTATGCGGACCTCAACCGACGCTTCAACGCCGTTATCGCCGATTACTCAGATGTGGTGGAAGTCTACTCGATTGACGAGAGTTTCTTCCGCCTCCCGGTGCTGCCGAACGGCCTCGGCGACGTAAAGACCGCGCACCTGGTCCGCGACGACATTGCGCGATCGGTCGGCCTTCCGACCCGAATTGGGCTGGGACCGACGCGTACCCTATCGAAGGTTGCGAACGCCTTGGCGAAAGCGACTGAGAAGATTTGGGGGGGCGTGGTCGACCTGCACGACGTCGAGCTGCGCCGGCGACTATTCGAGCAATGGCCGGTTGGGGAAGTATGGGGGATCGGAGGCGCGCTCGAAGCGCGGCTCCGGCCTCTCGGCGTGAAGACGACCGCGGACCTGGCTGCGTTGCCGCCCGCTGTCGCTCGCGACGTAGGGACGGTCGTGCTGGAACGTCTCGTGCGAGAGCTGGGCGGGGTCGAGTGCGACGACTTCAAGGTGTCGCCAGAACCGCTGAAGGCGACTGCGGTCACTCGCCAGTTCGGCGAGCCCGTCACCGCGCTCGACGAGCTGCGTGAGGCTATGTCGCGGCGCGCGGCGCGAGCGGCTGAGAAGATACGAGCGCAAGGGCTCGCGGCGAGCCGATTAATCGCGTTCGCGCATGGATCTCGATACCGCGCCAACCCACCATCAGCGTCACGATCGGCGCGGCTATCTCCTCCGACAAACGATCCCCGCGTCATCGTTGGGATCGCGGCGAAGATGATGGAGGCGATGTATGAGCCTGGAGGCGTCTATACGAAATGCGGAGTGCTGCTGGAGGGCCTGACGCCGGAGGGGCTGGGGCAATCGGACCTGTTCTCGGCTCCCGACCCTAAGGCACCGGCCCTGCTGGCGGCAATGGACGGCCTCAATGATCGGTTCGGGCGAAACACCGTCATCCTTGCCGCGCAAGGGTGCGGCGCGCGATCATCAGATACGAAGCGGTCGCAGAAGAGTCCGGCATGGACGACTCAGATCGGAGAGATACCTATCGCTCGATAGGTGTGTCACATGGCACACCTACCCCCTCCCGATAGAAATTACCTAATGGGATCGCGAAGACCAACTTCCCAAAGAGCCTGCATCTGACTCGGCGGATTTAGTAAACACCATATTTTGCGCACGATAGTATCACGCAGCTTCGCCATTTCTGGATAATCGTAAACGCAAACCATAGATTCGAACAGGATGCGCTTCTCACGATACTCGGCACTAATACTTGGGTCGGCTAAGACTTTTTCTATTGCGCGTTGATCCTTCATCCAATTTGTGACAAGCGTTCTTACAGACGGAAAGTCTGAAAGGGTCTCAAACTTTTTCACGTTGTCGACCTCGTTCACCAGATGGTATCCAAGAAGCTGACCGTCGCCCTCGAAAATTGAGTCGGCAATCCGTCCAGCCACATGATCAAAGCCCTTGCTTCGCAAATCTGTTACGAACAGATCTTTTCGACCATTTAAGATGTTCTGTGCGAGAAATTTACATTCGCGCAGCTCCGTTCCTAGAGGGATTGCAAATTGATCCCCCTGCTGCTTGTCGAGGCGCATCGCGATTTCGAGGTCTCGGATTGCCTCGCCGAATAGGAGGCGCCAGCGGTATATCTTGGCCCGGTTGATCAGCGGCGCCGGATTTGGGTTCGCCTCGTAGGACTTTGTATAGAGCGCTATCGCAGCGGTGGTGCGGTACTCGCTCGCCGCGTTCATTCCTTGCTCGAAAAGCTGCTGACCGGCTTCGTATGACGATGATTGGGGCGTTCCGCCTCCGAACAATTTCCGAAACACTGCTGCACCACCCCGAGCAAATTATATCCTGGTAAGAACCTACGTCGTGATCCGGAACGTGTCACTCTGGGTCTGTCCTCTCGGCGATCAGCCGACCAACTCGGCGCTCGGCGTCGTCACCTGCTCAGTCATCGGGCCATCATACGGCCGTACCAATGCAAGCGCCTCGTCATGTGAACCGTCGAGCCAGGTGGTGAAGTCACACGGATTAAGGATCGCTGGCATCGCCTTGGGATGCCACGGCGAGACGATCGCGTTCGGCGACGTCGTGGCAAAGGCGTAGGCTTCGCCACGCGCGGTCGGTCGCCACAAACCGGCGAAGAAACTGATGGGCTGATCGGGGAGTGAAAACCACATTTGAAGGGGCTTGCCGTCATCGCCCATGCCGCCCTCCGGGTGCGGCTCGGCGAAGTGCGTAAACGGTACGAGGCAGCGCCGATCGGCGCTGGCGAGCGACGGCCGCCACATTGGCGACGCGAGATTGCGTGCGTTGGTCACATACTTGTCCAGCTTCACCGCTGGATCGCGCTCGCTCGGCACCTGGGTCGGAAAACCCCACTCCATCGCAACCGGATCCAACGGCCGGTTGCCCTGCGCCGATCGTCGCACGACCAGGCCATGCCGCGCGGTCTTCTTCCCCGTAGGGAAGATCTCGCGCGGCACCGGGTATGTTTCGTCCTCAGGATAAGGCGGCTCGAAGCCGCACGCGCGCATGACAGACGCCTGTTTCGCCGAAAGCCGATACCTATTGCACATGCTGTCCTCCCAGAGGGGCCGGTCAGCGGCCCCGCTCTTTCTGTTGTGGCGGGGGGACCGCGGCCCGATCGGGAACGCGGCCGATCTCCGCATCGAGGGCACCGCCCGTCTTAATGCGATCGGCAACGAGCTGGCGGGTCGAATCCCCGATCGTGCTGACCATACGGACGCTTTCTCCCCGATCGCGCGCCGTCTTTATGGCGGCGTCGACGATCGCCTGAGCGGGTGCAAGGCGCGGGTCCGCGTTGTTCTTTTCCGGGGTGTTCTTCAAGAACAGCTCGGCCAACCGCTCCTGTCCCGGCGAGTGGCCGGGGGGGAGCGCGTGCCGCTCAAGGGAGCGGACCGCCTTTTGAAGCTGCGCCGGTTGCTGGGCGTTGATCTGCACGCCTAGCGCAGCTCCGATCTCCCGCACGCGCTCAAGCGGCGACTGCTCCTTGGTGATGACGGCATCGACCTGTCGAACGCCGAGATAGGTGAGAAGGTGGGACTGATAGACTGGCCCTTTGGCGTGTCTGACATAGGCAAGCTCGGTGCGCGCGTTCGCGATGGTCGCGGTAGGTGCGCCGTCCTTTATCAGACCGCGAAGTCGGTCGGCCGCCTGCTGGCGGGCGGCGGGTAGGTAGCGTTCCAGTTCTTCACGAACCTTGCCGAGCGTCATCCGATAGCGTTGCCCTTCGGGCGGCGCACGCTGGGGGAGCATTGCGATCCCGGCGCGACCGATGCGCGCCTCGGGCGCGAGGTCGCGCCGGATCGCCGCGCCGGCGAGGACCGCGGCCATCCCACGATGATCGCCGGTCAAGAAACCATGCCGCGAAGCGTCCATCCATGCTGTCTTGTCGATCGAAGCGATGCGGATCGGGTGGCCCGCGTCGCGCGCGAGCTGCGCGGCGTGATGGCGCATCGTGCGGCCATTCCCTTCGCGGAAAGGGTGAATGGCGTTGATCTCGTTGATGTGGTTGCCGAGCCTGTCGAAAAACTCGTCTCGAGGAAGCCCGCGAAGGCCGTTCTTCGCCCCTACGTCAGCGAACAGTTTGTCGAGTTCGCGCGCGATGTAGGGCACGTGCGCGAAACGCGCACCGCCCTTGGCGGTGTCGACGGTGCGGTCCTGGCCCGCCCATTCGTAGAGGTCTTGGAAGAGATGCTTATGGAGGCCACGGTAGCCCTCGGCCGTCGCTGGAAAGGCCAGGCGCGAGGCTTCCGCGCCGCGCGCCTGTGTAAGCCGCCGCTCGGCCTCTGTGAGCGTCTTATCATCGGTGATCCCAAGCCGGTTCCGAAGCGTGTCGGTGCCGGGATAGGTATAAGGATCGTTCGCCAAGGTCAGGCGGCGATCTGGCTGGTTCCTGGTTTGTAGAGGTCGAGGATGATCGACGGCATCAGCGCGGGAGGCACACCCTCGTCAAGCATCAGCGCGAACATCGCATCCTCGGCCTCAGTCGGCGTCATGTCCTCGATGACGAGGTTGGCCCGCGACTCCGAAACGTCGTCGCGCCAAAGGGCGATCTGCTCCGGGGTACCGCGATCGAAGGCCATCGAGCGAATGCGACCGCGAAGCGCCTCAAGATCGATGTGGACCATCAAGTCATCTCCTTTCCCCATTAACCCTACGCTTTCTACGGCGATTCCTCAACAAATCACTTGGGCTTGGGGATCGCGACACATCGCGATCCGCGCTCCGACGAGCGCGGATCGCTCCAGGCTCCAAACCTCAATATTCACTCGCGAGCATGATCGTCAGTACGCGCTTGGTCCGCTGCTCATCCCACGGCGCGTCACTGCCGAAGGTGAGGCTGTTATCGTAGTAATCCAGTTTCCAGAACACGGTCGTTGCAATGGTCTTCTCATCACTTGGCCGCTGCTGCGTCCATTCCCCGGTCGCTATGCGATAGATCGCCCCGAAGTCATGCTCCCCATAAGGGTCATTGTTGCCGTCAAATTGCGTGAAGCTCACAATCTGCACGAGCGCGGCGAAACGGTCCGCGTCGGGGAGGGACTGAAAGCCCATCGTCACGTTGGCGATCGATGCCGTGCCCGGCTTGGCGCGGGCATCGTCGTTGAGGCGGCGGATGGTGTCGAGGTGTTCGGGATTGCGCATGACTGATCCTCCTTCTGGCATGGGCCGCAAGGCCACGGCCTGCGGCCCTGCCGTTCCGGCGAGGAACGGGATGGGGAGGGAGGGCGAGAATCTACCGCTGGCGCGGGCGAGCCGCCCTAGCACGGCCGGAGCGGAGCGCCGGGTGCCGTGCTTGGCGGATTACACGGGCGGTCGATTGTCGTTCGGGAACGAAAGGGCAGAACCCTTGGCGTTCCCCTCCGCGCCGATCGTGGCGGCGATCGGCGACATCAATGGGGAGGGGGCGCGAGGAGGCATCAGACGCAACGCTACTTACTTATGCAGTGATCAGTAATAGTGGCTGAGCATGCCGGATAATCGTTAGACTGTTCGGGCAGTGCCTGCACCACTTCCGACTTAGGCGCAAAAGTGATTGGCCGTCTGATAGCAACCTTCGGTCGAGATGGCGCACTCCCACGGTCAGCTCGCCGCGTCGGCTGGCCATCAGTCACACTATCCGGCGTCGTTGCTTCCGATTGATTAACGGTTAAGCGCGAGGACGAAGCGTCTTCACTCAATGCTCGCAATTGGGGCCAGAAATGAACAACGGCGATAAGGAACGCGGCAACCACGACCCATTTTAGAAAACTCCCGCGACGAGCGCGCGGCTGATAATCGGAGGGTGCATCTCGGTAGCGAGGCTCCGAGTTGTTTTGACGGGGCGTACCTGGGCGGCCTTCGCTCCTCTGCCCACGCGCCGCCTCTTCGATTTCCCGATTGTGGCGCTTTAGCTCCTTTTGCGCACTCGCCTCAGCGTTCTTACGTGCCCGCTCGCGCTCGTCTTGGCGTCGCTGGTCTTCTCGCCTTTCGCGATCATGCTTCCACTCTTGCTGTTGTCGGCGAAATCGCTCGTCACTGCTTTCCATTCTTCCCCCTACCAGATGGTCGCGATGGCAGACCGCGTCCCATAAGTCATCCGCGAGACGGTGCCCGCAATATTCGGAGTGTTGCCCGCGCTTCTAGCATTCTGGTAGCCGGAGGAATTATCGAAGGTCAGCGTTGTCCAGAAGCCGCTGGCCGAAGCCGACCGCGTGTCGGCGGTGATACAGCCGACTCCGGCTCACTAACCGCTTCCGCCTTCCGAGCTCGCAGCGTGTTTTTGGTGATGCGTCTTACCTCGACGCCGATCATATGCCTACTCAGCCGCTTAGCAATCAACTCCGGATCGCCATGGCCGGCTCGCACCTTCGGCTGCGCGTTCTTCCTTTCACCAGTAGCCTTCTCCGCTCGGCGAATTTTCGCCAGCCGCTGCTCCTCGGCCTGCCGTTCCTCATGCTTTCGCTGCTTGGCGGACTTCTGCTCGGCAACCAGCTTTTTCGTTTTCTTTGAAACGATGGGCTTGGCTTGCTTAGCGCTTTTTGTAGATCCCGAGCCCCACCCAAACCAGCTGAAATTCAAGAGCGACGATCCGCCGTTATATCCGCCTTTCCCCATCAGGCTTGCTCGTTCAGCTTCACGTCCACGTCGAGCTCTTCATCCTCTTTTTCAAATCCCTCTGGCAGTTCGCGCAACGCTTCCCATCCATACAACGTGCCCGGATCTTCCCTGTCGCTGTCGTCCCAAACTTTGACCAAACCAGTGTAAAGCCCGTCGTCATAACCAACCAGCACACTTCGAACCATGGTCCGCGCAGCGTCCTGTCGATCTCGGGTCATGATCTTGCTAGCTGCCTCTTCACCTACGTCGTCGATTATCTTGGCAAGAAATACACCCATCACGGTCTCCCTGATTTCCAAGTCTGCATCGACGGGTGCAGGTTGGCAACGACGTCAATTCCATAGAACCCGGGCCGCCCCCATAAGCCACGTCCACTCGGCACGCGTGGCCTGCTGATCACAGTGGCGGATTGCCGCCGATTTTCTGCTTTCGTTCTCGAGTCGACTGACTCATAGAATCGTCATGCCGATCATGGCCGAACATCGCTGGCTTTATCCAATCGATTGGCCCGAACTGTCGAAGCTGATCCGCTTCGGCCGCGCCAAGGGACGATGCGAGCATTGCCAGCGTCCGCACGGTCAGCGTGTGTTTCACCTGGGCGATGGCCGCTGGTGGGATGCCGATCGATGCTTATGGCGCGATGGACGGGGACGGCGCACGCGAGCGCCTGCCGCGGGCGTCGCGGCGATCGTGCGCATCACGCAGGTCTATATCGCGTGCGCGCATTTGAACCATGATCCGACTGACAACGTGCCGCGCAACCTCGCCGCGCTCTGCCAACGGTGCCACATGATCCATGACGCGGCCGAGCATCGGCGCCGGCGATGGTTTAACGCCTACCGGCGACGCGCCTTGGGCGATCTGCTCGCGCGGCTCGACGCGGCGTCTGCCGGATCGGGTGTGCCACGTGGTACACCGTCAGCGGTTCTAGCAATCTAGATCCGCTGCGCACGCCCATTTTCAGGTTGGAGTGCCATCCTGCTATTGGTTGTTAAGCTGGAAAGGCGTATATCGGAGTCGGTCTCGTATCGACGTTAGTCCGATGCACCATCCTGAGCCCGTCGAGCTGCTACTCGACGGGCTCAAACTTTATGGCATCAAAAAAAAGGGACGGGAACCCTGCTAGGCCCCCGCCCCCCGTCAAGGTCGAATTACTTCTTCCCCAACGTGACGATCGCGACGACCAGCGAGATGCCGGCCAACACGACCATGATGGTCTCGAATGTTGTCAATCCAATACACCTCCTTTGACCGGCGAGATTGCGGGGGAGCTGCTACATCCGTCCGCTGCCGGTCGAGGACCATTCTACCCGATCTCCGCACGTTCTGACGATAATTCCCTGACTCGATCGGTCACATTGTCGTGAAGTCGCCCAGGCGCCGCCCGGCCTTGGTCGGGCGGCGCCGCGCGGTTCCGCCAGGAAACGCAGGCGCGCCCGCCCTGCAAGGCAGGGCGGGCGCGCTGGCGACGGGGCCGCGCCTGGGCGCAACGGTGGAAAAAGGGGGCGATTTACACCGCCCCCCCGATCTTCACGCCGTTTCGTCGTCGGCCATCTGGTCATCCTCCACACCCTCAAAGCCGTCACCGTCCATGTCGGGGTCGAAGCTCGTCGGGTCCCGCTCGGGCTGGTCGAACGCGCCGATCTTCATCGGGGCGGGAAGCCAATTGCCGGGGAGCCGTCCCGACAAGTTGACGGCAAGGTCCGCCTTCTTCTTGATGCTCGCGCAATTCTCGGCGCTCGGGGCACCGCATTCTTCGCGCAGCAGGTTGATCATCGCGGCGCGCCGCATCTTGTCGAACAGGCCGATCGGAGCGGACCAACGCGCGGCAATGTCCACGCCACTCGCGCGCGCGATCTGCTCGAAATGGTGATGCCGGGTGCCGGGGGAGCCGCCCGCGCACACCGTGCCGTCCACGGTCATCGCGACAAGCCCGGCAAGCAACGCCATCTTGTCGTCGGCTTCCATGCTGCGGATCGCCTCAAACCGGCCTTCGGCGGGGATGGAAGCGAACCGGGTCGCCATCGTTTCCTCAACCGGACGAACATCGCTCGTCGCCATTAGCTCGTCGGGAACGTCGGTCACAATCGTTTTGGCCTGAACCTCAAGCGCCATCTGGAAGCTGTGTGCGCCGTGGAGCAACTGGCCTGCAAGGCTGTCCAGCATGATATCAAGCGCCAGCGCCGGGTCGGTGGCAACGGCTTCCTGCACAATCTGCGTCTTGATGCGCGACAAGTCCGCGAACAGGCTGTTGCTGTATAGCGGTGCCGGGCCGTCGCTGATGGTCTTGGGCTTCGGCTCGGCCTTGGCACGATAGAAGCTCTTGCCGAGCGAACCGTCATGGGAAACCCAAAGCGCCACGCCCCCGATTGCCACCTGTTCGGCATTGAAGCCGCGAAGCCCCCCGGCGATCGCGTCGCGCTCGTGGGAAAGCGGTTCGATGCGCTCGCTATCCTCGCCCTCGCCCTCGGCAATGGCCTCGATCTCGGTATTGATCGCGGCAAGCCGCTCGGCCTCGGCCTCGGTCGGCTCTCGGGTCGCCGGATACATAATACCCTTCATGTAAAGGTCGTGGGGCCGGTCCAGTTCGGCGCGAACCTCATGCCAACCGATCGCGCGATATTCGGCGGCGATGCCGTCCAGCATTTCCTCTGCCAGTTCCTGCACAAGCTCGGGCTGGTCGGCGTAACCGGCGTCGTCCTGCGAAAACAGGTCCGGCGTGATGGTCCCGCCCTTGGCCTCATACGCCTCGCGCCCGATGAACAGGAACGCGCCGTGGGTGGTCGCGACCTTCTCGGTGGTGAGCATCCGGCGGATGGTGTGGGCTTGGCCGTCCGCCGCTTTGCAGACCTTAATCTGCAGGTCGTGATCGTCGGTGAGGGTGAGCGCGCGCGCCGCGTCGAGCGATAGCTGATCCTTGGCGATAAGGTCGATCAACGAAGGTGCGAGCGCGGAAAGGCGAAGCATCTTATAGACGAAGCTGACCGCGACCCCGGACCGGGCCGCGATATCCTCGGCGGACATGCCGGTATCGCGGAGCGCACCATAGGACCGGATGCGGTCGGCGGGGTGCATGTCCTCGCGCTGCTCGTTCTCGATCAACGAAAGCTCGATGGCTTCGCTCTTGTCCCGTACCTCGACGGGGAAGGTGTCGCTTTTCTTGATCCGCTTACGCTTCGCCAGCAGCTTTAGACCCCGGTAGCGCCGTCCTCCGGCGAACACGTAGAACAGGCCGTCTTCCTCGTAGGCGACGAGGTTCTGAATGAGGCCGTGCGCGTCGATATCGTCGGCCATGCTCTCGATGGCGGTGGGCTTCACCTGCCGCTGATTGAGCGGGGAAAGGCGAAGCTGCGACAGTTTGGGATAGGTGATAGCCATGATTGAAAACTCCTGATCTGAATCAAGTTCGATGATGGGCGAGGGTAAGCCTTCGAGGGCCGCGAGTTCGTCAAACTCGACAGATGCACGTGTCGCGCCGTCGCCCGCGTAGGTCGCGCCGGTGCGCGGATAGAAGAAAACACGTTCGCCCTTGGCGTAGGGAATGCCGTCCGCGCTGGTCCCGTCAGACTTCGCGCGCTTCCAATACGGATCGCCCTTGTATCGGGTGTAAGCCATTGTCCTGTCTTCCTTTCCTTCGAGGCTGAAAGCCGGTTGCCGCAGCAACCGGGTCTGCCTCTCCGGCGAGGAGCGGGATGGGGAGGGAGGAGGAAAATCGATGGCCTGGTGCGGGCAGGCCGCTTAGCGCGGCCGATACCCCTTAGGGTGTCGGGTGCCGCGCTTGGCGGACCACACGGGGCTGTCTATTTTCCTTCGGGAACGAAAGGGCAGCAGCCCTTGATGTTCCCCGCGCTGGCGGACCTCCGGGGGAGGGCCGTAGCGCCACAAATTTGCGTCGCGCGCATGCGCGTCCGTAGGTGTGCCACGTGGCACACCTCACGCGAGGATCGTTACCCGAATGGGACGAGACGCCTCGGGCGGCTCGGTCGGCCCCTGTGGGCCGATAGAGCCGTGTCCGTCCGGACCGCGCACTACTCCCTTGACGCTCCGTTCTGATGGGAATAGAAACTAATCGCGTCGCCTATATATCTCCATATAGTTTGGCGATGGTCGTGAGGGATAATCTGGTGCTGGAAGGCTCGACAGGATTGAAATGGGGCGTCGAACGGCGCCTCGAGTTCATCGAGTTTCGCCTTTTCTGGGAGGGGGGCGTCAACCGATCGGACATCATCAACATGTTCGACGTGTCTGTGCCGCAAGCCTCCAAGGATCTGACGCTCTATCAGGAACATGCGCCGCAAAACGCGATCTATGACAAAAGTGCTAAGCGTTACGTCGCGAGCGCTAAGTTCGCGCCACGCTTTCTTACGCCCGATCCTGGCAGCTATCTGTCTCGGCTTCGATCAGTGGCCGAAGGCTTGGTCGATCTTTCAGATTCCTGGATCACGCAGGTTCCCGACACCGATATTGCCCTGACGCCACGCAGGGACATCGATCCTGATGTGCTTCGGGCAGTGTTAAGCGCAGTACGTGATCGCAAGTCCGTTGACGTTCACTATCAGTCGATGAGCAAGGAGAGGCCCGATCCAGCTTGGCGACGGATCACTCCCCATGCTTTCGGCTATGATGGCTTTCGTTGGCATGTCCGTGCGTATTGTCACGTGACCAACAGGTTCAAAGACTTCCTGCTGTCACGGATATTGGGTGTCGGTGAAATGGCTGAAGGCGGCTCCGACCCGCTCGACGACGTTCTGTGGCAGGAGCGTTTCGGCGTGGAAATCGGACCTCATCCCGATCTGACCGACAGCCAGAAGGCGGTCGTTTCCAAGGATTACAGCATGGAAGGTGGCGCGGCCGTCCTGACGGTGCGCTACGCCATGCTGTTCTATGTCTTGAAGCGGTTGGGGTTGCTGGACGACGCAACGAAGCGCCCTGCGCGCAGCCAGCACATCGTCGTCACCAACTGGAACGACACCGAAGCTGCGCTGCGAAAAGCGGAGTACGCGGCATGAGCACGGTCATAGAGCCGGCAGGGGGTTGGCGTGGCTAAGCTTGAAGAGATCCGCAACGGCGCATCCGTGCGCGGCATCGCCTCGTCGCAGGTGGTGCAGATCCTGTCCGTCGACTGGATCGGCGACCAGGCGATGAACGTCGTTTATCGGGATCTGGACGGCGCCGTCGCCGAGGCCGTGCTTTATCGAGACGACGAACATCGCCTCCATGTCGAGGTGAACGGCCGACCATGGTCATTCGATGGCGACGGTGCGCTGCTGCGACTCGTCACCGAGGCGAACCGGATCAAGCTCGCTCACTATTTCGATCCCTATCTGGCAATCCACACCAGCTTGGTCGATCCGCTGCCTCATCAAATTTCGGCGGTTTATGGCGAGATGCTGCCGCGTCAGCCGCTGCGCTTCCTGCTTGCTGACGATCCCGGCGCGGGCAAGACGATCATGGCTGGCCTTTTGATCAAGGAGCTGATCGCTCGCAGCGACCTAGAACGCTGCCTCGTCGTCGCGCCAGGCAGCTTGGTTGAGCAATGGCAGGATGAGCTGGGCCAGAAGTTCAATCTCGAGTTCGACATTCTGACCCGCGACATGATTGAAACGTCGCGGTCGGGTAATCCGTTCGAGGATCGTCATCGGCTCATCGTGCGCCTCGACGTACTGGCTCGCAACGAGGAGCTTCAAGCCAAGCTCGCAAGCGCGCGGGAATGGGACCTGATCATCTGCGATGAGGCGCATCGCATGTCGGCGACCTACTTCGGCGGCGACGTCAAATACACCAAGCGCTACCAGGTGGGACAGAAGCTCGGTGAAGCCTGCCGTCACCTCCTGCTGATGTCGGCAACGCCGCACAACGGCAAGGAAGAGGACTTCCAGCTTTTCATGGCGCTCCTTGATGGCGATCGCTTTGAGGGGCGCTTCCGCGACGGCGTGCATTACGCCGACACTGCGGACATGATGCGTCGTCTCACCAAGGAAGAGTTGCTTCGCTTCGATGGGCGGCCGCTCTTCCCCGAGCGCCGCGCCTACACCGTCAAGTATCAGCTTTCCGAGCTTGAGGCAGCGCTCTACACCGCTGTTACCGAGTACGTTCGCACGGAGATGAACCGTGTGCAGCGGTTCGCAGAAGGGGATGGCAAAAAGCGCAACAATGTCGGCTTCGCGCTGCAGATCCTGCAGCGCCGCCTCGCCTCCTCGCCGGCAGCGATCTACCAGTCCTTGAAGCGGCGCCGCGAGCGGTTGGAAAACGAGTTGGGCGAAGCGCGTCTGGCGAGCGCAGGCCGCAGGGTCGGCATTGCCGCGCCGGACGTCAACGCAGACGTCCTCAGGAACATCGACGAGTACGGCCAGGATGAAATCGACGATCTTGAGGAGTTGATCGCGACCGGCGCGACGACCGCAGAAACGGTCGAGCAGCTCGCCTTAGAGGTGGAAACGCTCAAGGGCCTTGAGACGATGGCGCTCGGCGTCCTGCGGTCCGGCCTCGACGCCAAGTGGTCCCAGCTCAATAGCATTCTCGACGATGATCTAATGGTCGATGCCGACGGCAATCGGCGGAAACTGATCATTTTTACAGAACCGAAGGACACGCTGCACTACCTCCTCGACAAGGTTCGAGCCCGAATCGGCAACCCCGATGCGGTCGACGTGATCCACGGCGGTGTATCGCGGGAAGAGCGGCGCAAGGTCATCGAACGGTTCATGCAGGACCGCGATATGCTGGTGCTGATCGCCAATGACGCGGCCGGGGAAGGTGTGAACCTTCAGCGCGGCCATCTGATGGTCAACTACGACCTGCCGTGGAATCCGAACAAGATCGAGCAACGGTTTGGACGCATCCATCGGATCGGTCAGACCGAGGTCTGCCATCTGTGGAATATTGTGGCGGCAGACACGCGGGAAGGCGAGGTCTATGCGCGATTGCTCGAGAAGCTCGAGGCCGCGCGCGAGGCGTTGGGCGGTCGCGTCTATGACGTTCTAGGCGAGCTTTTCGAAGGCACCGCGTTGAAGGATCTGCTGTTTCAGGCGATCCAGTACGGCGAACAGGAGGATGTGAAGGCGCGCCTCTTCCGCCAGGTCGACGGGGCTGTCGATCAGGATCATTTGCTGGAGCTGCTGCAACGGCGTGCGCTCACCAACGACACCATGCCCGAAGCCAAGGTGCAGGAGCTTCGTTTGGAGATGGAGCGCGCCGAGGCGCAGCGCCTTCAACCGCACCACGTCCAGAGCTTCTTCGTGGAGGCGTTTCAGCACCTTGGTGGCCGTATGAAGCGGCGCGAAGAAGGGCGCTGGGAAATCACCCACGTGCCGGTTCGCATCCGCGAGCGCGATCGTCAGATCGGCACGGGCGCTCCGATCCAGAAGAAGTATGAGCGGATTTGCTTCGAAAAGAGCCGGATCAACCAACAACCCGTCGCGACCTTTGTCTGTCCGGGCCATCCACTGCTCGAAGCCGTGATCAGCGTCGTGCGCGAGCAATACGAGCAGATCATGCGCCAGGGAGCGATCTTGGTCGACGATCTGGATACCGGCACCGCGCTGTCGGCCGTGTTCCTCCTTGAACACAGCATTCAGGATGGCAGGACAACCAGCGCCGGCAAACCGCATGTAGTATCCGAACGGCTCCAGTTCGCCGCAATCGACAAGGCGGGTCGCGCCGTGAACGCGGGTATCGCACCACATCTTAACCTGCGGCCCGCAACACCTGACGAAATCGCCAGCGTTCGCCCGTTCTTGGACGAGGATTGGCTGACGACGGAGCTTGAAAAGACGGCCGTTCAGTTCGCGACCGTGGAGCTGGCGCAGGCGCACATCGCGGAGGTTCGCGCCCGACGTCTTCCCGAGATCGAAAAGGTCGAGCATGAAGTCCGAGCGCGCCTCAAGAAGGAGATTAACTACTGGGATTCGCGCGCCTTTGAGCTGAAGGAGGAGGAGAAGGCCGGTAAGAAAACACGTCTCAGTTGGCAAAACGCTCAACGCCGCGCCGAGGATCTGGCCGAGCGTCAAAAACGCCGCATGGGGCAATTGGAACAGGAGCGTTTCATTTCATCCCAACCGCCGCGGGTACGTGGTGGAATGGTGGTGATCCCGCGCGGCCTGTTGGACGCTCAGGCTTCGTCCGGACCTGGCCCACTCGACGGCGCACCTCAAGGTTTCGCAACCGATGCGGCTGCCCGGCGCCTGATCGAACTGGCGGCTATGGAGGCTGTGATCGCGACGGAGCGGACTCTCGGAAACGTCCCGACCGACGTATCCGCGCAGAAGATCGGCTACGACGTTGTTTCCTACGATCCCGCCACCAAGCACCTCCGCTTCATTGAGGTGAAGGGACGGATACAAGGCGCGGACACCGTGATGATCACGCGGCAGGAGGTGATCACGTCGCTCCACGAGCCTGACAAATACATCCTCGCTGTCGTCCATGTAGAAAACGGACAGGCAGGCGCGCCGCGCTATGTCCGCGGGGCCTTGTCGGATCATGAGCCTGCGTTCGAGCATACGGCGATACAGTTCAATCTGGCCCGCCTTATGGAACGGGCGGAGGCTCCCCGATGATCACCAAGGCGCTTATCATCACCGATCCCTGGATCGGCTATCTCCTCGATGGTTCGAAGACGTGGGAAATGCGCTCGTCCGGCGCCTCGCACCGTGGTTGGTTTGGCCTGATCCGCAAAGGCACAGGGGCGATATACGGCATCGCACGTCTAGTAGACGTTGGTATGCCGTTATCGCCCGAACAGATGGTTCTCGCGCATCAGCACCATCGCATTCCCCCGTCGATGATCCGCTCCGGTGCGGTCGCAAAGTGGAACGTGCCTTGGAAATTGTCGGAAATCCGTCGCTTGGCCTACCCAGTGCCATATACTCACAAGAGCGGTGCCGTAACGTGGGTGGAGCTAGATTCCCCAGCTATAAGTGGCATTGCTGCTCAAGTCGGCGATCTTGGCCCCGCATCCTCCGCAGTGAGGCAGCCAACGGCAGTGCACGTCGCAGCGCCGCAGGGAAGGGTCGCATGATCATCAAGGATTTCGCTATCCTAGCGCCTGTGCCCTTGGAACACCTTCAGTCCGGTGTTCATATCGCTCATGACACTGGGTTCGTGGCCTTTGGTTCACGCAAATGGGAGCTTTTTCGGAAGATCGACGAAATGCGCGCCGGAAGCCCTGTGCCCGTCCTGATCTACCCCTCCCACGAAGACGTACCGACCAACGCGAGTTTCGTTGTATCGTGGAAAGGGTGGTATCTCGGATCAGAGGAAGCCCCGAAGGGCCGGCACTCAACTGGAATGGTGCACCGTCCCCCGACCACCGGACAGTACGAGGGCGACAATCAGGGTCATTGGGCCGTATTCTGGCATGTCCAAAACCTGATCGAGCTGCCGCCAGCACAGCGACTTCCGATCTCGTCGATTCAAACCATCAAGGGTGGCTGGCGAAAAGAAGCGCCGCCACGGGGGCCTGAGCTGGTCGCTACGCCCTCAACGATAGAGTTTCAGCTATGATGACAGCGCCGACATACAAAAGGAAAATTGTCGAGTTCCCCATACCGCTTGGGGCGATCAGCTCAAACTCGCGAGTGTTCTCGCCAGATCAGGAATAACCGCATGAGTGAAGAGGATTTAATCAAAGCGCGGTCTGCCCATTCCGTTGTGTATTCTTTTTTTAATCGTTGGGAGGAACCGCTTAGATCGGAAAAGGTCCGGGTCTTCTTTAGGAAGCGGTTTCCGTCGAAGCTGCCTAACCGGGTCTACTTCTACATTGGCGCGCCAGTTAAGTCGGTGATCGGAAGCGCCAGAGTGAGCGAAATCAAACGGATTTCTGTAAAAGAAGCTCTCGATCTGTCGAGCCTTGGCTGCATACCGAAAACCGAGTTGGCAGGTTATCTTGGAGATCGGGAGTCGGTCGGGGCGATATACCTAGATGACTTCGCGTTTTTTCTTCGCCCCGTCGGATTAACCGAAATTGAAAATGCAATATCCTTCTCACCGCCTCAGAATTTTCAGAATCTGGACGCTGATGAAGAACGAGTGCTTAGGGAGTTGGGACGTTGATAAAGAAGAAACTTATCGAGGTTGCCATTCCACTCGAAGCCATAAATCTCGCGTCCTCACGCGAGAAATCGATCCGGCATGGCCATCCGTCTTCGCTTCATCTTTGGTGGGCGAGGCGTCCACTCGCAACGTGCCGTGCAATTCTTTTCGCGCAGTTGGTAGACGATCCATCAAGTCGACCGGATGAGTTCCCAACGCCGGAGGAGCAGGACGCAGAGCGACGTCGGCTCTTTTTGATCATCGAGGATCTCGTCAAATGGGAAAACTCCACCAACTCTGAGGTATTGAGCCGAGCACGAAACGAGATACTCCGATCATGCGGCGGTGCGTTGCCCTCCATCTATGATCCATTCTCGGGCGGAGGCTCTATTCCGCTAGAGTCTCAGCGGCTAGGCTTGCCAACCTTCGGCTCAGATTTGAATCCTGTCGCCGTTACTATCGGCAAAGCGATGATTGAAATTCCGCAGAAATTTAGGGATCGTGAACCCATCCATCCTGGGATTCAGAGCCTCAACCACTACCGCGACGCAAGTGGGATAGCGGAGGATGTCAGGTTCTACGGTGATTGGATGATCGCCGAGGCGGTGAAGCGTGTAGGCCATTTTTACCCGTCCATTGACCTCCCCAAAAGCTACGGCGGCGGCAAAGGGACAGTGATTGCATGGATCTGGGCTCGCACTGTGCCGAGCCCTGATCCAGCGTTCGGCAACTCGCCCGTGCCAATCGCATCGAGCTTTCAGCTCAGCGCAAACATCGGAAAGGAAGCCTGGATCGAGTGCATTGCAGACCGCTCGAGCAAGGCTGTGAGCTTTCAGGTTCATATGGGCGGGACCTCGGCTCAGCTTACGAAAGCCAAAACCGGTACAAAGGTTGGGCGCGCTAATTTCCGGTGCGTTCTTTCCGATGCGGCGATCGACACAGCGTACATCCGAAAGGCCGCGCTCCGTGGCGATCTCGGCGCGCAACTGATGGCCGTCGTCGTCGAAGGTCCAAGGGGAAGGGTCTATCTGGCACCGACGCCAGAGCATGAGCGGATAGCGTCTGAGGCAAATCCAACTTGGAAGCCAACAGGGCGCGTCCCCGCCCCGTCGCATGACGTGGATCGACTGCCAATGTACGGAATGCCGACTTGGGGCGATGCGTTTTCAAATCGCCAGTTGCTAATCCTCAGCACGCTCAGCGAACTGGTTCACGAGGCCCGCCTTGTCGTTAGGAAGGATGCCGTCGCTGCTGGACTCTCGACCAATAGCCAAGGGCTGGCATCCGGCGGCGTTGGGGCTGATGCATATGCAGACGCGATAAGCGTCTACCTCGCATTTCTTGTTGGACAGCTCGCCAACCACAGCTCGACGGTCTGTGGTTGGAATAGCCCCAACGAACAGATGCGCTCAACCTTTGCACGCCAAGCCATCCCCATGACGTGGGATTATGCGGAAGTAAATCCATTCAGCTCGTCAAGTGGAAGCCTTAAAAGTCTTTTTGATAGGATGGTGAAGGGTTTCGAGACTCTCGGAAGCGTTTCCGGTCAGAGCAGTATCGCCAATAGCGACGCTCAGACCGTTCTTTACCCAAACAACGTAGTTATATCTACAGACCCTCCATACTATGATAATATTTCTTATTCAGATGTGTCTGATTTCTTTTTTGCGTGGATGAAGCCTGCGCTAAAGGACGTGTTTCCCGATCTGTTCGGTATGCTCGCCACTCCTAAAACAGAGGAGCTTGTCGCGTCCACGGACCGACATGGTGGCAAGGATGCTGCTGAGCATTTCTTCTTGAACGGTATGTCTGCTGCCATAAAGAACATGGCTGATAACTGTAATCCAGATTTCCCGACTACAATTTATTATGCCTTCAAGCAGAGCGAGATTGCGAACGAAGGCGTTAGTTCTTCCGGATGGGCAACCTTTATCCAAGCAATAATTGGTGCCGGATTCGCCGTTGTGGGCACGTGGCCGGTCCGAACGGAAAAGCCTGGGCGAATGGTGGCGGTCGGCACCAACGCGCTGGCAAATTCCGTTGTGCTCGTCTGTAGAAAGAGGACGGACGATGCCGAAGTGGTTACCCGGGCCGAGTTTCTACGTGCCCTGAAACGCGAGCTGCCGCCTGCCATCCGCGACCTTCAGGCCGCGAACATCGCTCCTGCGGACATGCCTCAGTCGGCGATTGGTCCCGGAATGGGCGTGTTTTCTCGCTTTAGCGCCGTATTAGAATCGGACGATAGTCCGATGTCGGTGAAGGCAGCGTTGCAGCTAATCAACAAGGAACTCGACGAATACCTTGGTGGCATACAGGGCGAATTCGATCCTGATACTCGCTTCGCAATAACCTGGTTTGAACAGAATGGTGTTAAGGCCGGTGACTATGGGACGGCAAATAGTATTGCCCAAGCGCGTGGTATTTCCGTTGATAGCGTCAAACATGCTGGTATCGTTGAAAGCTCTGCGGGGAAGGTAAGAATAATCGGCCGTGGCGAACTGGATCTATCGTGGGATTCGGAGAGCGATAGTCATCTTACCGTCTGGGAATGCTGCCAACATCTTATCCGAGCACTCGAAACGGACGGTGAGCAGGCCGCAGCGTTGCTCATGAAAAAGCTTGGCTCCGAAATGGCAGATACGGTCAAGGATTTGGCATATTGCCTCTACGGCATCTGCGAAAAACGGTCAGATTCTAAGGAAGCGACCTCTTACAATGGGCTGATCGCTGTCTGGACGGAGCTAACCCGGCAGGCGGCAGCGATACACGACGTGGGTGGGGATCGTCAGACCCGCTTGGCACTCTGAGGGGACGACGAAAATGGCCAAAAGTACGCGCCAATATGTGTTTGAAGGCATGGAGTTGCTGCCAGACGCATTGGTCCCGTTTGTAGAGAAGAGGCTTGAAAGCTCGGTTCGGGGGCACTGGCAGATCGAGGTGGTCCAACGCGTTCAGGGCTTGAAGCCCAATTCCGCGGGTGAGGTGGCATGGGACCAGCAAGGTCTCTTAAAAACGATGATGGCCTTTTGGAAAGAGGCTTTCGGAACGATGCTGGGTCACCCTGAGCGGTCTTATGTTTCCGAACTGTTGGACGTACGAAACAAGCTCTCACACAATGAGCCATTCACATACGACGACGCCGAACGCGCCCTGGACTCGATGCGTAGATTGATGGAATCGATCAGCGCGGGCGAGGTTGCTGATCAGCTTGGCAAGATGCGGGACACGATACTGCGCACGAAGTTCTCCGAGCTTCAGCGCAACGAAGAGCGCCGGAAGACGCAGCGGCTAGAGATTTCCGTCGAAACGGTCGCCGGGCTTCTGCCGTGGCGCGAGGTCGTCGAGCCACACCAGGACGTCGCAACCGGCGAGTTTCAACAGGCCGAGTTTGCAGCCGACCTGGGCAAGGTCCACGCTGGTAGTGCGCCTGCAGAGTACCGAGATCCGCAGCAGTTTTTCAGCCGCACATACCTGACCGAAGGCCTCAGTACCCTTCTCGTCGGCGCGGCGAAGCGACTGTCGGGAGGGGGTGGCGATCCAGTCGTGGAATTGCAGACGAACTTCGGTGGGGGCAAAACCCACTCGATGCTGGCGTTGTACCACATGGCCGGCGGAACGCCTGCGCAAGATCTGTCGGGCCTTGATCAACTCCTCGAGAAGAGCGGCCTAACCGTACCCTCCCATATAAATCGGGCAGTTCTCGTCGGAACGTCGCGCGGTCCTCAGGACGTGCTGAACGCCACGGGGGATCGGAAAATCCGGACGACCTGGGGCGAATTGGCATGGCAACTGGGCGGCGAAGAGGGCTTCGACATGATCGCGGAGAACGATGCAAAGGGCATCGCTCCGGGTTCTAACGTCCTTGAATCCATCTTTAGAAAATACGCTCCTTGCCTGATCCTGATCGACGAATGGGTCGCTTACCTGCGGCAAATCTACCGGGTCGAAGGGCTTCCCTCCGGCTCGTTCGACGCGAACCTCTCGTTCGTCCAATCGCTGACCGAGGCGGTAAAGGCGAGCCCGGGAACATTGCTGGTGGCATCGCTGCCAGCATCGCAGATCGAAGTCGGTGGCGAAGGCGGGCAGGAAGCGCTTGCGCGCCTGAAGCAGACCTTCAGCCGCGTTGAATCCTCTTGGCGGCCCGCATCGCAGGAGGAAAGCTATGAGATCGTTCGTCGCCGCCTTTTCAAGGAAATACCGGGCGACAGATTCCACCACCGGGACAACACGCTGAAGCAGTTTGCCAAGCTGTACCGGGAGAACTCCAACGATTTCCCTCAGGGCTGTGCCGACGAGGATTATCGCCGCAAGCTTGAAAAGGCCTACCCGATCCATCCCGAGCTGTTCGACCAACTTTATACAAGCTGGGGGTCGCTGGAGAAGTTTCAACGAACGCGTGGTGTTCTGCGTCTTATGGCACAGGTCATTCACGAGCTTTGGATGAATGCCGACCCGTCGGTGATGATCATGCCGGGAAGCGTGTCGGTCAGCTCTCCTCGCGTGGAACCTGAGCTTCTTCACTATCTCGACGTGAGTTGGCAGTCGATCATCGCGGCCGATGTGGATGGCACCGCGGCGACGCCGTATAAAGTCGACCAGGCAGCGCCTAATTTGAACCGCTATTCGGCGACGCGGCGGATTGCGCGGGCGATCTTCATGGGCACCGCTCCAACCCACGCTCAACAGAATACCGGCATGGATGACAAGCAAATCAATCTTGGCGTCGTGCAGCCCGGAGAAAAGCCGGCAATCTTCGGCGATGCCCTAAGGCGCCTGACCAACCAGGCCAAGTTCATGCACGCCGATCTGGGCCGGTACTGGTATTCGATGTCGGCGAGCCTTAATCGGATCGCAGCCGACAAGGCAGGTCAGCTCGACGAAAAGTTGGTCTTGATGGAGATCGATCGCGAGCTGGCCAAATATATCAACGCGATCGCTGACCGTGGTCATTTTGATGCGGTACAGGTTGCACCGACCACTTCTGCCGAAGTGCCGGACGAAGCGGGCGGGGTGCGCGCCGTCGTACTAGGCGTAGCCCATCCTCATAACGGACGGGATGGCTCTGAAGCCCTAGTCGAAGCAAAAGAGATGTTTCTTCAGCGAGGCAGCGCGTCGCGCGTGAATCGCAATATGCTGATCTTCATCGCTGCGGAAGCCCGTCAGCTCGACAACCTGAAAGACGCTGTCCGCTCCGCTCTAGCGTGGGGCGAGATCGTCAAGGAGAAGGACCGCCTCAACCTCACACAGAGTGACGATGCTATGGCGCGAGCCAAGCTCGTCGAAGCGAATGAAACGGTGAAAACACGCCTTAGAGAGGCTTGGTGCTATCTCCATTATCCGGTTCAGGAGAGCGCACAGGCAGAGGTCGAGTGGGTCTCGGGCAAGGTGCCGGCGCAAGACGGCATCCTGGCACGCGCCAGCAAGAAGCTGGTGGGCGAGGAAGGCCTGCTCTCCGAACTCGGGCCGACCCGCCTTGATCGCGATCTCCAGAAATACATCTGGAACGGCAAGGCGCACCTCTCGCTCAAGGACCTTTGGGAGTATCTAAACCGCTACACCTACCTGCCACGCGTCAAGAACCAGGCCGTTCTGGTCAAGGCGATACAGGCGGCTGTTGGCGGCATGCTGCCCGGCCCCTTCGCCTATGCCGAGCGGTGGGACGAAAAGACCGACACCTATCTGGGCCTCGCGATCGAGCGGGCGGTCAACGCCGCGGTGGTCATCGATAGCGAAAGCGTCATCATTAAGCCGGATGTCGCCGAAGCCCATCAACCAGCACAGAAAGCGATCGAGACACCGCCTGCTGGTGGTCCCGTCGATCCTGCGGTCGAGCCGTCGCCTGCGCCCCCACCTGACGCCCCCCCGGTTGAGAAGAAGCCAACGCGTTTCCTCGGCACAGTGATGATCTCGTCCGAGCGTCCAGCGCGCGAGATACATCAGATCGTCGAAGCGATCGTCGAACAGCTCACGACTATCCCGGGCAGCGAGGTCACGCTCAAGCTCGAGATCGATGCCGAGGTGCCGTCAGGCATGGATAAGGGCAAGGTCCGCACCCTGATCGAAAATGCCACCACGCTAGGATTCATCGAGAAGGATGTGAGGTAAGTCACTTAGGCAGACACGCGCCGCTTCCTGCATAGCGGGGAGCGGGCGCGTCCGACGGTCACAACATCAATTTCACGGAGCGACTGATTGTCAGACCGGCTGAAGGTGCTTGCGAACAGCTACCTCGACCACATTCGGATCGCCGTGGAGGCGCAGGATCGCGGCGCGCCGTTCCGAGACTTCCTGGATAACTGGAACGCGTTCGCTGCGCAGCATGAACACCATCGTAGCCGGGGCGATCGGCCACGCTGGTTCAACAACCCATCGGCGCTGGCGCGGATCAAAATGCTGGATGCGCTCGACTTCCGATCAGCCGGCGCCGCGGCGATCATAGCGGAAGCTGCACGAGATCCGCTGGACTATCAGCGGCGTTACGCGGCCCGCGATCGGGACGTGAAGCTGATAATCGACCATGCTGTGCCGATCGGTGTCATGGTGGCCGCGCTGTTCGCCGGCGACGTCGAGCTGACGCGAGAGGGCATCGGGGCACACCTGACGCGCTGGTATCGGCTCGGGCTCCTCTCGCACGGCGAAGACGCCAGCCTCAACGCCAAGGGGCTGCGTTCTACCATGCCGACGGCGTGGGACGGGAAGAGCGTGTTTGCCCGCTATGATGCAGCAGGTATCACCACATGTAGCATGGCCTTTTGCCCGCCCGGTTGCAGATATCCAAATACGCTGCCAGCTTGCGCCCTTTACGATGGTGCCGCCACAGATTTGGAATATGCCATACGCCACGGGCAGGCACGCGGTAAGGAGAGTTAGTTCATGCTTCCGATTGAAGGCGAGCTTACGGATCGGGTCCGCGCAGATTATTTAGCGCAAAACGCTACCCGTGAAACCAGCAGAGCGATCATCGAAGATATAGCTCGGCGTGAATCAATTACCACCGCAAAGGTACGAAACATCTTAACTTATGGTCCGGGTTACGTACGCTGGACAAAAGAGGATCGGGTGTGGAGCGATAAGGACGGAGCCATTAAGGCTGCATTTGATGGATTTTCTAACAACCCTACCGATCCGTCTTTTTTAGGGGCACGCCGCAAGCTATTATCAACCATCTCCGACGATTTGTTCTTTACTCAGAAAGCACTAACTGAGTTTGCGAAAAAGGAAGGGTTTTGGCCTTGGCACGGAAGCGAAAAGTCTCAATTTGACGTAGTTCGTACCGCGCAGGAAAAAGAAGAAAAAGCAAGAATTACGCAAAATGAGATTTCTAGAAAGGCTTTACTTTCGCTGCAAAGCTCCGAGGTTAATCCTAGTCAGACTGCACAGTCTTATAAGAATAAGTCTAGCCCTATGGGCTACATAATCGCCGGTATATTAGCCGTGATCGTTTTTTCTGTTGTAATTTATAACAGAAGTTCTAACTCACAATCAATCGAAAGCGGCGTTGCTGTCCAGTCTTCATCTCCGTCAGATATATCAGCTGATAGCTCCATATCCACAAGTGGAACGACTACGAAGAGCGAACGCGATGCTTACTCAGCCGATCTATATGACAAGCCGTCAGGGCTGACTTCTAGTCAAAAGGATCAATATGAAGGCATGTCAAAGGAGGGTAAGGAGTACGTAGACGAGAAGATGGCAGAATATGATAGGGTTTGCGCCCAAAAGGGCGGTTGCTAGATCTCTAGTGCCTTAGCTCGGGCTACATTATACTCATTCTCTTCAATCAGACCACGATTCAGGAGGTCTTTGAGTTTGTTGAGATGTTGCTCTATGTCATTTTTATGTTTCTTGATAGCTTGCTTTTTATTGTCTTTTTCGTGATCTTTCTCGGGCTTAGTCAAAGATTCCTTTTGTGCCGCGACGATAACGCGCTCAGCTTTGGATGCGCTCATACTTGCTGAAAATAAAGGATTAGACCAGGCTTTGTCGAATTGATCGGGATTTATACCTTCAGATAGATAGTCTCTTAATGTAAGCTTGTATGTTTCTTTGTCATCACTGACGCCTACTGCGCTTGCCATCACGCTTATGGCAAGTAAAACGCACTCGACCACCTCGCTATTTGCACTTACTTCCTGATCGTAATGACGCCATTTGATCGTATTGAGCGAATCTAGCGCTGTGCTCAGATGCCACCGAAATCTATCCAGTGTAACGTTCTCTCCTGGATCGCCTAGCCAAGCAACGAGAGGCGACGGGCTGATTGGCATGCGCTTGGTCTTTCGACCTTTGATTGCCGGCGGCAAGCCAGACGAAGCCTTTGTTACCTTTGACGGTGGGTTCGGCGATGAGGTCGGAACGATCGGCTGCGCCGGAACAGTCTGTTGCGCCGAAGCCGGGGGCGTATCGTCTGGGCACGGCAGGTACTCCCGTAGAGCCTCCAACTCGAAGGCCGTGACGTCTCCTAGAATGACCTCACCGGATTTGAACGACACAATGATGCTGTAGGTGTCGAGTGTGCCTCGCTTTGCTCCACCAGCACCGGCACTCGCTCCTAGAACCGTGCCAACGGGTCCCGCGACCAGGAACCCCAAGACAGCTCCAGCCGCCGCCCGCGTCAGACCGCTACTTCCTGCTACGGCAGCGTTATGACTAAGCACCTTAATTGATCGCAGATTCTCGCGCAGCGGAATGGACGTTTTGGGGTATATTCGGGAAAAGCGGTTGCTCGAAATTGACCAACTTCCGGCGAATCGCTTGTCGAATTTGTTCGTGACTTCCATGCTTTTACCTTGTTACCGCCTTGGCTTTCACAATCCGCAATACTCCTTGTGCGGATAGTCAGGGTAGGTGTCGATTGCCTTCGAGGTTCGCTCCCCGAGACTAATCACTGACGCAGCTCCGGGTCGATTTTGACAGTGCATCCTACCGGCCATGATCCATCACGCGCCGCTCCCCCGATTACGGGGGAGCGGCGCGTGATTTTAGGCCTGTTCGGAGATGGAGGAACAGCGTTCTTTGCGGAACGTACCGACGATGCTCGCCTGACGGCATAGACGGAGCCGCGATTCTCTTCGCGCGAGCTAAGTTCGATCGGCTGCGGATTCCTGCTCATGGATTGATCCTTTAGAAACGGGGGCGCGGCGCTGTCAGCCGCGCCCGATCGGGTCACGCGGCCTCGTCCATCTGCTGCGCGCTCTCGGCCCCCATCCGGGCCAACAGCCAATCGGCTGCGGCCTGTGCCTGGGTCGCGGCGGCGAAGATCGCGCGCTTGTCACCGCGGAGTGTCTGGAGCCAATTCGCCAGATAGGCGGCATGATCCTCGCGATCTTGGAGCTTGATGCCGATCGCGCCGCTGATGAACGCGGCCCCTAGCTCGGCAACGAGTTCCTCGCGGGCATAGTGCTCGCGCTTCGTGGAAATGAGCGAGGGGCGGGCAAGACGATCGACGTGGCCGGTCGCGTGGGTCAGCTCATGCGCCAAGGTCGAATAGTAATCGTCGCTTGTATGAAAATCCGCAAATTCGGGCATGACGACGTGATCGCCGCTCGGCTGATAATAGGGCTGCGAGCCGTGATGCTTGAGGGTGACGGGCACGCGGCCAAAGAGCGCGTCCAGCTCGGCGTCCCGCTCGTCGGTGTTGGTCGCGGTGATGATCGGCGCGGGAGTGGGATATTGCTCCTCGATGCCGTCGATCTGTTCGGCGTTGAAAACGGTATAGCGTTTCAGGAAAGGGATGCCGCGTTTGACCTCCTCGCCCGCGTTGTTCTCCTCGGTCCGCTCGATTCGGTTGGCATAGACGACGACGGAACCCTTCTCGCCCTTTCGGACGCAACCGCCCATCGCGATCGCCTGCTTGAAGGTCAGCCAATGCGGGGCGGCATAGCCCTTCGTCATGGCGGCAACCCACAGGGTCAGGACGTTGATGCCACGATAGGGAACCCCGGTGCTGCGGAGCGGGATATTCGGCGCGGTGCTCCCGTTCCACGATTTCGACCAAGGCCGGGTGCCAGCCTCGATCATGGCAATCATCTGATCGGTGATTTCCTGATATACGTCGGCCCGGTTGTCGGTGATCCGTCCCATGATATTTTCCTTTCCTTTGAGGCTGAAAGCCGGTCGCAACAGCAACCGGCTCTGCCTTTCCGGCGAGGAACGGGATGGGGAGGGAGGGCGAGAATCTGACCACTGGCGCGGGCGAGCCGCCCTAGCGCGGCCGACGACTGCATGGCGTCGGGTGCCGCGCTTGGCGGATTACACGGGTGGTCTGATTGTCGTTCGGGAACGAAAGGGCAGCCGCCCTTGGTGTTCCCCTGGCGCCGTCGGCCTCTTAGGAAGCCAACGACGCGGCAAATAGGTCCACGCACCTAGCGTGTCCGTTTGATCTCCTAGGCCAGGACCGGGTTCTGCCCACTGGTCCGTCTGGTCGCCTCAGGGTAAAGGGAGAACATCCCCGTTCAGGCGTGTCTGCGCTTCCGAACGCTCAAGACGTAGGGTTCGAGAATATGGCAGCGATCGGCGTCAACTTGGATGCTCTCATACCACGAGAGGACTTTGCCGCAGCGACCGTCCCCTTCAAGGGAAACCCCACTGGAACGATTAGCATGGGGCTCCTGAAGGACGACTTTTTCGTACAGAGCCTTCGCAAGCCGGATTTCCAGCGTGAGACATCAAGTTGGACGCCTCAGAAGATCGTTGATCTGGTAGCTGCCTTTTTAGATGGTGATCTTATACCAGCAATCATCCTTTGGAGATCGGGACAGTATGTTTTTGTAATCGACGGCGCGCATCGGATGAGCGCACTTCTATCTTGGATTTATGATGATTACGGCGACAAGTCGCGATCAGTAGAGTTCTTCCAAAATCAGATTCCGGAGGAACAGCTTAAGTACGCGGAGCAAACTAGGAAATTGGTTGAGGCAAATATTGGAACATACGCGTCGTACCTAGACGCAAATCGGACGAAGTTCGCCTCCGAAAAGGTCAAGGAACGCCTTGGTATGATGAACTCAAATTCGTTCATTGCACAATGGGTGCCCGCCGTTGATGCCATTGGCGCTGAGAACTCATTCTTCAAAATCAACCAGGCACCCACTCCCGTCGATCCGGTAGAGAAGCGTATCTTGCGCGGCCGACGGTCGGCGATTGCCATCGCCACGCGTGCAATTAATCGAGGCGGCTCTGGGCATAAGTATTGGTCGGAGTTTTCAGACGAGGCTCAGGCAAAGATCGAAGCGGAGGGGAAGTCGATTTATGACGGCCTGTACCTCCCGCCAATGGGTGGCCTTCCGGT
>NZ_JBWXPL010000004.1:0-5412 GCF_056680015.1 Sphingomonas sp. BL2
ATTCACTTAACTTGTAGTGATATTTTACTATTTCTTGGAACCGGTTGACCTTTGCACTCTCCCTCGGAGAACCTCTCCAGTAACAAGCGAGCGCATGTTCTTCTGCCTGCTTTGCCAGTCCTGTATGATAAACGGATCATTAGGTCTTATTCCGAAGTTTGGTGCATCAGCCTCTAAAACACTTTTCACCTGCGACTCTTGCGAACCACACTCCGCCATTACAGCGTCGGCTACCACCGTCGCCGGTTCTCCCGGTGCGTCCAATTGCGGAACGTTTTGAGTAAGGCAGGTTCGCCAGTTTTGCATCGCAGCCGTATAGGCAGGATTGACGGTTTGAAGCAGAAGGGCGAGCAACATCACGGCGTTGAAGCACGTTACTTTTACAGAATCAATCCTCCGTCGGGGTATTCTGCCTATCTGGACGTGGGCGTCTCGATTTTAGGCGTTTTCTATTCCACGCTGTATGGAATCATACCCAGTATTTCCGCTCACCCTATCAAATCCTGAGAATAGTTGGTAAATAAACCCGCAAAGCATTTTGCTTTCATCATATCCCGGCTCTTTACTCTCTATGCGTGACAGCAAAGCGTCTAGATTTACAAATGTGTTATATGATCCGCTTTCGTAAAAAAGATCATTATCTATTAGTCTATTAATAGATCTCCTTATAATTTTTAGATTAAATATTATTTCGTCATATTCGTATGTTCTTTCGTCCATTTGGTTCTGGAATGCATAAAATCCCTCGTTGGCTTCACGCCCATCTCGGAATAATTCTTTGAAACCCTCAGTTGTTAGCATTCTATTTATTGTCTTAGTATCTCCTTTAATATCCTCACGCCCTCCCTTTTGACTTGCGTGTATAATAGCTAAAGCGATGCTTTCTTTTGCAAATTTATAATGTTTTAGCGCGTTCTTTTTTACTATCTTCTTTTTTCTATTCTCGATTCTTGAATTAACCACATAATAAAATATAAATGCTACTATCCCACTTGTACCAATAGAAAGTAATGCATTAAACATCGGATTATATTTATTCGCAGATGCAACATCAATTGTCAGAGGAATTATAATAGAAAATAATGCTAACGCTATGAATGAGGCAAGCGCCAACCATTCAGGCCAACTTTGTGCCAATTTCTTTTCAAACGATATCATTACCCCTCCTTCAATTATGCTTTCTAATGACAAGATTATTTACCGTCCCCGGCCGCGATCGTTGCGCCCGCGCTCACGCTGCTCTTTGATCTTCTCAAGCGCCTTGGCCTGACGTTCGCCCTGCGCACGCTCGTTCTTCTCGAACTGCGCAACCCGCTCGGCGTGTGCTGCCTTCGCCGCGCGATCGGCCTGCGCGATCTGTTCGACACGCTGTTGACGCATCACCTCCGCATGCGCCTTGGCAAGATCCGGCTGCGCCCGCTCGACCCGCTCCGTTGCCAGCCGGTCGCCGGGATGGTGTAGGTTGTGCTGGGTCACCGGCTGAAGATAGTCCCGGAGCTTCTCCACGCGCCGGCCTAGCTGCGCTGCGCGTCTTCGCAGGCCGTCCGCTGCCTTCTCCCACGTCTTCCATGCGGCTTCGTATGACGCCTGTTTGAACGCCGCGAACATGCCTTGTGGCGGCATCGGGCGCTCGCGCTGATGATCCTGCACCGTCCCCAGGTGGCGGCGTTCCATACCCTCGGCATGGCCCATGATCCGCCGCGCCTTGGTCTGTATGGCGACAAGCTGACGCTGATGCTCGGCCGTCCACCGCTGGACGATCGCCTCGGGCGATGGCTTGGCCGGTGCAACCGGCGCGGGCGGTGCGGGCGGTGCGGGTGCCGGCGTCTGTGCACCAAGCTCCTCCCGCGTCACGCGCGCGGCCCCCGCGATCAGACCACGCCCCGATGCCTCCCGCTCAAGCCGCTTCGTCCGCTCCTGATACAGATCGATGATCTCCGCATCGCGATCGGGGATCGCCTTATCGATCGCCACCTCGGCCTGCACCAGCTCGGCCGTGGCACGCCGGAACGCGATCACATTGGTGCGCGTCTCGTCATCCCGCCACTCACTGGGGAGCAACCGCGACGCCGGCTCTACGTCGAGACCACGGGCCTGATAGCTGCGCATATCGATCCGCTCACCCCGACCGGCGCGCGCCAGGTGATCGTTTGCCATCCCTTCCCACCGGCCTCGTAGCTCTTTCAGATGCTCGGCCCTCTCCTCCCGGCTCAATCGCTCGCCGGCACGCGGGCCATACCCCTTCTTCGCCCCGCCGCGCTCCGGGGCCTTGCTGTTCGCCCGCTTGAAATACTCGTCCGGTCCGCGCTCGATCCCGTCCACCCGACGCTCCGAGAACATCAGATGCACGTGAGGCTGCTCACCCCCGTCGCTGCTCCTGACGGGCGTATGGATCGCCCACTGATAGGCGTGGGCGTTCCCTATCTCTTGCGCCACGAATGCCCGCACCAGCGCGGTTCGATCCTCGATCGACAACTCGCGCGGGATGGCAATTTCCATCTCCCGGTAGGTGGTCCCGTTCACCCGCTCGTGCGCATCGGCCGCACGCCAGAACGCGACCGGATCATTCTCCGCCCATGCTGGCATGTTGCCCGATTCCGTGGCGTCTAACCGTTCCAGCGTTTCGTCACGGGCATAGCGGCCCTCGCGGAAAATGTAGGAGGCATGGGGCCCGGCTTTGCCGGTTCCGCCTACCTTCATTTTCAACCGCCCGATTGCCACGCTAGTCTTCTTCCTTCTTGGCGTCCGCAGACCCCGCGTTTTGCATTTTGCAAAACAACTAAGCGGGCCATGAAATTACATGGACTCTTCTGCCCTTGCCTTCTTCTGCCTTCTGCCCCACAATTCTGTCAACTTTGGTAGGCGGAATATGGCTGGAAAACCGGGCTACATCGATAATGCTGCATGGGCCTTGGCGCATGTCGACAGGCTGCTCGCTAAAACCAATCCCTCCAAAGACGACAAGCTGTTCATGCTCCTCATGCACAAGCCCGATCGAACGCCCACCGACAACCGTTCGCTGGCTGCACTGATCCGGGTCGAGCGCGCCAAGGAAACCGTGCGGGCTGGCCGGGGAGCGATCCGCCAAGCTGCGAGCGCCACAGCCAAGGCTGATCGCAGGGAGCGTGACCATCAACGCTTCCTTGCAGCCGGTCTGATGACGAAAGCGGGGTTGCTGGATAGCCAGACAGGCATACCGACCTGGGATCGTGCCACCCTCCTCGGTGCGCTCGATGCCATGGCAAAGGCGGACGTAACCGAGGACCAGCAACGCCGATGGAAGGCCCGTGGAGAGGCACTCCTCGCGAAAGCCGGGGATGACACGGAAAACACCTCTGGAGCAGCCTAGAAAGCCACAGGGGCTTGTTTGGGCCGGCACCGGACTACCTGCCTACTTCTGCCTCGCTAAGCACCTTCTGCACTGTCTTAGGGCGCTTCCGATCGTGTCGGAGAAATCCAACAGCGCGCGAGCCGACTAGGCTCGTTCTATTTGTTCTTGCTTCGTTCCTTCTGATCTAATGATCATGCCCCAGCCTGCGGGACTTGGCGGTCACGCTCATTAGATCATTAGAGAGCGCAAATACTTTTTCGTTATTTTTGATAGTCTTACCTCTGGGGGTGGCCGCACCAGCTATGCGGTCACCCTACCGCACCAGCTATGCGGTAGGTTGCCTAAAAACTCGGCAGATTAAATCGGCAGGCTTGCCTTGTTTCTCCGCAAGGTTGCGGTAGGGTAGCCGCATGGGTGCGGTGGGGTCGTCGATGGGTCATTGGGTGCAAGTCGAGCGCAAAGCATTGGAGCTTTGGGGTGATCTCACAGCGCGAAAACCGCGTGCCGGCCAACTGCTTCTGATCCTCGTTGGTCGAATGGGGGATCGTAATGCTGTCGCCATTTCCCAAAAGACGATCGCGAAGCTGATGGGGTGCAGCGTGGACACGGTCCAGAGAGCGGTGCGAGATCTAGCCGAAGAGAATTATGTTCAGGTCGTGCGAATGAACGGCCCCGGCACAGTGGCGGCCTACGTCGTCAACGATCGAGTAGCTTGGGGCCAGCCACGTGACGAGCTCCGGCTTTCAGTGTTCAGCGCAACGCTAGTAGCGGATGCAGCCGATCAACCTGAAAGCGTCATCAACGATACGCGCCCTCTTAAAAAGCTGCCACGCATGCTTCCTGGCGAACGTCAGTTGCCCTCTGGTGAGGGGTTACCTCCCCCTAGCGAACCCACTTTGCCCGGTATGGAACCGAACATACCTGCACTGCAGGAAACGGTTGATCGCCAGCCTAACGAGGAAGCACGCAGCATCGGATCGCTTACGGGTAATCTACTAGGACAACTAAGCTAGTCGGCTACAGGGTATGCACCCTGTATACAGATGGTTACATGTAAGATTTAACAGCGAGTGACACCCATGGGTATACCCCTAAAAGAAGCCTCCGATCAGGTTGGTGTCACCCGTCAAACCCTTATGAAAGCCATTAAAACTGGCCGTATTTCAGCGGAAAAGACGGCAAACGGCGAATGGCGTATCGAGCCGGTAGAGCTTTTTCGCGTTTGGCCTGCTGTAAAGGGGGTGCAGCAACCTTTACAGCCCAGCTTAACAGTAGGTGACACCCCCGATGCACCCGTCATAGCAGGGGAAATTGTCGATCTGCTCAAGGCGCAAATCGACCTTCTCAAATCCCAACTGGATGATGTTCGAGCTGACCGCGAGGATCTGCGCAATGATCGCAATCATTGGCGCCAAATAGCTGAGCGGGGTCTTCTGACGGATCAACGCCCTGCGTCCGAGGAGTTCCTACAGGACACACCACAGCCACCAGAGGTTGCACCTGTCGCGCCCCCCCCGTCACCACCTCAGCCCCAGTCCGATGGCAGCTTTTGGTCTCGCCTGTTCGGCCGCCCTTTGAAGGATGAACGCCATGGATGATGCACCCCGGCCTGTTACCGTTGAGCAATTTACAGCAGCAATGCTGGAATCGGGTCGCCTTCATACAGACATGGGCTGGGTTCTCGCTCGCACACGGTCAGGCGAACAGATTGTGTGGCTGGCCGGCTTTGATGACGCCAGCCCGGTATGGGTAGGGAGCGCCGATAAGGCTGTGGCCTACCATCGCGAGGGAGCAGAGGCGGCGAGGCGGCGATGCACTGACCTGCCCGATCACGATGACGTTCTCTATGCCGTCTGCCATCTGAAAGGCGACGAGACGGCTCCTCCTTCTGCTGGACGGCAGCCCCCTAAAAGACTGTCGCCAAGTACCGAAGCATGGAGCCAATCTGCGCTCAATGCTGGAAACCGTGCCGACCGTGACCCCAAATTTGCCGAGGAAGTCGGAAAGCGGCTGTTCTGATCGCTAAATTAGGCTCGCGCTGTGCAATGAGTTTATGCAGCGCGGAAGTGCGTCGCGGCTAG